>NZ_QPCG01000009.1 GCF_003351025.1 Mucilaginibacter endophyticus | reverse complement strand
TTCGCGTTTACAATACTTTGCTGCAACCTGATTGGCCACGCTCCATTCAACCCATTCACCGCTCACCACTTTCCACTCACCCGCGAAGCGTCAGAAAACAGCGGTGCCGGAGATACGGGACGCCGGAGTTGTGTACCTCTGGCACACTAAGACACTGTTATAACTTAATCTACAAACCTTTTGCACCTCTGGTGCAGCCTGTCAATCTCTTAACTTCGTGGATGGCAAAGAAGCAATCACATCACGGGGACACAACCACTCACCACGCTCCATTCAACCATTCACCTTCAACCCGCGTTAGGGATAGGAGCGGATACCGGCCCGCGCTTAAGGCCTCGGGGCGTATGAGCGTATAGCCCGGCCGAAGGCAACGCCCTGATATGAACATCCAAACAATCCAATTACTCACCACTCGCCAAAGGCAAGTCCATGATTCCTAACAGTTAAAAATTTGCGTATTATAAAATAAATATAACTAACTTTATAATACACAGCCTGTTACCGCCATGCCTGCAGAAGCCAATAAAGCTGTTTCGCCTTTAAGTTGGGTTATCATAACCGGATTGGGTTTTGTGTTGTTTGTAGGGGCCGCGGTAATACTCATGGTCGTTGGTAATAAATCTGCAAATATGAGTGCGCAGGTTTATTTCTTTCTTTTGATTTTTGCTGCTCTAATTGCGTCTGGCTTTTTATTCGGAGCATTAAAAGCGCACGCGAAATATAGTGGTCAGCTGCATAACGGAACTTTGGCGCTTGGCGGGCCTGCTGTAATCTTTTGCCTCATTATCTATTTTGGACTGAAGCTGTCTCCTACCGCTGATTCGTTCGATATAAAATTCATAGTATTTGCAGATGAAAGCAAAAATGAACTGGTAGATGGCGGGGTACTTAAAGTTTTATTCAATAAGCCTGATTCGGCGAGAGTTGAAAATGGAACAGTAACTTTTAACGACTTGCCTGCAAGTTTATTAGGCAAAAGCATTACCGTTACCCCCGCGGTAGCAGGCTATTACCGGCAAAGCCAGCAGGTAACTATCCCGCTTGACAGGCATACTTCTATTGAACTGCATCTCAGAAAGAAGCCGGATTCTTTAAAGGTAAGTGGTTTGGTTGTAGATGTACAGGGACAGCCTGTTCCTGATGTATTGATTGTACTGGCAGATGGACAGTATAAGACCAATGCAGATCAATTAGGTAATTTTAGTTTAATACTACCTATAAAAGATGGTACCGAACTTCCGGTGAGGATCTACATGGGTAAAAAGCTACGTTTTAACAGTACGCAGATTTTTTCGTCTAAAGTACCGCTTACGCTTCAACTGAATAAGCTATGAAAGCGCTTGTTTACATAGTAGGTCTATGTATGACCGGCCTTAACGGTTATGGGCAAACTACGGTTTTCAAAGGCGAGCTGTTAAACAATAACACTTTAGTTAAAAACTATACCATAACTATCGACGGAAATCCGGCGACGACAAATGGGTCGGGCGTTTTTAGCACCGCCATCAGCAGCAGCACTACCCAGGTAGAAATAAAAACGTCTGATAAAACTTATATCATACTTTACCCAATAGGAGGAAGGGTGCTGATACCTAAAAATCCAACCCTGTTAACGCAGATAGTACTGGAAAGCTTTCAATCAAGCGGGCAGATCAAGAGCTATATGGCGTCGTTATCGCAATTAAAGGACGCGGCCAAAAAGGGACAAGCCGATACCAAAGCACTGCAGGTTAAAATAGATTCTATCGCTGCTAATCTTAAAAAGCTGGGTTATTCGAATGAAGACCTGAGGGCAGCCCGCGAGAAGCAGGATGGTATCGACCTGTTTTACCCCGAAATCAGCGCAGCTTTGCAGAACTATATCCTGCAGGCGCAAAGTCTAATGATCGCCTTTAAATTTATTGGTGTGTATGCTTTTGTTAACGTTAACGCGCTTACACAATATGCGCAAACCCAGAATGGGTTTAATCAGGCTTTTGAAAAGTTATATGTTAATTACCCCACATACTCAAAAAAGATGAGCGACTATTGGGACGATCCGGCGCTTTCCAAAGCATTTGAAGGCATAGCCGATACGCTTATTTATGCCATTGGCAAAAATAAGATAGTCCCTTTAAATGATGTTAAAAACCAGATCAATCAATATTTTCAAAATCAGATGCCCGATAAGGATAAGGACAAGCTAAAAAAGGAGATCCAATCACAGATAGAAGCGCAGGTTCCGGCTATTACAGATCAGCTTACCGCTATGGAACAGCGCATAAAACAATTCCTAAGCCAGTTGAAGAATTAATAATCACTAATAACTAAAGCATTTAATCATGAAAAAATTAAATCCCCCTCTCTATGTTATTTTGATCGTTATCGCAGGCCTCTGTACTACCACATGTGGTAAAAGTAGTGACGGCGGCGGTGGCGGCGGTGGCGGCGTGATCGTTCTTTTAGGTGATCTTATCGGTTTTTGGCAACACGACCCCGACTCATTTACGTTTGATGGCCAGGACAACAAACTCGGTGGCTCTGGAACCGTCGGCGGGCAAACAGGCACAGTCTCGAACAGCAAAATTGACAAGTATCAGTTCTCGTTTGATCTTGTTTTTGCCGATAACAGCACAAAATCTTATACGGGTACTATAGATGAGACGAAGGAGATTATAAAGCTGACCACAGGCGGAATAACCACAACCTTTAATAAACAATAAGGAAAATATCCTTGATTAGCTAAGGTGTGCTGTCACGCTACTTTTTTCCTTTGGTATTGCGACAAAAGCCCTGACTTGGACATCGGGGCTTTTGTGTTTAAAAAAATTAATTCGTCTTACCGCTCCGGAAAATTTTAATTCAAAGTACGCTCAAAAGTCATTGATAGTCTTGGCAAATCAATAGCTTTTCGCCTTAATTCAACTTCAAAAAAATTATCTCAATTCAAAAAAAGTAAGCTATATTCACAGTGTCTAAATAGGTGTTAATCTCACACTCAATATAAAACCAATTCATGTACTCATGATGTTTAAACAAGTATCTCACAAAAGCGCAAAGATTACGCAATCGATTGTGTTGGTCATTTTGCTGTTAACAGGTATGTCAACTATGCCTGCTTTGGCAGTTATCAAATCGTTTAAAAAGGCTGCCGACGGCGTTACTTTTACGCTCGACAAAGGCATGATGAAAGTACTCATTCGTAAGGATGATATCATCGAGGTAAAATACACCATATTCGATGCTTTTGAAACGAAACCATCGCTGGTAGTTAATAACAAGTGGCTTCAGCATACACCTTACCAGATTACTGATGGGAAAGCGGAAATTGTAATTACTACATCGAAGCTGAAGGTCAAAATAAACAAAGCCACCAACGCTATTACCTATACCGATTTAAAAGGTAACGTGATCACAGCGGAGGACAGCGATAATAAATCGATGACGCCTGCTACTATTGCAGGAATCAGTACATACAATGTTACTGCGCAATTTAACTCGCCTAAGGACGAGGCCTTGTTTGGTTTGGGCTGTCACCCGCTTGATTCCATGTCCATCAATTATAAAGGCCGTAACCAGGATCTGGCCATTAAATATCTTACCGGCGCTATACCGGTGATGTTATCAACCAAAGGTTATGGTTTGATGTGGGATAATTATTCGGCCAGTAATTTTTACGGGGCTGAGGCCGATAATACCAAATTTAAGTATGTATCAGAAAGTGGTAAGCAAGTTGATTACTTCTTTTTCTACGGCCCCGGCTTTGACCATATTATCGATTTGTACCGTACCGCTACCGGCCGGGCGCCTATGTTTGGTAAATGGGCTTATGGTTTGTTTCAGTCGCAGGATAGGTATCTGAGTGAAGACGAGATACTGAGTGTAAAAGATAATTATCGCAATAACCACATTCCGGTTGACGTAATTGTACAGGACTGGTACTACTGGGACCCATTGCCGATAGGTTCACATGTGATGAAGCCGGAGCGCTATCCTCATCCTCAAAAATTGATTGACGCTTTGCACGAAGCAAATCTGCATGCCATGATCTCTATCTGGCCGGTTTTTGGTAAGGGAACACCTAACTATGACGCGCTGGATAAAATGGGCGGCCTGACCGATATTACCTGGGACAACGTGGTTACCCACACTTTTGATACTTATTATGATGCCCATAATCCTAAAGCGCGTGAGCTATACTGGGATCAGGCCCGCGATAGTCTCATCAAACGCTATGGCTGGGACGCATGGTGGATAGATCAGTGTGAGCCTGATAATGGCGCGTTGCTTGATGCCCGCCGGCAAAGTAATTTTGCCATTGGTAAAGGCATTGATTATTTTAATACTTACTCTTTGCAGCATACCAAAGGTGTATATGAAGGCTGGCGTCGTGATATTCCGGGCAAACGCGCTTTCTTTTTGGTGAGGCAGTCGTTTGCAGGCGAACAGCGTAATGCTTCGACGCTATGGTCGAGCGATATTGAGTGTACCTTTCATGATTTTAAAGACCAGGTGCCGCAGGGCATCAATGCCTGTACATCGGGAATCCCTTACTGGACATCAGACATCGGTGGTTATCACTATCACTGGAAACCTGCAGATTGGTCGCAGCCCGATAAGCGTGAACTTTTTACCCGCTGGTTCCAGTTTGGTACGTTCTGCCCGATATTCAGGATCCATGGTAAAGGTGAACGCGCTATCTTCAGCAAAAACTGGGATGAAAATACAAGGTCGATATTGCTTAATTTCGATAAGCTCCGCTATCGCCTGATGCCGTACATTTATTCATTGGCTGGTCGTGTTACTAATGATAATTACACTATCATGCGCTCTCTGGCATTTGATTACCGTGGCGATGCCAATGTTTACGGTATTCCTGACCAGTATATGTTTGGACCGGCCTTTATGGTTAACCCGGTTACCGAGCAGCTTTATACCTCAAGTGATGCTGCCAAAAAAGCCAAGGCACGCCAGGTTTACCTGCCCGCAGCCAGCAAATGGTATAACTTCTGGACAGGTGAATTGCTTGACGGTGGTCAAACCATCAGCGCCGCAGCGCCTATCGAAATATTGCCGCTTTACGTAAAAGCAGGCTCAATTATACCTATGGGCCCGGATGTTGAATACGCTACCGAAAAGCCAAACAGCAATATCGAACTTCGCATTTATCCGGGTGCCGATGCTTCATTTAAGTTTTATGAGGATGAGAACGATAATTATAATTATGAAAAAGGACAGTCGGCTACGTTTACCTTAAACTGGAATGATAAAACCCATAAGCTGAGTATCTCTGACACCAAGGGCCATTTCCCGGGCCAGTTGAAAAACCGCACGTTTAATATTGTGATGGTTAAAGGTGCTCACGGCTCCGATGTGGCTTTAACTGCTAAGGCGGATAAAGTGGTTAAGTACGCTGGGAAAGCAATGATAGTGGCGCTTTAGCGACAATGTAAAAAATGGATTTTTCTCTATGTCATTGCGAGGAGGAACGACGAAGCAATCGCATGCTGTACAGAGGGGCTCTGCCTCCGTGCGGTTGCCACGCTTCGCTCGCAATGACGTAGATTAATTTGCAATGATGAATTTCTCTAATTCTTTTTGCTCTCCACTTTCTTCACCCTGTTAGCCTTCATTTTTAAATTCAGCATCTCTACCAAAACAGAGAATGCCATGGCGAAATAAATATAACCTTTCGGGATATGCTGTTCAAAAGCTTCGGCCAGGAGCGAAACGCCAATCAATAACAAAAATGACAATGCCAGCATTTTTACGGTGGGGTGTTTATTTACAAAAGATGCAACGCCATTTGACGCCCACATCATAATACCTACGGCAATAACTACAGCAAGGATCATGATTTCAACATGGCTGGCCATCCCTACGGCAGTAATTACAGAATCGAGCGAGAAAACGATATCCAGCAGCATGATCTGTAATATAGTGCCCCAAAACGAATGTTTTTTTACCGCTCCTTCGTTTTCCTCATCTCCCTCAATCTTATGATGGATCTCGGCGGTACTTTTATAGATCAGGAACAAGCCGCCGACGATAAGGATCAGATCGCGACCGGAGATTGCCAGTTTTTCAACCCATTCGGCATCTGTAATACTAAAAATTGAACTAAGGTTAAACAAGGGCGCTGTTAAGGTCATTACCCAGCTGATAGAAAGCAATAACAGTATGCGGGTGATCATGGCCATGCCCAAACCGACCCGGCGGCCCTGGCTTTGCTGGCTGGCCGGAAGTTTGTCGGATAGAATAGAGATAAACACAATATTGTCGATGCCCAAAACAATCTCCAATAAAGTAAGCGTGATAAGGGAGATCCAGGATTCGGCCTGTTCAAAAATTTCAAAACTCATAGGTAGCAGGTATTTGTTTCTTCCCAAAAATAACAAAACCCCTGCCGTTAAGGGCAAGGGCTTGTAAAAATAGATTATCGTTTGGGAATGGCTTATTCAACAGTAACCGACTTTGCCAGGTTACGTGGCTGATCCACATTGCAACCACGCATAACCGCAATATGATAAGCCAATAGCTGGAGCGGAATAGTTGCCACCAGCGGAACAAAGGCTTCGTTGGTTTGCGGGATCTCTATCACATAATCGGCCATTCCTTTTACCTCGGTATCGCCTTCGCTAACAATAGCGATAACGTGCCCCTTACGGGCTTTTACTTCCTGGATGTTGCTGATCACTTTTTCGTACGACGAATGTTTAGTGGCGATGAACACAACTGGCATTTCATCATCAATTAAGGCGATAGGACCGTGTTTCATTTCGGCTGCCGGATAACCTTCGGCATGTATGTAAGAGATCTCCTTAAGCTTTAAAGCGCCTTCCAGTGCCACAGGGAATGAACTGCCCCTACCCAGGAACAAACAATTGCTTGAATCTTTAAACCTTGCCGCTATTTCCTTAATATGTTCATTGGTTTTCAGGGTTTCTTGTACCAGGTTAGGGATCTCGTTTAAACCGGTTAAATACTCAACCATTTTGCTTTGCGTGATTTTGCCACGCTGCTGGGCTATATAAAACGCGATAAGTGTTAACACACTTACCTGCGCGGTAAACGCCTTGGTTGATGCTACGCCAATTTCGGGGCCGGCATGGGTATAAACGCCGGCATGGGTTAAACGCGGAATGGACGCGCCAACCACATTACAGATACCGAAAATAGTAGCGCCCTTCTCTTTAGCCAGTTCAATGGCGGCCATGGTATCGGCTGTTTCGCCCGATTGGGATATGGCTATTACCAGGTCTTTTTCGGTGATGATAGGGTTACGGTATCTGAACTCAGAGGCATATTCCACTTCTACCGGTACGCGCGCGTATTCTTCAATCAGATATTCGCCTACCAAACCGGCATGCCATGATGTACCACAGGCCACAATAATGATCCTGTCAACGTTTTTAAGCTTCTCGGTGTATTCTTTAATACCACCAAGCTGGACTTTGCCCTGTTGGGGGTAAATACGGCCGCGCAGGCAATCGCGGATAGAGCGGGGCTGCTCATAGATCTCTTTCATCATGAAATGATCGTAGCCGCCTTTTTCAAGCATTTCCAGCTTCAGGTCAAGCTCCTGGATGTATGGGGTTTGTACCGAGTTATCGATATTTTTTACCAGCAGGTTTTCACGGTGCACATAAGCAATTTCGTTATCGTTAAGGTAGATCACATTTTTAGTGTACTCTACAATAGGAGTAGCGTCAGATGCAATGAAATATTCGCCTTTGCCTACGCCAATCACCATTGGGCTTCCTTTGCGCGCAGCTATCATCAGATCTGGCTCATCGGCACTCATAATTACAATAGCATATGCACCTATTACTTTGTTTAAGGCCACGCGTACGGCATCTTTTAAATCCAGGCCGGTTTCCCTTTGGATATCCTCAATCAGATGTATTAAAACCTCGGTATCGGTATCACTTTTAAAAACGTGGCCTTTGGCAATGAGGGTTTCTTTAATGATGCCGTAGTTTTCAATAATCCCGTTATGGATGATAGCAAGCTTCCTGTCGCCAGATGAGTGCGGGTGCGAGTTTCGGTCGCTTGGTTCGCCGTGGGTGGCCCAGCGGGTATGGCCCATGCCAATTGTCCCTTTCAGGTCTACGCCTTTTACAAAATTTTCCAGATCCTCAACTTTACCGGCCTTTTTATAAACTTTAAGGTCCTGGTCAAGCAGTGCAACACCGGCGCTGTCATAGCCGCGGTATTCGAGCCTGTGAAGCCCTTTTATAACGATGGGATAAGCATCCCTAAACCCTATATAACCAACAATTCCGCACATAAAATATCAAGTATAAATGTTAAACGCCGCAAAATAAACAGCTATATAACACATATCAGCAATAATTATTTTGATTTTTTGCGAAAAAGAGGAAGTTTTAAAATACTTAAAAAAGTATTTTAAGAAGTGGATTTGTCTTAAACAAAAAAATCCCCTAAGCGGGGATTCTTTTGTTTATTAAGGGATATCTTACTTGTGAATTTTGGTGTAAATGATATTCATTCGGATACTGTAACCCGGTGTGTTTTTATCGCTACCCACTATAATTGTACGGGCTGCTGTTTGTGTAGACGGAGCCACATCAATACCCGTTGTAGTGTTAACAAGGGTGGTATCAACAGGGGCAATATAAGTGCCGTAATCAATAGTTTTCTTGCGGATCAGATCCTGAACAAAAGCGGTAACCAGGAAGTGGTATTCTTTTTTTGTACGATCATAACGGCCGCCAAACAAGCTGGTTTGTGAACGTGGGTCGCTTGCGTTCACATCCTGTATTAATGTCCTTTGTTTGGCTATATCCAGTTTATACATAGTTAGCTTAGGCAGTGGCGCGTAAGGTACGCCTGAACCTGCACGTGGCGTTATAACAATTTCGGCACGGTTTAATACTACCGACGAGTCAACAAGTTTATCCAGCCCAGGGAAGCTTAGTTTGGCCCTTAGGCCTGCAAGGCCCTGAAGATAAACTGTATTTTGAGATGTTGTTGTATTATTGAGCGCTGCCTGGATGGTAGTGCTGTAGGTATGCGTAACCTCGGCAGCCCGGTTAAAGAACGGCAGGGTTACCGAAGCGGTGTCGATGGTACTCGTCGTCGTACTCGTGGCTGCAGTAACAACTTTGTAGAAAACATCAATTTGAGATGAACCAAGGTCAAGCTGTATAATACCGCCGGCGTCGCTGGCCTGCGCCCTCTCTAAACCAAGGTATAAACCTTTTATTGTGCTTTGGAAAGTTGTAGGCGATGCAAGTATCGTACCGCTCGCATTAAACAGGTTATTGTAAATGAAAGCTTTACTCAATGGTACACGTAACTGTGGCGCAACGCGCTGTACAGTATCGGTAGAGTCTGCACGGATACGGGCTATAGTGATACTGTCATGCGTACGCGCAGTGAAGGTTTTAGAACCAAGCAAAGCGCTAAGATCAGCATCCCAGTGATTATTGCTGTAGTAGGTTTTGCTCTCAACTTTCTTTTGAAGTTGATAAACGTTTATTTTATAACGCGAAGCCAGCGAGTCGCCATAAAAACCATCAGAATATTTGAGTACAAGTATAGCCGAGTCAATGGTAAGGGTACCTGCCGGAACAGAATACGCGGCACCATTTGGTAAGTTAACGCCCAGTGCAACAATACTTTTTGTTGTACCAAATACAGGGTCAACAAAGTTGGCAAGCGGTGTTCTTGTCATACCAGATGTTGACGCGGTATCATCAGCAACAGTATTGATAACGATATTGGTATCAACTACCAGGTTACCATTGATCTCGTTTTGATCATTGATGCCCAAACCAATACCATCCTGGCGTTTACAACTATTCAAAATAAAAAGACTTATTAACAGGGTCAATAAGTCTAATCGGAAAAATTTCATATATAATATTAAGTCTTATGCAACATCCACCAATTCGTCGTTGGTAATTTCGTCGTAAAAATTGTAATAATTTTCGAAATCTGCGGTAGAATCAAATTCTAAAACCGATTTATTGCTGTTTTTAACATTATTTAACACATCTGCATCAATGTCCGGGCTACCTAAAACGATACCATCTGAGTAGTGGATAGCACCGGCGTATAATGCCGAGTTGGTGCCGCCTTTGTAAGGCTCAACATGCTGCTCGTTCATATTGCTCATAATGGCTTTTGTAGTAAAGTCATTGTGCAATTTCTCCTTAAAATCATTTTCATAAATAGAGTAAATGATTTTTGAGTGTTTGAAAGTAGGATCGTCTTTGTAGGTTGTTTTAAGATAAGCAGGCACAAGCGCGCTCATCCACCCATGGCAGTGAATTACGTCCGGAGCCCAACCTAATTTTTTAACAGTTTCCAATGCGCCTTTGCAAAAGAAAATCATACGCTCATCATTGTCGGCGTAAAATTTACCTTCTTTGTCTGCAAATACATGTTTACGCTGAAAATATTCTTCATTATCCAAAAAATACACCTGCATACGCGCCGCCGGGATAGATGCTACTTTGATGATCAGCGGGTTGTCATTATCATCAATGATAATATTCATACCCGATAACCGGATCACTTCATGAAGTCTGTTCCTGCGCTCATTGATGTTGCCGAAACGCGGCATAAGGATACGGATTTCGTAACCTTTGTCCTGCATGGCCTGCGGGAGTTGGCGTGTTATTTCAGCAATTTTTGTGAGTTCAAGGAAAGGGGACATTTCATGAGTTATAAACAAAAGCTTAGATTTACCCATCACTAAATCAGTATTTAAAATGTAAAGAAGTCAAAAAATTTGAGTTTGCAAATATAACTAATATTATATAAACTGCCAACGAATTATGCAAGTAACTTTTGGTTATTTTTAAGCAATTGTACACCTTTGCCAGATTTTGTAATACCTGTTGCATTGAAAATATTCACCACCAAAAAAGAAATATCAGATTACTTTAACCGTAAGCCTGTAAAAGTAATTGGCTTTGTACCAACCATGGGTGCATTGCATAAGGGGCACCTGGGTTTAATTGAACTGGCAAAGCAGCAAAGCACCCAGGTTGTTTGCAGTATTTTTGTAAACCCTACCCAGTTTAATGACCCTAAGGACCTCGAAAAATACCCACGCCCGATAACTGATGATATCCGCCGCCTGGAAGAGGTGAACTGCGATATTTTGTTTAATCCGCAGGTTACCGAGATGTATGCTGATAATGAGAAATGGCATTTTGACATGGGTGATCTGGAGCACCTGCTGGAAGGAAAATTCAGGCCAGGGCACTATCAGGGCGTTACCCAGGTGGTTAACAAGCTATTCAATATAGTAAAGCCGGATATAGCCTTTTTTGGCCAGAAGGATTACCAGCAGTTTATGGTGATCAGCAAAATGGTGGAGGCGCTTGAAATGCCCGTTAAGCTGGTGATGTGCCCTATTGAGCGCGAACCCGACGGCCTGGCCATGAGCTCGAGAAATATCCACCTTACCCCATATGATCGTGAGCATTCGCTCATCCTGTCCAAAACGCTCAACTGGGTTAAAGAAAACTTCGATATCAATCAAATTGATACGTTACAGCAGCAGGCCGCTCAAATGATCAGCAATGAACCTGGCGTTGAACTGGAGTATTTTGAAATAGCCGACGGTAAAACACTTCATCTCGCCACACCGGCGTCAGAAAGTGTTGTGGCGCTGGTAGCGGCCCGCGTAGGTAAAACAAGATTGATTGATAATGTGTTGATTGATTAGGAGCCTATAGTTCATAGATAATGGTTCATGGTTTTTAGCAAAATTGCTGTTAGCGGGTTAGTTGAAATAATCATAAACTATTTACAATCAGCTAACAAATACTATGAACTATCAACTATGAACCATGAACTAAATATTCCTAACTTTGCGTCATGACAATTGAAATATTAAAGTCCAAAATTCACCGGGTTAAGGTAACGCAGGCGGAGTTGAATTATGTGGGCAGTATCACTATTGATGAAGACCTGATTGAGGCTGCAAATATCATCCCCAACGAAAAGGTTCAGATAGTGAACAACAATAACGGCGCTCGCTTTGAAACTTATGTTATCAAAGGCGAACGCGGAACCGGCACTGTTTGCCTGAATGGTGCTACAGCCCGCCTGGCACAGGTAGGCGATATCGTGATCATTATGTCGTACGCGTATATGGAGGCAGAGGAGGCCCGCAAATACGAACCAATTCTGGTATTCCCTGATTCAGATAACAAACTAATCAAATAAATCTGTATATCCCGTTTAATTGGACGGGTATGATCCTATTCCCAACGATACTTTCAGGCTCGCGTCGGTAGCGGCGGCTTTACGCAAACGGTAAACCATCCTGATACGTACCGAGGGTTCACGTACAAGCACATCCAAAAAATGCGAGTTATCGATATCCAATACAATGCTGTTGCCGGCATTGGGTTGGATATCTTTGCGGATAGCTACCATCACTTCTTCACTGCCATCGCTTTTGCCCATGTATACCCTTAATGAAGCGATATTGCCGATGTTGTAATCTGAAGGGTCCTTTGATTCCAACTTGGCCGATATGATGCGTACTTCACTTATCTTATTGGCATTATTGCCGTCTTTAGTAAAATCCTGGTCAAAGCTGTTGCCCGTGCTTATCGCTATTTGGGCTTCATCAACCTTAGCCGACGCCGGGATTACCATAGTAGCCGTGTAAGGAAAAGTTGATTTAACAACGGATTGCAGCATAGCACAGCTGCCAAGAAATAAAATAGCCACAAGCAATGGAAAAACAGGCTTCTTTATCATAGTTCTTAAATATATAAAGTATTTGCGGGTTGGCGCAATTACAGGTTTAATTGGGATTTTTACAGCCGGGGCTGTAAGTAAATATAGTGAGATTCTACGAAATTAATAAGCCTATTGTTTTATGAAAAAGTGCCTTAAAACTTAAAAAAAGCGGGGTGTAATTGCTGTAATGTTAAATCTGAAAAAAAACATGAATGGTGTTTGTTAAAATTCTATCTTTGCACCCCGACGCTGAAGTCGGGATTTCTTGGCTTTCAGCGCATAGGAAAAACCGTTTAAAGGCTTAACTGTCTTTAACTTTTGACTTAGAACTTTTGAATTAAAAAAAAGCCCTATGCCCAAAGACACCTCCATTAAATCCGTTCTGATTATCGGCTCCGGCCCAATCATCATCGGCCAGGCTTGCGAATTTGATTATTCCGGATCGCAAGCTGCTCTCTCGCTAAAAGAAGAAGGCATCTCTGTTTCTATCATTAACAGCAATCCGGCAACTATCATGACGGATAAAGTTATCAGCGACCATGTTTATCTTCTGCCGCTCACCTGCGAAAGCATTGAGAAAATTTTAACCGAGCAACAGATAGACGCTGTACTGCCTACCATGGGTGGCCAAACCGCGTTGAATCTTTGTATCGAAGCGTCTGAACGCGGCATCTGGGAAAAGTATGGCGTTAAAGTTATCGGTGTAGATATCGCCGCCATCGAAAAAACCGAAAACCGCGAGGCGTTCCGCCAGCTGATGGTTGACATCGGCGTAGGTGTTGCTAAATCAAAAATCGCCAACTCTTTCCTTGAAGGTAAAGAAGGTGCGCAGGAAATCGGTTTCCCGCTGGTTATTCGCCCAAGCTACACGCTGGGTGGTAAAGGCGCGGGTTTCGTTCACAAAAAAGAAGATTTCGACGCTGCCCTTAACCGTGGCTTACAAGCTTCACCAACCCACGAGGTATTGGTTGAGCAGGCTGTATTAGGCTGGAAAGAGTACGAATTGGAGTTGCTTCGCGATAGCAATGACAACGTGATCATCATCTGTTCTATCGAGAACTTTGACCCGATGGGTATCCACACCGGCGACTCGATCACCGTAGCCCCCGCCATGACCCTGAGCGATCGTTGCTACCAGGAAATGCGTAACCAGGCTATCAAGATGATGCGCGCCATCGGCAACTTTGCCGGCGGTTGTAATGTTCAGTTCTCGGTAAACCCTGCCGATGAATCGATCATCGCTATCGAGATCAACCCTCGTGTGTCACGCTCATCAGCCCTTGCTTCAAAAGCTACCGGTTACCCAATTGCTAAAATTGCTGCTAAGCTGGCGATAGGTTATAACCTTGATGAAATTGAAAACCAGATCACCAAAACCACTTCGGCTTACTTTGAGCCTACGCTGGATTACGTGATCGTGAAAATACCTCGCTGGAACTTTGATAAGTTCAAAGGCGCTAATAAAGAACTTGGCCTGCAGATGAAATCGGTAGGTGAGGTTATGGGTATCGGTCGCAGCTTTACCGAGGCTTTACAAAAAGCCTGTCAAAGTTTGGAGATTGGTCGCGCCGGTTTAGGTGCCGATGGTCGTCAGAGCCGCAACCTGGAAGAGATCATGGCCAGCCTGGAGCATCCAAGCTGGGACAGGTTGTTCCATATTTATGACGCGTTAAGCCTGGGTGTGCCTATCGAATCGGTACGTAAAGTAACCAAAATCGACCGCTGGTTCCTGAACCAGATCCAGGAACTGGTTAACCTGGAAACAGAGCTTCGCCGTTATTCACTGAATAATGTGCCTGAAGAGTTCCTGTACACCCTGAAACAAAAAGGTTTCTCAGACGTGCAGATTGCCCACATTTTGGGTAACGTAACCGAGGAAGATGTTTACCAGCGCCGCAAAGCCTTGGGTATGCACCGCGTTTACAAAATGGTGGATACCTGCGCTGCTGAATTCCCTGCAAAAACTCCGTACTACTATTCAAGCTACGAAGGCGAAAACGAATCTGTAGCATCTGATAAGAAAAAGATCATTGTATTAGGCTCGGGCCCTAACCGTATAGGCCAGGGTATTGAGTTTGATTATAGCTGTGTACACGGCTTACTTGCCGCTAAAGAGGCCGGTTTTGAGGCTATCATGGTTAACTGTAACCCTGAAACGGTATCAACCGACTTTAACATGGCCGATAAGCTGTACTTTGAGCCGGTTTACTGGGAGCATGTACGCGAGATTATCGAATTGGAGAAACCTTACGGTGTAATTGTTCAGCTTGGTGGTCAAACCGCGCTTAAAATGGCCGAGAAAATGCACGAGCATGGCATCCGTATCATTGGTACATCGTTCGATAACATGGACATTGCAGAAGATCGCGGCCGTTTCTCTGACCTGTTGAAAGACCTTGACATTCCATATCCAAAATACGGTGTAGCTGAAAGCGCTGAAGAAGCCCTTGAAGTTGCTCACAAAGTTGGTTACCCTGTGTTGGTAAGGCCAAGCTACGTATTAGGTGGCCAGGGCATGAGCATTGTGATCAACGATGAGGATCTTGAGAAAGCGGTTGTAAGCTTGCTGCGCAACCTGCCTGGTAACCGTGTACTGATCGACCACTTCCTTGATCGCGCCGCCGAAGCTGAGTCAGACTCGATCAGTGATGGTGAGGATGTACACATCATTGGTATGATGGAGCACATCGAGCCTGCCGGTATCCACTCTGGCGACTCATACGCGGTACTGCCTCCGTTCGATTTTTCGGATACCGTTATCCACCAGATAGAAGAGTATACCAAAAAGATAGCTACAGCACTTAACGTACGCGGCTTATTGAACATACAGTTCGCGGTTAAGGATGACAAGGTTTACGTAATTGAGGCCAACCCACGTGCTTCACGTACTGTACCTTTCATTGCTAAAGCTTATGACGTGCCATACATCAACATAGCTACCAAAGTTATGCTGGAAGCCAACAAGCTAAGCGACTTCACTATCGAGCGCAAGCTGTGGGGCTACGCCATTAAAGAACCGGTATTCTCATTCGATAAATTCCCTGAGGTTACCAAGGAGCTTGGCCCTGAAATGAAATCGACAGGTGAGGCCATCCGCTTCATCCCTAACCTGCAAGACCCTTACTTCAGGCATCTGTACAAAGAGAAATCAATGTATTTGAGTAAATAATTAAAACATTAAATTACAGCCTTTGTAGTTTAATTGCTAATAACGTGAACCTGCAACCCTAATTGCAGGTTCACTATTGTTGTACTTAGTTACTATAGATTGAAAGTTAATTCGGCTAATGGTCAGGACATCAACCTGAAGAGTGTTGATCCTGAAGATATGGATGGTGTTTTAATGAAAATTGAAAAGTCATTTAACATCAGTTTAAACGATACATCAGTAAATGATGTTCAAAACTTTGGTAAACTTTGCGACGTTGTAGTTGAAAAAGTAAAAAAAACAAACGATGGCTGTACCACACAGCAGGCATTTTACAAACTTCGTAATGCTATTAACGCATCGGCAGGGCATGACAAGGATATCATAAAGCCCCAAACCAAACTTGTTGATCTTTTCCCGCGTGATAGCCGGATCGAGGCTGTAGCCGCTATTGAAGAAGAAATGGGTTTCCAGATCAGCTTGCTTCAACCCAAGCAATGGATAGTTAACCTGTTTTCAATGATTTTGGTGGTTAGTTTTGTTTTGGCGTTTTATTACCTCGCTATAGGCATTGCAGGCATGGTAGTTGCTGGTATAGGCTTAAAACTGGCCGGCCGTTTTGGCAAAGAGATGCATGTAAAAACTATCGGCGATCTGGCCGAAAAAATTGCCCGCGAGCATTATATGAAATGCAAACGCGAAGCATCTGCAGTAAATAAAAACGAAGTTTCTGAAAAAATAAGGCAGCTCATTGTAACAAATGCTTAATATTGGTCGTCAGGGTTAATATATCACATATTAACCCTGACGATTAATTATATCCTGCATTGAGAACTACCTTTATCCTGCTTTTTGTCCTGCTGATAGGCGGGACAATGAAAACTTATGCTCAGGCCAAAAATGCTATCGGTCTCGGCCTTTCCTTAAACACCTCCCGCGAGAATAGTAATGGCTTTGGCGCCCTTTTGCAGGGTGAAGTTAAAATAGCGAAAGCTGTAAGCATCACGCCATATTTGGGCGGCGAAGTTGCTTACGGTGTGCTGGCCGGGTTATCGGGCAGATATTATTTCAGCAAGGAGATTTATACATTAGCGGGTGCTTTCGGGCATCTTGATCCCGATTATTCCGGCTTCGGTGCTACTGCCGGGATAGGCTTTATCGTTCTATCCGCACGGCATCAAACCCTCGATCTGAATTTTCATGGCGATTATTTGAAGAAAGGTAATCAGTCAACACCAATAGCCGGGCTCAGGCTTATTTATAGCTTTTCTTTTACTAAGCTTGAATAGGCTTATTTATCTACCATTAAACCTTTTACTTCAAAACTAACCTTTTTCCCAGCGGAGGCATTTGTTTTATGCTGCCTTTTACCGTTAACCGTGTCACCTGCCATATGCTGCAGGTCATCTGCAATGAACTGTTTGGCTGCTACTCCAGAAATTATTACCGTGCGACCGGCAAGAGCAGTTGGCAAATTTACACCTGCATTGGCGAAGTGAGCAGATATAATACGCTTGCTGCCTGCATCCATTTCAAACCAGCCACCTTTTTCTTTAGTTACCTTAATCACCTTGCCGGAAATCGCAGTAGTGATCCGCGTTTTTTTTCCCATAAAGGTTTCCAGTTTTGAGGCCGGCATTAAGGCTACGGTATCGGGCTTTTGGCCAAATATCATTCCATGCGGTAACGGTACTCGTTTTTGTGCTATGGCCGCATGAACTATCAGGAGCGATATAAACAACATTATTGTTTTCATGGTTAATTATTAACACATCCGCGCCAAAAATGTTGCTGAGTTTTTGGTTACTTTACACCCGTTAAAAAAGATAATTAACTGGTATTGTCCGCAGATGCAGGGTAATACCAGGTTTTGGTACGTAATAAGTATGTTAATATTTGTTAAAATGTTACTTTAAAGTGATTTACTACGTATCGATAAGTTAATTTTGCTTACTTTACTATATAACTTTTAAACAAACTCGTGAAAAAGAGCTTTACTAAAACAATTTTATTTGCCGCGTTTATAGTTGCCGTTGCTTTGGCAGGTGCAGGTTGTGGTAAAAGCGGAAGTGTTACACCAGTAACCGTACCGACTTTAACCACAATGGATGTGGTTACTGCCGAAAGTGGAACAATAGCCTATGCAGGCGGTTTATTTAACGGACAGCAGGATGTTAGCCTCGGTACTTATGGCATTTGCTATAGTTCAACCAATCAAACACCAACTACGGCCGATAAGAAAACTACTGATACCGTACTACAATTTGCTTATACAACCAAAATTACCGGTTTAAGCCCTAAAACAACTTATTACGCGCGTGCCTACGCCCTAAACAGTGCGGGTACCGGTTATGGTAAAGTTATCCAGTTCACTACCGGCGACGGTACTGCTTATGCAGGCGGCACAGTTAGCACACTGGCGGGCAACGCGGGATCTGACTTTATTGACGGCTTAGGGAGCGCCGCTTTCTTTGACAGTCCGCAGGGTATAACGGTTGGTGCTGATGGCAATATTTATGTTGCTGATTCATTCAACAGTGCTATACGTAAAGTCACCACGGCGGGAAATGTTACTACGCTGTCGGGTAATGGCGCTATAGGTTATGTTGATGGCCCTATAGCAACAGCCCAATTTTATGCCCCGCAAAGTTTAGTTACCGATGCAACAGGTAATATTTACATAGCTGATTACGGTAATAACAATATTCGTAAAATTACACCAGATGGTACCGTTAGTACTTTTGCAGGCAGCGGTGATGCCGGTTATGCAGATGGAACCGGTACTAAAGCAACATTCAATAGTCCACGCGGCCTGGCAATTGATGGTTCCGGAAATATTTTTGTTGCCGATATGGGTAATAACCTGATCCGTAAAATTACATCGGCAGGTGTTGTTACTACATTTGCGGGTAGCAGGGGTGCAAGCTACCTGGATAATGCAACCGCCACCAGCGCTACTTTTAACAGACCTAACGGCATAGCTGTTGATGCCAGTAACAACGTTTACGTGGCCGAAGCGCTTAATCACACCATTCGTAAAATCACTCCTGAAGGAGTTGTTTCCACGTTTGTTGGCGGCAATAAGCAAACTACCCTTGTTGGCGGTCCGTCAGCTATCGCGTTTGATAAAAGCGGTAACCTGTTCATAACTGATCAGAACGGCAGAATCCTGGAAATCACTAAGGACAGGGTGTTAAGGACTATTGCAGGTAACGGCACAACAGGCTTTGCAGAAGGTGTTGGCACCGCAGGTATCTTTAATTCGCCGCAGGGCATCACGGTTGATGCCAGCAACAATGTTTATGTGGCCGATTACTATAATAATCGCATCCGTAAGATCGTATTGCAGTAAGCTTTTACTGTTTAGATATTTTCAGCGGGATAGTTTTTCTTTTGGGAAAAGTTATCCCGCTTTTTTTATATGGAATTGTGCTATTCCCCCCTCTCAAGGGTAATAGCAGATGAGTTGACAATTCCCTCCCTTGGGAGGGGTGCGTTAGGATCGCGAGTTGGCGGGGAGGGGTTTGTACGCCATTTAGTGAATAAGCCTGCCTATGAAACCCCTCCCTACACCCTCCTAGGGGAGGGAATCGCACAGCCCCATGCTTTAATATTTATTCTTTGACTAAGTGGGGTAATAGTTAAAAGTATCTCCCTCTCTCTAATTTTTCTTAAAATCATAAGCCCCGCGCTCCACAAAATCAGCCACTTTTACCCGTACACCTGTAACCTCGCCGTTTTGTACGGTGAACGGAAATACAGCCTTTCCTAACGTAGGATCGGAAAATGTAACGTAGAACCGGTTGCCGCCAAGGGGTTTTAGCAATGCATACATTTTTGGATGATGCTCAAAGCGCATCTCAAGGTTGTTACCTTCGCCTTGTGTAACTTCCATAATGCCATAAAACTCGTTGGTGTATTTGCCAAGGTATTTGTTAGGCAATAACATAGGCTTGAGGTTTAACAGCACAGAATCTTTTAGCTTTTTATCTTCGGCTTGTTCTGTCGCGGTATTGGCTTTGTATTGCTTTAAATAACCTTCGCTGTAGTTACGGAACGGTTGTTTAAAGTAAGCATCCAGAATGTCCCAGCGAAGGGCCTCAAATAGTAGGTTTTGATCTGTATTGGTTAATATAACAATGCCCAGGTTATCCTGCGGCGAGAGTGTTACTGATGACAGATAGCCATTTACGCCGCCATCATGCATTACGAGGCGATGCCCTGAGTAGTCCTGTATAAACCACCCCAGGCCGTAAAGCTCAAAGTTATTTTCGCCGTTCATGTGGTGAACGCTGCCAACAATATCTTGCGGTACACGGGTAGCCTCAATAGCCGCAGCGGGAATCACCTGGCGTTGCCCTACCTTACCATTGTTCAATAACGCCAATACCCATTTACTCATGTCATTTACCGATGAGCTGATAGACCCTGCCGGCGCGATCCCGTCTATCTGGCAATAGGGGATAGGGGTGAGCCTGCCATCAACAATGGTATGAGGTACTGTACGGTTTATAGAAGTTGGCAGATCTTTACTTAAAGCTAAAGTATTACCCATGCCCAGTGGTGCAAAAATAGCCTCTTTTACATAAGCCTCCCACGAGTGCCCGTTGGTTACTTTTGGAATGATTTCACCGGCTGTTAAAAATGCAGCGTTGGTATAACCCCAGCGTGTGCGGAAGGGATAGGCGGCTTTTAGCCTGCCCAGGCGTGCTATTACATCCTGGCGGGTAAGATTGGTGTTATAAAAAGTAAAGTCGCCCTGAAAGGTCTGGAAACCGAGGCGGTGACAAAGCAGGTCGCGTACAATTACCTGCTCGCTCGCGTTTTTATCTTCCAGTTTAAATTCGGGAATGTATTTGGTTACCTTATCATCTAAAGATAGCTTTTTATTGGCCTGCAGCATGGCGAGAGCGGTAGCCGTAAAAGCCTTGGTATTGCTGCCTATCATAAACAGGGTATTTTCATCAACCTTGTTCATGAGGCCAAGCTCTTTAATGCCGTAACCCTTCATCAGCACAACTTTGTTATCCTTTACAATACAAACGGCTACACCGGGCACACGCCAGTTGGTGAGGGCCTTGCTGATGTAAAGATCTAAACTGTCTTTAATGAATTTGCTCCTGTCGGCATGCTGGGCATTTACCGAAGTGAAAAGTAACATGCAGGCAACGAGCAATAGAGGTATTTTTTTCATTACAGAGGGCTTTAGATTTCTTTATTGTGCTAATTTAACGCAAAATTTACAGTGACGTTATCTAATAAATAAAAATAGCGTTGCTCTATTAATTCAAACTAAATGTATATGAAATTTTACCGTTCGGGATTAACTTTCCTTACCGCACTACTGTTAATTATCCAGCAGAATACCGCCCACGCGCAGCATAGCGGTGTTAACTGGACAAAAGACGGCAATCAATACTACCGCATCACCGGTGGACAGATCATCATGATCGACGCTCGGGATACATCTAAAAAAACTGTTTTTATCACAAAGCAAGAACTGACCCCGGCAGGTAAATCGCCTATCAGCGTAAAAAGGTTTACCGTGAGTGAGGATAACAAAAAAGTGCTTATCAATACCAACACCAAAAAGGTATGGCGCTATGATACCCGCGGCGATTACTGGGTTTATGACTCAAACACTAAAAAACTTTGGCAACTGGGTAAAAACCTGCCCGAATCTTCATTGATGTTTGCTAAGTTTTCGCCGGATGGCAGTAAAGCGGCTTATGTAAGCGGTCATAACATCTACATGGAGGACCTGGCCGATGGTTCGGTTAAGCAATTAACTACCGATGGTACTCAAAAGCTCATAAACGGCACTTTTGACTGGGCTTATGAAGAAGAGTTTGGCTGTCGCGATGGTTTCCGCTGGTCGCCGGATAGCAAATCTATCGCTTACTGGCAGTTGGATGCAAGCAAAACCAAAACTTATTTGATGATCAACACTACCGATTCGGTTTACCCGTTTGTTGTGCCTGTTGAATATCCTGTTGCCGGCGAAGATCCAAGCTCATGCAAAGTGGGGGTAGTTAACACCGCAACCGGCAAAACAACCTGGATCAATGTTCCGGGAGATGCTATACAGCACTACATTCCTAATATGGAATGGGCTGATAACTCAAACGAAGTTATCCTGGAGCAATTGAACCGTGCGCAAAACGAAAGCCGCGTATTTATTGGTAATGTATCAAATGGTACAACCCGTTCTATCCGTGAGGAGCACAATGATTCATGGATTGATGTTAAAGCCCGCGTAGCTGGCGGCGACCCTGTAGGCTGGGGCTGGATTGAAAAAGGTAAAAGCTTTTTATGGCTGAGCGAAAAAGACGGATGGCGCCATTTATATAAAGTAACCCGTGAAGGCAAGGAAAGCCTGATCACTAAAGGTAACTATGATGTAATCGGCATCGACATGATTGATGAAGCTTTGGGATATGTATACTTCATCGCATCGCCTGATAATGCTACACAAAAGTATCTTTACAAAATAAAATTGAGCGGCGGCAAAGCAGAGCGTGTTTCGCCTGCTGATGAGCCGGGAACGCACAGCTATGATATATCGCCTAACGGCAAAGTAGCGTTGCATAATTTCAACAACAGTTACACCCGTCCACAAAGTGAGGTTGTAAGCCTGCCCGAACACAAGCATATTACCGGTACTGTAATAACCGTTGATAAAGACGCTAAAAACAAGCCGGAATTTTTTAAGATAAAAACAGTTGATGGCATTGAAATGGATGGCTGGATGATGAAGCCAACCAATTTCGACCCAAATAAAAAATACCCTGTACTGTTTACTGTATATGGCGAACCTGCAGGACAAACCGTAACGGATACCTGGGGTACGGGCCGTAACAGGCTGTATGAAGGCAGCATGGCCGATGACGGATATATTTACATGTCGGTTGAAGGTCGTGGCGCTCCGGCCCCTAAAGGTACTGCATGGCGCAAGGCTATCTACAAAAATATCGGCATCATCAACATCCGCGATCAGGCTATGGCTGCCAAAGAGATCATCAAATGGCCTTTTGTCGACTCAACCCGTATTGCGGTACACGGCTGGAGCGGTGGTGGTTCGTCAACCCTTAACCTGATGTTCCAGTATGGTGATATCTACAAAACCGGTATCGCTGTAGCGGCTGTTGGTTCGCAGCTTACTTACGATAATATTTACCAGGAACGTTACATGGGCGTACCTACCGATGAGGCTGGTCGCGCGGCATTTATCAAAGGTTCGCCTATTACTTATGCTAAAAACCTGAAAGGTAATTTGCTTTACATCCACGGTACCGGCGATGACAATGTGCACTACAAAAACGCCGAGTTGCTGATTGATGAGTTGATAAAATACAACAGGCAGTTTCAACTGATGTCGTATCCTAACCGTACGCACTCGATATCAGAAGGTGAAGGCACAACAGAGCATTTACGTACCCTGTTTACACAGTACCTGAAAGCTAAATGCCCTCCGGGAGGAAGATAATTGTGAGGATTTGAAAAATAAATTAAAAGGGAGATCAAATGGTCTCCCTTTTTTTGTCAGTCATGTTTGCGTTTGTTTGGTATTAGTGTCATTATTATATGTGTCTGTGAAATTCTTAATTCCCCGTAGGGGATACCTGTTTGTAGCAAAATAATCGTTAGTAAAATTTGTGCACCGTTAGGTGCTACCCTTCTGCATGGCGCTAATGTATGCGCATATCGGGTAGCACCTAACGGCGCAAATGATTATGCAAAATAATGTTCTACAAACAGGTAGCGCCTAATGGCGCAAATCGGCAAGGTGTTTACGGGTTGGTTGCAGGAGGGGATTATATGATGTTACGCTTGTTATAACTTTTGGATAGTTACCTTAAAGGCATGAGCAACGTTTAGTGAAATAATAATATTCAAATTATGAAGTAACGTTGCCATGGCCCTTCCTGAATAAAACCGGCGACGTATCCGTATGCTTTTTAAAGTAATTGCTGAAATGTGTTGCTTCAGAAAAGCCAAGCCTGAAAGCGATCTCTTTAATGGAAAGTTTTGAATTTTGCAGTAGTGATTTGGCTTCGGCAATGGTTTTTTCGGCTATCCAGGTGCTGATGGTTTTGCCGGTTTTAATTTTGATGACGTTACTCAGGTAATTGGGATGCAGACTTTGTGCATCGGCATAATCCTGCACACGGAAAGCTTGTTCGGCAACACCACTGCTAAGGTCACGATAGTGTTTCTCGAGCAGGCGTTTAAAGTTCTTTACAATTTCTGAGCTGCGGTTACCTTCGTATATCGGGTTATAATCCTTCCAGAAATATTCCTTAAATTTTAACAGCATTACTACAAACAGGTTGCCGATGATACGGTAGCGGTAGGGGCTATTTGAGTTATACTCCCTCAATATTTGATGATATAAAATATCAAACTCATCAAAAACCTCCGGACTAACTACCCGCGCCGGAAATGTTTCGGCCAGCAAAAAGGAAAACTCATCAAAAATATTAGCATGAACGTTTTCCTTCAGGAATGATTCACTTAATGTGAACAGGTAAACATCGCCTATATGCTCCCAGTTAAACGAACGAAAATGCCCCGGATTGGTAAAGTAGATGGCTCGTGGCTGCAGTTTATAATTATGCTCATCAATAGTATAATCACCATCCCCGCTTTTAATAAAGGCAAAAACAAAAAAATTAAGCCTGCTCAACGGCGATTTAAACGGCGTGGGCTGGTTTATATCCTTCAGGTTGAAAACCGTAAAATCGGTATGCTTTATGAGTTCAAGCGGCAAGCCCAGGTGCTTGTATTGGTCATAAAGGGTATTAAAGATCTGCTTTTCATTGTCCTGGTGGTGCATGGGGGAAGATGTTTACTCCAAAGCTATGAGGGCTGCGGCAGATTTGCAAGAACCGGTAAAGCAATAAAAAAAACGGCTCATTGTTAGATCATAACAATGAGCCGTTTAAAATAAGGTTATTTATAGCTCTTAGTCAAAGCTTACGCTGCCATAACTGGTGCTGATGGTAATGGTTTTATCGCTGCCACCTTTGCCTAAATGGCCTTTGTAGGTTTTAGTTGGGTTAAAGCCACGTTCACCATCGGCAGGGGTTTTACTGGTGATGTTAACATCATGGCCGTTGTAATTAAAGCTGCCGTAGTGTACAGTAATATCGAAATCGGCATTCTGCCCATCGCTTACACCAAGCTTTACACTTGAATATGACGAGTTAACCGAAAGGTTTTTTACATTTTTATCAACCTCGCCAATATTTAAGGCGCCGCTGAACTTTACGTTGATGTTACCTGATGTGGTAATACGGCCAATTTTTGCCGATCCATAGCTTACATCCGCGTTAAGCTTGTCGCAATCGCCGAGGTTAAGGCTCCCGTAGGCCACATCAAGGTCGCTTCCTGTTAAGGTTTCAATAGTGGCACTGCCATATCTTACCCTGATTTGATTGCCAGGATTAGTCAGCGCTTTTGCGCGGAAGCTGCCATATGAGTTATTGATATTAAGCTTGCCGCTAAGATCAGGTAACTCTGTATTACCATATTTGTTGTTGATGGTAAGCGGGTTCCTGGCAGGCATATACACGGTATAATTGATCTCCATTTTACGGAACGCATTTTTTTTGCCAAATAATGATCCCCAGATACCACCATCATTGTCGCTATCTCCCTGGTTAATAGATGTTCTGAAAGAAACACCTGAGCCATCTTTGCTATCCTTGATGCTTACCGCGTCCAGCATTTTTTGCACCTTATCTTCATCATTAGCACCTACCACAATCTGTACATCAACCTTTACCTCACTTTTTGCCCAGGTAAACACAGTTACTTTACCATATTTGTTATCGATATTAATTACATCATTACCATCAATACTGTAGCTTTTGCTGTAGGTTTTGGTTTTCTCAACTATATCGCCGTTTTGCACTTGCTTTTCATAGCTCTCGTCACCATCGTAATTGTAACTAAAATTCTGGTCGAAATTTTTGAAACCGAAGTTTACGTTAGGGCTCAGTTTCTCAAACTTATCTGCAAACTTCATGCTGTCGAAATCCTTGAACTTCAATTTAAATTTTAAAGAGTCAAGCATTTTGAACCGCATGCTGTCCTTAAACTTAAAAGCAAGCTGCTTATTAAGGCGAACCATGTTTTGCATTTTAAGCTGGATCTGTTTTTGCTGCTGCACGCGCAGGTTATTCATCTGCTTTTGCAAATCGCGCATTTTGGTGCTCAGTTCCTTCATTTTTTCCTGGTACTCCTTGCTATTGGTCGCCGGTGTCCAATCACCATTAAGTTCAGCAGCGGGCGGCGGTGAGGGTGGTAATACCGGTTTTGCCGGAGGCGGAGGAGGAGCTGCAGGACTTACCTGTGCAAAGTTTGCTGTACTTATGGTTAACAAGCCGATAAGTGTTAGCAGGGCCGGACTAAATATTTTTAGTTTCATTGTTTTGTTCCTTTTTCATCTGGTTAAACTGTTCAATTACATTTAATTGCTGGTTTAGCACCTCGGTTTGTATTTGCAGGTTCCGGATCATTGCACGTAAAACACGTTCCTGGTTAGGGCTGGTGACTAAATCATTGTTTAGTTTTTTATAGGTGGAATCCATTTTAGCTATCTCGGCGCTGAACTCCTTGTATAGCTGCGGATCGTTTTTAGATGCTGATTTAAGTTCGGTAAGCTTGGTTTCAACAAGCGATGCGTAATGCACCCGCTGTTGCGCATACTCGGGGTTGATGGCTGCAAAGTCAACGCTTTTTACGCCTTTCTGGCTTTGTATATATATGCCGAAGCCTATCCCCATTACGATGATCACCGACGCGGCCACTTTTAGTACGAAGGCCAGCGAAAAAGTCTTTGCTTCGCGCTTTTTGGGCTGCTGATCTTCCTCGTCCAAAAAATTGAGCTGCGCCTCAATTTTACCCCACAGATCTGCCGATGGTTCTATCTCGTTAAATTCTTCGTTATTGTCGTGCATGAAATCTTCAAATCGCTTGCTCATGATACTGTTCCTTTCCTGTTTAAAATTTCAATTAACTTCCTTTTAGCTCTCAAAAACTGGGTTCTTGATGTGTTTTCTGATATGTTCAATATTTGTCCTATTTCTTCGTGGTCATACCCTTCAAGCAGGTACAATGATAATACAACACGGTAACCATCGGGCAGTAATTTCATGCCCTCCTTTACCCGGGCAACCTGGTATTGTATGTCTTCGTCGTCCCAGCTTTCATCGTCGGCAATATTTTCAAGGTGGCCGTCTTCCAGTTCAACCAGTTCAAGCTTCCGCTTGCGCAGCATATTGATTGACCGGTTAACAACGATTTGCTTAAGCCAGAGGCCAAATGTGGTATCCTGCCTAAAATCCTTCAGCTTGGCAAAGGCATCCACAAAAGCTTCCTGCAGCACATCTTCCGCTTCGGCAATATCGCCCACTATCCGAAAGGCCACGTTCAGCATAGCTTTCGAATACAGACGGTAAAGCTCATAGCAGGCCTTTTTGCTTCCCTGCTTGCACTCAATTACCAGGTTGTAATGTTTGTCAATATATATCGCTTCCAAATTTGTGACCAGCTTCAGGTTAATAGACGCAACGCATTTTACAACGTTGCACATATGTGAAAAATATTTTTTTAATTACTGATAATTTTTTTGAAAGTTTTAAGTTGAGGTGGATTTTAGATGTGCAAATTTGTAGATGTGCAAATTTCAAATGTGCAGATGTGCAAATTGAAAAGGTGGCATGATGAGCCGATTCCGGTTATGCGAATAAGCTGTTTGGTGCCAATAATATCCGCATGGATATCTTTATTCAGTCTTCAAATCTGAAATTTGCACATCTACAAATCTGCACATTAATCCCGGTCATCCTTTAATCCTAAAAATCAAGGTTCAGATACCTATCAATCGCCTTTACCGCATTATCATGTCTTTCCTGGCCTAAGCCTGATATTATTACATAATTAGCGTTAAGCGCCTGAAGTTCACGGTGCCAAACGTTCATGAAATATTCCCGCTTGGTAGGGAAGTTGCGTAAAGGATCATCCTGCCAGGGCATGTCGATATCCAGGAGCAGGTATAAGTCATAGGGGTGGCGCGGCAGTTCCTCAAGTACCTCCTGCGGAGCGCTGCCAAACATTTCCTCGCTCCAGATCTTTACGGTTAAAAAGGTAGTATCGCAAATCAGGATACCATTGGCCTGCGGAGTTAGTTTGTTTTCGAGTGCCACCTGGCCGTGAAACATATTCACCTCGTCCTGCCAGGTACAATCGCCTGTGAGGTTTGCGCAATACTCACGCGAATACTCAGGCACAGCTATTGTATTATAATGTGCCGCGAGATATTCAGACATGGTTGATTTACCTGTTGATTCTGGGCCTACAACTGCTATTTTGAGTATTTTGTTCATGTGGGGAAAACTAAGAAGCGCAGGAATTGTGCGATTCCCCTCTTGAGAGGGGTGGAGGGGTGTGTTCCTACTTTGATAAATCAATTGTAGAAACACACCCCCGCTATCGCTCCATCCTTCGCTCCCCCTCTCAAGAGGGGAACTAAAAAACTTTTTTGATTCGGACGTTAGCTGCCGTTCAACTAATCTCCAGTCACTAACCTCTAATTTCTCTACTCCGTTTTCTTAGGCACTCTTGTTGGTGTATCCTGTCCCGAAACAATAGTACGCGAACTCAACGCTATCGCGCGGATCGTCGAAGTAATGTTATCCACATCCAGTGTGCTAAACTCATCGCCAACGGTATGGTATAGTTTATCTATATCAATCTGGTCGGTTGAGATGGTGTGTGCAGGTACGCCAACTTCGGCCAGCGAGGCGTTATCACTTCTGTAAAACAAGTCCTGGTCCGGGTATGGGTCCGGATAAAATTTAAAGGTGGTACCTTCCAGGTTCTTCTGTAAGATCTTACCAAAATCGGATCTTTCAAAACCGGTGATGAATGCGGAGTTAGTACCAAATTTTGAAGCCTTGCCAATCATTTCAATATTAAACATGGCAACTACCTTATCGGCATCTACTTGTTTCGCAAAATACTGTGAGCCATATTCGCCAATCTCTTCGGCAGTAAAGGCTACAAAAATCAGGGTACGGGCATTGTTGTCAAGCTTTTTGTAGTATTTAGCCAGGCTTAACACGGCTGTTGTACCTGAAGCGTCATCATCGGCACCGTTGGCAATGCTGTCGGTTACTCCTGGTTTATCAGGCTTAATGATACCCAGGTGATCATAGTGGCCCGAAAATACTACGTATTCATTTGGTTTGGTCTTGCCGGGGATGATACCTGCTACGTTAAACAGTGGCAACTCCTGGGTTTTTACTTCGCAGTTTACATCAAATGATGTAACGTTATCAAACTTGCCGGATACAAATATGATTGGCGCTTTTGCTTTTCCTTTGAAATTGGTTGAGCCGGCACCAATATAGCCCTTAATACGGCTAAAGAGGCTTTTGAATTTAGGATCAACCAGTAAAAGGGTTTTGGTATCGCTTTTAAACGCTTTACGATATTCGGTGCGGAAATCCTTATCGGGGCCAACTGTAATCACCTGTACATCTTTATCACCTGCCCATTTAAATGAATCGGCACTGCTTGCAAACGCGCTGTCGGCAGCTACTGTTTTACCATTGATACTTACCGTTAAGCTTACCGGGGTTGAACGCACCATGGTAAAGTTTTGGCGGTAACCGGTGTTACCTTCCATCGGCTTTAGACCGGCCTTTTTATATTCGCTTTCAATGAATTGAGCTGCCTTTTCAATGCCGGGCGTAAAAGTTGCCCTGCCCTGCATATCATCTGCCGACAGCGTTTTGATGATGCGGGTTACATCATCTTTACTAACCAGTTTGTTAACATCCTGGGCAAAACTATAAGCCGAAACGCTTAATAATGCCGCTGTTACTATTGATATCTTCTTCATAGTTATTTGACTTTTGATTGCAGCCAGTTGTTACGGAAGGTTTCCTGTTCTTTGCTCAATTGTTTACCTGCCTTTTCAAAGGTTACTACCTCAAAGTTTGGATTTTCTTCAAGGGTGATGGTGGTTTCATGAGCGCCTGTGCGGTTTTTGTAGTTTATGATTACTTTATCGCCCGGTTTTTTATCGGCAATAATGTCGCTAAAGCCTTTCTGGTCTTTAATGTCTTTTCCGTCAACTTTCAGGATAACATCGCCTGCATCAAGACCTGCTTTATAAACCGGTGTGCCTATGGTTGTGCTTGAAAGTATTGGCAGACCTTCGGCGTCGGCAGCACGTACCTGGCCTGCACGACCGCGACCCGGGGTAGCGGCCAGCGGGCCGGCCCAGCCTTTACCCGGTTGTACTTTCTGTAAAACCAGGCCTGCTTTTGCCAATAGTTCTTCGTAATTATTTTTGTCGGTTCCGTTGATGTGGCGCTTAAAGAAATCGGCCGCGAATTTTGGATTGTTGGTTACTTTGCCTAAATCGCTTTGCAGATCGGGAATAGTATACGGCTTCATTACTTTGCCACGGTTAAGCCAAACAGCGCGCATGTAATCATCAAGCGTCATGTTAAAATCACTGCGTAAGCGAAGGTCAAGCGCTAATGCGATAGCACCACCGTAGGTATAATAGCTGGTAAAATCGTTAACGTTATTGTTAGGGTCGATAGATACGCCCGCGTCGGCAAATACAGAATAACGGCTCATCTGTGCGGCCGAATATTTAGCGGCCCCCGGCGTGTTTAAAATCTGGTTAACTAAACCTGCAATGGTTTTGGTGTAATCATCCAATGTGTTGAAGCCGGAGCGGGTAAGCAATAATTCGCCGTAATATTGGGTGAAACCTTCGGCAAACCAAAGCTCGCTGCTGATGTTGGCATGCTCAAAGTTAAATGGCTCCAACGATTTTGGGCGGATGCGTTTCACATTCCAGCTATGGAAATATTCGTGCGCGTAAACGCCCATCAGGTTGTTTTCAAACCCCTCTACTTTAGGCGCGGGAATAGTTATAGAAGTGGAGTTACGGTGCTCCATTCCATCACCGGATACAGCGGGGTTTACATCGCTTACAAAAGTATATTCGCCAAAATCGTAGGCTGGTAATTCGCCAAATACTGCCTTTTCTTCCAATACCAGCTTTTGGATCATTTTTCCGAAATTATCTATCACAGCCTGGCTATCGTCCGAGTGCATGGCAAGGTTTATTTTTTCTTTCTTACCATCGGTATTTACCACATCCCAACTGCTAACATTGTAGTTAGATAGTTCGGTAGGGCTATCCATCATGTACTGCAAACTTGGAGCGCTGTACACGCTTGAGCCCTCATGTTTAAGCTGTGAAGCTACTTTCCAGCCGTATTTATCCAGATCATCAAACTGAATGGTAAGCGGGCGTTTGTCTTGTCCAACAACCCACATAAAAGTGGCAGGCATATTCAGGTGGGCATGGCTTGGATCGATAGAAGCGTAAGTACCATCTGTCCAGTTACCGAAAAGCGTATAGTTCACTTTTACAGTGGCCGGATGTTCTCCAACTTCATAAACATCGCCTTCAACCTGTGTTAAAGGCAACTCTTTGCCGTCAACATCGGTAGCTTTAACGTTATAGATATTTTTGCCAAACTCATGTGTTGCATATCGGCCGGCAGATGAACGGCTCATGCGTACCCTAAAGTTACCAACCGGCGCTTGCGGAATGGTCATGCTTATTTCGGCCTCATGATGGGCGGCGTTAGGAAATGATATGGAATAGTAAATGGCTTTTTGCGGTTCCTGCTGTGCCATAACATTGCACGCAAGCGCGGAGGCAGCGGTAAATAGTAGTAATTTTTTCATCAACTTAAATTATCTGCGCTGAAATTACTATTAAATCGGCAAAAAAATAATATCAATATTATTACCTGCTATGGGTTCGCCAACCCTTTTAAAACTCTCGTTCTGACGCTTTCGTTTAATTATCCGTACATTTAAAGAAATTCCCGGCTTATGATCCTTTTTTCAAGAAGAAATTTACATTACACCGATTATAAATGGACTGCTTACATTCAGAATGATCCGCGTGTAAATGGCAGGCCAGATCATACAGTGTTTAATAAAAACGAGGGGAACGAAATGGTGTATCTCATTAACAAATTAATGATGATATGGGACTACCGTTTTGCCAATACCGGCAATAAAATGGAAAAACTGATCCATGATAAACTTCCGGCAGAGATTAGCAGCCAGGAAGAGGTACAGCAATGGCTTAAAACAAATCTCAAGTTTTAAATAAATAATAATAAGGATAGCACGAGGTACAGCGCAATTGTTTTTTGCTTTGAGCCTTCTGCTTTAAGCTTATCTTCTATCCAAACAACAAACTGAATACTTCCTCAATACTGCTTACGATCTTGATGTCGATATCGTAGCGCGAGAGGTCCATGCGCTTTTTATCCTGGCCGCTTGCAGGGAGGTTGTATTTGGAGATAAAGATCTGGTTGAAGCCGAGTTTTTGTGCTTCGGCAATGCGCTGCTCTACCCGGTTTACCGCCCTAATCTCGCCCGAAAGTCCGAGTTCGCCGGCAAAACAGGTTTTGAAGGGTATCGGCATATCCTCGTGCGATGAAATAATGGCAGCGGCAAGCCCCAGATCAATAGCGGGGTCTTCAACCCTGATGCCCCCGGTAATATTCAGGAATACATCCTTTGCGCCCAGCCTGAAACCACAGCGCTTTTCCAGTACGGCCAGCAGCATGCTCATGCGTTTGGTATCAAAGCCGGTAGCGGTACGTTGCGGTGTACCATAGGCCGACGCACTAACCAATGCCTGGGTCTCGATCAGCATCGGTCGCATCCCTTCTAACGTAGCAGAAATGGTAATGCCGCTCAATGGGGCTTCCCGGTGTGAGAGCAATATTTCCGAAGGATTGGATACTTCCCGCAAGCCTTCGCCCATCATTTCATAAATGCCCAGCTCCGATGCCGAGCCGAAGCGGTTTTTAATGGTGCGTAATATGCGGTAAACATGATGCCTGTCGCCCTCAAACTGTAACACGGTATCAACCATGTGCTCCAGTATTTTGGGGCCTGCTATCATGCCATCCTTAGTGATATGGCCAATTAAAAACACTGGTGTCGAAGTTTCTTTGGCAAAACGGAGCAGTTCGGCGGTACATTCCCTAACCTGTGATACGCTGCCTGGTGTTGATTCGATATGTGCCGAGTGCAGGGTCTGGATAGAGTCGATCACAACCATATCCGGCTCCAGTGCCTCTATTTGTTTAAAAATGTTTTGGGTTGAGGTTTCTGTAAGGATATACGCACCTTCGCCGATAGGTCCCCCCTCGGGCGATGCCAACCTTTCTGCCCTCATCTTGATCTGTCGTTCGCTTTCCTCGCCCGACACATACAGCACTTTCTGGTTAGGCATGTTGAGGGCAAGCTGCAGCATCAGAGTCGATTTGCCTATGCCCGGCTCACCGCCGATAAGTACCAATGAGCCCGGAACAATGCCGCCGCCCAAAACACGGTTAAACTCTTTATCTGGGGTAGGTACACGGTGCTCTTCGGAATACGTGATCTCCGTAACCGGCACAGGTTTGTTGGCCCGCTGCTGACTGGTTGAAGCAGGCTTCCAGGCGGGTACTGATGCATTGCCTTTTTCAATCACCTCTTCAACAAAGGTGTTCCATTGCTGGCATGACGGGCATTTGCCCAGCCATTTGGGCGATTCAAAGCCACAGCTTTGACAAAAGTACGCGATCTTGGATTTGGCCATTTTAGATTTGCAGATTACAGATGTGCAAATATGCAGATTATATTTAAAATGCTAAATTATTTAGTAATTTAAATATGGGACTTTTTGATTCACCGTATTACTTTTTGTCTGCATAAGTCCTGAAATATCCGCACTCCTTTAGCGCCTCTTTGTAATAGGCTGTTTGGTTATACTTGGCCTTTAACTCGGCAAAATAGTTATAGTAAGCATCAATTACCGATTTGCTGATTTTTCCTTCGGAAAGTTTTTCGTAGCCGTTAAAACCAGGATCGTTATAAACTTCATTTAGCGCGCATTTGCTCAGCATAAATGTACAACGGGCGCGTTGCTCATCGGTAGCTGCGTTTTTTCGGGCCAACTGATAATACTTTATAGCAACCTGCATAGAAGTCAGTTTGTCATCCATCCGCGGTTCGCCTTCATAGTAATAGCGACCGGTTGGCCCGGTAGCTACCACGTCCGATTCATAGAACAGCCTTGCATTACCATAGTACGTGATATTGTAATAAGCGTTGGCGGCGGCATAAGCATTACGGTAAACGTTTTTGCCCTGCTTAATTTCGGTATCCAGCGTATAAAGGGTTTGCAAAAAGCTCAGCGGAGTAAACTTTTGCTTTTGCGGCGCTTCATGGTCACAATCATGACAGTCGGTTAACCTGCCTGTAAAAGGGTTGCCGGCAAGCAAAAAATTCTCAGGTGTCATCTTTTTAAGTTGGGCAATGGCTTCCGGTAATTTTTGCTGATAAGCCAGCATGATAGCCTGATGGTAATATAAATTATTTAGCGTTATCGGGTAATAACGAAGCATGGCCTGCTCAAACGCGGTTTTGTCCGGTTTATTGAGCAGATCTATCATGTGTTGCACCCTCGCGCTATCGGCATAAAAATCCTGCGCATTGTTATTAAAACATATCTCCCTGATAGCGTTACCTTGTTTTTTATAAAGGCGGGAAATAGCCAGGTTGCAAACCGATATCGCATTGCTAAACCGCAGATCTTTTATTTTAAGCTTATTATCGCGCAGGTTGGCAAGCCAGTTAAGCGGCTCAATTAATTTAGCTTCGGCATTGGCATCCATTTTTTTCAGGCTTTTAATGTATAGCATCATATCCAGCAGTTTGGCCTGCGCCACAATCATTTTGTCACCGGCGGGGAACTGGCTTTTTGCTGTTGCGTAATACTTTCCGGCTGCGGTATAGTTGCTATCCAAAAAGTTGAGGTAACCGGCGGCAACGTTCCAATAGTAAGGCTTGGCGGTATTGTTTTTTGAGGCGATGTCTTCTACCAAACGTTTACCCGCATTGTCGGATCTTTTGACCGAATCAGTCGCGTTTCCCCAGCCTGTTCCAGCCTCCCGTACATTAATGAGGCGACTTAGCAGCAGATCGAGCTTTTCGGATTTGGGATTGATGGCTATTATAACTATTATGGCTCTTGAGGCATCATACTGTACGCCCAACATATGCCATAAGGTTATCTTTTCCTCCGGGGTTTTGGCAAGCTTCAATGTAGCATTCCAATCACTTTCATTTTGCGGGTGGAAACTCCAGAAACTCGGGATCTTCAATTTATAGGTGTAGTCGTAGCAGAGGCTGTACAGGTAATTTGATAGCGCGTAGTTTTTTTGCCTGTAATAATATCCGGCTACGTAGCCCATTGTACGATAGTAAATTAGATTTTTAGGAAAATGATCTTTAAACTGATCGAACAGTTTCACGGTTTTGTTTGATGGTTCATCCAGAAAATAGTAATAACGTACCATTTGAAACCAGATACGTTCTTTAATAAAAGGATCGGTTTCTTTATCATAAGCCCCCACCAGCGCTTGCCCCAGGTTCACCGGCGAATGATTGGGTTTTACTTTATCCCACGAATAATACTGATCGTTCACAGAATAAGCCTCGGCATTTTTGGCCAGCTTAAGGTAGCTGTAAAAGGCGTTAAGCATTTTTGCCGGTACATTGCCGGTAACAATAGCAGGATATTTAGCAGGTAGCGCTTTAAGCGAACCGGTAGATTTACGATAGATAGAATCAACGGCGCCCGCACTGGCTTTAAGGAGCAGGTATTGAAGCGACGTTTTATTGAATTGGTGATTAAAATGCTCATACCATTCATCAACAATATTGTCGTTATACCAGGTATTGCTGCCGTCGGTATAGCCTAAGCCGTAGTAAACCTCGTTGCCGGTGTAAAAGAATGGCGAATATTGTTTGTTAACAAAATATTCGGGGGTAAAAACAGAGTACTCTTCTTCATATGAGTCGGCGCAGGCCCAGATCACACCTGCTATAGTGAGTGTACATAAACTAAAAACGAGCAGAAATTTGCGTAAGGGTTTCCTGGTTAAATTTTGAAAGGTCGATGTTGGCCAGTTCATAGTAGATGATGGTTGTATGTTGTTGTTTAGGCAGATGCTGTATTATTTGTTCGGCGGCGGTGTTCAATGTTTTACCGTCCGTTTCTTCAAGTTTAAAAATATCATTTTGTTTTACATAAATTCCTTCCATGAAAAAGCTTGTCACGGCGCGATAGTTGGCCTGCCCTTCAATCTGTTCAAAATGAGAACGGTCTGCAAGTTGTTGCCTCCCGATTTTTCCGTAAACCTGTATAACCCTGCTATCGCGGATATGAATAGCCCAGGAGAACAACGGCAAGGCGATATCCAGCTTTAAAGGGTACACACTTAGATAATCGATATACTTACCGGCGTCCTCTTCATTGTAAATTGAATTGGGTTGATGCAGACCGGCATTGAGCTTACCCATATTGTAAAACATCAATACGCCACGGTCGGCAGGGGGGACTCCTGTACGGTCTTTAAATTTAACCTGGTGTAGGCGAATGGTTGCTTCCAACTGCTTTTTGCTGAGTTTTTTAAATGCCGCCAAAAAGCTGAAGTATTTAAGCCGGGTACTTAGCGACCAATCGCAGTCAACTTGTACCGCGGTATAGCTGATCTTCTTTTCTGTGGCCAGCTCATTAATCAGCTTGTTACAATGCACTGCAAGGGTAGTTACTGCAGTATCGGTAATGTTTTCAAAAGTTTTATTGGTGATATAGATAACGGGAATAATGTTCAGCCCTGCCGGGATTTCGTTAAGCTGCACAACGGCATTAGGGTAGGAGCGTTTTTCCTGATCATTCCAGCTTACATCAAAAAAATGGATGTAAGCATTGTTGCCGGTTTGTTTTAGTAAAGCTGCCTGTTGCCCGTTGAGGCTGAAGCCGGTTTTCCAGTAGTAAAAAGCAGTTGAAGCATTGCCGGGTTTGCGGCAGGAAGCCACATGAAGTAACAATACTACTATTATAAACCACCGGAAATATTTAAGCATAGGTAATGCAGCAGGTTTTTTAACGATGGTAAAGTAAGGGAATTTTTGATATATTGTTTGGGGGAACCAGTATTACATTCTATCTGGTCGAAGTTTAGCGCCAGCGTAACTTCGATCCCAAAACGGGTTAAGCTTTCAGCTTAACTGAAACAGACCAACTTTTTTAATATTTCAGGTAGGCGAGCAGAATGCTTGCCTTATTTTAGGACGAAGTTACGCTGTCGCTAAACTTCGACCAGGGGTGATAAGGAGATACCCCTGCGTAACTGCATAAAGATGCTTATGAGAAATATAGTTTTTTTAGAGGAACCCAATAAATACTCTGACGAAAATGAATTTATCGCTCACCTTCCAAAGGTTAGAGGAGAAGATGAGTTATTAAAAAAGCTAAGTGAGGCGCTTGAATTTCCAGACTACTTTGGGAATAACTGGAACGCACTATATGATTGTTTGTGCGATTTTCATTGGATGGCGAAGAGGGGGATTGTGTTGGTTCATCATGAGCTGCCTCTTCTTGCCGATGATAAAATAAAGATTTACCTAAATGTACTTTTTGATGCGGCCGGAAGTTGGCTTGATAATGAAGAGCATTATTTCAAGGTGATTTTTCCCGAGAAATCGAGGCGGTTTTTAGAGGCTAATCTTCTGATGTGAGTATCACAGCGCAAAGCGCCCTTATGGTTTCGTTTAATTTACCTTCAGAATTTAGTTCTACAAGTTCAGCCTCTCTGAAAATTCGTTTATGTGATTTTCCCTCGTGCTGCGCGTCTATGGTAATAAAGGCTTCAGCGTTTAAGCTATCCGGGCCGGATCTTGTAACATTGAGGACTTCGAAGTGTGGTTCGAAAACTTCCTTTATTCTGTCAACTATTTCCATATCTCAAAAATAGCGATTAAAACATTGCAATGTATGCATCGCATTTAACCTGTGTGAGTTATGTTATCGCTAAATTTTGATGAAATATAGAAGAGGGGAAAATAAAAAGAGCAGATGCTCATCCAAACATCTGCTCTTTTAAAGATCTTTAATTTGTGCCATTTTCAAACAGTTGCACTTCTGAAAGTTTTACAGTTTAATTTCTTCGTCTTTTGATGAGAAGAAATGGAATTCCGTGATCTGGTAGGATGGGTTGCTTTTAACCTTTATCCATTGGCCATATTTGATAAACCACTTCATTTGGCGGTTATAGATGCCTTTTTTAATGTAGGCTTCAATATATGGGTGCACGCACAGGGTAATCCCTTTTTCGTTTTGCTCGGTAAGGATATAATTGAAATTATTTTCAATATCATCCATCAGCAAAATGGTTGGCCTTATAGTGCCGGTTCCGTTACAGGTTGGACAAACCTCGCTGGTAACAATGTTCATTTCTGGCCTTACACGCTGACGGGTGATCTGCACTAAGCCAAATTTGCTCGGAGGCAAAATGGTGTGCTTGGCACGGTCGTACTGCATTTCGGCACGCAGAAAATCAAAAAGCTCTTTACGGTTTTGAGGTTTGTGCATATCGATAAAATCGATCACCACAATGCCGCCCATATCGCGCAGGCGTAATTGCCTTGCTATTTCTTTGGCGGCTTCCTTGTTTACCTGGTAAGCGTTCTCTTCCTGGTTTTCTTTACTGGCTGTACGATTACCGCTGTTTACGTCAATAACGTGCAGGGCTTCGGTATGCTCAATTACCAGGTAAGCGCCACCGGCAAGGTTCACGGTTTTACCAAACGCTCCCTTGATTTGCTTTTCGATACCAAAATGGTCAAATATAGGTTCCTTATGCTTGTGCATGCGGACTATACTTTCCATATCGGGCGATATTTCATGAATGTATGAACGAATTTCTTCGAACATACTGTTGTCATTGGTATAAATGTGCTGAAAATCGGGGTTCAAAATATCCCTGAGGATAGTTGATGTACGCCCAATTTCGCCCAATACCTTTTTTGAAGGCTCAACAGATGGCAGCTTGGTAATAAACTGCTCCCATTTTGAGATCAGATCAAGCAGGTCTTTCTGCAGCTCATCAACTCCTTTACCTTCGGAAACTGTACGGATGATAACGCCAAAATGCTTTGGCTTAATGCTTTCAACTACTTTCCGGAGCCTGGTGCGCTCAGTATTGCTTTTTATCTTTTTCGAAATGGAAATAGCTTCCGAAAAAGGTACTAAAACAACATACCGGCCTGCTATTGACAGGTCGGAACTTAAACGTGGCCCCTTAGTTGATATGGGTTCTTTGGCTATCTGTACCGGGATAAGCTGGTTTTTGGTCAATATCTCGGAGATTTTGCCTCCTTTATTGATATCGGCCTCAAGCTTAAACCCATCCAATAGCTTAGATTGATATCCCCCGCTACGTACCTGTTTGGTCAGTTTAAGCAGGCTTTGTACCTGCGGACCAAGGTCAAGATAATGCAAAAAGGCATCCTTCTCATAGCCAACGTCAACAAAGGCGGCATTTAGGCTGGGCATAATCTTTTTGATACGGCCCAGGTAAATATCGCCAACTGTATAGTTGTTGCTTACCTGTTCTTTGTGAAGCTCTACGAGTTGTTTATCCTGTAATAATGCAATGGTAGCCCCGTTGGGGGATGAATCGATAATTAATTCTTTTATCAATTGCTACTCCATTTCTTATAACGGTAAAAACCGTGTGTTAATAAGTGGGTAAAAAAACACTAATAAATAAAAAGTTACCAGCCCCGGTTGGGGGCAGGTAAACCATTAATGTTTAGTCTTAAGTCGTTAGTCGAAAGTTTAAAGTCAAGAAAAAGAAGACTTTGTACTTAAGACTAAGTACTATCGACTTAACACAAATGCTTATTTCTTTTTATGTCTGTTTTTTCTTAAACGTTTTTTACGTTTGTGGGTAGCCATTTTGTGTCTTTTACGTTTTTTACCGCTCGGCATAATAATAATTTTTAAATGTGTGTTAGTTATTTAATTCCTTGATATATCCATCAATGCGCTGACTGAATACGGGGTCAGGCATCATTTCTTTGCATTTCTGGTAAGCGTCAATAGCTTCCTTTTTCATACCCAATTGCTTATAGCTTTCGGCTAAATAGAAAGTCGGTTCCAGTTCCTGCTTTTGCGCAAGCAGTGTTTTAAACCTGCCTACCGCTTTTTCATACTGACCCGATTTCATGGCAAACATACCTAAGTTAAGGTTAGCGTTCCAATTGTTCGGGTCTTTTTTTACAACCTCAAGCAACAGCGCTATACCCTGCATAGGGCCGGCTGCGCCGTTAACGTAAGCTATGCCCAACCCGGTTTTACCTTCAAGGCTTTCGGGCTGTAATTTCAAAGCATTTTGAAATGCTTCGGCTGCATTATTTACAAACGCGGGCTGAAATAAAGTATCCTGTGTAAGTTTATATGCATCATTAAAACGGTTACCTGCATTTATCCAGTCTTGCACCTTGTTTTCTTTACGGGCTACTGCCTGGTAATAGAATGCCGCGGGTGCAGGCTGGTTAACATCGTCCCAGTGTTTGGCCAGTTGCTGTTGCAAAGCTGGTGCATCTGCGTCTGATGCTTTTTTTAACTGGGCTTCAAGGTCGTTGATCTTAGCCGCCAATGCATCCCCAATAGCTGCTTTGGCCGGGGCCGATACCATATCAACAGTAACGTTAGCTGCCGGTTTAGTGGCGCCTGCAGAGGCAGCCATGGCCGGTTTGCTGTTTTTATCGTCTTTTGGTTTTACTAAACCTTTTACGGGCAACCAATACAAATAGCCCATAATAACAACTACGGCTGCACTAACGACTATTTGTTTCTTATTCATGATGGCGTATAATTATTTTTTGCTGGTTTTGTTACCTGACTTTACTTTCTCAACAAAAGTTTTAGCTGGTTTAAAGCTTGGCACAAAGTGCTCAGGGATAATGATGGCAGTATTTTTTGAAATGTTACGTGCTGTTTTTTTAGCTCTTTTTTTAACAACAAAACTACCGAATCCTCTTACGTATACGTTTTCGCCGCCAACCATTGAGCTTTTAACAACTTTGAAAAACGCCTCAACAGTTTCCTGCACGTCTACTTTCTCTATACCTGTTTTTGATGAGATTTCAGTTATAATTTCTGCCTTAGTCATATCTTATTTACTTAATTTTATTTTATAAATACTTAACTGTTTTGGGGTTGCAAAAGTATTGCTTTATCCGTTAACAGCGAAATATTTATCCGTTTTTTTTTGTTCAGCCCTTAAAACATACACTATCGTTACAATTTTGAGTATGAGAGCCTTATAAATCACGGGCAAAATACAGGTTGCCGGTTGTGAAGAGGTGTGAAAAAAAGTGTGCAAATCCACCATCCTGATAGGCCTGGGCAACACTTACCTTTCACACTTTTTTAAGCGGGTCCGGCCCGGATTTCTGAATTTCCTGTGGCAGTTTTCTTAACCCCAGTTTCCATTCCCGGTATCCTTAACTTCTTGTTTCCTGATTCCCGGCTTCCTGGTGCTGCAATTACTTACTTTTACATCGATGAATTTTACAGACGAAATAGTTCAATGGTATTTGAAGAATAAACGCGACCTGCCCTGGCGTAATACCACAGACGCTTACGTGATCTGGCTTTCGGAAATTATACTGCAGCAAACCCGGGTAGAACAGGGGATGCCTTACTTTTATCGCTTCCTTGAAAAATACCCCGATGTAAGCAGTTTTGCCGCCGCCCATGAAGATGAGATCCTGAAACTATGGCAGGGGCTGGGCTATTATTCAAGAGGGCGTAACATGCTTAAAACAGCGCGACTGGTGCAAGAGCTTCATCATGGCCGTTTTCCGGATAGCTATAACGAACTGATAAAGCTAAAAGGAATTGGCGAATACACCGCGGCCGCTATAGCATCGTTTGCTGCCAATGAAGCAAAGGCCGTGGTTGACGGCAATGTTTACCGAGTGCTGGCGCGGTACCTGGGTATTTACGAGCCCATCAACTCAACTGCGGGTAAAAAAACATTCCAGCAGGTAGCGGATGATTTTCTTAATAAGAAAATGCCGGGGCTGCATAATCAGGCCATGATGGAGTTTGGCGCTATGCTGTGCAAACCTAAAGCTCCGAGCTGTAATATTTGCCCTGTACGAATGGATTGTGTGGCATTTAATACTAACGCGGTGGCCGACCTGCCGGTTAAATTAAAAAACCTGAAAGTGCGCGAACGCTTTTTAAATTATTTCCTGGTAACCGACGGGGATACCGTTTTAATGAACAAAAGGGGTGATAGGGATATCTGGGCGAATATGTATGATTTGCCTATGGTTGAAACAGATACGCTTTTAAGCACAAAAGAATTATTGAAACAACCTGCGGTTTTAGATGTTTTTGGTAATGATATTGAAGCAATAGAAGTTTCGCCGGTGTATAAACATATTCTTACCCATCAGCGACTTTTTGTTAGGCTGATAAAAATTGAGAATCAGCCAATCAAAATGAATGAAAACTGGGTAAAAATCAAGGTTCAAAACCTTCCGGAATTAGCATTGCCGAAAATCATTTTTATATTATTAAAAAATATTTTTAATTTGTAAAATAATTTTGCGTTAATTTAGGGCATGTCTGGAATAAACAAAGTAATACTCGTTGGCCATTTGGGGAAGGACCCCGAAGTACGAAATTTAGAAGGTGGGGTGTCTGTAACGAGTTTCCCTTTAGCTACTTCCGAAACGTTTAATAAGGACGGTCGTAAGGTTGAACAAACCGAATGGCACAATATTGTAATGTGGCGCGGGCTGGCCGAGGTAGCCGCCAAATTCCTTTCAAAAGGGAAGCTGGTTTATATAGAAGGCAAACTCCGTACACGCTCCTTTGAAGACAAAGAAGGGATAAAGAAGTACACTACCGAAATTGTGGCCGAGAACTTTACTATGCTTGGCCGTAAAAGTGATTTTGAAAATGAGCCATTGAAATCACCTTCAAAAAACGGGGATTCGTTTATTGATCATTTAAATGCCGAAGACTATTAATTTGCCGATACTTTACTGAAAACAACCCCGACAAAAAAATCTTACACATCATGCCATATAGTACCTTGTACGCTGCGCATGATGTATAAGATTTCCTAAATCGTTACCTAAACTTATTTTCCCCGCCAATAACTACCAGATCTTTTCGCCTTTTTTCATTTGGTCGAGCTGTTTGTTTAACGCTTCGTTTTCTTTGCCATTTATTTTGATCAGCTTTTCAAAGGCAGCAATACCCGCTTCTTTTTCTCCGGCTTTGTACAGCAGACATGAATAAGTGTTCAGGTAATTCAGGTTTTCTTCGTTGCCGCCTGTGAGCGTGGATTTTGACCAGTCGGCAGCTGTTTTTAAATAATCTTGATTATCGCTATCAAGATATAACGACCATGCGTAGGAATTGAGCATATTTATGTCAAAACCTGATGGTCTGGCTGTATAAGCATTAACGGCCGCGATAAATTGCGGTTTGTCTCCGGTCCATTGGTAGTAAGCCGGTTTTGCACAAACAATCATGTCGTTGCCTCGCCCGGGATATCGTGCCTCAATTTTAGACTTAATTGCATCCCAGTTTACATCCGTTATGATATCGCCTGTATAGTAATACATAAACCCATTATCTACTTTCTTGCCATCCTTGCGCAGCAGCGGAAGTATGAGTTCGTCAAAAGCGATATTGTTGACAACTATGGCGCTTTGGCCTTTGCCTGCTACCATGTCTACTTTATCGGCATCACGAAGTAACACCGCAAAACCAGGGTCTGTACTTTTTTTAGTGACAACGGTTATCAACTTTATATTCTCTTCGGTAAGCAAATCTTTTTGGGTACGTAAATAAGCATTTGCCACGACAGGTATGAAGTTGATGTCGCCGGTTTGCTGAGCCGAATGTGTAAGCGTCAACAAAAGGTCGCGTCTCGTTTACCCTGTTCAAATTGCTTTTTAAGGTGTGTGTATTGGGTTGCCGGGTCAAGGGCAGATTTAGCTTTGGCTATAAAATCGTCGGCTTTAACTGTACCGCCAACCACAGTGTGCACTAATTCACCGCTTGGGTTAAAAAATAAAAAAGTTGGATAAGCTGCAATTTTATAGGTGCTCGCTAAATATTTAGCGTCCTTGTAAAATAGCTTCACATCGGCATTGTCATTTTTGGTTTGGTCAAACTGGACGGACACATTAATGAAATTCTTGTTGAAAAAGTCGCCTACTTTTTGCTGAGGGAAAATTTCATTCGCCATAATTTTGCAGGGTTCGCACCAGCTTGTAAAGCCATCAACAAATACATACTTGTTTTCTTTTTTGGCTTTCGCCTTGATCTGGGCCCAGGTAAGTCCTTTTTCAAATTTGATTCCTTTTTCGGCAGCTTGCAGGGTTGTGCTTAGTAGCAGCAATGCTATTATCAATACTTTATTCATGGCAGGTTTAATTGGTTAATGCAATTTAAATATTTCGCGATTAATAATCATTTTTTATTTATTGCACTTAATACCGCGTCAATTAAGAGCTCTGCATAAACCAACCTTAGATATTCGTAAGTAATGCTTTGATATGTGTATCATTAAGGGGCCCTGCTCTTGCCACCTTTGTATTGTCAATCAACAACGACAAAAACATTAACAAAATAACAAAGGAAACCATGAACACATTAGCATCAAAAGTAGTATTAGTAACCGGTGCCTCAAGAGGCATAGGTGCAGCAGTAGCCCACAAATTAGCAGCCGAAGGCGCTAAAGTAATTATCAATTATGCAGGCGGTAAAGAAGCTGCCGACCAAACAGTAGCATCTATAAAACAACAAGGCGGTGACGCGATTGCCTTACAAGCCGATGTGAGCAAAGCCGATGAGGTAGCAGCCATGTTTGACGCCGCCATAGCCCACTACGGAAAAATTGATGTACTTGTAAACAATGCAGGCATCATGATCACCAAACTTATAAAAGACACTACCGACGAAGATTTTACCCGTCAGTTTGATATCAATGTAAAAGGCACTTTTAATACTCTTCGTGAGGCCGCTACAAAATTGGCCGACAAAGGGTCTGTAATCAATTTCTCATCAACCCAAACCCGAGTGTTAACACCTACTTATGGCAGCTATGTAGCAACTAAAGGTGCGGTTGAACAACTGACCCGTGTATTTGCAAAGGAAGTAGGAGCACGTGGTATTAATGTAAATGCGGTACAGCCGGGCCCTGTTAATACCGAATTATTCACCAAAGGCAAATCACAGGAGCTAATTGACCGCCTCAATTCACTCAACGCCTTTAATCGCCTGGGCGAGCCTGAAGACATTGCCAAAGTGGTTGCTTTCCTGGCCAGTGATGACGCCAAATGGATCAGCGGACAAATCATCGGTTTGAATGGCGCAATGGCTTAAGCCCCTAGCCCCCTAAAGGGGAATCAAGAAGCAAGAAATCAGGAATCAAGATTCAGGAAGAAACCTTGAAACAAGAAAAAATAAGTGTAATCAACAACAATCATCACAATCAAAAACATAGAAATCATGAACTCATTAAATAATAAAGTAGCAGTAATAACCGGCTCAGCCCGTGGTTTAGGTAAAGCAATTGCAGAACGTTACGCGGCATTAGGTGCCGATATCGTAATCAATTACTCACGTGATAAAGCATCTGCCGATGAAGTGGTAAGCAACATCAGCGCAATGGGTGTAAAAGTAATAGCTGTACAGGCCGATATCAGCAAAGTGGCCGATATTGAAAGGTTGTTTAAAGAAGCTAAAGAAGCCTTTGGTAAAATAGATATCGTGGTAGCCAATGCCGGTATCGAGCTTGTTGAAACCCCGGTAGTTGATTTTACTGAAGAACAGTTTGACCGTGTATTCGGTATCAATACTAAAGGCACTTACTTCACCATGCAGCAGGCTGCTAAAAATGTAGAAGACAATGGTCGTATTATTTACATTGCCTCAAGTACCACCTCATTCCCCGTACCCGGAATGGCTGTGTATGGTGGTAGCAAAACTACTCCACGCTATCTGGTTGATATCCTTTCAAAAGAAATTGGTCACCGCGGTGTAACAGTTAACTCTATCATACCATTTGCTGTTGATCATTCAGGTATCTTTGCCGAAGCTGATAGCTACCCCGCATTAAGAAAACAATTGCTTGACAGTTGTCCGATGGGCCGCCTGGCCGAAGTTGAAGATGTGGCCAATGTGGCCGAGTTTTTCGCCAGCGATCTTTCATCATTCGTAAACGGCCAGCATTTGCTGGTAAACGGTGGTGCAACAAATTAATAATCAGTTTAGTAACATACGCCAGCAGGTTGTAGTCTTAGCTATAACCTGTTGTTTCTATTTAACAGGCAGAAAATATTATTTGATTTATACATCTACTAAGCCATGAAAACGCTTAACCATTATATCATATACGGTACATTAATTACTGCCTCTGTAAATGCGCAGGCTGCAAAAACGCCTACCTCAACTATACAAAACATCAAAACCATGAATACCGAAAAATTAAGTAACGCGGTAGTAAAACAAGCCATTGAGGCTCTGCAAAGCGGCGATAAACAAACCTGGTTTGCTTTATTCACTAATGATGCCCAACTTTTTGACGATGGTAACAAAATGAACTTTAAAAGCTTTTTTGATAAGGCATTGGGGCATGAGCGCTTTACCAGTATTGATAAGGTAGAGCAAAACGGTTTACATGTTTACGGTAAATTCCACAGCGACCAGTGGGGCGATTTTAAAACCTATTTTAAGTTTACGGTTGCTGATAATAAGATCAGCAAATTAGAGATAGGACAGGCGAGTTATTGACCTGTTGTCATTCTGAGTGACAGCGAAGAATCTTCTGCGAGGTAAAAAGCGGCTATACAGGGCGAAGAAGATGCTTCGTGCCTCAGCATGACAAGCGTTTTTTATTCTTTTATCACCACACTTATCTCTTTCCCCGATATTTGTATCATGCAACAGCAACTCATCGCCCGTTTACAGCAGTTGAAACCAATCCCGGTTGGTGATCAGGAACTCATTGCAAAAGCCTTTGAACCGATGAAGTTTAAGGAGGGGGATACGTTATTGCCGCTTGGACACGTAGCAAGACAGTTGTTTTTCATTACAAACGGTGTACTGCGCATCATGGCCCAAAATGATAAAGGCAATGAGGTAACTTATTTCTTTTTAAAAGACAATCAGTTTTGCACTATCCTGTACAGCTTCAATAATAACATGATTGCCGAAGAAAGTATCCAGGCTGCCTGCGATACGGAATTGCTGGCTATCAGTAAAAATAATTTGCTGGCTTTATATGAGAAACTGCCCTATCTAAAAGAAATGATCGATCAGATTTCGCAGAATACGCTTCTGGAGAAAATAAAAACAAGAAATGCTTATCTGGGGCATGATTCATCCGAACGATACCTGTTATTTTTGGAGCGCCAGCCTGAAGTGGCTATGCGGGTACCTTTAACTGATATCGCTTCTTACCTGGGTGTTACGCCTCAGTCTTTAAGCAGGATCCGAAAAAACATCCGTTAATCGCATAATAAATAAACCGTGCTTTTTACCATTTGTTAAATGCCCTGGTTACTTTAGTGCCGAGCTTTGTTTTATCATTAAAACAGAACAAACATGTCAAGAATATTTATAACAGGATCGGCAGATGGTTTAGGGCAGATGGCCGCCCGATTATTAATAAAAGATGGTCATAGTGTGGTATTGCACGCCCGTAATGACGCCCGCGCTAAAGAGGCTTTGGCCACTGTGCGAGGGGCAGACGCCGTTGTTGCCGGCGATTTATCTTCTATTGCTGGAACTATAAAAGTTGCAGAACAGGTAAATAAACTTGGCACTTTTGACGCGGTAATTCATAATGCCGCAGTTGGCTACCAGGAGGGGCGACGGATAGCAACCGTCGACGGTTTACCGCACGTTTTTGCTATCAATAGCCTTGGTCCTTATATCCTCACCTGTTTAATAAATAAACCCAAACGGCTTGTATATATCAGTTCGGGCTTACACAAAGATGGGGATGCTACACTGCGCGACCTGGAATGGAACATTCGTAACTGGAACGGTTATATGGCTTATGCCGACTCAAAATTACACAATGTGGTCCTGGCTTTTTACGCTGCCCGCAAATGGCCCGATGTGTACTCAAACGCCCTGGAACCGGGCTGGGTAGCAACCAAAATGGGCGGACCAAGCGCTCCGGATAGTTTGGAAGATGGCCCCAAAACACAAGTATGGCTTGCTGCAAGCAATGAGCCTGAAGTGTTGGTAAGCGGGAAATATTTCTATCATAAAAAGTTACGTTCCGTTCATCCTGCAGCTTCAGATCCGGTTGTTCAGGATAAATTTATTGTCGAGTGCGAACGTTTATCGGGAATTAAATTTCCTGGTTGAAGGATTCAGTAAATTCGCATCAATAAAATCTATATAAATTAAAAACAAAATAGCTATCATGAATACAGTTAAAATAGGATGGATTGGTTTGGGTAAAATGGGCGTCCCCATGTCGCAGCAATTGATTAAGGCCGGGTATCCACTCAGCGTTTATAACCGCAGTAAGGACAAGGAAGAGGGATTTAAAGCCCAGGGCATCGGTACGGCCGCATCGCCAGCGTTGTTATTAAATGATACTGATGTTGTTTTTGTAATGGTATCTGATGATAAGGCCATCAAGGATATTTTTACCGGCGACGAAGGTTTGCTGGCCGCGAAAGTGAGTGGCAGGATCATCATTAACATGAGTACTGTTTCACCGGCCATAAGCAAGGAGATGGCTGCAGCATCCAAAGCTCAGGGTAATCATTACCTGGATGCGCCGGTATCAGGCAGTGTAAAACAGGCGGAGGATGCCATGCTTGTGATTATGGCGGGGGGCGAAGTAAGTGCATTTGAGCAGGCGAAACCTATTCTCGAAAAAATGGGCAAACTGGTAATGCTGGTTGGCGATACCGGCGCAGGCAACGTGGCCAAACTGGCAATTAACACCTTGTTGGGTATTGTTGCACAAGGCCTTGCCGAAACAGTAACGCTGGCACAACAAAACGGCATCGATGCAGAAGCGCTGACAACGCTGATTGGTAACAGTGCTTTAGGTAGCCCGTTCATCAAAATAAAGGGGGATGCTATTGTTAATGATAATTATAGTGCGGCTTTTGCCCTAAAGCATATCACTAAGGATCTGCGCCTGGCCAAAGACCTGGGTTTGGCTACTCCGCTTGGCGAAACCGCCTATCAAACCTATCAGGATGCCGAAGCCGCGTTTGGTGAAGAGGATATCATTGCGGTGATAAAGCAGGTGAGGAAGGGGTAAAGGATAGAAGATCACTATAAAAAAATGTCATTGCGAGCGAAGCGCGGCAATCGCACGGAGGCATGTCCGCCCTGTATAGTATGCGATTGCTTCGTCGTTCCTCCTCGCAATGACATGGTTTCGTCGTTCTTCGAGGGATGACTACCTACTCCAAAACTATCTTTTGATGCTGATAAGGTATTTCAATATGCCTGAACCCATGTTCTTTTAGTTTCCCGGCAAAATGTTGCTGAACGTCATACTCGCCATGAACCAGAAAAACGGTTTTCACCAATGCTGGATCCTGGCAGGCCAGAAAATGAAGCAGGTCATCATAATCGCCATGGGCACTCATGGATTTGATGGAACGTACTTCGGCTTTAACCTCGTACATATCGCCAAAAATATGCACCTCATGATCGCCGCGTAATAAGCGTCCGCCTAACGAATTTGGTTCCGCATAGCCTACCATTAAAATGGTGTTCTTTTGGTTGTTGATATTGTTTTTGATGTGATGTTTTACCCGCCCGGCTTCGGCCATGCCCGACGAGGAGATGATAACGCACGGACGCGGATCGTTATTCAACGCCTTTGACTCTTCCACACTTTCAATAAATTTCAGGCCTTTAAATCCAAAAGGATTGGCATCGGTTTTTAAAACTTCCTGCACGTTTTTATTGTAAACCTCTGGGTGGTTCATCAATACCTGCGTAGCCTTTTCCGACAGCGGGCTATCTACATAATAAGGAATATCCGGTAAGGTACCTTTCAGTTCCAGGCTGTTTAAGGCATACAGTAATTCCTGCGTGCGGCCAACGCTGAATGCCGGGATAATTACCTTGCCGCCCTTTACCTGGCAGGTTTGTTTAATAACTTCAAGTAGCGATTCCTCGATAGGTCCGAGGTCTTTATGCAGCGAATCGCCGTAGGTTGATTCCAGTAAAATATAATTGGCCTGCTCAAAAGTTTGCGGACTTTTCAGCAACAAATCGCCGTACCGGCCAACATCGCCACTGAAGGTAATGTATGTGTCCTTACCGTTTTCGGTTACGGTGATATGCACTGCGGCGCTGCCTAAAATATGTCCGGCATCAGTAAAATTAAATTTCACGGCGGGGGTAATGGCAAACTCCTCACCATATTCAACAATCTTGAACAGGCGCAGGGCTTCCATTACATCATCCTCGGTATATAAAGGCGAAAGCAGGGGCAGGCCTTTGCGGGCGCGGTGCTTGTTGCTATATTCGGCATCCTGCATCTGAATTTTTGCAGAATCAAGCAACAGGATCCGCGTAAGGTCCATAGTGGCCGATGTACAGTAGATGTTTCCGTCAAAACCTTCGGCAACTAACCTTGGGATTAAACCGCAATGGTCAATATGCGCGTGCGACAGGATCATGTGCGTAACACCTTTAGGATTAAAACCAAAATGTTCGTTCATTTCTTCGGTTTGTTCTCCAAGGCCTTGAAACATGCCGCAATCTAATAATATGCTGGTACCGTCGTTTAAACGGAGTAAATGCTTGCTACCGGTAACATTACGGGCAGCACCATGGAAGGTTATATTCATGTATAATTGGATGTGATCAACACAACGAATATGGTGATTTAAAGTTTAGGAAATTAATAACTAAAAATTTAGTTGCAAATTTGAAATATGTCCCTTACCTTAGTTTAACCAATTAAATATATTAATACACGAGGTATTAATTTAAAAGCACGCACATGGAAATTAAAGAGTTAACCCGCGCCGAAGAGCAGATCATGCAAGTGCTCTGGCAATTAAAAAAAGGGTATGTTAAAGACGTTATCGAGCAGTTACCTGAGCCCAAGCCCGCTTATAATACCGTGTCGACAATTATCCGGATCCTGGAAACCAAGGGCTTTGTTGGTCATGAGGCATTTGGTAAAAGTCATGAATATCACCCGGTGATCAGCAAGGAGCAGTATCAGAATTTTGCTGCCGATAAATTGCTGAGCGGCTATTTTGATAACTCTGTTAACCGCATGCTTTCGTTTTTTGTAAAGAAAGAAAAGATCGACCTGAAAGAGGCCGATGAGATCATGAAACTGATTGAAAAACTTAAAGAAAGATAATTATGAACTGGTGGCAATATTTATTACTGGTAAACATATACCTGTTGCTGTTTTACGGGTTTTATGTGCTTTTGCTCCGAAAAGAAACCTTTTTTCAGCTTAACAGGCTTTACCTGGTAAGCGCCGCCCTGTTGTCATTTATGATACCCGTTATTCAGGCCAGCTGGGTACAAAATCTTTTTATTACCCAGCAGGTGAAATACACGCTGTACAGCAGCCCGGTGGCTGTTTACAACTTTAAACCGATAGAAGAATCGCCGGTGAGTATAGGCGAGATCCTGTTTTTGGTGTATGTAGCGGGTATAGTGTTTTTGTCGGCAAGATTGGTATGGCAGCTGTTTAAGCTAAAAAAAGTGATCAGCCAGCCTGAGCCTCAGGTATCTTATTCCTTTTTCAAGACCGTAAAACTAAATGCCGATGGTGAAGTTAACGAAGCCATCGCCACGCACGAAGATGTGCATGCCCAACAATGGCACTCGGCCGATGTGCTTTTAATTGAGCTGGTGATGATCATTAACTGGTTTAACCCGATAGTGTATTTCTATCGCAGGGCTATAAAGCATATCCATGAATTTATTGCCGACAGGCATGCGGTTGAAGCCGGTACCGACAAGGCCGACTACGCCATGCTGCTCTTAAGCCAAACCTTTAATACGCCAACCCATGGCCTGGTTAATTCATTTTTTAATAAAAGCTTATTAAAAGAACGCATTATTATGCTGCAGAAAAATAAATCGCACCGGATATCGCTGGCTAAATATGGGCTTTCGGCCCCATTGTTTATTTTGATGATGGTCCTCTCATCAGCAACTATTAATAACAGTGATGCTATTTCAGTTATCAATACTAAAGCTGATAAGGTTTTTTCAACCCCGGCCAGTAAGGTAACAGAAATTACCATTGATGAACCAATCCGTGCTGAAAAGCACAATGTAGCTGCAGCTGATACTACACCTATTTATACTTCGGTTGAAAAAGTGCCCGAATTTTCGGGAGGACTACAGGCTTTCAGTAAATTCCTTCAAAGTAATCTCAGATATCCTGCTAACGCCCGCGCGCAAAAGATCCAGGGCAGGGTGATCATCACTTTTGTTGTTGAAAGGGATGGTGCGCTTTCAAATGAAAAGGTAGTAAGGGGCATTACCGATGATCTGAACAATGAAGCTTTAAGGGTGATAAAATTATCGCCTAACTGGAAACCTGGCATGCAGGGTAATCGTACGGTGAGGACTCAATATTCGGTACCTATCAGTTTTAAACTTGCCGCTGACGAGGATACCATAAAGACTACTACACCTGCAAAATTCTCAATAGCGTCGGCTCAACCCGGTTCCGATCAGGTATTTACAGCAGTTGAGCAGGTGCCGGAGTTTAAAGGTGGGATAAACGCGTTTGGTAAGTTTCTGGCAACTAATATCAGGTATCCTAAAGATGCCCGTGAAAAAAATATCCAGGGCCGGGTGGTTGCTACTTTTGTTGTTGAAAAAGATGGTTCTTTGTCTGATTTCAAAGTTCTGAGAGGAATAGGTTATGGCTGTGATGAAGAAGCAATAAGAGTGCTGAAGTTGTCTCCCGAATGGAAACCCGGTACTCAAAACGGTCGTGCTGTAAGGGTACAATATAGCGTGCCAATAAGTTTTACACTTGCTGGCGGCACACCCACTAAGCCCGGTGAAAATAAAACCGGTGCTGTTGTAACCGGAGATTCAAATACGTCTTCACTGGCGGCGCAGATACGGAGAGATTCAAGCAGGGCTACATTTTCAATACGGGATGGTTTTGAAAATGGGGCACAGCCGTTATATGTTATTGATGGTGTAACCCAGTCAAAATCGTTTGTCCTCAAAAATATTAACCCCGATGATATTTCAAGCATTACTGTTTGGAAGGATAAAAACGCAACCGCTATTTACGGTGAGCGGGGTGCAAACGGTGTTATACAGATCACTACCAAGGCCGAAGCAAAAAGGAAAGCAGCGGAAGGTACCGTTATAAAAGGAGCTGTTATCAAGAACAATTGATATTAGCAGGATGAAGTTGCATACGCTGCAAAGTAATTTATTTACAAAATGTTATACCAGCAGCACAACGTTTTTTGGAGTTTTGATGTGAATAGATTTGTTTATATTTGTAATTGAAAATATAACCTTATCACATGAAGAAACTTTATCCTCTATTACTACTGGTGGTAGCATTTGCGTTTGCACACACATCCTGCACCAAACTTACAGATCAGCCTAAACCGGTAACAGACAGCACCAAAACCCTTAAAGAAATTTCTTTGAGAGATACACTTACCATGTATACCGATCAGGTTATACAATTGGATGTAAAAGTCAGGCCAATAAATTTTGACACAACAAAGCTTGTTTGGGTATCATCAGATACCTCAGTAGCATCCGTTAGCCAATTAGGACGAATTACAGCAAAGAAAGAAGGCAGTTCAAAGGTTTCTGTCAGTAACGCCGAAAAAACAAAATCAATAAGTTGCACCGTAACAGTAAAGGATAGCCTTACGGTGGGTATGATAGCCTATTACCCTTTCGGGGCTAACACTGCCGACGTATCCGGCAATGGTAATAATGGCTTCGGATATAATTTAACGCAAGTTGCCGATAGGTTTGGCAATGCCAACGGGGCCTATTATTTTAATGGTTACAGCAGTTATATTGTGGTTAAGGATAAACAGACACTGCGACTGTCGCATACTGATTTTACCATTTCTACCTGGGTGAAGCTTGATGTTTATAACTATTCATTCGCTTCACAGATCATTGACAAAAGGATTCCTGAATTGGGCAACGGGTGGAATATGTCTATTTCGGGATATGATTTCGTTGCAACCGGTCAGGGTGGTTTAGGATTGCTAACATTTAATGAGAATAACAGCCCACTATTAACGCTTACTCAGGGAATGGTTTCGTTAAACGCCTGGCATATGATAACCACGGTATATAATTATCCTACCCACACTTTAGCGCTTTATATTGATGGCGTGAAAGACATTACATTTAACGGAATTGCTTCGCCAAATATAACCATAACGGCCGATGCTTATATCGGCAGGGATAATCCTGATGTTCCTTCTCCGGGATATTTCCTGAAAGGTGCGTTGGATGACATGCGTTTATATGACAGGGCTCTATCCGACAAAGAAATTAAAAAGCTTTATAAAGCTGTGTATTAATACAACTTAACCGGTAGGTTAAAACAGGTTTCCTCATGCGGGGAAACCTGTTTTGCTTTAAAACCGGCGCATGAAAAGCTAAGTAAAACTATTAAATTAGCCGCATGAAAGGTAACGACCGATTATATCCCTCTGTTTTTCACACGCGCTATGTATCCCTTTCACAACTGAGGGATAAAACCATCGAAATAGTAAAACAACTTACCGCCGATAATAAAACATTACTGCTTGCCGACTTTGGCTGTGGTGATATGCCATACCGCGAATTGATTGACCCGATAGTAGGCAAATACCTGGGTATCGACCTGGAAATGAACCCCAAGGCCGAGCATCATATCGGCTTCGACAGTAAAACTACCCTGCCCGATAATTATTGCGACATTGTGCTTAGTAACCAGGTGCTTGAACACGTAGATACCCCATCAGGTTATTTACAGGAGGCCATGCGTATTTTGAAACCCGGAGGTTCGGCTATTATTACCACACATGGTTACTGGTTTTATCATCCAACGCCTAATGATTACTGGAGGTGGACAAGTGCTGGTTTACGTAAAACCATCGAAGCCGAAGGGTTTAAGATCAATTCATTTTTTGGTATTATGGGTTTGGCGGCAAGTGGCCTGCAACTTTTTCAGGATGGTATTGCCGTTAAATTGCCTAAATTTTTAATTCCCCCTTTTGCTTTGGTAATGCAGGCTATGATTGGCCTGTTTAACAGAATAAACACACAGGCGCAACGTGATCGCGACGGCGCTATCTATGTTATTGTTGCCCAAAAGCCCCTTTAATATTATTTATTAACTTTGTACCTGCAAAGCATAGCTTTATATACTCTGTATCTGTAATGATTGAAACTCCAAACCGCGAAAATGTAGTGTCTTATTATGATGAGCACGTTAAAAACAAGCTTAATGATTATATTGTAGTTAATCCCCGTATTGAGTTTGGGTGGGATACCATTAAGCGTTTTACGCCATCAAGCCCGGCCCGCGTTTTAGAAGTAGGTTGTGGTATGGGCAATATTTGTTCGCGGATGCGTAAATACTGGCCTGATGCCGTTATTACAGGTATTGATATCAGCACCATGTCTATCCAGATTGCGCAAAAGCTTTTTGGCGACAGCAAACTAAATTTTAAGGAAAGCATCCTTACCACTGATACTTTTAATGAGCAGTTCGACCTGATCATTTTCATGGATGTATATGAGCACATTGCCGTTACCGACAGGCCTGCTGTTCACGCGGCACTTGCCAAAATTTTACGGAACAAAGGCCGCATCATTTTAACTGTGCCTACACCGGCAAACTTAAAATGGTCGTTGGTGAATAAGCCGGAAACCATGCAGCCGGTTGATGAGCATATCTCTTTTGATGTTATTGGCAAGCTGGCCGCAGATACAGGCACCGAAGTGATTTTTTACGAACTTAAAAACGTGTGGAACGTAGGCGACTACGCGCACATCGTATTGGAAAAAAATGACGATTTCGAGGCTGCGTTTTTTCATCCGAAACCGGTAACCGCATCTCAACGTAGCAGGAGGATCTTTAATAAGGCTGTTTATAAATTAGGCAGCTTCTTCCGCCGGTATTATGTCCGCAAAAAGTTAGGTTGATATGAGCGGGTCATATAACTTATGTATCATAAAGCCCAATAAGTCCGCTTTTTCCGAAACCTTCATTCAGGCGCATATAGATGGCCTGGCCGGGAATAAAAAAGTGCTGTACGGCGGTGCCTTCCCTTTGTATGACCATGAGGGAAAAACACTGATCCGTTCAAAACTGGGTCTGCTGAGTTATCTGATCCAAAAGCGGATTTTTAAAAAGAAAAATATCAGGGTACGTACCCGTGCCCTGTATAAATATCTCAAAGCAAATAAAATAGACGCTGTTTTTGCCGAATACGGCATGGTTGGCGCATCGGTTACAGAAGCTTGCAAAATGGCCGGCGTTCCGCTCATTATCCATTTTCATGGGGCCGATGTTTATCATCGTGATACAGTTGCCGCCTATGCCGAACTTTACCAGCAGGCTTTCAGGTACGCGAGCGCTTTCATTGCTGTGTCGGTAGATATGGCAGTTACACTGAAAGAAATGGGAGCGCCTGCCGATAAGGTATATACCGCTTCATGCGGCGTGGATACCGCCGCTTTTCCGCTGCTTGATATATCGGCCTCGGCCAAAGATTTTTTATTTGTAGGGCGTTTTGTGGAGAAAAAATCCCCTCAATCATTAGTTAAAGCATTTAAGATCGTCCTTGAACAGCATCCGGATGCGAGGCTTTGGATGGCAGGCGGCGGCCCGCTGTTTGATGAAACTAAAGCACTGATTGTGGAACTTGGGCTTAACGAGCAAATTACACTTACCGGGGTATTAAAGCCGGAAGAGATCAGGGATTTGATGAAACGCATGCGGGCATTTGTACAACATTCGGTTACTGCCGCCAATGGCGATAAAGAAGGGACCCCGGTTACCGTATTAGAAGCATCATCATCTGGGCTTCCAGTGGTTTCAACCCGGCATTCAGGAATTAAGGAAGCTGTTGTTGACGGCGAAACAGGTTTCCTGGTTGATGAGTATGATATAACCGGAATGGCCGAACGAATGATAACCCTGGCAGAATCTGTTGAACTGGCCGTGCAAATGGGTAAAGCTGCGCGAAACCACATGATTGACAATTACGATATTAACCTGCGTATAGCTTTGCTTGATCATATTATCCAGAACAGCATCAATAGTAAAGCGAACTAAATGAACCTATTACAAAAACAGGGATTTTTTAACAGCCTCATACTTTATGCCGGGGTTGCGTTGGGTTTCTTTAATTTGATCATTCTTTTTCAGCGGATCCTCACCATCGAGGAGATCGGTTTTTTTAATTTAATGACAACCACTATCTCGTTACTTTATGCCCAGTTTGCCGGGTTGGGGATTGGTAATATCATTCTTAAATATTTTCCGTACTATCGAAGTGAAGATAAAAAACACGGGGGATTTGCATCTTTTGTTGCCGTATGGAGCCTGGTTGGTTTTGTTGTTTTCACTGTGCTTTTTGTAGTTTTTAAAGATTCTATTGTAAGTCACTACAAAGATAAAGATGGTGGTCCGCTGCTCACCGAATATTTTTACTACCTGATTCCATTATCGTTCCTGGTCATGGTATTCTCCGTGCTTGAAAACATGGCACTCACGGTATTTAAAAATGTACTTTCTTCGTTTTTACGCGAGGTGGGGTTGCGTTTGTTTACAACTGCAGGAGTTTTATTGATTGCTCTTAAACTGATCGATTATCATGTTTTTTTAATAATATACATAATTGCTAACCTTGTAGCTGTACTGCTGTTGCTTACTTATATAGCCAAAGGCCGGCATTTTAGGTTTTCAGCCGTTAGTATACAATTGATCAGTGAACGAAAAACATTTCTCAGTTATGGCTTTTTCACAGTATTGAGCGGCAGTTCATTTGTAATGATCCAGAATCTGGATACGCTGATGCTGAGCCTGCTTACCAAACAGTCGTTTGTTTTCGTTGGCATCTATGGTACTTTTTTCGCCATCGCCGTAGTTATCAGCTTGCCGGCGAAGGCGCTCAGTCGTACTTCTTTGCAGATCATAGCACAATCATGGGTTACCAATGATATAGCTAAAATTGGTAAAATCTACTACAAAACGTCGGTAGTGCAAATGCTTATCGGCTGCTTGCTATTTATAGGTCTGGTTATCAACAGGCAGTTTATTGTAATGCTATTGCACAAACATGATTACGCCCCATATTTTAATGTGTTTATTGTGGTAGGCGTAGCATTTTTGGTTGATATGACAGGTGGCCTGAACGGTTATATCATGAACGTATCTAAATATTATCGCCTTACTACTGTTTTTATCGTTTCGGCAGTAGTGCTTTGTGTGGTATCAAACTGGATATTAATCCCGCGCATGGGTATGATGGGAGCCGCCGTATCTTACCTCGTTACCATGTTTGCGCTAAATTTTGCCTATTGGTTGTTTATCAAAATCAAGTTTAATCTGCAACCTTTCGCGAAAGCTCATTTGTATATATTATTGATATTTACGGTTTGTCTGTTGATAGGGCTTTATCTACCGCAGTTAAAAAATGTGGTTTTAGATATGGTTTACCGCTCGGCCATAGTTGGTGTGGTGTACGTATTTTTTGCCTATGTTTTAAAAATTTCAGAAGATATTAATGTTATATTTGATCGCATCCTGAAAAAAGTATAACCAGGACGCGTTGAGTACTAAATAACCTAACCTATCGCAATAAATTACATGAGCAAAATCTTTGCACAAACCTTATTTGTACGCTTATACATCAAGGTTATGCCATTTACATTGTTGGCCTGGCAGCATTTACCGATCTATAAAAAACAGGCAATACATAAGTATATGAGCCGGTTTTTTCTCTTACACTTTTTAAAAGTTCTTGATAAATTGAACATTATAATTGATTATCCCGTAAAAGAGATCAAATGCCGTTGCGCTGTGCCGGCATTAATGCAGCCTGGATTAACAATTTAATATTTTATTGACCCCTGATTGATTGAGTTAAATCATTTTTGACTGGCTTTAAAATGTTGTTGTTACAGGTTAAAATATTTTGAAAATTTAATAATGTGAAGGATAATTATTATCATTATCCGTTAATTTAAGCTATGCACCCTAATGCCTATTCGCTTGTATAAAACTTTTTTATGGGCAATGTTTTGCCTGTTCTTTTTACCTTTAGTTGGTTTTAGCCGGGTATCCGCACCTGAAATCAATAAAGCGAAGCGTATTACGGATTCGCGACTGAACTCTGATAATTTAACCCCGGCTCCGCTACAGGCCATAACTATTTGTTCTGCTGCCGCTGCCGTACTAAACGGTGATGTAAAAACCCCAACGCCCGATAGTTATCTCTGGCAAATAAACCGTGGTGGTAGCTGGGTTAGCGCGCCATCTACCAATACCCTGAAAGATTATATCACATCTTCACTTACTAACACTGCTGCAACCAGTATTGTTTATAGTTTGCGCAGGCAAATTACTACGAGTGGCGTTGTCACTTTTGATTCATTTTATGATGTAACAGTGAGGCCTATAAGCGCGGTTACAAATAATTCTATTTCGGCACCGGCTGTTACCCAGTTTTGTACTACCGGAAACCCTACTGCTATTACCGGTACTACAGCTGCAGGCGGTGATGGCACCTATGCTTATCAGTGGCAATCATCAACAGATAACATAACATTTACCGATATTGCCGGGGCAACATCCAAAAACTACGACCCGCCAACATTGAGCGGTGATATTTATTATCGCCGTGTAGTTACATCCGGTGCTTGTACCACATCGTTAGTCAGTAATGTGGTTGTATTTAAGGTTTCTCCGGCTCCTCAACCGCCACCTCCTTTAACCAAAGCTATAAGCACTTGTTACGGCACTTCTGTTGTGATAACGTTAGACTCGCCACCGGGTGCGGCAAAATATTACTGGTACGATTCGCCGGCTAAGAATACATTGGTGGGTTCAGGTGAATCTTTTACAACACCGGTTTTATTTGCCAGCACAAAGTATTATGTAGAAGCATCAAACGGTACTTGCAGCAGTCAGTTAACAACCGTGCAGGTAACAGTTACTCCTGCTCCTGATGTTCCGGCGTTTGCTCAAAGCATAGTTACCGCGTGTACCGGTTCTGCAGCTACACTTACCGTTCAAAATGCTCAAAGCGGTGTTGTTTATAACTGGTATGGTAGTCCAACCGATCCTAATATTATACATACAGGAGCCGGCTATACCCTTAATAATGTAACGGGAGGAATAAAGTTTTATGTGGAGGCTGTTAATACAACAGGTTGTGTTTCTGCGTCGCGTGGTACTGTGAGCTTATCTGTGGTTGGCTTACCGGTAGTCACTGTAAACAGTACAGGTACCAGTATCTGCCCGGGCACAACGGCTACCTTATCCGCTTCATCTTCAGATGCGGCAGCAGTTTTATCCTGGTATGATGCACCTACCGGTGGTACTTTGCTTGCTAAAGGCAATACTTATGTTACCGCTAAGTTGAGCGCAGCAAAAACTTACTACGTAGAAGCAACAAATACTGCCGGATGTAATACCAACGGAAGAACCCCGGTGCAGGTACAAATGACCAAGCCGCTTGATGCACCTGTGGTGACAGTTGGCGATGTTACATCATCAAGTGTAACCTTTAACTGGAGCACGGTAAATGGCGCTACCAGCTACCAGGTAAGTACCGATAACGGTTTAACTTATACTGCCCCAAGCTCGGGTAGTAACGGTTTAACGCATACGGTAAGCAATCTTGATGTTAATCAGCCGGTAACAATTACGGTTAAGGCTTTGGGCGCTACATCATGTACCCTTAGTGAGGCCTCGGCGGCTGTTACGGCTACCACTATCGACAATAACAATATCATATACGTGGCCAATAATTTTACCCCCAATGGCGACGGGAATAACGATGTCATCTACGTACATGGCAAAAATATCAGCACACTTTCATTTTACGTGTATGATCAGTGGGGCCAGTTGCTGTTTACATCAACCGATGTTAATAAAGGATGGGATGGTTATTTTAAAGGATCATTGATGCCGGTGGGCGTGTATGTATACTATTTAAAAGCAACAATGAATAATGGGGCGCAATTGACTAAAAAAGGAACAATTACGCTATTACGATGAAGAAAGCACTACTTATTATTACCATAGCGCTGCAGTTGGCAGTTGCAGGAAAAGTGAAGGCGCAGGTTGATCCGCATTTTTCACAGTTTTACGCTTATCCGCTTTGGCTAAACCCGGCGCTTACAGGCGTTTTTGATGGCGATACGCGCTTGTCGGCCAACTTCAGGGATCAATGGACTAACATTAACAACGGTTACCGTACAGCTGGTGTATCTGCCGATTTTAAACCGAATGATAAAGTTGGAATCGGCTTTAATGTGCTTGATCAAAAGGCAGGTACAGCCGGATATAATTACTTTACGGCTTATGGTTCATTTGGTTATGGCATAAAGCTTTCGGATGATGGTAACCAGCGCTTACATTTCGGTTTGCAGGCTGGAGTTATCAGTCGCAGTTTTGATCCTAATAAACTTCAGTCAGATAATCAGTATGATCCCAATACCGGTTACGACCCAACGCTGCCCAATTACGAGAATTTTGGCTATTCGTCAAAAACAGTATTTGATGCCGGTGCCGGAATCTATTATTACAATGCCGACCCGATGAACAAAGCCAATTTTTTTGGCGGGCTTAGCGTCAACCACATCAATGATGTAACAGATCCTTTTGCTGCAGGCGGTATTAACAGCAAATTACCAATACGATTTACAGCACACGGCGGTATCCGCATAAAGGCTTCTGACTTTTTTGACCTGATCCCCAACATTGTTTATATCAAGCAGGGTAAAGGAGAGATCAAAGCGGGAGGCGTATACTCTGAGCTGAAGTTTTCTGATGATAACGGGCTTGTACTTGGCGGCATGGTGCGTTTACAGGATGCCGCTATTGCCAACATTGGCTATCACCTGCGCCAAATGGTTATTGGGGCCAGCTATGATTTTAATACTTCAGGCCTTCGCGCTGTTACATCTGGTCGTGGTGGGTTTGAATTGTCAATAAGTTACATATTTAGCCGCTATACTGATTCTCCGGCCCCAATTTGCCCAAGGATATAATATGAAAAAACTATTACCTTATTTTTTATTATCGTTTTTTCCGGCGGTTTCATTTGGACAGGCGAAAAATTACAAGACCCTGGCCGATACCGCCTTTAACAGGCACGAATATTATACCGCGGCCTATTACTATAAGCACCTAATTGATGGCACCTCTGCCGAATCAAAGAACAGCGTGCCTTTGGTATCAAACACAAAAAGCAGTTCTAAAAAAAGTGCAGCCAATCAATACATTATCTATCAATTGGCCGAATCATATCGTTTGTATAAAGATTTTACCGACGCCACTATCTGGTACACCCGGATGAGTAATGAAGGATCTGTTGAAAAATATCCTTTAACGCCGCTTTGGTATGGGATCTGCCTGCAAGCAAACGGTAAATATGATGAGGCCCTGCTGCAGTTGAGGCAATTTGCAGGTGTTAACCAGGACCCTAAATACACCGCGTTGGCTAATAAGGAAATCACTTCCTGCGAGTACGCCCTGAAGCAAATGGAGCACCCGCGTGCTGTTGATGTATCGCCATTGGTATTCCTGAATAAAGATCAGGGCGATTATGCCCTCACCGTAAATTTAGGGCGATATTGGTTTACCTCATCGCGGATGGTTGATAAGGATAAATTTTATACGAACCGGATTTACAGCTCGGCCATTTTAGACTCAACAAAAGCCCTTGCTACAAACTTTAATGTATTTGATAAAGAAGGGCAGATTGAATATGCCACACCTGCTCTTGACGGTACCGGTACCAAAATGTACCTCACCCGCTGGTATAAAAAGAATGGGAAAACGGTTTCTGCTATTTACTTAAGTCAATTGGTAAACAGCAAATGGCAGCAGCCAGTTAGGTTAAATAATACGGTTAACGCCGAAGGTTATAATTCTAAACATCCTTTTGTTAGTGCCGATGGTAAACGTCTGTTCTTCTCATCAGACAGGCCTGGCGGCGAAGGTGGCGATGACATCTGGGAAAGTAACCTGGATGATGCCGGGCAACCAAAAACAGTAAGCAATTTAGGCGATGTTGTAAATACACCTTATGATGAACAATCACCATATTATGATGGTCCGGATAAGGTATTGTTCTTTAGCTCGAACGGTTTTATAGGCATGGGCGGTTTTGATGTTTACCGTAGCGACGGTGATTTTGGTCATTGGTCGGCCCCGGTTAACCTGGGCTATCCTGTTAATTCATCTAAAGACGATCTGTATTACAGCATCGACCCAAACAATGCCAATAAATTTTACCTGAGCTCGGCACGCGGTTCCGACTGCTGTTTAAGCTTATTCACCGGTCAGTACCAGTTTTTATACATCAGTGGCCGGGTTATCGACTGCCGTAGTAATACCGGTATGGCCGGCGCGAGGGTGATCTTGAAAGACCCGAATGTGAAAATGGGCCTGGTTGCCAAAGTTACCGATGAAAAAGGCGACTATGTTTTCCAGGTGAAAGAAAAATTGCCAAGCTATAAATTGGAGATCTCACAAAAAGGATATTTCACTAAAGTTGTACCGGCTCCAATAGTAAGGCCGGGTATTGATACACTCATCAATCCCGATATCTGTTTGCAGAACTATAAAGTTAATGTGCAAATAGTTATTGATAATATTTACTTTGATTTTGGTAACGCCCATCTCCGGGCCGATTCATATAGCACGCTGGATAAACTTGTTGCCATTATGAACGATAACCCCAAAATAAAGATTGAGCTTGGTTCACATACCGATGGCGTAGGTGGGGATGCCTGGAACCTGAAATTATCGCAGGCCCGGGCCGAGGCATGCGTTGATTACCTTTTATTGCAAGGCATTAAATCATCACGCATCAAAGCTAAAGGTTATGGAAAGAGAATGCCTATAGCTCCAAATAAACTGCCAAACGGTAAGGATAATCCCGAGGGCAGGCAGCTTAACCGCCGTACCACGTTTACTGTAAAATCGGCAGACTAAAAACAAATTATTTTATTTGTTGGCGATGGCGAGGTTATAGTATAATTTTGTCTTTACAATTAGATGCCCTGCTATATGCGGGGCATTTAATTTCAATACCCTGTCTGCTGAAATCAAACCATGCAAAATATTGCTCCGATAGCCCTTTTTGTTTATAACCGGCCCGACCATACCCGCCGTACTATCAGTTATTTACAACAAAATTTACTGGCCGACGAATCGCGCCTGTATATTTTTTGTGACGCGGCCAAAACCGATGCCGATAGGCCAAAGGTTGAACAGGTGAGGCAACTGGTGAATGACGTAAGCGGATTTAAGTCGGTAAAGGTTATCGTGCGTGAACATAACCTTGGTTTGGCCGAGTCCATTATTAGTGGGGTAACGCAATTGGTATATGAGTATGGTAAGGTGATTGTGTTTGAAGATGATCTGTTATCATCGCCCTATACCCTGCAGTATTTTAACGATGCGTTGGCTAAGTACGCCAACCAGGAACAGGTAATGCATATTGGCGCGTATATGTACAACCTGTATGATAAAACCCTGCCCGAAACTTTCTTTTACCGAGCAGCCACCAGCTGGGGCTGGGCAACCTGGGCACGTGCCTGGAAAAACTTTGAACCCGATGTTGATAAGTTGATAGACCAGTTTGATAACCTCAAAATAGCCCGTTTTTCCATAGAAGGTAAAATGAATTTCTGGAAACAAATTGAGCAATTTAAGGCCGGTAAAAATAATTCCTGGGCTATCAGGTGGTATGCCTCTATCTTTTTAAAAAATGGCTTAACGCTCAACCCGTCGCAGTCGCTTATTCAAAATATAGGGCACGATGGTACCGGTGTGCATTCCAATAACGAAGATATGTACCATGTACAAATGGCGCGCAAGCAGGTAACGCAATTTCCGGATGTGCTGCAGGAAAACGAACAGGCCTATAAGGCTATCAAACATTTTTTGGCCAATCGTAAAGGGACGCTGTTACAGCGGGTTAGGCGTTTTGTAAAACAGCAGATGGGCCGCTGAAATAATGTTTTCAAAAACGGTTAGGAATTATTGTTGGGCTTGATTTAAAAGGTATATTTAAGTCTTAAAAATCAAATTTCCACCATGAAAAAAGTAACCGGTATTGGAGGTATCTTCTTTAAAAGTAAAGATCCAAAACAATTGAATGAATGGTATGCCCAAAAGCTTGGTTTTAAAACCAGTGCTTATGGAACCATGTTTCAATGGCGAAAAGACGATGATCCCGATCAAACCGCGCTCACTGTTTGGAACCCCTTTCCGGAAACTACCACTTATTTTGCCCCTTCAACCAAGGAGTTTATGATAAACTATATTGTTGAAGACCTGGAGGGATTGGTTGCTGAGCTCAAAAAAGATGGCGTTACCATCCTTGATGAAATTGCGGCAAGTGAATACGGCAAATTTGTACATATCCTCGATCCGGAAGGAAATAGCATTGAGCTTTGGGAACCGCCTGCTGATGAGGCCTGATTTAAATTATATAGTTGAATCAAATTAAATAGGAGGCACCTATGGAGCCCGAAATATTTTGATTTAATCAAGCTATAAACATGGTACTCCTATGGAGTTGTCTAAAACCTATATTTATAACTCCGTAGGAGTACCATGTTTGTAGCCAAAATATAAATTGTGTTTTGGCTCCGGATGGAGCCTCCTTTTTATTTAAATAGGAAAACAAAACTTACCCATCAACACCGCCGGGTTTGTTCCGATGCTGATTGGCTCACCACATAAAGCTTCATTTCCAAGCAAAGCAAACAGTATAGCTTCTTTAGCATCGGGATTAATACCTAACAAACTGCTATCCTCTATTAAAACGCTGGGCAACAGTTTTTTTAATTCACCAATAACAAAAGGGTTTCTTGCGCCGCCGCCGCTGGTGAAAATTTGAATATGATCGCCAGAGATATTGTTCTCGATAAAACCTGCTATGGATGCCGCCGTGAAAGCGCTTAAGGTACAAACAAGATCTTCATTGGTAATTTGCCCGCTGCCGGATTGTTGTTGCGCTTCGGCAACCATGTCCAGATTAAACAATTCTGGTCCAGTGGTTTTAGGCGCTTTCTCTTTAAAAAATGGATGAGCGAGAAGCGCTGTTAACAACCCTTCATTCACATTGCCACTGTAAGCTATAGCCGAATTTTCATCATAAGGCTTATCGAAATATTTGCGACAGGCAGCATCGATAAGCGTATTTCCGGGGCCGATGTCTGTGCAGAGCACGCGGTTAAAATCGCCATCGCCGGGCAGCCAGGTTAAATTGGCTATGCCGCCCATGTTTAACAAAACTTGGTTTTCGCCGGTTTTATTGCCTAATAAAACATCGCCGTATAAAGCCAGCGGAGCGCCTTCGCCTCCGGCTGCAATATGTTTCTGCCTGAAATCGCTGATGGTTAATATCCCCGTTTTTACAGCGATATGATCGCCGTCGCCAATTTGCAGGGTGGTGTTAGGATAGTTTTTATGCAGATGTAAGCGTTCAGGGGCATGATAAATAGTTTGGCCGTGACTCGCGATGAAATCGACGTTTTTGGGATCGGTACGCCATTGTTCAAGAGCTTGCAATATCAGCTCCGCATGATAGCTGCCGATGTAAGCATTAAGCAAAGTAACCTTTTCAAGATCGGCACTGCGCTTTGCAAATACCTGCTGAACTTCCTGCTTAAACTCATCAGGGTAGGGGATGGTAATAAATTGCTGTAACTCAAATTTGGTGTTTAAACCATGGCCGGTGAATTTGCACAAAGCAATATCAAGGCCATCCAACGAAGTACCCGACATAAGGCCAATGCCCATTTTCGATGGTTTTTGAGCGATGTTGAAAAGTTGTTGCAGGTTATGGTTCAAGGGTATCATAGGCTTAAATTACAATTTGTATACAAGCGGCAAAAGTTAAAATAATAATGGCGCTATGTAAATATCTGATATATTTGTTTTGAACAACTAACCTCAAATACATTTCCTAAAATTCATGGCACGATTAAATTTATTGGAAGAGACGCGTTACGAGAAGTTACCTGTAAGCGTGTACGGCAACCAGCATGAAGCCTCAGTGGCTGTAGCGAACCGGATAGCAGATCTGATCCGCTCAAAACAAGCCAAAGGCAAAAATGCGGTATTGGGACTTGCCACGGGTGTAACCCCGATAGGAGTTTATGCCGAACTGGTAAGGTTGCACAAAGAAGCAGGCTTGAGCTTTAAAAATGTGATCACTTTCAACCTGGATGAGTACTACCCGATGAAACCCACAGCTGCCCAAAGCTATGTGACGTTCATGTACGAAAACCTGTTCAGCCATATTGATATAGATAAAGCCAATGTGCATATCCCTGATGGTACACTGGATAAAGACGCGGTAGCCGGCTACTGTTTGGCTTACGAAAAGCAAATTGAAGAGTTGGGTGGCTTAGATCTCCAGATCCTGGGTATCGGTCGTACCGGCCACATCGGTTTCAACGAGCCGGGTTCTGCGCCTAACTCAGGTACCAGGATGGTTACTCTTGATGATCTGACCAGAAGTGACGCTTCAAGGGATTTCGGTGGTAAAGCCAACGTGCCAACCAAAGCCATCACAATGGGTATCGGTACCATTTTCAAAGCAAGGGAAATCATCCTGATGGCCTGGAGCAAGAAAAAAGCTCCGATCATCAAAAAAGCAGTAGAAGGTGAAATCTCCGGTGATGTGCCTGCAACTTACCTGCAACTGTCAGAACATGTAGAATTTGTATTGGATGAGGCAGCTGCATCAGAATTAACCAGGTTTGATACCCCATGGCTGGTAAAAGATTGTATTTGGGATAACCAGTTGAAAAAGAAAGCGGTGATCTGGCTTGCTAATGAAATCAACAAACCGGTACTGAAACTAACCGAAGAAGATTATAACAACCACGGTATGGCCCAGCTTGCGGTAGAACAGGGCCCGGTATACAATATTAATATCGATATCTTTAACCAGATTCAGCATACCATCACCGGCTGGCCAGGTGGTAAACAGGATGCTGATGATTCGCAAAGGCCGGAAAGGGCATTACCTGCTAAAAAACGCTCAATCATTTTCTCTCCACACCCTGATGATGACGTGATTTCAATGGGTGGTACCTTTATTCGTTTGGTAGACCAGGGCCACGACGTTCACGTAGCTTACCAAACTTCAGGTAATACCGCGGTATGGGACGATGACGTATTGAGGTATATGGAATTTGCTATTGATTTTACCAACAGCATAGGCGAAGACACCGCTCATCTTCAGAAATCATACGAAGATATGCGCGCCTTTTTCCCAACCAAGCAGCCTAACCAGATCGACACACAGGAGATCAGGAATGTAAAAGGCTTCATCAGGAAAACAGAAGCGATTTCAGGTGCAAGATATGCAGGCTTACAGGATGATCATATCCACTTTATGGCCCTGCCGTTTTACGAAACAGGCAAGATTAAAAAGAACTCAGTCGGCGAAGAAGATATCCAGCTGACTATTGAACTGCTTCAAAAAGTAAAACCACAACAGATCTTCGCGGCAGGCGATTTTGCTGATCCTAACGGCACCCACCTGGTGTGTTTCAAGATCATCTTAGCGGCATTGGACAGGCTGAAAGGTAAAGAGGCCTGGGTAGAAGATTGCTGGTTATGGATGTACCGTGGCGCATGGCATGAGTTTGAAACCTACGAGATAGAGATGGCCGTACCATTGTCGCCTCAAGAGGTGATCCGTAAACGCAACGCGATCTTTAAACACCAGTCACAAAAAGACAGGCCTGTATTCCCGGGTGATGATGCAAGGGAGTTCTGGGTAAGGGCAGAAGACCGTACCCGCGACACCGCTCAACGCTACGACCGCCTTGGCCTTGCCGAATACGAGGCTATGGAAGCGTTTAAGCGATATATGTTTTAATGAACCAGCGCCCGTGTTGTCACGGGCGGTTAAAAAAATAATAGCGAAGGCTTGCGCGATTCCCTCCCCCGGGAGGGTGTAGGGAGGGGTTTCAACGATCTGACTAAGTGTATAACCCCTCCCTGCCACTTCGCATCCCAACTCACCCCTCCCGAGGGAGGGAATTCCTAATAATAGCCTATGACCTCAACCATAACCGAAAAAACCAAACGCCTGCTATCTCTTGATGTATTTCGTGGGGCAACCATCGCCATGATGATCCTCGTTAATGATCCCGGCGATTGGGGGCATATCTACGCCCCGCTTGAACACTCCAAATGGAATGGTTGCACACCTACCGATCTGGTTTTTCCGTTTTTTCTGTTTATGGTTGGCGTATCGGTTATATATGCTATGGAAAGTAAAAAGTCCACCGTATCGCACAGCAAGCTTATTTTGAAAGCGTTGCGCCGTACTGTAATTTTGCTACTCATTCCATGGGTAACCCAATTGATCTTTCATCCCGATGGCGGATTGGCTCATTTGCGCTTGCCGGGTGTGCTGCCCCGTATTGCTTTGGTGTACTTTATCAGCACTGTGCTTTATCTCAAAACATCACAAAAAACACGCGACTGGATCTTTGCCGCTGCCCTTATTGGCTATTTCATTATCATGACCTGCATCCCGGTACCGGGAGTAGGTTATGCCAATCTCGAACCGGAAACCAATATGGGAGCTTTGATAGACAGGCTTGTATTTACTCCCGATCATCTCTGGCGTGAATCACATACCTGGGACCCGGAAGGTTTGCTGGGAACTATACCCGCGGTGGCTACAGCTTTGTTTGGGATACGTGTGGGGAGCTGGCTTAAACGTAAAGACCGCGACGACCAGGTAAAAACTAACTGGATGTTTGCTTATGGCGTAATAGCAGTTGTTGCAGGCTTGTTTTGGGATTTGTTTTTCCCGATAAACAAAGCCTTGTGGACAAGCTCATTTGTGTTATATACCGGCGGACTTGCCACTATTGGCCTGGCCTTAAGCTATTGGTTGATAGACATACAGGGGTATAAAAGATTTACTTATCCCTTTGTGGTATTTGGTGTTAATGCCATTACTGCTTATGTGCTATCGGGTTTTATTCCGCATTATATGGGGATGATTAAAATTGGAGGCCATTCAATTTATCAAACATTTTTCGCGCCTTATTTTTCGCCGGTAAATGCTTCGTTGGTAAGCGCTATGTTTACGGTATTGATTTTATGGCTAGTGATGTGGGGATTCTACATCAAAAAGATTTTTATAAAAATTTAGATATGAACCTGAAACTTAAACTTATCACGTTTGCCGGTGTAATTCTGTTTTTTTCATCAAGCTTAAAAGCGCAAACTACAGAACAAACCTTAACTCCTACACACCTGGCAGCAGCCCAGCAAATGTTGCTCGCGCTTGGTATTGATAAACAATTTGGAACAATAGTTACTAATCAGATTGATGCTTTAGCTAATCAGGCACCGGAGGATAAAAGAGCTGGTTTTAAAAAGGTTATGAAAACCTTTATGGATAAATATTTTACCTGGGATTTACTTAAGGATAAAATGATGGCTATTTATGCCAATGAATTTACCGAGGACGAACTGAAACAGATAACAACTTTTTATAATTCGCCTGTTGGCCAAAAAGTTGGCCAAAAATTACCTTCACTGATGCAAAAGGGAATGATGGTTGGCCAGGAGGCTGTAGAAGCGCATAAAGAAGAGTTACAACAAATGATTCAGGAGGAGTTCGCACAAAAAACAGACCCGCCTGTAGTGAAAGAACAAGTTTTACCGGTTACAAAGAAACCTGCTTCAAAAACTCCTTCAAAACATTAAATTTTCCGAACCATACTTTGTAACTAAGATTTTCGTTTTGCATGTTAGTACCCTGATTATTCAAACTTTATAATGAACCTGAACAAATACGTTCCGCTGGCGTTGCTGGCTTTAACTCTTTCGGCAGGCAGTGCCTTTGCCCAGGTTAAAAAGAAACCTGTTCCATCTCCAAAAAATAAACCCGGCGCTCCGGCAATTGCCCCAAAAAGCGATGTTTTACCGGTTGATCAAAGTGTGATCATTGGCAAATTGCCAAATGGTTTAACTTACTATATCCGTGCTAATGCCGAGCCAAAAAGCAGGGCCGAACTTTACTTGGTCAACAAGGCGGGTTCTGTTTTGGAAAACGACGATCAGCAGGGTTTAGCCCACTTTACCGAGCACATGGCCTTTAATGGCACACGCGATTTTCCTAAAAATCAGATGGTTGACTACCTGCAAAAAGCAGGCGTGAAATTTGGAGCCGATTTAAATGCCTATACCTCATTTAATGAAACTGTATTCCAGTTGCCTTTACCAACAGATACCGTAGCTGTGTTTGAAAAAGGGTTTAACATACTGGCTAACTGGGCAGGTTATGTGAGCTTTGATCCGGCAGAAATTGACAAAGAGCGTGGTGTTGTTTTGGAGGAAGAACGTCTTCGTGGAAAAAACGCGCAGGAACGTATGCAGCAGCAAACATTACCGGTATTGCTTAATAACTCAAGGTACGCGCTTCGTTTGCCTATAGGTAAGGAAGATATCCTGAAAAATTTTAAGCCTGAAACCATCAAAGCTTTTTATCAGGACTGGTACCGCCCCGATTTGCAGGCCGTAATCGCTGTTGGTGATTTTGACCCTAAACGTGTTGAAGCGCTTATCAAGCAAAATTTTTCGCAGCTAAAAAATCCGGCTGCCGAAAAGCCAAGAACAAAATATACTGTACCTGCCACTCCGGGTACCGCGGTTAAAATTGTAACAGATCCGGAGAATCCTTATACCATAGCGCAGATCATTGTTAAACATCCGGGTACACCTACCAAAACTACCGGCGATTATATGCAGCAGGTAAGGGTACAGCTCTTTAACCAGATGCTGAACGCGCGTTTGAATGAGTTGTTACAAAAGCCTAATCCGCCTTTTTTATATGGCCGTACCAACTATGGCAATTTTATAGGCGATCAGGATGCATATACCTCATTGGTTGTTGCCAAACCCGGCGAGCTTGAAAAAGCGGTTAAAGCCGTAGTGGCCGAATCAGAACGAGCCCGCAAATTTGGCTTCACCCTAACCGAGCTTGAACGCGCCAAACAAGACGCGCTGGTAGGCATAGGTAACGCTTACCGCGAAAGAGATAAAACGCCATCAGTTAATTTTGTGCGTGAATACCAGGCCAACTTTTTAACCGGTGAGGCTATCCCCGGCATCGATTATGAGTACAATTTCTACATAGGCAATATCTATAAAGTTAGTTTGTCGGATATGAATGCCATGGCCGGCAAATTTATCAGCGATCAGAATCGCGTAGTGATAGTACAAGCGCCGGACAAAGAAAAGGCCAACCTGCCCGATGATAAAACATTGCTGAACTGGATTGCCACCGGCGGTCAGAATGTTACTGCGTATATTGACAACGTATCGAGTGAGCCGTTGTTAGCCAAAATACCTGAAGGTACTAAAGTTGCCAAGCAGGACACAGACGAGGCTATTGGTGCAACTACGCTTATCCTGGGTAACGGTCTGAAAGTAATTTTGAAACCAACTGAATATCGTAATGATCAGATCCTGATTAACGGATATGCTCTTGGTGGTACATCGTTGGCCAGCGACGACGAATTTACATCGGCAAATCTTGCTGCATCAATTATCAGCGGCAGTGGTATAGCGCAATTTAACCAGGGGATGCTTGATAAAAAACTGGCTGGTAAAAATCTCAGTATTTCACCGTATATCAGCGAGTTTGCACAGGGCATTTCAGGAAGCGCCTCGCCTGCCGATTTTGAAACCGCCCTGCAATTGATATACCTGTACTTTACCCAGCCGCGCAAAGACAAAGATATCTGGGATGCCAACATTGATCAAACCAGGTCGATATTGAGTACCCGCGGGCTCGATCCGGGAAGCGTTTACCAGGATACTGTATCGGCTGTATTAAGCAACTATAATTTCCGCGGTATGGTTACTACTATTCCACGGTTAAACGCGGCTACGCTTGATAAAGCTTATGATTTTTATAAAAAGCGCTTTGCCGATGCAAGCGGTTTTACCTTTACACTGGTTGGTAACTTTGATGTAGAAACAGTTAAGCCATACCTTGAACATTACCTTGGCGGTCTGCCATCAACCAATAGCAAGGAGACCTTTAAAAATATGAATATCCAGCCTCCGGCAGGCGTGATCACCAAAACTGTAAGTAAAGGCGTTGGCGATAAAAGCACAGTACAGCTGGTATTCAGCGGCGATTATGATTATAACGACGCCAACAATATCCAGGTTGACGCGCTGGAAGAAGTCCTGAACATTAAATTGATTGAGCGTTTGCGCGAGCAGGAAAGCGGTGTTTACGCGCCGGGGGTAAGGGCAAGCTACCGTAAAATCCCTGGCGGCCGTTATACCTTTACCATATCTTTTGGTTGTGCGCCCGAAAATGTGGATAAGCTGATCAACGCTACCATGGAAGAAATTGGCAAGATCAAACAGAACGGTGCATTGCCGGCAGATATCCAGAAATTTGTTGCCGAAGAAGCACGTTCAACCCAGCAGCAGCTTAAACAAAATGTTTTCTGGGCCGGCTATCTTGCAGCTACATCGCAAAATGGCGAAAACCCGGATCAGATCCTGGCCCATGTAAGCAGCCTTGAACAGGTAACCCCACAAACCACTAAAGACGCCGCCAATAAATACCTGAGCGGCAAAAATTTAATCAAACTGATATTGATGCCTGAAAAGAAGTAGGCTGTGTTATTGATAAAAAGGGCTCTGCTGAATAAGCAGAGCCCTTTTGTTTTGCTTTTGTTATCCTGAGCGGTAGCGAAGGATCTTCTTTAATCTACAGGGTCATTTACAGGGTGAAGAAGATGCTTTGTTCCTACCCATGACAAGTTTCAAAAAGGGTGTCATGCTGAGCAAGTCGAAGCATGGTGGGCGGGGCCTCTGCGCGCGGCCCTTCGACAGGCTCAGGGTGACAGCCTCTACTTTGGTCATTTCTCCTTCACAGGCCAACGCTCAGCATGACAATTGGTATTGTACCTCAATGCATATTCAAATAAGCCACAGCGGTATCATTGGCTTTATGCACCACAACGCCAATACATTTACCATTGCTATCTATTTCAAAAGATATTCCTTTAGCCAAATCGGTATAAACCTGCACTTTTTCTCCGGCCTTGTTATAGGTTGATGTTGATTTCAGGGTATAAGTTTTTTGGATCTCCTGTTTGGATGAACCTACGCCAACTCCATCCCCGGTTTTAAATTTAGGCGAAGTCACCAAAATCTTTTGCACATGACTTACCGACTCATCCTTGCCGCCCATGTTATGATGCGTGGAAACCGCGGTACGATTGCCTGCAGGATTATGACCAGCAAACCAAACCAATAATGAACTGCCCATGGCCGCGTCAGAACTGTCGGGCTTACCCAACTGGTTTATTACATTTTGTGCATCATCATTCAAAACAATATGCCCGATACTTTTGCCGGGTGTTATCAGCCAATTAGACTGAGAAGTGTTAGATGCGCCTGTATCCGATGCCATGGTATGATGTAAAGTAGTATCGTTTTTATCGCCGAGATGCTGGCCCAAAGTGTCCTTTGGTACTTTATTGGTATCGGCCAGAGTGGTTTCTTTTTTAGTGTTGTTGCCACAGGCCAAAAGGCAAATGGCAATGGAAAGAATGATTAAGCTATTTCTGATCATATAGATATAACCAATTTAATGGTTATTTTGTTGGCTCGGTTATTCAGGCTATAACCAAACAATAAAAAATTTGTTAAAGGGATAATGACAAGCAAAGGCCAGGAGGTTATACAGCAATGGTACATGGAAAAAAACTGGGAGCAGTTTCCTTTCCAGGCCGAAATGATGGACGCATACCTCGGCGGCTATTCTGGGTTGCTGAATGCCCCGACAGGCAGTGGTAAAACCTTTGCTTTGTTCTTGCCATTTTTGGCCGGTTTTATTAACGCTAATCCTGACACCTACAAAACCAAACAGAATAACGGTCTGCTGATGCTTTGGATAACCCCCTTGCGGGCACTTACCAATGATATCCGCAAAGCAATGCAGGAAGCCTGCGACGAGATCGGCTTGCCCTGGCGCATTGCTACACGCACGGGGGATACCCCGGCAGCAGAAAAGCAGGCTTTGAAAAAAAAGCTTCCTGAGGTTCTGCTTACCACCCCCGAAAGCCTGCACCTGATGCTGGCCCAAAAAGAGTACCCAAAGCTATTTAATCAGTTACAGGTAGTGGTTATTGACGAATGGCATGAGTTGCTGGGCACTAAGAGGGGAGTACAGGTGGAGCTGGGGTTGTCCAGGCTAAAGAACCTCGCTTCAGTTGGCAGTGATAACCGGTTTGCAGTTGACAGTTTGCAGTTTGCAGAAAGCAATGGCGGATCAAGGGGGAATGCGAATGAAAATAAAAACCGCCCACTGCCCACTGCTCACTGCCAACTGAAAATATGGGGCATCTCAGCTACCATCGGCAACCTTGAACAAGCTGCCGAAGTTTTATTAGGTAATGATTTTCCACAGGAGCAGGTAAAAATGGTACGCGCCAACCTGGAGAAAAAGCTGGATATCCGGTCTATTATTCCTCAAAATATTGAAAACTATTCGTGGGCGGGACATATCGGTTTAAAACTGCTGCCTGAGGTAATGGAGATTGTGGCCAAAAGTAAAACCACACTGATTTTCACCAATACCCGTTCACAGTCGGAGATCTGGTACCATGCCATTTTAGATAATTATCCGGAATACGCCGGTATCATGGCTATGCACCACGGTTCGTTGGATAATGAATTACGCAACTGGGTGGAAGCTGCCCTGCATGCCGAGGCCTTGAAGCTGGTAGTGTGTACCTCAAGTCTGGATTTGGGAGTGGACTTCCGTCCTGTAGATACTGTGGTGCAGGTAGGCAGTCCGAAAGGTGTGGCCCGTTTTATGCAGCGTGCCGGTCGAAGCGGCCACCATCCGGGAGCTACCTCGCTGGCATATTTTGTACCTACGCATTCGCTTGAGTTGTTGGAGGGCGCGGCATTGAAGGAGGCTATTAAGGCAAAGATCTTTGAAAGCCGCGATCCCATGCTGCTTACCATGGATGTGCTGATCCAGTATATGGTTACGCTTGCCGTATCGGACGGTTTCAGGGCCGAAGAACTTTTTAGAGAGGTAAAAACTACCTATGCCTTTGCCGACCTGAGCCGGAACGAATTTGGCCAGCTACTTGATTTCATCACCAGCGGTGGCAAAACGCTTGCGCAGTACGATGAATTTTTAAAGGTTGAGGTTGAAAATGGGTTGTATAAAGTGAATAGTCGCAGGGTGGCCATGCGGCACCGCTTAAGTATCGGTACTATTACCAGTGAACTAAGCATTAGGGTAAAATGGCTTAGCGGCGGGAGTCTGGGCACTATAGAAGAGTCATTTGTATCCAAGCTAAAACCGGGCAATACCTTTTGGTTTGCCGGTCGGAGTTTGGAGTTTGTGCGGGTAAAAGAGATGACAGCCTACGTTAAAAAATCAAATTCAACAAAAGGCATCATCCCAAGCTGGAATGGTGGACGAATGCCTTTATCATCACAACTGGCAGCTGTGTTCAGGCTTAAGCTGGATGAAGTTGCTCATGGTGTTGAGCGCGATGTGGAGGTAAAAGCTTTAAAACCGCTTTTTGAGTTGCAGCAAAAGTTATCACACTTGCCTCAAAGTCATGAGTTTTTGATCGAGTCGTTTAAATCAAAAGAGGGGCACCATCTTTTATTTTATCCTTTTGAAGGGCGCCTGGTTCATGAGGGTATGGCATCGTTACTCGCCTATCGCATCAGTAAAATAAAACCGGCCAGTTTCTCCATCGCCATGAATGATTACGGATTTGAATTGCTGGCTGATGAGGATATCCCTATTGAGGAAGCACTGGAAGATGCGAGCTTTTTTTCGTTGGATAACCTGATAGATGATATTCAGCATAGTTTAAATGCCAATGAGATGGCCCGTCGCCGTTTCAGGGACATCGCGCATATCGGTGGTTTGGTGTTTACCGGTTACCCCGGTCAGCAGGTTAAAAATAAGCATTTACAGGCATCAACCTCATTGCTGTTTGAGGTTTTCAGCGAGTACGAACCTGATAATTTACTGGTGCGCCAGGCCTATAATGAAGCATTGGCTTTTCAATTGGAAGAGTTCAGGCTAAGGGCCGCCCTGCAACGGATCCAAACGCAGAATATCATTTTGAAAGTTATTGAGCGACCAACCCCATTCGCATTCCCAATTATGGTTGATAGCCTTGGCCGCGAAAAACTGACTACCGAAACCATGGAAGAACGCATAGCCAAAATGGCCCGTAACTACGGTGCCGAGGGGGTAGCCGAGCCGGCAGAGCGAAAGAGCAGAAAACCGGGGATTACAAGGAAGAAAGGCTTTTAAGCTGTTAACAAATTTGTTACCCGAATCGGGTTAAACTTCTCGTGCATTTATCGCTCATACGGATAAACACTTATCCAATATGAAAATCTTAAAACTAAACCACCTGATCATTTTGCTAAGCCTGTTCCTGGCATCATGCGCTACAACCAGTTATCTTGGCGACACCTATCCGGCAACAGAAAAAGTAGACGTATTTTACGATGCTAAAGATGTTAAGAAGGATTACAAAGTAATAGGTCACCTGGCCATCGCTTATACCCCGAATGCAGCAGAAGCCAAAAATGACCTGTCAATTAAGGCCCGTGAAGTTGGGGCAGACGGCATTATCATTTTACAGGTAGACGGGAATAACGAGAAGGCAACTATCCGGGCGGACGCGATAAAGTATAATAAGTAATTCATTAGCGTAATAAATTTACTCACGTCATTGCGAGGAACGAAGCAATCCCCGACTTACAGAGTCGCCATGCTTCCGTGCGATTGCTTCGTTCCTCGCAATGACGAGGTGGGTAAAGGGCTCATCGAGTCCCAATTCGCTGTCCGTAGACTCTGTCTACGGACTACTATGCCTGTAGTTTATAACTACAGGCATATTTTTTACCTTTGCCACCATGGAAACCATCACCTGGCATGATTTTGAAAAAGTAGAACTTCGCGTAGGCACTGTATTGGAGGCAATTGATTTCCCCGAAGCGCGCAAACCTGCGTTTAAGGTAAGGGTTGATTTTGGCGAGTTCGGCATCCGGTGGTCAAGCGCGCAGATCACCAAACATTACACTAAAGAAGAGCTGGTTGGCAGGCAGATAGTAGGTGTAACAAATTTTCCTAAAAAACAGATTGCCAATTTTATGTCGGAGTTTTTGGTTACCGGCTTTGCCGACGAAAACGGTGATATCGTATTAACCGCTGTTGAAAAACATGTGCCAAACGGCAGCAAACTTATTTAAATGAGATATATCAGTTTTGAGGATGAGGCTTCAATATCACCCGACGAATATTTTATGGGCGAGGCATTAAAGGAAGCCCGTTATGCGTTTGATGAAGATGAGATTCCTATTGGTGCAATAGTTGTTTATAATGGCCGGATCATTGGTCGCGGGCATAACCTTACCGAGAGGCTTAATGATGTATCGGCCCATGCCGAAATGCAGGCGCTTACCGCCGCAGCAAATTTAATGGGTGGTAAATACCTGCAGGGCTGTACTTTATATGTTACTATGGAGCCCTGTGTTATGTGCGCCGGGGCATCGTATTGGTTCCAGGTAAGCAAGATCGTGTTTGGGGCGTATGATAACAAATTGGGATTCGGTCGTATCAATCAAAAAATAACCCATCCTAAAACCGTAATTACCGGAGGCATCCGCGAAGCTGAATGCAGCCAGTTGGTTAAAGATTTTTTTAAGGGGAAGAGGAAAAAGAGTTAATAGTTCATGGATCATAGTTCATGGTAATGGAAAATAGCTATGAACCATTAACCATCAACTATGAACTAAACAAAACATGACAATTATTTAGAACAAATACTTCTGTCAACGCTTATATTTGTTACGTCACAACAAACATTAAACTTTAAAATTAACAACTAAAATTATGGCATTTACACTACCGGCGTTATCCTACGCTACTGATGCTTTGGAACCGCACATTGATAAACTGACCATGGAAATTCACCATGGAAAACATCACCAGGCTTATGTTACCAACTTAAACAAAGCTTTGGAAGGTAAACCGGAAGCCGATAGCAATATCGACGATATCATTAAAAATATCTCTAAATTCCCTGCTGCTGTACGTAACAATGGCGGTGGTCACTACAACCACACTTTGTTCTGGACTTTGTTATCACCAAACGGTGGTGGCGAGCCTACAGGTGCTTTAGCTGATGCTATTAAAAGCACTTTCGGTTCATTTGCCGATTTCAAAACTAAAGTATCTGAAGCTGGTGCAACCCGTTTTGGTTCTGGCTGGGCCTGGTTAATTGTTACTGCTGATAAAAAATTAGCTGTAACTTCAACTCCTAACCAGGATAATCCATTAATGGACATCGCTGAGGTTAAAGGTACTCCAATTTTAGGTATCGACGTTTGGGAGCACGCTTACTACCTGAAATATCAAAACCGTCGTCCGGATTACTTAGCAGCTATCTGGAACGTTATTAACTGGAACCACGTTGCTGAGCTTTACGCTAAAGCAACTGCTTAATTTATTTAAGCGCATAAATTTAAAGCGGCAGGATCTGATGGTCCTGCCGCTTTTTTGTTGGGCAACAGACTCAAAAAATGTCATCTCTGGCCGACTTACATTGGTATGGCGTATACAGGCCAGAGGCCTGGAAATAACGGCCACTTGGCAGGAGCCGAGCGGCGGCTAAAAGGTATTTATTACGGCCCTTATTTTACTTGGGAATTATATCCCCACACTATACCTCTCAAATAATCTACTAACTTTGTGGACTTTTTTATATTATGATCAAAAAGCCCATAGAAACCCTGCTCCGCGAATCAAAGGAAGAAGGCGAACATTCATTAAAACGCTCATTGGGGCCGGTTAACCTGATTTTAATTGGTATAGGCATCATTATAGGGGCAGGTTTATTTTCCTTAACGGGGATAGCAGCTGGTCAGCATTCGGGCCCGGCGGTAACTATATCTTTCCTGATAGCCGCTGTAGGTTGTGCATTTGCCGCGCTTTGTTATGCCGAGTTTTCGGCCATGATTCCTGTTGCAGGGAGCGCTTATACCTACTCATACGCCACCATGGGCGAGCTTTTTGCCTGGATCATAGGCTGGGACCTTGCGCTTGAATATGCTGTGGGCGCGGCAACGGTGGCCATTAGCTGGTCGCAGTATCTTACTAAGTTTTTATCCTGGTTTGATCTGTATTTGCCGCCGCAACTGACACTTTCGCCTTTTGAAACGGCCAAGGCTGCTAATGGGGATGTTATAAGTGGGATTATTAATTTACCGGCCGCTTTAATAGTAATTTTAGTTACCAGTATCATTATCCGCGGTACCAAAGGTTCGGCATTGGTTAATGCTATTATAGTAACCTTGAAAGTGGGAGTGGTGCTGGTGTTTATAGCTGTGGGCTGGTCGTTCATTAACCCGCAAAATTATCATCCATACATTCCGCAAAATACCGGTGTTTGGGGCGATTATGGCTGGTCGGGCATATTGAGAGGGGCCGGACTGGTGTTTTTTGTATTTATCGGTTTCGATGCGGTATCAACCGCCGCGCAGGAAGCCAAGAATCCGCAACGTAATATGCCAATCGGTATTATTGGTTCATTGCTGATCTGTACGGTATTATTCATCGTGTTTGCTCACGTCATGACGGGCATGGCCAATTATAAAGAGTTTATAGGTTCAGGTGCACCCGTTGCCATCGCCATCGAAAAAACACATTACCAGTGGTTAAGCAAGGCAATAGTATTAGCTATATTGATAGGTTATACTTCGGTGATCCTGGTTGATTTATTGGGACAATCACGCGTATTTTTCTCTATGTCGAAAGATGGATTGTTACCCAAAGTATTTTCAGAGATTCACCCTAAATTTCGCACGCCCTGGAAATCGAATATCATGCTTTGCGCCTTTATTGCTTTGTTTGCTGCCTTTGTGCCGATACGTGTAGTCGGCGAAATGACCAGTATTGGTACCCTGCTTGCATTTGTAATGGTTTGCGCGGGTGTACTTATTTTGCGTAAACAACAGCCCAATATTCACCGACCATTTAAAACGCCGCTTGTTCCATTGGTGCCTGTATTGGGGATATTGACTTGCTTTGCCATGATGACATTTTTACCGGGCGATACCTGGTTGCGTTTGATCATCTGGCTTGCAATTGGTTTGGTTATCTATTATACTTACGGCAAAAAGAACAGTGTTATCCGCAGAATGCTTGAGGATAAACACCAGCGCTACTAATTGATGACTGAAAACATTTTAAAACTAAAAGTTGAACGCATAAAATGGGAAACTCCTGATACTGCTACATTTTACTTGAGCAGTACAAAAGGTGAGGCTATCCCGTACACAGCAGGTCAGTTTATCCCCCTGATATTTAACCACAGGCAGGAAGAGATCAGACGTTCGTATTCCTTAAGTTCATCGCCTGATGAAGCTTACCTGGCAATAACGTAAAGCGCATTACCAATGGAGAAATCTCCAGGTTTATGCTTACTAAAATAAAAGAAGGGGATGAGTTGACAGCCCTTGCGCCGGCGGGTCGTTTTACCATTAGCGATTATCAACAACAGAAAGACATATTTTTATTTGCGGCCGGGAGTGGTATCACACCGGTTTTTTCTCAGCTGAAATATATCCTTGGCCGGGAAGGCAAAAGCCGGTTGGTACTGATCTATAGCAATCAAAATGCTGCATCTGTTTTATTTAAGGATGAGCTTAATAAACTGGCGGCTGATCAACCTGAAAGGCTTACTATTATTCATTTGCTGAGCAGTGAGGCTAACCGCCTTAATACCGATAAGGTAGAAATGCTGGTTAAGCAACACCTTCGTTTTAGTTTAGCTGATGCCGAATTTTACCTGTGCGGGCCGTTTGCGTATATGCGTATGATCCGCTTTGATCTGGTGTATATGGGAATTGATCAGACTAAAATTCGCCGGGAAAATTTTGTGCTTGAAACGGTTGCTGTAAAAAGCGGTATTACCAGTTTCCCGCCGCAAAATATTAAAATAAAATACAGGGGCGAACTGCATGATATTATGGTAGGCGAAAACCAATCCATATTACAGGCTGCGCTGCAAAACAACATTCCATTACCTTATAGTTGCCGGGGTGGGGTATGTTCAACCTGTATGGTCAAATGCACCGGCGGTAAAGTAGAGATGGTAAAAAATGATGTCCTTACCGATGCCGATCTTGCCCAAGGCTGGATCCTGACTTGCACCGGGCATCCGTTGGACGGTGGGGTAGTGATTGAGTTATAAAAAACCATGTCATTGCGAGCGATAGCGTTGCAATCTCGTAGCTAATGCAAAATGGATAAGCACAGCTACGAGATTGCTTCGTCGTTCCTCCTCGCAATGACATAATGTTTGAAAGTAGTTACTTGGCCGGCAAATGCTGCCTTACGGTACGGCGATGCACTACTGATTTTACCTTTTTTGATTTGGTTTTTTTGCGTTTGCCCAGCCAGATAATGAAGCCGGTAATTGGCAAGCTTGCACAAATTAAACTGGCCAGGAAAGCGATGATCTTACCCGGAAGCCCCAGGATTTGGCCTACGTGAATATCATAGTTCATGTTATTCATCTTCATACCTGCACTTTTTTGCTCATGCGCTGTGCGGTTCAGCAGCTTTCCGGTGTATTTGTCGAATGAATAGGTATCGCTTTCATAGTAGTGCAGGGCCTGTGCATATGCGGTTACACCAACTGCGCCAGCCTTTGTTGCATCGTCATAAATTAAAAACATTTCGGCCTTGGGTGAAGCCGCCTTAGCTGCCAGGTAAGCTTTGTTGATAACCTGGGTAGTATCTATTTTTCCATTCAGTAACGAATCCGACTTGAAAACTGCCTTTTCTTCTGGATGAGCTTTGCCCAAATTGGCCGCGGCGTAAATTCCTTCGCGCATCCAGTCAAATGATATGGAAAGACCGGTTATGGCTAATATGATAGCCACACTTGTTGCATAAAAGCCTAAAACATTATGCAGGTCATAATTCACCCTTCTCCAGCGACCGCCCCATTTAATAGTGAAGCTGCGTTTGCGATCGCTTTTGCGTTTTGGCCACCAAAGTATAATACCGGTGATCATCAGCACCACAAAAATAATTACCGAAATGCCTACCACTAAAGTCCCAATATTGGCTGGTAGCAACAGGTACAAGTGGATATATTCAACAATGATGAAGAAATTTGTAGTTGGGCTTTCGGTGTGTATGATCTTACCGGTATAAGGGTTTTGATACACAAACAGCAGACCTTCTTTCTTATCGGTTACCAACACTCCTGCCGGGCGACCGATGCCATAATAATAAACATAACTGGCGGTAGCTCCTTTGCGGCCTTTTAGCGCCTCAGCTTTAAGGATTGATGGCGCTATGTATGGCTTGTTTTTTACCTCAACCTTACGGTAGCTGTGTATGGCATCCTGGATTTCGTCCTGAAAACAGAAAATGCAGCCGGTGATACTCACTATAAACACCACAAGCCCGGATATAAATCCGAGCCAGCGATGTATGAATAGTAGTGCTTTTTTAAAAGGCGTCATTCATTAAAATTTATAGGTGGCGCTCAGTGCAAAGCTTCTTAATTTTTGAGGGTTCACCGTGCCGTAGCCTACCCAGTATTTCTGGTTAGTAAAGTTATCTATCTTGGCTCCGAACCTGTACCTGTTGGTATCGTAAAATGCTGAGGCATTCAGTATGGTATACGATGGCAGTGTAAATACGCCTAAGGTGCGGCTGTTGATAACTTTGTTATCGCTGGCGTAATTGCCGCCAATACCAAAGCCTAAACCTTTAACTGCGCCTTGTTGAATTTTGTAGCTTGCCCAGAAGTTAGCCTGATAAGGTGAACCCGCTGTTGCAGGCCGCAGACCTTCAACCGTAGCATCGGCAGTTTTGGTAAGCTTTGAATTATTGTAAGTAAAGCCTGCGGTTAAGTTTAAACCTGGTAGCGGGTTTGCGATTACTTCGGCTTCAAAACCTTTGCTGAACTGCGTGCCATCCTGTACAGAAAGTATCGGGTTTACGGTAGATGGGCGTACAATATCTTTTACCTTGATATCATAGTAGCTAACAGTACTGCTTAGTTTACCATCAAACAGATCTAATTTTACACCACCTTCAATTTGGTTGGCCTGTTCAGGTTTAAGTGGTTTGTTGTTTTCGGTAGTACCGGTTTGGTTGTTAAAGCTGTTTTGGTAGTTGGCAAATAACGATACGTGATCTTTTACCGGCTGGTAAACCAGGCCAAATTTTGGAGAGAACGCGGTTTGTTTATAAGCGCCGGAAGTTTTTTCTGAAACCGGGTCGTAATTGCCTTTGTTGTCAAACCTGTCTACACGTAAACCTGCAGATGCTATTAATTGATCGGTAATGTTAAATACATCTGAGATATAAGCACTATATGTATTGCGTTTATACATGGCCGGATAGGTAAAACCTATGTTGCCTGCTGCATACATGGCATCCATCGCAGCTCCGTTGAAATTGCTGTAGTTATGATTACCGATTACTGATACAGTATCAAGTGTACTGCCGTAGAAGTACTGCTGCGAATTTTCCCTGAAGAAATCCAGACCGCCAACAAACCTGTTACGGAATTTGCCTATTTTGAAATCGCCGTTAAAGTTTTGTTGAATTTCCATCATATCGTCCTTGCTGTTGCGGGTAGCCTGATCGTTTCGCGAAATCATATTGCCTGGCAATAGATAATAATAAAGACCATGGCCGTCTGAATAGCTATGTGTATAGCTCAGGTTGGTACGCGAGGTCCAGGCATCAGAGATCTTGTATTTTACTTCGCCATAGAAGTTTTTGTTTTGCGATATCTGAGTAAGACCGTCACCGTGGTAGCTTTGCCTGTAATCAATATTTGACTTATCAGGACTGCTGAAACCCATTTGTTCAACAGTTAGCCCATAAGGGAAAAAGTAGATAGTTTTGCCTACGTTTTTGCCGTAAGATAGCTCCGCGTCGGCGCTGATAGTTAACCTGTCGTTAGCTTTGTAAACGATGCTTGGGTCGATAACCACATTGCGGGAAAAACCATTATTCTGAAAACTACCGTCGTGGTTAAACGCGGTATTTAAGCGGAATAGTACTTTTTTATCTTTATCAAGCGGTGTGTTGATATCTGCGCTACCACGGTAAAAACCGAAGTTGCCGCCTGATAAGCTCACCTCACCACCAAAGGTGTCATAAGGCTTTTTAGTTACACGATTGATTAAACCACCGTATGATGTTAGCGCGTTGCCAAACAAAGTACCAGATGGGCCTTTGATCACTTCAATTCTTTCAATATTTGCTGCATCAACGCTGTTGGTAACCTTACCGGCAATACCGTTGCGAATAGAGCTTTGCACAATAAAACCGCGGCTGTTAAAGTAAGCGCCTCCATCGCCACCGCGACCGGTTGCATCCCACATTTTTTGTAAACCCGGGGTATTCCTCAGCGCGTCATCAACAGAAAAAATTAGTTGTTCCTGGATCAGTTGGCTGCTGATGGTATTGTAAACCTGCGGGTTTTCGAGGTTGGCTAATGGCATTTTAGCCACATCTTCGCTGCGGGTGCGTTTAAATTTATTGGTTTTGTTTGCGTTGATATTTACTTCCTGTAAACCATGAACGGTATTATCAACGGTTATGGTTTGAAGATTGGTTGTTTGACCAGCCTTTACGCTTACAGCCTTTTCCTGACCTTTTGCGCCAACTTCGGATATAACCAGCGTGTAGTTACCTTCAGGAGCTTTAATTTCAAAGAGGCCGTTTTCGTCTGTAATAGTACCAAACTTGGTGCCTTTAAGTGTTACCGATACGTTTTCGGCCGGGTCGTTTTTTATGGTAATAACTTTACCTTTTAGAGTACCCCTTGCTTGCTGCGCCAGAGTAGGGAGTGTATTAATAAGCAGCAATAGCGCTAAAACTGTGAGAGGAAATAACTTTTTGAAAGCTTGTAGGGGTTGAATCATTGTTATTTAGACTAAATATAAATAATTGCGCAAAAGTAGTCATGCAAGTGTTATAATGCAAATTATTTATAATAAATCTAAATAAAGATGTATTTAATACTGTAAATCAGGATATTAGTTGATTTTGTTGGCTGGAATCAAATCGATCTTTAATCAGATCAGTTTAACCAGTTGAGATACTTACGAAGTTTTAAAAACTTCGTAAGTCTGGCAGAAGGGATAGGTAAACACTTAAATATCCATCACTTCCTTTTTCTTCTTGCTCTTCATTCGCTTAGGTACAAACTCCAGTATCTCAGCTTTTAAAGCTTCAATCATCCTGCGTTTTAAAAAGTTACGCTGTATCACAATGCTTACCTCACGGGCCGGCTCCGGCGATTTAAAGTAGCGCACTTTATCCAGCTGTTTTTCGCTTAGTTCGGATAGGGCCAGTTCGGGTAGGATGGTTGCCCCGTTGTTTTGGTCGACCATGCGTTTAAGGGTTTCAACGCTGCCGGTGTTGTATTCAAAATGTTGAAAACCCCGGGTTGATTTACGTCGCTGGCAAATGTTCAATACCTGTTCGCGCATGCAGTGGCCTTCGTTCAAAATCCAGATCTCCTCCATATCTATATCATCCGGAACGATGTTTTTCTTTTTAGAGAGCTTACTGTTTTTGGATACATAGGCTACAAAGTTTTCATAAAACACCGGGATCTCTGTAAGGTTACTTTCATGCAGCGGCGTGGAGAGGATCCCGCAATCCAACATACCCAGTTTTAACTGTTGAATTATCTCGTCGGTGGTTTGTTCCCACACAATCAGTTTTACCTGCGGATATTTTTCAATAAAGCCGTGGATGATCTTGGGCAATATGTATGGAGAAACGGTAGGAATGATGCCCACCCGTAGTTCACCTGAAAGTTCCTTTTGCCTGTCGGAAATGATCTCTTTGATCTTTTCGCTTTCAGACAGCATTACACGTGCCTGGCTAATAATTTCAATCCCTATTTCGGTAGGGACTACCGGTTGTTTACTCCTGTCAAAAATCTTGACGCCAAGGGTATCTTCCAGTTTTTGTACCTGCATACTTAGCGTTGGCTGGGTAACAAAACATTTTTCGGCGGCTAAAACAAAGCTTCGGTAGGTATCAACCGCCACAATATACTCCAGTTGTGTAATAGTCATGTAATATAGATAAATGCTATGCAAAGATAATAATTATTGATTTTTTCTATTCAAATATTTTCGTGAGGTTTGAACTATCAAACGCAACTAAATATGGAAACAAACAAAAAGAAACTAACTACAGCATCGGGCAGACCTTACGTGGAAGATGAAAACTCTATGACAGCTGGTCCCCGTGGGCCTATCCTGTTACAGGACTATATCCTACACGAAAAAATGGCGCACTTCAACCGCGAAAGGATTCCTGAGCGGGTGGTTCATGCCAAAGGTTCCGGGGCCTATGGTACTTTTACAGTTACACACGATATTTCAAAATACACCCGCGCCAAACTATTTAACAATATAGGTAAACAAACCAAATTGTTTCTGCGTTTTTCGACCGTTGGTGGCGAAAAAGGTTCGGCCGATACCGAACGTGACCCACGCGGCTTTGCCATTAAGTTTTATACCGAAGACGGCAACTGGGACCTGGTTGGTAACAACACCCCGGTATTCTTCATAAAAGATCCTAAAAAATTCAGTGATTTTATCCATACCCAAAAACGCGATCCTTACACAAATTGCAAAAGCGCCACTATGGTGTGGGATTTTTGGTCGTTAAACCCTGAAAGCTTACACCAGGTAACTATTTTGATGAGCGACCGTGGTACGCCTTATGGATACCGTCATATGGATGGGTTCGGCAGTCATACCTTCTCATTCATCAATGCAAAAAATGAAAGATTTTGGGTTAAGTTTCACTTTAAAACCCAGCAGGGCATTAAAAACTTTACCGATGCCGAAGCTGGTGAAATGCGCGGGAAAAATCCTGATTTTGCACAGCATGATCTATTAACAGCTATCGATAATGGCGACTTCCCGAAATGGACGCTCAAAATACAGGTAATGCCCGAAGCAGACGCCAAAACCTACCATATTAATCCCTTTGATTTAACTAAAGTATGGCCACACGCAGATTATCCTTTGATTGAAGTGGGCGTATTGGAATTAAACGAAAACCCGGATAACTATTTTGCCCATGTGGAACAGGCTGCGTTTGCACCGGCGCATGTTATTGATGGCGTAGGCTACTCGCCGGATAAAATGCTACAGGGCCGCATCCTTTCATACCCTGACGCCCATCGTTACCGCTTAGGTGGTAATTATGAACAGATTCCTGTTAACAAATGCCCATACCTGGTAAACAATTACCAGCGCGACGGCCAGATGGCGGTTAATGGTAATGGCGGATCAAACCCTAACTATTTCCCTAATAGTTTTGATGATATCGAAATAGATCAAAGCTATAAAGAGCCAGCCTGGGATTTTGGCAGCCCGGTAGGCGACTGGTATGACCGTAATGCCGAAGGTGAAAACGATCATTATACCCAGCCGGGAAATCTTTACCGACTGATGGATGCTCAGCAGAAAAATGATTTGATTGCCAACATCGTAAACTCAATGAGTGGTATTGAAGGGCCTAAAAAAGATATGATCATCAACCGCCAGCTTTGTCACTGGTTTAGGGCTGATATCAACTTAGGTATGGCCGTTGCCAAAGGCCTGGAGCTTGACCTGGCCGAAACGATGAAGCAAATGCCTCAAGGTGTTTAACCCCTAAAACTTCCGATAAAAGAACGGCTGTCCCCCCAAAAGGACGGCCTCTTTTTTGCTGTCAATTTTCGGAGCCAAGCTGTTTTAACACTGTTTTTGCATAAGTGTTGCCAATAGTAATAAGCCGGCCACCTATCTCAATTTCGCTTGCCGAATAAGATTGAATATGGTTTAGCGCAATAATATACGACCGGTGTACACGCATGAAATGGCTGAGCGGCAATTTCTCTTCAAAATAATTGAGGGTTTGGTGGGTAACTATCTTTTTGTCGGTTGTATGTACCTGCACGTAATCTTTAAGCCCCTCTATAAACAAGATGTCTTTTAGTAATACCCGAACCATTTTTTTATCGGCCTTTATGTAAATAAAAGCCTCTTTTATATCATCATTTACAAAAGTTGTTTGGGGATCTATATTGCCTGTTGGATTAGTGAGGCTCTCATATTTCTCAATAGCTTTCAAAAAGCGATCGAACGGAACGGGTTTTAGCAGATAATCAATTACGTTAACTTCAAAACTTTCAAGGGCATATTCCCGGAAGGCTGTTGTTAATATCACTGGCGGCGGATTTTTTATGGAGCGAAGCAATTCGAGCCCGCTTAACTGCGGCATTTTAATATCCAGAAAAAGCAGATCGACCTTATCGTTTTTTAACGCGGTAAAAGTTCCGGCTCCGTCAGCGCATGATGCCACAAGTTTAAGCTGTGGTAATTGGGCAATGTAACGCTCAATAATACCCCGCGCCAGTTCTTCATCGTCGGCAACTATACAGTTTATTGTTTTCATAGGTTTATTTTGAGTTCAGCCTCAAACGATTCATCGTTTTTTGTAAGGTTAAGGTAATGTTTGCCCGGGTATAGCAACTCAAGTCGTTTTTGCACATTGGCCAAGCCTATTCCCGGTTTAGGAGGGATTGCTTTTGCCACATAGCTGTTTTCAACCTTAAAATAAAGATGCCCATTTAAATAATTCAGATTAATAGTTATCCAGCCCGACCCTTCTTCAACCCCATGCTTAAACGCGTTTTCGACGAAAGGCAGGAGCAGAAGCGGGGCGATCTTTACATCGGCATTTACACCGGCGCACTGAAAAGAAATATCAACCCTGTCGGCAAAGCGGGTTTGCTCAATGCTGATGTAATCTTTTAAATAGTTGATCTCGTTGTTTAATGATACCGTATCACCGGATGTTGAGTAGAGCATGTAATGCATCAATTGTGATAAGCGAAGTACCAGCCCCGGTGCCATGTCCGACTTGTTGAGGGTGAGCGCATACAGGCTATTAAATGTATTGAATAAAAAGTGCGGGTTGATCTGTGCTTTCAAGAGATTGAGCTCAGCGGTAAATTTCTCTTTTTCTATCTGCCTTAAATGTTTTTCACGCAGTATGTTATCTCTCATAAGCTGAAATACCATAGTGATGGCAAGTATTGTTCCCATTTCAAATGAAAGGCGTGTTATCCGTATTGGGATCCAAAATGTTTTTATTTCCAATTTATATCTGGCCGGGTCATGGACCTGTTCCCATGGTAGTACAAAAAGGTGGGTGAGTAGCCTTGTAAGTACACCGCCGATAGTTATTATTAATAAAAAGAATACGGCATATAAAACATACCTGCGCCTGCGATATAGCCATGGCATTAGTATCAGCAGATTTATATAGGTAATAACTATGGTTAATGGTACCGTAATACCTATAATTTGCGGAGGTAGCTGAAAGCTAAGTTCATCTACATTGTTCCATTTATAGGTTACCGCCTGATACAGTATGTACGCCAGCCAGAATAAACTGTGCCTTATGATGTCTTTATAAAGTATGTGTTTGAGTACCGGCATGGTTAAAAATGCTGAATTTTTATTTGTACGGCCAATTTTTTTGCGAGTAACGAATTGAAAACCTTTAACAGGCAATTTATCTCCCTGAAATTAGTTCGTCGTTAAAAATGCCCTTTTGACGGCACATGATTGCCCTTACAGCTAAAAATATAAAAAGCGATATTTTATGTGTGTTTATTTGTTCAAAATCAACAATTTAAATACAAATGAAAGTTAAATCAGTTATAATTGCCTGCCTGTTGTTTGCAGCCGCAGCGCAAGTAAAAGCACAATCTTATAGCAATTTCGCGCATGTAAAAGAACTAAGCAAAAGTGCGCCATATGATAATACAGGGCATCAGAGTTTTCCCGACTTTACTTATCAATCGCAATTAAGCCCACAACTAATTGGTTTGAGGCAGGCATTTAATCTTGATTCGGTTGCCGGCAAAGGTTCTCAAACCGATAGGGCCATCCGTTTACTAAATTGGTTTCATAACCAGGTGCCGCATCAGGACACGCTTAATATTGATTCGCTGAATACCATGAACGTGATCTCTTTTTATCGTTCGCACAAGGTGGGGCAGGGCTGCTATGTACTGTCGATAGGGATGAATGATATTTTCTTAGCTATGGGTTTTAAGTCGAGAACAGTTATTTGTTTTTCTGACGCTTATCCTGTAGCACACGGTGGGCATGTGGTTAACGCGCTGTATATCGATTCGCTAAATAAATGGATCTATATCGACCCGCAGGAAAATGCCTATATGAAAGATGAGAAAGGGGCGTTTTTAAGCATAGAAGAAGTGAGGCAACGTATAATTGACGGCAGACCGATCATCTTAAACAGCACGGCTAATTATCACAACATCCCAACTAAAAAGGAAGATTATGTATATACCTTTTTAGCCGAGCATTTATACAGAATGATATGCCCGGTTGTTAGCGAATACAATTCGCAAACAATTACGCCAGGTAAAGTTTTTACATATGTGGAACTGCTGCCTGTTGGGAGTAAAAATCCCAAAGCCGATAGGTTTGAAACATCGGTTAGTAAATGGTATAGTGTGATAACCTATCATACAAACAACAGCAACTTGTTTTGGAAGAAGCCATAAGGCGGTTTTCTCTAATATGCTTGTTATTCATAAAAGCCATTCTGCCAGGATGGCTTTTATATTTTTACAATAAAGTCATTCGCATTAATTTCCCCGCAAACAAATCTTATAAATCCTTACTTTAGGATATATGCTTCCTTTATTAATTGCCGAACAAATTCGCGAGGGTGATGCCTATACCATTGCTCAGGAACCGATATCATCTGTGGACCTGATGGAGCGTGCTTCCAGGGCTTTTGTGGGATGGTTTGCAAATCGTTTCCCCGATAAAAATGAACCCATAACTTTTTATTGCGGAACCGGGAATAATGGGGGCGATGGCTTAGCCATAGCTCGTATTTTATGCGACCATCATTATAATAATCTGCATGTTGTTATAGCCCGTTTTTCTGATAAAGCTTCTGCCGATTTCAATCATAATTTTGAAAGGTTAAAGCAAACCTGCGTAACAATAACCGAACTTGGCAATGGCGAAGAGATTCCTGTAGATAACAGCCCGGTAATAATTGATGCATTACTCGGCAGCGGGTTAAACAAGCCCCTTTCTGGCGATTACGAGCGGTTGGTTAATTACATCAATGATCTTGACCGCACAGTTGTTTCGGTTGATGTACCTACAGGCTTTTTTTCCGAAGGAGAGGTGCCAAAAGATACTGTTGCCATAAAGGCCGATTTAGTGATAACTTTTCAGCAGCCCAAGATCAATTTCCTGCTGCCTGAGTCGGCACCTTATATCAATTGCTGGGAAGCGGTAAATATTGGTATCGATGAAAAGTTTGTGCAGGGCCTTAATTCGCCATATCAATTTATTGAAGAAAAAGATATCAGGCAGATGCTCAAACCTCGTCATCGCTTCAGTAATAAAGGCACTTACGGGCACGCCCTGATCGTGGCGGGACAGGCAAAAACCATGGGAGCAGCCTTGCTAAGTTCATCTGGCGCGGCACATGCGGGGGCGGGATTGACGACGGCCTGTATCCCCGAAAGCGGTTTGACGGCACTTAACAGCTATCAGCCCGAAATTATGGCTATAGTGAGGACCGGTGATGAACTTCCTGATATTGAGTGGGATAAATTCAGTTCGATTGCTGTGGGGCCAGGTTTGGGTAAAGAAGCTGGTGCCCTGGAGTTGTTAAATGCTATCATTAAAAACTATAAAAAGCCATTAGTTATTGACGCTGATGCCCTGAACCTACTTGCGGAAAATCAGGAGTTGTTAACTCAATTGCCTGCCGGGAGCGTTTTAACTCCGCATATGAAAGAGTTTGACAGGCTATTTGGTGATCATACCAATTGGTGGCAGCGGCTACAGAAAGCAATAGTTAAGGCAAAAGAACTAAACCTGTGTATCCTGCTGAAAAACGATTATACTATTGTGGCCACACCTAATGGTACAGCCTATTTCAATTCATCGGGCAATGCCGCTATGGCAAGCGGAGGGATGGGCGATGTGCTTACCGGTATAATAGCCGCGTTGCTTGGCCAGAAGTATGCTCCGGAACAGGCTTGTATTATTGGTGCCTACATTCATGGTAAAGCTGGTGACGAACTGGCGTTGCCTAACCGCATGCATGTTGTTTTGCCGGGTAAACTTATTGCGCAATTGCCAATCACCATGGCAAAATTAAGGGCATAAAAAAACGGCCGCAAGTATTATACGCCCGTTTTAATTAACTATTAACTGATCTTATAAAGAACTAAATACTCAAATCTGGGGGTTAGGAATTTTAGGTTTTTTCTCTCGTTTATGTCCTAACTAATCATAAGACGCTTGCACGTACTTATTAGTTACAAAAAAACTAATAATTGGTTTTGGGTTTCGTTAAAAATATGTTAAATAATTTATTCCGTGAACTTTAGGTTTACACGAAATATAACTACTAACGGATAAAAAACAAAAAGCTTACATCGTTTTCGGAATAAATCTGAAAAAAATGTAAGCTTTTTTATTTATGAGCAACCTAAAAGGCGGCTATTTATGGTTTTAGTATTTGCCGAGTACCACCATCTCTGATAGTGTTGGGCTTGCACTTCCGCCTCGTGGCTCAAGGGTTACAGCAAACGCATCGGCTGCGGCTATTGCTTTCATGTTCTTGAAGCCGCTTGAATCAGATGTAGCATCAAATACACCCAGATCGACCGGTTTGCCACCCACCAGTGCCCAAAGCTGGTATTGGTGATTTTGATCATTGGCAGGTAGTTTAAGGCCTTCCATATCAATAACCACTTTTTGTTTAGATGGACTAAAGGCAACAGTCATTATTGACTCAGGCGATTTTGCCGTACCTCTTAAGTGGATCAGTTTGTATGATGTGTCTCTTAACAGGTTCAGTTCACTATCCTTCGCGCTAACCGTATTGCTAAAATGCTGATTTTGCGCCTGCATGGCACTTAACTGGGTATTGGTGTCGTTAAGGCGGGTATAAAGATTATATAAAGCTATGGCGCTTGCTAATAATAAAGCAAGGCAAGCTGCAAATGCGTATTTATAAAAGTTGGTTCCTTTATCGGCGTTAGGTTGCATGGCTACAACATTTTCATGTTGTACGTGGGTTGGCGTCGGAAAGTTGTTATCGTCGCCAAAATTTGTTAGCAGGCTGCCTAATACACGGTTACGTAATTGTTCAGATGGTTCTATCGCGTTTTCTTCAGCATATAATTCTATTGACCGCTCTATTTCATCCAGCTCAGCCTTAATAGCCGGATGCTTTGAAGCCATCTCTTCAACTTGTAACCTTTCGGCCGGGGTAACATCCCCCAGAACGTAAAGTTCCAGTATCCCTGATTCAATATATGCTTTTAAATCTTCCACTTTCTCAATTAAAATGTTTTCTGAGTTCCATGATTGCCATTCGTAACCGGGTTTTAATGGTTCCCAGCGGCATGCCTAACTCTTCGGCGGCTTCCACATGGGTATAACCTTTAAAATACACCAGCTCTACAATTAGCTTTTGTTCGGGTTTTAGCGTTTGCACTAAATCCTTAACGCCCATTAACTCAGGTTTGTAAACTGTGTTCCTTTGCTCGTCAATGAAAGTTACGTTATTTTCAATCTCCTGGTTTTTGTTTTGGTTCTTAAAATCTTTCGATCTGATTTTATCTATCGCGAGGTTGCGCGCGATATTAACCATCCAGGTAAATAAACGGCCTTTTTCAGTACTGTAGCTTGAAAAGGAATGCCAGATTTTTACAAAAGTTTCCTGTAAAACATCTTCGGCTATAGCGGTGTCATTTATAATGCGTGATATCACCCCGAATAACGAGGCCGAATACATATCGTATAGCGCTTCTACGGCAATTTTTTCCCGGTGCTGTAATGACAGCACCAGTTCTTCTTCCGACAGCGATATTTTTCGTTTTTTACTCAACTTGGTGAAGATATAAAGGAATTATCACATTTCAAACAGATGTTTTTCTGCGTGATAAGAAGAGCGTACCAGTGGTCCGCTTTCTACATATCTAAAACCCTTGTCAAGTCCAAATTGTTTGTAACGGGCAAACTGATCTGGGTGGATCCAGTCAATTACCGGGTGATGGTTGCGAGTTGGCTGTAAGTATTGGCCTAATGTAAGTATGTGTACGCCGGCTGCAAGCAGATCATCCATAGCTTCCAAAACATCTTCTTCAGTTTCGCCCAGGCCAAGCATAATGCCCGATTTGGTGCGCAGGCCAGCTTCTGAAATATGTTTCAAAGCCTCAAGGCTACGATCATATTTTGCCTGGATGCGAACCTCTTTGGTAAGGCGCCTTACGGTTTCCAGATTGTGAGATACCACTTCGGGCCTGGTTTCTAAAACGCGGGCAAGGTTATCCCAGTTACCTTTAAAATCGGGTAACAAAGTTTCTAAAGTAGTTTCCGGGCTTTCGCGGCGGATGGCGTTAATGGTTTCGGCCCAGATAATGGAACCGCCATCTTTTAAATCGTCGCGATCTACCGAGGTAATGACACAATGCTTTACCTGCATCAGTTTTACCGAAGTAGCTACGCGGTTTGGCTCATCAACATCAACAGCCAACGGCCTGCCGGTTGCGACAGCGCAAAACGAGCATGAGCGGGTACAAATATTACCAAGGATCATGAAAGTAGCAGTACCGGCTCCCCAGCACTCGCCCATATTGGGGCAGTTACCACTTTCGCATATAGTGTGCAGTTTGTGGGTATCAACAAGACTGCGTACGTGAGCATATTCTTTTCCTGTAGGAAGTTTAACCCTAAGCCAATCGGGCTTACGCACAGGCTGGCTAACAGCAGGAACTACCGGCAATTCAATCATGGTGCAAATGTAGTTAAATATTTAGTTGATGGGGAATGGTTCATTGTTCATAGTGGCAGCAAATGACTGCAAAATGATCATTTGCTGTAACGTACTAACACTAACATTTTATGAACCCATGAACCATGAACTATGATCCATGAACAAAATTAATTCAATACTTCTAAAGTTTCATCAACGGAGATACCGCTGTGCGATTGGTCAAGAATGCATTCGCCATTTTTGATGAGTAATAGCTGAGGCGACTCATGATGTACCTGGAATAATTGCGCAACCTGGTTTGACAGATCGCGGTGTTTGATCAGGTCTAAAAAATAGAGGGGCATATTTTCGGGAAGATTGTCCCAGTCAAGCTCAAATCGTCTTTTTGCCATCATGCTGATGGAACAGCGTGTGCTGTGTTTAAATATAAGGCTATAGCCTTCCTGCTGCTTGATCTGCATAAGCTGATCGGCCGTCTCCAACGAAATCCAGTTCATATTTATTATAATAGTTAAAATGCTATAACGTAATTATAACACAAAAACTCTGCAATGTGTTTAAACAGGTTTAAAAATGACAATTAACTGTTAACGACCTGTTTTAGGATATGAACCGTAAGCAGGGCACAATTTGTTTGAGCAGGATGATACTGTTGCAATTGCCGCCGCTATAAGTGCTATGTAAACTAATTTTTTCATGTTGAGCTAAATTAACTGCTTTAACGTGTGTTAACTGTTTAATGTTTCGGCAAGTGCAGCCATTTTGATAGCGGTGATAGCCGCTTCATCGCCTTTATTGCCATGTTTGCCACCTGCCCGGTCAATAGCCTGTTGCTGATTATCGGTAGTTAATACACCAAATATAACAGGTTTTGAATATTTTATAGATACATTACTTACGCCGTGTGCTACCGCGTCGCAAATAAAATCAAAATGTCTTGTTTCGCCCTGTATTACACAGCCCAGGCAAATTACCGCGTCAAGGTCGCCTTTTTGCAGCAATAGATCGGCTCCTGAGGTAAGCTCAAAGCTGCCCGGTACCTGGTATGAAAAAATGTTTTCGGCCAACGCCCCATTGCTTACCAGGCTTTGGTATGCGCCCTGGTAAAGTGCATTGGTAATTTCGGCGTTCCACTCGGCCACGACAATGCCAAAGCGATACGGTGCTGCCGAAGGTATTTCGGTATTTGAAAAGTCGGAAAGGTTTTTAAGCTGTGTAGCCATTTTGATTTCGGATATTTTTATTTCGAATTTCGGTGGTTCGATTTCGGATTTGTTAAGCGCTGTGATTGACGATTAAAATGTGCTTATAAAAAAAATCGATTCCGGATTTAAAGGTATTTAACTACCTGATAAATCCGAAATCGAAATTCTCAAATCCGAAATAAATTATTGTTTTGCTTCAGCGCGTGCTATATACTCGTCGATATTTTGAGCTTCTGCACTTTCAGGATATTCATTTTTTATCCTTTTATAAGCGTCGGCAGCTTCTTTGTTGTTTTTTTGAGCCTCGTAAGTTAAACCTAACTTTTTAAGGTAAAGTGGCGATAAGAATTTGTTTTTTGCCTTGTCAACCGCTTTGCTGAAATAAGTTTCTGCTTTTTCGTAGTCTTTCAACTCTACGTAAGCATCACCTGTGCTGCCGAAAGCTTCGGCTGCAATCATGTTGTCGTCACCGCGATAGTTAGTCAGGTTGTCAACGGCTTTGCGGTAATCACCTTTATTTAAATACGCTGTACCCAGGTAAAAATAAGCCAGGTTAGCAGCTTTAGTGTTGCTGTAATCGCTGATGATTTTTTCAAAACCAGGGAAACCGGCATCGCCTTTAATGGCTTTGTCCCAGTTTTTTTGCTGCCAGAACTCTTGTGCTTTATACATTTGGTTAGCGGCAGTAACTTCACGCGGACCTAAGTATAATTTAATGTAAATAAAATAGATAGCAATAAGGGCGACGATAGCCCCTACAATAAACAGTAAGCTTTTTTGGTTCTCGCGTACAAAATTGCCACTCTGACCAAAATTGTTTTCTGGTGCTGCAACTTTGGTGTTCGCCTGGGTTTTTGACATTGTTGTTCTAAAATTAAGTTTGCAAAAATACGGTTTTCAAATTTACTGGCAATACCTTTTGTATTAAATCTTTAAAGAGGGGTGAATGGTTGATTATGAACCATGATTATGCTTGATTAAAGGATGACATGATAGATGGAACATTTGAAAAAGTGAATTTACCCTGATATCATGAAAATCAATTAATCCTATTAATCATGGTTCTGAACTTATTCAATCTAATAAAACACTAACTTTGCCATCCCATGCACCTGCAACAGCTGTCAGTTATCAATTTTAAAAATTACGATGAGGCCGAACTGGTTTTCAGCGAGGGGGTTAATGTATTTACAGGTAACAACGGGGCCGGCAAAACTAATTTGCTTGACGCTATTCATTACCTTTCATTATGCAAAAGTTACTTTAACCCAATTGATAGTCAGCAGATAAAGCAAGGGACCGATTTTTTTATTGTTACCGGAGTTTTTAATAAAAATGATCAGCCGGAGGCTGTGGCCTGCTCGGTAAAACGGAACCAGAAAAAGCAGTTTAAGCGTAATAAAAAAGATTATCAGCGCCTGGCCGATCATATCGGGCTGCTGCCGCTGGTAATGATCTCGCCAAATGATACCAGTATTATAACCGAGGGGAGCGAGGAGCGCCGGAAGTTTATTGATAATGTGATATCGCAAACGGATAACCATTATTTGGATGAGCTGATCACCTATAATAAGATCCTCACCAATCGTAACGCGCTGTTAAAACAGGTAAATGAAACCGGGCGGTATGACGCGGGGTTGTTTGAAGTAATTGATGAGCAGCTAACAGATTCGGGCATGCGTATTTTTGAAAGGCGCCGCGCCTTTATGGATACCTTTGTACCGGTATTTAATAAGCACTACGATTTTTTGAGCGATAATGCCGAAAGGGTCGAACTCATCTATGAATCACAATTGCTTACAGATAGCTTTGATAGTTTATTAAAAAAGAGTTTTGACCGTGATAAGGCGCTGGAGCGAACCACCGCCGGCATCCATAAAGACGATCTGCAGTTTAATATTCACGGCATGGCCATGAAAAAATTTGGATCGCAGGGGCAACAGAAGTCGTTTTTAATTGCATTGAAGCTTGCCCAATACAGTTTCCTGTATCAGCAAAAGGGTTTTAAACCCTTGCTTTTGTTGGATGATATTTTTGATAAGCTTGATGATGGGCGCGTTACCAAATTGATGCAGATGGTATCAAACAATGATTTTGGCCAGGTTTTTATAACCGATACCGGAGTTGAGCGTGTTGAAAGCGTTTTTAATAAAATAGAGGTACCCGTTAAATTATTTAAAGTAAAGGGAGGAGCGATTGATGCGTAAAACTAATGATAAAACACTGAAAGAGGCCATTGAGCAAATGCTTAATGTGTACAAGATCAAAAGACGTTTTGATGAAACCGGTGTTGTTACGGCCTGGCCTGATCTGGTAGGTAAATCGGTAGCCAACCGTACTAAAGAGTTATTTGTGCGCGACAGGAAATTATTCCTGCGGATTGAATCGTCGGTAATAAAAAACGAACTGATGCTTATGCGCAGTCAGATCATCGAGAAAATAAATAATGAAGCTAAAAGTATTATTGTAGAAGAGATTATCTTCCTCTAACCATACCGTGGTGCTTTAGCTTAATATCATCGGTAAGCTTTGAGTAAGCAAGGATGAACAAGCCCGGAATTGTAAAAGCAAGTTGTGCTTCAGGGTGAGTTTTATAAAGCAGTATCGAACCGATAACTAAAAGTACCAGCACCAGTACGTAAAATATGTATTTGAATAACGGCTTCATCTTGTTCGATATTTCTTGGTTCGTCTAAATGTAATAATGTTCAGGTAGCGAATGTAAAGTTAAAAAAAATGTAACCATACTTCCAAGAAAAACGTAAACATTTCGGGCGCAACCCGCTGATTGACTGATTGCACCCGAAATAAGGCTAATTAAAACCTTTCAAAAGCCGAGAAAAAGAAGTTTCCTTCAATGTCTGCGTTCTCGTCAGAGTCTGAACCGTGAACGGCATTTTCACCAATTGACCTTGCATACAGGTTACGGATAGTGCCTTCAGCAGCATCCGCAGGGTTAGTAGCACCAATTAATGTACGGAATTCGGTAATAGCGTTATCTTTTTCAAGAATAGCAGCTACAATAGGGCCTGATGACATAAATTCAACCAGTCCGGCATAAAAAGGACGCTCTTTATGTACTTCGTAAAACTGTCCGGCTTTTTCTGCAGATAGTTTAGTGTATTTAAGGGCTACAATTTTAAAACCATTTTTGGTAATAATATCTAAAATAGCACCGATGTGGCCGTCTGCAACAGCATCTGGCTTTATCATTGTAAACGTTCTGTTAGTTTTCATTGAAATAATTGTTTCTTTTTTTGGTTATTAATAGACTAAATGCCTTTGTTGGGTTAATTTTAAACTACACTTACGTGCTTATTTAAAATTTGCCGCAAAAATAGGCTTTTGTAACTGTATCATAAAGCTTTTTGAATTAAATTAGATGGTTTGTATTTCATTTATTTATTTAGCTTTGCAACTCTTTTTTTAAGAATTGATGTTAGATTTAGCTTCGCTTACTGACCTTTTAACGCAACCTCAAAAGATAGTAATCACTACCCATCATAAACCTGATGGTGATGCTATGGGATCGTCATTAGGCTTATATAATTATTTAATACAGCAGGGCCATCATGCCAGGGTTATTGCCCCTACAGATTATCCTGACTTTTTAAGCTGGTTGCCTGGTAACGAGAACGTTATTGTCTATACCGAGCACCGCGAAGAGGCTGCCGCCCTGATAGCCGATGCCAAGCTGATATTTTGCCTTGACTTTAATGCCCTGAGCCGTATCAATGATATGGGCGAACTGGTTGCCGAAAGCAGCGCTTATAAGATCATGATCGACCACCACCTGGAACCGGCTGATTTTGACGATTTCAGGCACTGGGATATCAACGCCTGCGCTACCGCGCAACTGGTGTATGATTTTATCGTAAATGAACTTCACCATAAAGAACTTGTAAATAAGGATGTGGCTACGTGTCTTTACACAGGCATCATGACCGATTCTGCATCGTTTAGGCTTCCTAATACTACGTCTGGGGTTCACCGCATTGTTGCCGACCTGATTGACGCGGGTGCCGTTAACTGGCGCATTCATGAGCTGGTTTATAATAGCGCGTCTGAAAACAGGTTACGCTTTTTAGGGCATTGCCTGGCGAATTGCCTGGAGGTATTACCAGAATTTAATACCGCTATCATTGCCGTAAGTAAACAGGACCTTCAGCGTTTTGACGTTGAAACCGGCGATACCGAAGGCGTTGTGAATTATGCGCTATCAATGGCAAATGTGCGATTGGCTGCTTTTATAGTTGAACGTACCGATAGGGTGAAACTTTCTTTGCGCTCAAAAGGCGAATTCCCGGCCAATGAAATTTGCAAAAAATACTTTAACGGTGGTGGTCATCGCAATGCGGCGGGAGGTCATTCAGATGATACCCTCGAACACGTTATCCAACAGTTTAAACAAATTTTACCTGAATATAAAAAACTATTAATACAGTAAAAAAGTAATGATGAAAAGAAAACTGATGTTTCTGTCACTTGCGGCTATAGGATTTGCAAGTTGCAACGGTGGGTTTAAGCAAGGCGATGGTGGCTTGCTTTATAACATCCACACTTCAAAAGGCAATCCTAAAGTTAAGGAAGGTGACTTTATGACACTGAACATGATCCTTAAAACCGATAAAGATTCAATTATCAACAATTCTTATGATAATGGCCAGCCTATTCCAACGCTGATGCCTAAACCTCAAATGAAAGGTGATATTGTTTCTGGATTAGGATTGTTAGGTGAAGGCGATAGCGCTACATTTAAAATCGCTGCCGATTCGGTATTTAAAGGTGGCCAGCAACGTCCTCCGGGCTTTAAAGGCAAATACCTGGTTTATACCATCAAAATTGAAAAAGTTATTGCTAAAGGTGCCCTTAACGAGCAGGTTTTCCGTGATCGTGTTACTCAGTACATGAAAGGCCAGACCGATGCACTTAAAGGTAAAGAGCCTGCTAAAATTCAAGGCTACTTAGATGCTCATAAAGATTTGAAATTTGTGAAAACAGCATCAGGCTTAAACTATGCTGTTACTACCCCAGGTGCCGGTGCAAACGTGGCCGTAGGTGATACTGCAGTAATTAACTATACTTTAAGACTTGTTACCGGCAAGGTTTTAGAAACCAGCTCTAAAGAAGTTGCTGTTAAAGAAAAAATGCAGATCAACCCGATGAACCCTTACCAGCCAATCCGCATCCCGGTAGGTGAAGGCAAAGTGATCAAAGGCTGGGACGAAGCTTTCCAATTGTTTAACAAAGGCACTAAAGCTGTATTGGTTGTTCCTTCATCATTAGGTTATGGTGACCAGGGTAGCCCGCAAATGCAGCCTTATACACCACTTGTGTTTGAAGTTGAGCTGGTAAACATTGTTCACCCAAATCCAAACGCGCCGAAACCGGTTATGCCGCAAATGCAAATGCCAGCGCCAACTCCGGCAACAAAATAATTATACTATTTTACAAAGCCTTTCCTGCACCAGCAGGAAAGGCTTTTTTATTTATAGCTTATGAAAAAGTACATTCTTTATTTTATAGCACCATTGTTAAGCCTATCGGCTTTAACTGCTAATGCGCAAACCGGTGCTGTAAAAAAACGCCCTGCTACAGCCAAAAGCGGCGTGGCTAAAAAGGCTGTTCCTGCAAAAAAAACAGTTACACCACCGCAGGTTGTTGGCATGTTGAAAACATCCAAAGGTTCTTTTTACAAGATCTATACCGCAAACACAGGGGTAAAACCTAAAACCAGTGATGTGATCACTTTTAACTTTATCCAGAAAACGGATAAAGATTCTGTACTTTATAATAGCTTCGCAGCAGGGCACCCTGCACAGGCGCAAATCCAGCCGTCGCGCGGTTTAGGCGATATGATGGATGTTTTCCCGCTTTTGGCTGCTAAAGACAGTGCTTTGGTAAAAATTCCTGCCGATTCGATATTTAAAGGTCATGAAGAAGCCCGTCCACCGTTTTTTCCTAAAGGCAGTTTCCTGAGCTTTGTGATTAAAATGGAAAAGATCCAGTCGATAAATGAAGCTATGGCCGAAAGAAATGCCGCTTTGGAAAAGCAAAAACAGGCTGAAGTAGCTGCTGCTAACGCGTATGTAGCTTCACACGGTCTTAAAACCACAAGCACAGCATCAGGCTTACAATATGTAATTACAAGCCCTACTGATAAAGGCAAACCGGCAAACGGAGATACCGTACTGGTTAATTACACAGGTAAGCTGCTTAACGGCAAAGTATTTGACAGCAGCATCGAAGCTAATGCCAAGGCTGCCGGTTTAGATCAGCCTGGTCGTCCTTACGAGCCAATTAGTGTGGTACTGGGCGAAGGCAGGGTAATACCAGGTTGGGAAGAAGCTTTGCTTTTGCTTAACGAAGGTTCAAAAGCTACTTTCATTATTCCATCGGGTCTTGCCTATGGTGATAGAGGTTCTGGCGCTATCCCTCCGGGCAGCACCCTTTTATTTGATATTGAATTGGTGAAGGTTAACCCTGCAAAAAAGACCAAGTAATCATATTAAAAGATCATAATAATCAACCTCTTGCCCTAAAAGCAAGAGGTTTTTTGTTTATAGGGAGCAATTTTTAGTTGGATGGGTTTATACTTTACGGTTATAAATTCGTTATTAAGTATTCAAGGTTTATTTTTGCAGCATGGTTTTAACCGACACGCATACACATCTATATTACGAAACCATTTCTGAAAAACGCGCGGCATTAATGCAGCGCTGTATCGATAATAACATTACCCGTTTGTTTTTACCCAATGTTGATGCCGCGTCTGTTCCGCTGGTTTATGGTTTGGTAAACGACTATCCTCAATATTGTTACCCTATGCTTGGCTTACATCCCTGCGATGTAAAGGAGGCCTGGGAAGACGAACTATCGGCCATTATGGATGCCCATCAGCAAAATAAGATCTATGCTATTGGCGAGATTGGGATTGACCTGTATTGGGATAAAACGCATTTGAAAGAGCAGGTAGATGCTTTTGTAAAACAGATCAACTGGGCTAAAAGCCTTGATTTGCCCATAGTGATCCATTGCCGTGATGCTTTTGACGAAGTGTACGAAGTGTTGAAACAGGAAGCGGATGAAAAACTGCGTGGCATTTTCCATTGCTTTGGCGGTACGGTTGAACAAGCGCAAAAAGTAATCGACCTTAATTTTTACCTTGGGATAGGCGGAGTTGTAACTTACAAGAACTCAGGACTGGATAAAGTAATACCGGAAATTGACTTAAAACATATAGTTTTAGAAACAGATTCTCCGTACCTTACGCCCGTTCCGTTCAGGGGTAAACCTAATGAAAGCTCGTACCTGGTGTATATTGCGGAGAAAGTAGCCGAGCTTCACCACACAAGCATTGAAAAAGTGGCCGAGGTCACTACCGAAAATTCCAGGCTTGTGTTCGGAATTTGAAATTGTTTAATATTTTACCACAGCATAAACTTAATTAATGAGCCAAATTTTAATCATCTATACCGGAGGGACAATCGGTATGATGAGTGATCCGGTTACTAAGGTGCTCAAGCCTATCAACTTTGAGCAAATAATGGATAACGTGCCCGAGCTTGAAAAGCTTAATTGCCGTATTAAAGTGCATTCGTTTGATGAGATCATTGATTCATCAAATATGAACCCTGAGATATGGAGCGAATTGGCAGGACTTATCCAGTCTAACTACCATGATAATGATGGCTTTGTAATTTTGCACGGCTCGGATACAATGGCGTACACCGCTTCGGCATTAAGTTTTATGTTAGAAAACTTAGGTAAGCCTATTATTTTTACGGGCTCGCAATTGCCTATCAGCGCTATCCGCACCGACGCGAAGGAAAACCTGATGACGGCTATTGAAATAGCCAAAGCCAAAAAGAACGATCGTGCCCGTGTGCCGGAGGTTTGTATCTATTTTGATTATAAACTTTTCCGCGGTAACAGGGCTTTTAAATATAACTCATCAAAATTTGAAGCTTTCCGCTCGCCAAATTATCCAATATTGGCCGAATCGGGCGTGCATTTGCGTTTCAGCGTAAACGACATCAGGCAACCTGAAGACGAAAGCGCCCTTATTATCCATAATAATCTGGTTAGTGATGTAGGTGTGTTAAAACTGTACCCAGGCATAAGCCCTAAGGTAGTCGAAAACATACTAAGTGCCGATGTGCGTGGCATTGTAATGGAAACTTTTGGAGCCGGTAATACCACAACGGATGCCTGGTTTATAGATTTGCTGAAAAACGCTATCGACAGTGGTAAGGTGATCCTTGATATTTCACAATGTAAGGTAGGCACAGTTGAACTTGGCCGTTATGAAACCAGCAAGCATCTGAAAGATATTGGCGTTGCCAACGGTTACGACATGACCTTTGAAGCCGCCGTTACCAAAATGATGTACCTGCTTGGTCAAAGTGATAACCCGGCCCAGGTTAGGGAATGGCTTGAAACTGATTTGCGGGGCGAATTGACTGTTTCGTAGATTCTCTAAAATAATCTAAGGAAAATAAGTTTATAAAAGCGTCATTGCGAGGAACGAAGCAATTCCCGATTTGCAGGTTCGCCCTGTAGAGTTTGGGATTGCTTCGTTCCTCGCAATGACGTTGTTTTTGGGATTTTATCTTATCGACTTTGCCGATTGAAATTACCCCTCCGGATTAAACATTGCCACCAAATTCTTTAGCCCATCAGCCGAATGCAGTGAATCTGTTTGTTCCAACGTCATAGCGGCGGTTTCGGATGCTCTCGCGCGCATTGTTTTTTCGTAAGCGGCTATAGCATCACGGGTGTTTTCAAACTCATTATTTAATAAGTGTTGGGCCAATTCTAAAGCGTCGAGCATAGCCATGTTAACGCCTTCGCCTGCGTAAGGCGGCATTAGATGGGCGGCATCGCCAAGCATGGTTATATTGGGCAAAGCTTCCCAGGTTTGATCTAAAGGCATACAGTATTGCGGGCGGGGAATAAATACGGGCTCAGCATTTTCAAACAATTCATCCCAGATATTGTCCCAGCCGGTAAACTCCTGCTTAAACCAGGCAAATACTGATGCTTTATCTTTGAAATCAATCCCGCTATCCTGCAGCCATGTTTCTGTTGATTTGATACCTGCATAAAATACCAGGCTGCCATCTCCCTTAGAACTTACTATCAGCGTTTTTTCGTCGCCCATGGCAAATATTTTACCGCCGTTCAGCAGCTCGTGAACCCGGGGACTTGCCTTTTCTGAGTCATAAACGGCTCCTTCTATCACACTCACCCCAGCATAAAATGGTTTAATAGGAGTAATGTATGGGCGGATCTTTGAATTTGCACCATCGGCGGCTATCACCAGATCGGCCCTCGCGGTTGAACCGTTTTTAAAATCCAGCTTAATTTTACCATCCTGCTCATCAAGTGATACAAACTGGCTATCCCAAACCACGGTATCCGGTTGCAGGGAATCGAGCAGGATTTTTCTTAATGGGCCGCGGTCAATTTCGGGGCGATTGTACGAGCCGCCGTCGGCTCCGTGCTCATCGTGTATAATGTTGGCGTATTTATCTACAACTCTTAGTTTATCGGCACCGGGACGATAGTTGGCGTTAAAGGCATCCATCAGTCCGGCTACTTCCAGGGCTTTTAAACCCGACTCTTCATGCAGGTCAAGGGTAGCACCCTGTACACGCACTTCACGATTTAAGTCGCGCTCGTAAACTTTTACGTTGGCACCGTTCATTTGTAAAATGCGTGCGAGGGTAAGTCCACCCGGGCCACCGCCCACTATTGCTATATTTTTGTTTTTAATTGCTTTCATGTTGTTTAATTATTTCATCATACCTTTTATTACCGCGTCACAACAGGCCGCTATCACTTCGTCGGTGATGATTTGTACAGGTCTGTTGAGATGATCAAAATACTCGTTCATCAAATCAAGCAGCGGCGAAAACATCAGGGCCCGCTGAGCATCGAAAGGAAGGTCGCGGATTACGCCTGCCTCGACATTTGACTGAATAAAGCGATGGATAGGAGCGAAGAACTGGCCTTGCTGAATATTTTCCCGTTGATAGGCTTTGTTAAGCAAAGGCGAAGATTTACCATAAAGAATTAAGGCGAAATGCGTACGGTTGTTTTTTAAGTACTGAAAGCCATTGTGCCAAAGCTTTTTGATACCGGTTTCAAAATCCATTTTTTCATCAAACCCCTTCAGAATAGCAGTTTCGTATGCTCCTAAAACTTCGGTGATGAAAAGCTTGATCAGCAGGTCTTCCTTATCCTCATACTTAATATAGATAGTGCGGGGCGATACATTGGCTGCCTTAGCCAGCTTTTGCATACTCAGGTTTTCGAGCCCTTCGTTGGCAATAATATCAAGGGCAATGGTGCGAATCGCTTGTTCCTTCTCTAAATTCTTTGGCCTCATAACACGAGTAATTTGAATTGTTATACAATTATAAGTAAATGTTCATTTACTTATAGCGTTTTTATTTCAAATGACTTTAAGATGATGGGACAAATAGGCCAGAGCCGATGTGCTGAGAGTAAACTAAAGCATTCTAAACAGGTAAGCCGCAACTAAGGTTATCACTCCACTTCAACGCCCTTCGGAAACTTCTTGAATACAGCATCAAAATTCAAGTCGGGATATTGCGCACTTGCCTTGTCCATAATAAACTTTAGCTGCTCGTATTCAAAAGATGCTATTTGCTGGTTTTCCCATTTTTTTTCGCCGGCTGCATAAGGGATCAGCCATTTTACAGCCGCTTTCATTCCCCGGCCATCTACGGTTTGTTTATGCCACAGGTCGATATTTAAATGGTTGGCTAAAATGCCCAGCTGGCACCAGGCATACAGGTTCATATTCACATAATCCCACGATTTGGTGCGGGCGAGTTCAAGGGGCTGGGCACCTTCAGGAGTGAATTGCTTATCAATGCGGGGGATAGTGGTGCTCTTAAGTAATTCTATAGCAGTTTTACTATCACCTGTAAAAAGCGAGTAATCTATAAGCTGTACATCATAATATGAGCCATGGTTGTTGAGCTGCGAATGTTCATCTTTACCGTTGGGGCTGGTTTGGAGCCAACCAGAAAATGCCTTAAACCAGTCTTTTATATCATTTACCAATTTCTCATCCATAGCCTTGCTACCGTTTAACATGGCAATAGCATCGGGTATCGCGGTAAGCTCCCTGCTTTCAATTATACCTATGCCCCGGCCGTCATTAAGGCCTGGAATATATTGCGCATAATTTAAATTAGGGTTCATGCGGGTTGCAGGTTCAACAAACCATGTTTGCAATAAACTTTTAGCTTTTACCGCGTACTTTTCATTCCCGGTATAATAATACGCGAAGCTCAGCTGCTTAACAGCTGTACACATATCGCCCAGTTGGCTGCGGTCATGCAGTAAATAAATTTCGGGGTTGCGTTCGCCATCTTTACGGATGTAGGGCAGGCCCTTAGGCTTTGCGGGATCGGCCCACCAGTAGGGGGCCTGGCTTACATAATCGTGCTTGTCGTTGCTTGGCGCGGTTTTGGTTTTGTTGAAAGTAACCGAATATGGCCTTTTGATAATTGCACTATCTGCCCGGTTAATCATCTTGTTGATTTTGGCAGATGCTTCCTTATCGCCTTGTTTTAACAGTCCTCGTGATTTGGTCAACAACTGTTCATCAACCAACAGAAAGCTTACTTTTTGCTGGGCGAAGGAAGAGTTATTAAATATGATAAATAACAAAAGGCACAGGCCGGATAGTTTTCTGAATTTCATAAGATAGGGTAAAGCCTGGTTCGCTTTACAGAAGCTAAAATATCCTTTTATTAATTATCGCCATAAAACCATCTTTAAATTTTTCGCTCACAGGGATATGTTTATCAGCTATGTAGATGTGATTGTCCTGAATTTTTGCCAGTTGTTTGGTGTTTACAATATAGGAGTTGTGCACCCGTACAAATGGAGCCGAAAGTTGTTCTTCAATATCTTTAAGCCGGCGATAGATCAGCAATTGTTCCTGTCCGGTAACGAGGCGTACATATTCTTTTTCACCTTCAAAGTACAGGATCTCGTCTAGCAGAATGCGGCGTAATACCTTGCCCGATTTTACAAAGAAGTAGCCTTCGTCGGCGGTTTGGCCTTGGGGCATTACTTGATCGATCTTACCAAAATAGGCTTCAATTTTTTGCATGGCCGCCAGGAAGCGTTTTAGGGTGATGGGCTTGAGCAGGTAATCAATAGTTTGATAGGTGTAGCTCTCGGCAGCGTATTCCGAATAAGCGGTAGTGAACACGATTTTGGTTTGCGGGGGTAGCAGACCGGCCAGTTCCATACCGGTTAGCTGCGGCATGTTGATATCCAGAAATATAAAATCCACCTTGTGGCTTTTCAAAAAAGCCAATGCCTCAAGCGCGTTGTAGCACTTGGCTTTAAGCTGCCATTGGGTGCTTTGCTGCACCAGGATCTCGAGCAGGTTTACCGCGTTGGGTTCGTCGTCAATGATGATACAGCTTAAGTTCATGCTACCGGGATCTTTAAAAATGCAGAAAAGGTGTTGTTGCTGTTGTCAATTTTCAGGTCAAAGTCTGCGCCATATAACATGGTTAGCCTTTTGGTTAAATTGGCAATGCCAAAACCTGCTGCGCGTTTGCTTGCTGCCTGAACATGGATGGCGTTATTGGTTTTAAAAAACAGGTAACCATCCTGCTGAATCAAAGATATGCCAATAAGGTTTTGCTCGCTCGATTTATCGATACCATGCTTAAAAATATTCTCAACAAAGGTCATCAAAAGCATGGGCGGAATCCGGAGATCGGAGTTGAAATTCTTTTCAAAAAATACCACTACTTCATGCCTGATCCTGATTTTTTCTAAGGCGATATAGTTTTCAATGAATTGTACCTCGGTACCAATGGTTACATCGTCCTTCGGACTTTCATCAACAAAATAACGCATGATATCCGAAAGCTTTTCTATCAATGCTGCCGTTCGTGGCGCTTCGCGATAGGCTTCGTAATAAATATTGTTGAGCGTATTGAACAAAAAATGCGGCTGCACCTGCGATTTTAACAGGTTCAGTTCGGCCTGGCTTTTTTGTATAATGATCTCTTCGGTTTGTTGTTTCAGCTTAAAATATTCTAATGCTATCCGGAATATCAGGCTTAACATATAAATAAGCACCCCACCCGAAATATAGTTGGTAATAGCTTTTAAGCTTACCGGTTCAGGTGCTTTTGCAAAGAAGCTGTTGTAGAGCAATAAAGTAATATACCCGCGGAGCGTGCCGGTTGCTGCTATAAATATGATCACCAGCAGCACATACCATGCATATTTGCCTTTTTGATAAAACAGGGGATACAAAACCGATATGTTTCCATATATAATGATGGCATAAAAAGCGGTAGTTACGCTGGCGTACATAGCCGATTGGGTTGCGCCATCCATCGGCAAATAAGAAAAAAACAGGAGCAGGCATACCGATATCCATACCAAAAGCTGGAGTTTTTTAATGGATGGCCGGGCTTTAAATAGTTGCATTTTTTAAAATTACTAAGCTTTTTGTTTGTTGATGCCGGCTTTAAACCATTACCTGCATTTATTCAATAAATGACGTTAATGGTTCAATAAACGTTGCTACAGGCACATTATTGAATAAATACCGTATCGGGCTAAAAAGAAAGCGGAAGTGGTTTAACTGATTTTATTTGCCGTTTGATAAAGGACAGTTTTGAACTATTAACAGAAAATTATCCTTATCAAACCATCAAATTATCATGAAAACCGAACATTTAGCTGAAAAGATCGTAGCCGTTAGTCTCAGCCTTTTACTACTGCTTTCACACACGCCTAAAGTATTTGCCCAAACCGATACTATCCGCATAAAAGATAAGCGCTTGCTTACCTCAACGCTTAAACCCGGCTTAAGGCAATACCTTGTTTATTTTCAAAATATTAAAGACAACCGTAGTCTGAAGTTCTGGCTTTGGCTGCGCGATATAAACCTCGAGACCCGTAACGGCGAAAAAGTATTTACCGTAACCCAGCATTGGTATGGTAATGATAGTTCATCGTACCGCTCTGTTTATTCTATTAATAAGGTTGCCGATTTCTCGCCTCTTTATCATTCGGAAACTATCGGAAAAAAAACAAAAGCCTTTAACTGGGCTCCTGATAAAATTGCAAGCGCCGATACCAATGCCAATAACGAAGCAAAGAATTTTAAACTTGATTTTACTTTCCCTAACCTTAACTGGAATTTAGACATTGAAACCTTTGAGATGTTACCGCTGGCCGAAGGCAAAAGTTTCGCTATCCCTTTTTATGAAGCCGGGATCCCGGCGCCGCTTTATGTGCTTTATAAAGTAACCGGCAGTGAGGTAATATCAACTTTAGATGGTAATAAAGTGGATTGCTGGAAACTATACAATGAAAGCGATTACAATGGCCGTCATTTTACAGAAACGTACTGGATCAGTAAAAAGAACCACGAGTTTTTGAAAGAGGAAGACGCTTTTGGCGGAGGTTATCGGTATAAAATAAAAATGATGGGTGCCGCCACTAATCTACTGCCGAGGTTTGTGAAGTAAAAAAATATAAATACCTATTCCTTTGAAAAGCAGCCGGGGTTATGATTTCAGTATCATAACCCCGGCCTTTTATATAAGCAGTTAATAGTTTTATTGGTTTAAGCCGAAAGCTTCCCAACCTGAAGCAGTGGCCCGGTTACAGGTCATGGCCTGGGTGCCATTTTCGCTGGAGATAAATTTGCCGTTGTTGCCCCGAATGGTAATTTTACCATCGGTAGTAACTATCCAGTCAAACTTTTCCCAGTCGCCGGGCGTAGTGCGGTTGCAGGTGATGGCTTGTGTGCCATTTTCTGACGATACATATTTGCCCATACTACGCAGGTAAATTTTGCCTCCGCCGGCGTCCAATACGGTGAAGTGTTCCCAGTCGCCCGCGGTGGCACGCGTACAGGTCATGGCTTGTGTGCCGTTTTCACCGCTCACATATTTATTGTTAAAGCCTTTTAGCGAAATTATGGTGCCAATTGGTGGAGATGATGGCGGTGTTGTGCTGCCATTGATCACAGAATTGATAGCCGATAATAGGGAGTTAGCACCCGTAACATCCTGCGATAGTTCCCACATCATGATACCACCCCCTTGGTTAATGGCGAGGGTAGTTTTGCTTTTAATGGTTGGGATACCGTTGTAGCCAATACCGTTCCAGGTATCCGAATTAGGACTGCCGCCGCCTGCAAGTATATCGGCATAAGAAGTATAAGGCTCCCTGCCGTAAAACGGAACCCCTAAAATGGCTTTGGCCTTAGGCAACCCGCGACCGATCCAGTAGTTTAATGATGTTTGCGCCAGTGAGTATGGTGAGTGGTTTGAGCCATCACCGTCATAAGCCATCAGGTTCAGGAAATCTACATATCCAAATACGCTGTTCAATACGCTTGAACCATCGTTGGATATTACTGCCGCGGTTAACAGCTTACCCTGGTTGTGAAGCGCTGTGCTTAACTGTGACATTAAGGCGGCATAGTTGTTAGCCGAAGCGCCGTCGTCAGGGTATTCCCAGTCGATGTCGATGCCATCCAGGTTGTATTGATTGGCAAAGCTGACAAGGTTGTTTACAAAATTGGTGCGGGATGTTGCGTTGGCGGCCAATGTTTCGAAGGCGCTGTCGTCGCCATTGTTCCAGCGCCAAATGATACCAGTACTTTAACGTTGTTGGCATGACCGGTTGATACCAGGCTTTGAAGTTTAGATACGTTATCAACGGCGCCAATGCCACCCGACGGAGTAGGAGGCACAAAAGCGTAGTTAATGTGGGTAAGCTTCGAGAACTGAACCGCGCTTACAGCGCCGGCCCAACTTGGCAGATAGCCTACTACTTTGAAGCCGGGAACTGCCTCAACAGCCACCGATTTTTGAGGCGCGTTATCAACCGGAGCACTGGGCTGATTGGATGAAAAATTATCCTTACGGCACGATGAAAGCGCAAAGAAAACTACTGCTATACACCATAGCAGGCGGGAGTTTAAAGTTGTTTTCATAATTTGGTTTATTGGTAATTGGATGAAAAGCGATATTCTTCAAATTCCCTCCCTTGGGAGGGGTGTGACGGAAATGTGTGATGGCAGGGAGGGGTTTGTTCGTTCTGCTCATTACAGCATGTTGTTGAAACTCCTCCCTACACCCTCCCAAGGGAGGGAATCGCACAGTACCCTGCTTTGAAATAAAATTTTTTCTATTGATTCAAACCAAAAGCTTCCCAGCCTGAAGCCGTGGCCCGGTTACAGGTCATGGCCTGGGTGCCGTTTTCGCTGGAGATAAACTTGCCATTGTTGCCGCGCAGGGTAATTTTGCCATCGGTGGTGACTATCCAGTCAAATTTTTCCCAGTCGCTTGGAGTGGTTCGGTTACAGGTAATGGCTTGAGTACCGTTTTCTGATGAAACGTATTTACCCATGCTGCGCAGATAAATTTTACCGCTGCCTGCATCAAGCACCGTGAAATGCTCCCAGTCGCCGGCTGTAGTGCGAGTGCAGGTCATGGCCTGCGTGCCATTTTCGCCGCTTACATATTTGCCGTTAAAGCCTTTCAGCGAAATTACAGTGCCAATTGGCGGCGTATTTGGGGGAGTAGTAGTGCCACCTGTAATAACGGAGTTCATGGCCGAAAGTAATGAGTTAGCCCCTGTTGCATCGCCACCCAGGTCCCAGATCATCATACCGCCGGCCTGGTTAAGCGCCAGTGTGGTTTTGCTTTTAATAGTTGGGATACCGTTATAGCCAAAAGTTTGGAAGGTATCGGAATTGGGACTGCCTCCCGCAGCCAGTACATCAACATAATTCATGGTCGAATAATCGTACCGGTTGTCCCTTGCATAGAATGGAACGCCTAATATAGTTTTGGCAACCGGTAAACCGCGACCGGCCCAATAGCTCAAACAATCAACCGCCGATTGGTAAGTAGAGTGCTGGAAGTTGTTGTCATCATAATCCATGATATTGATCCAGTCAAGGATAGTGAACATATTATTGGTAACATAGCTTGCGCCAACCGAGATGGAGGCAATGGTACATACCCTGCCACCGTTGTGCATAGCGGTTGACAATTCCTGCAGCAGCAGGTAAAAATTATTGGTTTCGGTACCGGCGGATGGGAATTCCCAGTCGATATCCACACCATCGACATTGTACTGGTTACAGAAGTTAACCATGTTATTAACAAACGTGGTACGGTACCCTGCATTAGCAACAATAGGATGGAAGGCATCGCCGCCACCGCCGCCGCCAACAGAAATAATAACTTTAACATTGTGACTGTGTGCATTTGATACCAGGGTAGTGAATTTTGAAAGGTTGTCAAGCGGATTTAGTCCCCCGGTGTTTGTTGGGGTAAGGAAAGCGTAGTTAACATGGGTTAATTTACTGTACTGTACCGCGTTTACATCGCCCTGCCAGCTGGGGAGGTAACCAATTACTTTAAATGAGGCAACAGGAACGGCGTTATTAACAGCAACCGTTTTACTGCTGTTGTCGGTGTTAGAGTTGCCCCCGGTTTTAAACTGGTCCATATTATCCTTTTTACAGGATGATAGTGCAGCCATCGCGACCAGGAATAGGCCAAGGAGGTAAGAGTTAGATTTTGATCTCATAAGTTAAGTTTGTTAAGTGGTTTTTGATGTATTATTTGGTTTATAAATAAGCCGGACAATAAAACATAAACCTGTTAACCAAATTCATGATACTTATGAATATCATATACTAATATCAGGAAAGGTGCGTTAATAGGTGTAATAGATGTTTTGGTATGAGTAAAATTATATAAACATCTAATTATAAATACCTAATAATAACCTCAATACGATTCAATCGCAAGCGTAGTAGTGCTTTTGTAGTGCAATCTTAACAGGGAAAATCCTCCTTTTGAGCAAAGAAATATTTTTGTGATACGCTTAACTCACAGTTATATATTATTATAGCAGGAGAAAATGGGTAGTTTGGGTAAATCGCTTACCCGGTTTAAAACCAGATAAGCGGGTGCCTGATAGGTAAATTGCGGATAACTTCTTCAACCTGAGGGTTATGATCCAGTTTTTGCCAGGTTGTTAACCACGCGTTTTCACGGTAAGCGTTAGCGCCGAATAACAGGAATGGCTGGGCAACCGGCCAGTTATCCCAATACATTACATCGGGTTTTAAAGTCCATTTGCTTTTATCTGCTACAAAAGGATATAAATAAGCTATACCTCTTTTAATGGATTTGCCATCAGGAGTTTCAAAGTTCCATAAATTATCCTGTGGGCTTGAAAGGATCTGGCATAACATGGTCATGGCATCAAGATTGAAAATGGAGTAACCATACGGCTTGGTACGCTCCAGCTCTAAGGGGAGGCTGCCATCGGAGCCCATTTGGCGTGGTAGCAGTATCGTTTTATAACGTATCCTTATCGAATCAAGCACTGCACCGTTTTGACAAAGTTTTGCAAACGAGGCAACCTGCATAGCCCAGCAGGTTGCGTGATTATTTTTTACATCTCTTTCCTGCATACCGGGTTTACTGGTCATAAGCCAGTTGGTATAGTCGGCAAACCATTTTTTTACTCCCGATTGGGTAGCCGGATCCATAGCCTTCTCCATCACAATCATACCCTGGGCAACTTCCATCAGGTGGATGGTATCGATAATGCCATAATTACGACCGGTGAATTGACCTTTGACAGCCTGGGCAAACCATAGGCTCGGGTTCATCATGATTTCAGGATCCATAAACCAGGCTTTAAGATGGATCACAGCCTGATTTACATATTTTTCATCTCCGGTTAGTTTATAGGCCGAAGCCAGCGCGCCGATGATCTTGCTGAAGCGGATCATCGCTTTGCGGTGTTCAACAAAGTTATCCGGGTTAGTCATGCCATCGCGGTTGATATATGGCCCTTCGGGATTTTTAGGATCTGGCCAGAAATAATCGGCCTCCGAAAAAAAATCGTGTTTGCCGCCGGCGCTTCTGGGCGATGATGACGCGGTAACCGTAACCGGCTGCTGCTGCATGGCCCAGGCTGCTTCGGCCATTATTTGTTTTTTGAGGGTTTTTTCGGCGATTTTTTCGACAGGGGATTTATCGGGCTTGACTTGTTCTGTAGTAAAAGCAAATTGCGAAAGCGTTGTAACGGCAATTAACATTGCGGTAAATAATTTTTTCATGGCGATGGCTTGTAATGGTGCGCCAAGATAAGAATAGGCTGGGGGAGATTGGGCGTTGTTCTTAGCTTGTAGGGGATTTGAAGGGGGATTGTAATGTTATTCCCGGTTTTTTGCAGAGATCGCATTTGTCCAGTCATATAAACCATCCTTTTCAAATACACCACCTATTAAAAAGTGCTGGAGGAACTCAAAAAATGAAGTGGTTAATACTAAACTGTTTTGATCTTTATCGGTACACGTTATTTCGTAGCAATTATTTGCAGCAGGATTAATGATCAGTTCCCAAAGATCGCTGTAAATCAGGAACTCAGCAATATAAAGAGAGTTGCTGTGAATAAGTTCATTAAGCGGGACAATGCGAAACAAGTCTTCATCCGATATAAAACCATTGCAGAACTGGTAAAATTGTCGGATATCATCAGGTAACTTAACGCCTGCGCTGTTCTCAAATTCATATATTTCCCGGTCCGTTGCACCGGCATACAGGGTAATGTCGGTTTCGTGCAGCCGATTTTTTAGATAGTTAATGATATCGGTAGTGGATTTAATGAGATGCAAGGTGTAGGTTGTTTTCGCTTTTAAGTTATAGCAAATATAAATTGATTGTGTGAGAAAAGCAGTACTGGTGAGGCACCTAACATTTGATTTGATGCTTTTTATTAGGCAAATGGCATAACTATTGATTAAATAATCTACATCTGTACGTAAAAAGCATTATTTAACCATAAAATTATGGTTGGGCACTATAAACATTATGCCAACGTTTTTTATGTTTACGCAAATCATTAGATATGAAAACTCTAAAAACACCTTTATTAGCTCTTGCAATAGCTGTTTTAGCTATCACTACCCAAGCCTGCAAAACCAAAAAAGCCGTGGTGCAAACACCGCCGCCAGCTCAACCGGTACAAGCTGCAACGCCGCCGCCAGTTCAAAAACCAGTGCAAACACCACCGCCGCCACCAGCTCCGGCTCCGGAAAAACCAGACTATAATTTTACCAATATCCAGTTTGAGTTTAACTCAGCAGTGCTAAAAACTGCTTCTTACCAAACGTTAGATCATATAGTTAAGGAACTGAAATTAGATCCGTCGGCTAAATTCATTTTGAATGGTAACGCTTCTGCCGAAGGTACTGCCGAACACAATCAGTCATTATCTGTTGATAGGGCAAATTCTGTAAAACTGTATTTAGTTAACAGTGGTGTAAACGGTGATAACCTGACTGTAAAAGGCTGGGGCGAAAGCAAACCAATTGCTGATAACTCAACCGAAGAAGGCCGTGTACTTAACCGCCGTGTTGAAGTAAAGTTAGCACAGTAAATAAAAACTTTTAATAAAAGTAAAAGGCAGCCCATTGGGCTGCCTTTTTTGTTGGGCAATTATTCGGTACTGTTTACCAGTTGAAAAATCGTGAACAGGTGATGGGCCTCATGCAGTACAAAAAACTCGGTCCATTTTGAAATAGTAAGCCTGCCATATTTAGGGTGTACACCAATACGCAATAGTTCTGTATCAGTGAGCCCGGAGAGCAGATCGAAAATTGTTGCTCTGTCTGCTTTTATAATATCCAGCAGTTCAGTTAGCCCCATCGATCTGAAGGGTGTAAACGCGGGATCAAGATCCCCATTATAACGATCAAACACAGGTACATCATCATTAAGTATCTGGTGTATTCTGTCTATAAATATTTTCTGGTAACGGGTCAGATGGGCTATATTATCCAAAGCACTCCATTTACCCGGTGCAGGTGGCGAAGCCAACTTCTCGTTGCTTGTAGCTGCAACCAATTCTGCTATAGCAAGGTGTTGGTTTCTTAATCTTTCGGTGAGTGAATTATACATTTTTATGTTAGTGATAAATCGGAAAGTTAGTATAAAATGCTGTATTGGTTTTGGTAATAATATTTAATAACTTTATCACTACCATAAGTCTCTTAAAAGTTTCGGCGCCAGCTGTTTACTTTATTATATACCTAAATCGTCTGCCTTATGTTAAAGAAATTGTTTCTGTGCTATTTGCTGGTTTCTCCTTTTTGGTGCCTGGCTCAAACCAGGATAACAGGCAGGGTTATCAACGCAACAGATAAAAAAACTATCGCGAACGCAAGTGTATTTTTAAGTAATGCTACTGTAGGGACAAAAACCACACCCGAAGGAACGTTTACCCTTGTCGACGCTAAAAATGGTAAATATGAGCTGGTAGTTTCCATTGTTGGGTTTGAAACCTATAAACAAAACATAACGGTAACCGGTAGTGATATGGTTTTGCCCGATATTATCATGTCGCCTAAAACCTATGCTTTAAAAGAGGTAATTGTAAAACAGCACACCGACCCCAATCGTGCGCAGTATTTAACAACTTTTAAAGAGCAGTTTTTAGGCAAATCGGAACTGGCCGATCAATGTAAAATTCTGAATCCGGAAATGCTTGATTTTGCCTACAACGATGATACGAAAACACTGGCTGCATCTTCCGTTGATTTTTTAACTGTTGAAAATCGTGGGCTTGGTTACCGGGTAAAGTATCTTATCACAAATTTTATTTATGATGATAAAGACATTTCAAACAGGAAACTGCACTATGAAGGTTCTGTGCTGTTTGAAGAGTTAAAAGGTACGCCATCACAACAGAAAGACTGGGAAAGGGCAAGATTACAGGTTTATAAAGGATCTGCTATGCATTTTTTACGTGCACTGCAGGCTAAACATTTGGATGAGGAAGGGTTTCGTGTATTGCAGTATGCTAACCCTGAACGACGGGACCTGCCTAAATCACTATTAAGCAAAAGAGGGCGCCCAATACTGATGACCTATCCTTTAAATGAAGATGAAATGATGGTTAAAACCGATCAGATTGGCGTACATGCCCTCGGTTGTGATTTTGATTCGTTCCATATCACTTATAATGAAGATCATCGTTTTACGAAACGCGGGCAAATGAATAGTATAAACAGTACCGCTAACCATGATGTAACGGTTTTGAATTTTAACCTGTCTTACGCCCTGTTTGATGATAATGGGGCCCTGCTTGATCCTAATAGCGTAACATATAGCGGCGCATGGGGCAATAACCGGGTAGCCGAACTTTTGCCAGTTGATTATGAGCCTTTAAATACTCGCGCTGTAAATGAAAAACCAGGATTGACCGATGTTATAAATAAGCTTAGAAATTACAATGCTTCATATACTGCCGAAAAAGTTTATTTGCATTTTGATAAACCCTACTATGCAGCCGGCGATACAGTTTACTTTAAAGCTTATATAACCGCGGGCGATCGCCACGAGCTATCGGATATAAGCGGTGTGTTGCATGCCGAGTTGATCAATACAGCAAACAGAATCGATCAGTCAGTTAAACTACAGATAACTGATGGTGTGGCCTGGGGGGATTTTGCCCTGCCGGATACTTTGCCTAAAGGGAATTATCATATTCGGGCGTATACCAAATGGATGCAAAACCAGGGTAGTAACAATTATTTTGACCGGGAAATTAAAATTGGATCGATCAATAATAAAATAGCCGAAAGCGCTGCTAAAGCGCCGTTGCCGGTTGTCGCCAATAAAATTGATGTGCAGTTTTTTGCCGAAGGCGGCAATATGATTACCGGCATTCAGTCTAAAATAGCCTTCAAGGCTATTGGCGCCAATGGAACGGGTGTAAATATCAGCGGGATTATTACCGATGATGAAAATAATCAGGTAGCCACATTTGCTTCATCGCACCTGGGGATGGGATCTTTTTACCTGAAAGCCCAACCTGGTAAAAGCTATAAAGCCGAACTTAATTATGCAGACGGAACAAAAAACACTGTCAATCTTCCAATGCCTATGGAAAATGGAATTAGCTTATCTGTTGATAATAGTGAAATTCCCCGTGCTATTGTTAAAATAAATGCTGCTGATGCTTTTTACCAGCAAAACAAAGGAAGGGAGTTTACATTACTCATTTATTCCGGCGGCACAGCTTCAACCATTGCCTGCAGGTTAGATAGTCAGACAATAACACGTGATATTTTAAAGCGGCGTTTAAAAACCGGGATAGCTACCATTACATTATTTTCTGCCGCTAATGAGCCCCTTTGCGAACGCCTGATTTTTGTGCAAAACTACGACCAATTGAGCCTGGCCATTAACAGTCCCAAAGCAGATTATAAAAAAAGGGAAAGGGTTGATATCAGCCTGAATGTAAAGAACAGGGCGGGTGATCCGTCGGTTGGCCATTTTTCGGTATCCGTTATAGATGAAAATAAAGTTCAGGTAGTTGGAAATTCAGAACGCACTATACTAACTGATCTGTTGTTAACTTCAGATCTGAAGGGAAATGTAGAACAACCCAACTATTATTTTACCAATGTGAATGACGAAACAACGAAAAACCTGGATTTGGTAATGCTTACTAATGGTTATCGTGGTTTTAAATGGAAGCCTTTATTAAGCAGCTCTTATCCGGCTATAGCATACCAACCTGAAAAGGGTTTGGAAATAAGCGGCAATGTAAAGCGTTCGGGAGGGAGCGCCATGCATGAAGGCACTGTTTCTTTGATCTCTTCGCAACCAACAACGGTGTTAAGTCAACCAGTAGACGATAGGGGCGATTTTGCATTCAGTAACTTGTTCTTTACCGATACCGGCAGGTTCATTTTACAGGCTGTTACAGCTAAAGGCGATAATTCAACAAGATTGACTTATAACAAAAACAATCAAAAACTGCCAGTATCGTCATTCGGCTTAAACGTCGTACCCAATGATATTAATTTATCAATGACGAACTATCTTGAAAATAACAAGCTACGGCAAGACGATTATTTGAAGTATAGCAAAATAAAAATGCTGAAAGAGGTGAAGATCAAGGCCGTTAAAAAGAATGAATATCGCTCTTCGGCTTTAGGAGGGCCGGGTAGTGCCGATCAGGTGATACAACTGGGGCAGCTTCCTGTTTCAGGTTCGTTAACTCAAATGGTAGAAAGCAGGGTACACGGCGGACGAGCATACGCAATGTTAAGGAGTGATTTTGATGGTTTAGTAATTTTGGATGGGGTGGCAATAGATAGTCGTATTTCGGCGAACCCAATACCTGGCGGAGGTTCGCTTGATTTTATAGGCGCCTCGGATGTAGAAACAGTAGAGTTTTTTTACAATGCCAATGCGGCAATATATGGAGCGCGGGGAGGCCATGGAGTAATCGTGATAACCACAAAAGCAAAAGGGGGGCTTACCGAAAAAGAAATCACATCAACCGGGATATTACCAATTTCGGTGCCCGGATTTTATAAGGCGCGTGTGTTTTACTCTCCTAAATATGAAAATCTTGAACAAGCCGGTAACCGCCCCGATTTGCGGAGTACTATTTATTGGCAACCGGAGCTGATAACAGATAAAAATGGCCAGGCGCTGTTTAATTATTTCAACGCCGACGGAGCTGGCTCGTATCGCATAGTTATTGAGGGCATTGATGAGGATGGTAATTTAGGGCGGTTGGTGTATCGGTATAATGTTCAGTAATAAATTGAGCTGCCTTATAGTTTAATTAAAGATGCAGATTACCGGGTCGTACCGTGTAAATGCCGCTCCTTTAGCCTGATCGGCATTTTGTCTCAAGATTGATACGATTTTACCAAGTATTGAGCCATTTTGTGCAAAAGGATTGTTTTAATTTGGAACGTGCAAAACTGTTCGTTGTGCTGTATGTTCAGGCATAATAGCTCCGGCCATTTTTAACCTTCCTGCTTTTTATTGAAAACATAAGTTTAACCAGCTTTGGCGCAGGTAATATGATCGCCTATGAATAAATATAAACTATATGCCGGTTTGTTTTTTACCGGTACAATAGCGCTTATTTCGGCTGCGTGGCAAACAAAAGTTGCTAAACAACCTGAACTACCAAAGAAACGGCCTAACATTATCGTTATCATGGCCGATGATATGGGTTTTTCTGATCTGGGCTGCTATGGTGGTGAGGTTAATACGCCAAATATCAATTATCTTGCTCAAAATGGCATCCGCTACAGGCAGTTTTATAATACTTCACGCTGCTGCCCAACAAGGGCTTCGTTACTTACCGGTTTATATAATCAGCAGGCAGGCATCGGCAAAATGACCGACGCTGAAGACGAGCCAGGCTATCTTGGTCATATCACCGATAATGCTGTAACCCTTGCCGAAGTGTTGAAATCTGCCGGTTATCATACGGCTATGTCGGGTAAATGGCATGTATCCAACACCAACGGTCAACCTAATGCACAGGATCAGTTAGCCTGGTTAAATCATCATAAAGATTATTCTGAGTTTTCGCCGATTAGCCAGTACCCAACCAGTCGTGGGTTCGAGAAGTTTTTCGGTACCATTTGGGGCGTGGTTGATTTTTATGATCCCTTTAGCTTGGTTAGCGGCACAACGCCTATTAAAACAGTCCCCAAAAACTACTATCATACAGATGCTATTAACGATACGGCGGTAGCTTATATCAAGGGCTATGCTAAATCGTTAAAGCCATTCTTTTTGTACGTTGCCGAAAATGCGCCCCACTGGCCGTTGATGGCCAAGCCAGAAGATATCGCCAAATATAAAAACACGTACAAAGGTGGCTGGCAGGCTATCCGCGAAGCCAGGTACAAAAAAATGGTGAAGCTTGGCCTCATCGATCCAACAAAAACCAAGCTATCCGACCGATGGAAAGGCGACCTGCAATGGGAAAATAACCCGGATAAAGAGTGGGATGCGATGGCCATGGCCGTTCATGCTGCCATGATAGATAGGATGGATCAGGGCATTGGCCGTATCATTAAAACACTGAAGGAAACCGGTCAATTGGATAATACACTGATTGTTTTCCTGTCGGATAATGGAGCCAGTGCCGAAAATTGTGCCGCTTATGGCCCAGGGTTTGACCGGCCAAACGAGACCCGCGACGGCCGTAAAATAGTTTATGCTACAAAAAAAGAAGCACTGCCTGGCCCGGAAACTACATATTCATCCATCGGTCCCCGTTGGGCGAACGTAGCCAATACCCCGTATGAGTATTGGAAAGCCGAATCATACGAAGGTGGCATTCATACCCCGATGATCGCTTTCTGGCCCAAAGGGATTACTGTAAATAAGGGTGGATTTAATGACCATGTAGGCCATGTGATGGATTTCATGAGCACATTTGTTGAACTGGCCGGCGCTCAATATCCTAAAACCTATAAAGGGCATAATATCCCGCCGACTACGGGTATCAGCCTTGTCCCAAGTTTTAAGGGAAAGCAAACGCCAGGACATGAAGATCTCTTTAACGAACATTTCGGGGCGAGGTACGCGCGGTCAGGGAACTGGAAGCTGGTATCGTTAAGTAATGATACTACCTGGCATTTGTATGACCTGTCGCAGGATAAAACCGAAACTACCGATCTGAAATCAAAACACCCGGAAAAGGTGCACCAACTGGATAGCCTCTGGCATATTTGGGCAAATACGCATCAGGTTTTTCCAAAGCCCGGCACTAAGAGTAAATAATTAAACCCAACAACAAATATTAAAACCAAAAAGTAAAACGTAGTTTATGAATCGCATTTTCAAGAAAACGTACCTCCTTGTTTCCGGACTGGCGGCATCGTTTGTTGCACAAACAGCGTTGGCTCAGGACAAGATGCCATCTTATCCGCTGATCACGCACAACACTTATTTCAGTATTTGGTCAAACACTGATAAGCTGAACGAATCAACCACCAAACACTGGACAGGAAAAGATCAATCATTATTGGGCCTTATTAAGGTTGATGGTAACTACTACCGTTTTTTGGGCGCATCGGCCGTTAATTATAAAACCATTTTAGCCGCTACCGACGAAAAATCATACACCAGCCAGTACCAGGCCGAAACTGCTCCGGCAGAAGGCTGGGAAAAACCGGGCTTTAATGACCAGGCCTGGAAAAGCGGAGCTGCACCATTTGGTGATGAACGCGCAAGCAAAGGCACCGATTGGAGAGGTAAAGACATTTGGGTTCGTCGTAAGTTTAATGTTGCCGAATTACCAAAAGGCCGTTTGATGCTGAAAATCTATCATGATGATGAAGCCGAAGTATACCTTAATGGTCAGCAGATTGCTACCGAAGGTGGTGCTAATGGCGATTTTGAAACTGTTGCATTATCTGCCAGTGCAAAATCAAATTTAAAAGTAGGCGAGAACGTTTTGGCTATCCATTGCAAAAACACCGGTGGCGGCTCATTTATTGATGCCGGTTTGGCCGAGGAAGTATTGAGTAAGGATGATGAAGCCGTTAAACTGGCCGAACAAACCAGCGTTAAAGTTACCGCTACCCAAACCGTGTATAACTTTAAAGCAGGCGAGGTTAACCTGAAACTTACTTTCACTTCGCCGCTGGTTATGAGCGATCTGAAATTGCTTACCACCCCGGTATCATACATTACTTACCAGCTAAAATCAATTGATGGTAAAGCACATGATGTTCAGATTTACCAGGGGATCTCGACTAATCTTGCCGTAAATACGCCATCACAAGAAGTTACCGCATCAAAATACAGCCAGAACGGGCTTAAATTATTAAAAGCAGGTACTGTTGAACAGCCGGTATTGCAGAAAAAAGGCGATAACGTACGTATTGACTGGGGCTATGTTTATGTAGCTTCGTCAACCGCGGGTGCTAAACAATATATCACTCCTGAAAGCGGTGCAGTATCATCATTCCTGGGCGCTCAAACAGGTGAAGCTACAGCTACAGGTAAACAATTCATGTTAAGTACGGTGGTGCCATTTGGTAAAGTGACTGCTTCGCCGGTATCTAAATTTATTTCTGTTGGGTATGATGATATCTACGCTATCCAATACTTTAAGACCAATTTAAGGCCATGGTGGAGAAATACTCCGGGTGCAACTATTGAAGGTGTACTGAGCGACGCTACCAAAGCTTATGCTAAAGTGATGGGAGCCTGTGCTAAAACCGATGCACAAATTTGGGCGGACGCTATTAAAGCCGGTGGTGAAAAATATGCTAAACTATGCGTAATGGCCTATCGCCAAAGCATTGCTGCACACCACGTGGTTAAAAGCCCTGAAGGCGAATTGTTGTTCCTATCTAAAGAAAACTTCAGCAATGGCTCAATCAATACGGTTGACATTACATATCCGTCCGCTCCAATGTACCTGATTTATAACCCTGATTTGTTAAAGGGCATGATGAACGGTATCTTCTACTTCAGCGAAAGCGGAAAATGGAACAAACCTTACTCATCTCATGATTTGGGTACTTACCCATTGGCTAATGGCCAAACTTATGGTGAGGATATGCCGGTAGAAGAAAGCGGCAACATGATCATTCTTAACGCTGCTTTAGCTAAAGTTGAAGGCAACGCCAACTATGCTAAAAAGCACTGGAAAACACTAACCATCTGGACTGAATACCTTGCTAAATCAGGTTTTGACCCTGGAAGTCAATTATGTACCGATGACTTTGCCGGTCACCTGGCGCATAATGCTAACTTATCGGTAAAAGCCATTGTAGCTATTGATGCTTACGGCGAACTGGCTGGTATGATGGGCGATGCTGCTACGGCTAAAAAATACAAAGCGATGGCTAAGGATATGGCTAAAAAATGGCAGGAAAAAGCCGACGCCGGCGACCACTATGGTTTGGTGTTTGACAGCAAAGATACCTGGAGCCAGAAATACAACATGGTTTGGGATAAAGTGTTGGGCTTAAAATTGTTCCCTCAAAAAGTATATGATACGGAGCTTAAATTTTATTTGGCACACCAAAATGAGTTTGGTTTACCATTGGATAGCCGTAAAACCTACACCAAAAGCGACTGGATCCTATGGACGGCGGCTATGGCCGATAACAAAGCGGATTTTAGCGCTTTAGTTGCGCCGGTTTATAAATTCGCTACCGAAACTTCATCGCGCGTACCACTGAGCGACTGGCACGAAACTACTAACGGTAAAATGGTAGGTTTCCAGGCGCGTAGCGTAATTGGTGGTTATTACATGAAAACTTTAAGGGATAAATTGGCAGCTAAATAAGCAACTGGTAATCTCTTCGAATGAAAAAGGGCCTGCAATTGCGGGCCCTTTTTGTTTAAAGCGAAGTCCTGGTTAAAAAACATGTCATTGCGAGGCCCAGCTCTGGTCGAAGTTTAGCGATAGCGTAACTTCGTCCTAAAAAGATGGAAGCATTCTGCTTCCGTGGTTTTGCATAGTTTTAATTACGGCAGGGTTAAGCTGAAAGCTTAACCTGTTTTAGGACGAAGTTATGCTATCGCTAAACTTCGACCAGTTAGGATAAGCTGAAAGCTTAACCTGTTTTAGGACGAAGTTATGCTATCGCTAAACTTCGACCAGTTAGGATAAGCTGAAAGCTTAACCTGTTTTAGGACGAAGTTATGCTATCGCTAAACTTCGACCAGTTAGGATAAGCTGAAAGCTTAACCTGTTTTAGGACGAAGTTATGCTATCGCTAAACTTCGACCAGTTAGGATAAGCTGAAAGCTTAACCTGTTTTAGGACGAAGTTATGCTATCGCTAAACTTCGACCAGTTAGGATAAGCTGAAAGCTTAACCTGTTTTAGGTCGAAGTTATGCTGTCGCTAAACTTCGACCAGGTAGCGAAGATCTTACCTATCCCCGTCACTTTCCCCTAACATTACAATCATCATAATTTGATATCCAATAATTAGGTTTTATGACTATTTTCATGCTTCGTTAGCTATAATAATTTCATATGCCGTTCCCCTTGAAAAAAGTATTGGTTAAAACGCTTAAAATAAGCGCTATTACCGTTGTTAGTTTATTGCTGTTGATGTTCCTGTTGCCTTACCTTTTTCCCGAAACTGTAACGCAAAAAATAAAACAATGGGCGGCCGGCAGCGTAAACAGCAAACTTTCATTTTCAAGTACACGCTTATCTTTCTTTAAAAAGTTCCCGTCGCTAACGCTCACACTTAATGATTTTGTGCTGAATGGTAGCGTGCCTTTTCAGAATGATACGCTGGTTTCGGCTAAGGAAATTTCGCTGGCTATTGATCTTTCTTCAGTGTTCAAAAGCAAGATCAATGTAAACAAGATCTATCTTGATCATGCACTGATCAACATACAGGTGGATAGCGCGGGCAAAGCCAACTATAACGTTTATAAGTCATCACCTCCAAAACAAGATAACAAAGCGGATACCGCAAGCGCATCATTAGGAATTGAGCAGATTCTGATAGATAAAAGCCATCTGGTTTATGACGACCGCTCATTGCCAATGCAAATCAACGCTCGGGAACTCAATTATAAAGGCAGCGGTGATTTAAGCAAGGATATCTTTGACCTTTACAGCCATGTGGATGCCGCTTCGGTTGATTTTTATTACGGTAACAAAGCTTACGTGCTTAAGAAAAAAGTAAATGCCGATCTGGTTACCAGTATCAACACCAAATCATTGGCCTTCGCATTTCAAAAAAACGACCTGCTGATTAACAAGCTCCCGGTTAAATTTAAAGGCCGGTTTGAGTTCCTGAAAGATGGCTATGATATGGATTTCAAGATCAGGAGCGATCAAAATGATCTTGGCGATGTTTTTACCGCCATACCGGATGAATATGCCAAATATGTTGATAACATGGATATCAGCGGTAACGGCATCATCCAGCTTGATCTTAGCGGAAAGTACATCGCCTCAAAAAATATTATGCCTAACCTGGGTATCAGCATGAAAGTGCGCGACGGCTCCATCGTTAACAAGAGTACCCCTGCACCGGTTAAAAACTTGTACCTGAACATGGATGCAAGTTTGCCCGGTCTTAACCCCGACAGTTTAAAATTAAATATAGATTCGGTTTATTTTAATATTGGTAAGGATTATTTTGGTTCGGTGCTGAAAGTAAGGGGGATAAAATCGCCATACATTTATGCTAAAGTGAATACCGAAATTGATCTGGAGCAATGGTACAAGGTTTTTGGTATTAAGCCATTCCAGGTAAAAGGCAGGTATGGTTTACATTTACTGGCCGAAGGTAAATACACTACCGGTATCAGGAAAACAGGGCTAAGGCAAAAGGTTGATACCGTGATAACCAGTATTCCTCAATTTAAACTTAAGTCGACGTTCAGGAACGGGTATTTTAAATACAGCAAGCTGCCGCAAGCTATCAATAATATCAGCTTTGATCTGGATGCCGCCTGTCCAGATCATAACATTGCCAATGCCACTATGGATGTGCGTAACCTGAACATTAATGCACTTAATAATTACATAAAAGGCTATCTGAAACTAAGCAATAAGGCTGGAGCCTTAATTGATGCCGGCTTGAATGCTAAATTTCATTTAGATGATATCAAGCAGTTTTACCCGGTTGACAGCATTGATTTCCGTGGTGATTTTGACGCTAACCTGCAAAGCAAAGGCAGGTATATTCCAGCCCGCCGCATCTTCCCGGTTACAAATGCGGAGATCAACCTGAAAAACGGGTATATCCAAACCAAATACTACCCGCACCCAATGCAAAACGTGCAGGTTAGCGTGAATATCTTTAACAATACAGGCTCGTTGAAAGGGCTTAAAGTGAATATTAAACCGGTATCGTTCAACTTTGAAGGACAGCCATTTTTGCTAAGGGCTAATCTCCGCAATTTTGACGACCTTGATTATAACGTAGCCTCGCGAGGCAGCCTTGATCTGGGTAAAATTTATAAGGTATTTGCCGTTAAAGGTTATGATGTAAATGGCTTTGTAAGTACCAACTTTAAATTGAAAGGGAAACAAAGCGATGCTACCTCGGGCCATTATGATAAGCTGGACAATTCGGGTAGCATGAAGGTGAAAAACATCAAGCTTACAACCGAGCTGTTCCCGAAACCGTTTTTTATCACCAACGGTGTATTCAGCTTTAACCAGGATAAAATGAAGTTTGACCAGTTCAAGGCAAACTATGGTAAATCGATAGTGGTGCTTGACGGTGCTTTATCCAACGTGATAGGTTATGCCATGCAACCAAATTCGCCCTTAAAAGGGGAGTTTAACCTGAAGAGCGATCTGATCATAGCCGATGATTTTATGGCCTTTGCCGGTGTGCCGGCATCTGCCAAGCCAACCAAATCATCAGGTGTGATATTGGTGCCTTCCAATCTCGATCTTAATTTTGTCGCTGATGTAAAAAAAGTAAAGTACAACGGTTTGGATATCAGCGATGCCAAAGGTGCGATGAACATTACCAACGGACAGATCATACTTAAGCAAACCGGCTTTAGCCTGATAGGTGCACCTGTAGTGATGGACGCCACTTATGGTAGCATCAATCTGCAGAAAGCGTTTTTTGATTACCATATTAACGCCAAAGAGTTTGACATTCAGCGTGCTTACCGCGAGATTAAATTATTCCATGATATGGCAACCTCGGCGGCGCATGTACAAGGTGTTGTATCGTTAGATTATAAACTGGCCGGTAAGCTCAACAGCGATATGAAACCTGTTTATCCGTCATTAAAAGGCGGCGGCGTACTTTCTGTAAAACAGGTTAAGGTATACGGATTGAAATTGCTGAGTGCGGTAGGTAAAGAAACCGGGCACGACAGTGTTGGGCATGGGGATGTTAAAAAGGTTGATATCAAATCAACCATAGCCAACAACATCATGACCATTGAGCGCACCAAAATGCGCATTGCAGGTTTCAGGCCGAGGTTTGAAGGACAGGTAGGTTTGGATGGCAAGTTGAACCTGAAATTCAGGCTGGGATTGCCGCCTTTCGGCATTTTCGGAATCCCGATGACCATCACCGGCACCCAGGACAAACCTATTATCCATTTGGGCAAAGGCAAAAAAGAAGACGAGCTGAAAGAAACGCAGGACGAAGAGTAAGAGACTTTGAGGCTGTCATAGTTGACAGAGAAAAAAGCGTTGGATAGTGCGATTCCCTCCCTTGGGAGGGTGTAGGGAGGGGTTTCAGCGAGATGTCTCTGTCGTAGCAAAGCTGTATAAACCCCTCCCTGCCAACACACAATTCCAACACACCCCTCCCGGGGGAGGGAATTAGAAAACTGCCATTGCTATTCAATGAATGTAAAATAGTTAACACATGGCTGTTAGTTAACATTAAGTTCATATTGAAATGCTTTTTTTGTTTGCCTTTTTATGCTCAGGTAGCTGAGGGCGACTTCTTTGCAATGGCACCTGCTCAATTTTCAGATATGATTAAACGCTACATCAGGATTATTCAACTTACGTTTTACCTGTTTGTATTAATATCTGGTACAGCGGCCCGGGCTCAGTTAAGCAAAACGGATCGGTTTGAAAAATTACAGTTACTTGCGCAGCAGCATCCCGACTCTGTACTGCTCGTTCTGAAAAAGATCCATGCCGATGCAATTCAGGATAACGATAACCTTACAGCGGGTATGAGCCTGCAGCAAATGGGGCAGATCTGTTTTAACCAGGGCCATTACGCGCAGGCACTCGATTTTTATTTGCATGCCGATAAAGTATTTGGACAGATAGGTAATAAGGACCTGCTGGCCGAAAATTGGGGCAAAATGGGAATCCTGTATTATTACAACAGGCAGTCGGATAAATCATTTCAATTATATAACCGGGCGTTAAACCTTTACAAGGCGACAAATAATAAAAAAGGGCAGGCCGAAATATTGGGTGCTATTGGTCATTTGTATGAGAAACATCACAAATATGATAGCTCATTTTACTACCAGCGCCTGGCCCTGAACAGCTACCAGCGTATAGGTGACGACTACGGGCAGGCGAAAATTTATGAGAACCTCGGCAGTATCCATGAAGATCTGGCCAATTACGATTCATCATATTCCTGCTTTAAAAAGTCATTAGAGATCTATAATAAGTACAATAATGAGGTTGCCAGTATTGAGGTGATCAATAATATCGGCGATATTTTAAGGAAAACCGGCAAATATGAAGCGGGAATCCAGCAATCGCGCAAGGCTTATGCGCTATCGTTAAAAACAGGAAACCTGTACCAGTTAGCAGCTTCCTGCCGCGATCTGGGGAAATCATATCAGCTGCTTAACCGTATGGATAGCGCTTACCATTATCTTGAGCTCAGCCGTAAGTATTCGCTTGATGTATACTCAAGGGAAAGTTTGAAGCAAACCTCGTTTTTGCAAGTGCTGTATGATATGGATAAAAAAAGCGATGAGATCACTCGTCTTAACAATATCCGTAAAACCAACCAAATTGTCACCATTGCAGGTGTTACTATTTCCTTGTTGCTTATTATACTTGGTTTTGTAACCTTCAGTAGACAGCGCCTTAAAATGCGCGACCAGCGTGCTTTGGCCGAGCAAAACCGGTCAATATTTGAAGCCCAGCGCGATTTAATGGAGCTTGAACTTAAGAACAAACAACTACAGGAGGAAAGCCTTAAGCAGCAACTGGAACTTAAAGGGCAGGAGTTATCGTCACATACATTAAACCTCATTAAGAATAACCAGTTGCTGGAGAGTATGCGCAATACTTTGCAGGATATGGTGAAGGAGGATAAGCGCGATCAGAAACGCCAGATGCAGCAAATCATTCAGCAAATAAATCAAAGCTTTAACCACGAACAGCACTGGAAGGAATTTACGGTTGCTTTTGAGCAGGTTCACCAGAGCTTTTTTGACAAACTGAAGCAACAGAGCAATGATCTTACCTCAACAGATCTGCGTTTGATAGCCCTGCTTAAAGTAAATATGGATTCAAAGGATATTGCCGGGTTATTAGGCATCTCTATTGACAGTTTGCGGGTTGCCCGCTACCGTTTGCGTAAGAAACTCAATATTGATCAGGGTGAAAACCTTACCACTTTTATACAGGCCCTGTAGTTTAATTGCTGTTGATTTCTTTGTCTTTTTGCAGCTTAACATTAGCTTAATGTAACGGTAACTGAATGATAATGGAGGTTTGTGTTTTTGTTATATTATTGAAAATCAACTAATTGTAATTTTGTGCTGCTGTTGCGTATACGCCTCATGTAACGCTGTTTCCTTTTTGTAACGGCATGTTTTAACAGATGTATTGTTGGTTTAAACACTTTTGCGCCGTCAAAAAGCAAATCACAATTGCATTAATCGTTTCGCAAAATGAAAAAATACTTACAAACATTATTACTCCTGCTTTTGTGTGTTACCGCCGCTAACGCACAAAAGTTAAAAGGTCATGTTTATGACCGTAAAACCGGCGAGCCTATGGTGGGGGCCACCGTAAGTCTCGACCGAACGAAGATTGCCACGACCACTGGTCTGGATGGTTCGTTTGAATTGAAGAATTTGTCTAAAGGTTCTTATACGGTACGGGTATCTTATGTTTTGTACACAACCACAACGCAACAGGTAGAAGTATCTAAAGATGATAACCCGCACCTGAAAGTATACCTCGAAGAATCGAACAAGCAATTGCAGGAAATCACCGTATCATCTCACGGAAATGGCTCGACCGAAAGGACGGCCCGCCGTATTGAGCAGCAAGCTACACAGGTAATGAACATTGTATCGGGCAGGGCTATCGAAGTATCTCCCGATTTGACAGTGGCTAACGTGATCTCCCGCGTATCTGGTGTATCAGTTGAGCGTAATACCAACGGTGATGCTCAATATCCTATTTTACGTGGTATGGATAAGCGTTATAACTATACCCTGGTAAATGGCATCAAAATCCCAAGTCCTGATAACAAATACCGCTACGTACCGCTTGATATTTTCCCTTCCGACCTGCTATCAAGGCTGGAATACTATAAAACGCTAACACCTAATTTGGAAGGTGACGCTGTTGGCGGTGTTGTTAACCTGGTAATGAAGGATGCTCCTGAACGCTTTGAAGTAAACGCCAATATTGCCGGTGGTTACAGCCAGTTGCTTTTAGATCGTAAGTTTATGAGCTACGATTATTCAAGTATCAACCACAAATCGCCTTATGAGCTTAACGGTAAAGCATACCAGGCAACCCAGGCCGATTTTGGTACCGGAACTTTAAACTATACGCTGAAACACCCTTCGCCAAATGTTGTTGGTAGCTTGTCATTAGGTCAGCGTTTTTTTAACAACAAATTGGGCGTGTTAGTAGCCGGTAGTTACCAGAACACCTATCGCGGTAGCAACAGTGTATTTTATAACACTAAAGTTGTTCCAACAGCCGAGTATGCCGCCGTAACCAGCCGTGCCGATAGGGAGTACTCTGAGCAGCAAAAACGTTACGGCGTATTCTCAAAAATTGATTACGTATTAGACAGCCGCAATAAACTGAGCTTCTTTAATACTTATGTTAACTTAACCAGTATCCAGGTTCGTGACGAAAAATCTACCAGTTTTTCAACTGATTACGACCCGGACAAAGGAAACGCGCAGTTAGGTTATTCAACCCGCAGCCGTTTTACCGAACAACAAATTTACAGCGGAACATTACGTGGTGATCATAAGCTGTTCAACGATAAATTAAAAGTACAATGGTCGGCAGTTTACTCTTCGGCCGAAAACGAAGTGCCTAACAACACAACCATCAGCTTAAATGGTGTGCGCGAAAATTTTGTTGACAGGCGTACTTATCTTACAAACGGTACATCGCTTACCCACCGTTGGGAGCGCAATACCGATGAGGACAAAGCAGGTTACTTAGACCTTACTTACACCGCGCCTATTGCTGGTGTTAATGTTGATTTCTCTGCCGGTGGTTTATATCGTGATAAAGAACGTACCAGCTTCTATAATAACTACAACCTTACTGCCGCCAACCCAAGTGCGTTGTACGGTACCGATTTTACAAATTATACCCAGCTCAACTTTAACGTAACTAACCCGGCTGGCGCTGTAAATAATTCTTTAACCAATGATGCATCTGAAAAAATTGGCGCAGGTTATGGTATGTTTAAATTTACTACAAAAACCATCCAGGTAGTTGGCGGTGCACGTGTTGAACATACAGACCAGGGCTACAGGATGCTTTTCCCTCAGGGCGAGTCAAGACCAAGCGGTAACCAAACCTATACCGATGTATTGCCAAGCTTAACCTTGAAATACTTTTTAAGCGATAAACACCAATTGCATGCTTCTTATTTCAAATCAATCAACAGACCGGGCTTTTATGAGCTTATTCCGGGTGGAAGAATTGGTGACGAGTATAACGAGCGTGGTAACCCCGACCTTAAACATGCCGTTGCCGATAACTATGATTTAAGGTATGAGTTGTTCCCGGACGCAAGCATGCAATTGTTAGCAGGCGCGTTTTACAAAAGGATCACAAATCCTATTGAGTACAGCTTCCAGGCTGATGCCACACGTGGTCAGGATACCTATTATGTGCCGGGCAACTTTGGTACAGCTAAGAACTACGGTTTGGAGCTTGATTTTACCAAATTCTTTAACAAGTTTGGTGTAAAGGCAAACTATACTTACACCCACTCACGCATCACTACACCTAAAGATACTTATGTAACTGATGCCACTACAGGCGATACCCACAAGATTTCGGTAAACCAAACCAGGCCGCTATATGGTCAGTCGGAGCATATTGCTAACCTTTCATTTTTATATAAGGACACTAAAAAAGGCTGGGATGCACAAATTGCCGGATCTTACACCGGGCCGCGCATCAATACCGTATCGCAGTTCCTGAACAACGACCTTTGGCAGCGCGGCTTTATCCAGATGGATGCATCTGCAGAAAAACGTTTCAAAAATAACCTGAGCGTATTTATCAAGGCTGGCAACTTGCTTAATAGCCCGGCTAAGTTGTTCCTGAAAGGTACCAACCCTGAAAACGCGACATTGAAAGATGATAACATCGTAGCAAACGGTCAAACATTGATCCGTAGCGATTACTATAAGCAAACGTATTTGATAGGTGTTCGCTATAAACTCTAACTTAATTTATCAACTATAAATAAAAGGCATTACAATGAAACTAAAACAAATATTCGCGGCAGTGCTGCTATCGGCTATAGCCTTTAGCAGTTGCAGAAAAGCTAACCTTGATGTTGACACGAGCTCTGCCGATGGTTCGGCAAGTGGTGAGGTATCAGGTGTTTGGGCAAAAGGCAGTACGCAGATCATTAAAGGGGATATTATTATTCCCGAAGGTAAATCTCTTACTATTGAAGAGGGTGTAACTGTATTGATGGATACCATAGCAAAACCTGAGTTTATAGTAAAAGGTAACTTATACTCTTTAGGTACAGCCGAAAATCCGGTAAGGATAACCGTAAACCCGGAATACCGTACCGATGCTAAAAAATTCGGAAAAATGTGGGGCGGCATTCTGGCAGCCAAAACCTGTGCCGAGCTGGTACTTGACCATACTATTTTGGAGTACGGTGGTAACACTACGTCTGATGGTTCGTCATCGGTAAAGATGGGACTTTACAAGGCTGTCGCGGGCGAAAACCTGCCTGCGCTTTGGTTCTCAAATGTGAACGGTAAACTTATTGTGGTAAACTCAACTGTGCGCAACTTCCAGGAAGATTGTACTTACATTGAAGGTGGTAAGATCATTTTTGCCAACAATACTTTTTACACTACCGGCGTTACCGGTGGTGAGGCCATGAACTTTAAATCTGGCTGTTTGGCCGATGTTGGTTTTAACTTTGTTTACAGTGCCAATACCAACGCCCTGAAGCTATCAAACTCTGGCGACCGTGATCCGCAGGCTTATATCATTTGCTATAATAATACCATGGTAAACACCGGCTGGCGCAGGCCATCGGCTAAAGGTGGTTCGGTATGGGTGGAGAACAATGTTCGTGCAGATATCCGCAATAACCTGTTTGCAAATACCCGTTTCGGCATCAAACGCGATACTAAATCTACCGAAGATAAACGTACCGTGATCAGCAATAACCTTTACTATGGTTATGATCAAACCACGGTAAACCAGTTCCAGCCATCAAAAGATATTATTGGCGGTGTTAACGAAGTGATAGGTACCAAAGCAGGTGATAACGATCCTAAATTTGTTAACTACCCAGAATCAACCCCGGTATTGAATGCTGTTTTTGATACCAACTGGGATTTCCATTTACAAAGCGGTTCTCCGGCCTTAAATCACGGCGTAACCAACTTTACCCGCCATCATGCTGCCGGTATTACCGTAAACGGGATAACTTACGTATCTCCTGATCCGGCTACCTATATCGGCGCTTTCGGAACAAAATAAATTAACTCATCGCAATGATCCTGCGTACCCCGGCAGGATCATTTTTTTAATAATGATCAATGAATAAATTAAGCAAATTAGCTTTTGTAGCGCTTGCTGTTGCTATAGGTAATACCGCTTGCGGTCAGAGCCAGGTGCGTAACAGTAAAGGCCTTACTATCCCCGGCAGCACAGCCCCCGAAATAAAACCCGTAGTTATTACCGAACCGGTATTGTATGATACCGATGATCCTGCAATATGGGTTAACCCCGCTGATCCGTCTAAAAGCCTTATTATCGGCACCGATAAAAATAGCGAAGGTGCGCTGTTCGTGTTCGATTTGCAGGGCAAAATTATTAAGGATAAAGTTGTGCATGGTTTAAAACGCCCAAACAATGTCGACCTTGCCTATGGTTTAATGCTGGGCGGTAAACCAACAGATATTGTTATTACTACCGAACGCATGACCCACAAACTCCGGATCTATTCATTGCCGGATATGAAACCTGTAGATAATGGCGGTATAGATGCTTTTGTTGGTGAAACCGGTTTGGAATACCGCGATTTAATGGGGATCTCTATTTATACCGCGAAAAATGGCAAGATGTACGCTATCGTTGGCCGCAAAAATGGTCCGCAAAACGGGGGATACATCTGGCAGTATTTGCTTGAGGATGATGGCTCCGGCAATGTAAAAGCTACATTGGTGCGTAAGTTTGGTAAATACAGTGGCAAAAAAGAGATAGAATCAATTGCTGTTGATAACGAGCTGGGCTATATCTACTATTCAGATGAGCAGGTAGGTGTACGCCAGTATTATGCCGATCCTGAAAAAGGCGACCAGGAACTGGCAATATTCGGCACCTCTGGCTTTAAGGCCGATCACGAAGGGATTTCGATTTATAAATTAACCGATACAACAGGCTATATCCTGGTATCCGACCAGGGCTCTAACCGCTTTCAGATTTTTAGCAGAGAGGGTACCAAAGCAAATCCTTTTGAGCATCAATTGCTGAAAATTGCCAACGTTGCCGCAAGGGAAAGTGATGGCAGCGACGTGATTGCTACTCCGTTAAATGATACTTTTAAGCATGGCATTTTTGTGGTGATGAGTACCGATAAAACTTTTCACTATTACCGCTGGGAAGATATAGCTGGTAAGGAGTTGAAGGTAAAATAGCGTAGTAACAGATGTTTGAAAATTCAGTTTTGTGTAGCGACGCATATTTGCGCCTCTCACTGGACAAATCCGTGTTTCCTCAGGGTCGGTCTCTCGCAGAGGACCCTGAGGTTCGCCGCGTTCTAAACATCTAACGGGATATTTAGAACAATGAATCTGCATGGCGTATACATCAGGGTCCTCTGCGAGAGACCCTGATGGGACGGCAAGGAGTTGAAGGTAAAATAACAACAAAACATAAGGAATCGTCATTGCGAGGAACGAAGCAATCCCCGATTAGCAGAGCCGCTCTGTATAGTTTGGGATTGCTTCATTCTTCGCAATGACGACCTTTTTATCTTTTTGGCCAGAATCATAGTATCTGATTAATAATCGTCAAAAACTCCAGCTGAAAGCTTACGCCTTTATCTTCATTATACCATTTTTGTAACACGATCTTCTTCTCGCTCATTTCAACATGGTCTTTAACCATTTGCAGGTATAAGCGCTGACATTCTGCCGGTCGCGGGCCCCAGGTGCCCAGGTCCTGATTGTTTTCATCCGAGATAATGATCTTCGGGATTGACCGGGTGCCGTTGGTAAGGTAGCTTTCAATCAAAAATGGCGGCGAATCCCTTAACTCGTAATCAACTTTAATAAGCGGGTTAAGCTCCGAAAGACGGTGCAGAAACGGTATAGTGTGTGAGGCATCGCCGCACCAGGCTTCGGTAATTACCGTCCATGTTTGTGGTTTACTGATCTTTTCAATAGCGGCAGTCAGATCAGGATTTAATATCCCTACTTTTAGCCAGCGTTGCTGGCGCGACCAATTAAGCTTTGTATAATTTAAATAATCCGGGTTATCATACGGAGCCGGGGGATTAGGGCTGTTTAAAATATCGAAAAATAGCTGTTGATATGCTGTGAAATCCATAATAATTGCATTTGGCGCCATGTATGGCAATTCCTTTTACGATATGAAATTAAATAATGTGCAGGGTAATTTTGTTGATGCAGGTCAATTTCTATAACCTTTACAGGGCTATGATAAAATATACTATGTAAATTTGGTTATCAATACAGCCAATATGAGAGCCAGGGTTAGCATAAACAAAATATTACTGATAGCATTAATTATCATAAGTATAGGGGCATTATCGGCTTATAAATCTTCGCCGGCTAAAAATGTTCCCGTTAAGTCTAAGTTGATTATGGGGGCCGATATTTCCTTTATCCCTCAACTGGAAGCCGAAGGACATAAGTTTTATGATAATGGCGTAAGCAAAGATCCGTTCACTATTTTGAAAGACCATGGCTTTAACTACGTGAGGCTTCGCGTTTTTAATAACCCCAAAGCCGATAGCGGCTATTCGGTAAAGGGCTATTGTGGTTTAGAGGATACCAAAAAGATGGCTTTACGCATTAAGGAAGCCGGAATGGGCTTTTTGCTTGATTTTCATTACAGCGATACTTGGGCGGATCCAGCCCATCAATATAAGCCGGCCGCATGGAAAAATCTCAATAACCAGCAATTACAGGATTCTATAAAAGCATTTACCAGGCTTACCCTGCTTGCCCTTAAACAGCAGGGCACACTGCCCGATATGGTGCAGGTAGGCAATGAAATTAATCATGGTATTTTATGGCCCGATGGCCGCGCTAAAAACCTGGATACACTGGCCGGTTTCCTGAAGTCCGGTGCAAATACGGTAAGAGAGGTGAGCAGCAAGATTAAGGTTATGCTGCATATAGCCTGTGGCGGGCAAAATGCCGAGTCAAGGTACTTTGTTGATAATATGCTTAAGAGAGGGGTTAAATTCGATATTATTGGCGAATCATATTATCCCGAATGGCATGGCACGCCCGATAGTTTACGGAACAATCTGACAGATCTTAACGCCCGTTATAAGCAAGACGTTATTGTAGTTGAATATTCACAACGCAAACGCGAGGTGAATGACGTCGCGTTTTCATTACCCGGCAATAAGGTTAAAGGAACTTTTATTTGGGAGCCCTTTAGCTGGGGCGAAACCTTTGTTGATAAACAAGGAAACACCAATGCACATATGGCTACTTATGATAGCGTCAAAACTCAATATCACATTGCAGATAAATAAAAGGCGTTAATAAGGTTCGTAATCATAAGGCAATTTGGTTGCCATTTTTTCCCACCATCCCCAAAAGCCGTTCAGGTACAGGTTGGTATTGTTGTAATAGCCATTTTCTGTAATTTCTACGGGGATGCCTTTCTCCAGCAGTAGCTCGGTGAAAGGATACTGTTTGTTGGGCATAACCAGCTGACTTGTACTTATGCCGCTGCTTTGCACCGTTGTGCTTTCGGTGGTTAGGGCGGCGTGGTTACGGTAGTTATAATATTCTTCCGGTTCTTTAATCTTTTTATAAACGACTTGCAGCTGATCTTTAAAATTTAAGGTAATGTTATTTTCTGATTTTGCAGAAATGTCTTTTGCCCGTAATGGCTCACTCATTTTTATTTCGGATTTATCAGACAGTATTTTTTTGTAATACCGCAACGAGTCTTTGTTGAATATTTTGGAAGCTATTTGATTGGTGTCTAAGAGTTTGTTTTTCTCAATTTTTGCCGAGTCCAGGTATGTGTTAAGTTTTTGTGCATAAAGTTTTTCAATTCTTTCTTTTTCCCTGATGTTTCCCGCGCTAAATTGCCGCACTTCAAAACCTTCTTCTTTTAATTTGTCGTTGTATAACGCCCGGGTAAAATGCATAAACGACAATGAATAAGCTTTCAGCCTGTTTTGCTCCCAGGTAGCCTTCTTCCGTTCGTTTCCGTCTATTTCTTTAAACAGATAATACCCCTGGTAATCGACTTCGTTTTTTGATGTGTAAAATGTAAAGTCAACCAGTGTCAGCGATACCAGGTAGCCAAGATCTTCATTCCTGATAATTAATGGTTCGGAGGCGTAGGCATGAAGCTCCTGTTTGGCGTTGTCATAATCAAAACCAATCGCTTCCGGATTGGTAATGGTACAGTGTGCGGCGAATGCCGATGTGCCGATAAATTGTTCTGTAAACATTGCTCCCCAACGTTTCCAGTTATCATTGGCTTTAGACGTAATGATTACGTCTTTTAGTTGATGACTTACGGGAGTTAAAACAAAATCAATGTTTGATGAAATAGAACTGGTGTTTAATGCCCTGGCGGTGGTTTTATAGCCGATATAAGAAACTACAATTTTGAAATTCCCTTTGGCCTGCAACGTGAGTTTAAAATGCCCGCTGGTATCGGTCATTGTGCCGTTTTTTGATTCAGCAACGAATACGCTTGCGTTTACCAGCGGGCTGCCTTTTTCATCGGTTACCTTACCGCTAATTTGCTGCTGGCCAAAAGCATGAATAACAAAAAGACAAAAAATGATAGTTAGTGCTTTTTTCATGACCCTGTTGCTCTTATTTAATAGCATATTCCTGGTATTGATAACCTATTTTTCCATCGTCTGAAATACCTTCAATCGTAAGAGCTATATTTTTTACCTCAGCGCTAACAGGAAACTCCAATACCGATTGTCCTTTATCATTAGTTTTTACTACCGGGTTCCAAAACAGAGTTTCGGGCGAATTCCTTTTTGTCCTATCGGCTACAGGATACTTCGGCACATAAAATTCCCGGTATTTTTGATAACCGTTATAAGTAAAGTTAATTACACCAGGTGTTGATGTAACCGTGATATCCTCCGGCTCATCCATCTCATTATAATTAATGCCACCTTTTTTCGTGGTGATCACCAACACACCGCCGCTGCCAGCCAGGCCATAAGCTGCAATTAATGAGCCTGAACGCAGTACTTCTATACTCTGCACATCGCGTGCAGGTATGCTGTTTAAGGATATCTGGCCTGGCTGTATCGGAACTCCGTCAAGCACAAATAACATTGGTTTGTTCAATCCGCTGGTGCTGTAAGGCACTTTTGTATAGCCATGGCTAAACGGGTCTTTTTTTATTCTAAAATATACGCCCACTAATCTTCCCTCCAAACAAATTTCCAGGTTATCGCAATGGTTGAGGTCTTTATAGGTTATGATTTGATTGGCATTTCCTGCACCATTAAAGTTTGCCGATGGCGCGACAGCCTTTTCAGTGGCGCTTAGTTTTTTTGATTTCACCACAACTTCACTTAACTGGCGCGTTCCGTTTTTGATGGTGTGCGCTTGATTAGTTGGGGATTGTGCAGGGTAATTTGACAGTTCTTCCTTTATAACATGGCTGGTTGAATCGGCAGGTGCAAATTGATCAAGAATAATGTTGATATCTTTACTATCTGTAGATGCTATTACCGAAAATTGATGTTGCTCCTGCAGTTCGGGCAAATTAAAAGTAAACCTTCCTTTGCTATCGGTCACGGTGCGTATTGTAAATGCCGAATCGCCTTTTGATACCAGCATAACATTTTGCTTGGATAAAGCTGAGCCTTTGCCTGTTTGTATTTTGCCGCTTAACGTTTGTTGTGTTTGAGCCGGGTAAATCACATCCGGAAATTTACCGGCTAAAAGATCTTTCCATATAAATCTTCGCCAACCCTGTGTCAGCATTAAATTATCGAGCTGTAAGCTGATTTGCGGTTCCCGGCTTTTGAAGTAATGGTCGGGATATTCAATGTAGCCACTAAGATCGGATGTCAACAGCAGATCGGATAAAATAGAAGGAGTTGAGGTTGTGCTATCAACCGGAGCTTTTCTGTTTACAACAGCAACTGAAAAATTTGCGCTAACCGGATTGGCTAACTGATCTGTAGCCTCAATCGGGATTTGAATAACAGAATTTGTTGATGATACTTTTGGCGTACCTACATTTAACCGTAGCTGATCATGCCGGTCTATAAATATCAAACGTTCGGCTTTAGGTTCTGAAAGGTTATTAAAAAGGGTGAATTGAACAATGCCGGTGGGTAGCGTTCGTTTTGGGATGGAAATACTGCCCTGATTGCCAGTAAGATTAAGTTTTGTTAAGCTGATCAGCTTATTGTTTGCCTGAGCGGCCAGCCAAACCGGTTCAGTAGTGTTTAAGCCACCGGCCATCACTTGTACAATCACATTAGCTTTATCCTGATTATTTACAGCCAAAGCATATCCGGAGGGTAAGGCAGGGGGTAAAGTGATCTTTTTTGTAACCCCATCCTTAAACCTGACATGGGCTTCATAACTATGGCCTTGAGTAGGTGTAAGATTAAACCTGCCCATGCCCGCAAATGAAGATTGAAGGTTTGACAATATCTTTCCGCTTTCATCGGTAATTGTTCCTGACACATCTTCGCCCAATCCCGTATTGCCAATGGCTTTAAATGCTATAACTGATGTAATACCGTTTACCAGATCACCACCTTCGGGGAAAAATTGAATGTTGTGGAGTTCTTTACTATTTGTCTTTTGGGTTTCTCTGGAGATATTCTGTTTTGAATTTGCCGGGTTGTCTATTTTTAAGGTGGTACGATAAAATAATTCAGGTTTGAAATTTCGCATCCAGGCGGTGTAGGCGCGTAAGGTATAAGTGCCTTTTTCCAAGCTGTCTGGTAGGGCAACCCAACCGGATACGCCGCCATCATCAATAGGAAACCGGAGTTCGATAACACGGGAATCCTGATTGTTTAAAAGATCAATGTATAATACTTTGCTTAGGTCTGTAAGCTGATTGTTTTGGGCATTTACTACATAAGCCCTAAAGCGTAAGGTATCGCCGCTTGAGTGATAATTTCTATCCAAATGCAGGTGCACTTTTTCCTGCGGAAATTTCTCTCCCAATTGTTGTAAAAGCGGGAAGATTCTGCTTTCAGGACTTACTGTTTGACCAAAAGCAACCATCCTGAAAAAAATAGCGGGCAGGAGAAAAAGCAAACCTTTTTTAATGATCATAAGGCAATAGGTAATGGTTTGTTAAAATCCGGTATCGGTAAGCCGGAGCAAGTGCGTACTGACACTTGATTGTTTATAACTGGCTGTTTAAAGCAAGATAAAAATGCCTTATTATTTATTCAACCTATTAGTCAAATACTCTCATTGTTTGGTTGTTTTATCTCGTTTTACACGAAAGTTGTTGTTGTACCGGCTGGTAATCAAGAATATTGGATAAAAAACTTGCCGAACGACAAAGGGAAATATGTCAGCGAAGCAAAATTTGATTAATCGATAGCTCCTGAATTTTTTATTGATATCCGGCTGCCTGTAAGTTGAAAAGTTCGGCATAGCGGCCATTGTTGGCCATAAGCTGTTCATGTGTGCCGGCTTCAAGAATACTGCCCCTTTCTAATACAATGATCCGGTCGGCCAGCCTTGCTGTTGAAAACCGGTGTGAAATAAGCACTGCCGATTTGCCCCGGGTTAAAGACGAAAAACGCTGGAAAACCTCGTACTCAGCACGGGCATCAAGAGCGGCTGTTGGCTCGTCAAGAATAAGCACTTGTGCCTCTTTCATATAAGCCCTGGCCAGCGCAACTTTTTGCCATTCCCCGCCAGATAGTTCCACCCCCTCGTTAAACCGCCTGCCCAGCCATTGGTCATATCCCAATGGAAGTCTGGCAGCCAATGTATCGGCGAGGCTCTCATGTGCTGCCTTGCGGATCAATTCAATATTGGCCTGCTCATCAATATTTCCAACCGCGATATTCTGCGAAAAGCTCATCTGGTAACGGATATAATCCTGAAAAATAATACCGAGGTTTAGCCGGAGATCGGCAATGTCGTAGTTTCGCAGGTCGGTGCCGTCCAGCAGGATACGCCCCTCAGTAGGGTCATATAAGCGGGCAAGTAATTTAACAAGTGTAGTTTTGCCTGCGCCGTTTTCACCAACCAATGCTATTTTTTCGCCGGGTTGCAAAGTAAAGTTCAGGTGCCGGTTGGCCCATGATTCGGTATTGTTATATTTGAAGCCTACATCTTCAAATGTGAAGCCTTGCTTTATCGGTTTTGGAAATGGCAAAGGAGATGAGGCTACAGTAATTTTGGGTTTGATCTCAAAAAACTCATGAAAATCATTGAGGTAGATGGCTCCCTGTGATACCGATGTAAAACGGTTTAACGAATTTTCCATCAGGCTGCTAAGCTGCCGGAAAGACCCGGCAAGGAAAGTAAGTGTACCTACCGAAGACTTACCTGTAACCGTTTGATAAATAATGAACCCATAAGCCGTATAATAGCCGGCGCTACCCAAAACAGAAAAGAAAGTGCCCCAGGCCGAGCGTCTTACAGCAAGTTTACTATTATCGGTATAAAATTTATCTGATAGCGTTTTAAAGCGGTTGATGATAAAATCAGCAAGGCCAAAAATCTTAACTTCTTTTGCCGTTTCATCGCTTGCGCCCAGGTAGCGTACATAATCCAGCTCTCTTCTTTCAGGAGTCTGGCTCCTTGTTAAAGCGTAATTTTGACTGTTAAAATAGCTTTCGCCCATAAATGACGGGATAATGGATACGAGTAATAGCAGGATTAACCAGGGGTTTAAAGTTAATAAGCCGGTAAGCAGAAAAGCGATGGATATAAAATCTTGTATCTGGCTCATTACTTGCGATAAAAGCACCGTGCGGCCTACGGTTTGCTGCCTTGCCCGTTCCAGTTTATCATAAAATATAGAATCTTCAAATTGCTCGAGATCAAGTGTGGCCGCATGGCGCATGATGCGCATGGATGTATAGTTAGAAAAAAGATCGCCAAGCAGGCTATCTATCAGGCTTATCATCCTGTTTAAGCCGTCGGTTACTATAGCCAGCAAAAATTCGATGATAACCAATTTCCATAATTCGTGCTGACTTCCCCCGTGGCGGTTAAGCAATACCACTTGGTCGATGATTAGCTTGCCAACGTACAATAGGGCAACCGGCATAGCCGAACGGATAATACGCAGCAGAAAGCTCATTGTTGTTTTGCCCGGACTGCTTTGCCAAACCAGCCCGAAAAATTCAGGAAGGTTACTTAGTGCAGACAGCCGTTCTTTGAATGAGATCTTTTGCTCGGGTTTGATATTTCTTGTTTTAGCCATCCGCCACCTTTAATAAGTGCGATGTTAAACAAATTAATATTCAAATGCAGATAATCAGCATACTTATGAACATTTACTGACTAAACTTATGGTGCCTCAAATAGGGAGATATTTTATCTGTTTTGATGCCTTAAATTTTGTACAGGTTGAAAGTAAATAAAGATCAATTTGCGCAATCGATTGAATGATTTCCTTTCATTTCCTACTTTGGTAAGATAAATACTATTAAAGTACATGCCATCAGTATACTTATAATCGTTTAACAACTAAACTTATTTCGTTTGAAATAGATTTGTGCAATCGATTGAATAATTAATTTTTATTTCTATCTTGGTAGGATAAACCGCAAATTTCAATTTTTCAAAGTTATGAGGCCAGTGAAGCTACTGATGCAGTACTGTGCATGGGACGGAGAAGATCTGTCGCAATTTGTGATAGCCGGTGCTGATAAAAAGTTTGTTTGGGGCAAAGGCCTTTGTTAAGGGAGACAAATAAGGGTTTGGAATGATAAAATACATACATGATTTATGTAAGGTATGCCAGGACTGATAATCCGAATGGTGTAGAATTGTACAAAAAAAGGCCTGCATCACCTTTGTGTACCAGCGATAAATGATAACAATCTTTAAATAAGAAGAAATGAAAACCACAGCTTTGTTTTTCTTACTCACATATGCCGTGATGGCAAAGGCGCAAAATACCCCGCCGGTAAACTTTACAGCCGATCAGGATCATCAGAATATGATGAAACAATTGGGAATTAAAACATTGCGTAATGGTCCCAGTGGCGATGAATCGGCTCCCAACCACGCCAATTATGACGAATCGTTAGCAAACCCTTATCCGGATTTGCCCGAAGTACTTACTTTAAAAAACGGCAAAAAGGTTACTACCTCCCAAATGTGGTGGAAGCAAAGACGCCCCGAGATTGTGGAAGATATGGAGCGCGAAGTTTACGGTCGTATCCCCGCCGATGTACCCAAAGTAACATGGACAGTAAAAGTGACTGATAAAGAGCGCGTTGGTTTCTTTCCGGTGATTGCCAAACAACTGATAGGGCATGTTGACAACGCGGTATATCCGCTTATTAACGTAAACATTGAAATGACTGTGGTGTTACCCGCCAATGCCAAAGGCCCGGTTCCGGTGTTGATGATGTTTGGCCGAAGTGTTTTACCTGCACCGGCGCAGCCCCCTGCTGCTGATGTTGAAAAGGTTAACAACGCGTTAAAGGAATTACTGGTAAAAGATCATCCTGAACTGAAAACTATTTTTGAACAGTATCCGGCTTATAATCCGATAGCTGAACAATCTCCCTTTGGGCCAGGCGGTTTTCCGACGATGAAAGGTGATCCGCCGACAGCCACTCAACTGATAGCCAACGGCTGGGGGTATGTACTGATAGATCCTGCTTCGATCCAGGCGGATAATGCCGAAGGTTTAACCAAAGGAATTATTGGATTGGTAAACAAAGGTCAGCCGCGAAAACCTGAGGATTGGGGGGCTTTGCGCGCCTGGTCATGGGGAGCAGCACGCGCCCTCGATTACCTGGAAACAGAATCCGCCGTAGATGCTAAACATGTGGGTATTGAAGGGGTATCCCGCTATGGAAAGGCGGCGCTGGTAACGTTGGCCTTTGAACAGCGGTTTGCAATGGGATTGATTGGTTCGTCGGGAGAGGGTGGGGCAAAGCTGCACCGCCGCAATTTTGGCGAGGCGGTTGAAAGCCTTACCGGGGGCGAGTATTATTGGATGGCCGGCAACTTTATGAAATATGGCGCTGCAGAAGGTAAGTTTGGCGTCAAAACCGCAAAAGACATTCCGGTAGATGCGCATGAACTGATTGCCTTGTGTGCCCCACGACTTACTTTTATTAGCTACGGTATCCCTGAGCAAGGTGATGCCAAATGGCTCGATCAGCAGGGGAGTTATATGGCAACTGTAGCCGCCGGCCCGGTATTTAAGCTGCTTGGCGCAAAGGACCTTGGTGTTTCAAGTGATTACAAAACTGAAAAAATGCCGCCGGTAAATACCGGTTTACTTAATGGAGAACTGGCCTGGCGGCAGCACGACGGAGGCCATACCGATGCGCCAAACGTAAAATATTTTATTGCATGGGCAAATAAACTGATGGGCTATGGCAAGGAGGGTGCAGATAAAAATAAATGATTTTAAAGGCGCATGTTTGCATCAATTGTAAACAGGATTTTAAAAACTGCATCCTGCAGCGGGTGTAATTCCTTCCTTATCCTGTGTTAACGATGGATTACCTTTTTTGAAGGTCACTATCCAGATGCTGTCAAAATCATTATCGGGCCATTGCAGGTCTTTAACTTTAAGGCCTAAAGCTTTCAGCAAAGGTTTAAGCTCGTTGTGTTCCCAAACAATAAGGATGGTGCCTTTTTTTGATGTAAGCTCCTTGGCCATGCCGTTATCATCTTCTTCCTCAAAACTACTGTTGATGGTAAGGTTGTATTTTACAGCAAATGGCGAGATAGTTTGGAACATACGCGACCTCGGGGTTGATTTGCCCTGGTGCATTGCCGGTACATAAATATGATCGGGCAAACCAAATTTGGCTTTTAAAACCTCAGGCAGTTTAAGCGAACGGTTAAAGCCGGCACAGGAAAGGTTATCTCCTACTTCGGGCTTTTCGGCATGACGGATAAATACCAGTTTCAGGTTTTTCCCCTGGCCGCAGGCGGTGAGGCTGGCCCAACCGACTATTAAAAAAAGTATGAATGTTCTTTTTATCATGCCGGTTATGGTTAGCGTTTTATTCAACAGAAACTGTTAACCCTTCCTGCTGAAGGATTTTGCGGTAGATCTCCATCTCGGTAAAGGAGCCTTCAAGTACGGCGCATTTGCCTTCATTGTGTACTTTCCAAGCTATCTTTTCGGCTTGCGGTTCAGAGTAATCCAGGTACTTCATCATACAGTGGATCACGTGATCAAAAGTGTTAAAATCATCGTTCCAGAGTATCAAACGATGTGTCTCTTTAAGTCCTGCAAGTAACTCTTCGAGGGTAAATGTTTCTTCCTGTACTTCGGTTGGCATACGTAACTACAAATTTACTCAAAAACAATAATAAAAGTGTTAAAATCGTGTTCCATGGTCTTAAAAATCATGTTACACACAAACCCCTAAAAAATTTCACATGAAAAAGGCATACCCGGCTTTTGCTTTGGCATTAGCTGCACAACTTTTAACCGCTCATCATTCATCTGCTCAAAACACAAAAAACAATCTGCAAGGCCCGCCTGCTAACATCAATGTTGACGGCGACCTGAAGGAGTGGGGCGATAGTCTGCGTTATTATAACGACGAAAAGAAGTTAAATTATGCATTGGCTAATGATAAGGATTACCTGTATGCCGCCATCAGGGTGAGTGACAGGCTTGATAAAATGAAAGTGCTGAATGCCGGTATTACTTTAACTATAGATCCCAAAGGAAAAAAGAAAGATAGTTTTACCCTTACTTTTCCGTTAGCCGCCCCTGGCGAAAAGCCCGAGTTTCCAAAGCCCAAAGATGATAACGGAGAGATTACTCAGGCAGATCGTGACGAGCTGATGCGCGAACGCATAACCAAGTTAAGATATATTAAGGTTGTTGGCTTTAAGGATATAGAGAGTGACATGATCACCACATCCAACACCTATGGTATTAAAACTGCCATAAATTATGATGCCAACGGCGACCTGGTTTATGAGGCTGCTATTCCATTAAGTTTTTTTCATGCCGGTAACGATACTTTTAAAAGTGAATGGGCTTTCAATTTTAAAATAAATGGTTTTCAACGGCCAACCGGTGGTGGGGCAGGAGAAGGCGATCATGATGGCGGCGGCTTTGGCGGCGGCGGTCGTGGTGGCAGAGGTGGAATGGGCGGTGGCATGGGTGGCGGTCGTGGAGGAAGGGGTGGCCGTGGAGGCATGGGCGGCGGCATGGGCCGTGGAGCAGCAGGAGGAGCCGGCGAAATGTCAAAATCGGTTGATTTTTGGGAGAAATATTATTTAAGCTCCAAATAAGTTTTTTAAAAGAAAAAGTCCGAAAGAAATAAGCATTGCTCAAATCTTTCGGACTTTCCCACTACGGACTTCCAACTTAAACTATTCCACTTTATACCTGTAAACCTGTCTGCCCAGATTACCATTGGCATCGATGCCTTCAATGGTTACCCGGTAAATACCACGGGTATCGGCGTTGAAATAACTGAAGGATGCTTCGCCCGTTTCATTAGTAACAATGTTGGGCTCCCAGAAAATTGTGGTACGATAATCAGGGGTATTGGTATTAACATTTGCTGCAGTGTATTTAGGCGAGTAAAATGTACGGGCTTTATAAAAACCTCTAAAAGGATAAGTAATTACACCTAGTGACGAACTGGCACCGGTTACATAATTATCTCCACCTTGTTTGGTGGTAATAGCAAGGGCACCTCCCGGAAATTCAGAACCAATCGCTACTGCATAGGAAGCTCCGCGTAAAACTTCTATGCTATAAACATCCGCCGCGCTAATACTATTCAAAACGCTGCCATCTAATACGGCACCATTCAGGAGAATCGCCATTTTTTTATTGTCGCGGCTATTGATGGGATTTCCGTTTACATCAAATATTACCCCAAAAATCTGGTTTCTCAGACAGTCGGATAGTTTAGTGCATCCCACAAGTTTTTCGCCCATAATAACTTGGTCTGGTGGTGGGCCTAATTTTCCTGCAGAGTAACCTCTATAGTTTGCTTTATTTGTTTTGGTAGAGCGGATAGTAACCTCTTTTAAAACAGTTGTATCTGTGCCTGCGTATCGTTTGGTAGTGATATAAATTAGCGGATGGTTTGAATCACTAATAGGTGGCTGCCATATTAAACTTACACTTTCTATTTCATCTACTCTGTAAACTGAAAGCAATGACGCGTCTAATGCTGCTCCGTCAACTATAATTGTTCCATTGCCGTTAAGAATGTCATTTTTGGCCGCAGATACGTTGATATGAGCAAGGGGCTCATTCATGTATAATGCATCCTTTAATGAAGCGTCTTTGTCCACTCTTAATTTAGCCATATTAACAGCGCGCTGTTGGAAGGAGTTGTTGCCGTTAAACTGAGTAGGTTTAAATTGCTTTTTATCCTTTATTACTACTTCATTAAGCACAACCCCGTTTTGCAGTGAGTCTTTTTTTTGCTGAATAGAAGATGCCATCAACTCCGATATTGAAGGCGGCTGCCATTTGGTTGTTATATCGCTTAATTTTTCAACTTTTGGATAATCGGTCTGCTTAACAAATATGGTTACATTTTTTCCATCGTTTTGCTTGCGGGCCTGAACCAGCAGGTGGGAAGTGTCTGAAACATCAACATCTTCAAATTTAAAATCACCATTCAGGTTGGTTACGGTATCTGCATAAAAGTTTTCCCTGTTGCCCAGCAATGTAACCTTGCCGTTGGGTATCGGCTTTCCCCCCGGGGTTTGTAGTGCCCCTGCAAGGCTCAGGGATTTTTCGGCTTTAAAATCTGGTTGTTCCTGTTTTTCGCTTAAAGTTTTGCGCCACTCAAAACCATGATAGCCCTGTGTAAGCATGAGCATATCCAGGTCGCTTTCGGTTTTATCAGTAATGTTATTAAAATAGTAATTAGGTTGCTCAATATATCCCTTAAGGTCGGATGTCAGGAGCAGGTTATTGAGTATGGTGCTTTCGGCATTTTGATTAAAAGGAATACGGCTCTCGTTTATTACAGATACAGAAAAAGCGCCAACTACCGGCTTGCTGGCGTTATTAGCGGCCTCCATAACCACAGATACTGCGTTTCGCGTCGCGAATTTTTGAGCGGCTATATTCAACTTAAGTTTCAATGTGTCGTTGGCGCGTATAAACGCTATCCTTTCATTAAGTGGTTCTGCATCGGCACCAAATAAGGTAAACTGGGCTATCCCTGATGGAAAGCGTTTCTTTTCAATCTTGAATGAATAACCGGGGTCTTCAAGTTTGAAAGAAGTAGTGTAATAAACCTTGCTTCCCGACTGCCCAACCAGGTAGTAGTAAGCGTGCTGCTTTGCCCCGAGGGTTTTAGAAGAGGTTGTTAATTTGATATTAATACTGTCAGTAAGCCGATTGTTCACTGTCATGGTAAAACCTTCATCGCCGGCTTTGGGAAGATCAACAGTAAAAAAAGGAATGCCGTCTGTTGCTATTTTCGCTTTATAGGTTTTACCTGCCCGTGGAAGCAACGCAAATATGCCCATACCGAGGTGAGTGGTTTCAAATTCAGCAACTTCGTTACCGTCATTATCGGTTATTGAGCCTTTGGCATCCCGCCCAAGTCCGTTTTGGCCAATTACTTTAACTGCTATTTTAGATCTTAGACCATTCACCAGGCTTCCACCTTCTGCAAAAAACTGAACGTCAGGTTTATTTTCTGTAGCAGGTTGGTTTTGTGGTTGATTTGCTCCGAAAACCGGGCGGCCGTTTACCTGGATCCGCTGATCAAACATGGCTGCAGTTCCCTGGTTTCGCATCCAGTTGGTGTATGCTCTCAGACGGTAGCTGCCGGCTTTATAATTGCCGGGCAATACAAAATCGCCCCAGGCCACACCGTTGGTAAGTTTCAGGTTAATCCGCCGGGCAACAGAATCTTTGGCATTAATAAGTTCAACATGTACCACGCCGCTTATATCTGATAATTGATGTTCGGCACCGGTTACCGTATAAACTTTAAACCAGATGGTATCGGTGATATTGTAAAATGGCTTATCTAAATGCAGATAAACTTTTTCAGTGGGTTTGTCGGTTAATTGTTTGTTTGATAGTGCAACGGCTTTTTTCAAAAAGCTGCTATCGGTTTGAGCAAATGATTTTAAGTTAAGCAGCAATAATACGAGTAAGGGGATTGCACGTAGATATTTCATAAGGTTTAGTAGGATTGTAAGTGTCCTGTATGACTCTAAAATATCACAAAGGATTAATAATATCCACTAAAAAAATAATATTATTCTACCTTATATCTATAAACCTGTCTGCCTAAGTTACCATCGGCATCAATGCCCTCAATTATTACACGATAGATACCCTTAGCGTCGGCATTAAAAAAACTCATTGAGGTATTACCATCCTTATCGGTTATCAAGCCTGGCGACCAGTAAATGGTGCTTCTAAGATCCTGCATCTGCGCATTGGTTTTAGGATCATCATATTTAGGCGAATAAAATTCACGTGCTCTGTAATACCCTTTAGGTGCATAAGTGGCAATACCCGGTGCATATTTGTTATAAACAGCATCGCCACCACCACGTTTGGTGGTTATAACTAAAACACCGCCCGAACCTCTTGCTCCATAAATTGCTGTGGTACCAATTGTTCTTAATACTTCAACAGTAGCAACATCGCTTGGCGTAAGGTTATCCAAAAAATCCGATTCAACATACGCGCCGTCAAGTATAATTTGCATAGGCGTGTTTGGGCTCCGGGTAGAATATGGGATACCGTTTCTGAATGTTACAAAATTAAGCCGGCCCTGCAGTACCTGCGAAAGCATCCCTCCGTATATCAGATCTTTACTCGTAAGTGTTTGATCGGCATTGCCGGCCCCGTTAAGGTTCGCCGAATTTTTGAATGGATTTTCCCGTTTCTCTTTTATCACCACTTCTTTTAGTACGATGGTATGGTTGCCTATACCATATTTTACCTGCTCGTCATAGAGTTTTTTGCTGTTTAAAAGATAAGCTGATGCCCCATCATTGATGTTTACCTGGATATCGGGTGCGTTTTTATTTGGGCCAACAGCTTGCGGTGTTATCTTATCAAGGGTGATGTCGAGGTTTTTGCGGTCTTTAGCGGTACGTGCCTGGATCACAAATTTTATACTATCCCTAAATACCAGATCTTTAAAAGTAAACTTTCCTTCGGCATCGGCAACAGTATCAATAATGAAGGTGCCTCCTGCTGTCGAAAATAAGGTAACCTTACCGTTAGGTACCGGTTTGCCGCCAAAGGTTTTAAGATGACCTGTTACTTCAAGGGATTTCTCGGGCTTGAAAACTATCGGCGTAAATTTACCGGCAAGCAGTTGTTTCCATTCAAATCTGTGGTATCCCTGGGTAAGCATCAGGGCATCAAGATTAGCCTTTGTTTCGTTGCTTACATTGGTAAAGTAATAGTTTGGCTTTTCGATATATCCCTTCAGATCGGAAGTGAGTAGCAGTGTTGAAAATATTGAGCTTTCGTTAGCCTCGTCGGTATTAACTTTCGACTCATCAATAACCGATGCCGAAAAACTACCTATAATGGGTTTGTCGCCGCTGGTTTTTGCATTGAGGTTAATGGTTACTTTTTCCCGCGGTTTGTAGCTTTGTTTTTCTGATGTAACGGCAAGCTTAAGCTGGTCGGGGTTTTGAATAAAAACAAGGCGTTCATTCAATGGTTCGCCGGTTGCTGAAAATAAGGTAAACTGTACTATACCCGATGGGAATTTGTCTTTAGGAATGGCTGCCGAAAAGGATGTTGCTCCATCCTTGCTTTTCCCAGCATAACAAAGCTCTCCGCCTGATTGTGCTATAAGCGTTAAGCCCGACAAGGATGCTGTTCCGTTTGCTGCATTTTTACCCGGAATGATAGACACAAATACTTTATCATCACGCATGCTGTTAACGCTTAATACATAGCCATTGTCAACCGCTTTGGGCAAATCAAAAATGCCTTCAGAGCCATCGGCATAGGTGATATGTGCTTTGTATGTTTTGCCGCTTTCGGGTTCGAAATTTACGGTACCCATACCAAAATGGCTCTCGCCCAGCGCCGAGATCTGGTTATTTTGATCGTCGGCGATATAGCCTTTAACGTCAACGCCCAAGCCATCGGCTCCAACAGCTTTGAAAGCTACCTTTTCAAAAATGCCGTTAATTAAATTTCCGCTCTCCGGAAAAAACTGTACATCAACTTTGTTAGATAATGTTTTGATAGGTACGGCTTTCGTAATGGTACGCTTATCGTCAAGTTTAACTTCGGTATTGATGTGCCCGGTTGTGATTGCAACAGGTGAGTTGTTGGTAAAGCTGGCTGTAAGGTTGCCTTTATCGTCGGTTATACCTTTTCCTTTCGCAATTGATTTGCCATTTATTTCAGCCTCATAACTTACAGGTTTATTAACGTAAGGTATACCGTTTAGGTCAGTATAAGTAATTACGGCCGTTACCTTCTGTTTACCGTTTAATGTGCTGTAGCTATAGGCGGTTTTGGTAAATACTTTATTGCTAATGCCGTTTACTACAGTTATGGTTTTATCAAAGAAATAAGCTTCGCCCTGGTTACGCATCCAGTTGGTGTAGGCGCGGATCCGGTAATTCCCTTCAGACATGCTGTCTGCCAATGCAAAATCGCCCGCCGCTAAGCCTGCTGTTAAAGGGAGTTTAAGGCTGCGTTTTACCGAATCATTATCGTCAATCAGGTCAACATTCAGGGTTTCACTGTAAGCCGAAAGTTTATGCTCACTGCCAATGGTAACATAGGCTTTAAACCAGATGTCCTCACCAATAGCATAAGAGGGTTTATCAAAATGGAGGTAAACTTTTTCTTGCGGATACTCGGCGCGCCATTTATCAAGCTGCGCGATGATTTTTGTTACCAGTTCATCGTCGGGTATTATAAAAGCTAAAGCAGTACCAATAAATAAGGTGATAAGGGTTACAACCGATAGTCGTTTGAAGTTCATAGGTAGTAAAATGGTGACTACCAAGATACGCAAAAAGTACTAAGTCTGAAGTTCTGAGTCTGAAGTCTTAAGTTCGAAGTCTTGAGTCAAAAGTCTGGCTTTTTCTATATTCAGAACTTACGACTTTCGACTTCAGACTTTCGACTTAAACAACTACCACTTATTCTTCCACATCATACTTTCAACCGGACGGGTAGTAGGGTTGTTGTATTTGGCGTTGGCTTTGCTGTTATATAAAGTTTCAATTTCGCCTTCAACCACAAAATAAATAAGCTGACCGATTGGCATGCCAGGATAAATGCGTACCGGCTGAGCACATGAAATTTCAAGTGTCCAGGTATTGCAGAAACCAACATCGCCCTTGCCAGCGGTTGCATGGATATCGATACCTAAACGTCCGGTACTTGATTTGCCTTCCAAAAACGGCACATGACGATGGGTTTCGGTGTACTCCATGGTAACGCCCAGGTAAAGTGTGTTAGGCTGAAGCACAAAGCCATCTTTAGGGATTTCAAAGCCATCAATCTCGTTATGAACTTTAGCATCCAGCACCCGGTTACGGTAGGTAGCCAAATATTTACCCAAATGCACATCGTACGAGTTGGTACCCAGGTATTCGCGGTTAAATGGTTCAATAATAATATGGCCTTGTTCAATTTCTTCGAGGATGCGCTTATCAGATAGTATCATACGGGCAGGTTATTGCTGCCGCTAAATTATAAAAATTAGCCCAATTGCTTCCGGCTTTTGTGAACAATATGGGAAAGCGAAAGGCGTTGATATAATACGGAAACTACCCCTAAACCACATATATGTCAGTTGATTATGAATATGTAGTTGCAGGTATACAATTTAATATTTTTTGACATATGTTTGCATCCTATTTTGCAATTTTACTTTTATGGCGATAGCATACAGGCAGCGTATTGATGATGATACCGAGTTTGCACTCTGGCGTATTGAAGAGGAGGCTACAGACCTGTATAGCCAGTTACAACTTAATCAGCAGGAGAAAGATTTTGTAGAGAGCCTGAGCAACGGCAAGCGCCACCTGCACTGGCTGGGAACCCGTGTACTGCTGCGTAAAATGCTCCGTACCGACGAGTATATCGACTGCAAGGTTGATGAACATGGTAAACCTTACCTGGTAAACCTGCCTTATCATATCTCGTTAAGTCACTCTTTTGATTATGCAGCTGTAATGATCAGCAAAACGCATAAGGTTGGGATAGATATTGAGCAGATAAAGCAAAAAGTTGAGCGTATTGCCAACAAGTTTATGCGCAAGGAAGAATTGGCTTTTATAGGCGGCAGACAAAAAATAGAGCAGCTATATGTTTGCTGGTGCGCCAAAGAGGCTGTTTATAAATGCAACGGCCAAAAAGAAGTTTCCTTTGCCGATAACATTTTCCTTGAGCCGTTTCAGTTTGAGCACCATGGTGTGGTAAATGCACAATTACATAAAAAAACTAATGTTATCGATTATACTGTAGGCTATATGCAGTATGAAGATTATATGATAGGCTACGTAAAGGGCGAGTGATGAAAAACAAAAAAGTATTTTTTCAGGACTGGGGCCTGATCGATTACCAGCAAGCCTGGGATAAACAGGAATCTATTTTCAGCGAAACGGTTAAAACCAAAATTGAAAACCGCAACCGCGAAACGGCGTATGAAGCAGCAGCTAAAGATGGAGGTACCGGTGTAGCTTACGATACTATTGAGGCCGATGAAACTTTCAACTATCTTGTATTTTGTGAGCATCCGCACGTATATACTTTAGGCAAAAGCGGTAAGCCCGAACATTTACTGTTAGATGAGGAAGGCCTGAAAGAAAAACACGCCGTTTACTATCCGATAAACCGCGGTGGTGATATTACCTACCATGGTCCGGGTCAAATTGTATCATACCCAATCCTCGATCTCGACAATTTTTTTACCGACATTCACCTGTATTTGCGTACGCTGGAAGAAGCGGTGATCCTGACCCTGGCCGATTTTGGTTTAAAGGCTGGCCGGTATGAAGGATATACCGGTGTTTGGTTTGATGCCGATAATGAAAAAGCCCGTAAAATATGTGCCATGGGTGTGCGCTGCAGTCGCTGGGTAACCATGCATGGCCTTGCGCTTAATGTAAATACCGATCTCAGCTATTTTAAAAATATAGTGCCCTGTGGTATCGATGATAAGGCTGTTACTTCTATGCAGCAGGAACTTGGGCAAGAAGTTGATATTAATGAAGTTAAAAAAATCTTGAAACATCATATTTCCGTACTTTTTGGTATGGAGATATTATAAATGAAGGGAATAATTTTAAGTTTATTTACGGCGTTCGCATTATCGGCCTGTGCAGGCAAAAATACCCCTGCACCGGTTAGTTATACTCCCCCGTCAAAACCAATTACAGTGATACAGGATACCTTGACATACCTTGCCCTCGGCGATTCATACACTATTGGGCAGTCTGTCCCTATTGATCAGGCTTTTCCTAACCAACTGGCTACCCAGCTACAAGGTTTTAAAGTAAATGCCCCAACCATCATCGCCCGTACCGGCTGGACAACCGATCAATTGATCGAAGCCATTGATAAAAGCGATATCAAAAGCAAGACTTATGATGTGGTGACTTTACTGATAGGTGTTAACGATCAATACGGTGGTTTAAGCCAGGAAAATTACCGCGTTAAGTTTGAACAGGTTTTAAACACTGCTATCAAGTTCGCAGGCGGTATCAGGGAACATGTGTTTGTACTATCAATCCCTGATTATGGCGTTACACCTTATGCACATGGCAACGATGCAGTGATAGGTCCCGAGATAGATCAGTTTAACGATATTAACCGTAAAATAAGCAGCAGTGCTAAGGTTAATTACGTTGAGATAACCGGTATATCCAAATTGGCGGCACATGACCTTTCACTATTGGCAGATGACGGTTTACACCCCTCCGGTAAAATGTATGGGATGTGGGTGGATAAGTTGAAGGTAGATGTGGGGGCTATTTTTGCCAAAAAGTAGATGAGAAATAGGATTTAAAAAAGCGTCACTGCTATTGTCTGGTCGAAGTTTAGCGATAGCGTAACTTCGTCCTATAATAATGGAAGCATCCTGCTTTCGTAAAATATTTAGATATAGTTCAATAGTTTAAGCTGAAAGCTTAAACTATTTTAAGTCGAAGTTACGCTATCGCTAAACTTCAACCAGTGCTGAGTTTGATTATTCAATATCTTCTAACACTCCGGCAAACTAATCGGAATATTAATTGCCAGCCCGCCGTCACTTGTTTCCTTGTATTTCGAATTCATATCCAATGCGGTTTGCCACATGGTTTTCACTACGGCATCAAGGCTTACCTTAGCTTTTTCGGGATTGCTTTGAAGCGCCAGCTGTGAAGCAGTTATCGCTTTTATAGCCCCCATGGTATTGCGCTCGATGCAGGGTACCTGTACCAACCCGCCTATAGGATCACAGGTGAGGCCGAGGTGATGTTCCATGGCTATCTCTGCTGCCATCAATACCTGGCGCTGGGTTCCACCCATACACTCGGTTAAGGCCGCCGCTGCCATGGCTGATGATACCCCGATTTCTGCCTGACAGCCGCCCATAGCAGCCGATATGGTGGCACCTTTTTTAAAGATACTACCGATCTCGCTGGCCGTAAACAAAAAGTTGATGATCTTTTGTTCGGTATTGCCTTCGCAAAAAGCAATGTAATATTGCAGTACAGCAGGTATAACACCCGCAGCACCGTTTGTTGGTGCGGTAACTACACGGCCAAATGAAGCGTTTTCTTCATTTACGGCCAAAGCAAAGCAACTTACCCAGTCTAACGTATTTTTGAAGCTGTCGCCTGTGTTTCTGATGGCTGCAACCCACTCATCGTAATTGCTGTATTTATTATTGCCGATGAGTTTGGCGTTTAGTTTGGCGGCACGCCTTGCCACATTTAATCCGCCAGGAAGCTGACCGGTAGTATGGCAGCCACGATAAATGCATTCTTTTAATGCCCTGAAAATGTTTAAGGTTCCTGTGCGGGTTTCCTGTTCGCTGCGCCAGGCCAGCTCGTTTTCGGCTACAACTTCTGAGATCCGGAGCCCTGTTTTGATGCACCAATGGAGCAGGTCGGAAGCGGTATCAATAGGGAAGGGGAGATCTACCTCGGCTTTGGCCGGGCCGGATGCTCCATCTTTCACTACAAAACCACCACCTATGGAGTAATAAGTTTCTGACACAGCCTTGCCATTACTCAAAAATGCCTGGAAGGTTACCGCATTGGGATGATAAGGCAAGCTTTCATTGAACAGGAACAGCACATCATCTTCGGCATAAAAACTTATAGGTAATACGCCGCCCAGTATCAATTGATGTGAGCTTTTGATATGTGCAATTTTAGGCGTTACCTGGTCAACCTCAAAAGTAACCGGATCATCGCCGCTCAGGCCAAGCAATATGGCTATATCGGTACCGTGTCCCACGCCGGTTTTGGCTAAGGAACCGTATAATAATATTTTAACTTGCTGCACCAGCGGCAATACCCCCTGTTGCTCAAGCGACTGTACAAACTGTTGAGCGGCACGCCACGGGCCAAGCGTATGTGAGCTTGACGGGCCTATGCCTATCTTAAACATATCAAAAACCGAAATCTGTTCTCTTTGCATCAGTGTCAAAGATACTACAGTTAGTGTTATGAAAGAATAAAGTATATACTGTTACAAATAAGTATTTTGAGATAGGATTAAATAAGTTGAGGGCTAACGTTTAACACATAGTAATTGTGATCTTTCAAAACAGCGACTAAAAATTTGTACGAGGTAAGGTCATGAGGGATGCTTATGTCAAGCTGTTTGCATATGCGTTCGGCCATGCGATCAACAAAAATAATGTCAGCGGTTTTATTAAAATGATTAAGCACTTCGTGTATCAATGATATATCTGAGTCGGCAAGCATTACCGCTTCCGGAATTACCGGTTGGTAATCTTCTTCTATGTGTACAAAATTCAATGAATCAATACCAGTGCGCGTTTTTGTGCGTACCAGGGTTGTGTTTGCTACTATATCGCCAATGCGCTGTTTATTTTCGGTAACGGCAACAGATATAATAGCGCCAATTTGTAGTGTTAACCCAAAATCAACCAATCTGAAAATATAACGTAACAGATATTGTCCTAAGCGCGGGCGGCCACCGTCAAGGCTTATTACCTTAATTTTCATGATGTATTTGCCTAAGCTTTGCCCGTTGAACAATAGCTCGGTAATGATGTCGTAAAAGCCATAAAAAATCAAAAACAATATTTGTGGCAGCGTGAAACTATAAAATACAGAGGGGTGATAATGTGATCCGTTTGTCCATATATAAATCAGATATACAGCAAGATACAGGGCGTAATCTATCAGGCGGGCCAGTATCCGTTCGCCAAGACCTGCTACCTCATAATCGATATCAATATTCTGTGCTGTTTTTATCGCTATTGTTTGCATACCTAACAAATATAAGTTTCAGTAATTAAATTAAATTGATTGCCAATTACTTTTTTGTTGTTATTTTAAACAAAAAATTATACCTGCAATTTAATGAGAGAGGCTTTATTTATTAAGCAGCGAACCGGGAAGTGGAAAGAGTTTGAAAACATCCCCACCAATGATCCGGATGTTTTAGCAGAGCAGTTTATTATAATTACCGACGACCTTGCCTACTCTAAAACCTTTTATCCAAACTCAGGTACAACCAAGTACCTAAATGGTTTGGCGGCACGTTTTCATCAATCCATATATAAAAGTAAAAAAGAAAGCAGGAACCGGTTTGTTCAGTTTTGGATGCTGGAGTTGCCGCTGGTATTTGCAAGGTACCGCAGGCAGCTGCTTATCTCTTTCATTTTCTTTATCACCTTTTGTTTGATAGGGGCTTTATCCGCAAAATATGATAACACTTTTGTAAATATGATTATGGGCGATGGTTATGTGAACATGACCAATGAAAATATAGCCAAAGGCGATCCTTTTGGGGTTTATAAGGATCAAGATCCCTTTTTAATGTTTGTTCAGATAGCCGAAAATAACCTGTTTATAACCGTGTTAACCTTTGTGGCCGGTATGTTCTTTTCTGTTGGTACGCTATTTCTGCTACTAAAAAACGGGATCATGCTGGGCTCGTTTCAGTATTTTTTTATAAGCAAAGGACTCGGCCTGCAGTCGATACTGGTAATATGGATCCATGGTACCCTTGAAATATCCTGTATCATTATTGCCGGGGCAGCAGGCCTGATATTAGGGAACAGCATTATTTTTCCAAAAACATACAGCCGCCTGGTTTCATTAAAAAAAGGTGCTGTTGATGGCCTTAAGATCACGATGGGTATATTACCTATTATCGTAATGGCTGCCATATTTGAGAGCTTTGTCACCAGGCACACAGAAATGCCTAAGTGGCTTAGCTGTTTTATATTGCTTGCATCTTTTGCATTTATTGTTACCTATGTTGTAATTTACCCCTTATATTTAAACCGCAAACTAAACCGTCACAATAATTAATGATCCCGAAAATTACATTAAGGCAGTCGCGTGATTTTGGCGAAATTATCAATGATGCCATAGTTTTTATTATCCAAAACTGGAAAGGACTATTAAAAGCATATGCCATATTATGTGGTTTTTTTATAGCCGGAAATATACTGTTCTCTATTTTACTTCAGTTTAAGGTAATTAATACACATAAAGAATCATTAGGCGGAAGTGGTTCATACATCAGGAGCCCGTTTGGCATCGAATATTTTATGGTGATGATATTCGGCTTCCTGAATATTGTTGCGTCAACTTTAACGGTATCAAGCTTCGTGGTTATCTATAACCAAAAAAAGGGCGAATTACCAACCGTGCATGAAGTGTGGGGTTATTTTAAATATTATTTCTGGCGAGTGTCCGGCTCTATGCTGCTACTATTTCTGATGGCAATTCCTACTGCAATTATATGTGTGTTACCTGCCGCGGCTATGAGCCTCGTAAGCCCGGTAGCCGCGGGTTTTACCGGCCTGATATGTGTAATGGTGCCTATGTGCTATTTTATGACCGTATTAAGCCTGTTTTTCCCTATCATGATTGGCGAAAATTCCAGTTTTGGCCGCACATTTGGAAAATGCTTTAAGCTTATAAAAAAGAAATGGTGGAGCACCTTCGGGGTTATTTTCGTTATCATTATCCTGGTTTACACGGTTTATTTGCTTTTTGCTATACCTTCCTTTATCGTCTCGGGCGGAACGTTAACATTTTTACCATATAATGTATCATCTGTTGTGGTGATTATTTATTGCATTTGTATGAGCGTTGTACAAATAGTAAATATTGTGCCGGTTACCGGCCTGATGGTAGCTTATTATAGCTATGTAGAAGATAAAGAAAGCATTGGCTTGATGGAACGTATCATGACGCCCCTGACCCCGGATAAGGACGATGATGAAGCTGCTAAGCTAAAAGAAGAGTATTGATATGCGCCGCCTTTTCTTAGCCTTAACGTTTATTATTTTTTCCGTCGCCTGTTGTTTTGCTAATGACAACGGAAAGAAATCGCCGGAAAAAAAAGCCCCTCCGGCCGTATTGAAGATTGATACCGCACAATTACCTGCTCGGCGACACTTTAATGAAAAGAAAATAAACAACTATCTTAAGGATAAGGAATTTATATATAACAAGGATGATTTGCCGGGTGAAACACTTTGGAACCGGTTCTGGAGATGGTTTTGGCAAATGATTGACCGCAAGTTGTTTGCAGCTGCCGGATCGCGGAGGTTTTATTTTTACCTTGAAGTGGCTATTGGTGTTGTATTCGTATTGTTTATACTTTATAAGGTAACCGGCATCAACGCCATATCGGTTTTTAGAGGCAAAGCGCGTGATATCCCTTTTACCTATTCCGAATCGATAGAAAATATTCATGAAGTAAACTTTGATGCCGAAATAGAAAAGGCTATTACCGGTCATAATTATCGCCTTGCAGTAAGGCTGCTGTACTTATACAGTTTAAAGCAGCTTAATGATGCCGGGATCATTAACTGGGAGGTAGGTAAAACTAATATGGCCTACGTTAACGAATTACCCGAAGGTGAAAGAAAGCGGCTCTTCAGAATACTAACCAGGCAGTTTGAATATATATGGTACGGCGATTTCCGGGTAGATAGTACGTCGTTTACAGAAATAGATACCCTTTTTAAGCAGTTTAAACAAAACTTAGGATGAGGGATTTTAAAGCGTACATATTTATTGCTTCATTGATATTGGTGATTTACCTGGTAGCCCAATATCAGCAACCGCAACCCATTGATTGGACGCCCTCTTATTTAAAGGAAGCTAAGATTCCCTTAGGGAGCAAAATATTATACGATCGTTTACCGGATATTTTTCCTGGTGCTAAGGTGAAAAACTATCGTGAGCCCATGTATAATGTGCTTCATGATCATAAGGTAACCAATGCAACTTATATCATTATCTCTAATTACGCAGCTATCACAACGCCCGATTTTGATAAGATGATCCCTTTTATTAAACAAGGGAACGATGTATTTATCTCATCTACATCTTTTGGGGATACACTATCCAATAAATTTAAATTGGAAACCAATATCAATTACGAGGTAAGGGAACAGCCCGATACACTTCATTTTACTAACAGCGGGCTTGATCCTCATAAAGAATATATTATAGAGAAAGACCTTCGCGGAGAATATTTTAGTGCTTTTGATACAGCAAAGGCAATTTCGCTGGTGCAGAATGCGCGCAATCAAAGCACCGTCTTAAAATTCAATATGGGAAAGGGGGCTTTGTATTTAAGTACCGACCCTAATCTTTTTACCAATTACAGCCTTTTGAAGCCCGACGGCGCGGAGTTCGCAGCCAAAGCATTATCATACCTTAAAAACAATAAAACCATCATTTGGGACGAATATTATAACATTGGCCGGGATGGTGAAGAATCGGAATTCAGGGTGCTTTTTGCTAAGGAGCCATTACGCTGGGCTTACTTCATTTCGCTCATAAGTGTTATTGTGTATGTACTTTACCAGATGAAACGCCGGCAGCGTATCATACCCGTTATTACACCGCTTGAAAACAGTACCCTGGGTTTTGTGACCGTAGTAGGCCAGGTTTATTATGAGCGCCGCGATAACAGCAATATAGCACAAAAGAAGGTAGCCTATTTGCTCGAATACATCAGGCAGAAATACAGGCTGCAAACCAATAAAATTGATCAGGAATTTACGGCAACACTGGCCAGCCGTGCCGATATGGATATTGAAGAAACACGCGAAATGGTTGGTATTATCAATTATATCTTAAGCCAGGCACCTATCTCTGATCAGGAACTTATTAAAGCAAACCACCTTATTGAACAATTTTATACACGATCCAGGTAAATATGGAAAATGAATTTTTTGAACAACGTACCGATCTGAGCAAGCTTAGCGCTGCAGTAGAACAGATAAAAGCTACACTCGGTACCATCATCGTCGGGCAGCATGAATCTATCGACCTGCTTATCGCAGGCATTCTGGCCGATGGCCATATACTTATTGAAGGTGTGCCGGGAGTAGCTAAAACGCTTACCGCAAAACTTATTGCCAAAGCCATCGACGCCCAATACTCGCGTGTTCAGTTTACGCCCGATCTTATGCCATCAGATATTTTGGGTACATCGATATTTAACCCGAAAACCGCTGAGTTTGAATTTAAACGTGGACCTGTTTTTGGTAATATTATCCTGATAGATGAAATTAACCGTGCGCCTGCTAAAACCCAATCGGCACTATTTGAGGTGATGGAAGAGCGGCAGATAACTATCGACGGGCATCAATACAAGATGGAAGAACCATTTACGGTGTTGGCTACACAAAACCCGGTTGAGCACGAAGGTACTTATCGCCTGCCTGAAGCACAGTTAGACAGGTTTTTGTTCAAAATAGAGGTGAAATACCCAACGCTTGAAGAGGAAATTGCCATTGTAACCCAACAACACCAGCAAAAAACTGCCGATCAGCTAAACCATGTGGCTCCTGTATTATCGGCAGTTGATATTAATGAATTAAGGAAACAGGTGAGGGCTTTGCATGTTGAGGATAAACTGATAGAGTTCACCGCCAAGGTAATTCACGAAACCCGTAACAATAAATCGTTGCAACTCGGTGGTTCGCCACGTGCCTCATTAGCTATTATTAATGCTGCTAAAGCTATGGCTGCAATCAACGGGCGCGATTTTGTTACTCCAGATGATATTATTTATGTGGTACCGCCCGTGCTAAGGCACCGTATTATGCTTACACCCGACAAGGAGATGGAGGGCATAACCCCGGATATTGTTATAGCCCAGATGATTCAAAAAATTGAAGTGCCACGCTAACCCAGGGTTGTGAAAAAACTGTTTGGTTTAATTTATAAAAACCTGTTTTTAACCGGTAGACTATTTACCGGACTTGGGGTGTGCGCGCTTCTGTTTTTGCTCAAATTCTTTTTTCCATGGCTTGGTGTTATTCCAGAGTTGTTTTTCTGGGTGCTGATCATCCTGTTAGCGATTGATTTGTTAATGCTGCTGAAAACAAGCAAAGGGGTATTCGCAAGGCGGATTACTCCCGAAAGATTGAGCAACAGCGATGAGAATGAGTTGAGCATTTATATCGAAAATCGTTATGCTTTCAATATAAACGTAAGCATTATTGATGAGATCCCTGTTCAGTTTCAAAAGCGCGATGTCTGGTTTGAAATTGCTTTGAAACCCAACGAGCGTAAACAGATCAATTATATGCTGAGGCCTACCCGCCGCGGCGAATATGAGTTTGGCTGGATCCGTGTTTTTGTAAAATCGGCCCTGGGTTTGATTGAACGCCGGTATAATTTTGAACAGACCGAAACGCTGGCCGTTTACCCATCGTTTTTACAGATGCGCAAATATGAGCTCATGGCCATTTCAAACCGGTTGACCGATATCGGCATAAAAAAGATCAGGCGTATTGGCCATAGTCTTGAATTTGAACAGGTAAAAAACTATGTGGCCGGAGATGACTATCGCACCATTAACTGGAAAGCCACAGCCCGGCAGGGAAACCTGATGGTGAACTCCTTTGTTGACGAAAAAGCGCAGCATGTATATTGCATAATTGATAAATCGCGGGCAATGAAAATGCCGTTTGAAGGCATGAGTTTGCTTGATTATGCTATTAATGCCAGCCTGGTGTTATCAAACGTTGCCCTGTTAAAAGAAGATAAAGCCGGATTGATCACCGTAGCGGAAAAGATTGGCGCAGTTGTACTTTCAGATAGTAAATACACCCAGCTAAATAAAATACTGGAGGTGTTGTACAAAGAGAAAACCGATTTTTTAGAGACAAACCTTGAAGCGCTGTACGTTACCGCGCGCAGGGTTATTAAGCAACGGAGCCTGATCGTTTTCTTTACCAATTATGAAAGCCTCTCGGCCTTGCAAAGGCAGTTGCCCTTTTTAAAACGAATAGCCAAATTTCACCTGCTGCTGGTTGTGTTTTTTGAAAATACAGAATTACGTGCCCTGAGCGAACAACCGGCAAACAACGTTGAAGGTATCTACATAAAAACCATAGCCGAAAAATTTGCCTACGACAAAAAGCTAATGGTAAAAGAACTGGCCAGTCGCGGCATTCAATCCATACTGACAACCCCTCAAAATCTTACCATCAATACGGTGAACCGCTACCTGGAAATAAAAGCAAAGCAGAAACTCTGAGAATTGTAGAGTCAAGATTCAAGATTCAAGAGCCAGGAAGTCAAAAGTCGAGAATTGAGAAGCTAAGAATTGTAATGCATAAAAAAAGCCCGAAGAGAATTTTTCTTTGGGCTTTGTCTTATTAGTTCTTGTTTCTCGAATCTTGATTTCCTGATTCTATGCAATTATTTCTTGTCTCTTGAATCTTGACTTCCTGATTCTGCGACGCCTAAAACCCCGGCTTAGGGAAATTTACACCGCCTGCTGCAAGTTCTTTAAGCATTTGCTCCTGCAGGTTGATCTTGGCGTTTAGGAAATTAGCCGGATCAACCCAAACGTTGATGGTAAACCTTACACAATCATTGTCGAGGCTGATAACACCTACGCGCGCGGCTGGTTCATGCAGAATATCTTTACTGGCGTTTACAACATGTGTCATGATAGCCTTTGCCTTCTCCATATCATTACTATAGCCCACACGCATCTCAAAATCCAGGCGGCGGCGACCTTCGCGGGTTACGTTAACAATAACTTCATTAAAGAGCTTACCGTTGGGGATAATAACGGTTTTATTATCGGCGGTGATCAATACGGTATAAAACATCTGTATAGATACCACCCGGCCATCCTGTCCCTGGGCAACAATGCTGTCTTCAAGTTCGAAAGGTTTTAACAACAGGATAAGTACACCACCGGCAAAGTTTTGAAAGGTGCCCGATAGGGCTAAACCCGCCGCTACCGAAAATGCGCCAATAATGGTGGTGAAAATGCTCATCTCCAGCCCTATGATGTTCATTACCCAGATAATGAGTAAAACATATAATGCTGTAATGGTTAAGCTTAGGAAAAATGGTTGTAACGACGAATGGATGCCGCGCTTCATCATGCGCAAACGAAGCCTCGCACGCAAAAACTTAATAAACCATAAACCAATAAAAAATATGATTAGTCCACCTACATAATTGGGGCCGCGGTTAATGAGCCAATGGTGGAACTGTGTGTAAAATTCGTCCAGTTTCATAACTGGGCGCAAAGTTAATAATTATCTGTTAACTGTACAGCGAAACGAAGAGCTCGGGGCCCTTGAATAACACCCATTCAACCAGGGTGCTTTGTATTTGTTTAGTTTTTTGAGATAGACGTTTCATGACCTGTATTATTCAAATCCTGTGCCTGATTTGGGCTGTATCGGATTTGTTATGCAAATTTATGCTTTTGCTGAAGCGCAAAATTCAAAAGTTAATCAAATGATTGATTAATGACTGTTGCTTTACCTTTCTATGACTATAACAACCTGTTTTAAAGAACAAAACCCTGTCTGCAAAAACAGACAGGGTTTTGAAAAGTATGTATTTTGGTACACTCTGCCAATTGGCGGAATGCAGGGTATATTACATCATACCGCCCATGCCGCCACCCATTGGAGGTGCGCCAGCTGGAGCATCTTCAGGATCATCAGCCAATACAACTTCAGTGGTTAATAGCATTGAAGCGATTGAAGCAGCGTTTTCTAAAGCTACACGACCTACTTTAGTTGGGTCGATAACACCGGCAGCAATCAGGTTTTCGTATTTATCGCTACGTGCATTGTAACCAAAGTCGGCAGTGCCTTCTTTAACTTTTTGCACAACGATTGAACCTTCGATGCCAGCGTTTTCGCAGATCTGACGAAGTGGTTCTTCGATAGCGCGACGGATAATCTGGATACCAGTGTTTTCGTCTTCGTTATCACCTTTAAGGTCAGCGATAGAAGCAACCGCACGGATGAAAGCAACACCACCACCAGCTACGATGCCTTCTTCAACAGCGGCACGTGTAGCATGTAAAGCGTCGTCAACACGGTCTTTTTTCTCTTTCATTTCAACTTCAGTAGCAGCACCTACGTAAAGTACAGCAACACCGCCAGATAATTTGGCTAAACGCTCTTGTAGTTTTTCGCGGTCGTAATCAGAAGTAGTAGATTCAATCTGTGATTTGATCTGGCTTACGCGGCCTTTGATCTCTTCTGCAGAACCTGAACCATTGATGATTGTAGTATTATCTTTGTCGATAACGATTTTCTCAGCAGTACCTAAGTAGCTAAGATCAGCGTTCTCTAATTTGTAACCTCTTTCTTCAGAGATCAAAGTACCACCGGTAAGGATAGCGATATCCTCTAACATAGCTTTACGACGGTCACCAAAGCCTGGAGCTTTAACAGCAGCAACTTTCAGTGAACCACGGATTTTGTTAACTACCAAAGTAGCTAAAGCTTCGCCGTCAAGATCTTCAGCGATGATCAATAATGGTTTGCCGGTTTGTACTTGTTTTTCAAGGATTGGAAGCAATTCTTTCATTGAAGAGATCTTTTTGTCGTAGATCAGGATGAAAGGATTTTCTAACTCAGCTTCCATTTTATCAGCGTTGGTTACGAAGTAAGGAGAAAGGTAACCACGGTCAAACTGCATACCTTCTACAGTTTTAACTTCAGTTTCAGTGCCTTTTGCTTCTTCTACAGTGATAACACCGTCTTTACCAACTTTTTCCATTGCTTCAGCAATTAACGAACCGATAACCTCGTCGTTATTTGCAGAGATAGAAGCAACTTGTTTGATTTTGTTGTTGTCTTCACCAACAGTTTGTGACTGAGTTTTCAGGTTTTCAACAACTGCAGCGACAGCTTTGTCGATACCGCGTTTCAAATCCATTGGATTTGCACCGGCAGCAACGTTTTTAATACCAGCAGTTACAATAGCCTGAGCTAAAACGGTAGCAGTAGTAGTACCATCACCTGCAATATCGGCAGTTTTTGAAGCTACTTCTTTAACCATTTGAGCGCCCATATTTTCAAGAGCGTCTTTTAATTCAATTTCTTTAGCTACAGTAACACCGTCTTTAGTGATAGCTGGTGAGCCAAATTTTTTGTCGATAATTACGTTACGGCCTTTAGGACCTAAGGTTACTTTTACTGCGTTAGCAAGGATATCAACACCGCGTTTAAGGGCGTCGCGTGCTTCAACATTGTATTTAACTTGTTTTGCCATGATTTTTAATTATTGAATTATTGATTAGCGAATGATTGATTTGATTTCGCATTCAATAATCTATTTTTTTAATTTCTTTGATTTTAAACCAGCGGTTTGAACAGGAATGTTTCACTAATTCAACAACTCACTAATTCACTAATTGATTAAAGAACTGCGTAAATGTCTGATTCGCGCATGATTAAGTACTCTTTACCTTCATAGGTAATTTCAGTACCTGCATATTTACCATATAAAACCTGATCACCAACTTTTACGGTTAAAGGCTCGTCAACTTTTCCCTGTCCTACAGCAACGATAGTTCCACGCTGAGGTTTTTCTTTAGCAGTATCAGGAATGAAGATACCTGAAGCGGTTTTCTCTTCGGCTGCTGCAGCTTCCACTACAACCCTATCGCCGATAGGTTTAATGTTTAATGACATAGTTATAACTGTTTTATTTTATTTAAGTTTTCAGCCCGATACGCAACATCAATTATGCCAAGCAAGCATTATGGCAAGTATTGACAGGCTAAACTGTTTTAATGTCAGCAAAAGGTTACTTGTGTTTTGTTGCTTAACAATTTTTTAACCCGATGGTGTCAGGATGTCAGTATGACTTAAGGATGACGAATCTTGATCGCCCGATAATACTGTTTGAAAAAAATGTCATTTCGAGAGAGCCTGGGTAGGAATTAGCGTCAGGGCGAAAGAGAAATCTTATACGCCTTGCAATGCTGTAATGCTGAGTTTGGGCAAGATGTACAAGATTTCTCCTCACGCTGCCACACAGCCCGCGCATGTTCGTTCGAAATGACAATTGGTTTTATTGATCGATAGCGTCAACCTTGCACCGTCTTCTTCGCCGCCGATAACTTTTTCAACTCATCTTTAGCCTTGGCAAACCATACCTTATTACTTTTGCGCTCAACAGGGCTTAATTGCGATTGCTCATTGAGCATATCGGTGAAAATTTGCCATGCGTCGTCATCCCGGCCTGCTCGGGTCAAGAACATGCCGTATTCATAGCGGGGTTCAAAATAGGAGTAGCGGCCCTTCATCAGCTTAAACTCGTTTTCTGCCAGATTTTCCTGGTAAGTGAACTCGAGCGATTTGGCATACAGGATATGCGCTTTTGAACGCGCAAATTGCGGTAACTTATAAAGTTTCTGAGCAATCGGGATCACCTCATTATACAAGCCCTTTTCAAAGTAAGCTACAATGAGTTGTGCCATTACGTGCTCGTTTTCGGCAAAGGCGCCGGTAAGGCTATTCTTGTAAATTTCGAGGGCCTTATCCGTAAGACCAGCTTCCAGGTAGGCATCTGCCAGTTTTACACGGTTAGCAAAAGTATCTGTAAATCGCACCTCGTCTTCAAGACGTTTTATTTTGGCCCCCGGATTTATAACCGCCTCAACGTTGATTTTAGGTGCGCGAATGCCACGGTTAGCGAGTATTTCGCTGTAGATGTAATACAGGCTACCAAAAACAGGTATTATGATAAGGATCCAAAGCCATTTTTGTTGAGTACCACGCCTGAGGCTATGTATGATACAAAATGCCTCTAATATCAGTATAAGATAATAATAATTGCCACCGCCAAAGTACATGCCTGTTTATGATATAGGATTTAGTAATATCCAAAAATAACGAAAATACAGATGCTAACAAGGGTGTTTATAGCTGGCGAAGCATTTTTTTGCTAATAGTTTGAGTATCGCGGAAGCCGGTTTAGTTATAGTTTTAAACAAAAAAGCCACCGGGTTTTATTACCGGTGGCCTGATATTAAAATAGCCCTAATTGTCCCTGGTCATCCATGTCGATGTCGTCGGGGTTAGTGATCTCAAAATCAATTTTTTTTGGTGGTTTTGGTGCCTCTTCTGATTGATCGGCTGGTTCGGCCGGTTCATCATGCTGAGCAACCTCCGGCTGATCTTCATTTACCTCTGTTGATGTAGCTGCATCTTCTTCGGTGGTTTCAGTTTCTGCTTCTGCTGTTTCAGATTCAGTTTCCTGGTTAATGCCATCGTTGATTAGTTCAACTGATTTTACCGGGTGCTGTGAAAGGCGGTTGCCCATGGCTTTCATGCCTTTAACATCAATAACATCTGCCAAATTCAGTTCAAGGGTTTCAGATGTTTGATCCTTGCCTTTCAGATGTGTCATGCTGATTACCGGCGCGGTATGACCAATCAATACCATTTTTGATCCGGTTTCTTCACTGATCAGACTTATCTGTTTGCCTACCGCTATGTTTTCGAAAGAGAAACGCTTAACGAGGTAGTTTTTTGATTTGCCTTCGATGTGCACTATCGAGAACACGGCTTGCGGATCATACTTTTCGATAAGGATCATCTTATCATCAAAGTGGTTATTTAAGTCGAAGCTGCTTAACTCATAAACGCCGTTGCTAAGCACGGTAAGGATACGGTCGTCGCCATCAAATTCACCCAGGTATTTACCGCGGCTATCAGCATTCAGGCGCTTCAGGATATCATCGTACCAAATCTTGCGACCGGCCAGGGTTGACACGCCCTTGCTTTTCAGTATGATTTTTTTAACCGGGTATTTGGTAATGATATTGCCCATTGAACCGCGGCCTTTGATAGCTATTGAAGCAAAATCCTCGTCAAACTGTAGTTTCTTGAGTTTGGAATGAGGTTTAAGCTGTACGTTTACTACTTCGGCCTCACCGTTAGGGTTGGCTGTAAAGTACAATACTTTTGAGCCTTTAGTGCCCTTGGTAAGGTCGTATTCCTTATCGCGGGTTACGCCCACTACCGAGAAGCGTTTGATATAGCTGATGCCGCTTTCGCCATCTTTATATATCATATTGTAAACGGTGCGCTCATCGTTCTTCTTAAACACGGCAACATGGATAATGTCTTTACCCACAAAAACCTTGTCCTGTACCTTGGTAATGATGCAACGTCCATCACCCCTGAAAACAATGATCTCGTCAATGTCCGAGCAATCGCCAACATACTCAACCGAGTCGTCTTTTTTCAGGCCTGAGCCAATAAAGCCGTCGGCCCTGTTAACGTATAGCTTGATATTAGCCAAAGCTACCTGGGCAGCTTCCACTTTATCAAAGGTGCGCAGCTCTGTTTTACGTTCGCGGTCCTTGCCGTATTTATCCTTTAGTTTCTGGAACCAGGCAATGGTGTATTCGGTAAGATGTTTCAGGTCGTGCTTAACCTGTTTTATCTCATTCTCGAGCGCCTTCATCTGCTCATCCGCTTTTTTAACGTCAAAGCGGGTGATGCTGCTCATAGGTTTATCTATCAGCTTTTTATAATCTTCGGGCTGTATGGTACGATAAAACTGGGGGAAGAAAGGCTCAAACAAGCGGTTCAACACTTCAAGCACTACCTCAAAATTGCCAGAGTTTTCGTACTCGGGGTTCTTATACATCCCCTCCTGGATAAAGATCTTGAGTAAGGAACTGAAGAAGATCTTCTCCATCAAATCCTTTAACCTGATCTCCAATTCCTGCTTAAGCAAATCCTTGGTGAAAAACGTGCTTTCGGTGAGCATATCGTTCACACTCATGAAGCGCGGCTTATCATCCTGTATCACACAGGTATTTGGCGATATGGACACCTCGCAATCAGTAAAAGCGTAAAGGGCATCGATAGTTACATCGGGCGAAATACCGGGAGCAAGGTGAATGATGATCTCTACATCTTTCGCAGTATTATCCTCAATCTTTTTGATCTTGATCTTGCCCTTGTCATTAGCCGAGATCACGCTATCAATCAAACCGCCGGTAGTGGTAGTAAAAGGTATTTCGGTAATGGCGAGCGTTTTTTTATCGCGCTCAATAATTTTAGCCCTTACGCGTACCTTGCCACCACGCTGTCCTTCATTATATAACGAGGCATCGGCCATACCTCCTGTCGGAAAATCCGGCATCAGGTTAGGGCGCTCGCCTTTTAATACAGCTATTGAAGCATCAATAAGTTCAATAAAGTTATGCGGTAAAATTTTGGTGGCCAAGCCCACCGCAATACCTTCGGCACCCTGTGCAAGCAACAACGGGAACTTTACCGGCAGGGTAATGGGCTCTTTATTACGACCGTCATAACTGGCCTGCCAAATGGTGGTATCCGGATTGAAAACAACGTCAAGCGCAAACTTCGATAAACGGGCCTCAATATAACGCGGAGCAGCGGCCGAGTCGCCGGTTACTGGATCGCCCCAGTTGCCCTGGCAGTCAATCAAAAGATTTTTCTGGCCGATCTGAACCATGGCATCACCAATAGAAGCGTCACCATGCGGGTGATATTTCATGGTATTACCAATAACGTTGGCAGCTTTATTATATCGCCCGTCGTCCATCTCCTTCAATGAGTGAAGGATACGGCGTTGTACCGGCTTTAAGCCATCATTAATATGCGGAACGGCCCGGTCAAGAATTACATATGATGCATAATCAAGAAACCAATTTTCATATAACCCATCGAGTGAGGTAACAGTATGTAGTTTTTCTTCATTAGGGTTTGGTGTATCGTTTTGATGCAGATCGTCACTCATTATTCAATAAAAACTTTTGGATTGGTAAAGATACGGATTATGTGTTGATGTGGAGATGAGGTAAACTATATTTTAATGAACAGACAATTTGCAATTGCATCAAAATTGTTACGTTTGTCTTGGTTTTAACAGGTAACAATTGTAAATTGATAGCGTAAAAATCATTGGTATAACAATTAAATAATTGATCTCTCCGTTAAAGCACCGTACAATTAATTAATGGTACGCGAATTTTGATTAATTAATTGTTTATATATTTACCTATGGTGTTAAGCAAGGATTGTTTCTTGCATACCCCCTAAAATGAAAACTATTTTGAAGCTAACCCGGCCCTTATTACTTATGGCTTTATCGTTGCTGTGCTTTATAAAAAGTATTGCCCAGATAAATCCACGGCCATTATATGCCCAAAATAACAAGAAACACGCCACTGCGAAAGCTAAGTCTGGCTATTCAAAATATCCATCAGGAACAGATCAGTTTAAGGAGTTTACCAAACTTGTAGCCCAGGCCAATGTAATTTACATGCAGCCTAAAGGGTTCAAAGAAATTCCGGCGCCCAATGATGAGGATTTTTCATTTGATTACGCCCTGCAGTTACCCGGACAGGATTTTGAAGTGTGGTTCCAGGTAAAATCCCAAAAGCAAAACTATACCAGCTATGAGCAGGGCCAATATGATATCGACAGGGAAACCGAAAATCCCGATTCGATATATATTAATATGAGTAAAGCCCACGCCACAGCTTTTACAGGCGAGCGTGAAAACCCAATCCGTACCATTCCGGCCAATGTTTTAAGACGTTATAAGGCCGATGCCGGAAAATCATACCTGTTAAACCTGCTTGATCTGCCCGCAACCAAACATTACAAATATGCCTTGCTGATAGCCCTGCAGCGTAACCATACCGGCACTATCATGGCCGTTTGCTTTACCAACGATAAAGGCCCCGAGTTTTTTAAAAACGTTGACAGGGCAAGCAATTGTTTAAAGTTTAAGCCGTAAGATTTTTTGATAATCAGGAAGTAAGCTTCCACTTGAAGATAGGTGCGTGTAACGTATAACCATCTTGGTGTTATGCACCGGTAGGTGCTACCTGTTTGTAGAAAAGCTTAAAAGCAGTTTTTGCGCCGTAGGTGCTACCCTGACGGAGCGGAGTATGTTGGAGAGGGTAGCCTCTACGAGGCAAAGGTTTGTTGCCGTTATTTTGCTACAAACAGGTATCCCCTACGGGGAATTAGGTGGTAATAAAATTGCGTAGGCACGTTGGTTTGAGATGGAGCGGGGGAGAAGAGTGATAGCTGGCGTGTGTCTCTTTGTCTCGATCGTGATGCTTATAACACACCTCTACACCCCTTTCAAGAATAATAGCTCATCATTAGACAGCGACGGAAGATGAAAGGCTGTATAATTGACTCACCCGGTCTACGCTGCGCTGGACCACCCTCTCTCCGGCTTCGCCGCAAAGAGGGAAAAGAAAATAAAAAACAGAATCCCCTCTTTACGCTTGCGTAGAGAGGGGTGACGAGCGCAGCGATGTCGGGGTGAGTAGATATGCGCGCTGATTTTACGAAAATGTCTAACGGTGTGCTCCACCCCTCTCAAGAGGGGAATCGCACGGCCCTGCTTTTTATAAGGATTCTATCCCCAATGTTAATAAGTTGATATCTGCTCCCCGTTAATTAAGCCGGAAGTTTTATTTTTGCAGTTAGGCGTATTTTGCGCTGTTTTAAATTCTCTACTTTATATACATGGCAGAACCAGTTAATTATAGTGAAGATAGTATCCGCTCCCTCGATTGGAAGGAGCACATCCGTTTACGTCCCGGTATGTATATTGGTAAACTGGGCGATGGCTCTGCTTATGACGATGGTGTATACGTATTGCTTAAAGAGATTGTCGATAACTCGATAGATGAGTTTGTGATGGGATCGGGCCGCACCATCGAGGTTAACATGAGCGATCATAAAGTATCTGTGCGTGATTATGGCCGCGGTATCCCTTTAGGTAAAGTGATCGATTGCGTATCTAAAATAAATACAGGCGGTAAATATGATAGTAAGGCTTTCCAGAAATCGGTAGGTTTAAATGGAGTGGGTACCAAGGCGGTTAACGCGCTTTCCAACTCATTTACTGTACAGTCATATCGTGATGGGCGCACTAAACTGGCCGAATTTGCCAAAGGCGAGCTCATTCGCGATGAAAGCGAAAAAGATACCACTCAACGCAACGGTACCGCTATCAACTTTGTTCCTGATGATACTATTTTCAGGCATTACCGGTTTATCCCGGAGTTTGTTGAAAGCATGATCTGGAATTACGTGTTTCTGAATGCGGGGCTGACCATCAACTTTAATAATCAAAAGTATTTTTCAGAACGCGGTCTTTTTGACTTGCTTAGCCGTAATACCGACGCCGAGACTTTACGCTATCCGATTATTCACCTGAAAGGGGAGGATATTGAAATAGCGATGACCCACGGCCAGCAATACGGTGAGGAATATTATTCATTCGTGAACGGCCAAAACACCACCCAAGGCGGAACGCACCAAGCGGCTTTTCGTGAGGCGGTAGTAAGAACCGTGCGAGAGTTTTATAAAAAAGAGTTTGATGCTTCGGATATCAGGGCTTCTATTGTTGCCGCTATAGCTATCAAGGTGCAGGAGCCGGTGTTTGAGTCGCAAACCAAAACCAAGCTGGGCTCACAAAATGTTGGTCCGGACGGCCCTTCGGTACGTGGTTTTATCAACGATTTTGTTAAGAAAGAACTTGATAATTATCTGCATAAAAATACAGAAGCTGCCGATGGCCTGTTGAAACGCATTCTGCAGTCGGAGCGTGAGCGTAAGGATATTGCCGGCATTAAGAAACTGGCCAACGAACGCGCAAAAAAAGCATCATTACATAACCGCAAACTACGCGATTGTAAATTGCACTTTGATGATACACACGAACGTAAACAGGATACTACACTATTCATCACCGAGGGTGACTCGGCCAGTGGTTCTATCACCAAATCGCGCGATGTGATGACACAGGCGGTATTCAGTTTAAAGGGTAAACCGTTAAACTGCTTTGGCCTAACCAAAAAAGTGGTTTACGAAAACGAAGAATTTAACCTGCTGCAACACGCCCTGAATATTGAGGATGGTCTTGACGCTTTGCGTTATAACAACATAGTAATAGCTACCGATGCAGATGTGGACGGTATGCACATCCGCCTGTTGCTGATGACTTTCTTCCTGCAGTTTTTTCCTGACCTCGTGAAGGCCGGTCACGTTTCTATCCTGCAAACACCATTGTTCCGTGTGCGTAATAAAAAGGAAACCATTTATTGCTACAGCGATGAGGAACGCCGTAACGCAATTGCCAAATTGGGTAACAAGCCTGAGATCACCCGATTTAAAGGTTTGGGTGAGATCTCGCCTGACGAATTTGGCTTGTTTATCGGTAAGGATATGCGCCTTGACCCTGTAATATTAAGGGATGCCAACATTAAAGCGCTCCTGGAATATTTTATGGGTAAAAACACGCCAACCCGCCAAATGCATATTGTAAACAACCTGCGGGTTGAAAAGGACGACGAAAGCATTAACCCGACAATAGTTAAAGAAGCTGATGCCGAGGAAGAGTTGCCGGTAGCTGTATAAAGAACCATGATTTGCCTGATTAAAGGATTCCCCTGAATATAGTAACATAGGGAGGCTTTGATCAGGCTTTTTATATCATGGAAATCAAATAATCCTAAAAATCAGGATTCTTATTGAAAAATTTCCTTATCTTGTTTCCCCCTGTTTTTTAAAGGGCGAACATTGTATGATAAGTCACGAAATTAAAATAGCCTTTGATGAATATGAGTCACTGGCCGATCTTGATAAAGCCGACAGGCTGTTATGTCTTGAAGCTCAGAAAGCGTTAAAAAATTCACATTCTCCATATTCAAAATTCCGTGTTGGGGCTGCGCTTCGTTTGCAAAGCGGTAAAATATTACATGGCAGTAACCAGGAAAATGTAGCATATCCATCGGGTTTATGTGCCGAACGCGTGGCATTGTTTAACTGGGGCGCTAACCATCCCGATGACCCTATTGAGGCCATGGCGGTAACAGCGCATTCGGACGAATTTCCTATTGTAAAGCCAATTACATCATGCGGCTCTTGTTTGCAGGTATTAGCCGAATGCGAAAAGAAGCAAAATCAATCAATAAAAATTATATTGCACGCCGAAGATGGTCCGGTATGGATTATCAAAGGCATTGAAAACCAATTGCCGTTTTTATTTTTTGAAGAACGCATAGCTACCCCGTAATGAAAATAAAACTTTTTTTACTCTTTATCGGCCTTGTACTCAGCGCCGGTGTATCGGCCCAGCAGGGCTTCCCGTTTGACAACGAGATCAGGGCTTTTAAACACCAGGACAGCGTAAGCTTTCCCAAGCCAAATGGTATTTTGTTTATCGGCAGCTCGTCTATCCGCAAATGGACAGATCTGGAGCAGCGTTATGCTAGCAAGCCGATTATCAGAAGGGGAGTAGGTGGCTGTGAACTATGGCAGATAGCTGATTATTACACACCTTATATCCTGTTTCCGTACAAACCGCGCAAAATTTTTATTTACGCTGGTGAAAATGATATAGCTGCCGGAAAATCAGCGCGGGATGTAGCTGCTTCGTTTACCAAGCTTTGGCAACTCATTCATCAGAAACTGCCAAACGCCGAGGTGTATTTTATGTCGATAAAACCAAGCCCGGTTCGGGCTAAATATTATGATGTTGTTTATGCCGCGAACGAGCTGGTGAAAAATTACCTGAAAGGTAAACCCAAAAGTTACTATGTAGACCTGGTTCCGTCTATTTATAAACCGGGCACCACCCGGCCCGATTCAAGTTTGTTTAATGACGATTACCTGCACCTTAACAGCAAAGGTTACGATCAATGGCAAAAGGTGCTTGATCCGCTGGTAAAATAAAAAAGGCCCCGCACCAAACGGGGCCTTCACCTACTTACATATTAAACACTAAACTAAAACTTGCTTATTTAAAAACGCTGTACACGTTTGTGATTTTCCAGCCGCTGCCGGTGTTGGTAACGGTTACATAATTGCTGCGGGTAAAAGTGTTGTATTTCATATCAACTTTTACTACTGCCAGGTCATTGTTGCTTTCAACAATTGAAGTACTGGTGATGCAATCCTGCTCGGTATTTTTGTTGGCTTTTAATAAATCAACTACTTCGGTTTTGCTAAAACTTAATACTTTAGTGCCACGTAACATGCTGAATTTTGCCGACTGATCTACCACATCGTTAAAGCCCTGGATTTTGCCGCGGGTCATGGCATCAATGTATGTGTTGATCGCATAATTTTTGGTTAAGTTATCGCCATCTATTTTATTTGCTGCTTTTGCTGCGGTGCCTACTACTAAAAGGGCTAAGCCAAGCATGATTGATTTTAAAGTTTTCATATTGTTGTTGTTTTTAAGGTTTTTAAATTCTAAATTGTTTTTATACTCATAAGACATCCCTACCACGCATTACGTTACAACATAAGCCACTAAATATGACGATTTAACAAACATTTAACATTTTCGCATATTTTTTAGGAATCATGATAACAGTATGCCGTTAAATAATACTTATGGTTGATTTTAATACCATTATTTTGCAATTTGCCGAACAGGGCGAAAAAACCGGGTGGACTTACATTGAAATTCCGGCAGATATTGCACAGGAAATGAAGCCCGGAAATAAAAAATCATTCCGGGTAAAAGGTAAGCTTGATGAATTTGAGGTTAGCGGAATGGCATTAATGCCCATGGGTGAAGGCAATTTTATCATGGCCTTGCGCCGGGAGATCTGCAAATCCATTCATAAACACCGCGGCGCCATGCTTCGGGTACGTCTTGAGCCCGATGACGATTTCAAATACATTATTCCCGATGATTTGCAGGAGTGTTTAGAATATGAGCCAGAAGGCGGTGAGTTTTTTCACAGCCTTGCCGAAAGCCACCGGGGATATTTTATAAAGTGGATTGATAGCGCCAAAACGGAAGCTACCCGCGCAAACCGGATAGCCAGCACGGTTAACGCCATGGTACGCCGTATGGGTTATGGGCAGATGTTAAGGGCGCAAAAAAAGGCAAGGGAGTAATATATGACGCAAACTATGAGTATCCCTCCATTTAAACTTAACGGACGTATCTGGTTAGAAATAGACGAAGAAAAAGTACTTGGCCATGGCCGGGTTGAACTGCTTGAGCGGATCCATGAGTCTGGCTCTATCAGGCAGGCTGCACTGCAAATGAAAATGTCATACAAGCAAGCCTGGGACCTGGTGAATCATATCAATAATGGTTTCAAACAACCGCTTGTAATCTCAAAGCGAGGGGGGAAGGGAGGCGGAATAGCTTTGCTTACGCCTTTTGGGCAAGAAGTTATCGTGGAGTTTAAGGAATTACAGCAAAAATTCTTTCGTTTTCTGGACGAAAACGGGAGAAAGTAAAGATTTTATTGCTTTTACAGGCGAAAATTTCAGAATTGGCATTGATGTCTGAATAAATTATCGGATCTATTCTGCATTTTTGCGTTATACTTTTAAAAACATAACGAAAATCACTGTATGAGAAAACAATTACCTATTTTAACTCTGCTTTTTATTGCTGTAATTATGTTTTGCCACAGCAATGCTATCGGGCAAGCAGCAGATACAAGTAAAAGCGTATTCAACCTTGGCCAGGTAAATATCATCGGCATAAAGGATAGCGTACGGTCAAGCAAGTTGAATATCCATACCCTTAATTTGTATAACCGGTACGATGTTTCACACGCGCTGAATTTGCTGCCGGGTGTTATACTTACCGCGGTAGGCCCGAGAAACGAAGCGGCTATTAATGTACGTGGGTTTGATATCAGGCAAGTACCGGTTTATTTGGATGGCGTTCCGCTTTATGTGCCTTACGATGGTTATGTAGACCTTGCCCGTTACAACACTTTGAATTTGTCTGAGATCATCGTATCTAAAGGATATTCTTCTGTACTCTTCGGCCCTAATGCCGAAGGTGGTGCCATAAATCTTGTTAGCCGCAAACCGGCTAAGCAATTTGAATTGAATGCTGTGGCCGGTTACCTGAGCGGCGGCTACAGGTTGAATACCAACATTGGCGGTACCTTTGGTAAGTTTTATTACCAGGTATCCGCTTCGCAATTGAAGCGTGACTACTTTCCGTTATCTTCAAAATTTACGCCTGTTAAAAACGAAGATGGCGGTCATCGCGATAATTCATACAGTAATGATGTTGACGTAAGCGGTAAAATTGGCTTCACCCCAACCGCATCGCAGGAATATGCTGTTGGTTATACTTATCACCATGGCACCAAAGGCACTCCTGTTTATGCCGGCGATGATACCCAGAACTCTTTGTTCAAAAACCCACGTTACTGGAAATGGCCAAACTGGGATACCCGCGGTTTGTACTTATTGAGTAACAATAAGCTCAACAGCACAAACGTAATTAAAACCCGCTGGTATTATGATCAGTTTAAAAACGAGATAGACAGCTATGATAACGCGTCATACAATACCATCACCAAGCCATATGCCTTCAGGAGTATTTATGACGATTATACCCTGGGTGGTAACGTAACTTTTGAAAACACCGACCTGAAAAATAACAATTTCAGTGTAGCGGCTCATTTTAAGCAGGACGTTCACCGCGAACATAACATTGGTGAACCTACACGCCGCGACGCCGATAATAACTTTTATATAGGCGCCGAAGATACTTATCATATCACATCAGCTTTGAAAGTGAACGCCGGTGTAGCATACAACGACAGGCGCAGCACCCAGGCCCAGCAATACACCAACAATACAATCAGCGATTTGCCAGCCAACAGTAATGGTGCCTGGAACGTACAGGGCTTAATTCAGTATGATATTAATAATTTTAATTCATTAAGCTTTTCGGTGGCGCGTAAAACCAGGTTTGCAACTATTAAAGACCGTTACTCTTACAAATTTGGTACCGCCATCCCTAACCCAGATCTGAAAGCTGAAGACGCGTTAAACTACGACCTAACTTATCACCTGCTTATTAATGACAAACTATCGCTACAGTCATCAAGTTTCTATAGCCAGATCAATAACAGTATTCAAACTGTAAATAATGTCGCTGTTGATCCGGTAACCAAAACCAACCAATCGCAGGTACAAAATGTTGGTCGTGCCCGATATTATGGCGGGGAACTCGCTATTGGTTATCTAATCTCCTCACAATTTAGAGTAGATGCAAATTACACGCAGATTATACGCGATAATTTATCAAATCCGCAGATCCGTTTTACTGATGTGCCAAAATATAAAGTATTTGCTTCGTTGCAATATTCGCCGCTTGCCAAACTGTATTTCCTGGCATCCGAAGAGTATAATTCAAAAAGGTATAGCACCAGCTACGGCACAATATCCGGAGCGTTTTACCTCACCAACGTAAAAGCTCATATTACATTGGTTAAAGGCTTTGCTATTGAAGGTGGCGTAAACAATCTTTTCGACAGGAATTACACACTGGTTGAAGGTTACCCGGAAATGGGCAGAAATTACTTTGCCAACCTGATTTATAACTACTAATTTTAAGGTAGCAATATCCTCCACGTCATTATAAGGAACGAAGCAATCCCCTATAAGTAGGTCCGCCCTGTATGGTTGGGATTGCTTCGTGCCTCGCAATGACGCTTTGTGAATGGCAAATGGGCAAAACACAGGAAACACAATATAAACAATCATCTTTCCAACGCATGGGCAAGATTTGCCTGGTGCTGTGCCTTTTATTTGCAATTGTTGGCTTAACAGCTTATAAAGGCATGGAGCAGGTTGTGCCCATGGGCGATTATGTTTTTAATTACCCGGCCAATTTCGGCAACAGAATTAATGTACCTGCTGATAATCCCACGACACAGCAGGGTGTTTATCTGGGGCGATTACTTTTTTATGAACCGAAGCTATCTGCAACCAATAACATTTCATGCGGCAGTTGTCATCAGCAATCAAAAGCATTTACCGATGGGCGGGCTTTAAGTATTGGTGTTAATAATGGTTTGGCTACACGTAACTCCATGTCGCTGGCTAATTTGTTATGGGCCCGGAAGTTTTTTTGGGACGGACGGGCTGCAAGTTTGGAAGATCAGGTTGCATTTCCGCTCACTAACTCGCACGAAATGGGGCAATCCGTACAGGTATCGATACAAAAGTTAAGCAATACCAGATTGTACCCCGGCTTGTTTAAAATTGTTTATGGCGATAGCATAATAACCGGCGACCGCATAGCGAAGGCGATAGCCCAATTTGAGAGGACGCTGATCTCCGCCAATTCCCGCTATGACCGGTACCTACGCAATGCTTATAAACCTACCGATGATGAATTGAAAGGAATGGAGCTTTTTAGCCGTGGCCCCGATCCGGAAAAAGGTATCCGCGGAGCCAATTGTACCCATTGCCATGGTGGCCCCAAAACCTATTTGGAGCTATTTCATAACAACGGGCTCGATAGTATTTCAAAAGATGAAGGTATGGCAGCCTTTACGGGTTTGGTTACCGATAGGGGCCGGTTTAAAGTTCCAACTCTGCGTAACATAGCCCTAACTGCTCCTTACATGCACGATGGTCGCTTTAAAACGCTTGACGAAGTGGTTGACCATTACAGCGAACACATTAAGCAATCGGTATCATTAAGCGCTTTTTTGCAGGGCGAATCAAATGAAGTGGGAGGGCATTCGCTGAAACTGCTGCCTAAAGAAAAAAAACAATTAATTGCATTTCTGAATATGCTTACCGATTCTACCTTTATAACGGATAAGCGCTTTGGCAATCCGCATCAATCAACAAAAAATTAAACATCATATCCATGAAAAAATACGCAATTGTACTGTTGTTACTGATAGCCGGTTTAACAACCAATGCCCAAACCGCAACTAAGGAAGCTTTAATAAAAGTAACCGGTGAAGTAACAACACCACTTACTATAGGCAACGCTGAATTTCAGCAATACAAACAAACAACAGTAACCCGTAAGGACAGGGACGGTAAAGATCATACCTACTCGGGTGTCCTTGTATCAGATATACTGGCAAAAGCGGGTGTAACCTTAGGCCCCGAACTTCGTGGTGAAAACCTGGCAAAATATCTTTTAGTAGAAGCCAGCGATGGTTACCAGGTGCTTTTTGCCCTTGCCGAACTGGACAGAGGTTTTACAGACCGTACAATTATTCTTGCCGATAAAGTTGATGGCCAGCCGCTGGTTCCGGCTGATGGCCCGTTCCGTATTATTGTTCAGGATGAAAAGAAACCGGCGCGTTGTATAAAGCAGGTTACGGCAATGAAGGTTATGTTTGCGAAGTAGTAATAGATGATGAGGTTTAGTTTTTGAAATGCTATCTTAGGAGGTCGTTTAACAGCGTCATTGCAATGAAGTTTTTTAACAACCTGATTTAATTTAAACCTTTCATGATCCCATACAATCAGGCTGTGGAGCAGCTCGAAGAAGAAGAAAAACCTAAGATTTACACCCTCAATTCAATCCGGATTGCAACATTTCTGTTTGGGCCTTTGACGGCCGGGTATTTAGTAGCTCAAAATTATAAAGCGTTTGACCAGCGGGAAAAGGTAACCGCTACCTGGATAATTGCCGTTGTTGCGTTGATTGCAGTTGTTGGCTTGGCCGTTTTTACTTCAGGTACAGAACGTTTTCCTAAATTCATATTTCCGTTGGCTTATGCCTGGGGTACTTTCCTGCTTGTACAAAAGTTTCAGGGCGAACAAATGAAGGAGCACTCCGCTGCTGGAGGAACTACTTTCACTATTTGGCGTGCTTTGCTTGCCGGGTTAATTTGTTTAGTGGCCACCCTGGTAATCATATGCGTTATACTTTTAATGATTCCGGGGGCGCTCGATGAATAATAGGTTTATTACTATCTGCTTTTTGAAGAGAAGCAGATAGTAATAAAAAGCTTAATTTTATTCCACTTCTTCCATCAAGGTATTGAACATTACAAACTTTTCGTTGAATTTTTCCTGGTGGGTAGCCTGAAATTTATGCAGGTGGTTCATATAAAACTGCTGAAAATGTTCAATGCTATCGGCATTATACTGAATGCAGTAAGTAACCCCCTCGTTAGGCGAATCAATAACCGTCAGGATCCGGTATGAACTGAAAAGTCCGGTAGCCATTATAGCCGGGATATGAATGGTTTTGATATAGTTAAGCCATTCGTCATGAATGGTTTCATCAATTATTATGGTATCGTTGTATACAATCATGTTGTAAAATTAATTATTTAAGTTGATTGAGTGAATGGTTGATTCAGTGAGTGGTTGGCATTCGCAGAACAGAAGTAATTTAGACAACCACTCTCCATTTAACCTAATCAACCACTCACCAAACTCATGACGCATCCGGTTTATCGCCTCTTAATAATCTAAAGCGCTTACGGGCTTCATTGATCCAGAGACTGCCGGGATAATCGGTTATAATTTTTTGGTAATAGCTTTGGGCTATGGTTTTATCATTCAGCCGGTTTTCATAAATATCGCCCAGCATAAACACGGCATCATCCGCCCATAAGTCGGAGGGGTGTTGTTCAAGAATTTTCTTTAATAATGGCACTGCGCCGGCGTAATCTTTTTGCTGGATCAGGATACGCGATTTCGACATCATGATATCGTCGTCCAAAGCATTGTTCGGAAACTTTTTGCCAATGCTGTCCAATATCATGACTGCCTTTTCCGGATTTTGAGCAAAGATCTGCAGATCGGCACGGGCATACATTTTAAGCGCGGCCCCAGTGCTATCAGCAGCAAGATTATCCTGTATTAACAACAGCAGGTTAAGCGCGTCATTGGCGATCAATTGCGATGTGGCAACTTTCAATACATCTAACTGCCCTTTTGCCCAGGTAAAATCGCCGGTATAATAGGCTAACTTCGCGTTTCTGAACACTGCATCCTGCCCGATGGCGGTGGCCGGAAAATCCTTTTCAACCTGGCTGTAAAGTAGTGTGGCCTCCCATGGTTGGTTATTAAGCAGATAGATGTCGCCTAAGTCAAGCTTGCAATCGGCCAGTAGTGTTGGCCTGATATCGCCGAGTTTAGTAGCCTCTTCCAGTAATTTTTGAGCGTCTTTTAGTTTATGCAGCTTGTAGGCCTGCAAATTGGCAAGCTTTTGCATGGCGAAGGCTGTGCTGTTATTACGGCCAAATTCGGTAAGCAGATCGTTATAGTCTTTTTCGAGCCCAAGTAAATCCTCCGGTAAATACTTTCCCGATGTTACCTTAAGGTTTTTGGTATTGATAAGCTCAATTTTTGAGGGGATATATAATGGTGATGTTTTCCCTTTGCTGATGATATACTCATACCCGCGGATAGCCTCGTCATAAGCTTCATTAGCGATAAAAGTGCGGCAAAGATCATAAATACTATTGCCATCATCGTTTTGACGGCGGCTTAGTGCCAGCGCCTGGTTGAGGGCCAGACCAAATTCTTTTTGCTGCAGGTATTGCCAGGTTAACAGATCGGCATAAATGGTTTGCTGCGGGTCTTTCTGAATGCGCCTTAGCAAAGCGGTTTTCAGCATATCGTAATCGGCATTGCCTTCGTATATGCTTGAAAAAGCGTTTTCGGCCTGATTTATAAAGTTGGGGTTTTGTGGTAAAAAGTTCAGATACTCCTCGGTAAGCGATACCTTGTCGCGCTTAAAGCGATAAAGGTTAATAAGCTCATAGGTAAACGCATTATCATTTTTGAGCAGCTTACGTCCCTGCTGAAAAATTTTGATGGCATAATCAATATTGGCGCTCTGGTAAAACTGCGAGGCCAGCGCGGAAATCTCACCCTGATCGGCCGGTAAGCTTTTGATAAGGTCGTCGTAAATAGCATCGGCCTTGCTCATATTGCCTTCCTGGGTATAAATATTACCCATCATAATGGCGTACTGGTGATCATCCGGATGGCGGCGGATCAGCTTTTTGGTGATGCTTTCGGCCTCGTCAAATTTCTTGAGGTTGAGCAGCGTATTTACATACACACTGTAATAATTCTCGTTGTTTTGCTTATATAGTTTCTGATAAATTTCGAGCGCTTTTTGAGGTTCGCCATTAGCGCTGTATTGCTTGGCCAGCAGCAGTTCGTTATCCTGTGCAAGTAGCCGTGGGCTAATGCAAAAAGTAAGAATAATAACAATATATAAAGCCCTCATCTGTTCAAAAATAATCAATTAATAGAATTGATTTAGCTGGTTTAAACGTATTATTTATATAACGGTATATCAGGGTAAAATTATAGTGACATCTTGATAACATCGAAGTTATTTATCTAATTTGACAGCATTAATAAAATAGGATACTTGTAGCTATGCTGAGCCGGGCCAGATATTTTCTTATTGTAAGTTGCATAATCGCCTTTTTTTCCTGTAACCGGAACAAAGTAAGGCAAATCCCTATTATTGACTTTTTTAAAACTCCTGAAAGGAGCTTTTACCGCATATCTCCCGATGGCAAATATGTATCGTATCTTAAACCTTACAAGGATAAGCAGAACATATTTATACAGTCGCTGGCCGATGGTAAGGAGCGGATGGTAACCGAATTTGAAGATTATTCTATCAGGGGCGATTACTTCTGGACGTACAATAACCAGCTTGTTTTTTCGCAGGATATCATAGCTTCCGATTCGGTTAAAATGTATGCTTTTGATGTTGCTACTGATAAAAGCCGCACGATATTGTCGCTGGGTAATGTACGCATAGGCTTAGTTAACCGTAACAGGCAACAGCCGGATATCATCACCATTAAAACCAACGAACGTGACCCCGGCAATTTTGATGTTTACCGCCTTAATGTAAAAACAGGCGAAATGAAGATCTACCTGCAAAACCCAGGCAACATTACCGAGTGGTTTGCAGATGCCGATGGCCGGATCAGGCTGGAAAGAGCTTCGGATGGGGTTAACGAAACTATCCTGTTTCGCCCGGATGAGGATAAACCGTTTAAGCCCATAATCGAAAATAATTTTAAAAATACGGTAAGGCCAATTGCGTTTACCGGTGTTAAAAATTACTTCTACGCGCTTTCAAATGTAAACCGCGATAAGATGTCGCTCGTGGAGATCAATGCCGAAGACGGTAAGGAAGAGCGTACTATTTTTAGCTGCAGCAAGGCGGATGTTACCAGCTTTGAGTATTCAAAAAACAAGCACCGCATTGAGTTTACCGGCTGGGACGAGGCTATGCCCCGTAAGCATTTTTTAGCTCCTGACGTGGAGGAAATGTACAAAACCATTCAGCAGCAGCTTAAAGGCAATGAGATTAAAGTTGTTGACCGCGATAGCTCTGAAAATAAATTTATCCTAAACACTTATACCGATCGTAACCCCGGCTCGTTTTACCTTTTTGAAAAAAGCAGCGGTAAGTTAACCAAGTTAAGTGATATAAATTCAAGCCTGGTACCGGCAGAGTTATGCGCAATGAAGCCTATCTCATACCATGCCCGCGATGGTTTACTGATAAATGGTTATTTAACACTGCCACGCGGCGATAAAAGTGAAAACTACCCGGTAGTGGTTATGCCGCATGACGGGCCATGGGCGCGTGATACCTGGGGCTATGACGACCAGGTGCAGTTTTTAGCCAATCGCGGTTATGCTGTTTTCCAGGTTAATTACCGTGGCTCAACAGGATATGGCAAAGCATTCCGCAGTGCCGGATATAAACAGGTAGGCGGCAAAATTCAGGATGATATTACAGATGGTGTGCATTGGCTTATTGACACCAAGGTTGCCAACCCTAAAAAGATTGCCATATTTGGTGGCAGGTTTGGAGGCTTTTCGGCACTTTACGGTGTTTCGTTTCACCCCGAATTATATAATTGCGCCGTGGTACAATATGGGCTCATTAACTTTTTTACCTATATCAAAGATGCCCCTCCGTTTGTTAAGCCGTACTTAAAAATGACCTACGAAATGGTTGGTAATCCCGAAACCGATGCCGATCAATTGCGGGCTATATCGCCGGTTTTTCATACCGATAAAATTAAGGTACCTTTAATTATATTCCAGGGTGCTAAAGATCAGCGGGCCAATATCAGTGAGCTTAACCAGTTTGTGCGCGAGCTGCGTAAACGGAATGTTGATGTTAAATACTTTTTAAAACCCAATGAACGCGCTTATTTTAGGAGCGAGCATAACCGTATGGAAATGTACGCCGAAATAGAGAAGTTTTTGGATAAGAACATGCGGGTTAAACCTTAAGCCTATATGGCAGTACAGAAAAACGCTTACCGGCAAAATTTTACGCTGATCACTATTTTCGTGGTGTTCATATCCATAACTTTTGTGGTGGCCCTGTTTATATCCTATAATCTTACTGCCAAGTATGTTGAAAATGAGTTTGCTTCAAAAAAAATAGAGGTATTGGAGCAAACCATAAAGCCTTATAATGATTTTTTTCAGAACAAGATCCCCGAAATAACTTCCTATCAAGGCTTTCTTGATTCGGCATCGGCCGGAAAATATGCGGCTTCGGTTTTTAATGATTACAGCTTTGTGCGCCGGGTTATCTTTTATGATGCCATGATAGGTGGTACAACCGATATGACGGTGCGCAAAAATAATTTGAGCATATCGGTTAAGGCCGTTTATCAGTACTGGCATGTTCATGGTAAAGTAAATGGTTCGCGCCAACGTACACAAGCTAACGAAGATGACTTCAGGGAAATGGCTGTTAAGCTAAGCAATTACATTGCCTTTTCTGATACGTCGAAGGTATCGAGCCAGGATGAGCTTTTTAAGGCTTTTTGGGACGTAAAACCCGATAAGATAAGTTATACCAATATCCTACGCCGCGAGGATGTTCGTATTTATCGCGATATGCAAATGCAGGGCAACAGTAAAGGGGCAGCATACAAGCAAAACATGATGACCTTTTACCTTGATCCCTACCTGATGAAGGTTAAAAATACGCATCCCGAACTTTATGAAAATGTTTCGATAACCCCGGTTGTTTATGACCCTATTGATAGTGAAGGTGATAAACTGATCACTGAGGTATCATTCCCGGGAGCATTTTCTGATTATAAATTGTTCTTTAGTTCGGCACAAGGATATTTAACCGCCGAGATTAACCGCCGCTTTATGCCCATCGGGGCCATTGTATTATTAATGACTTTGTTTTTATTGCTGATAGGCTGGCTTATTTACCGCAACCTGAACGTAAATATGAAGTTGTTTAAACTGCAGTATGATTTTATTAACAACTTTACCCATGAGTTTAAAACTCCGGTAAGCGTAATTAAAATAGCAGGTTCAAATTTGCGGGGAGATGGTGAGCTTACCGAAAGACAGCGGCGCCATTATGGTAAAATACTGGATGAAGAAGCAGATAAGCTGAATGAGCTAATGAACAAACTGCTTTCGTTTACGCAAATTGAAAATAAATCTATTACGCTGAAAGAAGAAGAAATTGATATAGAGAGTTTTATTGGTCGTTATATTGAAACTTTTAAGATAAAGTATGCCGATTTTAATCTTAAATTTAAAATCAACGGGGTTGAAACTTTTTATACCGATCCGGTATTATTAGGAAGTGTTTTCCAGAACCTGATTGAAAATGCATATAAATACTCGCACCCTCAGCAAAAGGAGTTGTTTATCAATATTTCGCATGAAAGGCGCAATATTATATTTTCATTTGCCGATAAGGGGATAGGAATACCCAAAAATGAATTGAATAACGTTTTTAAAAAATTTTACAGGATAGAGAACCAATACAATCAAAACGGGAGCGTTGGCCTGGGTTTGGCATTTTGTAAAGAACTGGTTAATTTTATGAACGGTGATATCACTGTTTACAGTAAGGTTAATGAAGGCTCGGAATTTATTGTTACGCTTCCATACGAAAATTAAGATATGAACAAAGAAATTAAAATTGCGCTGGTTGAAGATGATGAGAACCTGCGTTTCCTGGTTGCAGAGCGTTTACAATCGGAAGGTTATAAGGTACTGGAAGCCGGTAACGGTAATGATGCCGAGGCCATGATCCTGGCCGAACAGCCGGATATTGTACTGTTAGACTGGATGCTGCCAGGCAAACCCGGCTCTGAAGTTTGCGGCAATATTCGCGAAAAAGGCTTTGATAAACTTATCATCATGATGACTGCCAAAGCTCAGGACGTTGATAAGATCGAGGCTTATAACTTTGGTGTATCTGATTATATCACTAAGCCTTACAACATGGATGTGATGGTGGCGATGATCGAAAACAAGATCAAATTTTCACTTAACAGCGAAAAGCCTGAGTCGTACCGTTTTGCCAATATGGAGCACCTGCCAAACACGCACCTGCTTATCCGTGATGGCCGTAAGATAGAGCTGACCATCCTCGAAAACAGGATCTTGCTATACTTCCTGAAAAACAAAAATAAGGTGATAAACCGCGAAGAACTGATGATGGAGGTTTGGGGCTACAATGCTGATGTGAACACCCGCACCTTGGATATGCACATTGTGCGCCTGCGTAAAAAAATAGAAACTAACGCCGATTCACCACAGTATTTACAAACTGTAAGGGGGATAGGGTATAAGTTTGTTTATAACCAGTAGTTTTCGGTTTGCAGTTTTAAGTGGGCTGTTTGCAGTTTTGTAAATAGGTCTTTAAAAATATGTCATTGCGAGCGAAGCGCGGCAATCTCGTAGCCATTTTATCGGATATACTGAGCCGATATGCACTGGCGACGAGATTGCCGCGTCGCCCCGTACTTTACCCCATGCTGCTCCTCGCAATGACATTTAGGAGGATAACTTCCTATACACTCTCGCTACAATAAAATCTCCAAAAAAGGTTTTATCCTCAATTACGTTATATCCGGCGGCGTCAAAACGCTTTTCGATGGCGGGGAGCCTGCTGGCTTCTATTCCGCAAAGCAGCCGGAAAAAAATAAACATGCTTTGAAGCATTACATTTTGCCACCAGCGACCTGTAAGCTGAAAATCGGCGTTGAGCCAAAGACCACCGGGTTTAAGCAGATTGTGTAGGTGGTTAAAAACGCTATCTACAGTTTCATCCACAAAGTTGTCAAACAAAAAAGGCGTAATTACCACGTCAAAGTCGGCGGCAAGCTTTACGTTTTCAACAGCATCGTTAACAAAAATAACCTTGTTTTGACCGGTTTGTCGTTTTTGCGAAAGCGCCGTCATATTAGCAGAGATTTCCACATACGTAATATCAAGGCCTGAAGGGTGAATTTTGCTTAGCTCTTCCAGAATCCAGCCGGTGCCGCCGCCTGCTATGAGTATCTTACTTGCAGTAGGAATAAAGCCTAATAAATATACCTGCGCGTTTATCAATGCCTTGCCGTATACCAACCTCGAAAGCCTGTCATAAAACCATGCCGAGTTGTTATAGTTGGCGGCCATGTTTTAATGAAGAAAGTATTTAAAGGAACTAAATACTACTACCATAACATATTGTAAGATGAGCACGCCATCCATATAAAAAAAGTAATAGTATTCATTCTTTTCCCAAGCCGATTTAAAAATGAGCCAGCCCGTAAGGAACATGGTAAGTGTAAGTGCGAAAAAATCAAGACTGAACCCGTTTTGCCTGAACAGAAACATCAGCACAATGTAGCCTGCAAGTAATACCTGGCAAAATAAGTAAGCGTTCTTCTCGCCCCAAACTACAGGTATGGTTTTAAGCCCTACTTTGCGGTCGTCGAACAGGTCACGAATATCAAAAGGGATTGTAAGCGCGCCTATAAACAAAAAGCGTTTGGCTATGAGTATAGTGGTATCGCGCATGGAAATGTCTGTAAGGTGATTATGCATTGATTCCAGCACTGGGAACAATACACAGCTCATGGTCCATACCAGGGTTATCAAAAAGGGTTTTAAGCCGGGGATATTTCTCAGGCCGAATTTGTGGTCGCCTACGCTAAATAAGGGCAAGCCGTAGCCGAAGGATAAAACGCTGAGGAATATGAGCAGGATCTTTGATTCGGTGGTGATGATAAAGAAGAGCGGGATCAGCGACAGTAATGAAACAATGGTAAATGTCACCATTAGCCTGTAATGTGCAAAAAACCAGCGCACCCTTCTGTATGGCGAGCGTTGAGGCTTAGCCGGTCTTGTGATCAGGATACAGAAGTTATAAATACCCAGTGTTGATGTAAATAGTAAACCTAAAACAGGGAAAACAGGTTTTGACCCTATCAGGTGGAAGGTTAACAATGCCTGTGCTACGGCACATAGCGACATGAAAATATTACTGAAGAGCAGGAAATCTAATACAGGTTGTAATAATTTCTTCATCGGTAACGGGGTAGCGGTTTATGCCGATCCTTTAAGAATTTAGTAGTGATGGATCCTGACCTGCTTTTAATGTAAATATCGTAATCTCCGGCAATATTCCAACCCTGCCGGTTAAGCCAACAAAGCCAAAGCCTACATTTACATATAATTGTTGCATATTTTCCTGGTAATGGCCTGCCCATTCATTATAAACATAAGTGATAGGGCTGTATTGGAAATATTCGGTGCGTACGCCAAATTGCATTCCATGGGTATGACCGGCAAACATGGCATCAATCTGTGGGTACTTTGGTAATACTTCGGCCCGCCAATGCGATGGATCATGCGACAGCAGGAGTTTCACCGGCAAATCATCGGTGTTTTTTACTGCCAGATCCATACGGCCATATTTGGGGAACCTGCTGTATTCGCTCCAGTTTTCGATACCTAATATGCCTATTTCTTCACCATCAACTTTAAGCCGGCGATTTTCGTTAAGTAGCAGATCCCAGCCCATGTTTTTATGGGTAGCTATCAAATCCTGATGATTTTTATTCTTGTCGGCTATAGAGCTCCAATATCCATAATCGCCATAATCATGATTGCCGAGGGTAGAGAAGACACCGAGGGGGGCTTTTACTTTGCTGAAAATATCCTGATAATCGGTCATTTCTATGGCCTCACCATTAACCAGGTCTCCTGTAAAAAATATCAGGTCGGTTTTTTCTTTTAGCAGCATTTCAACACCACCAAGTACTGCTTTTTTATTGTAGAAGCTACCTGAATGAATGTCTGAGATTTGCCCAATCCTTAAGCCGTCAAAAGCCTTTGGCAGGTTAGGCAGGTACATGGTTTGATATAGTATATGATAATCATACGAGCCCTTAGGCATTGCCGTTTTAATTGCAGCCAGTGGCACTGCAGCAGCAAGCAGTCCGGCTTTTAACAAAAACTCCGATCGGGGGATGGAATCAGTGTTCGAAGTAGCAGTAGCAGTGGCAGGAGCTGTTTCAGGAGTGGCTTGAATTTTAGTTGCAGCTGCAGTTTTGTTGCGTTTTAATACGATTTTTCGCCTGATATCATCGGCAAAAATGAACAGTATAAAAGTTAATTTGCAGATGAGCAGGATAAATGTTGCCAGCAAGCAACCGGCACGTACGCCGGTACCGGCAACGGTGATATAACCGCCAGTTAAAAGTGCAGCTACGGTAAGCCCGGATGTTGTCCAATAAAAAATGGCGAATGCTTTTGATTGCAGCAGTCGCCATTTTTGGAATGCGCCACGGATGCCCTGTAAAACATAGCGGTCAACCAACAGCTCAATTATGATCCAGAATAAAATACTCAGCGCTTTAAAAATCATATCAGCGCTATATATTTAGTAACGGTCGTCATCAATATCAAGGTCGTCGTCATCGGGCTGCAAGTTAAACAAACTGTTAAACATATCCGAAAACGCGAAGCCATTATCAAGGAAACCTTTATTCAATTGTGAAAACTCTGAAAGGCCGTGAAGCACAAATTCCATGAGTAGCAATTGCTGACTTTCGCTCAGACGTGGGTGGACCTTTTTAACCAGATCTTTCAAGCCTGCAACTTCTTCCAGTGCCTTTTTGTACTCCTGCATTGGCATATCATCAACCAAAGCTACATTGTTACCATCGCCAAACCAGTTAATGATAGCGGCGTAGGGATTAGGAGCTTTTGCTTTTTTAGCTTTTTCGGGATCCGGGAAGAATGATAACAACAAGCTTTTAATGGCTTTGCCTATAAGTATGTTTGCCACTTTACCAGGGCCTTCCAGCTCACCTTCATAAACCAGCTCAATTTTACCGGTGATAGCAGGGATCACACCTAAAAAGTCGGTGATACGTACAAAGGTTGTTTTTTCGTGATTGATGATCATCCTGCGCTCGGCATTGCTGATCAGGTTTTCGTAGGCTGAAATTGTTAAACGTGCAGATACACCCGATTTTTTGTCTATATACTCAGAGTTGCGGGCTTCAAACGCGATTTGCTCAACCAGGTTTTTTACCAGGCCATCAGCTTCGATAGCTATGCGCTGATCGTCGGTAAGGGAGGCTTCTTGTTGAGTGATCTTGCGTGAAATCTCAACCGAACGCGGGTAATGTGTCAGGATCTGGCTTTCGATACGGTCTTTCAACGGGGTTACTATCGAACCACGGTTGGTATAATCTTCAGGGTTAGCGGTAAACACAAACTGGATATCCAACGGTAAACGCAATTTAAAACCACGGATCTGAATATCTTTTTCCTGCAAAATGTTAAATAATGATACCTGGATACGCGCCTGCAGATCGGGTAGCTCATTAATCACAAATATACCACGGTGTGCACGAGGAATTAAGCCGAAATGGATAACGCGTTCGTCGGAATAAGTTAGTTTTAAAGTAGCTGCTTTAATTGGGTCAACGTCGCCAATTAAATCAGCAACGGTAACGTCTGGCGTCGCCAGTTTTTCGGTGTAACGCTCAGAGCGGTGAATCCAGCCGATAGGGGTATCATCACCTTTTTCGGTTATGACGCTGTGACCGTACCATGAAATCGGGTTGTAAGGGTCATCAAATAATTCTGATCCTTCAATGTAAGGTATATATTCGTCAAGCAGGTTAACCAGTAAACGGGCAATACGCGTTTTAGCCTGTCCGCGTAAACCTAACAGTAAAATGTTATGGCGCGACAGGATAGCAGTTTGCAGATCGGGGATAACAGTATCTTCAAAACCAATGATGCCTTCAAAGCCGCCTTCGCGTTTTTTAAGCTGTTCAATCAGGTTGGCACGTAGTTCATCTTTAACCGAGCGGCTTTTATAGCCAGTTTGCTTTAATTGGCCGAGGGTTTTAATATCTAATAATTTACTCATTCTATTTTTTATAGTATAGTCCGGAAGTCGGAAAGTCCGCAAGTCCGGAAGTGTTTTTGTAATGGTCTGGAAGTCGGAAAGTTCACCAGTCCGATGTTTCATTTTTAATATTACCCGTTGCCTAACTTCCGGACTTTCCGACGTCCGACTAAAGACTTACCTAACAGTCCTTCTCCTGTTCCTGATGTAATCCTCAAAAATGTATTCACCTAAACCGTTCAACGAGCTGTAAAACGCTTTGCCGCCATTTGTTTCCGTGAATTTACGAACAAACTGCTGCAAATAAGGGTCTTTAGCTATCATAAACGTGGTGATAGGTATTTTTAAGCGTTTACATTGGGCGGCCATGTTAAGGGTTTTATTAACCACTTTTCTATCCAGTCCGATGCTGTTTTTATAGTACCTGGTACCTTCCTTTAAGCAGGTTGGTTTTCCATCGGTGATCATGAAAATTTGCTTGTTATGCGTTTTGCGCCTGCGGAGCAAATCGGTAGCCAGTTCCAAGCCCGCATAGGTGTTGGTATGGTACGGGCCAACCTGTAAGTAAGGTAAATCCTGCAATGTTATAGGCCATGCATCGTTACCAAAAACAACAATATCCAGTGTGTCCTTAGGGTACTTGGTGCGGATCAGCTCGGCAAGGGCCATGGCTACTTTTTTGGCCGGCGTTATCCTGTCTTCGCCGTAAAGGATCATGGAGTGCGAAATGTCGATCATCAGCACGGTTGAAGTAAGGGTTTTGTAGTCCATTTCCTCTACTTCAAGGTCGCGTTCGGTCATCATGAAATCGCCTATGCCGTGATTAACCTGGGCGTTATGGATAGATTGGGTCATATCTATCTGATCCAGGCTGTCGCCAAATTCAAACTCGCGGCGCTCGGCATTTTTTTCATCGCCCTGGCCCGATTGCGGCGAGCGGTGATTGCCTTTGCCTGATTTTTTTAGTTTGCCGAAGATCTCTTCCAGGGCAGATTGCCTGATGCTTTGCTCAGTTTTCGCCGTGATCTTAAATTCACCGTTTTGGTTGTCCTCATCAAGATAGCCTTTCTGTTTCAGCTCATCGATGAAATCGCCCATGCCATAATCATCGTTGGTGAGGTTGTATTGTTTGTCGAGTTCGTTAAGCCAGGCCAAAGCTTCGCCGGCATCGCCCGATGTATAATTGAGCAACTCGAGGAATAATTTTAGTAATTCGTCAAATCCGCCTTTAGGGATTTGATTGGGCTTAAATTTGGAAAATCCAAAACCGCGCATATTTTGTCCTTTCTGTACATAAAGGAACGGAATATTTTGGTGAAAAGTTTTGCTGTGGCAGTGATAAAGTAAATTGTTAGGTAAGTATGACAATTAGATTTTGGATTTCGAATGTTTGATTTCGGATTTATTTGTTTAGCGAAAATGCTCTTTATAAATCCGACATCGAATAAATCCGAAATCCCAATTCCCAAATTCGAAATCGGTATGACAATTATATTTTGGATTTCGGATGTTCGATTTCGGATTTAAAAGTTACTTTATTCAGCCAGGAATAAATCCGAAATCGAACGTTCGAAATCCGAATTCCTAAATATATGCCAAACTATTCAGTAACTCAGCAGGATATACCGGGTTTGCGCCACGCTGACTGGCTACGTATGAACCAACCGAACAGGCTTTGTCTACCACTTGCTGCATGGGTTTGCCTGCCAGTAAGCCGGAAACAAAGGTGGCCAGGAAAGCATCGCCCGCGCCTACTGTGTCGACTACTTTTACGGGGCAGCCTGGGCTGTCATAAAATTCATGGTCATGCCATACCAATGCCCCATGCTCTCCGCGTGTTACGCATATGGTTTGGCTGTGATATTTAGAGCGGAATTCACCAATCTTGTCACGCAAAGGAGCGCTGCCACCGCCAATAAGCAGGTCGGCTTCTTCCTCGTTCATTTTTACTACATCGGCACGGGCAACCAGTGTTTCAATGGTTGATAGGGTATAATGCGGCGGACGAAGGTTTACGTCAAAAACTTTTAATGCCGGGGTTTCGTCAAGCAGGTTTAACAGTGTTTCGCGGGTAGTGGCCGTACGGCAGGCCAAACTGCCAAACACAATGGCCTGGGCTGCCTGCGCTGCTTTGGTAAGCGCTGCAGAAGGTTCTATATTATCCCATGAAACGGGTTGTGGAATAATGTAAGTGGCGGTATTGCTTTCGTCAAGTTGTACAGTAACCTCGCAGGTTGGAAACTCATCATCCTGCTGGATCAGGTTTGAATACAGATCGTTGGTTTTTAAAAAGCCTATTAAGGCATCGCCTGAGCTGTCCATCCCAACCGAGCTTGCAAAAGCTGTTTCTACACCTTGCTGTACCAAATGCCTTGCCACGTTCATAGGCGCGCCACCGGCTTTTTTACCATCGCCAAAAGCATCCCATAAAACTTCGCCAAAACTTAATACCTGATTTCCCATAGTTAAATTGTTTTTTTAATGCCGATGAAACCCAAATATACTGTATTGTCTGAACCGGAATTAATCGAATTGAAGAATTAATTGAATTTTTTCTTTTTAATTCTGTTAATTCGGGCAATTCTTAAAATTCAGGTTCAGACAAAAAACTACCTTTATTATATGAAAAGAATATTACTGAGTTTTGTGTTTATGCTTGTTGCCGCGTATGGTTTTGCGCAGGATAGGCAAGCCATCCTGAAAGTAATGCATACGCAGGAGGAAGCCTGGAACCGTGGCAATATTGAAGAATTCATGACAACCTACTGGAAGTCGGATTCGCTGGTTTTTGTGGGCAAAACAGCCCCAACTTACGGCTGGCAAACAACTTTGGAACACTACAAACAAACCTATCCTGATAAAGCTGCTATGGGGCAGCTCAAATTCAATATCATACAAATAAAGGTGCTTGATAAAACTAATGCCTTTGTTTTAGGCGGATGGAAGCTAACCCGCGAAAAGGATACGCCCGGCGGTTATTTTACATTATGGTTCAGGAAAATTAAGGGCGAGTGGAAGATAGTTTGTGATCACACAAGTTGAGGAGATTAGTGGTTGGAGATAAGAGATTGGTTTGATTAGATCTCAAAAAATAGTACTACATGAAAAGAGGTTTGATAATTGGAAAGTTTTTGCCGCTACATATCGGACATATGGCTTTGATAGGTTATGCGCTTGAGCATTGCGATGAGCTTATGATAGTTATAGGAGCAAGTGATGATGAACCTATACCGGGTGATGTTAGACTTAACTGGCTCGACAAAACTTACGCGGATAATGATAAGGTTAAGCCTGTATTGTTAAACTACGATGAAGCTATATTGCCCGGCGCGGGCGAATCGATAGAAAATATGTCGAGGCTTTGGGCCAGCTATCTTAAAAAGAACTTGCCGCACATTGATGTAATATTTGCCTCCGAGGCCTACGGCGCTTATATGAGCCGGTTTCTGGATTGTGAAAGTGTTATTTATGAAGAACCCTGCAAAGTTGTACCAGTAGCGGCTGCAAGGATCAGGGAAGAGCCTAATTTGTACCTGCATCTTTTACCCGAGGCGGTTAAGGAATATTATCAGGATCGGGGCAAATAATTTATTGTCAATCTTTACTAACCCACTCCTTCTTAAAGTCTGAGGGATTTTTACCTACTATTTTATTAAAGAGTTTATTGAAATAAGATAAGCTTTCAAAGCCCACTGCGTAACAGGTTTCTGTTACGTTTTTATCCTGCATCAGCAGGTTCTTTGCTACGTCAACCCGGTATTGGTTCACAAAATCGGTAAAAGTCATTTTGGTTTGCCTTTTAAAGTACCGGCAAAAGGCAGCCGTGGTGAAATTAACTTTATCGGCTATCACATTTACATCTGGTTTAAGGTTGTAATTGCTGCCGATATATTCATAAACAGCACCCATCCTGATCTTATCCTTTAAAAAGAATTGCAGGTTTGGTTCGTCGTTGTTTAAAATGGTACATTCGTTTGAACCCGCCAGGATATTGAAGATCTCCATCAGTCCTAACAATTGCTGAAATGAGCCCATCCCTGGTAATAGCTTTAATTTCTCCACTGCTAAAGTCCGGGTATCACCATGAAAGGCAATGCCATTGGCTGCCTTTTTGAAAAGCTGTTCAATTGCTGAAAACTCGGGAGTCATGCCTATTGCTGTTCCCATAAAGTCTTCTTTCAGCTGCACTACTATCTGGTGGTATTCGCTCCGGAGGCGGTAATCAAAGTTTAGGTGGGGGAGGTTACTGCCAATCAGCACCAGGTCATGTTGTGTATAGCCGGAGATATGGGAGCCAACATGCCTGATCCCGGCATCGGCTTCAACGTAAACCAGTTCATATTCCGGATGATAATGCCACAGGAAAGTGTTCCGGAGTCGGGGCGAAAAGAGCTTGAACGATTTGCCCGGTTCAAAATCTACCTTCTCTAACTGGATCTTATCCATGCTGCATTGGGCGTTATGTTTTATTAAATATAGCAAAATGATCAATGTAGAACAAATTTTGGTCACTACACAGGATAAGCTGTCTTCACAGTCGCCCTAAATTTGAATTGTAAATCAAACGAAATTATGAAGACCGAAAACGCAACCATGACCATGGCAACCGCCCCCGCCAATGCCCATAAAGACATCCCCGGCAATCCATCTACTGCAAAATCGAGCCAGATCAGCCTGAACAAGCGCGCAAACAATGAACCTCTGAAAATACTGAGCGAGGCCGACTGGCAATTTTGGATAGACAACGGTTATGTGATCATTAAAAACGCTGTACCAAAAGCACAGGTTCAAAAACTGGCCGATTACCTGTGGCAATATGAAGGTAAAGACGCCAGCGACATGGAAACCTGGTATAAAAAGCCGAATGCTCAGATGCAAATGACCGAGCTGAACAATACCGGCATGGTTGAAATTTATAATCAGCAATTTATGTGGGATAACCGGCAGTATCCTAAAGTTCATGCCGCTTTTGCCGATATCTGGGGAACCGAAAAACTGTGGGTAACTATCGACAGGGCTAATCTGAACTTTCCATTGCGCCCCGGCTTTGAATATAAAGGCTTTATCCACTGGGATTATGACCCCGAAACGAAGCCTCAAAATGTGCAGGGTGTATTGGCCCTTGCCGATCAGACAGACGAAAACATGGGCGGCTTTCAATGCATACCTGAATTGTACCGAACTTACGATACCTGGAAATTAACCCAGCCCGACGATCGTGATCATTACAAACCTGACACCACCGGCTTTGAAACGGAAAAGGTAAAACTGGAGGCCGGTGACCTGCTGATATTTAACAGTCTGCAGCCACATGGCATCCGCCCAAATAAGAGTAACGATAAAGTGCGCATAGCCCAATACATATCCATGATGCCCGCACAGGAAGATAACGAAGAGCTAAGGCAGTGGCGCATCAACAGTTGGCAAAGCCGCGAAGCTATGCAAGGCTATGCTTTTCCCGGCGATCCGATGGAACGTGAAAAACAAAATCCTGTAGCTGAGCTTAGTGAGTTGGGTAAAAAGCTTTTAGGATTGGAGAGGTGGTAGGTTGTTATCAGGATAAAAGCAAGGGATTGTGCGATTCCCTCCCTTGGGAGGGTGTAGGGAGGGGTTTCAGCGAGATACTTGGACGTTGCAAAATCGCATAACCCCTCCCTGCCAACACGCAATCCTGACGCGCCCCTCCCAAGGGAGGGAATTAAAAAACAAAAAAGCGATGAATTTTATTCATCGCTTTTAATATCATGACTTAAGACTAATAACTTAAGACTTCGGACTTAAAAAGGTTTCCCTGCGGCCAGTTCTCGGTTGGCCCATTTCACGGCCAGGCCTTCGCGGTATTTAGCGTATTTGCCTTTAAACACCATTTTCAGGGCGCTGTCAACACCGCCTTTAACGGCCAGGTTATATAAACTTGCCGCCTTACGGGTAATGCTTGCATCCCAGGCACGCAGGCTTAGGGAGTATGAACCATCAACATATTTCATCCAATGCCAGTAACCGGTAGGCATAAACAAGGTATCGCCATGTTCAAGGAAAACCTCAATGCCTTCAACACCGTCAAGCGCCGGGAATTTTTTAACATCAGGGTTTAATACATCATAGTCTTCCAAAGCATAAGTTGCATTCGGGATGCAATACAAGCGGCGTTTCCATTTGTTCTCAAACAGGATTACGTGCTTGCGGCCACCAAAATGGGTATGGAAAATATGCGGAAGATCAATATCGTAATGTAAAAATGTAACCGAGTTTGAGCCACCAAAAAACATGGCAGGCATGCTTTCTAAAAAACCGCCCATTAAATCTTTTGGCAACACAATATCGTCCAGAAGCTGTGGCGCCTGTTTAAATATATTAAAGAAAAAGATCCTTAATTCGGTTGGTTTACTGCGGATGAGGTCGATATACTCATCAAAAGGCATTTCTGTTGCCGATGAATTGATGGGTTTTGAAGGATCGGCCTTAGAGTTGTCATATAAGGGCACTACCTTGTTGCCAACAACCTCTTTTAAATATTCGGGTGTCCATTTTTCGCGGGCAGGCCAGCTTTTGGTAAGCCCTTTGATAACCAGTGGGCGACGAGGGTCTAAATAATTCTTCTTAAAGTCTTCGGGAGAAATATTTTCAACCGTATCGATCGGGTTAAGAATGAAGCACATATGTAGTTTTTATTACTTTCGGGGGTTATGCTAATTTTAAGTTAAAGTTACAATATTGTTCCTTAACTATTTATAAGCATTCAAAATAACGAAATAAACCCCAAAGTATTATAAAGATATATCAATATTATGGCTTACCTGCAGCAAGGGCATTATTAGCACGTTTAACGGCCAGTTCCTCTTTCCAGTCCATATAATCCTTCTTAAAGCGGGCTTTCATCATGTTGTCAAACTTGCGCTGTACGGTTAAGTTATATAAACTTTTGGCTTTTATAGCCCATGATTTATCCCAGGCGCGTAACGATATGGAAAACGAACCGGTTAAATATTTCATCCAATGCCAGTAACCTGTAGGCATGAACAGGGTGTCTCCATGTTCTAAAATTGCTTCCTGGCCCTCAATACCGTCAAGTGCCGGGAATTTGGTGAAGTCAGGGTTTTCAATATCATAGTCTTCCAGGGCGTAGGTTGCAAACGGGATACAATAAAGGCGTTCGGTCCATTTCTGGTCGAACAGCATCACGTGCTTGCGGCCATTAAAATGTGTGTGGAAGATGTGCGCAAGGTCGATATCGTAATGTAAAAATGTTACCGAACCGGCACCGCCGAAAAACATGTTAGGGTATTTATCAAGAAAACCACCCATTAAATCTGATGGCGAGCGGTAATCATCAAGGAGTTTGGGGGCATGTTTTATGGGGTCGAACAGGAAGATCCTTAAGTCGGTAGGTTGTTTTTGAATAAGATCGATATAATCGCCAAACTTCATTTCGCTGGCCGATGCGTTGATAGCCTTAGATGGATCGGCCTTAGCGCTATTATATAGCGGAACGGTTTGATCGCCTACGGTTTCTTTTATGTATTCAAAAGTCCATTTCTGAAGGGCGGGCCAGCTTTCAGTCGCTTTGCGGATTATAAGCGGTTTGCGTGGATTTAAATAATTGTTAACAAAATCCTCTTTGCTTATATGGTCTACACGGTCAATAGGTGTAAGTGTTATACTCATTTTCACAAATTAATTAATGGGCAAAATTAATTCTTTGTAAAAAACATGTAAACAATTTGGGGGGATTTTGAAATTTTAATGACAGTTGTTTTTAGTAGCACTCCAAAGTGGCAGTAGCAGTTTTTGTCAGGTGATAAACAAAAAGAGTTGATAGTTACTAACTATCAACTCCTTTCAAAAAACTTTTTTGGCGACTGCCGCTGCAACTGCCACTATAAAGCTTAATTAGGCATCAACACGGTGTTTACCACGTGGATAACGCCGTTGCTTTGGGCAACATCGTCAATAGTGATCCATGATTTGCCGCCTTTTTCATCAACCAGGTATAGTTTAGCGCCTTGCGACATTACTGTTATGGTGCCGCCACTCAGTGTGCTTAGTTCGGTTTTGCCTTTACCTTCCTTAACCTTAGTTAATAAGTCGGTCGAGCTTAGTTTGCCAGGAACTACGTGGTAGGTTAAAGTTTTGATCAGGCTTGCTTTGTTAGCCGGTTTCATCAGGTTGTCAACTGTACCTGCCGGTAATTTGGCAAATGCCTCATTGGTTGGTGCAAATACCGTATATGGTCCTGCTGCCGATAATGTTGGCGCCAGTCCGGCAGCTTTAACAGCGGCTACAAGTGTAGTATGATCTTTTGAACCTGATGCATTTTGTACAATGTTTTTAGCCGGTGACATAACAGCGCCGCCAACTGTTTTTTGAGCATAAGCTTTTGGAGCAACGGCAACAGCCAATAAGGCAACAGCCGCGATGAGTAGTTTTTTCATAATTTAATCGTCAGGATAAGTATCTTTTAAAGATACGATTAGTAAATCTAAACAGATTTAAATATCATTTTGCTTTGTAACAATGTATTGACTGTTATTTTTCTGTTTGGTTTAAAAAAATAAACCCGCCGCAATATGATCGGCATATAACTTGCCGGTAGCTGTCAAATAAATTACATTATCCTTTTGGGCGATCCACTCCCTGTCAAAAAATTCAGCGCCAGCTTTAAGCAATTCATCAGATGCGCCTTTGGCTATTTGGTTGAGTCTTGCTAAGTCAAGCCCCCAAATGGTGCGTAACGAAGTCATGATATACTCGTTCAGGCGGTTCTCTTCGGTTAGCTCCTCGGTTTCGGCTGATAGTTTTCCGGTTTCAAGCGCCTGCATGTATTTGGCGTTATTGGCTATGTTCCATTGGCGGGTATCGCCATTGTAAGAGTGGGCCGATGGGCCTATACCTAAGTATTTAACACCTTTCCAGTAATTGGAGTTATGGCGCGAATACTGGCCGGGCTTACAAAAATTAGAGATCTCATAATGTTCAAACCCGTGGGCCTGCATGGCATCCATCAGCACCATGAATTGCTCGGCGCTTTGCTGCTCGTTCATGGGGGGCTGCTTCTTTTTGTTGATAAAGGCTGCCAGCGCTGTTTGGGGTTCAACCGTCATGGAATAGGTGGATATGTGCGGAACATTTAGCTCAAACACCTTATCCAGGTTTTGTTTCCATTTAGTATCGCTGAGCATGGGATAACCATAAATCAGATCGACAGTAATGTTTTCAAAACCTGCGTCCTGGGCTCGCTTGACTGATGATTCGGCTTCCTGCCCACGATGTACGCGGTTCATCCATGCCAAATCTTCGTCAAAAAATGATTGGATCCCAATGCTGAAGCGGTTTACAGGTGTCTGCTTCAAAGCTTTGAGTTTATCCGGTTTCAGATCATCAGGATTGGCTTCTAAAGTAATTTCTGCTCCGGACGATACCGTGTGCTGTTCGGTAATGGTATTGATGATCTTGCTGATCTCTTCGCCATCCAAAACAGAAGGCGTGCCGCCGCCAAAGTAAATGGTTTCGATGGTTTCGCCGTTGAGGTAGCTTTTTTGTAATTTGATCTCTTTGATCAAAGCTTGCAGCATTTCATCCTTATATTTTAAGGACGTGCTGAAATGGAAATCGCAATAATGGCAAGCCTGCTTGCAAAAGGGGATATGGATATAAATGCCTGCCATGCGGCAAAGGTAATGCAATTATTTTTTTGACTAAAGCGGGTATTTGTGCAATAAGGGTTACGGGACATTTAAGCTTTGTTTATCTTTATGCTCCAGTTATATAAACCATGACCTTTAAACGCGCTGTTTTCTTATTTACCCGTCAATTATTTCAAAAACAGAAACCACGCCTTCCTTTGTATACTTTTCTTATCCCGAACTCACGTTAATAGAAATTTGAATGAGGTTAAAAACTTTTGATGCGTCATCGCTAACACCTGCAGAAATGCAAGGTTATTTACACGCTGCCATTGCTCCCCGGCCAATATGTTTTGCATCCACCATTGATAAAAACGGCGTGGTTAATTTAAGCCCGTTTAGTTTTTTTAATGTGTTCAGTGTAAATCCACCGATATGTGTTTTTTCGCCAACAAGTAGGGCGCGGGATAATTCCACCAAGCATACGCTTGAAAATGTTTTGGAAGTACCCGAATGTGTGATTAATATCGTGAACTACGATATGGTTCAACAGGCCTATTTAACCAGTACAGATTATCCAAGAGAAGTAAATGAGTTTTCGAAAGCAGGGTTTACCGAATTGGCTTCTGAAACGGTAAGACCGCCCAGGGTAGCAGAATCGACCGTTCAATTGGAATGTGTAGTGAATAATGTGATATCGTTAGGGAAAAACGGAGGAGCAGGTAATTTGGTTATTGCAGAGGTGAAACGGATTCATATCAATGAAGATATTTTGGATGCTGATGGCAAAATAGACCCTCATAAAATAGATCTGGTGGCCCGCCTGGGCGGTGACTGGTACTGTAGGGTAAGCGGCGATAACTTATTTAAAATTGCCAAACCAATTGATTGTGCCGGAATAGGTATCGGCGTAGATGCTTTTCCTCAAGAGGTTAAAAACTCCAACGTATTAACCGGGAATAATTTGGGGGTATTGGGGCTTGTTAAAACGCTGCCATCTGATGAGGAGATAGAAGCCTTTAGCAAAACCGAGGAAATGAAAGAACTGCTTGATGCCATCATCGACAGCCACACGCGTACAACACACCTGCATTTAAAAGCCAAACATCTGCTAGATAATGGCCGAGTAATGGATGCCTGGAAAGTGTTGTTGATGTAGCTTGTACATCTTGCCTAAGCCTGTATTTGTGCGAAAGGATTAGGGGACATTTATGCTTTGTTTATCTTTAGTTTCCAATTATAGTAAACCATGACCTTTAAATACTCTGTTTTCTTATCTGCCTGTTTGTTGGCTGGCGGAGTCGCCAATAGCCAGCAAGGCAATAAAACCATCCAAATAGATATTCACAAATTGTTAAATGCCCGCCCCGTAACTACGGTTACTGATGGTAAGTTGCAAACCTGGATAACCGGTATTGATGGTAGCGGCAAAGGGGATGGTTATCTGACCGGGGCGGCAGCAAAACTCAATGGCGATAAAAACGCGCATGCTTTGCCCGACAGCCCTTTGATTCCGGCCAACTCATCGCACCCCGCTATATTACTTCACTATAAAAATGGCGATAATGGGAATCAAACCCGGAATGTGGCCGGTATTGATAGTTTTAGCTTTGAAGTGCCTCATAAAAAGTATACGGATTTGTACCTGAGCCTCACCAGTTCAGAAGGTCCGTCTCAACTGCACATCAAGCTAACCTATGCTGATGGCAGCGAGGTTAAGGATTTTCTGTTGCCCGATTATTATAATGACATCCCCGATGGAGACACTAACCTGAGTTACGCAGTACATGACCTGGCTAAATGGGGACTTGGGAATAAGATGACCGAAAGCGATCATCACAATATTGACGTGCTCAATATTCATCCCCATCCGAAGCGGATCCTTAAGGAAGTTACGCTGAGTAAAGACAAAGCCGGCTACCTGGTATTTTGGGCTGCCACAGGCGTAATTAAATAAATTATTCTGCTAAATGTTGCGCGGTGCTTCGCTTAAAACAGGCTCAAAAAAATATTCGTTCATGAAATTATCGTTCAGATAATTACCCTACTTTTGCAAAAAATAATAAGCCCCGTTTTAAGCTTTGAGGACTCGTTTGGTTATTTGGTGTTGCCTGCTTTTTTTGTTGAATAGTGTTGCCGTTTTTGCGCAACAGGATTCAATTGCTACAGACACGGCTGCAAAATTACCTGTACGTACTTTTCGCCCTGGCAATTCGGTGCTTGATTCGGTGGCTTACGCCATGCAAAACCGGGATAAATTTATGGCTGATTCTGTAGCTATGCGTTACCTCAGGTTGCCTGATGCAGCCATGCGCGCGCAGTATGCCGACAGCGTTTTTGCCCGCGAATTATACCACGGTTACGGTTTTCTGGATCTTCACTCCAGAACCAAAAGCAAGGTGATGGAAGGGCATTACCGCCCCTCGCGCGATCCCTGGATCATCGTGATCATTATCGCCATGTTGCTATACACAGCCATTCTTAATCTTGCCCTGAGTAAAGATGTAAGCAATGTATTTACCTCCTTTTACAGTAAACGCGTACTCTCAATAGCCGGTAAAGAAGAGAGCCCTGTTAGCTCATGGGCGTTCCTGGGCTTGTTTTTGTTGTTTTGTGCTACGTTTAGCTTGTTCCTGTATCAACTGGCCGCATACAAAGGCGTTTATTATAAAATAGCCGGGAGCGGGCTGTTTACTTTTCTTACTATTGTAATTATAGCGTTGTTTTCGCTTAAATTTTTAATACTCAAGTTTTTAGGCTTTGTATTTGATATTAACAAGCTGGTGAGCGAATACCTTAATATCCTTCATCTTACCTATTTTAATATCGCGTTTGTTTTTTTACCGGTGGTTATTTGTTTTAGCTTACTTGGGGCACAATATATCCCAATATTGCTAACAACCACACTAATAATAGTGATAGTAATCTTTATATGGCAGTATATCAGGAGCAGCGTAAATATAATTTCTACCTTTCGATTTCATAAGTTTTATTTATTTACGTATCTTTGTGCCCTCGAAATTTGCCCTGTTTTGATTTTAATAAAGGCATTGAATATTAAAATTTAGGTTATTAAAAGCACTGAATTGGAAGATAGAAAGAAAAAGGTTAAAAGCATACTGGTTACTTTGCCTAAGCCCGAAAATGATAAAAATCCTTACGCCGAGCTGGCTAAAAAGCTTAACCTGAAAATTGATTTCAGATCATTTATTCATGTTGAGGGTGTGCCTGCAAAGGATTTCAGAAAAGAGAAGATCAACCTGGCTGATTTTAGCGCAGTGATCTTTACCAGTCGTAACTCGGCCGATCATTTTTTCCGTATTTGCGAAGAGATGCGTTTTGAGGTGCCTGTTGAAATGAAGTATTTCTGTCTGTCAGAAACTATAGCACTTTACTTACAAAAATATATCCAGTACCGTAAGCGTAAGATATTTTTTGGTAAGCAAACAGCCGCCGATCTGGCCGAAGTGTTGAAAAAACATTCGTCCGAAAAATTCCTTTATCCATGTTCTGACGTTGCGGCTGAAGAAACTCAGCGCTTTTTGCTGGAGAATGGCTATAACTTTACCCCAGCCGTACTTTTCCGTACGGTTTGCAGTGATCTTTCTGATCTTGCGGATGTGTTTTATGATGTTATCGCATTTTTTAGTCCGTCAAGTATACAATCGTTGTATAAAAACTTTCCCGATTTTAAGCAGAATAATACACGTATTGCTGCCTTTGGGGCAACTACCCATAAGGCTGTGCTTGAGGCTGGTTTAATTTTGGATATACCTGCCCCAACCCCGGGCGCGCCCTCAATGACAATGGCCATTGAGCAGTACGTTAAGCTTGTAAATAAATAAGTTAGAAATTTATTTAACCCGGCTGCAACTTTTTGCAGTATATACCCGTATAACCGCTAACTAATTGTCATATAAACAATTGGTTAGCGGTTTGTTAATTATACAGCATTTTGTTTTGTATTGGTAAGCAAAGTACACAGTTTATCGGTACACGAGGCCGAATTATCGTTTTTTATAACTTTTTTTGCATAAAAATGTAATATATTCGGGCGTCTCATTATGTTATGGTTATATAACTGATTTTGAATTTGTAAAATGAAACAGGTATACTTTTTAATAGTAGTTTTAGCGGGTAGTGTATTAAGTAGTTGTGGCCGCGGTGGCGGTGACCGGGGTGAAGTTGTAGGTGTGCCTGCAAGATCATTCAGGGCCGAAGTTCCTTACGGAATGGTTTATATTCCGGGTGGCAGCTTCTTGATGGGACAAACCGACCAGGATGTAACCTTCGCTCAAATAGCGCAAACCAAGCAGGTTACTGTTTCTCCGTTTTTTATGGATCAGACTGAAACCAGTAACAGCCAGTACAAAATGTTTGTGAACTGGGTTCGCGATTCGATAGCTATAACAAGTTATATCAACGATAATAAATACTACATTCAGCCCAGAACCGGAGCCGGTAATAACAATAACAACGGTGGCAAAAAGTTCATTAATTGGGACTATGTGAAGAAAAATCCTATCTGGAGCAGCAAGGGCGGTCAGGCAAGCAATGCCCAGAAACTACAGGGCATGTACTACCAGGGCGATGATCGTGTATTTGACCGTAACGAGGTTGATGTGCGTTTGCTAAAATATAACTATGCACTGTTTACCCTGCGTGAAGCTGCCGATCACCATAACGATAAGACAAAACACCGCTCAGATTTCATTTTACGTGACACCGTGCCTGTGTATCCTGATACCCTGGTTTGGTTAAGCGATTTCTCATACGCTGCCAACGAGCCAATGGTTGAAAGTTATTTTTCGCATCCGGCGTTCCGTAATTATCCTGTTGTGGGTGTAACCTGGAGGCAGGCCCGCGCATACGCTACATGGCGTAGCCGTTATAATGATGCTTATAAAGACAAGCGTCATTTAGCTCACCGTGCCCCTTACAGCTTGCCAACTGAAGCTGAGTTTGAATATGCGGCACGCGGTGGCAGGATAGGTACTGACTACCCATGGGGTGGTCCTTATATTAAAAATGCAAAAGGCTGTTTACTGGCAAACTTTAAGCCGGGACGTGGTAATTATACTGATGACGGTGGTGCATACACAGTACCGGTTCGTTCATACTTCCCTAACGATTACGGCTTATATAATATGGCTGGTAACGTAGCAGAGTGGACACTATCTGCTTTTGATGAATCGGCATCAACATTTGTGCATGACCTTGCACCAACCTTCAATTACGAGGCAAAATCAACCGATCCTGAAGTGCTTAAACGTAAAGTTGTGCGCGGCGGATCATGGAAAGATATTGGATATTTCCTTCAAAATTCAACCCGGAGCTACGAATACCAGGATACCGCTAAATCATATATCGGTTTCCGTTGCGTAACCCACTACTTGGGCCGCGACATTACAGATAAACGCTAATTAAGTTTAGTTAAGCAAGCAACAATCAAATCAAAAAATAACAAAGTTTACTTCTGAATTATTATGGCTGGAAAGAAAAAACCTTACGGAATAGGTAACATCGTATCATGGGGTGCTACAGTGGTGATTATAGGGTTAATGTTTAAGATTTTGCACTGGCCTGGCGCCACTTATTGGATAGCAGGCGGACTTATTACTGAAGCTATTCTGTTTTTTATATTAGGTTTTCAGAGAGAAGACAAAGATATTGACTGGGTACGTGTTTATCCTGAGTTAAGCGAAGATTTTCAGGGCGAACTTCCAAAAGCAACTGTAAGAAATGCAGCTGTTAATGCAGGCCCTTCAACAACCGCTGCTTTAGATAAAATGATGGAAGACGCTAAAATCGGTCCAGAACTGGTACGCAGTCTTGGCGATGGCTTACGCTCATTTGGCGATAAAGTAGCAGCAATATCTCGTGTTACAGATGCTGGTGAAGCTACAATTGCTTTTACTACTAAAGTAAAAGAAGCAACTGCAAGCTACGATAAGTTGAGCTCGTCTTTTGAAAAAGCATCGGCTAACTTAACTGAAATGGCTAATACCAATGTTGATTCAAAAGCGTATCACGACCAGGTTAATCAACTTGCTAAAAACTTATCGGCACTTAATGCCGTATACGAGCTTGAGCTGCAAGATTCAAGCGCGCACTTAAAATCAATGAATAAATTTTACCAGAACCTTGCGCTTACCATGAACAACTTTAATGAGTCTATGGACGATTCGAAGCAGTTTAAGGAAGAGGTTGGTCGTTTGGCTAAAAACCTGGCATCATTAAACTCAATTTATGGTAACATGCTTACTGCCATGAACCAGCCGCGTGTTTAATTATAATTAATTGATTGATTACCAGAAAAGAATTAGAATAGATGGCCGGAGGTAAGGAAACCCCAAGACAGCGAATGATAGGTATACTATACCTGGTACTATTGGGCCTTATTGCCCTTAACGTACCGGATAGCCTGTTAGACGCGTTTAAGAATATTACAAACAGTTTGGATGCATCAACCAAAAACGTTAACACTGGCTTACAAGCCACTTACAGCGCTTTTGAAGCAACCAAATTGAAAGAGCAAGCCGAAAGGGCTAAGCCTATTTATGAAAAGGCTAAACAGGCAAGTGCCATTGCAGCTGAGCTAAACACTTACATAGAAGAGTTAAAAGCTAAGTTAATTGCAGAGGGCGGCGGTATTAACCCTGAGATTGATGATGTTGACGGGAGGGACAACCTTGATATCTCTCCACGTATCATGATCAACCAAAAAAATGGGGAAAAGCTGAAAGCTAAAATTGATGAAACCCGTCAAAGGTTGCTTGAAGCTTTAGGTAAAGATAGCGTTGGTGTACAGTTTTCACTGAATACAGTAGCACCTAAGCCACATGGAGATGTTAAAAAGTCATGGCAGGAAGCTAACTTTGGCGACGGTATACCTTTGGGTGCAACCCTCACTACATTAGCTAAAATTGAGGCTGACAGCAAAAACGCCGAAAATGAAGTTGTGAAAAAACTATTAGGAAAAATTGATCAGGCACAGGTTACATTGGATAAGTTCAGCGCAGTTGTTGTAGCTCCAAGCAGCTACGTAATTGCAGGGCAGCCATACACAGCCCAGATCTTTTTAACTGCTTACGATTCAAAATCAAATCCTGATATTACTGTTAATGGTGGTAAAGTATCCGTTACCGATGGTAAGGGTAATTATACTATTACGGCAAGCGGCGAAGGAAAGCATAGTATCGAAGGTTTCATCAGTGTTAAAAATAACACAACCGGTAAAAACGATTCTTATCCTTTCAAGCAAGAATATACGGTTGCAAGGCCTTCAGCGGTTATTTCTCCCGACAAAATGAACGTGCTTTATATAGGTGTTCCTAACCCTATATCAGTATCTGCACCAGGGGTGTCTGCAAGCGACTTAAACGTACATTTTAGCGGAGCCGGTTCTTTAAGCGGTTCAGCTGGGCATTATACAGCTACAGTGAGTAGCATTGGTAAAGCTACCATTTCTGTTAGTGGCGCTAAAGGAGCTGTATTGGGTTCAACGGAGTTCCGTATCAAAAGAATCCCCGACCCTAAACCACAGTTTGCCGGTAAAAGCGGTGGCAACACCAGCTCGGCCAATATTAAAGCTCAGGACAGGCTTTTTGCCCAGTTGGATAACTTTGACTTTGACGCGAAATTTAATGTAACGCACTTTACTATGCTGGTTGTAAAACCACGTCAGGATGCTATTATTTTATCAGGCTCGGGCGGCGATTTAACCAGCGCTATGCACAGTGCTTTAAATACAGTTACACCAGGAACTACTGTTATATTTAAGGATATCATAGCGGTTGGCCCTGATCATTCACCGCGGTCACTTGATCCTATTGTATTATCCGCAAACTAAACGCGTATGAAAAAGAGAATTTTAGTTGTTATCCTTTGCCTGGCTTGCGTAAGTGCTTATGCACAAAAAAAACGCACCAAAAGGCCGCCGGCAAAGAAGACAACAACTTCAGCAAGAGCACGACAAACGGCACAAAAACCTGTACAGGTTCAGCCGGATAATGTAACCAGTCAGCAGCCACTTGATACAGCACGCAAAATTGCTGCAAAACCTTTTGACAGGCCACTTGACGGATACTACAAAAAAAGCAACATCTTCAGTGCTAAGGTTACTCCTTATCCTAATTTGCGTGAAAACGACGTTGCATTCGCAAAACGTGTTTGGCGAGAAATTGATGTACGCGAGAAGATGAACCAATACCTTGCTTCGCCAAAAGGACGTTTAATTGATGTATTGCTTGACGCGATTACGAGAGGAGAACTTACTGCTTATGACCCTACTCCTGGTAAAAAAGATGATCCGGGAGGCGATGGCTTTACTACGCCATTAACAGCAGGTCAGGCCCGCGGTCGTTTGGCGTCTGATAGCAGTGTGGTTGAAAAACGTGATAAGGATAATAACGTTATTTCATCTACAATGGTTGCCGGTGAATTTAACCCGGACAGCGTACTGAAGTTCCGCATTAAAGAAGATTGGGTATTTGACAAACAGCGTTCTGTTTTTGAACCTCGTATCATAGGGATCGCCCCGTTAATTAAACCTAAAGGAGCCGGCACGCTTGATATCGATTTTCAACCTGCGTTTTGGATATATTTCCCTGAAGCTCGTCCGGTACTGGCAACTAAAGAAGTTGTTAGCCGCGCCAGCGACGCAACAGGCCTAAGCTTCGACGACGTATTTATCAAACGTATTTTTACCAGCTATATCGTAAAAGAAAGTAACGATAAAGACGAACGTATAAAAGATTATGCTCAGGGTATTGATAAGCTTTACGAATCGGAAAGGATCAAAAAATCTCTTCTTGACTGGGAGCTTAACCTTTGGCAGTACTAATAGTTAAAGATTAAACGCGATTTTATAAAACAGGCGATGAATTTTCATCGCCTGTTTTGTTTTTATATATTTTTCTGTAGAGATGGATAATTGCGTCTCTACAAAATTCATCATCTGTTGATCTCTTTCAAATAAAAGAAAATGTCATTTCGATAGAGCTGCGGGCGGGAAAACGAGAGCCGGGGCGAAAGAGAAATCTTATACGCCATGCAGAATGACCCTACATGGCGTATAAGATTTCTCCTCACCAGCCCCGCACGTCCCCAATCGGGTTCGTTCGAAATGACACGCGGTTGATTGATAATCATTAACAGGACAGCGCTCCACATTATATGCTATTTTCACCTCCCGCCTGACCAATAGCTTAAAGCTTTCTACCAACGCCCCAAAATCTCCGACCAACTCCTGAAAGTGGGACGAATTGTGCCTTTTTAGTGTTTGCCGAGCCATTTCAGGGCTTTGT
>NZ_QPCG01000008.1 GCF_003351025.1 Mucilaginibacter endophyticus | reverse complement strand
GCTTTGATGATCTCATGCTTCTGTTTTGCACTGAAAAACTTACTTGGTCGCTGTTTCGATTTAAATCTTTTCTCTTCCATGTTTTGTCCTGGTTAGGTGTAAACCTATTTCAGGACAAGACACCTCCGCTTTCGCGAAGCGACCACCGCTTTTCTTCCTGATTTGCGATGCAAATCATTACCAGTGCAGCCATTGGCTTCACCGGGTTCATATAGCTGGATATCTGACTATACTTATATCGGAATAACCAGTTATTCCGATATGCGGTTATCCGTATAGCCCGGTATACAGCTATGCCGATATAAAATACCGGGCTACACTTCCCAACCGGCAGGCCAGTAAACCTGGCTGCCGAGCTTGGGATGATATGACGGCTGATAACGGATGTAACCATATTCGTCAAGTTCTTTGATACACTTGTGATATGTTGCAATAGATGCTATCCGGCTAAAAGCCATCAGCGTCTTTCTGGTGACAGAAAACGGGCTTTTAAAACCAGCGCGCTGCCATTGGACGAATAATGCGCTGAACAGGCTGACGTGTGTCGTATTCAGCCGCCCGTCCATGCTCATACGTTTGAGCAGCTTACTATAACCGGCGAGTTCACTAACCGCAATTTTAGGATTACTCATTGCCGTCCTCCTTCAAGTAGCTTGTTAATGTCTTCGAGTTTGTAATACATGATGCTGCCGATGCGGGTATAAGTCAATGTCNTCCTCCTTCAAGTAGCTTGTTAATGTCTTCGAGTTTGTAATACATGATGCTGCCGATGCGGGTATAAGTCAATGTCCCGTTGATGCGCAGGTTCTGTAAGGTGCCTGGTGATATTTTGAGCAGCTTTCTTACTTCGTTACTTTTGAGCCATTTTTTGGACTGGCCCTGGCCATCCAGTTGAACCAGTTTTTTGATTTCCGTTAACAGTTCGCTTTTAAACTCATTCAGATCTCCTTTAGTGATCAGTTCACTTGCTTGCATAATCGCCTCCTTCGTTAAATCATTACTAAATACTTGTACCACCTATACCAGGTACGAAGCAAAAGTGTGGGCAAAGCGATGTTATTCATTACCATAGGCCAAGATATGGTAATGGCACACAAAGCATAGTGCTGAAAAAGAGCGCACTGAATAGTTTAAAGGCAATTGCTAACGTTTGCCTGCAAAAGAAAATTGCAACTAAAATCCGTTCTTAACCTGCCCGGCGTTTTGCCGGAGTGATGTTGAAGTGCTGGTTTTCGGAGGGGACAGCAGACGACCTGCCGCTCGGGTTACCTGCATCGCGCGGGTAGTAGCGCCGCACACGGTCTAATTTGATCGGTTCCCCGTCTTCCTGAAAGTACCGGCAGATCAGTTTGGCCCACGTGATAGGCATTTGCGAAAACACGAGTTCCTTATCGCCTATTTTTAGTGCCTCGATCTTCTTAAAAATGTCAACTACTGTGAGGAAATGACCGCTGGCAATATTGATCGGGTAGTCGGTATCCAACTTCTCTGCTTCTCTGCGCTCATCCATCAGACGTTGCAATTGTTCTTTGAGTATTTTGATTTGGCCTTCTTTCTCTGCGATGATCTCAACCTGCGTACGGCCAAGGTTCCATTCGTCGATACTTTGAAGATATTCTGCAAAACGGTTAAGGTGAAACTTATTCCGGAAGTTGGAGGCATGACTTGAAGTATACCTCTCTTTATGTCTTAACTGTGCAATGGCATCCTGTATGACTTCCCACACATACCTGAAGAACTCTTGCGGGCTTGCATCATGGTACTCGGAAAGGAAAAATTGCAGGTGATATTTATACAGTTCATCGAATTGTTGCTCACTCTTTCGATAAAGCAGGTTAAGAAAGTGGTTGTCCTCTACTTTTTTATTCCAAAAGAATGGACGGCCGATATCGTTGGATTCTTTATTAAAATCGAACGGTTCACGATGTTTGAAGTATTGTTCTCGCATAAGTTGAACTTTAACCTAAAGTTAATAATTTAAGTAAAATTCACATTTCGAAAACGGAAGGATATCGAAGTATCTTAAATATTAAGTTAGAAGCCATTTTTCGGGGAGCATAAACTACCTTAAGCAGGTCGGAATGTGATGCCAGATAATGGGTGTCTATGTTCAAACTTATAAGAAAATCGTTAGGTTGCTTCGCGATACTTGGAATACAATAATCCCGGATTGATTCAAGTAACCTGAGCAAATGGGATAACGTGCCAGCGCTAAGACTTTTTTATGGAAATCATGCGGTGTATTCCATTCCGCTAAATCAATATTTGAAATTGAGTAAAAAACATCAAATGATATCATTCGAAGTTTTTTTGTTTTCGGGCGACACAAAATTATTCATTTATCTAAATTGCAGCTTATTTCTTTATTTGATCCGTGAATGACGGTGAAACTTTTTAATATCAATAATAACGCTATAAAATATCTCGTCGCCTTAATGGTGTTCAATTGCTCGGTTACACGTGCGCAGATAGACTTAAAAAACACGCTACCCGATCTTACCGTTAGATATGCCAGGTCCTCCACCATTCAAACTCGGATCAAGCTCGCCTTAACAATCAGCAATTTTTATCTGAGTAATAAAGCATCCACCAAAGAAAATCTTGATTCATCGTTTATTTATACGAAAACCGCTGAAAACTTAAGCAGATCCATCAATTACAACCAGGGAGTGGAAGACGCGGAATTGCTTCAGATCCGGATGTTGCTGCTTCAAAAGCGGTTTGCCGAAGCACAGGAAATGGCAAATAAAGCTAAAGGCGGTTTATACTGTCGTCTTCACATTGCTATAGGAATATTTTTTCTGGAGAAAGGTGGCGAAGAGAAGGCCGACCTTGATATTGCTGATACCAATATAACCGCAGCCCAAAATTACGCCCGCAGCCATCATATGCCGGTACTTTCACTTTACGCTTTAATTTATCGGTATCCGCTTCAAATGGAGCAATACCTGCCTGCTGCTACTTACGATAAAACTTTCGCGCAAATTATAAGTGCCAGCAGAAAATACAGGAGGAAAGACATCGAAGCAAAAGCCTGGTCTTTAAAGGCTTTTAACGAAGGCAATGACAGCTTAGCCCGTTTTTATTTAAAAAAAGCTGTTGGTTATGCATTCGCCGCGAAAGACACCGGGCTCGCAGTCGGCGAATTGAAAGAAATAGCCAACTATGATTTCAGAGCGGGCAGGTTAGATACCGCAGAAAGGCAGTTAAAAAATGTATTGAAAATGTACACAGCAGCCGGCTTTAAAAACCTACAATATACTTACGACCTGCTTTCGGCAGTTTACATGGCTAAACTAAACTTTGAAGCGGCTATGCGCAGCAGCCTGACAGCAGTTAAATACGCAGATACCACAGGTACCGATTATAAACTTAACTATATTCAGTTCAGGCTGGCTAATATATGCCATGACCTCGGATTGAAAAAAGAAAGTGTAAAATGGAGCCGGTTATGCTTGGACAATACTATCAAATTAGAAAAACGGTTTCCTTACCTTGTTTTCAGAGACATAGCAACTGAAATGATCATCGATGGAAAAGCGTTGCTTGTGTTGAAGCTTGTTGAAAATGCGTTTAAAAGGTATCCTGATGAAAAGCAAAATCAGGTTTTCATACCACTGATTCGTGGCGACTGCTATGTGGCGTTACATAAACCGGCTCTTGCCGAACAAAACTACCTTGAGGCCATTTCGTTATTTAAAGCGACGAACAGGTATGATTCCTATTATAATCTCGCCTGCAAAAATATCGCCGAATTTTATGTTGGACAAAGAAATTACAACAAAGCAGTACCTTATTTAGAGAACATATTAAAAAAGCCAAACCCGGCCTTTTCTATAATCAACATAGCTGCATGTCATCAACTTCAATTTAAAGTCGACTCTGCGAACGGCAAATATCTTACGGCAATCAAACACTTCGAAGCGGCGAAAGCTATTACTGATTCTATCTTCAATAAAGTACGGCTAAAACAATCAGAACTATTGCATCTTCAATTTGAGACTGCCCAACGCGATCATGAAAATCTGGTATTAAGAAATAAAAACACCTTACAGCAAAGTGAACTGGACAAAGAGGCGCTGAACCGTAAATTCATAGTAGTTGCGCTTTTTAGCTCCCTTTTGCTAACCGGCCTTATGATTTACCTTTACCGTGCGAAACAGAAAAATAACCGGGTGTTGCAGCAACGGCAAAATGAGATCAATGAACAAAACGATCAGCTTAATGAGCTACTTCGCGAAAAGGAATGGCTGATGAAGGAAATTCACCACAGGGTTAAAAACAACCTCCAGATTATTTCCAGCCTGTTAAATACGCAATCGTCCTACCTGGAAAATGAGCAGGCCTTAACAGCCATCAGGGATAGCCAAAACAGGATGCAGGCAATATCTATAGTACATCAAAAACTCTACAAATCCGATGACCTGTCAACCATCCACCTGGGGAAATACATTACAGAACTCGCCGACAGCATCCAGGGATCGTTTGAAACGGGGCACCGGATTCAATTTGAATTTAAACTGGCACACCTGCAACTAACCACAGCAGATACCGTACCGCTGGGATTGATTTTGAACGAGGCGATTACAAACAGCGTTAAATATGCTTTTAACACTGAAGAGCCTGGTGTAATTTCGATATCATTGACAGAAATTCATGATGGGTACATCGAATTGCTGATAAGGGATAACGGTAAAGGCTTACCTGAGGATTTTGACGTGTATAATTGTACTTCGTTAGGGATTAATTTAATGATCGGGCTTACAGAGCAACTCGGCGGGAAATTCAACTTGAAATCACAACAAGGGGTGACGGTAAGCGTGCAATTCCGCCCCCAGCTTTCAGAAGCCGGGCGCTGATCAATATGCTTACAGGTGAGTAGTATTGGATGTTGTTCCTGATCTATTTAACATACTCATACTTTATTCCCAATCGTTTGATTTTAGAATTAAGGGTTGTTGAAGGAATATTAAGCATTTCTGCAGCGCCGCCTTCTCCAAAAATCTTCCCTTTACAAATTTTCAGTATTTCAAGAATATGTTCCCGCTCCATCTCTTCCATTGTCCTTACACGATAGCCTTCTTTTGTCGGCACTGAAGTTACGGCGTTAACTTTAGGGATATCGATGATGTCGATGCTATTACCTGTTGCCATAAGTAAACTACGCTCAATTAAATGTTCAAGTTCCCTGATGTTTCCGGGCCAATCGTAATTTAACAAGGTTTGCATCGCATCTTCACTGATACCTGAAACAATCTTGCCTGATCTTTTGGCAAAACGATCTAAAAAGTGATTTGCCAGCATTGGGATGTCTTCTTTTCGTTGCCTTAATGGGGGTAATTCGATCGGGAACACGTTGAGCCTGTAATACAAATCCAGCCTGAACCGCCCTTCGGCTACCTCTTTCTCCAGGTTTCGGTTTGTGGCTGTTATAATCCGTACGTTCACTTTTTTGGTATAATTCCCTCCCAGTCGCTCAATTTCCTTTTCCTGTAAAACGCGTAATAGCTTAACCTGCGCTTCCAGTGGCAATTCGCCTATCTCATCCAGAAATATGGTACCTCCATCCGCCTGCTCAAATTTGCCGGTTCGCTTTTCGGTTGCGCCGGTAAATGCCCCTCTTTCATGCCCAAATAATTCTGATTCTATCAGGTTGATGGGAAGGGCAGCGCAGTTCACAGTCACCATAGGTTTGTTTTTTCTTGGCGACAGTTTATGGATGGTTTGTGCTATTCTTTCCTTGCCTGTGCCGCTTTCCCCTGCAACTAAAACAGACGTTTCGTCAGGCGCAACAATGTTAATTTTATGGAATACCGCCTTAAGCAGCGGACTTTCGCCAATAATTCCATTGAAATTTTGAGACGCGACCGGCAGGCTTAGCGGTAACGGAGGAGATGCTCTTAAGGTGCGGACCGGTTTTACTTCCGCGTCCTTTTTAAGGATAATATCGGTAACTAATTGTTTCAGCGCTATGGCGTTTTTTTTAAGCAAATCAAGTTGCAGCTTATTATAACGCTCCTGGCTGGTGCTTAAAAACAAAAACTTGTATACAGAGCCATCATCTGAAAGCACATCATAACATAAGGCAGATTGATATTGATAATGATCGCTCAGGACTTTCAGCCATAAGTTGTCCATTTTCAGACGCCTGAACTCAAAATTATTGTAAAACTGATTTTTTGTATCTACAGGCGAGGGCTTCCATGACCGGTAATCCCTTTGCGTAATACCTGTTATCTCCAGCAGTTCGTTAAGCGTTTGCACCTGGAATATATTCAGGGTGTTTTTCACGAGGTAAACCTGCTCTTGTTCGGCCGATGGGTCATTTTTGCTGATTTGTAAACAATCAAATGTTACCACCCCCTGCAAAATATCTGCCACCTGCTTCAGCTTTTCGTTCCTGTTATCGGCTTTTGAAGCAATCATAGTCACTTGATCCTTCAGGGATGACATTCGCGACTGGCTAAATTTCCTGCTCTGCTCGTGCTTGTAAAGAGCAATATCGAGCATCACCAATAAATCTTTTTCCCTGAATGGTTTAACCAGGAAACCATAAGGTTCTGTGGCTTTCGCCGCCTCCAGTATAGCCTGATTAGTGTTAGCCGATATGTAAATGAATGGAATCCCCATCTCGCTCAATTGACCGGCCAGATCGATGCCTGTTTTACTGCCTTGCAAAAATATATCGAGAAGAACCCAGTCTGGGTTTTTAGCCTTGATCAGTTCTGTAGCCTTAGCAACAGATGGCGCTATGCCGCAAACCTGATACCCCGCCTTTTGAAGCATGATCCTCAAATCGTTCGCTACTATAAACTCATCCTCAACAATTAAAATCTGCTCTTTCATTTGCTTTATCATGCCCGATAAACGATCAGGCTATTTTATTTTCTAAGTTATTAATTTCAGGCGTAATGGTGATGCAGGCCTTTGAGCCATTATATTTTCAGTAAAAAGCACCATCCTGCTGTAGGCTTAAACTTGGTTTTAGGTTCATCCGGGCAATTGGTAACATAGGGGTAAATGTTACCTGGCAAGCCCGCACTATCAATTTATCAAGTAAGATGCCATCGCTTAACCACCTGTTAATCTTAAGTTTAAACTGGCGTCAGGCTCAAAACCATGGCGAAATTTCGTGAATTTGCGATTGCTGATTTTTAATTAAAGGCCATTAAGGCAACAGCCTCTAATTATACATGATTAAACCGCGGTAACCGGTTCGTTTTTACCTGCGACGAAATAGCAAAAGATTATGCCTGCTCCGGGCAAAACAATTACCATGAGACCGAAGCTTTTAGCCAGTACAGCGCCGGCAAGGCACCCCGCCAGGAAACCACCGATGGTTATACATTGCTTTTTTAAACTTTCCATCGATACCAGATCTTTAAAAACGGAGCCGGCAGATTTACCAAGATCAAGCGATAGCTGGGTTACATTGCCCGTCATCATAGTTGTTGGCCCGAACGTTTCTTTAGCATATAATTTACCGAACGCGTTTTGCAGCCCCATAGCAAATACCACTAACATGACAACCAGGTAGGTTTCCCAGGTTAGCCCGGCAGTATGCACAAAAAGTTGGGAAATTAAACCGCACAGCAAAAGCACCAGCCCTTCGGCCAGTAGTATTTTATAATGATTTACAGATCTTGCAGCAATTTGTCCGCCAACGATGACCGAGATCATGAATACCGGAAATGTTAGCAACTTGATCCAGGCCTGGGCATCCGACCCTTTAATAATTTGATAAGCAAATACGATAAAGTTACCGGTTACATGCGCGGAAAAAATAGAACCGGCAGATACAAAGGTCACCGTATCGCAATAACCTGCCACGGCGGATAATATGAGTGTGACAAACCAGATGTTATGTTGATTTTCCATGTCGTTTTATTTTAAATGGGATCTTAGCATCCAGGCCATTTTCTCGTGCGTTTCCATCAGGCCGGTTACATAATCGCTGGTGCCGAGGTCTTTCAGATCGTTGGCGAAAACATTAATGTATTCCCTTAAACGGATAATAACGCTCTCATGATCGTTCAGTAACTCAGTAATAAAGCCAGCTCCATCATTTTTGCTGTGCAATACTTCAGACAGGTGAGTTAATTCCAGGAAGCTTTTTAAAGTAGCCGGAGCATAATGGCCAAGCGAACGGATCCGCTCTGCTACACTGTCCATAATCTCGTCCAGTTGTTCATACTGGTTTTCAAAAAACAGGTGTTTGGTATGAAAGTCCGGCCCTTCAACGTTCCAGTGCGCGTTGCGGGTTTTAGTGTAAAGTATGTATTCGTCGGCCAGGATGCTGTTTAAGGCATGGGCCACTTTGGCCAGGTTATCTGCCGATATTCCGATTTTTGGTTCCATGGTTTACGTATTTAAATATTAAAAAAATGATTAAAAATTAACTGATCAAATGAAATGCTGCCTGGGCCTGTTGCCAGCAACAATAAAAAGCAAATGGTGTATACGTAGGGTACATCCCTCACCTCTATCGAATCGTGCCGATGCACCACAAAATAGCCAACTGCCGTTACGCCAATAGTTGGTAATACGGCAACGCGGGTACATAAACCCAATATTACCATCAGCGGTACCACGGTATCTGATAGCATAGCCACCAGGTTATTGATAGGTTGCGGCAATCCTAAGGGGTTAGGCACAACCTCGGGCTTACCATCGTTCCCCTTAAACTTTTTCATGCCATGCACCCTGAAAAGTTCAACAGCCAGTAATATCCGAAACGCGAACATGGCCCAGTTCGCTACCGGCGTACCCAAATCTGAGTAAAGCAGGTTTTTAATTATATCATTCATAAAAATAGCTCAATTAAAATGCAAAACATGAGCAGCCCAGTGCGCCCCAAAATGCCGTGTAATCGTTTACGGGCAAATTACTCATGCGGGCCTGGTTATGATCATGCCCATGTACCGAACAACTGCCCATACAACTGTGTACCGCGTTGGCTATTTGCTGCTGCATCAATGCATTATCGGCCTTGCGTTTTTCGGCCTGCGCCTGGCGGGTATTGGCCGGGGCTAAATGGTTGCTACCGGGGAAATAACCGTTATAAATTTTAGTGGGCGACCAATCCGGCAAAATTGGGATTGGCGGCGGGTTGTGTGATGAGAAAGCTCCTTTAGCGTAAACCACTTTACCACCCAAAACGGTCATATCCGCTTCTATAGCTTTGATCTGTTCTTCATCAACGGTGAAAAAATCACGGTCAAGCACGGCGAAATCGGCTAATTGTCCAACTTTTATCGCGCCTTTTTTCTGCTGCTCGTTCGAGAACCAGGCGCTTCCTTTGGTGTAAAGTTCCAAAGCGGTTTCCCGGCTTAACCTGCCAGCCTCATCATAAATAGTTGTGCCACCAATTGTTTTGCCCGATGTTAACCAGTACAGCGCCAGCCATGGGTTATAGCTCGATACCCTTGTGGCATCGGTACCGCCTCCTACCGGTACGCCCATCTCCAGCATTTTTTTAACTGGCGGGGTTTGCAAGGCGGCTTTTTCGCCATATCGGTTAGCGAAATATTCGCCCTGGAAAGCCATCCTATCCTGTATGGCTATACCGCCGCCCAATGCCTTAACACGTTCAATATTTTTCTCGTGAATGGTTTCGGCATGGTCAAATATCCAGGGCAGGCCGTTGAAAGGGATCTCACGGTTCACTTTTTCAAAAACGTTTAAAAACCGGGTGATGCTTTCGTTATAAGTGGCATGTAACCTGAAAGGCCAGCGGTTTTCAATCAATAGGCGCACAACGCGTTCCAGTTCATTTTCCATTTGTTCGGGCAATTCGTGGCGGGGTTGTACAAAATCCTCAAAATCAGCAGCGGAGAATACCAGCATTTCGCCAGCACCATTGTGCCTGAACATGTCGTCGCCCTGGTAAAGTTTTACGGTTTTTGTCCAGCTTTCAAAATCTTCCAGTTCTTGTTTAGGGCGTTGGGTAAACAGGTTGTAAGCAATCCTTACGGTGAGTTTACCTTCATTATTCAGTTCATCAATTACCCGGTAATCATCAGGAAAGTTCTGGTAGCCGCCACCCGCGTCAATTACGCTGGTGATACCGAAACGGTTCATTTCGCGCATGTAATGACGGGTGGAGTTTACCTGGTGCTCGTACGATAGCTTAGGGCCTTTAGCCAGCGTAGCATACAAAATCAGGGCGTTCGGCGTTGCAAGGATAAGCCCGGTCGGTTCGCCTTTCGAGTTTCGTTCAATGTGCCCTCCCGGTGGCGCTGGGGTATCTTTGGTATAGCCAACCGCTTTCAGCGCGGCACGGTTTAAAAACGCCCTGTCATATAGGTGCATGATAAACACCGGTGTATCCGGCGAAAGCTCATTGATCTCGGCCAGGGTTGGCAAACGTTTCTCGGCAAACTGAAATTCCGACCAGCCCCCTATCACCCTCACCCATTGCGGCGATGGTGTACGGTCAACCTGTTCTTTCAGCATCCGCAATGCATCGGCCAATGAAGGCACACCATCCCAACGTAGCTCGAGGTTGTAATTCAACCCGCCCCTTATCAGGTGTGTGTGCGAATCATTGATACCCGGTATCACTGTTTGCTTTTGCAGGTCGATGGTGGTAGTACCCTCTCCTGCGTATTTCAACACTTCGGCATCATCGCCAACGGCAACAAATTTACCATCTTGTACAGCCACCGCCGTTGTAGAAGGCTGTTCAGCGTCAACGGTATGGATTTTACCGTTAAACAATACCATATCAGCTTTTTTCATATCGGTAATTATTGTTTAGTTGCCAGGTACGCCTTGATAGCCTCGCCCGATGGCGCGAAGAACGCCTGACCAGCCAAAAGGGTGACTTTAGTTAATGGTTTATGGGTTGATAGCTTTTTGCTCACCAAATACTCCTCGGTTTCATAAGCCTCGAGCGCGCCTTTAACCACATTAACCGCCACCGGGCCTGTTGGCGAATCAATACCTGCGTCTTTCAAATCGCTTGCATGCGAGTAGCTGCTTACGCCAAGTTTCAAAGCTTCGCGCATACCTACCCGGCCTACGTTGGTCATCAGGTCGGGCGTGAATTGGTTGCGGTCGCCGAGGCCTATCAGTAATAATTTCTGAGCCGGGATACTACCTTTGGGCGGCGTAATCAGTAAAGTTTCGAGGGCATGGCCGGCAAATTTTCCACTTTTACGCAAATCGGTAATCAGGCCATTCAAAGCTTCGTCAACATGCAGCAAGCCGTTTGCAGCAGCGGGTAAAGCCTGCGGGCTGGTCATGTCGCCTTCGGTATATTCAAAAACACATACTATTTGTAAAGGAGTTGGCTGCGCCGATGGGCTTTGCACTTTGCCCTCGATAGCTATACCATCAGCCTTACCTAAAATTGCCGATGTATTTACCGCGGCCAGCTGAGGCGAAGCGTTTTGCGCCAAAACGCCCGAACTTAAACCGATAAATAACAGAGAAGATAATACTGTTGCCTTAAGACGGCCTTGCCAGATCCCGTTGGCGGGTGTAGATGATTTGAACATGATGTTTTTATTATTAGGTATTAAAATTTAAACGTGAATTGCATGTTGTAAAACCAGGAGTTAGCCGTGGGCTTAACTACATCCTGAATAAAAGCCCCTGTGCGGAAATATTGCGCGCCGCTGCTCAGCGTAAAAAATTTACTGAACTTATACTCGGCGCTGGCCAGGTATGTTGTGCCGATATACTTTTGGGTTGAGCCCGCGCCCGGCAGGTTAAAATTACCGCTTGGCCTGTACAAGCCGTCTTGCGTGGAGTAGCGCCAGTTAAACACAACATCGGCTTGCAGGTCAAGGCGGTTAAATATATTATAGGTAGCGTAGGGATGCAGATCAATGAGGTTGGCCGGGCCAATAAGCGGATTAAACCCAAAGTAGCCGCCGCGCGGATAAAGCGGATTGAACGTTTGCAGGTTCCCATCCCCTTTTTTGGCATCGCCGGATATATAATCGTTCCGGAGGTTGATGCTTGGCATACCTTTTATTTTATCAAACACGTAGCCAAAATCGATAGCGAGAGTCCAGGCGTTGATATTGCCTTTACCAAAACTGCCAAACTGGTATGCACCCTCCAGGTTGTAAATAAAGCCGCCGCCGTTTTTCCAGTAGCGGGTTGCAACGGTATGCCGGGTTTCGTTGGCTACACCTTCTTCAAAGCGTTTATTATCGTTTTTTACGCCGAGGTAGTAAAAATCAAAATTGCCTCCCTTTGGGATGATGATACATGAATATGCACCCCAAAGATTTACCTCGTGCGTAGGCTTGTTATCAAATATGCCGGGGTTAACGTTATAGGCCATCATAGCAAAGCCATCCAGTACAATATTTTTAGCCCTGTACATAGCTTTAGCACCCGTAAAATATAACCTTACGTTGGTGCCTTCGCGTACCGAGATCAGCCTGCCGGTGCCGTAATTAAGTTCCTGTCTGCCCGCTCTTACCGAAAAGCTTCGATCATTTTTTTGCCAGACTTTTAATTCGGCAAACAGGTTTTGAATGTTGAGCTTATCCTCATCAACAGGGGCCGCGCCGTATTTGCTTCCGTTTTCGAGCCCGCTGTTTATTTGGGCGAATACCCGGAAATGGCTACCCATTTGTAGGTTGGTATTTAGCGAATAGCGTTGTAAAAAGCTATAATTATACCCCTGACCGGCTATCCAGTTCTCATCAATTTTTGAGGCGTACTCGTAACGGATCTCGCCGCCGATAGAAAGGTAAACGCTGCGGTTTGCTGATAATCCTAAGTATTTGATTTTATTATAAGCGTTATTAGTAGTATCCGTTTTTAACGCGCTGTAATCCTCATCAAAACGCATCAGCTTAAACGACTGCGCCATAGCAATGCGGCTATTTAATAATGAAAGAATAAGAAGCGGTAAAATTATTTTTTTCACTTTGTTTTAGATAGGTAGATGAATAGGATTTACAGAAACCGCAACGTTAATTTTAGTGTGCCAGCATGCGGTGCGCATACTGAATACCAATACCATAAGCGCCGCCGTGTTTCTTCATCAAATCGGTAACGGCTATGTAGGTTTCCTGGCGTGCCCAATCGCGTTGCAACTCCAGCAGGTATTGGATAGATGTTACAGGTTTAACGCCGGTATGGATCATCCGCTGAATGGCGCGCTCGTGTGCTTCGGTGCTTACATCGCCGCAGGCATCGGTAATAACATAAACTTCGTAGCCTTCGGTAAGCGCAGATAATGCCGGGCCAACAATGCAAACGCCTGTCCACAAACCGGCCAAAACAATTTTCTTTTTGCCCGTTCCGGTGATGGCTTTGTAAGCGGCTTCATCTTCCCAGGTATTCATAGAAGTACGGTCGATATAGTTTGAAGTGGCTTGCGGGTAGTACTCCTCAATTTCAGGAAATACCGGGCCGCTGAATGATTCTTCGGCAACGGTGGTAACGATAGTGGCAACATTGAAAATTTTTGATGCGCCCGAGATGATTGCCGTGTTGGTACGGAGCTCGCTTAAAGCGATGCTTTTGGTAGCGAAGCCCATTTGGCCTTCAAAATCGATCAGAACCAATACGTGGTTGTCAGGAGTTAATAAGTCTGGTGATGGTTTCATAAAATAAAGTTTTGCAAACATTTATTCATGAACGATGCCATTAGAATAAAAATTTGAAAATCAGCACATTACAAAAATCACCACCGCCAAAAAATGATGACATATCGTAATTTTACGACTTTCCTGAAATTTGCACTATCCCCAAATTATTTGTTATGTAATAAAAACATATTTCCCGGGCAGGAAAAAGCAAATAAATTCGCCATATTTGAAATACTACCATCTTCATTATATATACTACACGAGGTATCATTTTTGAAACACGCTATAATATGCATGGCACAATCGAATCTACTTTTTCGCGAATAAACAAGCGATCCGCTTTAAATACCCCTGCTGCCCTTAAACCCGGACCTATACTTGATAGCGCTCTTGGCTTGTCCGAGCTTTTGGGTATTATCTTCAGTAGGCTCCATCCGCTTTTTTCAATAAATTGCGGGGCGCTGTTGATCTATGATGAAGATTTAACGATAATCAGGGAAGCTTTCATTTCTACTGTGGGAAACGAAACGGATGAGCCCTGCACCGAACTGATCAATCAGCCTTATGAACTCAGTCCGCTGCAAAAGCTCGTGGCCGGATTTTCCTTCCCTGTAATCAAATCGAAGGAGGAGTGGATGGAGGAAGAGAGCCAAAACCACACTCTTTTAAACGGAGAATCGGGATATGAGTACCATTGTTATATACCGCTTGAGGTGGAGAATAAAATTTTAGGGACGCTTGAATTGCACAATAACGTCCGCGAGTTTAGCGCCGAATGCCTTACTTTTTGCAGCAGCATTGCCGATCTGCTTGCTGATATCGTTTTTTTCACGCAGCAATCTCCAGTTCAAAGCGAAATAGCATATCTAACGGAAAAACTTAATCAACAGGATAATAACGTAACCTCTGAAGGGTTTGCTTCGCAGCTATCCGGGTTAAACCAACAATTAGCCCTGATAAACGAAGCGCACACACTTGAAGATTTTTTAAACAAAGTGACCGGATTGCTACAGGCGGCTAATCCAAAATTGAGCCTCCAACTGGAGGAGTTGCTTGCTTTTAAAGTGAAACATGAAAATGAAAGCGTATACATAGCCAACCAGCAACCAAATTCCGGGAATTATCCGCAGATTATTGGCGCGGGGCCGAAAATGAACAGAGTTTTCGCGTTGATGGACCAGGTGGTTACATCTGACTCGACCGTTTTGATTACCGGCGAAACCGGAACAGGCAAAGAACTGATAGCAAAAACCATACATGCCGCATCAGCAAGGAAAAACAAGCCCATGATCAGCGTAAACTGTGCCGCCATACCTACCAACCTGATGGAAAGCGAGCTGTTCGGGCATGAAAAAGGCTCATTTACCGGGGCCACCGAGCAACGGATAGGTAAATTTGAGCTGGCCAATAACGGAACACTTTTTCTTGACGAGATTGGCGAACTGCCTTTAGAATTACAGGTAAAGTTACTGAGGGCTTTGCAGGAAAAAGAGATAGAAAGGGTTGGCGGTAAGGGCACTGTAAAAACAGATGTAAGGATTATTTCTGCAACAAACAGGGATTTAATTGCTGAAGTTGAACGGGGGCGTTTTAGAAGAGATTTATATTACCGGCTGCATGTGTTTCCAATCGATCTGCCGCCGTTAAGAGAGCGCACTGAAGATATTCCGCTGTTGGCAAACTATTTTTTAAAAAGGTTTAGCAAGCAAAAAATCGGTTTCTCGAAAAAGGCTATCAAACAAATGCTCCATTACAACTGGCCCGGCAATATACGCGAAATGGAACACCTGATAGAACGGCAGATCTTATTGAGCAACGGCCCTATTATCAACGAGATGAATCTTCCGTCAACCGTTAAAACCATGGTTGATGGTGCCGGCGCCAAACAGCAGATTAAAACTATCGAAGAAAATGAGCGAGATCATATTTTCGCTGTACTTCAATTATGCAAGGGTAGGGTTTCGGGAGAACATGGTGCAGCTAAATTATTGGGCGTACCGGCTACAACGCTCAACTCCAAAATAAAAAAACTGGGATTGAATAAACAGCATTTTTAGCGTCCATCCGTTCCTGGCAATCGTAAATTAACGGAATGCCGTAATAGCCTTGGTTTGGTAAAAAATCCAAAATATTAATTATCAGCATTTTAGCCAAAGGCATGTTTGTAGATTATCCCCTGCCAGATAATCAAAACATGAAAACAAACTTTACAATCAAAATGATAGCCGCTGCAGCAGTGGCCATTTTAGTATCAACAGTTATTCCTACACAAACAAAGGCGCAATCCGCACCGATTAAAAATATTGTAATTGTGCATGGCGCATTCGCCGATGCTTCCGGCTGGGAAGCGGTTTACAAAATATTGGTGAAAGACGGATACAAAGTTACCCTTATACAAAACCCCACAAGTTCGCTGGCAGATGATGTAGCAGCAACAAATTTTGCCCTTGAACGCCAGGACGGGCCGGTGGTTTTAGTGGGTCACTCCTGGGGAGGTACGGTAATTACAGAGGCCGGCAATGCGGATAATGTAAAAAGCCTGGTTTATGTAGCCGCCTTTATACCGGCTGCAGGCGAATCTACGCTTGATCTGGTTCAAACGGTTAAAGAACAGCCCAAAGGGATCCTGCCTCCCGATGCCAGGGGAAATGTTTACCTGGGTAAAGCAACCTTTCAGGAAACGTTTGCCAATGGGCAGACTAAAGAAAAATCAGACTTTATGTATGATTCACAGATTCCGCTTACCGTTAAAGCATTTACCGACAAGGTAACTACGGCTGCATGGAAAAACAAACCTGTTTATGCCATAAAACCATCAAACGACGAAACTATTAACATGGGCCTTGAAGATACCATGTACAAACGCGCCAACGCGAAGGTTACCATGGTAAACGGCGGCCACACGCTATTCATGACCCAGCCCAAAGCCATTGCCGCGGTTATTGAAGCGGCAGCTAATGGAAAATAAAATCACTCCTGCCTTAAAGCGCACGTGCGCTAAACAATTATATAAAAAATCTCTTCCCGGTAAGCCTGCAGGCTTTATACCGGGAGGAGTTTACTATTTTTAAATGTTGCCCTAAAAAGGCCATTCAAAATTGCTTTCGACATGAAACTCATTTTCTGTAGCACTCAAAAAAGGATCATCATTTTACTCGGGCTCTTATCTGCAACGTTATACGGGTATGCGCAACGCCATGATAACATTACAGATCTGCGTAAAAATTTAGCGGTTGCAGGCGATGCAAAAAACCGGATAGATCTCTACTTAAGATTATCGGAGCAGTACCTTAATAAACCCGGCGAACTGAAACCCGATCTGGATAGCGCGATGGTATTGAAAAACATGGCGCTAAATTTAAGCAGAGAGGAAAGCCTAAAAGCCGGCGAAGCAAGGGCGATGTTACTGGACGGTAAAATACGAAACGAAGCGGGCGATAAGCTAAAAGCGAAGGTAAGTGTAGCCGCAGCCCTCGCTTTTGCAGAAAAACATAACCTGTTAATTGAACAAGCGCAATGCTACGAAGCGGAGGCACAATTTTATGATAATGAAAATGATGGCATTGCCCAAAAACTGCAACTACAGGAAAAAGCAACCCGGCTATATCATGAAGCCGGAGACAGGGAAAAAGAAGCTACGGCACTGAAATATACCGGCGACTACCTGCATTTACGCGGCCGTGCGTCAGAGGCCCTTGCCGCGCTTCAACAGGCTTTGGCAATTTACAAACAGATAGGTTTTCGGGAGTTACAGGGTGTGTACAACTTGATTGGCAATGTGTACACCCAAATGGGTAATTACCATTTATCGATAAAGTATGAATTATTATCGGCGCAAACCGCCGAAGCTCTTGGCGATAACAGCTTGCAGCTAAGCTCAATATACAACCATATCGCATTAACCTACTATTTTTTAAAACAGGATAAAGAGGCGCTTTTTTACTGGGAAAAGGCAAAAGCCATCGCCCAAAAATATAATGATGCGGGATATATGCAAACCATATTATCCAACATGGCTACATCATGGGTAAGATTAAAACAATACAAGAAAGGCCTGGATGTATTAGCGGTGATTGAGAAAAAATATCCGCCGACCGAGATGCAGATGAAGCTGCGCATACCTTACATTTATTTTAATACTTATATGAGTATGCGCCAGTATGCCAATGCTGCCCCGTATTATCATAAACTACGTGCTTTTCAGGAAATGCTGCCGAATGATGATGCCAACCTTGTTTATCTGTACAGTTCAATAATCCGGTACATGGTTGTTACCAAAAATCTGGGAGAAATATATCCTTTTTTACAGAAACAGGATGCCCTTCAAAAATCTACCGGGAATAACCTGTTCCGGTCTGAAAACCAATTGCAATGGTACCTGGCAGACTCGACCGCGGGCCACCTTAAATCAGCCATCGCACATTATAAATTATACAAATCTCTATCAGATTCCGTTTTTAACGCCGACAAAGCTAACCAGATCAGCAGCCTGCAAATACAGTTTGAAACCGATCAAAAAGACAAGAACATCAAACTGCTTACACAAAAAAATAACCTGCAGGCCGAAACCATCCGAAAGGATAATACCATAAAGCAGGTTATTGCCGGCGCGGTCATGATGTTGCTGTTGCTGCTCGCCCTGAGTTATAACCGTTATCGTTTAAAACAGAAAAGCAATGCTTTACTGCAGGCCAAACAGGAGGAAATTAACCGGCAGTACGACATCTTAAAAAAAGTGCTCAACGAAAAAGAATGGTTACTTCGCGAAATTCACCACCGTGTTAAAAACAACCTGCAAATCGTGATCAGTTTGCTCAACACCCAGTCGGCCTATATTAACAACCAGGACGCGATGGACGCCATACGAAACAGCCAGCACAGGATGCACGCCATGTCGCTGATCCATCAAAAACTTTATCAATCAGATAGTCTGGCTACTATCGATATGAAATGGTATGTGCATGAACTGGTATCCTACATGCGCGAGTGTTTCGATATCGACAAAAACATTCGTTTCCTGATTGAAACCGATGAAGTTAATCTTGACGTAGCGCAGGCCGTTCCGCTTGGTTTAATCCTGAATGAGGCGGTAACCAATGCTATTAAATACGCGTTTCCCAGCAACCGGTTCGGTACAGTGAGCATCATACTTCAACGCGATGCTGAAAGTAATTGTACGCTGATTATAGCAGATAACGGGATAGGTTTACCCGAAAATTTTAATGAGGACAGCTTAAATTCGCTGGGGATGAACCTAATGAAGGGCTTAAGCGAACAACTTAGCGGAACGTTCACTTTAACGAGTAATAAAGGGCTTAACATCCATATTTCGTTTCCGGTAAATACGGGCATGAGCATTCACGGCGGCAGCGAGTTTGAAGCTGCCTGAATTACTTGATAATTGGTAAAATAAAACCGGAATGTTCATTAGAAACTAACAAACAATCCGGTTCTTTCTAAATTATTTTTTTCGTGCTATCTCCTGCAATATTTTGCTAAGTTCTTCAGGTCTGGACAATAAGGGCGTATGGCCGCTGTTTAACTGATAGGTATTTTTAATTTTTGCCCGGGCTATCATTTGCTTCTGCAACTCATTGCCGATGCCGTGATCTTGCAGGGTTTCAATATAATACTTTTCAACGCTCCCGAAATTTTCGTCACTAAGCGATATCGGGTCTGAAAAAGGTATAGCCGGCTCAGCTTTGTAATTAGCGAGGATTAATTCCTTAACGTCCTGGGTTCCGTCCTGGCATACGATGTTGATAATGTCGTCTCTTTTAATATCAAATTCAGATTGATCGTCGGAAACCAAAAGGGAAGCGCCAAGCAATGATTGCTTGTCTTCCAGCGAGATCACGTAGGCAGATTGACCGTTTTGCGGAACATACCCGGCAACATACACCAGTTTTTCAACCAGTTCGGGAATTTTTTCGGCAACACCGGAGATGATCATGCCCGCCAGGCTATGCCCTACAAGAATCACTCTCCTGCCAATTTTTTCAATAGCTTCGCTCACGTAGCTGATATAAGAATCCATGTGTAAAGTACCGGCAGGGGTATTATCGGTGCCATGCCCCGGCAACTGTAACGCTATAACCTCATTGCCAGAGTTTTCCAGTGCATTTTTAATCATTTGCCATGAAAAAGGCCCCGCCCATGCACCGTGTACCAGTACGAATGTTTGTTTTTCAGATTGTATTGCTTCCATAATAAAATTGTTAAATATTTGAATTTGCCTTTAAAAGATATTTGTGTGTGCCGGAAAGCACGAGTTCGCCGTTTTGGTTATGAATGGTGGTTGCTGTTTCTACAATGCCTTTATCGCCCTGCGGGTTAAGCGCAATGATTTCCAGCGCAGGATAAAGTGTATCGCCGGCATTAACCTCTTTCAAAAATTTGCACGATAGTTCGGTAAAAGCGATGAATGCTTCTCCGATTACATGCGGGAACAAGGTAGCCCCCGGTGCGGTAAAAGCAAGAACCTGCAAACCATGTACAACCGGTGCCTTATGGCCATGCTTTTTGGCCCATACATCGTCATAGTGCACAGGATGATTATCGCATGAAACGGTTTGAAATGCTGCCGAATGGGCATCTGTGAGCGTGCGGCTCGGTGCCCTGAAAATTTCTCCCACTTTAAGCTCTTCAAAAGTCCTGGCCGGTACAATCAGGAAGTCGTCCGGGTTAAAATTTCCCGCGGTTTCTGTAATTGGATGGTTTTTCATATCGTTGTTTTTAATATTTATCCAAAAAAGAAGCCACACGATAAATACTTGAAAAACAAAGTTTTAGATAAAAACAGATAGTGTTTAATTTACGAAATGACGTTATTTTATGATAGCTATAGGGCTTCCATTGCGGTACTAAAGCGGATCAACAAGCCGCAACCGCCGCGGCGTGGGTCTTTGCCGGATTGTTGATTTAGCCTTTTACAAAAAAGTCCCGGCTGCACTGCCGGGACTTCTACATAATCCTTAACATTCAGGATTACATTATACGATAATTAAGCAAGTAAATTTTCTTGTATGACCGTTAATTACCCGATCCGGATTTACTGAGCTTTTTGGCAGCATCCATGGTAAACTTGCCATCAATCAATAACTGGAGTACCTGTTCATTAATTTGGTCGGGAGTAGTTACCCACATTAATTTACCATTTCGTATCAGGTAGGTTTGGGGTATTGCCGATACAGCTGCCGGTTTTATCCACTTTTTATCAAAATCACTTCCGGGCGGGCCGCTTAGGGCGATATTAAAATTCAGTTCGTGGGTGTGATTTTTTACATAGTTCACCGCCTTCGCCTCATCCCTTTCAAATACGTCCTGGGCAATGAATGTAATCTTATCCTTAAATTTTAAACTAAGCTCATTCAGGTGAGGCATGGCGGCCATACAGGGTACGCACCAGGTTGCCCAAAGTTCGACCAAATAAATTTTGCCATCCTCAAATTTATTTATGGGGCCGCCTTTTATCCATTCTACCTGTGGATAAGTTGTAATCGGGTCGCCGATATCGGGAAAGTCTTCAACCCGTTGCGCGTTTGCTGTTAATGCTGTAATTGTTAACAGCAAAACAACTAAAAGCCCCATTATGTTATTTGCCTTCATTTTCAATCAATTTTTCAAGTGTAAATCCTAATTCGTTATCATTGAGCACTACCTTGTCCGACAAAAACTTACCGTCTTTGCCAATAAGATAGGCTGCCGGGAGCGTGCCTTTATTGAATAAGGCATAACTTTTTGTAACGGCGCCTGCAGAGCGGCCGTTTTCAGAAAACCCTTCAACATCATTAAGGTGCACCCATCCCGGAAACTGTTCGGCTATTTGCTGCTTCCAGGTATCTTCATCGTCATAGCTAACGCCAATTATAACCGCTCCTTTTTCTTTTAACCGCTTTTCGGCCCGTCTCATGTAAAGGGCAAACTTGTCAAACGGCACAAAGTTTCTGAACCAGAATACCAATAAAACATCCTTGCCTTTAAATGATGATAGCGACACCATTTTCCCTTCACTATCGGGTAAAGTAAAATCAGGCGCAGGCTTTCCTTTGGTAAGCAGCGTAACCGCATCGATTTTTGAACTTAATATTTTTCCTGCTTCAGATTCTTTGATACTCTTGCTAAAGCGGTTGAACGATGAGTTGAGGACCGGTGTAATTGCACGGGCCTTTTTCCTCCTCCAGATATCGAAGGCAACATAGCTATCGGGATGCTGAGCTATAAAAACGCTGTCCAGTTCGTCGGCCTTTTTCATCAGCATGCCAAGTTCTTTCATTAATGGCATCCTGGTACTGTCGTCTTTTGATAGCCTGGAAAGTTTTTCGTTAATCGGCTTAAGCTGTTCGTTCAATGGTTCAAATGGCTTATTTCTGCGGGTAAATTCAGCCTGCGTTTTTCCACCTGTAATTATCGCTTCCTTCATGCCTCCCAAGCTTTTTACATTGACGTCTCCATCAATATAAAATCTTTGCATATCAATTTTCGACATCGTGGCGGCAGTTAGCGGCCCCTTATATGGGTTGAGGTTCAGCGTGGCGTAGGCAGGGTCGGTAATTGTGCCTTTAAATGTAAACGCGCCGTTTACAACTTTAGTTGAATCCTGTATGTAATCCCCTTTGGCGTTGTCGTATTCTAAAAGGATTATGCCTTGTTTATCTTTTGCAAGCTGGCCGGTAATTGTAAATGGATGTTGTGCAACGGCTACCGTCGCTAACAGATATAAAAAACTAAATATGATGTATTTTTTCATGACTTATGGATTGTTTGTTATTTGCGGATTGCTGACCATGATGTAGTAAGGCAATTTTAAGGTCATACGTTTTTCATCCAGCGTTATGGTTTTGGCGTTATTTGTTTCATCGGCGTACAGCAAATGGGTAAATGTTTGCCCGGTAAATAATGGATCGACAGACATGCGCCTCATGTCGAACCAACGGTAACCTTCAGCTGCAAACTCACGCACACGTTCATCAAAGATGAATTTGATCAGGAGGTTTTGGTTGGATGCAACTGCGGCAGGAATCGCCGCGTGATCCACGGGCATCCTGTTTTTCCGTAATATTTCCACATCGGCTACGGCTCCGGCCAAATCACCGTTGCGGGCCTTTGCTTCGCCGGTAAGTAAATACAGCTCCGGAAGCTGAATCCCGAAGCGACTTAGTTGTACGCCTATTTTTGAGAGGCGGCCTGATGGGTTTATTTCCTGGTAGGGAAATTGTGCCGCATAAAAATTCAAACGGAGGTCTGCCGGGTCAAACAAGGAACGTGCTTGCGGCGATAGTACGATGAAATCGTTCATGAAGCCGTTGCCATTATATGGCCCGTTGTAAAATGACTTCGCTAAAAGCGATTCTGTTACGTTGGTATAGCCGGCAAATGGAGAGTTTGTTGGCCCATAATCCGTTACCGGATAAAATTCGCCGTCGGGTGCAAAGGTTTGGTTGTAATTATATAATACTGCCGGAGCGGATGAAGCACCATTATCCTTTATTGCCGCGTTAAGCATGGCAACAGCGTTTAAGTTATCGCCGGTAAAAAGATATACTTTGCCCATTAGCGCTTCGGCCGCTGCCTTATTAAAGCGCACTTTACTTTTACCGCTAAGCGGTAGTTTGGAAATAGCGGCTTTAAGGTCGGCAGTAATAAAATCATACACCTGTTTTACGCTGGCCCGTGTAAAACCGGTAGCATTTATATCGGCAGAAGTGATGATAGGAAACGCGGGGTCTGCGCTTGCGGTTGACGCGTTGTAAGGTTTTCCAAAAAAATTGACGAATTGAAAATAAATCCAGGCCCTTGTTGCCTGTGCTTCGGCCAGTAATACCGCTTTTTGTTCGGCCGATCCGCCTGTTGATCCCTCAACCTCGTTAATAACCTTGTTGATGGTATACAGGTTACTCATATACAACTGCATGGTCCAGTCGTAGTCGGTTGGTGTAAAAACATCGGCTTTCCATTCAAACGCTCTTTGCGATATGCCCGGATTGCCGCCCGAATTGTAATGGCTTTCTTCGGCAGCTACGTCATCGCCCATTAAAACCAGCTGTTGCCATCCGCCGGCAAAGTCATAAACATACAAGCCCTGGTCGTTCATCACTTTATCAAAATCGGCGGTTGTTGTTACCAACTGGCGGCCTTGCGGCACAATGTTTAAAAAGTCTTTTTTACAGGATAACAGCAGGCAAAAAAGACAGGTATACATAAAAATTTTACAATGTTGTACTTTCATCTTCAATAAAAATTTAAAATGTAACATTAGCCCCGAGCGTAAAGGTGTGCTTGTACGCAGGCAAACTTCTTACACCTATATTAAATGCCTGATACTCCGGGTCTATGCCATATTTATTATTCTTCCAAACCATGTAATTGCCTGTTTGCACGTAAAGGTTAACTGCCGAAAGCTTCAGCTTGCCTGCTACTCCGGCGGGCAGGGCGTATGATAGCGTAATGTCCCGCAGTTTGGCATAAGAGGCGCTCACTACATTGATATCGGCATAAGTGTAGTAGCTGGTGTTCCGTCTGAAGTTGTTAACGCCAAGGCTGGCAACATAGGCGGGGATATTTGTACTGAGCTCATCGCCAGGCTTTTTCCAACGGTTTTCAAACTCCGGGTTAATGTTTTCACTAAAGCTTCCGGCAGTGCCGCTTAACCGGCCCGCGTAAAACTGGTTAACATCACGGCGCATTACTGCACCAAGGTTAAAGATGATGTTGGCCGTTAACGACAGTTGTTTGTACTGAAAGGTGTTGGAGAAGCCGCCGTTATATTTAGGTAAAGTAGAGCCCTTGTACACAAGGTCGGCAGCGGTTGCAACGTACGGATCTTTGGTGACGGTTCCGTTGGCCAGTTTAATTTGAGGATCGCCTATGTTGTCGAGCCCGGCGTAACGATAAGCGAATAACACCGGCGTAGCATAACCTATGGCCCACTGCGACGCGAGTTGCCAGGTATTGGTAAGCATATCGGGCGTGGGCTCGCTGTATGAAGCAAGTTTATTAAGGTTGTAGCTGAACACCAGGTGGCTTTGCCACTTAAACGCGCCAGCCTCCAGGTTTAAGGTATTCAAGTTAATCTCAATACCCTTATTGGTAATATTACCTAAATTGCCGTTTGTGCGTACAAAGCCGTTAAGCGGGTTTACAGATATACTTCCCAGCAAATCGGTAGTGTTTTTATAATAGGCATCAACACTGCCCGAAATACGGTTGTTCAGCACGCCCATATCAATACCGAGGTTAAAAGTACGGGTAGTTTCCCAGGTTAACTTCCTGTTTGCCGGCGAGGATAAATAAAGCGAATTGCCGAACGTAGAGTTGGTTTGGGCGTTAACTATATCGTATAGCGAAGCCGCGTTGAGGTAAGGCGAGTTTCCGGTGATGCCGTATGTTGCACGCAAACTTAAATTATCTATCCAGCCAACCTTTTGTATAAACGCTTCCCGGCCGGCATTCCACCTGGCACCAACGCTAAAAGCAGGTTTGTTTTGCGAGGCCTGGTTAGAGGCGAAAAGGTTACTATGGTCTCTGCGTATGCTGGCATCGAGCTGATATTTATCATTCATTGAGTAGTTGAGCAAGGCGAAGTATGAGCGGAATCGCCTTAGGGTACCAAAAGTATCAAAGGGCTTTTCGGTAAAAACGCTGCGAAATGAGCCTACAGCGCCAAAGACACCCTGAGATAGCGTTTGATAATTTAGCAGGGTGTAAGTTTTTAATACATCATCATAACCTCTAACTGTAGTTGTGTTTATCAGGGTTGATTGTTCCTGCAAATCCTGGCCAGCCTGGATATTGAGGTGGTCTTTGCCGTCCCTTAATGCAGAGGTAAACGTTAACTGGTTCCTCACTGTCCAGTTGGCAGCGGTTGAACTTGCTGTAGAAAATCTGCCGCCTGTATTGGGAAGATAATAAACAGGTGTCGACCCTGCAAACGGCGCCACAGTAAAATCAAGAAGTTCCCTGCGCATCGCATACTTGGATATATCGTCGTATGTTTCGGTAGTGCCCGGAATCCGCTGATATCCGTAAGTACCCTGAAAGCTAAGCCCCTTCAAGATTTTTATCGTAAGGTCGGCGGTAGCGCCCACTGTAAGCAGTTTGCTACGGGTATATCCGCTACCCAGTTCATCAAGCGGACTATAGTTTAAGTTAATACCGCTCCGTTGCTCATAATCGGCTTTTCTTTCATCCGGGATGCCTTGCAGATAATTTAACTGGATGTTATTGCCATTCCCATCCCTGAATAGCTGGTAGGGAAGAAAGTCGGCCCCGATGGTTATGGGCCTTTTGCTGCTGTTATACGCGTAAGCAAATGCCGAATTAAGGTTTAATGTAACACGTTTATTAGGGCGGAAGGTTTGGTTGAAAGTCAATCTGTACTGGTCATTTTTTTCGCCGGGGGTATTGCTTTTATTCCCGGTGTATGATATGGAACTGTAAAAAGAATAAGCGTCGCCGCCGCCGGTTGCCGAAACAGTATGATTACTGAGTATACCGTTTCTGAACCAAATGTCTTTTACCTGCGCGGTGTTGTTTATCGCTGCGAGGCTGTCAAGCTGTTGAGCCGACCTGGCAGCACTGATAATGCCGCGGTTCTGATTGTATAATATCTGCTCGTGCGGCGCTATAAAGCTGTTTGAAAGGCTACCCCAGGGATAAGTTACCGGATCAAATGTTTCCCGGGCAGCTTGTATATATTGCCGGCTGCTCATCACATTGGCATACCCAAAATTTGGTTTGCCGGTAAAAGTGACATAGCCAGAATAATTGATATTGATATTTTGATTATTCCGGCCCGATTTGGTTGTAATAACAATAACACCATTAGAAGCCTGAGCGCCCCATATAGCAGCTGCCGACGCGTCTTTTAATACGGTGATATCGCCAATATCATCCGGGTTTATAGCCGTAATATCAGGCACCGGAACGCCGTTTACTACATAAAGCGGTTGCGAGCCGTTGGTAACGGTGCTTTTTCCTCTAACCACGGCCTGCTTTGTAGTGCCGTTACCCTGCACGCCGGGAACAACAGTCAAACCGGCTATCTGCCCGTCAAGGCGGCTAACAATATCATTTGTAGCGGCGCGCTGGCCAAACACTTTCATATCGGGCCTGGCGAATGATCCCGTAGCCCGTTCCTTGTTTAGTTTTTGAAAACCCGTAGATACAACAAATACCTCGTGCATTTCCTGGTTGCCGCTGCTCATGGTTACATCTATGCTGCGCCTGCCCATAAGGGGTATGTTTTGCGTTTGGTAACCTATAAAACTCACCTGTAATATACTGCCGGCGGGGACCTTATCTATTTGATAATAGCCGTAATTATCCGCTAACGAAATACGCGAAAAGCTGGGGGTGATATCTACCTTAACAGTGGCGCCCGCTAAGGGCTGGCCTTCGGCAGAATAAACCACACCATGAATATTAAGCGTATCGGGAACCGAACTGCTCGCCTGTTGCGGAGTTACCGGCTTTAGCCTGATCACGATGGTTTTATCTTTTAGCTCGTAACCAAGCGGCTGGCCCGCAAAGCATCGGGCAAGCACCTTATCAAATTGAAGCTCCGTAACATTGATGGTAACGGGCAAAGCCTTAGACAGATCATGAATGTTATAAAGAAATTCGTAGCCGCTCTCTTTCTCTAACACTTTGAGCAATTTTTCAAAAGGCGCATGATTAAGATGAAGGGTGATTTTCTTTGTTTGCGCTGCCGCGGAGAAATGAATATTGATTAAAAAAAGTAAAACTGCCAAAAACTTCGCCCACGATAGTAAGCGAACTTTCCGGACGGGCTTCGGCCCATAAAAAAGGGTAAAAAAATTCATTACATTTGAATCGTTTAAGTTCAATAGTTCAATTAATTCGAGTTGTTCATATAAAACTTAGCATTACTGGTTATACCAGGGGCCAGTTCGCGGTAGCAGCCGTTAACTGGTTTTTTGCTTTTTGTGGTGTACAAAGAGCATTAATTCATTATCGTTACCCTCCTTCCTTCGATAATATAATGTAAGTGATTGGTGGAAGCCAGCAGATCGAGTATGGTGCTTACATCATCATACCGGGAAAAGCCGCCGGCGAAGTCTTTGCCGCGCATGTCGCCCTTGAAAGTTACCTCTATATTATACCACCTGCTTATGCACCTCATAATCCCGGTAATATTTTCGCCGTTAAAATGAAAACGGCCTTTGGTCCAGGCTATGGCGCTTTGCGCGTCGATGTCAAAAATTTTAAGCTGGTGCGCGGTTACTACGGCCTGCTGACCAGGTTTGAGTAAATTATTGTTGATCCTGACGCTGCCCTCAAGTAAAGTGGTTAAGGCCTTAGCATCGTCGGGATATGAACTGATGTCGAAATGAGTGCCGAGTACCTCAACCTCCTGCCCGGCCGAAGAAACTATAAATGGATGATGGGCATCCTTAGCAACCTCAAAATATCCTTCGCCCGTTAACTCCACCGCACGTTTTGCCACTCCTGAAAATGAAGTGGGATACTTAAGCGATGACCCTGCATTTAACCACACCTTCGTACCATCGGGCAGCAGGAGCCTGTACTGTTCTCCGTTGCTTGTAATTAAAGTGTTAAAAATGTTGGCATTGGCTGATTTATCAGCATCTACGTACTTTAGCTGCCCGTTATCCGCCTTGCTTATCGTCGATCCGCCATCTGTTGCCAGAGTGCCATTATCAGTTGTGTTAAGCACTATTGTGCGCCCGTTAGACAGGGTGAGCCTCGCTCCATTTTTGCCGGGTTTTATTGGTGTAGTATTTAATGCAACCTGTTGATTTATTGTTTTAGTTTGATTAAACAGGGATAAGTATATCCCGATAGCTAAAATGATTGTAGCTGCGGCTGCTACGTATCTCGGCCAATAGATGACTTCTTTATTTTTGCGAACCAGCTGTGGTAACTCAGCCTCCACTTGCTCAAGTTTTTTGATAAGAGTTTCCTCACCAAGATCAACTTCTTTGTCGGCCCCCCATACCATGTACCAGCTTTCAAGTATTGATTTTTCATCATCACTTAATTTCCCGGTACGCAGTTTGTTTATTAATTGTTTAGCGTCGTATTTACGTGCCATCAATGTGTCTCTTTTATGTATAGAGACAAGTTAACGGCATACTGGGAGTAGATAACTTAGCAGTTTTTTAAAATAATGTTAAAATTATCATAACATAAGCATGAAAAACAGCGGTCCGAGTTTTCCTTTTAATATTCGCAAAGCATTTTGAACCTGTTTTTTTACTGTTTTTTCAGATATGCTTAACTTTTGGGCGATTTCTTTGTGTGTTAGCTGCTCATTTCTGCTAAGCCGAAACACTTCCTGCATTTTTAAAGGTAGTTGTTCAATTTCTGATTCGATCAAAGCCATTAATTGCATGTACCTTACCTTGTGATCGGCAAAATCAGTGGACTGATCTAAAAAGTTTTGCAGGGAATCGAGGTATTTAGCTTCAACTTGTTTTTTCGCAATCAGGTTAAAAATTTGATTTCTAACAGCGGTATAAAGATATGCGCGCAGGCTTGTTTCAAGAACAAGGGAAGTACGCTTTGCCCAAAGCTGTGTAAAAACTTCCTGTACAACATCCTTGGCGGTATCAGTATCTGTTAGGCGTTTGTAGGCATGCACGAATAAAAGCCTTTTGTAGCGATCGTAAATAGCAGTATACGCCTGCCTGTCATCATTTTTCACAAGTGACAGCAATTCATGATCAGGAAGCAGTTCGTAAGTCGCCAAGGGATGCGGAAGCAATTAAACCTGAAAAGTAATCAATTTTTTAGTTCTTCAAATTAGATCAAGAATGAAAAGTGTACGCAATATTCCCTAAGAATCTACATTAAAGGCTGACCATTAACAAAAAAACCGGGGAAGGCAAGTGCCTTCCCCCGGACTTAAAAAAAATCTATGCAATTTTAAGACTGGATAAAGCTCAAAATATCAGCGTTGATGGTGGCGGCTTCAGTTGCCGGCATGCCATGAGGGAAACCGGGATATGAAATCAGTTTACCATTCTTTAACAAGGTAACGGCCTTTTTTCCGGATATTTCGAAAGGTACAATCTGGTCGTCTTCACCGTGAAGTACCAACACCGGGATGTCTACATTTTTCAGGTCTTCTGAAAAATCGAACTCAGAAAAGGCAGCTATACCATAATAATGCGCGTTGATACCGCCCATCATACCCTGGCGCCACCAGTTATCGCGGATACCTTGCGATATCTTAGCGCCTTCGCGGTTAAAGCCGTAAAAAGGCATGGTAAAATCTTCAAAATACTGAGCTCTGTTGGTCGCGGTATTCAGGCGGATCTCATCAAAAACCTCCATCGGTACGCCATCCGGATTATTCTCAGTTTTCACCATTAGCGGGGTAACAGCACTCACCAGCACGGCTTTAGCCACACGGCCTTTGCCATATTTGTTTACATAGTGAATCACTTCCCCCCCACCAGTTGAATGGCCAACGTGAATGGCATCCTTCAGGTCGAGGAACTCGGTAAGTTCGGCAACGTCGGCCGCGTAGGTTTCCATATTATGATTTGCAGAACCCTGGCTCGACCTGCCGTGTCCGCGCCTGTCATGGGCAATCACGCGGTATCCTTTTTGTAAAAAGAACATCAATTGCGCGTCCCAGTCATCGCTTGATAGCGGCCAGCCATGATGGAACATAATCGGTTGTCCTGTTCCCCAGTCTTTGTAGTAAATCTCTGTGCCGTCTTTTGCTGTAATTTTCATGTTGTGTAGGTATTTGATTAAACGATAAAAAATTAATTTATTCTGTTTTTTAATTGAATGACAAACTTATTGACATCGCCAGTCTTATATTGAACTGCCATCAGCATGCCTTTATTTAACTTGTTCAATGTCAATAAGTTGATTAAAGTTCGCCATTTTTTCATTTACGCTATTTCGTGATTTTACGTACAGGCTTATTGCAAACTGCGGTGAACAAATAATAAGGAAACAAATTTTCATTAAACGGAAAATGCAATAGTGATCACCGTGCCCCTGTCGGTAGCGAAACTCAGCCTGCCGCCAAGCTGATCGGTAAGGCCAATAATCATATTTACGCCTAATGAATTACAGGCATACATGTCAAAATCGGCAGGCAGCCCCCTGCCGTTATCCCTGATCACAAGTTCATAAAAATTATCATCGGTAAATGAGGAGGAAAGCGTGATAATGCCCGTTTCCGTTTTATCAAAAGCGTACTTAACGCAATTGGTAATCGCCTCATTCAGGATCAGCCCCAGCGGTACCGTGCGGGCGGTATCAAGCAGGGCATCAGCCAGGTCAATTCTGAACTTAATCCTTTGGCTGCAGTGAAAGGAATCGAGAATGCATTCCGAGAGTTCTTTAATATAGGTTTGAATGCTGATGGTTGTCAGGTCTTCCGATTGGTAAAGCCTTTGATGAACGATTGAGATTGCCTGCATGCGGTTCTGGCTGTCTCTTATGGCTGCCACCGCCTGTTCGCTATCCAGGTACGATGCCTGTGTGTTCAACAAACTGGATATGATCTGGAGGTTATTTTTAACACGGTGGTGGATTTCTTTGATGAGCCATTCTTTTTCCTGGAGCAACTGATTGAGCTGCGAGTTCTGGACGCTGATCTCCTCCTGTTTAGTCTTTAACTGTTCGTTACGGGCATTTATCTCTTCCTGGTGTAATTTCAATTGCTCATTCTGCACGGTAATCTCTTCCTGGCTGGCTTTCAATTGTTCGTTTTGGGTATTGATCTCGTGCTGGTTTTTTTGCAAAAGCCTGTTGGTCTTCAGTTTTGCAAGGTAAAAATAAATCATTAGCCCACTTATCAGGATAAAGGCACCCAAAGCTATGGTGATTAGTTTACGATGCAACCCACCCTTTTCCAATTCGCTGGTTTGCAAATCATTACGGTTGCGTAAATCGAGGTTTTCGCGGTCCCGCTCGGCCGTGGCAAACTGCACCTGCAACCGCTTTGCCTGCTCCAGTTTAACAGCGTCGTTTATAGAATCGCTGATATTTTTGGATAGCTTGAAATTTTTCAACGCCGACAAATAATCGCCGCGCGCCGAATCTACTTTGAACTGGCAAAAGTAAAGAAAAGCCATCTCAGCAGCCGGAACAACCGCGCCTCCGGCGTCGAAAACCACCTTTAAAAACGGAGCGGCTTTATTAACCTGCCCGTGAGAAATATAGAAGCCAGCCATTCTTTTATATGCCGAGTAGTACATATAATCTTTCAGTCCCCGTCCCTCCATTTTACTAATAATCATTTTATTAAAAAACTCGGCACTATCAGTTTTATGCAGTGCATCATAGCAGTTGGCGCGTAGTTGGGGAAGGAAATAACTTATAGCTTCATCATGTTTAAATAACCTTTGGGCACTATCCAACATATTTAGCACCTGCCTGGGTTTCCCGGCAGCGAGCAATTCATCAGCCAGTTCGTAATAAGCCTGTTGAGGAAAATTCGCTTTTTTCAAAACAGCGGCATCGCGCCATTTTTTATACCAGATGGCACTTTGTCTGTCCAACCCCAAATCCTTGCAGATTTTGGCCAGCCGCGAATAAAACGCATTAAGGGCTATATCCGTACCAGTGCTCTCGGCAATCTTAATCAGGGTAAGGCTATACCTCATAGCCTTGTCAAGATTACCTCTTACCATGGCTGTTGCAACCAGCAAATCGTAAGTGAATTGCAGGTTTTTGTATCCCAGAGACTGATAAACTTTTAAAACATGGTTTAGCTTGATTTCGGCGGAATCGAGGTTGCCCTGCCTTAAATAATAATCAGCAATCTCTTTCTCGCAAAACGTTTCCATTGGCACATCGCGAATAGCCCGGGCCACGCTTTCGGCCTTATACATACTGCCCACCAAATTACGGTGATAGAGCTCATGAATGGCCTTTGCCTGCAATGCCTTTAACTCGAGGCGAGGCAACCCGTACAAATTGCACAGTTTTAACACCTGTTTCATGAAGCTATCACAAACACCTTCGTCTAAGCGCCTTTCTACCATGACGTTATATCGATAAACCATATTGATCAGTTCTATCGAGGGCATGCCCTTACTGCGGGCATATCTTTGCGCGGCCAGGAAATGATTTTCAGCGATATCCAGGTCCTCTTTATATTCGCCCGGCTTTTCCAGGAAGTAATTGCCGGCCAAAGCGTGCAGCTGACAAAAGAGCGCTCCCGATGCCTTGCTGATCATCTCATTTACATCGGCGAATTTTTCCTTGCGTAAAAGGATCTTGGTTTGCAATATGGCTATCAGATCGGCTGATGCCTTATCGTTGATGTTGCTATTGATAGATTCTGCTATAGCTGCATACTTAACGGCCGAGTCTGCCATCATCTGGTATTTTTCCTTATTGGTAAGAAAAAAACTCCCGGCAGCAACGGCCAGCCTGATCCTGGTTTTATCGTCGGTAGCTGTATTGAATTGCGCTTTAAGGTCGTTCAGCGAATTCTTGAGATCAATTTGACCATAACCATGAAAAGCATGCAGCAGTATAATAATGGTAAAGCATACCCGATAATACATGGGCCTGAATTGCTGAAGTTCCTTCATTTTTTGCTTCAGTGACTTAATGTGGGGTAAAAGATGGTGATTGAAAATTTAAGGTACTTACACTTTTCAAGTATCATTCCATTTGATAAATACTTAACTATTAGAAGGTAAAATAAAAATCCTCTCCGAGATGCTTATGACATATCGTAGATTTACGATAGCCTTTCGTAAATTCCCTGAACACAAACATTTTGAAGGAAAGCGAAAAAACACTAAATGGTTGTCACTGGTTACTAATACTGAAAAATATCCATGCCCCCTCGTGTATTTCGATCAATGTGGATATTCCGAAGCCATTGACCAATGCATTCGAAAATGAATTCACAATGTTCCGTTACACTTTGACCATGCTATATACTTGAGTTAGATAGCTAAAATTGAAATTCATTAACACAACCAGTTGCTCTAATAAAAACGGAACAGCATGGTCAAGCATGCCGGAATATCCACCCAGAACCGGAGGCGAACCGCCACGGCTTCCAAGAGGGGTTTGAGACCAGCGCATTTGTCAATTCCTTTACTTAGGTTTGCAGATATTTATATTTTTAAATAATTATATCTTTGTTAAATACGCACAGGCGATTCGATTATTTAAAGGTGATCCATTAGGTACCTCTAATTGAACGAAAACCACAAAGCATTGATTTATAGCGGAAATTAAACTGATTAGTGTTACCTAACTGTTTCTAACTCTACATTTCATTGTACCATAAATGATAACGGCACATTATCTATATGGTAATCGACAAATAAGGTTAAATTCAAGGATTTTAAGATTGCATTTCCTTTGTAATAACCTCCTCATTTCTTACTTTTGTATATATCATTTGAAATCAAACAGCTTTAAAATAAAAGTGAGTTTTAAGAGAGTCGCTTTTGTAATAGTTGGTAAAATATTGGTTATGAGCGCTAAGTGAACATAGTTCATGTCCCGTCCATTCCGCAGAAAGCCTTACTGAGCAGTAAGGCTTTTTTGCTTTTTTAATATTTATACCGTTTACACCATCCTCAATACCCTCTCCACAGGATTTTTTTGAATTCCTCCTGACGGAATTATATCCCGTTTAATTTTATTTTTGATTGACCGGTATTTGCTTTTACAGGGCAATCAAAATCAACACAGAGCATTCGTTTTAATAAGAACGGGCTTTAAATAATAACTATTATTTTATGATTCAAAAGATTATATGAAGAAAATCGGTTTCTTATCATTTGGACACTGGTCCGATCATCCTGCTTACAACACCCGTACAGCAGGTGATACCTTACTTCAATCTATTGATCTGGCTGTTGCAGCTGAGGAAATTGGCATTGATGGGGCATATTTCCGGGTACATCACTTTGCTCGTCAATTAGCATCGCCCTTTCCACTACTTTCGGCAATAGGTGCTAAAACCAGCAAAATAGAAATTGGCACGGGCGTAATTGACATGCGGTATGAAAACCCATTGTACATGGTAGAAGATGCCGGCGCTGCCGATTTAATTTCCGGCGGACGGTTACAATTAGGCATCAGCAGAGGTTCACCGGAGCAGGTTATCGACGGCTGGCGCTATTTCGGCTATGAACCTGCCAAAGGAGAAACCGATACAGACATGGGCCGTACCAAGGCCTTAGAATTTCTGGACAAGTTGGATGGTGCCGGGTTTGCCGAGCCTAATCCATATCCAATGTTTCCGAACCCTCCTGGCCTATTGCGCTTAGAACCTTATTCGGAAGGGCTACGCGAACGCATTTGGTGGGGAGCCGGTTCTAATGCAACGGCTATCTGGGCCGCCGAAAACGGCATGTACCTGCAAAGCTCTACCTTAAAAAATGATGAAAGTGGCAAACCCTTTCATATTCAACAGGCAGAACAGATCAGATTATATAAAGAAGCCTGGAAAAAAGCAGGCCATGCAAGGGAGCCAAGGGTTTCGGTGAGTCGCTCTATCTTTGCGCTGGTCAACGATGAGGATAAGTATCTATTCGGACAGCAAGCTAACAGCTCCGATAAGATAGGTTATATAGAAGCCAATAAACGGGCGATCTTCGGAAAAAGCTACGCTGCCGAACCAGATCAGCTGATCAAAGAGCTCGCGCAGGATGAAGCTATCCAGGAAGCCGATACCGTACTTTTGACAATACCTAACACTTTAGGAGTTGACTATAACTTGCACGTACTATCTTCTGTTTTAAAATATGTGGCACCCGGACTGGGATGGCGTTGATTTTTCAATATTATCCCAATGGCCAAAAGAGATTTTGATCAACAAGCCATCCCGCCTGCTTAATTAAAAAGCAACGGGATAAAACCAATCTTAAAATTTTCATTAAATAAAAAAGGCCGGACAACTCTCGCAGTTATTCCGGCCCTACATCTACCTATGAAAAACAACCCTTTGAGAAGGGTAATAAGCTATATTCAAACGTGGTGCCAATCTTAAAAATTGCCTTTAATTGCCTAATTGGCAGCTTTTTAAAACCAAAACCATCCTCAATGTGTAGAAATGACACCCTTAACCGGGAATTAATTTCCCAATGGTTAATTTTGGCAGATTTCGCTTTAATTATCAGGAAACATGCATGTCCCGAATAAAAAAGGCCGGAACACTCTCGCAGTATTCCGGCCCTACATCTACCTATGAAAACAACCCTATGAGAAGGGTATTAATACCTATCCAAACCCAATGCCAAACGAAAAAACATGTGCTCAATAGTCTCAAAAAGCACTTTTTAAATTACATAGCAAATAAAGTGTGCAAATACATTCCGTGGATAGTGGCGTTATTTTCCCAAAGGTTAAAATTCGAGACTTGATCAGTTCAAAGACACTCCAAACCTATTATGCCACTTTTAGATAGCCATTCGCACTACTCACTGGCTGCCGAAGGTTAACAGCTTAAACAATACAGTAAAAAACGATTTTTAAAAACTGGTAAATAAAAAAGGCCGAAACACTCTCGCAGTATTTCGGCCCTACATCTACCTATGAAAACAACCCTTTGAGAAGGGTATTAATATCAATCCAAACTAAATGCCAAATGACAAACACGCCTCTAATAGCCCCAAAAAGGCATTTTGACACGATGAACTATAAAAAGTGTGTAAATACGTTCCGGGATTAGTGGCATTATTTTCCCAAAGGTTAAAATTTTTCGCCCCGATCAATTTAAGGAGCAATCTAAATCTGCAATATTGGCCTTAAGCCCCTTTTGTGGTTTTATATCGGCAGAAAAAAGGAATTAAGATCTTACCTAATACACAACAGCGGAATCAAATTTTAAAAACGTGGTAAATAAAAAAGGTCGAAACACTCTCGCAGTATTTCGACCCTACATCTACCTATGAAAAACAACCCTTTGAGAAGGGTATTAATATTTATTCAAACGAAATGCCAATTGATAAATTGGGGCATATTAACCTAAAAAACAGCTTTTTAATATTACCTATTCGTTAAAATGTAGAAATTTTACTCAAACATGGGTGAGATTTCCCCACCATGGGAAATACACATATTTTTCAAACAATTTCACACTTTAAACACTTATAAAGAAACCAACCCCGCTAAACTTTGTTAACCCAACTATGGACTATAATGTATATTTACTGGCAACCGATCCTCAAAACCCCTGCAGGGATGTGATCCACTCCAGGGATACACGGCTCAAGGTAAAAGTTTATTGCCTTGATGAGGAACTATTTAGTCCGGATGATAACGAGATACAGCTTTATGGCTATGCCGATCATAAGCTTTATGCCTTTGAAACTGTAAACGTTGAAGCCGAAGACGCGCTTGATTTAGTAGGTGCCATACAGTGGTACGCCAATTATATCGATTTCCCAAAAATGGAGATCCTCCCTGAAGACCCGCGACCGCGTGCCCAATACCGGGATGTTAAGTAAATAACAATCTTAATATCTGTAAATCAGCACACTATTTTTATTTGAAATTTTATTTGGACAAATAAACGCAACCTCCTATATTTGCAGTCCCAAAAGGAAGGGAGCTTAGCTCAGCTGGTTCAGAGCATCTGCCTTACAAGCAGAGGGTCACTGGTTCGAACCCAGTAGCTCCCACAGAAAAGAAGCCTAACAGCAATGTTGGGCTTTTTTATACTACTATTACCTGCAAATACTTTATAAAAGTTCTTGCATTATTTGGCAAAGTGAATTATCTTCGCCACTCGGTTTTACCAGCTAACGGTAACATCAAAAACAAAGGGAGCTTAGCTCAGCTGGTTCAGAGCATCTGCCTTACAAGCAGAGGGTCACTGGTTCGAACCCAGTAGTTCCCACATAAAAAAGCCTAACAGAAATGTTGGGCTTTTTTATGTCTTGTGCTGTTTTTAGCCAAAGCGTTTAATGGTGCTGGCCAATATCCTTATTGATACTTTGTATTATTGCTTCATATAGCTCATTAAAGTTCGATTGCTGATGCCCATCAACGGTAAGTGTATTCATATCCCTGATCTTATCAACCAATCGCGGCAAAAACGCCCTAATGTCTGAATATAAGTCCAAATCTTCGCGAATACCGTGTAAGTTGGCAATGGAAACCTTTTTCATTGCAGCTTGAAGTTCAGTAAATTGTGTCTCCCAGTAATCTACATAATTAAGGAAGTTTATCGCGTTAAAAATATTTGCATCCCTTAGTACTACCGGGAATATCCTTTGGACAAACTCCCCATTATTTGCAACCTGCAACAACTCAAATAAACAATTTTTTGACTTTAGGTAGCGGTCACTGATAACCAGTACAACGCATTTTCCTTTACCTATTGTTTGCATAAATTCCTTTATGCTACTTCGGTATCCCAAGGTCGTTTTATCACGTACTATGGCAATATTTCTTTCGCTTAGCGCATTAACTATAGCATCCGTAATTATCTCACTTTCCCCGCCCCAGGCATAAGAAATAAACACCTCGCCTGTTGATTCTTTTTCACTCCGAACAGATGAGATAGAATTCTTCTCATATTCTTGCAGTACTGACAATATATTTCCGGTAATTGTTGCAAAAGCAATACTATCTTCCGAAGCGGTCAATATACCGCCTATCAGATCCAATTTATATTTCCGATACTTTGCAGAGATGGTATGAGCTACGTCATCTAAATTAGTACCCTCTGTTAGAAGCAACGATGCTTGTATCGCCTTTTCAATCTCTCCGTTTTTTATCAGGAGCCGTATTTCTGATGTTTCCACAATTAATAATTTATTATTTCAAATATATACTATTTACCCGTAGTTAAATACTGATATACAGACATATACAATTATTTTTTTTTCAAAAAAAATAGGATACACAACTAAAAGTTGTATATATTTATTAATACTAAACTTTTTTCACCAATGGACGAACCAGTTGTCACAAAAACAAACAACCCAGATTGGGATTTTTTGCTTGCAACATTAAAGGAGGATAGATGTATTCTGCTTTTGGGGCCGGATATTATTAAAGTTTCCGATCCTAATGATACAACTAAGGTGCGGCCTATTCAAGATGCACTATTGGATTATCTTGATGCCTATCGAGACCCCAATATTCTTAAATACTACAGCCAGGACGAACTTTTTTTATTTAAAGATATGCCTGCCCAAACAAAGGTTTTTTACAAAATAAAGAGATTTTATGCCAACACACCTGTAAAACGCGATATATACGAAAATATAACAAAGGTTCCTTTTCCCTTAATTGTCTCTGTTTCGCCAGATATGTACCTGGATCAAGCCTTTGCAACTATGGGATTTCGGCATCGCTTTGAGGTTTATAAAACGGCGTCAGAGTCTCACGCCATTGCGCCCATTACCGGGCAAGACCCCGTAATCTATAACCTATTTGGTTATGTTGATGACGAAGAATCGCTTGTATTGACACACGATGGGTTATTTGATTTTTTAAGCGCTATAATGGGTAAGAGGCCTCTCCCAAATGAAATAGAAAATATGTTTCAGCGGGCCACAAACATTATATTTCTTGGATTTAAATTTGAAAAATGGTATGTACAGCTATTATTAAGGCTTCTAAAAATACACAACTCCGCCTACAACCGTTCGTCCAAATACTCTTCTAAAATTACCAATAATGGCAGTTCAGAAATTGAAGATTTATGCAGAGAACAATTTCATATTGATTTTATCGACACCCAGATAGAAGATTTTATAGAAACGCTTTGCGAAAAATGCAAAGAAGAGGGAATCCTGCGAAGTGTTAAGAATTCTAAAAACAATAAGGTTGTTTTAACAGGGATCCCGAGAATAGAACAGTTAATCAAAGAGGGTAAAATAGCTGAAGCATTAGAGGAACTTAATGACTTTGTTGACAACAACAATAGCATCCCTGATGATTTATCTAAAGCCTCTATAGCTATATATGCAAGATATAACCGGTTTGAAATTAGAAGAACCAGCGGGGTATTAACATCAGCTGAAGCAGAAGTTGAAATGGCAATTATCACAGAGAATACTTTGGCGTTGACGTCCCTAATGAAAAAGTTGTAACGCTTTTTAATGAACAATAAAAACAATACAATGGCTTTAGGATTTAGATACCCCGGCGTAAAACCGTTTTCAACCGAAGACCGGGACTTGTTTTTTGGTCGGGGCGGCGATATTGACAGTTTATTTAAACTGATAAATGTTGAACAGCTATTGGTGCTGTATTCAAAATCCGGGTTGGGGAAAAGTTCGATATTAAACGCCGGCTTAACTCCTAAACTAAGAGAAACCGGGGATTTTGACATCCTGAATATACGCTTTGGGGTTTATCGTCCCGAAAATGAAATGAGTCCGCTTGACACACTATTGGCAAAAGTAGGTTTAGGAAGAACGTACAATGCGTTTGCGCCTGCCGACATCAACACCAGGAGCGCCGCTCAGGTTTGGAGGGCCTTAAAAGCTATCCAAAAAAACACCGGCAACAAAAATATATTGATCATTATTGACCAGTTTGAAGAGTTGTTTACTTATCCGGAGGCAGATATTCTGGATTTTAAGAAACAACTGGCCGAGGTGCTATACGTTAACATCCCTTTATCGGTGCGCGCCGAACTGGAGAAGCAAATGATCAACACCCCGGAAGCCATAGATGAGAATGATCTTAAATTTCTATTCGAGCCCCTTAATGTAAAAGTACTGATGTCTATCCGGTCGGATAAAATGAGCTTACTTAATAATCTTAAAGATTACATTCCGGGCATTAACGGCAAAACTTACGAACTTACCGCGCTCAATAACATGCAGGCCGAAGACGCAATCCTGAAGCCGGCATATAAACGTGAAGAGATATTTTTGTCCGATCCATTTGATATTTCTAATGATGCGCTCGACAAGCTTTTATCCTTTTTAACTAAAGACGGTAAACAAAAAATAGAATCATTTCAGCTTCAGATCATTTGCCAGTATATTGAGGCATTGGTAATAGGTAAGAAAATCAAAACCATTGGTACCGAACACTTAGGCGACATCAACAATATTTTTGAGAACTATTACGACAATCTCATCTCAAAACTTCCTACGACAGAAGATCAGCGAAGAGCACGGATATTTATAGAAGAAAAACTAATTTTCGAAGAAGATAAAACGCGACTGAGTATATATGAGCAACAAATTTTACGCGACTACAATGTAAGTAAAACACTGCTTGCCGAACTGGTAAACAGCCACCTGGTACGTGCCGAACCAAATACTGCAGGGGCGCTGTCCTATGAGTTAAGCCATGATACTCTTGTAGATCCGATACTTAAGGCCAAGGCAAAACGGCTTGAAAAATTAAAGATAGAGGAAGAAAAACAGAGAAGAGCATTAGAACAGGATATTGCGGCCAAGCAAAGAAAAAATTACGAGTTACACAATTGTTATTGGTTTGTATTTCAGTGTTGGCAATATTTTCGATTGCAGCGGGTGGGTTTGCAGTCAACATGAAAAAGCAAGCAGATCGAAATAAAGACTCAGTAATAAGATTGTATAACCGTGTTTTGCAAAATAAAGATTCTTTAGCTCATGCTGTTAAAGCACTCAAAATACAAACCAACTTAACAAACAAGGCACTCAAACAAGCAGACAGTGCTAAACAAATTGCAGTACAACAGTTAGAAATAGCTAAAATACTGAATCAAGACTTACAGAAGGAGGTACACGAAAAATTTGTGTACAAAGATAATCTCCGTTTTAATGGTACTGGCTTTGCAAAATCAAACCAAATCGATTCCATAATAAAGGATTGCGCCAGAAACCTCTGCTTATCATACCTGGAGGCAAGAGACCTTAAGCGATATGAAAAGACTTATGTTATGCTTGACAAGCTGGCTATTGCGAGCGACTCTTCTTTAACAAACCCTGACGATGCCGCTTATCAACTAAAAAACATCTATAACATAACCAATGGTACCCAGGAAAAAAACCTCGTGAATTTAATTGGATTACCAATGTTCAATAGCAATGTATTTAGGAAACAGGAAATAATACCTGATTATGATGCTGCGCATTTTCATACCACCTCATTCGCTATCTCACCTGACAGAACCAAATTTGCTTATAATGTAGAAGAAGACGTTGTAGAAGGCAAGTTAGTGGGCGATAGTTTAACTTTTGGTTACATGCCTGATTTTAAGCACAGTCCTCATCTTACTTCCCTGGGGATTAACAACACAGGAGACATTATTGCACGGGAAAAGAAGCATTTGGTTTATTTAAAAAACGGGAGAAAAAAAATATTTAATTTACCGGTAGACAGTAACGCATATTTTAAATTATCACCCGATGGTTCAATGTTATTCACATTGAAGAACGATCTACCACAGTTATGGAGAACAAGTGACCTAATCAAAGATCAGCCTACTCCGATATCGTTTAAAGATTTTGATCAAACAATCTACTCGATTGCTTTTTCAAATAATAACCAATTAATTGCACTTGGGTATGCTAATGGTGTAAGCATATTTGATCTTACAGGAAAACTAATCAGCACGCGTATAGCTCCGGGCAATAAAATATATTATAACAGCAGAGACAAGAAGGTTTATGTCACTGCTTTAAATTTCTCCAGCGATTCAAAAAGCATAATCATGGGTACTTCCCAGCAGGAAATAATTATTTCAAACCTATCCAAACTACCAACAACCGGTCAAGCGTTCGACTTCAGAGCCAATCTAAACGAAATAAGCAATGTGTCATTGTCTCCAGACGAGCAAAATATTTTGGCAGGATCGGCAGATGATGGAAAATACTTTATATTAAATATACCGGAAAACTTGTTTAAAAAATTACCGATAGATACAAATATTGTTTATGCCGACTTCTTAAGTAGCAGTGCGATAATTTATGCGGGCTTCCATGGTAAAATCACGATCTACAATATTCCTCCTAAATTTAACAATTTAAATAGTGCTATTAGCAAAACACAAACCTTCAAACCTTTAACATCCATTAAAAAGAAAGCCTCTAACCGGATAGTTGACTTTGGCGATCTAATGTTATCAAATGACCCGCAGCTATTACATGACAGGGGATATAGTTTTCAGAAAGGGTCAAATAACAAGGATTCTCTTAATAAAGCCAAACAGGTTTTCACGAGGTTAGTGGCAATCACAAAGGAAAACCCAAAATATGATTATCTAAAACATTTGATTGATGTAAATGCCGCTTTAAACAAGCTGGAACCGAAAAACTATTTCGCAAAGGTTACCCACCTTAAAGAGAATATCATGCTGTACGCGGATATACTACAACTTACCGTTTCAGATAGTGTGAAGACCGTATCCGCTAAAAAACTTTCTAACAACTGGGGTGACCTCGCTTATAACCAGCTATTCATTAAAGACTACAAAGGAGCTATTTCTTCATCGCAAACAGGCCTCCAGTTAATAAAATCAAATGATTGGATAAATACCAATTTAGCCTTGGGTTACCTTTTAAGCGGCGATTTTGAAAGTGCAAAGGCTATTTATCTGCAGTATAAAGACAAAACTTTCAATCAAGCAGAAGATATCAAATTTAAAACGGTATTTCTTGAAGATCTGGCTGTTTTAGAAAGCGAAAGCATCATCACATCGGACAATACAGAACTATATGCTCATGTAGAGCAAATTAAGGAGATGTTGAAATAAAAACATCTTAGAAGATTAGACTATTTGGTAAACCGTAAACGATTATCTAAAAACTAAATAAAAGAAATCATGAAAACCAAACTACTCTTTATGTTTTGTTTCGCTTTGATACCCTATGGTATTAAGGCCCAGGGGATCAAATTCATTGATAATAAGACCTGGAAGGATGTATTGGCGATGGCTAAAGTTCAGAAAAAACTTATTTTTTTGGATGCTTATGCCTCCTGGTGCGGCCCGTGCAAGTATCTGCAAAATAATGTGTTTACTACAGCGGAAGCCGGCACTGAGTACAACAAAAACTTTATCAATGTAAAAATGGACATGGAGAAAGGCGAGGGAATAACGCTGGCCAAAAAATATGATGTAAAAGCCTATCCAACTTTGTTTTTCATTAATCAGAATGGACAATTGATTCATTTAAGCGTTGGGGCATTAGAGGTAGATCAATTTGTTGCATTAGCCAGAGATGCCAGGAACCCTCAAAAGCAGTTTTACACTGTACGCAACAAAGCCATAACCGGGGCTTTGCCTACATCGGCTTTTACTGAATGGTTAACAGCCGCCAAGCGAATAGAATATGGAGGTGTTGATGAGGTAATGACGGGGTATATAAAAAGCAACCAACATCCTTTGATGGAAAAAGACATGCTTAACATTATCCTGGATTATGCTAACGTTTTAAATGATGAACAACTTACATTCCTTAAAACTAACAGATCGCACATAATAGAATTGACCGGCAGAACGCCCAAAGTATATGATGACATATATACAGAAAAAGTGGTTAACAGTGCCGTCAGTAAAATGCCGGCCAATGGCGAATTTGATTTTGAAAAATTTAATTCGTTAATCGCGGTTTATCTTTCGCCCGAAGAAGCTAACTCCACAACTAAAAAATTAAAAACACGCTACGGATTAAACAATCAAACATTATCATTTGAGGAATTGATTACATCCGATGATGAAGACGTTTTGACAGCTGGGGCAGAGTTTTATTATCGTGACAAAAAAGAATACCTGAATAAGTCAAAACAGCTTTATGTTAAGCTCCTTAAAGCAGGCAAAAAACAAAAACCATCAGTTTACACATTTCGGATCGTTCAGTTAAATAATGCGTTGAACAATTCCGATCCTGATAATTATTTTGGCAAGGTTGAGCGATTAAAACAAAGTATATCGCTGGTTGAAAAAAACATGCAGGACAGTACTGCCGCTGATTTTTATCCAAAAAACAAATTATCTTCACTGTATGGAGATTTGGCTTGGAACCAACTTTTTATCAAAGATTTTGGCTCTACCATCGCTTCTGCAAAAAAAGGCATTGAATTAGCTAAAGAAAATGATTGGATATATACTAACCTGGCGCTCGGCTACCTGCTTAGCGGCGATGTTACCAATGCAAAAACGCTCTATATCGATCTTAAAAACAAAAACTATGCTAATGGGCAAAAATCTTTTAAAGAAGCTTTCCTGAAAGATTTTGAAGATCTTGAACAAGAAGGCATAATCATCCCTACAGATGCGGATCAATATCGTAATGTGAAAGAAATAAAGACATTACTCAATCAATAAATTCTTTATATCAGTGAAATAAACAGATAAAACGTTGTTAAAAACAGGGGCAAAAGTATAGATGACAATCAGTAATTTACAAAAAAAGGGGCCACCTCCGGCAGCCCCTTTTTCAATAAACCAGGATTATCTTACAAATTCACTTCCGCCAATACCGGGAAATGATCTGATGGAAATTTTCCGTGGTAGCTATCGCTTAAAATACCCCATCTTTTAACATCCACTTTACCGGTGGTAAAAATATGGTCGATTACACCGTTTGATTTTAAGGCCCTTCCAAATGAGTTAAAAGATGCATTAAATCCATACGGCTGTTTTGCCTGACTGTAAGTGTCAACCAAATAGTTTGAGGTTGCCAGGCGCTGGTACCAGGTACTGTTATGATCGCCATTCAAATCGCCGGTGAATATGGCTTTTTCGTTGCCGGCAATTTCTTTGATCTTTTTCAGGATCAGCTTACCACTTTCTTCGCGGGCTATTTTCCCCTGGTGATCGAAATGCGCGTTAAAGAAATAGAATTTCTTTTTGCTTTCTTTATCCTGCAGGTACACCCATGAGCATATCCGGTTGCAGCAAGTCGCGTCCCAGCCTAAGCCTGGTTTATCAGGTGTTTCTGACAGCCAGAAATCACCTTTTTTCAACAACACAAATCGGCTCTTTTTAAAGAATATGGCCGAATGTTCGCCGGCATCCTTACCGTCATCCCTGCCTAAGCCATAACGCTCATATTCGGGCAGGGCATTGTTTAAATCATCTAATTGATTTTTTAGCCCTTCCTGGGTTCCAAAAATATCAAACTGATGAAAACGGATCAGCGCGGCAGCAACCGGCGCACGGTTCGCCCATAAATTGCCGGTATCCCTGGGGTTATCAAACCGTAAGTTGAAAGTGCCTGCAATTAAATGCTGCGCATGGCCTTGCATACACACAAACGCAAATAATAAGGCAAATAAATATTGTTTTATCTTCATGATTATCTATGTGTTTGATTATTGTTCCCAACCCGGGTTCTGACCTAATTTAGGATTCTGAAGCCTGTCGGTTTCGGGGATAGGGTACAGGTAAAACTTGTTGTCCCATTTACGCTGAACGGTTGTTAACCAGGTGAGCTCATTATCGCTGTTAAGCCTTTGCGGATTTGCAGTACCTCCGGTTAACGTAGCGGCAACGCTAACATAGGTTACACCCGAAACCTGGTTTGCCGGAAGCGTAGTATAAAAGCATACGTCGGGCTTACCATCTTCATTTAAATCAAGTGGTACATCCAGCGCCGGTACGTAAAAACCGTTCCAGGTCTGATCCATCAGCTCACCGCGTTTCCACCTTACAATATCATTGAACCTGAAACCTTCAAAAGCAAGCTCAATACCACGTTCACGCCTTATCTCTAATAAAGCAGGATCGGAGATTGCCGGGAAGTAATTTGTTTGCAGGTATTTATCGGCAACAACCGGCTTGGTAGCCGTATTGCCGGTTATACCAGCCCTGCGGCGTAAGGCGCCAATGGTAAGGTTCCAGTCGGCATCGGTAAATGTACCCAGCTCGGCTTTTGCTTCAGCATAATTTAACAATACCTCGGCATAACGCATAAGTGGTATTGAGTTGGTATTGCGCGATCCGCCATCCATCGAGGCATCATCCTGAGTTAATTTAATAGGCTGGTAACCGGTATAGGTATACGAAAACACCGGAGGGGCGGCCTGTTGCGTTGCGCCATTTAAACGGGTGTAGTTACCCATACGGATGGTTTGCTGTAAACGCATGTCACGACCTTTTACCTCTTGTGCAAATGGCATTGTTTTATAGCCGGGCTTATCGGTAAATGGCGTACCATCAATATTAAGATAGGTATTTACAAACGTGCGGATAAAACTTAACCTGTCGCCGTAGGTGGCGCTGGTCCAATACCAGTTTGAATCGTTGAAGATACCCAGTGCAGGATCAGAAATCGCAGCAAGGATCACCTCCGATGCTACCGGCGCCTGGCTGGTGAACAATTGCCTGTATGCTTTATCGGTACCGCCTGCGGTGTTCAAACTAAAACCACCTTCGTTCATTACTTTTTGCGCGGCAGTAACACCCTGATTCAGCAATCCATCAACCGATGATTGTAAGCCATATTCGTCATGATATTTTCTGAAGGTACCTTCAAACAAGCAAACCCTTGATTTAAACGCGTAAGCCGTGTATTTGGTAATAAGGCTCCGTGTATTATCGGTAGTGTTGATATGCAGGCCTGCATAGTCAAGATCGGCAAGTATCGAATCGACAACAAGCGTCCTTTTGTCCCTGCCGTTATATAATGCAGGATCATCAACCTTCATGGTTTTGCCAATCCATGGCACATCGCCAAAACGTTTCAGTTTATCAAAATAAAACCAGGCCCTGAAAAAGCGTGCAAGACCTATAAAATGCTGGCGCTGATCAAGCGAGATAGACGGGTTTGTACAGTTTTCGATAAAGTAATTAATGTTACGCAAGCCGCTCCAGCTCCAGCCGCTGCTTTGTCGCGGACCAAACGCGCCCGGCCTTAAAAAATCAGGAACCGATGTCCTGGCGGCATAATCAGCCATCGCGTCGCCGCGTACAGCGTCGCCCGCTGTTGGCAGGATATCGTAAAACGAGTTGGCGTATAGCTGCAAACCGTTTATACTTCCAAAAACAGCGCTGTTGGTGGCGGTGTCCTTTGGTACCTGGTCTAACTTTTTACAGCTAACTATAATCAAGCTTGCAAAAAGCATTGCTATGGCTAACTTAATGTGTGTTGCTTTTATGTGAAACATATGGAATGTCTTTAAAATTGTCGTCTGCTATTGATTAAAATGTTGCGGTGAAACCCAGGGTTACGCTCTTAAGTATCGGGTAGTTATTTCCGTTACCACTATTACCATCGGTAAGTACCCTGTCCGATCCGTTGATGCTTTCAGGGTCGATATCTTTGGTGATCTTATAAAGCGGCGACCAGGTTAACAGGTTCTCGCCCGAGAGGAATACACGGAAGTTGTTCAGCTTGATCTTCTGGATCAAACGCAATGGCAGGTTGTATCCTATCTGTACGTTTTTCATGCGCAGGTAAGCCGCGTTTTGCAGGTATTTGGTTTGCGCCTGGGTTAACTCACCCGAGCCATTTTGTGCCGAATAGCCACGGTACCTTGGGAAGTATGCATTAGGGTTATCTTCTGACCAGATTTTACCCAATTGCGATTGCGGCACTTTATTATATGGTCTGTTGTATTGTCCCCAGAAAACACTTGCTTCGGAACCCGGATACCAATCGCGTTTGGCAACGCCCTGGAAAAAAGCCGAGAAGAAGAAGTTATTCCAGTCGGCATCAACACCAATGCCGTAAGTATACCTTGGTGTACTATTACCAATAATGCGTTTATCACCAGGTTTATTTACAGTTTGATCGCCGTAGTCAATTACGCCATCGCCGTTCAAATCTTTAAACTTGATATCGCCCGGTAAAAGCTGCCCGGTAGTTGACGCTTTAATAAGGGTTTGCTTTGGGGAGTTGGCAATATCCTGTGCAGATGTGAAATAGCCCGCTGTTTCAAATCCCCATATCTCGCCTACTGTCTGACCTGCGTAGTAATCATTCAAACGCTTATCGGGGTTATTGTATTTGGTGATTTTAGCTGTATAGTCGGCTAGGGTTAACCTCAGGCCATAGTTAAACGGCTTTGCTCCGGCATTAAACTTGTCGCGCCAGGTTACAGTTACTTCCCAGCCTTTTGTTTTCAGGTCGGCGTAGTTACCTTTAGGTACATCGGTACCAAAAACAGCAGGTAAGGTCATACCTACGGTAAACATGTTGGTTGTTCTGCGGATATAGCCATCGGCAGAAATATTCAAACGATTTTGCAGCATGCCCAGATCCAAACCAAGGTTTTGGACGTTTGAGGTTTCCCATGTTAAACCATCGGGCAATACACCCGGCTGATTGGTTTTTTGAGGTAATACACCATTCAGGATCCTGCCCGATTTAGAAATACTGAATTTTTCCTGGAACGCGTATGAACCAATGCTACCATTACCCAACGAACCGTAAGAAGCCCTTACTTTTAAATTGGTGATCAAATCTTTCGATACTTTCCAGAATGGTTCATTGGAGATTTTCCAACCTCCGGAAACAGAAGGGAAGAAAGCATAACGCTGATCGGCAGGGAATTTTGATGAGCCATCATAACGGCCATCTACCTCAACCAGGTACCTGTCTTTAAACGAATAATTCAAACGATAGAAACCGCCTACGATATCCCACTGATCCCAGCCACCTGCAGTGCTTATTGACTGGCCCAATGCCAGGTTAATATCCGTTGCATCGTCAAAAATTAAACCGTTCCGTGTAACGTCCAGCGATTTTTTGGTTGATTGCTCGAAGTTAAAACCAGCCAATGCTTTGAAATAATGGCCGCCTTTCAATTTAGGCTCAAACTCGCCATAAGTGTTGGTGGCGATGTATTGGGTACTTTGGCTATAATTTTCAAGGTCATTATAGGCAGTACCTACGTATTCAATTACGCCCGGTTTGCGGCTATAAGCAACAGGCACGCGTTTACGGGTTTGGCCGTTGTCAGTATTCTGAAACGTGAAATCGCCTTTAACCCGGAATGTATTATCAAAGAAACGTGCCGTGAAACCTGTAGTATTCCTAAATACCCTGTTATCAAAGTCGATACCGTTTTTGCCGTAAAAATAATCACCTACCGAGTAAGCGGCAGAATAAGTAAGGGTGCCATCAGGATTAAATAAAGGCACCATGGTATGGCCTTCATCCTGAATATTTCTCCAGATACTACCACCTTCACCTACGTTTAACGGGTTATGGTATTTCATATTGGAGTAATCGGCATTGTTATAAAGGGTTAACCATGGATACACCTGTAATGATCCTTTAGCCCTTAAATTATACATCCTGTAATCATCAGAATTATAGCGGAACAAACCATCCTGTGAATAGTAACGGCCGGTGATCAGGAAGTCGGCTTTGTCACTGTTACCCGAGATAGCGATGTTATGTTCACGGGCTTCGTTATGATCCTTGTACAATAGCTTGTACCAATCGGTGTTACCATAATATTCATATTCGCCGGCACTATTAACTATGGTCGATGGCAATGATGGATCAAGGGAATGCTTTCTGAGTTCTTCCAGGTAAGCCGGGGAAAACTTAACTGTTTTATTGATGTTTTGTGGTGTTTGCGAGTAATCATTCCATGCACTCCAGGCATCGTTAAACATCTTAGCGAAGGTGTATCCATCTGTAACGAACTTAGGCACAGTGGTAGGGCTTTTAATGGAGTGGTTAAATGAATAAGAAACAGATGTTTTGTCTGTAGAAGGGTTTTTGGTAGTGATGAGGATAACACCAAAAGCAGCCCTTGCACCATATATAGAGGCCGAAGCCGCATCTTTCAATACCGAAATTGAAGCCACATCATTAGGGTTGATCCTGCTCGGATCGCCCTCAACACCGTCAACCAAAACCAGCGCGTTTCCACCCTGACCAATAGAGGTAGTACCCCTTACGTTGTACGTTGGCGATTGGATAGGTTTACCATCAAGCGGCACCAGGTTAAGGTTGGGAATAACGCCCTGCAAGCCCTGGGTTAAATTAGGCAGCGACCGGTTTTCAAGCACCTTTGAGGTAACCTGATCAACAGCACCGGTAAGGTTCTGCTTCCGCTGTGTGCCGTAACCAACAACCAACACCTCGTTCAATGTACCTGATTGTGCTACCAATGTTATAGGCTTAAGCTGCGTGACCTCGCCCGATTTTATTTTAACCCCGGGTATTCTTTTCGTCTCGAACGAGATGAAACTTACCACCAGGGTATAGTTTCCGTCATCGGCACTTATGCTAAATTCGCCGTTAATGTCGGCCTGTACCCCTTTGCTGGCTTCCTGCAGCATAACGGTAGCGCCTGTTAACGGCACACCTTTTTCATCAACAATTTTTCCAGTGATTTTACCTAAGGCAGGCTTTGGCGGCTCTTTTTTAAACAGGGTAACGGTACCTGATATTTCTTCTTTAAAAGCGATATCGGTATTTTCAAAAAGGCTTTTTAATATATCAGCTAAACGCTCGTTATTAAAAGACTGGTTTTTAACCTGCACATCGGCCAAACCAAGTAATTTGGGGTCGTAGGCAAATTCAACATTACCGGCAATTTCAATTTTTTTAACAGAACTTAATAAGGTTTCTTTTGAGAGGGAAACGCTAACGCGTTTCTCAAAAACCTGTCCTGTGCTTGGGGCGGCTATCAATACACCTGCGCCCGCGATAATAATGGTGTAAATCAGAAAAGTGATACGCATGGCTTTAGTTAAGCAACGTAAGTTTTTTTTCATACTTTTGAGTTCTTAGTGGATTTTTAACGGAGAAACTAAGGGCATAAGCAAATAGGGCTCAATCTATTAGCTTTGCAATCAATGGCCGGTTCTGCTACAGACCGGCTTCTTTTTTTTAATACATGGTTACATCATTGTTTTTCCTCCTGCAGCTGTTTTTGTGGATGGAACATATTAGCTTCATGGTTTCATCAATCGTGCGCGAATGGCTGATGATGATATTGTATTTATAGGTATCTGTAAGCTTGTTTTTACTGGTGAGTTTTACCCCGTAGATGTTGTTGACGGTTAAGGCCAGTTCCCGGAAGGAAGCATTGCTGAGGGCGCTTTTACCTTCCACCCAACGCCTGCTTTTTTCGCCGTTATAGGCGCTCATATCGTAACTATGCTCTTGTAGTGAATAGGTAGCCCTTTGGTTAGGCCCCAGCACAGCCATTTTGCCTTGCTTATCGCTCACCTCCACGTGGCCGGTACGCAGGGTTACGGCTACGTAGTCTAATAATTTGTATGCTTTAACATTAAATGACGTACCCAGCACCTTAGTGGTTATGCTGTTGGTGACTACAAGAAAGGGGTGTGCAGGATCGTGCTTTACTTCAAAATAAGCTTCGCCCTCATCCAGGTAGATATTGCGGGTTGGCTTTTTCTCAAAACCATCAATAATCCGGATGCTCGACATGGCATTGAGCCAAACGGTTGAACCATCAGGTAGCTCCAGCTTTTTCACCTGCCCAATACCGGTTTTAAAGATGGCATAGCTTGGCTTTTGCTGTTCCTGCTGTTGCTGCGCAATCTCCCGGCGCACCAACAACCCTGCGGTAGCCAGCACAATGATTGCAGCGGCAGCCGCGTACCTGATAATATTTAGTCTTCGTATTTTGGGAGGAGGATTGCTGTTTACGCGTGCTCTCGTGTAGTTGTAGATCTCGCTTTTAAACTGCTGTTCTTTAGCGGCAGGTAATGATTCATTGATATCATCGTACGATTGATACCATTCATCAACCAGTTTTTGCTCCTGCTCGGTAGCTTTATTTTTAAGGTAGCGGTCAATTAATTTTTTAAGCTCCGACGAGTCCATTCAGTTTTGTGCGTTTTTTACTGACATGTTGCACAAAGCCGCTTTTACTACTTCTATTTTACATCAACTTTCTGTTAACTTTGTGTAAACAGGATGACGAGACAAACAAAGCAGTTAATATACCGGTCGGGGTATTCAACTTTAAGACGGCGTTTTAAACGTTTCAGGGCTTCGGTAATATTGTTTGATACCGTTTGCTCAGCGAGATTGAGGTTCTCCGCGATTTCTTTTACCGAATAACTGTCACTACGTAACAGGAAAGCGCGCTTCATATTAACCGGCATATCTTCTACCTCTTCACTTACAATTTTTTCCAGGTTAAAGTAGGATACCAGGTTTTCTTCTTTATAAATAATATCATTAATACGGCTTAAAGCATTTTCCATGGCGTTTTGCCTGATGGCTTCAGAGCGAAAATGATTTAATACCTTACGTTTAACCGCGCCAAATAAAAACTGCTCAAGAGACGTGTTAATCTGAAGCTCACCCCGCTTTTGCCAAACGTCAATCAACAGGTTCTGCACAATATCTTTCGCGGCCTCATCATCTCCTAACCTTGTCTGGGCAGCTATAAAAAGTGATTTCCAATAGCGATTGAACAATACATCAAAAGCGGTGATGTTATCGTCCCTAAGCATTTCCAACAGTTCATGATCAGCAGGAGGAGTATCAAATTGTTGCATCCGCCAAAATTAAACAACCTACGTAAAGTAAAAGTTAAATAACACACTGATCGTTCAGATTGGTTAATTACCTTTTGAAGTAGCAAGAAAGGCCTTAACAGCATCGGCTGTGATTTGAAAAAAAGCAGGTCCTGCAAGCAGCGTTATTTTAGCCATGGGTTGAAAAGCCGTAAGCGAGTGCCCTTTTAAAAAACGCTCGGTTTCATAAGCGTTTATAGCGCCTTTAATTACGTTAACTGCTACCGCGCCTGTAGGTGAGTCAATTCCTGCGTCTTTTAAATCACTGGCATGCGAGTAGCTACTTACCCCTAAGCGTAAAGCTTCACGCATCTCTACTCGGCCAACGCTTGTCATTAGTTCCGGATTGAAGGTTTTTCTGTCTCCAAGGCCTATGATCAGCAATTTTTCGGCAGGCATACTACCTGCGGGTGGTGTAATTAGTATGGTTTCCAATGCATGACCTTCAAACCTGCCGCTTTTTCTCAATTCGGTAAGCATTCCTTTTAATGCATCATCCACGTGCACCAGGCCATTCAGATTGCGGGGCAAGGCGGGTGGCGAATTAAAAATGTCCCCTTCGGTATATTGAAAAACACAAATTACCTGCAGCGGAGTTTGCTGGTTGGATGGCGCCTGAACAGCAACAGCTATTGTTATACTATCTATTTGTCCCAATACTTCAGATGTGCCCGGCGCAGCCAGTTTCTGGGTTTGTGCAAAACCTGTAGCCGCACCTGATAAAACCAAAGCAGCCACTGCAACCAAATACCGAAGCAACTGTCGTAAACCTACACATGTATTTATGGTTGATTGTTGGGGTGTTGATGTAGCGTAATTCATAAAGTAGATATTTAAATTGATTGAAGTATTATATTTTGATCCTTTGCTGATAAATCAAAATTGGGTAAAACGACAAAACAATAAAATGATGTAGATTAAGAAATACAAGATCTCTTAGGAGCTGTTTAAAATCTATAAATGCAGATTACAAGCAAGCAAAACTTCATTGCCGTTGGTTTTAACCAACGGGATAATGAGTAACCGCAAGATGGCTTTAGCCTAAATCCGATTGTAAATTAGGCTAAAGCCAAGACCTTTTAGCTTTTTTCCGTTGGTTAAAACCAACGGCTATGAATAATTTTTATTTTAAATGGCTTCTTAAGAAACAGCTGAATCGACTATCAAATCCAAATCAAACTTTATGTTCTGTAATGACAGCATCACCGTCATCACTTACGACAACGTCACAATCTTTTACTGATATATGGTGCTTAAACTGACCGATTGGTTCAATCCAGTCTCTTGAAGTAAAAACCGGTGCCTGTATCTGAACAGATTCTACCAGGATCTCTTCGCCGTCGAGTACAAGGCGCCAGCATTCGGTTTGGCCGTTGCTGTTTGTATTATAACGGATATGTGCCAGCTGCACTTTCTTATGCATAAACGTATTAGGGTTTTCGCAACAAACGACCGATTAAAAGGAAAAGTATCTACTATCGATGTACTTCGGAAATCCATCTTATTTGTTACGTACACCCGGGCACTTGGCTTAAGGTTGCTGTAGTTTCCATCGGAACTAACTTAAATATTAGGCTTTTTTTGTTCTTTTGCCTCAGTCTATGCAAACATTAAAGCAGTTACAAAACGGAGAGCTAAAAGGAGCCGTATCACTTAAGCTATCTGAACAACTTTCAAGCTTTCCGGTCGAGATTTTTGAATTGGCAGATACGTTGGAGTATCTTGATCTCTCCTTCAATAACCTGAGCTCGTTACCTGCAGATTTTGGCAGGCTCAAAAAACTGAAGATTTTTTTCTGTTCAGAAAACCAATTTACGGTTTTGCCCGAAGTACTGGCCGATTGCCCCTTGCTGGATATTGTGGGCTTCAAATCAAACCGGATAGAAACTGTACCACCGGCCTCGGTTAATCCAAATCTTCGCTGGTTTATTCTTACCAACAACAGCATTGCCGAATTACCTGCCGAAATAGGCAATTGCAGCAGGATGCAGAAACTAATGCTTGCAGGCAACAAATTAACCGAATTACCAGTTTCACTTGCCAATTGTCGTAACCTGGAATTGCTCCGGATCTCTGCTAATCAGTTAAATGAGTTTCCTGAGTGGCTCTTGTCTATGCCTAAACTATCATGGCTGGCTTTTTCGGGTAATCCGTTTAGCTACAAACCAATAGTTCAGCCGCTTGAGTTGATTGACAGCCACGAACTGGAAATTAACCAGTTGCTTGGTGAAGGGGCTTCGGGAATTATCTCTAAAGCTACCTGGAACCACAATCATGAAATTAGCGAGGTTGCGGTTAAAATATTTAAAGGAGCAGTTACCAGCGATGGCCTGCCAGAGGACGAAATGAACGCCTGTATCACCGCGGGTAATCATGAAGGACTGGTAGAACTGATTGGTCAGATCAGCAATCACCCCGAAGGCAAAAAAGGGTTGGTGATGAAACTCATACCACAAACTTTTTACAACCTGGGCATGCCACCCAGCCTGGTAAGCTGTACGCGGGATGTTTTTAAAACCGGTATGGGCCTTTCACCTGTTCATATTTTAAAAATTGCAGGAACCATTGCATCTGTAGCGGAGCACCTGCACAGCAAAGGCATTATGCACAGCGACCTGTACGCCCATAACATTTTGGTTGATGATGATGCTAATACCCTATTCAGCGACTTTGGCGCGGCCTGCTTTTATGATCATTCGGATACGGAAACCGCAAAAAAGCTTGAATCGCTGGAAGTACGGGCATATGGCTGTTTACTTGATGACCTTATAAGTTTGTGCAATGAAGTAGATTCGCTGTTAGTATTAAAACTTGAAGAGCTTAGGGACGCATGTATGAATGAGAACATGGAGAACCGTCCTTTATTTTACCAGATAAGATCTCAGGTCGCCGGATTAAAATAACCTGCAAAAGCCCGTATACTTCCGTAAGTTTTAAGAGGTATTTACACCCCTCTTAACCTTTTCTCCTAATATGGAAGATTAGAAAGTAACCCAACGTATTGCTTTTTTAGAAATATTTGAACGAAAAATGATAATTTTTGCCAATCCATCGATACATTTATCCTATTCGTCGGTTTTTTTTTGATTTTAACAATCCATGTATTAGATTTGCAGCTATTTCAATACAAGGTTACCACCTTGATTTGTGATAAGGTTTAGGTTTAAAGCCTCCAAGCAGCGAGTGCAAGGAGGCTTTTATTTTTTAATCTTATCAATAACGCATCAACTAAAGTTTTAGTGTTTAAACAAGCGTAAAAAAGTATTAAGTCTGAAGTTTTTAGTCTTAAGTCTTGTTTATCAACATTACATGCTGTATACCAGAAACTTAACAACCCAAAATACCCCCCACAAATCTGAGCTAGGCCATTTAATAACATATCCGACTTTGAACTTACGACTTGAGACTTAGAACTTACGACTTAGAACCCGGGACTTATGATTTACTTATTTTCCTTCACAACCTCAATTAAACAGGTCACCAGACCTATAAAACCAGCAATGAATAATCCGGCGCCGGCACCGCGCGCGTAATCGTCCCAATTCTCGGCCGGGCCACTGGGAATGGCCATCCCTGCCGAAAACAGGATAATACCTATTAATAAAAGATAAACAGAGCGTTTTGCTTTATTTTTCATCGGCGTAAATTAAAAAAATCATTTTTAATTTCTGTATTTTTGCAACCTCTTAAAAACGAGGTGAAATAATAGATGTACAAGGAATATAAGCAGTTAAATTTATCGCAAACCGGCAAAGAGATACTGGACTTCTGGAAACAGAAAAATATTTTCGAGAAAAGCATTACCAGCCGTCCGGCGGGTAACCCTTATACTTTTTATGAAGGGCCGCCGAGCGCTAACGGTATGCCCGGTATTCACCACGTAATGGCGCGTTCTATTAAAGATATTTTTTGCCGTTACAAAACCCTTAAAGGCTACCAGGTAAAACGTAAAGGCGGCTGGGACACCCACGGTTTGCCTATTGAGCTTGCCGTTGAAAAAGCTTTGGGCATCACTAAAGATGATATCGGCAAAAAAATAAGTGTAAAAGATTATAACGATGCCTGCCGCAAGGAGGTAATGCGCTATACCGACGTTTGGAACGACCTGACCGAGAAAATGGGTTACTGGGTTGACCTGAACGATCCGTACATCACTTATAAAAACGAATACATTGAAAGCCTTTGGTGGATCCTGAAGGAACTGCATAAAAAAGATATGCTGTACAAAGGTTATACCGTACAGCCATACTCGCCAAAATCGGGCACCGGTTTGAGCTCGCATGAGCTTAACCAGCCAGGTACCTACAAAATGGTGAAGGATACCACCATAACCGCGCAGTTTAAAGTTAAACGCGATGGGGATTCGGAGTTTTTGTTTAATGGCATAGATACAGAGGTATTTATCCTGGCCTGGACAACTACGCCGTGGACTCTGCCATCAAACTGTGCTTTAGCGGTAGGTCCAGACATTAGATATGTTAAAATTAAAACATTTAATAGGTATACCGGTCTTCCTATAACAGTAATACTTGCAGATGCGTTGGTTCTGAAATTATTAGGAGGGAATAATGGATTTGTTGTAAATGATGAATCTGAACTAAGATACAATCCTTCCAATAAACTTATTCCATTCTTTTACGATAGGAAAGGATTAAAGACAGGTTACATATTAGGTGAAGAATTAGTGGGGATCCACTACGAGCAACTGATGCCTTACGTAACTAACGAAGACCTGGAGAAAAACGCTTTCCGTGTTATCCCTGCTGATTTCGTTACTACCGAAGATGGTACCGGTATTGTACACACCGCGTCTGTTTTTGGCGCGGATGACTTCAGGGCCTGTAAGGAAAACAACGTACCATCGGTAATGGTGAAAGACGAAACAGGCAAAGATGTTCCTTTAGTGAACAAACAGGGCCGTTTTGTTGACGAGGTTACCGATTACGCCGGCCGTTACGTTAAAGAAGAATATTATACTGATGCTGAACGTGCCGAAGAAGGTTTTAAACCAACCGACGTACTGATCTCTATTAAATTAAAAACCGAGAACCGCGCGTTTGACGTTAAGAAATACGAACACAGCTACCCGCACTCATGGCGCAGCGACGAGCCGATATTATATTATCCGCTTGACAGCTGGTTTATCCGTACCACAGCGGTTAAGGATAAAATGGTGGAATTGAACAAAACAATCAACTGGAAACCTGAATCAACCGGCACAGGCCGCTTTGGCAACTGGCTGGAAAACCTGGTTGACTGGAACCTTTCGCGTTCACGCTACTGGGGTACCCCGCTGCCTATCTGGCGCGAGGAAAACGGCGCCGAAGAGATTTGCATAGGCTCAATTGCCGAGCTAAATGCCGAGATCGAAAAATCAGTCAAAGCCGGTTTTATGCCCGAAGGCTTTACGTTGGAAGATATGCACCGCCCTTATGTTGATGATGTTGTTTTAGTATCGTCAACCGGTAACAAAATGTTCCGTGAGCCCGACCTGATTGACGTTTGGTTTGATTCGGGCGCTATGCCTTATGCACAATGGCATTTCCCGTTTGAAGGCCGGGAAGAGTTTAAAAACGCTTACCCTGCCGATTTCATTGCCGAAGGTGTTGACCAAACCCGCGGCTGGTTCTTCACCCTGCACGCTATAGCCGTAATGCTAAGCGAAGCAAGCGATGAGGTAAAAGCTATCAACGAACAGGTGGGCAATAAAGGTATCGCGTTTAAAAACGTGGTTTCAAACGGCCTGGTACTGGATAAAAACGGCAACAAAATGTCTAAACGTTTAGGCAATGCCGTTGATCCCTTCGCTACCATCGAAAAATATGGTGCCGATGCTGCCCGCTGGTACATGATCAGCAATGCATCGCCATGGGATAACCTTAAATTCAATGAAGAAGGTATAGATGAAGTTAGGCGTAAGTTTTTTGGTACGCTGTACAACACTTACTCGTTCTTTACATTATATGCCAATATTGATAAGTTCACTTATAGTGAGCCTGAAATAGAGCACAGCAAACGTCCGGAGATTGACCGTTGGATCATATCCCTGCTAAACACACTGAGCAAAGAGGTTGACGGTTACTATGCCGATTTTGAACCTACTAAGGCAGCCCGTGCTATCCAGGAATTTGTGGATGTGCATTTCAGCAACTGGTTTATCCGTTTAAGCCGTCGCCGTTTCTGGAAATCAGATGATTCTGAAGATAAGCTTTCGGCTTATCAAACTTTATATACCTGCTTGATAGCTATCAGCAAACTGATGTCGCCAATAGCGCCGTTCTTTGCCGACAGGTTATATTGCGATCTGAACGCTGTTACCGGAAAAGAAGAGTTTGAGTCAGTACACCTGGCTTATTTCCCTGAGTACAACAGCGCACTGGTTGACGCCGAGCTGGAAGAGCGTATGCAGCTTGCACAGGATGTTTCATCACTAACGCTTTCATTACGTAAAAAGGTGAATATCAACGTACGCCAGCCTTTGAGCAAAATTTTATTGCCAATACTGGATAAAAGCTTTAAATTACACGTTGAGCAGGTTAAGGACCTTATTTTGTCTGAAACTAACATTAAGGATATTGAGTATATTACCGATACCGCAGGTTTCATCAAAAAGAAAATAAAGCCAAACTTTAAGGCCTTAGGCCAAAAAGTAGGTAAGGATATGAAAGTTGTAGCCGAAGCCATCACAAATTTCACCCAGGATGATATCGCCGCGTTAGAAACTAACGGCAATATCCTTGTACTTGATGGCAAATACGAAGTATTAGCTACCGACGTAGAAATCATAGCCGAAGACGTTCCCGGATGGCAGGTTGCAAATTTGGGAAAACTAACCGTGGCTTTAGATGTTACCATAACCAACGAATTAAAACAGGAAGGCATTTCGCGCGAGTTTATCAACCGTGTGCAGAATATGCGTAAGACCAAAGGATTTGAAGTAACTGATAGGATAAACGTGCAGCTAAGCAGCAACCCGGTGATCAGAGCGGCCGTGGAGAACAATTTAACCTATATTTGCGCCGAAATTTTGGCCGACAGCATTGTGTTTGTGGATGACATTACCGTGGGTGAACCTGTTACAATTGACGAACAAGAAATATTGATTGCTATTAGTAAAGTATAATGAAACAAGAACAAGAAAAAACCAGATATTCTGAAGCTGACCTGCAAGAATTTAAAGGGATTATCCTGGATAAAATGCGCATTGCCCGCGAGGAATTAAACTCATTGGCAACGTCATTGAGTTCGCCTAATGCCAACGGCACCGATGATACTGCCGGTACTTACAAAACATTAGAAGATGGTTCGGCCACGCTTGAAAAAGAGCAGATAAACCAATTGGCCGCGCGTCAGAAAAAATTTATTGAGCAGCTTGAAGCCGCGCTTGTACGTATTGAAAATAAAACTTACGGTGTTTGCCGCGAAACAGGCAAGCTGATCCCGAAAGAGCGTTTACGTGCCGTTCCGCACACTACCCTTTCAATGGAAGCTAAATTAAAGCAATAAATGAAGGCTGCTTATACCAAACCTTTTTTAACTGCTGCTTTTATCATCCTTGCCGACCAGATCATCAAAACCTGGGTTCGGGCGCATATGCACATGGGCGAAGAAATTCACCTGCTGGGAAGCCGGGGCATGTTGCGTTATACCGAAAACAATGGCATGGCCTTTGGCTTAGAGTGGGGCGGCGATGCGGGTAAACTGGCTTTAACGCTGTTTCGTATTGTTGCGGTTTGTGGTATAATTTACACCCTTGTTTATTTAATTAAACACAAATACCATCGCGGCCTTATCATGAACGTGGCGCTTATTTTAGCCGGCGCTATGGGTAATATTATCGATTCGACCTTTTATGGCTTGATGTATAAATATGCCCCTTTGTTTCACGGTAAGGTTGTTGATATGTTTTACTTTCCGCTGTTACAGGGTACATATCCTTCGTGGTTCCCGTTTTGGGCGGGCGAATCGTTTGAGTTTTTCAGGCCGATATTTAACCTTGCCGATGCATCCATCTGTGTGGGCGTAATTATGATATTACTGTACCAGAAACGCTATTTTAAACACGAAAAGCCCGAAATAGCCAGTCCCAACAGCGAGATGGTTGAGGAATAGATTTCTAATAAACTTGATATATAAAAAAAGCCGCGATGAGCGGCTTTTTTTGTTGAACTGCGATATAACCATATCGCACTATTATATTTTCTGATTCCCCGGAGGGGATACCTATTTGTAGAAACAACACCATATAATCTTTTTGCCTCGTAGAGGTTACCCTAAATTTTCCTGATAAAACCGGAAGGGTAGCACCTACCGGCGCAAAAAGCTATTTTTTATTCGTGCTACAAACAGGCAACACCTATGGTGCATGAAACCATACTGGTTGGTTGAAAGTAGCGGAAAAATGCTCCTGCCCCAAAGTTTACTTCAATTTTTCCAGTGCAGCTTTTACCCTTGGTATCAAAGCTTCAATTTCGTTAAGTGGCGTAGCACCAACCGAAGCACGGAACCAGTTTACGTCATCGCCGGTACCAAAAGCCGAGAATGGCACAAATGCCGCTCCCGCTTCTTTGATCAGGTAAAAGTTAATATCTGCCGAATCTTTCAGCACTTTTCCGTCAGGCGTGGTTTTGCCGCTGTAGTCAATTTTCAGGGTCAGGTAAATCGCGCCCATCGGTTCAATTGAATCAACGTTCAATCCTCCGGCTTTCATTTCCTGGAAACCTTCATGCAGGGCGGTAAGGCTGGCCTGGATCTTTTCTTTAAGATCATCAAGATAGCTATTTACATCAGCCTCATTGGTTAAAAATTTAGCCATGGCCATTTGCTCTGGCTTTGGCGACCATGCACCCATGTGGCCTACAATAGCCTTCATGTTTTCGATAACCAACTCCGGACCAAAACCCCAGCCTACACGTACACCGGTAGCTGCAAAACATTTTGAACCGCCATCAACAAAAATGGTGTAATCTTTTAATTCAGGGCGAAGGGTTACCGGATCATAATGTTTATGCTCGCCAAAGGTTAATTGCGAGTAGATTTGATCGTACAGTAAATACAATGGTTTTTCACCGGCAGCTCGGCTCTTGTTTTCGGCAATTACAAGGTCGCAGATCTCTTCCAGATCTTTTTTACTGAACATAGTACCGGTTGGGTTCAAAGGCGAACACAGGGCCAGTAATGCCGCTCCTTTTAAATGCGGACGGATATCATCTGCCGTAGGCATGAAATTATTTTCCGGAGCAGTCGGGATGATCACCGCATCTGCGTTTAACAGATCACTGTAGTGGTTATTGTTCCATGACGGAGCAGGGAAAACCACTTTCTCGCCCGGGTTAACTACCGCTAAAAATATAGAATAAATCAACGGGCGTGAGCCGCCAGAGATCAGGATCTGATTTGGAGCATAATCAAGACCTAAGCTTCTTTTCAAAAAGCCGCTTACACTCTGACGCAGGTCAAGCATACCATCGGCAGCAGGGTAGTTGGTTTGGTTATGATTATAGGCATCAATGATCTTATCCTTTAACGGGGTAGGGATAGGATAAATATTTGAGTCGAAATCGCCGATAGTAAGGTTGGCGATATTTTGGCCTTGTCTTTTTAATTCATTGATCTCGCCGGCTATCTTGATGATCTCCGAGCCATGTAAATTTTGAGCTAATAACGAAACACTCATGGGTTTATGTATTTATGAGCGGCAAAGATAGCCGATTGAGGTGAAAGGTGAAAGGCCGGAAAGAAGGTAAAAGCTGAAAGGCAAAAGGTTTATTGTGCCATCATAAAAGCAATCTGGCGCAAAACGAAAAAGAAAGCCTTTTGACTTTGGCCTTAATCTAAAAGAAAAAAGGTCAAAAGCATTAAAGAAAACCTTTTGCCTTTGACCTTTCGCCTTTAACCTTTAAAAGCTTTATAAATATGCTTTACGCAATTTTATGATCCGCATCCAGTGCATGAGTTTCATAACGGGATAAACAGGGTCTATCTCAAACCATTTGGCACCAAAATTAGCTTTATTTGGATGTTTATGGTGATTGTTCTGGAACAGTTCGCCAAGCATTAAAAAATCAAACGGGGTAGTATTTTTTGACTTATCGCCGTTATCAAAATTTTGATAACCATACTTATGGCCGCACCAGTTAACAATAGCGCCATGTATAGGGCCCATTAAAAAATGAATTGGAATAAGCAGGTACATCCACCATGCAGTAGCAAACTCTACATAAAACAAAATGTATAAGATACCGAATGAAATACGGGAGACTACAGATGACCCTATAAAATCAACAAAGCGCCATTCAGGAATATTACCTTTAAAACGCTCCTCAGGCTCTTTCAACTTTTTAACATGCAGCCTATAGCTTTTAGCAGTGTATATCATCATCTGGAAAACATCCTTAAAAAAATGAGGTGAATGAGGGTCTTTTTCAGTATCACTGTATGCATGGTGCTCACGGTGCATAATAGCGTAAGCGCGCGGGTTTAAGAATGACGATCCCTGGCAAATGTAAGTTAACAGGTAAAACATACCTTCGTAAAACTTATTAGTAGTAAACATTTTATGAGATGCATATCTATGCAGGAAGAACGTTTGAAAGAATAGCGACAGAAACCAGTGCGCTATGAAGAATATGATAATAACCATTGAATTGTAGAAAATAGACTTATTTATAATCTTTCCAAAGATACAATTTAAAGCCTTATAAAATTTTTAATATGTAAATAATGCTAATAGCGGCAACAAAAAATGCCGTTTCGGTTATTAAAACGGCATTTTCAAGATAAAGTTATTTACCCGGAATAGTTAAAAAAACCATCTTGTCATTTCGAACGAACAGTGATGGGCTATGGAGGTGGCCGTGAGGAGAAATCTTATACGCCATACACAACAACTTGCATGGCGTATAAGATTTCTCTTTCGCCCCCAGCGCTCAACCTCTCCCAGCTCTATCGAAATGACATTTTTGCTTACACTTATATTAATTCGAACTGCTCTGCCAGCAAGCGGTACGATTCCAGCCTGTCTTCAAAATTTTCGGTAATGGTAACAGCCATGATCTCATCAACCTCATAATCATTGGCGAGCCAGCTTAATTTCAGCTTCAGTTCGGTAGGCGAACCTGCTATCACACGGTAACGGTTATAACGGATACGATCCTGCTCGGCTCCCGTATACTCTACATCCTTTACATCATCATAACTTAGCGGAACGATGGGGCCTCCCTTTTCAAATTGTAAAAAGCGGTGATCCATCACAGCCTGGTGCTGTCTTACCTTTTCGGGATCTTCCGAACAGAAAATAAACACAGCCACATTAGCCTCCGGTTGTTTCAGATCATCCGATGGCTGAAAGCGCTCCTTGTACATTTTAACACTTTCGGGCCCGCCATTAGGATTAATAAAATGGGCAAAAGAGAAACCCATACCAAAATGCGCCGCAAACAAACCGCTTTGCCCGCTTGAACTCAGCAGCCACATATTGGGTACAGTTTTTACCTGCGGAATAGCCCTGATACGCGCCTGGATAGTTCCCGGCTCGTAGGTGTCATGAAAGTAGTTTTGCAGGTCGGCCAACTGCTCTACAAAATCCTGTTCCCTGAACTGGTTTGAAGGGTTAAGCGCCGATGCCGTAATCCTGTCGGTCCCCGGCGCACGGCCCATGCCCAGATCTATCCGGCCGGGGAACAAGGCCTCCAGCATACGGAAGTTTTCGGCTACTTTAAGGGTGCTGTGATTGGGCATCATGATACCGCCCGAACCCATGCGCATATTTTTAGTTTCACCTGCCAGGTGGGCCAGCAATACCTCGGGGGTAGAGCCCGCTATAATACCCATATTGTGATGTTCCGAAATCCAAAAGCGGGTATAACCCAGGGTATCGGTATATTTTGCCAGTTGTATGGTTTCTTGTATGGCCTGCTCGGCAGTAGCACCTTTCCTTATCGGCGACTGGTCGAGCACGCTCAGTTTTATCTTAGTTGTGCTCATATGTATTGTGAACACAAAAATAAGCATCGGGTTGCAGGCAGGCTTTACATCCCGGCTTTTATGGCATTGGGATTACTATTGCATCGTCATGTCCCGGATCACCCGATAGGCAACAGCAATCACCGTTACAACTATTGAAATGTACAGGATATTTTTCCCTTGCCTGCGGTCGGCCTCGCTGTAAACAAAAATCTTTTCGCCGGTGGGCAATGTCTTTTTAAGCGATGAAAGCATCCAGCCAATAAAAATACCAAGTACGCCACCCAATAAAGCAAAGAGATAACCAATAATCACCCATTCGCGCTGTGTGCTTTCCGGAGCCTTAAGTTCATCTATCCTGTTTTGATTGATCTCGGCCAATTTTTGATCGCTCACATCAATGTCCCGTTCGGCAAGCAGTTTGCGTGCAAGCTGGTGGTCAAACGAGCTCCATTCATCGGCTTTCTCCAGAATCTCCATCAATTCGGCATTGGTAAAGCTGAACAGATAATAACTCTTATCAACATGTTTGATATCTTCAGCCTCGCTGGCATTGAGGAGTTCATTGGCGCGGGTGAAGTCATCAGGACTGATCTTCACCCGGTATTCTGTTGAGAGTTCAGCACTGGCAGCAAAAGTAGGGTCGAAAGAGAATCCTCCTTTTTCGGTTTGATGTTCGATACCGGCTTCTTCAAGCAAATCGGTTAATGCCTGCGCCAAAGCAGGGTCATCAAATTTTTTAAAAGTGATAAATTCAGGTTGCATAAACAGGTTTTATATAGCAGGCGTTTACAAGCCGTTTCTCGGCACCCAAGCCTGACTTTTGATGAGCCATTTACCGCTCACTATTCTTAACACAAATGAAAAAGCGCCCTGTTCTTCAAAATGTTCGCCGTTTACAAGGCCGGTATATTCAACGGGGGCTACCAGGTAAACAATTTCGTCGGTTTGCTGAAAAGTTTTGATCCGCTGTAGATCTACTTTGAAATCGCTAATCTTGAAATCCTTAACAGCCTTTTGTACCGAGTTGATCCATTGCACACCGGCCAATTGTCCGTTCCATGAAAAGGGTGGTTGTTCGTCGGCAACAACCGCGTTAGGTGCATAAAGATCTGTTACCGCCTCAATGTTAAAAGTACCGGATGCTTTTATTACAGTTTCCACCACCTGGCGAACCTCTGGCCTTAACTTAGCAACAGTATCGGCAGGAGGCATTGCTTTTACAGAAGCTGCCATAACAGGCAAACTGCTCATAAACATGCACAGGCATAAAAGGGGTAATAAATGCTTTTTCATGATCTTAACAATTTCACACGCTAAAATATTAAGGCCGTTCAATATACGAATAAGCCTGTGTAAAAATACGTTCTGCTTTAAATCAATATCAATCGGGTATAAAGTATTCTACCTTGAGCAATCTGCCTCCATTATGGCTAAACCAAAACATCCACCTGTCCTCTATTGCCGGCTGGGAAACGTCAAGGCCAATTACCTGGTATTTATCCCTATCTGCTCCTGACAACTCTTTTTCGGCTGTCTTCGGAAAAACTTTTTTGAAATCGGCTAACGTTGTATTATAGCTTAACCTGATTTTATCACTCGTAAAATAAAGCGTTGTATCTTTGCTGAAATCTATTTGTGCAAATGCCAGGCTGTCATTCATCATTTCAAACTGCAGCCCTTTATAATACACATACTTAAATTTCTCTCCATTAAAATAAGAAACCGATATGTCTTCATAGTTAGGTGCTACAACACTATCGGGCTTACTTAAAATTTTAGAGGTAGCCGTAAAGCTCGACAGCATATCTATTTTCCCATTTAACTTTACTTTATGCCAGTCAAGATATTCGCCGTTTCGGGCAGTATCAGTTTTGGCGGCCGCTACGCTGTCGGCTGGTTTATCATTAGCTTGCTTTGCGTTTTGTTTACATCCCAAACCAAGCAGTACAACTATTCCTAATAGGTATTTCATATTATTTTGTTTTGTTATTCATATAGTCGATGGTGAGATTGCACAAAGCTTTCACGCCCAAACTAAACCCGCTTTCGTCAATATAGAAATCGGGGGTATGGTGCGATGGCGCTTTCAGCGGATCACCGCCTTTTGGCATCCCACCCAAAAATATGAACAAGCCCGGTACTTTTTCCTGGTAAAAGCTAAAATCTTCGGCACCTGTTACAGGCGGACGCAATAACACATTAACGGCCCCGGCGGTTTGCTGCAGGCTCGGCACCATTTTTTGTGTGAGCTCCGGATCGTTATACGTTACAGGGTAATGGCTGCTGTAAGGAATTTTTACAGTCGCGGTTGCCCCCATGGCGTCGACGGTTTTGGTGGCTATTTCTGTCACCCGGGTAACCAGCATTTTCTCATCGGCCGGGGTGAAGGAGCGAAGGGTACCCAGCATTTCTACCGATTCGGGGATGATATTTGAGCGGTTACCACCCTTTATAGCGCCAATTGTTACTACAGCAGGATTTTCGGTTACGTTGATATTGCGGCTTACTATGGTTTGCAGGTTATTGATGATCTGGGCCGATGTTACAATAGGGTCAACGCTCGACCATGGATAGGCCCCATGCGCCGACCGGCCCTTTACGATAATCTGCATATCATTAACCCCGGCCATAGTGCCACCCGGCCGGTAAGTAATTTTACCCACTTCGGTTTGCGAATTTATGTGCAGGCCGAAAACCACATCAACCTTAGGGTTTTCCAGCACACCCTCCTTTACCATTTCCTCGGCTCCGCCTTGTTGTCCGGGCTCAACACCTTCTTCCGCCGGCTGAAAAATGAATTTTACGGTGCCATGCAAATCGGCTTTCATTGATGACAGCACTTGTGCAACGGCCATCAGGATAGCCATGTGCGAATCGTGACCGCAGGCATGCATTACGCCAACTTCTTGTCCGTTATAGGTTGTTTTTACTTTGGATGCAAAGGGCACAGGCGTGCGCTCAATAACCGGCAGGCCGTCCATATCTGCGCGAAGCGCTACCACCGGGCCGGGATGCCCACCTTTCAATATTCCAACTACCCCCGTTGTGGCTACGCCCGTAGTTACCTCAATCCCTAAGGACTGAAGGTGCTTTGCGATAATAGCCGATGTGCGCACTTCATGATTGCCCAATTCCGGATGTTCATGAAAATCGCGCCGCCAGGTTATTACCTGTTGCTGTAAGGCATCGGCTTTTGTGTTCACCTGCGTACGCAAGGTGTTTTTTTGCGCTATTGCCGACAGCGCGAACATGCATAGTGATAAAATAAGGCTTGTTCTCATATAGGTTATTTAGTGACTTAATATAAGCACAATAGTTTGAATATGATAGATTGTGATGAGAAGCAGACCCGATATAAAAACGGAGAGGGCATGTGCGATTCCTCGCTTGAGAGTAATAGTCCATCTATTGACAATTCCCTCCCCTGGGAGGGGTGCGTTAGGATTGCGTATTGGCAGGGAGGGGTCTATACACCATTTAGCTAATAAGCCTGTCGATAAAACCCCTCCCTACACCCTCCCAGGGGAGGGAATCGCACAGCCCACATTCTTAAAACCTTCTGACTGTGTTTTGATGGGCTATTACTCTCTCAAGAAGGGAATTAAAAATCTCCTGTTTAATACCCTCCAACATTTTTATTACCTTAAGCCCCTCATATCAACAAAACATCTGCAAAATGGCACTTCTAAGCAATTTAGGTAACTACAAAAACTTCGGACTACTGATTATCCGCATAGGGCTTGGTATTATGTTCATTTATCACGGCTTCCCTAAACTGATGGGCGGCGTAAATAGCTGGGAACATCTTGGCGCCTCTATGAAATATGTGGGCATCCACTTTTGGCCGGTGGTTTGGGGATTGCTGGCAGCAGTTACCGAATGTTTTGGTGGTTTCCTGCTCATCATCGGCCTGGCTTTCCGGCCGGTTTGTATCCTGTTGCTTATCAACCTTATAGTAGCCGCGTCAATGCACCTGGGTACCGGCGGCGGGCTTGGCGATGCCGCTCATGCTGTTGAAGACGCTATTATGTTTGCCGGTTTAATATTTATTGGTCCTGGCAAATACAGTGTAGCTAAGAAATAATACTTTAACCAATAGTCACTATATAGCCATATTTAAATTTTCAGTTAAAACACCTACTCGTTTACAAGAAAAATACGGGTTGATAATACCATATTGATATTATATTTTTATAAAAAAATATCACAAATCAATATGAAAAAACAACTATTATGGGGCGTGCTGCTATTAGCGGCGGGTTTTAGCTCATGCCGGAAGGATTCGTTTAAACCTGTTAATGGCGAAAGCGGCAAAGGGAAAGCAACAAAGGTAAACACCGGTCAGCCAACTTACACTTATGCTGATTTAGTGCTACAGCCAAGACAGCCCGGAGAAAGCTTTGACACCTACAAAGGTGTATGGTCGGGGGCAGAAGTGAAAATGATAGGAACACCTATTTGGAACCAGGTTGCGTATCCTACATTGGTAAATGGAATACCTGGCTTAGATGCGTCATATGGAGTTTACAGCAATGGAAATATGATTTCATCAAGTGTCGCTACCGGGCAGGATTTCTTTATTCTATCAATAGGAACCATTGCCTTGCCAGATCTCCAGGCTTTCCAAAAGGACATCGATAATTATACGAAAGCCCGCGATAATTACGAAAAACTTGGCGGACAGGGGCAAGTTCCTTTAGCATCCGATTATATAAAAGATTCTTATACAAGTGGCATGGGAGGCTATGTGACTGTTACAGGCAAGCTCATCAGGGTAACAACCGGTTCACATTGGGCGTTAGCTTCGGTAAGTTATCCTACTCCAACACCAGCCGCACCAACGGCGCCTAAATTTGTCGGCGCGGTGCCTGACCCCGCTGATAATACTATTGTATATGATGTTTATGGCAATAATGGCAACATTTCAATAACTAAAATATTTAAAGGCGGCATTGAGCAAGGCATGGCCGGCGGTTTCGGCACAGGAACTTATAATTTGGTAAGCGGAACAATATACCATGTATCAGTAACCATTTACCGTGCTAACGGGACATCGTTCGTATTTAACGGCAATCTTGACATTTCGTAAACTATAATTATTTACATAAACAATATCACAAATCAATATGAAAAAACAACTATTATGGGGCGTGCTGCTGTTACTGGCAGGTTTTAGCTCATGCCAAAAAGATTCGTTTAAACCTGTTAATGACGAAAGCGCCAAAGGAAAAAGTACAAAGGTGAACACCGGTCAGCCAACTTACACTTATGCTGATTTAGCGCTACAGCCAAGGCAACCCGGTGAAACTTTTGATACCTATAAGGGTGTATGGTCAGGAGCAGAGGTAAAGGTTATTGGAACTCCTGTTTGGAACCAGGCTGCGTATCCTACTTTAGTGAACGGTGTTCCTGCATTAGGAGCATCTTATGGTGTTTATAGTAACGGCACACAAATAACAACATCAACAGTCGCCGGGCAAGATTTTTTTGCATTAACTATTGGTCTCATAGATCTTCAGGGGGGACAAAAGTTCCGGGATGCGATGAAAGCCTACCAAGTGGCAACCTATAATTCTAACAGTTCCACTCCTCCTTCCATTGACAGTTTTTTAGCGGGAGTATTAACTAATAGTCCTGATTCATATACAGTTACCGGAAAGTTAATTAGAGTAACAACGGGATCACATTGGGCATTAGCTTCAATTAACTACCCTACACCTACACCGGTTGCTATCCCTACTTTACCAGCGCATTTTGAAACTGCATTTGTATACCCGGCAGGCTCTCCATATGAGTACGATATCATTGTAGATAACGGCGCCGTTACGTCTGTAAAAGGCTATAATCGCACTACGTTTGCCAACTTCAACGTAACTTCATTCTCGGGAGGATTCGTGTCTATTATCGCTGCATCTTCATACTATATTTCAGACATTACGGTAACACCACAAGGTGGTTCAACATTCGTTTTCAATGGAAAATCTACTGATTTAGAATAGCTAACAAGCTGTTAAACTATTCGATGATTGGTAAAGATCACTGGATAATCATCAGATCTAACTCGAATTATAAACAAGAAATGCCCGGTATATACCGGGCATTTCTTGTTTATAATGATCCATAAATACTATTTATTCATCGTCTGCCCTAGCAACTTCATATAGTTATCATCAATATCATCCGAACCCGCGGTCGACATAAATTTATTTAATTTATCTGCATCTGCCGCAAACACTTCTTTAATCGCTTTTTTCTTCAATAACATTTTCACCGGTTGGCCACCATCCTTTACAACATAATAAAAATCCTGATCGATATACTCGTCGTAATTATTGCCTGTTGAAGCGAGACCATTGGTCGAAAAATCGGCTTTATGGAACTTGGTAGCCAAATCCTTATAAATTTTATACTTAGGCCCATCGCTAATTACCTCAACATAGCGCTGTGGCGAAATAGCAGGCACTTTTGCAAAGGGATGCGCTTTAGCCTGTGCATCAAATAAAATAAATGTTTTAAAGCTGCTGCCATCTATCTGCAGTATGGTGCTATTATCTTTATTAACCAACAAGCTTCCGCCTATTTTATCATAGTTAAATAAATAATGTATATTCTCCACTATCGAATCGGCTGCACTGGTAACGTAACCGTGTACCCAGGTATCATATAAATACCTGCTCCCGCGGGTGGCGTCCTGGTGGCGCGTAACAGATATGGCATTGGTGTTTGCTGCCATAGTGGTTATTCTTGAGCTGAAGGTATCGTAATTATTAACTACAGATGTTTTCAATTTAGATCCGGCTTGAGTTGCCCCATCGCCATTCAGACTTATATTTAAATTGGTTTGGTTATTTACATTAACTAAAGTATCATTAAAGTTATACGCCTTAACCGTTAGTTTTGAAGAGGCCTCGGCAGGCAAATCAAATGTGCCCAGCGAATCGGTAAAAGTTGCATGGTTGCTTTTTACGTCAGCAATAAAAGCGAATGGAACCGGCTGTCCTTTTTCATTACTTACCCTACCAGCCACATTAATAGTTTGAGCAAAGCTCAGGGTGCCGGCCATAACAGGCAAGCAACATAACAATAACTTTTTCATGGTATCCTTGATTATGATAATATTTGAATGAATATAAAGAATTTATAAACAATCGTTAGGTTAAATATCTAATAGTTACAAAATTGTATCACAAAAAAGGGCGCTTTTTATGAGCGCCCCTTTCCGAAATGATCTTTTATATTATTTCTTGTATTGATCAAGATTTGTTCTTGCACCAGAACCGCCGAGAACACTATAAACTATCCCGTTGGTATCAAATAATGCTAATGCTTCTGCAAACGTATACTCTTTCTCTACATATCCAACAATTTTTGGAGCTGCAGTAACAGTAATACCAGCATTTCCAATCCTTGTAACGTCATCAGAGTTGATAGACAATTCAAAATGAGAGTAAGTAGCACTTGCACCGGTACCAGTTTTAGTGAAGCTAACCACATATCTGATATCTCCAGTATAATATCCGCCAGCTACTTCAAATTGAGTTGGTGAATCCGGAAGGAAGGTAGAAGTTTCACCATCTGCATAAGTGAAGTTTCCGGCCGCAGGCGTCCTTGTAAACTGGTGTTTATAAAGACCAGCAAAGTCGTTACCAATAAAGTGATAATAATGAACACCTTTATTAGCACTGATATTCAAACCACCAGCATCAGCTATTTTAATAGGTAGCATATAGCTTTTTGAAGGATCAAGCTTTGCCTTATAAAAAGTAACCGAAACTATAGCTACCCTTTGACCCGCAGGAATAGTTACGCTGGTATTGGTAAATTTAAACGCGTCAGTAGGAAACGTTTCATAAGATACTGCAGTTTGTGTTTTGTTATAAGCAGCAACGAGGCTATTATCAACCGCCAGGGTTATTTTAGTCTCCTTTGTTGGTATTGCCGGTGAAGCAACGTTTACAGCAAATTGCCTAACGATAGTGCTGCCATCAGATTCGTCCGGTGCTTCAGTTATAGCATCCGGGCCGAAATTAATCTGGCCACCCAGCGGAAATTCAACAATTGTACCCGATGCACCAAAATCAACATATCTGCTGTCCTTCAGGCACGAGCTGAAAAACACGGTCAGCATCAATAATGCTAAGCCTTTGGTTATGTATTTAATTTTCATCTTTCTATCTTTTTAATGTTTTATTACTTAGCCCAGAAAATTTTTGATGTAAACTGGTTGATTGTTCCTTCAGCACCTACGTTAGCAGCGTTTTGCTGATATTCGGAGTTCGGATAAAATATACGGGTCGGCAATTTACCACCACCCAAAGCGCCGTTGGCTATTGACGCCGGAGGGTTAGGGAAGCCAGTCCTTCTGTACTCATTATATGCCTCCAACATGTTATAACCTGTTATCGCCAAATATTTTTGAGTAATAATAGCTTGTAATTTATCAGTTGAAGCGCCGTAGTTCACGTTATTTTTCTGTTGTGAATAATAGGTGGTCGCGTCAGCGTCAGCAGCTGAATTGTTAGTGGTTTTGTTTGTTCCGCTATAAGATATATAAGCACTTTCAAAAGAAGCTTTAATACCTGAGTTATACAATGCTTCGGCTGTTGCTGTACCTGAAGTAGCCAGATTTCTGAATTTTGCTTCGGCTTGCAGGAAGTATGACTCCGCAGCAGAAAACAATACAGCGTCCATGTAAGGGCTTTTCAGCAAGCCAGAACCACTTACAAATGAACCGCCTGAAATAACGTTGGTTCCAAAATTACTTGCAGTGACCGGCACAGCTGCACCAAACTGGTTACCGATAATATCACCATTTACCGGCTGATAAAAGATAGGGCCACGTGGATCGCTATTGCTCTTAAATAAACCAACGGCATAAGCACCACCTGTTGTAGCCGGGCTTTTTGTTGCACCAGATTGGCTATACCCGTACACATTCCAGAAAGGGTTTTGCTTACCATCGATATTCTGGTAGCCTGGGTTGGCACCTGCATCAGCAGTAAGATAGCCTTCAGCAGCGGTAGTTGAAACACCACCCGCGACAGTAGCAAAATTGCCTGTATTTGATTGCCTTAAGATCAGGCGTAATTTCAATGTATTGGCAAATTGTTTCCATTTAGTCATGTTACCTGCAAATACGATATCCGCAGATGAAGGGCTAACCGCTACTTTGGTATCAGCACCATTAATAGCAGCAATAGCACCATCAAGCCTCTTGATCAAGTCGGCATAAATATCTGGCCCTTTATCATAAGTTGGCAACAAATTAGCCGATCCCTGGAAAGCTTTGGTGTAAGGTACGTTGTTATAGTTATCAACCAAACCTTCAAAACCGTAAGCGGTCATGATCTGTGCAATTGAATTGAAGTAAACCTGTGTTTTATCACCGGCGGTTTGTTTCAAAATATAATCGTAGTTGGCAAGGTTTAAGTAATAACCTGTCCAAACCTGGTAATCAGATGTTGTGAAGTTGTAAGTTAACAACGACTGGCTTGGAGCATAACCCGCAGCAGGAGATAGATATCCCATCCAGTAGCCGTACACGGTATAACTACCGTTTACAAGCGCCGCCGAAGTACTTAGCGCACTCGGTAATACCAGCGCGGCAGATGCAGAAGTTGGCTGATTCGGGTTAGTCAAATCGTAAAAATTCTTCTTGCAACCGCTAATTGCACCGGCAATCAGCATTAAAGAATATATGATATATTTTTTCATGGTCTTATACAATTTTAAAATTTAACAGTAAGGTTAGCTCCGTAGATCCTTGTTGGCGGAGTTTGATCTTCTGTTGTTACACCAACAGCGTTTGAGTTATCCACGCTATACTCAGGATCTGTCCAAGGGTTGCTCTTAGGCCTGAACATTAACAGGTTACGACCTACTAAACCAAATGTTAAGCCTTTAATATATTTTTGACCTTTAATAAATTGGTAAAGATCAAAGTTTAAGGCAACTTCCCTTAATTTCCAGAAAGCAGCACTACTTACGTAAGCAGCAGTTGAAGTGTAATAAGCTGAATTAGTCCAGAATCCGGCGTTACCATCATTAACAGAAACGTTGGTATTTTGAGCGTAAGTGTTAGGACCTGTTTGGATAACTGAATTAGGATATACGAATGGCTGACGGCCTGCAGATGCTGAAATAGCAGATGTACCTGTAAAGTTTAAGGCCCTGCCCACAGCGTTGTAGATGCTGTAACCACCACGGTATTCTGCAACAGCTGATAAGGTTACAAATTTGTACCTGAAAGCTGTATTGAAACCTAAGATATATTTAGGTGCAGCGTTTCCTAATTGTTGGTTAGTAGGGTTTAGTGAAGGCAAACCGCTTACAGCGTCAACAATAACGTGACCTTGCGGATCGCGATAAACATCGGTACCCATGATCATTGGATAAGGCTTGCCTACAACAGCGTAACTTGTACTTGCCGCACCGCTTGCAAACGGAATATTGAATGACTGAACACCTGGCAATAATGAAAGTACTTTTGAGTTGTAGATAGCAAAGTTAGCACCTAAGTCCCAAGAGAAACCACCTGCTTTTACAACCGGAGATGCCTTTACCTCAAATTCCCAACCTTTGTTTTGCAGCTCACCGGCATTTTGAACAGCGGTTGAATAACCTGAAGCCGGAGAAATAGCTACACCAAAAGTTTGGTTTTTAGTGTGGGTGTTATAGTAGCTTGAGTTAATGTAGATACGGTTGTCAAATAAACCTAATTCCAAACCGTATTCCTGCTCGTATGATAACTCAGGTTTAAGGTTAGGGTTGTTTAAGTTAGAGCTTAATGCTACCGAAGCAACACTTCCGTATGGGTAACCGGCAGCGCTGGCAAATACGTTTTGTAGTGCATAAGGATTAACATCTACCTGACCTACCTTACTGTAGCTTCCCCTTACTTTTAAGTATGATAAGAAATTGATTTTCTTTAATGCAGGGATCGCATCGGTAAGTACTACTGATAATTTAGCAGAAGGGTAGAAGAATGACCTGTTTTGTTTAGCTAACAATGAAGTTTTATCATTACGACCGGTAACCTCTAAAAACGCCCAGTCTTTATAGCTAAAGTTTAAGTCGCCGAAGAAACCAACAAGATTTTGCTCAAGGTAACCAGTGCTTGCGTTAACATCGCCGGTACGGTAAGCTAAGTTGTAAAAATCTTTTAACAACAAATTGGTAGCACCGTTTTGAACAAACTTAAGTTTCTTGGTATAAATAGAGTTACCTAATAATAAGTTAGCGTTAAAGTCACCAAACTTATGTTTGAAGTTTAACAACAGGTCGCCTTGCAAACGTGAGTAACCGTTACCGCTGCCGTCGCCAAATACATCAATATCATAAACACTGCCTGGTTTAAATTTAAGCTGTGAAGCAATGTTGCTGGTGTGGTAAGTGTTACCGTCAGCATCGGTGTAAGTATCGGCAATAGCGTAAGGGCTAAAATCAACTTGTGCGTTGGTTGCCCTGTATTGTTGCCAACCGTATGAAGCAGACACCTTGTACGAAGCATCAAACCATTTAACCGGAGCTACAGTGATTGTAGCGTTACCGATAAGGGCGTCTTTGCGGGTTACCTGGCGAGAGTTTACTGTTTGCCAGTATGGGTTAGGATAGTAAGCATTGTAGAAACCGTCAACGCTACCATATTTACTGTTGATGTCTTTGTAATCAGTTAATGGAGCGTTAGCTTGCTGGTTTAACACGTTCCAGTAAAAACCACGACCCTGGAAAAAGTCAGGACCGGAAGTGCTGGTGTTTGTTTGAGTATACTGAACGCGGTAATCAGTTTTAAAGATACCGTAGTTTCTTGAACCTGCTACAGTGATACCATCCCTGCGGTTCCTGTCATTTGGAACTACACCTTTGGTATAAACATCCTGTGCAGAAAAGAAGAAAGTACCTTTATCATCACCGTATTGGTAAGAGATATCGTTTTGCTCGGTTAAACCGGTGTTGAACACAGCTAAACGAGGGTCTTTACCGGTTGATGAGTACTTAACCATAGGAGTACTACCGTCTGAACGTGGAGCGCCCAATGGTACAATTGAACCATCAAACATCGGACCGAAAGACTGGTTTTCGTATGGTACATAACCATAAGCACCGGTTAAAGGGTCGATGATCTCACCTGCACCGCCACCAAACTGCCTTTGCAATTTAGGGAAGTAAGAGAAGTTTTCGGCCTGAGTAGTGTTGCTGTAAGTAACAGTTGGAACACCGGCACCACGTTTAGTAGTAACCAAAACCACACCGTTTGAACCTTCAGAACCATAGATAGCTGATGCACCGGCACCTTTCAATACCGTGATATTATCAATATCATTAGGGTTAATCTGGTTAAGGAAGTTGTTTGATACCGGGGTACCGTCAACAACAATCAGCGCCTGGTTGTTACCGTTGATACTTCTGTTACCACGTAAAACGATACGGGTATCAGGGTTAACGCCGTTGTTTACAGTGTTAACCTGCAAACCTGCAATTTTACCGGTTAAGCCGTTTGCAGCGTTGGTAACTTTAGCCTCGGTTAAAAGTTTTGAATCAACGTTTGTTGATGCATAACCAACAGCTCTTGCTTGTTTCTTAACACCAAGGGCACCCTGTACAACAACTTCACCAAGTTGTTTGCTGGCGCTAACCATAACCACATTGAAAGTGATCCTTTGAGCAGAAGCAATTTCCTGTGTTTCGTAGCTGATGAACGAGAAAACAAGTGTTGAATTTTCCGGAATGCTGAGAGAAAATTTACCGGCTGCGTTAGTTTGGGTTCCGATTGTTGAACCCTTTACTTTTACTGTTACCCCTGGGATGGGTAGGCCGTCATCCTTGGCCGTAACTGTACCAGTAACTGTACGATTTTGCGCGAATACTTGCGTCATAGACAACACAAGTAAGCACAAACTTACGAGTAGAAGTTTTTTCATTTCGTTAATAATAAGATCAGTTAATAGTTAATTAATCATAAAAGTAATGTTACGTTATCAAAAAGTCAAGTAATTTCTTTTAAAACGTCATTTTTTTTTCAAAAAACCAAGTTTTAGCTAAAACAATAATAATTATAGTACTATGTATTGCATAATACAATCTAAAACATATATCTTTGTATTATGATCGTCGAAAACACCCAAACCCAAATGAGGAAAGGCATACTGGAGTATTGCATTCTCTCCATCATAGCAAAGGGCGAAACATATGCATCAGACATAATTGCTGAACTTAAGAAAGCCCAACTGCTTGTAGTTGAGGGTACTCTGTATCCTCTTTTAACCCGCTTAAAAAATAACGGCCTGCTCACGTACAACTGGGTGGAGTCGATTTCCGGGCCGCCCCGAAAGTATTACGTACTCTCGGACGAGGGCCGCGCGGTACTTGAACAATTGGATAAAACCTGGCAGGAACTGGTATTTGCTGTTCAAACAGCTATCGGTGACAGAAAATAGAAAAACCTACAACTCAAACAATCATGAACAAAACAATTATCATAAATATAAACGGCATGGTTTTTCATATCGAAGAAGATGCCTACGAAGTGCTGAAGAACTATATGACGGATGTAAAGCGTCACTTTTCTACTTCGGCCGATAGCCTGGAAATCACAACCGACATTGAAAACCGCATTGCCGAAATGTTTAACGAAATCCTGGCGCGTGATGCCAAACAAGTTATTGTTGAGGCCGACGTACAGGAAGTTACCGGGCAAATGGGCAGTGTACAGGATTTTGAAACCGCCGAATCTGACGGTAAAACCTCCGGCGGTAATCCATTTGAATATAATACCGAACGCCGCAGGCTTTTCCGCGATCCGGATGATCACCTCATTAGCGGTGTATGCGCCGGTATCGCCAATTATTTTGACATTAACCCGGCCTGGGTACGATTAGCCTTTGCTATCATGGTTCCTTTTGCCGCTATGGGCCTTGTTATATATATTATATTATGGATGGTTGTGCCAAAGGCCGTTACCCGTGCCGACCGAATGGCCATGAAAGGCGAAAAACAAAACCTGAAAGGCTTTAAAAGGAATTTTGAAGAGGAACTAAGCACCGTACGCGAAAACCTTCAAAACTTTAAGCATGAGGCCAAACCTTTCATTTACCAGGTGCGTGATCTTATCAGCGATATTATTGAACACCTGGCTGCTTTCTTAAAGGGCACCGGCAGTTTTCTTGGTAAAGTAGTAGCTGCTGCTATTTTGTTAGCCTGTCTTGGCATGACCATAGCGCTCATTGTTTCGCTTGTGGCGTTGTTTACCGCAGGTAACATGGGCATCTATAATTTGTTCCCTTTCAATATCACTAACCACCAGGCTAACGGCATTTTTATGTTAAGCGCCTTTTTAGTGCTGTCGATACCTTTGTTGGCCATTATATTGACAACCATCGGCTTTTTGTTTAAAAAGGTTTCTTTTAACCGTTCCATTGGTACTGTTTTGTTATGTATCTGGTTAGCCTCGTTAGGCGCAGTTTCATATTATGGTGTAAAAACTGCTGCCAGCTTCCGCGAGGGTGGTAAGTTTACCCAAACCATTAAGATTAAGCCAACTGCTAATAATACCTATTACCTGCAGTTGAATGACACCAAGTATTTAAGCAATGAAGACAGCACCCGCCTCAGAATAAATGAACGCTTTAAAGGCATGATCATTTTAGATGACGACTTTAATGGTGATGACATGCCAAACCGTAGTGTTAACATCGATATTGAAAAAAGCGACGTGCCGCAGCCGGTACTGATCGAAACTTTCAGCGCCAGAGGTACCAATCTGGAGGAAGCTCTGATCAACGCGCGCAGTTCATCTTATCGTTTTGAGCAAAAAGATTCGGTATTGAATTTTGACCGTCACCTGGAAATGCCAAAAGGCTTTTTATGGCGCGGACAGGAGCTGCACCTAACCCTGAAAGTTCCGCTGAATGCAAAAATCATCATCGACCAGAAACTCGACCGCAACATCAACTTTAATATATATGAGTGCAAAAGCGAAGGCGACGGCATTACCACGGCCACTTATATCATGACCGCAAACGGATTGGAATGCAAAGTTGATCCTATAAAGGCTGCCAAATTAAAAGCCGATAGTCTGAAAGCACTCCAACAACAGGATACAACATCGGCAAGTCCCGATACTTCGACAGTACAAGCACGATAAAACATTATCCTATGAAAACAATATTTAAATATATAAGCCTGCTAATTTTTAGCGGGCTTATTATTCCTTTTTACTTCCTGTTGCAACAACAAGGCAAATCGCTTGTAAACAACCGGATAGCCCACCATTCGTCAAACCTTGTTTGTGAAAATGACATGCCAATTACCTTTAGAATTATTAAGGATATGGCAAAAAATTTAATGCCTGCATTAAAAAGTGAAAATAATCTGTAACCAACACCCCTGTTTTTGCATCTTAATGTAAAAAGCAACACAATTACCATTTCCGGGTAATCCGGCAATATAAATTTAATAAAGTCAAAAAAATGACCTCCGGGTCAGGTGGGATTGTTTTGCCAAAATTTAAATTAAAAAACATGAACACTATGAAAACAATCGCCTATATCTCATAATTACTAGCCCCTAAAATCGGCAAAACACGCCGGGAACTAACAAAAACTTGTTTACAAATTTTAAAAAAGAAGCAATTCTTTTCATGGCATTGTATTGCCCTTACTTTCAAAAACAACACCAAAAATGAAAACTATCATACAGAACATATTTTATACACTGCTGCTTGTTGCTATCAGTTGCAGTGTATCCTTTGCCCAGCAGGCGGCGCCTGCCACAAAGGTATCCGGCGCCCTGCTCAATGATCAAGGCAAACCGCTTGACTATGCAACAGTAAGCCTCCTGCGTGCATCCGATTCAACCGTAGTTAAGGGCGCACTCAGCAACGATGCCGGGGTTTACGTTTTTACCAATATCAAAGCCGGCAATTACTTAATTAAAGCAACCGTTGTTGGCTATCAGAAAGCGGTAAGTAAAAGTTTTACCGTACCGGCTAATGCATCGCAGGTTACAGCGCCTGCATTAAACCTGCGTACCGGCAGTACCGAATTAAAGGCTGTTACCATTACCGCCACCAAACCTTTAATTGAGCGCAAGATTGATCGTACCGTAATGAACGTTGAAAACAGCGTACTTGCAGCCGGCAATACCGCCATGGAGATTTTGGAGCGAGCCCCCGGCGTTACCGTAGATAAGGATGATAACATCAGCCTGAAAGGTAAACAAGGTGTAACCGTAATGATCAACGATAAACTAACATACCTTACCGCTGCTCAATTGGCCACTTTATTGCGCTCAACTGATGGCAACACCATTAAATCTATCGAGATCATTACCAATCCATCTGCTAAATATGATGCGGCCGGTAACTCGGGGATCATCAACATCAAACTAAAAAAGAATACACAATCGGGCACAAACGGCAGCATAACAGTAGGCGGTGCAAAAGGCCAGTACTGGCGCGATAACAGCAGCCTAAACCTTAATCACAAACAGGGTAATCTTAATGTATTTACCTCGTTAAGCAGGGGCGATAACAAACGCGGGCATGATCTGCGCTTAAACCGTGTAGTTACCGATAGCCTGGGCAATAAAACTTATTTTAACCAAAGATCATTAATGCCGGGCAGCAACCATTACAACAACTACCGCCTGGGTGCCGATTATGACCTTACGCCAAAACACACCATCGGCTTTGTGGTAAGCGGCTATTCAAATTCCGGAACCGATAATAACGATACTAAAACCATTATAGGCAAGCAATTTGGTGCTGCCGATTCTTCATTACATACCACATCGGTAATTAAACAAACGTATAAAAACTTTGCACTTAACCTTAATGATAAAATTAAGATAGATACCAGCGGTCAGGAAATCAGTTTTGACCTTGATTACTCCAAGTTTAAAAATAACTCCAACGCGTTTTATTATACCAACTATTTTAAAGAGGATGGAAGTCAGCAGCATTTTCCGCTGAACTTAAGCAACCAAACACCATCAAACATTACCATATATACAGGCAAAGTTGATTATGCCAAACCCCTTACCAAAACCATAAAACTGGAAGCCGGTGCGAAATTCAGCAGTGTTAAAACTGATAATGACCTTCGCGCACAAAAGCAGGATAGCGTTACCATGGCTTATTTAAATGATACCACACGTACCAACCGGTTCATTTATAATGAAAAAATAAGCGCTGCGTATATTAACCTTAACAAGCAATTCAAGAAAACATCGGTACAAATAGGTTTACGTGCCGAGCAAACCCGGTCGACAGGAAATTTAATTGGTTTTACACCGGTTAAAAGAAGCTATCTGAACTTTTTCCCGAGCGTATTTGTTAATCAAACCTTAAGCGACAAACATGAAATGAGTTTTTCATACAGCCGTCGTATCGACCGTCCGGGGTATGATGACTTAAATCCGTTTGTATATTATCTTGATCCTTATACCTTTTCAAAGGGTAATGCCTTCCTGAAAGCGCAATACACACAAAACTTTGAGCTTAATTATACTTATAATAAAACGGTTAATGTGAGCCTTGGTTATAGTCGCACATCTGATGCTATTACCGAACTGATACTATCAGAAGGCAATAAAACCTTCCAAACAAATGATAACCTGCAAACCCAAACAGGGTACAACATCAATGTAAACACTCCTTTCACCATCACCAAATGGTGGGAAGGCAATGTTAACGCAACAGCGTTTTACCTGGGCTTTAAATCAGATACACTGGCAGGTTCAAAATTCAGTGATGGACAATGGGCTTTTCAGGGACGTACAACCCAAACATTCAAATATGCAGGCTTCCGCTTTGAGGTAATGGGCGATTATCAGTCTTCCTTAACCTACGGCATCTACAAGATCAGGCCACGTTACTCAATAGATATGGGCCTGAGCAAATCATTCATGAATAAAAAATTCAATGTTAAAGCTTCATGCGATGATATCTTCAACATCCGCCGCAATGATCTGAGCAGCCACGTGATCAACAACAACTTTGATATTAAACAAAAGAATGATACCCGCGTAATGCGCCTTACTTTCACCTACAACTTTGGCAACAACTCCATCAAAATGCGCGAACACCGCTCTGGAGCCGACGACGAAAAAGGCAGGGTAAAAGGGAATAATTAGCCCCCCGGCCCCCTAAAGGGGGAGTTTTTTGATTAACATATTCTTAAAATACAAAAGGCAGGTTCCCAAAACGGGAACCTGCCTTTTAATTATCAAATAGATGTAGCTGCTCCCCCTTTAGGGGGCTGGGGGGCACTACTGCCCCACCATAAACACGGCGTTACTGAATAACAGCTTTCCGTTTTCCCAGAAACTGCGGAACAGTGGGTCATCAACCATATAAACTATTGAGCCACGGCCCATCGGTTGTACACCGAGAAGAAGACCATTGTTGATCTTCTTTTTTGATTCGTATCCCACAAAGCCCGATACATAGCCATCTTTTTTTATGGTGCCTACATTCCAGCCGTCATCATCGCTAAACAGTTCATAAATATCATCATTCAGCTTTAACGAATAATAATAGTCCGGCAAACCGAAGCCAAGCGGGTGGGTATTGTCAAGCTTTAACTTATAAATCGCCCCGGGAATAGATGAGCTGATAGCCGTGCGTTCGCGGTCGCCATATAATTTAACCGGTTTATCCTTTTCCTTCTCTTTTTCTTTATCGTCCTTTTTCTCTTCCTTACGTTTGAGCAGGATACCTTTTTTATCAACCAGTAACGATACTGCATTTTCCATAGCGATAAGCTTACCACCATCACGTACCCAGTTTTGAAGTTTCTCTGAAGGAAAATCGTCATAGCGGCCATCAGGAAAAATAGCCACATCAAACTCCCCAAGTTTTGTGCGACCGAGGTCCTGGTAACGGATCAAAGTAATAGGGTATCCTATCTGCGCCTCAAACAAATGCCAAACCTCGCCCATGGCCTCCGAGTTAACTCCATCACCGGCCACCAGCAACACCTTTGGCTGACGGATAGCCCTGACAGCATCCGACCCAAAATCTGATCCTTTATCAACAAAACCTGTTGAAATAGCAGTGATCTCCTGGTTAAGTGAGGCCGCAGTTTGGGTTACGATCTGATCAAAATCGGCATTGTCATTTCCTGCACGGGTTACAATCAACGATCCGGCTGTAAATTGCTTGCCGCCTACTTCAAAAGGTTTCTCGGCATAGCGTACTTTGATTTTCTTTTTTAACAAGGCAGCTAAAAATTTCACATCATTAACTGACTGCCATGCCGATACATAGGCATAAGCATGCGTATTGGTTAATGGGCCCGGTTCAGCCACATTCCATTTTGCATTAGCCGGTTTAAATGATTCTTTTACTCCATAAGCTTTCAACCCATAGGCATAGGGTAGCGACCATGCGGTGATATCATAGGTAGCCGAATCCGGGATAACTGTTTTAGGTTCCAGCAGCACATGCAGCAACACGGCTTTAGGCTGATAGGCATTAATTACCAGGTCATTCGTGCCAACATTATATTGCTCCGTTTTTTGTGTGATATAGTTAAAGCCTGTTACCGTTTTATTGGCTAAACCAAACCCATACTGGATACCATTACGCTCCAACATTTTTGCCAGCGCATTTATTTTATTATTGTTGTCGTTTTTAAAAACATAGGTCTTGTACTCGCCCGGAGGATTGTTGCGGTTGTTATCAAAAAACTTTTTGTACTCGTCCAAAAGTTTTTGTGTGTTTAGCGAGGCTATCTCCAATGTGCTCAAGCTTGTTGAGTGGTGATGCGCAACCCGCTGCACCAGAGTAAGGGTATCACCGGCACGTGTAACCACGGCCAAACCCGCGCTGATACCACCCTGTTCATAGGTCATGCCGATAGAACCGTTATATAAAGGATAAGTATCACCATAAGAAGGGTACAACAGGTCGAACTCATATTTGGTAAAATACATCCAGCCATTCTGATCAAAATACTTGGCGTTGTTTTTTCCAATTGTAACCTGGAACTGGCGCTGCCATTGGGTAATATCCTTATGGTATGGCTCGGCAGCGGGAGCAAAATAATAAGGCGCGTTATAACCCTGTTCATGATAATCAACATGCACCTGTGGCAACCATTGATTGTATAAACCTACCCGGGCCTGGGTTTCTTTTTGCTGTTGCCATGCCCAGTCGCGGTTAAGGTCAAAGTAAAAGTGGTTAACCCTGCCGCCCGGCCATGGCTCAACGTGCTCGCGCGAAGTTGGGTTAGCATCAGGTGCTGAGCCCACCACCGAATTATAAAAGTTTACATAACGATCGCGCCCATCGGGGTTTAGACATGGGTCGATAACTACCACCATATTTTTAAGCCAGGCTTTGGTAGCTGTGTTTGCGGGGTCAACCAGGTCGAACAAAGTCCACATGGAGGCTTCGCTTGATGCCGGCTCGTTACCATGTACGTTATAGCTCAGCCAGGTAACAACCGGCATAGATGTGCTGCCGCCGCCGCTTTCAACACCGGCCAGTTTAAGGTTATTGTGACGGATCTCTTCCAGGCGACCGATATTCTCGTCGGATGCGATGAACATGGCCAATAAAGGCCTGCCCTCGTTGGTAGTGCCGAACTGCTGCAGCTTTACATTTTTTGAGGCCGATGCCACATATTTAAAATATTCGACAATACGGTAATGCGGGGTAAAATGCTCTCCCAGCTTATAGCCCAGAAACTCCTGTGGCGACTGGATCTTTTGCGCGAATGCCGAACAAAAGAAACCCATAAATACAAAGAAAAGTAAATGTCTTTTTATCATATATTATATAATAATGTTTGGGAGAAAAGAGATAAGCTAATATGCACAAAATATTGGCAGATGTGCAAATTTCAGATGTGCAGATTGTTTGAATGTGCAAATTTTAGATGTGCAGATATGCAAATGAGGAAAATGCGATTATATGCCGCTTTCGCATAAAAAATATGTACATATTAAATTTGCACATCTGAAATCTTTCTGAAATCTGCACATTTGCATATCTGCACATTTGAAAGCATATCAACAAACATGACACCTATTCAGGCCCTGCAAAAATATTTTGGTTATAGCGCTTTCCGGCATGAGCAGGAAGCAATCATTCAAAATATACTGAAAGGGCAGGATGTAATGGCGCTGATGCCTACCGGCGGCGGCAAATCATTATGTTACCAACTGCCTGCTGTATTGTTAGATGGCCTTACCATAGTAATATCACCGCTTATCGCGTTGATGAAAGACCAGGTAGATAGTCTTAATGTAAATGGCATCCCGGCAGCTTTCCTCAATTCGTCATTAAATCCCGAGGAAACGCGGATCCTGGTTAACCGGCTTCGGAACAACGAGATCAAACTGCTTTACCTTGCGCCAGAGCGCTTGTTCAGTGCCGAAAGCAAGGAAAATAAAGACAACAAGCTGATCCCCTTTTTAAAAACACTGAAAGTAGCTCAGATAGCTATCGATGAAGCACATTGTATCTCATCATGGGGGCATGATTTCAGGCCCGAATACCTGATGCTTGCCGGGCTTAAAGAAGAATTTCCGTCGGTGCCGGTTATCGCACTTACAGCTACGGCCGATAAGCTTACACAGAAGGATATACTTGAAAAACTAAACCTAAAATCGCCGGCCATATTTGTATCCTCATTTAATAGAGCAAATATTACTTACCGCGTAACGCCGAAAAAGAACAGCTTTAAACAGCTAACCGCTTTTTTAAATGAGCATAAAGATGAGTCGGGTATTATTTATTGCCTGTCCCGAAAATCTACCGAAGCTTTGGCCGAAGATTTAAAGGATGAAGGTTTTGCTGCGGAGGCCTATCATGCCGGATTAAGCAATGAAATAAAAGCCCGCAACCAGGAGGCCTTTTTGCGCGATGATGTGAAAATCATTGTAGCCACCATTGCCTTTGGTATGGGTATCAACAAATCAAACGTGCGCTATGTGGTGCATGTCGATCTGCCTAAAAACATCGAGGGCTATTACCAGGAAACCGGCAGGGCAGGACGCGATGGCCTGCCTTCTGAAGCTTTATTGCTTTACTCGCCGGGCGACGCGATGAAGCTGCAGGGCTTTGCAAAGGTTGAAGGTAACGAGCAGCAAAGCCGGATCATGCTCAACAAGCTCAATGATATGGTAAAGTATTGCCAGCTGCTTTCTTGCCGGCGGCAATACCTCATGAAATATTTCGACGAGGAATTTCCGGCCAAATGCGGCTCATGCGATGTTTGCCTCACCGAGTACAAACGCTTTGATGGTACGTTGATAGCCCAAAAGGCGCTCTCTGCAGTTGCCCGGTTAAATGAACGTTTCGGGGCAAACTATGTGATCGATTTTTTACGCGGATCAAAAAGCGACAAGATCCGCGAAGAGCATAAACAGCTTAAAACCTACGGCATTGGCGCCGATATCAGCAAGGCCGACTGGCAGCACCACCTCCGTGAACTGGTAACCATGGGCTACCTGCAGACCGCAGGCGATGAATATCCTGTATTAAAACTTACCGCGTTAAGCGCCGATGTTTTAAAAGGCGGGCAGAAGATTGAGTTTATTGAAATAGAAAAGGTAGAAGAGGTTCATCACGAAGAAAGTTTACCGCATGAAGTTCCGTTGTTTAACCGCTTAAGAGAGGTTAGGCGTGGTATTGCCGAGAATGAAAATGTGCCGGCATATGTTATCGTATCTGATGCCACATTGCAGGAGATGGCCACCTACCTGCCGCAAAGTTTGGACGAACTACGATTGATATCTGGCTTCGGCGACATCAAGCTGGCCCGCTATGGCCGCGAGTTATTGCAACCTGTTAAGGAATATTGTGCAGAGAAAAGCCTCGGTTCAAAAATAAAACAGAAATCGCCTAAGCGCGAGCGTAAGACGAAATCGACAGGGCAAGTCAAAACTTCTTCGCGAAACAGTGATACCAAAGCCGAAACGTTTAATCTATATCGTTCCGGAAAAACGATTGTGGAAATAGCTGCTGAACGCGGTTTCACTACATCTACCATAGAAACACACCTGAGTTATTATGTACAAAACGGCGATCTGGATATTACCGAAATTGTTCCGCAGAAAAAAATAGCTGCTATTGCTGATGCTGTCGAAAGCTACGGTGCTGAAAGGCTATCGCCCATAAAAGAGATTTTAGGCGAGGATTACAGCTACGGCGAGATCAGGGCAGTGATAGACTGGATGAAGAGGTAGGAATAATTTTTGTATAATACCTTGCGCTCGTTTGCAACGAGCGTTTAAAATGGGTTTGCGTTTTAAACGCAAATCTGGCGATACAATCGCAGCGCCACGTTAAGCACTCGTTACAAACGAGCGCAAGATAATTTTTGATTAGTACCTTTGATTTACAATTGCCACTATAAACACACATGACTACCACAACCCAACTATACGATATATATCTCAAACATCCCGTTATCAGCACCGACACCCGGAAGATCATTCCTGGCAGCCTGTTTTTCGCGCTTAAGGGCGATAAGTTTGATGCCAACACATTCGCTCAAAAAGCAGTGGAGGCCGGTGCCGCCTACGCAGTGATCGATAATCCCGATTACCAATTAGGCGAACAGTATTTATTGGTTGAGGATGTGTTAACAACTTTGCAGGACCTGGCACGCCACCATCGCCGTCAGCTTGCTATTCCGGTTGTTGGCCTTACTGGTACAAATGGCAAAACCACCACTAAGGAGCTGATCAATGCCGTGCTGTCCCAGCATTTTAAAACCCAGGCTACCCAGGGTAACTTAAATAACCATATTGGCGTACCGCTTACCATATTAACCATTGATGCAAGTCATGAAGTGGCAGTTATTGAAATGGGAGCCAACCATCAAAAAGAGATCGAACTACTTTGCAGCATCGCTCAACCTTCACATGGTTTAATTACCAATGTGGGGAAAGCTCATTTGGAAGGCTTTGGTGGAGTTGAGGGTGTGAAGAAGGGTAAGGGAGAATTGTATGATTATTTTGCCCCCCAGCCCCCTAAAGGGGGAGTTAGCAAAACAGATGGCGTTGTTTTTGTTAATAGTGATGATGCTGTTTTAATGGAGATGGCAAATGCCCGTCATCTTAGCCATGTTGTTTATTATGGTACCGATACTATTGATAACCTTATCAGTGGCGAACTGTTGGAAAACTCTCCGCTCCTGACTTTGGAGTGGACCAATAATAAAACCGGCGACAGTTATAAAGTTAAAACCCAGCTAACCGGCACCTATAATCTGCCCAATATTTTAGTGGCTATTTGCATTGGTACCCATCTCGGTTTACCGGCCAATGAAATTAATGCCGGCATTGAGGGTTATCAACCTAAAAATAACCGCTCGCAAATTGTGCAAACGGCTACCAATACCCTCATTTGCGACTACTACAATGCTAACCCAAGCAGCATGTTTGTAGCTATCGAGAACGTGGGCAAAATTGAAGCGAAAAGGAAAGTGCTCATTTTGGGCGATATGTTTGAGATGGGCCTCGAAGCCGCAGTTGAACATGCCGCAGTAATTAAAAAGGCGATGGATACACCGGTTGACGAGCGGATCTTTATTGGCAAAGATTTTTTAAGTCAAAAATCAGAAGCCGGAAGCCAGGGTGCAGCAACATTTTATGAAACTGCCGAAGATGCCATCGTAGCTTTAAAAACACAGCCAATAAGCAATTCAACTATACTGATCAAAGGATCAAGAGGAATGGCTTTGGAGCGGTTGGTGGAGTTGTTTTAAGTTTTTATTAAATGTAGAGACGCATCACATGCGTCTCTACATAGGACAGGCCAGCAATCAAAATGCAAAACCTGCATGCGGGAGACGCATGTGATGCGTCTCTACTGTTTATACCTAAAAACTATTCCCGCCTTAAACTATCAACCGGGTTAGCAAGCGCAGCTTTAATGGATTGGACGCTGATAGTAATAAAGGCTATTAAAATGGCTATCACGGCTGCTAATGCAAAGGTTGTCCAATTTATACCTATGCGATACGCGAAAGCGTCAAGCCAGTGATTCATGGCCAGCCATGCTATCGGGAAGGCAATAACAATGGCTATCAGCACAAGCTTAATAAAATCTTTAGCCAACAGGGTAACCACGCTGCCTACCGTTGCGCCTAAAACTTTGCGCACACCTATTTCGCGGGTGCGCACCTGGGCGGTAAAGGCCGCCAAGCCAAGCAGGCCAAGGCAAGAGATAAAAATCGCTATCCCGGCAAAATAGTTAAATAAAGTTCCTTCACGCTGTTCGCCCTGGTAAAGTTTGTTAAAAATCTCATCCAAAAAAGTATAGCTGAACGGAAACTGACCATTGTATTGCTTAAATTGCTTTTCGACAGCTGCTATAGCTTTGGGAGCACCCTCGCCGGTTGTTTTTACATATAAGGAAGCATATGTATCCGGTGCATAAAAAAACACCATCGGGCCAATTTTTTCGCGCATACTGGCAAAGTGGAAATCTTTTACAACACCGATGATAATCCCTTCAGTTTTACGAAGCCTGAAACGTTTGCCTATCGGGTCTTTCATTCCTAATTCCTTGATTGCAGCCTCGTTCAGGATATAATGAGCCGAATCACTCACCGAACCTTCAAAGCCACGCCCTGCCGCCATTTTTATTTTAAAGAAGGAGATAAAATCTTTATCGATACCCTGTGGATGTACAATAAATGTTTGTCCGGTAGCCTTTCCATCCCAATCGGTATCGCCAGAAATACCTCCATTGTTGACAATATTACCCGTAGACCGGGTTACAGCTTCAACGCCTGGTTGTTTCAACAGCTCCGCTTTTACGGCATCATAATGGCCTTTCATATCCCGCATCCAAAGACCAAACACATGGCTTTTATCATATCCCAAATTTTTCGACCGGATATAATTGAGCTGACCGGTGATAACAATGGTACCGATAATCAACACTACCGAGAAGGTGAATTGTACCACAACTAATATCTTGCGGAAAAGGACATCACCAATGCTGTTTGATATTTTGCCCTTAAGCGCCTTTAATGGCTCAAAAGACGATAGCAGCAAGGCCGGATAAATACTGGAAAGCACAAGTGTAGCGGCTATGGTTCCGGCGATAACAAACCAAATATGATAATCGGAAAGATTAAACACCAATTGCTTACCTGCAATTGCGTTAAAAACCGGCATTACATTATAAATTACCAGCACTGCTAAAACCGCCGAAACCATGAACAACAAGGCGGTTTCAACCACAAACTGCATAAACAATTGTGTTTTGGCTGCGCCGATGATTTTACGCATGCTGATTTCCTTTGCTCTCAGCATAGCCCGTGCAGTTGAAAGGTTAACGTAGTTGATACAGGCTATAACCAGTATTACCAAAGCTATAACGATAAAAATCCGTACTGTGCTGATGCCCCTGTCGGTACCATCGGCATTGTATAGATGCATTTTGGTGGCAGGCAGCAGGAGGTAATCGGCATCCGTATCTTCAGGCTTCCGTTTTAAGTGAACCTTATTCAAATCTGCAGATAGTTGTTTTAACGAGGTACCGGGTTTTAACTGTAAATAGGTTTCGTATGAGTAATTGCCAAAATCATGGTTCAGGTCATCTTTATAGTTGGTGAACATGTATTTGACATGATAGCTCATAGGCATGATCATATCATAATTAATGCTTGAGTTAAGCGGAAAATCATTAATCACACCCGATACCGTGAAATTCTCTTTGTTATCCGCCACAATAACTTTTCCCAAAGCATCTTCATTTCCAAAATATCTTTTTGCTGTACTCCTGGTGATCACTACCGAATTATCATTTGTGAAAGGCTTTAGGTTGCTTCCTTCAATTAGCGGGAAATCGAAAACGGTAAACAACGATGGATCTGCAAAGCCAACAGCCTGCTCATTAAAAACCTTATCCTGGTACTTAAACAGCGAGAAAAACCAGTTATTGGTTAAGCGAACCTGATTTTGCACAGCGGGCAGCTCCTGTTTGGCCAGCGGCCCCATAGGGGCAACCGTAACCTGCCAAATCTGCTTTGATGCACCGGTACCGCCAAAAAGTTCAACCCGGTAAATGTTTGATGCATTTTTGTGAAAGCTGTCAAAACTAAATTCGTCCTGCACCCAAAGCAGGATGAGGATGCCAATGGCAAGCCCCACAGTTAAACCTGCAATATTGATCACCGAATAAAATTTATTGCGAACAAGGTTACGCCAGGCGGTTTTGATATAGTTCTTCAGCATAAAAATCCATTTTATCTTATTATGTGGCATGCAAAACAATGCCAATATCACAAATAACTATATGTCAACAACTTACACCACAATCAGAAAACACTATCGTTCGGATACGGACAATTGGGTGTTCATTTATGTTACGGCTTATGTATGGATTAGTCCGGGAACGGCAAGGGCATCAACCCTCAAAGGCGGGAGTTATGATATTATGATTAACCAGGATCCGCATCAGCATATCAACCGAAAAATCGCGGGTAATGTCGATACTGATAAAATCGGTTTCGCCATTTTTCACCTCGCAGGCATCGCGGTCAAAATACAATACCAACCCGCGCATGCTGCCCGAGATAATAACAATACGCTCGTTATTAATAAGCTTAAAGCTATTGCGCGTACGCTTAAAAAAGCTGCAGAGGTTTTTAATATGCCTATACGTAAGTAATGAAATGATCATGCCGTCAGCTTTTAATAATGGTGGCCAGCCGCTGCCTTATAATGATTTCCTTAACAGCAGCGGGCAGCAAACTGTTTAATAAAACAAGTACCCGGTTTATCATACCCGGGATAATTTCTTTTTTCCCTTTCAACAGGCCATCTATCGCTATACGTGCTACGTGTCCCGGCTCCATAATGGTTGCCTTTGATATGCCTTTAAGCTTATTATTCATCACCAGCAATTCGGGCTTGGTATTAATACCTCCAGGGCTAAGCAAGCTGATCTTAACATTTGAGCCATGCAGCTCCAGCTGTAAACATTTGGTAAAATACCTGATAAATGATTTGGTAGCGCCATACACCTGCTTTTTAGGTACCACAAACAAACCGCCCAAACTGCCCACATTTAATATGTATGAAGTACAAGCAGTATCGGCCTGGGCCAGAAATAAGCGTGTAAGCAGTACAGGAGTAATCACGTTCAGTTCAATTTGTTTTTTGTAGAAACCAATGTTCAGATCCTCAAACCACGACCAGTTGCCCAAACCGGCATTGTTAATAAGCAGGTGGGCTGTAATTTGCTCAGCACTAAGGTAATTAAAAATTGCCGGGTAACTTTCTGCAAGTGTTAAATCAATTTCAAGATAATTCACCTTAACCTCAAAGTTTTTGCGGATAAAGGAAGCCAATTCAGGCAAGCCGGATGCAGGCAATGAAACCAATACCAGATTTATATGACGCGATGCCAGTTCAATGGCAAATGACTTGCCCAGGCCTTCGCTGGCGCCGGTTATGATGGCAGTTTGAGTGATCATGGTTCAGGCTTGTTTAAGATAATTAATTGTTTTATGCATCCCCTCGGCAAAAGGAGTTATGCGGTATCCAAGTTGCACTATGGCCTTGTTACTGCTATATTTCTGATCGTACTTTAAACGCTCGGCAAATTCGGGCAAAAAGAAGGGGCGTAAACCAGTAAGCTGTGTTTTAAGTTTTTCGACATAACTATAACATTCAATCGCCTTTAGCGGCAGGTGGATCAGCCGGTGTTTCTTGCCGGATACCTCGCAAACCGTATTGAAAAAATCGTTAAAACTGATATCCTCCCCGCCCAAAATGTAGCGTTCGCCGCTTTGGCCTTTAGCCATAGCTGCAATATGGCCATCAACAACATCACTTAAAAAAGCATAGTTAGCTACCTGCTCACCACTGCCGGGAATAAAGCGCCATTTGCCGCGCATATAGGCCGAAACCATTTTGCCAACTGTATTGCTTTCGGTAACCGGCCCCTCGCCATAAACCCGTGAAGGATTTACCGTAACTACTTGCATCCCTTGTTTTATAAAATTCTGCACCTCAAGCTCGGCCAGGTATTTGGTACGCTCGTAAGCAATAGGAAAACCCGCAATCCGCGGATCATTTTCGCTCATGGGATGCTTAACCGTTGGGCCCCATACACCACAGGTAGATGTATAAACCATTTTTTGCACACCTGCATTGGCAGCAACTTCAAGCACATTACGGGTGCCTACAACATTGGTTTCATGATAGTCATCGGGGTTGCGGCACCACATTTTGGCCATAGCCGCGGTATGGTACACCTGCTGGCAGCCCTGCATGGCCCTGCCCAAACTTTGCCGGTATAGGATATTGCCCGTAACCGGCTCAATGTTTTTATGCTTTATCAAATACGGATGATCGGTATTGCGGCATAAGGCCTTAACATCGTAGCCCTGCATAGCCAAATCCAGGCTAAGCTGCCTGCCAATAAAACCTGTTGCCCCGGTTACTAAAACTTTCATACAGGTATTACAACCGGATATAGGTTTACCCCTATCCGTTATAGTTAAATTTTTCGGGATGATTAACTATTAGGTTTAATGGCAGAATTATTTAAATTTGAAATAACTATCAAACAAGCCTTACCTAAAATGAACATGTACCAGGATCCACACAGCACTTTCGCCGGCTTTTCACCCGAAGAAATGGGCTTCTTACAACATGCCACTCCTGACTTAACCGAAAGCCAGAAAAAATACTTTTACATGGTGTACAGCAACAAGCGTAAAAACTCGCAGGATATATTGTTATTTACCTTGTTGGGTTTTGTTGGCTTTGCAGGTATACAACGCTTTGTATTGGGGCAAATTGGTATGGGTATCCTTTACTTTTTAACAGGAGGTCTTTGCGTCATAGGTACTATTGTCGATTTGATCAACAATAAGTCGATAACTTTGGAGTATAATAAAAATATGGCTTACGAAAGCTATCAGATGGCTAAAATGAGTAGTTAAACAAGCCATTACTTATCTCTAAACTTGCTTAATGAAATTATCCGCCTTAACCGCTTACCTTGAAAGCTTAGCCCCGCTTAACTACCAGGAAGATTATGATAATTCCGGCCTGATAGTTGGTAATCCGGATCAGGAAGTGAGCCAGGCCCTGGTTTCGCTTGACTGTACCGAAGCCGTGGTTGACGAAGCTATTGCCACAGGTTGCCAGGTGATCATATCGCACCATCCTATAGTTTTTAAAGGGCTTAAAAAATTTAACGGTAAAACGTATGTAGAGCGGGTGGTTGAAAAAGCCATTCGTAAAGGCATTGCCATATATGCCATTCATACCAATTTGGATAGCATTATGACCGGGGTTAACGCCCGCATTTGCGAAACTTTGGGATTAAAAAACACCCGGATCCTGCTTCCTAAACACAACCTGATCAAAAAGCTTGTTACCTATGTACCCCTAAGCCATGCTGATGCCGTACGCGACGCCTTGTTTAGTGCAGGAGCAGGTAACATCGGCAATTACAGCGAAACCAGCTTTAATGCCGAGGGTACCGGAACATTTAAGGGCAATGATACCGCTAATCCTTACGTTGGCGAAGTTGGTAAACGTCATAATGAAAATGAGGTTAGGATAGAAACTGTTTATCCGGCCAATTTGGAAAGTAAGATCCTGATGGCGCTGATCCTGGCCCATCCTTATGAGGAGGTGGCTTATGATCTTTACAATTTAACCAATCAGCATCAGCAGGTTGGCTCCGGAATGATTGGCGAACTCGAAATACCAATCAACGAGGAAAGCTTCCTGTTTCATGTAAAGGATAAGATGCGTACCCATGTGATACGGCATACTAAATTATTGGGCAAACACGTTAAAAAAGTAGCTGTTTGCGGTGGCTCGGGAGGCTTTTTGCTGAAGCATGCCATAGCTGCCGGAGCCGATATTTTTATCACAGCCGATTACAAGTATCATGAGTTTTTTGATGCCGAAGGAAAGATAGTTATCGCGGATATCGGACACTTTGAGAGTGAACAATTTACGCAGCAATTATTGTATGAAATAATTAGGAAAAAATTCCCTATCTTTGCCGTCCGTTTAACAGAAGTAAATACAAACCCCGTCAAATATTTTATTTAATGGAACAAACCGTAGAACAAAAGCTTAAAGCTTTATACGAACTACAAACTATCCACACCAAGATTGACAGGATCCGCCAGGTAAGAGGCGAATTGCCAATGGAAGTTGCAGACCTTGAGGACGACGTTGCTGGCCTTGAAACCCGCATCCAAAAAATCAAAGGTGAACTTGACGATGTGGAAGATGACATAGTTACCCGTAAAAACCTGATCAAAGAAGCTCAGGCAAACATCAAAAAATACGAAGGCCAGCTTAACGAGGTTAAAAACAACCGCGAATATGATGCTATCTCAAAAGAGATTGAGATCCAGGGCTTAGATATACAAGTTAGTGAGAAAAAGATCCGTGAATACGGCTTCGAAATCACCAACAAAACCCAGGTTTACGAAAAAGCACTTGCTGACTTAGAAGCTCGTCAGAGCGACCTTGACGCAAAGAAAGAAGAATTAGGCACCATTACCGCCGAAACTGAAAAAGAAGAAACCGAATTGAACTCACAAGCTGCAAAAGCAATGGATAACATTGAAGAGCGCTTGTTAACTGCTTACACCCGTTTACGTCAAAACGCTAAAAACGGCCTTGCAGTTGTAACTATTCAGCGTGATTCATGCTCTGGTTGCTTTAACCAGATCCCGCCTCAGCGCCAGTCAGATATCCGTCAGCGTAAAAAGATCATCGTTTGCGAGCATTGCGGACGTATCCTTGTTGACGAGCAAATGGCTTTAGAGGTAGAAGAAGCATAAGCAACCACTTATAAAGTTAAATATATCAAAGGCACCCGGTGGGTGCCTTTTTTGTTGTGCTTATTTAGCCGATATTTATTTCATGCCTAAAAACCGTATAACCTATTTCATATTAACAATACTAACTATTATACTGGGCCTGTTATCCAGGCACTTTAAATTCATCCCATTATTTATTGGCGATATTTTATGGGCCTCTATGATTTATTTTATCATGCGGTTTCTTTTTATCAACAAGCCAGTTAGATTCAATGTAATTGCCTCCTTAATCTTTTGCTTCGCGATAGAGTTTAGCCAGCTTTATAAAGCGCCATGGATAAATGACCTGCGACGCACCTTGTTTGGCAGGTTGGTGTTGGGTGAAGGTTTTTTGTGGAGTGATTTGTTGTGTTATGTGATTGGGATAGGGATGGGTGTTGTCATAGATCTTAATTTAAAAAAGAATTCAAGATCCCTGTAAATAACTATTTTCCCATAAAGTCCCAATCGTCCACTCAAAACATACTCGTCTGTTTTCCTTTCCTCGGTACAAATAAACTATAGTCGTACTCAGGCATCTGCCTATCGCCCATAAAGCGCTTACAGGCCATTTTAAACATTTGATGGATAGATTCGGCTACTTTACCCTCGCCACTCATCCGGCGGCCGTAATCGCTGTCATTCAGGTTACCATCGTGCGTCGAGCGGATCATGTTCAATACCTTTTCGGCCCTGTCCGGAAAGGCTTTATAGATCCAGTCGCTAAAAATTTCGGCTATGCTACCGTTGAGGCGCACCATCGTAAAACCAGCGGCTAAAGCCCCCCTATCAGCTGCCGCTTTGATTATATTGGGCACTTCGTTACTGTTTAACCCCGGAATGATAGGCGCCGCCATTACCCTCACCGGAATACCTCTTTCCGATAGTTTTTGCACAACAGCCAAACGCCCCGTCGCGGTAACTGTACGTGGCTCCAATTTTTGACGGAGTTGCTCATTAAGCGATGTGATGGATACGTTTACATGCACCAGGTTCAACTTAGCCATATCTGCAAGCAGGTCGATATCCCGCAGGATCACGTTGTTTTTGGTGATGATACTTACCGGGTTTTTATATTTCCAAAAAACTTCCAATAGCCTTTGCGTTATCCCCAGCTTGCGTTCAACGGGCTGATAACAATCGGTATTACCCGAAAGCATGATGCAAACCGGCTGGTAATTTTTTTTGTTGAAATATTGCTCCAGAAGCTCCGGGGCATTTGGTTTAATAATGATCTTCCGCTCAAAATCAAGCCCGGCGCTAAAACCATAATATTCATGGCTGTTACGGGCATAACAATATATGCAACCATGCTCGCAACCCTGGTAAGGATTGATGGAATACATATGGCTTAAATCGGGACTGTTGGATTCGCTTACAATTTTTTTGGGCGTTTCTTCAAAAAGCTGCGTATTGGTATTTTCAAGCAACGGCTCGTCAATACCCTCAATATGATCAAGTACATACCTGTTTTTCAGAAACTTATTGTGCGTGTTTACCTGTGCCCCGCGTCCTTTAAAAAATTCCGGATTTTCCTCATGTGACATTGAACAAATTTGCTAAATTAATTAGCAAATTACAATTCAATCAATTTATTTTTTATACTGTATAAAACCAGTCCTACGCGGCTCTTGATCTGGAGTTTTTCAAAAAGCTGATCGCGGTAGCTATCAACGGTACGCACGCTGATATTCATGGCCTCGGCTATTTCTTTATAAGTAAGCTCGGTGCCGGTAAAACGAAGAAACTCAATCTCGCGCGGGTTGAGTTTGATATTCTCTAATTTGCTGTTGAAATTGGTAATCAGGTGACGGGTTACAAACTCCGGGTAATAAAGCTCCCCCTGCGATACTTTCAGGAGCGCATCTTCTACTTCATAAGGTTCCGAATCTTTAAGCAGATAGCCTTTTACACCCATTTTAACCATGAGCAATACCTTTTCGGCATCCTCAAACATCGATAAAATGATGATCCGTACACCGGGGTATTTTGACCGGAGTACCTGGGCCGCTTCCACGCCATCCATAACCGGCATGCTAATATCCAACAATACGATATCCGGAACGGTACCACTCTTAATAGTGTTTACAAGTTCCTGTCCGTTTGCCGCCTCAAATAGTATGTTGTATCTTTTAAAATTGGTTACAAGAGCAGCCATACCACTCCTGAAGAGTTTGTGGTCATCAACTAAGGCTATTTGAATGGGTTCCTTTAGCATAAATTTGTTGTACCAGGGGATTGAACGACAATTTTATCTGACAACCCTTACCAGGCGAACTGGTAATAATTACATCCGCGCCTACTAAAGCTGCCCTGTTTTCAATGTTCCGCAATCCCGAACCGCCCTTATTTTCAACCTTTTCGGCATTGAAACCAGCACCATCATCTTCGATGAGCAAATTAAACATTTGTGCAGTATAATACAAACCGATTTTAAGGTTAGCCGCCTTAGCATATTTCAGGGTGTTATTTACTGCTTCCTGAAATATCCGGAATATTACCAGCTCGCGCTGTTCCCCCATACTGTATACTTCCCCTTCAACAGTAAAAACAGCGTTGATAATACCGCTACGGGTTAAGCGCTCCGTTTCTGCTTCAAGTACTTTTATGAGCCCCAGCGAGCTGATATGCTCAAAGCTCATGCTTTTTGAAAGGTTTCTTAAATCATTAATAGTTTGCGAAATCAATTCCCGGTTTTCGTTTACGCGGCCTTTCTTTTCTTCGTCCAGACTATTGTTGAGCAAACCAAGGTTCAGTTTTACAAATGATAAAACCTGGGTGATATTATCATGGATTTCCCTGCTGATGTCATTGAGAGTTTGCTCCTGGATCTCTATCTGGGTTTTTAGCATCTCCTGCTTAAACGAAGCTTTCAGATTTTCGCGCTCCAGCAGGTTCTTGTTCTGCTTTTTTTGATACATAAGCATAAACCCAATAATGAATACGCCAAGCAACAGCATAAAAGCGGAACCCGCTATTATAACGAGGATAACCTGTTCTTCTTGAAAGAGCATATAAAGGCTATTGAAAATAAAAAATTCAATGCAAAAGTTGTTAGGTTGAGCAGCGTTGCCGTTATCAAATAAAAATGATAATTATTCCGATACACCATATAACTAAAACATGAGTAAAAAAACGTTGTGGATAAGTAATAAAAAAATATGCCAGTTAATGCCAGGAAAGGAGGGTGGGTTATCAGCTCAATATACTCGTCGCGATCATTGTTCAAGAGGCGATAGTAATAATCACAGATCATCCATATCAAAAAAAGATCTTGTATAAGGGTAGCTGCGGTTGCCCTTTTCCAAATCCCCCCTTGTACAAATAAAATATCAAGTATTGATAGCAAGATGACTACACCAGCACCTACATAAACCTTCTTTCGCCTTTCAATGCGCTCATCAAATCCTTGTATAAACCATGTAAAAAAGGCAAATAGCAGTATGTCTTCGATATTATTACACCACGCGTTTGAATGATAAATATTTAGCCAGCCAAAAATGTTCACAAAATCGTAAACAAGCAAAAAGCTTAATAAGGGCAATAATCGCTTAAAGTTCTTATCAAGCCCTTTATATGTAAAAAGGCAGCATACAAAAGCCACCACATCCATTACATAGTAAAAATTCTCCAGCATGAATGCTAAAATAACATATATACTTTAGCATTCATGAAACTGGTTTATTTATTCTATCCCTGGCACATAGGCGGGCATTCTCTTCCGCTGCTTAAAGCTGCCAGCCCGTTTACCGACAGATTTGCAACCTGATCACTCTGTATGGCATCAATATGTTCATCTTTACCCTCGCCTGCAACAGTACCAACAATAGCTACCGACGTTTGATGCGGTGCATTGCTGTGATCGGCATCATGAACTCCGAAATGCAACCTTACACCGGTGGCTTCAGGTGGCAAATTATTAACAAACTCCTTCAGCTTATCAATCGAGATCCATGTCGATTCGGTATCGTTAACTTCGTGATGTTTATCAATAACTGCTTTTCGGGTTTCCTTATACCGGGCTACCATTTCCCTGGCTGTTTTTAAGTCAATAGGGTCCATAAATTTCGGGGTTTAATTTTGCCCCCAATCTATATAATTATTACAAAACAACCTATCCGTTATTTCACGGTTTTACACCCCGTTAAAACACGGTAAACAAAAGAATTGAAGGAAAAAGGTAAAAGGTGTAAAGAAGAAACAGTGGATTAGTCAAATCCACTCAATCCTTAAATCCCGAAAATCAAGGTTCAGATTAGCCCTCCAGCATAAAAACAAACAGTTCCTTAGGGCCGTGGGCTCCTAAAACCAGTGTTTTTTCAATATCGGCGGTGCGGCTCGGGCCGGTTACCGTGCTGACCATGGATGGCAATTGGTTGCCGTATTTAGCTTTGATGAGTTTAAAACCATCTTTGAGGTCCATAACCATTTGCGAGGTATAGGCCAATACAATATGTACCGATGGATAGATACTCAACCTGCGGCCGGCCATGTTTCCGTTCGAAAGCAGGATACTGCCATTACGGGCAATTAACGCTTCGCAAAGGGTAAATCCCACTTCGGCTTGTTCAAAATCTTTATCAGTTTCGTAGTGGGGGTATTCAAACTGGTTCAGGATCTCCTGCAGCTTGGGTTCCCAGCAGTAAATTTTGTGCCATTTGCGTTCTTCGGCAAGGGTGAGCAGGTTTTCAATAAACTGCAGCTCATCTTCGCAAAAAACAAACTGACCTGCCACATTGGTGAACTGCTCGGCAAAGATTACCTCGGGCATTTCTTCGGAAGGAGGGTAAAGGGGAAGATCTTCCAGTTGAGGGTACGGGTTATCCCTTTTCTCCAAAAGCGCTTTCCTGATTTTTTTAAGCAGTTTTTCTTTTGATGTGGTGATATCCCTCATGGCTACAAAAAAGCAAAGCCACCAGCTTTGCCGGTGGCTTTGTATTATTATTTAAAATTAAAGTTTTGGATCTTCGCTGTCTACTCTTGACAGTTCAGGATTAGTCAGTGTATCAGGAATAGCGTTGTTATCCACATCCGGGTTTAACGCGGCCTCGCCGTTTACAAACTTATCATAGGTAGTACGCTCGTCAAACGGACGTTTACCTAATATCTCTTCCAGATCACTTTGGAATAATACTTCTTTTTCCAACAGCTTTTGAGCTATCTTTTCAAGGCCATCGCGTTTGGCATTCAACAGGTCTTTAGTTTTTTGATAAACCACATCAACCAGTTTACGCACTTCAGCGTCAATCATTTCGGCGGTAGTATCAGAGTAAGGTTTGTTAAACTGGTACTCGCCCTGTGGATCGTAGAATGATACGTTACCAACACTATCGTTCATACCATAAATTTTGGTCATGGCATAAGCAAGTTTGGTGATACGCTCTAAATCGCTCAAGGCACCGGTTGAAATTTTACCGAAAACGATATCCTCAGCAACACGGCCACCCATTGATACACTCATTTCATCAAGCAATTGCTCTGTAGTGTATAAAAACTGCTCTTTTGGCAGATATTGGGCATAACCCAGCGCGGCAACACCACGAGGTACGATAGATACCTTAACCAATGGATCGGCATGTTCCAGGAACCAGCCGGCAATAGCGTGACCCGCTTCGTGGTAAGCAACAATGCGTTTCTCTTCAGGAGAGATGATTTTGTTTTTCTTTTCCAAACCACCGATAACACGATCGATAGCATCCTGGAAATCGGTCATATCAACCGACTCTTTATTTTTACGGGCAGCAATCAGCGCAGCCTCGTTACAAACGTTAGCAATTTCGGCACCTGCAAAACCCGGGGTTTGAGCCGATAATTTTTTGGCGTCAACACCGTCAGATAATTTGATAGGTTTCAGGTGAACTTTAAAGATCTGCTCACGACCGATCAAATCCGGTTTATCGATAGATACCTGCCTGTCGAAACGTCCCGGACGCAGTAACGCTGAGTCCAATACATCCGGACGGTTGGTAGCAGCCAGGATGATGATACCAGAATCGGTACCGAAACCATCCATCTCAACCAATAACTGGTTCAGGGTGTTTTCGCGCTCATCGTTACCACCAACTATATTGTTTTTACCACGGGCACGACCAATAGCGTCAATCTCATCGATGAAGATGATACAAGGCGCTTTATCTTTTGCCTGGCGGAACAGATCACGTACACGTGACGCACCCACACCAACAAACATCTCCACAAAGTCAGATCCTGAAAGTGAGAAGAATGGCACCTGCGCTTCGCCGGCAACAGCTTTAGCAAGCAAGGTTTTACCTGTACCAGGAGAACCTACAAGCAGTGCGCCTTTCGGAATTTTACCACCCAGGTTGGTGTATTTTTTAGGATTTTTAAGGAAATCCACAATCTCCATTACCTCCTGCTTGGCTTCTTCCAAACCGGCAACGTCATTAAACGTAACGGTTACCTGGGCTTCTTTATCAAACAGGGTAGCTTTTGATTTACCAATGTTGAAGATCTGACCACCCGGACCACCGCCCGAACCACCGCTCATTCTGCGCATGATAAAGATCCATACACCGGCAAATAAGATCACCATAATAACACCTTGTACCAACCAGTTTGATAACAGGCTTTCGTGGCCCTGCTCAAATTGCAACGATACTTTCTGATCATCTGGTACATCTTTCTGAGCATCAGCAATTGATTTTTTCAGACTCTCGTAAGAGGCATCTGTAAAAGTAAACTGCGGACCGCTGCTGGTGCTTGTATTGAAAAAGTTTTTGTCTTTAGATACGTTATTGGCAAAATACGGCTTTGATAAGCTTTGTTGTTTGATATAAACATCGGCCATTACCAAATCACCACTTTTATAAGCTACAATTTTCTGAACATCATTGGTACGAAGCATGTTAGCTTCAAACTCCTGGAAAGTAACCGGTTTGCCCGATCCGCCGTTTAACAAGGCCGGGATCAATAAAAAAGCCAGGATAACAATACCATATAACCACATGATATTGAACTTTGGCGGTTTTGGAGAGGGCTTCTTGTTCACAATTTTTCGGATAGGTCTTGGATTTTCTGATTTAGAATCTTTAATATCTTTCATTTCTTTTAACGAGCTCAAACTTACAATCTATAATTTAAATTTTACGCGGTAACAGTAAGACTATGCGTTGAGCCTTTTTGTGACGGATGTTTATGCACTTTTATAATATTTAATATCTGCATCGCCCCACAAATCTTCCACTCCATAAAACTCACGTTTATCGGTCCTGAACACATGGATCACAACATCCACATAATCAAGCAGTATCCACTCGCCATGCTCAATTCCCTCTTTGCGCCAGGGTTCGGCTTGGGTGGCTTTGAAAATTTCATCCTCAATGCTATTTGCAATAGCTTTTACCTGTGTCGACGAATCAGCATGACAGATTACAAAATAATCTGCTACTGAACTGAAAATATTACGAAGGTCTAACCTAATAATATCATTGCCTTTTTTTTCCTGGATACCATGTATTGCCAGTTCTGAAATATAGGCAGATTCACTTAACACTTTGTTTTTTACCATCAAAAAGAATTAGTTTTGAACGTTTTTGAGTATAAAATTATTACACTTTGCAAAATAACATATTTTCAGGATTATTTGTTGGTCAAAATTTAGTAACAATTAAACAAGTTGACTCAACAAATAGTTTTCTTAAAAATCTACTGTCAAATTCCACGCCAGTACCTGAAGGTACGGTCATTATGGCAGAAGAGCAATATGCCGGCCGTGGCCAGCAACAAAACACCTGGCATAGCGAACCCGGAAAAAATCTCACTTTCAGTCTGTTATTAAAACCTCATTTTTTAGCCATCGCCGATCAGTTTGACCTGAACCGAGCAGCAAGCCTGGGCGTATATGACGCATTGCAACCCATCCTGGGCGAGCAGCTAAAGATCAAATGGCCCAATGACATCTATTACGGCGACCGGAAACTTGGCGGTATGCTCATTGAAAATACCATACAGGGCGGGCAGCTAAAAGACTCGGTTATTGGCATCGGCTTAAACATAAACCAGGAAAATTTCCCTTCCGGGGCATCAAATGCCACTTCTGTCAAACAAATCTTACAAAAGGATTATGAATTAACCCTGTTATTATCGGAAATTTGCAACTGCCTTGAAGTATACTATCTGAAACTCAAGGCTGGCGAAGTTGATTTTGTAAGGAATACTTACTTAAGCCGACTATACTGGTTAAACGAGGTTAAAAGCTTTGAGTCAAACAAGGGAGTTTTTAGTGGTACTGTAAAAAATGTACTGCCAAATGGCTTGCTGGTTATTGAAGATACTAAGGGGCAGCAATTGGAGTTTAACCTCAAAGAATTGAAATTTTTAAACAAATAAATAACTTAAAACACAAATGAAGAAACTATTGGTATTGGTAACCGCGCTTATCATCAGCGTTGGCGCTTACGCCCAGATCGAATCGCCGGTAAGGTGGTCATACGCGGCAAAAAAAATGAATGATAAAGAAGCTATTGTATACTTAAGAGCAACTATACAAAACGGCTGGCACATTTATTCACAAACCGTAAAGGATGGCGGACCAATAAAAACTTCATTTGAGTTTACCACATCAAAATTATATGCTCCTGTTGGTAAAACGTCTGAGCCAACTCCTGTCACCAAATACGAAAAATCATTCAGCATGAATGTGAGCTATTTTGAAAAGGAAGTTGTTTTTAGCCAAAAGATCAGTTTAAAATCGCCCAAAGCAACAGCGGTTACAGGTAAATTAACCTTTATGACCTGTAACGATATGAAATGCCTGCCACCAGAAGATGTTGAGTTTAATATTCCTTTAGGTAAATAATTCAGCACACCTTAACAGTAGTCATGAAATTATTAAATAGAGGCGCTTCCCTACGCGCCGGGCTTATCACATTAATTACCCTGATCATTCTTAATATAGCGGGGGCAAACCCGGTTTATGCAGTTCAGGCAAAAGCAGCCGATACTACCGCATCATCTGCCGGTATTACGTTTACAGATATCCCAACCGCTGCCGACAGCTTAGCCATCAGGAAAAAACACGCTGATTCGGTGAAAAAAGCGGAAGCGGCAAAGCCAGCAAAAGCAACCACCTCTGCTTCAAAAACAGCAGAAAAGCCAAAATCACTTTGGCACATCTTCATTGAAGGTTTACTGGGCGGCTTTACAGCGGTAATTTTGCCTTGTATCTATCCGTTATTGCCTTTAACTGTAAGCTTTTTCACCAAAAAAAGTGGCAGCAGAAGCAAGGCTGTTATGCAATCACTTATTTACGGGGTTTCAATCATTGTAATTTATGTTACGCTGGGCTTGCTGATCTCTATAATTTTTGGATCAGACGCGCTTAACGAACTGGCCACTAATGGCATATTTAATATTTTCTTCTTCCTGCTGCTCATCGTATTCGGTATTTCCTTTTTGGGTGCGTTTGAAATTACCCTGCCAAGCTCACTGGCCAATAAGCTGGATGCAAATTCGGATAAAGGTGGCCTTGCAGGTATATTTTTTATGGCATCAACATTGGTTGTTGTTTCGTTTTCCTGTACAGGGCCTATTATAGGTACATTGCTGGTTGACGCAGCTTCGAAAGGCGACAGGCTTGGCCCGGCAATGGGGATGTTTGGTTTCTCATTAGCATTGGCTTTGCCGTTTACCATATTCGCTTTATTCCCATCGGCGCTTAAAACCCTGCCAAAATCAGGCGGATGGCTTAACAGCGTAAAGGTTGTATTGGGCTTCCTTGAGTTGGCATTTGCATTGAAATTTTTATCAAATGTGGATCTGGCTTACCACTGGAACTGGTTTGACCGCGAAATATTTTTATCGCTGTGGATAGCCATCGGCTTACTGATCGGGCTTTATCTTATTGGTAAGATCAAGTTTTCGCACGATAGCGATGTTAAATACCTAAGCATCCCGCGCACTTTCCTGGCTATAATTACTTTCGCGTTTGTTATTTACATGATTCCAGGCTTGTGGGGAGCGCCTTTAAAATCAATAAGCGCGTTTTTACCTCCCGAAGCTACCCAGGATTTTAACCTGTCGGCTATTCCTGATGGTTCTGGTTCGTCTTCGGCAGCTCCATCGGCTGCTATACCGGCAAGTATTGGCGAACGCAAGTATGCAGCAAACTACACCCGCATTAAAACCAAAGGTTTAGATGCATGGTATGATTATGACCAGGCCTTACAGGTTTCAAAAGCTTTGCACAAACCAATCCTGATTGATTTCACCGGCTTCAATTGTGTTAACTGCCGCCAGATGGAGGCCAACGTATGGTCGGACCCGCAGGTTTTTAGCCGCTTGAAAAATGATTTTGTATTGCTGCAGCTTGTAGTTGACGACAAAGTTGAGCTACCTGCTTCCGAACAATTTGTGTCAGACTACAGTGGTAAAAAGATCACTACACTTGGTGGCAAATGGAGCAACCTTGAGGCCCAGCGTTTCAATGCAAACTCGCAACCGCTATATGTAATGCTTGACAGCGACGGCAATTTAGTTAAGGATGCATCGGGTGCCGAAATAGCCCCATCACCCGCAAATTATAACATTGCCAGCTATCTTAAATTTTTAGACAGTGGCATAGCCGCTTACAAAAAATAGGGATCGAGTTAAAAAAATAAATGTAAATTCGCGCAAAATTCAAATTCTGCGTTTTATTGGTTAGGCGCGGGGTTTAAATAACGAACAATATTTACAACCCTAATTAGTTATGAATAGGTTAGCCTGTTTATAACCAACACAAAAAAATGACTCAGATCAAAAATATCGGCGTTTTTACTTCAGGTGGTGATGCACCCGGAATGAACGCTGCCATAAGAGCGGTTGTACGTGCCGCGATGTATTACGGAATTGAAGTCACGGGTATTCGCCGTGGTTACGACGGTATGGGCAAAGGTGATTTTTTCACCATGAACCGTAAATCCGTTTCAAACATTATTCAGCGTGGCGGTACTATACTTAAAACCGCAAGGTGTGATGATTTCAGAACGCCAGAAGGCCGTAAAAACGCTTATGAACAACTGGTAAAACATAAGGTTGATGCATTGGTAGCCATTGGCGGCGACGGTACTTTTACCGGCGCTAAAGTTTTTGGCAGCGAATATGATATTCCGGTAGTTGGTTTACCAGGCACTATTGATAATGACCTTGTAGGTACCGATTTTACCATTGGTTATGATACCGCCATTAACACTGTTGTTGATGCCGTTGATAAGATCAGGGATACTGCCGAATCGCACGACCGCTTATTTATTGTTGAGGTAATGGGCCGCGACTCAGGACTGATTGCTTTACGTACCGGTATTGCTACCGGCGCCGAGGCCATCCTGATCCCCGAAAGCAAAACCGGGCTCGAAGGTTTATTTAACCGCCTTGAGTTTGGCCGCAAAGACAAAACATCACGTATTGTAATTGTAGCCGAAGGTGATGATACCGCAGGTGGCGCGTTTGAAGTTGGTCGCCTGGTTCAGGAAAAATTCCCTAATTACGATACCCGGATCTCTATTTTAGGTCACATACAACGTGGTGGTGCACCAAGCTGTATGGATAGGGTACTGGCAAGCCGTGTTGGTGCTGCTGCCGTTGAAGCTTTAAGAGACGGGCACCGCAACGAAATGATCGGCCTCATTAATGGAGAAGTAGCTTATACGCCGTTTGAACACGCTATTAAACATCACCAGGGTATTGATCCTAACATGATTAAGCTTGTTGAAATGCTTTCTATGTAATTTCAGCTAAAACGATAAATAAAACAGCCCGGGCTATTACTTAGTCCGGGCTGTTTTATTTGGCATGGTACTGTCAACAACAAGCCGGATGGCAGCATCAATTTCGGCGCTCACAGTAAACAGGTGGGCTATGATCTCTTTATTCTCGGGATTATAAAAATCTTCGTGGTCCATTAAACCTATAAGGCCCAGCATACTTGCTACCGGGCGGCGCAATTCATGCGAACTTAACGAGGCGATATTTCTTAAACGGTCGTTTTGGTCAACAAGCTCTTTTTGTATTTTGAGCCTTTCGGTAATATTATGCCCAAAGCATCCCGCGCCTATAATATCGCCGGCAGCCGTGTAGATGGGGTTAAAGCTCACTTCAAAATATAAGCTCTGTCCGTTCAGCGGGTCAACACTTTCACTGATGATTGAATAGCGTTCACCGTTTAAGGCGCGGTTATAATAAACCGTCCAGTCATCAATTATTTGCCGGCTAAAGCCCTCATGCTTATAGGAGTATTGGCCTTTATATGGTTTTACACCGGTTAAATAAGTAACCTGCTCAACATAAGCCTGGTTCATGTAGAGGTAGCGTAGCTCCTTATCAACCGACCAGATATGATCCTGTGTGTTATTGATAAGTGCTTCAAGGCTGTCTTTTATTTGCAAAGCCTCTTCCTGCATCTGCATTTGCGGGGTAATATCCCTGCCAATTCCCTGTACTTCAAATATATTCCCTTGGTTATCGGCTATGGAAACAAACTCCCATTCGGTATCATGAAGTGTGCCGTCCTTAGCAGGCTTTTTATGAACAAGCCTGACAATCTTACCGGGATTGTTAATACAATTAGAAAAAGCGTCCTCGCACAGATGAGCTTCCTCAGGAATGGTTGTTTTTGAAAAGTGATGCCCGATGATCTCATCTACGGCATATCCAAAGGTTTTCAAAAACTGACGGTTAACAAAGCTGAACTTACCATCGATACCTATCCTGACTAAAAAATTGGTTTGCGAATTAATAAGCGAATCTAAAAATCGCTCACGCAGGCCAGCTTTGCCAAAAGGCGCCGGGGTTGAAACCACAGCCAGGGCACTTGTGATATTACTTAATATTACCCTATGGCCGGTAAGCCCGTCAACAGTAAGTGTTCGTTTTTCGGTTAGTCGTTTTTGATCTGCATCCAGGTGATAAGTCATCTGGATCGACTCGCCGGGGGGCAAGTCAGCGGTAAGCCGTTCAATATCGGCCAGCACCTTAGGCTTTACCAACCCATTCAAAAAATTGGTATTTTGATGAAGATGCTCAACTCCTACACCAAAAAGCTCATAAAAGTTTTCGCTTGCAAACAGGTATTTCTGTTCGTCAAGATCAAAAACAATGGTACAATTTCCTTTTGTAGCAGGGTTTGGGTTAAACATGGAAACAAGCCGTAATTATTTAAAGGTATAGCTATTTATATGATAAACAAACAACTACAATAATTTTTCGGCAACCTCTTTCCAGGTATTTACCCTTTCATAATCGGTAAGCAACATATTATGCGGCGAGGTATAAAGTATTTTACGGCCGTTAAATGTGGCGAAGTTCTTAATCCGGTCATCAATCATGATATCTACGTCCAAAATCTTGTGCCCGCAAAAAATAATGTTTGTCCACGAGATAAAAGGGAAATGCTCTTCAAGCCAGGCCTGCTTATCCTCCAGAGAATATTTAAACTCCATAGCTGCGGACGCTATATATACATCATATTTATCATGCAGGGCTTTCACCACTTCCTGCGCATCGGGCATTACCGGAATATCCCTGAAAAAGCCACGCTCATTAATATATACGCGCAAAGTTTCACTTAGGTGAGGCGGCAGGATCTCCCTGAACTCCTTACCTTCCATATTGCCAAGGTTTATTTCTTCATTATGCCTCTCTTTATACATGCTGATGAATTTGCCAATGGTATCGGCAATAACTTCATCCATATCAATTGCTATACGTGTTTTCCGGGTGATGCTCATGGCGGGTAAGTTCCGATTTTTTTGATTTACTGCAATGTTAAGTTTGAAAAAACGACAATTGATCAGCAAAAAACTACCACTCATCAGCCAACCGAATCACACATCTACCTAAAACATAAATAATTAATTATCAACCATTTTTAATTATGATAAAAATTAATACCTTTGCATCCCCGCAGAAAGAACTCCGGGGATAATGTTGAATACATAAAAATTTACAATGGCAACTAAGATCAGACTACAAAGACACGGTAAAAAAGGTAAACCTTTTTATTACATCGTGGTAGCAGACGCACGCGCTCCACGTGATGGACGCTTCATTGAGCGTTTAGGTTCATACAACCCAAACACTAACCCAGCAACTATCGACATCAACTTTGACAAAACTTTAGATTGGGTTAACAACGGTGCCCAGCCTACTGACACTTGTCGTGCTATCCTTTCATACAAAGGTGTGCTTTACAAAAAACACTTACAAGGTGGTGTTAAAAAAGGTGCTTTAACAGAAGAGCAACTTGAAACTAAATTTGCTGAATGGCTTGACCAGAAAGACGGCAAAATCACCGGTAAAAAAACCAGCCTTAACGTTGCTAAAGACGAAGCCCGCAAAGCTGCTTTAGCTGCTGAAGCTAAAAAGAGCGAAGAAAAAGCTGCTGCTATCGCTGCTAAAAACGCTCCTGTTGCTGAAGAAGAAGCTCCTGCAGAAGATGCAGCAGCAGAAGCTGAAAGCGCAGAATAATTATTTGATTAAGCGTACAGAACGCAGGAATAACATTTATCTTGAATCTTTACGTTTGATTTCTTAAATCCGGATAATGGCGAGGCAAACAGCTTCGCCATTATTGTTTAACTCATTTTATATGAAAGCTGAAGATCATTTCAGGATAGGTACAGTTTTAAAAACCAAAGGCCTGAAAGGCGAATTGCAGATCTACGTTGATTTTGATGGTATTGAAGATATTAAGTTCAATGCTGTATTTATTGATATTGCCGGGAAGATGATCCCTTACTTTGTATCATCAATAAAGTATCTGCAAAAAAACAATGCCTACCTTAACCTGGAAGACGTTGACACCATAGAAAAAGCCTCGACACTGGTTAAGCGGGATATTTATCTGCCCAGCAAACTGAAGCCCAAGAAAAAGAAAAGCGAATTTACACTGAATGATGTTGAAGGTTTTATCGCCATCGATGAAACCCATGGCGAACTGGGTGAAATCATAGCCGTACAGGAATATCCTCAGCAATTAATAGCTACCGTTCAGTACAAAAATAAAGAAGTGCTTTTCCCGCTCAACTTAGAGATCATTAAAGGCATTGACGTCGAAGGCGGCGAAATTTATATCGACTTGCCTGAAGGCCTGCTGGATATTTACCTGGAAGGATAGCGTTTTGAGATGCAAGACTTTCAGATTAAAGAATCAAGATATTTAATCTCACCAATGTCCGTACCCCACGGGCATTTTTATTTAGAAGCCATTAATTCATTGCCGTTGGTTTTAACCAACGGCATAAAAGACTGAAGAGTCCTGGCTTTAGCCCAATTATGCAAACGGATTGGGCTAAAGCCTCTCCGTGCAACTCACTACTCCGTTGGTTAAAACCAACGGCAATGAAGTTTTATCTACCGGTAAGCGATTGTTTTTAATTGTAGAGACGCATAATTGCGTCTCCCGCATGTAATTTACGATAGCAAAGAGAGATGCAAAGCTGCTTGTCCTACAGGAGACGCAATTATGCGTCTCTACTTGAAAAAATCTTTAACCGTTTTTAAACAGCGCTGAATGATTTAAAAAATATTTTGTCAAATACATTTGACATTTGTAAAGTTTACTTTACTTTTGGTAAGCCAAACTTTACAATTATGAAATCACGATTCTTATTTCCGTCAAAAGCCCGGTTCCTGGGGTTGTTTTTATTTTTAGCAGGAATCGCTTTTTTTATTTATTCGCAAAACAGCTCAAATCAAATCTTCGTGTGGTATAATCTGCGCCCCACTGCACAGAGCTTTACGGACGCGGCCAGGGATGAATGCTTCGACGATGAGATCCAGCTATTCCTAACCTTATCCGGCTTAATTTTATTAGCCTTTTCAAAGGAGACTGTAGAGGACGAGCACATTGTACAGCTTCGTTCCGACTCGTTACAGTGGGCTGTATATATAAATTATATAGTTTTCGCTGTAGTGATCTTCGCTTCCTACGGGCTCAGTTTTCTTATGTTCACTATGTATAATGTATTAACTCTGCTGGTGTTTTTCATTATCCGTTTCAGGTGGAAGATCTATTTACTCAACAGGGGTTTAACAACAGAGGTTAAGGAGGCCATACAATCATGAAATCACGCTTTTTATTTCCGCACTGGTTCAGGTATCTGGGGCTCGCGCTTTTCCTGATCCATATCCCCATCGTAATGTTTAAAAAAGAGATGGGCTTTAGCATGCATGACGAACCCGATAGTGACAACCTGTTTAACAGCCATCACATCTTTTTCATGACCACCACCTTGCTCATGGCCATCGGCTTATTCTTTATCGCTTTCGCGAAAGAGCGCATCGAGGATGAACAGATCTTTAAGCTCAGGCTCGATTCATTGCAGTGGGCTATTTATGTAAATTATATACTTTTGGTGGTGAGTTTAATTTTAAGCAAAGACACCGAACATATTTTGTTTTTAAATTTATTGGTACCCCTTGTGTTTTTTATTGTGCGTTTCAGGTGGAAGATTTTCCAGAACAATCGCCTCATCAATAAGGAAGAGGGGCAGGCATGAAAAATAGCATCAGGGTTGAACGCGCCATCAAAAATATAACCCAGGCCGAGCTTGCGGAACTTATTGGAGTATCGCGGCAAACCATTAATACCATCGAAAGTAACCGGTATGTACCATCAACAGTGCTGGCTTTAAAAATAGCCCGCGTATTTGGAAAACCAGTTGAAGATATTTTTTCTTTAGACGAAGAGGATTAACCAAACCAATATAACCATGGCAACAAAACCAAGTTTCGCACCGCAGTTAGCCATTCCGCACGGTGTAACCGACATCAGCTTTTATAGTAAAGCCTTAGGGGCAGTCGAGCTCAGGCGTTTCAGCAATGATGATGGCAGCATTCATGTGTCAGAACTATCTATAGACGGCACTATTTTCCATCTGCATGAGGAAACCGAACGAACGACTGTACTTTGCCCTGATACCGTAAAAGCTACCACCGTCACTATCGGTCTTTTTGTTGACGATGTGCATGCGGTAGTAGAGGCCGCCAGACAAGCTGGCGCAAAAGTAGATTCCGAAGTAACGGACTGGGATTATGGCTACCGCCAGGGCGATTTTATTGATCCATTCGGCCATCGATGGATGATTGAGAAGGTTATTTAAACAAAATAAATACATATAAACCATGTCATTGCGAGGAGGAACGACGAAGCAATCTCGTAGCTGTACAGGGCGAATATGGATTGGCGACGAGATTGCCACGCTTCGCTCGCAATGACATAATTTTAGCGTAGATTTCATCACATTAACCCCATTTAACCATGGCAAAGCAACCCACCTACGGCAACGGTAAGATATGTTATGTTGAAATACCTGCCATCGATATAGAAACATCGGCAAAATTTTTCCAAACTGTTTTTGGTTGGCAAATCCGAACCGACAATCATGGCTCCACCTCATTTGATGATGGCGTGGGCGAAGTAAGCGGCATGTGGGTAACCGGTAGGGAGCCAATGGGCAAGGCCGGTTTGCTGATATCTATTATGGTTGATGATGCCGAAGCAACACTTAAACTCATAGTAGCCAATGGCGGTATCATAACCCAACCCATAGGTAAAGATTTTCCGGAAATCACGGCGCATTTTACTGACCCGGCGGGTAATTTATGGGGGATCTATCAGCATAGAGGATAGCCTAAAGAAGCAAGACTCCAAGAGTAAGGGGTCAAGACGATTTCGGAGAGAGGACATTTTTCAGTAATCTTGCATCCTGATTCTTTTATCCTGAGTCTGAAGAAAATATGCGTTTCGATATCATCTCTGTTTTGCCCGGTTTGCTTGAAAGCCCTTTTGCACATTCTATTTTGCAGCGTGCGCAGAAAAAAGGAATTTCTGAAATTGTAGTCCATAACCTGAGAGACTATGCCACCAATAAGCAAAAAAGCGTAGATGATTATCCTTACGGAGGCGGCAGCGGTATGGTAATGACCATCCCTCCATTCGCGGCATGCATCGAAAAATTAAAATCAGAGCGGGAATATGACGAGATCATCTTCATGTCGCCTGATGGCGAAACACTGAACCAGGCTATCGCCAATCAGCTTTCTATCAAAAAAAACATCATTATCCTTTGCGGTCATTATAAAGGCATTGATCAGCGCATCAGGGACATCTATGTCACCCGCGAGATCTCGATAGGTGATTATGTACTTTCGGGCGGAGAACTGCCCGCAGCCGTGCTGGTTGACGCCGTAGTAAGACTTATCCCCGGTGTATTAAGCGATGAAACATCGGCCCTGTCTGATTCATTCCAGGACGACCTGCTGGATGCCCCGGTTTACACCCGCCCAGCCGACTGGAACGGCCACAAGGTGCCCGATATACTTTTGGGAGGTAATACACCCGAAATTGAAAAATGGCGCCACGAACAAGCTATAGAGCGCACCAAGGCCCGCAGGCCGGATCTGTTGAATAGAGGTGAGTAGTTTTTTTGGTGAATGGTTGATTAAGTGAGTGGAGAATGGTTGACTCAACACCTTAGACAATATAAAACAGCCATCCGCAAAGAACTACTCACCTAATCCAACCCAATCAACCACTCACTCGAAAAACAACCACTCACCTGAAACACAAACCAATTTCCTTAAATTAGATTGCAACCAATTAATGCATACTGCATTATAGTAGCGTTGCAGCTATGAACCCTAACCACACCGAAGCCCAGCTTATTGAACAATGCCGTACCAATCCGGCTGCTTTTGGGCAGGTGTTTGACCGTTGGTATAAACCAGTGTTTGGTTACATCATGCGGCGTTGCGGCGATTATGACCTTTCCCGGGATATCGCTGCCGAAACTTTTCTGAAAGCATTTTTAAAAATAGGCTCATTTAAATGGAAGGGCATAAGTGTCTCATCCTGGCTTTATCGCATTGCCACTAACGAGCTCAACCAATATTACCGCAGCAGTAAATACAAACCCGAATCGTTACAGCAACTGCTGGAAAACCCGCAGATGGAAAAACTGCTGCATGACCATGCCAGCGACGAGCGGGAAATGATGGAGCAGGAACTGAAGGCATATCATGACTATAACCGTATCCGCGAAAACCTGCTTAAGCTGGATCTCAAATACCAGGAAGTGATTTCATTACGCTACTTTGAACAGAAAACCAATACCGAGATCAGCGAGATCCTGGATAAAAATGAAGGCACGGTAAAATCACTGCTTTCGCGTGGGTTAGAGAAACTAAGAAATACGCTTTAACCACTGCAACCAAAATCAATTAATGCATTATAAGGGTAATTAACATGAAAGATCAGGACCAATTTTTAAAGCAAATGGAAAATTTAAAAGTACCCGATGTAAACCCATCCCAACACCAGGATGTGGTAAAAATGGCCATTATGAATGCCGGGCGTTCGGCAGCCCTGGGACTATGGTTGGTGATAGTCCCCTGTTATTTTTTGATATGCGTATTCATGTATTATCACTTCCACATCAATGCAAACTGGTTTAGCTCTATGTTTAGCGTGATGGTACAGTTGGAGAAAGTACCTTATATCGATTATATAGGTCCGCTGGTATTATTTATACTGCCTGTTGTTTGTATAGTGATCAACCTGCTGTCTATTATCCACGTGCAGGTTCAGCAAATAGATCCTAACAGGCGCAAGGTAAAAGAGCTCAATATCAGTATCCGGCTAAAACTGTTGAACATTGTGCTGATCCTCGTCAGCCTGGTCATTGTATTAGCTTTCATCAACTTCGCCATGACAGAAAACATATCCATCAAAAACTAATCAACATGAAATTAAACTGGTTTACCCGCAAAGGGATCATCTACCTGCCTGTATCCATTATTGGCTGGGTTATATTGGCCATAGCGCTGGCCTATGCAGTTTTCGCATTCGTTGATATCGATAAACACTCGCATTCGGTAAGCGATACGCTCATCAACTTTGTATTCAATTTGCTATTGACCGGGCTTGTATATACGCTTATTGCGTATTTTACAGAGAAGAAGCCTGTTACTGTGACCATTGAAAAATGAAAACCGATATTGATCTCCATATGCAGCCTTACGAAGTTTTAAAACTTCGTAAGGCTGCATAAACCACAACCGGCTGTGAATAAAAAAACTAAATGTGGAAATTTTTAAATTTGGCTTTCATTTATTGAAAATAATCCCTATACTTGCAATCCGATTTTTACGGGCTAAAAATCGCATTAAGAGCTTAAAATCATGGATTTAGTAAAATTTGTTGAAGAGCAATCAGTAGAAAAAAAGCAGCTTCCATCCTTCAAAGCTGGTGATACTGTAAGTGTTCACTATAAAATCAGAGAAGGAAATAAAGAACGTGTTCAGGTTTACCAAGGTGTGGTAATTCAGCGTAACAGCGTTGGTGTAAGCGAGACTTTTACTGTGCGTAAAGTATCAAATGGCATTGGCGTTGAGCGTATCTTCCCTGTTAACTCTCCTAACATCGATAAAATCGAAGTTAACAGTGTTGGTAAAGTTCGTCGTTCTAAACTGTACTACCTGCGTGCCCTTACCGGTAAAGCAGCTCGTATCAAATCAAAACGCGTTTAATTTAACCACCCTTAGCGGTATATAAAAAATTAAAAGGCCTTTCTGAAAGAAATTTCGGTAAGGCCTTTTGCTATGTGAAGGTTTTTGAAGTAATAGATACCTAATCTATTGATTTTCAAAGACGAAGGCCTTATCCCCCACACACAACCAAACTGCCTCAGGTTTGTAACCCGTGGTTACCACAGTTGAAGCTTTCAGCTTCAACTATGCGTACACTATCGCTAAACCCGCGACAGCCTATTTACCATTCCAATAAGTAAAAAATTGTCATTTCGAGGGAGCAGCGCGGGTCTCCGTCATGGGGCGAAAGAGAAATCTTATACACCTTTTTAAGTCCTCCGTAATCGTTAAAACAAGGCGTATAAGATTTCTCCTCACGCCATCGCTTTATCCCTGCACCCGTTCGTTCGAAATGACAATTGGCTTTATTATAGGTAGGCTGATCGACGCGTGCAAAATACCCAGGCACAAAAAAAGCAGATGAGTTACCCTCATCTGCTTTTATATAAATCGGTTGTGCTAATTATTCGCTATCCGCTTCTTCAGCTGCATCGTCAGCTTTTTTAGCTTTCGGAGCGGATGTTTTCTTCTTAGTAGTTTTCTCTACAGCATCTTCTTCAGCAGACGCGCTTTCAACAGCCTCAGGGTGGTCAACTACTAATGATGGTGCCGGGGTAATGCTATTCATAGTCGGTGTTTCTTCCACCAATACTGCGGGCTCAACTGGTGCAGCAGGCGCTTCAGTAACAGCAGCAGGCTTCTTAGCTGCCTTCACCGGCTCCGGATCAACCAGCTCGGCTAAAACGGTACGGCCACCTTTAACCACATCGCCAATATTCACCAATATTTTAGTACCAAGCGGCAGGAAAACATCCACCCTCGATCCAAATTTAATAAACCCAAACTGCTGACCCTGATCAACAATATCGCCTTCTTTAACATACCATACAATACGACGGGCAAGCGCGCCGGCTATCTGCCTGAACAATACGGTTACACCTTTGCTGTTTTCAATAGCGATGGTAGTACGCTCGTTTTCTGTTGAGGATTTCGGGTGCCAGGCCACCAGGTATTTACCTTTGTGGTATTTAAAATAACTCACCACGCCTGCAATGGGGTTACGGTTTACGTGCACGTTAACCGGCGACATGAAAACCGACAGCTGAATGCGTTTATCTTTTAAAAATTCGGTTTCTTCAGTTTCTTCTATCACTACAACCTTGCCATCGGCAGGGCACAGGATAGTATTTTCGGCTGTTTCGATATCGAAGAACGGACTGCGGAAAAATTGCAGGATGATCAAAAATAAAGCACCCGAAAAAATGTAAACTATCCATTTTAAGGTATGCGCGGTTGGCATGTAAAATTGTATTAGCGCATTTAAAACAAAAATGAACAGGATAGTAATAGCGAGTGAGGTATAGCCTTCTTTATGTATGGTCATTATTTATAGGGTTTAATACAAAACTACTAATTTGAAATTAAGTACAGGTATGCATATACAATTGGCGCGGCCATCAAGAGCCCGTCAAACCTGTCGAGCAAGCCGCCGTGGCCCGGCAATATGCCCCCTGAGTCTTTTACATTAAGGCTACGTTTGAACATGGATTCAACCAGGTCGCCCATGGTGCCAAAGTTTGAGATAATGAGTGACATGATGATCCAATCAAAGCGATTGTACTCTGTATAAAAATTACTCAAAATATATGCCGCGAAAGCGCAGATCAGGATACCGCCGATAAAGCCCTCCCATGACTTTTTGGGTGAATGCCGCTCAAACAGTTTATTACGGCCAAACTTGCTGCCAACCAGGTAAGCTCCGGTATCGTTGCTCCACAGCATAATCAAAAAGCCCAGTGGTACGTGAAAGTTAAATACGCCGTCGCCACGTGTAAAAGCCATAGCATGGAAAAACATAAACGGTACTACGGCCATTAATAAGCCCAGGTAAGTAAACCCGATATTAGTAAATGGCGCCTCAGATTTTTTGTACAACTCGCCTATCGGAATAAAGCTAAGCAGTATCGGCAACAGTATGATATATTTATATGCCGGGAAATAGCAATTAGCCGCAAAAAAGAAAAACATGGTTACGCCTGCAAGGGCACCTGTAAAACGCTCTGGCTGCATGCCGCCCTGTTTAACCAGCTTGTAAAACTCCAGAAGGCAAAACAGACTTAATAACAGGTAAAAAACACTAAATACATAAGAGCCTAACAAATTAGACCCAATCATTACGATAATAAAAAATAAGCCAGTGATGGCGCGTTGTTTCATATATTAATTTGATTGAGGATCATGATCTCAATGGCCTTACTAAAATCCTCCTGGTGAATATAAACCTCAATTTCGCCAAAATTTCGGTGCGATGAATCCTGCTTATTAAGCAAAACGGTGTCAATATGATGCCCGGTAAGCATCTGCTTAACAATTTCTGATTGGTAAAAATTAGTTGAAGTAAAAATTTTAACCCAGTTTTTTTCCATTTAACTCAAGAGCGGGCTTTTTCCTTTAGCAGTATTTCTGTACATAAAAAGCAAAATTAAAATAATTATTACGCTTAACGCATAGCTCTGATAATTAAAAACGTGCTGATCATTAGGATCAAACGTTATACGTTTTTGCGAATACAGGTACAGGATCACTACCTGGGTGGCATTATTTAAAAAATGCGCCCAAACGCTTGTCCAGATGCTGCCGCTCCACATCACAAAATAGCCAAAAAATACGCCCAATGCCACACGCGGCAAAAAGGTAAAAAACTCCATGTGGAAAGCGCTGAAAAGGATAGCCGTGATCCAGATAGCAGCATGCGGGTTTCCTGTCCACCTGATCATGATAGTTTGCAAGCATCCCCTGAATAAAAACTCCTCGGCAATGGCAGTCAACAAACCAACAACCAGAACAGCGAAAAGCATATCTGATACCGTCTTCATCTGCAGCATAGCTTCCGTAGCTTTTTGGGCCTGGGCTTCCATAGCACGTAAAGCATCTTCTAAGCTCTTTAACGGGGCCGGCAGTACCAATTTCTGATTAACATTTACCAGCACTTCCATAACCGGCGATGAGCAGATCATGATAGATAAGATCAGCAGCAACAATACAGGCGGAAATTTGGGGGTGACTTTCAGATAATCTACAGGCTCCTTTACTATAAAACGCGCAAAAATTACAGGGGCCAGGTACAGCGGCAAGGTAGTGCTGATGATCTGCAATGTCCACAAAGCCGCGCCAACATGCGGGTTGTGCAAATTAAAGGTAAAAGTATCGGTAAGCGTTTGTGTTCCGAATATGGCACCAATAATTCCTGCAGCTATTAAACTACACACTATCAGCAGCCCAATAGTTAGGGCAATCAGTATAATAAATTGTAAAGACGGCGTTATTTGACTTCTCTGTGGCTGAGGCACTTGAATTGGGTCTTTTATCATTCGATGTAAAATTCGTATTTTTGCAGGCTAAAGATAAGGATGTCTGTAAAAATAGGAAATATTGATTTAGGAGAGTTCCCGCTGTTGCTGGCGCCGATGGAGGACGTGAGTGATCCGCCGTTCCGTTATGTGTGTAAGCAAAACGGCGCGGATATGATGTATACAGAGTTCATCTCCAGCGAGGGCCTCATCCGCGACGCGGCAAAAAGCAGGCAAAAGCTTGATATTTTTGAATACGAAAGGCCCATCGGTATCCAGATCTTTGGGAGCGATATCGACCACATGCGCGAAGCTACTGAGATTGCTACGCTGGCAGGGCCCGACCTGATGGATATTAACTACGGTTGCCCGGTAAAACAGGTGGCTTGCCGTGGTGCAGGTGCAAGCTTATTGCAGGATATTGATAAAATGGTTGCCATGACCAAAGCGGTTGTTGAGGCAACACATTTACCGGTAACGGTTAAAACCCGCCTTGGCTGGGACGATAACACCAAAAACGTTTACGAGGTTGCCGAACGCCTGCAGGATGTTGGCATCAAGGCGCTTACTATACATGGCCGCACCCGTGCGCAGATGTATAAGGGCGTGGCCGACTGGGCGCTGATCAGAGATATCAAGAAAAACCCGCGTATAAAAATCCCCATTTTCGGCAATGGCGACATCGATTCGCCCGAAAAAGCCGCGGCATGGCGGATGGAATATGAGGTTGATGGCATGATGATCGGTCGCGCGGCTATCGGTTATCCGTGGATTTTTCGCGAAATAAAGCACTATTTTAAAACCGGCGAATACCTGGATAAGCCCACAATTGCCGAGCGCGTTGCTGCATGCAAAGCACATTTATACAAATCAATAGAATGGAAAGGGCCAAAAACAGGCATTTTTGAGATGCGCAGGCACTATTCTAACTACTTTAAAGGGATAGATCATTTCAAAGAGTTCAGGATGCGTTTTGTTACTGCCCCTGATCTTGAATCAGTTGACCAGATCCTGGCCGAGATTGAAGAAAAATATGCCATTGAAATGGCTTAATATTTGCTCCCTTTCTATATATTTGAAATAAACGATACTTGTCACATGGTTACCACTATTACTGAGGGTGTTAAGGTTTCCATAGAAACCATATATCAGCCGGAGTATTCAAACCCGGCAAACGATCATTTTATGTTTGCCTATAAGGTAAGCATCGAGAACATGACCAACTACGCCATCAGGTTGATGAGCCGCCATTGGTATATATTTGACTCAAACGGCGCGAAGCGCGAAGTGGAAGGTGAAGGTGTAGTGGGCCAGCAACCGGTTATTGAACCGGGCCATACGCACGAGTATGTATCAGGCTGCAACCTTAAAACCGATATGGGTAATATGAAAGGCGAATACCACATGGTTCGTATGTTGGATAATGCCAATTTCAATGTGCAGATCCCGGAATTTTATCTGATAGCGCCGTATAGGCTGAATTGAGAGTCAAGACAGCAAGATTCAAGAAACAAGACTTTAAAAATACAAAGCCCTAACTGAATAACCAGTTAGGGCTTCTTTATATAATGTACTTTGGGGCAATTGTTAGCTTAGCGTTGCCTTTCCCGGTGTGGGGCTGCCTGATGCCGCGCGGGCACCTGCCTTTGTGGAGTTCTGGCCCGTTGCTGATTTACCGGCTTTGGCTGATTACCTTCAGGCCTTTGTTGATTATTTACCGGTCTTGGCTGGTTGCTAACCGGATGATCGGTACTTTCTGAAGGACGGGGCCTTGCGGGATTATTGTCGGCATTACTCCTTGAGGATGACCGGGCATTGTTTCCATCAGATGCAAAACGGTTTCCGTTAACCCTGTTCATAGCTGTAGTTACCGGCTGCCCGTTATTTACTTTAGCAAACTGGCTCCGGTCTTTAACCGCAACCTGACGGTGACTAACCTGATCTGACGTTGGTTGCAGATGCGCATCCCTTTCAGCTGCCCGGTCCTGCGGTCTGGGCTGGGCAGTTACACCGCCCGGGCCGTTAAAGCTATTGTTATTAACGGTAACGTTGTTTACAACTGTTTTATTGATATAGGTATTATGCACAACCGTGTTATTAACATTCACAACGGCTGTGTTGTACTGAAATGAATTACCAGCCCAGCGACCGCCCACATAGCCGGTGCCAACATAACCGTAGCCATAGTTTACGCCGCCATAAAAACCAATGTGCGGGCCCCAGTATCCTTCATGAAAAACATATACGGCACCATTGTATCCCCAGTAACCAGGCGTCCACAAATAACCAACCCTTGGCGGGCTTACCCATACGCCGGGCACCCAATAATATCCGCCATCCTGGTCATAAGCCCAATAACCTGGAGTCCATAAATATCCGTCAACGGGACAAGGCGGCTGTGAATATGTTGGTAAAACAGGCGGAGCGATATTAACTGATACACCTACACTAATTTGTGCATAGGTTTTAACAGATACTATTGATACGATCAAAAGCACCATAAATACACTTGCAATCTTTTTCATAATCTCGATTTTACCCAAACCTACCTGTGCGACATGAACATTGCATTAAGTTTTGGACGGTTAAATGAACGGATTATGAAGATTGAATGCCCGCCTATTCTCTAAATCTATAGCGCAGACACGTTTTATCGTGCGCCAATTCCCCATAGGGGATACCTATTTGTAGCAAAACAAAAGTAATAACATTTTGCCTCGTAGAGGCTACCCGCTCAATATTGATTATAAACACATTTTCATCAGGGTAGCACCTACGGCGCAATGGCCGTAGCTACACCTTATTCTACAAACAGGTAGCACCTACGGCGCATATACCAGGATGTGTATACATTCTTACCTCTAAAGAGCATATGTTGCTTTAAGAATGCAAAAAGCCTGTTCCACTCCGGAAACAGGCCTCTATAGTTACCACAATTGTTCCCCCTTTAGGGCGTTAGGAGCATCGGCTTAATTCCTTCTGTTATTAAACAAAAACGAAGCATAATAAACCAGAGTTGCCAAAGCACTCAATGCGGCTACAACATAGGTCATGGCCGCCCACCATAGGGCGTCTTTTGCCATTTCATGCTCTTGCCCTGTTTGTACTACAGCATAATTGTTGTCCAACCATGCTAAGGCACGGCGGCTTGCATCAAACTCAACCGGCAAGGTTATGAAGCTAAAAAATGTAACCAGCGCCAATGCGGCAACACCTACGGCCAAAACATAAGGGCTTCCGGAAAAGAACAACAGCATGATACCGATAAATAAAGTCCATTGGGTAATGGTTGATGCCACATTGATGGCAGGCACCATAGCCGAGCGGAAACTTAGCCAGCCATAAGCTTCGGCATGCTGCACGGCATGACCGCACTCGTGCGCAGCAACAGCGGCGGCAGCGATACTCCTGCTGTAAAAAACATCAGTGCTCAGGTTAACTGTTTTTGTTTCGGGGTTATAATGGTCGGTAAGTTGCCCTTCAACACAAATTACCTGTACATCAAATATGCCATGAGCGCGCAGCATTTTCACGGCTACTTCCTGGCCCGATAAGCCCGACAACAAGCCAATTTCAGAATACTGCTTAAATTTACTCCTGAACCGCCATTGTACAATAAAGCTTACCAGGGCAACAATAATCATCAGGAACCAGGCCGAGTTAGGCGCTATGTATCCCATAATTAATGAAATGTGATTCATATGATTGATAAAAAAATATATTTAAAACTAAGTAGTTTAAAACACTACAAACGTTACAGCTCCTGTTCAAAAATTATTCCGCTTTATTTACCCCCCGGTAAACCATTACCTTTTTGTGTCCCGATTATTTATTTTTGACATTAATGGAGCCATCATTTTCATACTGGGAACGCACCGCATTTACCGATAATGCCGATGTAATTATCATAGGCAGCGGCCTCGTGGGCTTAAGCGCGGCGCTTCACATAAAAAAACAGCAACCGGCGCTAAAAGTTTTGGTATTGGAACGAGGCTTTTTACCATCCGGCGCCAGTACTAAAAACGCAGGTTTCGCATGTTTTGGTACAGTTTCGGAGCAAATTGAAGTAATAAATCACTCATCCGAAGAAGAAGCCATGCGCCTAGTAGCTTACAAATGGAACGGGCTGCAGCGTTTAAGGCAAAATCTGGGCGACGCGCAGATTGACTACCATCAGCATGGCGGCCATGAACTGTTTATGGATCATGAGGAAAACCATGCGCATGATTGTATCGGCCAGATAAATCATCTAAATAAATTATTTCAGCAAGCCGTTGGTCGGGCTGACATTTATGCAGTAGCTGATGAAAAAATTGCAGGATTTGGCTTAAAAAAGGTAAAGCATATCATCTACAACCCGTTTGAAGGACAGATCCACACGGGAAAAATGATGCGTACTTTGTTATATAAAGTTTATGAACTCGGCGTATTGGTGCTTAACAATTGCAGTATCTCCGATATTGAACAGGAGGATGACTATATCAGGTTAAACACCTCGCAAGGAGTTTTTAAAGCAGATAAAGTAATCCTGGCAACTAACGCCTTTGCAAGCCAGCTTTATCCCGAACTTGATGTTGTACCGGGCCGCGGGCAGGTGATGGTTACTAAATCTGTTCCGGGATTGAAGCTAAAAGGTACTTACCATTTCAACCAGGGTTATTATTATTTCCGTAATATCGATAACAGGGTATTGTTTGGAGGAGGCCGAAATCTTAACTACAAAGCCGAAGAAACCTGGGATTTTGGCCATACCGATGAGGTAAAACAACAACTGATAACTTACCTGAATGAGGTGATCCTGCCCGGTCAAAACGTAGAGATAGATTACTGGTGGAGCGGCATCATGGGTTTCGGACAGGAGATCAGCCCGATAGTTAAACAAATACAGCCCGGTATTTTCTGTGCTGTGCGGTGTAATGGCATGGGTGTAGCTATGGGGAGTTTGGTAGGTGAGGAAGTGGCGGATTTGTTGTTGAAATCATTATAATATCCTGCCCGCAAAGGCGCGATTTTTCTTCTCCGGTTAACAGGACACTTCTTAGTGCACACCGCACAAAAATTTGTTACTTTTGCCCTTATTGCTATACTAATTTATGAGCGAAGAAAGATCACTGAACTTTATAGAGGAAATTGTTGAAGAAGACTTGGCTGCCGGTAAAAACGACAACCGTGTACTTACCCGTTTCCCGCCCGAGCCTAATGGTTACCTGCATATTGGCCACGCCAAGTCAATTTGCCTTAACTTTGGTTTGGCAAAAAAATATAATGGCCTTACCAACCTCCGTTTTGACGATACCAACCCCGTTAAGGAGGATATTGAATATGTTGACAGCATTAAAGAAGATGTAAAATGGCTTGGCTTTGATTGGGCCAATGAACTTTACGCTTCCGATTACTTCGACCAGCTATACAACTTTGCTGTCGGGCTGATCAAAAACAACCTGGCATATGTTGACGATAGTACTGCCGAAGAAATTGCTGCTCAAAAAGGAACGCCAACCGAACCGGGTACGCCAAATCAATACCGCAGCCGCTCGGTTGAAGAAAATCTGCAGCTGTTTGCCGATATGAAGGATGGTAAATATCCTGATGGCGCCAAAGTGCTGCGTGCAAAACTCGATCTTGCATCGCCAAACATGCACCTGCGCGACCCATTGATGTACCGTATAAAACACGCACATCACCACCGTACCGGCGATAAATGGTGCATTTACCCAATGTATGATTTCGCGCACGGACAGTCAGATGCTATTGAGGAAATCACACACTCTATCTGTACGCTGGAGTTTGTACCTCACCGTCCGCTATACGATTGGTTTATTGAACAACTGCATATCTTCCCGTCAAAACAATACGAGTTTGCCCGCTTAAACCTTAACTATACGGTGATGAGCAAGCGCAAGCTGCTGCAACTGGTTAACGAAAACTACGTTGATGGCTGGGACGATCCGCGCATGCCTACTATCAGTGGTTTACGCCGTCGTGGTTATACCCCGGCTTCTATCCGTGAGTTTTGCGAGCGCATTGGCGTAGCCAAGCGCGAAAACATGATCGACGTTGGTTTGCTGGAATTCTGTATCCGTGAAGATCTGAACAAAACAGCATGGCGCCGTATGGCTGTGCTTGATCCGGTTAAACTGATCCTGGATAACTATCCTGAGGGCGAAACCGAAGTAATGCACGGCGAAAATAACCCGGAAGTTGAAGGTGGTGATGGTGGCAGGGATATACCATTCGGTCGTGAGCTATGGATAGAGCGCGAGGACTTTATGGAAGTTGCGCCTAAAAAGTTTTTCCGTTTAGGCATTGGTTTGATGGTGCGCCTTAAAAACGCTTATATCATCAAAGGCGAAAGCATTGTTAAAGATGCAGATGGCAATATCACCGAGATTCATTGCAGCTACCTGCCTGAGTCAAAATCAGGCAATGACACCAGCGGTATCAATGTAAAAGGCACCATCCACTGGGTAAGTGTTGAACACGCCAAAACCGCCGAGGTAAGGTTATATGATCGTTTATTCCAGGTTGAAGATCCATCAAACGAGGATGGCGATTTCAAGGATTACATCAATCCTAACAGCCTGCATGTATTGCAGACAGTGTATATCGAACCAGACCTGGTTAATGCCGAGTTAGGCAAACCGGTTCAGTTTATGCGTAAAGGCTATTTTACCTTAGATAAAAACTCAACTCAGGATAAATTGGTATTTAACCGCACGGTTACACTGAAAGACGGTTGGGGTAAGAAATAAGCCCCCCGGGCCCCTAAAGGGGGAGTTTTTGATATTTAAAAGCGATTGAGCCAAAACTCAATCGCTTTTTTATTGATCTCATCACAATGAGTGCATCTTATTTCGCCCAGTTACCTACGGTAACCACTTCTGCCTGACGAGGGAATATCTTAGTGATTAACAACTCATGTACTTCATTATCAGTATCCGCGCAGCAATCTGTAACTATGGTAAGTTCGTAATCCTTATCAGATGCTTCACGAACGGTTGATAGCACCACACCGCTGGTGGCAATACCTGTTAATACGAGATGGTTAATGTTAAAACTTCTCAATACCACTTCCAGGTCGCTGCCTGCAAAGGCGCTTACGCGTCGTTTGATAACGATCAGTTCACCTTCGGCCGGAGCCAGCTCCGGGATCACCTGCATAAACTGTTTCATATCGACACCGGCGAAACGCTGTTTGGCTGCCGAAAAACCTTTGTTCCGGCTGCTAACTTCGGGTGCCCCTTGCCTGAAACCTACTACTATATAAATTACCGGCATGTTTTTGCTACGGGCTGCAGCTATGGCTTTCTTTAAGTTAGCAATGAGTAATTCGGCATCGGGTATTGCACCTATAATCCCCACCTGCATATCCATAACCAGCAGGGCTGTATTTGCTGTATTTTGTTCCATTTATGTTTTTATAGTTTATCAAATTTAAAGCCTACATATATCGGCTTATTTATTCTTTATCCTTATGCTGGAAATGAGCACTCAACCAAAGACTGAGCACAGCAATCCCCAGGAAAAACACGACCTGCGAAAGTAGATTATCCGCGCTTACATGCCCCGTCCGAAACAACAGGAAACCAATAACAAGATTAAACAAAGCCCAGGCCATATTTACCGTAGCGGGAGAAAGCCCCTTCCCTGGCGGTTTAGCAAAAGGCGTAGGAAATTTATTACCGCTGATACCGCTAACAAAATGCGGAACAACGTTAGCGAGGAATGCCCCGGCGAAGAAACAAGCTATATACTGATACCAGATCATACTCAAAATTTTTATGGCAAAATTGAGGATTATGATGCATGTACACCTGTGACAATAATCACAATCGGCTAATCAGTTTTTGGAGCGGATCCGGCTTAAAGTTTCGCGGGTAACGCCGATGTAAGAGGCCAACTGTGAAAGAGATATCCGCTGAAGCAGCCGGGGATTATTCCTTTCAATAAAATGGTATCGTTCGGCAGGGGTGTAGATCTTAAAAAGTTCACTGTGCTCTTCCGAAGCCAGCAGCAGCCTTACCGCTACACGGCGTACAAACAACGCCATAAGCGGCAGATCAATATGCTGAGAAGCGATTTTGTCCCAATCAAAAATATAAACAATCGCTTTTTCACCAGCCTCAATAGTGTACTCGGAAGGGTTACGGGATTTAAAGCTCCTGAGGTTGGAAGTAAACCCTTTTTCAAACGTAAAATTGAGATTAATAACTATGCCATCTTTATTATACCAGGTGCGTAGGTAGCCTTCGTCAACAAAATAAAAATGCCGGCAAACCTGCCCTACTTCTAAAACCGCGTCACCTTTTTTTAATTCGTGCCGGGTAACGCAACTCAACAACATCGCCATATCCTCGTCAGGCATATCAACGACGGCTTTGATAGCATTAATTAACGGTTCGTTATCCATTTGGCGATATTCGATTGCCGTAAAGTTAACAGAAATCCCCCCGCATGTATAACTGCAATTACTTAAATCATGCTGTGTTTAATTGCATACCGACAGACAGAATATCGCTAATAATTACGCACAACCTGCTTGCCGTTAAATTCTCCAAAAAAGGCGCCCCCATATTTATACAAAAATTGAGTTTCGTCGAAACCATCATACTGATACAGGCCGAATGATTTAAGCCTAAGTGTGTTTAAATCCAATTGAGTAAAACCGAGATATTTAGCAAAATCCGGAAGCTTAATATTTTTGTAGTTCCCGGCTAATGGTGAATATAGCACAACATTAAGATAAGAACTTGAAGGGTCTATAAAATCGGCCATATAATAATCAAAAGTTCCCGACCAGGAAGGCTTAAAATTAGCGAGCGATGACGCATCAACGTTAAATGAAGCATTAAACCCGGCGGCATTATCGGGTATTTTGGGACCTCTCGTTACTATACTATATGTTAGGTTACCAATATCATAACTCATCATGGCATCATACTCAGGAAATGTTTCTGTCGGATAATAAATATCCATTTGTTTTGCCTGCGATGATTCATTTAAAAGATAATATAGGTTTGAATAATTTATATCCGTTTTACCCATAACCATAACCCGCAGGTTATCGCCTGGCGCGGTAATGCTTTGTACCTTTGGTGTTTCTGTTAATTTAGTAACATCTATATCAAAGTTTAAAGTGCTGTTAGGAATATCAAAAAACTTATATAGCTGCTGGTTTCCTTTAAGCATCTGTACGAACAACTTTCCACCATCAACATATCTCAAGCTTTGAAAAACGCTGGTATCTGCTAACGACCTTATAGTTGCGCCGGCAAAATCACTACTTACAGTCAGCGCATCAAAGCCGGTTGTATTTTTTACGTGCGGCTTAATAGCAGATGTGGGCTTTTGAGGTAAAAATGGCCAGTTTGTAGTGTAAACACTGCCTTTTTTAATCTGCAGGTAGCCAATTATCTGAGGCATGGTATTCGGATCATTCGAAACCCTGATCTGGAAAAAATTGAACCTGTCTTTTTCGTAAGGCTGCAATGATGAGATTTTAAAAACAGAGGTTCCGTTGATATATTTCACCTCATTTAAAATAACGCCATTTTCGTCTGTCACAACAAAATAAACACTTTTTGATCCTGCAAGGGCATCAGGATTTATATTCATTGTTAATAATGTACTGGTACGAACACCTATTGGATTATATATGAATGGCTCAAAAACAATTTGCATTGAAGCATTAATGTTTTGCAATGCCAGATTATATTGCGTTAAGGAAGATATAGTTAGCTGTTTGCTAAATGTTTGACCGAGTTTTGAATTAAATGAAACAGATCCTTTTATACCTCCTTTTACATACAGGTAGTAAAATCCATTAACAAGCCCAAACTTGTAAATCCGGGTACCGGTATCTGATTTAAAAACAGGAAATGTATTATCCTGAACAAAGCTTTTCCCAATGGTGATCAAACCATCGTCAGATGATGCATTAAAGGATAGAGCCTGCTTACTTTTTACCTGGTAGGATTTAACCTGCGCATTAAAACGGATAAAAGTATCTGCAGCAGCACTTACATTTTTTGATGCAATGTAAATATTGTAAGTCCCCTCACTCAATGTTTTATCAAAGCTACTTACATTGTTGAGGCGAACGCTGTCATTAAGCGTTGAGGTTACTTTGCTGTCCGCACCCAGTAAATCAAATCGCAGGGATGCGGTTCCACCGGTTACGTTAACCCAGGTGCTGTTGGCAATTGCGGGGTAACTTACAGATTGTATGGTAACGCCTGCTATTACTGTTGTTTCTTTACCGTTATTATCATCTTTTTTGCAAGAGTTTAACAGGCAAAATATTGCCATGGTTAAAAATATCAGATATTTATTCATTGTGATAAGGCGTTTATATAGCAGGTTTTATATGAAATTGCGTTGAGCGAACAACAACGCCTGTGGCATTAAGTATAGCTGAGATATCATAATGGAACGTTGCTGTTGCAGTGATATCCTTTAGATACAAGTTACCGGTAGTTACTTCGGTAAATTTTATCCTGCCGCTTGTAGCTCCTTTTACATAAATAAAGTAGTAATCATTTGCCAACCCAAACTCGTACATTTTGTCTGTACCTGCCGGCATAAATACAGGCCTTGCTGAATTATCTATTTGTTTTTTGCTGATAGTAATAACGGCATCATTAGTATTTGCAGTTAAACTAACCTGTTTGTCTTTATTTAATTCGATGTGGGATGCACCAGCGGTAAACCTTATAAAAGTATCGGTAACAGCCTCGCTTTTGGTTTTTAAAGCTATATCATAATTACCCGCGGTAAGCTGTTTTTTGTACCCGGCAATATCTTTTAAATTAACACTATCTTTTATACTCGCGGCCGTTAAGGTATCACTGCCCGCGGCATCAAACTGTATAAAACCTTTACCACCCAATACCTGAATCCAGGTGTCATCAGGAGTTGTAACTACTACAAAAGGCCGCGACAAAGAAATTTCAAACGTGTTTTTGGGGAGAGGCAATGCTCCGTTATTTTTTGAGCAGCCGAAGCAGAACATAGCAACCGCGCAAACAAAGAGTAAAAGCTTTTTCATTTGTGATAAAGTGTAAGGCTTGCAATAATTATAGAAAAATAAAATATATCTTTTATATATCCTATTATCACAACAAAAAAGGGTTTAAACTCAACGCTTAAACCCTTTCTTTATCAACAAATAAAATATTACTCTTTGCTTTCCAGAGCTGCTGCAGCCGGTTCGTCAACAAACCACTCTACCTCGCCAGATATGGAATCGATAAGCTGAGCCGGATACAGTTCAATATCCTCATCATCTTCCAGTATGTGTTTTACAGCTTCGGCTTTACCTGCTCCGTAAACTAAAAACGCTATTTGGGCAGCGTCATTAATAAGCGGTGCATTCAGGGTAATACGCCATACCTGCTGGTCTTCCAGCCATACTTCTTTCACACCGGGTACACGATCATGCAATACAGGTGTATAAGGGAATAATGAAGCGGTGTGCGAATTATCACCCAAGCCTAATAATACCAGGTCAAAACTTGCTTCATCATCGTCAAAAAACGCTGAAATCACTTCCCAGTATTTCGCCGCCGCTTCGGCAGGGCCAAATGATGTTTCAACCGGAAAAATTTGTGCCGGGCTTATCATCAATGGTTCAAATAACGCTTTTTTAGCCATCAGGTAATTACTGTCTTTATGGTCATGAGGAACGTTGCGTTCATCACCAAAAAAGAAGAAAACCTTTTCCCAGTTTACCTGGTCGGCATAGGTTGTTGAAGCCAGCAGTTCATATAGCTTTTTAGGTGAGCTACCGCCCGAAAGCGCCACACTGAACTTGCCGTTTTTGTTGATAGCTTCCGTAGCCAGGGTAACAAAATGATCGGCCAGCCCGGTTAATACTTCATCTTCCGTATTATAGATATTCAGTGTCATTACTTTTTATTTTTTACCGTTTACAGGTAAGGTGAACCAATTATAGCCATCGCGGGCAATTAAAGCTTCAGCAGCTTCAGGGCCCCATGAATCGGCCGAATAATTAGGGAAATTCAGGCTCTTTTTGCTTTGCCATGTATTCAGGATAGGCATTACCAGTTCCCATGCAGCTTCCACCTGGTCGCCACGCATAAACAGCGTCTGATCGCCCATCATGGTATCCAATATCAGCGTTTCGTAAGCTTCAGGAGCCTGGTTGGTATAAGTACCTTTATAGTCAAACACCATATCAACAGCGTTTAATACCATATCAATACCCGGGCGTTTAGCCTGAACCTGTAAACGGATACTCATCTCTGGCTGTATGCTGATGATGAGCCTGTTTTGCTGCCAGCTTTCAGTTGCTTCGGCAGGGAAAATCTGGTGCGGAACATCCTTAAACTGGATGGTAATAACCGATGATGACTGGTGCAGCCTTTTACCTGTACGCAGGTAGAAAGGAACACCTTGCCAGCGCCAGTTATCGATGAAAAACTTAATAGCTGCAAAAGTCTCGGTATTTGATTCTTTGTCAACTTTTGGCTCTTCACGGTATCCGGGTACTTCGCGGCCTTTCATCCATCCGCTGCCATACTGGCCTCTAACGGTCGAATTACGAACATCTTCGGCAGTAAATTTGCGCATGGCTTTCAGCACGTCGACTTTACGGTCGCGTACTTCATCGGCGCTAAAACTTACCGGTGCTTCCATAGCTATGTGGCAAAGCAATTGTAACAGGTGGTTCTGGATCATGTCCCTCATGGCACCAGAGCCATCGTAATAATCACCGCGTTCTTCAACGCCTAATTGCTCAGTAACGGAAATCTGTACGTGCTCAATATAATTACGGTTCCAAAGTGGTTCCATAATGGAGTTGGCAAAACGGAAGGCCATAATATTCTGAACAGTTTCTTTGCCCAGGTAATGGTCAATACGATAGATCTGGCACTCGTCAAAAATGCTCTTTAACAAAGCGTTCAGGTCTTTCGCTGTTTCCAGGTCATGACCAAATGGTTTCTCAATGATGATCCTTACGCGTTTTTTATCTTCAGCCAGTTTAGCTTTTGATATGTTCGACGCGATGATAGGGAAGAAATTAGGTGCTACTGCAAGGTAGAATAACACGTTTGCCTTGGTTTTCCACTCGGCGTTGTGTTTTTCAATGCGTTTGCCAAACTCTTTGTATGTTTCAAAATCGTTAGCGTCAGATACCTGGTAGTAAACGTTTTTTACAAACTCCGCCCATTGCTTATCGTCGGTTTTACCGCTGCGCGAAAACTGGTTGATATCCCTGTGCAGGTTCTCCCTGAATTGCTCGTCGGTAAGTTTGGTACGACCGGTACCTATAATAGAAAATTGCTTTGGCATCCAACCGTCCAAAAACAGGTTGTATAAGGCCGGTGCTATTTTACGTGCATTTAAATCGCCTGTACCACCAAAAATGATAAATATGGTAGGTTCTGATTTAGCTGTTGTGCTCATTGTTGTGTTTTAATTAAAACCGTTAATTAATCGTTTGCCGGAGCCCATTGTGTATGGAAAACGCCCTCTTTACCGATAAGCTCATAAGTATGCGCGCCAAAGTAGTCGCGCTGAGCCTGGGTAAGGTTTGAAGGCATTCTTTCGCTGCGGAAAGCATCGAAGTAACTTAATGCCGAAGCATAACCCGGAGTAGCAACACCGGCAGCGATTGTAGCCGATAATACTTTCCTGATGCCCGGTAAAGTTTCTTTAACAAGTGCTGCTACATCGCTGTCAAGCAACAGGTGCGGCAATGCTTTATCTTTATTATATGCGTTGTAAATATCATTTAGGAATTCTGAACGGATGATACAGCCGCCTCTCCAGATCTTAGCGATTTCGCCAAGGTGCAGATCATAGTTAAATTCTTCTGACGCTTTAGTAAGCAGGTGCATACCCTGGGCATAAGTAAGGATGCTGGTGAAGTAGAAAGCCTGCTCTAAAGCAACCAATAACTCTTCTTTACTGCCGTTAAGCTCAATTGGGTCGTTATAAACGGTTGAAGCTTGTTCACGTAACGATTTATATTTAGAAAGGTCGCGCATTGATACTGAAGTATCGATGGTTGGGATAGGGGTTACCAGGTCCATAGCCACCTGCGATGTCCATTTACCGGTACCTTTAGCCTTAGCTTCGTCCTTAATATCATCTAACAATAAATGATCGGTACCCGGAGCTATGTATTTGAAAATATCTTTAGTGATATCTAACAGGAACGATTGTAAACGACCTTCATTCCATTTAGCAAACAGATCGCCAATTTCTTCGTTGCTTGCTTTCAATCCTTTTTTCAGGATCTCGTAAGTTTCGGCAATTACCTGCATGATACCGTACTCGATACCGTTGTGCACCATTTTAACAAAGTGACCTGACGCGCCAGGGCCAATGTAGGTAACGCAAGGCTCGCCATTAACTTTAGCGGCAATGGCTTCAAAAATAGGTTTCATCACAGCATAAGCATCCTTATCGCCACCCGGCATCATGCTCGGGCCGCGGCGGGCACCTTCTTCACCACCAGATACACCCATACCAAAGAAATGAAGGCCTTTAGCTTCCAATTCTTCAACACGGCGGTTGGTATCGGTAAAGTGCGAGTTGCCGCCATCAATCAGGATATCGCCTTTTTCTAACAACGGGGTTAATTCCTCAATTACGGCGTCAACAATTTTACCGGCAGGTACCAGCATCATGATTGCCCTTGGCGTGGTTAAGCTTTGTATAAACTCTTTAACATCGGAAAAGCCTTTGGCTTCCCTGTCGCCAGCTTCCTGGTTTAATGAATCTACTTTACCGGTATCTTTATCGTGTCCGGCAACCGCGAAGCCATGATCGGCCATGTTCAGCAGCAGGCTGCGACCCATAACACCCAGGCCTATCATACCAAAGGCGTATTTGTTTTCTGTTGCGCTCATTTTGTTTTGAGGTTTTCTTTTTTAAGTGTTTCTAAAATTTTCTTGGTGCCTTCGAGGCTCGTGTGCTGGAATGCACGGATGCCCAGTTTTTGCGCTGTATCAACAAACATTTTCCTGTCGTCAAAATACACGCATTGTTGCGGCGATGCCTGGGCAATACCCATAGCCAATTGCCAGATGCCTGGATCAGGTTTACGCATTTTCACTTCGCATGATGATACAAAAGCATCAAAACACTCATGCAGTTTAAATTTGCGTACCCGGTAATCGTTCAGTTCTTTACCCTCGTTGTTCACCGATATAATACGGAAGCCGCAATCTTTTTTCCAGTCTTTAAGAAATTGCAGCATTGGCAATTCAACAGACGTAGAGTAGATAAAATCCTTAAAATCTTCGCGTACAAAATCCCTTGGGTGGTTAAATATCACCGTATCAAGGTATTCATCAAGCGTGATGCTGCCAATTTCGTATACGTTGAAAATAAAGTTGTGCAGGGCGTTAACCTCGGCGTAGTCGAGTTTAAAACGTTTGGCCGCTTCTTCACGGGCCTCATGTCCCCATCCGTTTGACAGCAGAATGCCGCCCACGTCAAAAAAAAGGATCTTCAGATCAGCAACTTCCATAGATGTAGTTTTTATTGAAGTCGGGAGTCTTTAGTCTTAAGTTCGAAGTCAAAAAATTATTCCGACTTCGAACTCAAAACTTTCGACTTAAGACTCAGAGCTTAATTATTTGTTTTTTTGTGCTTCGATAGCGTTCAACAGCTTTTCAAATGGCTTGTTGAATTTCTCGATACCTTCGTCTTCCAGTTGCTGTGTTACAGCAGCAAGATCGATACCTAAAGAAGGCAGTTTTGCCAAAATCTCGGTAGCTTGATCTAAACCTGCTTCCAAAGTGTTTGCAGCAATACCATGATCACGGAAAGCATCAACAGTTTCCAAAGGAACGGTATCAACAGTATCCGGGCCAATTAATGCTTCAACGTATTTGGTATCTTTAAACGCAGGGTTTTTGCTGCCGGTACTTGCCCAAAGCAAACGCTGTGGCTGCGCACCTTGCTCAGCAAGTTTTTGCCATCTTTCGCTGCTGAATACCCGTTTGTAAATTTCATAGGCTTTTTTAGCCGACGCGATAGCAACTTCACCGTATAATTCTTTTTCGCCTTTAGCTTCGATGATCGGGTCAACAACCACGTCGATACGGCTCAGGAAGAAACTTGCTACTGATGCGATATGCGCGATTTTGTGACCGGCAGCTAAATGCTCTTCCAAACCTGCAATGTATGCTTCAGTTACTTCTTCGTAACGCTCTAAACCAAAAAGCAGGGTAACGTTAATGTTGATACCTTTTGCAATTGATTGCTGAATAGCGGCCAAACCTGGTTTAGTGCCAGGGATCTTGATCATTACGTTTTCACGGTCAACTTTTTTCCAAAGTTCTTCGGCTTGTTTAGCAGTACCTTCGGTATCTAAAGCCAAAAACGGAGAAACTTCAAGGCTCACATAACCGTCAACTTTGTTTGACTCTTCGTAAACACCTTTAAACAGGTCGGCAGCGGCCTGGATATCTTTAACAGCAATTTCAAAAAACAATTTCTCGTTGTCAGTTTCAGATTTAAGTGCAGCGATATCAGCATCGTAATCAGAACTGCTGCTGATAGCTTTTTCAAAAATTGCAGGGTTTGAAGTAACGCCGCGTACGCCGTCAACGTCAATTAATTCTTTAAGTTTTCCTGAAGAGATGATCTCACGGTCAATAAAATCAAGCCAGATACTCTGACCAAAACCATGTATCTGCGCTACATTATTAGTTGCCATAATGGGGTTCGTTTTTGTTTGTTAATTATTTTGTTAAAAGCGCGATGAAGGTAGCAAAAATTACTACCAAATCGGTCTGTTATGTAAAGTTCTTAATAAGAATGCCCTTAATTGTAAGGTTTATATCATACTTTGTTAACATACCATTATTAGCTCGGAAGTTCTAAGTCTTAAGTCAAAAGTCTTGTTTTTTTCGGACTTGCGACTTCAGACTTACGACTCCTGACTTCAGACTAATTATTAGCCGCCATAATGATATTCAGATCAAAGCCGATAAAAAGCCCGCTTTCAATTACTCCTGTTATCGATTTAATATCCCGCTCAAAACTTTTACCGATCTCATTAAACTTAGCATCCAATACCAGGTTGCCGTTTTCAGAAATTATCGGGCCGTCTTTACCTTTTGCCGGGCGAATAGTTAGCTCCGTTGCCCCCAAACTTTTCAGTTCCTTTTCAACATAAGGCAATGCCTGTGGAAAAACCTCGATAGGCACCGGAAATTTCGAGCCTAACTTATCAACCATCTTCGATTCATCGACTATGATATAGCTTACCGCGCTTGAGCTGATCAGCAGTTTTTCTTTAAACATGGCCCCGCCACGTCCTTTAATCAGGCTTTTATCCGGGTCAACCTCGTCGGCGCCATCAAACAGCCAGTCGGGTTTATGCTCATACAGGGTAGTTACAGGCAAACCCAGTTTGGCGCAAAACATGGTAAGTTCAACCGATGTTGGGATAGCTTTTACATTCAGCTTTTCATCTTTTACCCTTTGAGCAATGGCCACCAGTGCCAGGTACGATGTTGAGCCCGAGCCAACACCTATAATATCGCCATCCTTAACTTTTGCCGCTATTTCGGCAGCTACCTTTTGTTTGCCTTCGATATTGATGATCTTATCGGCCCACTCCAGGTTATTTATCAGATTGCTGTTCCAGTTCATTTCTTGGTGAATGGAGAGCGGTGAGTGGTGAGTGGTGAATAGATAACTACTCACCGCTCACCATTCACTACTCACTATAATAATGCTTTTGCTCTTTTTACAACGTTATCAACAGTAAAGCCGAAGTGTTTGTACAGATCTTCAGCAGGGGCCGATTCACCGAAGGTGGTCATGCCCAGCATATCGCCTTCGTCGGTGGTGTATTTATGCCAGCCCATAGGGGATGCCATCTCAACAGCCAAACGTTTTCTGCTTGCTTTAGGGAATACTGATTCTTTGTAAGCCTCATCCTGTTTTTCAAACAACTCCCATGATGGCATACTCACCACGCGGGTTGAAATACCTTCAGCTTCCAGTTTTTCCTGCGCCTGCATGATCAATGATACTTCCGAACCGGTAGCCATCAGGATCAGGTCAGGGCCTTTGCTGCCTTCTGAAAGGATGTAAGCACCTTTTTCCAGGTTTTCGGCTTTACCATATTTATCCTGGTCAAGGATAGGTAAACCCTGACGCGTGAATACCAATACAGTAGGGCCGCCTTTTTTCTCGATGGCAACACGCCATGCATGAGCGCTTTCGTTAGCATCAGCCGGACGGATCACGGTTAAGTTTGGTATAGAGCGAAGAGAAGCCAATTGCTCAACAGGCTGGTGGGTAGTACCATCCTCGCCCAAACCGATACTGTCATGGGTATAAACAAAAATCGGGTTTATTTTCATGATGGCTGCCAAACGGATTGGCGGGCGCATATACTCAGAGAACATCAGGAAGGTAGCACCGAAAGGCAGCAAGCCTTTGGTTAAAGCCATACCATTTAAAGCCGAACCCATGGCATGCTCACGGATACCGAAGTGGAAGTTACGGCCCGCACGGTTTTCTGATGTAAATGAATCGTACTCTTTCAGGTTGGTTTCTGTTGATGGAGCAAGGTCGGCCGCGCCGCCAATCAGGTTTGGCAATGCAGGAGCAATAGCGTTTAACACTTTGCCTGATGCCTGACGGGTTGCCATTTTAGGGTCCGAACCTTTAAACACTGGCAGTTTATCTTTCCAGCCGGCAGGTAATTCGCCTTTAGCAGCAGCTTCATATTCAGCAGCTAATTCAGGGAATTTAGCTTTATAATCAGCAAATAATTTATTCCATTTTTCTTCAACGGCGGCACCACGAGCACCTTTAGTGTGGTAATAATCCAACACCTCATCAGATACGTTGAATGATTTGTCAGGGTCAAAACCAAAGAACTGTTTTACCAGTTTAATTTCGTCGGCACCAAGCGGAGAACCGTGTGAACCTGCAGTACCTGATTTATTAGGGCTACCGTAAGCAATTAGTGAACGAACACGGATAAATGATGGTTTTTGAGTTTCGGCTTTGGCGTTGATGATAGCTAGCTCTAACGCATGGGTATCATTAACATCGGTTAAATCCTGTACATGCCAGCCGTATGCGCGGAAACGGGCGCTTACATCTTCATTAAATGCAATATCGGTACTGCCTTCAATAGAGATGTGATTGTCATCATATAAATAGATCAGGTTACCCAATTGCAGGTGACCAGCTAACGAAGCTGCTTCAGAAGTTACACCTTCCATCAAATCGCCATCGCTGCAAATGGTGTAAATGTTGTAGTTGAACAGCTCAAAACCCGGCTTGTTGTAACGTGCTGCTAAATGTTTCTGCGCTATCGCGAAACCTACAGCATTAGCAAAACCCTGTCCCAGCGGACCGGTAGTTACTTCAACACCCGGAGCCAAACCGTATTCCGGGTGACCGGCAGTTTTGCTGTTCAGCTGGCGGAACTGTTTGATATCATCTAAAGAAAGATCATAGCCGGTTAAATACAAAAAGTTGTATTGTAAAATACAGGCGTGACCGGCTGATAGGATAAACCTGTCGCGGTTTGCCCAATCAGGGTTTTTAGGGTTATAGTTTAAAAACTTTGTCCATAAAACGTGGCCCATCGGCGCAAGCGCCATAGCGGTACCGGGGTGGCCTGAATTTGCTTTTTGCACTGCATCGGCTGCCAATACCCTTACGGTATCTATTGCCAATTTTTCTATGTCTTTTTGGTTTTCCATTTTATTTATCAGGTATTGTAGTTAGTGTTAGTTTTTAAATTATTCGGCAGGGGTTGCTATTTTACGCTTGGTTTTGCTTTCGCTTTCATCGCGCCAAAGCCTTGCTCCCCCTTTTATACCATCGGCATTGGTAACTATCTTCATGTTTTTATCAAGCTTAAAAGTAAGCTCGTCTGAATTGCCGCCGCCGATGTATAAAGTATCGTAATTAAATACGGTTTTCAATATTTTGAAAACCTTCTTCATACGCTTGTTCCATTTTTCTTTGCCTTCTTTTTCCAAAGCCTTCTCGCCTATGTAGTTATCATAGGTAATACCCTCCTTTATCGGGAGGTGGGCAAGTTCAAAATGGGGCAATAAATGACCGTCCATTAACAAAGCGGTACCAAAACCGGTACCCAGGGTTATCACCATTTCAAGTCCCTTACCGGCAACTACGCCAAGACCCTGCATATCGGCATCGTTAACAACCTGCGCAGGTTTACCTAATGCTTTTTCCAGTTTTTTGCTCAGGTCAACATCGGCCCAATAATCAGTACCCAGGTTTGGCGCGGTTTTAACAACCCCGTTTTTTACATAACCCGGAAAGCCAACTGATATTTTATCATATGCAGGAAAATCCTTTACAAGGGTGTTGATAGCTTTTATAACATTATCAGGATTTGCAGGAGCGGGAGTAGGTATCTTATCGTACTCCATTTTTAAATCCCCTTTTTTATTCAGGATAGTGGCTTTAATGTGTGAACCACCGATATCGATTGAGAGAACCCTTAGCTGGGATGGTGTTTTTTTCATTTAGCGTAATTTATTTAGCTGGTTAGCAATTTGGTGAAACCCTTAGTTCCCAGCGCATAAATATCACATTTTAATAATATCAAATTGTTAAATAATCTGATAAAATCAATTTATCGTCCTTAAGCAACACGGTAAAGTTAGCGCTGCTTTTATTTAACAAGCCAATTTTTAAAAGCATTTTTACTTATGCGTGGCAAAATCAGTGTAATTAACGTAAAATGTTAATAACGTTGTAAATTTTTTCAGATAATTAAATTGTTAGTACCTGTTTTAAGCGTAAAAGTTTTCCCTTTCCATACAAAAATGCCGGATGTACCTTTCGGAAGCGTTACGTTTATATTCCATTTTCCATTGTTAAACAAATATTTGGCATAAACCTTTCCGTTTGGATGAGGTACTTCGGCACTGATGCTTTTAATCTGCCCTAAATGTGGCTCAATTTTTATTTTGCTGAAGCCCGGCGCATAGGTATCCACACCTAAGATGGTGCGATAAAACTCGATGTTAGGACTTGCACCCCAGGCATGGCAATCAGAACGATTATGGTCAAGGTCGGAGATCTCGGCCCAGGTGGTTAAGCCCATTTTAATATTATCCCGCCAAATGCTGAGCCAGTTTAAGTAATCATCGCCCAAGCCCCCTTTTACCATGGCCTGGTGCAGGTAGTATTTAAAATAGATGGTGCATTTGGTAAGCGTGGCATCATTCAATAGTTTTAAACTGATATCATGTGCACTTGCACTGTTTACCATGCCAGCCAATACAGCTATTGAATTGGTATGCTGAGAGAATAGCTGTTCATCCTCGGTATCCGCATAAAGCTTTTTGCCGGCATCCCAGTATCTGTTTTGGATAGCGGTTTTCAGTTGCGCCGCTTTGGTTTTGTACATTGCAGCAAAGGCGGGCATCCCCATTTTTGCTTCCATCTCGCCAGCTTGTTGATAAGCCCACATCAACTGTAGATCTAATATGGCCGATGTACCTTTGGCGCTTTTAGGAGCCTGACCAAAATCCCAGCCTTTATCGCTCACCCAGTCAACAAATGTCCAGTAGGGGGTATCTTTCAATGAGCCATCTGCCTGCTGGTATTTGCTGAAAAAGTTAAGCACATCGCGCATGCCAGGCAGCTTGTCTTTGATAAATAAACTATCGGGACGGTACATCCAGTAATCATGCAGCATACCTATATACCATAACGAAAAAGTGGAAATAATTTGAGGCGAGAACGAAGGATGACGACTTAAGGTAATTCCTTCTGCCAGCCGCGAGTGATCCATCTGGTTGATGGCATTGCGTACCAGGCGGTCGTCGCCACTATTATAAAAGGATACCAGTGCCTGGATGCGGGTATCACCAACATATTGCAACTGTTCGTAATAAGGGCAATCTGTATAGGTTTCGCCGGCGCAAAGGCGGGCGGTGCGCCAGCCAATATCCAGCATTTGTTGCATTTCGGGGTTCGGTGTTTCCAATTTGGCGTTCATTTTAAACGGATACCCTGTAAACGTGCCGTAAAGATCATCAATAACCAAGGGCTCATCTTTGGTAGTTATTTTAACCTCGATATACCTGAACGTGCGCCAGGTTAACGTAGTGAATGAATTGCCGGTAGCCCCATTGGCAACAATACTATCCCTGCGGCCAACAAAAATCTTTCCGTCCACATCATTCCGGTTACCCTTAACAGTGCCTTCGGGACCAGTCAGCGTTTTAAATAATGATTCGGTATAGCTGATGCCGATGCCCGCGTTTTTACCCTTACTGAAATTGAGCGTAAAAAAGGCGTTGGTTAAATACGTTTGATCGAGCAGCAAAGTAGCTGAAGTGTTAGCAGGAATAATGACCGCCGTTTTACTTGCTGGGAAAGACGATGGCACACTTACACTATCCGCCTTTCTTAATACCGGGATCCTTTGCAGGGTCATCTCCATGGCGGGTATGGACGAGGGTACCAGCATCCAGCCAAAAGCATTCGTTACCCCTTTAGGGTTTCCTTTATCAATTTGGATGGCGTTTTTCCAGTTACTATCGTCAAGAGTCGTGGCATTCCAATCTTTTATAGATTGATTCAGATCCACCCGTTCACCCGGACCTGCTACATAGTAAGGATGCCAGCCGATACCGGTAATAGGCTGAAATGATTTATCGCGGATGCATTTCCAGGTTTTGTTTGTGTTGATGATCTCTTCATTCGGGGTATCGCCCTGCATAATAAGACCAGTTTGCAGGGAGATTTGCGCCTCGGGCCTGTAATCGCCATCGTTCCAGACTACCGCGGCTATGAGGTTTTTACCCGGCTGAAGATATGGGGCCAGATCAACGGTTTCATAGTTCCAGTAATAGGTATCCCCCCGCGCAGGGCCTAACGAAACCAGCGTTTGGTTCACGTATAACTTATAACGGTTGTCGGCAGATACATGAACTACAAACGACGCAGGCTTAGCGGTAAGCTCAATATCCTTCCTAAAATAATAAACCCCGTATTCCTTTAAAGATTCCTGCGGAACGGTGATCCACGATGCTTTCCACTGGTATTTCAACAGACCCGGATTTACGGTTTGTGCATACGTTGACGCTGTAATTAAAAGAAAAAGTGCAAAAAAGCTGCGCTTAAAGAAACTCCTCATGAAATAGTGTGGTTTATAGGTGATTGGCAATTGCCTGCACAGCTAAATTACAATTAAAGCCGCATTATTTCATATGGAGTTTGCTTATTGATTAACCCCGCAGATAGTGGATTATTTCATAATTCCTTTATCTTTATTTTTTACAAACCTAAAACTATGGATGTATTAGCCGTCTTTTTACTGGTGATTGTCATTATCATGATGCTTAATCACAAGGGCAGTTTAAACAATAAGATCAGGGAACTTGAATTTAGAATATTCGAACTAAAGGAGATTATTGAAAAACTGAAGATAACCCGGCCTCCGGTTACCGAAGACGTAAAAAAAGCAGAAGCATCGGCACCTGTTATCACTCCGCCTCCTCCTGTTGCTCCGGTTATACCTGAGCCCGTTGTTGAAACCCCACAACCACCTGTTGAAGCAGAGATAAAACCAGAACCTGTTACGAGTCCAAAAGTTGAAAGGCAGCCTGAGGTTATTGAAGATAGTTTTTCAATCATCAATCGCCCGGTAAAAACACGCGATTATGAGCCTATAAAACCTATAACGCCAAAACCTTCCTTCTTCGAGCGCCATCCCGATCTGGAGAAATTCATCGGCGAAAACCTGGTCAATAAAATAGGTATAGCCATACTGGTACTGGCCATAGGTTTCTTTGTAAAATACGCTATTGATAACGACTGGATAGGTTTAGTTGGCCGCGTAGGCATAGGCATAGTTTGCGGCGGTATTTTAATAGGCGTTGCCCATATGCTCCGCAACAGCTATAAAGCCTTTAGCTCGGTGCTGGTAGGCGGCGGCCTGGCTGTATTTTACTTTACCATAACGCTGGCCTTTCAGCAGTTTCACTTGTTTGGCCAAACAACTGCATTCATCATTTTAATTATCATCACCATTTTCGCGGTGGTGCTTTCTTTATTATATGACAAGCAGGAACTGGCGGTGATTGCCCTGGTTGGCGGCTTTGCCAGTCCTTTTATGGCAAGTAATGGCAGCGCCAATTATAATGGATTGTTCATTTACCTGCTCATATTAAATACGGGGCTGCTCATTATTGCTTATTACAAAGCTTGGCGGGTGCTTAATATTGTATCATTCGGGTTTACGGTTATTGTTTTTTCGACCGTGCTTTATACCCTTACCGCACCTACTTATCATGTGGGTTTTGTTTTCGCCAGTATATTTTACGCGTTGTACTTTGCCGTAAACGTGGCCAACAACGTACGCGAAAACAAGAAATTCATCGCGTCGGATTTTAGCATCCTGCTGCTCAATACAGGGTTATATTTTGCTACAGGGTTATACCTCTTAACCATGATGCATGATGAGCAATATCGTGGCTTGTTTTGCGTAAGCCTGGCTGTAGTAAACCTGGTGTTATCATACATCTTGTTCCGAAACCGTAAGGTAGATACCAATATCCTTTACTTACTTATCGGTATTACCCTCACATTTATTTCGCTGGCAGCCCCGATACAACTGCATGGGCATAGCATTACGATATTCTGGGCGTCGGAAGCGGTATTGCTATACTGGCTTTACCAAAAGTCAAACATCAATTTAATGAGATACACTTCATTATTGCTGTGGATAGCGATGCTGTTAAGCTTATTGATGGATTGGGAGCAAATTTATGGCAACACCAATGTAACGCTTACCGTTATTGCCAATAAAGGCTTCATTACTACACTTTGCGCAGCAGTCGGCTCATTCCTAATCGCGGTATTAATGTTTAAAGATACAACTGAAGCAACCGGCAGGTTTAAGGTAGATAAACGCGTTTTCAGTATTACCGGGCTTGTCTTGTTATATTTAAGCGGCTTACTGGAGATCAACCATCAATTCATAACCAGGTTCCCGTACACCGATCTGAATATTTTATACATGATGGTTTATACACCTGTATTTGTATTTATTTACTACGTGGTATCATTCAAAATAGCCGTTATCAACTTTACCGATAACCTGAAACTTGGTTTGCTGTTAGCCTGCATTACCGTTTACCTGTTGTTAACACCGCTGTTTTTTAATCTGCAGCATGTTATGCTCGAAACGGGTAAAGTACCGGCTGCCCATTTCATGGTACACTGGGTAGGCGCAATATTTAGCGGGTTACTGTTATACCGCGTTATCGCGTTAACCCGTAAAAATGAAAAAGCTGGCGTCATAACTATATTCACCTGGGTATTGAGTGTTGGTATTGTAGTATTTTTAAGCCTTGAAGTAAGCCTGATGAGCAACCTGTTATTTTACAACAAGGTAAATTCTATTGACAGGATAGAAACGGTTTATATTAAAACCGGTCTACCTATACTTTGGGGCCTGCTTTCCTTCGCGTTGATGTGGCTGGGAATGAAACATAAACAGCGGGCTATGCGCGTGGCTTCATTAACGTTGTTCTCCATTACATTGCTCAAATTATTTTTGTTTGATATCAAGAACATCCCGATATGGGGCAAGATAGCGGCTTTCTTTTGCCTGGGTATTTTGCTGCTTATTGTTTCATTCATCTATCAAAAGGATAAAAAAAACACAGCTACAGATGAAGCTAAAAAACCTGAATAAGCTAACGCTTTTTACACTGCTGCTTTGCGGCATTGTATTACCGGCATCGGCACAAAAAAACTTTAAATATAAGGCCGCGCTGCAAAACATTGACAGCACCGGCTTTTACCGTATTGGCCTGCAACCTGCGCTGGTAGCCAAGGCAAAAGTCGATCTTTCGGATATTCGCATTGCCGATTCTAAAGGCAATTTTGTGCCTTACATACAAGCCGGGAGCCTGCCGCAAAAAAGCCAGAAAAGCTTTGTTGTTTTTCCGGAGATCAGCAACACGCCTAAAACCGATACCAGTACCGTTTTTATCATCGAAAACAAAACCGCCCTGGTGCTCGACCGCCTTTGGATCAGGTTACAAAACACGGCTGTAAAACGCAAAGTGAACCTGCTGGGTAGTGATAATCTTAACCAGTGGTTTGCTATCCAGGAAGACATTCCGCTGCAGGAAGCTATACAAAACAGCGAAGGCACCTACTTACAATTACTATCCTTCCCGGCAAGTAATTACCGCTATTTAAAAATCCAGGTAAACGATAAGAATAAGAACCCTGTTAAATTTTTGCAGGCCGGCATTTATACCGAATACGCCTCGGCAGCGCAAAGTTATACTCCCATCGCGCCTGTAAATGTTATCCGTGCAGATAGCAATAAAGCTACATTTATTGATGTTAAGCTAAATGATAACTACCAGGTAAATAAGCTGCATTTCAATATCATCGCGCCGAGGTATTATAAACGCGTCGTCGCGGTTTACCAGTTTGTGAACAATGGCAAAGAATTGATTAGCGAATCAGAATTATCGTCAGATAAAGATCCCGACCTGCTGATCGCCGCGAAAACAAATCACCTGCTAATTGAAATCAGCAATGGCGATAACCAGCCGCTGAGCATTGGTGAGATTAAAGCTTTTCAATCCGACGAATACCTGATCAGCTATTTGGAAGCCAAACAAAGCTACCAGTTCCTGGTAGGGGACTCATTGGCACAAGCACCCGAATACGACCTGAAATTTTTTGCTGATAGCATCCGTGGCAACACACCCGTTATTAAACATGAAGCTGCTGTTAAAAACACCGGCTACACGGCGGCGGTGAAACCAGCTGGTAAAGATTACACGGTGTTGATCTGGGTTGCCATCATAGTATCATTAGGGTTGCTGTTGTTTTTGACTTTGAAGATGACTAAGGAGGTGAAGAAGAAGGAAGGGGATAATTGAGTGCACGTGAACTCTGCTGTTCGAAGTCAGAGACTTCGGACAGCGAGTAGACCTGGACAGCCTATTAATAATCTTCAGTCAGCAACCACCCGTGTATTCAATATCTGCTGAGTATTCTGCTCTCCTAAGTTTTTGTTCAGCATCTCCATATAAGGGCCGATATCTATTAAAGGCCAATCCGTTCCGAATACGATGTGATCTGTGCCAATTTTTTTGATTTGTTTTTTAAGCGCAATGAGCGGGCGCCAGGTTGTATTCCTTTTGACGGATTTGGTATGGTTATTATTTTCATCGAGCGGAAAAACAGCACTGACATCGAGATATAAATTAGGCCCAGGCTCTTTATTTGAATGTAAATAGGCAGCTATAAGCCTCAGTGATTTATCCGATTGCCTGTCATACCCACCCCAATCTGCCATGTGAGCGATAACCACTTTAGTATTTGTTGCAAAAGGCAGTATTTGCTTTAACAGTATTTCAGTGTTTGCCGCACCGTCCCACTTTTGACTGCTACGGAAATGAACAAGCAAAAGCAGCTTGTATTTATTGGCAACAGCAAAAACCTTTTGCAACCGCTTAACCTGGGCCTTATCAAAAAGGTTAATCTTACTATTGGCAAAGTGAAGCTTGAGACCGGTAAAACGCTTGGTGACCGCGCAACGTTCAATCTCTTTTATGGCGTAGGGTTTTAGCGGGTTAACACTCATAAAAGCTTTCAACCTGTCAGGGTACTGTGCGGCTTGCGCGGCTATCCAGTCGTTCTGCTTTTTTACTTCCTGGTATTCATTTTTCACAGGCGTAGCCGGCGAGCCGAACCAATATGCATTTGATATGATCCAGGCCGAATGAAACTTGGCCTTATCAAGTCGCCCGATGATAGTATCGGCATCAAAGCAAAGCGAATCTGACCTGGTAGCTTTCAGATGAAAAGCCTTTAGCATGCGAAATCCCAATTGTACCGTGGCAGAGTCCTGCAGGTGCACGTGATAATCGGTGTAGTAATTTGGTTTTACCTGCGCCTTTAAATTGCCGGCAAATACAAACAAAAATATCAAGACGGCTACCCGCGACAAATAGTGCTTCATTAAGTCCAATGTAACGATTTATATCGATTTGAATACTTGCTAATCGACCGATCCCCCGTGGCATTTACGCCGGAACACCCTTTTCATTTACATGATAGTCGGTAGCGTAGGCCGCAAGGCTTTTTGCAAGTGCCAGGGCCGAACGCTTGCGGTAAGCATTCCTGGGCCAGGCAATTGTGGCTTCGCGGGTCATTCCTGCGCCGGTGATCTTGACGGCTTGTAAACCGGGATGATTGAAAGCCGATGAGCCCATGAGCACTGTTGCCCACCTACCCGTATCAACTAATTGCAGCAACATATGGATGTCATTAACCTCCATTTTTACGTTAGGCATTACATGATGCTTTTGCAACACGCTATCAAGGTAATTACGGATACTATAACCAGCGGATGGTAATAACAACGGAATCTCGTTAAGCTGCCGGAGGTTTACCTGCTTCATTTGCGCCAGCGGATGACCTGAATGAACAATGAGCGCAAGGCAGGAAGAAAAGATCTTTTCAGATTGAACGGAAGGCGTTTCCTGCTCAGGCATAAAAGACAGCATCATATCCAGCTTGCCTTGTTCTAACTGCGCGATGAGGTCCTGCGTGGTACCAAACCCTATCTGTAGTTTAATATCGGGATATTTAGCACTGAAATCCAACACAGCTTTGGTAAGCAAATTGGTGAGCCCGTACGTAGTGCCAACAGTAAGCGTGCCGCTTTGCAGGTTCATAAGGTCTTTGAGCATATCACGCCCATCCTCGGCCTCCCTAATCGTTTTTTGCGCATACGGCAAAAAGAACTTGCCCGCTTCGGTAAGGCGCACCCGCTTGGCTACACGGTCAAATAATGGTAGCTGCAGTTCATCTTCCAGTTGTTTAATCTGTTGCGAAAGTGTGCTTTGAGTTATAAACACTGCCGCAGCCGCGTCGGTAAAGTTTTGCAGTTCGGCAGCTTTAATAAAGTATTTCAATTGGCGAAGTTCCATAAACTAAGAAACTGTTTAAAAACGGTTAAATAAAACTGCTATATCATGCTCGTCATTGCTTCGTCTCCTATGACGACGAATTGTAAGAATTTGATTATTAGATGTATTTTTTTGATTTTGTTGTCAATTTGGGCGTTACCTGCGGCCCGGGCTTTCCGTTGCAAGTCCTCGCTTTTCCAACCCACATCCCTACACACGCTGTGGGCTTTACACTGCAATCCCTAACGCAGGCCTACGCACCATAACTGCAAAATCAGAACAATACATTCTTATTTGTACGTCATTCCATTTTTTTAAGGGCGCACCTGACGGGTACCCGCAATGACGGCTTCTATATGCTTTTAACAGCTTCTAAAGATAGTGATTCATTTTCATAATCGGTTTTATCAATGAATTACATAGAAAAAATGAGTTTAGACGATTAAGTTTTATCGCTGACCTTTGGTTCAACAAATCAAAACAATAAGATCATGGAAATTCAACAAACTCCCGCAAACGCTTTATCTCACTCTGTAGTAAAAGCCACTATTAACGCTCCAATCGAAAAAGTAAACATTGCCGACTGGCTCTTTAACCTGCCCGATGCTGAATATCAAAAATGCTCGGTTAACCATATCGCGGCCGGCTTTACCCGCACTTATGACGGACAGCCCATGTCTATCAACGTGGAAATGATTGGCGACGCGATGGTGATACAGCATTATGTAGCCACCGAATACCGACCTGATTATTGCCGGATGCTGTCGGTATCTGATGTATTTGGTAAAAGCGGCCACAGCAAAGTGCAAGTACTCTGGGAACTTAAAGCCAAGGCAATTGATGCAAATACTTGCGAATACACCAATGAGATCCATGCTACCGCCACTCCCGAATTTTTAGCTTTCATTGAAGAACACGGTGTTACTTTGGCTCAGGCAGCGACTTCCCGCCAGGCAGCTTCCGATCTGCACAATCATGAGGAAACCCCGCTTTTCGCAAAAAGCATCGAACATAAAGCGCTTACCGGAAAATATGGTATCTGATGAAAAGCAAATTAATCAGGCTGGCCTCCCTGCCGGAAGGAATGCCGAGGGAGGCCAACTTCAACATTGATTTTGAAGAACTGCCCGCCATGAAAACCGGCGAAGTATTGCTCAAAACCCTATACATTTCTGTTGATCCTTATCTTCGGGCTAAAATGGCAGGAGGGCATAAACCGCCCCTCATTACCGGCGATGTAATGTATTCACGCGCGGTAGCGGAAGTAATTGACTCAGCACGTCCAGACTTTAAACCAGGTGATAAAGTGCTTGGCTTCCTGGAATGGCGCGATTACCTGCTTTACGACGGTGAAGGCTTAACTTTAATAAACAATAACAGGCTTCCGTTGAGTAGTTATCTCGGCATCCTGGGCTCAACGGGGCTTTCGGCATACTTCGCGCTAACGGACATCGGCCAACCTAAACCCGGCGAAACGCTGGTAGTTTCGGGAGCGGCCGGGGCAGTGGGAAGCATCGCCGGACAAATAGGTAAGTTGATGGGCTGCCGGGTAATTGGCATTGCAGGCAGTAATGAGAAGGTTGAGTGGATGCGATCTAAATTGGGTTTTGACGGTGGGATCAATTATAAAACTAGTCCCGATATTGGAACCGCCCTGGCCAATCTCTGTCCGGATGGTACAGATGTTTATTTTGATAACGTAGGTGGTATTATTTCAGATGCAGTGATCAGCACCATGAATGATTATGGACGGGTGGTGGTATGTGGTTCAATAGCCAGTTATAATGATACAGCTCCCGAAACAGGTGTGCGGTTATTGCCACTTGTTGTGTACAAAAAACTATTGATCCGCGGCTTTCTTATTGCAGATTATAAAGCCTGCTTTAACGAAGGCATTCATCAACTGCAACAATGGCTAACAGCGGGACGACTACATTACGCCGAAACAATTATGGATGGTTTTGATAAACTTCCTGAAGCCTTTATCGGGTTATTCGAGGGAAAAAACGAAGGGAAAATGATTGTACGGCTGTAAAACTTATCCCCATACAAATACTTGAATCCGGAGTCCCGGATCATTATTCCCTTATACTTAAAATATCATGCACCGCATGTTCCGGTTTTTCATACTGAAATTTAAACCCGCTATCCAATAATCGCTTGGGCACCACCCACCGGCTTTTTAATATCAGTTCAGTTTCAGTTCCGATAAGCAATGCGCCGGCCTCAAGCAGCCATTGGGGAGCAGGTAAACCGAAAGGTGCGCCATAGGCCTCGCGGATGATCTGCATCATGTTCGTGTTCTTTGCAGCTTCGGGAGCGGTACAGTTAAATACACCGTTTAATTCGGGGTGATCAAGCAGCCATTGCGTGCTGCGGGCCACATCATGCTCGTGTACCCAGGCCATATATTGCTGCCCGTCGCCTTGCTTACCGCCCAGTCCAAACCTCACCAGGTTCAGCAATCGTGGAAAAACACTGTCACTATGGCCTAATACGATACCCATGCGAAGGGCAATTTTGCGGGTATGGGGCGTATCTGTTTTAAAGAAAGTGCTTTCCCATATATTGCAAACATCAATAGAAAAGCCATAACCTATTTCGCCGGTCTCTTCGTCCTGCGCATGGTCTTCGGCATGGCGATAAATGGTGGCAGAGGTTACGTTGATCCAAACTTTTGGCGGGTTAGTCATTTTATTGATCACCCGGCCCAACAGCTCAGTTGGTACTACCCTTGAACGGATGATCTCCCGTTTATTTTTTTCAGTATACCGGCAGTTTACATTTTTGCCGCACAGGTTGATCAGCATATCGGCACCGGCAAGGTGTACTGTCCACCCGGCTTCGGTTTCGCCATCCCAAAGTGCGGTATGCACATTGCCGTCGACGGGTTTTTGTTTCCGGGCAAGAATGATCACTTCATCTGCCAGATCACGGTAATATTTAGCCAGCACAGTACCGAGGTAGCCATTGCCACCTGCCAGTACAATTTTTTTATAAGGTTTCATGATCAGTTAAGGTTTAAAATGAGCAATAACAAAACAATACGGTAGGTCACCCAGGTAATGGTAAGCACCCAGCCAAGCCCCAGCAATTTGGTACGGCGCATATGTTCCAGCAACATCAAACCCGCTACTGCCATAAAATACAAGGTATAAACCAGCGGCCCAAATTGAAAAAAGCGACTTACTATCAGGCCAATCAGCAATAATAAACTGCCTGCAAAAGAGATAGTCATCATATTACCGAGATAGGTCCACAGGTTTCGGCGGTCAAAACTACAGATCGCGGCACCCTGGAAAATGATCTGTCCACCGCAGATCAGGTATTCGCGGTAGGGGTTACCTAAAGGCACCACCCCCACAAGCAGATGGGCATAGGCTGTTAGGATAAACCCGGTACAAAACCAGGTAAACAGCAGGTAAAGCAAACGGTAATGCAGCTTAAAGGTAGGCTGGTACTCAAACCCGGTTTCTGCGGCCGGAATAATTACCCGGCGGTTATATGATATAAAAGCATATGCCTTGCTCATGAGCCAGACAAAAGGCTTTAAGGCAAACAAAGGGGCAAATATTGGCCAGGCGTTAGCAATTATTTTAAACAGGCTTTTTACGCCGTAACTCACCTCGCCATTTTCCAGGTTTATCAAAGCTATTTCATTAACGGCCCGTTGCCTGTCATAAACAGGGCAGGTATCCGCATGCGCTTCCTGGTAAGCAGACCGACCGTTTGCGTCAAGCATACCGGTTTTTACAAACGCCCCGGTATAAACACGGCACATAGGGCACTCGGCATCAAACAGGATCATATGATTTTTGAGCGTTTTCATAACTTTCAGTGTTTTCTGAAACAAATATACAATATATTTTAAACTTTCAATAAATACTGAAAATTAAATTTCAATAAAAGTGTTTCGCCCTCTTGCAAAATCCGATCTTATCTATAACTTTGAACAACAAAGTACTTTTGATGAAAGAACAAGATATTCATGCAGAGTTAAGTTCCATCCGCGACCTGATGGAGCGGTCGGCCAAGTTTATTTCGCTTAGTGGCCTTTCTGGCGTAATGGCCGGCATCTACGCGTTCATTGGCGCAGGAGTAGGATACACTTTGCTTCAGGGCCAGTATGCTGCACTCAGAGATGGCCATACTTACATTGACGAATTGCTGATCATTAAGTTATTTGTAGTAGCCATAGCTGTACTTGTGCTTTCCATTGGTACCGGCATCTGGTTATCGATACGTAAAGCCAAAAGAAACGGGCAACCTTTTTGGAATGCGGGCAGCAAGCGCCTGCTTATTAATATGGCTATCCCGCTGGTAAGTGGTGGTTTGTTTACCATTATATTGGTTTACCGCGGTTATTACGGCATTGTAGCACCAGCCACACTGATATTTTACGGCATGTCATTAGTCGCGGGAAGTCATTACACATATTCGGGGATTAGAAGCTTGGGGATATTGGAGATTTTATTAGGTTTGCTTTGTGCCGTGATGCCGGGATACGGCTTAATTTTCTGGAGTGTTGGTTTCGGTCTACTCCACATTATTTATGGTACAGTAATGCATTTTAGATACGATAAGTGAAGATATCATTAGATCAGTTTGATAAAGCCTTTGAAAACCGCATCCGCCTGCAAATCATGAGCGTATTGGTTGCCAACGAAAGCTATGACTTTAACTCGCTTAAAGAATTGCTTGACCTTACCGACGGCAACCTGGCATCGCACCTGAAAGCCCTGGAGAAAGAAGAATACATCCAGGTGGAGAAATCTTTCATAGGCCGCAAACCCAATACCCGTTACCTGGCATCCGAAAAAGGACGCGCCGCATTCAGGCTGCACCTGCTTGCCCTCGAAAATTTGATCAAACAACAGAAACTATAATTTTTTTTATTTATTCACTTTGAAATACAAAGTGAATTTAAAAACAGTCGATTCTACCTAAACCCAATCACTATATCATCCGGTATTCTCAATAACGAGAATGCCGGTTTTTTCTTTCAGATCAACGCATCTGTTTACAGGAAGCGTCAAACAACTTCAATAATTTTCTTACTACTTTTACATGAAGCATCTGGTTATTTCAAGCAATACATAAAGTATATCTCCAATGGAATTTCAAAACTTACTGATAGCAAATAAAGAGCGTATTCAATACATCACCATCAACCGCGAAAGCAAACTGAATGCCCTTAATAAAGATACCCTTGCCGAACTGCATACCGCGTTCGCAGAGGCTTTTCAAAATCCTGAAGTTGGCGGTATCATCATCACCGGAGCCGGACCAAAAGCGTTTGTAGCCGGTGCAGATATCAGTGAGTTTGCGGCGCTGGATGTTGAAGGAGGGGCGCAGCTTTCGCGTAAAGGCCATACCGAGGTTTTTGACCTGATAGCCAATGGCAATAAACCTGTAATTGCAGCAGTGAATGGTTTTGCTTTAGGCGGAGGACTTGAGCTGGCTATGGCCTGTCATATCCGCATAGCATCCGATAACGCTAAAATGGGCCTGCCCGAGGTAACTTTGGGACTGATGCCCGGTTACGGCGGCACACAACGCCTTACCCAGCTGGTTGGCAAAGGCAAAGCCATGGAAATGATCTTAACCGCCGATATGATCACCGCTGCCGATGCCTTGCAATACGGGCTGGTTACCCATGTAACTACTCCCGACGAGCTGTTAATTAAAGCCGAAGAAATCCTGAGCAAAATATTAACACGCGCACCCTTAGCCCTTGCAGCAGCCATCCGCTGTATCAATGCTGCCTATACCGATGGTGTTAACGGCTATGAAACCGAAATAGCTGAGTTTGGCAAAAGCTTCGGCACCAAAGATTTTAAAGAAGGCGTGGCCGCGTTCATGGAAAAACGAAAAGCAGAGTTTAAAGGGGAATAGAAAATTATTCTCGCCCAATCAAGTGCCTATGCCATATCCGTTAACTTGAGGCAAAAAGGGGGGATTGCGCGATTCCCCTCTCACGAGAGTAATAGTTGACAATTCCCTCCCCTGGGAGGGGTGCGTTTGGATCGCGAGTTGGCAGGGAGGGGTTTGTACGTCATTTAGTAAATAAACCTGTCGATGAAACCCCTCCCTACACCCTCCCCAGGGGAGGGAATCGCACAGCCCACTCTCTTAAAATCTTCTGATTGTCTAATGATGGGCTATTACTCTCAAGAGGGGATTTTTCAAAGTATTCTTTAGCTAATCCTTAACTGTACATTTTAGGATCGTCTACGCTACAGCTTTAACCCTACCAATATTTCTTATCCGTAAGCCATGCTGCCAGGTCTTTATTATAATTAAAGTATGAGGCTGGTGGCATTTTAGCAGCGTTAAGAATAATTACCGGCACTTTTATCTCGTAAACAGAACCATGGCTTCGGTAGGTTTCCGGCAGATCCTCTTCCGCGCTGCTTTCCAGGTCGCCAAAAACAGTGGTCGAATCACCAAGCACAACAAGATCGCCAATCCTCACCGGCGGGAGGTGATATTTTTTAGCTGCCTCGGCACGAGTAAGTACCGTTTCAACACCTTTAATTTTATATAGTGCCTTTTTAACCTCCGGCAGATCGCCATCTTTATTCAAATAAACATAAGCCGCGCCGCCAAAACCACGGTGGTGCTTTACATATTTATCTTTCTCGGGGCTCAGCGCCAGTTTAATATCAACGTGCTGCAACTGCAACGCTTTCTTCACATCTACACAACGGCTTTTGTGGTTCACATCATGATCGGCAGTGATGAGTATGGTTGCATCTGGAGCAGCTTCGCTGATCTGGGCTATCAGGTTATCGATATTAGATAAATGTGCGATAGAGTTGCTGTCCGCAGGTGCCCAGGTATGCATCGGGTAATCTGTAGTATGGATATAGATACAACGGATGTCTTTATGGTTTTTAAGCAAATAGATGCCGGCCTTCATTGTCCAGTAGTTTACTTCGGCACTGTAAATACTTGCAGGCGTGCCTATCTTATTTGTCCATGAGGTATCGGCTGTTTCCGGTGATACTACAATATCGGCACCTTCAGGCAGCAGCGTGGTGCTTTTCTTTTTACTGGAAATCAGTGCCGATTTAATCCCATCCGCTTTCAACTTTTGAAAAATGGTAGGGGCAAGCACCAGGTGTTTATCTTCCATATACTCTTCCTCGCCTTGGTCATTTAAAAAGAAGTTTCCGCTGATGCCGTTTACCTCCGGAAAGGTGCCTGTACAAATTGAAGTATTGTTGGCATTGGTAACTGTTGGCATTAAAGCATTAACCTCTTTAAAAAAGCCTTTGGCAATCATAGCTTTTAAATGCGGCATAGGCGCGTTATTAAAATAACTCATGCCAAAACCGTCCATCATAATGATCACTACCCTTTTACCATGGTTAAATTGTTTCTGCTGGGCCTGGCTTATTTGTCCGGTCAACAATAAGATAAAAGCGATTATATAACGGCAGATATTTTTCATGATCATTTTTTAACGAAAATAACCCGCTCAAAACCCATCTATGTTAACAGGAAATAATTTAACCGAATAATGATCTGTCCTTAACACTAAAACATCCTAAACGGCCGATTCTTAAAGTACTTTTTGAAAGACATTTTGCCGTTTTACCCAATTTCACGCAGAATTCATCATTTTCAGGCTCAAAACCCCATGTTAAGACAATGTTAATTTTGACAGAAAAACAGCAATTACAGGGCCATTTGACAATATCCTGACCAAAATACCAATAGGGTCAAAAAATAAATTACTATCAATCAATTGATTAAATACTCATGACTTTTGGATGAAAAATCGAATCTGGATTATGCAGTTAATTTGCTTCGTGTTTCAAACAACATATATCAAAAACACAACAATAGTTATGAAAAATTTATTCAAAGTTTCAGCTTTAGCCCTTGCATTTGCAGGCTTAGCTTTTGGTGCAAAAGCACAAACATCTACACCTACTACCCCATCTACAACATCAACTACAACTAAAAGTGGCATCCGTTATAGCATAGGCGTTGAAGCAGGTTTACCTGTTGGCAATTTCAAAGACAACTACAAATGGAACTTAGGCGGTTCGGTTCAGGCTGATATCCCGGTTGTTTCAAACCAATTATTTGTTACTGTTAACGCAGGTTATAACAATGTATTTGGTAAAAACAACATCGGTGGTGTTCAAGGTCTTGATGCAACTGATTTCCACTTAATCCCGGTTAAAGCTGGTTTGAAATACTTCCCAATCAGCAACTTCTATGTACAAGGTGAAGCTGGTGCAGCATTTTTGCTAAACAAATCTGACGTTAATGCCAACAAATCAACAGCGTTTGTTTATGCTCCACAAATTGGTGTACAATTCCCTGTAAGCGCAAGCAGCTTTATTGATGCAGGTATCCGCTATGAAGCAACTACCAAATATGCAACAGGTATTGATCAAAGCAAAGTGAACTTTATAGGTTTACGTGTAGCGTACGGCTTTTAATATATGGCCCTACAAATACCTTGACATAAAAAAGGGGAGCTCATTCGGGCTCCCCTTTTTTATTGTTTTTTTAATTCATATGAACCTTAATAATTAAATAAATCGTATAAATTAGCACATTGTTTGTATTTTGACACTTAATAAGACATTTACCGCACAATAATTGCTGAATATGAAGAGGATCCTCATCATTGATGATGAAGTTAATGTTGCGTTATTGCTATCGAAGTTTTTAACGCGAAATGGGTTTGACGTTAGTACCGCATCAAGTGGTACGGGGGGTATGGAGGCGTTGAAAAACGGTGAATATCAACTTGTACTTTGCGATTTCAGGCTTGAAGATACCGACGGGCGCGAAATGCTCCGTAACATTAAAATTCAGTATCCTAAAACTGGGGTTATTATCATCACCGGCTATTCAGACATTAAGATGGCTGTTGAGTTGATCAAAATGGGGGCTTATGATTATATCACCAAGCCGCTATATCCTGATGAGATCTTAAATACCATAAATAAGGCTCTTGAAACTCACCACGCGCTGGTTGAGGTTGATGAAGAACCACAAGCCGCCATTGTTTCCGAAAAAGCAAAGACCAATACTGTTAAAAAAACTGTTTTTGCAGCAGAATTTGTTACGGGCACAAGCCGTGCATCAAAAGAGCTTGCCCGGCAGATTGAGCTGGTAGCGCCAACCAATTACAGCGTTATTATTTTAGGCGAAAGTGGTACAGGTAAGGAATCGGTTGCCAAAAGTATTCACCTGAACAGTCCGCGCCATAACCAGCCGTTCATTGCCATGGATTGCGGTTCGTTAACCAAAGAGCTTGCGGCAAGTGAGTTTTTTGGTCACGAAAAAGGCTCATTTACCGGCGCTTTATATACCAAAATAGGCCACTTTGAAATGGCTAACGGCGGTACGCTGTTTTTAGATGAAGTGGGCAACCTTTCATACGAGATCCAGGCCGCATTGCTTCGCACCGTACAAGAGCGTAAGGTTAAAAGGATAGGCAGCACCAAAGAGATTGATCTTGATGTCCGCATTATCATAGCCACCAACGAAAACCTGCAGGAAGGTATCCAGAAGGGCCGTTTCCGCGAGGATCTTTATCACCGCTTTAACGAGTTCAGCATTTACATGCCGCCATTGCGCGAGCGTGGACATGATATCATATTACTGGCCGAGCACTTTCTAAAAATAGCCAACCAGGAACTTGGCCGCAGTGTCGAATCCTTTTCGCAGGAAGTTGTGGATTGCTTTATGAACTACCGCTGGCAGGGTAATATCCGCGAGCTTAAAAATGTGATCCGCCGTGCGGCGCTTTTGGCCGAAGGTAACGAGATTACGCTTAAAGCATTGCCGCTTGAAATGTCGACCTATAAACTATCATACGAGGCACCTAATCATTACGCTCAACAGCAACCGGCTGCCAAACCGTATGAAGCTCCGGAGGTTAAGGAAACCCGTCATGATTTGAAAAACGCCGCGCTTGAAGCCGAATATGAAACTATCATCCGAGTATTAAGGGAGGTTAACTTCAATAAAACCAAAGCCGCCGAGATCCTGAACATCGACCGTAAAACGCTTTATAACAAAATGAAGGCCATTAACCTTAAATAGTAATATGGGGCCTAATGAAGATAAAAACGACGCCGAAGCCTTGCGCAAATTAAGGCATGATATAAAAAATCAACTATCAAACATACACCTTGCGCTTGAGCAGTTGCGGTACGAAATACCTAACCCAACGTCGGATTGTTTGTTTTACATGGATACCATAGAGATAAGCTCAACCCGGATCAATACCCTGCTTAACGATACCAACTAAAAGGCGTTGCAATTAATACTTGAAACGCCAAAACTTTTTGGCGTTTTTTTGTTTTAAGCAAATATCAACACAACAGCCTAAATGTCAGTATTCAACTATAAACAACGCAACAACATCATCCTGGTAAGCATTATTATACTGGGCTGTTTTTTACTTTACGCAATTAGCGGTTTATTTAGTTCGATACTTGGTGCTGTAGTATTGTTTACCATTTTCAGGCCGCTGTTTGTAAACCTGGTCGAAAAACGCAACTGGAACAAAACGCTGGTAGCCCTGCTCATTATTTTCAGCTCACTTATTGTTATCGTTATCCCTTTCCTAACGCTGAGCATCATGATAGTGGGCAAAATTTCAAGCATCAATATCAAAGACCTGCCTATTGACCAATGGACATCAAAAATTGACGCTTTTGCGGCATCTAACTTAAATCAGCCCCACTTTGCCGAAGATACCCTTCAAAAGCTCGGGACTTTTGGCACAGGCCTATTTCCATCAATATTAAGCAGCGCAGCCAACATTATTATTACCCTGTTGGTATTGTATTTTCTTTTGTATTTTATGCTTACCCAAATGCGTGAGTTTGAGGCCGGCTTATTAAAATACGCGCCCTTCCGCGAGCAGCATGCATTAAAATTTGCCGCCGCCCTACGCGATTCTACCTATTCCAACGTTTTAGGACAAGGTATAATTGCTGCCACGCAGGGCTTCTTGCTGGCCCTTGGCTTTTACGCGCTAAGTATTCCGGATGCCGTATTTTGGGGGGTAATAGGAGCATTCATATCTTTTTTACCTGTTGTTGGCGCGCCAACCTTGTGTATTCCGGCAAGTATTATATTATTTGCACAGGGACATAACTGGCAGGGGGTGGCAATACTTGTTTACGGCTTGCTGGTTATTGGCAATATTGATAATGTTTTAAGGATGATCATTAACAAGCGCATAGCCAACACACACCCCATAATTTCAATAATCGGGGTATTTATTGGCTTGCCTTTGTTTGGTATCCTGGGCCTGGTGTTCGGCCCGGTGCTGTTATCATATTTCCTGCTGTTGCTTGAGATCTATGAAACAAACCGTATGGCGGCCGACAGGCTTGAGCGGATAAACAGCAGTGTATAAATTATACCGTACAGCCCTGAACAGTTTTGTGAACACAGGGTAAAATTTATTAATCAGATAAAAGTTAATTTATACTTAAATAAAAATAAATGCGCCAAATACACATATTTGGCAGGATATTTACGAGTAACTAATCAAATGTTCAACTTTAAATTATATTACAATGAATGATAACTCAAAAGTAGTTGTTGCATTGCTTGCCGGTTTAGCAGCAGGGGCAGCGTTAGGCATTTTGTTTGCACCTGATAAAGGAAATGAAACCCGCGACAAGCTTACCGAATCGTTAAAAAACCTTGGCGAGTCAATAAAAGATACTGCAGCTGCTGAAATTGACAACCTGGTTGGTTTAAAAGACAAAGTTGTTGAAAACATTAAGTCGAAAATCAAAGGCGCTGAAGAAGAATATCAGGATGACCTTGAGCACGCATAAGCATGTATAACACCATCCCGGATGTGGATGAACACCATATCCGGGATATATACCTTACCCTATGGAAGAGAAAAAAGATACCCAACCACCATTACCACCCATTATTGACCAGTTAAAAGAGTACGCCGAAACACGGTTTAAGCTTTTAAAATATGAAGCAATTGAAGGCGGATCATCCATACTGGCAAGTGTAATTGCCGATGTGGTAGTTGTGATCAGCATGGTGCTGGCCTTTCTTTTTGCCAGTGTTACATTAGGCTTTTTTCTGGCCGATGTTTTTCACTCCTACTGGGAAGGTTTTGGATGTGTAGCCGTCCTTTACTTTTTGATAGCCATGTTTATCAAGATATTTAAACGACACCTTGAAAGGCCGCTTATTAACATCTTTATTCAAAAAATATTTAAACGATAAACCATGGATCTTCATATCACAAACGTAAGCGATCTGCAGGCCGAAATATTCAGGCTTAAAGCACTCGAAAAACAGCAAAGCGTTGCGCTTAAAGCGCGCTTCAATAGTCCATCGGCTATTTTTTCTACCGCGCTCACACTGTTCCCGCGTTCAAACGATACTGATGGGATAAAGGGTACCAGCTTCTTTCATCCGGATATTCTGAACCTTGTTTCCAGGTTTATTATCCCGCTTGCCTTAAACAAAACTTTATTTAAGCATTCAAATTTTTTGGTAAAAACGTTGGTTGGCCTTGTTTCGCAAAAAGCGTCAAACTATGTTAATGAAGATGCTGTTAGCGGTATTTGGGACAAAGCGAAAGCATTATTTAGCAAATTCACCAAAAAGAAAGAGGATAAGGAATACAAACCGGCACCCTATGTTAAGCCGGTAGGTGGGGCTGCGGTATAAATCCTTATTTCGCCCGGTCTGATAAGCGCCTTGAGCCCCAGTTAGGTTTAAATTCGTAAAATTGGTGCTTATTAGATATTTTTGCGCTTTATTTTAAAAATTAAAGTGGGAAAAGATAAGATAAGACGTTTTGCCGAGATTGAAACCTTTAATAACGTACTGCAATTAGATGCCGGCAAACCTTTTAAAGGCCAATGGAGCCGCGAGTTTTTTAAGAACGATAACCCGGTAGTGCTTGAACTGGCCTGCGGCAAAGGCGAATACACCGTGAACCTTGCCCGCTTGTTTCCCGATAAAAATTTTATAGGTATCGATTATAAGGGTAATCGCATCTGGCGCGGCGCTAAAACCGCTATTGAAGATGGTGTACCCAATGTTGCCTTTTTACGTATTCAGATCGAAAACCTGCTCGATTATTTTGCTCCCGGCGAAGTTGATGAAATCTGGATCACCTTCCCCGATCCACAACCGCAATTGAGCCGCGAGAAAAAGCGCCTTACCTCGCCACGGTTCCTGGATAAATATGTGATCATCCTTAAGCCCGGTGGCTTTGTTAACCTCAAAACTGATAACGATGGTTTGCACGCCTACACCGCCGAAAAGATAGATGAGCTAAAATTGAACCTTCACGTTAAAACCGAAGATCTTTATCATTCGGAGCATGCCGATGAAGTGCTGTCTATCAAAACTTACTACGAGAAAAAATATTTACAGGATAACAAGAACATTAACTACCTTAAGTTTTCATTCCCGGTAAAAGCTTAATGGAAGAGATTAATTTTTTTGAAAAAGTATACCAGGTAGCCCGCCTCATTCCACCGGGACGGGTAACCTCTTATGGCGCTATAGCGGCTTACCTTGGCACCAAAGGTTCATCGCGTATGGTAGGCTGGGCCATGCAGGCAGCCGGAAATGTAAAACCTCCCGTTCCTGCCCACCGCGTAGTGAACCGCCAGGGGTTGCTAACCGCAAAAGCTCATTTCGGCGGTAACAGGATGGCCAAAATGCTGGAAAGCGAAGGGGTAAAAGTTATTAACGATCAGATCCAGGATTTTAAATCGCATTTCTGGGATCCGATGGTAGAACTGGCGTTGTGATGTGACCCGCTTTCAGTTAACTACTTTATCGCACTTAATTACGTTCCCGCCATCTTGAATGGAAACCGAAGTTATTTTCCCATTTTGATCCTTCGTAAAAAACACTTTTGCGTCTAAATCTAACAGATAAAATTTATCTTCAGATTCAGGAACGAGATACAGATCCGGGATTCCTGACATTCTTAGTACTAATTGACTGCCATTCAAAGTAACTGTTACCATTGCCCCATCCGCTCTTTTAAAAGTCCCTGTTCGGGACGTTAATACTTCGTTAGTTAAACTCACACTTTTAGGTTCTTCACTGATTGGAGCGCTCTTATAAGCTTTGTAGATTATTTGCGAACCCTCGGGAAAAGCCGCTCTCACAATATTATTACACATAATGAGGCCATTATCTGCGTTGGTCATTACCACCACTCCCCGTTTCGATTTTGGCAGCAATACAATAATTGACGCTACTCCAGGATCATTCCCTGCATGCTGCAATGCATACTCATTGTTGGGTAATCCGTCAATAATGCGCCAGCCCAAGCCCTGGTTAAGATTAGGGTTAATATAGGCCTGTTTGCTAACCATTTCTTTATACAATTTGCCGGAAAGATGCGCGCCGTTAAGTACTTCAATGGCAAATTTCGACATGTCATTTACGGTAGTCGTTAAACCCGCTGCCGCGCTACTTTGAACAGAATAATCATTCTTCACAATTTCTTTACCCTCTGCATCGTACATACCGCTATACAAGGCAAAGTCCTTTTTCCCATCCCATTCATGGCTGGTGCTGTTCATGTGCAATGGTTTAAACAATAACGAATCGGAGAGTTTAGCCAATGATTTATGGAATTTATGCTCGATTGCCAATCTGAGATATTCAAAACCTTCGCCAGAATAACTAAATTTAGTTCCCGGCTCAAAATTAAAAGTTAATTTTCCTGAAGCATTCATCCATCTCCAATTGTCAAATCCGGACTGCTGACTTAGCACGTGCCGGGTTGTTAGTTTTTTTGAATATGTGCTCGAGGCAACTTCGGGATCGATATAGTAATTGCAAATAGGCTCATCTAAATTCCATTTACCATCCTGCACCAGCCTAAGCACCAAAGTGGTAAATACTACTTTAGTGACTGATGCTACTTCAAATAGCATCTCTTTTGGAGCGGGTTGTCCATTGCGGGCATTTCCATATACGCGCGCTTTTACTAATTTATCTTTATCAATTATAACAACCCCAACATTAGGAATATTGAGCTCCTTCTGCCATTGTTCTATTTTAGAATCAAGGTTTTTATAGTCGTTTGGATTTGCTTCCCTGCTTTGCGAACCATTTTTAATAGCCTGTTGAGCTTCGGATAAAGTACAGGAAAAGCCCAATAGAAAAGCTGCTATGACAATTATTGGCAAAGATTTTTTAGAATACATCATAGTTATTTACTTCGTAAACTGCAGCAATTCCATCCTGTTCCCAAACGGATCGATAAATGAAAACCGGGTTCGCCCGGGAATAATCGGTTCTTCCCAAAACTCAACGCCATAACTTTCCAAATGCCGGCGGGCTTCGGCAATATCGGTAACCTCAAAAGCGGTATGGCGCGATGTACGGGGCAAAGCATCTTCGGTACTTAAATGCAGTTGAATATCAGCTATCTGAAACCAGTAACCTTTTGACTTAAAGGCAGGCCGTTCTAAGCGTTGCAAACCCACAACATCTGTATAAAAAATCCTTGCTTCTTCCAGCCGTTCCAGCGGAACGCAAACCTGGATATGGTCGGCGCGTTTAAAGTTGATCATAAGCCCCTCTAAATCTCCCCTGAAGGGGAGACTTTTAATAACATTTATTTATTAAGTTTCACAATAACTTTAGTTATTCATGCTCGGCAAAAGTAAGCACATAGCCGTTATTATCTTTTATCGAAAACTCGGTAGCGCCATAAAAAGTAGTTTCAAGGCCTTTTAATACGGTTACCTTTTCCTTTATTTCTTCAAAAAACGCACGGATATTTTTAAGGTTGATATATAACAGTAACGAACCTCCGTCGGTACGGTGTATTTCAGGCAGATCTTCGCCCAAACTATCATACGTCTGAAACATCATGGTAACGCTTCCATTGGTCATCATGGCCCAAACCAGATCGGTACCGGTTTCGGGGACACTCATGGTAACCTTGAAACCCAACAGTTCATAAAAACGGATGTTTTGGTTAATATCATTTACAAAAATGTTGGGCGATAAACTTTCCATAATTAGTGCGTAAAAATTTTGATTAGTGGCTATAAAAATAACAATCCATTCTTTTAAATGCTAAATATTTTAGCTTAATTAGCTTAAATTTTTATTAACAAACACAACATCCCGTGGGAAAACTTGTAGAAGAATTTGACGCCTATCGTTCTAAGATGAACGAAAGGATCATGGAGACTGCCAATACCAACATCAAACGCTTTTTCGCGCTCGATACAACCAGCTACGCCGAAGGCGCGCTTGACGTTAAAACCAAAGAGATGCTTGGCCTTGTAGCCAGCATGGTTTTACGTTGCGACGATTGTATCAAATATCACTTGGGCAAATGCCACGAAGCAGGCGTTAATCATGATGAAATGAACGAGATTTTCATGATAGCCAACCTGGTAGGCGGATCGATTGTTATTCCGCATTACCGCAGAGCAGTTGAATACTGGGACGAGTTGAATGAAGTGAAATAAGTCTATCCCACCGTCATTGCGAGGTACGAAGCAACCCCAGATTAACAGAGCCGCCTTGTATAGTTCGCGATTGCTTCGTGCCTCGCAATGACGTGATTTAATAATCAATATAAACCTTATAAAACATGACCGATCAAACAGATCCAAAAGGCATAACCCGCTGCTCCTGGGCCGGAACAGACGAACTATACATCAAATACCATGACGAAGAGTGGGGTAAAGAGGTTCATGACGACCATACTTTTTTTGAGTTCATGATCCTTGAATCTGCACAGGCAGGATTGAGTTGGATCACCATCCTGCGCCGCCGGGAAGCTTACCGTAAAGCATTCGCCAATTTTGATGTACAAAAAGTAGCAGCCTTCACTGCCGATGATGTTGAACGTCTGTTACAGGATGAAGGCATTATTCGTAATCGGCTTAAAATACAAACCTCCATCAGTAACGCTAAACTGTTTATCGATATACAAAAAGAGTTTGGCTCTTTTGATAAATACCTCTACAGTTTTATGCCAGGGGGGAAAGCCATCATGAACAACTCTAACGCAACACCGGCAACCAGTCCCGAGTCTGACGCGATAGCTAAAGACATGAAAAAACGTGGTTTTAAGTTCTTTGGCACCACTATTTGTTATGCTTTTATGCAGGCCACCGGTATGGTTAATGATCACATTCCTACCTGTAGTTTTAAATAAACAGACGCTAATTTGTATTAGCGTAATTCATTAAAATTGGTGTACTTTGCAGGAAACCATTACCTGCGCTATTGGGTGATGATTGCCTTTTCGGTATAATTCGTGTTAAAATAATTATGAAAAAACTATTTCTTTTGGATGGCATGGCCCTCATTTACCGGGCTCATTTTGCTTTGAGTAAAACACCCCGGTTTACATCAAACGGGTTAAACACTTCGGCAATGATGGGGTTTACCAACACCCTACTGGATGTTTTGAAAAAAGAAGCCCCCACCCATATGGCCGTGGTTTTTGATACCGAAGCACCAACCGAACGGCATACCGATTTTGAAGGCTACAAAGCCCACCGCGAAGCCATGCCCGAAGATTTGGCAAAGGCTTTACCTTATGTTATAAAAATCATACTGGGCTTTAACGTCCCGGTTATTACATCTGATGGATATGAGGCTGACGATATTATAGGCACCCTTGCCAAAAAAGCCGAGCAAAAGGGCTACACCGTTTATTGTATGACGCCCGATAAAGATTTTGGCCAGCTGGTGTCAGATAATATTTTCATTTATAAACCTGCCCGCATGGGTAACGAGATGGAAATACAGGGCGTTAAAGAAATATTAGCCAAATGGGAAATTGAGCGAGTTGATCAGGTAATAGATATTTTGGGCCTCTGGGGTGACGCGGTAGACGGCATTCCAGGTATTCCGGGCATCGGCGAAAAAACGGCCAAAGCGCTCATCAAGCAATATGGCTCGATGGAAAACATCTTTGCCAACAGTCACGAGCTCAAAGGCAAACAGCGCGAAAACGTAGAACAGTTTAAAGATCAGGGGCTGATGTCTAAAAAACTGGCTACCATATTATTAAACGTGCCGGTTGAACTGGATGAAGAAGGTTTGGAAGTATGTGCACCAAGTAAAGAATTGTTAGAGCCATTATTTGCTGAATTAGAATTCCGCACGCTTGGTCGCCGGGTATTTGGTGATGATTTCAGTATTACGGAGTTAAAATCGGCCGGCACACAAACCGATCTGTTTGGGGCTCCGGTAGCAACCGGGCGCACTACCATGACTGTTGATGTGGAAGACATCCATGAGGACCTTACCATCGCTGCCAAAAACATCAACAATACCCCACACGAATATCATTTGGCCGATACCGCCGAAAAACGTGCAGACCTCATTAAAATATTAGCCCAACAGCAAACTTTTTGTTTCGATACTGAAACTACCGGCACCGATCCTAATCATTGTGAGTTGGTAGGTCTGTCCTTCTCCGTTAAACCCGGCGAAGGATGGTACGTGCCCGTTCCTGCCGATCAGGTTGCTGCGCAAAGCATTGCTACCGAATTTAAAGAAATACTTGAAAACGAAAACATAGGCAAAATAGGGCAAAACATTAAGTTTGATATCCTGATGCTGAAATGGTACAACATTGAGGTAAAAGGCACCTTATTTGACACCATGCTGGCCCACTATATCATTGATCCGGATACGCGCCATAACATGGATATCCTGTCAGAAAACTACCTGGGCTATAAACCTGTGTCGATCACCGAGCTTATTGGCGCCAAAGGCAAAAACCAGGGCAATATGCGCGATGTGGAGTTTGAAAAAATCAAAGAATACGCCGCCGAAGATGCTGACATTACCTTACAACTCAAAAATGTTTTCGAGCCGAAATTAAAAGAGGTTGAAGGTGAAAAACTGGTGAATGAGATAGAGCACCCGCTGATCTATGTACTTGCCGATATGGAGTACGAGGGTGTAAAAATAGACCATGATACCCTGCGCGATTTCAGTAAGCAGTTAGAAACGGACATAGCCCAGTACGAAAAAACGGTTTATGAAAAAGCAGGCGTAAAATTCAATATAGCGTCGCCAAAGCAATTGGGCGAGGTGCTGTTTGAAAAACTGTTGCTTGACCCTAAAGCCAAAAAAACCAAAACTGGTCAGTACCAAACCGGCGAGGATGTACTACTTTCTTTAGCTGCCAAAAGTGATATCGTGCGTGATATCCTTGATTTCCGTCAGCTTCAAAAATTAAAATCAACATATGTAGATGCGTTGCCGCAAATGGTTAACCCGAAAACCGGCAGGGTGCACACGTCATATAACCAGGCTGTTGCCGCCACTGGTCGTTTAAGCAGTGTTAACCCCAACCTGCAAAATATCCCAATCCGCACCGAGCGTGGTCGTGAGGTAAGGAAAGCTTTTATCCCAAGGGATAGTAACCATACCATTGTATCTGCCGATTATTCGCAGATCGAGCTTCGTATTATAGCCGAGATCAGTAAGGACCCGAATATGATGCAGGCCTTTATCAATAACCATGATATTCATACAGCAACCGCTGCCAATGTTTATGGTATTGGGCTTGATGAGGTAACCAGCGATCAGCGCCGTAATGCAAAAGCGGTTAACTTCGGTATTATTTACGGACAGTCGGCATTTGGTTTATCACAAAGTCTGGGTATTCCGCGTAAGGAAGCCGCCGAAATCATCGAGCAATACTTTGTGCAGTTTGCCGGTATTAAACAATACATGAGCGATACCATGAACTTTGCCCGTGAAAACGGTTATGTATGTACACTGATGGGACGTCGCCGTTACCTGCGCGACATTAATTCGGCAAATGCAACCGTTCGTGGTTTTGCGGAACGAAATGCCATCAATGCCCCTATACAGGGCTCGGCCGCCGATATGATCAAGATAGCCATGATCAATATCCACCGTGAACTAAAGGCACAAAAACTGGATACCCGCATGACCATGCAGGTACATGACGAGTTGGTGTTTGACGTGCCGCATCATGAAGTGGAAATTGTAAAACCAATTATTATGCACAACATGAAAAACGCCATCAAAACCGAGGTGCCTATCATGGTTGAAATTGGAACAGGTTTAAACTGGCTGGAGGCGCATTAATCGACCTGCCCATAAAGGTAGATTTCTAAAATGTCATTGCGAGGAGGAACGACGAAGCAATCGCATGCTATACAGAGCGGTTCTGCCTCCGTGCGATTGCCGCGCTACGCTCGCAATGACATATTAAGCCATATTGCAGTTAAACCGATAGCTAAGGCGCCTAATTCATATATCCCATCTGTTTCTAATCCTCCCTTTTACCTATCATTTTTACAACTATAACATCTTAACGATAATAATATTTCAGCGCTTTTTATCTAATTTTTTCAAAACTATATTAATTCTCATAGGTTTCTCTTTTGGTAATCTTTGCTTAAATTGAGCCAATAAAACCTGAATGAAAATATACCATTTGAGTGCTGAATGCTATCCCGTTGCCAAAGTTGGCGGGTTGGCAGATGTTGTTGGCGCATTGCCTAAGTACCAGAACCTTGCAGGTTTGCAGGCTGCTGTTGTTTTGCCTTTTTACGACCGTAAGTTTACCCAGGAAAATGATTTTGAAATTGTTTTTGCCGCGGCAACCTTACTTGGCAACCGCCGTCTTTTCTTCGAGATCCTGAAAGAAAAAACAAATAAGCTTGGTTTTGAACTTTATTTAGTGAAGATCCCAGGTTTACTTGATAGAGAAAATGTATACAGCTATCCCGATGAACGCGAACAGTTCATTGCCTTTCAATTGGCGTTTTTAGATTGGATCAGCTATTCGCAGCAAACACCAGATCTCATTCACTGCCATGATCATCATACCGGGCTGATACCTTTCCTGCTTTATCATTCAAAACTTTATACACGATTGGCTCATACGCCAACAGTATTTACCATACACAACGGCCAGTATCATGGTGCTTTCGGATGGGACAGACTTTCGTTGCTCCCCGAAATTGACCTTACCAAAACCGGCCTGCTTGACTGGGCGGGTGGTATTAATCCGCTTGCTGCCGCTGTTAAATGCAGCTGGCGCTATACTACGGTATCGCCAACTTACCTGCAGGAACTTACTTATAACTCAAACGGGTTAGAATATCTGTTTTACATTGAACGGGCAAAGGGATCCGGTATCATGAACGGCATCGACACTGAGGTTTGGAACCCTCAAACTGACCCGATGATCCCAACTAAATTTTCGGCTAAAACATTGGCTAAAGGTAAAAGGGCTAATAAAGAGGCCATTTGCAAGCGCTTTGAACTTGACCCGGATAAACCGTTATTCACGTTCATTGGTCGCCTGGTTGTTGAAAAAGGGGCAGACCTGCTGCCTGCCGCCATTGAGCGCAGCCTGCTCGAAAACGAAGGCGAGGTAAACTTTGTAATATTAGGTGCGGGTGATAAGGAAAACGAACTGGCGCTACTTCAACTCAAAAATAAATACCCGGAACATTGTAATGTATTTATTGGCTATGATGAGTCGCTGGCACACCTGATTTATGCCGGGGCCGATTTCCTGCTGATGCCATCACGCGTGGAACCATGTGGCCTTAACCAGCTATATGCATTGCGTTATGGCACTATGCCTATTGTGCGCAGTACAGGTGGTCTCAATGATTCTGTTATTGACTTTGGTGACGAAGGCGGGTATGGCATCCGCTTTGTACAGGCCAGCGTACAGGATATATGCCACTCGGTATTCAGGGCTAAACAGCTTTACCAGGATACCGCGAAAATGCAGCTGCTCCGTAAACAAATGATGGCGCTTGATTTTTCGTGGACACGCTCAACACAACAATACACAGAACTATACGAAAGCTTAAAACTCACTATATGACATCCAAAGTAATTTCCATTGTGCTCGGTGGCGGCCAGGGCAGCCGCTTATCACCGCTAACCGCAACGCGGTCGAAACCGGCAGTACCAATTGCGGGTAAATATCGTTTGGTGGATATTCCCATTTCAAACTGTCTGCACTCGGGCATTACGCGTATTTATGTGTTAACGCAGTTTAACTCAGCATCGTTAAACAAGCATATCAAAAACACTTATCACTTCAGTAGCTTTAGTGATGCGTTTGTTGATATCCTTGCGGCGGAGCAAACGCCATCAAGCGTGGCCTGGTTCCAGGGTACGGCAGATGCGGTTAGGCAAAGCTTACACCATTTGGCGGTACATGAGTTTGAGTACGTTCTGATTCTTTCGGGCGATCAGCTGTACCAGATGGATTTTGAAGATATGATCAATCATCATATCGAAACCAACGCCGAAATTTCAATTGCCACCATTCCGGTTGATGCAGCTGATGTTCCGGGCTTTGGTATCCTGAAAACAGATGAGAACAACATGATCACCTCGTTTATCGAAAAGCCAAAAAGCAATTTCGAGAGCTGGGCATCAGAAGTTAGTCCGGAAATGCAGGCCGAAGGCCGTGTATACCTGGCATCTATGGGGATCTACATCTTTAACCGCAAATTGTTGTACGATTTACTTGAAGGCAACGAACGTACCGATTTTGGTAAAGAGATCATCCCGCAATCAATTGAAGGCCACCGCGTAGCCAGCTACCAATATGAAGGTTACTGGACAGATATCGGTACTATCCCTTCATTTTTTGAAGCCAACCTGGGCTTAACCGATAATATCCCCAAGTTTAACCTGTTTGATAAAAACCCTATTTACACCCGCGCGCGTATGCTGCCGCCGTCAAAAATATCGGGCACACTGATGGAAAAATCTATCGTGGCCGACGGTTGTATCATCAGCGCCAAGCAGATCACGCATTCGATAATTGGTATCCGTACACGTATTGGTGTTAATACCATTATTGAAAACTGCTATGTGATGGGTAGCGACAATTATCAAACACTGGAGCAAATTGCCGAATCGAAAGAAAGTGCTTCGCCAATTATGGGCATCGGAGATAATTGCCACATTAAAAACGCGATCATTGACAAAAACACCTATATAGGCGATAACGTAACCATTAACTGTGGCGAAAAGCTTGGAGACGGCGATTATGGTACACATACGGTACAAGACGGCATTGTTGTGGTTAAGAAACGTGCTATAATACCAAGTGGCACAGTTATTTAATTAAAAAACAAGAGAAAACAATTCATAGTTAATTTGTTATAGATAGGTACGAACCATTTAAAACATAAACAACTATGAAAAAGGCACTATGTATGATTGCTTTAGCAGCAATCACTTTCAGCAGCGTTTTCGCTCATGGCACATTAGTTCGCCCATCAAAAGGCGTTATGCAAACTGATACTACCAAGAAGAAATCGAAGCCTAAAAAAATGAAAAAAGATACCATCATGAAAAAAGACACCATGAAAATGAAGAGGAAATAAGTCTTTAGTCATAAGCCGGAAGTTTTAAGTTCTGGCCCGGTATCAAACGAAAACAGCCCCGGCTTTAGCCAGGGCTGTTTTCGTTTTAAGAATTATGTCATTGCAAGCGAAGCGCGGCAATCGCATGCTGTACAGGGCGGCTATGCTCCCGTGCGGTTGTTTCGTTCCTACCCATCACATAATAAAAAACGAGGTCATGCTGAGCCTGTCGAAGCATAGCGGGATGGGCCTCTGCGCGCGTCCTTCGACAGGCTCAGGATGACAAGCCCTCCACACCTAATGTCATATCACCTCCAAAGATCTCGATTTTCCCAACTCGCAATTGACATTTAAAAACTACAACTCAATAGTTTCACCAATAGCCGGTAACTTCAAATTCAAACCGGCTTTGATAAATTTCTCAGCTACCTCATCTTTATCAATTTTGATAACCGGGAACGAATCATAGTGAACACCTATAATGTTTTTGCAATTAATGAACGCCGCTGCTTTAATAGCATCATCGGCACCCATGGTATAATTATCGCCTATCGGCAAAAATGCCCAGTCGAGGTTTTCATCGGCCAGCAGCTTCATATCATAGGTAAGCGCTGTATCTCCTGCAAAATAGATTACTTTACCTTCAGCATAAATTAAAAAGCCAGCAGGGTTACCACCTGGTGAACCATCAGGCAAAGTACTTGAATGTACGGCATTCACCATTTTAACACGGCCGAAATCAAAGTTAAAGCCGCCGCCAATATTCATTCCGTGTACATTTTCAATGCCTTTAGTGCCAAGCCAGCCGGCAATTTCGGCAATGCAAATTACCTTTGCGCCGCTGCTTTTTGCAATCTCCAAAAGGTCGGCCACGTGGTCGCCATGTCCGTGCGATACCAGGATGTAATCAGGTTTAATGCTGTGAATATCGATATCTTTTGCCAGTGGGTTCGGGCTTATGAACGGATCGAAAAGTAATTTCTTTCCACCGGTTACAATCTCAAGGGCGCACTGGCCATAATAAGTAGTTTTCATAGAATGTTATTTTATGATCTGATCAAAAGTAAACACTTAATAACAGCGATTTGATTTAGTGGCAGAAAAGTTACAAATATGTGTTTGAACAACAAATGGCAACTTTTTATTATTCCGGAACAAGTTATTAAATGCAGAAAGCCGGGTTTGCTGCAACAAACCCGGCTTTTATATCATTCGGAAAAATCCGTATTTACTTAAGTGTTATGCCTGTTTTACCCATGGTACCGCCATCAGCATAAAGCATAATGGTGTAAGTGCCTTTCTGGAATGGAAGGGTTGGGTTAATCCAGTCGATGGTGTACTGTGAACCATCATCCTTAAAGTCGATTGATGTTTTGTAAGTGTATTGCAGGTCCTGGCCGTCGGCGCTAAAAGTACCTGAATCTGGTGCGGTGATCAGGTTACCGGTTGGGTCAATCACACGCACATAAATATCGTGCATTGCTTTTGTAGCCAGTGTATTGCTTGCAACGGTGAAATTGATTTTCAATTTTTTAGCCGGGTTTGCACGGGTAACATCTACCTCTTTACCGCTACCCCGTATCTTATAGGCAACCACATCTGATGTGGCCAGCTTAAGCGCCTGGGCAACTTTCACTTTAGCGCCAAGGTCTTCATTTTGTTTAGATAGGGTATCTACCTTTTTGGCAACCGTTGCCAGGTTGGTTTTCAAGGTGTCCCTTTCGTTGGTCAGTGAGGTGTTTTGTTTTTTAAGTTCTTCGATATCCGCCGTGTACTTGGTTACAAAATAGCGGAGTTGTTTAACATCTTCCTGTACCTTGGCAAGTTCCTGTGCGGTAAGCTTACCTTTAGCCAGTTTGGCCCTCAGAACTTTAATGGTCGACTTTAATGAGTCGTTTTTTGCCGTTAATGCGGCGGTCATTTTGGCTTTGCCTGCGGTGACCTGTTCAACCTGCGATTCAAGACTGTCAAGCTCAGTTTGCAGCCTTGTTTGCTCATCATGCTGATAAACTATTTTTTTATCGGAGTTGTTTTTTTGCAGGTACAGGTACACATCGGTACCCAATAAAGCAAGTACTACTACAATAAGAAAATAAATGACGTTTGAGTTTTTCTTAGGTTGTTGTTGCCCAGATTGGTTTTCCATAGCAATTAAATGTTAAGTTTTAGCATAGTTAAGCAAGTGGTATAACAAAAGCTTAGCTATTGTGTTTGTTTTTGGCGAAATATCAACTGTTAATTGATGTAAAGCGCTATCCTGCAAGTATATACAGGCTGTTTATTTCTAATGGTTAACATAATGAACGTTAAAACAATAAAAATATGATTTAAAAAAAATTATTACATCAATTGTGTTAGGCGTGGGGCTAAAATAAATACAAAATGTTTAAAACACAATAAGGCTTCAATTTTTATACTTCATAATAAACCTGCTACGTTATGAGTTTATATCTTTGCAGCTTTCTAACTTAATATTATTTGATGCATATATACCAACGGTTCATACTCCTTATTATACCCCTGTTTACCTGTTTAAAAGTTAACGCGCAGCCGGCAGAACTTGTACCGGCCCCTGTTGACGTAAAAATGCAACCCAAACGCGAATTCAGGGGGGTATGGATAGCTACCGTTGTTAATATCGACTGGCCAACCAATTCCAAATCGCCATCGGAAAAGCAGAAACAGGAACTCATTGACATATTAAACTCGCACCAGGAAACTGGAATAAACGCGGTGATGTTACAGGTAAGGCCCGCTGCTGATGCCTTTTACGCCAAAAGCCGCGAGCCATGGTCAAAGTATTTAACAGGCAAACAAGGCCAGGCGCCAAGCCCAAATTACGATCCGCTGGAGTTTGCCATTACCGAGGCGCATAAACGCGGTATGGAGCTGCATGCCTGGTTTAACCCATACAGGGCAACCTTTGATGGCAATTTTGCGGCGCTTAGTCCGCAGCATATTACTAAAATAAAACCCGAGTGGTTTTTTACTTATGGGGGAATAAAAACCTTTAATCCCGGCCTGCCTGAGGTACGCGACTATATTGTACAGGTGATACTGGATGTGGTGGATAACTACGATATAGACGGCGTGCACATGGACGATTATTTTTATCCATATCCTATTGCCGGGCAAAAAATAAACGACGACGCAACGTTTAAACAATATGGCGAAGGCTATGATAATATTAAAGACTGGCGCCGTCACAACGTGGATTTGCTGATACATATGATTGCCGATAGCGTGCACGCGCATGATCCTAACATCAAATTCGGCATTAGTCCGTTTGGGATCTGGGCTAATAAGGCACAAAACGAAGAGGGTTCGGAAACCAACGGCGGCTCATCTTATTATGAAAACTATGCCGATACCCGCAAATGGGTTAAAGAGGGCTGGATAGATTATATCAATCCGCAGCTTTACTGGCAGATAGGTAACCGCGCTGCCGATTTTCAGAAACTGTTAAGCTGGTGGAGCGATAACACTTACGGCAGGCATCTTTATGTAGGCCAGGCCGCTTACCGTATTAACGAACGCAAGGTACAGGCTTTCAGAAATCCATCACAACTGCCACAGCAAATAGGGCTGATCCGTGATAACCCGAGGGTACAAGGCAGTGTTTATTTCAGCTCTAATTCGCTTACCAGTAACCCGCTTGGTTTTACCGATTCGTTACGTGATAATTATTACCAATACCCGGCCCTGCCACCGGTAATGCTTTGGCGCGATTCGATACCGCCTAACGCCCCACAACAGGTTACCGCGAAAGCCGTAGGTAAAAGTGTGGCTGTAAGGTGGCTTACGCCAACCTTAGCTAAAGATGAGGAGCCTGTTTACGGTTACGTGATCTACCGTTTTAACGATGGCGAAAAGATAGATATAGACAATCCTAAAAACATCCTGAAGATCAAATATGACCCTGCTCTGGGGTATGATGATAACACCGTTATTAAGGGTAAAACCTATTTTTATGTGGTCACGGCCCTGGATAGGATGAAGAACGAGAGCGAACGGTCGCCTACGATAGCGGTTACGGTGCCGTAGAGCAAAGTTCTTTATCATTGTAGAGCGAGACTTGTGCGATTCCCTCCCCTGGGAGGGTGTAGGGAGGGGTTTCATCGACAGGCTTATCCACTAAATGACGTATAAACCCCTCCCTGCCATTACACAATCAGCCGCGCCCCTCCCAAGGGAGGGAATTGGGAAGCCATCTAAATCTTTATCAAACCCTTTTCTTTCAATTTATTCAGGTATATATCAATCTCCGAATCGCCCATACCAAATATGCTTTCAGCTTTCCAAAAGGCGTGGTAAATTTCGATTTTGGTTTTAGCACCCCTATTGTAAATATCCAGGAGTCTTTGTTCGATATAAGTCAAGCCATCCGCGTTGGTTTGCATACGCTTCAGGTGGGCTTTTAACGCGGGTTTAAGCAGCGGAACGGCACCCCAAAAAGTATTTTCATTAAGCCATTTTTCTAATCCCACCAGATCATCATTAACGTATAACCTCCAGGCATCAAAGGCAAGGCCAAGCTCCCATTCGTTCAGGCGTTCGCGGGCATCGTACAGTTCTTCAAACTGCTCACCGGTAAGTTCACCGAGTCCTTTCTTATTTTCAAACTGAACACAATCTGCCAAACAGATGAGGTAAATAGCCGGGGCGGACATATCGGTTTTGAGCGATAGCATTTCCAACACGCCCAAAAGGTTTACCTGGCAGTGCAAGTCAAATTCAAACCATAAATTGATCTCTTTATACTGACTGCTTAGCTTACCAAGCTCATCCAACACTTTATGTTGATAATCATCCTCGGGGTCATCAAAGGTTTTGTTGATCCAGTCGCGGCGGGCATTCCAGAAACTCGCCGACAAAATATCTTCCTGCAGCGGGCCTTCAGAAAACACCTCGCGCCAAACCATAACATCGCCATCGAGCCCGGTTTGATCAAAGCCATCTAACGCGGCATCGCCATTTAAAATGTGTAGGATAGTGTTCATGAAAGCTAAGTTAAAAATAATTAGTTCCTCGAATCTTCAAAGGACGAGTTTTTTGATTTGTGATGACAATTGAATACAAGAATCGTTGCTTGGCGCTTGTAAGCTCCTGTAGTTGCAAACTACAGGCATAGTCGTCCGTAGACAGAGTCTACTGACAGCGCATCTACGGACAGCTTATTGCTACAAATCCATTGTCTTAGCAAACAAAAAACCCCGCCTGGGCGGGCGGGGCTAAACATAATTAACTATTTATAACTGATTGAAAAAATCCTTGTTTATTAAGAGCAGCCCATAGAGTTGCCGCAGTTTAAGCACTTGTAGCAGGTTCCCGAACGTACTGTGGTATGTCCGCAAACGTTGCAGCTTGGCGCATCGCTTTGTACGCCCATACTAACGTCGAAAGATAAGCCTTTTCTTTGAGGATTGACAGAATTATCCAAAGATACCTGATTATTGGTAGTCGGCTGATATACATTACTTTCATCGGTATTAAAAGCGTCATCGTCCATTTGCGGATTGCCAAGTATTGTCCCTTCAGTTATCACGTGTACCAGATCGGTGCGGTTCTGGTATTCATAGCCCAGCATCCGGAAAATGTAGTCGATAATAGAGGTTGCGCTTTTAATGTTCGCGTGACCGATAACCATACCCGCAGGCTCAAAACGGGTAAAGGTAAACTTCTCCACGTACTCTTCAAGCGGCACGCCATACTGTAAGCCAACCGAAACAGCAATAGCAAAGCAGTTCATGAGCGAGCGGAAGGTAGCACCCTCTTTGTGCATATCCACAAAAATCTCGCCCAGGGTACCATCCTCGTATTCGCCGGTGCGTACAAATACATTCTGCCCGCCTATGTTTGCTTTTTGCGTAAAGCCACGACGTTTATAAGGCAGGTTCTTTTTCTCAACCACGCGCGATAGCTGACGCATGAAAGCCGTATCCTTTGATTTTTCCATGATGGCCATGGCCGCTTCAATAACCTGTTCAGGGGTTAGGTCGGCAAGTTTTACGTTGGCCGCCTCGCCTAATACTTCCTCAACGGAATCCAGTTTGTCATCAGCCTCCTCCTTAACATCCGATTTTGTTGAGAGCGGTTGCGACAGTTTACAGCCATCGCGGTAAAGCGCGTTGGCTTTTAGGCCCAACTGCCATGAAAGCTCGTAGCAATCTTTGATCTCTTCAACCTTGGCCTCGTTTGGCAGGTTGATGGTTTTGGAGATAGCTCCTGAAAGGAAAGGCTGAGCTGCTGCCATCATTTTAATATGACCATGAGCGTGAATATAACGCTCACCCTTGGTGCCGCATTTATTGGCGCAATCAAAAATCGGGTAATGCTGCAGCTTCAGGTATGGAGCGCCCTCAATGGTCATGGTACCGCAGATATACTCATTGGCCTCGGCAATCTGTTTTTTATTGAAGCCGATGGCTTTTAATAAATTAAAATCAGCGGCGTTGTATTGCTCGGCAGCGATGCCAAGGCGCTTCAGGCATTCCTCACCCAGTGTCCAGATGTTGAATGCGAAACCAATTTCAAATGCCGATACCATTGCCTTATCCAGTTTTTCCAGTTCATTGTCGGTAAAACCTTTGGCTTTAAGGGCATCTATGTTGACGTGCGGCGCGCCTTTTAAAGTTGCAGCACCCTTAGCGTAATTTACGATAGTTGTAACCTCATGCTCCTGGTAACCTAAATTACGCAGGGCTTCGGGTACGGCCTGGTTAATAATCTTGAAATAACCTCCGCCGGATAGCTTCTTAAATTTAACTAATGCAAAATCAGGCTCAATACCTGTGGTATCGCAATCCATCACTAAACCGATAGTTCCGGTTGGGGCTATAACGGTAGTCTGTGCGTTGCGGTAACCATGTTTTTCGCCCATTTCAACTGCTTTATCCCAGGCATTGCAAGCAGCCGAAAGCAGGTAATCAGGGCAGATCTTTTGGTTGATACCCGGAGGAGCGATTTCCAGATTTTCGTAGTTCTCGGTTGAGTTATAAGCAGCGTAACGATGGTTCCGCATCACACGCATCATATGGGCCTTGTTATCGTTATATCGACTGAAAGTACCCAACTCACGGGCCATCTCGGCCGAGGTAGCATAGGCTGTACCGGTCATGATGGCGGTAATTGCCCCACCAATAGCTCGGGCTTCGTCACTATCATAAGCAATGCCGCTAACCATCAGTGCCGAACCAAGATTGGCATAACCCAAACCAAGCGTACGGTAATCATAGGATAGTTGCGCTACCTCTTTAGATGGAAACTGCGCCATCAATACAGAAATTTCCAGTACGATTGTCCACATGCGACAGGCATGTTCAAAACCTTTTACATCAAACACACGGGTTTGCGCATCAAAGAAATGGGCAAGGTTTATGGATGCCAGGTTACAGGCCGTATTATCCAAAAACATGTATTCCGAACACGGATTGGAAGCGTTGATCCGGCCACCTTCGGGACAAGTATGCCACTCGTTGATGGTGCTGTCAAACTGCACTCCCGGATCGGCACAGGCCCAGGCCGCAAATGAAATATCGTCCCATAACTTTTGAGCGGATATAGATTTAACGGTTTTGCCACTCATCCTGCTGGTTAAGTTCCAGCTTGAACCGGTTTTAAGCGCATTAAAAAAACTGTTAGGGATCCGTACCGAGTTATTGGAATTTTGACCGGATACCGTGCGGTAGGCTTCGCCCTCATAGTCGGAAGAATAGCCAGCCGCTATCAGCGCGGCTACTTTCTTTTCTTCTTCCACTTTCCAGTTCACGAAGCTTTCAATTTCGGGGTGATCAAGATCGAGGCAAACCATTTTCGCCGCGCGGCGGGTTGTACCACCTGATTTGATGGCGCCTGCTGCCCTGTCGCCAATTTTCAGGAATGACATCAGTCCGGATGAATAACCTCCACCGGATAGTTTTTCGTTATCGCCACGTATTTTGGAAAAGTTGGTACCTACGCCCGAACCGTATTTAAAAATACGCGCTTCACGAACCCAAAGGTCCATAATGCCGCCTTCGTTCACGAGGTCGTCATCAACAGAAAGAATGAAGCAGGCATGCGGCTGCGGGCGCTCATAAGCCGAGGTTGATTTGCTAAGTTGCTCTGTAACCGGATCAACAAAATAATGCCCCTGGGGCTTGCCTGTGATGCCGTATGAGGTATGTAAGCCGGTATTGAACCATTGCGGTGAGTTTGGCGCAGCCAATTGCCCAACAATGGTATAAACTATTTCATCATAAAATATTTCAGCGTCTTTAGGTGTGGCAAAATAGCCGTAACGCATGCCCCAGTCTTTCCAGCAGTTGGCCATGCGGTGAGCAACCTGTTTAATGCTTTTTTCGGATCCCGTTGTACCGTCAGGTTGTGGCACCCCAGCCTTACGGAAATATTTTTGAGCCAGTATATCAGTAGCCACCTGCGACCAGCTTGCCGGCACCTCAACATCGTTCATTTCAAACACCGCGTCGCCGGAAGGATTGCGGATAACCGACGATCGTTTTTCATACTTAAACAGATCATAAACGTTAATGCCTTCTTTGCTGAAATAGCGTTCTGCTTTGAGTCCCTTTACTCCGCTTGCCGGGGGCGTGTTCCTGGTAATGTTTTTAGCCATAGCTTTTCCTGAATTATGATAAAATTAACTGAGTAGGTGCAACACTAAAAAAGGTTCAGGGGTTTTAACTCAAATCTATTAGTATGCTGAATAACATAATAGCCGGAGTTTTCCACAGCGTGGAGATAAATAAGGTGTATGAACTTTGGTTAATTTGCTGGGGCTGTTTTTCAGTTATTTACGGTGTTAATAACTAAGAATTGAGGGTGTTTTTGTTGGAGAAAACGGAGCGTTTTTAACCATGTTCGGTGACAGTGATTTGGGGGGTTAAAAAGCATAAGAAAGTAGGACAGGCTTGGGCTAAGGCGAAAGGGGCACAAGCAGCCCTTACCCTTATTCCCTGCCCTACATGCTTGCGCCAGTGAAAGTTGAGGGGTTGTCATCCTGAGCCTGTCGAAGGACGTGCGCAAAGGCCTACCCCGCTATGCTTCGACAGGCTCAGCATTACCCATTTTTTAATTATGTCACGGGTAGGTACTGAGCAATGACGTGGTGGCGATAACGCTCAGCTAAAAACAAAAAGCCTCCGGATTACTCCGGAGGCTGTGGTTAATTGTTATATTAAGATCAGTCAACAATTACATCTCTAAAAAATGGTCGAAAGTATCGCTGCGGATACCCAGCCTTAAGGTTTCTAACGGAATGATATCCGTAGGGGCGATATTACCCAGGCTCACGTTAGCGCCAATCAGTTTAATGAACCAAACCTGCTGTGCTTTTTGAGGGGCTTCCCAAATAATGGTTTCTTCGGGAATCTGGGTCAGGATCTCATCAACCAAACCCTGGCGTACTTCGCCCGAATCACGGTAGATCCCCACATTACCGCTTTCGCGGGCTTCGGCAATAACCTTCCATGAACCGGCCTCAATTTCGGCGCTCATCAGTTTAATCCATTTATATGGCGCAAAGATCTTTTGAACATCTTTTGAGCCTACTTCAGATATTACAGTAACCTGTTTGGCCAGCTCGCTGATGTATTTACATTTTACATCATGCTCAATGGTGATCGATCCGTCAGATACTTCGCAATGTTCCAACTGGTATTTATCTAATAAACGGCGGTAATCATCAAACTGGTTACGCACAATAAAAGCTTCAAACAAAGTTCCGCCAAAATAAACCGGGATACCGGCCTCGCGGTAAAGTTTCAGCTTTTGTTCAAGGTTAGGGGTAACATATGATGTAGCCCATCCCAGTTTTACAATATCAGTGTAGGCGCCACCAACTTCAATAAAATCTTCAACCTGGCGTAAACTAAGCCCCTTGTCCATAACCATGGTAATGCCTTTATCACGTGGTTTAGCTGTACGTTCGGGAAGATGATTGATAGTGTAGTTCATTGTGAGTATTTGTTATAGCCTATAACTAAAAGTTCTAACGAGGCAAAGGTCGCAACAAATATGCAGATGTGCAAATTTCAAATGTTAAATGATCTTAAAGCTCATGGTAAATTCATGTTGTTGGTTATGGTGAGTGGTTGATTGAGTTGATTAAGTGATTAGTTAAATGTAATTTGACTTTTCTGGCGGTATAGCGGTAGTTGATATTCCTAAAACACGAAAGACGCACAATGTGCGTCTTTCGTGTTTTAGTTTATTTAAAAGGCAGAACCATTCACCTAATTAACTCAATCAACCATTCACTTCCTACTTCGTATACCTGTTAATGATATCCACAATTACTTTATTCTTTTGCAATTGTGGCAGGTAATCAAACAGGATATAATGTTTTTCCGGGTCGGCAGCTAAGGCATACTCAAGGTTGTTAAGGGCTTCGTTGTACTCGCCTTTAGCAAACAGGTAGGCCACCATACGGTAGTAAAGCTCGGCGGCTTCGGGGTTATTTTTAATGGCCTGCGCTATGATCTCAATAGCTTCATTTAGCTTTTGTTGCTCATAAAGTATCGATGAATAGTCCAGCCAGGCGTCAATGTCCAGCGGGTTTAATTCTACCACTTTTTCATAAGCCTTTTCCGCTTCATCTAAATGACCAAGCTTGTATTCGGCATCAGCTATGGCAAACCAGTAATCGGCATTGGCAATATCCAGGTCGAGCGCTTTTTTGTAAAAGTGCAGGGCCTCAAAATAACGCTCTTCAAAATCAAGGGTAACACCAATCCCAAACCAGGCATCGGCCAGTTTCGGATCCATCTTAACCGATTTTTTGTAGAATGCGCGGGCATCATCCATTTGCTCGAGTTTCTCGTAGCATTCGCCAATAGCGCAATAAGTATCGGCATTGGGCTGCTCATACTCAAAGGTGTGACGGTATACTTCTATAGCTTCGGCATATTTTTCGAGGTTAACCAGCGCGTTGCCCTTGTTGAAATAAGCCGATGCAAAGCTGTCTTTAATTAATATAGCATAGTCATAAGCGTCGATAGCTTTTTCAAACAGGCTCAACTTAGTGTAGGCGTTGCCTAAATTATACCAGGCCGCGTAGCTGTATGGTTCGTTATCGATATATTGCTGATAAAACTGCACACTTTCCTGCTGGTTGTCCATTACGTCGTAGCAAAAAGCCAGTTCGTAAAGGGCATCCTGGTTTTCCATATTTTGCTTAAGACAAAGCTTAAGGTAAGTGATGGCGGTATCGTAATCGCCCATGTTTTGGTAAACGTAGGCAATGTGCAGCAGTATCTCGTCGGTTTCTTCGGCAAGGTCAAGGGCCTTTTCGTAGTTTTCCAGCGCCTCGGCATACCGCTCCAGGCTTTCGTACAGGTTACCACGGATAATATAGATATCCGCGTCAGACGCTTCAAGCATGGCAGCTTTATCCAGCGCGGCAAAAGCCTCCGGAACTTTGTTGCTTACCACAAGCAGTTGAGCCTGTTTAATCAGGAAAATTGCCGCAAAAGGGTGCTGATTTCGCGCGTACTCTGCTACCTGTAATGCCCTGGCCGGATCATTCTTTTCGATGTAGTAGTCGATAATGTTCTCAAACGCCTGGGCATCAAAAAAGTACAAGTCCTGATTTCTGATCATTTCCTCGTACCGTTCTACCGAGAATTTTGGGTCTTCGGTAAAACCAAATTCAAATTCTTCTTCCATTCAATTTTGTTTGCAGAACATCCGCTTTAGGTTGACAAATTGCCTTGTAAAGACTTATTAAGTGTCAAATTACAACAACTAACTTCCAAATTGCAATTTAGTTTTCAACATTCAAACATTGTTAACAACTGTTAAATACAAAGCATTGATAATTAATAGCAATGGATACAACAGGCAACGGATGAGTGATTCTGAAAAATTTGCCCTAAAGATTTCTACCTTTGACAAAAGTAACAATTATGGAGCCTAATATTTCAGATATCCTAAAACGTTTACATATAAACGATATTAATGAAGCCTTTAGTACAGGTGGTAACTGGGGCAGCGGCGCCGGTGCTGCTGTAAAAGATATAACATCGCCTGTTGACGGTAAAAAGATAGCTTCGGTACGTATGGCAACCGAAGCCGATTACAACCAGGCAGTTGATCAAGCCGCCAAGGCGTTCAAAACCTGGCGTAAAACCCCGGGCCCTAAACGCGGTGAGATTGTACGCCAGATTGGCGAGGCATTGCGCACCGCCAAGCAGGACCTGGGTACCTTGGTATCGTACGAGATGGGCAAAAGCCTGCAGGAGGGCCTTGGCGAAGTACAGGAAATGATAGACATTGCCGATTTTGCCGTTGGCCTGAGCCGCCAGCTATATGGTTTAACCATGCACAGCGAACGTCCGGATCACCGCATGTATGAGCAATACCATCCATTGGGCATTGTTGGCATTATTTCGGCTTTTAACTTCCCGGTGGCAGTTTGGAGCTGGAACTCATTGCTGGCCTGGGTTTGCGGCGATGTGTGCATCTGGAAACCATCCGAAAAAACACCTTTAACGGCTATTGCCTGCCAGCATATTGCACAGGAAGTTTTTAAAAAGAATAACATTGAAGAGGGCGTTTCATGCCTGGTTATAGGCGACCGTAACATTGGCGAACTTATGGCCGCCGATACACGCGTTCCGTTAATTTCGGCCACGGGCTCAACCCGCATGGGTAAAGCCGTAAGCGCGGCGGTTGGCGCAAGACTGGGCAAAAGTCTGCTGGAACTTGGCGGTAATAATGCCATCATCATCAGCGAAAATGCCGATCTGGATATGTCACTTATCGGGGCGGTGTTTGGGGCGGTTGGTACTGCTGGTCAGCGTTGTACCAGTACCCGCAGACTCATTATTCACGAAAGTGTTTACGAAGCATTTAAACAAAAACTGGTTAACGCTTATAAACAGATCCGGATTGGCAACCCATTAAATGAGCATAACCATATGGGCCCGCTTATTGATACCGATGCCGTTGCCCTATACCTTAACTCGATTGAAAAATGCAAAGCCGAAGGTGGCAATTTTGTAGTTGAAGGCGGCAAGCTGGAAGGTGCTGGTTATGAATCGGGCTGTTACGTAAAACCTTGTATAGCCGAAGTTGAAAATCATTTTGAGATAGTGCAGCATGAAACCTTTGCACCTATCCTTTACCTGGTAAAATACAACACCATTGACGAAGCCATTGAATTGCAGAATGGCGTTCCGCAAGGGCTGTCGTCGGCCATTATGACCAATAATTTGCGTGAGGCAGAACAATTTCTATCGTACGCCGGTTCTGACTGTGGCATTGCCAATGTTAACATTGGCACATCGGGCGCCGAAATTGGCGGTGCTTTCGGCGGCGAAAAGGAAACCGGCGGCGGCAGAGAGTCAGGCTCAGACGCATGGAAAGTTTATATGAGGCGACAAACCAATACTATAAACTATTCAAAAACGTTGCCTTTAGCCCAGGGAATAAAGTTTGATTTGTAAATGAATTGTCTGAACTCGAATTTTTGGAATTAAAGAAATAAACAGAATGTTAAGCAAATTCTAAAAATTCTCTAATTCCAAAAATTCGAGTTCAGACAGTTTGCGTTAGGGATAGCAGCGGATACCGGCCATGGGCGTAATGCCTGCAGGCGTATGAGCGGATAGCCCGCCAGCCAGCTGGCTGGAACGCCCTGAAAAAAGGAGATTAACATTAATCACAACCGACACGTAAAAGGTTGGATATAAAAACTAAAACGATACATTAAGTCTTTAAAATAAAGACACCATCTAAAACACTGTTCATGTTCAAATTTTGTAAGTACGTAAGCGCAACCACCTTATCAGCAGCATTATTAATTAATCTACCGGCATCGGCACAACAGGCACCCGCCGCCGACCCTGCCCCGCCAAAAGCATGGCACCTGCTTGATTTAAAGGAGACCGGCTTTTACGGCATCAGCTTAAAGCAGGCTTATTTGTTTTTACAAGGCAAAAAAAGTAAGCCCGTGGTTGTCGCTACTATCGACAGCGGTGCTGACACCCTGCAAACAGACCTGAAAACAGTTTTATGGGTAAACAAAAAAGAAATTCCGGGGAACGGCATTGACGACGACCATAACGGTTACATTGATGATATCCATGGCTGGAACTTTTTAGGTGGCCCGGGCGGCAAAGCCGATTTTACCCAAACCACAGAAGAAGTACGCGAATACAATAAGCTGAAAGGTAAATATGCTTCAGTTACCGACTCGACAGCGACCGATAAAAAGGAATATGCCTACTGGCTGCGTGTTAAAACTGTATATGATTCTACAGTGAATAAAGCCAACACCGAAATCGGCCAACTTTCGCCGGTGATGAACGCGCTGATGGTTACCAGCGGATACATTAAACGCGGTCTTAATTTGCCTGCCAATGGCACCTTTACCCAGGCCGATCTGGTACGCGTGAAAGCCAGCAATGATACCCTGAGCCAAAGCAAATATGTTTGGGAATCGGTATTTGCGCAGGAGGGCGCCAACTCAACCAATGCCAAGATCATTAAAGATTTGAGCGAATACCTGGCCAAGCTTAACAATGATATCTCACCCGATCTTACATCGCGCAAACGCATTGTGGGTGACGATCCGGATGTTATGGACGGTAAGCCATATGGCAATAACCTGGTAAAATTTGCCGATGCAGCACACGGCACAGGCGTAGCCGGACTGATTGGCGCTGTACGTAATAACAACTACGGCATTAATGGCGTAGCCGACAATGTAAAACTAATGATCATTAAAGCCGTACCTAACGGCGATGAATACGATAAAGACGTGGCCAATGCCATCCGCTACGCGGTTGATAACGGCGCCAGGGTGGTTAACATGAGCTTCGGCAAAAAGATTTCGCCGCATAAAGAGTGGGTTGACGCAGCCTTTAAATATGCCGCTTCAAAAAATGTGTTACTGGTAATGGCCGCAGGTAACGACAACCAGGATATGGACACACAGCCTGAGTTTCCGAATGATACCTTTTTAGACGGATCGTCAACAGACGCTGATAATGTAATTAGTGTGGGCGCTTCGGGATCAAAATTAGGGCAAAACCTTGCCGGCGATTTCTCTAACTACGGCAAAAAGAGTGTCGACATTTTTGCGCCGGGGGTAAAGGTAACATCTATTACTACCGATGCTGAAGTTGACACCGAAGACGGAACCAGCTTTTCATCGCCAATAACTGCCGGCATAGCCGCTTTGATATTAGAATATTATCCTAACCTCAGCGCTAAACAGGTAAAGGAAGCCATTTTAGGCTCGGCTACACCGCTTACCGGCACAATGGTTTTGAAGCCCGGAAGCAAAACCGAAAAGGTTGATTTCACAACACTTTCAAAAACAGGTGGTATTGTAAACGCTTACAAAGCCTTACAACTTGCGTCAAAAATGAAAGCCGAGGTTTTGGTCAATTAATTTTATGATAATTAAGAAGACAATTCCGCATGAAAATCTTCCTAACTATCAACCTTTTAGCTTTCGCCTTTGGGCATTTACCTTGGTGAAAAGTCAAAATAAAAAAACACTTTCCAGTTATGGTATTTTTCCCTACATTTGCGGGCTAATTGTTGCTCATTGAAATCGCTTAAGAAATATTCGATTCCCTTTACGGGGCTTAAATTGGGGAAACACCAATTTGAGTATGACATACAGGATGACTTTTTTGATGAGTTTGAATACTCACTGGTAAAAAGGGCAACCCTGCACTGTGAGGTTGAACTGGATAAGCAGGAAACTATGCTGATCCTGAACTTTAAGATTGACGGCACAATTGATACCGCCTGCGACAGGTGTTTATCGCAATTGCCTCAACAGGTTGATATTACTGAACAGCAGATAGCTAAGTTCAGTGATGAGGAGATTGATGAAGACGAAGAGATCATCACCCTTGGTAAAAACGATCATGAGATTGATATAGCCGGGTTGATTTATGAATACATAAACGTTGCAGTACCGTTTATTTCGGTTTGCGACAACGAGGGCGAAACCCCTTATTGTGATAAAGAAATGCTTGATAAGCTGAATAAGCTTTCGGCAAATGATGAACAAAGTGAGCAAACAGACCCACGGTGGGATGCGCTCAGGAACATGAACAAATAATTAATATTAGGATATTATGCCACATCCAAAGCGGAAATTTTCGAAATCAAGGAGAGATAAACGCAGAACTCATTACAAAGCGGAAGCTCCAACTTTAACTACCTGCCAAACTACAGGCGCTGTGCACTTGCCACACAGAGCATACACTGTTGATGGTAATGTTTACTACAACGGTAAAGTTCTTATTGAGAAAGCAGCAGTAGCATAAGTTTAATTTTCTGCAAATGAAGATTGGCTTAGACATTATGGGCGGTGATTACGCTCCCAAAGCAGCTGTTTTAGGAGCTATCGAAGCTTATAAAACTTTATCCGCCGACCAGAAACTGGTTCTTATTGGCGATAAGGAAGTTACAGTAAGTATTCTTCAGGAAAATGGTGTAAGCCCCGATCACTTCGAGTTTGTACATACAACCGAAGTTATTGGCATGGGCGAGCATCCTACCAAAGCTATTGTCCAGAAGCCTGACTCCAGCATATCAGTTGGTTTTCAACTGCTTAAAGCCGGCGAAATTCAGGCCTTCTCGTCAGCTGGTAACACCGGCGCTATGCTTGTTGGCGCCATGTTCAGTGTAAAAACCATTCCGGGTGTTGTACGCCCGGCTATGACTACTATTGTACCCAAACTTAAAGGAGGTTTGGGTATTTTGTTGGATGTAGGTGCCAATGCCGATTGCAAACCCGATGTGCTTGTTCAGTTCGGGGTACTTGGCAGCTTGTTTGCCCAAACCGTTTATGATATACCTAACCCACGGGTTGCGCTCATAAACATTGGCGAAGAAGAGGAAAAAGGCAATTTACTTTGCCAGGCTACCTACCCGTTAATGAAAGAAACAAGGTTGTTTAACTTTGTTGGTAATGTTGAAGGACGCGATCTTTTTAGCGAAGGTACCGACGTGTATGTATGCGATGGTTTTACCGGCAATGTAATATTAAAGCTTGCCGAATCGTTTTACGTTATAACGAGGAAGAAACAGCTGAAGGACGAGTTTTTTGACAGGTTTAATTATGAACAATACGGCGGTAGCCCAATACTGGGTGTAAATGCCCCCGTTGTTGTTGGTCACGGCATCTCGAGTCCGGAGGCTATAAAAAACATGGTCCTTTTGTCAAGGAATATGGTAGAGAGTAACCTCGTTGATAAAATAAAACAAGCATTCCAGTAATTTTATAAAGATGAGTAAAGTTCATGCCGCTATTACCGCTGTACATGGTTACGTTCCCGACTATGTATTAACCAACCAGGAACTGGAAACAATGGTTGATACAAATGACGAGTGGATAACCAGCCGTACCGGTATCAAAGAGCGACGCATATTAAAAGGCGAAGGCCTTGCTACATCTGATATGGCGGTCCCTGCCGTTACCGAGCTCCTTAAAAAACGCGGCATCGGTGCCGATGAGATCGATCTTATCATCTTCTGTACTACCACCCCCGACATGATATTCCCGGCTACGGCCAACATTTTAGCCCATAAAATTGGCGCAAAAAATGCATGGGGATTTGATTTGCAGGCAGCCTGCTCAGGTTTCCTGTATGGCTTAACCTCGGGCGCGCAGTTTATTGAAAGCGGCAAGCATAAAAAAGTATTGGTTGTTGGCGGCGATAAAATGTCGGCCATTGTAAACTATAAAGACCGTGCTACCTGCATCATTTTTGGTGATGGTTGCGGCGCTGCCCTGCTTGAGCCAAATGAGGAAGGCAACGGCCTTATCGATTCTATTTTAAGAAGCGATGGCGCCGGCGGCCAGTACCTTAACCTTAAGGCAGGCGGTTCATTAAAACCAGCCAGTCATGCTACTGTTGACGCGGGCGAACATTATGCTTACCAGGAAGGGCAGGCGGTGTTTAAATTCGCGGTAACCAATATGGCTGATGTTGCACATGAGGTAATGGAGCGTAACAACCTTACAGGCGATGATATTGCCTGGTTGGTGCCGCATCAAGCCAACAAGCGCATTATCGACGCTACTGCAAACCGTACAGGTATCAGCCCCGAAAAGGTGATCATTAATATTGAGCGTTACGGCAACACCACCAACGGTACCATTCCGCTATGTTTATGGGAGTGGGAAAGCAAGTTCAAAAAAGGGGACAACCTTATTTTAGCGGCTTTCGGCGGTGGCTTTACCTGGGGCTCGGTATATTTGAAATGGGCCTATTGATGTGCCGATTATAGATGCGTAGATTTCAGATGTGCAGATGTGCGAAATTTCTATAAAAAAGCATATTTGATATATCAAAAAATTAAAACATCCGTAAAAAGCGCCTGTTACTTGCTTATGAACAATGTAAATAACAGGCTACATGTAGTAATCTGTTCACTAATTAATCAACATAGTAATCTGCATATCTGCACATTTGCATATCTGCACATTTGAGTATAACTTAGATATAAACTTTGTCCCAAACCAATTAATCCTTCAACATGGATATTAAACAAATTCAGGACCTTATTCGCTTTGTTTCCAAATCGGGCGTGAACGAAGTATCAATCGAGCAAAAAGATTTTAAAATCACAATAAAAACCAACGAGGTACAGCCTACGGTGGTTCATGCTACTATTCCGGCGGTTACACAACCTGTTACTCCGGTATTGCCATCTGCTCCGGCCCCAACGCCAGTTGAACCTGCTGCACCGGCCGCTCCGGATACATCGAAATACATTACCGTTAAATCGCCAATGATCGGTACTTTTTACCGTTCATCAAGCCCGGATAAACCTTTGTTTGTAAACGTTGGCGACGAAATAAAACCAGGTACTGTAGTATGTATCATCGAAGCTATGAAATTGTTCAATGAAATTGAATCTGAAGTTTCGGGCCGTATAGTGAAAGTACTTGTTGATAACGCTTCACCTGTTGAGTACGATCAACCACTGTTTTTAGTAGAACCAGTTTAATTGTTAAGTTGATTAAGTGAATGGTTGATTAAGTGAGTGGTTTACTGCTTTATAAATCAACCTTTCATTGTTTAAGCTAATTAAGTGTTTGATAACCTAATCAACCACTTAACTCAATCAACCATTAACTAACATATACTTATGTTTAAAAAAATATTAATAGCTAACCGTGGCGAGATCGCCCTTCGTGTTATCCGTACCTGTAAGGAAATGGGTATTAAAACGGTTGCTGTATATTCAACTGCCGACCGCGATAGTCTGCATGTTCGTTTTGCTGATGAAGCTGTTTGTATCGGTCCGCCGCCAAGCCGCGATTCCTATTTAAATATTCCTAACATCATATCGGCTGCCGAGTTAACCAATGCGGATGCTATCCACCCTGGTTACGGTTTCTTGTCTGAAAACGCTAAGTTCTCGGCTATTTGCGCTGAGTATGGTATCAAATTTATTGGTGCTACTGCCGAGCAGATCAACCAGATGGGTGATAAAGCTTCGGCTAAAGACACCATGAAAAAAGCCGGTGTACCTATTGTTCCCGGTTCAGATGGTTTACTTTCTGATGTTAAATCGGGCATTGCTATTGCCAACAAAATTGGCTACCCGGTTATACTGAAAGCTACCGCCGGTGGTGGTGGCCGTGGTATGCGTATTGTTTGGAAAGACGAAGAGTTTGAAAACGCCTGGGACTCGGCCCGTGCCGAATCTGGTGCAGCCTTTGGTAACGATGGCCTGTACCTTGAAAAATATGTTCAGGACCCGCGTCACATTGAAATACAGGTTGTAGGCGACCAGTTTGGTAAAGTTTGCCACCTGTCTGAACGTGATTGCTCTATCCAGCGCCGTCACCAGAAACTGGTTGAAGAAGCCCCATCGCCTTTCATGACCGAAAAACTTCGTAAAAAAATGGGTGAGGCTGCCATTAAAGGCGCCAAAGCTGTAAAATACGAAGGTGCCGGTACAGTAGAGTTTTTGGTTGATAAAGACCGTAATTTCTACTTCATGGAGATGAACACCCGTATCCAGGTTGAACACCCGGTTACCGAAGAGGTAATCAACTTCGACCTGATCAAAGAGCAAATTAAAGTTGCTGCAGGTATCCCTATCTCAGGTAAAAACTATGAGCCAACAATGCATGCCATTGAGTGCCGTATCAATGCCGAAGATCCGTTTAACGGTTTCCGCCCGTCACCAGGTAAAATAACCAATTTCCACTCTCCGGGTGGTCACGGTGTACGTATCGATACGCACGTTTACTCAGGTTATGTTATCCCTCCAAACTACGACTCAATGATTGCTAAAGTTATTTGCGTGGCCCAAACCCGCGATGAAGCTTTAAGCACCATGGAGCGCGCTTTGAGCGAGTTTGTGATCGAGGGTATTAAAACCACTATTCCATTCCATTTAAAATTATTGAAGGATCCAAACTTCCGGGCCGGTAACTTTACCACCAAGTTTATGGATACATTTGAGATATAATTCAAACTATCTTCATAAAATATTACGTACTTAGCAAGATAGCGTTTATACAGCGGTATATATTATAATGAGCGACAGCAAGATCATCAAGGCCATAAAAGATAAAGGGAAAACGTTAGAGGCAGAAATGTCGTTCTTTGATCACCTCGAGGCTTTAAGATGGCACCTCGTAAGAGCTTCAGTAGCCATTGTAGTATTTACCGTTGTTGTTTTTTATTACTACGACTGGATTTTCAGTACCATTATTATGGGTCCCAGCAAGTCAACCTTCTGGACCTATCGTATGCTTTGCAAACTTGGTGCCGCGCTTCACCGCGATGGTTTCTGTATTGATAACGTAAATGTACATCTCATCAATACCGAAATGGCAGGTCAATTTACCCTGCAGATCAACTCATCGCTCATTATCGGTATTACCTTAGGTGTTCCGTACCTGATATGGGAAATATGGCGTTTTATAAAGCCTGCCCTTCATGAGGCCGAGCGTAAGGCAGCCACAGGTTTCGTGTTTTATGCCTGTATTCTTTTCTTTTTAGGGATCACATTCGGTTATTTTGTGATCACCCCAATGTCAATCAACTTCCTATCGAGCTATACGGTTAGTACAGCCATTCAAAACTTGTTTGATATTGACTCTTATATTTCATCGGTAGCCACGCTTACGCTTGCTACCGGCGTGGTTTTCCAGCTGCCAATACTGGTTTATATACTGGCAAACCTGGGCATTATGACGCCTAAGTTTATGAAAGAAACCCGCCGTTATGCTATTGTAGTGATCCTGATCATTGCTGCGGTGGTTACCCCTACACCAGATATGCTTACCATGACAGTGGTTAGTATTCCGCTATTCGTGTTATACGAAGTGAGTATAGTTGTAGCAGGCCTTGTTGAAAAAAGAAAGATCAAAAAAGAGCTGGAATTCAATAAAGGGAACTAATCCTATTTGACAACCCGCGCCTCTTCAAATGTTCTTTTAACAGCAACCATCGTAAATAGGTGAGATCTGCATATTTTCAATTGGATTATCCGCCGTTTCTCGCCGAAGCAGATTAGCCTGTTTATAACAAATTATTTACCTTTAAAAAGTGATAAAACGTTATACTTTTGATAAATGATGCAAGGATTAAAAATCGCTATCGGTTCGGATCACGCCGGGTATGAATACAAACAAATTTTAACAGAAACACTTTCATCTATCGAAGTAAAAGACTTCGGCACTTACTCGTCCGAGTCGGTTGATTACCCTGATTTCGCGCATCCTGTAGCCAATGCTGTTGAAAGCGGCGAATGCGATCTTGGCATCCTGATTTGTGGTGCAGCTAATGGCGTTGCTATAACAGCCAATAAACATCAGAACATTCGTGCGGCTATTTGCTGGAAAGAAGAAATTGCCGTACTGGCCCGCAGCCACAACAATGCCAACATAGTTTGCGTACCGGCCCGCTTTGTTACCCCCGAAGAAGCAAAGGCTATAGTTACCACATTTTTGAATACTGAATTTGAAGGCGGCAGGCATGCCAACCGCGTAGAGAAGATAGCCTGCGTTTGATAGGTGAAATGATAAAGGCGAAAGGTTAAAGGTTTTTACCTCTTCCTTCGCTTTGCAAAATGCAGCTACCTTTCGCCTTTGACCTTTAGCCTTTCACCTTAAAAAAAGAACTATTAACTAAAAGAATGAATAAATTACCATTATTGCTTATCGCGCTGGCCTCGGCAACTACGGCCTGTGCACAGCAGAACGCCACGGCAATGAAATACGCCGGGCTGATCACTGCCGACGATGCGAAAAAGCACCTCAGCATCCTGGCTTCTGACGCCTTTGAAGGCCGCGAAACCGGTAAGCCTGGTGCCGAAAAAGCCGCTAACTATATAGCCGGCGAGTTTAAAAAATTAGGATTGCAGGCCCCTGTTAACGGATCATATTTTTTTGATGTACCTCTTACGGAAAATGCGTTGAAAGTAACAGCATTTACGGTTAACGGTAAATCATTTGAGTATGGTACCGATTTTTATTTAGGCGGCGCGTTTCCGGATAAAAGCACAACAGTAAGTGATATCGTTTTTGTTGGCTACGGCACCGATGCTGAAATTGGTAATACCGACCTGGCCGGCAAAATTGTGCTTTGGATTAATGAAGATAAACCGGAAGCAGGCACTACACCAAACACCAGCTACCGCATGAGCACTGCGCGTACTAAAGTTGTCAAAAACTTACAAAGTAAAAACCCGGCTATCATATTAGCGGCTAACCCCGGCATTGCAGCAGCTTTAGCCCGTTTTGGCAAAAGCGTAACAAGTCCGCGGTTAACTATTAAGGACGAAGCGGCTAAACCGGCAAATACCAACGCCCCTGTATTTAACATTACCGCCACATTAGCCGATGAACTGGTAAAATCAACAGGTAAAACTTATGCCGACCTTAAATCTGCGTCGGCAGCGGCAACTACACCGGCTGCTGTTATAAAGGATAACGTAGTTGTAAACTACGTAACCACAAAAAAAGATGTAAAAGCCGTTGATGTATTAGGTTACATGCCGGGCACCGATCTGAAAGATGAAGTATTGATCTTTTCGGCACACTATGACCATATTGGTTTAAATCCTGATGAAAAAGCTAAAGACAAAGTAAACAACGGTGCTGATGATGACGGTTCAGGTACTACCGGTATTTTGGAAATTGCCCGCGCTTTCTCAAAAGCTAAAAAAGATGGCCATGGCCCTCGTCGCAGTATCCTGTTTTTAGGTAACGTTGGCGAAGAAAAAGGTTTATTAGGTTCTGAGTATTATTCAGATCATCCTGTATTCCCGCTGGCTAATACCATTACCGATTTAAATATTGATATGATCGGTCGTGTAGGCGAAGAGTACATTGGCAAACCCGACTCTGCAAACTATGTTTACCCAATTGGTTCGGCTATGCTGAGCAAGGATTTACATGAAATTGGTGAGAATGCAAACAACACCTATACCCATTTAAAACTGGATTATAAGTACGACGATCCTAATGATCCTAACAGGTTTTACTACCGTAGCGATCACTACAACTTTGCAAAACACGGCGTACCAATCATCTTCTACTTTAACGGCGTACATGCCGACTACCACCAGCCAGGCGATGAAGTGAGCAAAATCAACTTCCCGTTGCTGGCTAAACGTGCTCAACTGGTATTTTATACTGGATGGGAACTAGCCAACCGCGACAAGCGTCCCGTTGTGGATGCAGCTGCTGGTAAATAGAGAGTGGCTGATTCGGTTGATTAAGTGAGTAGTTGGCAGCCGGTGAATGGTTGATTAGGTTGATTAAGTGAATGGTCAATCCAATTTAGAATATATTGTAAGAGGCGCATTATATGCGCCTCTTTTTGTTTTAGGAAAGTTTTAAATATTACCTGTCCTAAAACAACCACTCACCTAATCAACTTAGTCAACCACTCACTAAATTAAAACCTTCTGATATATTATCTGTTCACAAACAACCACTCACTTAATCAACCACTCACCCAAAAAACGTCCACCCACTTAATCAACCATTCACCTATTTTAAAAACAAAATCCTACTTTCGCATATATGGGAGCAATCGCTGAAGAATTTTTGGTAAAATCGGAAGAGAAGGCATTTGATGCTGATCATCGCCGTATTATCAACTTCAATATCGACCGTTATGATAATGCGGTGTCCCGTGGCCTATCACGTATTATCAATTTAGATAATGCCAAGAAAAAGGGCCATGTCCTCAAATGGAAGGTGATGGAAAACCTGGACAAGTTCCTGCCGGAATTTGAAGCTAACTTCCAGAAACGCGGTGGCAAGGTGATTTGGGCCAATGATGTAGAAGAAGCCCAGCGCGAGATCCTGAACATCATTAATAAAGCTAATGCCAAAACTGTAGTAAAATCCAAATCGATGGTTACAGAAGAAATTCACCTGAATGAATTTCTGGAAAGTAACCACATCGAATCATTGGAAACAGATCTCGGCGAATATATAGTTCAGCTTTTAGGCCAAAAGCCATACCATATTGTTACCCCGGCCATGCACCTGAGCAAGGAGGATATCGCCAAACTTTTCCACGAAAGGTTTGGAACCCCTATTGATGCTACGCCCGATCAAATTACGCTGAAAGCCCGTGAACTGCTTCGCGATAAATATGTACAGGCCGATGTTGGCATTACCGGAGCTAATTTTTTACTGGCTGATACCGGCAGCATAGCCATCAGCGAAAACGAAGGCAACGCGCGTCTTTGCACCACGTTCCCTAAAATCCATATCGCTATTGTGGGTATCGAGAAGATCATCCCTTCAATAACCGATCTGGATTTGTTTTGGCCTATGTTATCTACCCATGGTACCGGGCAAAACCTGACTGTTTACAATACCATATTAAGCGGCCCCCGCCAACCAAATGAAACCGACGGTCCCGAGGAAATGTACGTAGTGTTATTGGATAATGGCCGAACCAACCTGCTGGCAAAAAAAGATCAGCGCCAGGGCCTTTACTGTATCCGTTGCGGGGCTTGCCTTAATGGTTGTCCTATTTATAAAAACATTGGCGGCCACACCTACGCTACTACCTACAGTGGCCCCATAGGATCTATTATTACCCCTCACACACGGGGCATGGAAGATTTTAAACACCTGAGCTATGCTTCAAGCCTTTGCGGTAAGTGTACCGAGGTATGCCCTGTTAAGATAGATATCCACAAAATGCTGCTCCTTAACCGCCGCGACGCGGTGAACGAAAACCTGGTGACCAACAAAGAACGCTGGGGCTGGGCCATCTGGAAAAAGGGGATGCTTAAACGCAAGCTTACTGACTTTTTTGGCGGCGGCATGAAAAACTTTCTGCTTAAAACATTCTTTAAACGCACCTGGGGACATCTGCGCGAGATGCCCAAAGTGGCTGATAAATCATTCAGCAAGCAATGGCAGGAAATGAATAACACACCTGAAGAATAGCAGTCCATGCGTAAAATAATATTAAACCTTGCTGTAAGTCTCGACGGTTTTATTGAAGGCCCCAACGGCGAATACGACTGGTGCCTTGCCGATCAGGATTATGGCATGACCGAGTTTTTAAGCAGTAGCGATGCTATTTTCATAGGCCGTAAAAGCTATGACCTGCTCATGAGTACCGACCCGGAAATGTTTGGTGCATTGAAAATGTATGTATTTTCGGATACACTTCAACCTTCAACAAACCCCAACACGGAGATCATTAAAAGCGCCGACTTTAAATCAGCCGTTGAAACTATCAGGGATCAGCCGGGTAAAAACATCTGGATGTTTGGCGGGGCAAGCCTTGTTTCCTCTTTTATTGAAGAGGGGTTTATCACTGAGTTTTTACTTTCGGTACATCCTGTCATTTTGGGAAGCGGCAAACCATTGTTCATGGGCTCGAAAGATCGTATCGAACTTATTTTACTGGGCAGCGAACAGTTCTCGAGCGGGTTGGTACAGCTTAGGTATACCATCAAACCAAAGTTTGATTTAAGTATGCTGGATGGTATGTAGTTTTTTGAAAGCTAAAAGAAAACGCTTAAGGCCGAAAGCTTCTTGACACTTTAATAAGTACATTCATAATAGCTTAAACTAACAACTCATTTAGGCTAAAGCCGCCTGTTCATACACTATGATCCGCCCCATAAATGGGACGGCAATGAAAGAGAAATTAGTTATGCCCTACTTCATTGCCGTTGGTTTTAACCAACGGACAAATGACATATAAGATTGCGGGCTTTAGCCCAAACCTCCCGCAAGGTTAACTTCGCTACCCAACCTGAATTACTACATAATCCTTTTGCATCCGTTTCACCTGCTCCGCCATGCGTTTTATGAACAGGTAATTTGCTGTACCGCCTATTACCGCGCCAACAACGGGTATCAGGCGTTCGGCGGTTCGGGTACCTAATATCACGAGCATACGTTCTGCTATGCCCTCCATCATACTTCGGGTGATGGCTACACCTGCTTCTACCCGGACCGACGTTGCCACTAAGGACATAAAATCGTCGAATCCGTTATCATATGTTCCCCTATAGTAATACATGATGCCCATTATAGCCCTGAACTGCTGGGTGATGAGGTTAATAAAGTCAAAAGGGATTCCCGCTACAAGTGTAAACATGCCACCGCTGCCGGCCATAGCACCGGAGCCTGCCGCAAGACAGGCACACTGGTTAATAAAACCTTCGAGGCCCAGCTTATCAACACCGTTTTTTATTTTAAGCTGATCGATACCCTCAAATATTTTCCTAAACCCGGTATGGGCAAGGTTTTCGGTATGCAACCTGATATCAGTACCTATTTTATTGAGTTTGATGAGTTTCATTGTATGCTGATTAAATGCCGGATCATGATCCAACGTATATCAGTAACAACGGATATCAAGAGCTGTTTTTGTCAACAGTCCGAAATAGAAATAATAATTCATCCCTGTAAATTTATATAGAGTGCGAAGCTTTCCTATTTCTTGATTCCTGCCGTCTTGACTCTAAAAACTCACTTCCATTTAAAACTCTTAATCATCACAGCCATATCCTGCTTAATAAAATTAAGTACCGGCTGTATAGAATCCAGGCGGGGTTCGCTGTTAAAATATAACGCCCCGCGGATATAATTATGCACGCTATCGGTCAGGAAAAACTGGGCAGATGATGCGGCATTACCATCTATAGTATAATAGATGCCATAAACCTTTTTATCGGCATAATGAATGATACCCTCATCAATAGATGTGGCTTTTACTGTATGCTTAAATGCAAAGGTGCGCGCGTCTTCAACCAGTTGGTTAAACTCCTTTTTCGAAGTAATAGGCTGATAGCTCAAATGCAGTGTAGCATTAAATTGCGGAAACTGCATATTTACCCAGCAAGGTTTGGCATCGCGTTTTTTATCAGGTTCGATGTAGGCGTATTTAGGATAGGTAAAAGCATAGGGACAACCCGTCGCGTAATCCTGATATTCCTTTTTGGGGAATGGTATGCGATAAAAGCCACGTGGCTTAGGCGCATAATCATGATTGCTGCCACAAGCTGCCAGAAACAATAATGCCGCTACCAATAAGGTTACATACTTCATGGGTGTTTCTCTTTTGAGTTCCAGATCTCCCATGATTTTTCGGCCTGCAAAACCAGCATTTCGTAGCCGTTTTTAGTTGTAGCCCCGCGCTCGCGGCCTTGCTTTAAAAACAGGGTTTCTTCGGGGTTGTATATTAGGTCGTATAAAACATGATCATCGCCAATAAATTCATAAGGAATAGGCGGGCATTCATCAATATTAGGATAGGTTCCTAAAGGGGTAGTGTTAATAATGATCTTATGCTGGGTAATATGATGTGGTTTGAGATCCTTAAACAAAATATTATCCGGGTGATGCGTTGGTTTGCGGGTAACCACTTTAAAGCTGATGCCTAAATTTTCCAGTACGCACTTTACAGCTTTCGCGGCACCGCCGTCGCCTAAGATCAGGGCATCATCATTACCGTCGCCAATTAAGGGCTTTAACGATTCCTCAAAGCCATAAATGTCGGTATTGTATCCTTCCAGCCTGAAATCATGGTCTTTAACCCCAATCTCGCCGGAGAACGCAGCTTCAACCGGGCTTTCGGCTGTTACCCTGATGCAGTTCACTGCACCGGCTTTACGGGCGTCATGCTCTATCCAATCTAAAAAAGGTAATACATTTATTTTATGCGGAATGGTTACGTTAAGGCCGCAAATATCAGGATGCTCATCAAGCAGGTCCTGTAGATCTTTGATATGTTCAATCGGGTAAAGATCGTAGCGTGCATCTGTAATGCCTTCGGCTTCAAATTTTTCGGTAAAAAACTTTTTTGAGAATGAATGGGAGAGCGGAAAACCGATTAGTCCGTAGTGTTTCATGGTCAATTCTATAACAATACCAGCTGCTAAAGTAATCAAATAAGCTTTAAGCCGGGCATATACCTTTTATATGGCGTAATATTAACACCAAAACAAACAAATTTAACTATTGATTTAAAACCAATACCCGCGATTACCTTATAAATAAATATTATTTATAAGGTAATTTATTTCAAATTAATTAATTGCCACATTCTATAAAGTTGTAATTTGGGACACTATATCATGACCCCTATTACAATTTCTACCACCCACCTTTTCCGGAGGATACTCCTCTTATGCCTCATTGTTTTATGCGGCCTCGTTGCCCGGGCTCAAAACAAACCTAAACCAGATAAGGAACCGATATTAAAAAAGCTCCGCGGCATGAAAAGCCTGGACTCGGCCGCAATGCTTGCAAAAAGGCTTATCGATTCGGCGAGGAAAAATAGCAGCCTGGCTTTTGAGGCCAGGGTACTGCTGGCACAAGCTTATCAGGCGTATGGTATAGGCAATGAACATGATGCTTTAACATTTGGGCGTGCGGCTACCAAACTTGCTACCCCGGCCGATTCGCTCACTTATGAAAAGGCACCCATCATGGTGGCTTATATGCTTAGCCGCGAAGCCAAAACGGTTGAAGCCTTAAATGTAGCTTTCAAAATATTAAAGGAGTGTGATAACCACGGATGGAAAGGTTTAACTATCGATTGCCGGGCCTGCATTGCTGACATCTACCGGTCGATAGATAATCCTAAACAAGCCCTGCCGTATGCCGAGCAGGCCGCCAGGGATGCTCAAAGTTTAAAGGATACCGCAGCCTATATTTTCGCATTGAGCAATATCTCCAATATACTTTCTGAGCGCAGCATGTCGTCGCCGGCAAACCTGGCTGAGGCAACGCAGTTGATGGAGCAGGTGCTGGATAAAAAGTACGCGCATTTCCTTTCAGATTTTAGTATAGCCCGTTACCAGGGCAACCTGGGCCGACTTTACCTCATGACCAACCAGGATAAAAAGGCCGAAGATATTCTGATGCAATCATTGGAGCTATCGCGTAAAGGGGATTTTAAAACCCTCGAAAAGCATAACCTCAACGAGTTGATGACCATGTATGTTGATCACAAGGATTTTAAAAAGGCAGTACAATACGGTGAGATGGCCATTGCAATTCAACCGGAAGCCCAAAGTAACCTTACCATTCAGAAAAACATCTACAACCATTTAACGGATGCATATAAAGGCCTTGATGATTATAAAAATGCCTTTAAATATAATAACCTTTATCGCAGGCTTAATGACAGCATCAACGCGCTTGATAAAGTACGGGACGCCGCCGAGCTGGATAAAAAGTACCGGGCAGATAAACGCTTGCTGATAGCAGCCAACCAAACCAAGCTGGTTGAAATTCAGCGCGATTTTTTGATCGCGATTGCATTGATCATAGCCGTTGCTTCAGTTATTGGTTACCGGTGGTTTATACTTAAAAAGAAAAGAGAGGCTGCTTTACTGGCCGAAGAACATAGTCAGCTGGAAAAGCTGGATGCGATGAAAACGCGCTTTTTTGCCAACATAAGTCACGAATTGCGCACACCGCTTACTTTGATCATGGGGCCGGCCAATCAACTGATGGGTTTTAATAATTATGCCGACGAGCAGCGCGGAATGTTGCAAACCATATCAAACAATAGCAAAAAGCTGCTTAACATCGTCAATGAACTGCTCGATCTGGGTAAACTTGAAGCCGGTAAGTTAACCGTGAATCCCAAACCAGTCGCATTGGCGTCACTGATAAAAGCCTTATACCAGGGTTTTGCATCAGCTGCCGAATATAAAGGGATCAACTACAGATTGGTTGACTCCATTGATCCCGCGGTTTTTGTTTCGCTCGACCAGGAAAAGTTTGAAAAGATAGTTAATAACCTTATAGGCAATGCCATGAAGTTTACACCTAACGGAGGCCTTATCACCGTTACATCAACCACAAAAGAGGATAAAATAGAATTTAGCGTAGCCAATACCGGTACAGGCATTCAGCCCGAAGATTTGCCACACATATTCGACCGTTATTATCAGGGTAAACGGGATAATGCGCCGTTAGAGGGGGGAACAGGTATAGGCCTTGCTATTGCGCGCGAATTTACCGAGCTGATGGGTGGCCACATTTCTGTAGAAAACAACAGGGGCGAGGGCGTAATGTTTAAAATCGGGCTACCGCTTCATATTACCGGCGAAGTGGTTGTCGAAATAATTACCGGCGAAAGTAGCTTTAAAGCTAACGGACATACCTCCATAAGTGCTACCGAAAAACTGATCATGCTGGTAGAAGATCATCATGAAATGGCGGCGTACATTGCCGATATACTGCGCCCTATATACAAGCTTGTTACAGTGAGCAATGGGAGCGAAGCATTAAAAAAGCTGCAGGAATTGCCTGTTACCCCAAGCCTGATCATATCGGATGTAATGATGCCCGAAATGGATGGTTTTACCTTGCTTGAAACCCTTAAACAAAGCGCGGAATATTACAGGATCCCGGTGATTATGCTTACAGCGCTGGCAGATACACGCCATAAGCTTAAGGCACTCCATACAGGCGTTGACGATTATCTTACCAAGCCGTTTTTAAGCAGCGAATTGCTTGCACGTACGGCCAACCTGATAACTAATGCAGCCGCCCGTGCCGCGGCAACCACAACTGAAGAAGACGAGTTAACCACAGCCATCAGCGAATCACCAATTGAGCAATCGGCAGCAGAAAATGCCGACCAGGTACTTTCGCCTGCTGATTTGTTATGGCTGGAGGAATTGGAAACCATGGTACGCAAACATACCGGTAAAACCGATCTTACCCTTGCTGCGCTGAGTTATGAACTTGCCATCAGCGAGCGCCAATTGTTCAGACGGATAAAATCAATTACCGGGCTTACACCTAATAAATATATCCGCGCCATCCGGCTGCAAATTGCCCGTGAAGCTATTGAAAGCGGAAAGTACCGCACAGTTGCTGAAGTATCCTATGCAGCCGGTTTTGATACGCCTGCGTACTTCGGCAAATTGTTTAAAGAATATTATGGCCGGGATGTTAACGAGTTGCTTTAAACTTATATGTCTTTATCATTCTAATTATCCTTTTTAGCTTTCAGGCACTTTTTAACTTAAAGTGTGCTTTTTTAACGTAAATGGCGGTTTTGTGAAGTTAAATGGCAGTTTTGTTATGCAACTTTTAGACAGCTTTGTAACATACAATCACCCCTGAATAATGACTGTTACTGTTAATGAAGATAAGTTTATTGCTCAAAACAATAACACCAACGCAATACCAACTATTGGTAAAACAAATACAGCGACGTGCCCCCGCTGTAAAAATAAATTTTGCGACAGGATAAAAAGAGGCACAATTGTTAAGCTGTTGCTTCCGTGGTTTTCGGTAAAACGCTACCACTGCACCAAATGCAACAATCGTTTTTATAAACGCTCGTAAGCATTCCAGCTATTTGAAAAAACATCTACCTTTTATTTTTTAGGATAGCAAAAGAAATCGGGCCTTTTAACCTTAAACCTAAATTGTGCCAGATTTTAATTGTGCTTTGCCGGTCATCTTCGGGTGGCCGGCATTGTTTTTTACAGGCATACCTTAATAAAAAAGCCCGCCAGTTATCCCGGCGAGCCTTCTTCATTAAAAGTAAGATCTTAAATAGCCTTATTCAATTACACTTAGTTTTAGTGTATTGGTTTTTCCTTGTTTAATGATAGGAGTAGAGGCTGTGTTAACAACTATATCGCCTGTTTTAATCAGGTTTTCGGCTTTAAGCATGTTGTTAACATCGGCAATGGTTTGGTCGGTACTTTCTAACTGATCGTAGTAGAATGCCCTTACACCCCAAACAAGGCTAAGCGCGTTAAGCAACTGCTTGTTTGATGTAAAGATATAAGTACTTGCCTTAGGCCTGTGGCTTGATATTTCAAATGCAGTATAGCCTGATGTAGTCATTGAAACAATACCCACCGCGTTGCTTTGCTCAGCAATGTGTACGGTTGACTCACAAAGCGCGTTGATCAGGAAATCAGGAGATGCAGGATCCTTAACAACTGCTTCTTTAGGGGCGTTGAAAGGATAGCCAAGCTCTTCAACGTTACGAACTATTTTAGCCATAGTTTCGATAACAATAACCGGGAATTCACCAACAGATGTTTCACCGCTTAACATTACCGCGTCGGCGCCATCAAGTACAGAGTTAGCAACGTCGTTAACTTCGGCGCGGGTTGGGCGCGGGGTAGTGATCATTGACTCCAGCATCTGGGTTGCAACAATTACCGGTTTTGAAGCAGCACGGCATTTACGGGCTATCATTTTTTGCAGCAATGGCACTTCTTCAAGCGGCATTTCAACACCCAGGTCACCACGGGCAACCATTACACCGTCTGTAGCGGCAATAATGGCATCAATATTTTCAATGGCTTCAGGTTTTTCAACTTTAGCTATTACTTTAGCTGCCGAGCCGTTACGTGCAATAATACGTTTAAGGTCTACAATATCTTCGCCTGTACGAACGAAAGAAAGGCCAATCCATTCAACATCCTGTTTAAGGGCGAATTCAAGGTTGATCAAATCCTCTTCTGTTAAGCTTGGGATAGATACTTTGGTGTTTGGCAGGTTAACACCTTTACGAGATGTTAAAATACCACCATGTACTACCTCACATATAACTGTATCAACTTTGTTGGTTTCAATAACCCTTAATTGCAGCTTACCATCATCAAGCAAAATAATTTCGTTTGCCTGTACATCCTGCGGGAAGGTATCATAAGTAATGTAGATCTGCTCATCGTTACCAATGCACTCATGTGTGGTAATTTTGATGTGCGTTCCGTTAACTAAATGAATACCGCCATCCTTTACCAGGCCTATACGGATTTTAGGGCCCTGTAAATCTGCAAGGATACCTACGTTGGTTTTGTATTGCTCGTTAATTTCACGGATAAGATCGATCACTACCTTATGATCTTCGGGCTTACCGTGCGAAAAATTAAGACGGCAAACGTTAACACCTGCCTTGATCATCGCTAATAAAACGTCCTTCTTAGCTGATGCCGGCCCCATGGTGGCAACAATTTTTGTTCGATTATAGTATAGTTCCATATTATTCGGGTTAAAACTGGAGGGTATTTAATGATTGTAAAACCGACATTTTTTAAATTCGGCGCTAAAATAACAGATTTTCCCGTGATTTTATTTTTTTTGGATCAATCTTTACTGCCGCAACTATCTCCGGTATTTTATTGAGCGAAGAAATGATCGTATCAAGCTCATTATCATCTATATAGTTACGGATCATCAAAAAATAGTCGGCACTTTTTATTTCAGGTACCAGGTAACCGTCTGAGCCTTTATTGCCAATAAAGAAGAAATCTGTTTCGGTGGTTTCCCAGCTGTACCGGTATAATGAAAACAAAACAGGGTCGGCCCCGGGATAAATATCCACTTCGAGGTCGTCGTTTTTTACGAAATTAAAATTCAGGTACTTATTGATAAGGAAGCAAACGCGATAATCCTTAAGCGAAGTTGTTATCGCAATGAGCACAAAATCAAAATCGATCTCAAACTTTAAAAATTTCCTGTTCAAAATCATTACTTTTACGCCGTCAAAATTACTAATACAAACTGTTTCAATAAAATTTTGTTTAGAGAATTATATTGTAAAAGTTTTAGATTTGTTTATTGACAGAATTTATTTTTCTTTGCACTGAATTTTTATTAATCATTAAACTATAAAGACTATGTCTGATATCGCTTCAAGAGTAAAAGCTATTATCGTAGAAAAACTGGGTGTTGACGAAAGTGAAGTTACGCCAGAAGCGAGTTTCACCAATGATCTTGGTGCCGACTCGTTAGACACCGTGGAATTAATCATGGAGTTTGAAAAAGAATTTAACGTGGCTATTCCTGACGATCAGGCTGAAACTATTGGTACTGTTGGCCAGGCAGTTGCTTACCTTGAAAAAAACGTTAAATAAGAACTCCCTAACTGGATTAAATGGAGTTTAAAAGAGTTGTAGTAACCGGGCTTGGAGCACTTACTCCTATTGGTAACACCGTTACAGATTACTGGAACGGACTGATCAATGGAGTAAGTGGCGCTGCCTTGATTAAAAGTTTTGATACCGAAAAATTCAAAACTAAGTTCGCGTGCGAAGTGAAAGGCTTTGACGCGGATGGTTTTTTGGGCCGTAAAGATGCCCGTAAATTGGATCCCTTTGTACAATACGCCTTATATTCAACAGAAGAGGCTGTAAAAGACGCGGGATTAGATTTTTCGAAACTGGATACCAGCCGCATAGGTGTTATCTGGGGTTCGGGTATTGGTGGTTTAAAAACTTTCCTTGACGAGGTTATGGCCTTTGCAAAAGGCGATGGTTCACCACGTTTTAACCCGTTCTTCATCCCTAAAATGATAGCCGACATAGCCCCCGGTCATATTTCTATTAAATATGGTTTGCGTGGCCCTAACTTCACTACCGTTTCTGCGTGTGCTTCATCAAACAATTCACTGATAGATTCATTTAACTATATCCGTTTGGGTAAAGCTAACATGTTCATCAGCGGTGGTTCTGAAGCTATCATCAACGAAGCAGGTATTGGTGGTTTTAACGCTATGCATGCATTATCAACCCGTAATGATGATCCGGCAACGGCATCACGTCCGTTTGATCTGGACAGGGATGGTTTTGTGGCCGGCGAAGGTGCAGGTACCATTATTTTAGAGGAATTAGAACATGCTAAAGCCCGCGGCGCTAAAATATACGCCGAAATGATGGGTGGTGGCATGAGTGCCGATGCTTACCACATGACAGCCCCTCACCCTGATGGCCTGGGTGCTGCTTATGTAATGCGTGCGGCCCTTGAAGACGCTAACTTAACCCCTGCCGATATTGATTATGTGAACGTTCACGGCACATCAACTCCAATCGGTGACCCGCAGGAAGTTAAAGCGATACAGGACGTGTTTGGCGAAGATATCTACCGTATCAACATCAGCTCAACCAAATCAATGACAGGTCACCTTTTAGGTGCTGCCGGCGCGGTTGAAGCTATTGCTTCGATATTGGCATTGAAACATGGTATCATTCCACCAACCATCAACCACTTTACCGACGATCCTGCCTTTGATCCAAAGATCAATTTTACTTTCAATACCGCTCAAAAACGCGATATAAGGACGGTGCAGAGCAATGGATTTGGTTTTGGCGGCCACAATGCTTCTGTAATATTTAGAAAATACGAAGATTAATTGTGGTAATTTGATGCCTATCAATCGGTTCTACAAACTATATATATCCCCTAACCGGAAATATGTTAAAATATTAAAGAATTTGCTCGGCTTCGTGCCGGGCAATTTGTCTTTATACCGCATGGCTTTTCGCCATAAATCGGTAGCGCAAAACATCAAGAAGGGGGTAAAGAACAGCAACGAGCGCCTGGAGTTTCTGGGTGATGCTGTATTGGGCAGTGTTATTGCCGAAGTACTTTTCAAATTATACCCTTATGAAGATGAGGGCTTCCTGACCGAATTACGCTCAAAAATAGTGAGCCGCGTAAACCTCAACGCGCTCGGTAAAAAACTTGGGTTTGATAAACTCATTGAATATGATAACCGTATGCTTAACTCAAGCAGGCAGGGTTCATTATTGGGTGATGCTTTTGAGGCCCTGATTGGTGCAGTTTACCTGGATAAAGGGTACGACTTTACCAAAAACTTCCTGATCAATCATATCATAAAACCACATATTGATATCCACACGCTGGAGCAAACTGAAACCAATTTCAAGAGCAAACTCATTGAATGGTGCCAGCGTCACGGCCGGGATATCATTTTTGAACTGGTAACCAACCAGGATGGCGAAAGTACCAAACTTTTCACAGTACAAGCTAATGTAGATGGCGAAGTAATGGGCTCGGGCAAAGAATTCAGTAAAAAGAATGCCGAGAAACTTGCTGCTGAAAAGGCCTGCGAAGCGTTAGGTATCTGATTTCAATTTAGGGCCCTTTTATTAATTAAAGCGGCGGCTGCTTCTCTTTTTTAAGCTGTACCGGCCCTTCGCCAAGTTTTACGGTTGAATCGGGCACGATGAATGTCGGGCTGTTTAACCTTTCCAGCTTCTCTTTTTCGCTGCTGTTTTTGTAATACTCATACGCCCGTATGGTATGCTTAATCAGGTCGTAATCTGTCCAGGCTTTGATATCCTTGTAGGTAGGCGTATAGTAATTCATGAACTTACGGGCAAGGCTGTCTGTAGCCAGGCCGGTATACTGTTTTACGAACGGAATGTTATAATGCTTATGAATTTCGGCCTGCTCCAGTTCGCTTTGAGCGTTTTGGGCAAAGCGGCGTGCGCGGTTAGGTGTTGTACCCAAAAGCTCGTAAAGACCGGTTACCGGGTTACTCAGGAAAGATAAGACGGGCGGCTTTCCATCGTAAGTACTACCTTGTTTCTTGTAATCTCTCAGAACCTCGTTTATCTCCTGCCTTTTAGTTTGGCCAACAACTTTTACCTCATCAAGCTTGATTATTGGCTGCATGTAAACAGGCATATCGCTGTTATTCAAAACCACTACTTTTTGCGGCGTATAGTCATCCCGGGAGAAAAGCAAGGTATCGCCAACGCGGGTTTTTATGCTAAACCAGCCAACATCATCACTAAGTATCAGTGTTTTGGTATTCAGATCTTTAACAAAAACTTGTCCAACACGCTCGTTGGTCACCTTTTTGGAGATAACACCCTTTACCGTAAATTCCTGGGCAGAAGCGTGAACGGACATAAGGCATAGAACGCCTGTTACAAGCAGGTATAAATAGTTGCGCATCAGTGATAATTGAACGTAAATATAGGAACTCTATTTTACAGCAAATGTGAAAAAGTGTTAAAGGGCTTCGCGTTGGTGGTTAGAGGTTAGAGATTGGAGGTTAGTTCTGGCTTGTAAGAGGAAAAAATATAAGATTAATCATAGGTGATTACCCTAAACCATCTTTTTTTAGAGTGAAAAAACACTAATCTCTAACCTCCAACCACTAATCTCTAAAATTACTATCTTTGCGCATGATAAAATCCATGACAGGGTATGGAATTGCCAGTTTTGATACAGGCAATACAAAATATACCGTAGAGGTTAAATCCCTGAACAGCAAATTTTTAGAATTATCGCTTCGTTTACCGAAGATTTTTGCCGAAAAAGAGTTTCAGCTGCGTACCGATTGCAGTAAACTTATCGAACGCGGTAAAGTTAATTTATCTATTAACACAGAGCAGGCAAGCCAGGCGGTGAAAGCTGCAGGTATTGATAAAGATCTGCTAAAACATTACTATAACCAGCTTAAAGCCGTAAGTGAAGAGCTTGGCGAGCCAGGTGGCAACTTACTTGAGCTGGCCTTAGGTTTACCTGAAGTTGTAAAATACGAAGAAGATACCATATCCGAAGATGAATGGAAGTCTGTTGAAAAAACCTTTCAACAGGCCATGGCTGCTTTCCAGGAATTCCGCACGCAGGAAGGAAATGTTATTGAACAGGAAATTAAAGGCCGCATCAGCACTATTTTGAAAAACCTGGAGCTTGTTGAGCTGGAAGACCCTAAACGGGTCCCATTAATTCGCGAACGCCTGGATACATTCTTAGCAGAAGCTGCAAGCCGCGAAGCTATCGACCAAAACCGCTTTGAACAGGAGTTGATCTACTATATTGATAAGCTTGATATTACCGAAGAAAAGGTAAGGCTGAAAGCACATTGCGAATACTTTATCGAAACCCTGAAAAATGCCGACGCAAACGGTAAAAAACTGGGATTCATTTCGCAGGAAATTGGTCGTGAGATCAACACATTAGGCTCAAAAGCCAACGATGCCAACATCCAGAAACTGGTAGTAGGCATGAAAGAAGAGCTTGAAAAAATTAAAGAACAACTGTTAAACGTATTATAGTATAGTCATTGAGTCATCAGGTCATTAAGTCATTGATTGCTTTTCCGGCGATTTTTGAAAAATGATACAATGACTTAATGACGCAATGACGTATATAATCAATGACCAAAGAAGGTAAACTCATCATATTTTCGGCTCCGTCGGGTGCTGGTAAAACAACAATTGTACATCATTTGCTGGGGAAAATCCCTGAGCTTGAATTTTCAATTTCGGCCACCACGCGTGAGCGCCGCGGCGATGAGGTGCATGAGCAGGACTACTATTTCATTAGCAAGGAAGAGTTTTTGCACCGTATTGCAAAAAAACAATTCGTTGAATTTGAAGAGGTTTATACCGGTACTTTCTATGGTACACTCCGTACCGAAATTGAGCGCATTTGGGCGCAAGGCAAAACAGTAATATTCGATATCGACGTTGAGGGTGGACTTCACCTTAAACGGAAATACGGCGCCCAGGCATTAGCCATATTTGTTCAGCCCCCATCACTTGAGGTTTTAATTGAAAGATTGACAGGCAGAGGTACCGATAGTGAAGAAAAACTAAAAGAACGCTTTGCTAAGGCAGAAAAAGAGCTTAAATACGCTCCACAATTTGATATTATACTCAAAAATTACGATCTTGAAACGGCTTGCACAGAGGCAGAGGATTTAGTGAGCGCGTTTATTAGCCCCCCGGCCCCCTAAAGGGGGAGTGTAAAAAACTCATCTTACACACCGGGACTATTTAATCTACAAAACTTTTAATTTCCCCTTTAGGGGGTTAGGGGGCACTACATGAAAATAGGCTTACTGTTTGGTTCGTTTAATCCTATACACATAGGGCATTTGATAATTGCTAATTATATGGCAAACCATACCTCGCTTGATAAGGTATGGCTGGTGGTATCGCCCCAAAATCCATTAAAAAAGTATGGTGATCTCATCAATACCTATGACAGGCTGGAAATGGCCCGGTTAGCTACAGACAATGCAACCAATATTACCGTGAGCGATGTGGAACTAAAACTGCCACAGCCATCATATACAATTGATACGCTTGCCCATTTAAAGGAAAAATATCCGGAACACGAGTTTGCCCTTATCATGGGGTCTGACAATCTGGGCACGCTGCATAAATGGAAAAATTATAAGCTTATCCTGCGCGATTACCGCATTTTTGTTTATCCGCGGCCGGGATATGAAAATGCCGAACTGGCCGACCACCCTTCTGTTACCATCACCATGACGCCGCAAATGGAGCTATCGGCAACATTCATCCGCAAATCCCTCGCCGAAAAAAAGAATGTGCAATACTTTGTACCGGATCCGGTGTTGAAGTTTATTGAGAATAAGAGTTTGTACAGGTAGTCGAGGTACATTATCTATAAAATACCACGGCGTCCGTGTCCTCACGGACGCTTTTTATTACATGCAAATTGACCGTTTATTTTATACTGTATGTCATTGCGAGCGAAGCGTGGCAATCTCGTAGCCAATGCATATTCGCCCTGTACAGCTACGAGATTGCCACGTCGCCCCCAGTTACTTTTACCCCACGTTGCTCCTCGCAATGACATGAAATTTTATAACTGTGTGATAATGTTTTATTTTTAAGATATGGTTTATCCCACAAAATGATATAAAAACACAACATCACCACTAAAGGCAGGTTTACGTTGATCTTTTATTTCCATTTCGATGCTCATTGTTGCTTTGATCACCCCACGCAGGTTTAACAAACCGGCCAGCTTCACTTTCAGGCGAACTTCGTTATCAACCAATACGGGCTGGGCAAAACGCAGGTTTTCGATACCATAGTTAATTTCCATTTTTAGGTTGCCTATAGTTACGATTTCTTTCCACAGGTGAGGAATGAGCGAAAGCGTAAGATAGCCGTGTGCTATGGTTGATTTAAAAGGACTTTCAGTTTTAGCCCTTTCAGGGTCGGTATGGATCCATTGATGATCAAGCGTAGCATCAGCAAATTTATTGATCTGTTCCTGGGTAATGGTATGCCATGACGATACGCCAAGGTCATTGCCTACCTGCTGTTCAAACTCCTGAAAATTATTAATTACAATCATACTGGTTTAATGATAGTTAGGGTGTTCTGTTTTGAAGCCGCAAATGTATAAAATCTAAGCCGTTATTCGCCCAGTAAAGCTTTCAGACTTTCAAGTGTATCGGCTTCTTCTTTGGGCTTATCATGCCGCCATCGCAAGATCCTCGGAAAGCGCAATGCTATTCCCGATTTATGCCGGGTTGATTTATTAATACCTTCAAAACCTATTTCAAACACCAGTTCGGGTTTTACGGTACGCACCGGGCCAAATTTTTCGATGGTGTTGCGTTTTATAAAATAGTCAACCTTGTTGATCTCTGCATCCGTAAGGCCCGAGTAGGCTTTGGCGAAAGGCACCAGCTTATCGCCATCCCAAACAGCAAAGGTATAATCGGTATACAGATCGGCCCGGCGACCGTGCCCTTTTTGAGCATAGATCATCACAGCATCAACCGATAGCGGATCTATCTTCCATTTCCACCAATCACCCCGCTTGCGACCAACCTGGTAAGTTGCGCTTTTACGCTTCAGCATGATACCTTCGGCTATCATAGCGCGCGATTGTTCCCTGATGCTACCAAGTTGCTCCCAGGTTTCAAAACTGATTAATGCCGAAATCCGGAATATTTCAGGATACGCTGTTTCGGCCTGTAACTGTTCCAGAATTTCCCGCCTTTCAGCTTGGGATTTGTAGCGGATATCCTCGTCTTTGTACTCCAGGCAATCATAAGCTATTACTGCAACAGGACTTTCTTCCAGTATCTTTTTACTCAGATTTTTTCGGCCGATACGGGTTTGCAGCACATTAAAAGGCATAGGTAAACCGTTCTGAAAACTGAGGATTTCCCCATCAATCACCGTGCCGTCGGGTAGGGCGTTGAGAAAAGGGTGCAGCTCAGGAAACTTTTCGGTAGCGAGGTCTTCGCCGCGGCTCCAGATAAAAATTTCAGCGCCCCGCTTTATCATTTGCGCCCGGATGCCGTCCCATTTCCATTCGGCCTGCCAATCAGCGGCATCGCCAAGTGCAATACCTACTTCGGCAGGTGTTTTTTGCTTTTCGGATGTTTCCTGTATTGGATAGGCCAGAAAGAAAGGGTATGGGCGGGATATATTCGCGGCCGCATCCTGTTCTTCCATCAATTGCGAAAACTGATAAGTTTCGGGGAGCCAACTGCCCATTACGCGATGGGTAAGCACGGCAGGTTCCAGCCCCGAGATATCAGCCAGCGCCTTGATCACTAAATTTTGCGATACGCCAACCCTAAAACTTCCGGTAAGCAGTTTGTTAAACACAAAGCGTTCCTGGCTATCCAACATAGCCCACGACTCCATCAGCCATTCCTTTTTTTGCTCTTCGGTTTTATCATTAAGGGCATTAATCTCGGCTATCCATTCGGTAAGGGTTTTGCTGCTGCTCGCGTTGCTTTGCGGCATCAACAAAGCCATGGTTTCAGCCAAATCGCCTACTACATGATAACTTTCCTCAAACAACCAGGCCGGAATGTGCGATGCCTCGATGGCCCAATTACGAACAAGTGTTGAATTGATTTGCCGCTTGGGCCGCCGGCCGCTAAATAGGGCAAGCATGTGCATCTTATCAGTATCGGGCACGGTATTAAAATAGTCTTTTAATACCTTAACCTTTTCGTTGGTTTTATTGGTTTCATCAAGTGAGAGAAAAAGTTGCGCGAAGGCTTTCATGACACCCCTCCTAAATCCTCCCCAAGGGGGAGGACTTTCTTTTCTGGGTCTCCGGTGCTTGAAGCCTTCCCTTCGGGAAGGTTGGAGGGGTCCTCTTCTTCACCACCATAAAGCGTATGCACCTCCCTGGCGTTAAAGCCTATCTCATTTAAATACCTGGAAAACGTTGCAGTGTAGCCGTGGGTAAGATAAACACACTCGCAACCAGTGGCGTCAATAGCGCTGATGAGGCCATCCCAATCGGCGTGGTCAGATAGGACAAAGCCCCTGTCGGCAGCACGACGGCGTTTAGCTCCGCGAATAGCCATCCAACCCGAGCAATAGCCAAAGCTATAAGGCTGAAACTTGCGCATCCAGGGCGTGCCAACCGATGATGGCGGCGCTATAATGATGCCTTTCCTCACTTCTTCTTTTAAGCTCTCTTGTGTGATACGTTCGGTTGGGTTTAATATAACACCATTGCGGCGCAAAGCCTCGTTGGTATTTTCGATGACGCCGTGTGTATAAACCTTACCGTTAAACAGATCGAGGTTTTGCAAAATTCGCTGAGCTTTACCTAACGAGTAACCTACGATTACTGTAGCAAGCCCATTATCGATATTATTTCGCCACCAGCTATTGATCTCATTAAACGTTTGTACCTGAGGTTTCCATTGATAAACCGGCATCCCAAAAGTACATTCAGAAATAAAATGATGGCATTTAACCGGCTCAAAGGGCGTGGAAATCCCATCGTTTTCTACCTTGTAATCACCGGAAACCACCCAAACTTCCCCCTTATATTCAACCCGGATCTGCGCCGAGCCAATTACATGACCAGCGGGATATAATGATATGCTTACTCCATTCTTTAGCACGGTTTCACCATACTCAACCGTTTGCAGGTTGATTTCGCCCAAGCGATAAAGTAACACCTCACGCGACAGATAGTGCGCTAAATAATGTCTATGCCCCCAATAAGCATGGTCGGCATGAGCATGGGTTATCACGGCATCGTCAACCGGCTTCCAGGGATCGATATAAAATTTGCCTTGCGCACAGTAAATTCCTCTGTCAGTAAATTCAAGCAGCGGTTTCTTAGCCATGATGTATAAACTACTGATAAGCAAATTGGTTTGCCCCCCGGCTCCCTAAAGGGGGAGTGAAGAAAACGAAAAAGCGAGGGGCATGCCATTCCCTCTTGAAAGTAATAGCCCATCATTAGACAGTCAGAAGACTTTAAGAGAGTGGGTTGTGCGATTCCCTCCCCTGGGAGGGTGTAGGGAGGGGTTTTATCGACAGGCTTATTCACTAAATGGCGTACAAACCCCTCCCTGCCAACTCGCGATCCTAACGCACCCCTCCCAGGGGAGGGAATTACTTTTCTATGGGCTATTACCTTTTGGACAGGGGAATTTTAAAATCGTTTATTTAAACCACAACTTCGCCTGCTTTTCATCTACCTGCAAGCCAACCTCGCGTCCCAACACTAAACTATTGTTATCGGGAATATGCCCTGCCGGGAAATCAAAACATACCGGGTAATCATAGCCTTTTACGATGTCCGTTACTATATGTGGCACAGTTTGGCCAAAGGGGATGTCATTATCTTTGATATCGGTAAAGCCTCCAACTACCAGCCCTGCCAGCTTTTTTAGTTTACCGGCCCTGTCCAGCATCCGCAGCATTCTATCTACCGAATAAAGGTATTCGCCCACATCTTCTATAAACAGAATTTTTCCTGCATAGTTCAAATCAGACACTGAACCTGCCGATGCAACCAGGAGGGATAAATTACCGCCGACTATAATGCCCGTGGCTTCGCCGGGTATGTTAGTATCATGTGTTGTAAATTCATAGCTCAACTCTTCGCCAAACAGGGCCTGCCTTAGGGTATCTATCGAATGTTTGGATGCGTCGGGAATATTAACCGGCATTTGTCCGTGAATAGTTTCCGCTCCGTAATTGGTAAACAGGTGGGAATGCAGAATTGTGATATCGCTAAAACCAATGAGCCATTTAGGGTTTTGCGCAAAACGGCTGAAATCAACTTTGTCAATCATCCTAACCGTTCCATAGCCGCCACGGGCCGCTATAATGGCTTTGATGCTGTCATCATCAATAAAACGCTGCATATCTGCCGCCCTGAAATTGTCATCACCCGCAAACTGATGAAATGAGGCTTCCACTGTATCCCCTAATACAACTTCCAGTCCCCAGCTTTGTAGCAGGGCGATGGCATCCGTCATAGGGTTAGGTAATTTTTTTGCCGGGCAGGTGATAGCAATTTTATCGCCTTTTTTAAGGTAAGGTGGGTGAGTTTGAACCATGATTTTAAAGATTGAACGATTACCTTGATAATAAGAGACAAAAAATCAGGAAATCCTTAAATCATGAGCATCATGGTTCGGGCATTTTTCCCACTTAAATCAATTATCTTTGCACACTATTTACCAAGGCGATATTTAATGTCACAACTCAACAAATATAAACGATTCACCATTACATCGGCCCTGCCTTATGCCAACGGCCCCTTACATATTGGTCACCTCGCCGGTGCATATCTTCCGGCAGATATTTTTGTGCGGTATTTAAGGCTAAAAAAGAAGGATGTAGTGTATATATGCGGCTCGGATGAGCATGGCGCGGCCATTACCATCAAAGCCAAAAAAGAGGATACTACCCCACAGGCTATTATTGACAAATATCACAAGCAAATAAAAGAGAGTTTTGAAGAGTTCGGGATCGCTTTTGATATTTATCACCGTACCTCGTCGCCCATTCATCATGAGCTGAGCCAGGAATTTTTCCTGAACCTGTATGAGAAAGACGAGTTTATTGAGAAATTTTCTGATCAGTATTTTGATGAGGATTTCCAGCAGTTTCTGGCCGATCGTTACATTATTGGCACCTGCCCTAATTGCGGCAATGAAAATGCATATGGCGACCAATGCGAGCGTTGCGGTACTTCACTCAACCCAACCGACCTGATCAACCCGATCTCAACCTTGAGCGGTAAAACCCCGGTATTAAAATCAACCAAACACTGGTACCTGCCGTTAGATAAATACCAGCCATGGCTGGAACAGTGGATTGACGAGAAAGAAGGAAGCTGGAAAGTGAATGTTTTTGGCCAGTGTAAATCATGGCTAAAATCGGGCCTGCAACCACGCTCCATGACCCGCGACCTTGACTGGGGTATTGATGTACCCTTAGCCGAAGCTAAAGGCAAAAAGCTTTACGTGTGGATGGATGCGCCTATCGGTTATATTTCGGCCACCAAACAATGGGCTATTGATAACAAAAAGGACTGGAAATTATATTGGAAAAAGCAAGCCGATGAGCAGGATGATGCTTGTCTGCTGCATTTTATTGGCAAGGATAACATCGTTTTCCACTGTATTATTTTCCCTTCTATACTGCATGCGCACGGCGAATATATTTTGCCTCAAAACGTGCCGGCCAACGAGTTTTTGAACTTGGAAGGTGATAAGCTTTCTACCTCACGTAACCACGCGGTTTGGCTGCATGAATATCTTGAAGAATTCCCGGGTAAACAGGATGAGCTGCGCTATGTGCTAACATCGATACTACCAGAAACCAGCGATAGTGAATTTACCTGGAAAGATTACCAGGCCCGTGTAAATAACGAACTGGTAGCTATCCTGGGCAACTTCGTAAATAGGGTAATGATATTGATGCACAAGTTTTACGATGGTAAAATTGAGGCCGATACCGACAGGATTGAATTTACCGACGAAAGCCTGAGCAACGGAATTGGCGAATATTACGATGAGATAGAAAAAAACCTTGAGGCTTACCGTTACCGCCAGGCGTTGCAGGCCGTAATGGATATGGCCCGCTTAGGTAACCGCTACCTCACCGAAAAAGAGCCATGGAAAACTATCAAAACAGATCCTGCCGCTGCCAAAGAAGCGCTGCACAACTGTTTGGTATTGATTGGTCATTTAGCTACTGCAGCACAGGCATTTTTACCGGCTACGGCTAAAAAGATCATCACCATGCTTAATCTGCCTAACGAGCCGATAGCTTATGATCAGGAGATGTATTTCAACAATGGTCACCAGTTAAACCCTGCAGCTTTGTTGTTTGAAAAGGTAGAGGATGATGTGATAGAAGCTCAGCTTAAAAAGCTATCAGATAAAAAAGCCGCTGCCGTTCCGCCAAAATCGGCCGATGTGCAGCCTGCAAAGGAAAACGTTAATTACGAAACCTTTGCTACCATGGATATTCGTACCGGTACCATTTTAGCTGCCGAAAAAGTTGCAAAAACCAAAAAGCTGCTGAAACTGACTATTGACACCGGTATCGACGAACGCACCGTAGTATCAGGCATTGCCGAATATTATGAGCCGGAAAACATCATCGGTCAAAAAGTGAGCATCCTGGTAAACCTGGAGCCAAGAGAGATCAAAGGCATTGTATCGCAAGGCATGATCCTGATGGCCGAAAACAGCGAAGGCAAACTAAGCTTTGTTGCCCCAACCGAAGATTTCCACAACGGCGCGGTAATTCGCTAAATGTGCAGGTTTCAAATGTGCAGATGTGCAAACGAAGCCCGTTTTAAATTTTGAATTTTAAGGTGTGATTTTTCATTGAAAAATTGCACCTTTGCAAACTAAATAAAAGATCGGCCTTTTTAAGGTTGATCTTTAAACGGTCCCGTAGTTCAACGGATAGAATAGGAGTTTCCTAAACTCTAGATATGAGTTCGATTCTCGTCGGGACCACTAATAACGCTCTTTTCGTGTACGGAAAGGGCGTTTTTTCGTAAATGGGTAAGTCTATGAGGCGAATTTTAGTGAAAGGGGGTGATGTCAAAGCAGACCCGTTGACGCTGAAATACGATTTACTCACCTCTAAACTTGATTCTCAATCTGCCTCGATCCATATTTATCATTGATTATAATAAGCTTAATATTTTTCAAATATCTTTTGTTCATATATTGCCTGCAGGTGAATAATTAATATCTTTAAACCATATATCATATTTTATGAAAAAAATCAAGTCTATTGAAGTCAAAAATTCTCCGTTTTATAGAGATTTCAAGCTGGACTTTTCAAATAAACTTAATTGCATCATGGGGGGCCGAGGTACCGGTAAAACAACTCTCCTTTATTTTCTTAAATCAGTATTGGATGCTCGGTCTATGGATGATATGTATTCAAATAGACTCCTAAGGAGTAATTTGGGTTCAGGGACTATTACAGTCGAATTTGAAACAGAAGACGATAGGGCGTTTAACCTGACCAAAACGATTGACGATATGCCTCAACCATATTTGTTGCCATCGCTCGATTTTGTTTCTTTTCAGCAACTCGCCCCTTACATTGAATGCGATTTCTACGAAGCTGGTAGAATTGAAGAAATAGGTAGAAGCAGCAAGGATAGATTAGAGCTGATTGACAAGAAAATAAAATCGGATATTGGAATTTACTTTTCAGAAGTGCGGGAAGTTCAAATGGACTTGGATAGCAACGCTCAAGAAATTAAATCATTTAATAAAAGATTAGCATTATTTGATGGAACGCTCGAGCAATATGAACTTGTAAAAATCGAATTTGAAAACTACAAGAATATTAAGCCAACAGGAATAAACGAGGAAGAAAATAAAAGCTTTGAAGCGGCTGACCAAAATGAGAAAGTAAGACGTCAGGAGAGTCGTTTTTTTAATAAAGCAATTGACATACTGAAAATGCTTCAAGGGGTAATATACGAAGCGGATTTGGATCTCACAGAATATTATTTGAGTGAAGTTATAGACCCTCACGACTTTCAAAATGTGGAAATAATGAATGAAGGAGAACAGCTTATCATCAATACTGTAGATACCACGAGAGCAAAGTTAAAGGAAATAGGCACTTTTATATCAGCTAAACAAAAATCACTCGATGAGATATTCACTTTTCTTTTAAATACCCATGATATTCAACAAGCGGAATTTGTAAAGCTTAAGCAGAAGTTTGAACAAAATAGAGAATACATCAACAATTATAACGCATTATCAAAACGAGTCTCGGAAAGAGAAACACTCTTAAAAGACAGGGAAGAACTCATCAAGCGCCGCAATAGATTAAAGGAACATCGTTTGATAATGGTGAATAAGCTTAATAAACTCAAGCAGTTAATTTTTAGAAGACGGTTAGAAGTGGTAAAACAACTTAATTTAACCTTTAATGGTGAAGTTGTAATTACATTGACACATGCTGGGATCAAAGATGATTTTCAAGACAAACTACGTTCGGGACTTAAGGGATCAGGGTTGCAATATAACGTTCTTATACCGCGAATAGTGGAATGTTTTTCTACGGTTGAATTTGCTCAGATTATTCACAAAGAGGATGCAGAAACATTGAGAGTTATTGCGGGCATTGACGTTTATCGCGCGACTGCACTAATTGAGGCTTTACGAGAAACCGATGCTATATATGAAATAGAATCACTGTATTGCAACGATCTTCCCGAATTTAAGTTAAAAATTGCGGCTGATTCACACAATTTAGAGGATAATTATCGGAAAACAGATGAACTATCTATGGGACAACGATGCACAACAGTTTTACCTATTATTTTTGCCGTTTCAACAAATCCTCTAATAATCGACCAACCCGAAGATAATCTCGACAATAGATATATTACACAAAGTATCTGTAACCCCTCCTAAAAACCGGACT
>NZ_QPCG01000007.1 GCF_003351025.1 Mucilaginibacter endophyticus | reverse complement strand
CCAGTCCGAACTAAGGGAGGGTTACAAGTCGGCCAGAAATCGCGGTAGCTAAATCTCATATTGGAGTTTGGCAAAAAATTTTAGAGAATGATGATGAATATACCCTGATTCTGGAAGATGATATATGGTTTTATCCGGGCTTTTCAAAAGCTCTTAATAGGGCTTGGGCCGACGTCCAGAGCACCTTGAATGGTAGTTTTGATATTTTATACCTATCCTACGAGGAGGTGAAAAATGGTGCCCCAAAAACTTTTATATCAAGTAATTTATTTCGTCCGGTACGAGGTCTTTGGAATTTATCTGGCTATGTTTTATCACGCAATGGGGCTTCCAAACTACTTCAACTACTACCTTGCCGTGGTCCTGTAGACTTATGGATTAATCATCAATTCGATAAAATTGACGTAGTTGCGCTAAAGAAATCAGTTGTTAGGCAGCGCCCGGATATAAGCTCTACCAATTCCTATTCGATACTTCCAGCTCTAACCAAAATCGGTGCTATCAACAGCGAAGGTGCTGCATTGTTCCAAATCAGACCACAAGTATATCCAGTTTTTGTATTCGGCAATCAAAATACGGGACTTACATCCGTTGCTATGGCTTTATCGATGCTCGGCTATAAATGTTGCAATGACCTTGAATCCTTACCTAAGATCGAGTTAGATAAGTTGTTGATGGGACGAGCCGACCGAGTATTTAATGCATATGTCAACATTGGTTCTTTAGCTACGAAGGTTCAGTTATTACAAACGCTATTCCCTAACGCTCGGTTCATTTTTACCGATCTTAAAAATCAGTATTCTTTTTTGGAAAACATTGCAAGCCTAAACTACACCGTGATTAGAAACGACGTATCTAACAAGTGGAAAATACTTTGCGAGCATTTGTGCTGTGCACCACCAGTCTGCGCTTTTCCAGAATTGAATGATGTCGGCCAGAGACCATTGATAGAAAATATAACTTCTAACACAGGTAAAAAATCATTAACGTCCAAACGTGATGCTTCACCGTGGATAGTTGACTCTGCGACATCATGGCAAGGGATTCACTGTATGCCAAGCTTATTTGATGCTCCGTCGACACAAATAGCTCCAGTAAAGATTATTGAAAATTTCGAGTCAATTGTTGGAAGTAACTGGATTCTAAGAAATGATACTTTTACAGATAACCTAGCATTGTTTCGTCCCGATAACATATACTTACAACACGAAAACGGCATTACTCTTGATTTAAAATTAGAAGCTTTAGGAGTACGTGATTATAGCGCGGCTGCAATAACAAGTCAAGAGCAATTTCTATATGGAAGATTTGAGGCCATACTCAAGGCATCAAACATCTCGGGAGTAGTGACAGGATTTTTTTTACACCGAAATTCTCCAAGGCAGGAAATCGACATAGAAATCGCGGGAAACAGGCCAAACGTGCTTATTGCAAACGTTTTTTTTAATCCTGGTGGACCGGGAGCTAAATTTGATTATGGCTACCGAGGCACTCCTACATACATTGATCTTGAATTCGATGCATCGGACTCGTTTCACCATTATATGATTGAATGGCGATCAAATGAAATTTGCTGGTTTGTAGATAAAAAACTAGTACACAGAAGAGTAGAATGGGATCCGACGCCAATTCCGCATCTACCAATGTCTTTGCATACAAACATTTGGCCGTGCCGTTCTAAAGAATTTGCCGGGATTCTTGACAATAGGCAACTTCCTGCTAAAACGCTTATTAATTCTATAAACATCGACGCAGTACAAGTTAAAACCGTTACCTGTCATGAACATACTTGCTTATAATCCCGGCCATGATGGTGCGGTTGCTTTTTTAAAAGATGGACATTTAGTATTTTCTATTGAGGCTGAAAAGAATTCAAATTACCGATACTCTCCGGTATCTACTCATGACGTATTCCGAATACTTGGTGAACTAGAAGAAGAGCCTGATGTAATTTGTACAGGGGGTTGGTGGCCGCGCGATAATTTTGAGTATCTGCATGGATCTAATATCCATGTTGGTTATCGTGGCACCACTCAAACTGAAAGAATAACTGACCAAAGAAAGTTTCTGGGAAAGAATATTGACTATTTCTCTTCTTCGCATGAGCGATCACATTTGCTTTGTGCTTATGGCATGTCAGGTTTGGAAATGGGAACTCCGTGCTATGCGCTAATCTGGGAAGGTAGTATTGGGGCTTTTTATGAAATTGATGGAAACTTAAATGTGACCTTATTAGGAGATGTTTTAAACCAAGTCGGAAACCGGTATGCGCAATTATACGGTTTAGCTGACCCTTCTTTTCCTAAAGACATTCCATATTTTCGTTTTGAAGATGCAGGAAAGCTTATGGCTTTAGCTTCTTTTTCGAAACGCAACCCTCCTTCATCCGAAGATACAAAATTGATCGATTTATTGCTGCGTGGTTCGTACCAGGAATTGAGTGCTTATCCAGTGCTTAAGGATTCAAAATATTATAATATTGGTGTGACCGATGAAGAGTTCTGTAACCTTGCAGGAATTTACAGCGACAGAATTTTTGATATTTTTTTTCAGTTTGCAACAACAACTTTAACTAAACGTCTACCACTCGTCATCGCTGGCGGATGTGGTTTGAATTGCGATTGGAATACTAAATGGAAACAGTCTGGTCTATTTCCCGAAATATTTGTACCGCCCGTCGCTAACGATTCTGGTTCAGCCATAGGCACCGCCATCGACGCTCAGTTTCACTACACGGGTAATCCAAAGATAAGCTGGGATGTTTACTCTGGACTGAATTTCGACGATTCGAAATCATTCGATATAAGCCAATACGACATCTATGAACCGGATAATGAATTCATTTCTGACTTGCTGGCCGCAAATCTTATTTTAGCTTGGGTTAATGGTAAATATGAAATAGGCCCCAGAGCGCTAGGCAATCGTTCCATTATCGCCGCTCCATTTACCGAAAATACCAGAACCCGTTTAAATAAAATTAAGCAGCGCGAGCAATTTCGGCCGATTGCACCAGTATGCCTAGAAGAAGATGCGATTCAATGGTTTGATTGCCATCACTCAAGTCCTCACATGCTTTTTACTTACACCGTAAACACTGATGCTCTAGCAGCAGTAACCCATGTAAACAAAACTGCTCGAATTCAAACAGTGTCCCCTACCTCTAACAATCAGTTATATGATTTATTGCTCGCATTTAAAAGAAAAACGGGATATGGTGTATTATGCAATACCTCTCTAAATTTTAATGGAAGAGGTTTTATAAACAATATCCGTGATTTATCAATATATGCCATTGAGCATAAGCTTGACGGATTTATAATCGAAGGCAAATGCTATTTATTAAGATCATCCCTTTACTATCAACAATACTTAAATCGTTAATAAGGTATATCAGCATTATTATCAAATTGTGTGTTCGCTAACCCATAAAATATAAATAAATCGTGAGGCGAAATTACGAATGAATTGTGATTAAGGTAATTCCGCCGTAGTTGCCCAACCGGATAGTTTGTTCCAGCGCGGGGCGATCAAGAGAAGATCCGGCACCAATATGCGGCAGCCAGTGGGACAGATTAGTAGCATTCTCAACGACATGATATTCATTATCAGGGTTGTCTAGTTGAGCCTTTAATAGATTGATATAGGCGGGGGCCAGCTGGATGACTGGTTTACGGCCGGAGCCGATCTGATGGCCGAATGTGGCTGAACAAAGGTGAAATTGGACTGAATTGTCTTCTTTCCAGCGGATCAGCAAGCCGTTGCAACAATCTAGTTTAAGGTAGTGGATGGAGGTACTTTCAATTGAAGATTCAAATTGGGTAGCTAACTGCAAAATAGCTGGCAGTCCTTGCTCAATGCTGAACGCAACAGCCAAGAATTTTTTAGTAGGCATTAATAAAAAGGAGGCAAAATGATTTGCCTCCCTTTCATTTAGTTCGCAATTATGCGATGCATTGAATGATATTGATGTGCCGCTTCTCAGCAAATTCCGATGTTCATCGATAAAATAATGCCCCAGTTCATGAGCGATCGTAAACCTGATTCGAGGGATCTTATTTTCCTCCAGATCATCCATATTCAGGAATACTGTGAACTCTTTGGCTTTGTGATATAAAGTACCTGTGAAATAGCTTTCATAGTGCCCAGTGACCAGATTGATGCCTTTCTTGCGAAGGATCAGCTCCAAGTCGGTCTTGCCGTCAGTAAAGTTCTCGTCCGCAATTGATTCGGCCAGTTCCGCTAAGTCTTCATATCTCTCCGCTTCCACTTGTTATCGTTTTAGTTTCGCAAGGTCTTTCTCCATTTGCTGTTTGATGTGTTCCGGCAGTTCGTTCCCTTTTTCGGCTCGGGCGGCCAGGGAAAAATTATCAGCCCGCAGGCTGATGATGTTATCTCTTTCGCGGGTAACCCGACTGCGGGCCTCTTTCAAAAATGATGGTTCCTGCATGTCGTCAGGCAGGATAATGTCTGTATCCCCGAAGGTGCGCTCATAGGCGTTTACCTCATTAACTGTCTCCGGAAAGAGAAATCCGTTCGTCCTTAAAAGGAATTCGAGATCTACTTGGGGATCTTTGGAGTTCGAGTTGTTTGTTGCCACAGTTTTCATGTTTTTTGCCATTAATTTTTTAAACAGTGTGCTTTAATCTTAGTTAAAGCCCTGTTTTTTCTTTTTCTGATATTTTCTGATGTTGTTTGATAAGTCTCGCATAAAAGGTGCATCGCCCGATCGCTGATATGCCGCGTCGACTCCAGGCATCCTTCTGCCGCATATGCGTTCACTATGTGCTGATCAATATCTTTGAGCTGGCTCATCGCTTCTCTTAACAGGGTGACGTAGATCGATGGTATCTCTTCCCTCGGCGGGTCGAAATAGCTACTGAACTGATCGTAAGAAGGTTCTTCGGCTTCAGTACATTCGGTTTCAGCGTTCGCATTTTTACGCTCTGCGTATAATTTAAGGAACTGACGGTTGGCGATCTTGCCAAGCCAGCCCTTGATGTGTTTTTTGAAGACAGCATCCTCACCCACCGTGACCATGAATTTGTCAATGGCTATGAAGGCTTTGATAAAAGTTTCCTGCACTAAGTCACGGGCAAGTTCATTCCCATCGGGATAAATTTGACAGCACTGGCTGCCTACTTTATAGATATAAGGCGCAAACCGTCTGTAAAATTCGACTTGGTAACGGGGCAGGTCAGTCTCGCCAACTGACTTTAAACCCAACACCAGGTCTCTGTCGGAAAGGCCCCTCAGGCTTTTCGCTATTGATAAGGTACTCATTGTATTCATGACAGCGATCATATTATACCTATGTAACCGCGAAGCGGGACAAAAAAGAGTTGTCCCGTTTCCGGCTTACTGTTGTAAAATACGAAAGGTATGATTATCCACGAAATCTTAATTATTGACATCGAAGTGTATGTCAGGGAAAACCGCGAGATCCCAAGAGGACACCATTACTTAATCATGGTCGACCGCCAGAAGTATAAGGTTGAACAAGAGTGCCTAACCGGCCGCGAGATCTTAAAGCTGGCCGGTAAAACACCACCAGACCGCTTCCAGCTGAACCAGCGCTATAAGGGCGGCAAGGTTGTCAGGATCGGGTATGACCAGGAAGTAAGTTTTATCGAACCATGTGTGGAAAAATTCATGACTATCCCGCTGGACCAAACAGAGGGGGAGCAGTAATGAGACGGCATTTTCAGCTACCTGGGGATGATATCATCTTTTTGGAAACACAAAATTTGGAATGGGAAACGGTGACCGACCAAGGTATGCACTGGGTAATTCTTCGGAATTACCCAGTACCGTCCGGTTATAACGTTAACAGTACGACGGTTGCCGTGAAGATAGAAGCGGGATACCCCCGGACCGGACTGGATATGGCTTATTTTTACCCACCACTTGCCCGCAGGGACGGGCAGCTGATAGGGGCGATCTGCCCGCAGCAGATCGACGGGCGAGTTTTTCAGCGCTGGTCGCGGCACCGTACGGCGAGCAATCCTTGGCGGGAAGGCATTGACGACCTCTCCACGCACATGAGTATGGTCAGTTTTTGGTTTGAACAAGAATTTATCAAAAGAGCAAATGCAGTTACAACTTAAAATAGCCGGCCTGCACCACCAGCAGCTGGTCAAACATCTTTTTTCCGGGGACGGGCTGGAATCTGTAGCCGTGGCTCTTTGTGGAAGGCACAGGCAAGCGGGCGGCGAAACTTTAATGGTACATGAACTCCTATTGATACCCGATGAAGAATGCATGGACAGGAGTACCGGTCGCCTTCAGTGGCCGACTGAAAGGATTATGCCATTCTTTAACCGTATCGCGCGGACCGACCTGGCGATCCTAAAAATCCATAGTCACCCGGGCGGTTATGACCGGTTCTCTGATACCGATGATGCCGCCGATGCGGAGTTTTTCAGTTCTGTATTTGGCTGGACTGACCTGGACGGGCCGCATGCCAGCGCGGTGATGGTGCCCGGCGGTAGTTTGTTCGGGCGTTTTTTTTACCCGGGCGGGGGGCATCGGCCGGTCGATAAAATTGCGATAATAAGTGATACGATCGGCGTTGAAGAACTACTTACCATGGACGGCAGGCAGGCTTTTGCGCAGCGTACCATACAGGCTTTCGGGCAAAAAACGTATAACCTGCTTAACCGGCTGACCGTTGGCGTGGTTGGTTGCTCGGGTACCGGCAGCCCCACGGTGGAACAGCTGACAAGACTGGGAGTGAAAAAGCTGGTGCTTATTGATCCAGACCGCGTGGAACATAAGAACCTGAACCGAATCCTGAATACTTCTTTAGCGGATGCGGAGATGCAAAAGCCTAAGATAGCCGCGCTGGCGGATGCGGTCGCCCGGATGGGGCTGGGGACGGAAACGGATTGTTACCAAGTGAATCTTTATGATGATCTGCCGGCACTGCAAGCACTGGCTGGCTGCGATGTGATCTTTGGTTGCATGGACAGTGTCGATGGGCGGCACTTGTTGAACCAGCTTTGCAGCTTTTACCTGATCCCCTATTTTGATCAGGGGGTAAAACTGGAGGCCGACGGACTGGGCGGTATCCACAAGATCTGCGGTTCTGTCCATTACCTACAACCAGGGAAATCGTCACTGCTCACCCGCGGGGTATATACGACGGATGACATGCGGGCAGCGGCTCAGTACCGTCAAAATCCCGAGGAATATGCCATGCTACAAAAGAACGCCTATATCAAGAATGTGAATGTTAATTCTCCGGCAGTAATTAGTGTGAATATGCAGATCAGCAGCCATGCGATAAACGATTTCCTGAATCGGCTGCACCGCTATAAGGCGGAAGATCCCAGCAGCTATAGTCTGAGCACCATCGATCTTACAGAGAACTGCATTATTAACGTAAACGAGGAGGCATTTGAGACAGATGTTTACCTACGGAACAAAATCGGCCGCGGCGACCTGGTTCCTTTTATCGAATTCCCGGGTATCCCCTCATGAAATATCTTAAAAAAATATTCCGGGTTTTGTTAGCATGGTCCCGGAAGCGCCGGCGTTTTCGTTACAGGTTTTCAGAGGATATTCCAGAATGTGTCCAACCCGGACGTGTGTGGATCATCGGCACCTCGGGTGATCCCTGGGCGGCGGTACTACAATGTCCCTGCGGTTGCGGCAAAAAGATTCAGCTCAATATGCTGAAAGAGGCCAGCCCCTGTTGGACCTATACACTAGAAGGAAGCCATATCACGCTCAAACCATCGGTTTGGGGCAAAACTGGCTGCAGAAGCCATTTTTTCGTCCGCGGCGGATACATAGATTGGTGTTACTCATAGACGGGAACGAGACGTCATTAGTCTTGCGGAAAATGATCTCGGTGGCCTAAGTCCGAGCATAGATGCTGTCTTGCACGGTCGAGAAATACTGAGGATTCGTTCGATCAGTTTTTACGTTGGGCTGTCTTGCTTTCGACATAGACCGGGATCACTTCTTGAGCAGGCTGCCGACTATTTTATAATCAGCAACTTCAATTTGTACGAGAGAGTTGTAGTTATAGATTCATTTTGGAAATCTTGTCGATATTAGAAGCAGACCCGTCACGCGATTTTCAAGTTCACTTCAAATCTCACGATATTTTGATTCATTTTACTAACTAAACGTTTGCTTAAAGCTTATTATTTCTTAATTTTAATTTATCATCATTTGAAACTAAATAGTTAAATAAAAAGTACGAGTTTCAGTTAGTCACTTTTTTTAAACATTTGTAAAACACTGACAATCAAAGATATTTTTTATTATACGTATCCTTCCAACAGGAATCTATTCTATCTTTTTTCTATCAGGTAATTTTTGGGATATTTGATTATAAGCATTTGCAGCTAATTCAAGAAAATAAATGTGGTGAGTAATTTGGTGGGTATGAATTTAAAAACCACTTAAAATATCGAGAAAACAGGCAAAATCGGGACTAAAACAAATCCATCNTTTAAAAACCACTTAAAATATCGAGAAAACAGGCAAAATCGGGACTAAAACAAATCCATCACTGTTTCTAACTCTACATTTCATTGTATCATAAATAGTAACGGCACATTATCTATCTGGTAATCGACAAACAAGGTTAAATTCAAGGATTTTAAGATCGCATTTCGTTTGTAATAACCTCCTCATTTCTTACTTTTGTGTATATCATTTGAAATCGAACAGCTTTAAAATAAAAGTGAGTTTTAAGAGAGTCGCTTTTTGTAATAGTTGGTAAAATATTGATTATGAGCGCTCAGTGAACATAGTTCATGTCCCGTCCAGTCATTAACCTTTTACCTAAATATTAAAAACTAATATTGTATATCCATCATTAGATTTTTAATAAAATCGCTTTCGTTTTTTTTGAAAACAGAAGTTTCGTATATTTGAAGTACACCGATTTATGGCCAAATACAGTTTGTACAAATCGTTGAATGATCTTTTAAGAGTTTATAATTCATTATAATTTAAGGACTTACAAGCGTGGTTCGATTCCCGCTCTAAATAAAGCCCGATCATTTAATATGCTCTTTCCTATCCGATATCATTTCAACACTTTGTCTAACATTTTTTGTTAAAATAGTTGCTTAAGACATCTAAAAAGCCTATGTTTATATTAATAAACTAAGCATAATAAGGTCAATTAGTGGCCATTTGGTGAGCACACGGTGAGCAGTGTCAAAAGCCCAAATATTGATATTGAAAGTGAGCTATTTATGTGATTTTTCACGCTCCCTCCGGCTCCACTTAAGGAGATAAACAGATTTGTTTATCTCCTTTTTTGTTGAATATAACTGATTTATAATCAACCAATTATAAAGAAAATTCATCCTATACAAAGCGGTTCGAAAAACGCTATTTGAAATAAACGATTTCAAGTTCTTTTTTTAGAAACCGCATTTTGATATGATTCAAAGCGATTATAAGGTTCGAAATCTCTTTACGTATCTAACCCATTTTACCTCAAGATTATTTCGCTCTTCATTAAAAAGCCAAGCGCCCCTCACCTTCAAATTAAGTGTTACTATAAACTCTGGCGACTCGATAAAGAAAATCAAGTATAACTGCTGCTTGATCTTCATTTACTTTAATACCATTACGTCTCAACATTTTGATGGCTTGTTTAACTGAAACTTTTCGATCTGAAAAAGTCTTCGGTATTTTATATTTAGCTTGCTGCATTGCAATTACTCATTAGATAGTTTCGATAAAATTCTTTCAGTTCATTTGTTATAGGTTAAAATATTAATGATATCCCTATTAACTGCTAAACGGTCGAGGCATTTTGTGACAGGATTAATAGAAGTAGGAGAAAATAAATTAACCAGATATCGCTTATCGCCGATGCCTTGATTTTTATATGTATGAGATAAATTGAATCCATTTCTGTACCATTCAGTTCTTTCATTAATATTGCAGGCAGCAATGTTTCTCTTGATATCGTTTAGTTTAATATTTAGACATTCTATAACTTCCTTGTATTCCTTTTTCAAATCACTGAAATCGTCACTATCTATTTTTCCACTTATAAAATGCTTTCTTGCACTGGTCATCAGAAGCTCTTGTTTAGAAATCTCATTGAGTATAGTCTTGTGTTCAACTTCGTAACCTTTCAATACAGAAAAAATATTCTCATCTTCTAATACAAGCTTAAAGAGTTCATATACTTCTTACCGCAAACTTATTTTATCTAACTCTTCTTCGTAAGATTGGTGCAAAGCTTTGATTCCAAACCTACCTTTACATTTCGGTGTAATACAGTGATAGTAGCAATACTTTGCATGACGTCCTTTGGAGGCACTCCCGGTCAATCTTTTATGACAATATGGACATTTGAGAACCCCCCTCAGTGGAAACAAAATTTTTGAGTTTTCTTTTAGAACTTTTGGATGGTGTCTACCTTTTAATATGATTTGTACATCATAAAATAGTTGTTCAGATATAAGAGGTTCATGTATACCTTTTACGAGTTGTAGTTCCTCTTTAGCATTTGGCGGCACTGTAATAATGCCACAATAAAAAGGGTTACGCAAAAGTTTCCAAAAGTTATTCCTACTACATTGCAGACCATCAAGCATTAACATTTTCCTGACCTCACTTATCGAAAATGTTCCTCTTGCGAATTCTTCAAATGCACGCTTAATTTGATTGGCTTCGGGCTGTTTCGGGGCTACAAACCCTCTTCCGTCAGTTCCAATAAGATTAGTGTATCCAACTGGTGCTCTCCCCGGCCAACGGCCTAATTTCCGCGCTCGTCGCATACCATCTGAACAATTCAGGCCACGCCTGAGGTTCTCGGCTTCTGGTATTGCTAGGTAAATCGCTAACATTACGCTGCTTTCAGGCACTTCAAAATTTACTGGTTGATCAATTGCTATCGCCTGAACATTTAAATCTTGAAGCACCTTTATCATTTGATAAGCTAATGCCACGTTGCGACTAAAACGGTCCCATTTTATGAATAAAATATAATCAGGACGCTTATTCTTTTTCTTGATTGTTCTTATCAATCTTTTCCATTCCGGACGATTAAAATCCTTCGCCGAAAAATCTTCTCGAAAAATTTCTATAATCTTAACGCGATTTGCTTCGCAGTATTTTATAAGACGATCTTCCTGTTCGATGAGGGAAAAACCTTTTCTCCGTTGCTCATCGGTACTTACTCTAACATATAAATAAGCTGATTTCATAATTGAAAATTGATTTTATTCAACTCAAGTTATGAAATCAAAATATCATCACTAGTCTCTAATATTTACGCATGAATTATTTGAAATTTTAATACTTTTTATAATTCCGCTCCTTATTAGGTGAAATTTGGACATCCCTGACTGTGCGCTTTTCGAACCGCACAGTTTAAGGTTCGAGTTCTGCCCGGGCTGTCATTTAAAACAAAAGCCTCGAATCGGAAAATTTGAGGCTTTTGTTTTATGTTATAGCTGTAGCAGAGGTAGCCCTCACCTATTTAGCCACCCTGTTTTTTGCTGTTGCTATGAAAAATGCGAGGCTACTTAGTCTTGTTTCCTGTAATTGTTATTGTGGCTTTTGTATAGTCGGCTTAATTCTGGTTCTCATTCCTTCTTCCTGGCCAGGACCACTAGGTACGGCGGGATTTCTGGCGGCAATTCCTGCAATACCTTTCATTATGCCCTATCTAATGGCTGTAAGGCTATTGCGTTGATATTCAGATCGATTAATATAACTTCAAACCATACTAATTATTGGCTTTTTCATCAAATACTCCGATATAGGTTAACTAAAACCTCATCGCTAACTAAAACAAATTCAAGGCTTTGAGCGTTAGTCATGAATGGTTTTAACAAATCGGCCAGCCCGCATTTTACTGATAGAGGATTCTGAGATGGATAGGGTGATATTCAATTTAATGATAAAAAAAACGCTTTTCAGTCCAATTATTGAAGCTTGCGAAAACGGAATTACAGCAATCAGCAAATTGATGGAACTCAATGAGCAGGGAAGTGATCATTTACCAGATTATATTTTTCTTGACTTGGCAATGCCACTAATGGACGGCTGGCAGTTTATGGAAGAATATAAACGTCTTAATATCGATCCCATGCACAAAAGCAAGATTTATGTGCTTTCGTCATCGATTTTCAAGAAAGACATTGTTAAATCGTACTCAAACCCAAGGATTGAAAATTTTTTATCAAAACCAATTGATTTCGGAACGATCAAGAGTGTTTTCTTTTAAAGTTAAGTAACTAAATATTAATTAGCGTAGTCATTGTCCAGCTTTAAATGTCGATGTTAAAGATATTGCATCGATGAGAGTTTTGATAATTCTTTCTTTTGCCATCCGTTTCGTCACCGTGCTCTTCGCCGGTACTTTATTACCTCTAAAGATTGATACAATAAATAGCGATCTTTCAACAATCTAACAAAACTGTTACAAATTCGAAACTTATATAGTTAATTCATTTTCAATTTATTAACTTATATTTGTTTGAACTTGATTTAGCGCATTTAATACCCCTATAGATCCTGCATCTACCCAAGCCTGTCCCCCGACGGGCTTTTGTATTTTTCATATTACAATTTGGAAACTTTAGTTTAAACAACTTATATTTAGTTGATTGTTATTTTAATAGGGGTATTAAATAACGAACATTCAAGCCACACGTCCTTCGGAGGTGTGGCTTTTTTCGATCTATGCGTGTTCATGGTCTGCAATAAAGGCAGGAAAGATGTAAAATTTCATTCAAACCCAGCGAAAAACTCCGCTAAATCAACCTCCAGAACATTTAATAATAGAAACATATCCTCTATCGAAAAATCTGTAGTACCCGCTTCAATTTCACTGAGCATAAAAATGGGGATACCCATTTGTTGAGCAATTTTATTGAGGCTGATGTTACGGCATGCCCGTTCAACTGCTATTTTGCGTCCAAACCGTAAAAGGTTCCTCTTTGCTTTGGCGTGTTCATACATAAGGTAAAATGGCTGTTGCAAAATTACATTTATCAAGGCTTCCCACAACTATCAGTTGTAAATAAAAAGGCCACCTGAAACCAGGTGACCTCCCATCTATATAAACAACCTCATTTCGTTAATCTTCCGCCGGCTCATTGCTGGCAGCGAAATTTGCCTGGCTTTCGGCAATCTCTGTAAGCAGTGCGTCTGCTGTTTTTTCTTCGTCAAGGGTTAAAACCAATAACTCTGCAACATCATAATACCCTAACGTTTTTGCTAACGCGATCATCCCTCCATAAGAAGCGATTTCGTAGTGCTCGGCTTTTTGTCCGGCGAAGATCAGACCTACATCGCGCTGGGCTGTGCCTTTTTTCGTAGCGCTGATGATCTCATCACCTTCATCAACAATTCCCGCCATAGCTTCACATTTGCGGCTATCTGGCTCTAAACCCAAGATGGCAAAAATTTGTTCCAAGCGGGTAACGTGTTCTTCCGTTTCGATTAAGTGTAGGTCAAAAGCATCTTTGAGTTCGGCAGAAGTAGCTGCTTCTGCCATTTCGGGCAATGTATCTACCAGCTTGTTTTCTGCCCAATACAAATCTTTCAATTCGTTCACAAAAAACTCCATCAGTTTAGATTCGCCAGTAACCGCCGCTTGTTCATCTTCCCATTCATCGTCAGAAATCACAGTTCCTGATTCCGGAGCACCATAAGCAGTTGGGGCTTGGTATTCACCAGTTGCTCCTTTATAAGAAGGTTCAGCAGCTATGTTTTCGTCATCAAACTTATCATCCTTGTCAACGATAGTTTCTAATTGGTCGCGAAGTGATTTAACCAGGTTGTGCCCTTCAACAATTCCATGCTGCTGGGTTAACAGTATTTGTTGCACTTGCGGATTTAGTTCATTTTCCGGATCCAATGCATCTTCATATGCGGCTTTGGCAGCATCTTCTCCCCGCTCGCATTCGTTAAGGATCGCGGTAAGATCGCTACCCGTAAATGTAGATTTTATATCTATCCATGCACGGTGCAAATCGCCCGAAGTGCTGGTGCCTTCAGCTGCTTCGCCGCCAAATTGATATGCAAGGGTAGTAAGCTCCGTAACGTTCTGACGGCTTTCGTCTGCTAACTTGCTGAATACAGCCACCAAACCGTTTTCATCTTTTTTTAAATCTTTGCCTGCTTTTTCAAAACCTGCGGCGCGGTCATTATTAATTTTGATCAAATCGTTGATCACATCAATTGCTTTTTCTGTATTTTCCATAGGTGTTTGTGGTAGATATGTGATTTAGTAATCCGTAACTGTCGGATCATTATTTTAGTTTCTTTTAGGCACTCGCGGTTTCATAAGTGCTCCATTGGGCAAGCCCTTTGGGATCCGCATTTTTCACTTCAGCACTTTTTTCGGCACTCATTTTTTTGTTTTCTTTTTGAGTTTCCTTAAGCTCCTTGCTAAAGTCCTGCGGCAGCTTAGTTTGTCCTTCGGTTTCCTGTACTTGCTGTAAAGGTTGTTCAATGAACACCCATTCTTTGCCCATCCCCGGCATTTCGCCTTCATTCCATGAACCTCGTACAGCACCGTCAGATAAATTATAAACCTGTTGGGTATAACGCGGATCGGCGGCAAGCACTCCTGGGGGGAAATTATTGGGGATACTATCCAGCGCCGCTTCAAACATTTTATAGTGCGCCACTTCGCGGGTCATTAAAAACGAAAGTGTTTCGTGGATATACGGATCATCTGTAAATTTCATCAAGTGCTCGTAAACCAGTTTTGCCCTTGATTCGGACGCGAGGTTACTGCGCAGATCAACAGTGAGGTCACCATTAGAGTGGATGTAAGAAGCACACCACGGGATGCCCTGGCTATTGCGCGGGGTTACGCCGCCGCCGGTGATCATTACAAACTGCGGATTAGCCGTTAATGCTTCATGAATAATATTTTCCTGGGCTGCACGGCCATTTAATACCTGCATGATGTCTGAACTATCTGCGGCATTCTTCAACTCGCCGTTAACCCCTTTCAGTAACATCTGAATAGTGGCACCAACTACTTCCAGATGACTAAATTCCTCGGTGGCGATATCCATCAGCATATCGTACTTGTCTGGGTGCGGTACCTTTGCGCCAAAGGCTTGGGTGAAATACTGCATGGCCGCAGCCAGTTCGCCATTTTCACCGCCAAATTGCTCCAGTAAAAGGTTAGCAAAACGAGGGTCAGGGCGCGAAACCCTGGCATTAAATTGTAGTGATTTAACGTGGTGAAACATAAATGTAATTTTAGTAGATGATAAATGAAATGACTGGATAAGAGCTTGATAAGAGAGGGATCGTGTGTTAGTACAACTACAAGAGTTACTTTATGTTTCAACTTTTAATTAAAATATTATCCTATTTTTTAACTTTTGTTAATAAGGAATTTTGCATTGAGAACAACACACATTTTTCCCGATAATAATGATCAGTTGATTTCCCACCTGCGTTTTTGGTTAGCAGCTAAGTTCCTTCAAACGAGGTAAGTATGTAAGTACCATGCTTGGCATTTTTATTATTGCAACCTCAAAACTATTTTGGATGAATTGCATTTAACATCTACAGCTTAAGCGATAAACAACAGTTTTTCAGCAGTTCTCTTTACCAATATCGGCTGTCATTACCATCAAATTGATTGCCATGGATAAAGCTGCCAGTGTGCTGACTCCTGCTCAGCAAAGATTAACTCAATCTGAAGCAACAGATCTGTTTATTACCATCCTTTCAGATGTTCACAGTACCAAAGCCACATTGATTGATCATCTTCCGTTCATAGTGTCAAAGGCATACGCTAAAGATGTAAAATTACTGCTTCTTGAATCCGGAACTATGATCAATGGTCAAATGATCAGACTCTGCCTGGTACAAACGCAGTTGGGTTTATCTTTTAGTACCAAGCCGCCAATGTTAAATGGTTGCCTGAACCTTGACCATTACCTAAAAACAAATCTCAAAGCCAAATCTTCAAAATCAGATGCTATTATTTTAACTCACCTCATTATAGCCGAGGCCATCGAGATCGAAGCTCTTAGGATACTGATCGAATTAGCGAGAAATATAAAACCCAAAGGTGTTGTCAAACGTCTCTCAGTTTGTTGCACTGAAGCCCGTCAAAATAAAAAAGTGCTAAAAGAGATGTTGGCCGTGCACCAACAAACTATTTAAAATATGCTCTCCACGCACTAACTATAAATAATGCTACCAATTAATAATCCTTCAATATGAAAAGGCTTACGGAGAACGTATCCGATAAAGGAGTAAGAACACCGCTAAATAAAATAATTAGGATCCTTTAACCGGATTTTTATTTATTATATTTATTGCTCAGTCTTTATTCTCCCACGTAGGTTTTATGGAACTATGCGCTTTAACAAAAGAGGGTGCTGAGGCAGCCAATCTCTGTTTCGACCAGGAACTGCATTTATTTTTACGCGAATGGGTTAACAGGCATAAGGAAAATACGCTGTTGCAATTTGAACAGCCCTTGGATGAATATATCAAAAATGATGCTTTACGGGATTTCTTTTTAAACACGAGGCACCCTATTCAGCAGTTATTAAAAAAACGATTCATTGCCTGCCATTTAGGCCGTCGCTCAAAAGTAGTGTATTTCGATCCCCTCAGCGGTGATCCCTTATTGGCGGCTACAGAGCAGCGGATATATAATCTTGCCCGCCGTATGGATAGCGAAAGTATGCATGTGCCGTTCCGCGCTATTCATCCAAATAAGCAGACAGAAGCAGGAGATACGGCCGATATCAGCACTTACCCTATAGGCTCGGCACTTTGCTACAACAGCGGCAACCATTTTATGAGCCGCCCGGCAAACGGGAATGTTTTTAATGAGAACAGTAAACGGTGCACGGCGAAGTCGGAAGACCCGCTGCACATACTGTTTAAACGCGGTTTTTTAGAAGACAGGTTGAAGGATATTAAAATACTCGCCGCCGCTATGCAAAACGAATGCGTAAATGTACCGCAGTTTTTTGTGATCTACAGCAGGCATTCGCAGCAGGAAGGGCATTTCGGCAGTTCTTTAGTAATCATGGATCCGGCGAATCCTGACTTTCCAATGCGGGTTTTAGTTTGTGATACCTTGCTTAAAGATCTGCCGCAACATCCGCGCTGGTGGAATTATTTCATTGAAGAATATTCGAACGTTTTCGGCCCGGGTATAACCGAAATTATAGAAGACCTCTCGCATCCACTGCAAAAGGTGAACGTAAAAGGTGATCATCCCTATAATCACGATTGGGACTGCCCCTATTATGCGGCCAGCATGGCCGAAGCACTGGCAGATTTGGTGAAAACCGATCTGGACATGCTGTTAAATGGAAGTCTGGAAACCATCCACAACGCGATGAAAAACCTGATGCCGGATTATTATAAAAAAGATCATGAGTTGAAAGACAGACAGGAGATCCGCAAGGCAAACCGTTCAAGGCGTTGGCTAAGCGGACGTGAGGTGATCAAAGACCTGGTAATTGAAATCAACCGGAAATCATCATACGAACTTTAATTGAAATGAAGGCTTACCGGGAGTCGCAGCAAATTAATCCAGGATAATATACCACTGATTGTCGTTATTTAGCGCATAAACCAGGCCGTCGCTCATTTCATAAATATCACGGCCATACTTTTCACTATGATAGATCTTTTCATCGCGAATCACGGTACCGTTATTTTCTATCCGCAAAAATAGCAGTAATGCGCCAAGATTAGGCGCGACATCTTTGAGATGCCGCGCCTCCCCTTCTTTAATAAATGCCGAACTCACGCTTGTTTAAGTTTTGCTTCCATGCTCTGAGTAGTGTGCGGCACAGCAAGCAGGCGCTCTTTAGGAATCAGTTTACCCGTGGACCTGCAAATACCATAAGTTTTGGTTTCAATACGCATCAGAGCGGCTTCAAGCTGCTCAATAAACTTTTTCTGACGTGCTGCCAGTTGATTGGTTTGCTCTTTCTCAAAAGTAGCTGAGCCATCTTCCAAAGTCTTGCCAGCTATCGCGGCATCGTCGCCATTTGAGTTAGCAGCGCTAAGTGTTCCAACCAGTTCTTGTAGCTCTTCTCGTGCCATACTGATCTTGTCTTTAATCAATATTTTAAACTCATCTAATTCTTTATCGTTGTACCTTGTTTTAGTATTTCCTTGTTGCATGATGAGGTTAACAATGATTTATATAAATGGTTGCATATAATCTAAAAAGGAGTAGCTATACTGTAATCCAATAATTAAAGCCTAATCAAGATGGCAAAGGCATCTCGCCAAACGATTTGCCTTACTTAAATTTCATTCAAAAATTAACGAGCCTGTTAAACCAGTAAATCAAATTGCAGCTTTTTAAAGCTTGTAATTTTAAGTGTTTACTTGTAGAAAAGTATCCCAACTCTCGCAGCCGCAGTAAACCGACAATACATGTAGCGTAAATAAGGATGGCCCGAATTTGCTCACTGTTAGGCCAAACAACCTGCTCATCGTGACCTGGCTCAAATCAAGGTTTGTTTCCTTTTTAATTTGAGCAGTAAGTGATGCTATATCCGCCAGGCCAACCGATTTCAGCCCTGCTTTAACATATACCTGCTTTTTCAATAATTCAATTTCCGAGCTTAAACGCTTTCCTGACACTAACTTCTTCCCTTCTGATTTTAAGCCTATTACGCACTTAAAATCAGAAGGTTGCATTTATTGTGTAATAAATACACAATAGAAAAAAAGAACGCTCAAAAGCCCATTTTAAAGTTTCCAATTATTGATTCTTTTCTTGTCTAAGGCTATTCGTCATCTTCGGCATCGCTTTCGGCTTCCGCTTTTTTGTCCTCTTCAAGCAAGTTGGTACCTATCGGGTTAGCAGCAAGTAGTTTGGCAAACCAGGCCAGGTTAGTAGTCATATAACGAAGCGTTTTGTTGGTGTACAAATAACGTTCCCCACCGCCCTCAACGTAATCTTTTTCGCCGCCGGCCATTCCAACCCAATACGCATTCACATTTGGAGGAATCGTAAAGCCTACTTCCTGCAGCGCCCAAAGTACCTGTGCGGCACAGCTATGAGCGCCATCTTCATTACCGGTTACCAAACAGCCTCCTACTTTGTTATAGGGCATGTATTGGCCGTTTTTTTTACTGCTTAGTTCTTCATCCCGGAAGACAGCGTCAAGCCGTTCAATTACTTTTTGCGATGTGGATGCCAAATTCCCCATCCATATAGGGGTGGCAATAATAAAAATCCGGCAGGCTTTGATTTTTTCCAATATCAGTGGCCATTGGTCGCCCTCTCCTTCATCCGAAGAGTTGCCAGTCAAAACCTTGTAGTCGTTCAGTCGGATGATCTCGGTTTCAAAACCTTGTTCTTCCAATTGTCGCGCAGCCTTCTCCGCCAGCGCACCGGTATTAGAAAAGTCGGGGTTTCGCTTAAGTGTACAATTGATAATTAATGCTTTCATAAATAGATTTGCAGATTAAATTTTAGTTGCCCGAAGGCCCCGCCTAAACCACTGACCTTCCCCTGATCACGCCCAGGAGTACGGCTATAACAGCAATAACCAATAAGATATGAATTAAGCTACCGGCGGCATAAGCAAATGTCCCGATGGCCCAGCCAATTACCAGAATAACGGCGATGATGTAAAGTATAGAGTTCATGTTTAAAATTGTTAAAATGTTCATACCAACAAGTTGTTAAAAGCCGATATTGTTTTGTATTTATAATTAATTAATTTTCAAACAAATACATCTTTTATTTCTTTGTTGGCATACACCTCCTTCAATGAAACAGAAAAAGAACTTATTCGAGCGCTTTTCAAACTGGGCTACGGCAGCTACCGGTAGTTCCGCGGCTTTTATTATTGCAATTGCCGCTATCGTCATTTGGCTTTTAACAGGGCCGTTGGCTAAATACTCAGATACCTGGCAACTGATCATTAATACAGGTACAACCATCATTACATTTCTGATGGTGTTTCTGATCCAAAAATCCCAGAATAAAGATTCAAAAGCCATTCACCTGAAGCTAAATGAACTTTTGGCAGCGCACGAAGGCGCCAGCAACAGGATGGTTGATATTGAGGACCTGACTGAAAAAGAATTGGACCATCTGCATAAATTCCACCAACAGTTATCAGATCTGGCTGAAAATGAAGACGATATAACCTGTACACATTCTATTGATGCAGCGGGTGAAAATCATAAATTGAAGGCGGTGCGCTACAAGAGAAAATAAAATCTGACTATCACTGATTATTGATATTCTTAATCGTTTGTTTACCCTGCATTTACAGATCAGTAAAGCTATTTGATGTTAATTTGGAAAGAGAATCATTGATCAAGCTCACGGCCTTCAAGTGCAGGCTTGGCTCGCCACTCTTCATAACAGCTAAAAGCAAACGCTTTTTCGACAGATATTTCAAAGCGTGTTTAAGATCGTACCTTAGTACCCAACGGATGTTGTAGATCAGGTCAGCATATTTAACGGTTTGTGCAGTGGAGCTAATGGCGGCTAAGCGTGCAGCCTCTCTCGCTTTCCTATCCTTCTTTTTTAATTCGGGATAATTTTTTTTTGTGAACACGTCCGTCAGTTCTACAGTACAATTCACGATCAGGTGCGCTTCACGGTCTGTATAATCAAAACCGATTAGTGCCGAAAAGAGTTCTGCCTCAGTTGTTTCGGTATCTTCAAAAAGATCATGACAAAGGCCTGTTTCGTAACCCAAAGGGATTATGGAGGCTAACTCGGCAACAGCAGTAAGATGATTGATGTAAGGCTCAGCGGTACGCCTGATCAGCTGACCTCTGTGCCGCTGTTTTATCCAGTCAATTAGTTTATCCCTACGGTTCATTTGAGCTTATCCAGTTTAAAATATCCTAAATGGATCTCATCCTCTGGCATACTGCTTCCATCGCCGAAAACAATATGGTACTTGGCTTTCAAGTCTGGCGAAAGCAAATCCTGGATATTGTGAACACTATCGACATCAACCCCATATTTTTCATCAATATGAGCGGTGGCGATGCCTTTTAACGAGTTGGTTTTAAAAAACAGGCTTTTTTTTGCGGATTGGATAGCAGCTTGACGGCTATTTTGTACCGTGAGCATCGTGTAGTGCTGTTCTTCCAACTTTCCTTTAGTGTAACCGCCAAGATTTAAAAAGAATAGTTTGTTAGCGGATACAGGACTTTCACCATCTAAAGGAACAACCTGCACTGCAAAACCATCAACCTTAGTTACTTCCCGCCAGCCGTCAATGTGCAGGCTACCACCTGCCTCCGGCCAGAACGCCCGGACTTCGGGCACTAAGTCACGCAAGCTTTCGGCAATGCCAAAGAAAAAATCATGTTGTTCAACTACCCTGCCAGGCGCTTCGGCACCTAACAGTAAAAGGTATAACGTCATACCATTAATCTTTCAATAATGATACCAGATACCTCTTCACTAAAATCAAGACCGGAATAATCTGGGTTATACCCCCCGATATAAGGCACCGCCATCATATAGATCCGTTCATTAAAAGCCCCATATGCATCCATTATCTGGAAATGATCATTAATAGTGATGCCGGAGACTTTTAAATAGTAAACGCCCCGTTCATCTTTCGAAACCGGCTTACCGGCATTCATCGCCTTAAGTCCTTCGTCTGCAGATTGAAATTTGAGTTTGGCAGGCGTAACAGTTCGCTTTTCGATCAGGCTTTTAAACGGCAGGTCCTCAAATGCTAAATGCGGTTGACCTACGCAATCTATATAAGTTTGGTAATATACGCTTTGTTCGTTTTTATGCTCATCTGTATAATTATAAATGGCGCCACCACCCTCATGTGGTTCTACCCTGCTTTCTTCACCAACCGGGATCAGCTCCAACACGCCTGCCTGGTGTAGCGCCAGTAATTCCTCGCTCGAACTTTGAGGTATATAAGCGATAACGATCGAAATAAGTGGCGTAAGGGAATGCTGTAACCGCTGCATATCCTCAGCAGAAAGGTGCTTGGCGGGATAGTTTAAGGCAAAACTTAAAACACCCAGCATTTCCTTCCAATAGATGGATTTTTGATGTTTGATAGATCGCTCAGCTTCGGCATATTCGGCCTTTAATAATTGAAAAGGGTCGAGTTCCTCGCGCAAAGCCATCATGTTATCCACAAATTCTTCAAGGCGCATATCTTTGATCTTCTCATAAAACCCTGGTTCTTTTTCCTTTATTGGCAATTTAAAATCCCGTTCAAAAATATAATCCAACGACAAAAATCCATCGTTGGCTTTGATATGTATTTTGATCTCGTCTTTGCTCAGCAAGCTATCATTTGATAGATGCGAATCGTCCAAATGAAAACGTACCGCCGGCAACATGCCATTCCGGGTATGCATCACCATTTTAAAATCGGGATGTGAGGCGAACGGTGTATAAAAAAGCTTCCCATTTTTGTCTTTATCAAAAGTACCGTTATGCCGGGCAAGTGTCCGGATAGCATCAACCGCGGTGAGTGATGAACCTTTAATGGCAACCGGGTGGTTAAGCTTTATGGCGAGTTTCACCGGCGGATACGGCGAATCGAAATAATTGGGGATGCTTCCCTCATGCTTTCTCGGCCAGTAATGGCCGGTGCAAATGATCACGTGATCAAATTCGGATTGCTCGCCATCTTCGGTTTCTATAATTACCGCCCCTTTTTCAGGCTGGTCAATAATATCTGATACCGTGGTATTGTAACGCACATGATAAGTGATACCAGTTTCCCGGGCCTGTTTTTGAAGCAGGTCGAATTGCGCGCTGAGATATTGGCCAAACAACAAACGCGGCAGTACTTTGTATTCGTTAAAGCGGGCGGCGTCCATATGGTATTTATCCAGTGTATCTTTAGAAATGGTCTTGACCCAGTCATCCAGAGCAGTAACCAGGGGTGGTATCTCATTACCCGACACATTGGTAATATGCTCATCATTGGCGCCTTCAGCACTGTAAGGCATGCCTGATCCTAATTTATTTTTACGCTCGAAAATGGTAATACTCAGATCTGTGTTCCCTGTATTTACGAGTCGTTTGAACATGAACAGGCCGCTTGGGCCCCCGCCCAGTATGGCTATGCGTTTTTTACCTTCCAATTTATTAAGACTTGGGGATTAGATATATGCTAATATTAATCGTGGCGGCTAATTATCTTTTATTTGGTTCCAGAGCGCGGGGTTATCTCGGATATTGCTCAGGTGTTCAATCACTTCCTGTACTTCATCATGATTTAATTCCCGTTGTCCATCTGCAGTATAAGTGAATATTTTGCCAGGTAATTCAAATGTGATGTAACCGAAATACTCAGGATCTTTAATTCGTTCAAGGTGCAGGGTACTTTCTTTGCTCCTGCTTATCAAAGGATTACCAGCACCGATATCGAGAAAAATACTGTACGTATGGGTAATTATCGTATGGCCATTCAAATGGGCAGCCGTATCCGGGATCACCATTAATGGGTAACCTTGTTCGAGTTGAAAAAATAGCGGGTTCATGCTGCTGTAAATGTTTACAGCTACTACAATATGCAGCCTGTTTAGTTTTAGCCAGGCAACCTAAAATATTAGTAGATAATATTTTCTCTTATAAGTTAAGTAAAACCATTCATTCTAAAAACATTATGAACAAAACAGACAGATCACCGATCTCTAGTTTATCGCAGGTTTAGCGGGAGCTTATTTTACCGGAACCATCAGCAACTTTAATGGCATAAGTTGATCGGATGGCCATAAATGCAAAAAAAACAATTGTGCTGATGGCAAGTATAATATAGATATAATCTACGGTTTTAAATGAGTTCTCTTTGGTCATAATATGTCAAGAATTCAAATATAACTATTTCTTTTACAGGCGTTAAGAATACCTCACTCCGTGTGGCTTTAATCGTAAATCAATGATATTAACGCCATTCCTCCATCGGGTTGTACGCAACCAGATATTGTAATTCGTTAACGTGAATAGCTTTCAATGGAATAGGTTCTGTGAGCGGGAACGAGAGGGCCGTCTCAACCATGCTTAGCATTCGGGCAAGTTTCTCAATACCTGGTTCAACAGATACGCTTACCCGATATTGTTTCTCAATCGCTATTTTATCGGCTTTACTAACCAATTTCAATTGCCATGGCTTATCTTGTTTAAAACCTTGTTCTATTGCTATGTTCCGTAGATCAAACAAGTATTCCATTACCTGCGTGTTAATAAGTCCCTTTGTCTTCAATCTTTTTTCTTTTTATTAATTGTTACACTCTCGCCTGATGCCGATTTTTTGCCTGCCTGATAATCTGAAGTCGACTTATTACCGCCTACTGCGGGAGCTTTTTTTACGTTTTTACTACCTTTATCCTTACTCATGATTGTTTTTTGATTAATACCATTTCAATGTGCGTTTGCCAGGAAATCACTTCAACAATTTCATAAAATTGTGTTTGTATATTCAACCCTTATTTGTGACCATCGAGGTTAGAAACAACAAAAAAGCATCCAATTTTATCAATGGATGCTTCAGCGAATTTGATATTGTGATGATTAGATTACTTTAACATTGATCGCATTAAGACCTTTGCGGCCCTCTTCTACATCGTAAGCTACCTGGTCATTGTCGCGGATTTCGTCAATTAAACCTGTAACGTGCACGAAAATTTCACTTCTGTTGTCATTTTGCGAAATAAATCCAAAGCCCTTTGTGGCGTTAAAAAATTTCACAGTTCCTTCTTTTTGCATTATATCTTTTTTAATAAGTACGCAAGGTACAAATTAAATTCCGTTATTTATTTTTTATTTAAAATATTTAACAAAAAGTTAAATCAATTACTACATATCATTTTATTCAATTTGAAGCCTAATGTATCCTCATGCCTCGACTTATATTGGGTAATATTCAGTCGTGCCCTATTACGGGCCATAGCGATCAATTAGTGACTTTTATATGTTTTCCGGCAGACCATGCTTTTTAACCTCTTTCATGTTTCCATTTCTTTTTCAAGCTGCTGTAAACTATATCGCCTTCTGCTGCTTGCCATCGTTTATAAAAGATGGCTGCTGCTGCCGCTTTCTCCGGCTCTCCGGTTCCCCGCTCCATTTCTGCATAATCATCGTTAGCATCATATTTTTTGCCGCCTTTGTAATTCGCATATCGGCGGGCACGGGTGTAACCCATCTGCAAATACTTGCGTGCCATGTCTGCCCCCACAAAATCACCGTTAGCTATGTAGGTTTCGAACAAATCGAATATTTTTTCGCTGCTCTGTTCGGCGACATCCCCGTTAAGAAAACGCCAATACTGCCCGATCTCACTTTTATAAGGTTCGCAGATCAGAACACCCTGTTCTCCCTTACCTACCCGGTACAACTCCGGGTGTTCCCGATAATTGATATCCGGTTTCCAGGCATAAGAAGACTTGTCAAAATCCAGGTAAGATGGCCGGTTAGTCATATCTAAAAGCATACACAAAAAAAGCCGCCCGATTAGGCGGCTTTTTTTAAATTATCAGTTCATTAGTTTTTAGCAGCATCGCGCAACGCCTTGATCTGGTCATGCGCTGCGTTGATCTCTGTAGCCTGACTGCGAACCGTTTGTACGGCTTCGGCCGGCAATTCGCCGCCGCTCAGGGCATCGTTGTAAGCTTTTTTGATCGCATCCTCACCACGCTCTGCTTCTGAGAGGATACTGGCGCGGTCACTACCACCGAAGATCGATTTCACATCAATCCATGCACGGTGCAAAGTTCCGCCCACACTATTTCCTGTTTCTATTTCTTCGGCGTCGCCAACCAATGCAGCTAACTCCTGGCCATTTTTGCGGCTTTGCCCCGCATAACCCTGGAACAACTCCTTCAGGTCAATGTTTTCCTCTTTAATATCCGCGATAGCTTTTTCAAAACCCGCTACACGGTCGTTGTTAATCTCGATAAGGTCGTTCAGTACGCCTGTTGCATTTGTTGTAGTTGCCATAATGTTTTTCTTTTTAGATAGGCTTCATACAGTCCCAATACCATGCCAAATACCGTCATCACCGGTATTTTAGCTAACACTATTAATGGAACAAAAGTTGTTGTATACGCGCAGGCAAACATAAAAATCATGGCAACTAAAAAGAAAAAGGATTCCTGCTGGTCAGGCTACACTAAAGAAGGAATGAAAAAGAAAGACGGCAAAACTGTACCGAATTGCGTCAAAGATTCTTCTAAAAAGGACTAAATCAAGGTAAGGAATCATTTCAAGAGAACAGTATGGTCTCTATAGAGCCATTACATCATTCCGATACAACTCTCTGATAACGCTTCAACAATAATTTCAGCAATCAGCTTAATTAACTCATAACTTTAGCCATACTTTAAAGCCTGCTTAATGTTGTTAGCACAGGCTAACTAGAAACCAGACAATTTACAAACACATAACATATCAGGAACATAATGCACGTTAATAAAAAGGTACTAATCTCCGGTGCAAGCATTGCCGGCCCTACACTGGCGTTTTGGCTTTCTAAATATGGCTTTGATGTTACGATAGTGGAACGTTCGAAATCACTAAGAATGGGCGGCCAAAATCTGGATATAAGAGGTGCTGGTCGCGCTGTTGCAAGAATGATGGGCATAGAAAAAGAGATCCTTGCTGCAAATACCGGGGAGATCGGCCTGCAATTTGTTGATAGCGATAACAAGGTTAAGGCTGCCTTTCCAAGCGATGGTGCCGGCAGCTTCACCAGCGAAGCAGAAATTTTGCGGGGCGACCTTGTTAATATACTATACCAGCATACGAAAGATGACGTGAAATATGTTTTTGGTAAGCATATAACAGCAATTGACCAGCACGATAACAAGGTTAATGTAACCTTCAGTGATGATAACAAGGAGGTATATGATTTGCTGATCGCTGCCGACGGCGTTCGGTCAACCACACGAGCGTTGATTTTTGGCGATGAACCCAAAGTTAAATTTACCGGGCTATATAATGCCTGGTACACCATCCCTAAAACGGAGACAGATACCCAATGGGCCCGCTGGTACACGGCAACAGGATCAAGGGTTATGTTGATCCGGCCGGATAATCATGGTACGGTCCGGGCATCGTTTAGTTTCCTTTCAGATGATGCCGATATACAAAAGTTATCAGCAGGCGAACAAAAAAAGATCCTGAAAGAAAAACTATCGGGTGCCGGCTGGGAAGAAAAGCGTTTGACGGAAGAGATCGAAAAAAGCGATGATGTGTATTTCGACGGCATCAGTCAGATCCATGCCCCAAGGTGGTTCAATGGCCGTACAGGGATGATAGGTGATGCAGCTTATTGTCCCACACCTTTAACAGGGATGGGTACAACATTAGCTATTGTTGGTGCTTATTTGTTAGCAGGGGAACTGTCGCAGCATAATAAGCATGAAGACGCGTTCATCGCCTATGAAAAACGCATGCGCCCCTTTGTTGAAAAAGTTCAAAGCCTTCCGCCCGGAGTTCCTTGGCTTGCACATCCAAAATCTAAATTCGGCGTAGCGGTAGTTAATACGGTAGCGGGAATACTGGCAAGCAGTTTTGTAAAAAGGATCGGTAAACTTTTTGAAAGCAAAAACAAGGATGTGACAAAAGATGAAATTGAGCTACCTGATTTTAAAGCCGTTCAACATCACGACTTACTTTGTGATTCATAATCCCACAATCGCTCCGCGAATGCATAGCTGCATTTATGCTGCCATGGGCCACCCAGATACTGCCAAAGATCTATACCAAGACTGTCAACCGAAAATGGTTCAAAGCTAACGGAAAGTTCATTTATCAGCGCACGCGCCCGCTCAGGGGTAGTTTTATTCATAATGGTAATATGGGGCCGGAAGCCCTGCAAGTCCTGGGGGATCAGTTTATTTTTAAAATGAGTACTTAATAATTTATGTAATAGATTTAGTTCTGAACACTCCGCCAGGTACGCGACACCCGCACCCAGATTCATCAAGCCGACAATATTCAACGAAAAAGGTTCATAAGCAAAGTCCTTCAATACTTTATAAGTTTCCGGGTCATTTGGCAACTGATGAAAAAGCATTAAATGAGCATCTAAATAATTTCGTTCGGGCGGGAAATATAATTGTCGTTTAGTATTAAAAAAGCACTGGCTCTTTTCATCCAACTTCAGCGTTAATATCAGCGGTTCTTCCTGCATTTTTCTGAACAATATTTAACTTCATCCCAAACCCTATCCCATTTTTTACGCCAGGTAAAAGGTCTTCCGCAGGTTGGGCAGATTTTTTGAGGCAGGTTCTGCTTTTTAATCCCTTTCACAAATCGAGCTGTAGTTTAATGGTATCAAATGTTGTGCTGTTTCCCATGCATTTCTATAATACGATCAATGTCTACTATATTCAAACTCATGGTATCATTTAATTTATAGGACTGATTTCGGTTGCAAGGGTCCTGAGATCTTCTTTGCTTACAATCGTTTTCTTTTCATGGTGTTCCAGATGAAAATCTTCCAGCTTTTGTAAAAGGTATTGTAAGGTGAATTTTTCCGCTACTGTTAATTTGCCGGTAATGATCTTGCCTACATAATTGGTATGTTCAAATACCCGGTATAACAGCGCCTTTCCATCATCGGTAATGGCAATGTGCTTGCTGCGTTTATCTTTCTCATCATCCCATTGCCTTACCAGGCCTGAAGCGATCAGCCGCCTGATCACTTCAGTGCCCGATGTTTTTTCCTGCAGATTATAACCGATCAGTTCCGACTTTGATAAATGATCATGTGTAAGTAAAATCGCCAGCGCGGTAAAATCTTCGCCGGTTTGCAGTGGGGTACCATCCAAAGCCTTTTTGATATAAAATTTCGCGTAACGGCTCATGAAAACAAACAAACGGCCGATGTTATTCTCCAGCTGATAAGCGATCTCCAATGCGTCACGATCATTTTCGCCAAACCTCACTTCGCTATTGGTATTGCTATCAGCAGCGTGACCAACCTTGTTCAATAAAAAACCGGTAAAATCCTGAATGGAAGCTTCCCTACCCTGGTTTTCTTCCTCAAGTTCCGCTACGAGGTTTATTAGTTGATGAATAAGTTGGTATGATTTCATGATTTGGAAATTAAATTATCGGCAGATCGTTCAAATTTAGTTTCTTTTAACGAGTTCTGGGTTCTGCGCTTTAAAAGTGGCATAAGCGGCGCGGTAAACCTTTTTGCTGTCGCCTTCCGGTTTAAAGCTTTTCAACAGGTTCATCGTCTTCATTAAGGTCAACTTATATCGGGGCAGGTCCGGAGCATTTATCGCCAACATATCCGCAATCTCTTGTCCCAGCAGGTAGCGCATTAAGCCCAGGATATCTTCGGCGGTGGCTTTACTTTTATTAACAGACATGATGTGCGCTGTTAGCGAAGAAGTTAATTCCCGCCCTTGAGTTGAAGTTTTAAACTGTCGCTTTTTAATGCTGTTATCTAATAGTTGTGCCATTCTGGAGTTTTCAGGGATCAGGTCCTCGTCTAAGCCTGTCAAATATCCAACCACTGCCCAGATGTGCATAAAGGCTGCCTGGTCGTCCTGGCTCACGCTAAAACCGAGCAACCGTAAGCCACGGATGACGATAAGTGAAAATGAAAGATTGGTTCCGGCCATATCTTCCTGATTGATAGGAACTCCCCAGGATTGATCCCAATGTCCATTTGCCAGGGTGTAGTAACGAACAGCGGCATGCATGATACGTACTTTTAGTATCTCTTCGTAAGCGTTGCCATTTTTTCCAAAAGCATCCGGCCCCATCACTTCCCAAACAAAAACAGCGGTATCATAAAGCCGTTTGGTGGTTTGCTTCCGGATCAGTTCTGACAGATACAATACCATTGCGCCGTTGGCCGCCGTGTAGCAATACGGCAAGGATAATAAACCAAGCAAACTCATAATGGAGGTTGAATGCCTGGCATAAAAAGCTGCCCCTTTCTTCATTAAACGGGGTTCAGCCCAGGACGGTAGATTGCCGGCTTTATTCACAATCTCAAAATCCGGAAAAACACCCTTTAAACTATCCAAATGTTCCGGGCCGGATTTCCCGGCCATCCATTCCTGTAACTGCTTTTTCTTTAGCTCATCAGCAAACACATGCCTTATAAAAGCATCCACTTTCGGATCACCTGAAAGCCGTTTGAGGTCTAAAAAGTCATTAGTATATAAATTTTGACCGCTCATTTCCGCGTGTTTTCTAAGGCTCAAGTGAAGATAAATGAGGTGCTACACCCGGCTTTGCGTAGGCCAGCTGTCCGACAGGTTGCGGAAGATAATAGGTATCTAATCCGGCCACGGTCATTGTTTTCGCTTTACCGTGATCAACAGTTCCATCCGCTGCAATTAAATCATCATCCATTAGTATGTGAATGATCTCGCCGATAAGAATCGTGGTGCCATTAATCTCTATATCAATAATTTCCCGAAGTTCCAGTCCTATGCGAACGTTAGATTCTCCGACAAAGGGCGCCTTGAAGTCCTTCACGTATTGTTTATGAAACCCACAGGTGTCGAATTCTGAAACCCCTGACGGATAGCTCGCACTGGTTTGGTGCGCCTGCATATACCATTCGGGTAAAACGTTATTGAGGGTGTACTGACCTGTTGATTTGATGTTATGCAGCGTGTCGTTATGTTCGCGTTCCGGCCTGATCACCAATCCGATCAGCGGCGGGTTTGCACCGAGGTGAAATGCAGAACTGATGATGCACAAATTGGAGATGCCGTCGTTACTAGTTGTGCCCAACAGGTTTAACGAACGAAAACCGATCAGGCTATTGATCAGGCTGATCCGGTACTGTTTTTCCAACTCATGGATCTGTTCACTTTTAATATTTAGCATGTTCACTTGTTTTTAATTTAACCCTGACCTGCGGAGCAATACATTTCCACCACCCGTTCCAGGCATATTTTAAACCAGGCAGTGTAATCATCCGGTTGTTTTAGTAATTCAAGGATCAGCAAATCAGTTTCCATATACCTGAAACCGGCTACTTCAGCCGCATCCGGCCTTGGTATCTCGTCGCTCATGCCTACAAATACATGGTCATATTCATGTTCGATCAGCCCGTTTTCAAACTCGTGGCGATAGCTGAATTGAAACAATTCTTTCAGTTCGCAATCAAAACCCATTTCTTCCTGTAAGCGTCGGTGTGCAGCATCAAGTGTTAATTCGCCCAATCGTGGATGGCTGCAGCAAGTGTTTGTCCAAAGGCCACCGGAATGATATTTATCGAAAGCTCTTTGTTGCAGCAATAATTGCCCCCGGCTGTTAAATACGAACACCGAGAAGGCACGATGAAGGGCTCCCACACGGTGAGCCGCCAGTTTTTCCATCGTACCGATACCCTGGCCATTCTTATCAACAATCACAATGCAATCATTCATCTTTTTTCTGTTTTAATTCGCCGGTTTCCCGCTTCTTGATTTACCGCTGTTCCAAACGATATCAAACAAAGACAAAACAAAACTTTCATAATACATTTAATTTGTACCTGATCAGGGAATCAAACATCAGGTAGAATTTATGCCCGTTAGATACTCTTATACGTTCAGACATTACTTTTTCAGCCGGGACTTTAGCGATCTTTCGGAATAACTGCTTGTAATAAACATAAGCCAGATAAACCCCTTTGCGGCAGGAACGCGGTAACTGCCTGATTCCATTTAAGGCTTCATTTAATTCTTTTAAGATATCTCCCTCGATAGCCCGCTTGTTTTCATCAGAAAACGCAGACAGGTCAACGTCAGGGAAATAAGTCCGGTTCAATTCCTGATAGTCTGCATTCACATCCCGGAGAAAATTTACTTTCTGGAAAGCTGAACCCAGTTTCATGGCGGGTATTTTTAAACGTTCAAATTCCTCCCCGTTACCATTGGTAAATACATGCAAACACATCAGCCCCACAACCTGGGCAGAGCCCATGATATATTCATCGTATTTTTCTGAAGTATAGGCCTGATTTTTAAGGTCCATTTCCATGCTATTCAGGAACTGAATAATCAACTGGTGTTTTATGCCAAATTGATTAACTACCTGCTGGAAGGAATTAATTACCGGGTTAATGCTTATTCCCCTTTCAATAGCCTTAAAAGTATCTGCCTTCAATTCAGCAAGCATCAATGACTTTGGGTAGTCATGAAAACTATCCACAATCTCGTCGGCCAGCCTCACAAAACCATATATCGCGTGTATTGGACGACGGACCTCCTTCTTAAAAAAAAATATCCCGAGAGAAAAGCTGGTACTGTAAAGCCGGGTTGTTTCCCTGCTGCACGTTGCTGATAATGTATCGAATCTTTCTTTCATCTGTAGTTGAGGGATTGGGTAAACGGTTAGGCTAAAACCTTAACGTTTATAAACGTCATAACCTATTAGCAACCAATCTACTTAGCAAGTATAATACAATATTGAATTATATTTGTTTTTTAAGAACAATTATGTACTAAACTCTTTACAAATTACTATACTACACCCAACAACGCAATCATTTTTTTTCAAAATGGATTTATTAATCCCATCTGATTCAATTAGATAAATCCTGTTTTTCATTTATCAGTTATATATTACACGGAATTCCCAAAGAACCTATGGCTTTTACCGGAGCTTTAGTGTTATTCATCGTCACATGCCTTTGCATGGTGTTGGTTTGTTCTTATCAACCTGCAATTTGGTGGCATCATAGTTGACCATATCAATGAAAAACTTATGGGCACGATCAAGACTTTTTTATTAGGCGCAGGAACAGCTTATGCCATCTACTTCATTACCAGGAGACGAATAGACGGAACCTCAATACTGGACGAGTTATTGGACAATCCTTCGTTATTTATGAACAAGGCGAAAGACTACGCAATAGCAGAAATAGTACATACGGTAAAACAAAAATTAAGGTAATACTGTGGATATACAACAATTCAAGGGATTGCCGTTTTATTTAAAACTGGCCGCCGTACTTTTCAGCCTGATCGCATTGGTTTGGATCGTGATCATCGCGAAGGAAATCCTTTCGCCATTAATATTTTCCTGTCTGTTTTCCATTTTATTACTCCCTTTTGCCGCTTTTCTGGAAAATAAGCTCCGGATACCGCGCAGTGCGGCATCAATGCTGGCGGTTTTAAGCCTGCTGACCTGTATCGGCGGATTGCTTTATGTGATCGGCTCCCAGGTGTCAGACCTTGCGAGTGACTGGCCACAGTTCCAGAATCAACTACATAAAACGCAAAATGACGTTATGGAATGGATCGGTTCGAGTTTTCACGTCACGCGGCATAAGCAACTTACTTTCGTAACAAATACCACTAACAAAGTAGTTGCGTCCGGGGGATCGGTCGTAGGCGCAACATTGTTATCCTTGTCGGGAATGCTGCTATTTTTAGTTTTTACTTTTATCTATACTTTTTTCTTTTTGCTTTACCGCAAACTGATCATGCGTTTTTTGGAATCGGTTTTTGAAGAAGATAACAAAAAAGTGGTGCATGACATTGTTGAAAAAGTGCAGTTTATGATCCGGAAATATATCACAGGGCTTCTGATCGAAATGGCCATTGTTGCGACAGTAGTTAGCGTTGCTTTTATGATCCTGGGAGTTAAGTATGCCATCTTGCTGGGTTTGATCACAGGTTTGTTCAACATCATACCTTATATCGGGATATTCACAGCACTGGTGTTAAGTGCAGCAGTGACCTTCGCAACATCACCGGAGCAAATAACGGTGATTTATGTGATAATTACCCTGGTGGTCACACACCTTATCGACAGCAATATATTGTTGCCATTGGTTGTGGGCTCTAAAGTACGGATCAATGCGCTGATCACAGTGTTGGGTGTGATCATTGGTGAAATGGTCTGGGGTATCCCGGGAATGTTCTTATCCATACCTGTAATAGCGGTATTGAAAATTATATTTGACCGGGTCGAAAGCCTCAAAGCCTGGGGCATCATACTTGGAGATGAGGAGCCAAAGCAAAACCGGCTGGCAAAAAAGCTAACGGTCAGAAAAAAATTAGTAGCAACCTGATCAGGCGTTCCGGTTTAAATCCCAGGTTGCAGCGATGTGACCTGGTTAATGCATAACAGGGAGGTTCTTTGATCTTTTATAAGGGATCCAAAAAGATATAATTGTTCCCTGATTCACTTCGCTTTCGAGGGAGATCTCACCGCTCTGACCCTGGATCAATTCTCGACACAGATATAACCCCAGGCCGGTGCCGGGCTTTTGCCCTCCGGCCTGATAATATGGCGTGAACAACTGCACCTGCATGTTTGCAGGAATACCCGAGCCGGTGTCGCTAACCACCACGTTTAGCTGGTGACCGGGACCATGTTCTACAAGTTCAGCTGTCACTGAGACGCTTCCCTGATCAGTATATTTAATGGCATTGCTTAATAAATTCAACAAGACTTGTTTAAGACGAAAACTATCACCCTCAACAATGGTGTCAGAGTGCCCATTCCATAATAATTTCAATTGCAGGTTTTTATTTTCAGCCATAAAACGCATGGCTTCGATTGATTCGGCTATAGCTTCTCTTGGTTTAAAAGGCCCGCTTTGCCGCGTTTCCGCATAGCCCTGCTCCAGCTTGCTGGCATCTAATACATTATTGATCGTTTCCAATACAAGGCCTGAGGCCAGCGTGATCGCCCCCAGCTTCTGTTCCTGTTGCGCCGACAATATTGTTTTTTTCATTGTAAAAACCGCACCATTGATAGCCATTAACTTATTACGGATCTCATGGCTCATAATGGCCAGGATCTCCGATTTTTGACCGGCCAACCGTACAGCGCGGCTATTTTCCACGCGTATCCGCCGTTCCGCCCAACCGGCACGGCGAACATAGATCACCAGTAAAACGATAAAGATCAAAACGGCCACAAGCGAGATGCCGGTAAACGTATTTAGGTCGCTTGTTGCTGAAGCATAAGCTTTTAAAGTCGCTTCCCTGCTTTGTTCATAAGCAATTTGGTCTATATCCTGTAACTGCCGCGTCAATTGCCGCAGTTGGTTCAACAAATTAAGGTTAGCTGTTACCAGGGCCTGTCCGGACAATGCCATCCGTCCATACTGCGAGCCGAGTTCGGCCAGCAATCGTTTTGCTGCTACGTTCGAAAGGCCGGCCTTTTCCCGTTGACGCTGGTGTACCGTGAGTACTTTCACCGATTGCGTGGTATGAAATGCATCTTTTAGCCTGCGCAGCAAACTGTTTTTTACTGTTTCCTTTTTTGTGGTTACGATGGTATCGGCACTAACGAGCACAGATGATGTATGCTGGAGATCACCCCGGTTATGGATGCGGTCAAAAGTGGTGACCCGAAGTAACGAATCAAAATTTTTCCTTAGGCCGAATAACTGTCTCGATAAATTAAGTTTTTGCTGCAGCTTTTGTTCAAGTTGCCTGCGGCTTTCCGGTAGGGAACTGTCCCCACCCTGCCGGTAATGATCAATGATCAAATTCATTCCGCGAAAGATTGTATCCAATCGCCGCTGATAAATAGCCAGATCGGCCGGGCTTCCGTCAGCCGCAGCTTTCTGGAAATTGTTCTCCGCAACATCCAGGTCTACCAAAAGCGCGGTGATCCCCTGACGGTAAGAAGGAGTTTTTAATTGCTCAGCTAATTTGTCGAGTTTATGCGTTATGGCGCGCCTCAAAACAAAAGATCCTGTTGTCACCAAAAAGGTGAACAACAGGAAAATAATAAAAACCCGGTTAATTATCCCTGAAAAATTCCCTGCCTTTGTTGCCATGTGTTGATTGACATTGAACAGTTATATCCTTCATAAAGTTTCAGACCTGATCTTGCTGGAGCTTTACGATTTTTTCTTTAGTCTTTTCGATATCTTTATTCAGGTCTTTGATCTTTTTCTGATCTTTCTTCACTTTATTATCAGCGTCTTCCGCATCGCCTGTTTCATTAGCCGCCTTTTTTGCTGCCTTGGCAGCTTTACGCGCGTCGCCAGTGTCTCCACCTACAGCTGAGGAAGCTTCACTACGGCTTTTTTCCTGTGCTTTACTTGAACTTTTGGATGCTTCTTCTGCAGCAGCCTGTTCATCAGGCAAACGGTTTTGAACTTTGGTCAGTTCCGCCTGCAGATCGGTCAGCTTTTCATTTAATTTGCGTAACTGATTATTGATCTTAACCGTATCACGTTTGGTAGAATCATTTTTTTCAGCGGCCCGGGCAAAGGTTCCTAAACCAAGCATCAGGGCTATCATTATTATCTTTTTCATGGTCGTTCTTTTAAATTATGCTCAAATGAACGCCATCGATAATTAGTTAGCAAGCCGCTTCGACCAAAACGAATTTCCGGCCGACGAAAACAGGCTCTCATCCGTTAGAGCCATTCGCGAAACTCGGCCTTGAAAGCCTCGCGGTATTGCTCAGTGACCGGGATGATGGTTTTTCCAAACCTGATGGTTAAGTGCTGAATTTGTTCGATCTTGTCAAGGTTGACGATAAAAGAACGGTGCACACGCATGAATCGCTTTCCTGAAAGACGTTCTTCCATAGCTTTTAGAGTAGATAAAGCTATTATCGTTTGGTCGCCGGTAAATACTTTAACGTAGTCCTTAAAACTTTCTACGTAACAGATCTCTCTAATATTTACACGGATCAGGTCATGTTCCACTTTTAAAAACAAATACTCATCGGCTGGCGAGGTTTTAGGCACATTCGTTAACGTTCGCACTTTGGCTACTGCCCGGTAAAAGTCTTCATAGGAAAATGGTTTGACCAGGTAATCTACAGCATCCACTTTATAACCATCAACGGCATAATCCCGAGAGCCGCTGATGAGAATTACGCGTGGTATATGGTCCCTTGGCAAGTCTTTCAGGGTACTGGCAAAAGTAACCCCATCAATTCCAGGCAAATTGATATCCAGTACCAGTAAACCGATACCGCCTGACTCCAGCCTGTTCAACGCCCCGGGAGCATTGTCGTAGGATCCGGCCAAATGCAGAAAGGGGATTTGATCTACCATTTCGCATACATAGGCGTTCACATCCGGATCATCGTCAATTACCAGGCAGTTAAGCACTTGTTCCATCAAGCTAAGATACAATGGGTCGCGATCCTTTCCAATTAAGATATAAGGTTGATCATAACAGATTTACGATAGACATTATTCGAGCCAAATTATTGAGAAGCATCCTTGTTAAACAATGAAGCTACGTGAATTACATTTAGTTTAGCGGCAAGCTGAAATAAAAAGTACTGCCTTTTTCTATCTGGCTTTCTACCCATATTTTTCCATCATGCCGTCTGATGATCTCCGCACACAAGTAAAGCCCGATACCGAACCCGGAAACATGTCCCAGAGATTCGGCACGGTAATACCTGTCGAAGACATGTTTGAGGTCATCAGGCTTGATGCCGATCCCCATATCACTTACCGAAATTACCACCTGCTTATTTTCAAGCCTGCAGTTAACAACGATTTCCGTGCCCGGTCTGGAATATTTGACCGCATTGCTGATCAGGTTGTTCAATACCTGACCGATCTTATCATGGTCACCAAAAATACTCACCGATGATTTGCAGGCAAAAGTGATAGTGTGCGCCGTGTGCATAGGATTAACTTCTTCACGTGCCTCCGCAAAAAGTTCCTGTATATCGAACGGTGCTTTACTGATGGCAATCTGACCGGATTCTAATCGGGAAACATTCAAAAATCCGTTGATCATGGCGGTCATCTTTTTAACCTGTTTAGCAGATTGTTCTAGGGAACGTTCAATGAATTGATCATCCGCTTTACCGAGTTTAGCCTGCATTACCTGAAGGTAAGCGTTCAGTGAAGTAAGCGGCGTTTTCAACTCATGGCTAACCATGCCTATAAAATCGCTTTTACGCTGTTCTTCTTCCTTCATTCGCTGGATATCGGTAGTCGAGCCAACCCACATAGTGATTTCGCCTTCTTCATTTAACACGGGTGAAGCAATATTCAAATGCCACCGATAGTTGCCATTAATATCTTTAAAACGCATTTCGCTCTCCAGCGCCATTCCCTTCGTAGCAGCTTCACGTAATTTTTCTACGAATTCCGGGACCTCATCCGGATGCATCATAGCGTGATAACCAAAATCACGCAGGTCCTCGAAATTCATACCAGCGTAGTCCAACCATTGTTTATTAAAAAAAGTAACCTCACCGCTAGGCAAAGCATTACTGATCTTGGCGGGCACTAAATCTGCAAGATAACGGAAATGTTTTTCGCTATCCTCTATCTTTTGGGCGGCCAAATATTGTTGGGTAATGTCCATTACAACGCCGGTAAATGCTGAAAATGCTCCGGATGGATCAGCCTTCAGGTTGCCGATGGCGCGCAGCCATCGCAACTGTTGGTCATGCAGACCTTTTACGGGATAAGTTACATCGTAATCACCGTGATTATAAATGGCATTCTCCAGTTTATCCGACACAAATCCACGATATTCTTCAGTAATCTGGGCAATAGCTTGCTCAATACTTAGTGGTTCGTCCGGGTAATACCCAAACAGTTCTTTTAATCGGGTGTCGGTAATAAACTCTCTCGTCTCAGAATTGATAAACCAGGTTCCAAAATTTGCCGCTTCAATTGCCAGGCGAAGTGCAGTTTCACTTTCTTCAATGTGTCTACGGGCTTCCTGTAGCTGTTGATTTACTGAAGCTAATTCCTGGTTCGTAGCGGTCAATTCTTCATTGGACGCGGCTTGTTCTTCATTCGTTGCCGCCATTTCTTCGTTTATAGCCTGCAATTCCTCTGAACTTTGCGCAAGTGCCTGTTCCATTTGCTTGCGCTCGGTAACATCGCGGGTAGTGCCCGCAACCGCCTCCACTTCGCCCGCTTCGTTTAACACCGGTATTAAAATATAATCATATATACGCTTTCCTAAAGTTGCGTGGGGGAAAGAGACCTCTCCCCTAACGGATTGCTTAGTAGCCCGAACCTGATCGATCTCGCGTTCATGCATTTGTGCATGCCATTCTTCGTAACCATTTTCGCGCAGGCCTTTACCAATGGCCGTTTCCCATGTTTTGCCCCACATGGAAAGCAAGGCACTGTTAACATAGGTAAACCGGTAATCCAGGTCCCAAACATACATCAGATCGGGGGTGCCTGAAGTAATGGCCTCGTAAACCCTTTTCTGCTGATCGGCTTGTTGCCTTACCTTCTGCAGGGCTTCTTCAATCTGCTTGCGCTGCGTGATATCGCTCGCCGTACCGAACCATTCCACAATATTGCCTTCGTTATCCAAAACAGGTACTGCGCGTGAAAATGTCCAGCCGGGTGAGCCATCTGTTCGCAACACCCGGTGCTCCAACTGAAATATTTTCTTAGCCTTTATCGCCTCTTCTATTGCCGTATTAACCTTATCTAAATCGCCGGGATGAACGTTCCGTTCCCGCCAGCCGGTAATAGGTTTATCGGTGTCTTTCAAAAAACCGCGTCCATCAAGTTCGTTCATTATCTCCCAATCCGCGCTTACGCTATATATTACATCAGATGTGGCGGTTACCAATGCCCTGAGGCGTTGTTCACTTGCGGAAATCGCTTTGCGTTCTTTAACCTGCCGCGTGTTTTCCAGCACCCAAATAGCTAATTTGGTCACTTTACCGGTTTCATCCTTTACAGGTGCGTAAACAAAGGTCACAACGATGATTTCCTCGCTACCATGCCTGATCAGCATCAGCTCTGCTTCTTCCGCGTAGTAGGCCTCACCGGTTTGCACTACACTAACCATCGCAGCTTCATAATAAGTCCGGGCTTCTGCAAAGGGTTCCCAGTACCACTTGCCTATAATGGCTTCTTTAGGCTTACCCGCAATTTCCAGGAACTTATCATTGAGCATTTCAGCTTTGAAAGTAAACGCATCCAAAATACAAATGCCTATCGGGGCGCTTTGTACAATCGTATGTAATAGCTCATTATCCTGTAAATTCATGATGCTCAAAAAACTGAAAAATAGACAATTTGTTTGATTGTAAAACTGCTATATTTACTTATAATCCACTGGCATTGAAGAAGAGAATATTGATCATTGAGAACGACCAGGATATCCGGAATATCGTTGAACTCATTTTAGAAGAGCAGGGATTTGAAATGCTAAGTATTCCTGAGCCGGCTGATTTAGCTGAGATCAGCTCATTCAAACCTGATCTGATTTTGCTTGACGAGTTCATCAACAGTGAACCTGGCCATCGCTTGTGCCGTAAAATCAAGCAGGTACCCGGCCTCGCGGTCACCCCTGTAATTATCCTTTCAACCGCTAACGATATTGAGCTGATTGTTAAAGAATGCGGGGCCAACGACCATATCCGTAAACCTTTTGATATAGAAGACCTGATCAATAAAGTGCTTCGGCTCCTTAGCTACCAGCCATTAACTCATATCGGAGTATAAATTCCTGCACTGAACCGATTAACAAACAACTCAAACTCGGTCGCAAAATCCTTATTTCACTACAAACTGTGCTAAATATGAGGCTATTGCAATTGATCTTTTACCTTGCTTAGCAATACGTCGATGTCAAAAGGTTTCGGAATAAAATCGTTAGGGGCTCCCTTTTGATTTAATGAATCTGAAAGATTGTGCGTACCAGAGATCAGGATTACCGGTATATGGTGTGTGTTTTCATCTTCCTTTAATTTGCTGCAGATTACCCGGCCATCCATATCGGCCAGCATCACATCCATCAGTACAAGATCTGGATTAAATTCGCTGATCACAGCTTTGACCTGTTCTCCCGAGGAAAGCGATTTCACTTCAAAACCACTATCGGTCAGCAAGTAGGATACCACATCCAAAATGTCTTGGTCATCATCCAGGATGAGTATTCGCTTGCCCATAGAGTTATATATTTATTGGTTTAGCACAATGCGAATACGATGCCAGTAAAGCACGCGCTCACATAATATTGAATAAGGATTATTAAATGTATCTTTGTGATGTTCAGCTATGATAGAAAAAGAGTTGCCGGTTCCGGAGAATGAAGCTGAAAGGCTGATCGCATTACAATCTTACGATATTATCGATAGCGGTGAGGAAAAGGATTTCGACACTATAGCTTCTATAGCGTCTGCCATTTGCGGTACACCGATCTCGCTCATCACTTTCATTGACGAAAAACGCCAGTGGTTTAAATCACATATAGGTACTGACCTGACTGAAAATTTCCGTGACCTTTCTTTTTGCACCTACGCTATTGCAGCACCCGATGAGATCCTGATCGTACCGGATGCTTTACAGGATGAGCGTTTTGCAGACAATCCTGTCGTGACGGAAGCCAATGTTACCTTCTACGCGGGCGTGCCCCTTGTTAATGAAGATGGGTATGCTTTAGGTACCTTATGTGTGCTCGATCAGCAGTCGCATGATTTTAGCCAGGGACAAATTGATGCGCTAAAAGCGCTGGCCAAACAGGTAGTGGATAAAATTGAACTGCAGCGTAAAGTGTCATTACTCGAAAAAACCAACCAGGAGCTATTGAACGCCAATGTACTGATCCAAAAGTTTGCTTCGATGGCCGCCCACGATATCAAAAACCCGCTGAGCAGCATCAAACTGACCTCGCAGGCCCTTCGTACCAGAAAGGAAATCACCATGAGCGAAAACTGTTTGCGACTGGTAAACATGAACATCTCTGCAACAGATAACCTGTTGCTACTGGTAGACGAAATGATGGCTTACTCTAAGAAACCAGCCTTATTACTTGAAAAGCGGCAGGAGTTTGAACTCAATGCTTTAACAAACAGGATAGTAAGCTTGCTGACGGTACCGGATAGTATCCGTATTGACATACCATCGGCTAAGCAAATGGTAAACTTTTCGATTGTTGCTATGGAGCAGATCCTGATCAACCTGCTGAGTAATGCAATCCGCTACAATGACAAACCGGAGGGCTGGATAAAAATACGCTTTGCCGAGGATGTGGAGTTCTATCACCTAGAAATAGAAGATAACGGCATGGGTATCCCAAAGGCTTACCTCGAAAAAATATTTACGAATAACTTTACGCTCAACGTGGCCGATAGGTTTAATAATAAAGGGTCAGGTATCGGATTAGCTACGGTGAAAGATTTGCTTTATCTGCTCAACAGCACAATTTTCGTAGAGTCAAGTACCGGGCTGGGGTCAATTTTCAAAGTTCGCTTAAAAAAAAATAGTCTTTAATTTAATTATAGCCTTTTTTCATTCGCAGGTCTATTTCTAACACTTTGGCAAATTGAGGAAGCTTTTGACAACATCTATGAGCAACGTTGCCTGAGTTGCTGGTTTGCGTCTCCAATTAACTCTTCGCCTATTTAACCTGATTGGACTTACTTGCTTCTATCGATTATCATAATCCTAAAATTATCTAAAAGTGACGGTTATCCAAATTTATTTAACCAGGCGAATAACATATCAAGTTTTTGTCGAAAATTATTCATCATTAATAATCGACCAGTGTTCGACAATCGAACATTTTAGCCACGTTGCTTAAATTGTCGGATTCATTACCAATCAGCTCTTAGTGTATATAACAAGATTCCATTTAATTATTTCTATCAAGTAAAATGATCATATGGGTTAGCTAAAAGGCATGGTTACTCGTATTATTTCGTGCTGTTACTCGTTGATCGTGCTGTTACTCGTTGATAATAAACAGGTGTTCGATTATCGAACTTTTTAAAAGTAAAAACTTTAAGGCGAAAGCTTTATATGTTCAATTTTACTATCCATTTTCACTTATCGGGGAAACTTGGCCGCTTGATTTTTATTTATTTAATTATTTGATATTCAATTCACTAATAAATATTAAGAGAGGCATCAGGGGTTCTATTTCAATCCCTTCGGCTCCACTAAGCTTTTTTATAAACGCCTGTAAATTAAAAACTTACAGGCGTTTTTTTTGTTTTTAAGTGTCAATCTAAGAGTCAATCAAAAATAAGAAATTTTGACATAATTGACTAAACCTCCCTTTCAAATTCTAATAATCTATAACGCTTATTGTTAAATGTCAAAAACAATTAAACTATTGGCATATCAATAAATAAAAAAACTTATAGGAGAAAGAAAATTAGCTTTGTTAACTTCCAACCTTTTTCGCATTCCCAGTTCTGCCTGTAGAATAAAATTTGTCAAAAAACAAATTAATGCAATTTGGGCTATACCAATATGTTCGAGCAGACTTTATGCTTGATGGATTTAGTAAGCGCACATAACAAAGACCTTTTATTTGTTTTAGTTCATCCATTTGGCGATTAAAACGTCAGCGCGTTGTTTTAACATCACCATAGAATAGCCTGCGCAAACGAATGTATTGTCGATAACATCATTACCTTCTTTGCATTTTCTGTCCTCTTTTTATTTTGCTGTTTATGCTATTAAAAGTTAAAAACAGCAAGTTCGGTTAATATTTAATCATCATAACTGCATAAAAGAGCCAATCTCCTTATTTAATATGAATAAAACTCCAGGGAAATAGCTGGTCCCTTTAATCTCTCAAATCTGGTCCTCCAAGGCGTATTAGCAGTGATGTAATTTTAATCTATCATTTAAAATAATCATTGTACAACTTTAGTATTAAAATTATGACAAACGCTGTCATTGACACGATCCTGAGCCGTAGCGCTGCCAAGTACTACGACCCTACAGCTACCTTAAGCGACGATCAGATTCGCAACCTGGTGCAAATCGGCACCACTGCACCAACTTCTTTTCACTTACAAAACTGGCGTTTTATTGCTGTTCGTACGGGCGATGCCAAAGCGAGGCTACGACCCATTGCCTGGGACCAGCCGGCAATTACCGATGCCGCTGTTACCTTCATAGTGGTTGGCCAATTGGTTGATACCAGTGTGATCCCCAATCGGCTTGCGCCATTGGTTGAAGCCGGTGTTATGCCGGAGAGCATGGTGCCGGAATGGGAAATTCCGGCGCGTAATTTGTACATGTCCTACCCACAGCGCCGACGCGACGAAGCGATACGTACCGCTACCTTTGGCGCCGCAGCAATTATCTATGCGGCCCGCTCACTCGGTTGGGGTTCTACCCCAATGATCGGTTTTGATTTTGATGCGGTAGCCCGAGAATTTGGGCTTGCCGAAGATGAAGTACCGGTTATGCTTTTGTCAGTAGGCCCTGAGCGTGCTGGTAACTGGAAGCAAAAGCCCCGTCGTCCGATTGAAGAAGTTCTTGATTTAGTATAATTATTATAAAGCAAACCTAAATAATCTACAATGCCCAGAATTGAAGCGCTTAAGCCGGAGCAGATACCGGCCGATTCAAAACCAACCCTTGATGTATTCACCAAAAATATCGGGTTTACGCCTAATATGATGGCAACCTTCGCAATGAGTCCTATCGCGTTCAATGCCTGGGCTGCACTGTTCAGCGTCATGAGCAAAGCACTCGATGTAAAGACGCGCGATAGCATTGGCCTCGCCGTTTCTGAAGTTAATGGCTGCAACTACTGCCTGACTGTTCATAGTTATACAGCCAAGCATATGGCCAAACTTGAGCCCGATGAAATCATTCTCGCCCGTAAAGGGCATGCAACCGAATCTAAGCGCGATGCTGCAGTTCTGTTTGCCAAAAAAGTGATCGAAACCCGCGGCAAAGTAAGTGATACCGATTTGGCTTCAGTGCGGGATGCCGGTTACACAGATGCAAACATAATGGAGATCATTGGTCTTGCGTCGATGTATTCACTAACGAATTTTATCAATAACGTGTCCGATCCGGAAAGGGACTTTCCGCCTGTAACACCGGCCGGTTCGATCTGACCGTTATCCGGCAATCCCTGGAATAACACGGGGCTGACATCTTAAAACAATACCGCCGGTGTTTCGTTGCATCGGCAGTATTGTTTCGGCTATCTTTTAATAAGGATAAATTCTAAAAATTAAAACATAAGACACAGTAACACAGCTTCATTAAGCAGGTGTTTGCAAAAAAGAAAAAAGGAGATTGTATTATGAAAGCAATTGTTGTAACAGATCAGGATGCAGGTTTATCCGGAATGAAACTGGTGGAGCTTCCCGAGCCCCCGGTAGCGATAAACGACGTTATCGTTCAGGTGTATGCGGCCAGCATTACCGGGGACGAGCTTACTTGGCCACCCACCTGGACAGATCGCAATGACCGTCCCCGCACCCCATCGGTTCCCGGTCACGAACTGGCAGGTGTGGTAACGGCATTAGGTTATGGCACAACCGGCTTATCGGTAGGGCAACGGGTGTTTGGCCTCCAGGATTGGTATCGAAATGGTTCACTGGCAGAGTATGTGGCCATTGAGGCTCGTAATCTGGCGCCGCTGCCAGACGATGTTGATTTCAATGATGGTACGGCGCTCGTAATGCCGGGATTAACTGCATGGCAAGGGCTATTTAACCATGGTCGGCTTGAGGCGGGGCAAAGAGTCGTTGTACACGGAGCAGCTGGCATTGTTGGTTCCATGGCAGTTCAATTGGCACGTGATGCCGGTGCATATGTTATCGGTACAGGACGCGCTGCACATCGTGAGGCTGCGCTTGGCTTTGGTGCAAATGAGTTTGTTGATCTCAATGCTTTAGAAAGTATCGACAAAGTTGATCTTGTATTTGATGTTTTCGGTGGGGATACGGCAAAGCGGTCCCTGGGGATTATTAATACGGGAGGAAAGTTTGTAAGCATTTCTGGTTGGAATGAAGAACAAGTGGAGGGAGTTTATAATATTGATTTTGTTGTAGAAGCCGACCGCGCACAACTAATTGAAATTGCGAAGAGGTTTCGGGAGGGACGTTTGAAAACAAACAAAGGCCAAGTTGTTACGCTTGCAAACGCGATAGCTACTTATAATTCGACAGATCGGGCTAATGGCAAAACAATTGTTCGCGTTCGCCGATAAAGATTTAGGGGAGGTTGAAAAGCTATAGCCTCCCCTACATATGATATAATTAGTAAATTATGATATGCTGTAATATAAAAAGTGATAATGACTATAAACTCAGAAATTCTGGAGGTATTAAATGAAAATGAGATTTGTGATAAAGCTGAAGATAGTTTATCCGGATTTTATGTTTTCAGTAAAGGAATAACAGTAAATAATAAGTCTGAGGTATTTTTTAATATAAATTCTGAAGCTCATTATAAAATCTGCTTTTTCTCAAAATCAGGCTATCCGACATTAAGTTTCACTTATTTAAACCCACAACCAATAGTTCCGGATAACATAAACGGTTATCAAACTTATTTTACAGAATCCCTTCTTAGTAAAGAACTTTTGGCATTAGCAGTAAAATTTGACTTATTCAGGCCTGAAATGCCTGCGAGGTTTCTTGTTAGCAACAATCAGGAGTGGCGAATCAATGAAATTTACAAAAGCATGATAGATGAGTGTTCCGGATCCTACCGAAACAAACCTGAGATGGTCAGAACGCTTATTCACGAACTAATTCTGTTTACCCGGCGCCTGGTACCTGTCCTTTATTAATTAGACACCACCTCCTGATAAATTTATATTTCTATAGCTGGTCCCTTTGTAATATGTTAGCTGGTACCCGAGACTTAAATATGCCCGCGCTAACTTTGATCCTAAACTCAAAATCAAATGAAGAATATTACAGGCATAGGCCAGTTTTTATTACGATTAGCTATAGCAGTTAGCTTTTTTATGGCAGTAATGGACCGATTAGGCTTATTGGGAACTCACGGCTCAGGAACAGCATGGGGTGACTGGAAGCATTTCGTTGACTATACCAACACACTTGTTCCTTTTGTAAACCGGCCTTTAGCCAATATAATAGGCTTTGTGGCCACAATCGCTGAACTGGTATTTGGGATGCTTCTCGTAGTTGGCTACAGAATTAAAGAAGCTGCGTTAGGCGCCGGTATCCTCACCCTTTGTTTCGGCTTATGCATGGCCATGTTCGTGAGCATAAGCGCTCCTGTCAATTACCCTGTTTTTGTTTTTACCGGCTCAGCATTAATACTTTCCACCCTTGATCATCATGCTTGGAGTATCGATAATTATATCCAAAAAAGAACTTTGTAACCCAATTATACTATTAAAATCAAAACTGATTATGGAATGCAAAAAGGCAATCACTAAGGCTGATATTGAATTTTGTAAAGAAGCGATTCTCGAATTTCGATCAAATTTGGACCGAAAAAAGGTAGTTGACCAGGTTTTTCAAATGATAGCCCATGAAGGCTTTGAATTAGCTTTTATTCCTGATGCAAATAATACAAAAGCTGCCGCATTTATAGGTTACCGAAAACTGAACATGCTGCGTACAGGGCCGATAATCTACGTAGATGATCTGTTTACATTCACAGAATCAAGGGGAAAAGGCTATGCGGGTGCTTTGCTGGATTATGTTAACGGCCAGGCTATCAATGAAGGTATAAATAGCATTCATCTCGACAGCGGCTACGCACTGCACACAGCACACCGGCTATATCTTAACAAAGGCTATTATCTTGCCTGTAACCATTTCGCTAAAACGACTAATTAACCGTATGCCATTTTCTCTAAATTAAAAATAACTTATATAAGCCGCCAGAGTTAAGGTTATCTTTATTGCGATCAGGGAGGTTGCTAATTACGATGAACTATAACACTAACTGGTGGCTTATATATTCTACGCCATTTCTATACGCTTATCATTTGATGCCATTTCAGCTATTTTGAGATAAACATCCTTTTTAGATTGTTCATACACGCCGGGATCAAAAGCACTTCCATTTAACGCTACTTCCTGGATATCTGTAAGGCCCATGATCTTAAAAACCGTTTTAAGATACTCAGTCTGAAAATTCATGTGTGCAAAATATTCGCCTTGTTCATATCCCGCATTTCCCCTGCTAAACAATAGATAAACCTTTTTATCCCTCAATAAACCCCTGTATGGATTTTGGGGATCATCCGGTCTCATCTTAACGGTCTCATTGGCTCTGATCACCTGGTCTAAATAAGCTTTTAATGCACTGGGGATAGACCAGTTAAACATGGGCGTCCCCAATACTATCACATCGGCCGCCTTTATTTCGGCTACATACTGATCGCTTACCTTAAGTACATCGACTTCGGCCTCAGTTCTCAACTCCGAAGGTTTAAAAGCTGCCGAGATCCATAATTCAGATACATGCGGAATAGGTTCCCGGCCAACTTCGCGACGATAGATCGTGTGATCGGGATTAGTTTTTATCCACGTATCAACAAAGAATTTGGTCATACTTCTGGTAACCGAGCGTTCAATTCTTGGGCTCGCGTTAATAATCAATAAGTTTTTCATTTTTCAGTCATCTAATTTGAACACAGAATGGCTTTTGCCACATAACAGGTACATCGCATTAGCATTCATCATATCCTGCCGATTGTAATATATTTGTACAGCACAAACTTACGCACGACTGTTCATAGCTTCGGGTACCAGTTTTTTCCAATCTGAGTGACCAGCGCAAATTGATGTTTGGTGATAAACTTAATTGGTTATTTATGCTTCCCTTTAAAACCTTATTAAAAATCGACAAGAATAGCGCTGAAGCTGTGTTCAAGCAACTTGCATCGCAACTTGTCCTGTTAATTCAAAAAGGAATATTGTTGCCCGATATGCAGCTCCCCAGTACACGCCTGCTCGCGGCAGACCTGGATCTGCATCGTAAAACCATCATGGCTGCTTATAATACGCTTATAGCAGAAGACTGGTTGATCAGCAAAGAAAGAAAAGAGTATAGGGTATCCACGCTTTTACCTATTATCAAACCCCGTACCTATGCCAGCAAAGCCAAATCAAGTTATAAAGCTGAACCGGCAATTATATTTGATGGGATGGAGCATGTCCCATCCTTTCCACAAATAAACGCCAATCCTAAGGTAATTATCGACGATGGTTTCCCTGATGTGAATATTTTCCCGGTTGAACGGGTTTCGGCAGAATACAAGAGGCTCCTCACTCATCAAACATTAAAAAAAACGAATACAAGCTGGAATATTGGTGGCAGCCCCGTTATCAAAGAAACCTTAACCTCTTTCCTGAATGATACCCGCGGACTAAATATCGAAACCGAAAACCTCATGGTCACCCGCGGCGCTCAAATGGCTATTTACCTGGCTGCATCACTGATCATCAGGCCGGGTGATAAGGTTTTAGTAACCGACACGAGCTTCTTTTTAGCGGATGCCGTTTTCAGACAACTTGGCGCACAATTAGTCACTGTTCCAGTAGACCACGAAGGCGCCGATGTTGATGCCATTGCAGATGCCCTGGAAAACAACAACATCAAACTGCTATACATTATCCCGCACCACCATCATCCAACGACGGTTACGATGAGCTCCGAACGACGGGCAAAACTACTGGAGCTGATCAGAACCCATCGGCTGGCAGTAATCGAAGATGATTATGATTACGATTTTCAGTACCAATACAGTCCGTATCTGCCATTGGCCAGTGGCTCTCATGATGGCCATGTGATTTATATAGGATCGCTAACTAAGGTACTTGGATCTAATTTCAGGTTGGGTTACATGATAGCGACACCCGGCTTTTTGCAAAGCGCCGTTAAATTAAAAATGTTAATTGATTTAAGAAGTGATGCCCTCATGGAAGGTACAGTAGCATCACTCATGCAGAGCGGCGAGTTTTCGCGGTTTATCATGAAAGCAAACAAGCTATACGGATACCGGTGCGACTACGCCTCAAATCTCATTACCAATGAACTCGGCCACCTGGTAGAATTTAAAAAGCCACAAGGCGGTATGGCGCTGTGGTTAAAGTTTAATGAAAACTATCCGCTTTCAGGCATTATCAATAAAGCAAGTGCTTCAGGATTACAGCTCGTTGGCGTGCCCTATCTTAAAGGTAAAGATTTAGCATATGATGCTATCCGTTTTGGATTTGCTTCGTTAAATGAACACGAATTAGAGTTTGCTGTCGAAGTGCTAAAAAAGATTACGCCTTCGAAGTGAGATCTATCGCAATCAAATATCCCCGATATTTCCCCAATTACTTACAATAAACATCGCTAACCATATCGGAATAAACCCATAAACTAACATTAATAGTTAAAAGAAATGAGCTTCTTATTATTGATTGGTATACCCCAAACAATCTTATTGAGTGTATTTCATGCCTTTATATAGCTATTAACGATTTTTAAATGATAAGCCCAAGTGTTCTTTTATCTTATTGGCTTGAAGAATCAGACCCGATCATGACCTTCCGCCGGATTGTATACCCTCCATAAACAAATATGAATAAGATCAATATATAAATCCAAAACGGGATATTACGCCCGGCAATGATGATGTAAAGATAAGGTATAATAAAACTAATTGTGGTTAGTAATACCGGCACCATAACTGTCTTTTTTGACCTCAGCGTTTTGATCACCCAACCAATACAGATAACCAGGCTCACTTTACTTATAAAGTAAAGACAACCCAACAGCAAGGGATCAACTTCGTGCTTTTCACCAAGGGCTACTATCCATTCCTTAAGTATAGCTATGTAATCTGACATTATTGCAATATACCAATAAGCGTTATCAGATGAATAATATTCTGTTTTTTACAAGCCTTTTATTTTAAACTCTTCAACTACTTAAACTTTTTTACAGGCAAGGTCAGCGACCTTTGCTTTATGGAAAACATAAAAAACATTGAACAAACCATTCTTACCTATACAAGTGCGTGGAATGAAACGGAACCAGAAGCCATCCGTAAAAAAATCAGTAAATGCTGGGCGCCGGATGGCACCTACACCGACCGGCTAACAGACACTATAACCGGGCAGGAAGCAATCGCCAGACTAATCCTAAACTCATACGAGCAGATGGGGCCAAGAACTTTTAAAGTACTTGGAGAACCACAAACCCACCACCAAAGCGGCCGTTTCCGCTGGTTGGCTATCCGTCAGGAAGAATACCCGGTTGAGGGTATGGACTATTTTGAATTTGACAGCGAGTACCGGATTACCAGCATTGTAGGTTTCTTTTAATAAAAAAAACATGATCACATTACCCGATTTTGAACCAGGTCAGGGACCTGTTTTAATGTTGAACCTGATAAAGTTCAGGGACAAAAAAATATATTTTGAACAATATGTGCCCGCATTTGGCCAGGTAGTAAAGCAACTGGGCATTGAGGGCGTTAGTGTTAAGCTGGTAAGCGAAGTAATAGCTACTGTTATCACTGATGAACACGAACATTGGGACGAGGTTTTATTGGTTGAATATCCGAGTGCCCAGGCTTTTAAAACTATTGCTGAAAGTGAAGTTTATCAGCAAATAGCAAACCCGTTACGCCTTGCCGGAACCGCCGAACTGAAATTATTAATGACCCGCAAAATTGACTTTTAAAGGTTATACTTGCGTTATGACGGCACATATCCTGTCTAACTTTGCCTTGCACATAGCACTTACTCCCGATGAACAGGATCTGGTGCTTGGTTTGTTGCGTCAGAAACAGGTTTCTAAACGGAATATGTTACTGCGGCCGGGGCAGGTCAATCATCATATTTATTTTGTAAATGAGGGTTGCCTGCGCCTTTTTCATACAAACCAGGATGGACAGGAACATAACCTCTGCTTTTACCCTGAAAACTGGTGGGCTTGCGATATCGTGAGCTTTTTTAAAGCGAAACCCGCAACCACCAGTCTGCAGGCCCTGGAAGATTCAAGATTATCTTATTTCACCTTGACCGATCTTGAAAAGTTGTTTGCCCAGGTACCGAAGCTGGAACGTTTTTTCCGGATATTGACACAGAATGGTTTCGACATGTTTCAGCGAAGGGTAACTTCAGCCCTGTCTCAAACCGCGGAGCAGCGTTACCGGGAGTTTCGCCGACATTATCCTGGTTTGGAACAACGTATATCACAGAAACAAATTGCCAGTTACCTGGGTATCACGGCCGCGTTTCTTAGTATGATGCGCAAGGAAAAAGATTTGTAACCTAACCTCGTCAATCATTCACAGGAGATGTTAGACTTATTAAATGTAGTTAGAGATATTATGGCACCATTTAACGGCTTTTCCAGTCGTCTCTTAGTGTGCGGTGCCGGTTATAATTACATTTCCATTTTCTAAATTTCCCGTACTGGCGGTAACCACCAATTTGCCGTGTTGCCCTGCCTTTGCTTTTACAATAACCAACGCCATTCCGCTAAGCGCCTTCCTTGTTTTTGAAGGGAATGCAACCAAATCTGAAGGGTCTCCGTTATCTGTAGCAACAATTTCGCCTGGCCCGGATATTGAAAAAGTGATATTGTTATCAGCATCGGGCACTATATTTCCGTCTTTGTCTAAAACTTTTACTGTTATAAAAGATAGATCAGTTCCGTCGGCTTTGATTATTTGACGATCTGCCGTTAACTGCAATTTAGCTGCATTACCAGCTGTCTTAACAATCTCAGTAGCCCATGGCTTACCGTTTTTATAGGTCGCTACTTTAAGCTCTCCCGGTTGATATTTTACACTATCCCACTTAAACCTGTACTCATATTCACCTTTTTTCCTTCGGCCCAGCGATTTTCCGTTTAGAAACAATTCAGCTTCATCGGCAGATGAAAAAACGTGTACGGGCGTAATTTTGCCTTCTCTTCCCGACCATGTCCAATGAGGCAAAATGTGTGCAAACCGCAAATCCGGACGCCATCTTGATTGATAAAGGTAGAACCTGTCCTTTTTAAAACCTGCAAGGTCTATGATCCCCGAATATGAACTGCGAGCGGTGTAGTATGGTGTAGGCTCGCCCAGGTAATCCCAGCCCGACCATACAAATTCACCTGCAACAAAGTGATGCTTATCCTGCGACATAAAAACCTTATCGGGCGAGGCGCCGAACTGAGCAGTATACAATTCGTAAGCACTAACAAAACGGTGATTCGGATCTCCGCCTGATGTATCGTTAACCGGCGCACTTATCCCATCGAAAACCGGAAAAATATATGTTCCCCGCGTGCTTAAGGTAGAAGCAGTTTCACTACTAACGATCATTTTTTCAGGAAATTTAGCATGAAATGCCGGATATAGAGGAGTTGTCCTGATTCCTTTTAGGTTTGCATACGCCGGAGCATCCCTGATTCCCTCACCCTGGTAATTAAGCGAAATCAGATCGGTTGATTGGGGAAAAGGCATATTTGGCCTGGCATAATTCATGGATGCTGCTGTAGGCCTTGTCGGGTCTTCGTCTTTTACTATACTGCTTAGTTGCTTTGCAAGATTAGCCCCCGCTACATCGGTATACTGTTCCCCTACTTCGTTACCGAAACTCCAGGCTATAATCGAAGGATGGTTTTTATCCCGACGGATGAATGAGCGGATATCGGCCTCATGCCATTCTGGAAAAATGAGGTGAAAATCCAACGGTGTTTTTCCCTGGTTCCAGCAATCAAATATTTCATCGATTACCAGGAAACCCATCCTATCGGTCATTTCAAGCAATTCCGGAGCTGGAGGATTATGCGCTAACCGAATCGCGTTGCATCCCATTTCGCGTAATATTTCAAGCTGCCGTTCGGTTGCCCGTGCATTAAAAGCAACGCCGAGAGCACCAAGATCATTATGCTGATTAACACCCTGAACTTTAACAGGCTGGCCGTTAACTATTATTCCTTTAACGGGATCAAATTTCACATCACGGATGCCGAATGGTGTTCTGTAAGTATCAATAATATGCCTCCCTACATACAGTTTTGTTACTGCAACATACAAGTTTGGTTTTTGATATGGTATCGGCCCCCAAAGTTCCGGACGCTTAATTACAATTGTGCCGGTTAATGTTTGTTTGGAATTGCTTTTTATGCTAAAATTTGACACAGGCAATTTTGCGATCGTTTTGCCTTCGCTCCCGGATTCCGGCAAACGATAGATATCGGTCTCAGCTCTTACCTGCTCATCCTTGTTTTCTTTATTTTCAACCTTTAGTTTAAATGCCACTGTTGCCGAAGCCGCAGATACATTGGAGGCTTGAACTGTTGTTCCCCATTGCGCTACCTGCACCGGGTTGGTTTTGGTAAGCCATACATTTCGGTACAAACCAGCACCAGGATACCATCTCGAAGAATTAAGCGGATTATCTAACCTAATGGCTATCTGGTTCACCCCGCCCCATTTTATATAGGGCGTTAAATCAAGCCGGAACGAATTATAACCATAAGGCCATCCCCCTACCAGCTTACCATTCAGCCAAACCATGATGTACGACATAGCTCCATCTATTTCCAGGTAAATACTCCGGCCTTTATCAGTAACCGGAATATTGATCTTTTTGCGGTACCAGGCAATTCCCTGTATAGGTAACCGGCCCATGCCACCACCAACAATGGCATTTTCATCTTTATAAAAAGGGCCCTTTATTGCCCAGTCGTGCGGCAGATTAATGCGTTCCCACTGGCGGTCGTTAAATTTCTCCTGCACAAATGGAAAATCAGCACCCGGATTGCCTGCCGGTCGGGTATAGCGCTTTGATGTATCGCTTAAAAAATCATTAGCTGTTGGCAAAATCCATTTCTTCAGTACGTTTTCTGAAGTTCCTTCAAAATTGGCTTGTAACGGACGACTATCGGCAACAACGTCATCTTTACGATTATTAACTACCGGGCGTTCATCATACATCAGGTCATCGCCCTTACCATCATACCGCATAAACAGCCATCCGTTGTTAATATTTATGCGTTCCCTTCCTGTAGTCACCCCATGTTGCTGTTGTTGTGCAGAAGCAGAAAATGATATCAGAAATAGAAAAAGTGAAGCAAACAAAGAGGATTTCAAGGCCATTAAATTGCAGAAACAGCCAAACAGACCTTGTTGAGTAATGATAATTAACCTGGTAAGTTTCATAATAGAGAAGAAGAAGATATTGCCAATCTAAAACAGACCAGGGAGGAGTATTTTTCCTACCTGATCATGTTATGAACATCACTATAATATTAATTAATATCCCGGATTTTGATATGCTTTTTTATCCGCAGCACTCATATCCATCCCATCAAGTTGAGATTGAGGTATTGGGCGCAGATAATTGGCAGGTGTAATGGTACGGGTTACGGTTGAAACTGTATGATCTTTCCAATCGTTAGCATTGGTTGCACCGGCTATTATAAAGCTGCTGCTTAACTCCACCCATTTTTGGGTACGAACAAGGTCAAACCAACGATAGCCCTCGCCAAAGTATTCTCGTGAGCGTTCGGCCAGGATATAATTGATATCAATAGTAGCTGGTGTGGCAGCAATCATGGCTGCGCTGTTATCCTGTATTTTGGTAACATTATTGCCATTATCAAAGCGCCACTTACCTGCACGGGCCCTGATCACATTAATAAGCCCTCTTGCAGTACCGTCGTTTGTATACGTTCCGCTAACAGCCTTAGTGGTAGCCCCTTTTACCGCGGCTTCGGCGGCAATAAAAAATAATTCAGAAAACTTTGCAACCGGAAACGGACGGGTTAAACTGGCATTGGGCGATCCTAAACCTCCGTTGTTATCAGTTCTGTACGGCCCTAATTTCCAGTTACCCGGATAACAGATCCTACTGAAAGCGCTTGGTTCTATCACATAATCGGCACGTCCGGGTAAAACACCGGCACCTACTGTGCTATTGAAAACAGAATTAGAATAATCAACGCCGCCAACATCGGCATTTAAAAAAGTGAGTACCGGATCGTTCTCAGCTATAGGTAAAAAGTTAGCATTGTAAAGTTGGGCCGGGATAACGCCATTTACTTTTACCGCGGCTTCAACAAAATTTGTACGGTACCGGGTTACAAACGTGCCGTCATAGCGCGAATCATTTGTTTTGTCGGCAAAGGTATTTTTAAATATTGCCTGGGGGGGTGCCAGCATAGTCCACGGGCGGCCTAAAGATTGCACGGCAGCCCTTTGTACCGAACTAACCGCCGCCCACGCTGTACTTGACGTGCTACTTTTTACGTTGGTATAGTTAAACTGCTCAAACCAGGCGGCAAAGCTATCGGTACCAAAACCGCCTCCGCTGTAGCTTAAATCCCCGCCATTATAAATACTGCTCGATTGGGTATGGTCGGCATACAGCATCGTTTCATTATTACGGTCATTAGTTGCTAAGCTAACGTCATAAAAAGTTGGCTGCAAACCAAAAGGACCCGGACTCTGGATAGCTGCGGTTGCCACGTCATAAGCCGCCTGAAAATACCAGGCCGGGTCATGCCCGGCGGGGTCTGTACGCTGCGCATCCGGATAGGTTGGAATACCGTTGGGGTTTTGAAGCCACCAGCCATAGGTTAAATAGGCCTTTGCTAAAAAAAGCCGCGCTACATTTTGTGTCAGCCCTCCAACAACCCGGCCCGATACCGGCAGTTTATCAATGGCGATCAACAGATCGGGAAATACCGCTTTGGTATAAACTTCAGGTACGGTATTACGCTTTGATGTTCTTGTTGTTGAGGTGTTAAACTTCAGTTCGCCGGCACCAAGGTCAAGTGGTACACCGCCAAACGTTTGTACAAGCAAAAAATAATCAAACGCGCGAAAAAACCTTGCTTCGGCAATTAATGCGTCGGAAACGCCCACCGCCGCGCCATTTTCAATTACGCCACTCGCGGTGTTAATGTTAGGAAATGCAGCTCCCCACAGGATACCTGTATTGCTTGATGCGGGATCGATTGTACCTACCCCGGAAAAATCAAGGTTTTTAACGTTTCCGTCGGAGTTTTGTCCCCAAGTAGACTCATCGGTACTTATCTGATTTGAATTAAGAAAATAACCGTTACCGTACATATAGCGCAGGTGACCGTAGCATGAGGTAATACCGCCTACTACGCCGGCCTGTGTTTTGAAATAATCGGGCGTGAAGATGGCCCTTGGCTTTTCGTCCAGTATTTTTTTGCAACTGGTCATGGCCAGCAAAGACAGGACAGATAATCTCAATATTTTATTGTATGCTCGATTCATTGCCGTATATTTTAAAATGATACATTAATACCTAATAAATAATTGCGCGTATTAGGTGTGTTATAACCTACAGTAAGTAACCTCCTTTGACCAGAGCCATAAGCCACAGCCATGTTTGCACCATCATTAGCAAACGAGTTTGGTTCAGGATCCATTCCCGACTGCTTGTAGTACGGCGAGAAAAACACAAACGGGTTTTGCGCTGTGGCATAAACCCTTAGCCTTTTCATCCCAATCCGGTTCATCCATTTGCCTTCAAAATTGTAGCCCAGAGTAATGGCACGTACTTTCAGGTATGAGCCATCAAAATAGCCCAGGGTTGATCCGTATTTGGGATTATTACTGTTTTTGGGCCCGTTAGGGTCAGGGAACTGACCGCCAGGGTTGGTGGGGGTCCAATAATTGATATCGATCTGTCCGCGACGACCGTCTTCAAGGTTCAGGTAGCCGTTAGATCCGTATAGGGTACTGTTCAGGATGCCGCCGTTTACAAAAGCGCCAACTACAGTAAGGTCAATAGCCTTGTAGGTAACCTTGGTATTAAAACCACCCTGAAATTTAGGATCGGCATCCAGTATCTGCCTGTCATCCGAACCAATGATACGGCTTGGTGAGCCATCGGCATTGTAACCGCCCGTGTAAAGCACCTTGATCATTCCAACCTGCCCGCCGCTGCCTTCGTATTGTTTTACGGCAGCTGCCTCGCTGGCCTGCCAGATACCGATCTTCTTGTAATCGTATATCACGTTTAACGGGTGTCCTACAAAAAGCCAGTTGCTTTCATCCCTGGTTTGTCCAGAGGCAAGGCTTACAATTTTGTTAACGTTGCGGTATAAGTTTACGCCCGCTTCCCAGCTCCAACCATTTTTATTGTTGATGATCACGCCATTCAACGATACCTCAAAGCCCTTATTCTGTGTAGAACCCACGTTGCCGGTATAGCTGCTCACACCAGATGTTGCTGGCAAGCCAACACTTAATAAAAGATTATTGGTATTGGTTACATACCCTTCAAACGTACCCGACAGGCGATTATCAAACAAAGTAAAATCTAAACCGATGTTTTTGGTTTTTGAAAATTCCCAGCCCAAATTAGGATTAGGCAGCACGGTTACATAATAGCCATTGGCATTGGTACTTCCAAAATTATACGGGCGCACGCTCAATTGGCCAAGCGTAGCATAAGGTGCTACTGACTGGTTAGAGGTTTGACCATAGCCGGCACGCAGTTTTAAGGAGTTTATCCATTGCACACCTTTCATAAATGATTCGCGCGAGATGTTCCAGCCGGCCGAAACCGCAGGATAGCTATGCCATTTATGGCCGGTAGCCAACCTCGACGACGCATCGCTGCGGAAGGTAGCACTGATAAGGTAGCGATCATCGTACGAGTACATGATACGGCCCATGTATGACATCAAACCGCTTTGTGTATACGACTGGCTATTGGGGTCTAAAGTAATGTCATCATTGCTTCCTGTAGAGGTTTGTCCCAGGTTGTAGTACTGAAAAGTATCGCCGGCCAGGTTCCGCCTGCTCAATGAAGAGCTGTTGTAAGTTACCTGCTCCGATGAATACAAAGCAGTTACGTTGATATTGTGTTTTTGCGCGATTGTTTTATCATAAAACAACAGGTTTTCGACGGTCCACTGAGTGGTGAGCGAATTGCTGATTGATGCGCTGTTAGGGTTTGCTGGATCAGAGCTGAATACACCGATACCGGTATAGCTGCCATTTGAGCCCGAACGGAAGTTACCGCCAAGGTTTAAACGATATTTTAAACCATCCACTCCCGGAATTTTCATTTCGCCGTAAAGTGAGTTGTACGATGCAAACTCTTTAGTCCTGTTGGCATATTGGTCGCCAAGGGCATTTAATGTTTTTTTGGTTTGCACCCACTGGATATCCTGCGGCATAGTAACCACACGTTTGGTGCTTCCATCTGCATTAAACGGGTTAGCCAGCGGCGACATGCTCAACACGCCATACATGCCAATGCTTGCACCATCGGTAATACTATAGCTGTTATTGGTAGTAAAACCAACCCTGAACAGCTTACCAATTCCCTGATCAAGCGAACCCCTTAACGAAATACGGTTGTATTGCGAAAGTGGCACCGGTGCTTCGTCACGGTAGTAACCTACACCAAATTTATAGCTGCCTTTTACTGTGCCACCGGTAACACTTACATCATGGTTTGTTACCGCTGCAGGGCGGTAAAATAAATGCTGCCAATCGGTGTTGGTTTTTCCGGTAGTATCTTCATCGGCTCCGGGATTTTTGTTCAATCCGGCCCTTTTTCTTAGTGCAAGATATTTATCAGTCTGCATCATCGGATACTTCAATACATCCTTAAAACCATAATAGCCGGAATAAGCTACCTGTGGTTCCTGACCAACACTTCCTTTTTTGGTAGTGATTAATATTACACCGTTTGCACCGCGCGAACCGTATATAGCTGTTGCCGACGCGTCTTTCAAGATATCAACGCTCCGGATATCATCAGGACTAATATCAGCTATAGTTCCACCAAAAGGGATCCCGTCAAGTACGATCAAAGGATCATTGGAAGCGTTTATAGACCGTGTGCCACGAATACGGATCTGCATGGTTGCGCCCGGTTTTGTAGAGGTTTGCGCAAGTTCCACGCCCGCGACGCGGCCTTGCAGGGCCTGCGCGATATTTGCTGAAGGTACTTCGTTAAGTTTAGCGCCGCTAATGGAAGCTACAGAGCCGGTAACGGCTTCCTTTCGCTGGCTTCCGTAACCGACAACAATAACATCAGTTAAACTTTTAGGTTCAGGCACCAGGGTAACGGTGATACTATTCCGGTTGTTGATTGCCACATCCTGGGTAACATAACCTACAGAAGACACCTGGAGCGACGCGTTTCGTAGGGCCGAGATTTGGAAGCTACCATCAACATCGGTGGTAGTACCAGTCTTTGCTCCTTTTACCCGCACGGCAGCACCGGCCACGCCCTGACCGCGTTCGTCCACCACACGGCCTTTAACAGCAGTATTCTGCGCATACAGGTTAAATGAAAAAAAACTTAGCAGGGCTATCAGCAAAAGCACCGGGGCCCTTTTAAGATGGGGGGTATCACCATCTCTTTCTTTTGTTGTGTAAATTTTTACTCGCATAAATTCATTTTATAATTGGATTGAAGTATAGGGGTTTATAGGGTTCCTTACTGAAAGTCCCCGGTCCTTGACCCGGGAGATTTCGTTTTTTATTTATTAATTGGCTCATCTCACCTGCCTTGCGAAAAGCCTTTGATTTCAATCACGCAATCGATTGCAAAATCAAAGCCTCGGAAACATTTCAGGTTTCTTAAAAAATAGTTTATAATATAATGGTGTAACCAAACGCTTTTCAGCTGTTTTGGTCTTTTAAATCCGGTTATATTCAGAAGTTCTTCCTTTGTATTGCACGCAAAATCATGACACAAATGATCAATCTTATTTTCTGACGCTTTAGGGTTTCTTATAAGCGCCAATACAACAAGGCGCCATTTATGAAGAAAAAGCAACGCAAAGCCATCAGAATTATCACTCAAAATACCTGATTGAGCAATCGATTGCCATTCAAAAGGTAAATTAAGGATAAAGCTCAGTTGGCTATTTACGCCTCTCATGCGGTTATTCATATAAAAAGAAGAAAATTAGTCTATTAAAATTGGCGATTGCAAGGTAATATATTTTTTTTAATGCGCAATCGATTGCAGTATTATTTTTTATTTATAACTTACATCGCTCTTAAAACCATGTTTTGAACCACTGTCGGATAGCCCACCATTTATTATAAACTACTGTAGATATGATACTTAAGAAATCACTTGGTCTGATTGCGATTGTGCTGACCAGCCTTATTGCACGTGCCGAAGTACGCCTGCCTGCCATAATAAGTGACGGTATGGTACTGCAACGCAATCAAAAAATCAAAATATGGGGATGGGCCGCTCCTTCGGAGCATGTTACCATTCTATTCAGAAACAGGAAATTTAAAACCCTTGCTTCCGGTGACGGGAAGTGGCTGATAACGCTGCCAGCAACGGAAGCCGGAGGACCATATACAATAAACATTGACGGATCAAACCACATTCAATTAAAAGATGTACTTATTGGCGATGTATGGATGTGTTCGGGTCAATCAAATATGGTACACCAGATGGAACTGCACAAAGTGCGTTATGCAAAAGAGATTGCCGGTGCAAATAACCCCGCTATCCGGCAATTCGGTATAAGCAATAAGGCCAATATGCAAAATCCGCAAGAAGATGTTCCGGGTGGCAAATGGAAAAAAGCTGACTCTGCCAGCATTGGTGAGTTTTCGGCCGTAGCGTATTTTTTTGCCAACGCGCTTTATCAGAAATACCACGTACCTATTGGTTTGATCAATTCGAGCTGGGGTGGTACCCCTATTGAGGCCTGGATGAGCGAAGAAAGTCTGAAAGATTTTGCCGATATTGAACACATAATTAAAAGGAACAGGGATACAGCGTTCCTAAACAGTTTGAGAAAAGATGCGTCGGCAAATAAACCTATGCCCTATCCGCAGGATAAGGGGCTTACCGAAAAGTGGTTTGATCCTGAATACATAACCAAAGGATGGCGTAGAATTGCTGTTCCGGGATACTGGGAAGACCAGGGTGTTCACAACCTCGACGGCGTGGTATGGTATCGCCGCGAGATCAGCATTCCGCAAACCATGCTCAACCCGCAGGCCAAAATCTTTTTGGGAAGAATAGTGGATGCAGATGTAGTTTACATTAACGGTAAACAGATCGGCTCGACATCTTATATGTACCCCCAGCGGCGATATAACATTCCTCCAAATACCCTCAAACCCGGGAAAAACCTGATCGTTGTCCGCGTTACCAACAATTCGGGCAAGGGGGGTTTTGTGCCCGATAAACCATACCAGCTTATTTCTGGCGCCGATACCATTGACCTTACAGGCTACTGGCAATATAAAGTGGGATTGGTAAACAAACCGCAGCGTAACGCAACCGGCGGGGGCATCGCGTTTCAAAATCAACCAACGGCTTTGTTCAATTCAATGATAGCGCCTATTACTAATTATAACATTAAAGGCTTTGTATGGTACCAGGGCGAATCAAATACCGGCAACCCGGCCCAATATGCAAAACTCCAACCGAGCATGATCCGCGACTGGCGGCTAAAATGGCAAATGACCGATGCGCCTTTCTTGTTTGTGCAGCTTCCGGGGTTTATGGAAATGAACTATTTGCCGTCCGAAAGTCAATGGGCCGAATTTCGCGAAGCCCAGGTAAGTTCATTGTCCGTCGCTAACACAGCGATGGCTGTAGCTATTGACCTTGGCGAATGGAACGATATCCATCCGGATGCCAAAAAAGAGGTTGGCGAAAGATTGGCCCTCCAGGCAGAAAAGCTTGCCTACGGCGATAAAAAAATCGTTGCGTCCGGTCCTGTTTTTCAATCAGCAAAAGCTGATGGCGATAAGATCATCGTCACCTTTGATTCTTCGGGTTCGGGACTTAGTACCAAAGACGGCGACGAACCGCAGGAATTCGCCATAGCCGGAGCCGATAAAATTTTTTCCTGGGCCAAAGCCACCATTGACGGCAATACCGTGGTATTAAGTAGTAGCGATGTGTCTCATCCGCTGTACGTTCGGTATGCATGGGCAGATAACCCGGTCAATCCTAATTTAATCAATAACGAAGGCTTACCGGCAATGCCGTTTCGTACAGATAAGCCATAACTATCCTGGTATTACCACAGGCTCAATTATATACAACAAATAAAACCACATAAAACTCAAAGGCGTATTTGCCAATATCATATATGGATAATTTTTCACTAAGCAACAAAGTAATCGTGGTAACCGGCGGAACCGGGATATTAGGGCAAGCTTTTATTAACGGCATTGCACAGGCGGGCGGCGCTGTTGCCATACTTGGCCGGAACAAAGAAATAGCAGAACAGCGGGTAGCCCAATTACAGCAAAACGGCACTAAAGCCCTGGCACTCATTGCCGATGTAACCATTGAGCATGAACTAAAAGCTGCGCGCCAATTAGTACTGGATACGTTTGGAAAAATTGACGGATTGGTTAATGCCGCCGGCGGTAATATGCCTGGGGGCATTATACAGCCAGACGACAGCATTTTTTCGTTTGATATGGAAGCACTCCGGCAGGTAATTAACCTTAACCTATTCGGCACCATTTTACCTACCCGGATATTTGGTGAAGCTATTGCTAAAAACGGAAGCGGGAGTATCGTGAATATTTCATCAATGGCATCACAACAGGCCATTACCAAAGTCTTGGGATACAGTTTAGCTAAAGGCGCGGTAGATACTTTTACCAAATGGTTTGCGGTAGAACTTGCCAACCGCTATGGCGACAGGATCCGGAGCAATGCTATTGCCCCCGGATTTTTCCTTACCGAGCAAAATAAAAACTTATTAACTACCCCTATTGGCTCCTATACCGAACGTGGAAACCTCGTAATTGATAAAACACCGTTTAAACGGTTTGGTGCGCCCGATGAACTGGTTGGCGCATTAGTTTGGCTACTTAGCGATGCTTCCCGGTTTGTGACGGGGACTGTTATCACTGTTGATGGCGGCTTTTCTATCTTTAGCGGGGTATAATCGAGTTCCTGCATAAAAAAATTCTCTACCGTTTCTAAATTCAGAAACGGTAGAGAATTGTAAAACAATCAATTACAAAAATGGATCGATCAGCTTAATTGATCCATCTGCATTATGTTCAAGGGTTGTTACTTTTACATTACGCAAATGCGTTTTGCCTGACAACTGGGTATCATGGTAAAAAATATACCACTTGCCCTTAACCTCTATAATGGAGTGGTGAGTTGTCCAGCCTTGCACAGGCTTCATAAATACGCCTTTGTAAGTAAATGGCCCCAATGGACTATCGCCTATAGCGTAACAAAGAAAATGTGTATCACCGGTTGAATAAGTAAGATAGTATTTACCATTATATTTATGCATCCAGGAGCCTTCAAAAAAGCGTCGGTCGTGATCTTTGGTCAGTAGCGGTTTACCCAGGCTGTCTACAATTACGGCATCTTTCACAGCACCGTCAAAGCTTTTCATATCGGGTTTAAGCAGGGCAACCTTGCAGCTTATAGCCGGGGCATCTTCCTGTTTTGAATCTGTTTTTGAGCCATTGGCATCATACTTTCCATTAATCCAGCGCTGAAGCTGTCCACCCCAAATACCGCCGAAATACATATAAGTTTTGCCATCGCTATCGGTAAATACAGCAGGGTCAATACTATAGCTTCCTGCTATTGGTTCGGGTTCGGCTTTAAAAGGGCCAACCGGACTGGCCGACGTTGCTACGCCAATATGGAATACATCTTTTTTATCCTTTACCGGGAAGTACAGGTAGTAAGTGCCATCCTTAAAAGCCACATCAGGCGCCCAGAGTTGACGGCCCGCCCAGGGAATATCCTTAATATCAAGCGCAACGCCGTTATCTGTAACCTTGCCACCAACGCTATCCATCGAAAGGATATGGTAATCTTTCATGGCAAAATGATCTCCGTTATCATTTTCGGGGATACCCGCGTTGATATCATGAGATGGGTAGATGTAAATTTTGCCGTTAAATACATGTGTCGACGGATCTGCTGTATAAATTGAACTAATAAGTGGCTGTGACAGATATTTTGTCTTTTCCCCGGTATCTGCTTTTGTGCTGTCGGCCGCGTTGGCTGTTTTGGAATTTGATGAGTTACACGCGCTAAAAAGGCACAGGGGTGCAAAAAGCGTAACGATTAACTTTGATGTTGTAAAATACTGCTTCATTGGCTTGGGTTTATGATGATTTTAATTGGTCATGTAATTATTGCCTCCTATGCCAGGTACATAGTAAAACTTCAGTTTTTTGTAATAATCTAAAGGATGTTCAGGCTTAGGGTACCCGGCTCCTGTCTGCATTTTAGAAAATGTCTGAAAATATAAAACACAGGCATCGCGCCAGGTTACGGCTTCTTTATACTGAAGCTGCATTAGCTGTTTCACTTCCATAAAACGTTCAGCATCTATTTTACCTTGCAATTTATCCCAGGTGAGGCCCATTTGTTTAACCGAATCAACACCTGTGTAGTAATGCCAAACCAGCTCGTCCCATAACGTTCTGCCCGAACGCATTTTATACTTCCAGCTCAAATGATGAAACCAAAGCAGGTATTCGTCGGGGCAGGTTTGCAGGTTTTCCCAGTCCGCCTTAACCTCTGGTGCGTATTGCCTTAATGCACCACTCCCGAACGTAGTACGGTCAAAACCTATCCCGGCCGAATCGGCTTTGTGGTAATAAGTAGCATTCCAATCAGGGCGGCCTGCATTATCCACCCACGGGCCGGGGCCATAGTGTGTTGATACGCCCATGATATGGTGCAAACCAAGCGGGGTCATATAGTTGACAGTATTTTCCCTTGACTGCAGCATAATGTTTTTTACTGGCGATACAAAGCCGGCATTGTTTGTAAAAGTCATACGGAGCCAGTCGGTAGCAATAACCGCGGGCGATTGATCCGGGTTCCAGGCCATACGACCGAACGCGTACCAGTTAGCTTGCCCAAAAGGGTGACCACACCAGTTTAAATCGGCACCAACGTTAGCTACACCAGCCATACCGGTTATCAGTTTCTTATTAAAATCGCCTTTAATTACCCTTGCCACGGTTGAGCCTTTACCATATTTGTGGGTGTCAGATTGCAGGCATTCTGCAAATAAGGGCGCTTCATAAACCAGGTGGGTTGAAAAACCAAGATACTCCTGCGTTAGCTGAAATTCCATCATCAGCGGGGTATTGGGCATAGCGCCAAACAAGGGATGAAAAGGTTCTCGCGGCTGAAAATCAATAGGGCCGTTTTTAACCTGGATGATCACGTTATCTTTAAATTTCCCGTCAAACGGTTTGAATTCGTTATAAGCCTGTTTGAATCTATCATCGGGCACTTTGTTATCGTATACAAAAGCGCGCCACATTACTATGCCGTGGTGTGGGGCCAAAACATCTGCCAGCATATTGGCGCCATCGGCATGGGTACGACTGTAACTTTGCGGACCAGGTTGCCCCTCTGAATTGGCTTTCACCAAAAATCCGCCAAAATCAGGGATGTAGCTATAAATTTCATCAGCCTTATCGGCCCACCATTTTTTCACAGCAGGGTCAAGCGGATCGGCAGTTTTTAGTCCGCCCAACTCAACCGGGCTGCTGAATTTTACCGACAGGTAAATTCTGATACCATACGTTCTGAAAACGTTGGCCAGCGCCTGCACTTTCAATAAATATTGCGGTGAGAGGATCAACGCATCGGCATTTACATTATTCACTACCGAGCCATTGATACCCACCGATGCATTAGCCCGGGCATAGTCAATATAACGCTGATCGATAATGTCTGGCAGCTTATGCCAGTTCCAGATAGATGAACCGGCATATCCCCGCTCAACAGTGCGGTTTAGGTTATCCCAATGATCCAGCACCCGGTACATTAAACGCGGATGATCAGCGATATTTAACTTACTGATCGGCTGATTGGTCTGGATGAGTTTTAAAAAATTAAAAACGCCGTACAACACCCCAACATCGGTATTAGCAGCTATAAGGGTGCATTGTTTTTTGTTGATCAGGGTTGTTTTGATAAGATAGCCCTCATCTCCGACACTGTCAGAAACTGCTATCGATAAGGACTTTAAAGATTGCCTCGTGCCAATTACAACAGTTTGTCCTCCGGTTATATCCTTGACCTCTGATGGTTTTGTTGCAAGCATTCCATCCAATCCCATCAACAATTCGGCTTTAGCGGCCTTTAGCTGGTCGGACGTTGCCGGAAATACGACGTATCGTAATTGCAGCCTGTAGGCGCCTGCGAGTTGTTCATTGTTTACCCTATTATATTCAAGCCATAACTTATAACCATTGTCTGCACGGGATTTGCTTATCATCACAATGCAAAACAGCAGGCACAGACATGAACACTTCAACAAATATTTAGGCATAAAATTTTTAATTCAGCTTAGCAACATTTTATAATACTAACAAAAAAACAGCTTTATAAGAATTGCAAATAATTTGGCCGATAACTTATCGTCATCAACGATGGTTTATAATTCATTAAGACTATGCAATCGATTGCAAATATAAAAAACCTTTTGAAAATCAAAGCACATAGTGCTCTTTTTTACACAGCTATTTGTTACTGCTTATGCGCAATTGGCCAGTTATAAAGATCTGGCGTTTCGCGTGCGCCAGAATGTGCCATGACTTTATTGGTGGATTACCGTTTATAATTAAGCTATCGTGAATAAAAGTAACTCAATACGCTGCCAACCAGCATCCTCAGAATGTATCATTATTGTTATTTGTACAATCGATTGCACAAATCGTATTTTTAGATTTATATTGCCACCTCACAACCGCAACTATAAACCACATGAAAACAAAAATCTATATCACGGCCATGCTGCTGTATTTAACCAACATCGCTATCACCCCGGCTCAAACTCTATCGCATAAGGGCTTGAAAGATTACTATAAAAATTATTTCCCGGTTGGCGTAGCAGTAAACCTCGCGGCCCTCTCTGACACAGCCGAACGAAATCTGATATGTAATCAGTTTAACAGCATTACCCCTGAAAACGCGATGAAAATGGGGCCTATCCATCCGGAAGAAAACCGTTACTATTGGCGCGACGCTGACTCAATCGTTGCTTTTGCTCAAACACATCACATTAGGATAAGAGGACATAATTTGTGCTGGCATAACCAGGTGCCAAACTGGATCTTTTACGATGGAAATAAAAAACTGGTAACTAAAGAGATATTATTAAAACGGCTTAAAGACCATATCAACACTGTTGTAGGCAGATATAAAGGCAAAATTTATGCATGGGACGTTGTTAATGAAGCCGTATCTGATGATAGCACACAACTCCTTCGTAATTCATTATGGTATAAGATCTGCGGCGAGGATTTTATTTTTAAAGCCTTTGAATACGCTCACGAAGCTGATCCTAACGCTATCCTGTTTTACAACGATTATAACACAGAAAGGCCAGGGAAGAGAGAACGGGTTTATAGGCTGTTAAAAAAACTTATTGACGCCAGGGTTCCGGTTAATGCTGTTGGCTTACAAGCGCATTGGTCATTAAACGAACCTACAGTACTGGAACTTACCAGGGCTATAGAAGAGTATGCCTCCCTTGGCCTAAAAATCCAAATCACCGAACTTGATATTTCCGTTTATCCCAATGAAAACGGCAACCGGGCCCTGAAAGATGCTGAAAATACAGCATTTACACCCGAGCGGGCTAAAAAACAGGCCGAGCAATATACCAGAGTATTTGAAATATTTAGAAAATACCGGAAATATATCACTGGTGTTACATTTTGGAATTTATCGGATAAATACAGCTGGCTGGACAATTTTCCGGTACGGGACAGAAAAAACTATCCTTTACTTTTTGATCAGTCGCTTCAGCCGAAACAAGCTTTTTGGGATGTCGTAAAATTTTAACGAATAATAATATGCTGAGAAAAAGTTTTTTATTACCCCTTGTAATTTTCGCTACGATAGTTTCTAAAAATATAGCTGCAGCTCAATCACCGGGCCACCCAAACTTAATAACCGAAAAAATGGTGCCTGGTTATTTTCCGCTTGTCGGTCACGCCGGCGCGTCCTCAGTTTGGTTAAGCGATAATGAATGGCCTGCCGTTCGTTTGGCAGCCGGTAGCTTTTTGAAAGATATATATGCAGTAACAGGTAAGCATGCGCTTTTTGCGCCATCACCCAAAGCAAAAAAAATTGTAATTATTGGCACACTTGGAAAAAACCCGGTGATTGACAACATGGTAACAAAAGGGCAGTTAAACACAAGTAGCGTTGCCGGCAAATGGGAAACTTACCTCATACAAACCGTTAAAAGCCCCTTACCCGGAGTTGATCAGGCACTTGTAATTGCCGGAAGTGATAAACGCGGTACGGTTTTCGGCGTATATGATCTGTCTGCACAAATAGGCATGTCTCCGTGGTATTGGTGGGCAGATGTGCCTCCGGCGCAAAAAAAGGAGATTTATGTTAACCCGCTCAGGCACACAGACGGCACACCCGCTGTAAAATACAGGGGTATTTTTATTAATGACGAAGCGCCGGCTTTTTCCGGCTGGGCGCGTGAAAAATTCGGCGGGATCAATCACCTTGTTTACGAAAAAGTGTTTGAGCTTATTTTACGCTTAAAAGGCAACTACTTATGGCCGGCCATGTGGGGCAGCGCGTTTAATGCTGATGATAAACAAAGCCCCATACTGGCAGATCAATATGGCGTGGTGATGGGTACTTCACATCACGAACCTATGGACAGGGCCCAGCAAGAATGGAAAAAACACGGTACAGGCGAATGGAACTATGAAAATAACAAAGAGGTACTACAGGAGTTTTGGCGGCAAGGAATTGAAAACATGGGCGACAAAGAAACCATTGTTACAATTGGTATGCGCGGCGACGGGGATAAACCGATGACCGAAGGCAGCAATATTGCCCTGCTTGAAAGTATAGTGCAAGACCAACGCAAGATAATAGGCGATGTATTGAAAAAGTCACCCGAAAAAGTACCGCAAATGTGGGCCTTGTATAAAGAAGTGCAGGATTACTACGATAAAGGGATGCGTGTGCCTGATGACGTTACCCTTTTATTATGTGACGATAACTGGGGTAATATCCGCAAACTGCCTTCATTAACTTCGGCACCCCGAAAAGGTGGATACGGTATTTATTATCATTTTGATTACGTTGGAGGCCCAAGAAACTACAAATGGCTTAACACCAACAGCATATCAAAAACCTGGGAGCAAATGCACCTCGCATACGCTTACAACGCAAGGCAGATTTGGGTTGTGAATGTTGGCGACCTGAAACCGATGGAATATCCAATTAGTTTTTTCCTGGATTATGCGTGGAACCCGGAAAAGTGGTCGGCCTCAAACCTTAAACAATATGCGCGGGATTGGGCGGGCCAGCAATTTGGTTTAAAATATGCCACGAACATTGCGGACATGCTGACGCGTTATACCATGTATAATGCAAGATGCAAACCCGAACTGTTAAATCAAAACACGTACAGCCTCACCAATTACAGCGAATTTCAACGCGTTGTAAGTGATTACAATCACCTGTTAACAGAAGCTGAACAGCTTGGCAAAAAGCTATCCCTCAAATATCAAGATGCATATTACCAGCTCGTGCTGCATCCCATACAAGCTTGCGCCAACTTAAATGAAATGTATTTTGAAGTTGCAAAAAACAATTTCTACGCGCAAGCCGGAAATTTCTCCGGGGCTAAATTGTCGGCTGATAAAGTAAAAAGGTTGTTCGCCCGCGACCAGGAAATATCAAACTATTATAACGACACACTTGCCGGAGGAAAATGGCGCCACATGATGGATCAAACTCATATAGGCTATGAATCATGGTTCGATCCAAAAAACAACAAGATGCCTGCTTTACGTGAAGCAGCCTCGCGTGGTTCGGCTGCCGATACATTAGGAAAAGACCTTAACCTTTTACCGGGAAATTTAATATCCGGAAAGGGTAAACCAAGCGGTTTCACGGCTATCGAGGCAGAACATTATTCGCGCGCTATATCATCAAAAAGCATAAACTGGTTAACTATTCCTGATTTCGGGAACACCAAATCCGGCGTTACTCCCAGCCCCGTTACGGCCACGCGTTTAACTCCCGGCGGGAAATCTCCTCATTTGGAATACGATATTAATTTTACAGATACAGGATCAGTTGCAATAACCTGTTACATTACTCCAACGCTTGATTTCAAAAATACAGACGGGTTATATTATGCTATATCTGTAGATGAAGCACTGCCACAGCTTATTAATATAGCACCGAAAGTTGATGGAAAAGATTGGGCTGCCGCGGTATCAGATAACATCAGGAAACTTACAACAGTACATCGTATCGACCAGCCGGGAAAACACACCGTTAAATATTGGATGGTTGACCCTGCCGTTGTTTTGGAGAAGGTTGTGATTAATACCGGCGGCCTGAAACCATCCTATCTTGGCCCGCCTGAAACCACTATTTTAAACAATAAATAATATAATACCGAGCTACCGTAAATTGCATATTGAAGAAACAATTTACGGTAGCAAAATTAATTAAAAGAATGTGCCTTCTTTAGCGAGCACAAATGCCGTGTCTTTATTTGAAAATCAGCTGCTTTAAATAACGATCCAAATACCCTTAAGCTTATCAATTGTTCAGCATCCGCCTGATACCGAGCTCCAGGCCTCTTAACTCTGCCAACCCCTTTAATCGCCCTGTAACAGAATATCCGGGATATGTTTGATAATTGTAGTCGTCGAGTATTTTATGGCCATGATCCGGACGCATGGGGATTGCCAGATCACTTCGGCCCGCTTTTTCACGTCTTAATTGTTCATCCACAACCGCTTTCATTACGGCAAACATGTCGGTATCGCCGCTTAAGTGTTCGGCTTCGTAAAAGCTTCCATCAGGTTCCCTGCAAACATTCCGCAAATGCAAAAAATGAATGTGTGCTCCCAAACGATTTATAATACCAGGAATATCATTGATTTTATTTGCCCCCAAAGAACCGGTACAGAGCGTAATGCCATTGCTCACAGAATGGCACATGTTAACAACTTCAACAAGGTCTTCCTCGCACTTAACAACCCTTGGGAGCCCTAAAATGGCAAACGGGGGGTCGTCTGGATGGATACACATTTTTATGCCGAGTTTTTCGGCGTAAGGTATCACCGCTTTTAAAAAATAACGAAGATTCTCTTTTAGTTTTTGTTCATTAACAGTAGCGTATTTTTCAAGGTATATTTTAAATTCATTTATCGTGAACACCTCGTCAGTACCAGGGAGCCCAGCTAAAATAGTGTTGGTTAAAAGTTGCTTTTCCGTATCTTTTAAAGTATCCAGGTATGTTTTGGCTGCCAATTGTTGCGCCGGGCTAAATTCTTTAAAGGCATCATCTCTTTGAAGGATATAAAGATCGAATGCCGCCAAGGCTGGTGCATGGTACCTTAATGCCGAAGCGTTGTTTGGCAAACGGAAATCCAGGTGAGTGCGCGTCCAATCCAATACCGGCATAAAATTATAACATACCGTATAGATGCCGGCTGCCGAAAGGTTGGTAAGCGTTTCAATATAATTTGAAATATAGTGGTCGCGTGCCGCAGTGCCCATTTTAATGCTTTCGTGAACATTAACGCTTTCGACAACCGACCAACTGAACCCGGCTTTATTGATTATTTCTTTCCGCTCAAGTATTTCATCAACGCCCCATATTTCGCCACAAGGTATATGATGCAATGCATTGACAATACCAGTTGCGCCGGTTTGTGCGATGGCCAACAAAGAAACCGGATCTGAAGGGCCAAACCACCTGAATGTTTGTTCTAATTTAGGAATCATTTTTATTCAATTTGGAAGCTATCATATGTGCCTGCAGGTTTACGCCTCAAATATAATGCAATCGATTGCATTATAAATCTTCTTTTTATCTTTTATTTATATATTTATACCCTGAATCAAAAGTTAAACACCCGACAATAACGTGCATAAAGAAATAACCATTTATGATATTGCGGCCCGCCTCAACGTTTCGGCTGCAACAGTTAGCCGGGCATTGAAAGATCATCCGAGGGTTAGTAAGGCTACCAAAAAACTGATTGCCAAAACAGCCGACGAAATGGGTTACCGATCTAATTCGATAGCAAGTAACCTGCGAAAAAAGCAGAGCAACATAATAGGTGTAATTGTTCCGAGGTTGAATAGCAATTTTATGGCTGACGTACTTGCGGGTATCGAAAAAGTTGCCAACAGCAATAACTATAACCTCTTTATCAGCCAATCGCTTGAGAGTACAAAAAAGGAGGCAAGCAATGCCAAAGCGATGCTCAATAACCGTGTAGATGGGTTACTGGTTTCAGTAGCTTATGACACAACAGATTTTGATCATTTTGAACCGTTCATCAAACGAAACGTCCCGATAATATTTTTTGACAGGGTATTTGAACATGAATCATGCCCGCAAATCTATATTGATAACTTTAAAGCTGCTCATGATATTACAGACCACCTTATAAAACAAGGGAGCAAACGGATAGTTCATATTGGCGGTAACCAATTACGTAATGTATATTCTGAACGATTTCAGGGCTACAAAAGGGCTTTAGAGGAAAACAATTTAACTTTTGACAAAAACCTGGTAATAATAAACGATCTGACAAGCAAATCGGGTGCGGAGGCAGCGCAAGAAATTCTGAAAATGTCTCCCCTACCCGACGGTTTGTTTGTGGCAAATGATATTTGTGCCATCGGTTGTATGCAGGTATTAAAAAAAGAAGGAATAAATATCCCTGCCGATATAGCAGTTGCCGGATTTAATAATGATCCAACCGCCACAGTTATCGAACCTTCCCTTACAACGGTAAATTATAAAGGTTATGAAATGGGCGAAGTTGCCGCAAAGTTGATGATTAATCGCCTCGTCGATAAAAACGATTTTCAGGAAACACACAGCTTGATACTTAGATCTGAGCTAATAATTCGGGAATCGTCACTCAGAAACAATACGAAGAAATGATATCTTGGGTTTAAAATCATATTTGTTGTCCACTCAGAGTTCATTTTTTCGGGTTTTCGAACGATTATATTTAAACTTTATAATTGATCTCTTCAGATTTCAACGATAAAAGCCGCTCATAATAACTTATGAGACGGCTTCCTTTAAATTGAAAGAGGGGCTGCTGATTACTGCCCTATTTTAGTCAGCAATATAGCTACAGAATCTGGTTTGGCTAAGAACGCGGAGTGGCTGGTGTTTAACTGGTACACTGTTTTTACGCCCCCCATAGCGGCGGTGATCATCCTGCTTTGCAGGCCTGGAGATACCACACGATCTTGCAATGTTTTAATATAAACCTTCTCTACAGCGCCAAAATTTGCAGCTGTTAGTGTTACCGGATCCTGCAATGGGATTCCTGGCTCGGCCCGGTAATTTTTCAGTACAAGGCTTTGAACCTGGGCCGAACCATCCGGTATGAAGATATTCACAATTTGATCTTGTTTTACATCAACAGTTAAGCCACCATTATTCTTAATAAGATTTCCATCTATGCCCAGCTGCGAACCTGGATCTGTACTGGCGAGGCCGAATAATGATTGTCCGGAGGTTGGTAAGTAAGCCGCGAGATAAACGAGTTTTTCAATTTTTGAAGGATCTTGCTCTGCAACAGCTGAGATGATCATACCGCCCAAACTATGGCCTACCAGGATAACTTTACCGTTTATTTTTGACATAGCGTCAAGTACCTTATCCCTGTAAGTGTTTATAGTTAAAGTTGAAGGATCAGTATTATCGCTACCATGGCCCGGAAGTTCAACAACAGTTACGTTGTTACCCTCCTTAATTAATTGGGCTTTTACCGCGTCCCATACATAAGGGGCCTGCCATGCGCCGTGTACCAGTACATAATTTTTAGCAGTGGGTTTCACTTCATCATTCTTTTTTGAACAAGATGAAAAAATAATAGCAACAGTGGCTATAGAAAGTAAGGTTAATATGAGTTTTTTCATGATTTGAGTGCCTAATTGTTTAGGACACCACAAACATCCGACAATACGCTCCGGATAAGTTTAACCGAGGTTAAAATCGAAAAATAATATAACCCCGTCAAAAAGATATCATGTGACGCAACCTGCATGCCGATTGAACAGTAATAATGGTAGCTGTTGATTAAAGCAGCATATTTGTTTACGGTATTATTAAAATTGATATTTTTATCGCATGTCTGAAAACGAAACAGCTATAGAACAACTAAGAACAACTTTAGGGTCTGCCGGTATGAAAACGGAAGCTTTTGACCTGTCACTGCCTTACTGGAAATTGAAGCAGTATAAAAAAGGTGAGTTTTATAACGAATACAAAAATGTTTGTAAACATCTCGGGTTTGTTATCAATGGCGTATTCAGAATCTACCGGGTAAATAGCGATACGGGAGAAGAAAAGAACATGCTGTTTTTTACCGATCAGCAATTTGTTACATCCTATAAAAGCTTTTTAGCCCAGACAGCCTGCGAGTATTATACAGAAGCGATGGTTGATTCGCTTATATTATATATACATATCGATCATTTGAATGATCTTTACGGGCAATCACACCAATGGGAACGCTTTGGCAGGATCGTAGCCGAGACAGCCTTTCATGAGGTAATGGTTAATACCGAAGGATTCTTGTTTAAAACGCCTGAAGACCGTTACCGGGAAATGATGGAAAAACATCCTAATATTTTCAACTCGGTGCCATTATATCATATTGCCTCGTATCTCGGTATCCAGGGGCCGTCATTAAGCCGGATCCGTAAAAGAATGGTTGGGAAATAAGATCCATTGACAATCCCTTTAATTTCCGGATCACCGAAGTCCACTGAAAAAAATTTTCAGTGGATTTTTCGATTTTAACCTGGGTTAAACTTATTGCGGCGGCATCGCCCGATGTTTGTTGTGTCCTAAACAATTAGGCACAAGACAAACATGAAAACAGCAATAATAATGATGGCATTGAGCGTATTAGGCTTTACTGCTCAAGCCGAAAAAACAAATCACAAAAATTCTAAAACTATCGTACTTGTTCACGGAGCATGGTCTGATGCATCTTCATGGGACGCGGTAACCCCTTTGTTGAAAGCCCAGGGCGAAGAAGTGATCAACGTTAACCTTGCCGGTCACGGAAAAGATACCACCTCATTCGCGGGTATCACCTTTCAAACTTACGTTGACCAGGTAAAAGCAGCCATCGGTACCCGAACTAATGTGGTTTTGGTGGGACATAGCTTTGCCGGACTGGTGATCAGCCAGGTTGCTGAAGATGAACCAGCACAGATTAAAGAATTGATCTTCCTTGCAGCAGCCTTACCTCACGACGGCGACAGCCTTTTATCATTGGCCCAACAAGACCCTGCATCTCATATCGGCAAATCCCTTACTATCGATAAGGAACATGGCGCGGCTATTATCGCCAAAGATGCAGCCGCAGATATCTTCGCTGCCGACGCGCCTCAGCAGGTTCAGGATTATATCGCCGCTAACATCAAACCAGAACCGCTGGCGCCACTTGCCACACCAGTTCATTTGACTGAGAAGAATTTCGGCAGCGTGAAAAAAATCTATATCCATACCGCTAATGACCACGCCATCAGCTATCCTGCACAACAGTATATGGTAAAAAACAGCAAAGTTGCCAAAGTATACACCCTGCAAAGCAGCCACACGCCTTTCATTTCTATGCCGGATAAACTGGCTGCCATCTTAATCACCGAAAGCAAATAATAATCGACAAACACCATTTAAACAATAGGTTCTTTAACTCATCAATCTAAAAATCATGAAACGTATAGCAAAAGCACACTGGAATGGTACTTTACAAGAAGGTACAGGCGAAATCAGCACACAAAGCACAGTACTCAACGAAACACCTTATTCATTCAAAACCCGTTTTGCCGACGGCATCGGCACCAATCCGGAAGAGTTGATCGCAGCTGCGCATGCAGGTTGTTTTTCGATGGCCCTCAGCGCAACTTTAGCCCATCACAATATCACTGCAGGCGACATTTTTACGACGGCGACTGTGGATCTTGACATGCAGGCATTGAGCATTACCGGTATTCATCTGGATTTAAGGGCCAGCGCTATTGAAGGTGTAGAAGAAGCAACATTTACTGAGATAGCCGAAGGCGCAAAAAGCCATTGTATTATCTCCAAAGCATTGAACGTGCCAATCACATTAACCGTTGTTTACGCTTAATAAGCGGTGTCTTACAGCTTGATAGTCTATAACTCACCGGATGATCTCCGGTGAGTTTTTTTATAAAATGGCGACCATTCCTATTGTATAAAATTACAGTGAACAAGATTCATGATTCGGCGTAGAATAATACAATGATCTTAAAGTGTTAATTAGCCTATCAGTATCGAGCCCGGACGCATCAATGGCAATCAACATTTGAGGCATGAAGTCATCATCCAATAAACAATTCATACTTTATTAACGATTACAATATTTAGCATTAATAAACTTTTTTTATAATTGTTAAACCATACTCAAGATTTGTCATTTACCTTATTTCATAATATCGGCTTATCAGCTTATGAGAATATCAACTATTGCCTTCGGTGTCACTACTCTCCTGGCCATCTCATTTTCGGGGCTTCAAAATTCATACGCCCAGTCAACACCTCAAAAACGAAAAGACGTGAAAGCTCCGGTTGATACCTCCTGGAATAAATTATCAGCAGGTGACAGGATGTTTGTGAACAGTCAATTGTTTAATCCAGCCGGGCAGATCCTGGATTTACCCAAAGGTACCCGGGTGTTGAACATTGAATTGGCTCGTCAAAAAAAGTTTCTGGTTTCAAAAAGCAATAAAGGGTTAGCTGTTATCAGTGCTGATAGTTTTAAGGTTGTTAACCAGTTCGAGTATGAAAAAGGCGAATCGGGCTCGATGTACGGACTTGCCATTGGCAGCAATGACTCTACAGTATATTTTACCGGCGCGCAAAGAAACTTGTATATAGGAAAACTTAACCAGTCAGGCGTATTTAAGCTTTCTAAGGAAATTGATCTTTCAATTGATAAAAAGCCAACAACACCATTAGGTATTGGACTGGTTAGCAACAACGTCGCTTATGTAGCGCTTGCTATTCCTAACCAGGTTGCAGTTGTAGATATTGACAAAGGCAAAGTATTAAACAAAATACCTGTTGGTGTTTGCCCTTACGCCATTGCTATCAGTAAAGACAAAAAGCTTGCGTTCGTTAGCAATTTCGGCGGCCCGAACGCTAAAAAAGGGGACAGAACGGAAGAATCTGCCGGCACAAAAGTTGCTGTGGATGATCATTCAATAGCCCTGCGTGGCTCTGTTTCCGTAATTGATATTCAATCAAGAAAAGTAATTCGCGAAATTACAACCCGCATACACCCCGAGTCGATGGTTTTATCGCCTGATGGGAACTTACTCTATGTAAGTGATGAAAGCGGCGATGGCATAAGCGTGGTAGATGTAAAGACGTTTAAGGTTGTACAAACGATCAGTACCAAACCGGACCCCGCGCTTCCATATGGCAGCCTTACGACTGCGCTATCGTTCAGTCCGGACGGTAAAATCCTATACGCAGCCAACGCAGGTAACAATTCAATAGCGTTTATCAACCCCAAACAGCCGCAAAAAGGCCCTTACGGTTTTGTTGCGGCAGGAGGATTTCCCGGGGCTGTTTGTGCTACCGGGGATCATTTATTCATCGGAAATGTAACCCCGCTTAAACAGGGCTCAATACAGAAGGCTGTACTGCCCACCAATAAAGAACAGTTAGCTAAATACACAGCAGACGCAGAAAAAGGGTTCCATTTTATTGAAATGTTAAGGGCCCAGGCCGAGGCCAATTTAAACGCAAAGCCCCAGCCTGTTCCATCAAACGTTGGCGAGCCTTCTTCCATAAAACATGTTGTTTACATCATCAGGGAAAATAAAAAATTTGACCAGGAATTAGGTGATTTTGGAAAAGGAAATTGCGACCCTAAACTTGTTGAATATTCAAAACAGGTAACGCCAAACGCGCACAGCCTTGCCGAGCAGTTTGTTTTATTGGATAATTATTATTGCAATGGCATTAACTCAAGCGATGGGCATCAATGGGCAACTCAGGGCATTTCGACACCTTACCATGAAAAAGATTTTTCGGCTGGCCATTGTGCCTATGATTTTGGCACCGACCCGCTGTGTTACGCCGGCTGCGGTTTTATCTGGGATCATTTGCTGCGCAAAGGCATTTCATTCCGCAATTTTGGAGAGCTGGATTTTGCTGAAGTAACCAGAGGTAAAACCTGGACAGATTTGTATAATGGATGGAAAAACAAGAACGATTCTGTCTTTTACAAATGCGGATACCAGGTAAAAAGCCTTGAAAAATACAGCGATTTAAGGTTCCCCGGCTGGAATTTAACCATTCCGGAAGGGATAAGAACGGATGTTTTCATAAAAGCACTGCAGGAATATGAGGCCAGAGGCAGTTTTCCTGAATTTACCATTATTTATTTATCCAACGACCATACCAGCGGTTATGCCGAAAACCTGCCTACTCCACGCGCTTACGTGGCAGATAATGACCTGGCAACGGGCCGGGTAATCGAGGCACTTTCAAAAAGTTCTTTCTGGAAAGATATGGCCATATTTATTAATGAAGATGACCCACAAAGTGGCGCCGATCATGTGGATGGCCATAGGTCGGTTTGTTTTATAGCCGGTCCCTATGTTAAGCGTAATACTATCGTTAGTAAATTTTACAACCAGGCATCGGTACTACACACCATTTGTCAGATCTTTGGCGTGCAGCCCATGAACCAATTGGTGGCAATGGCCCCTTTAATGACCGACTGTTTCAAGGAAGATCCGGATTATCAAAGTTACGTTTCATTAACACCTGCTGTTGCCGTAAATGAAATGAACCCGCCAAAGAAAAAGATGACCAGTAAAACTATGATAAGATTGGCCCCTTTAACACAAAAGCTGGATTTTTCCAAACCAGATCTTAATGATAAGGATGCCTTACTGTTCAGTGAATATCTATGGTCAACAATTCACGGTGATATACCTTTTCCAAAGGCCTATTTCGGGGCACACGGAAAAGGCTTAAAAGCATTGGGATTGAAAGCTGATCCTCAATTTAAGGACGACGACGATTAAGTATCGAGGCAAATATTTCAAAGATTGATCTGTTATAAAGGCTGGTTTGTTAAAATATCTTATCTTGACATTTTAGTTTTAGATAGATATTATGCCTCCTAAAATTTTGTTATTGCTGTTTATATTTTTCTTTCCGGCGGCAGTTTACAGTCAGCTCCCTCCCATACAGTTAAGGTTTGAAAACGGCCAGATAAAAAGTAGTTTTAAAAGCCCTAATGGTGAAAAGAGTTTTATACTGGATGCTGCTATACCCTCTACCAATCAAAGCAATAACGCCCGGTTATTATCTTCTGATAGTACTGGAATGGTTGTCAGGAAGCATATTGAATATTTTAAAAACAGCTGTGATTTAACCAGTACCGTAAAAAAGACCGCATACGGGTTGCAATGGGATATTGAGATCAGTGCAAAAGACACCGGTAGCTGGACGGCCCCTATCGAAACTTCATTACAGTGGATGCAGCAGGATTCGGCATTGTTTTGGACAACATGGGCGGATAATCATACCGATGCCGAAACAGATACCTGGCATGACCCGTTTTCACCCGCGCATTTTCAGGACCTGGCATTAACATATGGCGGCGAAACACACCTTTCGTGTAATGCTTTTGTAATACCAATTGCCAGCACTTTTTTTAATAAGGATAACCTTGGCTTAAGTTTCCTCCAATCATTGGATGATACCATCCTTAATCTGGAAATGCGTACTACCGCGGATGGAAAAATAGCATACCGGCATATTAATCATCGAATAAATTCAAAATACAGCATTCATATCCGTCATCAGATCGTTTTACACGAGGCCGATTGGCGCGCTGGCATGGCCTGGATGGCAAAAACCAACAAAGCCTACTTTTTTCCTGAAGAACCAACAGTGAATAACATTGCCGGCTGCGCCGCATATTCATCTTACGAGGGCGAATTAGATACAGCTAAATATCATAAAATGGCATTTAGCTTAAACTGGAAGGCATCGCTGGATTTTCCTTATATGGGTATGTTTATCCCGCCGGTTAAAAGCAAAGACGAAAAATGGGTAAAATACAAACAGAGAGGCGTGCAGGTGGATGATGGCTACACAACCATAAACCGGCTGAATAAATACTCCGAACATTTAAATCAACTTGGCTTCCACACCATTAGCTATTTCAATGTAAATGAATTTGGCAATGGCATAGTTTATCCTTATAAAACCGCGGCTGTTGCTGATGATTCGCTCTGGAAAAACCCCAATAACTTTGTTTATACCAGGTTAAAAAAAGCTTTTTTGAAGCCGGCTGGCTTACTGCCCGATTGGGACGACCGACCGGTATTTTCAAACTGGGAGGATTGTATAGTGCTTGATCCTGCCGACTCTGTATATAGGTCTTTTTTGCTCAACCAGGCCTCGTTGCATATTAAAAACATTCCAGCCTCGTCGGGCATATGTATTGACAGGCTTGACTGGATGCGGTTTTACAACGCCAATGGCGACGATCACGTCAGCATGGTAGACCGGCAAAAAACACAATCGTTGCTAATATCCTGGAAAAAATTGATGGAGCCGTTAAGCCAGATTATGCATAACGCGCACAAAGTTATTTTTTGTAATCCGCTTGACCGGCGCATAGATCTGATGTCACATATCGATGGGATTTATGATGAGTTTGGCTACATGGCACCCAGCTTAAACCTGTGCGCGCAAATGGCCTTTTTTAAACCAATTATAGCATGGACAGCGTCAAAAGAAAACCTGATGCCCGATCCCGATGCCTATTTTCAGCGGCACTTATACCTCGGCGCTTTCCTTACAGCTCCATATCCCGGCAATGACCACTGCATACAGCCCGATGCATGGGCCGAAAAATATTATTCAGATTATGGCCCCCTGCTATCAGCAATAAAAGGGCGCGAGTGGCTTCTTGTCCCGCATATAGTACAAGTAATTAACGGACCGGCAAAGGCTAACGCTTTTAAAGCAAATGGCAAAGTGATTATACCGGTAGTGTTCGGCGGCAGTACAAGCAAAGTACCAGTTATGCTCAGGCTGCCGTTTGCTGAGTTAAACAAGAGAAAGCTTCAAATAAAAGTGCTATACCCCGGCGAAACTAAATGGAAGCTGCTCAAAAACGTAACATATGCCCAAACCTTGAACTTAAATGTACCTGTGAAAAGAGGTTGTGTACTTATAAGTGTTGGTTAAAATATAAAACTGATGGTATTATTATGAAGAAATTCAGGCTTTGTAATAAAAAGGGCCGTCTTAAATAAAAGCCTTTGCTTAACAGGCTTCCTGTTATAATTTGCCATTTTACTGCTTCTCGCAATCATTCATTTTTATTATCAGTTGATAAATGATTTGGATGTTAATATTTAATTGCTTTACCTTTATGCCAACTTTAGGGGTGTCCTGACGGACTGAGATAATACCCTTTGAACCTGATCCGGGTAATGCTGGCGAAGGGAAAAGTGACGACAACGCTATTCGTGTTGTTTTTCTTTCCTTGTACGGGTACATTCCTATTGTTGATTTTTTTTAATGCAACGTAATGGAAGTCACCGTTAATCAACAACATCTTATTGTGCCTGATAATTGCAATGTGCAGGCTTTACTCGCTGATGTTTTGCAGCACCCGCACCAGGGGCTCGCCATTGCTATCAACGAAGCTATTATTCCCAAAACTCAATGGGAAAACTGTATGCTCAACGCGGGAGATAAGATCATCATCATTAAAGCCACCCAAGGAGGATAAACAACAAATAGCCTTTATGAAAACAGAAAGAACACCTACAGCACAAGCAATCACCCAAACACCTTTTCCGGCATCGCGAAAGATATACGTTAAAGGACAATTGCATGATATCAACGTAGCCATGCGCGAAATAAGCCTGAGCGACACCAAACTACATGGCCGTTTTGGCGAAACCGAGCCCAATGCCCCGGTAACAGTTTACGATACCAGCGGTCCTTATACCGACCCTAACCAACAAATCGACGTTAAAAAAGGGTTGCCCCGTCTGCGTGAAGAATGGATCACTTCGCGTGGCGATGTCGACCAATTAGACGGTATATCGTCGGCATACGGGCGCGAACGTTTACATGATGCAGGTTTAGACCACTTACGTTTTGCTTATCACAGCAAACCATTGCGTGCCAAAGCGGGTATGAATGTATCGCAATTGCATTACGCAAAAAAGGGCATTATCACTCCCGAAATGGAATATATCGCCATACGTGAAAACCAGCGTATCGATCTGTTAAAAGAACAACTGAACGGACAATATGATGTAATGAGCCAGCAACACCAGGGCCATAGCTTTGGCGCAAATACGCCTAAAGGCTACATTACTCCCGAGTTTGTAAGGCAGGAGGTTGCCGCCGGTCGTGCCGTTATCCCATCAAACATTAACCACCCCGAAAGCGAACCGATGATCATCGGGCGTAATTTTTTGGTTAAGATCAATGCCAACATTGGCAACTCGGCCGTTACCTCAAGTATTGAAGAGGAAGTAGAAAAAGCCGTTTGGGCATGCCGTTGGGGCGCCGATACCATTATGGACCTCTCGACCGGCAAAAACATCCATGAAACCCGTGAATGGATCATCCGCAACACGCCTGTACCCATTGGTACCGTGCCTATTTACCAGGCGCTTGAAAAAGTGAACGGCAAAGCCGAAGACCTGACCTGGGAACTGTTCCGGGATACGTTGATAGAACAAGCCGAGCAGGGTGTCGACTATTTCACCATTCACGCGGGCGTTTTGCTGCGCTATGTGCCCTTAACTGCCAAGCGCATCACCGGCATTGTATCGCGCGGAGGCTCGATCATGGCCAAATGGTGCCTGGCGCATCATAAAGAAAACTTCCTTTACACGCATTTTGAAGACATATGTGAGATCATGAAAGCTTACGATGTTGCGTTCTCACTGGGTGATGGTTTGCGTCCCGGCTGTATTGCCGATGCCAATGATGCCGCGCAGTTTGGCGAGCTGGAAACCCTGGGCGAACTGACCAAAATAGCCTGGAAGCACGATGTACAAACCATTATTGAAGGCCCTGGCCACGTGCCTATGCATCTCATTAAAGAGAACATGGAGAAGCAACTGAAACATTGTTCGGAAGCGCCATTTTACACTTTAGGGCCGCTAACTACCGATATTGCCCCAGGTTACGATCACATTACTTCGGCCATCGGAGCTGCCATGATCGGCTGGTTTGGCACCGCTATGTTGTGCTATGTTACTCCTAAAGAGCATTTGGGTTTGCCCAATAAAAAGGATGTTAAGGATGGTGTTATCACATACAAAATTGCTGCCCACGCGGCCGATTTAGCCAAGGGGCACCCCGGCGCGCAGTACCGCGACAATGCGTTGAGCAAAGCAAGGTTCGAGTTCAGGTGGGAAGATCAGTTTAACCTTTCATTAGATCCGGATACGGCTAAAGAATTTCACGATGAAACCTTGCCTGCCGAGGGCGCCAAGATCGCGCACTTTTGCTCGATGTGCGGGCCAAACTTCTGCTCGATGAAGATAACCCAGGATGTACGTGATTTTGCCAAAGAAAACGGTGTTAACGAGGCCGACGCGTTAACCAGGGGCATGGAGCAAAAATCAAGAGAGTTTACCGAAAAAGGCAGCGAAATATATCTGTAATGCAACTGATCGTGATATCGGCCCCTGATGTGGTTGCGAATGAAGCACAAATCATCAGCCACTTGTTTGGGGCCGGATTACAACGTTTACATCTGCGCAAACCGGGTTGGGATATCAATCGGTGTACCGATTTGCTGACACAGATAGATCCGTCGCACCATCATGCTATTGTTTGTCATCAGCATCATGAGCTGGCAAAAGTTTTTGGAATGGATTATTTACATTATACCGAAAGTGACCGCATCAAAAACGATCAATCGAAATTAGGCAACCTAGTTAACGAGGGTTACCGGTTAAGCAGCTCCATACATGATGTTGGTGTTATACCCACGTTGCAAGGCTTTGAATATGTTTTTTTAAGTCCTGTATTTAACAGCATATCTAAGCCCGGTTATCAAAGCATTTTGCCTGCAGGTTTTCGTTTGAATAAAAGTATGCCCTTGCCAAAAGTGTTCGCCCTTGGTGGCCTAGATGAGTCCAATCTCAAACAGATAAAAGAAATGAATTTCGACGGAGCGGCTGTATTGGGCGCTATCTGGCAAGATCCGGAACAAGCTGTTTCAAATTTTATAAAAATTAAACAAGTAACTGAAGAATTAAATTCATGATCGATAAACTACACTATATCTCTCAACAGCCACAAAACGGCACACACCTTAGTGCTATCAAAGCGGCTTTGGATGCGGGCTGCAAATGGATCCAGTTGAGGGTTAAAGATCAGCCCGAAGATATCATTCTGCAATACGCTATCGAGGCCGTTAAGCTTTGCGATGAATATGGCGCCAAGTTAATCGTAAACGACCACCCCGAAATTGCCCTAAAAGCGGGTGCGCATGGGTTGCACCTCGGTTTACAGGACACGCCCATACAACAAGCCCGGCAGATTGTTGGTCCGGATATGATTATCGGTGGTACGGCTAATACCTTTGAACATATACAACAGCGCGTAACCGAGGGCGCCGATTATATCGGCCTTGGCCCCTACCGCTTTACAACTACCAAGCAAAAGCTGAGCCCTATTTTGGGCTTGCGGGGCTATTGGGATATTATGGCTCAGATGCGTCTTGCGAATATGACTATCCCTGTAATTGCTATAGGTGGTATTGTGCCTGCCGATATACTGCCTATCATGCAAACCGGCGTACATGGCGTAGCGCTATCCGGCGCCATCACTCATGCCGCGGATGCCGGGCAAGTGGTTTCGGAATTATACCATCATTTAAATCAACCTTCGTTTAACGAAGTCTAAAACAACGCCTATGTTAACCATTGCTGATAGAATCTTTCAGTCGCGCTTATTTACAGGTACCGGCAAATTTAATTCACCTGCCATGATGGAGGAGGCTTTGCTGGCCTCTGGTTCCCAACTGGTAACCGTGGCCCTGAAACGTGTTGACGTAAAACATAACGACAACGACGATTTGCTGTTGCGCTTAAAATACCCGCATATCAATCTGCTGCCTAATACTTCAGGCGTACGTAATGCCAAAGAGGCTGTGTTTGCAGCCCAACTTGCCCGGGAAGCACTCGAAACCAACTGGATTAAACTGGAGATCCATCCCGATCCCAAATACCTGATGCCCGACCCGATTGAAACCCTAAAGGCTACCGAAGAACTGGCGAAAATGGGTTTTGTGGTGCTACCCTACATCCATGCCGATCCCGTGTTATGTAAAAGACTTGAGGACGCGGGTACCGCGGCCGTAATGCCTTTAGGTTCGCCCATTGGCAGTAATAAGGGACTTAAAACCATCGACTTTTTAGAGATCATCATCAGCCAAAGCACTGTACCTGTTATCGTTGATGCGGGTATAGGCGCTCCATCGGATGCTGCCAAAGCGCTTGAGATAGGCGCTGACGCGGTACTGGTAAATACCGCTATCGCGGTATCAAGTAATCCTGTGCAAATGGCCGAAGCGTTTAAACTGGCCGTTGAAGCCGGCCGCATGGCTTTTGAAGCCAAACTGGCGCAACCGGTATCGTATGCCATGGCAAGTAGTCCACTAACTTCATTTTTAGATGAGTAGTTTTAACGACATTTTTGAAACCTATAACTGGGACGATACCAAGGCCAGCATCTACGCTAAAACCAGCGCAGATGTGGAGCGTGCCCTGGCCGCCGAGAAAAGAACATTAGAGGATTTTAAGGCCCTCGTATCGCCCGCAGCAGCCCCCTACCTGGAGCAAATGGCCCAGATCAGCCAGCGCTTAACCTTAAAACGATTTGGTAAGGTGCTACAGATGTATGTGCCGCTTTATCTATCCAACGAATGCAGCAACATTTGCACCTATTGCGGTTTCAGCTATGATAATAAGGTGAAACGCAAAACGCTTTCGCCAATGGAAATAATGCAGGAGGTGGCTGTTATCAAGGAAATGGGCTACGAACATGTGTTATTGGTAACGGGCGAAGACAATGTGAATGTGCATGTTGATTATTTCAAAAAAGTACTCGAATTAATCAGGCCGCATTTTGCACATATCTCAATGGAGGTGCAGCCAATGGACCTTGAAGACTATCAGCAACTAACACCCTACGGCCTTAACACCGTGCTGGTATACCAGGAAACCTATCATAAAGAAGATTACAAAAAACACCACCCCAAAGGCAAAAAATCAAATTTTAAATACCGTGTTGAAACTCCCGACCGTCTGGGCCAGGCCGGGATCCATAAAATGGGGCTGGGCGTATTAATAGGTTTGGAAGACTGGCGTACCGATTGTTTTTTTACCGCGATGCACCTTAACTACCTCGAAAAAAAATATTGGCAAACTAAATATAGTCTTTCGTTTCCACGATTGAGGCCTTTTAGCGGCGGCCTTGAACCAAAGGTGGAAATGAATGACCGTGAACTGGTGCAACTGATTTGTGCTTACCGTTTGTTTAATGAGGAGGTTGAGCTTTCGATATCCACCCGAGAATCTGCTAACTTTCGCAATAATATAATCAAACTGGGCATTACCTCTATAAGTGCCGGTTCAAAAACCAATCCGGGTGGGTACGCGGTGGAACCCGAATCATTGGAGCAATTCGAAATCTCGGACGAACGCAGTCCCGCCGAAATTGCGAAGATAATTGCCCAACAGGGCTATGAAGCGGTTTGGAAAGATTGGGATAGCTGTTTAACCTAAGGATATGTTGAAACGCGAAGAACTGAAACGATATAACCGTCAAATGATATTGCCGGAACTGGGTTTGCATGGGCAGGAAAAATTAAAAGCTGCACGTGTGTTGATGATAGGTGCCGGCGGTTTAGGTTGCCCTATTTTGCAGTACCTTGTAGCGGCAGGTGCAGGCACCATTGGTATTGTAGACGATGACGTGGTTGACATCAGCAATCTGCACCGGCAAATATTATATTCTGCTGCTGATATTGGCCAGTCGAAAGCATTGATAGCCAAGCAAAAACTACATCAGCTTAACCCTTTTGCAGAGCTGATGACTTATACCGAAAGGGTTACCGCTGCCAATGCGCAGCAATTGATAAGCAATTTTGATGTAGTAATAGATGGCTCCGATAACTTTACCACCCGCTACCTGGTAAACGATACTTGCGCAATCCTCGGTAAACCACTGGTATTTGGCTCGATACTCAAATTTGAGGGGCAGGTATCTGTATTTAATCATAAGGGCGGCCCCAATTATCGCGATATATTTCCCGAAGCGCCACCGGAAAATGAAGTACCCAACTGTGCCGAAATTGGCGTTATCGGTGTGCTACCCGGCATGATAGGTACTTATATGGCCAACGAGGCTATTAAATTGATATGTGGCATGGGCGAGCTATTATCAGGTAAATTGCTAACCCTGAATGCGCTTGATAATAGCATTAGTATTTTCAAAATAGCTACTGCAGCACCACAACTTCCGGTCAACGTAACTCTGCCGATGGAAGGTAATAAAGTTATAAACGAGGTCGATGCCTACACCGTCAAACAATGGCTGAGGGAAACACCCGACGAAATTTACATGGTTGATGTGCGGGAAGACTATGAATTTGACGATGAAAATATAGGCGGGGTAAATATCCCGCTTTACGAATTGAAAGAACACGCTGATAGTTTTCCAACCGGTAAAAAACTGGTATTCATCTGCCAGACAGGACAACGCAGTAAAATTGCTGCTCAGCAAACCCGATCATTTTCAGGCAGAGAGGCTTTCAGTTTACAAGGGGGCATTAGTGCATTTAATTTATAGAACGCGATATGCAGTATTATCAATATTGTTCGGTATTGACCATTGCCGGCTCCGATAGCGGCGGTGGCGCGGGCATCCAGGCCGATCTGAAGACGTTTGCCGCCCTGGGTTGTAATGGTACATCTGCCATTACTGCTATCACCGCGCAAAATACGCTGGGGATAACTGATATACATGTTGTTCCGCCGGCAATGGTAAAAAATCAGATCAACGCGGTAATGAGTGATATCCGGCCTTCGGCAGTAAAGATCGGGATGCTGCCCAATGCGGAGACTGTACAGGCGGTTGCCGATACATTAAAAAAGCACGAACCGGTACCCATTATCCTCGACCCTGTTATCAGCTCAAGCAGCGGGAAACAACTGACCAATAACGAAGCACTGCTTGCCATGAAAGATCTACTTTTTCCGATGGTTACCCTGCTCACCCCAAATCTGAATGAAACAACTCAACTAACCGGCAAACAGGTTGGCAATGTTGATGATATGATGGACGCGGCAGAAACATTATTAAACTTAGGTTGCCAAAGCGTTCTCGTAAAAGGCGGCCACTTAAATGGGGCTGAACTCTATAATGTGTACGCTGATCAACAAGGTAAAAGAGAGACTTTTGCCTACTCTTTTATAAACTCCTTAAATACACATGGAACCGGTTGTACGCTGGCTTCGGCTATCGCGGCTTATACAGCACGGGGGCAATCAATAACAGAAGCTATTGCTTCGGCCGGTATTTACGTTAATATAGCCATCAAAGAAGGTCAGAATATAAAAACCGGCGAAGGCTGCGGGCCACTGAATCATTTCTTTAACCCTCGTAAGTTGGCGAAACTTAATTTTTGAAGACGGGCATCACTGCTAACCATTAAGATGTGTTTTTACATCATGGCCTAAATTGTATAATTTATGTCCTTTCAGACAAATTCCAATTTTTCTAAATTTGAACATGGAAGAAGCTAATGGACAACCGGATAAAAAATTGATCATCATTGTAGCCATGACAGGCAACATGTTGCTTAACTTTTCTGGCCCTGCCGACGTATTTATTAACGCCGACAGATACCTCGAAAACTATGATATCCTGGATGGTTATGACGTTAAAGTAGTAGCTCCTACTTCAAACAAAAAACTGAATACCGCTGCCAGAATGAGCATAAATTGCGAGCTATGTGTAGCCGACATTCAAGGCTCCATAGATACACTGATCATAGCCGGAAATGATTCCAGAGAAGCCAGCCAGCCGGGTTTAAACGAGTTTTATGATTGGTTGGCTACCCGAAACGAGTATAACACGCGCCGTATAGCTTCGATTTGCGGCGGCTCATTTGTTTTAGCAAAAGCAGGGATATTAAACGGGCGAAAAGCAACCACGCATTGGCAGGCAAGCGAAAGGCTTAGTAGAGCCTACCCGGATATTGAAGTTAATGCCAATCCTTTTTTTACCAGAGATGGCCATGTTTATACATCGGCTGGCGTTTCATCTGGAATTGATCTGGCACTGGCACTGGTAGAACAGGATTACAATAAGGATATCGCCATCAGCGTAGCCCGTAAGTTGGTTTTCTATTTAAGCCGACCGGGTTTTCAATCGCAATTTGGCAGCCTGTTGCCTATTTATGAGCGAGAGCACATTGGTCAAAGGACACAGAATTGGATAGCCGGCCATTTGAATGAAAAAATGGAAGTCAACCAGATTGCTGAACAGATGAATATGAGTACCCGTAATTTCACCCGTGTATTCCACCGTGAAACGGGGATGCCACCGGCTAAGTTCGTTGAAAAACTACGGATTGAGGCTGCACGAAAATATCTGGAAGATTCTGACACACCAATTGAAAGAATTGCAGAGTTATGCGGATTGGGTGGTTTGGTGTCCATGCGCCGGATTTTCTTGAGACACTTAAATACAACCCCATCTGATTATCGCAGGGCCTTCCGGACATCGCTCCGGGATTCAGGTATCGAAAGCCTGATGGCATCAGAAGCCAGATTAACTGACATCATATAACTATTCAAAACAGAATATTGACTGTGCAATTTCCATGAAATCGGCGCAACGGGTAACTCACGTCTTTACTTTTTTAACAAAATAAATTTTAACAATATGAAAATCGCCATTAATGGATTTGGCAGGATCGGCAGAATGACCCTGCGTGCTTTACAGGATAAAACAAATATAGAAGTTGTTGCCATCAACGATCTTACAGATATCGGAACACTCGTACACTTATTGAAATATGATACAGCTCATAGCCGTTTTTCGGGAGAGATAAGCGCGGATGGCGATTACATTATTGTTGGAGCAAAGCGTATTAAACTGTTGAGCGAAAAAGATCCGGAAAAATTGCCATGGAGTGAACTGGAGATCGATGCCGTTATCGAATCGACCGGGAGATTTACGGATAAGAAATCAGCAGAATCTCATCTTAAAGCCGGTGCAAAAAAGGTTTTAATCACCGCGCCTGCAACCGGAGGTGTTAAAACCATTGTACACGGTGTAAACAACGATTTGATTGGGAACGATCAAATTTATTCAACCGCTTCTTGTACTACCGGCAGTATAGCGCCAGTATTGCATGTACTGGACAAGGAATATGGTATTGAATCGGGCTATATGGTTACTGTACACGCTTTCACCGCCGATCAAAACCTGCAGGATGCGCCTCACAGAGATCTGCGTCGTGCGCGTGCTGCTGCCTATAACATTATTCCAACAACAACCGGTGCAGCAAAAGCAATTGGAGATGTATTGCCAAACCTTAAAGGGAAACTGGATGGCTATTCATACAGGGTTCCGGTTATTGATGGTTCTATTGTTGACCTTTCTATTAACCTGCAAAAGGAAGTTACGGTAACGGAGATCAATGCACTATTAAAGCACTATGCCGAAAGTTCACTTAAAGGTATTATGCAATATACCGAAGAGCCGTTTGTATCTTCTGATATATTAGGCAACCCGCACTCCTCTATTGTCGACGGCACAATGACCAAAGCCATCGGAAAACTTATCAAGGTTGTTGCCTGGTATGATAATGAGGTTGGGATATCTAATCGAATTTCTGAACTGATCTCTGAATTGTAATTGCTCAAGGTCAATAAAAATCATACCGGTGCAAAACATTCTTAATTCAATAGAAAGCCTGTAGTCTCGCGGGCTTTCTATTGAATTAAACCGATTGAATAAAACACTCGTAAAATATATTAAGCTTTAATTCAATCAAAACCATACCACATAATATGCTGATTAGTATAAATTAGCAGCATTAAGGTCATCTGTCGGCGGCGTTTCTAATCAATTGACCTTCGGTTGCTTAATCCGCTCAATAGCTTTTTGTACCAGAGCCAGACCATCATCACTAAATTTGATTAACAACGCGGCCGAATGACCGTGCGCATCCATCTTCAGTAGTGACTTATAAAGAATATTGGTCATTTTTTCAGGATCATCTATGTATTTCATGCGCAGCTCTTCATACTGATATTCAAGAAAAATGAGGCACAAGGCATTTTCCATGACCTGCACTTCCAGGTCCTGCTTTATCTTTTTCTTTAAAATGATTTCCTGAACACGGGCTATTTTAGCTTCACTATATCCGGCTTGCTCCATCAGGAAACCGGAAACGGATGCATGATGTTGTGCCAGGTCTTTCCGCCATTTTAAATAATGCTCCCGCCCCTCAGGATAACTCTCTCTTGGGATTTCCCAACGACCGATATGCTGACTGCGTGACGCCAGCAAAAGCTCTTCGGTTGCATTAGGCTGTAAGGATAATATGCACTGATAAGCAATAGTGCATACGCGTATTCCTGGGGATATACCGCGTTATTCCAGTTGATAGAACGCGGATCACGTAAATTGTATTCGTCAAATAATCTAAAGGCTTCCTCCAGGAGGTTCATGTTTTTATCAGATTTAAGCGTATATAATTGACAACTGGTTACTAATTGCAATCGACCATTTCGCTGTGCATGTTAATTCACAGTTTTGTGACGATATTTTTTTTACCGATCCAATAACTTGTTATGCTTTAGCAATCCTTTCAGTTGTAATCAATAACATAAATATAATAATTGTCAGAATCATTTTTGATCTTTTCGCACCACAAGTGATTATTCAAACAATTGTGCTTTTTTGCCACTATTATTTTTTTGATGATTTGTCAAGGCATTTTATCAATAGAAAGTTCGTATAACTGGAAATATCCTTTGTGCTGACCTTCATTACTAACGACTGCTGCTCGTCAATATACTTTTTAGATATTTTTGTATCTTTAAAAAACTAATTGATTTTTAATGCGGGGTAGTACTTACGATAAGCTTGCTGTTGTTTGGTCGGAAAAGATTCAGGTGTTTGAAACAGCCTTCAACGAGTACTGGAACGAGCTTTACCGCCATGCTTACCGCAAAACCCAGGCCGAGGATGTTTCAAAAGACCTGGTGCAGGAAGCTTTCATGGTACTATGGGATAACCTTGATAATTTGGGCGATCCGCAAGAGATTCGTCCGTTCTTATATGGCACACTTCGCAATAAAACACTACGCGAATTTGAAAAATCTGAGATTCATTTAAGATATACTCAATCGGCTGTTATTACCGATAGTCCGTTTGATCAGTCGTCGGAAAATCTCTTATTAAACCAGGAATTAGAAGCAGTAATTGCCGGAGAGGTAACAAAAATGCCTGAACGGATGAAGGAAATTTACCTTTTAAAGAAAGAGTACAATTTTTCTATCCGTGAAATAGCCGAAAAATTAGGCATATCTGAACAAACAGTAAAAAATCAATTACAAAACGCCTATGGAAGGCTGCGTTTATGCCTTAAAGACTACAATTCGCCAATAGCAACTGTTGGTTTCATAGTTTACTATATACCTTTATTACTTCATCATTAACTTTTTTCAAATAAATTGTAAAATCGTATAGTACTTTTAGCTTTCCAAACGAATATGCATATAAACAACATATTGTGGAAGAGCAAAAGTTAAAAATATTGATTTCAAAGTATAACTCGGGGGCTGCCACTCCCGAAGAACGCATACTTATTGAAAATTGGTATGAATCCTTAAACGGTGCCGAACTTTCCAAGAGTAATAATGAGCTTGAAGAAATAAAGCAGGGTACTTTTAACAAGCTGCAAACCTACATTGGCACTTCTAAATCAAACCAATACCCCGCCCAAAATAACAAGGTCATTTTGCTTACCTATGTAAAGTGGATAGCGGCCGCTGTGCTGCTATCCATTAGCATTACCTTTTATTATTACAAGCAACATTCAATTGTAAAGCAAAACAACGCCATAGCTAAAAATGACATAGCTCCGGGCAGCAACAAAGCCATCCTTACCCTGGCTGATGGATCCAAACTTATACTTGATGATACTAAAAACGGCAAACTGGCAACACAGGGAAGAACTGTTGTTCAGAAAACAGGCAGCGGCATGCTGGCGTACCTTTCATCAGCCCTTGGTTCTATTACTTCTGAACTAACCTACAATACAGTTACCACTCCGCGGGGCGGTCAATACAATGTGGTTTTGCCCGATGGTACGCAGGTTTGGCTTAATGCGGCATCATCATTAAAATTCCCAACAGCATTTACCGGCAAGGAACGTAATGTTGAATTAACCGGCGAGGCTTATTTTGAAGTAGCAAAAAATAAGGCTATGCCATTTCACGTATCATCGGCCGGGCAAACTATTGAAGTACTGGGAACCCATTTTGACGTGAACGCTTACAGCGATGAAACTACACTTAAAACAACCCTGCTTGAAGGATCGGTAAAAGTAGCTAAGGGTACGCTATCGGCCGTGCTTAAACCAGGCCAGCAATCTGCCATCGGTAATAGCGAAACTAATGCGCCCATCAAAGTAAGTGCGGTGGCCGATATAGATGAAATAACTGCATGGAAAAACGGCAAATTCCATTTTAATGATGCAGATATTAAAACCGTAATGCGCCAAATAAGCCGCTGGTACGATGTGGATATTGAATATACGGGTAAGTTACCCGATGATGATGTTTTTACCGGAACATTTCCACGCAGCCTTACTGCTGCCAAGGCTTTAAAAATACTTGAATTTTCGGGTGTTAACTTTAAAATAGAAGGGAGAAAGATTATCGTAAAATAACTACTCTACAGGATACACACCAGGGTGGCGAGGCCGCCAGTGCAATGGTAGCACAACAAAAAACCGGAAAGTGGTTGCAACACTGTCCGGCGATAGTTTGGGCCAACCTCATTTGACTTATCTGACTAAACAAACTTTACTGAAACCCAAAACCGTACAAAAGTATGCATTTTTCTGCTTCTTGTTTGCTGCGTATTACCCATACGCAACTAAAAAAATTACTATTGGTGATGAAGTTAACCACTTTGCTTATTTTAATTGGTTTCCTGCAGGTTAACGCCGCAGTTTATGGCCAGCGCATTAATTTAAATGTGAACAACATAAGTATGGAAACACTTTTTAAACAGCTTGAAAAACAAAGTGGTTATTCATTTTTTTACAAAGCCGGCGCACTTAAGAATCTTCCCAAAATCGACGTGGAGATAAACGACGCTACCATCGACGAAGTGCTTCAGAAGTGCTTTAAGAACAAGCCGCTTGATTATCTCGTAGTGGATAAAAGCGTCGTGATCAGGCGTAAAGATCTGCCGCAAATAACAATTACGCTGCCTCAAAACAGGTTGATCAGCGGTAAAGTATTTGACGATAAAGGCAATCCTCTTCCCGGTGTTAATTTAAAACTAAAGAACGCCCAGAACGTATGGATCACCAATGCAAAGGGCGAATTTACCGCATTGCTCATCGACCCTAAAGATGACGCCGTATTACAGGTGAGCTATGTAGGCTACGCCACCCAGGAGTTCCTTATAAAGGATATCAAAAGCCCGCTCGTTGTTACCTTAAAACCGGATATCGGAAAACTGGATGAGATCCAGGTAATTGCTTATGGTCAAACAACCAAACGTTTCAACGTAGGCGATCAAACTACCATCACCGCCAAAGACATCGCCAAATATCCTGTTACCAATGTATTGGAAGCACTACAAGCCAGCGTACCCGGCATGAACATAGTTAAAACTACAGGCATGCCCGGTGGTGTATACAGTGTAAAAATCAGAGGGCAAAATGGTATAAATAACGGTACCGGAACCGATCCGCTATATGTAGTTGATGGAGTACCATACCAGGGTGGTTATTACGATGTGCAAAATAACACTTTAGGAGGGTTACCGGGCAAATCAGGAATTGGAGGTGATGCCCTCAGCTTTATCAATCCGCAGGATATCGAGAGCATCAACGTGCTCAAGGACGCAACAGCCACTTCAATATACGGTTCGCGTGCGGCAAACGGCGTTATTTTGATCACCACAAAAAGAGGCAAGGCCGGTAATGTTAAAATTGATTTAAATGTTTACCAGGGCACAAGCAAAGTTACACGGCTACCCAATTTCCTGAACACTCAGCAATATCTTGAAATGCGGCATGAGGCTTACAAAAATGACGGGCCGTCCTTCGCTACCGCTTATGACATTAATGGAACATGGGACACCACAAGGTATACAAACTGGGCTAAAGAGTTGATAGGCGGAGCATCGCACACAACCAATGCGCAGGCAACAATATCGGGTGGCAATGCTAATACACAATTCCTCATCAGCGGCAATTACAATACGCAGTCAAACCTGATGAAGCTTGGCGGCTCATATCAGAATGCATCAACCCACTTCAGCATCAACTCGGCAACAAGCGATAATAAATTTTCTGTTTCGTTTACCGGCGGCTATCTCTATAACAACAATACCATCAAAAATGTAGACTTCTCCAGTTCTGTTTCCTTATCACCAGATGCACCTCCGATATACAATCCGGACGGTACACTCAATTTTCAAAACGGCACTTTTTATAACCCCTATACCGCCATTCAATTAATCAACAACACCCCGGCAAGCAATCTGACAAGTAGTGCAATATTAAGCTACAGGCCTGTTAAGGGATTGGAAATAAAGCTAACCAGTGGCTATAACAGACAGGAAATAAACGAATTTCTGGGATCGCCAACAACATCTTACGCGCCATTTCAAAATGTAACAACCGGGTCAAGCAGGTTTACAACTGATGTTAACTCAACCTGGAGTGTTGAACCTCAGGTAAATTATAACCGAAGAATTAGTAAAGGGGATTTTACGGCAACCGTAGGTGCCAGCTTGCAGGAACAAACATCGGCGTCAACTCAACTAACAGTAACAGGCTACACCAGTGACGCGCTGTTAAAAAGTATCTCGGCCGGAACAAAAATAACCACTACTATTCCTTACGGATATGACAAAAGCCGGTTTGCTGCCTTGTTCGGTAGGTTAGGTTATATATGGGACGGAAAATACATTCTTGATGTAAGCGGCAGGTACGATGGCTCAAGTAAGTTTGGCCCCAACAGGCAGTACCATTTATTTGGCGCCGTAGGTGGTGGCTGGATTTTCTCTAAAGAAAAATTCTTTAAAAACGCCCTTTCTTTTATTGATCTTGGTAAACTTACAGCAAGCTATGGTATAACAGGGAATGATCAGATTGGGTCATACCGCTTCCTGCAAAGCTATACTGCTGTAACCGCAGCTATTCCATACCAGGGTGTGCCGGGTTTATCGGCAGGGAGTCCGGCCAATCCAAACTTATCGTGGGAGACCACTAAAAAAGCCAAGTTAGGTATCGATCTGCATTTTCTTAACGAGCGTATCGAGTTTGAAGCCGACTATTACCGCAACCGTACTTCAGATGTGTTGTATGGCTATCCCTTGAGCATCATTACCGGTTCAACGTCAATTACATCAAACCTGCCGGCTCTTGTACAAAATAAAGGATGGGAGCTTACGTTAAACACGGTTAATGTAAGAAGTAATAGCTTTTCATGGTCAAGCACAGGTTTATTGACAATTCCACGCACTGCGCTCATCAAATATCCAAGCCTCAATACTACTTCGTTTGCCAATGCCTATATATTGGGCATGCCAACCACCATACAAAGGGTTTACCGATTTGCCGGCGTAAATCCCCAAACAGGCGTATACCAGTTTTACGATAAAGACGGCAATATAACGGCGAACCCTGTGATAGGAATTGATAATACTGCCGTTATTAATACCGAACCTAAATTTTATGGCTCGCTGCAAAACAGTTTGTCATACAATGGCTTTACACTTGACTTCACTTTCAGGTTCATTAACCAGGTTGGCAAAAATGCTTTTGGCCAAAACGGATTACTCCCTCCCGGACTTGGGGCCGAAAACGTTACTACCGATATGCTGGCACGCTGGCAAAAACCGGGCGATGTTACCAATATCCAACGCTTTGGAACCAGTTTCGCGTTGCTGACGCCGCTTTCAAATGCTAAAAATAGTACCGCGGCATTTGGCGATGCTTCTTATATCCGCTTCCAGAACTTATCCTTGAGTTATTCATTCAAACAACCTGTTTTAACCAGGCTCCACCTGCAAAACCTGAGGGTTTATGTACAGGGCGATAATCTGCTTACGATTTCAAAATATGGCAACCTTGATCCGGAGAACCAAAGCGCAAGCCGTATTCCGCCGTTAAGAACCATCACTGCAGGTTTACAAGTCACACTATAAAATTATAACGATCATGAAATTAACTAAAAATATATTTTCAGCTCCGGGTTTTAGAATGTGTGTGAGCTGTGTCCTGATACTTTTATCTGTTACCGGTTGTAAAAAAGGATTGCTTGATGTTGGGCCACAAGTTGGCGCTGTTGATGCCGAAAACGCTTATACATCAAACGGAACAGCCCAATCAATATTAGCCGGCATATTTGATGTTATGGGTGCTACAGGTTCATTTTACCACGGTCAAAACAGCATAAGTTTATTGATGGGCCTATCGGCCGACGAACTGGTAAACTACAGCACCAGTGTAGTTTATGGTCAGTTTTTCACCAACAATCTCAGCGGGCAGGGTAACAACAGCAACTACTTTTGGGCAACCATTTATCAGCAGCTTTATAATTGTAATGCCGCGATAGCAGGCTTAACAAGTGCAACGGCGCTAACGCCAGCAGTAAAAAATCAGCTTTTGGGCGAAGCCAAATTTGCGAGGGCTTATATCTATTTTTATGCGATAAATCTTTATGGCGATATGGCCATGCCCTTAACAACAAACTATCTTACTAATAATACCCTTGCCCGGACACCTAAAGCTCAGATATATCAACAAATTATCCAGGATTTGAAAGATGCACAAGGCTTACTCAGCGACGCTAAATACCTGAACGGCACCGGTGGCGCCACAACAGACAGGTTAAGGCCTAACAAACAGGCGGCATCAGCTATGCTTGCCAGGGTATATCTTTATACCGGCGACTGGGCCAATGCCGAAGCCCAGGCAAGCTCAGTAATTAGTACTTCAATTTATGTACTTGAGCCTAATCTTAACCAGGTATTTTTGAAGGCAAGCAGGGAAACCATCTGGGCGCTGCAACCAATTTCAACCGGTTACAACAATGCTGACGCTTACACACTGGTAGTAACAGCCTCTCCTTTGGCTTCTGCATTAACCCAGTTACCGCTTAACCAAACTCTGGTAAATGCTTTTGAAAGCGGAGACTCCCGGTTTACAAACTGGGTGGACAAATACAATGCCGCGGCAACTAATACCGCACCCGCAACCACTTACTATTATGCCTATAAATACAAAGCGAATACAACATTTGGCAGCAGCGCACCAGTTACCGAGTGGCCAATTGAGCTCAGATTGGCTGAACAATACCTGATTCGTGCCGAAGCCCGCGTGCAGCAAAACAACCTGGATGGTGCCAAATCTGATCTTAACGTGATCCGGTCACGCGCATCACTTGCCGCTGTTACTGCAAGTACCCAAGCCGACGTGATAGCAGCCGTTGCCCATGAGCGTCAGGTGGAGCTTTTTACAGAATGGGGACACCGTTGGTTTGATTTGAAACGCACCGGTAAAATTGATGCGGTAATGGGTGTGGAAACACCTAAAAAAGGAGGCACATGGGCAGCATACAAAGCACTTGTACCAATACCGGCATCCGAAATCCTTATTGACCACAACTTAACTCAAAACCCAGGCTACTAAACAAACCTACTTAAAGAGTTATAGCAGCATAATGGCCATTTTTCCGGCTGTTGTGCTGTTATTAAAGCCACCGCTTTGCTCAATTTTTCACTACCAATAAAACAGAAAAACTAACAAACTAATGTATAACTACAAAAAACAAGCATGCCGGATGCTAACACTCGCGGCTGCATTGACCATGGCGTTTGGTACCGCCAATGCTCAGAAAAAATCAAAAACACCGGCGACGACCGTTGATACCGCCAAGGCAAAAGCGCTTGCCCTGCTTGCGGCTGCAAAGCCACTTAACGCCCCTAAACCTTACAAAGAGGTTGTCCCCTCTTCGGCAAAAACCATGAAGAGCTTTTTTACACTGCATCTGGTTGCCGACAAGTACTTATTTGAGATTCCCGACTCACTTCTAAAGAAAGATATTCTCATTGTATCACGTATTGACAAAGCACCCGCAGGTTTCAGGTTACCGGGTGGCTTAATGAGCTATGCAGGCGATGAGGTTGGAGAATCGGTAATTGAATTTGAAAAAATCCCCGGAGATAAAATTGTAATGCGATCAATCGCTTTCAGGGAGTTTTCAAATGATACTACCGAAAATGGTTTATCACGGTCACTGATCAATAGCAATTACCAAACCATACAGGGAGCTTTTCCAATCAAAGCCCTTAACAAAGAAGGTAAAAGTAGTGTGATAGATATGACTGACTACATCAATTCAGACAACAGCATTTTTGCACTTGGCGACCCTTTTGTACGCGGCTTATTAGGTTTTTTGGCTGCGGACAGGGGCTTTATTGATGATGCAAAAGCATTTCCAACTAATGTAGAGATCCGATCGGTAAAAACTTACAATTTAAAACCAGGGCCGGGCGGTGGTACCCCTCCGCCGGTAACATTTGAGTTCAACAGTTCGATTGTATTATTGCCGGCAATACCGATGAAAGCGCGTTTGGCCGACCCGAGAATCGGTTTCTTTTCCAACTCCTATGTTGATTTTGATGCCAACCCTCATGGTGTTTCCAATACCAGCTATATCTGGCGCTGGCGTCTGGAGCCCAAACCGGCCGACATGGAAAAATACAAACGCGGTGAACTGGTTGAGCCGCAAAAACCGATTGTTATTTACATCGATCCGGCTACGCCTAAAAAATGGGTCCCCTACCTGATGCAGGGAATCAACGACTGGCAGGTTGCCTTTGAAAAAGCAGGTTTTAAAAACGCCATCGTAGCCAAAGAACCACCGCTTAATGATTCAACCTGGAATATTGACGATGCGCGCCACTCTGTTTTGGTTTACAAACCCTCATCTATACCCAATGCCAGCGGCCCGAGTATTAAAGATCCGCGCACGGGCGAGATTCTCGAAACGCATATCAACTGGTACCATAGTGTAATGACGCTGGTACAAAACTGGTACACCGTGCAAGCCGGTGCCATTGACCCGCGTGCACGTAAACCGCAATTAGATGATGAACTGATGGGCCAGTTAATCCGCTTTGTATCATCACATGAAATTGGCCACACCCTCGGCTTAATGCACAATTTTGGCTCATCATCAACCGTACCTGTTGCTAACCTGCGTAATAAAGCATGGGTTGAAGCACATGGCCACACCCCATCTATCATGGATTATGCCCGCTTTAACTACGTAGCTCAGCCCGAAGACAACATTAGCGAAAAGGGCATTTTCCCCCGCATTGGCGACTATGACAAATGGGCCATTGAATGGGGCTATAAACTAATCCCTGAAGCAAAAACTACCAAGGATGAGAAACCTATCCTTAATAAATGGATGATTGATAAGCTGGCTTCGGGCAAGCAGTATTTTTACGGGAGCCAGGTAGACCCGTACAGTAATGATATTTACAAAGGAAGTAACCTTGACCCGCGCGACCAAAGCGAAGATCTTGGCGACGACGCTATGCTGGCCAGTACGTACGGTATCAAAAACCTGAAAAGGGTTGTGCCTAACCTTACTACATGGTTAAAAGAGCCTAACGAAAACTACGATAAAATTGCTGATATGTACACGGAAGTAGTAACCGAATATCAGCGTTTTATGGGGCATGTATTAAAGCACATTGGTGGTATTTACACTACTCCAAAAACAGTTGATCAGGCAGGCCCTATTTATTCGGTTGTTGAAAAAGAAAAACAAAAACGGGCGATGGCTTTTTTGCAGGAACAGCTTTTTACCACCCCCTACTGGCTTGTGGACAGCAAACTCTATGATTGCAGCACTACCGATTTCAGCATCGTTACCAGGGTGCAAAAAGGAGTACTATTACAGCTTATAGGTGCACAGCGTATTACCACTATGCTTAATGAAGAGCATATTTATGGCGATAAAGCGTACAGTGTTACCGAAATGCTGACCGATTTAAAAAAAGGTATTTTCTCTGAATTACCGGCTCATAAAAACATTAGCATTTACCGCCGCGATCTCCAGAAGGTTTACGTTGAGGCCCTCATTAACATTATCAGCAAACAATCAACTGGTTTGGATAATGACGGCTTATCAATAGTAAAAGCGCATGCTAAATCACTGGCCTTGCAACTAAAGGCCGCGGCAAACGGCTCAAACGGAATTACCCGTGCACACTTAACGGATATGTACGAGCGCCTTAACGATGCGCTTAAGCCAAAGCAGAATAATGCCTAATACCACCGGGACAAAATTTTCATAAGATACTCCTCGTTCTTTATTTTTTAACCTTCAGTAAAAATCAGTTTTAGTTTACCAACAATAAGCGCCGCCTGGAGTGGCGGCGCTTAATTTTCAAATAACTTGGGCCCTCATTATTGACGTCTGTGTAAAGCAGCTGACTTACCTACTTTAATCTTTTTGCATCGCCGGTTGTCGTAATGAAACCTAAGGTTTAGCTATTTCCAGAACTATCCTCCCGTTTATCTCGCCTCGTTTCATTTCGTTAAAAACCTCGTTAATATTTTCGAGTTTTTCGGCCCTGACGGTAGCTTTAACTTTTCCTTCTATTGCGAATGCGATGGCTTCCTGCATATCTATCCTGGTACCAACAATTGAACCGCGGATGGTATAACGATTAAGCACCGTGTTAAATATAGAAAGGTCAAAACTACCCGGTGGCAGACCAGTTAACGATACCGTTCCCTTACGCCGTAATGCGGTTAACGCCTGGTTAAAGGCTATGGGTGATACTGCAGTTACCAATACGCCGTGCATCCCCCCGGTATGTTTTTTTATATAATCACCGGGATCTTCTTCGAGCGCATTTACTACAATATCAGCTCCAAGTTCCTGTGCAAGCTGCAATTTATCATTGGCAACGTCAATTGCAGCCACATGCAACCCCATAGCCTTTGCATATTGTACGGCCATGTGCCCTAAACCGCCAATCCCTGAAATGGCTATCCAATCTCCCGGCTTGGTATCAGTTTCCTTTATACCTTTGTAAACGGTAACGCCTGCACAAATTACAGGTGCAACTTCAAGAAAATTAATATTGGCAGGGAACCGCGCTACATAACGGGCATCAGCGATAACATATTCCGCATACCCACCATCAACACTGTAGCCCCCGTTTTTCTGGCTTTCGCAAAGCGTTTCCCAGCCTGTAAAACAATACTCACAACAACCGCATGCACTGAACAACCAGGGTACACCAACAATGTCACCCTCTTTCAAATTTGTGACATTTGCCCCCAGTGCAGCAACATAACCTATTGCCTCATGGCCGGGTATAAGCGGCAACTTTGGCTTTACCGGCCAGTCGCCTTCGCACGCATGCAAATCTGTATGGCATACGCCGCAAGTAATCACTTTAACTAATATCTGATCATTTCCGGGTTCTTTTACAGGAACCTGTTCTATAGCCAGTGGTTGGCCAAAAGCATGCAGAACCGCTGCCTTCATTGTTTTTGGTATCATGCTAAAAGGGTTTATTATCATCAAAGATATCATTCAAGTCATTTATAAAGTATAACCTTTGGCACTATATAAAATGACATTAATCATCTAAAAAAGAAACTAATGTTCTGGCTATGGCCTGTATCAGGAATGCCAACACCATATGCACTTATTGAGAAGTAAAATGCAAGCGCAAAATGCATTTTTCATATTTTTGAACTTAATTAGCTAAAAACATCCCGGTTCTCTATCCTATAATCCAACTATTGTCAATATTCAGCGTATACAGGATACAATGAAATTTTACCTGGATTTAAATATGAAAAAACTTATGCAGCCCGGGAATCCGCATTATGCGGTTTAAATAGACAAACACGGATCTTTTATCCGTTTTCAAGTGCTGCCGAATTATCATTTATGAAATCTACACTCTTTACGCAAATCCTTAACTTTTCCATATTTTGTTTTTTACTCTCTTCATGTTATCAATCGCCACAGGTTAATCCTAAAAAAGTTACGGTTTGCATTCAAAATATAAATGGAAAGTACCAATTATACCGTAATGGAGAACCGTTTTTCGTAAAAGGGGCCTCGGGTTTTACAAACCTGAAACAATTAGCGGAATCGGGAGGCAATACCATCAGAGTTTGGGACACATCGCACTTAGCCAGCGTTCTGGATTCGGCCCAAGTCTATCATTTAGCGGTAGTAGTGGGTTTACCAATGCCTTCAAGCGAAAGCCTTGAAAATTTTTATAATACCCCTAAGGCTGATGTTTACGCAGATAAAATTGCCGGTTTAATTGAGCGCTTCAAAGATCGCCCTGCGTTATTGAGCTGGTGCCTCGGTAACGAACTTGCATTTCCTAACAAACCGAAATACAACAAGTTTTACGCAACGTTCAACGGTATCGTCGATATGATTCACCAAAAGGACCCTAATCATCCGGTGACGACGACAATCATGAGTTTTCAAAAGAAAAACATCGTTAACATCAAGCTACGAACCAAAATCGACTTTATATCATTCAACATTTTCGGCTCTATTCAAACATTGAAAGAAGACCTTGTAAAATTCAAGTGGTTTTGGAGCGGGCCGTTCTTAATTACAGAATGGGGTATTGAAGGGCCCTGGCTTGCAGAAAACCGAAATGCCTGGGGTGCTTATATCGAAAGCACAAGTACAAAAAAAGCTGAACAATACCTTACCAATTACCAAAAGTATATGCCGGTAAATGACCCTGGATTTTTGGGCTCAATGGTATTTTATTGGGGACAAAAGCAGGAGCTAACCCCTACGTGGTTCAGTATGTTTGACGAAAACGGCGCCGAAACCGGGGCCGTTCAGGTTATGCGCTACATCTGGACCGGTAAAAAAACAACAAACAGCGCCCCTTCACTAAAATATATGCTATTAGAAGGAAAGGGCGCCAGGGATAATATTTTGTTTCAACCTGCTATAACTGTTAACAGCAAAGTATATTTTGAAAACGCAGATACAACCGGTTTAACATTTAAATGGAAAATATTTCACGAGGACTGGTTTAAACCCAATGGTACTTTTAATGAAAAGAAGCCAAAAGAAATTCAGAATTTAATCGTCGGTCAGCATGGATCCAATTTAAGCTTTAAGGTACCCGATAAAGAAGGGCCTTATCGCATATTGGTTTATGTATATAATCAAAGGGGAGCTTTCGCTACTTCCAGTACACCTTTTTATGTATTAAAAAATCCATGAAGAACAATTTAATTAAACCGCCAAGCAAACTACAGCTGCTTTATTTGAGATTGATGATTCTCATCGGCGTGTTCTGCATGCTTTTTTTTACATACAGCATGTTCAAAAAATCGGTTATTGGCTATCAGCCCCTTTACTGGCTGTTAATGTCGACCTTTATATATACGTTTTTCAAAATATTATATGAGTGGTATCATTACTGGTCGATAAGCGTTCCCACATCCCCCCCACTAACAAAACAATATACGGTAGATATATTTACTACTTTTTGTGCGGGTGAGCCTTATGAAATGATTGTTGAAACGCTTACTGCTATTCAGGCTATACATTATCCGCATCAGGCATACTTATGTGATGAGGCCAATGATCCGTATTTGAAATCAGTATGCCAGGAACTGGGAGTTCACCATATTACCCGAACTAAAAAGATAAATGCAAAAGCCGGTAATATCAACAATGCATTAGCTCAATCATCCGGAGAACTATGTGTTGTCCTTGATCCGGATCACGTGCCTACACCCGATTTTCTCGATCCGATAGTTGCACATTTTGACAATCCTGAAATTGGGTATGTGCAAATTGTACAGGCTTACTACAACCAGGGCATCGGATGGATAGCGAAAGGCGCGGCACAACAAACCTACCAGTTTTACGGCCCAATGATGATGTGCATGAACAGCTATGGAACCGTTCAGGCTATAGGTGCCAATTGCACTTTCAGGCGCACGGCGTTGGAGTCAATTGGCGGCCACGCAGCCGGACTGGCGGAAGATATGCATACTGCGATGCAGTTGCATGCGCGTAAATGGAAATCCATTTATGTACCGGCAGTATTGACGAGGGGCCTTGTTCCGGCTACTTTATCTGCTTATTATAAGCAGCAATTGAAATGGTCGAGGGGCGTTTTTGAGCTCCTGGTCACTTCTTATGTTCAGTTATTTAAAAAATTCACCTGGCGGCAAAAGCTCCATTACGGCCTTTTACCCTTGTTTTATTTATCGGGTTTTGTATTTCTTATTAATTTCCTGATCCCTGTCATGTCCCTTTTCATGGATGTGTTTCCATTAAGAATGGATTTTTCGGAGTTTTTGGTTATTAGCATCCCTTTTATAACAGCGGTTATCCTGATCCGGCATTTTGTGCAGCAGTGGGTAATGGAAGACAATGAGCGGGGATTTCACGTAGTTGGAGGATTATTACTTATTGGCACATGGTGGGTATTCATTTTAGGTTTTATCTACACCCTCATCAGAAAGGATGTACCTTACATTGCGACCCCAAAGGATATCAAGGACGAAAAAAATTTAAGATACAACCTTCCTAATATCGTGGTATTGGGAGTTTCCCTTGCCGCTATCGCTTACGGCCTTCATGACGACTGGAGTCCGTTTACGCTTTTCATGGCTGGTATAGTTAGCCTGAATTGCATGTTCATGATCTTTATGCTGATAGCAAGTTCGGAGCTAAAGTTCCAGGGATACGTTGGTAAGCACGCTACCTTATTTAGCATGGTTTCGCAAGTACAGCATGTTAAAAAGCATTTTTGGTTGCTGCGAAGAAGAATATATGGTGGTGTAAGAAAATTGAGCCTCATTCTTACAGTATTAGCAGTCTGTTTAAGTATATATGCCTCCCGGAATTCGGATGAGAATTCGGACAGCGCGGGTAAAGGTCCTTCTCTCGTATCGTTTCATACTGCTCAAAAAGATCCTTTAACCGATACATTAACCAGTGTCGACGAGGTAAAAGATCAGGAACAAATATTGGCAAACCCCTCATTTTTCACATCCGTTAAAGGTGTGATCTACTCAAAAGGGAACTACTGGTACAAAAACATAACTCCGCTCACAAAAAAGATCATCATGGACGACTTTGATGACATGCGCAAAGCAGGAATAAATACAATAAAAATATATGGGCCTAATATCTATGACCGTTCCATTTTTGATGCTGCGGATAAAAAGGGCTTAAAAATACATTATAGCTTCTGGATGCCGGATCCGCCAAACTTTTTAAATGATACCAGCTATCTAAAGGAGCAAGCCAGTGTTATTCTTAACATCGTAAATAAGAATAAATCAAACCCTCAAATTAGTGCCTGGAACCTTGGCAACAACAGTTACCAGCAACTGGCTCAATATTATAAAGGGACACAATTACAGCAAGCCCAACAACATTACATCAGTTTTTTAAAGCTCCTTGTAAAGGCAATCAAACAGGCAGACCCTACCAGGCCATTAACATTGGATCTATTGTCGTCCCCTTCCCTCGGCACTACTATGAGTTTATTACATGAGCAGATGCCTCAAATTGATGCATTTGGATTGATCATTAGTAATAAGCATGCATTAAAATTTATTAAATCAGATCTTAAAGCTCCTTTTTTCTTTAGCAGCGCCGACCCTATGGCCCTTGCGGGCAAAGAACCTTTAGGCGGGGCTTTTTATGCTAACTGGCAGGATCAGCAAAGCGGCGTAGCTATTACACTTGACGGTTTAAAAGATATATGGGGCCGAAATAAACCTTACTTGTATAGCATAAGCAAACGCTGGCATGGCGCAGTGGCCGACTATAATTTGCCTCATGTTAAAATATTAAAACCGGCCTTAACAACCACTCCTGGTGCTTCGTTGTCTTATAACGCCCTGATTTATGCATACAACAAATGGAATATAGCGGGTTATTTAAAAAACGACTTGAAATTTGAATGGTATCTGATCAAAACAGACAACTGGGGCAATGCCACCGACATGAAAAAATTGGGTGACGGACCGAGTATAAATGTTACAATTCCGCAAAACGACGACAGGTACAGAATATATCTCGTTGCTGCCAAAGGCGATAACATGACTGATGACTATACCACTTTAAATACACCTCTTCAAAATTAATTGTTAAGTGAAAAAAACATCCTCTAAAGTTTATATAGCAGTCGGCCTGGGTATATTATTCTCAGGTGTATTGCTACTAAACATGCGTTTTTCTTTTAAGAGTTATTTGGTGAATAGTTATTACGGCACCAACGAGCAAGTGTTAGCTGTATTTGATCCAATCAATTTAAACAAGTCCCAGCCTGCCAAATCTATCGCATGTTACAGAGGCATATTAACAAATACCGCGTTATGGTCAAACTATGGAGATTTAGAAACAGCATTAACTAAGGGAGACATATTAATCACTTTAGAAACCTGGCTTAAAGGCCCTGATTACGCAAACAATGTTTTAACAGAAGTGCTTAAGGGGCGATTTGACAAACAGTTCGATCAATTGGCCGCCATAGTAGCCAAGAGCAGTCATCAAGTATTTATTCGCTGGAACCCCGATATGGAAGTACCTGCAGGTGTTTATCCATGGCAATTTAAATCGCCTAATGACTACATTAATTCATTCAACTATTTTTCAAGAAAAATAAAAACGATTGCTCCTGCTGTACAAATCGTTTGGGGGCCTTCGGGCTACCCTGGTGATACTGAATATTGGCCGGGAAACAAAACTGTTGATTATGCGGGCATAACACTTGGCAGTTGGTCAGAGCTCACTACCCACTTTTATCCGCAGGACCAAACAACTGTTGCCATGTTAACGCACAAGCTGCATCGCTTGCGGTTTATTGGCAAACCAATATTGATTATGGGTAGTGATAAGGGTAAAACGGATTTTCAGTATAGTTGGTTAAATGAACAAAAGAGTTTAGTTACAACTTACAGCAATACTATTTATAGTAAAAGCAATTATACAGATAGTGCCAAGCTAAAACCAAATCGTACCTCGTTAAAGGTCGGCGTGTTTGACCCAAACAAACGACTGGTCAACCAACCGGAGATTAACTTAGAGCACATTTTTACCGATTGGGGCGAACTGGAACGGGGCGATTTTGAGAAAAAATTCACAGAGGCTATTAATCGCCACCACGAAGTAATTGTAACTATGGAGCCCTGGCGGGATATAACCGGCAGAGCCGACACTGCCGTTTTGGAGAGCATATTGAAAGGGCGCTATAACGAACAGATCAAAAAACTATTCGCAATAATTTCTGCAACCGACACCACAGTTTATCTGCGATGGATGCACGAAATGGAAATTCCGATACACCGGTATGCATGGCAAAGCCAGGAACCAGTTACCTATATCAATGCCTTTAGATATTTTATGCAGTTTAACGGCGGGCCTGGTAAAAATGTAAAAAAGGTATGGGGGCCTGCAGGTGATCGCGGTTCTGCTGATTTTTGGCCTGGCAGCGATGTTGTGGATTTTATCAGTATAGCCATTTATGGTTTGCCGGATAAAAACATTATCGACCCGGAGAAACAAGAAGCCTTTAGTACGATATTCAACAGAAAATATTTCAGAATGAGATTTCTTGATAAACCACTATTTATAACTGAATTTGGTGTAAAAGGACCAGAAAGCTTCCAGGACAAATGGCTTATTGATGCAGCAAAAACAATAAATGCCAATCCACATGTATTTGGCGTTTGCTATTTTAATCTATATGACAATCCTAAAGCCTGGGGTAATATTAAAGCTCCGGATTGGAGTATCAGCAAACAATCTATGATCAAATTTTGCAACCTTCTTAAAAAGTAGAACTGGTAGGCTTGGGCTTTATTGCTTATGCCATTTTTTCTACAAGAAAATCTTCAATCACCAGTACGTCCATGTCAGTTTGAAGAAAACAGTCAGCCGCTTCCTGGGGTGTATTTACAATGGGTTCGTCCATCCGGTTAAAGGAGGTATTAACAATGCAGGGACAAGCGGTTAAATCGTAAAAAGCTTTGATAAGTTTATAAAAATCAGGATGATGCTTTGCATTCACGGTTTGCACCCTGGCAGTATAATCTACATGCGTTACCGCCGGAATTATTGATCTTTTAACCTTTAATAAGTCAAATCCGCTTAGCTGGCTTTCACCGGCTGAAGCAATATGAAATTCGGGGTTAATTGCGCTAACCAATAACATATAAGGGCTGGGTACTTCCAAACCAAAGTAAGCAGCGGCGTGCTCTTCTAATACCGCAGGGGCAAACGGCCGGAATGATTCCCGGAACTTGATTTTTTGATTTAAAACCGCTGGCATATCCTGCCTTCGCGGATCTGCCAGTATGCTCCTTGCGCCTAATGCCCGCGGACCGAATTCTGCTCGCCCCTTAAAATAGCCTATCACCTTACCTTCACTAAGGTGCTGCGCGATCTTACTATGCACATCGGAGGTTTTTAATTCTTCGAACCGGAGGTGGTTATCAGTTAAACATTCCTTTATTGCTGAGGTTTCAAATGATGGACCAAGCAAAGCGTTCTGCATTTTATCTTTACCTTGAGTATCTTCACGCTCATTATCTAAGTGCTGGTACCAAACCGCATAAGCTGCTCCTAAGGCACCGCCTGCGTCGCCCGCGGCTGGTTGGATCCATAAACGCTTAAAGCCTGATTGTTTTAATATTTTACCGTTAACTACGCAGTTGAGCGCTACGCCGCAAGCCATACAAAGAGCATCAATCTGGTATTCCTGGTGTAATGCTTTGGTTAAGGTAAGCATGATGTGTTCGGCTGCAGCTTGTATGGAAGCGGCCACATCCATGTGAAACGGGGTAATCGTTGCCTTAGGCTTACGAGCCGCTTGGCCGAACAATTCATCAAACCGGGTCGAGGTCATGGTAAGTCCCTGGCAATAATTAAAATACCGCATATCCAACCGGAATGAACCATCGGTTTTTAAGTCCACAATATGCTTAAATATCAGATCCTCATAAACAGGTTTGCCGTAAGGTGCCAGGCCCATCACTTTATACTCATCGCAATTAACCTTAAAACCAAGATAATAGGTAAACGCCGAATACAACAGGCCGATGGAATGCGGGAACCCGATCTCCTTAACCTGTTCTATTTTATTACCCTCACCAATAGCCACAGATGTGGTAGTCCATTCCCCTACGCCATCGGCAGTCAAGATAACAGCCTTATCAAATGGCGATGGATAAAATGCTGAAGCAGCATGTGATTGGTGATGCGAAGAGAACAGCAAGCTGGCTTTTTTTGTATCCAAGCTATCGTCAATTACTTTTAGCTGTTTAACGATATTCTTTTTCAGAAACAGCTTATCCTTGAGCCATATGGGCATCGCTTTCATAAACGAAATAAAACCCGATGGAGCAAAAGCCAGATAGGTTTCCAAAAGCCGCTCAAATTTCAGGAATGGTTTTTCGTAAAAAACGATGTGATCAACCTGATTCAAAGAAATCCCGGCTTCCGACAAACAATATTTTATAGCATTTACAGGGAAGCTTTCATCATTTTTTATGCGGGTGAAACGCTCTTCCTGCGCTGCTGCAACAATATGCCCATCCTGAAGTAAACAAGCCGCGCTGTCATGAAAATAAGCCGAAATACCCAGAATATACATCGACCTAAAACAAAGAATAAATGAAAGGCGCAAGAGCGGAGCCCTGTGCCAAAACAAGCAACAGGCTTAACAAAAAAAGCAGGATAAACAGCGGCCATAACCATAAGCGCTTTCTCGATTTCAGGAACATAAAAAATTCGGCTATAACGTCCATTGCTGTATGGTTAAAATTGATGTTTCATGGATTGATGATCTTCCGGCTTTACCGGTTTCCAGTAGCTTAGAGCCTGCGGATCGAACCTCAACTCGAGTTTGCTTTTTTTGAACAGGCGCATGACCAAACCAATTGGCGTAATCACAAGGAAATACAAAACAAACAAAATGATAGTTGTATTGATCGTTCCCAGGAAATTGCCTACCCTGTCCCAAAGTAACCGTAGCGGATTTAAAATCAGTGGAGTAATTAGCGCCGCTAACACCAGCAAAATACCTATTGCAAACAACCAGGTTACTTGTTGATGATAAGCTACGTATCGCCACGCTGATATTGATAAACACGCGCCTCCTACAATGAGGCCGAATTTCCGGTTTGCTTCCCTGCTATTCATTGTTGTTTATATTTTACAGCAGCTTCATCCGCGCCGATGGCATGGTAATCGGCAGCTATTTGCATGTATGCTTTTTTATCGGTTGTTTTTTTTAACCTGATGATCTCTCCTACTATGGCTTTTAAATTCACCAGTTCAATATCAGAAGGATGTTGCTGTATGGCTGAATCGATATACGGTGTTGCCTTAGCAGGTTGGTCGCTTTTCAAGAACACGAGGTACATGGTTTGTGTATTGGCGAAAGAGGGATCAAGCTGGTAGGTTTTTTTAAAGTAAAAAGCAGCAGCATCGCTATCGCCCAGCTCAAAGCTCAGCCGGCCCGCATAAATGGGATAGCTTGCATTTTGAGGTTTCTCCAGCATTACGGCTTCAACAGCTTTTAGCGCTGTTTTTTTATCACCGATTTTCATGCTGTATTTAAATAACTGATCCATAGCATCCAGCCAACTGATACGGTTTACCGATAAGGCTCCGGCCAATTGTGCGGAGATATCATCTCCCCTTTTAAAGCCTGCCGGGATCGGCTCATTGAAAGGCCAGCCGGCCTTCAGCATCATGATGGTATAAGCGCCATATAATGAATCAACCCTTGTAACCGGCATGCGGCTAAGTAACTCTGTTAAACTCATTTCATGATCGGCCCGGGCTTTAATGAGTTTAGCATTTTCCAATGACTGATAAAATGCCTCCGAAAGCAACGCATAGCCATATAAATTAGGATGTACATGCTCAAGTAGGGTTTCGTTGCCCAGGATACCATTTGGCGAATGTTGTTCAAAAACGGCCCGGGCATTTACCAGATGAATATTACTGAACTGTTTGGCAAGACCGATAATGATACCATTCATAGCCTCCGGCGCGCGAAAGCGCAAGAGATCCAATTCTTTAGCCCTGATAAACTCCTGTTTAGCCTGTTGGTATTTAGCCGCCTGGTAAGAATCATTAGCCTGTGCATATAGCATATTGGCCGATGTATCGGAAGTATCGCTGATAAAAGGTTTCAGGTCTTTTTCGTTACTCAACAGCGTACTTAAAAAAACTGGGGTTTTTTTATCCTGCATAAACCGGCACAGCTTCGTCATATTTTCTTTAAACTGTGCTATTCCTGCCTGATATGCTTCTGACTGATAAGGGATAGACTGCTGTTTAGCCATTCGTTCCATCAGGTTATCACGCTGATCGGGCTTGGATGATACCGATTTAAAACTGCCAATGATATTGTTGGCCATTTGAACCAGCCTCAACTCTTTAAGTGATAGTACAGTTTGCACTAAAAACCTATTATTGGCTATATGGCTGGTAGAACCAATACCTAAAGCGCCATAATACTCATTGTGGCCGGTATAAATCAATACGGCATCGGGCTGATAATTAACTACCTGTTTACCAAAATCCAGTACCGTGTAAGAATTTACGGCGGTTAAGGACACGTTGATCACCTCGAAATTAACATCGGGATACATATGCATTAAGCGATATTGCAGCCAGCGGTGAAATGAGCCGTTATGCAGGTATGGATAGCCGGCCGTCGTGGATTCGCCAAGCACAAAAATCCTGAATGTGTTTTTTGCTTTTACAACCTTAAAGGGTTCAATGCTGCCTTTGGTAGCGTTGGCGGTGTCGGTGAAATACTTTTCTGAAGCGTATTTGTTAATCACCCAATAGCTATTATCATCGGGATACCGGATAAACAAACTTGTATCGTGTCCGTAATTGAAAAGCCTCAGCAAGCCTTCGGCAAGCAATAAAATCAGTACGGGGATACATAAAGCTGTTACCCTGAACCATCTTAATTTTTTCCGTGACAATTGCTGAGGCTTCATGTGTTTATTTTGCGGCGGCATTTACTTCCGGGAACCAAACAGTCATTTCCCCTTTACCACGATTAGCCCATGAATAATATGGTATCGCGGTTAGCTCTACCTTCTTAGCAGCTTCACTGTTGGTTTTGCTCAAAGCCTGTCCCTTTAAAACAGTTACGCCGTTCAACAAGCCAGGCTCGGCAACCGGTTTAAATGTGGCATTTGCCGGGATCTCTAAATTGCTTACGGTACCGCCATTGTCTTTCCATTCGGCACAATACATGATTGGGCCGCGCTGTAGAGCTGTTTTGCCTTTATCATCAACCAATGCTTTGTTGGCTACAACTTTTTTAACCTCCATGGGCAGGTTTAGCTCGATGTTATCACCTTTTTTCCATTGCCTGTTAATTACAGCGTAGCCGTTTTCAACTTTATAAGGAACAACTTTGCCATTTAATTTAAGACTGATCTTAGCTGCTGATTTATTCTGAAAAGCATACAGATCAGACGGGATAGCCTCTGCCCTTGCCCAACCCGGAATACGAATGCGCATGGCAAAATTAGTTGGTGCTTCAGGCGTTATCGCGAATGACAATGCGCCATTCCAGGGATAACTGTTGCTTTGTACAATGTTTACTTTTTTGCCGCCTACCTCTATATTTGCCCTGCCTGCAATAAACAGGTTAACAAAAACACTGTTGCCTTTTTGGGCATACATATAACCCGATAATGAAGGTAGAAAACGCGCCATATTGGTTGGGCAGCATGAGCATTCAAACCAGCCGGAACGTTCGGGCTCAAGCTCATGGTGGGTAACGCCATTAGTTACCTGCATAGCATTGGTGTAGAAGAATGTTTTACCATCCAACCCAACGCCCGAAATTAACCCGTTGTATAAAACCTTTTCAAGTACATCAATGTATTTTGATTCGCCGTGCAGCAGGAACATCCGCTGGTTCCAGAAAACATCGCCTATGGCTGCACAGGTTTCATTATAAGCTGTTGTGTTTGGCAGCTCATAATCGGCACCAAAACGCTCACCGCCGGGAACAGCCCCAATGCCGCCCTGTACATAGATCTTTTTACCAACCATGTTGTTCCAGATCTTATCAATGGCTGTGATATATTCTTTGTCGCCGGTTAAAGCGGCTACATCGGCCATTCCCGAGTACAGGTACATCGCCCTTACAGCGTGCCCTTCGGCATCCTCCTGGGCAATAACCGGTTCGTTATCCTGCCAGTACATACCGTTTTTCCATTCGTCGGTACTGGTTTTATCGTAGGTGCGACGCCCTCTTTCGTCAATGAAAAACTTGGCCAGGTCCAGGTATTCTTTTTTACCGGTGATGCGGTACAGGCGTATAAGGCCCATCTCCACGATCTCATGTCCGGGTGCTACGTGCCTTTTACCGGGTCCGAAGGTTTTAACCAGCAGATCAGCATTCCTAAGCGCGATATCTAAAAAGTTGCGTTTATTGGTAGCCAGGTAATGAGCCGCGGCGGCCTCAAACATATGGCCTGAGTTATACAACTCATGACTCAATTCGTTTTCCTTCACCCAGCGCTCCGGACCCGACCATGCGTGCGGATGCAGCGGATCAATAGTGCGGGCTGTATAAAGGTATCCGTCCGGCTCCTGCGCTTTGCCAACAATAGTGATCAGCGAATCAACATAAGCGTCAAGTTTGGCATCAGGGTGCACTGCCATGGAGTAAGATGCCCCTTCAATAGTTTTATAAATATCAGTATCATCAAAAGGGAACTTGGTACAAAACTTACCGCTGCGGGCTGCTGCCATTTCAAAATTTTTAACCCTGCCGGTATTCTCGCACCTGGCAAATGACGCGGGAATAGTAACTGTGCGGTTAGTTTCGATACGCGGGGTCCAAAACTTATCGCTGAGCTTTACATCGGTAAATGGTACCGGCTTTATGGGATAGTCCTTGGTTTGCGCGTAAGCAGCGCCGCAATAAAACGATAATGCAATGAGTATTCTTTTCATTCTGATGATATATTAGTTCAGAAATCAGCAGAAGATCACGCGACCTTCCGCTGATTCAATTTATTTGATTAATAGCCTGTGTTTTGTTTCAGGTTAGGGTTTTTAACAACTTCCTGCCTCGGTAAGGGCAGTAATGCCCGGTAATCGCCGTTAGGTGAATGCGACAGCCATGACTTTTTAGTAAATACACCAAAGCGGATCAAATCCTGCCTGCGGCGGCCTTCGGTGGTAAACTCCCAGCCCAGCTCATCCAAAAACCTTCCGTACTGGATATCCGCGCCACCTTCGTGCGAGGTATTGATGTGATTTCTTAAACCGTAATCATACACACTACCCGCTTGTAACTGAGCGCCGGTAACGGTTGCTTTTGCCGGGTTAGATGTAAAATCGCGTTGCCTAACTTGTGTAACCAAAGCTGCAGCACCGTTTGCATCGCCTGAACGAAGGAGACATTCGGCTTTCATCATCAGCACGTCGGCATAGCGGAATAGCGGAAAATCATTGCTCAAACCCAATAACGCGCCTTGTTTGTATTCAAACTTTCCTAAGCGAAAGCCATGTACCTCTTCGGTTGAATCGACGCCTGGTACTACGTTGATATAGTTTAAAGGCTTGCCTGTGTAAGCACCCAATGAACCATTAATAGGCACACCCGCCAGCGTATATTGCTGCCCTTGGATCCAGTTGTTTTTCAAACGGCTGTCGTCCGGATCAAAGGTATTGATGAACTGTGGTATAGCGCAGATACCGCCCCATGGCGAATATTGAAAATTATAGGTTGCCTGATTCTCCGGCTCCAGACTTTCCATGTGCAAAGCAAAAGCGTTTGCACCATCGGCAGTATATTTTTCATCAAAAGGGATAGCAAAAACAATCTCTTTTGAAAGCTGGTTTTCCGTTGCAAAAACCGTGCTCTGGCTGGCTTCCAGGCCAAAACCCACACCTGAATTGATGATGGCATTACACTCGGTAATGCATTTGTCCCAAGCCGGGGTACCTGTATAAACGCCAGCATTAAGGTACACCTTGGCCAGCAAAGCATGTGCAGCCCACTGGTTAAATTTACCATAAGTAGTTTGATCATTAGCGGCACTTAACTGTGGCAAATTGGTTGTAACCTCAGATACGATGAAATCATAAACATCTTTTCGGGTGCTTTGCGTAGGCAAAAAACCGGAAGGCAGATCGAATTTGGTAATGATGGGTACGCCGCCAAAAAAATCGCAAAGCGGATAATAAAATGAGGCACGAAGCACTTTTAACTCAGCCAAAGCGGCTTCCTTACCTGTTGTCATAGGGATAAGGCCATTTTCAATCTGGTAAATAACCCGGTTACACGTAGTAATACCGGCGTAAGCATTGTTCCAGATCTGGTAGCTGTTATCCTCGTCGGATGTCCATTTATGCTCGTGCATACGGCGATAAATACCACCATCTACCCATCCGTTAGGGCGTTCAGGAATCACCAGTTCATCGGCCGAAATCTCATTAGTCCTGAAAACGGAGTTTGCGCTACGCCCCAGTTCAAGCGGACGCCAGTAAATATAGCCAGCGCCCAGGAGTGATGCCAGATCTTCTGAACCAGGTTTAAAGTCGCTTGCTACAATGGTTACGTAATCTTTATCCTTTAATTTAGTACAGGAAAATGTAAAAGCAATTATACTGATGATAATCAGGCTGCTTAGTATATAATATATCTTTTTCATGATGTTTAATGATTAAAAGCTTGCGCTTGCTCCTAAAGTAAATGTCCTTGTGGTTGGATACTTGTCGCGGTTATCATTACCGGGAGCAAGACCGCTCCTGTCAACTTCCGGGTCGATACCTTTGTAACCGGTAATCACGAACGTATTCAAAGTGGATACATAAATCCGCATCCCATGAATGTATTTAGACTTGAGGTTGTTAAAGGTGTAGCCAAGGTTTATATTATCAATTTTCCAGAAATCGCCGTTTTCAATATAATAGCTGTTAAACTCAAGCGGCATGGTGTTATTAAGTACCGCGGTACCAAAAACCTTGTCTTTAGCAGATTTTAAACGGTTATAATATTGAATGGAAGTATTTTCATAATACATGCGCTGAAAGTTCAGGATCTGGTAATCAAAAGCGCCACGCATGGTTACGCTGAAGTCCCAGTCTTTATACCTGATATTATTGTTCCATCCTGCATAGTATTTTGGCAAGCCGTTACCAAGTACTCTCTTATCCTCAAACGAGTGGGTGAAATCTTTATAAGCCACCGATTTACCGTTTGCATCTTCGTAAATCCATTGTCCATCCTGTGATACGCCGGTAACTTTAAAGCCATAGAAATCACCTATATTTTTACCAACCCTTACTATGTTGGTAAAGGTTTGGATGGGCTCGCCTGTACTACCTGTTGTAAAATAATCGCTGGTAGTTTTGTAAATGCTATTTGACAAACTGATCAGTTTATTGGAATTGGTCGAAAAATTAAAGCTGCTTGTCCACTGGAAATTTGCCGAGCGGATTGGGGTAACATTTACGATAACCTCGATACCTTTGTTTTGCATGGTACCTACGTTTGCTCTTGTACTATTGTATAAGTTTGGCGGACTTGGCACGGCATAGTCATACAATAAGCCTTTAATTTTACGATCGTACAGATCGACCGAACCTGTAACCATACCTTTCAGTAAGCTGAAATCCAAACCAAGGTCGGCCTCATGTTTTTCTTCCCATTTCAAATCCGGATTTGGGTTTTGTGACGGGCCAAGCGTTTGGATCCATTGCCCATTTGAGTACACATAATAACCATACCCCAGCAAACCTACTCCTAAAAATCCCTGGCTTGGCTGGTTACCGGTAACACCGTAACCTGCACGGAATTTTAAATCATCAAAAATACGCTGCGACTGCATAAAAGGTTCCTTGGTTAAGCGCCAACCCACCTGTACTGCCGGGAATGTACCCCAGGGCTCTTTAGTGCCATATAACTGGCTGGCCTCTTCACGACGAACGCTGGCTAAAAGCAAATACCTGTCTTTGTAATTGTAGGTAGCGCGACCAAAAAAGCTGATCAGGTTAGTTTGTGACCTTGAGCTGTTTTCAACTCCCAAACCTTCGGCAGCAGCACGGCCAAGACCAATGTTGTTATAGCTGAAAATATCAGTAGGGAAATCATGGTTCTGCTCAAAAAAGCCGAACGTGTCGTTATCCTGGTAGCTGTATCCGCCCAAAACTGAGAAGTTATGGCTGCCTATTGTTTTACGGTACTCGGCAGTTAGCTCCAATAACCTGTCGATTGACTGGGTTTGGCCAACACCTGCATAACCGTTCAGGTGATCGCGGATATTGGAGATATTTTGTTTGTTTTCTGAATAACCTGCAACCTGGTTAAAGCGGGTGTATGAACCCAGGGCCGAAAGCTTCAATCCGCTTATTGGCGTATAAGTTATAGTCGAATTATATTTTGAAGTTGTATTAGAGGTATGGCCATCGCTGTTGTACAACATGGATACCGGGTTTTGGTAATTGAAAATACTTGGCTGCTCAAAATAAGTACCATCAGCATTTTTAATTGGCGAGGTAGGGTTTTGCAATATAGCCTGACGATAGGTATAACCATTAAACGTACCGCCATCCTGTGTTTGGGTAAAGCTGTTATTTTGTTGTAATAAACCAAAGTTGATCTTTACCTTATCATCAAACATGTAATGATTGATATCAACCCTGCCCGAAAATGTCTTGTTATCTGATTTTTGGAAAATACCATTTAACGAACGATAATTAACCGATGCCAGGTAATTGGTTTTAGAAGTTCCGCCACGTAACGTTAAATTATGTACTGTAGTTATAGGCAGGTTATTGGAGATTGCTTTGAGCCAATCGGTCGAGCTGCCCTGGTCATATGATTTATCCCTTGTACCGGCGGCAATTTGCTGGCGGTAATCGGCGGCTGTAAAAAGTTTTGGTTCGCGGGCGAGGGTTTGGGTACTTACGTAACCGCTGTAATCAACGGCATTGGTGAAATTGCCTGTCGCTCTTTTTGTAGTAATGATGATAACGCCGTTTGTACCACGCACACCGTAAATAGCCGCAGCCGAACCATCTTTTAATACGTCGATAGTTTCAATATCTTCAGGCACTACGGTTTTTAAACTTCCGGGAACGCCGTCAACCAATACCAAAGGATCTGAATTGGCACCAAATAAAGTAGTATTACCCCTTAATGCAATCTGTGAGCCTGATGTTGGATCGCCGCTTGGGGCTGAAACCGTAAGACCTGCCACTTTGCCCTGTAAAAGCTGCCCGGCATCCAATACCGGTCCTTTTACAAAGTTTTCGGCCTTAACCGTAGCTACCGAGCTGGTTACATCACCTTTGCGCTGACTGCCATAGCCAATTACAATAACCTCGTTTAAAGAACTTGGTGTGGCTTTCAATTGTACGTTAATTACCGTACGGCCACCCGCCGGGATTTCCTGCGAAGTAAAACCGATAAATGAGAATAACAATAAAGCCCTTTCCGTTTCCGAATCAGGGATGTTGATGGTATATTTTCCATTTACATCTGTTTGTGCGCCAACGGTAGTGCCCTTAAGCGCTACGGTAACGCCGGGCAGAGGCTGATCATGATCATCGGTTACTTTACCCGTTATTGTTTTTGCAACCGCAAGTGGTGCATCCTCCTTATCATCAGCGTTATCCTGCTTTGCCGGATTTGCTTTACCCAAAACAATCTGATCGCCAATGATATCGAAAGTAATCCCCCTTGGGGTAAGTAATTTGTCAAGAACATCGCGCAGTTTTTCCTGTTTGGCTTCAAGCGACAAGCCCTGCTCCTTTTCAACCAGGTTCAGATGGTAAACAAACTTCAAACTGGTAGCTTTTTCCAGCTGCTGAATTGCTTTTACAAGGCTTGCATTTTGAATATTATAATCAACACGCCTGTCAAGCAAGCTTTGCCCCTTGCTGGGATTAGCCAGGGAAACGCCTGTAAAAACGAGCAGTATTAAAATTTGACTAAAAGTGATTCTCATAATTTTACACCAGTCAAAGTGGTTTTGTAAATAAATCTTCATACATTTAAGTGTTTCTTTTTGAAAAAATTGAGACAAAAGATTCCCGGATCACCTCGAAAAAAGGCGTTGCACACCGGGGATTAAAAGTTTATAGGAGTGTCTCCAGCACTCCTATTTCCTTTTCCAGGAAAGTTTGAGGGGGCGTTTAAGTATCGGTTCTTTTCTCCATATAGGTTTGTTTGGGTTTTATTGGTGTTTTAGATAATTGGTTTATTTGGTACTTTCCAAAACAAACTGGTTGCCGTTTACACGGTAGCTTACGTTAAGCGTCTTTTTCAGGATCTCCAGTATGGTTGGCAGGTTTTCATCAGTAAAATCGGCCTTCAGGTTATCGGTATTAATACTTTCCTCGGTCGAACTGATATTGACATTAAAGCTTTTGTTTAGTACCCTGAACACTTCGCGCAAAGGCGTATTGTTAAATGACAAACTCGTTTTCCTCCACATCCCTATTGAAACATCTTTGATTTCCAGGTTCTTTTTCAGGTTATCGGTAGGTTTGTCATAAACAGCCTCCTGGTTTGGTAATAACATCACGCCATCACCAGCGCTGGCTATAACGGCATTGGTATTACTTACCTGTGCCGTTCCTTTACCTGCAACTGATACCGAAACTTTACCGGTAACAACATCAACTTTGGTTGTTTTATCGGCTGCATATGCCCGGATCCGGAAACTGGTGCCCCATACCTTGGTGATCACATTACCGGTATAAATAGAAAACGGGCGCTTATGATCTTTAGTAACCTCAAAAAATGCTTCACCACTCAGGGATACTTTGCGGCTTAACTTTTCAAAGGTTTTTAAATACGTCAAGGTTGAATTTGGGCTTATCCATACCCGGCTTCCATCGGATAAGGTGAGTTCTTTTATCGTATTCCCAGTATTGGTAAATACCTGCTGCTGATTTTCAACCATCTTAGGCGGCACCCCGACAGGAGAAGTTTTAAGCCGCACAAAAAACACAGCTATCAAAACTGCGGCCACACCAGATAACCAGTAAATCACCTGTCTCAGGTTGGATTTTTGGGGTTGTATGGGGATTATGTTTTTATTCTCGGCTGCATCGATATTGGATTTGATGTTCTCCCACATCACGGCTTTAAATAACTGTTGTTCGGCCTCCGGCAATATCGATACATCATCAGGCGCATCCTGAAACGAGATGTACCACGCATGGATCATGGCCATTTCCTGTTCGTCGCAGGTGCCGGCAAAATATTTCTCCAATAGTTCGGCAGGTAAATTCTTCTTCATTAAGCGCTTGTTTTAGGCAAGATTTATTGATGGTTTATAATAAGATGTAACCCAGCCAGGCCTCAGCCCCTACTCTGATTATAATTTTTTAAAAAAAAATCCGGAAACGGCGATCAGGCCGATAGAAAGCCATTTGAGATAAAAAGTCGTTTTGGAAAAGATGATGCTATTTGGGGGAAACTACTTCCGCAAATAAAGAAAAGTAAGTAAAAGCAAGCTGTTAAGGTTCACCCTTAAATATCTCAGCGCTTTAGTAAGGTGGTTTTCGACTGTTTTTTCAGAAATACCCATAAGCTCCGCAATCTCCTTGTTGGTTTTGTATTGCTTACGACTTAATTCAAACACGTTGCGGCATTTTGGCGGCAACAGGTTTACTTCTGTCTCTACACGTTCCAGTAATTCTTTATAGTAATAATTCTCTTCTGTCGAATTATCGAAGCTGTTGCCTACCATAAGTAAGATCTCGGCATAGGAATTCCTCACCGCCTCGGCCCGCTTATGATTTAATACCAGGTACTTTATCGATGTAAAAAGGTATCCCTGTAATGACGTGCGGATTTTCACCTGCTCCCTGTTAATCCAAAAGCTGGTAAAAAAATCCTGCACAATTTCTTTTGCGATTTCCCTCTCTTTAAGACGTTTATACGCGGCAGCATAAAGTTTTAACCAATACCGGTTATAGATCTCTTCGAACGCGTCAATATCGCCAACCCCAAAGAGCTCAACTAATTGAATATCCGTATGATCACAAAACTTTTTCATTGCAAATAAAATCAACTTTTACAGCACTGAAACCGACGTATCATTTAATCGTTTAATTAACATTTAATTAGTCAATGAAATGATATTATCGCAGTTGCTTATTTGCGTGCGGCCATCGCCAACCCGCATTTTTGGTATAAAAGAATAATTATCTTAGGTTATAACCAGCACAATATAAGATAATTTTATATCGCAAAGTAAAAATAGAATTATTAATTGTATTTATAACACTAAAAATAAAATTTTTAATTTTTATCGGTCGGAGCAAATAAACCTGCTCGCTTATTCTATAAAAAGTTGAGCGGAACGCTAAATGTTAAATTCATAAAATTTCATTTACTATTTGGAATTAGTCTAATTAAATACTTGCTTTGCGTTATCAATTCACAGCTAATTCAAAATTTAACCATGATCAACATTAAAAAATTAAGCTACAGGTTCCTGCTAACCGGCTTATTAATGCCCGCTGGATATGCTTTTTCTCAAACCAGCCCGGTCAAAAAAATCCAAAACCTTAACGCCTCTGATAAAATGGTCTATTTTAACCTTGAAAAAGGAACAGAGGTAAGTGAAGCTGATACCACCAAAACCGGGTGGGATATTTCTTTTCAGCATACCGGAGTTATTATTCAAGGTGCCGGAGAAGGGCAGATTGTTTCTGAAACAACCTTCGACAAGGTTGATAAAGCACCGGCGTCAGGTTATAAAAAAGGCAATCAGGCAGTTCCATGGGGAAGCGGAAAAGGTTGGTATGCCTATAACATGGATAATCACCAGATCACCCCTATTCCGGGTAAAGTTATCTTTATCCATACCGCGGCAGGCAAATATTACAAACTGATCATCGACAGCTATTATAAAGACGGGCCGGATGGCGCATCAGGCAATTACACTTTCCGTTACAGCGCTCTTTAAATCAGTTCTCCCCTATTAATTTACTATGAAATTATTTGCCAACCACATAAAAACTATAGCCCTGTTCTTTTTGATGACTTTGGGTCTTAGCGCAAACGCGGCTATTCCTAAACGCATTATTACCTTAAGCGGCGCGTTAACAGAAACAGTTGACGCTTTAGGTTTTGGAAAAAGCATTGTTGCAGTTGATGTAACCAGTATTTACCCGGCATACGTTGCTGCTCTGCCCAAAGTGAGCAAAAACCGCACGGTATCTGCCGAGGGCCTGATCTCATTTAAACCCGACCTGGTACTTGCGCCCGAAGGCAGTGTATCAAAAGAGATTGCCTATCAGCTGCAATCAGCAGGTATAAATCTTGTAAATATTAAACAGGATTATTCTGTAAGCGGCTCTATAGCATTTATTAAAGCGATAGCAACCGCGTTGCAGGTTCCGGCTAAGGGTGAGGCTTTAGCTAAGCAAACACAGGCCAAAGTTGATAAAGCGCTCGCCGCGGTTAAGCAATCTACCCGGACACCTAAAGTGTTGTTCATTTACGCCCGTGGTACCGGCGTGATGCTGGTTGCCGGGCAACATACCAATATCGACGCTATTATTGCATTAGCCGGCGGTAAAAACGCCGCTCAAGGCTTTGACAACTTTAAGCCTTATACTACCGAATCGTTAATTGAAGCTAACCCGGATGTGATACTGATGTTTGATTTCGGACTGAGTAGCCTGGGCGGCGCCGACGCGGTTTTGAAAATGCCGGGGGTAGCTCAAACCAATGCAGGTAAAAACAAAAAAATAGTGCAGATGGACGGAGAGCTTCTGATCAACTTCAGCGTAAGGCTTGATCAGGCCATCGCTACTCTGAATAAAAACCTGCAATGAAAAACGGACTGATCTATATATTGTTAGGCGCAGGCGTTTTTCTTACAGCGGCATTGTCATTAAGCATGGGCGCTATGAAAATCCCCGTTCAGGATGTGTTGCTAATATTGGTAAAAAAAACAGGGCTATTCAGGAACACACCTGTTGATGAGCAATACGATACCGTATTAACCATTGTACGTATGCCAAGGGTTATTATGGGTTTGCTTGTCGGCGCAGCCCTGGGTATTTCGGGAGCGGCCATACAGGGTATTTTTCGTAACCCGCTTGCCGAACCGGGTCTGATCGGCATATCATCCGGGGCATCATTATTCGCTGTACTGATCATCGCTGCAGAAACGGCTTTTCTGGCCGGTTTAAGCAATTTACTCGGTTATTATTTACTCGCTTTCGGTTCATTTGCAGGTGCTGGTATTGCTACGCTTGTTGTGTACCAGATATCCCGTAATGGCGGAAAGCCCAATGTTGCTACCATGCTACTGGCAGGTATAGCGGTTAATGCCCTTGCCGGGGCCTTAACCGGTCTGGTTACCTATATGGCTAATGATCAGCAGTTACGAAACATTACTTTCTGGTTGCTGGGCAGTCTTGGCGGCGCTACCTGGCAAATTGTTTTGTGCCTCGTACCCTTTGTATTTATTCCGCTCATATTACTGCCATTTATGGCTAAAACGTTGAATGCATTTGCGTTGGGCGAAACACAAGCGCAGCAGTTGGGATTACCCGTTGGCAGGGTAAAACGCTGGGTGGTTGTATTTGCCACTATGGCCGTAGGGGCTTCGGTAGCGGTATCGGGCATAATCAGCTTTGTTGGTTTGCTGGTACCGCACATGACCAGGCTTATTTTCGGTGTGGATAACCGCCGTGTATTGCCGGCATCCGCATTGCTGGGCGCTCTGATCCTTACCCTGGCCGATATGATAGCCCGCAAGGTTGTTGCACCGGTCGAGCTGCCAATAGGTGTTATTACAGCGCTGTTAGGCACCCCGGTTTTCCTGTATATTTTAATAAAAGACAAAAAGAAAATTGCCCGATAATATGCTTACAGTTGAAAACGTAACTTATAAAACGGGGAAACATACCCTGGTAAAAGATATCTCGTTCATGGTGCACCCGGGCGAGATCATGGTAATACTGGGCGCCAACGGAGCGGGAAAATCATCGTTAATGCGTTTGCTGAGTGCCGAAAAGAAGCCGTCTGCAGGTTCGATCTCCCTGTCGGGCAAAGCCATGAACAACTACACAGCAAAAGAGCTGGCAATAAAGCGTGCTATCCTAAATCAGCAAAATATCGTCAACCTCGATTTTTCGGCGACGGAGATTGTGCAGATGGGGCGTTACCCGCACTACAACAGCAAACCTACGACGCACGACCTGGATATAATTAACGAAGTAATGGGCATTACCGGCACAACGCACATGACCGACCGCTCCTTCCTGTCATTATCCGGCGGCGAACAGCAGCGGGTACACCTGGCACGGGTACTGGCTCAGATTTGGGATACGCCGGAGGCGCTGCTATTGCTTGATGAACCGGTATCGGGTATGGATATTCTGTATCAGCAGCAAACCTTATCGCTGGCACACATGCTGGCGAAAAAAGGTTTTATGGTGGTAGCTATCTTACATGATATTAACCTTGCCGCCCAATATGCCGACAACATCATGATGCTAAAAAACGGGCGCAAATGGTACCACGGTGCACCCGCCGACATACTGAGCACCAAAAGTATCTACGATGTTTTTGAAACCGAGGCCGATGTTTTCACTAACCCCAATACACTCAAACAACTCATAATGCCCAAAGTGATCACGCATCACCTGAGCGAACAAAAATTAAAACCCTTCACACTATAAATATGGAAACCATATCATTAAAAGAACAATATCTTGCATTCAAAGCCGAAAACCCCAAAAAGAGGATTCGCGATATTGCTACCGCACTAAATGTAAGCGAAGCAGAATTACTGATGACCGGTATCGGCGAAAACGTGACCATTCTTGAAAATAAATTTGAAGACCTGCTGAAAGAAATAACCGGTTTAGGATATGTAATGGCTCTTACCCGTAATGAATATTGCGTGCACGAACGCAAAGGCGTTTACGAAAAAGTTTCCTTCAGCACCCATGCCGGTTTGGTATTAGGCCCGGATATCGATCTGCGTTTATTCATGAGCCAGTGGAAATTGGGTTTTGCCGTTGAAGACAATAACCTTAAAAGCTTCCAGTTTTTTGATGCCAATGGCGTTGCCATACATAAGATCTATCTCACAGATAAAAGTAACGTTGAAACATACCATGAACTTGTTACCCGCTTCCGTAAAGAGGATCAGCAAGCAGTGGTATTATTGCCAACTGAACCGGCAGCTAAACCTAATATTACAGATGATGAGGTTGATGTACCAGCATTTCAACACGCCTGGACAGCCTTACAGGACACGCACGAGTTTTTTGGCTTATTGAAACGTTTTAACCTTAACCGTACCCAGGCTTTACGACTTGCGCCGGCAGGGTTTGCAAAACAGATCAACATTGATGATTTTAAAACCGTAATGCAAAGCTGCGCTGCAAAACAGGTACCAATCATGGTATTTGTTGGCAACCATGGCTGCATCCAAATCCATACCGGTACAGTTACACGCATTGTAGAAATGGACGTTTGGTTTAATGTGCTCGATCCGGAGTTTAACTTGCACTTACGAATGGACGCCGTTGCATCTGCATGGCACGTGATTAAACCATCGAGCGATGGCGATATTAACTCCCTGGAGCTTTTCGATAATGAAGGCGAAATGATCGTTCAGGTATTCGGTAAACGCAAACCAGGGCTACCCGAATTAAAGGAGTGGCGTGAAGTATTGGCCCTGTAATAACGACCAATCTCAGCAACGATGACTTGTTTTCCGGCGAGCCTTCACAGGTCTCGCCTGAAAACAAGTATTGGCACATAGCCTTAGGCTATTTTAATAACAACTTTGCTAAATATTCCTTTTGTGCTGAGATAGTAAGCCCCAAGGGGTAGGCGCTATTTGAATATATTATTTCATATGGCGCTGTGATTTGTTATCCTCCGTCAAATCTAAGATGTTAAAGTCCCATCCTTTTATATATCCTATCTTCCAATTTTGATAATTCAGGTTCATCCAATCCGCTTACGTGGTCATCTTCATCATTAAAACTTTGATACCAGGCTTCAACTTTTAACGTCTGGACAGCGCTGCACTTTCCGGCAAGAAAAAGTTCTGCCAATTTAATGGTGATAGTTATTTTCGATTTATTGTTTTGAGCAGTTTTCGTAGTATTATTAAACATTCTCCTGAACAATCCGGGTCAACACATTTATGAATGAAGCGCCCCGTATCTCACCCCGGGGCGCTTTTTACCTTTCGGTAATCAACTAAATCGACCAATCTCATGTTGGCCGGCGCTGGGATGTGTCTCAAACAGCCCGACGATCTTTAAAGCAATTATATCGGCAATAGCTTTGATGCTGATAAAGTAAGGGTGACCCTCGCCTCCAAAAAAAAGCAATTAATTCATGCGATATTTTTTTTATAGACGATTTGCCCAATATTCTCGACGAATTGAGTGAATTGCCGGTAAATTGACTCAATGCATATAGTCGATTATTTTAAGCAAACCGTCTATTTTTTTAACCCGATTATCGATACCGGTTTTATATCCGGTAATAAAACATTCTTTTTGATTAATTTTCACTACCCGCAACGCGTCTGCTTCATGTACAAAACAGTGCTGAAGGCCAAGCGGGACATGGTTATTTTTCTATTTTTATCAGGTAAATCTCTATAGCGTGTTTGTTAAATTAAGAAAAGCTGTTTTTCCGGTACATTTGTTTGCAGCCACGGCCCTTATTATCTGGATCCTGTTTCCGCTTACGTGGCCGGTTAATATGCCATCTTCATATTGGATAAAGCAGGTTGCCGAAAACTTGGGGTACGCAGTTGTTTATACCATTAACACAGCAGTACTATCCCCTAAACTTTTAACTAAAAGGCGGCTTGGTTTTTACATTATTAGTGTAATTGCGTTAATCATTCTGATGGTAAAATACAACGGTTGGATGCAGGACTCGCTTCATATTGATGCAGCCATGGCCAAGGTGTTCCATCCCTACGTGCCCGATCATCATATGCGCAGCGCCTGGACTATTTTAATGTGCCTTATAGTACTTGGCTTTAGTAATGTTACTACGGTGGCAAAAAAACTGCAGTCGCATGAGCTGGCTATCCAGGTTTCCGAAAAAGAACGTATCAGCGCCGAACTATCTTTTCTAAAAGCACAGATCAATCCACATTTCTTTTTTAATACCCTGCATACCATTTACGCTTTAACTGATACCGATCCGGCATCAGCGAAAGAATCGCTATACACACTGTCGCATATGATGCGCTATGTGATCTACGAAACCAAGCAGGATGTAACCACGCTAAAAAAAGAAGTAAAATTTATTGAAGACTATATTAGCCTGATGCGTACACGAATAGACAGCAGCGTGGAAGTGAGTTTCACCGTGCCGGAGAAACTGCGTGACATAAACGTAGCGCCCATGTTATTTTTACCTTTTATAGAAAATGCCTTTAAACACGGCATAAGCGCACGCCAGGCCAGCTATATTTTTGTGGAGATAAGCGAAGCAGGCGGAATATTAAAATTCATGGTACGTAATTCGATCTATAAAAACACAAACAAAGAGCTCGATGAAGAGTATGGTATCGGGATCGCGAATACAAAACGAAGGCTTGACCTGCTCTACCCGGGAAAATACAACCTGGTAGTGAATGACGATGCCAGCACCAACGAATATCTGACCATCTTAACGCTGAATACCAATGCAAATTAATTGTATAGCAGTAGACGACGAACCTGCGGCACTTAATCTCATCATCAATTATATCAATCAAACGCCTTTCCTGAGCTTAATGGCGAGGTTCAACAACGCTATTGACGCGTTAAAGTATGTTCACGAAAACCAAGACCTGCAGTTGATATTCCTCGACATCAGAATGGCCGATTTAAGCGGTGTAGAACTGGCCCGGATCATTGAACAATCGGACAGGAGAAAAAACCTGCGGGTTATTTTCACCACAGCATATGACCATTACGCGTTGGACGGTTTCAGGGTTGATGCAATTGATTACCTGTTAAAACCATTCAACTTTGTGGATTTTTCGCGGGCAGCTACCAAGGCCTATGAGTATTTCGTGATGTTAAATGGCACTCAACAACCAACAGCCGCTGTAACTGCGCCCCCGCAGTTTTTATACCTTAAGGTAGAACATCAATTGCATAAAGTGGACATTAATGACATCCTTTACATCGAGGGCTTGAAGGACTATGTTAAGTTATATCTTAAAAACGAAGAAAAACCTATACTAACCCTTATGTCGTTGAAAAAGCTGGAGGAAAAGCTTCCCGCAGAGCTTTTTCTGCGTTTGCACCGATCATTCATTGTATCAAAAGCAGCGATAAAATCGGCTACTAAAACCTCTGTACAAATTGGCGCCGAAACTATCTACGTAAGCGACCAATTTAAAGACAACTTTAGCCAGTTTTTGAAACAGTGGGTACTCTGATTTATGGCTGAATAAATGTAACCTCCTGACCAGATTCGGCCCAGGCATCAATACCGCCCAATAAAGGTCGGATACGCTTAAGCCCTACTTTTCGTAATTTCTCTGCATAGCGGGCAGCAGTAATCTCATTTGGGCACGAACAGTAAATCACGATCTCCTGGTGACCGGCATACCGATCGGCGATATCACTGAGACTGTTTTCATCTACGGGGATTGAGCCCGGAATAAAACCGTTTTTTGCGCGCTGATCTACGGGGCGTGCGTCGAGGATCACCGGATTTGATTTGCCGTCTATTAGTTCTATCAAATCATTCACAGTTACCCTATCTGCTTCAAACTGCCTGATAAGGCGATAGCGCTGCAACCATTTGAACAAAAGATATAAACCAAATAAAACAAGAACAAATAAACCGCCTAATTTTCCGTAGCGACTTAATGCCGAAATAACGCTGTCGATTTGGTGTCGAAAGATAGCGCCTAAAGCCACGGCTGCACTAAGATAAATAAGCGCTGCAATAGATGAAAAAAAAGCAAATAATGCCATTCCCATTGCGTAAACACCTGCAACAACCGGCGCAAGCGTAGACAGCCCGGGAATAAATTTTACTATAGTTAACGCAGGCGCACCGTAACGGTCAAAAAGATCGCCTGTACTGCGAACACAAGAGTCTGGTGATATGGAAATTTTACATAATTTCCCGAGGATGCCTGTTCCGTATCTTTTTCCGGCAAAAAATAAGACGAAGTCGCCTATTAGTGTCCCGAGTGATCCAACCAAAATTAGTGATATAACGTTCTCTGAGGTGGCAGGCGTTACAGCTGCAGTTACAATCATTACGGTAAATGCAGGTAGCGGCAGTCCTACACTCTGTAAAAGTGTGATTAGGAAAACTACCCAGAGCCCATATGTTTGTACCAGTTCAACTAATGTGTTCATACTTCAGCAGCAGCTAAGATAAAACACATAATTTTATTGACCCGTCAGATTCTGTTAATTAATTATTATTTGACGCCAAAAACAGGAATCTGCCGCTGATTTAACTTGGTTAACAGTATTACCTTCATGATTTATTCAAGTTTCCCAAATAAGTGTCCCTCTCTGTTTCTTTCCAATGCAATCTGGCCTCATGCGCAAAAGCCATGGTAGGCGATACCCGTGATACGGCTTCAGCCGAGCAGCTTGCATCAATCAGCACAAATTCGGCACTGTCATTTACTTTTGGCCATTGCATGTTCCCTTCATTGTCCAGCGGCAAAACATTGTGTGTGGCAAAACGCAACGTTCTGGAGAGGTCGAATTCTGTTCGCCAGCCATACAGATCAGCTATTAGGTTAGCTTTTTGAAGCATAGTGCCTGTCCCAAACGTACTCCAGTGATCCTGTATATTGTCGCTGCCCGCCAATACGTTTACACCATGTTTCATCAGCGCGGGAACAGGCATCACCAGTCTGCCAAACGGAATAGAAGATACAATGCCAACCTTCGCTGCTGCTAATTTCTCCGCAATACGTTCTAACTCATTTAACGGAAGTGAGGCAAGCACGAAAGCATGACTAACATAAGTGCGCCCCTGTAATGACGGATTTTTAAGAGACTGTTCGGCAAGGTACTCTATTGTGCGAAGACCTTCCTCGCCCCCATCGTGCAAGTGAATGTCGATCCCTTTATTGTTGTCCAGCGCCAACTGTACTGTTAAATCCAATACTTTTTCAATGTTCCGGTCTATTCCAAACGGATCAACGCCTCCGATAAAAGCGACGCTATCCAATTGTGCGGCCTCTTTTAGCAAAGGGGCCGAATCTGTATAAAAACATCCATGCTGCGGGAAGGCCACCAGCTCGGCGCTAAAGCTTTCCTTTTTGTTACCTAATGCTTTTTGCAGATTTTCCAAAGAGCGGAGCCCTGAGGTTGTATCTACATTGAAATGCGTACGGGCAAAGGTTGTACCGTAACCCTGCATCAGGTCTATTAAAAGGCCTGCCCGCTCCGTCGATGTTTTAAGCAGCTCAGGAATAATCTCCTGTTCGTAGGCAATCATGTCCAAAATACTTCTTTTCTTTGGAGAGTGGGCCTGCCATGGGAGGCCATATAGGGTTTTGTCCAAATGGACATGCATATCACTAAATGCAGGCAACATCAGATAACCTTTTGCATCTATAGCACCCGGGAGTGATGCGTTATTGGTAAATATCTTTGTGATCTTCCCTTCGCTAACCTCAATACAGAACAACCCCGTACATGTTTCTTTTACGCCGTTTTCGTCTGTTATAAAACCCGTTTCCAGGCGAATATTCTTTAAAATATAGATGCCCGTTACAGGCGGGGCATATTTTGCGTTTACCATTTCCAATACAATTTTGATATTAACACTTATTCCGTTGGCAATCCCTGTTTTAGAAAACGATGTTTCCCTGGTAAATCAGGGACTTTACTGGGGAAAGCCTTGACACGGCTTCTGCTGAGCAACTGGCATCAATGAGCACGAAATCGGCAGCATCACCAGCCTTAGGCCATTGCTGCTGCCCCCTATCATCTAATGGCAAGGGGCCTGCTGTTGCAAGGCCCAGCATCCGGGACAGGCCAAACTCTGTGTTATGTCCGTATAGCTGCGCCGCCATATTTGCCTTGTACAGCACACTTCCGGTGCCGAAGGTGTTCCAATGATCAACAATGCTGTCGTTCCCTGTCATTACTTTTACCTGGTGTTTCATCAACATAGGAATGGGCATGATAAGGCCGCCGAAAGGTATGGTTGAATTGATCCCAATCTGCGCTGCTCCAAGCCTCTCCGCCATTTCCTCTTGCTTCGCCTGGTCAAGTTTCCCCAATACAAAGCAATGGCTCAGGTACGTTTTCCCTTTCAGTACCGGGTTCTCGTTCACTTTGTTAATCAGGTATTCAACGGTTTTCAATCCCGATTCGCCTGTTTCATGCAGGTGGATGTCAATTCCTTTATGATGATCCAGCGCCAGCTGAATTGTAAAATCCATTGTTTTTTCAATAGCGCCGTCAACGGTAAAAGGATCTACTCCCCCGATGAAATCAACACCCGCCTGGGCTGCTTCTTTCAAATAAGGAGCGGTATCAGTATAAAACACCCCGTGCTGCGGAAAGGCCACCAACTCCGCGCCAAAGCCCTTCTTTTTATTATCCAGGGCCGTTTGTAAATGCCTGAGCGAATCCAGTTTAGAAGTAGGCTCTATATTAACATGGCTCCGTGCAAAAGAGGTTCCTTTTGATTGCAGTAGCTCGATCAATTTTTCGGCCTTATAAGTCGAATTTTTCAGCATTTCGGGCAGTATCTCCTGCTCCAGCGCTATCATTCCCTTTACACCTCCGGTTCTTCTCCGAACAGCCTGCCACTTATCGCCATAATAAGTTTTATCCAGATGAATGTGCATATCCCTGAAGGAAGGCAACATCAGCATTCCCTTTGCATCTATAGCATCAGCGCGGGGCTGACCGGTGCTGACTTTTGTGATCTTGCCGTTTACTATCTCTACCGAAAAAATACCGGTTTTAGTAGCCACAACATCACCACCGTCGTACTCAAAACCGGTTTCCAAACGCACGTTTTTAAGTGTAAAACTTTTATCCGCGTTGTTTACTTCCAGGGAGTTCAATCCGTTTCTTTCTTCCCGCTCATCTGCAAATAGCATTCCGGGAATAAGCGTAGCACCGGCGAGTGCCCATGCTGAGTTTCGGATAAATTCTTTACGGGATAGTGTTGATCTGTTCATTTGGCTTCCAGGTTATCATGCTCTTCGGCAAAAGCAATCGCTTTAACTTTCACAAAAGTACGCGGCCAACCGCCCATCGCCGGTGAACTATTCCTGCCAATACTTGTAAAATTTATAATTTCTCGCGAAATTCGGTAGGCGTCATACCTGTCTGGCTTTTAAAAAAATTGGAAAAATAGGCGTTGTCTGTAAAGCCCAGTTCAAAGCCTATTTCCTTGATAGAAAGATCTCCGCTTTGGAGTAATCTCCTGGCTTCTACGCAAACCCTTTGATGAATAAGTTCTGTTGCCGAGATCTTCAAATGTTTTTTACAAAGAATATTAAGATAGTTAGCGGATATATGGAGTTTTTCAGCATAAAACATCACGAATTTCTGCTGTTTAAAAAATTCATCTATCAGCATATTGAATTTAGCCAATCTTGGATTTGACTGGTATACCTTAAACTCTGTAAAGGCATATTCGGCCTCTCTGCTCACAATTGCTGCAATGGTACCGGCGCGGGCAGTGATCAGGGTAGCAAGCGAATTATCTCTCCTCAGTTCTTTTTTGATGGCATCAAATTCATAACGTAACTGATCGCAGGCATCTTCCGTAAGATCGATAACCGGATGGTTCTGATAATTGATAAACGAGAACCTGAAGAAAGGCGCAAAATGCTCAAAGAATGGACGCTCAACCATTAGTTGATACGCTATGGTTTTGCTGCCAATATACCATTTGTGCATTTGACCTGGAAAAAGCACGTGGATCTGACGATCACTGATGGTGTAATCAACCGAGTCTATAGTATGCACACCTTCAGCTTTATCAAAAAGCATGATGATAAAAAAGTCATGCTTATGCGGCTTCTCGATGTGCCTTTCCCCATGAATTTCGTTGAACAACAACTCTTCGCGCCCGGCAGTTTGCCCTTCGCGAAACCCGTCCAGCCCAATAACCGGCACCCAGGCTTCTGTTTCATGTTTGGCAATCTTGTTCACAATCAGCTGCTATTTTTAAAGGGTATCGGCTTGCTCGTCCTCTGTAACCTGGATTCAAAATCCCAAGGATAACGCCGATTGTGAAATTTATAAAAACAAGCCGATATAAACAAATGCTCAAAAACTTACAGCTTCGGATCAATCCTTTGTGGCGGGAACAACTAAAGAAGTATTAAGCATGGGCACGAGTTTCACCAGTTCCTCTTCGGTTACCTGTCTGCCAAATTCAGCTATTTCAAATCCCTCGGCATATTTTACCTCAGGCATAGCTTTCTTTCCGTTCCATTTTTCTAATGCGTATATGTAAGACGGGAACACTTTGCTGTATGCATAGGTATTATTATAAATTAACTGCTTTTGCTTTGCCGGATCTTTTCTTACTTCATCCAAAATCCCCATACCATGCGGAATAGCTTCTTCTACCTGCGTTTTATGTGCACCGCATGCGGCAAGTTTGGTTTCCCAAACTTTATCAATACTGAAAGCAAAATCAGGGATGTAAGAAAAATTGTGCGTATGAAAATCACGGATATACAGGAACACAGGCATCTTCTCCATTTTCAGATCCTTCGCGGCATCACGCACAATGTACCCGGCTGTCATGTTATCGGTATGACCGCCCTGTGCCGGGTAAAAAGTAAATACAACATCGGGTTTAAATGCTTCAATGCTTTTGATCACTTTTCCGCGCGACTCCGGGGTGTTTTTTAACCCCTGATCATGATAGTTCAATACTTCATAATCTGCCAGGTTAAGGATCTTTTTGGAATTCATCGCCTCCTGGTAACGCCTCTTGGCCAACACTTCGGGCTTTTCCACCCAATGGCCTTTATCCCCGTTAGTGAGCGACATAAATTTTACCTGGTGCCCCATCTGCGTATATAATGCAGCGGTACCACCCGTGTACACCTCACCCTCATCCGGGTGAGCGAAGATCATCATGATACGAAGTGGCGCTTGCTGCGCTTGCGCGCCCGCAGAAAAAACAGTGACAAAAAAGAACAAGATTAATAATCGCATAATTTTAGGTTTATAAGTGATTGAACTCAATAGGTCTGTTGAGTGAAACAAATCTAAGTTTTCAGCCTTATGCGAGATTGTGTTCGTTATTCCGATAATTGTATTTTTTATAACTATCTCCTGAAGTTCAATGCTCTGGCATCCTTTTTTTGTCTAAAGAATCAAAAACAATAGTTTATAGCATTTTTTCCGGACGTGACGAAACGTTAATTTCCAAATTTGATATAACTTGCCTGGGCAATCACAATGCGCTGACAGATGAGCCATTGAAAATTCATTTACCTTTTAATATTTACTTATGAACCTGGGATTAGATCAAAAAGTAGCCGTAGTACTGGCGGCAAGCAAAGGCCTCGGAAAGGCTTCGGCACTGGCTCTATCGGCCGAAGGCGCAAAAGTCATTATAGGCTCGCGGAACCTGGCCGAACTGAATTCGGCAGCCGAAGAGATCCGGCAGCAAACAGGAAATGAGGTGGCTTGCCTGCAGGTTGATGTCAATAACAGCGAACAATTAACCTCTTTCATCAATAAGGCCGGAAACCTGTACGGCCACATAGATATTTTAGTCAACAATGCCGGCGGACCTCCATTTGGAAAATTTGAAGGCTTTGATGATATGCAATGGCAGCAGGCATTTGAACAAAACATGCTTAGTTTCGTCAGGACATCAAGGTTAGTGTTGCCCTTTATGAAAACCACCGGCAGCGGCCGCATTATTAATATCGTTAGTGGGTCGGTTAAATCGGTGTTGACAAACTCGGTATTATCTACCGCTATGCGCATGGGCGTGGTTGGTATGGCAAAAATGCTGGCCGATGAATTGGGTCCTTACGGTATCAGCGTTAATAATATCGCGCCGGGCCTTATCCTTACAGACCGGATCAAGCACACGCTACCCCAAGATGTAGATCCTGAAGAAGCCATTAAAGAGAAAACAAAAAGTATCCCACTTGGCCGTATCGGTAAGCCGGAAGAATTCGCGGCTTTGGTAGCTTTTCTTTCATCTACCCCTGCTGCTTACATCAGCGGAACAACCATACAAATAGACGGAGGTGCAAGCCGCGCTATTCTTTAACATTATTTCTATTGAAACACAAAAAAGGGAGGATAGTATTATTGTACTTCCTCCCTTTTTTGTGCGGGTAATCCGGTCATGGATTATTTTCCCTATCGGGATTTTATTATAACGCTGGATTCTTTTTCTTATCAGGTTGTCCGGCAACATAAAATACTCCGGCAATGCCAACGATTGCCGCGCCAAAAAAGACAGGCAATTTATTAGTCCAGGTACCATCAGGGTAAGTGATGATCTCCATTGAACCGCTGCTATCTACAGCGTTAACAGTACTATGGTAAAAGAAATTTGGAACAACAAAAAGAGCCAAGCCAATTATAGCTAATATGATACTGAACTTTCTCATGATGATAAATTATGGTAATGATGAATTTTGTTTTTAATCAATTGTATGCCGAGTTGGGCGAAATTTCTATTTGTCGCTAACGTCAGTCAATTCCTTCCCTTTTGCAGGCATTTTGATGCGTTGTCTTTTCAATGATATTTTCACATGGGTATTATCATCGGCATCCATCTGGATCTGGTAAGCTTTTACGATGTTTTTATAAGAGAGTACCCCAACCAAACTGCGATTGCTTCCTGCGGATGAAATAGGCAATACATCCGCCCCCGTTTTTGACATGGTTTCCAAAGCTTTCCGCAAGCTATCTTTAGTGCTAATGAAATAAGTGGGCTGTTGCTTAACTATCTGCTTTAATAAAGTTTCAGGCGATAACTTATCCTGATAAACAGCGGTGATCTGTATTGTACCGGCATAAGCGCCCTGGTCATCAACCAGGATCAGGTAATTATCGTCAGTTACGTTATTACCTAACCACTTGCGTACCTCGCTTACAGTGCTTTTATCATTAATAACTATGCCTTCTTCGCTAATCACCTGCCCTACGCTCATTTTCTGTAAAACATCAGGTTCAAACGAATCGGGTGTAAACACTCCCCTCCTGGCTATTTTCTCTGTCATGATGGTATTCTCCATTAAAAAGAAAGATACCAGGTAGGCAGCTGTACAGGCGCCAAGCAAAGGAAGTAATGCATGTGACTGCATTGTGGCCTCCAGGGCAAAAACTATACTGGTAAGGTATGCCCTTGACGCGCCCGCAAACATAGCCGACATACCAATCAATGCCGCCAACGGTATCGTAATACCCGAATCCGGAAAAACCAGCAGTATCCCCGAACCAATAAGCGCACCGGCAGCGCCGCCAATGGTTAAAAGCGGGGCCAGCGTTCCACCTGATGTGCCACTACCCAATGCTATAGCCCATGATAAAAATTTAAAAAAGCAAAGCATGGCTATTAATCGGATAGACCACGTGCCCGAAAGCACACCGGTAATGTTATCATAGCCTACGCCAAGCGTGTGTGGCGCAAAATAACCTATAATACCTACAGCAAGACCGCCGATAGCGGGCCACCACATCCAATGTATAGGCAGCTTTTCAAAGCTATCTTCTATAAAATAAACTATTTTAGTGATACCGATAGAAATAAACCCAATCACAATGCCCATGAAACTGTAAATCCCCAGGGCTGTATTGGATGGAATGGCCAACTCCGGCATGGTAAATACCGGGCCCGATTCAAATAAAAGATGGTGCCCTGCCGCCCCGGTTATGCACGCTAAAGCAACCGGCAATATAGCACGTGGCGAAAACTCAAAAAGTAATAGTTCAATAGCTAAAAAAACCGCGGCTATCGGCGTACCGAATATGGCAGACATACCTGCTGTTGCACCGGCAGCAAGGATAATTTTACGTTCATTAGAGGTGATCTTGAAAAGCTGGCCTAAAGTTGAACCCAAAGCACCACCGGTCGCTATGATCGGACCTTCGGCGCCGAAAGGGCCACCTGTTCCTATTGCGATGGCAGATGAGATCGGCTTCAGAAAAGTAATGGAAGGTTTGATATTACTTTCATTTACCAGGATCTGTTCCATGGCTTCGGGGATACCATGCCCCCTTATCGCTTTTGAGCCGTATAGGGCCATTAATCCTACCAGTATGCCACCTATAGCCGGGATTATAATCACCCATAAACCTAAATGATTACCGGCCGGACTGTGAAACCGCAAATCAAGATTTCCATAGAAAGAGATATTGGTTACTAAGTTTATCAGAGAGATAAGCACCTTGGCAATAAGACTGATGCAAAAAGCTACCGCAACAGCGTATACAGAAATCCTGATAAGTCGTGCTTTTTTATAAGTAATTACTTTGGTATCGCTTTCGTTTTCGCCTATTTCGTTTAGCAGAGGAGCAATTGGAATGGCATTAGAAAGAATGTTTTTTTTCATGAGAAAATCAGAGCATCGATTTTAAGAGTTAAAATATTGCTTAAACAATATAATTATTAATTTTACAATGCAAAATTAGTTATTTACAATTGCATAAACAATATAAAATCATCAAAACAATGTCTTTTGATTTTTTTTATAGATTTTTGCACGCTGCGGATTGAACTGGAACTGAACCTTGGTGCTGTTTAAGTGCTGCGTTACTTGGTTATTATTGCGGATATTTATCCAAACGAGAGAATGAAGGAAATAAAAGGTAAATGTGATGTAAGCAATTGTTACTTATGCAACCATTGCTCTAAAGATTGGGCAATAGCGATAGCTTCGCACAAAAAAAATTACGAAGTCAAAAAAGGGCAGCACATTTTTACTGAAGGTGAACCTGTTACACGGATCTATTTTGTTTACTCCGGTAAAATAAAAACTCATAAACGCTGGGATGCCGAAAAGGAACTGATCATCCGGTTTGCTAAACCCGGTGATATACTCGGTCATATGGGACTCGGCAACGAACCCGTATACCCGGTAACTACAACTGCCCTTGAAAACTCGGTGATCTGCTCCGTTGACCTCGACTTTTTCGAATCGAGCTTAAACGTTAACCCGAAGCTCACCTACTCGCTGATGAAACTATTCGCCAACGAATTGCAGGAATCTGAAAAAAGGATGCGAAACCTGGTGCATATGCCCGTTAAAGAAAGAATTGCACTGGCTTTGTTAAACCTTAAAAAACAATTCGGCACTACCGAAGATGGCTACATCGACATTGAACTATCCCGGCAGGACCTTTCCTCATTTGCAGCTGTTGCCTATGAAACGTTATTCAAAGTAATGAACGAGTTTCAGAACAGCAGCCTGATCGCGACAAATGGGAAGAGTATCAAGCTGCTGAATGAGGCCGAACTTAAGGCCATGACAATTGATAAGGTTCAGCTATAACATTATTAATAAAGCTTAATCGTCATCGTCGGCTTTTTGAACTGCTTTTACAAAGGCAGCGCGTACCGGTGTAGGTACCGGCGCATACTCTCCTTTAATGGCTTTCCAGATCATGGTGTTCATGATCTCATCGGGCACACGGTCCACGGCCGTAAAATCAAGTCCTTTTGCCATTGCAGCAAGCTTGGTACCTTTAGGGTTAAGCTCATTAAGGTTGATGTTTGAAGGAAAGCTTTTAAAAGGCGTGGCATCTGATTTTTTATCGAAACAGCGCCACATCGCGTTAGCCGAGGCATCATACTGCGTCATAGGCGGCAAACCGAGGATGAGTTCAATGGTGCGGAGCACAGATGATGTAGAGTACATGGTGTGATCTACAAAATTGCGTTTTACAAAGCCGCCCGCAATATATGCAGGTGAACGGTGCGCATCCACGTGGTCGGGGCCGTTCTGGGCATCATCTTCCAATATAAAGATCACGCTGTTTTCCCATATCGGGCTTTTGCTGATATGCTCTACCAATTTACCTACGGCAAGGTCGTTATCGGCTACGTGGGCGAAAGGTGTAGGTCTGCCGGCGGTTGTACCTTCGGTATGGTCAGATAGCATACGTACGGTATTAAGACGAGGCACCGCGTTATTGCGCATCAGTGAATCAAAATCATGTTCCCAGGCACTGTAACGCAGGGTGTCAGGATCGCGCAGGTCGCGGGTTGGATAAGCTTTGGTGAAATGATCTTTTAGCACAGGTATCTGCGGTGTGTTATCGGCATTAATAAACTCACCATAAGTGCGGTAACTTACGTTAAAGCGATTGGCCTGATCCCAGATGTACAACTTATTTTTGGCAGTAAGCCCAACAGCACCCGGACCACGGTTTCCATAACTGGTTGGCCAGTTTTTTTCCATATAGTCGGTAGCATAAGCACCCAGGCTCCAGTTATGCCCATCGGCACTAACCTCCCCATCTACATAAAAATTATCCAGCAGTACAAAGTTTTCGGCAAGGGCATGGTGGTTAGGCGTTACGCGCTTTCCGAATAACAGCAGGCTTGTATCGCCGTTGCCTTTAGGCATGTCAGATAATACCTGGTCATACGTCCGGTTTTCCTGGATGATGTAAAATACATATTTGATAGGTGATGCGGCTCCAACTTTTGCCGGTATGGGGTTGCCGGCTTCGCCATCTGTACTTGTTTCCTGCTCACGATGGTAAGGTGTATTATGAACTACGGCTTGCGAGTAAACAGAAAGCTCTTTTTCTGTTGGTGCTGGAATGATGCTCAGGGTGCCCATCAATAAGCCGCCACCTATGTATTCGGTACGTGTTGGCCTAAATGGGTCTCCGCCGTGCAATACAACCGTTTGGTTTTTAGCGGCCGGATTTGGCCCGTGCGGATTTGGCAATGATGAAAAACCTTTGGCATTGGCCACATACAGCTTATCATCTAAAACACGTACAACACTTGGGTACCAGCCTGTTGGCACAAAACCAAGCGACTGGCTTGAACCCGGCTTTGTTACATCAAATACAGCAAGACAATTATTATCGGCATTGGCAATGTATAATGTTTTGCCGTCCTTGCTTAGCGCCACAGAGTTACTGGTAGTTCCGCTTAATGGTGTAGGAGATACCGCGGTGTTTAAAGTTTCAAGTACTTTAGCCTTGCGCGTATCAATTACAGATACGGTATTGTCATTGGCGTTAGCTACGTACAGGTATTTTCCATTCCGGGATACACACAGATCATTAGGATTGTCACCAACTGTTATAGGATCAAGCAACTTATTTTCTTTGGTATCAAATATGGCTACCTTATCGCCTCCCCAAAGGCTGATATATAGCTTTGACATATCTGGCGACAGCAGGCAGGTATAAGCTTCGGTACCCAGTTTAATTTGCTGGCGAATACTTTTTGTTTTAAGGTCGATAAGATACAGGCTGTTATCCAGCTTGGTAACCACATATAAAACACCCCGCTTATCGTCAAGCGCCAGGCCGGTAGGCGAAATAGAAGCAGAGTTTGGCTTTTTGCTCCAGGCTTCGCCCAGTTTAATAGTATCGGCGGCTACCAGTTTATCGTTGTTAATAGCATAGCGAACAATCCAGTTATTATCGCCTCCCGATGCATAAAGCGATTGCTCATCGGCACTGAACACCAGGCCGCCCCAGGCTTTACTGATCAATACTTTGTCAAGTTCGCGATCTGTGCGGGCATCCAGTAATTGGATGGTTTGCACGCTCTGCCCGTTATTGGTAACGGCCGCGTAATGGTGGCTTTTACTTATGGCGATATTTAAAGGTAGATCGCCCAAAGGCAGACTTTTACCAACCGGCGTCAACGACCATCCGTTAGGTAGTTTTACCCTTTTGTTTTCAAGAGTGGCGAGATCCTGGGCATGCACTAATTTATTACAGGTAAGAAACAGGAATACCAGGCAAAAAATTTTATTCGGTAGAGCTCTCATGAGAAATTGTTTTTCAATTGCCTCGTCCTCAAAAAATCCCGGACCGCTGCTCAGATCGGGCAGCATAAAACAACTGATGCGCCGGTAAAAGTAGCCCATCAGTGTTAACATACTATTAAATCAAGGAGCAGATGATCACTCCTATTGTAACAAATTAGTACCGGTTATTATTTCAAGGTCAACGCGTTTCCTTCAAAAACAATCCCCGCCCAGCTATGAGCCATAAACTGACGAATGTTCTGATGGTCTGTGGCGTTTGGAGTGGCTAATACAGCCTTGTAGTGTTCTGCAAATAAGTAAAGGGTATCTTCCGCAGTTAATTCGTTAAGTTGAGCAAAAGTAAAAACCTTCGCGCTACCCTGGTTTTGCGTGGCTTCGTTATAAGCCTCGCCGTTTTTAAATGCTGTTGGCCGATGTGTATAATAAGTTTCTATAAACGCGATAACTTCATTAAATGTAGCAGTACCTTGTTTTAAAGCATTAAGCAGATCTGAGAGTTGTTCTTTCATCCTTTGTAATTTTTGCGAAAATAGAATTTAATAACTGTTTTCTGCACAAGGGCGAAGGCTTTATATTATAACACCAATCCAATCATTTGACTGGGCAAACACATCAAATTTGGTCAAGATGATTAGAGCCCCCTCTAAAATATGATTTTGTCCCCTTTGCGTGAGTTAAAAAGTTCCGTAATTCGTGCCAGGCATTATATCATCCCTCTTACCTACCATTGAAATGAAAAAAGCTTTCCTTTTATATCTTTTAATAATTTCTCATTTCGTAACACTCGCGCAGGAACGGCCCACCGTTGCCAGGAAAAATATTCCGCTTGATTCCATCAAGCTAAGTGATCCCTTTATCCTGGCAGATCAAAAAACTGCCATGTACTATATGACTGGCACCGGCGGTATGCTCTGGAAAAGCAAAGACCTTAAATTGTGGGATGGGCCTTTTCAAATTGCTAAGACCGACCCTCAATCATGGATGGGGCCGCACCCAATGATCTGGGCTGCCGAATTGCATGAATACAAAGGCAGGTATTATTATTTCGCAACTTTTACCAACCGCGACGTAAAAATCGATACCGTAAAAGGCAACGTGATAGAACGCCGCGCCTCTCACATCCTCGTAAGTGATAAACCAGACGGCCCTTACGTGCCCATGAAAGATGCTACTTATCTCCCCGCCAACAAACCAACCCTCGACGGCACCTTTTGGATTGATAAGGATGGTAAACCTTACATGATATATTGTTATGAGTGGTTACAGAACTGGAATGGCACTATTGAAAAAATTGAATTAAAACCAGACCTGAGCGGATCAATAGGAACCGGAAAAGTGCTGTTCCGGGCCAGCGATTCACCCTGGAGCAGGGAAAAAGATGAAAGCGGAAATGTGCAGCCAAACAAAGTAACCGACGGACCATACCTGTTTCTTACCCAAACAGGTCGCCTTGGTATGATATGGACAAGCTGGGTATATGCCGTTTACACGCAAGGCGTGGCCTATTCCGCCAGTGGTACATTAGATGGACCCTGGATCCAGGAAAAAGAGCCAATAACACCGCCAAACTTTGGTCATGGCATGTTGTTCAAAACTTTGCAAGGTAAGCTACTAATGGCAGTACATAGCCACCAGGACATTAATGGACACTACCGACGCATTCCGCATTTGTTTGAAGTAGATGACAGCGGGGATCAATTGACAATACGCGGCCCTTACATTCCTTAAACAGAACTTTCTGTTATGAAGAAAGACCACAGTAGAGAAATTTCATTACTGTGGTTTAAAACCGTTACGGCCATTTCTTTTCAAACTTCCAGGCATCTAAGCCCAAACTGTAATTTCCTTTTTTAGTTAGCGACGAACAAACTAACCTTATAGATGCCGGACTTTTAATATCCGCATTATTCAGGCCTTTAATTTCAAATGACTTGTTATTGGCATAAGCAACCTGTAATTTACCATTAGCCATTTTTAAGGTAATTGGTTGCCAATTGTCTGTCAGGGACATTAAGCTATCATATTTAAATGTGTAAATAGCTGTTCCGTTTACCACTAAACTTACATCACCACGGTAATAGGCCGAAATTAAAAACACCTTGGCCATTACTTTCTGGCTCTTGTCCAACAACTGGAGATAAACGCCATTTTTTTCATCAAAACTATAGCCGGGGCCAACGTTAACACAACTTTGGGTAAAATCAATAATGCCTGATAATGTCCAGGAAGATAAATTAGATTGCTGATTAAAATCCCGGTTCAAAATCGCCTGCTTATTTTGCTGGCTGTATTCGATGTAAATATCAGGATTGATTTTACGGTAGGTTTTGACATTGGTATGTACAGTCCACCATTGCGTATACTTACTTGTATTATCATCCTGCGTCGGTTTCCTCGTCCATCCATACTTGTTATTTTCAAGGACACTGTTAAACGGAAGCTTCTCCATCAATTGAATAGCCGATGAAGTTACAGGCTTTTCTGCGACGAGAGCTTTAGCAGTTAAATCAATCGGGATTATTTGTTCTTTTATGGTTGATAAGCCATCGATTTTCCAACGGTGCACACCTCCGTGAACGCTTTCATCATTATGGTATAGATAGGTATCGCCGTTGGGCAATTTTACCACCGAGGCCGAAAAACCGTTGCCGGCCATCTCAGCTGCAGCTTCAACGTTAGCGGTTTCAGGACCGGTTGTGCCAAACTGGCCTACAAATAACCCGTTGTCGTAAACTTGTGTCCATTTGTTCACCTGGCTGTTTTTCCAAAATTCGCCGTGATATCCCCAAAAAACGCTGCGGCCACTTACAATCCCTACACACCCTGCGTTATTAGTATGGTTACCAATATCAAAATCCCCGTTAGCAGGAAAAGGACCGGCATACTCTTTTATTGTGCTCATAGCTGTTCGCCAAAGCAGTTTATTTCCACCAACTTTTATTCCTCCCAAGTGCCAGCTATCAGCAATGGTACCGTCAAATACTGTTACTATCCCGGATGATGTAATTTCCCCAGACCTTAATAACGTATTATCACCACGAAAACCTGGGTCTGCGGGCAAAGCAGGTGGAGTTTGGGCGATAATACTTTCGGGGCCCCAAACAGGATCATTATTGGCCGTAAATTTTACAAGTTCTTTTTTGGTAAAAACTGTTGGTACCCCCGCCCTAAATGTAGAAACCTTACGCAACGAGCCATCAGGATATAATTGTGTATTATCGTTAGGAAAATTGACTCCGGTTATTCTTAATGGCCCGGTTTTCGGTAATTCAACTACTTTCCAGCTGATGAGCGAGCTAATCCTTTGTTGCAGCACGGCATATGTTCTGCCGTTGCTCAACGTAGCAACTCCCCTAAGCCTGTTGTATTTATCATCATATTCCGAAGGTATGCCATATCCCCAGTTGCGTACCAACTGCCATGACCCGTTATTGGGGGCCAGGGGCTTGCTATAATCTACCTTAAATTCAAGATAATCAGAAAACACGCGCGTGGGATCATTGCCATCAACAAAAGAACTATAAGATGTTTGCAGGTACATGATACGGTCAATAAACTTTCTGTCGGCAGCAAAATGTTGTGCCCGCAAGTTACCGGCGTCCTCTACCCAGAAACTGCCATCAGGCTGAAAGGCGATAAAAGTGCCGGGGCCTTTGGCTTCATTGAAATAAAACTTTTCATTACGCACGTTTGGATCAGTCTTGTACCCGCCGGCTGTGCCATATGTCCACAATAACGAACCATTATCAGCCTTATATGCTTTTAACTGCTGACTATCTCCGCCATCTGCAACAACAAGGGTTTTACCATCCGGGCTCACGGCGGATGCCATAGGATAAAGTAATCCTGTTGGCGCTATGTGCAATGAAGCCAATTTCCCATCGGCCCCTACAGTGAATTTCTCGATTATCCGCTTGCTATTTTTTGAGTAGATAAGCCAAATATGCCCGCCATCATCCGCTGTAATACCTAATGGGCTATTAAATGATTGCCTTTGCACAAGGGCACCTGTTGTTTTATCAAGCACATGCAATTCGTTCAAGTTTTTATGCGCTACAAAAAGGTACTTGCCACGTTTTTGAACTGCCAGGCCTGAAATTTCAGATTTATCATTATTTAATAAATCTATAACGCTTTTATAACTTCGGCCGTATTTTGTACCTTGAGTTTTACCTTTGGTAAAACTAACTTCAGCATCTCCGGCCACTTTTGTGCCAAACACCATCCAGTTGTTAACAACGGCTGCATCGTTGGCCGCCCAATAAACGTTTACACCATCCGTAGCCACATATTTTGCAGACAATCCTTTACCAAGTATGGTTATTTTTTTTTGAGGAGTACTTGTATTAAACCTGAAGCTGCTACCATTTTGCTCATTGTACCCAACCGCGAAATAGGCATTATTACCGCTGATGGCCATACCGTACATACGTTCAATAGCATGGTGTACCGATGAGCCACTAAACAAATCTGATGTATTGCCGATTACACCTTCCCATTTATATCGCACGTTGTTCGATAATACTTTAGCCACATAGGCATCATTTGCTACAGCAACACCATCGTCATTAAGGCCATCCCAGTTGTATTGCTGTGTACCGGCATTGTAGGTTACTCCGCTCCACAGTGTTCGTACCAGGGTTCCATCTTTTGTATATACCCCTGCACTGGTTTTTGCTGTGCCATCAAGTTTAAAAGTAAAACTTGCCTGGGCAAAAGAGCGTTGTGCTATTAGTATAAAAATTGATGCGGCAAATAAAGTAACAAGGCAACGGCAGGTACTATTCTTTTTCATAAAACCAATATGTAAACTAACTAAACAACTCTGTAACAATACTATTTAATGCCCGATCATCGTCAACATCGTTTGGCATTAGCGAACATCCGTGTCAGAATTCTTAATTTTACGCTATGCAAAAAATTGGATTTGGCGGTTCGTGTCATTGGTGCACAGAAGCAATCTTCCGTTCACTTAAAGGTGTTAGCAGCGTTAATCAAGGCTGGATAGCATCTGATTCTGACAACAATACGCCTTCTGAAGCCGTCATCGTACATTTTAATCAGGAACAGATAAACCTCGAAACGCTTGTCGCTATTCATTTACACACACATAGCTGCACAGCCGAACACACCATGCGCGGCAAATACAGATCAGCAGTTTACACCTTTGATAACGCACAATTAAATGCGGCAACAGCAGCTATTAAAGCGTTGCAAACCGAGTTTGAACAACCCGTTATCACCAAAGCGTTGCCCTTTCAAACCTTCAAACTCAATAGCGAAAACTACCTGGACTATTATTACAAAGATCCATCCAAACCCTTTTGCCAAAACATCGTTAATCCTAAGTTAAAAGCGTTACTAATGCGCTTCAAAAACCAGGTCGATCCGGACAAACAAAACTATATTCAAAATTTCTAAATATTAATTTCAAAAGCTACCACAGTTTGTAACATGTTTTAATCAATAACCAATGCCTTCCACCTACTGGTTAACCCGCTTTATGATACTCCGGCTGCTCGGCGTCATCTATGCTATAGCCTTTTTGGTGGCCATTAACCAGATTATTCCGCTAATTGGCTCAAACGGATTATTACCCGTTAAGCTTTACTTTAACCATATCAGTTCTGCTCTCGGCTCAACTGGAGCGGGTTTTATCCGTTTACCCTCTGTTTTTTGGTTTACGTATTCCGATGATGTTTTGTTATATGCCGCGTGGAGCGGATTATTACTTTCCATTGTGCTAATTGCCGGTTATGCCAACGCGCCATTACTTACTGTGCTTTGGGTCCTTTATTTATCGTTCGTTCACGCGGGGCAGGACTGGTACGGGTACGGCTGGGAGATCCAACTGGCCGAAACCGGTTTCCTGGCTATATTTCTCTGTCCGATATGGGATATGCGGCCATTCCCCAAATACCCACCACCCCTGCTCATTATCATACTTTTCAGGTGGCTCATTTTTAGGATCATGTTGGGTGCCGGTCTTATTAAGTACCGCGGAGATCAGGTATGGCGAAATGGAACAGCACTCTATTACTATTTTGAAACGCAGCCTATTCCCGGCCCATTCACACGCTGGTTTCATTTTTTACCGCGCACGCTCTTAAAAATCGGCGTATGGTTTAACTGGTTAGCCGAGCTCATAGCTCCATGGTTTAGTTTCGGGCCAAAATTGGCTCGGCATATAGCAGGCATTGTGATGATTTTGCTTCAACTGGCTATTGCTGTCAGCGGGAACCTGTCATTTTTAAACTGGCTCACTATCGTCCCGGCTTTGGCTTGTTTTGACGACAGTTTTTGGAGAAAAATCCTTCCGAACGTGCTTGTTAAAAAAGCTGAAGCCGCTATAGCCGGTGCACACGAATCAAAAGCAATGACTACCGCTTCGTGGGTTGTGGCCGGTGTTGTTGCCTTACTAAGTATACAGCCTATGCTCAACCTGCTTTCTCCCAACCAAGTGATGAATACTTCCTTCAATCCGCTTGAACTGGTCAATACTTACGGGGCATTTGGCTCGGTGGGGCAAGAGCGGTATAATGTAGTTTTTGAAGGCACAAGCGATGATACCATCGGAAATAAAGAGCGATGGAAACCCTATATCTATAAAGGGTTACCGGTTTTACCAAATAAGCGACCACCTCAAATAGCTCCATACCAACTGCGACTGGACTGGCAAATGTGGTTTGCAGCCATGTCATCGGCCGATCAATATCCCTGGACCTATAACCTAACCTGGAAACTGCTTCATAATGATCCCGGCGCTGTAAGTTTATTTGCAATAAATCCTTTTCCCAACAAACCGCCCCGTTATATCCGGGCGGTACGTTACCGGTATAGTTTCGCCGATCCCGGAAATACAGAGGGTATTTTCTGGAAACGACAGGAAACAGACCTCTGGCTCCCCATACTTTCTGCAGAAAATCCGCAGCTTATCGCATTTCTGAAAAGTGAAGGGTGGCTCCGGTAAAGTATTAAGCCTGTTCTATCGGTAAACTAAAGTGAAAAACAGATCCGGTTCCGCTTTCACTTTCTGCCCAAATCTGCCCATCATGCCTGCGGATGATCTCGGCACTTAAATAAAGGCCTATACCAAAACCTGAAATATGACGGGTATGGCTGGTTTCCACCCGGTAATAACGATCAAATATTTTAGGCAAGTCCTGTTCCTTGATCCCCATACCTCGATCTTGCACGCTTACTTCGGCGAAGCCGTTAACCAAGGCGCACCTTAGCTCGATATCTTTATTTTTAGGCGAATATTTTACAGCGTTACTAAGCAGATTGGAAATAACGGAGCCTATCTTTTCCCTGTCGGCGTTTACCTGTACGTGATCACAAATATCAATATGAATAATGTGCGAAGAAACAGTCAATTCATATTCTTCAACAACTTCGCTGATCAGCTCGTCCAGATCAAATAACTCTTTATCTATGGCGATTTTACCAGACTCCAGCCGGGAAACATTAAGGAAACCATTGATCATACTGCTCATTCTTCGCGCCTGGATTTCTGCCTTTTCCATAGCGCCCGCCAGGAAACTGTCCTCACTGCCTTTCAGCTTAATATTGGTAACCTGAATCAGGGCCATCAATGACGTTAGCGGTGTTTTAAGTTCGTGACTTACCATACCTATAAAATCGCTTTTCCGCTGTTCGTCCTGCTTTTTTTCTGAAATATCCCGGGCAATCTTGGAAATGCCGGTAATATTACCGTGAATGTCAAATATAGGCGAAACCGTGAGGGACACATTCAGCATACGACCATCGCTTGTAAGTCTTTCAGTTTCGTAATGCTCTATCCGCTCCCCGTTTTTAATACGGATAACAAGCTCCGGCTCCTCATCTACACGCTCTTCAGGGAAGATTTTCAGGATAGATTGACCAATCATCTCATCTGCTGTATAGCCAAAAAGTCTTTCGGCAGCCCTGTTCCAACTGGTGACTACCCCATCCAGTGTTTTACTTATGATAGCGTCGTCCGATGATTCAACAATTGCCGCGAGCTTCGCACTTCTTTCCTCGGCAAGTTTTTGTTCTGAAATATCAAGCGCTATCACCAGGCCTGCGTAAACCGTTCCGTTATTATTTTTCAGGGGCACAAAATCAACCTGAAAATCTTCTCCGGCGGCGCTTTTAAGTTCCGTTCTGATTTGCTCGCCATTCAGCATCCGGTCATAATAATATTTTGTTGCCTCATATCGATCTGGGGTTGTAACAGATGCCATGGGCACACCTCTGTAACTGGAGCGGTGGTATCCTAACTTATCCATCAGATCACCCTCTACAGTAACCAGGTTATGTGCCGGATCCATCACCAGAATTAACGATTTTGGAATATTTACAGCAATGGAACGAAATAACCGCTCACTCTGCTGGGTTTCCTCCCGGCTTTTTTGTAAATCTTCGTTTGTGGCAAGCATTTCTTCATTCGCTGCTGCCAGTTCTTCGTTTATCGCGGTAAGCTCTTCATTAAGTGCCTGGGTTTCTTCCTCGCTTTCTGCCAGTGCCCTGGTACGGGTAGCTACCTTTTCTTCAAGCGACTCGTTCATTTCAGAGAGCTGGTGCTGCGTTTGGAAAAGCTCTTCGTTAATGGCCGTCAGTTCTTCATTTGCTGCTGTGATTTCCTCATTGGCTGCCGTTAGTTCTTCATTGAAAGCCGCTGTTTCTTCCTCTTTGGCCTGTAGTTCTTTTTGAAGCCTGTCTTTCTCCCGCACATCCCGCATGATATTGAAATAAGATATCAATGCGATAGCAACTGCCAGTACAAGCGCTGCAATAATAGCTGTTGGGGCAAAAAAGGTATATTTCTCTAAAACCAATGCCCGTTGCTCCAGTAATCTCCGTTCATCGTTTTCTGCACGATCGACAGCAGAGCGCAGCGCGTCCATGGCAGATTTCCCCCTTTCCAGATCAATGGGTGGTATCAGTTGATTTTGCTGTTTTTTTGAAACAAAATCTTTCAGGATTTCCATTCGGCGAGTAAGTACATCATGCACTTTAACCAGATTTGCCTGCTGCTGTGGATTATCGGCAGTAAGCATGCTCACTTCATTAACAAGCTTAGTTGCACGTTGGTAAGCACCGTTGTAAGGTTCCAGAAACGTGGTTTTACCGGTAAGCAAATAACCACGTTGCCCGGTTTCGGCATCTTTCATCACAGACATAGCCTGCTCCAGTTTTTGGATAACCAGTGTGCTATGCTCTACAGCCTTATTACTATTCAGAAGATTATTAAGTGTAATATAAGATATGATTCCAATGACAAGTAAGGTTATAATAGAAAACCCATAGCCAAGCTGCAGGTTACGGTTAAATTTTAGCTTCATAAGGTAAATCAACGCACGTTAAGTGACCTGCTAAAGTTAGGTTTTTACAAAAAAATACTATAAACAAGTATATCTATAGTACTAAATAAACACCTAAGGTAACATACATGTTACAATATTAATACTTACTTAATTGGACCGACGAGTGTACCCGGATCATCTATCGCCTTTTGTATTCGAGATCACAATTCTAATTTTTCTTATCAATAAATGCGTCCCTGTGAGCGGCAAAAAAAACCGCAAAAATTAATCCATCAGTAAAAATGTCTAATTGAAACTCTGATCTGTCTGGTTCATAGCATCTGTCGTTCCGATATCAGTTATGGTGATATAATTTTGTTATAACAAACAATCAAAAACAACAGAACAGCATACTTAAAACGATATTTATCATGGAAAACAAAACAAACTTCAGTCGCCGCCGCTTTCTTAGTATCACCGCGCTAACCGTTGCCGCAGCAGAATTTGGTGGCTTCGGATTATTGAAAGCTGAAACCAGGAATACTAATTCGTCGGCACAACAAGATACTGCTTTTTCTAACAGCACTTTTGATACCATTAAACAGGTAAAAACCAGCCTGCTTGACATCGGTTATGCCGAAAGCGGCCCGGCTAACGGACAACCCGTAATATTACTTCATGGCTGGCCTTATGATATACATAGTTATGTTGAGGTATCTGCAATACTTGCCAAAGCAGGTTACCGTGTAATTGTCCCTCATTTGCGCGGCCATGGTACAACACAATTCCTTTCGGCACAAACATTCAGAAACGGGCAACAGGCAGCATTAGCTACCGATATCATCGAACTGATGGATGCCCTGAAAATAGATAGCGCGATTATTGGTGGGTTTGACTGGGGCGCGCGCACAGCCGATATCATGGCAGCCTTATGGCCAGAGCGTTGTAAAGCTTTGGTATCTGTAAGTGGTTATCTGATAGGTAGCCAGGAAGCAAACAAAAAACCATTGCCTCCAAAGGCAGAACTATCATGGTGGTACCAGTTTTATTTTAGCACCGAACGTGGCCGCGCGGGCTATGAAGCCAACAGGCGCGATTTTAACAGGCTGATCTGGGAAACGGCTTCACCTAAATGGAAATTCAGCGACGCCGAATTTGAGCGCTCAGTTCCGGCATTTGACAATCCTGATCACGTTGCCATTGTGATACATAATTACCGCTGGCGCCTGGGCCTTGCCGAAGGTGAAGCAAAATACGACGAGCTTGAAAAGAAACTGGCCATGGCCCCTCCTATAACCGTACCAACGGTAACACTTGAAGGCGATGCAAACGGCGCCCCACATCCTCAGCCTGCTGATTATGCTATCAGGTTTAAAGGCAAATATGCACACCATACCATTACCGGTGGTATCGGCCACAATCTTCCGCAGGAAGCCCCTAAAGCTTTTGCTGACGCGATAATTGAAGCCGAAAGCTTTACTAAATAATTCAATACCTCTCAAAATTCCCTAAATAAAATGGAACCAGTAATAGTAATTGATGTAACCAATAACGCGCAGATTGTTGCGGATAAAGTATTATATACAGGCAAAGTAAAAACAACCGGCGGCCGCGAAGGCACCTCAAAAAGCACCGATGGCCGTTTGGATATCAGTCTGTCTACTCCGGGAGGGCAAGGCCGCGGGACTAATCCCGAGCAGCTATTTGCTGCCGGCTGGTCGGCTTGTTTTATTGGTGCTATGAGGCGCAATGCGGCGGGCTTGCAAATCCCGCTTCCGGCTGATACTACCGTTGAAGCAGAAATTGACCTGGCCACAAACGGCGAGGGAAGCAACCTTGCTTTCAACCTTCAGGCGCGTTTGCATGTTTATCTTCCCGGCCTTACAGCAGACCAGGCGAAAGCAGTGGTTGAAGCTGCGCATCAAACCTGCCCTTATTCAAAGGCTACACGCGGTAATATCAACGTTTTAATTAATGTTTCTTTCTGATAAGATCGGAACAAGGCTATAAAAACAAACCGGCTGTAATTATACCTTTTCAAAACACGGGGGGTATAACTGCAGCCGGATCGCTTTTTAAAAACAGTCTATTTCACAGCAGGGAAAACCAATAGCGGAATAGCGATACGACCGGCCATTTTTTCACTGTGGCTGCTTTTCAGCAAGCGGTAAACGAAGATATGAGGTCTGTGCACCATTACAAGCATATCCACCTGCCCGTGTTCACAAAGCCAGCTTAAACCAGCTTCAACCTTGCTGTTCCGTACACTGCGATAATATATGTGCGGGTAATTCGCTTTGTTGGATACCTGGGTCATGAAATCCGAGATGGTCTTTTTCAACTCAGCGGTGAGTTCTTCACCATCATAAATATGAGTAAGCAAAATTTCGGCACCTAAAATTTTGGCGAGCGGAATCAAATGAAACAAGCTCTGTATATCATTCTCCGGATCAGCAAAATCTGTTGCGAAAGCTATTTTTTTCAAGGGAACAAATTGAGTATCGGGAGAAATAAGCATTAACGGCCTGGTGGTATTTGCTATCATGTTTTTGCAGTGGTTGCCTAATAAAAAGCTACTCATCCCTTCGCCATGAGTGCCCATTACCACCAAATCAACCGATTGGCCTTTCGCATAGCTTTCCACAACATCAGCTAAAATTCCCGGTTCATTTTTGATTGTAATTTCAGGTATAAACCCGTTAGTATTAGCAGCCTTTTCCAAGTCGGCTTTTAAACTTTCAAGGCCGATAGTACTATCCCCCAATAACAATTCAAGGTCATCCATTGGCCATACTACGGCGCCCGCTTGCGGCATCTCGGCAGGTACGATAACCGCGTTACATAGTACCATGTTAGCTTTGATCTGTTTGGCAAGTTTATAGCCATATTCAGCAGCATGCTTTGCATTGGCTGAAAAATCGGTGGTAACAAGCAGTGTTTTCATGTTTTGAGTGTTGAATGTTTTACACTACAAAACTGCCTGTTTACAGGGCTAAAAATAATGACCATCGTCATCTATCTACGTGATTAAAAACCCAAAACAAGCTGTATAACAATAAAATACCGGGTATTCCTATCAAACAACTTAATCAGATCTATTCGCCCTCATAAATCACACCTGATGACGGTGTTTCTTTAAGTTCTATCTTCTTCAGCCCTGGTAGTAAAGGCTTTACTTTTTTCCAGATCCAGGTGGCCAAAAGTTCGGCCGTTGGGTTTTCGAGCCCCTCAATATTATTCAAAAGCGTATGATCAAGCATGCCAATAACAGGTGCTACAATTGCTTTCAAGTCAGAAAAATCCAGGATCCAGCCCTCTTGTTCCAGCACATCGCCGGCAATATAAAGTGTGAGGTGATAAGTGTGGCCATGCAAATTACGGCACTTGTGACCCTCGGGAACATGCGGTAAAAAATGCGCTGCATCAAATGTAAAATGTTGGTAAATGATCATAAATAAACTAACTAAATCAAGGCTGTAAGTTTAGACTAAACATATTAATGAGTATATGATCAGAATCGCTTAAGTACATAACCTTTATCATTGTTTGATACGCATTTTACCCGGTCACATTTTCATGCAGTATGGCAATGACAATAATCAGCAAACAGCTTGTTTGCCATCATGTACCGGACTAAACACCAGCTATAGTTTTGGGGCATAATTCAAATCCATATATTATGAAAACTTTAAAACTATGTATGTTGGCGCTATGCCTGTTTAGTGCGTTTAATGGCTTAGCCCAACAGAAAAATGAATGGGATATCCGCGTGAGGGCAATAGGTATATTACCCCAGGAAAGCGCCAAAATTGGCGTTATAGATGGCGATATCAATATAAGCAACGCGTACGTACCCGAGTTGGATATCACTTACTTCTTTGGTAAAAACTTCTCGGCCGAACTGATCCTTGGCACATCAAAGCATAAAGTAAAAACGCAGGGATCAAACCTTACAGCTATAGGCGGCAGTTCTTCGGCAGACATTAACCTTGGCAAAGTTTGGTTGCTTCCACCCACCCTTACTTTACAATACCATTTGCCAACCGGTACAGCATTTAAACCTTACATAGGCGCGGGTGCAAATTATACGATATTTTATAATGCCGATAAAGGCCCGGTTGTACAGGCGATAGATTATCAAAATAAGCTTTCGTTTGCAACGCAGGCAGGTATTGATTACGACATTACTAAAACCGTATTCCTGAATATAGATGTGAAGAAACTTTTCCTGAGCACTAATGCAACCGTAAACGCGGCAAACATTACACCAGCCGGTAATCAATCGCTTGAGCCGGTATTGAAAAACATTGGTGCAGATGTTAAAATAAGGCCCTGGGTAGTTGGCATTGGAGTTGGATACCGGGTAAAGTAATAATTTTCAACACGATACCACAATTTCAAAATAGCCAGGCAGCGATCTCCTGGTTATTTTACAAGCACTCAGTTCCGCTTTATGATATCAATCAATAAAAAAGGTGACGAAAGTCATTTTTTTTAAGCGATGTGATCACTACTCTTATGGCATGGAACAAATCAACATAAAACAAACCACTCCTCTTCACCAGGAATGGCTGCGGAGGCTTGATTTTTATCATTTTGAGTTATTTCTCATACAAGAGCAGTTGGACGAAGTAACAGAGGACAGTGCGGATAAGGATCTTTTAAAAAGGGCGGAGCATTTTAAGGCCGTGCTAATTGCCCGCAAAAATCATATCGACAAATTAAGAAACCGGATCCGCGAAAACCTGAACCGGTTGGCAGTGGACGCTGCGGATGAAGACTCCGTTGACAAAACTTTAAAAATCTTCGAAGTCTTAAATCAGGAATGTTTAGCGCAACAGCAATCGGTAAACGAATTAACATCGGAATTTGAACAATTCACTACCGAATGGGCCTAAGATCAGGCCATCTATAAGTAAACCCTTCAGTTTAAAAAATGATCAATATCACTTTTTAAACTGAAGGTGATTATGCTCCACTTTGCATTGGGTACGGATATTTGTTTGCCACATAAAATGGCGATGGGTTTAATATGGAAAGTGCAGCATTACTGAATGCGATCATCGAAAACGCTATTGATGGTATCATAACAATTGATGAAAGAGGGTTGATCGAATCGATCAACCCTTCTGCATGTAAACTATTTCAGTATACCCCTGCCGAAGTAACCGGCAAAAACGTATCCATGCTGATGCCCCCACCAGATAGGAACAATCACGATGAATACATCAACAGGTACCAGAACACCGGGCGGGCACACATTATAGGTATTGGCCGTGAGGTTACGGGATTGCGAAAAGATGGTTCACAATTCCCTTTCCGCCTTGCGGTAAGCGAGGTAAAATACTCGGGGCGCAAAATATACACCGGCTTTATACACGATATCAGCCGCGAAAAGGAAGCAGAAGAACAGCTAAAGGATTATGCGTCACACCTGGAAGATGAAGTACATGAACGTACACAATCACTCCAACTCTCCGTAAAAGAACTTCAGCAAGCTAAAGAGGAAGTCAGCATTTCGCTCGAAAAAGAAAAGGAGTTAGGACAGTTAAAAAGCCGTTTTGTATCGATGGCATCGCACGAGTTTCGTACGCCTTTAAGTGCTGTGCAACTATCTGCCTCACTCATTGAACGATACGCGGGGCATTTGCAAAGTCAAAACATCAGTAAACACGTCAACAAGATCAAAAACGCTGTTGGTAATCTTACCACGATATTGAATGATTTCCTGTCGCACGAAAAACTTGAAGCCGGGCGTGTTGAGCCTTCCCTAACATCTTTTGACCTGGTAAAGCTGGCAGAAGAGATCACGGAGGAAATGCAGTTGATAGCCAAAAAAGACCAGAACATCATCTACCAGCACACCGGCAGCAACAGCAGGGTTAACCTTGATTTAAACCTCCTCAAAAACTGCATTATCAACCTCATTGCCAACGCCATCAAATACTCGGGCGAAAACACTTTTATTGAGTTTAATACCGAGATTGGCAAAAACGGCTGCATCATTACCGTAAAAGATAACGGCATAGGCATCCCCGAAACCGATCAGAAGCATTTATTTGAAGCTTTCTTCAGGGCGCACAACACGGGCAATATTCCCGGCACCGGCTTAGGCTTAAACATTGTTGCCCGCTATGCCCACCTCATGAATGGCAGCGTCGCGTTTAAAAGCAGCGTTAACAAGGGCACTATATTCACCATTTCATTTCCCGAACAATGAGCAAAAAGATACTTATTATTGAAGATAACAACGATATCCGCGAAAATGTAGTTGAAATACTGGAACTTGCCGGCTACAGCGTATTTGAAGCCAGCAACGGTCGCACCGGGGTCGACCTGGCTTTGAAAAACATTCCGGACGTTATTTTGTGCGATATCATGATGCCTGAGCTGGATGGATATGGTGTATTATATATGCTGAATAAAAACCCGGTCACGGCTGCTATCCCCTTTATATTTTTAACCGCCAAAGCCGAGCGCGTTGACCTACGCAAAGGCATGGAAATGGGTGCCGACGATTACCTTACCAAGCCGTTTGATGACATGGAACTACTGAGCGCGGTTGAAAGCCGGCTCAAAAAGAAAGAGGCCCAACAGATCTTTTACAGCCGCTCTCTCGATAATTTAAACCAGCTGTTATCTAAAAACAAAGGTCTGGCCGAATTAAAACGCATCATCGAAGAACGGCGCGCCCGCCAATTCAAGAAAAACCAGGTAATTTATTATGAGGGCGATAAAGGTAACGGCCTTTATCTGGTAATAAAAGGAAGGATAAAAACCGTAAAAATGGCCGAGGATGGCCGTGAACTGATGACCGGAATTTATACTGCCGACGAATATCTGGGTATCCACTCCCTGCTATCAAACGAAACCTATAGCGAAACTGCCACAGCCCTGGAAGATAGTTTACTATGCCTTATCCCTAAAGACCAGCTGGATGAGCTATTGAATTTATACCCCGAGGTTGGACGCGAATTTATCAGGCTGCTTGCCAATAACATCCGCGATAAGGAAGAACAGTTGCTGCAACTGGCCTATCACTCCGTCAGAAAAAGAATGGCCGAGGCTATGCTGCGCCTCCATAAACAATATACCAGCGCTATTGACAGCTTTAAAATATCGCGAGAAGATTTAGCCGCTATGGCAGGCATGGCTACAGAAACGGTTAGCCGTACACTATCCGATTTTAAAGATGAAGGCCTGATAGATAAAAAAGGCAGCGTAATCACCATCCTTGATATCGACAAGCTATCAAAGATGAGAAACTGATCAGCATCACTTTTTCTGCTGATGAGGCTCATTCCGCATGCGTTTGTTCAAACCTAATTTTACGCTTGATAAATCATTGCAAATGAAAGCGGTAGCATATAGCATCAAGCCTTTTGAAAAGGAGTTTCTGGCAAAAGCCAATCAAAAAAAACACGACATTACTTTAATATCCAATGCCCTCGCCCCAGATACAGCCGTGTTTGCCGAAGGTAAAGATGCCGTAATTGTTTTTACCAATGATGACGTGTCGGCCCCGGTAATTGAAAAGCTTGCAGGCTTTGGTGTAAAGCTCATTATTACCCGCTCAACCGGCACCGATCATATTGATAAACAAGTCGCGGCTGCATATGGCATCAGTATATCAAATATCCCGTCCTATTCGCCACAGGCTATAGCTGAGCATGCGGTAGCCCTTGCATTCGCGCTAAACCGGCAGATCATCAGGGCCGATGAGCACAGTCATCATTTTGATTTCAGAAATGATGAGTTGATGGGATTTAACTTTTCAGGAAAAACAGTAGGACTAATTGGCCTTGGCAATACGGGCAAAGCTGCAGCGAAGATCTTTGACGGCCTTGGCTGCAATGTAATTGCTTATGATCCGGCATTCCCCGCAGACGCTCCCAATATAAAACCCGTTGCTTTGGATGAACTGCTTGCCACTGCTGATATCATTTCGCTTCATTTACCGCTTACGCCAGGCACCAAACACTTCATCAAAAACGAAACCATCAGCCTCATGAAAAACGGGGTAATGCTGATCAACACTTCAAGAGGTGCGCTCATCCGTACTACCGATGTTATAGCGGCCCTAAAAAGTGGCAAGATTGGCTATCTGGGTTTGGATGTTTATGAATTTGAAAAGGGTTTATTTTTTGAGGATCATGAAGATGATCTTATTAAAGATCCTTTACTGCATAGCTTATTAAATTATCCCAACGTGCTGGTTACCCCGCACCAGGCCTATTTAACCAAAGAAGCCCTGCAGGAAATAGCAGACCAAACCATCCGCAACCTTGATCAGTGGCGACAGAACAAGTGTTCCGGCGAAGCCTGCGTATGCGCCAACAGTTGCCGGAATAATACCATCCACTCAACGCTTTAAGATTTCAGATCATGGAACAATCACTTACAGCCAAATACAATGTGGCTGCTCCCCGCTATACCAGCTACCCAACCATGCCTTATTGGGATACCGATGCATTTAGTAATGACGAATGGATAAAAACAGTAAAACACTCTTTTACAGAAAGTAACACGCAGGATGGTATCAGTATATACATCCATTTACCTTTTTGCGAAAACCTGTGCACCTACTGTGGCTGCAATACACGTATCACCAAAAATCACCGGGTTGAGGAACCGTACATTAAAGCCTTGCTACTGGAATGGGCTATGTACAAGAACATCTTTGGTAAGAAGCCCCTCATCCGCGAAATTCATCTTGGTGGTGGTACTCCCACATTCTTTAGTCCGGCAAATCTTAGAGCGCTGATCAGCGCTATTTTGCTTAATGCAGATATCCATCCGGATGCAAACTTTAGCTTTGAAGCCCACCCTGCTAATACTACGGTTGATCATTTACAGGCCTTATATGATCTTGGTTTCAGGAGGCTGAGCCTGGGCATCCAGGATTTCGACCCTAAAGTTCAGTTTATCATCAACCGCCATCAAACCATAGAACAGATTCAAGCTGTTACCGGCCAGGCACGCCGTATTGGTTATACATCAATCAACTATGATCTTATTTACGGCTTGCCCTTGCAAACCTTACCCGGTTTAGCAGAAACTATGCAACAGGTTGCCGGATTAATGCCCGATAGAATAGCCTTTTACAGCTACGCGCACGTACCATGGATAAAACCCGGCCAGCGCCGGTTTACAGAAAAAGACTTGCCCGATGCAAAGCTTAAGGCTAAGTTATATGAGGTAGGCCGGTCTCTGCTAAAACACTACGGCTACATTGAAATAGGCATGGATCATTTTGCCCTCCCGGGCGATGAATTGCTTTTGGCCGAGCAAAACGGTAACCTGCACCGTAATTTTATGGGGTATACCCATCAGCACACACAGCTATTGATTGGTTTAGGGGTATCCTCTATCAGTGATTCGCAATATGCTTTCGCCCAAAACGTAAAAACAGTTGAGGAATACCTGGGGCTTGTAAAAAATGGCGAGCTACCAGTTTTTAAAGGTCATATCTTAACCAATGATGATATGATCATCCGCAGGCATATTCAGGATATCATGTGTACAGGCCAAACCACCTGGAACCATCATACAGAACCCTGTGAGCCGTTGCTTGAAGGCATTGAACGCCTGCAACCCTTAGCCGACGATGGACTGATAGAACTCAACTCATGGGGCTTGAAGGTTACTCCAACAGGCAAGAACTTTTTACGCAATATTTGTATGGCTATTGATGCCCGGCTATGGGCAAATAAACCTGCTACGCAGTTATTTAGTATGGCGATATGATGAAGAGACTTAGGAATTTTTTAAAGCTTCTTAAGTCTGGATTCAATTGAATAGTTATTACCATTCTTAGGCCTGTCACCCTGAGCAATGTCATTAAGTTAAGAGATTGACAGGCTGCACCAGAGGTGCAAAAGGTTTGTAGATAAACATTATCATAGTTTTTTTTGTGTGCCGTAGGTACACAACTCCGGTGTTCCGTACCTCTGGCACGGTTGTTTTTGGTTATACTATTTCTACAAACCTTTACCCCCGCTGGGGGATTTTCCTTAACTTAATGACATTGCACCCTGAGCCTGTCGAAGGGTCGCGCGCAGAAGCCCCGCCACCATGCTTCGAGAACCTCAGCATGACACTCTTTTAAATTATCATCTGCACACCCCAATACCAGATGATTGCTTTGCAGGGCTCAAATAAGGGATATTCAAATTTAATCCCCGCAACATAAACCAGAACCCAAGGCAAACCATCAGGTAAGGCATTATCTTATTTATTCTGCGCCTGAATACCGGCCCAACAAAACCCGAGCTAACCGTGGCAGCCAGCATCAGCGGAAAAGTTCCTGTTCCAAACCAAAACATGTAGGTTGCTGCATCTACCGGCGAAGGACTATTAACCGCTCCCACCAGCGCCAGGTAAACAAAACCACAAGGCAAAAATCCGTTCAGCAAACCTATAATCAAATGACCGGTCTTGTGCTTCAGGGCATATTGCAGCAGTTTATTAATGGGCGATAATATAGCAGGAAAGCCTTTCATTTGCGATAACCGGCGCAGTTTAAATAAACGAGAGAGACCGGCCATAATAATAAGCGCGCCGCTCAGCAAACTTATCCCCTGCTGCAAACCGTAAAGCCACAATTGTTTACCAACCAAACCAATCAACAATCCTAAAAAGGTATAGGTGATTATCCTGCCAATATTATATAATACTTTATCGGCTATAATAAGCCACCAGCGATTCTGCGAAACAGGTACTGCAAAGGCAAGTGGTCCGCACATACCTATGCAATGGACGCTGCCAAACAGCCCTATAAAAAACGCTATCTCGTTATTGCTCATTTAATGTATACCTCCTTATGGTACAAGTATGATTTTTTACCGCTTTCCCACTCAAATGTTAATTGCCACGGTCCTTTGGCAAGGTCTTTTAGCTCAATTTCAAACAGTTTATCGTCCTTGCTATCAAGCTTAAACGATTTGTCCAAAGCTTTATCAGATGGTCGCATAAAACTTACCTTTCCGGTTATAGGTTCGCTAAAAGTTATCATAAGCCGGTCGGCATTTTGTGATATAGCCGGTTCAGCATGATCTTTACTTACTTGTTCTTCGCGGTCGTGATCTTTATTGAAACTCAATCCTTTTTCATAATACTGATGATCATAGTCATCAACGGGTGCGTTGAACATATAGATGCACATGCTTAGGATAAACAGCATAAATGCCGCCATCCCTGCTATAATTCCTTTTCCCCAATTCATTTGCTTAATCGTTTATTGGTCCTATAAAATTGGTGCTCACTGTTTGGATAACCCGTTTGTCGGCCACCAGCTGTAACCGGATCTTTGTTTTGGCAGAATGGATATGAGATGCAGGCAGCATAACAAAAAACACTGTCTTCTCCGTTCCGCCCCGGATAATAACAGCAGGCGACTGGATATATTTTATTTTGATAGAAGGGTCATCGGCCACGATAGTTACCAGCTTGTTTTTATCCGTTTTATTGATAATCTCCGCGTTATAAATATTGCTGATATAGCCGCCGGGCTGTTGCTGATAGAGCATACCCGCGCTTCGCATAACCGTCATATCCATATCGCTGCGACTAAAAATAAAACAGCTTAATACGCCAACCAGAACAGTGATCACGGCAGTATAAGCCATCATCCTACCAGTAAAAGTTGGCTTCTCTTTAAGCCTGATCATATTTTCGGAGAAATACCCTATCAGGTTGCGGGGCTTGCCTATTTTATCCATTACCTGATCGCAGGCATCAATACAGGCTGTACAGTTAATACATTCTATTTGTGTTCCCTTGCGGATATCGATCCCGGTAGGACAAACCGCCACACACAAACTGCAATCCACACAATCGCCTTTCAAATTAAAAGGGTCGGCAAGCTTGCTTAATTTTCCCCGTGGCTCGCCACGTACATCATCATAAGCCACAACAAGCGTATGTTGATCTATCAAAACACTCTGCAGCCTGCCGTAAGGGCATATCAATGTACAAACCAGTTCACGCACCTGGCTATAAACCAGGTAAAATACCAAGGTAAACACCCAGATACTGGCAAAACCTACCCAATGCAGCGTAATCGGTTCAATTATAATCCGGATCAAATTTTCGCTACCGATGATATAAGCCAGAAAAGTATTGGCTATCAGGAATGATACCAGTATAAACAAAGCATGTTTAAGCGTTTTCTTCGTGATCTTTTCCTTAGTCCAGGGCCCGGCATCCAGTTTTTTACGTTTGTTGGCATCGCCCTCAATCATGATCTCAATTTTGCGAAAAACCATCTCCATGAAAATGGTTTGCGGACAAATCCAACCGCAAAATATCCTACCAAAAGCTATGGTAAACACCACAATGCAAACCAGGAAAACCAACGAAGCCAGCGCGAACAGAAAAATATCCTGCGGCCAAAATACCTGGCCCAACAGCACAAAATGCAGGTTCATAAAATCAAGCAGCAACAATGGTTGCCCGCCGATGCGTAAAAACGGGCCGCTGAAAAAGAAGATGAGATAAAAATAACTCAGCCAGCTTCTCCATTTGTAAAACCTGCCCTTACGCACCAACGGGTACATCCATTGCCGCTTTTTGCTTTCCTTACCCTCCAGTAATCCTTCCATTATTTTAATAATAATATTGCGCTATGCTTTTTTTGTTGCTTTAGCATCGTCATCACTTTCCTTTTCGCCCTGGGCCTCTTTAGCACCCGCGGGGTTAGTACCGTGTAATGATTTGATGTAATTTGCCACATCCGAGATCTGTTTAGGCGATAATTGTTTCTCCCAGGTTGGCATGCCCTTAGCCTGTACACCGTATTTGATGGTCTTAAATACATCATTGATCTTGCCGCCATGCAGCCAGTAATCATCAGTAAGGTTAGGGCCAACAACGCCCTGCGCATGATCGCCGTGGCAAGGCACACAATTTTGCTTAAATATCACTTGCCCCGCGGCCACTACTCCGGGTTCAGCATCTAACTTCACGGTATTTTCGTCGACACGATTGGCGGCTTTACTCAAGTAAGCTTTCTTTGCAATATCCGCCTGTGCCATTTCGGTATTATATTCTTCGTATTGTAGTTGCCCGAAATGAAAAACGTGATAGTTAAGTATGTATCCAACTGCGAAAATGATAGTAGCATAAAACAGGTATGAGAACCAGGCCGGTATCGGGTTATCCAATTCCTGGATTCCATCGTAATCATGTGCAATTAGCAGCTCTTTCTCCTCGGCAAGTGGCCTTAATGAAAGCAGTTTGTTCCAAACCTCAGCCTTTGGTTTCTTAACCTTTTTAGCGGGAGCCAATTCAGCGGCTATCTGCTCTTCAGTATACCCCTGCGATTTCAGGACTACCCTTGCAAGCACCTTAAAGGTTTTGAGCAATACCAGCATGGCTACAACAAATAGTAACAGCATGCCAACTATGATCCAGTAAGCTATTTCATTTTGCAGATCATCAGGGATCAGATTATCGGCAACCGCCATACCCGGCTGCATCAATAATATAAGCGGAATTAGAAATAATATGCGGTAATGTTTCATAACTGATAAGGATTAAATGATTCACCAATGCCATCTTCCAACGGCAAATCGCTCATGTGGTCGATATGTTGTTTCCTGAGGCGGATGAGCAACACAGATACAACAATAAAAAACACCAGGAATATGGCTAATGAAAACAGCAGGTACACCTGGGTACCGTTAACGCTTTCTGTAAATTGTTTAAACATGGCTATTTTATTTATTGGCTGTTTTGTTGGCTTTGATATCTGTTCCGAGGCGTTGTAAGTATGCTATGATGGCAATCACCTCCTTATCATTCTTAATTTTGATATGGTCGGTATAAAGATTGGCAGCAATCTCTTTGGCCTGTTTATCCAAATCGCTGTTGGCAATCCTTTCATAGCCAGGCGCATATGGTACGCCCAGTTTCCGCATCGCGTTTATTTTAGCTATAGTTGTGGTAGTATCAAGTGTTTGGGTTAACAACCAATCGTAATTTGGCATGATACTGCCCGGCGACATCAGCCGCGGATCCATCAGGTGGTTATAATGCCATGCGTTGCCGTACTTTCCTCCTTCGCGGGCCAGGTCTGGACCAGTACGTTTTGATCCCCATAAAAACGGGTGATCGTACACAAACTCGCCTGCTTTGCTATACTCGCCATATCGCTCCGTTTCAGACCGGAAAGGCCTTACCGTTTGAGAGTGGCAGTTTGAACAACCTTCCCTGATGTAAATATCCCTGCCTTGCAACTCAAGCGGCGTATAAGGTTTAACAGCGGCTATAGTTGGGATATTTGATGAAATGGTAAGCGTTGGCATCAGCTCAACAAACGTACCTATCAATATCACTATCAAAGCGGCTATCATGAGCTGAATAGGCTTGCGCTCGAGCGTACGGTGCCATGTGCCATCTTTAGCGGATTTTGGCAATGGTGCCAAAGCCATCGCCTGCGCGGCCTCGTTAGCCACCAGCTTGCCCTGCGTTGCTGTGCGTACAAGGTTATACGCCATTACAATTACACCAAGCAAATAAAATCCGCCGCCTACAGAGCGCATTATGTGCATTGGGATAATGCGCAAGGTGCTTTCCAGGAAGTTTGGATATTTCAGGATACCTTCGGGTGTAAATTCTTTAAGCATTAAGCCTTGCGTAAAGCCAGCCCAATACATCGGCACCGCATAAAATAAGATGCCCAAAGTGCCTATCCAAAAATGAAACGAAGCCATTTTTTTGGAATAGAGCTGAGTTTTGTAAATGCGGGGTATCAACCAGTAAAGTATAGCGAAGGTTAAGAAACCGTTCCAGCCTAAAGCGCCGACGTGCACGTGGGCAATAATCCAATCGGTAAAGTGACCAATGGCGTTAACTTGTTTTAGTGAAAGCATGGGGCCTTCAAAAGTTGCCATACCATAAGCGGTAAGCCCAACCACCATAAACTTAAGGATAACATCATCACGAACTTTATCCCAGGCGCCGCGCAGCGTAAGCAAACCATTGATCATACCTCCCCAGCTTGGTGCTATCAGCATAATGGAAAATGCTATACCTAAAGATTGTGCCCAGCCTGGTAACGTGGTATACAACAAGTGGTGAGGCCCGGCCCAGATGTAAATGAATATCAGCGCCCAAAAGTGCAGGATACTAAGTTTGTATGAGTAAATTGGCCTGTTAGCCATTTTAGGCAAAAAGTAGTACATCATACCCAAATAAGGCGTAGTAAGGAAAAATGCTACCGCATTGTGGCCATACCACCACTGCACAAGGGCATCCTGCACACCGGCATAAACCATATAGCTTTTAAAAGCAGATACCGGCAGCTCAAATGAGTTTACGATATGCAGTACCGCAATGGTAACAAAGGTGGCTATGTAAAACCAGATAGCTACATACAAATGCCTTTCCCGGCGTTTAAATATGGTGCCAAACATATTAATCCCAAATACCACCCAAATCACCGTAATGGCAATATCAATCGGCCATTCAAGCTCGGCATATTCATGAGATGTGGTCAACCCAAGCGGCAATGTAATAACGGCCGAAACGATAATAAGCTGCCAGCCCCAGAAATGGATATTGCTCAGTAAATCGCTGAACATCCTGGCCTTAAGCAAACGTTGCAGTGAATAATAAACCCCCATAAAAATGGCATTACCCACAAAGGCAAATATTACAGCATTGGTGTGGAGCGGCCGGATACGGCCAAAAGTGGTATACTGGTTGCCCATGTTCATCCCCGGACTATACAGCTGTATAGCAACGATGAGGCCCACGGTCATCCCAATTATTCCCCAGATCACGGTGGCTATGCCAAAATTCCGCACGATCTTGTTGTCATAGTAAAATTTTTCGGGCTGCATAAAGTGTTTTTATTATGGTGTAAAACTATTGCCTTGGCGTAAGCGGCAGAATGATGGAGATTGGCGTAAAAGATGACAGATATCACTTTTCGGTATCGGTTACTCACCCCGGCATCGCTACGCTCGCCACCCCTCTCTGCTCCGCAAAGAGGGGATTATATTTTTTATTCTCTTTTCCCTCTTTGCGGAGCAGCCGGAGAGAGGGTGGTCCAGCGAAGCGTAGACCGGGTGAGTCAATATGCAGCAAGATTTTAAATCCTGCATATTTGACTATTTATCATCGGCATCCTCCGAATCGTCCAACAGGATACGCACAGATGGAGTGTACAAATCTTCGTTTTGTCCGGTTCTTTGTGCCCAGAAAAAAGCAGTCAGAAAAATGAGCGCCAGCACCACGCTGCACCCTATCAGAAAATATATAACGCTCATGATAGTTTCCTTTTTTTGGCTGCGAAATGCGTAGCCAGACTGGTGAAAGAAATAATGGTTATCGTACTTACAGGCATCAGGATTGCCGCAAACAGTGGCGAAAGCTTGCCGGTAATGGCGTAGCTTAAACCAATAAAATTATAGGTAAGGGAGATCAGGAATGATGCGTGAATAATCCTGACCGTATCTTTTGAAAACTTCAAAAATGCCGGAAGCTTGCCAAATGACTTGCCATCCATAATGGCATCGCTTCCGGGCGAAAAGTTGTTTACGTTATCCGTAACAGCAATACCAAGGTCACTTTGTTTAAGGGCACCCGCGTCATTCAGCCCGTCGCCTATCATCATTACTTTAGCACCATTCTCCTGCAGCTTGCCTATAAAGTCAAGCTTATCCTGGGGCGACTGGTTAAAAAACAACTTATCGGTAGTTTTAAAAAAACGGATCAATTCAAAACGCTCATGATCCTGATCGCCCGACAAGAGGTATAATTCATAATCAGTTTCGAGGCTATTAATGTTTTTCAAGCCCTCGCGATATTGATGTGCAAAGGCAAAGTATCCTTTATAGTTACCATCTATAGCAACATGAACCTTTGTACCTGCCAATGTATTCCTGCTATATCCTGAAACATGCTGTTCACTGCCAATACGTACCTGATACCCATTAACAGAGGCGGTAATACCCCGGCCTGCAGCTTCCGAAAGGTTGGTTACCGGCAGCCGTTTATGGTTTCCCAGGTACCGGCATATCATCCTGCTAAGCGGGTGATTGGAGTGCATACAAACGTTGTAAACCAATTCGCGTTCTTCGTCACTTAACTGGGCATTTAACTGGATATTATCATTATCACTTGTAGTTATGGTACCCGTTTTATCCATAACAATGGTATCAATAGCCGCCAGCTGTTCAACAACAGCAGTATTTTTTAAATAGAAAAGGTTCCGGTCGAAAATGCTTAGCGCTGCCGACATGGTGAACGGCGTACTCAATGCCAGCGCGCACGGGCAGGCCACAATAAGCACTGCTGTGAAAGCGGCAATTCCCCGGTTTAGATCTGTTGGCAACCAAAACAACAAGGAAGCAATAGCTATAACCAATAAAACAACAGTAAAATACTTGCTCACCTTTTGGTTAAAGGTTTGCATACGGTTATCCTGTTTACGGTTAAAAGCTTCGTTGTTCCAGAGTTGGGTAAGGTAGCTTTGCGATACGGGTTTTATAACTTCAAGTTCAATAGCTTCTCCTGTTTGGCGACCGCCCGCGTAAATAATCTCGCCCCAGGTTTTGTTTATCGGTACGGCTTCGCCGGTAACAAAGCTAAAATCGATGAGCGCGTGCCCTTTCAGTAAAATGGCATCAGCCGGGATGATCTCATTATTGCGGATCAATATCCGGTGCCCGGTCTGCAGATCAGCAAGCGGAACAGGCTTTTCTTTTTCATCAACAACAGTGTTTACAGCTACAGGAAAAAATGAACGATAATCGCGTTCAAAGGATATATGATGATAGGTTTTCTTTTGCACAAACTTACCTACCAGCAAAAAGAACACAAGTCCGCAAAGCGTATCGGCAAAGCCCGCCCCGATATGGGTGGCAACTTCAAAAAAAGTGCGGATAAAAAGTACGGCAATTCCCAGCGCCAGCGGAAAATCAATATTTAACGATTTACGACGCAGGTTTTGCCAGGCAGAAACAAAGTATTCACGGCCGCTGTAAAAAACAACCGGCAAACCGAATAACACATTTAGCCAGCCAAAAAACTGCCTGAACGAATGTTCATACGTCGAAATGCCAAAGTATTCGGGGAAACTCAGCAACATTACATTACCAAAGCAAAATCCTGCCACGGCTATTTTTTGTACCAGCTGATCTTTAGTAGCGGCACTTTGTTCTTTAATAACATCCTGCAAGCTGATCAATGGTTCATACCCTATATCATATAACAGCTCAACCAGTTGCTGCAGGCTTATGCGGTAATGATCAAAGCGGATATTAAGCTGTTTCTTCAAAAAATCTACGCGGCAATAGTGTATAGCAGGATTAATTTTATGGAGCTTTTCCAACAGCCATAAACACGAACTGCAATGAATATGCGGTATATAAAACGTGACCATAGTAACCTGGTCATCGGTATAATCAATAAGCTGACTTACTATAGCCGGTTCTGACAGGTAATCAAAACGCCTGTCAGTACGGGCACGTGTAGCGCCGGGATGGTCATTGTAAGTATAATAATTGCAAAGCTGGCTTTCTGATAGCAGCTGATAAACGCTTTTACAGCCGTGGCAGCAAAAATGCTTATCATCCAAGGTATAAGCTTCGGTTAAACAATCATCACCGCAATGGTAACAGCTTATTTTTTCAATAGTAGGGTTTCCTGTCATGCTTGATATGCTTTCGGGCTCAAAACTGCTCCATAAACGCCGTATAAATAATGATGAGCAATTGCCTAAAAAGTGATACCCGTCAGTTTTTGAGCATTGAACCCTGCATAGTTTTGGCACCGGAACTAATGTTCCATCAAAACAAAAATCTGCATGAGCCATACATTTCATATCCCTGTATTAGGATTAGGATATTCTGTTGATACCCCATTAAAGGTTGCACGTTACGGCATATCGTCGGTTATTTCGATAGTTGATGACGAACTGATTGAAAGAATGCGCGAGTATCATACATTAGATAGCAATCAAATATTTACACCTATCCCTAAATCGGTTCCCGACGCCAGGGCCAAACGGATCACCGCTTACTTAAACCTTGTTCATGAACTGGTAACCCGGCAGTTTGAGAAACTACAAAAAGAGCCGTTTGAACCGGGCACCGATATAACCCGCTACTTTGAACTTTTACCCGATTCATCACAGCTTAAACAAGGCTATGAGTTGATGCTGGAATACCCGGATGGTGAACGCAAGCAGATTTTTCAAAACATCCTGCGTAAAAAAATGATCATTGGCGCTATCGACGTAAATATCATGTCGAAAGTGGATAAGATGAATTTTGATGCCGATGGCAATTATCTGGGCGATGAAAATACAGATGCGCTGGCCGCCTTACGTGGCTTTGTTAACAGTTCGCTTCATTCTTCAATTATCTTATCTGCCGGGATGAACCCCAGACTTTACAGCTACCTGGAAACCTTCAATGAGTTTTTGCCGGATAATGAAGGACATTTCGCCAAACGGATTATCCTCAAGGTGAGTGACTTCCGCTCGGCATTTATACAGGCAAAATTTCTGGCGAAGAAAGGCCTATGGGTGTCGGAATTCAGGGTAGAATCAGGATTAAACTGTGGCGGGCATGCCTTTGCCACCGAAGGCTTTTTACTGGGCCCAATACTGGAAGAGTTTAAAGAGAAACGCGCCGAAATGACTGCCGAACTTTTTGGCTTATATCATGCAGCATTAAGTCAAAAAGGAATAAACGGAAGCATCGTTCCGGCACAACGCCTGAGTGTACAGGGCGGCATAGGCACTGCCGAAGAAAATAATTTCCTGAGGGAGTACTACCAGGTGGATGCAACCGGCTGGGGAAGCCCTTTTTTGCTGGTTCCGGAAACCACCAATGTTGATGAACAAACACTTATGCAGCTTGCCGGCGCCACTACCGATGATTTTTATGTAAGCGAAGCCTCGCCTCTGGGCATATTGTTCAACAATTTCAGGCCAAACAGCATGGAACAATTAAGACTTGAACGCCTGCAAATGAACAGGCCCGGCAGCCCCTGCACCAAGAAATACCTGGTTACAAATACCGAATTTACCGAGCAGCCCATTTGCACTGCTTCAAGAGAATACCAGAACTTAAAAATCAAACAACTGCAATCACTTAACCTGCCCGAGGACGAGTTACAGCAACAGGTTGATTCGGTTACAGAAAAGATCTGCCTTTGTGAAGGGCTATGTACATCGGCCTATATCAAATACGATATTCTTAAACCCAAAGAAACACCGGCAGTAGCTGTATGCCCCGGCCCTAACCTGGCCTACTTCAACAGGTTATACACGCTTGATGAAATGGTAAAACATATTTACGGCAAGCTGGACCTGCTTGATAAAGTAAAACGCCCGCATATGTTCATTAAAGAGATTGAACTTTATATTGATTATTTACAGACAGATATTAAGGCTCATTTAACTACCCTTACCGATAAGAAAAAGAAACAGCTGGATAAATTTAAGGCGCAGTTACAGGATGGCATCAGGTATTATAAGCAGCTATTCAATGAATCCAAGCCATTGGTAACCAAGGATTACCTTAATGAACTATTCACTTTTGAAGACATTTTGAATCGCCTATTGATTCCTTGTAAGGAAGATATTATTTAAATCAATAGCATTTCGGCTATAAGTGAAGAAGGCTGATTTCCTCAGGAAAATCAGCCTTCTTTGTTTAGCGAGATTATAAACTATCAATTCTTTTGCTGAGAAAGGAAGGTTACAAGCGATGCAAATTCTTCATAAGACAAAGCGCTGGCTAATCCGGTTGGCATCATAGATGTTTTCAATTCCTTGCGGCTAAGGATATCACTTGCCTTGATTGTGAATACATCGCCCGCTATGTTTCTCATCACCACTTTCTGGGCTGATTCTTCAGAAATAAAGCCCATATAGCTTTTATTGCCTTTTGCGGTAATCATCACGGTGGCAAAGCCCTGCGATATGGAAGCGCTTGGTTTCAATATGGATTCGGCTATTTGCTGGCGGTTCATGATTGATCCTATTTGACCCATAAACGGTCCTTTCAATTTTTCACCGCGGTTAAGGCTATGGCAGGCAACGCAGCCCTGGCGGGTAAACAAAGCCTTTCCTATTGCGGGATTACCTTTAACCTGGTTAAGCATCAGCATAATATCTTCTATAGATGAACTACCTATCTGCCCCTTTTTATTGCGGATCTTAGCCAGGTCAACCTTAACCTCTTTTGTCGCAGCAGGTTTTTCTTCTCCACCAAAAGCAGTTATTCCCATTTGATGGCGTTCGTTCAGGTCGGCAAAAAACTGTTTGCCTGTTACACCGGCTTTGGTTCGTTCAAGTGTCAGGAATTTCTCTATGCGTGGCGAAGCATCCCATTGGATACCTTTATAAATAGGCCCATGCGAATCCGGACGGGTCCCCCACCACCATGAAGCATCGTACGGCGCTTCTTGCTTGTACAGGCGCGCCAACGTTACCAGTATCTGTTTCTTTGTTTTGGGATCTTTGACTTTAGGGTAAGCAGCAATTAAACCGTTTACCGCTTTGTTATCATACATATAACGCAGTGCCCACAACGCCAGTGTTGAGTTAGGTGTTCCTATCGCGCCAACACATGCGTCAACCGCGTTCATACTCACAAGCGCCCGCACAGCTAAATGCGGTAGTATTATAGGCGAATTAGGTGTAGCGTGCGGCCCCTCTGTATTTTTAGCCGGGGCTACAAAACTTGCCGGAACCGGAGTTTTAAGCAATTCAGTAGCCGCCTCCAAACGACCCAAACGGCCCAGGCCGATAATGGCCGCAGCCTGCACACGCGGCGACGGATCTTTCAGTCCGCTTAAAAATGGTGCAATAGGAACCTGAGCTATTCCGCCTTTCCTGTCGGTTAAGGCACGCAGGGCAAATTCCCTTAAAGCATTATCATGCGTAAGTTGTACCAGGTTGGTTGTGCCGCTTTCGCGGGTAATTTGAGCGTATGTAAATAAAGCTGCTACGCGGGCATACAAAGCGGCACCTGCATCTGATGCTATCGCGAAAGCAGCTTTGCTGCTTTCATCTGCCGGCCTCGTAATAAGCTCCTGTGATGCATTTAGCCTTGCCACGGCGCTTTCTGATTTTAGCAGATTGGCCAGATCTGATACCGACATAGCTTTAATATGCGGGAACGCTTTATACGTCCAGCCATTAGGTATGGCCCTGATAACATAGCCCTTTGAAGCACTACCCGAATAACCCGCGCCATCCCAGGCCGAAAGGTAAAGCCTCCCCGAGCCATCTACATCCAGATCGGTGATCTGCGGTAATTCAATAAACGGCTCTTCGGCTTGTTTAAAGCTGGCGCCATCGGGTGTTACCCTATTAATATAAAGCTCGCTGCGTCCCCAATCAGCTGTCATAGGTACGTGGTTATATTTTTCTGGCCAGGTAGGTTCGTCCATAAATAATGAACCCGTTCCCGAACCGCCGCCCAAATCAACCAGTGCCGGCAAAATCTCATCAGTAAAATGCTGAAATAATAAGGGGTATCCATATTCGCCGGATTGGATTTGATGCGAAAAACGGATATTCCAGCCGCCGCCATCATTGGTATTATCGCGGGTAAATACATTCATATATGGATCTATAGCTACATCATAAATATTACGTAAACCATGCGTATAAACCTCCATTTCTTTGCCATTGGGCCGCACTCTGATAATACCGCCGCCAAGCATAGTAAGTTTTTTACCATCACGGTCTGTTGCGTCATGGAAACCGAAATCACCCACAGCAATATAGATCCATCCGTCAATTCCCATGCGGATACCGTTGGTTGCGTGGTCTGTTCCGCGCTCAACCAGCATATGTGCGTTACTCAAGTGCTCAAGAAGTGGCTTTGGAGGCCCATCGGCAATGCCGTCATGATCTTTATCCTCAAAAACTTCAAGGATCATTCCGGTTGCTTTAAGTGTTTCTTTGGAGAAAACCGTATGGAGCACAAAAACCTGGTCGCCCATGATGAGTATACCACGGGGGTCATCAACATCAGCAAAATCAGTATGTTTATCTAATTTGCCATCGTTATCGCTATCAATGAGTTTAATTATGCGCCCTTTCCCCGGGTCTTTACCCAGCGAACCGATCATATCAACGCCAACAAAAACTTCGCCCGTTGCTGCTACAGCCAAACAAGCCGGGCTTGGAGTAAGATCCGGTCCCGCAAACCTGGTGATGGTAAAACCAGCAGGCCAGTGAAGCGAATCGCTTTTAGTATGATTTAAATCTTTCGCTTGTTTTGAAACGGAAACGCCACGTTTAGCAGGCTTTACTTCATGATTGCCGGTATTCGCAAAGTACTTGAACGACAGCAAAAAGGACATACATAAGAACAGGGTCAGGGAAAACTTTAACATTGTTTCTTTCTTTGGTTATAGGTAAAATTATTGGTGATTCTTTTTATTGTTTAGGGACACGTTTTTCAGCTGTTAATTGCCGTATCACGCCCGCCAGTTTTTGAGGGTCATGCGCATACTTTTCTAAATTAACAATTTCCACCTTTCTGAATTCTACAGGATGACTTTCGCTTTGTAAAGAAATTGTGCCGCTTTTTAACAGGGCGCCTTCTTCTGCTCCACCTACCGGGTCTAATTGCGGGCGCTGATAACGTAGCACTTCATCGCCATTTACATAATGTACAACAAGCGAATCGCCCAATACCAAAGCCTCCACCCTAACCCACTGGTCGCCATGAAAGGTTGCTGATTTTGAATCCAGGCAATGACTTTTAACAACAGAGTTATCCAATACATATTGGGTGCCCGGTGTACAAACGTTGGCTGTTGGCCTTTTATCCTTCCCGTTACCACCCAGCAGCTGAACCTCAATTGAAACAGGAAAATCCTGATCAAGGCCCATGGTTTTCGGATCCTGACCGTGTATCATGACACCACTGTTACGATAGGCCCATCCAGGACCGTCCTTAACCTGATCACCCGTAAAACGATACTCTACGCCTATCAGATAATATGAAAAAGGCTTTTTATAGAACAAATGCCCATATTGCTCATCAAATTTTGAATACTGGTCATAATTCACCTGTATTTTGCCATCTACAATCCTGAAGGTATTGCCGAAATTTTCATTCAGTTTATGTTTTCTGATCTTAATAGTCCAATCCTTTAAATCTTTCCCGTTAAAAAGCTGCTCCCATTTAACTTTAGGCGGAGCATCCGCGCTTTTAAGGGCCAACAGAAAGGGCAGGCTGAATAACACTGCGATACTCAGCATCGGGAATAGGTGACGGCGTTTCAACATAGGTACTTATAATTTTTGTGCGTGATATTAATTGGTTTGGCTTTACAAGCAAACTTGTGCAGTCGGCTTAAATTGGTATCTCCATCAAAAATGCAATAATACTATTAGATATCAGGGGGACAAAGCCTTATATTTAAGGGGGTAAAATAAATCATTCAAAAAACAAAGCTGCACTAAGTGCATCCGACCGTACCGAGCCGTTCCCATTTTTGTAACATTCCCGTTTATAATTAAAATCCGGTTTCTTTTGTCAATGATTTTGATATTTTTACTTACCAACTATTAACCAATAATTTAATAACCGATAATGTATAGCAGGATAAATAATGCTTTAAATCCGAGAATATATTTTAGTTTATTATTCCTTTTTACTTACCTGAATGCCTTAGGTGCTACCGGCGGGCCAATACGATATCTTGGCATCGAAAACGGTTTATCCAATAACGCTGTCACCTGTATTTACCAGGATAGGTATGGTTTCATGTGGATGGGCACCTATGACGGCCTGAACCGGTACGATAGCGATGTATTTAAAATATACAGAAATGAATGGGGCGACGATAAATCACTGCCCTACAACCACATAACCGCTATAGATGGCACAGCCGATAAAATATTGGTAGGCAGCCAGCGGGGGCTTTCATTTTATGATTACCAGGATGCCCATTTTCACCCCGAATATTACCTGGATAGCCATAGCAAACAGCGGTTAAAAATCGCATTTAGCATTAACAACATATCCAGCAACAAGGATAGCAATGTATATGTCGGTTCAAGTGCGCACGGGCTTTTGGAGTATGATAACAGCCTTAAAATTTATCGTCAGGTAGTCCTTAATACCAGTTACAATTATAATGTACAGGCCTTATGCCAAGGCACTGCCGGGGTGTGGGTATTTGCAAAAAATAACGGGCTCTGTTATTACAATCCCCAATCAGGCCACTTAAATTTAATTAATAATAAATTACTCTCCGCCACCTGCTTACTTGCAGATAAAGCAAGCAACGTTTGGATCGGAACCGAGAACGGCCTGTATATTTTTAACCAAAACACCAAAGCTGTAAGCAAGTTTAACCCCGGTGCAGGTAAACTTACAAACGATAATATATTTAGCGTAACTATAGACGAAAAGGGTGATTTGTGGATAACCACCGATGGCGGGGGTATAAATATTTTTAACTTTAAAACGGGCAAACTCAGCTTTATAACTTGTGGCAATAAGGCAGGATCCTTGCGCAGCGGGGCCGTTACCACCGTTTATCACGACCGGGAGTCAAGAAAGTGGATAGCTACATTACGCGGAGGGGTTAGCATTATAGATAATTTAAAAAAACCATTTCCGCTTTTCAGCAATGATCCATTTAACAACAACAGTGTGATCAACAATTTCATCCTATCATTTTGTGAAGATGAAAAACATAATTTATGGATAGGTACAGATGGCGGTGGCCTTTCTTATTGGGATACTAAAAACAATCTATACACCAATTATACCCATACCTCCACCGGTGGGGGCTTAAGTTCTGATTTTATTACCAGCATACTTAAAACCTCCGACAATAAAATATGGATTGGTTCATACAATGGCGGCATTGACCAATTCAATAAAGCAACCGGTAAGTTTAAACATTACAGCTGTTATAATACCTTATCCGGCACTATCGATAAAAATCTTTGGAAGCTTTATGAAGATTCCAAACACCGTTTGTGGGCCACCTGTACACGCAGCGGTTCCGTATATCTATACAACAGAAAAAAAGACGAATTTGAACTATTCGATGGCAACCTGGTTAATGTTCATTCCATATTTGAAGACAGGCATGGCACGGTATGGGCAGGTGATTTAACCAGGCTCATTAAATTAGATACCGTTACCAAAAAACATCATTTTTTTGATATTGGCTACGGAGTCAGAGCTATAACCGACGATGATTCTAATCATCTGTGGGTTGGAACAGAGGGTGGCGGTTTACTTAAATACGATCTTTCAAATATGAAATATCAAAGGTACACCAAAGCTAACGGTATGCCAGGCAATTCTCCCTTGAACATCCTGGCGGATAAAAAAGGAAATCTTTGGTGCAGTACTTATAATGGCCTGACCAGGTACTCTCCGTCAAAAAACACTTTTACGAATTACACCGTTTCTGACGGTATTCAAAGCCTTCAGTTTAATTACAATGCCGCCATACGGTTGCAGTCCGGAAAAATGGCGTTTGGTGGTATCAATGGTTTTAATCTTTTTGATCCGGATAGTATACAGGTGGAAGACCATAAGCCAGACCTGCATATTACCAGTTTAAAGATCAACAATTCGGAAGCTGATAGCTCCGGGCTAATGAAAAGCCAATCGCTGGCCGATCTTAAAACCATTGAGCTGGACTATGCGCAGGCAGCTTTAACCGTACATTATACTGCGCTTGAATACTCCTTCCCCGATAAAATTGAATACGCTTATTACCTTGAGGGCTGGGATCACCGATGGAATTACGTAGGCCAAACTAAATCGGCTTCTTACACTCATTTAGATGAGGGCAATTATACGCTCAGAATTAAAGCCACCGACACCCGCGGAAACTGGATGCCCGGTCAAATAAGCATTAAAGTAATTGTATTCCCGCCCTGGTACAGAACATGGTGGGCATATGCCGTTTACATGATCATAGCTTTCGCCTTAATATACATCTACTTCAGATACAGGGAAAAACAGGCAAAACTGAAATTTGAAATTAACCTTGCCAACTTGAACGTTGAAAAGGAAAAAGAAATTAACGAAAAGAAACTCGCTTTCTTCACCAATGTATCGCATGAGTTCCGTACCCCGCTTACATTGATCATCAACCCAATTAAAGATCTGTTGGATAAAAACAAAGGCAGTGCCGATGAGCTCGGTACAGTATACAAGAACGCCCGCCGGTTATTGGGACTGGTAGATCATTTGCTGTTATTCAGAAAAACTGAAAGCGAAAATGCGGAACTGACGATAAGTGAGATAAATTTTGTTAGGGTATGTGAAGAGGTATTTTCCTGCTTTGCCCATCAGGCAAAAATTAAAAAGTTGAACTATACTTTCGAAACAACAAACCCGCGCATCGAGGTATTTGCTGATATCGAAAAAATTGAGATCTCGTTATTCAACCTGATTTCAAACGCGCTTAAATTCACACCCGATCATGGTAACGTGAATGTGTTTGTAGAGGAAGATGAAACGCAGGTCTACTTTAAAATCAGCGATAGCGGGATTGGTATTGACGCCGAAACCGGTGATAAGCTTTTTGATAAGTTTTACCAGGTAAAGGACAGCAACAGTTCAAAAAAAGGGTTTGGCATTGGTTTGTACCTTGTTAAAGTATTTATTGACAGCCATAAGGGTGCAATAAGCTATTTAAACAACAAAGATGGTGGCACTACCTTTACCCTAATGCTTCAAAAGGGAGCAAAACATTTCAATACCGATGAGGTAACTATTGGTGTTGGTGCTAATCCCGATTATGAATTTGTGAATGAACTTATTGATCATGACAATAAGGACCTTACAGAAGAAACTCATGAATTACAAAAGCTTGAATTATTTGCGGAAGAAAAACATACCATTATAATTATCGACGATAATGAACAGATAAGAACCTATATCAGGAAAATATTTTCGGCCGACTATTCGGTGATTGAGGCAAAAGATGGAGCTATTGGTCTTGAGCTGATCAGAAAACATATACCGGATGTAATTATAAGCGATATTGTGATGAATGGCATAAACGGCCTTGAACTGTGCAGAATGATCATGGAAGATGCCGCGATAAAACATATCCCAGTTATTTTGCTTACCGGCGATACCACACCAGATATTATGGTTAAGAGCATTGAACAAGGGGCAATGGATTTTTTACGCAAACCTTTTGATAAGGAATTGCTTACTGCCCGGGTTAAAAGTGTACTCAGAAACCAGATAAAGCTTCATCAGTATTTTTATAAAGAGGTTACCAAGGACAATGCCGGACTTAAAATTTCCGGGGAAGATAAAGACCTGCTTAATAATTGTATAGCTGTTATTGAGCAAAACTTTACCGAAGATAACTTTGATGTTTATGCTTTGGCCAAAGCCATCGGTATCAGTTATCCTACACTGTTTAAAAGAATTAAAGGCGCTACCGGGCAATCCATTAACAACTTTATCAGGTTTGTTCGGCTGCGAAAGGCTGCCGAACTGCTTATTCAAACCAATTGTAACATCAATGAAGCCGCGATACAGGTAGGCATCAGCGATATCAGATATTTCAGGCAGCAATTCAATAAACAATTTGGTGTTAATCCATCAGAGTTTGTTAAGAAGCACAGGGCAAACTTCCGGGTTTCGTACCGATTAAATGAATTTGAAAAATCAGCTTAAAGTAAACCAAAAGGATAAAGCCCCTTTAATTTATTGTTTTGCCCCCCATCGGCATTCCCGAATATCACTTAATTTGTTTTAAGAAAGCCGCCCCGATTATAACCATTTAAATAAGCGCATTTATGATGATCAAGAAGATAATTATCGCCGGAATGTTAATGATCAGTCCTTTTGCAGGTAAATGCCAGCAGGATACCACCGGTGGGTATAAACTGGTTTGGGCAGACGAGTTTAATACAAACGGCGCGCCTGATCCTGCCAACTGGAAATTTGAAACCGGCTTTGTGCGCAATAATGAAGATCAATGGTACCAGTCACAAAATGCCTTTTGCCGCAATGGTAAACTCATAATAGAAGCGAGAAAGGTACACCAACCCAATCCCGATTACGTTCCAAACAGTACCAACTGGAAACAGAAAAGAGAATTTATAAACTATACATCCTCAAGTATAAATACCAGCGGCTTACATAATTTTCAGTATGGGCGCTTTATCATGCGCGGGCGTATCAGTACTGATGCCGGTTTATGGCCCGCTTTCTGGACACTGGGTATAGGCAAGCCGTGGCCATCTAACGGTGAAATTGACATTATGGAGTATTATCGCGAAAAGCTTCTGGCCAACATTGCCTGCGGTACTTCGGCACCTTATAAGGCCAAATGGTACAGTAATACCAAAGCGTTGAATACGTTCAAAGCCAACTGGAGCAAAAAATTTCATATCTGGCGGATGGACTGGGATACCGAAGCTATAAGTTTATATGTAGATGATTTCCTGCTTAACCGTGTAGCGCTTAAAGACCTGGTTAATCAGGATGGAAGCCAGTTTAATCCTTTTATGCAGCCGCATTACATATTGCTGAACCTTGCCATAGGCGGCGACAATGGTGGCGATCCTTCAGCAACAAAATTCCCTAAACGTTATGAAGTTGACTACGTTAGGGTATATCAAAAAAATTAACCCCTCGCAGCGAATAATAAACGTCCGGCACTTTTTTTACCCCGGAATGTTTAAGTGTTATATGCTCGCCATCTTCATAAAATGCGATTTCGCCTCAAAAACGGCGATGTTATGTATTTTATCCCCTTTATTTTACAGCTTTGTCCCCTTTTTTTCTGAAAAAATAGCGGTTAATTGTGACACCAATTAGCGGTAAGCGCTTGACTACCGCAACTATTATTACGACCTGCTTGTACAATTTTCATTTAAGTTGATCCATAAAATCAACCATAATATAGCCAGGAAAACGCCTCAGAGCGGGAGCTTATTTATGGTTTAATAATACGGAAAAGCAACTCCTGTTCTTTGATAGCGATATATTATTACGCCCTAAATTTAAACTGTTGTTTTAACACTTACTATCCTGTTAATTAACCAATTATAAACCTAACCGAAAAAAATATGGCAAGACAAAAAAAGTAAAAAGAAAATCGGACTAAGATCCCAATGCATTAAATAAATGCTCCAATCTCAACTCTTAATCAACTCTCATTATGCAGTATTTTTTACCTGTTAAAATATTTTTAAGAAAAATATCCCGATCAGTCACCTTCCCCCTGATCCTGCTGATAATTGCTCAAACAAGTTCCTATGCGTCAAACCGCGCCCGTTTCAGCAATAAGCTAAACTCATCAGCCACCGCTTATAAACCGGCCCCTATTAAAGGAAAAATCGTTGATAAAACTACCGGCGAAACCATCATCGGCGCGTCCGTAAAAGTAAAAGGAACAACTGTAGGGGCCGTTACCGACGTTAACGGTAGCTTTACCCTGAATGCCGATCCAAATGCTACATTGATAGTTTCTTACATCGGCTATGAGCAAACTGAATTTCAACTTAACGGCCAAACCTCCGTTACCATCAGGCTGCAGGCATCTGCCAAAAACCTTAACGAGGTTATTGTGGTAGGTTACGGTACCCAGAAGAAAACTTCCTCTACCGCGGCAGTATCAACCATACAAACCACCGAAATTGCTAAAAAGCCCGTAGTTAACTTAACCAACAGCTTGGTTGGTCGTGCCTCTGGTTTAATTATTACTCAAGGAAGCGGCGAGCCGGGTTACGACGGTTCAAACATCCAGATCAGGGGTATTGGTTCTACCGGTGGTAGTTCTCCCCTGTTGATCGTTGATGGTGTACCGCGCGATTTCAGCCGTCTTGACCCGAATACTATCGAGAATGTTTCGGTACTGAAAGACGCGGCAGCTGTTGCCCCTTATGGTGTAGCCGGTGCAAACGGCGTAATCCTGGTTACTACAAAAAAGGGTAAATCAGGCAAACCAACATTAACCTATAACGGCTATTATGGTATCCAGAACCCAACCAAGGTACCAACCTTTGTTGGATCATATGACTACGCTTTATTAAGGAATGAGGCAAACGCCAACGATGGCCAGCCACCTGCATACACAGCAGAGGATATCCAGAAATTCAAAGACCATTCAGATCCTGACGGGCACCCAGATGGACATCCGCTACAGCAAATTATTCAGAAAAACCGCCCTATTACTTATCATAACGTAACATTGGCCGGTGGTACCGAGGATATCAAATATTTTGCAGCCTTAGGTTACACACACCAGGATGGTATGTGGAGTACTACTTATCTTAACAAGTACAATGGTTCGTTAAACTTAACTGCAAATGCAACCAAAAGCACTACTGTGTCGTTATCGGTAAACAGTTATGTTGAGGATCAGCATTTCCCATCTCAAAGTGCTGCCACCATTATAGGTCAGGCACAGCGCCAGGCACCAACAACCCCCATCTACTACAGTAATGGATTATGGTCGGGTTATATCGGGCAATCGCTTATTGGTGAAATTTACCACAGCGGCTATCAATTCAATGAAAATACAGCCGTCCTTTCGCAATTTACAATTGATCAGAAGCTTCCGATTAAAGGTTTAAGCTTAAAAGGTGTTATTAGCTACGATAACGGCCCGGATCCGCTGTTTACAGGCAATATCACATCGGTTCAACGTATTTATACTACACCAATACCTTTTTATAACGTTGACGTAACTACTACCCCTTATACCTACAAACAAGGGATCCAGGGTAACTCAAAGGCAACGTTCTCTGAAAACTATAGCCAAAACCACTCTTTAACCATTCAGGGCTTGCTATCATACGCCGGTTCATTTGGCAAGAGCGATGTTACCGCTTTAGCTGTATTTGAAAGCCGCCGGGTTAAATACGAAACTTTTGGAGCAACCAAGTACAACTATAACCTTGATATTGATGAGCTAAATTATGGTGGCCCGGCTGCCGCGGATGCCACTAACTTCGGCTACTCAAACGGGCAAAAACAAATAGGTTATGTTTACAGGGTTGGCTACTCTTACGATAAAAAGTATTTGCTTGAAGCTGCCGGCAGGTATGACGGAAGTTACTTGTTTGCACCGGGACACCGATATGGCTTTTTCCCGGCTTTCTCGGCCGGATGGCGCTTGTCTGAAGAAAAATTCATTAAAGACAACCTGCTTTGGCTGGATAATTTAAAGCTTAGGGCTTCATGGGGTAAATCGGGTGCCTATCCAAGAACTGGTAATGCCATCCAGACTTATCAATATCTGAGCCCTTATAACCCTTATTCTAATTCAGCTGTGCTTAATGGCAGCGCTACCCAGGGCATCAATGAGTCGCTACAGGGTAACCCAAATATCACCTGGGAAAAAGCGACTAAAACCGACGTAGGCTTTGAAGCAACTTTATGGAAAGGTTTACTGAGCATTGAAGCCGATTATTTTTATGAGAAGCGTGCTAATATGCTGGTAAGCATTGGCAATACATTACCTGGCGAATATGGTATAGGTACAGGGCTTGTAAATGGTGGTATCATGAGCAACCACGGTGTTGATTTAACCTTACAAAGTGGCCACAGTTTTTCTAAAGATTTAAGATTAGATGTTACCGGTACATTCACTTTTGCAAGGAATAAGCTATTACAGGTTTATGAAACCAGTGCTACTGCCAATAATCCCAACAGAAGACAAACCGGTCGCCCGATTAATACCCAATTTGGATATGAAGCATTGGGATACTTCAAAACAACCGATTTTAACCCTGATGGATCACTAAAAGCAGGCATACCTGTTCCGTCTTTCGGCCCGGTTAAGGCAGGCGATATCCAATATGCGGATTTGAGCGGACCCGATGGCAAACCGGACGGCAAGATAGATGCCAATGATCAAACAGTGATCGGTCACCCTAATACCCCGGAAATTATTTGGGGCTTGGAACCAAGATTGACGTTTAAAAACTTTGATCTGGACGTATTATTCCAGGGTTCAGGTAACAGTAGTATCCAAATCAACAACTACTTCGCGTTTCCGTTCAACGCCTCTGGCTCTGCTTCGCAATTGGTGTTTGATGACCACTGGACCCCGTCTACTCCGAATGCTTTATATCCACGGGTTACGGGTACGCCAACATCAAATAATACACAGGCTTCTTCCTGGTTTATCAGGAACGATTCGTACATCAGGTTAAAAAGCTTTGAGCTTGGCTATACGTTGTCAAACAAACTGTTGAAAAACAAGATCCAATCCATAAGGATATATCTTGCCGGGCAAAACGTGATTAACTCTTTACCGCATGTAAAAGAGATCATCGACCCGGAAAACAGTGGCAGTAACACCAATTACTACCAGCAGCGTGTATTTTCATTAGGTGTAAATGCCACATTTTAACTAAAATAAGAAAGCGATGAAACAGATTTTTATAAAATACCGAGAACTTTTTTTACTTGCTTTACTTGTTGTAAGTATTAGTGGATGTAAGAAAGATGATTCATTAAATGTAACGCCCAAGGGGTTTCTGACCGACGTTGCTACATTTGGTTCGCAAAGCAACGCTGATCTTTTTGTGAATGATATTTATAATCAAATTCCGGATATCAACAACGACTATCAGCTTACCGAGCAATATGCCGACAATAGCTTTTGCGGCGCCGCCTGGGAAAACGGGCAGGCTACGGTAAGAGCAGGCTCCATAGGCCCAAGTAACGTACCAACAGGCCCCGGTGGCATGTGGGACTGGGAAGGTAACTATGGCAAAATCAGGAAATGTAATATATTTCTGCAGCAGGCCGCAGCAAACAAGGATAAATACACCGACGACTGGTACAAACAACGTGTTGCCGAAGTTACATTTATGAGGGCATATTTCTATTCGCTGCTGTTTACTGCTTATGGCGGCGTTCCGATTATTACAACCCCGCTTAACAACCAGGATGGCAGCGACATTTTTACAGCACGCTCCAGCATTGATGAAACAGTTGCCTTTATTGAAGCTGATTGCGATGCGGCAGCGGCGGTTTTGCCAACAAAAGCGGCCGAAAGTGGCCGTGCAACCAAAGGAGCAGCATTAACACTGAAAGGCTGGGTTGAGCTTTTTGCAGCCAGTCCGCTGGTGAATACCGCCAATGATGCTGGCAAATGGAGCAAAGCTGCGGCTACCAATAAATCGGTAATGGATATGGGTACTTATAGCCTATTCAACACTACAGCTACCTCATATGCCGATCAGTTTTTATCAGCGAATAACTGGAACGTTGAAACTATTTTTGCCCGCGGTTATGCTACGGGCCCTGCAAAAGGCAGTCACCGCGAAGGTTACCTTGGCCCGGTGTATGTAAATGGTGTTCAGCAATCATGGGGTAACCTTGCGCCTACTCAGGGCTTGGTTGATGATTACTCAATGGATAATGGTTTACCTATTACCGATGCCGCTTCCGGTTATAACCCTCAAGATCCCTATACACATCGTGAACAGCGCTTTTATCAGTCAATCTTGTACGATGGAGCACCATGGCAGGGTGATATCTTTAAGTCGCGCATAGGTGGCAGTAACCAGATTGACCTTGGCTCTACAAGCGATATCACCAATACCGGTTATAACGCCCGCAAAACACTTGACGAAAGTATTACCGGGCAAACCAGTATCAACCTGGCGCCGAGCTTTGCCAATTACATCATCTTCCGGTATGCCGAAGTATTGTTAAGCTATGCTGAAGCCCAAAACGAAGCCGCCGGACCGGACGCTTCCGTTTATGACGCGGTTAATAAAGTGAGGGCCCGTTCTGCACTACCGGCTGTAAAAGCAGGCTTAACCAAGGATGAAATGCGTGTGTACATTCGCCGTGAAAGACGTATTGAGCTGGCGTTTGAAGATAAGCGATGGTTCGATATCCGCAGATGGTTGATCACTACGGGGCCAACCGGCGTACTTACCTCGCCTGAATATGGTATGAAGATAGAGGCCGCCGGCTCGGGATTATCCTATACGCCGGTTAAAATATTCACCAATACCTTCTTCGAGCGGCAAAACTGGATGCCAATTCCGCAGACAGAAATTGATAAGAATAAAAAGCTGGTACAAAATCCAGGATACTAAACTAATTAACTCCTAAACCGATGTAACCCCGGGCATTGCGCCTGGGGTTATGTTTTTAAAGTACATTCTAAAAATAACCAGGAGTGCTAAAAGAAATAACCAAACCTATCTAATTGGTTTATTGGTTGTATCTTCATCACGCATCTTAATATTCATGATTAATAGACCCGATAAGCACCGCCCTGCAAAAGTTTCAAAAGCTGTAATTGTTAGTATTGTGGTTTTGGTGATAGCAATTACTATTGGTTTGTTTTGGTATTTACAGGCAAATAAAGAAGACAATACAGCTGCCAACGAGGGAGAGCATTTCCAGATAGCCACTGTGGAAAGCATTGCTGCCGGAAAGGTATTAGCCCAACAATACTGTACTTCATGCCATATGCTACCCGATCCCGCACTGCTTAACAGGTTTAAATGGAAAAATGTATTTCCGCAAATGGGCTTACGCATGGGGATCAAAAATCACCGCGGGGAATCTTACGTAGGATCAATAAAAGGCGACGACCTGGTAGTGCCCTCTGCTCCTGTTTTAAATAATGAGCAATGGCAGGACATTATAGATTATTACATGAACACTGCCCCTATCAAGCTTCCTCCTCAAAACAGGCCATTGCCTATAAAAAAAGAACTGCCATTTTTCGCTGTCGAAAAACCGCAGCAATCGCTTGAAGGAAAACAGGTATTGGGTAGTTACGTAAAAATAGATAACAGTGTTAAACCAGCCCGCATATTTATTGCTAACGGGCAGGCTAAAAAACTCTACCTGTTATCGGTACAGCTAAAAATCATTGATTCAATTGCTACAACAGGGCCAGTGGTTGACATCCTTTTTGACCATGGTAACACCTTGGTTTGTACAATAGGTAAAGATCTGGGTGCAAACAGCGATAAACTGGGTACAATAACCCAGCTAACGATTTCGGCTGAAGGTAAAATGCGGCTTGCCCCCGAGCCTACTTTTAGTAAACTTGGCAGGCCTGTACAGATTTTGGCTGCTGATATTAATGGAGACAACAAAACCGACTATGTTATTTGTGAGTTTGGGAGCCTAACGGGCGAGTTATGCTGGATGGAGAACATAGGCAACGGCAACTTTACCAAACATGTTATAAGTACCTTACCCGGCGCCATTAAAGCCTATATAGATAATCAGGATGGTAAACTGCCCGGACTATACGTACTTTTTGCACAGGGCGAAGAAGGTATTTTTCACTTTACCAATAAAGGCAATGGTAAATTTGAGGCAAAAGAAATGCTTAGGTTCCCGGCTATTTATGGTTCATCGTATTTTGAGATGGTTGATATAAACCACGATGGATATAAAGATATCGTGTATACCTGTGGCGATAATGGGAATGCCACTTTGGTATTAAAGCCCTACCACGGTGTATATATTTTTATAAATGATGGAAAAGGCAATTACAAACAGCAATATTTTTATCCTATAAACGGATGTTATAAGGCAATTGCAAGAGATTTTGACGGCGATGGTAATATAGACATTGCAACTGTCAGTCTTTTCACTGATGCCCGGCAACCAGAAGAGGGCTTTGTATATCTAAAGGGTACAGGAGGTTTAAATTTCACCCCTTACGCGCTTTCTCCCGATATCAAATTTGAGCGTGCGGTTACCCTTGATGCCGGCGATATCAACGGAGATAATAAGCTTGATTTGTTGATTGGAAATGCCTATTTCGATTTTGGGCCATTTGGCTACAATGTTAGCGAACCGCTTTTCTATGCTTTAAAAAACGTTGCAAAATGAAAGTGTTTAAACTATTCGCATATCTATTCAACAACACACATAACCTCGGCGAAATTCTCTTTTTCTGAGCCGCAAGTCGGGCATTCGTAGTTAGATAAATTTTCAAAAGGTATTCCTGGCTCTATTGCGTTCAGCAAATCACCATACAATTCGTCATAAATGGTGAAGCAGCTTTTACATTGATGAACAGTTTTCTGGTTAGTTGATTTAACCTCATTATTACTATTACTTACCTGTAAAGGCAATCGGTTATTGCACTGCTGTTCGTAAAACATATCGCACAACGCTATCAGGTGTTTACTGAGATCTGCTTTTGGAACGCTTTGTTTATATACCACAAATTCGCGGGTGTTGTGGTTAAAATCGCGGGTATGTACAATCTCAAACTCATCGGGCATCCGCGAACGGATCATAACCGAACCATAAATACCCGATTTAGGCGAACGCTTTATGGCAAAGCTAAGGCCGTAAGTTCGCAGATCAGCCTCTTCAAACTCGCTTACCAATTGCTGCTTAAGCTCAAGACATGAGCTGCAAAGATCCTCAACCTGCCAGTTAAGCTCGTTTGAGGCATGCCTGATATTTACCCGGTATTTGTTAAGCAGGTTGCCCCATAATGGCCGGTGTTTAGCCTCAATATTTTTTATCAGTAAAGATTTCCATGGACTGATGTACAACTGCCCTACCCTGGTTTGCATGCACAGGTTACAGATCTCCTTCAAAAATTCGATGTCGAAAAGCTCATTACGCCGGTATATTCCCAGCCAGTATTTGTTACCCTGCTTATTAAAACCCTCGTAATAGGGTAATTGAAATTCAGGGATTACCAGCGGCTGATCAATTTCCTGTATAACAAATTGGTGACTGGCAATAACCAATTGATAAAGCTCTTCAGGATTGATCTCGGCCTGATCATAAAAGCGTGCCTTATTAGCAAATATTACCTGTTGTATAGCTTTTCCTACGGCAGGAATATCGTCCGAATAAATCAATACAGGCCAGCAATACAGGATATTGGTTTTAGGAAACCTGATATACAAATACCAGTAATTACTTACCGGCGAGTAAATGAAATTAAGGTTGCCTGTAAAAAAAGGGGCGAAAGTTTGGTTGCTGTCAACCAGGTTTATTTTTAACTCGGGCTGATAATCAAACAGGTCGAAAATATCTTTATAAACGCCTTCTTTGAGCCAGTTTTCCTGGTTAAAGATCCCGTCGGCGATATAAGAGCTGGTAATATTGGGGTAAGCGTCCTGGTTAACTTCATGATCAATACCGGCGCTTAACATGTCAAACTCCAGATCTTCAAGGCGTGCCTCGTCAAGCTCAAAATAAAGCTGCTGCCGGTTACCAAAACGCACCTGTGTAGCACCTGCATTTTGAGCTATGATGAGCATTTCATAAAAATCGCCGGCAGAGGCTACGCCTCCCGGCAGGTTTATCTTAATCAGTTGCTTATTCTCCATTGGTTCAAGCTTTTACTAATTGCTGCTGAAGTGCCTCTTCCAGCAAACGTTTAACCTCAGGCCGGCATGATCCACATCCGGTTCCGGCTCCTGTCTGGCTGCAAACATCTGCCAGTTGCGTGCACCCGCTTGCTATTTTATTACGAATATTATCCGCCCCTACGTTATTACAACTGCAAACCAGCTTACCTAAAACAGGTTCGGCGGTTTTGCCGCTGCGAAGTAGTTTAAGGCGCTTATCGCTTAGTTCGGTTTTGTTGGCTATCAACTCCCTAAACTCCTGAAATTCGCCTTTATCACCAATTAAAATGGTACCTACCAGCCTATCCTGGTGAATAATACATTTCTTGTAATAGCGTTTGGCTTTATCTATAAACACAATCTCCTCATAATCTTTATCATTAGGGCAATCGGATAAACCAATGCTGCACAAATCAAAGCCATGAATTTTGATAATATTCATAAACAAGCTGCCTTTATAGTAACTGGCAATGTCGCCATTCATATATCCGGCAACTACGGCTGCCTGCTGTTCCGCCGCTGCGGTTATGCCGTATAAAGTACCCTGAAATTCGGCTATTTCACCAATGGCGTAGATGTTAGGGTCGCTGGTGACCAAGCGTTCGTTCACTATTACGCCACGCTTAATTTCAAGACCGCAATCCCTGGCAATTTCCAGGTTAGGCGTTGTGCCTATGGCCAGGATCATGGCATCGCAATCAATTTTTCGCCCGCTTTTTAAACCGATACCAGTCAGCTTACTGCGGCCATAAAACAACTGCACTTCATCATCATAAAAAATATCGCAGCCCTGGTCAACCATTTCTTCGTGCAACAGCCTGCTGCCAAGCTCATCCAGTTGCCGGTTTAAAAACCTTGACGTACGTTGAATAATAGTTATGGTGATACCGATCTCACGCAGGGAAGCGGCCATTTCCAGGCCTAACAAACCACCGCCTACTATTACCACGTGCCCGTTTTTAGGTACATGTTTTTTAAAGTTATCCGCATCGTTACGGCTGCGCATGCTGAAGATGCCCGGCAACGATGGCACATTTTTAGGGATTGCAGCTCGGCTGCCGGTAGCCAGCAGCAGTACATCATAATATGTTTTTATGCCCCGGCTGTCCAGCACATATTTATTGGCACGATCTATTTTTTCGATGCTTACGCCTCGTAGCAACCTTATTTTAAGTTCAGGCTCTTCCTCATCGGTCATTTTTACCAGCTGCTCCCAACGTTGTTCGCCACTGATATAATCGGGCAGCATTACGCGGTTGTAAAAGGGATGATCTTCTTTACTGAAAATAATGATCTCGTCATCCTTATTCAACTCCCTGTACGAGCGTACAAAGCCATGTGCACCTGCCCCGGCGCCCACTACCACAATTTTTTGGAAAGGCTTTTTATACTTTTCAACTTTTACCGCGCAATACTTAAAATCAGGCTCTTTCGATATCGGGTCTACGGCATCGTTGGTAACATTGTTAATGCGGTGCAGGTCGTTATTGAGGATCTTGCCCCAATGCATCGGCACAAAAATTACGCCTTGCTTTATCTGTTCGGTAAGACGCGCTTTAACTCTTGCTTCGCCTCTACGGGACGTAATAATAGTAACGTCGCCTTCGCTGATACCCAAAACGGCAGCATCGGCAGGGTTGATCTCAACAAAAGACTCCTTAATATGTTGATTAAGCTTGTTCACCTTTCCGGTTTTGCTCATGGTATGCCACTGATCGCGGATCCGGCCGGTAGTGAGAATGAAAGGATAATCATCATCAGGCATTTCGCTGCTATGCTTATCGGGCACAGCGCTGATTTGCGCGTTACCCGTAGCCGTGTAAAACTGCTTATCAGTAAACAATCTGGAAGTTCCGGGCGCTGCCTGGCGTTTTTTATATGGCCATTGTACCGAGCGCTGCTGTTTAATGATATCATAGCTAAGTCCGCTGATATCAATATTGGTTTTAGCGGTAAGTTTAGCGTGCTCGGCATAAATTTCAGCAGCGTTTTTAAAGTCAAAGCCCTTATATCCCATTTTACGGGCAAAACGGCAAATGATCTCGCTATCCGGCATAGCTTCACCCGGTGGATCAAGTATTTTATTGAGGTAGCTGATACGCCTTTCGGAATTGGTCATCGTCCCTTCCTTTTCGGCCCAGGCCGCGGCGGGAAGGATCACATCGGCATAAGCCAAAGTTTCGGGTTTATTGCTGATCTCCTGAACCACCACAAATTTTGCTTTTTTCAGGGCTTCCTCAGCCAGCCGTACATTCGGCAAACTGGTAAGCGGATTAGTACACATGATCCAGATAGCTTTTAGGCTACCATTATTCAGGGCCTCAAACATTTCAGTGGCCGTTAGCCCCGGCTTGGCGGCTATCTCTTTTCCGCCCCAAAACTTTTGTACCTCTGCCCGGTGAACCGGGTTTGCCAGGTTACGATGCGCCGGTAAAAGGTTTGCAAGGCCACCAACCTCGCGCCCACCCATAGCATTAGGCTGGCCGGTTAACGAAAGCGGTCCGGAACCCGGTTTACCAATATGGCCGGTTATTAAGCTGAGGTTTATGAGGCTCAGGTTTTTATTTACCCCAACAGAACTTTGGTTTAAGCCCATTGTCCACATGGTGATAAAGCCTTTTGATTCGGCAATATATTTGGCTGCAAGGCGGATATCGCTTTCACTAACCCCGCAAATAGCCGATGATTCGGCAAGGGTGCGCTCAAATACCAGTTTACTATACTGCTCAAAGCCATCAGCATGATTGCTCACGAACTCAATATCAATGTCGCCATTCTCAATCAACACCCTACCAATAGCATGGTTCAGGGTGATATCGGTACCCGGGTTCAATTGAAGGTGCAGATCGGCAGTGCTACAGGTATCGGTTACCCGCGGATCAACCACAATGATCTTCACATCAGGATTGGCAGCTTTATGCGCCTCAACCCTTCGCCATAAAATAGGATGGCACCAGGCTGGGTTGGCCCCGGTTACATAAAAGCAATCTGCCAGTTCAATGTCGTCATAACAAACGGGCACGGTGTCTTCGCCAAGGGCTATTTTATAAGCAGCTACAGCGCTGCTCATACACAGGCGCGAATTAGTATCGATATTATTGCTACCGATAAAACCCTTAATTAGCTTATTAACAACGTAATACTCCTCGGTAAGGCATTGGCCCGAAGCGTAAAACGCTACCGAGTCAGGGCCGTACTTATCGATGAAGGTTTTGAAAATAGCTGCCGTACGCTCCAATGCATCGTCCCAGCTTACTCTTTGCAGGGGCATGCTTTTGTTGTAACGCATTTGAGGGTACAGCAACCTGTCTGATTTATCGTTGGCAGTATAATGCAGGTTGAGTCCCTTACTGCACAGCATCCCCTTATTAACGGGATAGTCTTTATCACCCTCAAGCGTTATACTGCCATTTTTTTCTTTATTAATGACCACGCCGCAGCCAACCCCGCAATAACAGCAGGTGCTTGTAAATGTATTTTGTTGTGAGCGCTTCATTTTTAGCTTAAAGCTGAAGGCTTGAGGCCTAAAGCTTTGTTTTTCGTTCTTTATCTTTATTAGTATTCAAAAAAGCTTTCAGCCTTTGGCTTTAGGCTACGCTTCCTGCTAATACGGCATCTTTTGCAGGTTCGGTAACAGCCTGTTTTTGAAAACGGGTTACCAAAACAATGGCAGAAACAATCATTACCGTAATACCGATATAGGTGAATGCCTGTACATAGGTGATATGTTCTGATTTAAAAAGGAAACCAAACAACATCCCGCCAAGGTTGCCACCAGCGCCAACAATACCGCTTACCATGCCCACATTTTTACTATTGATGAACGGAACGATACCATAAGTAGCACCGTTTGACATTTTAAGGAACAGCGCGAATGATAGCATAGAAATAATAGCCATGGTAAGGTTGCCGGACTGTGCAAACAAAATGAGGCCCATACCTTCCAGCAATAAAACACCTGCCAGCAACAATCCTTTGCCACGCATGCCGAATTTACCGCCAACTTTGTCAGATACAATGCCGCCCAATGCCCTTGCAAAAAGGTTCATGAAACCAAATATACCAGCCCAAAAACCAGCCGAGCTTTGCGACAGGTGAAAGGTATCCACAAAATGTAATGAAGCCACGTTATCAAAAGTGATCTCCATGCCAAAGCACATAGCATAAGCCATAGTCAGCGCCCAAACGCGCCAGTCGGCCAGTATCGACCAATCTGTTTTTGACGGATTGGTTTTGGCATAGCCAATCTCATCATAGTTACCATTAGGGGTATCTTTAGTGAATTTCCAGTATAAAAAAGCAATTGCCAGCATCAGTACTCCCGGTACTATCATGGCGTAGCGCCATGCTTCGGCTTTGGTATAGCCCGCTCCTACTATTGCGGCAAATATTAAAGGCATCACCATGTTGGTTACCCCGCCGCCAAGGTTGCCCCAACCGCCGGTTACCGCGTTGGCGGTACCTTTTATATTGGGCGCAAACATCATTGAGGTATGGAACTGGGTAATTACAAACGATGAACCAATTACCCCAATAGCCAAACGGAACAATAAAAATGAAGTATAATCATGAGCCAGGCCCACCAGGAACACCGGTAACGAACCAACGATCAACAACCTTACAGCTGTTTTTCGCGGCCCCCAGGTATCACAAAGTTTACCGATAATGAGGCGCGCAATGATGGTTGCCGCTACCGACGCGATAATGGTATTGCCAACCTGTCCTTTGCTTAAATGTAGTTCGGCGCGAATGGTTGGCATTAACGGCGCCAGGCCAAACCAACCAAAAAAGCACACAAAAAACATAAGCCACGTAATGTGAAAGGTGCGCATTTGAATGCCTTTCAGCGAGAATATATTGAGTTTAGTAAGTTGTTTTTCCATTTTTTCTAAGCTTTAAGCTCAAAGCCCGCAGGCTGAAAGCTTTTGTTTATACTCTGATCTATTTAGCTTTTTGGGCTTTAGGCTTTGAGCCTTAAGCTTTCTGCGTTTATATTACTTATTCAAAAACTCGGGTTTAATGTTAAGCTGCAGGTATGCCCAAAACGGGTGCAGCTTGTTAGCATCAGGCGTTAAGCCTTTGGCATATTCCATACTATGGGTTGCCGCCATGTAGGATAAACCCAAATCAACAACGGTAAATTTGTTAAGCTTGTAGCTGTTGGTAAGGTCAAATTCGGTACCAAGATATTTATCAATAGGCTGCCCGTCTGTTGCTTTCTGATCCTTTGCCAACAGGAAGTAATGGTTGGCCAGTTCTGTGCTAAAGCGCTTATTATCTGAAAGATATTTTATTTTAAGATAAGGATTACTTAAACCTCCTGTAGGCGATCCGCTAACGGCATAAAAATAATCCATATATCCCCAGAACTTGTGCGGGGTACCATACAGCGGGTCAAACCGGTGATCAGTTTTTGAAGATGAAAAAGAATCATTACCCGATAGATAATCCCAGCCGGCTGTATAAGCGAGGTTAACGCCTTTATAGCATAAAGATGTCGTAAATGTATAGGCGCTCAACTCCGCACCATCGCGGTCATGACCTCCCTGATAATAAAATCCACCCGTTGCCGCCCATTCATCCTTACTGCCGAAAACAGGGTTAACAAGTAAACCGGTTGTGTAGCGGGTATTAACACCAGGCTGATTAAACCGGCGACCGTAGATGTAACCAACGTCCTCGCCGGATACATTTTTAACCGAATCGAGCTTGTATTTGGCAAACTGATCGGCCAGGAAAAGACCGCTTATTTTAGTCTTGTTTAATTTTTTTGCAAAGTAGAGATATTCAAGTGCTTTATAGTTTTGATTTTGCCCGTTGGTGCCGGGTGGATTTAGAAATGACAGGTTACCGTTTTTAGCGCTAATACCTGCTGCATTTACCAGTGGAATAAGTCCGGCCGGTGTATTAGCTAAATTACCTTTGCTATCTTTAACGGTAGCCGGTACATTTGCCGGTGTATAATAAGTTCCGTTATAATTGATAGCATCTGAGCTTTGATTAAAAGCAGCGCCCAGATCAAGCTGCCAGCCCGATTGAAGAAGTTTTAATACGATAGCATCATGCCTGCGCCCCTGTTGGATCCAGTCGGTAGCGCCGAGCAGGCGTTCATCGTCATAGCTGATTTCCTGCCGACCTGCTTTAATAGCAAAATAATCGACAGGTGATTTCTTAAAAGAAGTGTCCTTTTTGTTAGAGAGGATCAATTCGGCCCAGGCCTCGTGAAGACTTAGCCTGTTGCCATCATTAATAGTAATTGTTGAGGCATCCTGGCCCCAAAGCCTTACATCCTGTACCGAGGTTTGAAAAATAAGCTTGCTGCTTTTGTAATTAAAGGTGAGCCGCGTTCGTTGTGATACAAAGGCCGCGTTTTTGTTACCTATCGGTTCTAAAGTTCCATAACCATCACGTAATTCGCCTCTTGTTTTGATCTGGCCGGTTAAAGACAGCTGCGCGGAGGCATTATAAGAAACAAAACATGATATAATTAATAGAATTTTCCCAATAGTGTATTGATTACATACATTTTTGTACATTTGAAATGGTTTTTTATTTGTTAAAGCGATTAAAAACTGTTTAACCCTGTCTGGGAATGCGACCTCCCGGCAGGGCTTTTTTATGTTTTTTTGATTTTCATCATAGGCACTATCTTTTTTCTGTTTTTTGACTGAATTAATTATGATAAATATAACTTATTTAATGATTAAGCACAAATAATCAATTTTTAAAGTTAATTTTTATGATAAAAGTTAGTATAAATTGATTTTTTTGACAAAAACTCAATTTTGAAACACATAAAAACTACAGAAATACATTTTTAACAATTTTTTAACAAGCATTAAATAGCAAAAACAAATAAAAAACTAACTTAAATCATATAAACAATAAAAACAAAACCCAAAAAACCTCTAAAACAGAATAAAAAATCAAACAAACTCACAAAACCAAACAACAACTAAGCTAACACATTTAAAAAACAACAAAAACAAAGCACACACCATCATAAAAATCAATCAAAGTGTAACAATTACACAATAAACCATTCAAAACCCGCCCATTTCACCTCAAAACACACAACTTCTTCTATATCGAATTAACAAAACCAAGCAAAATCGGAAAAGCAATAATTAAATTCCGAAATATCGCGCATAAAAAAGCGCTATTGCCCTACTTGACAACAGCGCCCGATACGAATTACTTCCTATAATTCTTAATCGATCCCTACAAAAACCTTTCCGTCGGCTATTTTTACCGGATAGGTCTTCAAAACCAACTCTTCTTCACCTAAACATTCGCCGGTAAGCAGTGAAAATGTCTTTTTATGAAAAGGACACGCCACCTTAGGCTCGCAGTTTTCACCTGCGCTACCAATCATTCCGCGCGAGATAGCCATTTGCTGCTTATGCGGACAAAGATTTTGAGTAGCATACCACTCATTGCGGCGTGCAAAATTAAATATCGCTATCTGCTCATCGCCATGCTTGATACATGAGCCACCATTTTCGGGCACATCATCAACATAACAAGCCATGATCCATTGTGTTGCTATTGCAGTTTCCATTGTGTTTTCTTTTAAATAATGACCAATCTAATTTCAGACTAAAAAACTACCACTCCTTAGCACGAACCTGCTCACGCATCGGTTCAAATTGCGCATGAGGATCTTTTTCGTCTGGAGCATTAATAAAATGAGCAAAACGTTTGCGCATAGCCGGATTATTAATAGCCTCCTTCCACTCGCAGTGATAAGTATTTACCAGGGCCTGCATTTCCTCCTCCAACTGCTCACCCAAACCCAGACTATCGTTTACTATTACATTTTTAAGATAACTCATACCTCCATCAAGCTTATTAAGCCAGGTTGCGGTACGGGTTAACTGATCGGCAGTTTTAATGTAAAACATCAAAAACCTATCGAGATATTTAACTACGGTTTCTTTGTCAATATCAGTAGCCAACAACTGAGCATGCTGCGGTTTAGATCCGCCATTACCGCATACGTATAAATTCCAACCTTTTTCAGTTGCAATAATTCCAAAATCCTTTGACTGCGCCTCGGCACATTCGCGCACACAACCACTTACACCACCTTTAATTTTATGCGGCGCCCGGATGCCTTTATACCTATCCTCTACCTCGATAGCAAAAGTCACGCTATCATGCAAGCCAAACCTGCACCAGGTACTGCCCACGCAACTCTTCACAGTACGGAGTGCCTTACCATAAGCATGACCGCTTTCAAAACCGGCGTCAATTAATTCTTCCCAAATTAAAGGCAGGTCACTCAGGTGCGCGCCAAACAGATCTATGCGCTGCCCACCGGTTATTTTAGTATACAAACCATATTTTTTGGCAACCTGACCTATAACAATCAGTTTGTCAGGCGTAATTTCCCCGCCGGGTATCCGCGGAACAACCGAATAAGTGCCCCCTTTTTGGATATTAGCCAAAAAGCGATCATTACTATCCTGTATTACTTCTTGTTTTACAATAACATCATTCCACAAGCTGGATAATATACTGGCCACAACAGGCTTACAAACCTCACAACCATCACCTTTGCCATAATGATCAAGCACCAGATCGTAGTTTTTAAGCCCATTTATTTTCACCAGATCAAAAAGCTCCTGGCGCGAGTAATCAAAATGCTCGCAGACAACATTTTTAACATATTGCCCGTTAGCCTTCATGGTACCGGCAATCAGATCCTTCACCAATGGCACACAACCACCGCAACCGGTACCAGCCTTGGTGCATTTTTTCATACCATCAATACCAGTTACACCACCATCACTTACAGCCGAGCAAATAGCGCCTTTAGTAACAGCCTCGCACGAGCAAATCAGCGCATCGTCCGGCAAACTCATAACGCCCGCTCCCGCATTAGCTTCACCACCTCTTGAGCCCAATATCAGATCTTCGGGATCAGGAGGCAATACAATTTTATTATTAACCGTTTGCAGCAGCATATTATAAGCATCCGCATCGCCAATTAAGATACCACCTAACAGATTCTTGCCATCGTTAGTGATATTAATACGTTTATAAATTCCCTTATGGGTATCCTCAAACAAAATAGTACGACAGTCGGGCTCGGTTATAAAGGCATCGCCAAAACTGGCCACATCAACACCAATCAATTTCAGCTTGGTGCTCATATCATAACCATAAAAACTTTTCTCGCCCTCAGTTAAATGAGCCGCTACGATATCAGCCATCTCATAGCCAGGCGCAACCAAACCATAGATCATCCCTTCATATAAAGCGCATTCACCTATAGCATAGATACACTCATCGCTGGTTTGCATTTTTTCGTTCACCACAATACCACCACGGGTACCGACATGGAGCCCCGCCAATTTGGCCAACTCGTCGCGCGGACGGATACCCGCCGAAATCACCAGCATATCCACCGCCAACTGACTGTCGTCATTAAATTTCAACGACTGGATTTTTTTTTCACCGGCAATAGCGGCAGTGCTTTTATTTAAATGAATATGCAAACCCAGCTGGCTCAATTTCATTTGCAGCATATTACTCCCTGCAGAGTCAATCTGCCTCGGCATCAATCGCGGCGCAAACTCAATAACGTGCGTTTCGGCGATACCAAGATCTATTAAAGCCTTAGCGGCTTCCAAGCCCAGCAAGCCGCCACCCATTACCGCACCTGATTTTGCGTTTACTGCATGAGCCTTTATAAGCTCCAGATCCTCAATGGTACGATAAACAAACACTCCCTCCTTTTCGATACCCGGAATATCAGGCACAAAGGCCGATGAACCGGTTGCCAAAATCAGATAATCATATTTAAGCGTAATACCCTTTAAAGAATGAATAGTTTTTTCGGAACGATTAATTTCCTGGATAGGATCATCCAAATGCAGCGCGATACCATTATCTGAATACCAGGACAAAGTGGAAAGCGACAGATCGTCCGCTGTTTTACCGTTAAAATACTCGCTGAGATGCACCCTGTCATAAGCGTGACGAGGCTCTTCACCAAAAACAATTATTTGGAACTGCGCTGATCGGGCCAAAAGTTTCTCACAAAACTTGTAACCTACCATGCCGTTACCAACTACTACGACCGTTGGTTTTGACATATTGAAATTTTTTAAATGTTAAAGCAATTTTCAAACTAAAAATGACCCAGCTGCGACCTTGACATCATTTATATCACAATTATAACCTAAAAAAACATTAAATGGAAATTTAATTTTACTTTTTTATCACATAAATCATAAATATTGACATTTAATTACATAAATTGCTGCTATAATTATAATTTAAATCATTTTTAGAGCATAATTTTTAAAAAGATTTTGCACTTTTATCAAAATCAGCAAAATAAAAAGACTCTAAAAGCTATTTTTTGATACAAAATTTAATAAAATGAAAAATAAAATACAAAATCCTGAACTTTTTGTGCTCGGAGCAGGTCCAGGCGACCCAGAATTAATGACAGTGAAGGGTTTTAAGGTTTTACAACAAGCAAATGTGATTTTATATGATAACCTGGCTAACAAGGAATTACTCGCGATAAGCCGCGACGATTGCGAAAAAGTATACGTTGGCAAACAACCTTATGGCGACTATACACCACAAGAAACCATTCATGAACTAATAAAGCACTATGCTTTTACTAAGGGCAATGTAGTAAGATTAAAAGGAGGCGACCCTTTTATATTCGGTCGCGGGTTTGAAGAGATCATTTATGCGCGGCAGCATGGCATTACTACACATTATATACCAGGCGTAACCAGCATGCAGGCTTCGGGATTACAAGACATTCCGCTCACGCACCGGCAGGTAAGCGAAAGCGTTTGGATGGTTACAGGCACCAAAAAAGATGGCAACCTATCTGCCGATCTTACCTGTGCCATGCACAGCAACGCCACAGTTGTTATATATATGGGGATGAAAAAACTGGCCGAAATAGCATCGGCCTATGTAAAGGCAGGCAAAGGCGATACACCGGCGGCTATTATACAACATGCCTCATTGCCACAACAAAAATCAGCAAAAGGCAAAGTAAGCGATCTTGAGGCTATCGCGGCAGATAATCAACTCACCTACCCTGCCATTATTATTATAGGAGATGTAGTAAACGTAAAAAATTAAACAATTATGAAGATCAGAATAAAAGGAAACTCGTTGCGTTACCGCCTCACCAAAACCGATGTTGAAAGATTTGACACCAATGGCTACCTGGAAGAAGTTACCCAATTTGGCGCCAGAACATTTAAATATGCGCTGCAACGTTCTTCAAATAACGCCTTAACTGCAGATTTTGACGATGATACCATAACCATGTACATGCCGGTTACCATGGCACTTGAATGGACAAGCACCGACCGGGTTGGTTACGAAAATAACACCAGCTCAATGTACCTGCTTATTGAAAAAGATTTTAAATGCCTGGACAATGTAGCTGAAGACCAAAGCGACAATTACCCGAATCCGTTGATCTTAAAAATGCAGCATGCGCATTAAAAAAGGGATTCCCTTTTGGAAATCCCTCTTTTAATATCAAATCAATTTGGGCATTATCCTTTTGCCTGATTGATTTCGCTGATAGCATTCTCGGCGGCACTTGCAGATGCAGTATCGTTAAGTTTTTTCCTTGCTTCTTCAATTTGTTGCAATGACGCAACAAGCTTTGGTGCAATACCATACTTTTTGAAACTTATAGCAATGCCCTTAATGGCATTGATGCCCTGCAAAACCGATTGCTTATCATCCAGCTTACCAATCATTTGCGGCAGCGGACCACGTGCAAGATCAAACTTTAGCTGTACCGATCCTTTTTCAAAAGCATTGATCACGTAAGCCCATTCTTTATCAGAACCATTGGCGGCATAAACGTTAACAATAGCCTGCCCTAATTTCCCTTTCCCATCAGCTTCCAGGCTTTTGGCGGTTTGGAAAGCATCATCTGATGATACGCTATTTAGAGCTGCAAGCGCAGCACCTTTAACCGTATAAGATGGACTTGAAAGCGACTTTTTATAGATATCAAGATAATCTTTTGATTTGGTCTTTTCCAAAACGCCAATTGCAGCCGCCCTTACAGGGTAATTAATATCATGCTGTGCTAAATCAGCAAGGATTGGCAAGGCTGTGTTTGCCACCTCGGTACTGTCCATCTTCAGCGCACGGATAGCTTTTATCCGGATGCCATAATATTTATCTTTTAAAGCGGCGATAATAATATCCTTACCTTCTGTGGATGTTTGACTGCCAATAGCCGCGCTCAATGCCTCTAACCTATCCAGATAAAGCGGCGCGTGGTGATATTGATAATCAAACTCAGTCAGGCTTTTATGATCGGTCTTTTTAGTAAGGAGCACTTTATCACCATCAACGTTAATTAAATCAGGTTTTACAGCGCTTTTAAATATTAACGTGTCGTTTTTTTGCGCGAGCCAAACCTGTTGCCTGGTTACTTTTCCGCCTGCGTATAAATCAACAGCTACAGGAACATGAAATATCTGTCCTTCCTGTTTTTGGCTGATGAATACTTTTTGCTGATGATCGGCCTCGTTCCATTGGTAAGTGATATCCAATACCGGGTGACCGGCGCCATAATACCATTGATTAAAGAACCAGTTCAGGTCTTTCCCGGATATTTCTTCCATTGCCTGGCGAAGATCATGCACTTCACCATTTTTAAAGCCACGGGTTTTCAGGTAAAGTCCCAAGCCTTTAAAAAAGGCATCATCTCCGAGGTAGTTACGCAGCATAATGAGCACCAAACCGCCTTTATCATAAATATTAGCCCCGTTAATACCTTCGTTATCGGTATATATAAATGGCGTTAACGGCTGCTTGTATGCGGTTGCGTTATTCAGATAGGCCTGCAGTTCATCATATCGTTTAGCATCGCCATCATCTTTACCATATTTCTTTTCGTTCCAGTATTTTTCGCCAAACACAGCGAACGATTCGTTAAGCGTTTCATTGCTCCAGCTTTCGCAGGTAACCAGATCGCCAAACCATTGGTGGAAAAGCTCGTGTGCAATTGTTGTTCCGCCCGAACCGTTAGGATCATCGATCAGGTCCCATGGTGATTTCTGAACATACTCACCATGTAAAGTAGCCGAGCTGTTTTCCATGGCTCCCAGCGGATAATCGCGAACAACAACCTGGCTATATTTTTCCCATGGAAAATCAACGCCCAAAGCTTTTGAATAGAATTCAATCATTTCAGGAGTTTGGCCAAACAGTTGTTTAGCATAAGGCGCATAATCAGGTTCCAGGTAATAAGAAACCTCTTTATTACGCCATTTATCCTTATAGATCTTAAAATCGCCTATCGCCATCATAAACAAATACGGGCAATGCGGTAAAGATTGTTTCCAGGTATCGGTACGTGTGCCATCAGCATTGTTTTTTTGACTGATTAGCAAACCGTTTGATAGCGTGGTATATTTTGCAGGTACCGTCATGCTCACCTGCTCGGTTGTTTTTTGATCGGGCTTATCAATGGTCGGGAACCAGCATGATGAACTTTCAGCCTCACCTTGTGTCCAGATCTGGGTTGGTTTTCCAGGCTCTTTACCTAATGGGTTTACAAAATACAAACCTTTTCCATCCAGTTTAAAACCGGGTTTATCATGCAATTCATTTGGCTTGGCGGTGTAATCAATAAACAAGGTATAATGTTCTTTTTCGGTGTAGGTCCTGTTTAGTTGAATAGCTAAGGAAAGACTATCCTCATAACGATAACGAAGCGGAACAACTTTGCCATTTTCAACAATACCAATGGTTTTGATATCCATCCCTTTAGCGTCAAGCCTTACGGAATCGGTAGGATAAAAATGTGGCTTCAGGGTAACCCACTCCTTTCCGTTTAAGTAAGATTTTTGATAATCGAATTTTACATCGAGGCGTGTATCAATCAGATCATTGATTTTAGGAGCAGCCGCGTGATAATAAGGTTGGTCGGGAGCATGATGATTAAGTTGTGCTTCTGCCGAAAAAGAAAGCCCGACAGATAACGCCAACCCTAAAAATGAAGATAAGTATATTTTTTTCATTTAATAAAACGTTTTACCAAACGCTAAGATACATATCCGGATGAATAATTTGCATACGATATAGAGATTTGGACCTTAAACAGTGAATTATTCAGATTGTAGGTAACTACAACGGTAGTATTTGTCATTTAACTGTGATTATTTGCTGCCAAACACCATAAAAACAATCGATTCTTTGGTTCAAAAAGCATGTATCCAAATCATTACAAAACATTTTAGCATGATGAACTATTTTTGCCTTAGTTAAACAACGCTGTGAAAAGGTATAATCAAACCATAAAGCAATATGTAGTACTGTCACTTTTAGTGATATACCAGTTTGTGGGTTGGGTTCACCTTGCTTACCTCCCGCGGCAAAATTACGCGAGCGGTGTTCACTCAGCGTCGACCATCGATTTTCTGCATAAAAACACCAACGCTAATTTGCCAAGGGTTCAGTTTCAAAGAAGTTTCCATTCTGTTGATGAAGGACGTAAAGACCTTAAAGCTCCATCGAAGTTGCTTGTACTGTTTTTCGCTTTCCTGCTCACCGGCAGTTTGATGTTTACTATAAACAGAAGACCGGATAGCGTTTTAGCTTCGGTGTATTCTCATACCCCATCTTCTTATCTCAACCTGCGTACGCTCAGGATCTGAGTTTTTCTTACATCTTTTTGAATTTGCTGACCAGGTGCTAACAGGCATCACGGTACAATAGCTGTTATGCTGATTTCATTGTCATTTGCAAGGCAATCAAATTCCGCATCATTCAAATTCCATCTTCATCTTAAAACTTAATCAGAGTGGTTTAAAAGCCATTCGTCCTAACAACCTGTTTTGCCATGACGCGCATACCAATAAATATTTATGGCTTAAAGCCGTTTTTATTTGCAGGCTTACTTTCTTTATCATTAGCCGCCTCGGCGCAAAACATAAAGAAGAAGCAAACTCCTGCCCCTGAAAACGTTCCGGATACCGCAACGGTAGGCTTTCCTGTTATCCCTAACGCTACCGACAATGGTAAAAACGGCGGCGAATACCTAACCCTGAAGCAATGCATTGATTATGCGCTGGTACATCAGCCTGCCTTAAACAAGGCATTAATTAATACGGATATTACCCGTACAACCAACTCCATTAACCTGGCTGCCTGGTTGCCACAGGTAAACGCCAACGGCAATCTGATCCATTATATCCAGCAATCAAATTCCAATATCTCTACCGGTGTGGGTACAAGCACGGGGAGCACAACAACCGGCAGTGGTACCGGTACTGTACGCAGCAGTTACTCTAATACTTTCATTCCGGAGCTGGCGGTGTCGCAGGCTATTTTAAGTCCGGGGTTATTATACGCCGCAAAAAGCGCTCCCCTATTGGTAAAACAGGCACAGCAAGTTACCGATAGCACCAAAATATTTTTAGTATCTGCTGTAAGTAAATCTTTTTACAATGTGTTGCTCACACTGCAACAAATTAACGTGCTGAAAGAAGATACCGCGAGGCTTGGCAAAAATTTACGTGATGCCTACCATCAATATAAAGGTGGCATTGTTGATGAAACTGATTACCTGCAGGCTACCATTACGCTTAACAACTCAGTTGCCCAGTTAAAACAGGCTAATGAAAATATCATTCCGCAGTATGCTGCGTTGAAGCAACTTATGGGTTACGAACCCGAGAAGAATTTCAACGTAAGCATTGATACCGTTCAAATGATGGCCGATATCCAGATTGACACTACCCGGCAACTGGAATACGAAAAGCGGATAGAATATAAGCAGATCCAAACCCGGAAAGATCTGCAATCGCAACTTACCAGTTATTACAAGTACGCTTATCTGCCTACTATTTCAGGCTTTTTTAACTACAGCCTGCAATATGCCAACAATAATTTTTCCAACCTTTTCTCAAGGTCGTACCCAAGTTCAATAGTGGGCGTGTCATTGAGCATACCCATATTTACCGGTTTTGCGCGACTGCACAATGTTCACAAATCGCAATTGCAGGAACAGATAGTGCATTGGGATGAGGTTGACCTTAAATCACAGTTGTATAAAGAATATACCTCTAGACTGGCCGGTTATAAAAGCAACCTGTTTGGCTTCAACGTTCAGCGAAAAAATGTGGCCATGGCACGACGTGTATACTTTGTGGTTAACCTGCAATATAAACAGGGCGTAGTAGCCTACCTCAACGTGATCACAGCCGAATCAAACCTGATCACTGCCGAAATCAATTACACTAACTCACTTTTCCAGCTGCTATCGAGCAAAATTGACCTGGAAAAAGCAATGGGAGATATCACTTATTAATGCCAAAAAACCAAACCATGAAGCGCGTATTTTTAAATGCCATTTTTATAAGTATTGTAGTTTTTGCAGCCTGCAAAAAGAAACAACCACCACAAAATACCGAGGTGCCGGTAAACCTGTACAAGGTAAAGGCCAAACCGGTATTATATTATGACCAATACCCCTCAACAACAGCGGCCTTAAGCCAGGTAACTTTATTACCCCAGGTGCAGGGTGCTGTAACCGGTATATTTTTCACAGAGGGCTCGCAGGTTAAAAAAGGACAAAAGCTGTACGAGATTGACAAACGAATTTACCAGGACAGTTATGATGCAGCCGTTGCCAACCGTAAAGTTACTGAGGGCACCCTATTACAGGCCCAGCAAGATGCCGACCGTTACGAGTACCTGAATAAATACAATGCGGTAGCCAAGCAATTGTATGACCATGCGGTAATCACGCTTGAAAATGCTAAAAGCCAGGTTCAATCGGCAAACCAGGCAGTGAAAACAGCCAGAACCAATTTGAATTACGCCGAAGTATACGCTCCATTCGATGGCACCATCGGTTTGAGCCAGGTTAAATTGGGTAATGTAGTAACTCCGGGAACTACTGTGCTGAACACCATATCAACCAATGACCCGATGGCCGTAGATTTTGTGGTCAACGAAAAGCAGCTGCCCAAATTTGAAAGATTGCAGCAAGCCAAACATGAGCCAACCGATTCGCTATTTACTATTTTATTGGCAGATAACTCGCTTTATCCCATAAACGGAAAGATCTCGGTAATTGACCGTGCTGTTAATTCGCAAACCGGTGCAATCACCGTAAGGTTGGTATTCCCGAACCCGAAAGGGATGTTAAGGGTTGGTATGAGCTGCGTTGTGCGTGTACATAACCAGGAGGCGGGTCCGCAGATTGTAGTACCGGGCAAAGCGGTTGTTGAGCAAATGGGCGAATACTTTGTGTACACAGCACAAGATAGCCTCATGAACAATCCTAAAGCAGGTGCCGATTCGGTCAAAAACAAAATAAAGAAACTGGTTGCACTACAGAAAAAGGTACAGGTTGGCGAAACCATTGGAGCTAACATGATCATCAAAAGTGGTATCAACAATGGCGACCGGGTAATTGTGGACGGGGTGCAGCTACTGCATGACGGTTCAAAAATAACCACTGCCAATAAAGTTGGGCCATCTGCCGGAGGCAAAGGCTCGCGTTAGTGTACAAACACTAAAACACAGATAATTTTTAGATGAAGACATCCTATGATCGCTAATACATTTATAAAAAGGCCTGTAACAGCCATAGTGATATCCATAGTGCTGATCATTACCGGTACCGTAAGCATCCTCATGCTACCGATAGACCAGTACCCCGATATTACGCCACCTGTTGTACAGGTTAACGGGCAATTTACCGGCGCCGACGCGCAAACGGTTGAACAAACTGTAGCCACGCCCATTGAAGAGCAGGTGAACGGAACGCCCGGCATGGAATACATGCAGAGCAACAATACCAACAATGGGCAAATGAGCATGAACGTAACCTTTAAAATGGGTACCGACATTGACGTTGCCGCTCTTGATGTTCAAAACAGGGTTAGTATTGCTACCCCGTTGCTACCTGCTGTGGTAAGCAGACTTGGCCTTACTGTACGCGCGGTAAACCCAAGTATGCTCATGATGGTGGCTATTTATGCCCCAAAAGGCACACATAACATTACATTTTTAGATAACTATACTAACATATTTATCCAGGACGCGCTTCTGCGTGTCCCGGGTGTGGGTAGCATCAACCGCTTTACTGATGATTTCAGTATGCGGATCTGGATGAACCCGGATAAAATGGCGGCCTACAGCCTAACCCCTCAGGACGTTATTACAGCCCTTAACGCCCAAAACGTGCAGGTAGCTGCTGGAACCGCAGGTGTACCGCCGCAGGCTTCCAGTCAAACCTATGAGCTGGGCATCCTGGTAAACGGCAGGTTAAGCAAAGTATCCGAATTTGAAAAGATCATTGTAAAAACCATACCCGCAACCGGCCAGCTGGTTTACCTTAAAGATGTGGCGCGGGTTGAATTGGGTAAATTTACCTTCTCCAGCAATTCGTTTGTAGACGGGCACAAAGCTTCCTACCTTCAAATTTACCAGGCCCCTGGTAGTAATGCGCTTGAAACAGCTAACGGAGTATACGCAGCCCTTGCTAAGTTAAAAACCAACTTCCCCTCGGATGTTGAGTACCGGGTACCGTTTGAATCGGTTACAGTGGTAAAAGTTTCGATGGAAGATGTGGTAGGCACCTTACTGAAAACATTAGGATTGGTGGCCGTGGTAGTATTCCTGTTCCTTCAAAACTGGAGATCGACATTGATCCCCGTTCTGGCCATCCCCGTTTCCATTTTCGGTACGTTTTGCTTTTTTATACCGCTGGGCTTTACCATCAATACGCTAACCATGTTTGGGTTTGTACTGGCTATTGGTATTGTGGTTGATGATGCCATTATTGTGGTTGAAGCGGTACAGCACTATATCGATCATGATGGTATGTCGGCAAAGGAAGCTACCTATCAGGCCATGAAAGATATTTCCGCTCCGGTAATTGCCATTGCGTTGATATTGGCGGCAGTGTTTGTACCGGTAGGCTTTATCCCTGGTATTGTAGGCCGATTATACCAGCAGTTTGCCATCACCATTGCTATATCGGTAATGATATCGGCCTTTATCGCCCTATCATTAACCCCGGCTTTGTGTACCCTACTGCTTAAACCAACCCATATTGATGGGGAAGCAAAAGGCATCAACAAATTTTTCTTCAAATTCAACAGCTGGTTTGAGCGGGTAACCGCCAGCTATACCGAGGGCGTACGAAAAAGTATCAAAGCCTCGCGTTTTGTTATCATCATATTGATCTGTATCTGCGTAGGTACTTACTTTTTATTCCAGGCCAAGCCATCAGGCTTTATCCCTTCTGAAGACGATGGCAATTTGTACGTGACTTATCAGTTGCCCCCTGCCTCATCTACAGCACGATCGGTCGAGGTAATGTCCAAATTGATGAAAGTTATTGGTTCAACACCGGGCGTGGCGCATTACGCGGCACTATCCGGATTGAACGTGGTAACCAATGCCAGCAACTCTAACAATGGTACCATTTATTGCCAGCTTGCCCCATGGGATGAACGCGGTAAAGAAACCGAACAGGTGCCTGGCATTATTGGCGAACTGCAAAGAAGAATTTCTGAGGCCGGGATAAAGGATGCAAATGTGGAGGTGATCCAACCATCGCCACTGCCGGGCATTGGTACAACGGTGGGTTTCAGTCTGCAGATAGAACAACGTAGCACTACCGATAATTTGCAGGCCTTTCAAAAAGTGGTCGACAATTTTGTGACCGAGGCTAACAAAAATCCGGTTATATCCAAGGCTTTCACTTTCTATACTTCGCACACACCTAACTATAGCTTAACGGTAGACAGGGAAAAATGCGAAAAGTTAGGTGTTAACGTAGCCGATGTATTCACCACCATCCAGGCATATATGGGTAGCCTCTACATCAACGATTTCACTACCTATAACCGCACTTTCCACGTAGTGGTACAGGCCGATACGGCGTTCCGCAAAGTGGTGGCCAATATGGATAAGTATTACGTGCGTAACCAGGGTGGCGAAATGGTACCATTAGGTACGCTCATGAGCTATAAACCGGTTGACGCGCCGCCGCTTATCTCCCACTTCAATATCTTCCGTACCGCGGAGGTTGATGGATCGGCGGCAGAAGGTCATAGTAGCGGCGAGGCTATCCAGGCCATGCAGGAACTGGCTAAACGCGTTTTACCTGAAGGTTATGATTATGAATTTTCGGGATTGAGTTACGAAGAGATCAAGGCGGGTTCAACTACCATTTACATCTTCCTGTTTTCTATCACCTTTGTGTTCCTGTTCCTGGCAGCGCTGTACGAAAGTTGGTCGGTACCCTTTTCAGTACTCTTAGCTGTGCCTATTGGCGCCATGGGGGCCATCCTTGCTTTGGTACTGGTACCCAGTTTAACCAATAACGTATACGCGCAAATAGGTTTGATAACACTCATAGGGCTTGCGGCAAAAAACGCCATCCTGATTGTGGAGTTTGCCAAGGTTAGGGTTGACATGGGCGAAGAGCTCATCAAATCAACACTGGAGGCGGTGAGCCTGCGTTTACGGCCTATCATCATGACTTCTCTGGCGTTTGTATTGGGCGTATTGCCACTTGTACTGGCAACCGGCGCGGGTGCTGTAGCCCGCCGCACAATTGGTTATACGGTTTTAGGCGGTATGATTGCGGCTTCAACACTGGCAATTTTTATAGTACCTGTATTGTTTGTGCTCATTACCCGCTTCTCTTATGGCAAAGAAAAACTGGAATACCTGCAGGCCCATAAAGAAGACCTGAAAGAAAAAGCTAAAAAAGTAGAGGCTCAGAGTATCGACCCCGAGTTGGAATATGAGATTGAAAAATCCCGTGCATTACATAAAGCTAATTAAGGATGATTTCAAATACATTTATAAAAAGGCCCGTAACCGCCATAGTGATATCGCTGGTGCTGATGATTGCCGGGGTGATATGCCTGTTTAACCTCGCGGTTGACCAGTACCCCAACATATCGCCGCCAAGCGTATCGGTTAACGGGTCGTACACCGGTGCCGATGCCCAAACGGTGGAGCAAAATATTGCCACCCCTATCGAGGAACAGGTAAACGGTACACCTGGCATGGAATACATGACCAGCACCAGCACCAATAGTGGCAGCATGGGCATCAGGGTGACTTTCAAAATAGGCACTAACGTACATATTGCGGCGCTTAACGTTCAAAACCGAGTGGGCATTGCCGCCCCCCTATTGCCATCGGTAGTAAGTAAATTGGGGTTAACGGTACGCGCCAGTAACCCCGATCAGTTAATGTTGGTGGCTATTTACTCGCCGAAACATAGCCATAATATTACCTTCCTGGACAACTACACGAGCACCTTTATACAGGATGCCATACTGCGTGTTCCTGGTGTTGGTGATGTAAGCGCGCGTACCGATAACTTCAGTATGAGGATCTGGATGAACCCGGATAAAATGGCATCCTACGGTTTAACCCCTGCCGAAATAACCGCCGCCCTGAATGCACAAAACGTATACGTCGCGGCCGGCTCGGTGGGTGCACCTCCGCAGGATGCTTCGCAAACCTTTGAAACCGGAATTTTGGTTAACGGCATGCTTAATAAGGTGAAAGACTATGAAAACATAGTAGTAAAAAGCATTCCGGGCACCAGTCAGTTGGTACACCTCAAAGATGTGGCAAGGGTTGAGCTGGGCAAGTTTACTTTTTCCAGCAATGCCTTTGTCGATGGTAACCGGGCTTCTACCATCCAGATCTATCAATCACCGGGAAGTAATGCCCTGCAAACTGCCGAGAACGTTTATGCCGCTTTAGCCAAATTAAAAAAATCATTCCCCAAAGATGTTGATTTTGTAGTGCCATTTGAATCGGTTACCATTATCAAGGTATCGATGGATGAAGTGGTAGGTACGCTCATCAAAGCACTTATTTTAGTGGCTATCGTAGTGTTCCTTTTCCTCCAAAACTGGCGGTCGACAATTATCCCCATTTTGGCCATCCCGGTATCTATTTTAGCAACCTTCATCTTCTTCATTCCTTTAGGCTTTACCATAAACACGCTAACCATGTTTGGTTTTGTACTGGCTATCGGTATTGTGGTAGACGATGCCATTATTGTGGTGGAAGCCGTGCAGCATTACATTGATGAAAAGCATATGTCGCCTAAGGAAGCTACCTATCATGCCATGAAGGAGATTTCGGCACCGGTAGTCGCCATCGCGTTGATTCTGGCATCGGTGTTTGTACCAGTTGGCTTTATTCCCGGTATTGTTGGGCGTTTATATCAGCAGTTTGCTATTACTATTGCCATATCAGTAATGCTTTCCGCATTTATTGCCCTATCCTTAACTCCTGCACTTTGTACGCTATTATTAAAACCCACCAAGCCTGTAACCGATAAATCAAACTGGCTCGACAGGTTTTTCAGGAGCTTTAACCAGACGTTTGAAAAGTTAACTTTCAAATACACCAACGGTGTACATCGCAGCATTAAGGGAGCAAGGTATATAGTTGTATTACTGGTTTGTATTTGTGCGGGCACTTACCTGTTGTTCAAAGTAAAACCATCAGGATTTGTACCTGCAGAGGATGGCGGACGACTTTATGTTACCTACCAATTGCCGGAGGCTTCATCAACCATCCAATCGGTTAATGTAATGAACAAGCTCATGAAAATTGTGGCTTCAACACCGGGTATTATGCATTACACCGCTATTTCAGGTTTCAACATCCTTAATGGCGGCGCAAACTCCAACAATGGTTCCATGTTTTGTATGCTCACCCCCTGGGATGACCGTACTACGCCGGATACCCGTGTACCTGGACTGATGGATGTCATTAAAAAGAAGATAGCCAAAGCCGGGATCAAAAACGCGAACGTAGTTGTTGCGCAGCCGCCACCCATCAGGGGTATTGGCCAGGCGGCCGGTTTTAGTATGCAGATTGAGCAGGGTAACTCCACCGATGATATTTACACCTTTGAAAAAGTGGTTAAAAAGTTTGTGGCCGCGGCGAAAGCTACCCCGGCAACGGCAGGTGCCTACAGCTATTTCTCGGCACATACGCCAAGTTATCAGTTAAATGTGGATAGGGAGAAATGCGAAAAGCTGGGCATCAATATCTCGGATGTTTTCTCGACCATGCAGGCTTACATGGGTAGTCTGTTTGTCAACAACTTCACCTTGTATAACCGTACCTATCACGTAGTTGTGCAGGCAGATACCGCTTACCGTGCGCTGATATCCAACATGAATAAATATTATGTGCGAAATTCTGCGGGTCAAATGCTTCCGTTGAGTGCCGTGATTAGCTATAAGCCCATTGTAGCTGCTCCGCTGATCAGCCACTTTAATATCTTCCGCTCGGCCGAGGTTGATGGTTCTATTCCGCCGGGCTATAGCAGCGGACAGGCTATTGAAGCTTTAAAAGAGTTGGCCGCCAAAACGTTGCCACGCGGTTATACCTATGAGTTTTCGGGATTGAGTTATGAGGAACTGAAAGCCGGATCAACCACAGTTTATATCTTCCTTTTCTCCATCATATTCGTATTCCTGTTTTTGGCAGCGTTGTACGAAAGCTGGTCGGTACCTTTTTCGGTGATGCTGGCCGTACCTATCAGTGCCTTTGGGGCTATTCTGGCACTTACCATTGTGCCGACTATCACCAATAATGTATACGCGCAGATAGGCTTAATTACGCTAATAGGTCTATCAGCCAAAAATGCCATCCTCATAGTGGAATTTGCCAAGATCAGGGTTGACCGTGGCGAAGAGCTTATCAAATCAACGCTCGAAGCTGTAAGGCTCAGGTTGCGGCCCATTATCATGACCTCGCTGGCATTTATTCTTGGCGTACTGCCGTTAGTTCTGGCAACAGGTGCCGGTGCCGAATCGCGCAATACCATCGGCGTAACCGTTTTGGGGGGGATGATAGCGTCGTCCACTATTTCGATATTCATCGTTCCGGTGCTTTTTGTACTGTTCACGCGATTATCCTACGGGAAAAAACAGCTTGAGTATTTACAGGCCCACCATGAAGAATTGATGGAAAAAGCCAGGAAGGTAGAAGCGCAGAATATCGACCCCGAGCTGGAATATGATATCGCTGAAGCTCATGCCGCACATAATGAATACAAGGCATCGATTAAAGAAAACAATCAATAGCAAATCATGAAGAACACAGAACTGCTATCGCAAAATTTAAGGCTGATCAATCACCTGTATACCAGAAACCTCTCCCGTGAACTGTCATCAATCGATGCAAATCATCATTTTGAGGTATTACTCATGTTGGCCAAACAACAAAAACCGATCACCCAAAATCAATTAGCTGAGTTATTGCATATTGATAAATCGCGGGTTGCCCACATCATTTTTTCGATGGAGGAAAGCAAGATAGTTTTGGTGAAAACCAATCCGGCCGACAGGCGGCAACATCTTATTTCGCTATCGCCAAACGCGTTAAAGATTATTCCTTACATCGAACAAAAAGTTATGGAGATCAATGAGCTTGCAAACACCGGCATCAGTGAAGAAAAGCTGATAGTTTTTACAGAAGTAGCTGAAGCGATGATGCAAAACCTGACTAAAAAGAAAATCGGGAAAGATCGTCCGGAAAGCGGTCGATAGCTTTTTCATTCGATAGCATAAAACAATAACAAAGCCGTTCCATGAAGAGAAGCGGCTTTGTTGTTATCATTAAACTCGATTTTTAAAATTACATTTCATCCAAAGGAATACACCGTTTATCCAAAGAAATGAACCGTTAGGTGCTATCTATTTATAGCAAGCATTTAAAATGCTTTTTTGCGCAGCAGGTGCTACCCTTACGAAAAAGCCTAGTTTGAGAGGGTAGCCTCTACGAGGCAAAGGATTCTAATTTTCTTTTTCTACAAACAGGTATCCCCTACGGGGAATTAAAGCCAAAAGGGTAGTATTTTTGTCCAAAGAAATGCACCGTTAGGTGCTACCTATTTGTAGCAAAACATTTTTATTATCTTTTGCGCCGTAGGTGCTACCCTGATGGAAAGGCTTAGTTTGACAGGGCAGCCTCTACGAGACAAAGGGTTATTATTTTCGTATTCTACAAACAGGTATCCCATACGGGGAATTAAGGTCAAAGGGTATATACTTATCGTCACTTTCAAGAAAGGCAAACTCTTGCATTTCTTTTATTTCCGTAATAACGTTTGCCTCAATTCATCAGGTGCACCTTTAATTTTACATTAAAGCTTCAAACTCCGATATTAGTTAGATACACGCTTGCGATCCCATGAACCAACTCATCAATTTCTTCTGGACAATCCTCGGCTTTGCAGCGGTGGTGAATTATTGGGTTTCTGCAGGTTTATATACCTGGTTTTACCTGGCTTTAATAATCAGTATTACCCCGGTCTTTCTACCTCAAAAAGTAGCTAATCATTTACAGTTAAGCAGCAACACTAAATTTTACGAGCGCTTCGGTATCAGGTTTATCCGCAAGTTTGTTCAGCATGGCGATTTTGCGAACCGCCTGGCACGAACAAGCGATCCGCGATACCGTGTTATTCGTCAAAGCGCCACGCCTGCAAGTTATCTTAAAACCGTGATGATGTATGAGCGCTATCACCTTATATGTTTTATTTTCTTTCTGCTTACCAGTGTCATAACCCTGATAAAGGGCAACTACTTTCAATTTTTGCTCATCACCATAAGCAACATCTTTTATAACTTCTACCCTGTTTTACTGCAACAATATAACCGGGTGAGGATATTAAGGATTAACAGACTCATAAAATGAGAGCAGGCTATTTTGCACCTTGCAAAGCGTCAACCTTCCCATCTGTTGTGCTTACATATACGGTATTTTTATACGGCAATATCGGGTTCACCAAACAATTGGATACTTTGTATTTCCACAATACATCGCCGCTGTTACGATCTACCGCATAAGCGATACCCGAATGTGTTGGCACGTAAATCACGCCTGCATCTTCTACAATAGCCGACGGGCAAAGCTCATAGGGCAATTGTAAACTGGCAGTCCAGGCAATTTGCATGCTATCGGCTTTTGTGGATATCCCAAGCAACTGGCCATCCATAATTTTCACGTAAACTAAAGCGCTATCTGCCGAAATCCCCATTGATTCCCTTACCCTTTTGCCACGCATTTTTTCGCGCCACAAAACTTTGCCGGTGGCGGCATCTAAGGAAGTCATGTACTGATCGGGCGCTACAATAAACACCCGGTTATTAGCAGCTACCGGATAGCACGCAGCCGGCGAAAACATGCGGTTTGATGAGCCATTGCTCCATTTCCAAACCAGTTTGCCGGTTGCAAGATCAAGCGCATAAAAATCATTTGCCCAGCAGCCAAAGTATATTTTATCCTGATAAATGAGTGGCTTGGTTACAACAAAACCCTTTACCTGGTCAAAATCCCATACCAACTTACCGGTAACTAAATTAAATGCCCGGAAATGACCGTCGGAAGCGCCGATGTAGACCACATTATTTTTAATTACCGGCGACGCGATAACAGCTTTTTCGGCAGCGTTTTTCCAAACCAATTTACCGGTAGTTGCATTGAGGCAATAAATATATTTATCGGATGAACCTGCCACCACGTAATTATTGGACACACATGGAGTTGAGTATATTTTGCCGCCGGTAGCGTATGCCCAAACACGTTTTCCGGTGGCTCTGTTCAGGGCGTATATCAGGCCTTTGGTATCCGTAAGGATGATGTTATTGTTGGCGATAGCCATCCCTGCCCCTACGTCACTCTGATCCTGGTAGGTCCACAAAACTTTAACTTTAGTACCCTTATTAACTTCATATGAAGGGCGATAGTAATGCGCGGTATCTTTTTCAAAATGATGATCAAACAGATCAACCGAAGCCCATTGCGGTTTGGTTTCTATACCGGGCTTACGTTCTTCAAAAGTGGCCTTTCCGTCAGCAATGGTTACAATATTATAACCGCCAACACTGTCCTTAGCCCTCAGATTTGATCGCCCCATTACGCCGGGAATACCATCAAAAGTATAAGTATGATTGTTGTGCCCGTGCCCGCACAATACCATCTGGATATTTTTGGTTTTGAGCTTGTTGATTACCGTGTACCAATTATTCTGTGCAGAATCCTGCGGATAATGGTTCAGGTAAATGAGCGGCGTTTGTCGGGTGGTATGGTTTAAAATCGAGTCGAGCCATACAATATTTTCCCTTGGCACCTGGCCTGGCCCCATGCGCATGTTTGGGCCCGAGCTGGTGCCTGCAAAAAGGTAACCACCGTAATTAAACGCGAAAGTTTCGGAACCAAAAACACGACGGAAAGTATTACTCCCGCTCTCCGACCAGTTGGCATCGTGATTACCGGGAATGATATACCATTTTTTGTTCAGGCTATCCAGAATTTGTTTAGCCAGTTTGAGTTCATCATCGGCGCCAAATTCAGTTATATCGCCGGTAATGACTACGAATTTCAAATCATTATTGTTATTGATATCCTTCACGGTCCTACGCAGGTCTTCGGCCGCGGTTGGGTTGCCAATATTAACATGCGTATCAGATACCAGGGCAAACTTGAAGGATTGTGCCCGGCTAATGCCCGCTGCAAACAACAATGCCAGTAAAAGGATAGCTATTTTTTGATATTTCATAGGTTCAGTAATTATACAAAACCCTCCCTGTTAAGCAGGAAGGGCTTGAGTTTAGATTATGTTTATTGCCAACCCGGGTTTTGTTTCAAATCAACACCCTGATCGTTATAAAGCTTGATCTGATCTAATGGCAGTGGACTTAAATAAACCTTCGGGTCATTAAAAATCCTTTGTGTTTCGGCCTTGGTAGCCGGAACTACATAGCCCTCGTCGGCGTTATTTTGGATAGCCACAGATAAGGTTTTAGGATAGTCGGCCCTTTTTATCCAGGCACCTAAGTTAATATCAGGATTGCCCTGAGTATCAAGATAGGCATACTTTTTCCATTTCTTAAGGTCATCATTCCTGAACCCTTCCATCATTAGTTCGATACGGCGTTCACGGCGTACTTCCCACAGCAACGACGGTACAGCTGGATCACGTTTTGGATCATCATAAACAGCGCCATTCACGGCAGGCTGATCGCCAATTACCTGTAAAGCAGGCATGCCAATACCGGCGCGTTTACGTAATTTATTGATAGAGAGATCCAGATCGGCCTGGGTTAATGTACCCAATTCGGCACAGGCTTCAGCATAGTTTATTAGCACTTCGCCATAACGGATCACCGGGGCCTGGGTATCATTTAAATTGCTGTTACCATCGGTAAGATCTTTAATATCTTCATTAAAAAACTTCAATACAGCATAGCCCGATGATGAATAGTTAGATACTACCCCGTTTAATCTCACAGTTGGCACAAACGTAGCGCTGATCCTTGGATCCCTATCGGTCATCAAATCACTCACAGTTTTATCGCCTTTATAAAGTGGCGATACACCAATAGGTAAGCCATCTTTACACAGGTAAGCATCTAAAGCGTTTTTTGAAGCGCCTGTTTGCGGCTCTTTATTTACGTAGCTTTCCAGACTATGCGTTAGTAAACCGGTTTGATATTTCCTGTACAGGATAATCTCCGGGTTACCGGTCAAATCAAGTGAGTTAAACAATTTACGGTAATCCGGGCCAACAGAATAGCCTCCTTTAGTGATCACCTCGTTGGCAGCCCATTTTGCCGCTGTAAAATACTCAGTCGCTTTTGCCTGATTATTGGCCTGGTATTTTTCCCATGCGCCTTCAAACAAAAACACACGCGACATAAAGGCCAGCACCACATACCTGTTCACTATTAATCCCTGCGGACCAGTTCCCGCATCGATAGTACGCACATTGGCTGCCGCGTAATTAAAATCGGCCAGTACGCTGTCCATTACCGTTGTACGCGGATCGCGCGGACGATAAAGTTCTTTTGTGTCTGTCTCCAGCAATACTTTACCATACCACGGGTAATCGCCAAAAGCCTTCACTTTATTTGCATATTCCAGCGCGCGGAAAAAACGGGCCACACCAGTCCAGTGTTTAATGGCCTCATCGGGCATTTTAACGGTTTGGATACGGTTAATAAACAAATTAGCCCTACGGATATTTGAGAATGACCATCCGCCACCCGTAGCAGGTACATTTTTGGTAAAAGTAGTAGGCGTTGTTGGCGCGAAATCGTCGTTCAAGCTTTCGCCAGAGAAATATCCTCCCCAGCTAAGGTCAAAACCTGAGGCATAACCAACAAAATAGGTTGGATAAAAGCCAAAAGCAAACGTACGCACATTGCCCTCGCTTGTCCAATAGGTATCATCGGTAAATTGGTCAAGCGGTGGTTTGGTTAAAAAGTCATCGGCCTTTTTGCATCCTAATGAACCAAGGATCAAGCCTAACATTAAATATTTTATCGTTTTCATAATCTGCTTTCTGAATTTTTAAAATGTTACCTGTAATCCCATTGAATAGGTTTTTCTGTAAGGATAAACACGACCGAAACCGGCGCGGTCATTATCTATCTGGGTTTGAGAAAAGTCGACTTCCGGATCGATTGGGATATTACCCAAATGATCGAAGGTTAGGATGTTTTCACCGCTGAAGAATACGCGTAACCTTTCAATGCCTAAGCGCCTGGTAACGGCTTTATTAAATGAATAACCCAGGTTTAAATTTTTGAGGCGCAGGTAAGCCATATTTAACAAATAGCGGGTTTGAGGCTGATAATCCCACTTATCAACGGCGGCACCATAATCAGTTGGTGTTGGATAGAACGCGTTAGGATTGCTTGGTATCCAATAATTCATCTGGTACGAATACCATCCCTCAGCTGCCCTGAAGCCCGGGAACACCACCGGACCGCTGGCCCATAGCTGGCGTTTGCCTACTCCCTGAAAATATACATTCAGGTCAAAACCTTTCCAATCTGCCGATAACCTTAAACCGTATTGATAGCGTGGGGTTGAGTTACCGATGATCTTTTTATCGCCATGATCGTCAACTGTGTTACTGCCGTAGTAGATAACACCGTCACCGTTTAGGTCTTTGTATTTAACATCACCGGGGCCAAAATAAAATGAGCCGCTTTCAAGTTTGCTCTGTGACGGAATGCCCTGCGCGTAGATATAATGCCCGGCAGCATCTTTACCCGAAAAATCATTCTGGGTAAACAACCTGTCGGTTTCAAAGCCCCAGATCTCACCCAGCTTCATGCCTTTATAATATGATGTATTTAAACCGGCAATTGGTGCAGGCAATGCAAGGGTTGTGTTGGCAAATTTGGTAATGGTTTCCTGGGCATCTGACAGTGTTGCGGTAGCACTGAAGTGGAAGCCTCCGCTAAATGTATGATTATAATCGATAGCCAACTCCCAGCCTTTGCCCTGCAACTCACCATAATTACGTACCGGAGAAGCGGCACCGAATGAGCTCGGCAGCGTTACACCTGGCCCGATCATGTTGCTGGTAGTCCTGTTATAAACATCAAATGTTAAGCCCAGTTCATCGTTCAAAAAACGCGCATCCAAACCCAGATCGGCGGTGCGGATAGTTTCCCAGGTTAAGCTGGGCGAAAGCGCGGTTGGTGTAGTCAATGTCGTTGCATTGCCCGACGGTAATATCCAGCCAGAGTTTTGGGCGGTGAGTAGCGACCTGAAATTATTACTGCCTATCACCTGGCTACCTATTGAACCATATGATGCCCTCACTTTCAGGAATGAAAGAAAACCTTTACTCCAATCCATGTAGTTTTCTTTGCTTAATACGTAGCCCGCCGATGCTGAAGGGAAGAAACCGTATAGCTGATTTACCGGAAAACGCGATGAACCATCTTTTCTTCCGTTAACTTCAAACAGGAATTTATCCTTATAAGCATAATTGATACGCCCGAAAAAACCAAGCGTTGAGTAATGCCCATCGGATGATGTGGCAAACTGATCGCCGGTGGCAAGGTTTACCTCTCCAAAGTTAGGATCGAGCAGATTTCTTCTTTCTGATGACTGGCTTGTATACTGGTTAAGCTCGATATCCGAACCTAAAATTGCTTTGAACGAATGATCGCCAATGCTTTTGTTATAAGTACCGAATAATTTACCGGTGTTTACGGTATTCCAGTAAGAGTAATACCGGGCTTTGTTGTATGAGGCACTTTGATAACCTGTATAGTTTAACGCCGTACCGTTAAACGACCAGAAATCATAGGCATTGGTATTACCACCAGTTTGATGCAGGTGTTCGTTGGTGCCGGTATAGGTATAATCCGCATCAACGGTAAAGCCTGGTAAAATCTTTAACGTACCACCAATTGAAACCCTCGACAGGTTGTTTTTATCGTCGTCTCTTTTGGCCTGCTGCACCTCGGTTACGGCGCTCCTGAAAGGCAAGCCATTGTAGGTGCCATACGGATAGTTTGCCGGCCAGCGGTACAGGTAATAGTACGGGCCATACTGACTTGCCGAAAAAATAAACGGCGTTTTAGTATCTGTGCTCGACAAAATTACTTTGGCACGTGCATCAAGCCATTTGGTTGGACTTGCACCTACCCCAAGTGAAAAATTATAACGGTCAAATTGATCGGGGTTTACTTTTAACACACCGGTTTGCCCAAGATAGCCAAGCCCAAGGTTGTAATTGATCTTTTCGCTGCCGCCGCTGATACCTACATTGTGCGATTGCTGTGGTGTCCAATCTTTCAGGTACATTTTACCGGCATCCCATGAGCGATAAAAGTATAATTTACCGCCAATGATATCAAAATCACGTCCCTGAACCATTTCCGGGCTTAAATTCTGATTACCATATTGGGTTTCCCAGTCGCGCATTTTCTGAATGGATGCCTGATCTACAGAGTAACCAATAATGCTATATGACGAGGTGTTAGGATTAAAACGTTGCAACGCCGTTAATGAAGCTTGTGAGTTATCCGCCGCCGAAGCCAATTCCAGCTGCTTTGTAGGCGATGACCAGGCGAAGTTATTGGAGTAAGTGATCCTGTTGGTACCGTTCCGCTTACCGGTTTTTGTAGTAACTAAAATAACACCGAAAGCACCACGGGCACCATAAATGGATGATGATGCCGCATCCTTTAGTACCGATATAGATTCGATATCATCAGGATTAATTAATTGAAGACTTGGGATCTCTACGTTGTCTACCAATATCAGCGGAGCCGCCCCTGCCGCGCCGGTGTTTATGGAACCTACCAGGCCACGCAGCCTGATCTTGGGGTCGGTACCCAAATCGCCGGTAGCGGTTGTAATGGTTAAGCCCGGCACAACGCCCTGCAGGCCACGGGCCACATCGGTTATGGGGCGCGATTGTAAAACCTTGGTATCTACCGTAGCAACGGCACCGGTCAGGTTGGCCCGTTTTTGTGTACCGTAACCTACTACCACCACCTCGTTAAGCGATTTGGTATCGGCTCCAAGTTTAACATTGATAGTTGCCGCATCCTTTACGGTTACTTCCTGTGTGGCAAAGCTAATAAAGCTGAATACCAGCACCTGTCCGCCCGAGGCCTGAATAGAGTATGATCCGTTACCATCGGTAATTACCCCGTTGGGTGTTCCCTTAATTTTAATTGAAACTCCCGGAAGCGGTTTTCCGTCATCCGCTGAAGTTACTTTTCCGATTATTGTTTTTTGCTGGGCAAAGGCCTGCACGCAAAAAAACAACAGAACCAGAAGCAGGTTAAGTAGCTTTTTTTTCATGAATTGTTTTGTCTTAGTAGTGTTTGATTTGAAAACTTTGGGGTGCGATTTTTATATAGTTTTTGTTAAGTTTCAATATTATCAGGGATAGAGCAGGTATTGCCTGCGCATTTTCTTAAACTGGTTTAGTTTAGGTTCCCAGCTTTTCCTGATCTCGTCTTCGGTTTTACCGGCTACGATCTGTTCTTTCAGATCGGTTGTGCCAGCCAGCTTATCAAAGTTTCCGATCTGTTTACTTTGTTTAAAATCAAAAAAGCGGTCTTTATAAGGATAGGCTTTATACATTTCAATGAGCCAGCTCAGGTTAATTTGTTTGCTTTTGACCAGTTTTTGGGTATCGTAATTCCTGAGATCAAGGCCAAAACATTCCTGGTTTTCAAACAACGGTGTTTCGCTCATACCTTTGATACCTACCGGAGTAAATGAAAACTCATACTGTCCCTTTAAATCAGGGTTACCTAAAACCGTAAACGGAAAATAAGTACCCCTGCCCTGACTGATGATTGTACCTTCAAACAGGCACAACGAAGGATATAATAAGATAGATTGCTGGGTATTTAAATTAGGTGAGGGATGAACCGGAAGCGTATAAGGCATACTATGCTTATAATTGGCTACCGTAATAATTTTCAAACGGCATTTAACACCATTGGCAAGCCAGCCCTCGCCGTTAATCATTTGCGCATACTCACCTACCGTCATCCCGTGGGCGATTGGCACCGGATGAAACCCTATGCCCGATTTCAGTTTCATGTCAAGCACCGGGCCATCAACCATGTAACCGTTGGGATTTGGCCTGTCAAGTATCAGCAGTTCCTTATCGTTTTCGGCACAAGCTTCCATAACGCGGTGCAGGGTTGCCAGGTACGTATAATACCTTGCACCTACATCCTGCAGGTCATAGATCATCAGGTCAACTTCACTTAAATCTTTTGGGCTGGGTTTACCGGTTTTACCGTATAGCGATACTACCTGAATGCCGGTTTTAGGATCAACGCTGTCATCAACCTTTGCGCCGTTGCTGGCATCCCCCCTGAAGCCATGCTCGGGGCCAAAGATCTTTACAATGTTTACACCAAGCGCTTTCAGGCTGTCAACGCTTGCCTTATCACCAATCTGCGATGAGGGGTTAACCACCATACCTATCCTCTTACCGCTTAAATAAGGCAGGTATTTTTCGGTTTGATCGGCACCTGTAATGATCGCTTTTTTTGACGCGGGCGGTGATAAATCAGGCGCATAACGGAGCTGCTGCCAACCTGCTATCCAACTGGAAAAGGTCAACATTAAAGCAAGGATTGCTGTTTTCATGTGGTGGTAGAGTTATATTGTTAGTTCCTTTTAACTAATATTACGTTGGCAACTCTTCGCTGCCCTTTATGATCCCACTTACCGTTATCCGACGGATAGTTTACAACGCCCAGGGCTTTTGTCCATAATGTTGTTGATCCTCCGCCGTCAAGGTTTACGCCATCCCGGCAGTGCAGCCAACGAAGTACCCGGCGCAACTCAAACAGGCTCATTCCTGCAGAATTAGCGTCACGTCCATCAACAGTGATCATCAGCACCCTGTTATTATCCGTCACCGCCATTGCCGATCTCGGGTGACGTGCAACATTAAAACTGTTGGAATCAAGCTTTGCCTGCTTATCGTTGTGTAACAACAGCGGCCCTGTTAACATCACATCTTCGCCGTCGAGGTTTTTCTCCCAATCGGAACTACCATCCCATTCATCAATATGTAACACGCCATTCTTCATTACCAGTGCGGCCTGCTGGTGCCTTGCCCGTGTATTGTTTTTCTCAAGATGGTTTTCATTGATGATTTGGCCGCCGGCCCGTATAAAATCTACCGAGCCTCCATTTTTCACATCGAAAAAAGTACCGTTGATAGCTGCGATGGCCATACTGCCGGAACCAAAGTCGCTGGTTGTTCTTTTTACTTTCGGTTCAAAAGCGATGCTAAGCCTGTTTTTGATTTTGGATTTGATCTCCAGAACGGAGATAAATTGATTGGATTTAAAAAGCGTTTTCCCCCTAAACCATGCCTGCCTTAAACGAATACCGGGAGCCAACCGTTTGGTTTCCCACTCTACTCGTTTAAAGTTTACAGAATCTGTTTGTGCAGATACCTCTCCTGCACACAACACAAATAATAACACGAATACGACTGATAAACGCATACGATGACAGATAAAGGCTTGGATAAGCTACCCACTTAAATAACGCACAAAAACGCATATAAATGAGTAACCGTGTCCAAATATAACTAATAAGTAAAGTTAAAATGCAAGTTTTATGCGCTATTAAATTAAATAACGCATAAAACCGCATTTAAAACCATCTTAAAAGCTGCTTTCCCTGTGTGTTTTTTCAAAAAAAGCTTATTGTAAAATTCTTGTTAGTAAGATTATGCGGGGCAATTGTACTTTACCGGAAAATGTGTTTACATCACAGTAAGTACCTTTGAATAAGAGGATAATGCGCTTTCGCCGGGGTTGGCATCGGTTATGAGGTAGTTGATTTCATTGATACTGCATACCTTCATTTTTTCAAGCGAATCAAGTTTTTCTGCAATGCTCACAATAGCTGTTTTTGTTGCCGATTTGATCATGGCCTTTTTAACCTGAACAACCTCCCATATAGCATCGGTAATGCCATTTTCCATGGATATGGCATTGGTTCCCAAAAAACACAGATCAGCGTTAATATCCGCAAGCTGATTAACAACCATGGAACCTGTAACAATGTAGGAGTCGTGAAGCAATGTTCCGCCTAACAATACAACCTCGCATTCTGAATACTCGATAAGCTCCATGGCCACCACCGGACTTACCACAAAAAAAGTACACCTCAGGTCTTTGGGAATCATTCGCACCATTTCAATAATAGTTGTGCCTCCTCCTAAAAGTATCACCATGCCGTCGCTGATAAGCGTTAAGGCTTTTTTGGCAATTTGCCTTTTGGCTTCCTGTGCGTAGGTTTCCCTTACCCCTGTACTGTGCGAAAATGATTTAGACATAGCACCTCCGTAAACCTTTTTGATTTGTGAATTACTGGCAAGCTCATTCAAATCACGCCTAATGGTATCCTCTGATACATTTAGCTTTGCGCATAAATCTGATGATAATACCTTGTTGTGCAGGTTTAACTGCTTCATGATAAAGTTCTGTCTTTCTTCTTTTAACATGGTTAAGTGACTGTTGGTTTTTAAGGATCAATATATTGTAATTATATTAAATTGTTATGAATAAAAATATTCACCTTAAAAGACAGCGAATTTACAGGCACGTTACAACAAAGTTCCATTCAATTTAAAAACGCAGGAAATAATCATTGCCGATATAAAATATGGTGGTTACATCAAATTTTCTCTTTAACGAGATAAACAGGCGGGAGCGGAAGTTCTTTTGGAGCAATAATGTCCGTATTTCGTTTAAATCCATAGCTTTCGAAGAAATCCAGGTGGGGACTATTTTCATATTCGCTTATCCAAACCGCTTGCTGAGCAGTTGATATGGCAAGGCATTTTTCGAATAATGCTTTCCGGATTAGAGGGTCGTTATGTTTCTCCAATACCCCAAAATCCGCTATGCGGGCTAAAGTTTTGCCCTCAAAAATAGTGGGACGGGTACCTTTGGATGTTACTTTGGCATAACCGGCTGGCTCGTCGTTAACATAAACAATCAAATATTGATTAGATAAGCTATTCAGTTCTTTCAACAGTTCGCTCTCATTGAAGTTTCTGTTGATATAAACCTGAAGCCCCTGATCATCAATCTTCCCGGCAAACTTTTCTTTGGCTATGGCTGTACTGATAAACAACAGCGCGTCAAATCCGTCTCTATTTCCAATAGTGAATTTTGTTACTATTTTATCCGGCATTTCAATTTCCAATTTGATTATCTGTTATAAAATTATGAACAGATCAAATCTATCAGTTACCCAATACTGCTTACGGTATTTTTTAGCGTATTTATGGCACTTTTAATTGGATGGATCGGTCAATTGAAGTAAGATTAAAAATATGAACCCGGCTACCGTCGCCTGGCGGATTTACCGGATTCATCAAATACATTAACCAATTAATATAATTATAAAGAACGAAGCGAATTGTGACAGGTTATAAACCTTTACTGATCAGCGCTAATGACAGCGCGGCAATGTCACCAATGTTTTCGGACAAGCCCGCCGGAACAATCCTGCAGGCACTTACCGAATCTTTATAAGCCTCCCTGTTAATCACCTCAAGCATAACCGGTTCAAGCAGTTTGTGGGCCCGACCGTAAATGCTGCCCAGGATGATCATCTCCGGGTTCAGAATATCTATCAATAAAGCAAGCCCGCGACCAAGATACTCCGCGCAGATTCTATATACTTCTATTGCTACAGGATCACCATTGAAAGCGGCATCGGCAATTGATTTGGCTGTAATTACGGGCAGATCGTCGATACTTTTACAAAAGCTCACCGGCTCGCCTACCTGCAGCTTTTCGCGCGCTTTGATCTGCCCTAACTGTGCTATACCGCCGCCGCTGCAATAGCCCTCAAACGAGCCTGCCTTACCAAAACCAACCGGCCCCATATCCGCAAGGCGCATATGCCCTACCTCACCGGCCAGATCAGATGGCCCGGAATACAACCGTCCGTCAAGAATAAAACCTGCCCCCATGCCGGTTCCGAAGGTTAAAAAGATAAGATTATCTATGCCTTTGCCTGCCCCGTACTTCCACTCGGCAACCGCGCAGGCGTTGGCATCATTTTGCAGCAAAGTTTTTATCCCAAACCTTTCTTCGGTCATCTTTACAATAGGTACTTCATCCCAGCCAATCAAATTAGGCGGCGAAAGGATTACGCCTTTTTTACTGCTTAAAGGGCCACCGCAACTTATACCAATCCCTTCCAGTTGCTCCTTCTGCACACTGTGTTGTGATAATAACTCTTCCGCTGTAGTAAACAGCAGTTCAATCATTTCATAAACCGGCTTATTTGTAGGCATTGCCTGTTTGCCCACAATATCGATCTCGCCATCGGCAGCAACTTTACCTAATATTACCGCGCATTTTGTGCCTCCAATGTCAAATCCTAACAGCATATATTTTTAATTTTCTTTAAGTGGGCTTACCGTGATCGATTTAAAATTCACTTTACCATGCTTAGCGTAAAACCAGGCAAAACTGCCGTTCTGCTCATAAGTACGGTTAACAATAGTACGTTTGTGGTTAACATCAACATCTATGATACCGTCTTTCATCACAATATCTAATTTAAATGGTTTATCCAGACCATCAACGCCCTCTATCACGGTATTGCCTAACCTTACTGTTTTACTACTTGCCGAAAAATTAAGCCTGTAACCGCCGGTTGCCCCTTCGCCTGAGCGCAGGTAAAGTCCGAATTCCTCATTAGCTCCGGTTGGCTCAACCTCTAAAGTGATGCGGGAATTAAGTGGTACGCCTTCAATATGAGCGGTTCCAACACCGCCCGGCGAATTAACAGCTACACCATTATTACCAATTGTTGAAGCCTGCAAATCCGTTGCGATTTTCACATTTAGCGCATCGCCGGTTTCAGGGATCATTTCCTGCGGAAAGCTGGTATCCAGTGTGCCATCTGCTTCCTGGAACACTTCCCGGAACAAGGAATTACCCCCAAAAATTTCATGGTTATCATCCTTGCTTTCAGACCGGTTTGGCACCCAAGCTGCCGCAATTCTTCTTCCGTTTTTAAATTCAGCGGTTTTAACCACGTTCGACCAATCCTCATTCAAAGCCTGGTAACGCGGCGCTTCCCATGGGCCGTAAGGATTTTTTGATTTTACGTATGATGTATTACTACCGTCGCTATAAACGAGGTAATACCAGCCTTTCCAAAAGAAATAGTCGGGACATTCAGGCGTAGATGGTTGTCCTGTAAGTATTGGCTCATGCACCGTCCAGTTTTTCAGGTCTTTTGATGAGAGGTGAACTAAAGCGCCACCATTGTTTTTCATTACGGGATTTTCCTGCCAACTGGAAACAAACAAATGAAACTCGCCGGTTTTCTCATCTACAAAAACCTTTGGATCCCTGAAATCCCGTTTACTGTAGCCCGGCGCCGACGTATAAAAAGGATTTGGTTTTTGCTTTTCAAAGTTTACCCCATCGTTACTGATGGCGTAACTCAACTGCTCGTTCACTTTACCATCGTTCAGTAAACGGGTAGCGTAAAAAGCGTAATATTTTCCTTTGTGATATACAACCGATCCCGTACAGATGGATTTTTCCCAGGGTTCATCAATTTTAAGCACTAACGGAAATTGCTCCCAGTGTTTCAAATCGGTTGATTTGCTCAGGGCCCATTGGTGCCCGCCCAGCCCGTTCAGGCTTTTATGATGTGCCGAATCCAGCAACCAGTAGTAATAGTAGGTTCCATCTTTCGAAAAAGGAATACAATCGCCCACAAAAAGGTTCCCTTTAGGTTTAAAGTATTGCATACTTTTTGTCGACTGGACGGTTGGATCATACTTGACGCCCAATTGGGCTTTAGCCATAAATGCCATGACAGATAGGAAGCAGGCAAGTGTTATTTTTTTCATATAGTGTTAAATAAGTAATATGTAAATAGATCAGATATCTTTTGGCGCATCGCCGTTGCGCCAATGGTTTTCAATAGCTTCCAGCGATTTTCCTTTAGTTTCGGGGATGTAATAATATCCCCACACCGCGCCAATAACGCAGATAATGGCGTAACTCCAGAAAGTATAATCGATACCCAGGTTATTAACCAGTTTAAGGAAAGTAAAGGCTATGATAGCGTTAAAACCCCAGTGTGCCAGCGAGCCAATGCTCATACCCACACCGCGTACGCTCAGCGGGAATACTTCTGAAATAAGCAGCCAACCCAGTGGAGCAAGACTAATAGCTATAAAAATAATGTAGCACACAATGCTTAAAACCGCGAATACCGGCAGGCTTGAGCCAAGCGCCTCTTTGAAATGAAAGCAGGCACCTAATAAAGCCAGTGACGGGATCATACCCCAAATACCAATGAAATACAATTTGCGCCGACCCACTTTATCAAGCAGGAATACAGAGAGCAGACAGGCTAATACATTTACCCCGCCTATGATGATAGCAGGAACAATACTGGCCGTATTGCTCACTATCCCAGCTATTTTAAAGATGATTGGCGAATAATAGATAATAGTATTAACCCCCGAAAACTGTTGAAAAAAGAAAATGCCCACGGTGATAATCAACGGCGCGCGGAGCCATGGTTTCAGGATTTCAGCAGATGAAACTTTGTGTTTTGCTGATATAGCGATCTCTTCCTGAAGACCAGCCAGGGTGCTCTCCACCATATCAGGATCTTCAAGTTTCAGGATGATTTTCTTCCCTTCGTCCCAGCGATTTTTGCTGATAAGCCAGCGTGGGGTTTCGGGTAAAAAAAACATGCCTAAAAGCAGGATAGCCGCCGGTACAAAACCAACCAGGAACATCCAGCGCCAGCTTTCATTATTGGTATCGTTTGATAACCAATAATCGGTAATATACGAAAGCAGGATTCCTAAAGTGATCATCAATTGATTTAATGTTACCAGCGCTCCCCTAACCCTTGCAGGCGATATCTCTGAAATATACATTGGTACCACGTACGATGTGATACCAATGGCAAAACCAATAATAACGCGCATGATCATCAACATAGTTACATTAGCCGCGTAAGCGCATCCCAGGGCACCAACAGTGAAAATGACCGCGTTAATGATGATCATTTTTTTGCGGCCGATGATATCGGATAGTTTTCCGCTGGTTAAAGCGCCAATAACCGCCCCAACAAGCACTGTGGTGGTAATCCATTCAATACTGGCATCGCTAAGCTGCCAATACTGTTTCAGAAATGGTAATGCCCCGGAAATAACGCCGGTATCAAAGCCGAATAAAAGGCCACCGGTAGCTGCAATAACTGCGATGAGCAGCACATTAGGTTTTAACTTCATATTTGTTTGTTTTTAGAATCCAGGGTTTTGTTTATACAAGCCCTTGCTATAATTGATCTGGTTGAGCGGAATCGGTAAATACTCGTCGCGCCCCTTCGTAAATTTAGCAGTTTTCAGGTAAGTACGCTTGGTTGACTCACTTGCAAAATAACTATTCAGGTAAGTATCAGCAATACCCCATCTAACCAGGTCAAAGAAACGATTACCTTCCATGGCAAACTCCAACCTGCGCTCGCGGCGTAAAGCCTGACGTGCGTAATCCTGTGTCCAGATACAGTTTACACCGGGTTGGTACAAGCTTACTTTATAGTTGGAAGTAAAGCTGCCATCCGCCTGTTTCAGCCTTGCGGTACTGTTCCCTGCACGTTGCCTTACCATGTTGATGAGCGGCAACGCCTCGTTTGGCCTGTTCAACTCAATTAGCGCTTCGGCTTTCCATAGCAATACATCGGCAAAACGGATCAGCTCCCAGTTTTTTGAGCTTGACATAAAAGGCGGGATCTTCTGAAATGATGGGTCGTTAGCCGCGGCATCATCCTTCATGCTGGTAAAAAAACCGTAAATGGCAGGTGCACGCGCCCAGGAGGTCTGGTATACAAAGGTTGGCACATACTTAAACGGGTGACCGGGAATACCCACCGTATGATCAAGCCTTGGGTCGAAAGTCTGGTTCAAAAAATCGGCTACCTTGGTAGCGTCTGTGTTATTATAACCGCTGAATAGTGGTAAACCATTTGCATCCGTTTTAAAATTGTTCACCAAATCCTGGCTGGGGATATGTTGCCAGCAGCAACCATACTCAGGATTCATCGGGTAGGTAAGCGAATGCCCCATATCAATACGGCCAAACTGCGTACCATCGTTTTTAGAATACTGAATAGCAAATACCGATTCGGGGCCGTTTTCAGTTGCTTCTAAAAAGTTATCACCAAAGTCGGGAGCCAAAGCATAACCGCTAAAATTGATCACACTATCGCACAGGCTTACTACCTGGGTCAGCTTGGCCTGGTCAATACCGGTCATGTTGTGGTTATCATCCTGTTTGTAAGCCTGGTAAAGCAGAGTTTTGGCCAGATAAGCCAAGGCCGTGTATTTGTTTGGCCTACCGGCATCCGCCTGTTTAGCAGGCAAAACATTTGCGGCGCTCCTGAAGTCGGCTGCTATCTTATCCCATAACTGGTCGCTTGACATTGTCGTGTTCGAGATTTTGATATAGTCTGATGTCGGTACATTTTCATCTATGTATGGCACCAGGTTCCACAATATTTTCGCCATAAAATAATAGTTACCCCTCAAAAACTTCATCTCGCCCTGCCTGCTTGTTTTTAGTGGAAAGTCGGCCTCGGCAACATTGTCCAGGCGCAACAAAGCGTTATTTGCCCGGGCAATGTTATTGTAGATCTGCGCCCACATCTGGTCTGTTAAGCCATTCGTGTTCTGGTTAGTTACAAAGGTTTCATAATCGTTCCATTCGCTGTTGTCGCCAACACCATCGCCACCTTTGTAAGCGTCGCCGCTGCGCATACTGCCCCAGGGCCATAAACTGTTGGAGGTGTGTAGGTTTTCGTTGCCTAATGAAGCATAGGCGGCAACAACCATTTTTTCGATGTTCACAGGGGTGTTCAGCTGATCGCTGGCTATAACGCCCTGCGGCTGCTCATCAAGCGCCTTTTTACAGGAAGCAAGTGTTCCTATCAGGCAAATTATCAGTAATAAATATTTTTTCATCTCATTAAAATTTAGGGTTAAAATGACAGGTCGAGGCCAATGGATGTGATTGTTGGGATTGGATAAGCTCCCGATGGATTTTCAGGGTCGGTAGCTGTAAAGGATTTACTTTTCACCGTGAACAGGTTATTTGCCTGTATATAGATCCTGGCCCGTTGCACTTTAATCTTGCGTAGGGCATCTTTCAGGTTATAACCTATCTGCGCGTTACGCAGTTTCATGTATGAGCCATTCTCCAGGTAATAGGTAGATGTTCTGGCCTCATTATTCCTGTCAACCAGGGTCAACGCGGGTATGGTTGAACCTGTATTTGTTGGCGACCATGCGTTTAGTGTTCTGGTACCCCAGTTGGTGCCAGGCCATATTGAAGTGAAGTCCGTGTAGTTTTTGTAAGAGTTGTAGACGCTTATGCCTTGTACTCCCTGGAAAAACAGCGCAAGATCAAAGTTTTTGTATGATAGGTTCAAGTTCAGACCATAGGTAAAATTGGGGTTACCGTTAGATATGTAGTCCATATCCTTGTTATCAATCACACCATCGCCATTCAGATCTTTATACCTGATCCTGCCAATACCCTTACCCGGTTGCGCTGCCGAATTAGTTACCTGTTCTTGCGATGTAAACAGTCCATCGGCAACATAACCGTAAATTGAATTGATAGAATGGCCTATGATAGTTTGCGTTGTACCATTGCCCGGATAGGCGGTGATAACTTCAGATGGGATATAGGTAACCTTGTTCCGGAACGTTGCGATGTTACCGCTCACGGTAAAATTCAGGTCTTTGTTAATTTGCCCATCATAGGTAAGCAAAGCTTCGATACCTTTATTTTGCATAGATGCGCCATTGAAGGTAGTTGTACCACCCTCGCCAATAACTGCCAGATAACCTGGGGTAATAAGGATATCAGAAGTTTTCTTGATGAAATAATCAACCGAGCCGGAAAGCTTTTGGTTAAACAATCCAAAATCGATACCGAAGTTCGATTCCCTGGTGCCCTCCCATTTCAGGGAATTGTTACCTTCCTGAATTTTTACGAAACCCGAAGGAAGCGTACCCGTACCGGCACCGGTTATATCATAAGCAGTTCCCCTGTCTGCAGTAAAAGTAGGATCTGTACCGTAGATAGCCGCATATAAAGAGTTGGTAGCATAGTTACCTATGGTTTGATTACCGGTACGTCCGTAGCCATAACGCAGTTTTAAGTCAGAAATAGCAGGGATCTGTTTGATAAAATCCTCCTGGCTCAGCCTCCAGGCAACGGTTGCCGAAGGGAATGTTCCATACCGGTTATTGGCACCGAACCTTGAAGAACCATCACGGCGGACAGTAACCGACGCCAGGTATTTATTATCAAAAGTATAGTTCACCTTGCCGAAAAACGACAACAGAGAATAAGCGCCCCCATTGCCCCCGTTCAGGATATTTGACGAACCCGCATCAAGATAAGCGTAATTAATATCTTCTAACGCGTAGCCCTGCCTGCTGCCAAAAAAATTCTGGTTCATGTAGTGAATGGACTCCTGACCGGCCAATACATTGATCTGGTGTTTTTTCAGAGTAAGATCATAAGTCAATGTGTTTTGCCAGATGAGGTTACCGTCAAAATTTTGCGAGTTAGCCACAAGGTTAGAAGGATCGACCAAAAAACCTGAAATATATGATTTGCGCAAGGTGCGTTCATAAAGTCCATCATAATCAACCCCGTAGGTGGTTTTCAGGTGTAAACCCGGAATAACAGTCAAATCGGCAAATACGTTACCGGTAATGCGACCAAAATAGCTTTGGTTCTGCTTGTTATCCATGATTAAACGTACCGGGTTCTGGCGGTCGGTCATACCTGCAGCCGGGCCGCCCCATCCGCCGGTAACGGTATAAACCGGTACAATTGGATTTTGAACCAGCGCGGTAAACAACACGCTGTTTACATCAATAAGCCTGTCGTTAATAAAGGAAACGTTAAGGTTTTCGCCAATTTTTAAGCGACCATTAAAGAAATTATAATCAGTATTTAACCGGATGGTGGCCTTGCGGGTGTGGGTTTCTTTAACTATCCCCTTGTTGTCGTAATAGCCAACAGAAAGAAAGCTGTTCCCTTTTTCGCCACCGTTACTAACAGAAACATTATAATTTTGCAATAATGAGGTTTGACCTATTTCGTCAAACCACCTGGTATCGGCGGGTTTCATGGTTTTGGCGCCATCGATGAACTCAGGCAGGATTATTTTATTTAACACTGGGTTATTAAAATCCTTGTTCCAGTCAAACTGATAGATCTGGTTATTATTAGGATCGGTACCATCATTAACCGATGCCTTAAAATAAGCTTCGCCGTGTTGCTGGGTATTCAGTACTTTAAGCTTTGAATTGTAATACTGCAATGATGATGAAGCGTTTACATCAATGCGACTGATCCCTTTTTTACCGCGTTTTGTAGTTACTATGATAACACCGTTAGCCGCCCTCGAACCGTAAATGGTTGCTGATGAAGCGTCTTTCAATACCTGTAACGATTCAATATCCGCCTGGTTAATTTCTTCCAACCCTCGGGTGGTTGGTACGCCGTCGATAACATACAATGGATCGTTGTTATTCAGTGTACCGATACCACGGATGCGGACGGTCGCGCCACCTTCGGGCGAACCGTTGGTGGTGATGTACACGCCGGGTACCCTACCTTGTAATGCTTTGGTAGCGTTACCCTGTGGGATATCCTTAATGTCGGTCATTTTTACTACGGATACAGCGCCTGTCAAATCGGCCTTTTTCTGGCTTTGATAACCGGTTACAACTACTTCGTCAAGGTTGCCCGACTGATATTCAAGGGCTATAAGCACCGGTTCGTTAGCCGCTTTAACGGTGTAGGTAAACGTTTGCATCCCTACAAAAGAGAAGGTGATATTACCATTTAAGGTGGCGTTAAGGCTAAATTTTCCGTTAACATCGGTAATGGTACTTGCTATGGCCGATTTTACGGTAACGCCGGCAAGCGGTGTCCCCCGCTCTTTTTCGGTCACCGTGCCTGTTACTACTTTTTGCTGACCGTACAGGGCCACGTAACAGAGCATGAACATGATTGTTAAAATTTTTTTCATAATTCGTTTGGTTTTAATGTTGGTTTGATAAGCTTTTTTTGACGGTTTTATCAAGGAGAATTACACTTTAATCGATTAAAGTAATGGGTGTTAAAATGGTTCATATAACTGTACTGTTTAATTTTTAAATTGATTATCAGGTTTAAACTTTACTTTAATCGATTAAAGTAAAGGGCTAAAAAAAAATTCTATGTTTCACGGCACGATTTTCCCGGGACAAACCCCGCCTGGAATGTCAGCTTCTTCTTTATCTTCTGGTTATTGATCAGGTTTACCAAAGTCTTTACCGCGGCCTCCCCCATTTCTTCCAATGGTTGGCGACCATGCGTAACCGGGCAATAAAACAAATCGAATGCATCCGATTCGTCAAAGCTCAGTACAGATACATCACCCGGCACCTTTACCCCCAATGCGTTTAATTGCTTCAGGGCTTCAATGGTCAAACGATCCGTGGCCAGGAAAATAGCATCAGGTTTATCGGCAGAATTTAATAAAGGTTTAAGGGCTGGTTCTATTTCCTTTGATAAATCGTCGCCCTTGACATGGATCAACCATTCGGGGCGGCTTTCAAGGTGATGGTCTTTCAGCGCATCTAAATACCCCCTATCTCGCTCCTGCAAATGGAACATGTCTGTTTTTAGATTGATAAAGCTGATCCTTTTATGACCAGCAGCAACCAAATAGGATACCGCGTCATACGCGGCCTTGTAATTATCTAAAGCAACATAATTGGTATCTATTTCGGGAAAATAACGGTCAATAAGTACAAATGGGATTCCTGAATTTTGCAGATGCAGAATTTGCTCCTGCGAGTCTTCGCCGGGTACAAGGATAAGGCCATCTACCTGCCGGCTTACCAGCACATTGGTTAGTTCGGTAAATTTATCCCGGTTTTCGTTAGTACTACCAAAAATCACTGTAAAGTTGAGGCGCTTGGCCTCCGCCTCTATAGCCCGGGTAATCCCGGTACTAAAACGGTAATTGATATCAGCCACCACTAAACCAATGGTATGTGTTTTCCGGATCCGGAGACTTTTGGCTACCTGGTTGGGTTGGTAGTTTAATTCAATAGCGGCTAATTTGATCTTCTCCGCGTTTTCCTTGCTCACCTGCTTTTCCTCTGCCTGCCCGTTAAGCACATACGAAACCAACGCGGTGGAGACACCAACGTGTTGCGCAATATCTTTTAGGACAACTTTTTTCACTGTGTTGAAAGGCTACAGATTTTGGTTAAATTGGAATATGAAAACAAATCTAACGCTTTAAACGATTAAAGCAAATAAATCTGCAAATTTTATCCAAAAATAGAAACCAGATCAAAGCCTGTTCATTTGGCCTTCCTTACCTTGTAGTTTAGCCAGAGTACACCACCGGGCAGTTCTTTTACCTTTTTCAACTTCATTTCGGTAACGGCCCCGGTTTCAAACACGCTGGTTGCAGTTGTTCCATCGGCCAGTGGCAAAAGCAGCAAACTTAATTCATCAACCAATCCTGCTTTCATCATCGCGCCGTTTAAATTTCCGCCACCTTCCAGCATTATTGTTTTTATCGGGAAAAGACTTGTTATCTTATTTAAAGCCACTGTAAGATCAACGTCCTTGTCGCCCGCGAAAACATATGATATTCCCCGGTCACGCAAATAATCAACATAGCCTTGTGAAACCTGTGTGGTGAGCACTTCAATAAGATGGTCGCCATCGATGTTGTTTTCTTTCCACGCTAATTTACCTTTAGCATCTATCGCTATAGCAAACGATTTGGCTTTAGCATCAGCTACAAAATCGGTAGTTTCATTTGTTTGCTCACCATCGTGAGTGTATAGGCCATCTGCAAAGTCGCGCTCCATGGTTACCCTACCGCACATCCAGGCCTGGCTGTCATATTTCTTATGAACCTTTTCGTAGAGCCCTGTTGAACCTTTTCCTGTCTTGGTATCAGCCCAGTTCTTGGTCAATATTTTGCCATCAACCGAACTCATCATGTGGCAAACAACGTAAGGTAATTTTGATTTCGGAGGCATGTTATTTAACGATATGATCGGCTACTTTTTTTATTTTCTTTTTCTTTATACCGGTCTTAGCACTAACAACATCAGAAGCCAGATCCTTTGCTTCATCTTTTAACCTATGCTTAATTGACTTAATCACCTCTCCCCCGCTTTCGGTTAAAAATAAATAAGCTAATGCGCCAGCCACCAACGCGCCAGCCGCTACTGCTACAATAAGCCCTGTATTATCTTCTTTTTTAAATGGATTTTTCATAATGGGTTAACAAAACCCGCGGCAAATTGTTAGCATAAAAAAGGAGGAATTATGCCATGGCTTAACGGCGACTACCCGCCATCATACAAAAATCAAACCTAAAAAAATAAGGGATAAGGCAACCGAGATTGCAAACGAAGTGCTAAAAACAACCGGCAACGAGGGCGAAGCCATCGCAACCGGTCTGAAACAAGCGCGGGCCCATTTCAAAAAAGAAGAAAAAACCAAAGGAGAATAAAAGCCTGAATTTGTCTTGTTCTATAAGTGGTCGATACGGACCCAGTTCATACCGGCCGCCGTGGCAGCTATGGTTCCCGCTTCGCCATCTTCAAATACCAGGCAATCTTCCGGATTAACCTCAAGCAATTTCGCCGCTTTCAAAAAAGGGTCTGGAAAAGGTTTTCCATGCTCGGTTTCACCGGCGCAAACCATAACCTCAATAAGCGATGCTATCCCAAGCACTTCCAGCGTCTTTTCCACAGCAACCCTGCCGCTGCCGGATACCACGCCGATCTTTACTTTACCTACGTGCGCCCGCAGATGGTCTACCACGTGGACTATGGGTAAAGTATGCGCTATATATTCGTCCAGAAACAATTTATATTTCAACTCCTTAAACTCCAGCGAGTCAAAGTCTGTCCCGTATTTTTTGTTTATCTCCTCAATTACATTGATCACCGGCCATCCCGCCAGTTCATCTATGATATCTCCTTCAATAACATGCCCTTTATTTGCCGCTACTTTGATATAGGTTTCCTTGTGCGCCCCCATATTGTCGGCCAGGGTGCCGTCACAATCATATAAATAAGCTTTATATCCTTTACTCAGATTGGTTAATTGCTCAAGCTTTGAAATTTCCATGGCGGCAAATATAGCCCGACAGCAACTAAATAAAATAACGAAGCGGTCATTAAAATCGCGGATAATTTAATTATGGCTGTCCAGTGCTTTAATGAAAGCGCTCAGTTCTTTTTTTTCTTTAACAGTAAGATGAAGTTTATCTGCAGAAAGTGTTTGGTTAGGGACTTTCAGCCCCATTCCAGCGCCTCCGCCTTCATTGTAAAAATCAACTACTTCCTCAAGCGTCTTATAAATGCCATTGTGCATATATGGCGCAGTTCTGTTGGTATTGCGCACGGTAGTAACCTTAAAGGCGTGTTCGTTAAACTCCAATGGCTGAATACCAAACAGTCCCGGATCCGGATCAATGATTTTACCATTTTTGATTTTCGGCACACCAATCACCTCGGCTTCCATTTGCACATACCTTGGCGGAAGCGTGCTATTAAACAATGGCAGATAATGACATGTTGAGCAACGCGCCTTGCCCATAAAAATATTAAAACCGTTGATTTCCGTTTGATTCAGCATTTGCCGATCGCCTTGCATATAAGCGTCAAACCGGCTATTTAAGGCGGTAAGGCTTCGGATATAGCTTGCCAAAGCATTCATCACTTCTCCTGTATCGATAGCTGTTCTGTCTTTTATCGGGAAAGCGTCATTAAAAAGCCCGGTGTAATATTTGTCCTGCCACAGCTTTTTGGTCGAGAGCTTAATGTCGCCATGCATTTCATCGCGATTACCTATTACATCAACAACCTGATCTTCCAGCGAAGCTGCGCGGAGATCGTAAAACTGAGCGGGCTGTAACGCCGCGTTGATCAGCGTTGGCGTATTCCGGAAAATTGTTTTTTTGCCGGTAATATCCAGATTTTTAACCATACCATCAGTAAACGCTTTATCGGGTTGATGACAGGTAGCGCAGCTACGGGTTAAGGTGCCGGACAACCGAGGGTCAAAAAACAATTTTTTACCCAACGCTATCTTTTTTTCGGTAACAGAATCCTCCGGGGCGGCGATATAAGCATTACGATTAAAAGCGTTTGCATCAAATAACGTTTCCGCATCCTGGTTCAACAAACGGTTGTAACGGACATCGGGCAGGTTCAACTGCTTATGTAAATAAGTTAAAGCCCTTGTTAAGGGATTTGCATAAAGGGTAAGAAATGCAGCCCGGTCAAAATGATCAAAAACAACAGGCCTGGAAAGATAGCCTATAGCGTGATCGAAAAGTTCATGCAACGGATCGTTATTATCCTGTACGTAGTACATCGTAACAACCCCTACACTTTTAAGCGCAGCCGTCGATTCTGCAAAACACTGATGAACGAGGGGATCATCAAAGTCATTCAAGCCCAAGGCCTCTACCCGAAATACCTCCAATTTAAGCGCATCCATGATCTGCCAGTCCTGCAAATCGGCCTGTGCAAAATAATTCTGATATGCCCGGGCATTAACCTCAAGCTTAGCCAGCGATGCGCTAAGCTGCTTCCGTGAAGCAGGGTTAAAATTAGGAAACAAAAACTGCTCTATGATCTGCAAACCTTCCGGTTGGATAACCAGGCCGCTAAGCTCGGTTTCGGGTACCGGAGGCCCGTTAACCTGCCGCGAAGTAAGGGGATCAAAGTATTCTGTAGCCCATTCTATCCGTTTATAGGCCAACCGTACATTTTTGAACCGCTGCTGCAACACCTGTTTGTTGCCACTTGCTGCTGCCGACTGCAAACTGTGTACCGCGGTCAAAAAACTATCAGCCTGTAGTACCAGCTTTTCACGCACATTTTCAGATACGGACGCCGAGGTATTATGAAAACTCAGCAGGCCCAACCCGGTGACAACCAGGAGGCCTGCTGAAATAGCCTTAAAAGCTAAACGCATGGCTTAAGGGATCGGCATGCTGATCGCGGCTGTTAAGCGGTTTCAGCCCCCATCTTTTTTCTATAAACGCCATAATGCTTACCGTTTCGTAATTAGTGTGGTCAACAAAACCTTTTTTCGCGAATGGCGAAATGATCAATGCGGGGATCCTTGTACCTGGTCCCCATTTATCAATTTTCGGTGGCGCAACGTGATCCCAAAAACCACCGTTTTCATCGTAAGTGAGGATTATAACCACGTCTTTAGCATTTGGCCCGTTCAGTACCGCGTTAATTAACTTAACGGCATGGCTTTCACCGGCTGTAACTGTAGATGCACCAGGATGCTCGTTCTCAAGCCCTATAGGTTTAACAAAAGATACTGCCGGTAGAGTGCCTTTTTTTGCTGCTTCCAAAAACTCGGTTTCATCTCTCAGGTGTTTTTTTCTTTCTTCAGTACCTTCGGCATATTTAGTAAAATAAGCGAATGGCTGGTGATGGTAAGCGAAGGTTGGGTCGGCTTTACCTGCTACCGCATCATTCCAGCCACCTGAATACCAGGCCCATGAAATTCCTTTATCGGTAAGCCTGTCGCCAATAGTTGGGCCATTTTGATTAGGAATCAGAGTTGCAGGATTGGCACCTTTAGGATGCAGGTTTACAGAATTAGAAGTATTAACAGCATAGCCATCCGGCGTTACCGATCCGTCTTTAATCAGTTTTCCGGATGCATCCAGTTGCGCTTTGATATTTTCCGGGGCGTTAGGAAACTCTGGTGAAGCAGCCGCAATTAACCATTGGTGATTAAGAAAGGAGCCGCCAAAAGCGCTGTGAAAAAAGTGATCGCAAAGCGTATACTTAGTCGCCAGTTCATACAACGGTAGTTTAGCAGTAGTATAATATCCCATGGTTAAACCTTTGGTATAATTATATAACGCAAACTTGTCCATCTTACCGCCGTTTATTTGCATTTGCTCCTGGTAAAAAGCATGCGTAACATCGGGCGTAGCCTGATCGGCAGCTACGTATTGGTCGATATTAAAATAAGTATTTGGCAGGTTTGTAGGGAAAGCGCTGCTGCGCGGCACCGGTGGCAAAGTAGTATAAGGCTTACCTTCCGCGTCTATCTGGATAACGTTTTCTTTATTTGCTGATGTAAGCCCATCGGCACCTTTGAATTGGCCCCACAGGTTGTCAAAGCTGTGGTTTTCCATATAAATGACAACCACATGTTGCACCTTATTAATAGCGGGTGCCTCCGGGTCACGAAACGCAGTAATGCCCAGGCAAGTGGCGAGTGCTAAGGCAGCCGGAATATAAAAATACCTTCTGTTAAAATTTTTCATAGTTCGTTTTGATGTTTTGAAGTTATAGTTTTTGTGCTTTTAAAGGAATTTGCTTGTTCACGTAATCCATACCCTGCTGAAAAGTCGGGATCCAGATCTCTTTCCGGTTGGCTTTCAGATATTGGATAAGCTCATTATGGGCTTCGGCAGAAATGGTGATATAATCGCCGCCTACACCGTGAATCATTATTATACCCAAACCACCGCTTTGCTGCACTTTTTTTACAAAGGCAATAAGCAGAGCCCCGGTCTCGCCACCTTCTAATCCATAAGAAGGTACACGAAAAGGATCAAGATGGTTAAAATCGGTTATAAAAGCTGTTGAGTCGCCGCCATCCCGGGCATATTTAACCAAGGTATACTTCCGGAGAGAATCTACATAGTCCTTCCCACCCACAATAGTTTCGGCACACGGATAGGCGAATGTCCTTTTGGTTTTTCCATCAACCGCGTATAAAAATCTGTCCATTACCTCAATTTCCCGAATGATTTGGTATGCGGTATAATGATCAGAAGGAACAGGGTTGTCATCCGTTCCCGCGCAAGGGTGAAACACAGTGTGGTTACCCAACTCATAGCCCTTTTTAGCAAGGCTTCGCCATTGGGGTATTGAGGTGCTGTCGATGTCACTTGTCAGGAAAAAGGTAGCTGTCAATTTCTCTTTTTTAAGCTCAGGTACTGCAATTTTCAATTGCGAGGGCAAAGCATCATCATAAGTAAGGATAATGGCTGCCTTTTTGCCATCCGGCCAGGTTATTAATTGCTGTGCCTGTGCAATTGCAAGCGTAGCAAGAAAGAGAAAAGTAAAAAATATGGTTTTCATGTAATAAGCTTTTAAAAATCAATCTGTGCAACAGAAAAAGTATTGCGATGCTATAATACACGCTGATGAGCACGCAATTATCATAAGCTATTAATCAGATACGAAAACAGGATAAGAAATTTAAAAGATATTTTCCCGGCTTAACGAGCAATGTAAGCTGCGCTTTGTTAACGTGGATATTTGAGCTAACATAAGAAGCTGACACTAAGCCACGGAGGCGCAAAAATGGAGTTGGCTTTACCGGGACTTTAAAGTTAAGCTTGCGGATTTGGATTTCGACTGCTGAGTTTTCAGAATGCTCATAGTGCTCATCCTTCTTCTTGATCAGTCTTTGCAGCAGGATGGTTTTAACAGGGTTTTTCCCTTTGTTTTCATAACCTGTCAGTTGGTAAACAAGGTAAGGCCGGATCAGAAGCATGAGCACCCCAACACTTAATATCAAGATATTTACCGTTTTTCTGCTCATTTAGATAGATGTTCATGAAAGAACGCACAATATTAAGGCATGTTGCCGAAAAATCAAAAACAGTTCTCCGGTAAAATCAGGCACTATTGACTTTTCAAGGCCACAATCTCGTTACCAAATACAATAACGGGGCTATGGCCTTGAAAAGTCGTTTTTTTAGTTTGTAGATATTGATATTTTACCGCCTGTTTTAAACAAATCGTGCGACACAAAATATCCGTTATTAACCTTTCCGTTTACTTTTACCGAGGTAACAGCCCTGCCTTTTCCCGGCTTGCTGATGGTTAAAGTTTTGCCATTGCTGGTTGTCCATTTCACTTCATCAAACAAGGGGGCAGTAACAATATATTTTGGATCGGTTGCCGAAAAAGGATATAAACCTAACGCGCTGAAAACATACCATGATGACATTTCGCCGGCATCATCCATCCCGCTGAGTTCCAACCCTTCGTCACCAATACCATAAAGGTTGTTCAAAATATAGTCGATTATTTTTTGCGATTTTGCCGGTTTATTGATAAAAATATAAGCGAACGGTGCCTCATGATCGGGTTGGTTACCCTGGCAATACTGACCTATCATAGTTTCTACATTTCGGGCAATATAATTAGGGTTCCATGGCAGGGTAAATAACGAATCAAGCTTTGATTCGAATCCTTTTGGCCCGCCGTAAAGCTTGATCAGGCCCGGCATATCATGCGGCGCAAAGAAGGATACCTGCCAGGCATTAGCTTCGCGGTACATGTATTCATAATACGGATGCTGAGGGTCAAAGTTCCTGATCCATTCGCCGTTCTCCAACCTACCCCGCATAAACCGGGTAGATGGATCAAACATGTTTTTATAGTTTTTTGAACGCGCCATCAAAATGCGGTAATTGGCGGTATCACCTAATTTTTTGGCTATCTGTGCTACCGAATAATCGTCGTATGAGTACTCCAGCGTTTTTGAAACTCCTGCTTTGGCTTTGGTTTCCACCTCGGGTTTGGCAATGTCAGGATCAGAGATATATCCTTTCTGAATATACTCGGTAATGTACGGACGCGCACCGCCTTCAACATTGGCGTTTCTTAGCAACAATTTATAAGTGCCTTCAACATCAAAATTATCGATACCTCTCAGGTAAGCTCCCGCGATGGACGAAGCACCGTGATCACCGTGAAAAAACGTAGGGATGAAACCGGTTTTATCGCCAACATCTTTTAATGATTTAATAACATCAAGCGTTACATCAGGCGAGATCAACCCAAGCAGCACATCTTTATTCCGGTAAGTATCCCATAACGATGGTTCTGTATAGTACCTTGCCCCTGTTTTCACTACATTTCTTTTGGCATCGGTAAACTCGCCGTTTACGTCGCTGCGTAATGCAGGCCACAAAAACGAACGGTACAGGCAGGAATAAAACATGCGTTTTTGTTTCTCGGTTCCGCCTTTAACCTGTATGTTAGCCAATAGCTTTTCCCATGTCTGTGTCGCCTCATTACGAATAGCATCAAAGCTTTTACTGCCTATCTCATTCTCCAGGTTCTCTTTAGCGTTTTTCTCGCTTACAAACGAGAGCCCGATTTTAAGTTCAACCGAGCCAGTACTTCCATCGGCTAAATACAGCATCGCATACCCACTGCGCTGACCTTCCTCTGTTTTTTCTAATTTGTTTATTTTGGTATTTAGTTCGGCATAAAAATAAACGTTCTCGCCACCTTGAAAACCTTGAACAGCATTCGGGCCTACCTGTTCTATACGCCAGGTTGATACCCTGCTGTTGGCTTTGCCCAGGTCAAAAAGAATTTGCCTGTTGGTGTTGTTCTTATACTCGTATTTATGGTAACCGCTCCTTAAGGTCGAGGTCAGGCTCACATTTACCTGGTAATCTTCAAGATATACCTGGTAAAACCCCGGTGCCGAGCTTTCTTTTTTATGCGAAAACCTTGACCCGAATTTGCTTCCCTGCGGATTTGATACCGGCAAAATCGGGATATTACACAAATTCCAGTGCCCTTTATTGGTATGCGTAAAGCCATAAATAACCGAGTCCTCATACTGGTAACCCGCCCCAGAGCCATAGGCTGTCATAGGACTTAATTGCACCATAGCATTGGGCAATGAGCTACCCGGAAAAGTAAGCCCGGCCCATGACCGCCATCCTTTGGGCAATTCATAACCTAAAATTTTAGGGTCATTGAGCGGCGCGGTACCTATAAAAGTATTTACATACTTAGTATACACCGGTTGAGTTTGGGCATTTACCGTGTTTGCCTTGAAAATAATTAATAACGTTAAACTGAGCAGGATTTTAATTGGTTTGTTCATTGATAGGTTTAATTAGCGTTTTAATTGATCTGCTAAATTGATTTAGGACATCGCCAAATTATACATATTTATTTATCTGTCATCCTTTTTTTATAAAATTGATCAGAGATTGCTTTTAAATCTTCTTCAAAAACTAAATAACCTTGGTTTTAATTAATGTACAATAGCGCGCGATTCTTCTTGAAGAGCGCCAACCGTGAAGATTAAATAAATCTCTGAAAAGTATTTAAGAACTAATCTCCCAGCCTATATAAAACTCCGAATAATTGTTATCTTGACAACAAATTTAACGGCCCCCAATTGCCGTAACCATAGTTAAACCAAAATGAAGATATTCCGGCGCTCTCTATCTCTTAAAAAGCAAAAAAACAGAACTTTTTTAATATTGGGGGGATTGTGTACCCTTGTAATGTCCGCCGGATGTAGCCATGAGCCTGGCACCGATTCTACCCAACCACTGTTTAAACTGCTCCCGCAGGAGCAAACGCACATTGATTTCGCCAATACTTTAACCGAAGGCCTCAATACCAACGTGTTGATGTACGAATATTTTTATAATGGTGGTGGTGTAGCCACCGGCGATTTGAACGGCGACGGACTGCCCGATGTTTATTTTACCGGAAACATGACCGATAATAAATTGTACCTGAACCAGGGCCACATGCAGTTCAAAGATATTACCGCCGAAGTCGGTGTGGCTGGTCGCCCCGGTCCGTGGAAAACAGGAGTAACCATGGCCGATGTTAACGGCGATGGCAAGCTCGACCTGTACCTTTGCTACTCAGGCAAAGTGAGGGCCGAAAAGCGGATCAATCAGTTGTTCATCAACCAGGGCAACGATGCCAATGGCAATCCCATGTTTAAAGACATGACTGCCGATTATGGCCTTGATTTCCCTTCGTTCAGTACCCAGGCCTACTTTTTTGACTATGACCGCGACGGCGATCTCGACCTGCTGCTGGTTAACCATAACCCTGCTCGCATCAGTATCATCGATGATATTTATGTTAAGGATGTATCTGCTAAAAGGGATGCCGAATCGGGTATCCGTCTGTTAAGAAATGACAATAACCGTTTTACAGATATCACTACTAACGCCGGGATCGTTAATAATCCTTTATCCTACGGTCTGGCTGCAGGCATTGCCGATATCAATGGCGACGGATGGCCGGACATTTATGTATCCAATGATTACAGCGTGCCCGACAGGTTGTATATCAACAATGCCAAAGGCGCGTTTACCGACGAATTACAGAAGCAGATCGGGCATACATCATTTTACTCGATGGGCAATGACGTTACCGATATCAACAACGATGGCAAACCGGATATTTACACCCTGGACATGCTGCCAGAAGATAATAAGCGCCAAAAGCTACTGTTCGGTATTGACAACTATGAGGCGTTTGACTTAAACCTGCGGGTTGGCTTTTATTACCAGTACATGCGCAATATGATGCAGGTCAACAACGGCGACAATACTTTCAGCGAGGTTGGTCAGCTGGCTGGTGTTTCCAATACCGACTGGAGTTGGTCGCCCCTCTTTGCCGATTATGATAACGATGGCTGGAAAGACCTTTTTGTGAGCAACGGCTACACCCGCGATTATACCAACATGGACTTTTTAAAGTTTATGGGCGATAACCTGAAAGACAGGCGCGTTATGCGGCAAGACCTGTTAAATATCGTAAACCAAATGCCTTCATCGCAGGTTAAAAGCTACCTGTTTAAAAATAATGGCAATACTACTTTTGCGAATGTCAGCCAGCAATGGGGAATAACCCTGCCATCAAACAGTAACGGTGCCGCATATGTGGATCTGGATAATGATGGCGACCTTGACCTGGTAGTGAACAATATCAATCAGCCAGCCTTTGTTTATGAAAACCAGGCAGCCAAACAAAACAGCAACCATTACTTAGCTATCAGCCTGAAAGGTGCAGGCGGCAACACACAAGGTATTGGTGCTAAAGTTTCTATATACAATGGCGGCAAACGACAGTACCTTGAGCAAATGCCGACACGTGGTTTCCAGTCAAGCGTATCTCCTGTATTGCATTTTGGTTTAGGCAAGGATAAACAGATAGATTCATTAAGGATTACCTGGCAGCGCGGCGGCTCACAACTGCTTACCAATGTAAAAGCCGATAAACAGATCACGCTGAACGAGCAAGATGCTAAAGGTTCCAATCCAGCATCTCAACCTGTAAAACCTATTTTTAAAGAAATCCCATCGCCTATAATATCTGCAGAAAGCGATAACACCACCAATGATTTTAAACGGCAACCATTGCTGATCAACTCTATTTCATTCTCCGGCTCCGTTTTGGCCAAAGCCGATGTAAATGGCGATGGGTTTGAAGATGTGTATGTTGGCGGACATGACGATAAAGCAGGCGTTTTATATCTGCAGCAAAAGGATGGCAAATTTGCAGCTAAGGCAACAGCAGCCTTCGAAGCCGACAAGAAAAGTACCGATGCCGCCGCCGTGTTTTTTGACGCGAACAATGACGGCAAACCCGACTTGTATGTATGTTCGGGCGGATATGCCGATTACAAACCTGACGATGCTTTATTGCAGGACAGGCTGTACCTTAACGATGGCAAAGGAAACTTCACGAAAGCTAAAGACGCTCTGCCCAAAATGGCAAGCAGCAAAAGCTGTGTAAAAGTGGCTGATATTAACGGCGATGGCTTTGTGGATCTTTTTGTAGGTGGCAGGGTAATTCCGGGGCAATATCCCGAAACACCCGAAAGTTATATTTTGATAAACGATGGTAAAGGGAAATTCAGCAATCAAACCGCTGCTTATAATCCGGCATTGAAAAACATAGGCATGGTAACTGATGCCGCCTGGGTTGATATGAATGGCGATAAAAAGCCCGATTTAATAGTTGCCGGCGAATGGATGCCATTAACCGTTTTTGAAAACAGCAACGGTAAACTTAGCGATGCCACTACCAAGTACTTTGATAAAAAATATACCGGCTGGTGGAACTGTATCCAGGTAAGTGATGTAAACCGTGACGGGCATCCGGATATTGTTGCGGGAAACCTTGGTCTAAACACCCAATGTAAAGCCAGTGACACCGAGCCTGCGGAATTATTATACAAAGATTTTGACGACAACGGCTCCGTTGATCCTATTCTTTGCTTTTACATTCAGCACACAAGTTATCCTTACGTAACCCGCGATGAAATGCTTGACCAAATGAGCATGATGCGTACCCGTTTCCCCGATTATAAAAGCTATGCTGACGCTACGGTGGATAAAATATTTACCCCGGAGGAATTGCAGGGCGTAAAGAAACTGAGCGCCAATCATCTTGCTACTACCCTTTTTATCAGCAACGGACAAGGCAAACTGCGTGAAGCCGCGCTTCCGATCCAGGCCCAATACAGCCCGGTTTATACCATAACCCCTCTTGATTATGACCGTGACGGCAAAAACGACCTGTTACTTTGTGGAAATATGAACCATGCCCGGATCCGCTTTGGCAAGTACGATGCCAATTATGGGGTTCTGCTTAAGGGTGACGGAAAAGGCGGCTATAGCTATGTTAGCCAACAGCAATCGGGCTTTAGTTTAAAAGGCGATGTAAGGGGCGTGCTGCCATTAAATGATCTCCTGTTGTTCAGCATGGATAAAGGCAAACTGAAAGCTTATAAACCACAGTAATAAAATCATGAAAAAATATCTATCCATAGCATTGCTTGGTTTATTTATAGCAGGCTGCCATAAAACACCGCCTCAACCATTAGGGAACGGAGATGTTAGCAAGGTGATTGGTCAAATGGCCGATGTAATGATCCACGATGTAACCAATCCGCCTTTGGCATCCCGTTTTTTTGCTTATACATGCTTAGCGGGTTATGAAGTTTTATCGCAAAATGATAAGCAGGTTAAAAGCATGCACGGCGTCCTGAATGATTATCCTGCTATCGCCTCGCCGAAACAGATTTCGGGCTATAACAGCCAGTTGAGCGCTATACTGGCCATGTATGAAACCGCCGGAAAGCTTCAGCCATCAGGAAGCCTGATGCTTAAAAACGAAGGCACATTTTTAGATTCGTGCCGCAAAATTGGCTTTAGCGATGAAATGATCGATAGTTCAAAAAGCTATGCTAAATTCATCAGCAAAAAGATCCTGGCTTATGCTAAAGCCGATGGGTACCGGAAGATAAACAACTACCCGCGTTATAAACTTAAGCATACGCCCGGCAGCTGGGACCTCACCCCTCCTGCCTATATGCTGCCTGTTGAACCTTATTTTAATACGGTACGGCCATTTACGCTCGATTCGGCGGCGCAATTTGTGCCTGATCCACCTATTCCTTTTTCTACCTATAAAAACTCAACTTTTTATAAGTTCCTGCAATTGAGCTACACTAAAAGTGGCGACGGCTTGAAACAGGAGGAAAAAGATATCGCCAACTTTTGGGATTGCAATCCTTTCGCGGTTCAAAATGATGGGCACATGCTTATCGGCCTCAAAAAGATCTCGCCGGGAGCACATTGGATGGGCATCACCAATATTGCCTGCAAGCAAACTAAAGCAAGCTTTTCAAAAGCTATTGAAGTAAATACCGTTGTCGCCATAGGCCTAACAGACGCGTTTATTTGCTGCTGGGATGATAAATACCGTACTAACCGCATCCGCCCGGAAACTGCCATCCGCCAGTATATCGATCCGCATTGGAAACCTTTACTGCAAACACCTCCGTTTCCCGAATATATCAGCGGCCATTCGGTAGTTTCATCAGCATCGGCAGTGATCCTCACACACTATTTTGGCGACAATTTTAAATATACCGATAATGTCGAGATCGGTTATGGCATACCGCCAAGACATTTTAGCTCCTTTACCCAGGCAGCTAAAGAGGCGGCTATATCCAGGTTTTGGGGAGGCATTCACTTTATGGATGCTATTGATAATGGCATTATCCAGGGAAATAAGGTAGGTAACAGGGTGCTTGATAAGTTAAAACAAAAAGGAGCATGAAATAAATATGTGTAAATGACAGTTGTTATGATCTAAATTTTATATTTCTTTGTCTTTGATCTGTTATATAAAGTTTAAATCATATCAACCATTATATACACACCTATGTTCAAATCTCGTTTTAGCAAGCAAATCCTCAGAGTTTTGTTGCTTTCCATTTTTGTTTTTAGCCATAAAGCAGGGTTCGGTTTTCAGCAATCGGATAACGGGCTATCTAAATCAGATACCGCGTCTGTGCCTAAAGAAATTGAAGACCCTGAAAACATCGGTATCAATAAAGAAGCCAGCCATGCTACGTTAATGCCTTACGCTTCGTTGAAAGAAGCTTTGGCTGGTAATCGTCATGCGTCATCATACAGCCGCAGCCTGAACGGGCTTTGGAAATTTAACTGGGTAGACTGGCCACAAAAGCGCCCGGTTAATTTTTACAAACCCGACTATGACGTATCCAAATGGAAGGATATCAAAGTACCGTCCAACTGGCAGGTTGAAGGCTATGGCACACCTTATTACAGCAACTTTACCTATATTTTCCAGAAAGATTTTCCACGGGTAATGAGCACCCCGTCCGAAAAGTATACCGCATACAAAGAGCGAAACCCGGTAGGCAGCTACCGCCGTGATTTTACCGTGCCTGCCGAATGGAGCGGTCGCCGCATTTTTATCACATTTGATGGTGTTGATGCCGGCTTCTTTATCTGGGTGAACGGCAAAAAGGTAGGCTATAGTGTTAACAGTCGTAATGCCGCCGAATTTGACCTTACCAAATATATCAAACCCGGTAAAAACACTTTAGCTGTAGAAGTTTACCGCTTTACCACCGGCAGCTATCTGGAAGACCAGGATATGTGGCGTTTAAGCGGCATTTTCAGAAATGTAACCCTTTGGAGCAGTCCGCAGGAGCATATCAGGGATTATTTTGTTAAAACCGATCTGGATAAGCAGTATAAAAATGCCGATGTTGTAGTATCAACCAAAGTAAAAAACTACGGTACTGCCGCGGTTAAAGCCCGTGTATTGGATGTAGCTTTATACAACGGCAGCGTACCGGTTCCGGGAGCAACTGCTAAAAAGGCTATCCCAGCCCTGAAGCCAGGTGAAGAGGTTGTTGTTGAAACCAGCTTTCATGTAAACAACCCGCAAAAATGGACGGCAGAAACGCCTAAGCTTTATACCACCGTTGTTAAAATTAATGACGGAGCTAACGCCATTGAAACACTGTCATCACGTACAGGCTTCAGGAGTATTGAGATCAAAGGCCGTTTGTTCCTGGTTAACGGTGTACCAATTAAACTGAAGGGTGTAAACCGTCATGAAAACTGGCCTAACGATGGTCATGCGGTTACCGAAGAACAAATGATCAGGGACCTTGTACTGATAAAACAAGCCAACTGTAACCACGTACGTACCTGTCATTACTCCGACGATCCGCGCTGGTATGAGTTGTGCGACCAGTATGGCATTTACCTTGTGGCCGAAGCCAACCTGGAGAGCCACGGTGCATGGGATGAATTTAATGAAGAGCCGAGGATTAAAGCCGCATTGATTGACAGAAATGTTGCCAACGTAGAGAATTTCAAAAACCATCCGTCTGTTATTATCTGGAGCTTGGGTAATGAGTGCGGTAGCGGTGGTTCAAACTTCAGGGCGATATTGAAAGTTATCAAAGATATTGATCCAAGTCGCCCTACGCACTACCAGGGCTTTGGTATAGGTAAAAACAACCCTGCCGATATGGACAGCGAAATGTATACCGATGTAGAAAATCTTGAAAAACATGCTAACGATAATACCTTAACCAAGCCGTTTTACCTGTGCGAGTATGCACACGCCATGTTCAACTCTATGGGCTCGGTAGATATTTACAATGATCTGTTTGATAAATATCCTCAGTTATTGGGTGGTGCTATCTGGGAGTGGCAGGATCAGGGTATCTACAACAACCGCGATCCTAAACACCCGATAACCGCTTTTGGCGGTGGTTTTGGCGAGTATCCAAACGACAGGTACTTTATTCATAAAGGCGTTGTGTTTTCAGACAGGTCGTTAAAACCCCCTTACCCCGAGCTGAAACATGCTTACCAGTGGATCAGCATCCACCCTAAAGACCTGAAAAACGGTATCGTTACTATTAAAAACCGCTACCAGTTTATAACCCTCAACAGCTTTGCAGCCAAATGGGCTGTAAGTGAAAATGGCTCAATCATATCTTCAGGTAACCTGCCGTTAAAAGAAATCAAACCGGGTCAGGAACTGGATGTAAAAATCCCATACACGGTTACTCCTAAACCCGGAGCAGAATATTTTCTGAGGATTTCATTTGACCAGGCTGCCGATAATATGTGGGCTAAAAAAGGTTATGAAGTAGCAGCGCAACAATTGGAGCTCCCTGTAGCTATACCTGCTGCTAAAGAACCGGCTGCAACAAGTAAATTGAGCCTATCAAACGAGGATAATAAGATCAAGGTAAAAGGAACCGGCTTTGCACTGGAGTTTGATGTAACTAAGGGCACTTTCACTAAAATGGAAAAAGACGGTGAAAATGTGTTGCAGGATAATGGCGGCCCAATGCTGCACCTATGGCGCGCGCCACATCGTATTGACGATATGTGGGCTTATGAAGACTGGGTGAAATACGGCTTAAAAGAAATAACCTGGAAAACAAGCGACGTACAAGGCAAACAGCTTGCCAACGGCGAAGTTGAGATAAAAGCCAGCTTAACCGGTACCGGTAAAAAGGATTTCGTGGTGCACCATGAAGTTACCTACACCATTAACGGCGATGGCATTATCAAAGCTGATAACAAAGTAAGCTTTAACGCCGATCCTAAACTGGTACTGGCCAGGTTGGGTGTACGTTTATTCCTGAAAAAAGATCTTGATCAGTTTGAATATTTTGGCCGTGGCGAGATGGAAAACTATGCCGACAGAAAAAGTGGTTTTGATGTAGGTCATTATTCAAGCAGTGTTGCTAAGCAAATGACACCGTATGAAAAACCAATGGATTCCGGTAATCACGAAGATGTACGCTGGGCCAAAGTGTTTGGTGCCAAAGGCTCGGGCATTGCCATTAAACAAACCGGCGAGTTATTCCAGGCAGCCGCATTGCCATACAGCGATGAGGAAATGACCGATGTTGAATACAAGATTGATCTGCCTAAAAGCAAGGGCACGGTATTGTGTATCAGCCATAAAACGCTGGGTGTTGGCTCAAATGGCTGCGGACCGAAACCATTAGAGCAATACAGGGTTTACGCTAAGGACGCAAGTTTTAGCTATCAGATCCAGTTGTTGAGCAAAAAATAAACAGCTTAAGCTATAAACGGAAAGGGCCTGCACAGCGATGTACAGGCCCTTTCTGTTTACCTTGATCTTTCAATTAATCACCTGCCAGTTTTTAATGATATATCTGCTGGTTTTGAATTTGCCGGTACGCTTAACATCTCCTTTATTCTTACCCCAAACAAGGTTTACGGTATTGTAAGCGCCATTCTCGTAGTTAAAAGTCAGGCCGTCATCTTCAAACAAAGAAGCCTTGTTTCCATTCCCGTATACATAACAGGTAATTTCAAATTTGGTATCGGGTGCAACAAACTCTACCGGTTTAGCCAGCGGCAAAATAGTTCCGGCTTTAATAAATATAGGCAGTTGGGTAAGGCTGGGTTTTATGGTATACGATTTACCTCCGTCATACTTTTGATTAGTATTATAATCGTACCATATGCCTTCGGGCAAATAAACCTGGCGTTCGTCCATTTTTTCGGTTAAGGGAGCGGCCAGGATATCATTGCCAATCATGTACTCATCTGATAAATTGAACGTATTTTTATCCTGCGGATAATCCATTACTAAAGCCCTGAATGGCGGAATGCCTTTAAAATGATAATCGGCAAAGGCATTGTACAGGTATGGGATCAGGCTCATCCTAAAGTTCAGCAGTTTACGAATATCTCCTTCAACTTCTTTAGCGTTATCCATCAGTTCGCCTTTGTTATTCTTTTCCCTGTTGATCTGTAGCCAGGGCGGGTTTTGCAGATACCACGAATTATACAGCGTTTGTGCCGAAAGCACCGCCGTTTGACTCCTGCGCATAAAGTCTTTTATAGAGTTGGATTCACGCACCTCCGGCGACCAGATCATACCCGCAAAACCGGAGTTAAGGATCATGCGGATATATTCGTCATGCAGGTAGGTATCACTGTATAAAGCTGCCGGATATGATGAAGCGAAGGTGTTTGAAGCCCGAACATCCAAATAAGTACGCTGATTCAATTTTTTATATATGCCATAGATCGTTTTTTGATAAAGCAGGCCAAAAAGCTGGTGCATCTGCTCACCATCAATACCTGACGGAAACTGACTAAGCTCCGGAAAGCTCCAGGCCCCGCTCCCGAAAGCAATGTTTGAGTTATCGCACTCATCCATTTTAAAACCCGAAATTCCAGGCAGTACAAATGTTTGCCTGTGATAATTGGCAAAAAGGTTACTTGCGGCAGTATCGGCGAAATCAGGAACCAGGCCGTTCCAAACCAGGTAATTACCTGCCTTATTCTTTAAAAGCTCATACAGCGGCGATTTAGGTGATACAAAGGCATGCTCCCATAGGTTGATGTGAAAGCCCTTGTTTTTCATGGAGTCAATAAACGCATTAGGCGTAGGGAAAAAGCTTTTGTTCCAAACATAAGAGCAGGAATAAGAAGCGGTTTGCCAGCGTGGCTCCAGACCTAAAACATCGCAGGGGATATGATTCTCGCGAAAATAAGCAGCCATTTTATCAACCTGGTATTGGTTAAAATCAGCCTTAACCCGATACTTTACACCCAGCCCCCATATGGCAGGCAAGGCTCCTCCGCCCGAAAACAGGTTATAACGCTGTACCGCGGTTTTCAGATCTGGGCCATCAAAAACAAACACCTCAATCCCTTTCGCCCCGGGAATATCAACCGTTACAGATCCTGAAGCTTTATTATCGCTTTTATATAATTCCTCAACCGAATTACCACCGTTACTTTCCTTAGCGTCGTTCCTGCTTTTATTGAGCTTTGAGGTGTTCCCGCAATAAAAAGTAGTGTAACGCGAAGTATTGATTAAAATACCATACCCTTTGCTTGATACGTAAAAGGTTGTGGGACCATGCGTATAACCCAGATCATTCAGTGGATTATCATTAACAATAGGGCGCTTTTTTAATCCCCGTTGATTAAACGAGCCTATCTGCATCCCAAATCCATACAACTGCTCGGTGTCATCTAAGGGTACCTCCACTACTACTCCCCTGTCATTAATCTTTATTTTGATATCGTCGACACTAAAAGGCAGCTTTCCGGCAGGCAACTCACTCAAGGCCGCGCTCATAGGCTGTTCGCTGCAAAAGCTGTAGGGCGTAAACTTATCAATTGTTCCTGAAGTCACTTTCTGAACACCTGCCGCCAATTGCGTGGTTTGACTGCAGGCATTAAAGGTAATTACGTTAAAACAGCTGGCTAATACTGCTAAACAGATAGAATATTTTCTCATCGATGTAGAAGATCTAAAATTAAAGGGCGCTTGCTTAAATATTTATTTATTGATCACTGCCTTTCCTGATCCAAACTTCATAAGGAGAGCCGGGTTGCCTGTTACCTAAGGTGTAAAAAGGTACGGCGGTTATGCTCACCTGTTTTCCCCCACTATCCCTTACATTGCCGGTTACAACATTTACACCGTTAAGCAATTCCGGTTTATAGCTTAGTTTCAAACCTGCGTTAGGATTCAGGGTATAATTTTTTAGATCAGGATTATCTACAGTTTCAAAAGCATAAATGACCGGGCCCGATGCAATGGCCAGTTTATTTTTGATGGTTTGCACAGAATCATTGGCGGCAACCAGGCGTGGTGCCATCGGCAATTGCAGCTCGACAACATCGCCTTTTTTCCATGCTCTGCTTATAGTTAAATAGCCATTTTGCGGATCAACAGGCATAGCTTTGCCATTCACCTTTAATACCGGTTTCCCGTTTAAATTTGAGGAATACAGATCAAATGGATTTTCTTTGCCTTCGGCCCATCCGGGGATCCTTACCTTCATGGCAAAAGTTTTAGCGCCTTGCGGGTTAATTTCTAACCTTACATTTCCTTTCCATGGATAGCCCGTGGTTTGTTTAATCAACACATCTTCGCCTTTTATTTTCAGCGATGCGTCGCTGCCTATAAACAGGTTTACATAAACATCGCTACCATCGTACCCGTAAATGTATTGAGGCAAAGCCCCTGCCATTTTCAAAATCATTGGCGGGCAGCAAGGACAATCATGCCAGGCCCAGCGCTTGTTGCCGTTGCCCACAAGCGGGTTTTCATAAAAATACTGCTGTCCGTTTAGCGATATGCCCGAAAGGAAATTGTTATAAATGATACGCTCAAACTCATCCATGTATTTGCCATCGGCTTCCATCTCGTTCATCTGCTGGCTAAAGAAACCGGCACTAATGGATGCGCAGGTTTCCAGATACGCCGACTCGGGCAGGAAATAATCCTTTCCAAAGCGTTCACCATCGGCAATGGCGCCCTCTCCCCCTGTTATGAACATCCTTTTGCCTGCCATATTTTTCCAATAGTTAACAGCAGTATTGGCATATGCGGCATCACCGGTTTCCATTGCGGTAGCTGTAACACCCGTGGCAAGCAATGTTGCTCTTACAGCATGCCCTTCAATAGTTTTTTGTTGGATTACGGGCATGTGGTCCTGGTTGTAGGAACTATCACTTTTACGGGCATGGCTACCATCCGCTTCGCCATAGTTGCCCCTGTCGTTAATCCAGAATTCTACCATGGCCAGATATTCCTCTTCCTTAACCGGGGCGGTTATCTTGTTTTTTAACGAAGGCTGTTCTTTAAAAAGCTGGTACAGTTTCAGCAACGTCTCTTCCGGCCCACCGTGACCGGGGATAACATTGCTTTTGGGCGCTGGCCCTATCTGGGTACAGATATAATTGCTGAGTTTAACAGCCACATTAAGAAGTTTAGTTTTGCCGGTAGCACGATAGTAATGCACCGCAGCTTCCATCAGCATGCCCGAATTGTAAATATCATGCTGCCATTTATCATCGCCACCATTGGTACCCCAACGTTTATCCGGGCGTACAAGTGTGGTGTATGTATTGATATAACCATCCGGATCGGCATTTTGCGCGGCGGCAATGCGGTCGATGTAGCCGTCTATTTTTTTTTCCAGTGCGGGATCAGGATGCTCCGCGAGCAAGTCAGCGGCTCCACGGATAGTTTCGTAAACCAGGCCATCATACCAAGGCGGGCCATCATGATTGCCGGTATTTTTTTTACCCTGCGCAACCATATCAAAATTCAGAAAGGCGTTACGTGTGCGGCCAAGCTTTGCCTTTTCGGCTATAATATCCGGACGATCGGGTTCATATTTCCCTTCCAGCTTGTCAAAAACATCGTATACGGTTTTGGTTGTCCATACCTTCATTTTGGGGCTCCAAAAACCATCGTTTATTTTTACCTGCTGAAATGCAAGCGGCTTAATTATACGCTTAGGCCGGCTATCAGACTGCGCCGAAGCCATGAAAGTTGCAAAAACCAAACAACTGAAAATTACAGCCGTTTGGTATTTTTTAAATACAAACATTAGATAGATATTAATTATTAAGGTTAACAATTGGGTTGCAACACAATGCCCACACAAGGTAAGTATTATCTGTCATTAGTACAATTACCCAATTTTAAACATAACTGGCTAAAGCCTCAACCTTAGCCAGTCCCTTAATAGTTAATTATAATAATCAGTCAACTTTGGTACACTTCGCTATATAACTCTATCATCTCCATGGCTTTTTTTACCATAACTTTTGAGCCGATAAATAAGGCCGAACGCTGATGAAGTCCCCTTACTTCGAGATCAAGGATTCTTGTTTGCCCGTCGGATGCCTCTCCGCCAGCCTGCTCTATGATCATAGCCATTGGATTGCATTCGTAAACCAGCCGCAATTTTCCATTTGGGGCGCCAATCATGGGCGGATAAATGAAGATGCCACCTTTAATCAGGTTTCTGTGAAAATCAGCAACCAAAGAGCCGATGTACCTTGAACTATATGGCCGACCGGTGGGCTGATCTTCTTCCTGGCAATACCTGATGTATTGTTTGACGCTTTCAGGAAAACGGTTATAATTCCCCTCGTTAACAGAATAGATCTTACCCTGATCGGGGATCATCATATCGGGATGCGACAGGCAGAATTCGCCTAAAAAAGGATCCAGCGTAAATCCGTTAACCCCATTTCCCGTGGTATAAACAAGCATGGTCGACGAACCATATATAACATAACCTGCTGCAATCTGCTGATTTCCGTCCTGGAGTAAATCATGTGGCTTTATTGCATCGCTATTAACGCGCCGGTAAATGGAAAATATGGTACCTACTCCAACATTTACGTCGATATTTGAAGAGCCGTCCAGAGGATCGATCGCGACTATATAGCTTCCTTTTCCCGGTAACGGTGAATCAAATATAACAGGCTCATCATTTTCTTCGGAAACAACAGCACAGCATTCACTTCCCCTTTTTAGTGCGGTTATAAACTGTTCATTGGCATAAACATCCAGGCGCTGCTGGCATTCGCCCTGGACGTTTATGTAGTCAGTCTCGCCTAATACCCCTGCAAGCCCGGCCCGGTTGATTTCCCGGTTCACTATTTTTGCCGCGATGCCGAGATCCCTTAGCAAGCGCGACAACTCACCTTTGGCATTAGGAAAATCAGCCTGTTTTTCGATAATAAACTGGTCTAAGGTTTTGAATTGTGGTTTCATCACTGTTTCTTTTTTTTGTACGCTCAGAAAATAGGTTCAGGAACCGGCTGATTTAGCTTGCTTTGACTGGTTTCGGCGGCACTAATAACCTTTACCGTTTTCATAAAAGAATCAGGAGTTACCGAGATACTACCTATCCCCTCTTCGGTAAGGAAGCGGGCGAATTCGGGGAAATCAGATGGCCCCTGACCGCAGATCCCTACTTTAACATTCATATCCCGGGCGGTGCGGATCAGCGATGAGATCATGGTTTTCACGGCTTCATTACGTTCATTATAAAGACCGGCAACCAAGGCAGAATCCCTGTCGAGCCCAAGAATAAGTTGGGTAAGATCATTTGAGCCTATCGAGAAACCATCGATGTATTTACCAAACTCCTGCGCGAGGATAATATTGGAGGGCAATTCGGCCATAAGGTAAACTTCCAATCCTTCTTCGCCCCTTTTTAATCCATATGCTTCCATGGTTTCGTAAACTTTCAGCAGTTCCCCAACGGTACGGCAGAATGGGATCATGACGGTGACGTTATTAAGGCCCATTACTTCCCTCACTTTCCGTATGGCTTTACATTCCATACCGAAAGCCTCCCGGTAAGCATCTGAATAATACCTGGAAGCTCCACGCCAGCCTATCATCGGGTTCTCCTCTTCAGGTTCAAAATATTTACCGCCGGGCATATTGGCGTATTCGTTTGTCTTAAAATCGGAGAAACGGACAATCACCCTGTTTGGATAAAAGGCTGCGGCTATCCTGGCTATGCCATATGATAATTTTTCGATAAAGAATTCTTCGCCATTGGCATATCCCCTGGTTTGCTCTGCTATGTAGCTGCTAAGTTCCGCGTCGCCAATGCTTTCATGCTTAAGCAAAGCCATGGGGTGTACCTTAATATAATTATTGATAATAAACTCCTCTCGGGCCAACCCCACCCCCAAGCTTGGGTAATTGGCGTAATGAAAGGCCATTTCGGGTGAGGCTACATTCATCATCAACGGCGTTTTAATTTCAGGCAGGGAGGTGAATTTCTGCTCTGTTTTTTCATAAGCTATTATCCCGTCGTAAATAATTCCAGCCTCCCCTTCGGCACATGAAGCCGTAATTTTCATTCCTGTTTTTAAAATAGCTGTAGCGTTTTCGCAGCCAACAATGGCCGGTACGCCCAACTCACGGGCAACAATAGCGGCGTGGCAGGTTCTGCCACCTTTGTTGGTGATAATAGCGGCCGCCTTTTTCATAACAGGTTCCCAATCCGGATCGGTCATGTCGGTAACCATGATATCGCCCTCCTTGAAATTGATGTGTTGAATTCCCGCCCTGTCCAGGCCCTCCAATAAATGAACTTTTCCGGTGGCTATTTTATCGCCAACAGCAATCCCCTTGAGCAAAATCTTTTCATGACGGCTTTCATCATGTATTTGATAGGAAACTACCGAACCAATCTCCCGGCGCGAATGAATTGTTTCCGGCCTGGCTTGTACAATGAAGAGCTCACCCGAAATCCCATCCACTGCCCATTCAATATCCATGGGGCACCATTTCTTTTTAAGAACAGAATAATAATCCTCAATAATGGCAACCCAACGGCTCAATTCAATAATCTGATCATCATTGAGACAGAAGGATGCGGCTTCGAAAGCAGAAACAGGAACCACTTTGACCGGCTCATCAGCCGTTGTTCCGTAAACCATTTTCTGATGTTTCTGTCCGAGCTTCTTTTCAATGATGGAACTAAAACCTCTTTTCAGCAAAGGTTTAAACACGATAAACTCATCAGGATTCACTGAACCCTGAACAATCATTTCGCCCAGACCGTAAGAGCCATTGATAACAATAACATCTTTGAAACCACTTTCTGTATCCAGGGAGAAAGCGACACCGGACACCCCGAGATCAGAGCGTACCATTTTTTGGATACAAACGGATAGCCCCACCTGGAAATGATCATATCCGAACATTTTACGATAACTGATAGCCCTGTCGGTAAACAGGGATGCGAAACAGTTTTTGACTGCTTTTAATACATTCTCGATACCGCTAATGTTCAGGTAAGTATCCTGTTGGCCGGCAAAAGAGGCATCGGGTAAATCTTCGGCGGTTGCAGAAGAACGGACTGCTACATCAACGTTTTCCTGCCGGTACTGTAAACAAAGTTGTTTATATCCCTCGCTTATTTGCGAAGCCATTTCGTCAGGAAAACTACCATCGCTGATCAGTGTCCTGATGGCTAAACCACATGCTGCCAGTTGCTGCAGGTTATCTGTATCTGTGGCGTTGATCCTCTCACGGATCGTGTTATCCAGATGGTTGAATGTTATAAACCGATGATAAGCAGAAGCTGTAATAATGAATCCATCCGGAATCCGGATACCTGACGGAGCAAGGTTTTGAAGCATTTCGCCGAGAGATGCATTTTTACCGCCAACTGCCTCAATATCCCTGATAGCGGCTTCCACTAACCTGAGGGTGAATTTTTCCTGCTGCATAATGTTTGTTTTTTCAGTAAAGGTATTTTGGCAGCAATGGAGTAAATGTGTAAATCTTATTTAAAAATGATACTATATTATCCTTATATTGAACACAATTAAGATATTCATATAATATAACATGGATTTTATCTTTAGCAGAATTTCAGGCAATAGTGAACAGTCCTTCAGTTTGAAGGAATCGTCGCTTTATCATGGATTGAATGACCTGCACGCCCACAATGAGGTAGAGTTGATTTATGTTATAGAAGGAAAGGGTACCATCATGATCCATGAAAAAATTGAGCAGATTGTGGGTGGTACGATGATCATGATTGGGAGCAATGTTCCGCACATGCTGCGGTTTGAGTCGTTTGCGTATCTGAAACCTTTAACCAAAATGGGAAAGTATGAATTGCCTGTGCGGCTGCTTACCTTACACTTTAATCCCGACACTTTTGGCAACGCCTTTATGGCCCTGCCCGAAAATTACCTGATCAATCAATTGTTCAGCGATTGTATGAGTGGCCTGGTCATCCATCCTAATGAACATCCAACAATCCTCGCCCGGCTGAGAGAGCTGATGAATGCGCCAAAATATGACCACTTACCTTTGCTAATGAGGTTATTTAATGGCATAGCCCTTAGTCAGCAGCATACCAGTTTTACCTCTGCCCCTTCCGTCAACACTTACAATAAGCTGGATGAACAGCGGCTGACTAAAATTTATTTATACACCCTGAATAATTTCACCAAAACCATCAAGCTGAAAGAGGTTGCGGCCATTATTTACATGAGCCCAAATGCCTTTTGTAAATACTTCAGGAACCTTACTCAGAAAAGCTACTTTGAGTTTTTGCTGGAAGTGAAAATAAACTATGCATGCCGCTTGCTTAAAGAAACCGATTACAGTATGGTTGTTGTTTGCTATGATTCAGGCTTTAGTAACCACTCTAATTTTAACAGGCATTTTAAAAAGATAACCGGGCAAACACCGTTAGAGTACCGAAAAACAAACCAGCGCTCAATTATCGTCGACTTATAAAAATCCCAATCCCCCTACCTCATTCATACACATCACATTAAACCCTTTCACATTTAATTTCAACTTAAATGTAAATTTTTCCTGTAACTATATCATTCAAAACACAGTCTTATAAAGATGAGACTGATCCGGGGATTTATTTTAACCTTCTTAGCACTTTTATTATTCAACCTTGCCTACGCACAAACCACAGGTGGTAAAATATCGGGAAGTGTTTTAGATGACGCTAAAAAACCGCTTGACGGAGCAACTGTAACCCTGCTTATTGCAAAAGACTCAACAGTAGTAGGCACCCTGCTTGCCAACAAGGATGGCAGCTTCGCATTTCAAAACCTGAAAGAAAACACCTACACTATAAAAGCAAGCTATATAGGCTATAAAAATTACCGCAGCGAACCGTTAACTATCAGCGGGCAGAAAACCGTTAATTTGCCGCCGATCATTTTAACAGCAGCAGGAAAAACCCTGAGTGAAGTAGCTGTTACCGCAAAAAGATCATACATTCAGCAGAAGATTGATCGTACCGTGGTTAACGTGGGCTCGTTGATATCTAATACAGGCGCCAATGCCCTGGAAGTACTTTCAAAAAGCCCCGGTGTGCAGGTAGATGCCGATGGTAATATAACTTTCAAAGGAAAAAGCGGTGTTTTGGTAATGATAGATGATAAACCCACCTATCTGTCGGCCTCAAACCTGGCTACTTACCTGCGGTCTTTACCATCTTCGGCATTAGAGCAGATTGAGTTGATGGATAACCCGCCGGCCAAATATGATGCTGCCGGAAACGCGGGAGTGATCAATATCAAGACGAAGAAAAATACCATCAAGGGGTTTAACGCCGTAATATCAGCAGATTACGCACAAGGGCATTACAGCCGCACTGATGAAAGCATTAATCTTAATTACCGCGTAAATAAAGTCAACCTGTTTGCCAACCTTTCATACAACGGGCAACGCACATACCGGAGACTTGAAATTGACAGGGACTATTTGGACGATAACGGCGCCAAAACCTCGTCATTAAAAGATATTTCATACTTCAGGCCTTCAAGCAGCAATACCAATATTAAGGCCGGGATGGATTATTATGTTTCTCCCAAAACCACCTGGGGTGTTGTTTTTACCGGCACGATATCGCGCGACCATGACAATAGCCCGGTATATAGCTTATCGTATGGCCCAAACGGCGACCTGGATTCGAGCATCACTACTTCTAACTCGTCCCGGAATAAATTTGACAGCAAGGGCATCAACATAAACTATACTCATAAATATGACAGCACCGGTCGTACGCTTACTTTCGACCTGGATTATATCCACGATTTATCGGGCAGTAAACAGCTGTTTATGAATGACACCTTTTTACCCGATGGTACTTCAATCAATTCGCGTACGCTCCGTGATGATTTGCCATCAACCATCAACATTTACTCGGCCAAAGCCGATTACGCTCATCCCATCAAAGGCAAAGCCAAGTTTGAAGCGGGTATTAAAAGCAGCTATGTAAATACCGACAATGCCGCCAATTATTTCAATGTGATTAATGGCGAAAGCAGTATTGACTATAACAATACCAACCGTTTTTTATATAAGGAGAATATCAATGCCGCGTACGTTAATTTTAACAAAACCGTAGGGCGGTTCTCTATACAAACGGGGCTGCGGGCCGAGAATACCAATGGCATCGGTCACCAATTGGGAAATGCCCAAAGGCCCGACTCATCATTTGCAAATCATTACACCAACCTTTTTCCCACCGCCTATTTATCTTACAATCTTGATACAGCCGGTCACAAAGTGCTGGTTGCCTCTTACGGCCGCCGCATAGGCAGGCCCAGCTATGGGAGCTTAAACCCATTCACTTTTTTTGTGGATGAGTACACCTATTTTTCAGGCAATCCTTTTTTAAGGCCCCAATTTACCGATAACTATAAACTGGCCTACAGTTTCAAAAGCCTGTTCACCATAGCGGTTGCCTACAACTACACAACCGACGTACAAAATGAAACTATTCATAGAGACGGCAAGATCTTTATCAGCACCACAGGCAATATAGGGCAACAAAAAACATGGGACTATTCGATCAATACAAATCTCCAGCCCGCTAAATGGTGGTCAGTAAACCTATATGCCGAAGTGTATAACAACACCTACCAGGGCGCATTTTACAACGGATACCTTCATGCTTCAAAATATACGTTTTCGGCCAATGGCAATAACCAGTTTACCATATCCAAAAGCTGGAGTGCCGAATTAAGTGGCTTTTATAATACCAGCGGAACTTACGGGCAATTTGTTTCTATCCCTACCGGTATGCTTAATGCCGCTATCCAGAAAAAGATCCTGAATAACAAGGGAACCATCAAGCTAAACATGCGGGATGTTTTTCACTCCTTTAGTCCAAGCGGCACCATTACCAATATTGTGGGTGCTACCGCTACCTATCACAATTATTTAGATACACAGGTAGCAACCCTGGCATTTACTTATAACCTGGGTAACTTAACCCATACCGCTCCCAAACGGGATACCGGTGGTGCCGAGAGCGAGCAAGGCAGGGCACATTAACATGCGTAACACCCCATAAGTAGCGCATACTTGCAGTATAATTGTTACATTAACGGTTAAAAACGTTATTGCATTTCAATCCATTTCTTCGATATTTGGTTTAGCCGCGCGGATGTGTTGCGTGGCTAAACCAATTTACCTTTTAAATTATCAAAGAAACAGGCGCTTACACAGTTAAGCGTTATTGCTTTTGGTACATAAAAACAACCTGCAAATCAAACTATCTACTATATGGAAAAATCACGCCGTACCTTTATCAGGCAGGCCGCATTAGCCGGTGCCGGAATTATGCTTACCCCTAAAAGCTGGAGCGCGCAAAGTTACAAACGTATCATTGGCGCTAACGACCGTGTTAGGGTTGGCGTTGTGGGCTTTTCGGACAGGCACAAAAGTTCGCATGTGCCCAGCTTCATGAACCATTATAAGGAGCTTAATTTTGATGTGGTAGCTGTATCTGATATCTGGAACAAACGACGTGAAGAAGGTGCTGCACTGTGGAAAGATAAAATGCAGCATGATGTAAAAGCATATCGTAATAACGAAGAATTATATGACAGCAAAACGGTGGATGCCGTGTTTATCAGTACTGCTGATTTTCAGCACGCGCGCCATTGCATTGAAGCGGTAAAGGCCGGTTGTGATGCTTATGTAGAAAAGCCTTTTGCCGAAACGATGGAAGATAACAGAGCTGCCTTAAAAGCAGTAAAGGAATCGGGTAAGATTGTGCAGATAGGCTCTCAACGCCGAAGCGGGGCTAATTATCATGCTGCCAACGACTTTATCCGTTCGGGAAAATTTGGCCCTATCACTATGGTTGAACTTACGTGGAATGTAAACCAGCCCGGGCGCTGGCGCAGGCCGGAACTTTTGAGCCAGCTAAAAGAACAGGATACCGATTGGAAGCGCTTTATCATGAACCGCCCTTATGAGGATTTCGATCCGCGGAAATACCTGGAATACCGCTTGTTCTGGCCATACTCATCGGGGCTGGCGGGTCAGTGGATGAGCCACCAGATTGATACTGTACACTGGTTCAGCGGCTTAAAACACCCACGCAGCGTAGTTGCCAATGGCGGTATTTATATGTGGAAAGATGGTCGCCGCAACTGGGATACCATACTTGCAGCATTTGATTATGGGCCACTTGAAGATCCTTCAACCGGTTTCCAGGTTACTTTTGCCTCACGCATGCATAATGGCGATGAGCATCCGGCCGAGATCTACTACTCAAACGGCGGCGAGCTTAACCTGATCACCAATAAGGTATCGCCCGAAGGAGGACTTACACAGAAAATGGCTGATGCCATGCACATGAAAGCCAACCTGCTGCCTGATCTTAGTCTGGCCAATACGGAACAAGTTGTTGCATCTGCCAATACCGGGGGCGATGTACTAACCTCCAACCACGTGCGCAACTGGATGGAGTGCGTACGCAGCCGTAAACAACCGAATGCTCCTGTTGAAGCAGGCTACAGTCATTCTATAGCAAACATCATGACCAACGCGGCCGTGCATACCGGCTACAAAGCCACTTTTGATGAAGCCAGCCAGGAGGTAATGGCTAACGGCAAAGTGTTTAAATATTGATCTGTAGCCAGTTCATAAGCATTATTTGACTCTGTCTGTGTGTTAGCTCTAACACACAGATAGCTTTAACCTTACATCAAACAATGAAAATTATAAAAAAATTAGGGCTTGCCGTTGCAGCAAACTTGCTGTTGTTGCCTGCAGTACAGGCCCAAAAGGCCGAACCTGTAAAACTTGTAAAAGCCACGGATAATAAAATAGATATCCTGATAGGTGGCAAACCCTTTACCAGTTTCCTGTACCCGGATACGTTAGAAAAACCGGTACTTTATCCAATACACTCAGCCAACGGCACCCTGGTAACCCGAGGCTTCCCATTGGCTACGCGTTCAGGCGACCCAACAGATCATCCGCATCATATTGGCCTCTGGTTTAATTTTGAAAACCTGAACGGGCTGGATTTCTGGAATAATTCCTACGCTATACCTGCTGCTAAAAAGAGTGGTTATGGCTGGATCCGTACCGACCGCATCCTGAAAATGGAGAACGGTACGAAAGGGATCCTGGCCTATCACGCCAACTGGACAAATCAGCAAAAACACGTGATATTGGAAGAGAACACCCGTTTTGAATTTAGCGGAAACGGGCAAGACCGGATCATTGACCGTATAACCACCCTCAAAGCTGATACGGAAGCATTTTTTAAAGATGCTAAAGACGGCATGCTTGGCCTTCGCCTGGCCCATGATCTGCAGATTCCGGATCCCGCAGACCAGAAATTTACCGACGATAAGGGCAACATCACCATAGTAAAAGGCGGCGCCGATAAAGTAGCTAACGGCACTTATTTAACCAGCGAGGGCAAAACCGGTAATGATGCCTGGAGTACTCGCGGCGTATGGTGCAAGGTATACGGCAAAATGGGTGCCGATTCGGTGAGTATCGCTATTATAGATCATCCTCAAAACCCAAACTATCCTACTTTTTGGCATGCCCGTGGTTATGGCCTGTTTGCGGCCAATCCATTAGGCGAAAAGGTATTTACCAACGGAAAATCGGAAAAGAACCTCACCCTGAAGAAGGGTGAATCTGTAACATTCAGATACCGTATCATTATCCATAACGGCAGCCAAACCAGCAGCAGCGCTCAATTAAACCAGGAAGCGGCGGCTTTTGGCAAAACGAAGTAATATATTTTGCTGGTTCATTTGAGTATTTTAAAAACAAGGGCAGTTGCATCAACTTTGTAACCGCTCTTGTTATATACAGAACATTTTACATGCGCCTGAAACATCCTCATACCTTTGGCAAAAAAACTGATATGAGGGCTTTTAAGAACCTTCTTTTGTGATTGCATAAAACAATTTATGCAACATTTCTTCCGTAATATTGTTCAACTATCGGTTGCGTTAACTTCGCTTTAAACGCTATTTCAGCAAACCTATACCATGAAAAATCTGCCGCTCTTAGCACTCATCATATTTTCTTTTACTTTTTGCTCCGTCAACACCATTGCTGCTCCAAAAACCGATAGTTTATTCAAGCTTCTTAAACAAGAAATAGCGACAAGGGCAAAATACGATACCCGGAAAGAAAAAGAAATTGAGCAATTACGCCGACAATTAAGATCATTGCCCGCCGGCTACAGTGAGGCGAAATACCAGGCAACCCAAAAACTTTTTGACGCATTCAGGGATTACCGCTATGACTCCACCTTTGTGTATGCGCAACACCTCATCGAACTCAGCAAATTGTCAAAAAATAGCGCCCGGCTTTCAGAAAACAGGCTCAGGCTCGGCACTACACTCATAGCATCGGGTATGTTTAAAGAAACATTTGATTGTTTGCGGGCGATATCTCCGGCTGTTTTAGACGTAAATTCAAGGAAACAATATTACATACTCTACTCCTGGGCTTATTCTGATCTGGCTAAATATAATCGCGATGGGTTCTATTCGCCAGATGATCTTGACAAAAAGTACCGATACCTGGACTCCGCTATCAGTTTAACCACTCCAGGAACCTTTGAACAACTGATACTGCAAGCCCAACAGAAACCAGGGAAAGGTCCCGACCCGCTTGTATATTATCTTACATTGATGAAAAGACGATTATCTGCACATGAAGAGGCAATGGTTGTCACAGGCTTAAGCCGCTATCGCGACGGCGACGAAAAAACACTGCTTTTGGCAAAAGCTGCCATCAACGACATTCGTACGTCAACATACCGTGCCCAGGCCATGTTATCACTTGGCACCGCGCTTTATGAACAAGGGAACCTGGAAGAGGCGTTTTATTTTTTACAGCAAGCCTCGGCCCAGGCAAACCGGTATGGTTCACGCCTAAATCAAAATGAAGTAGCGCGCATATTGCCAATAGTTGCAGCAAAACGCGTTTTAATTGAACAACAGGAACGTGAGCGTTTCCTGATTTACCTTATATCAGCAATAATAATCGCGGTAATTATCGGTCTTGTTTGTTTTATCATTATTTTTCAACTCAAAAAAGTACGGCGTGCCGAACAGATTATCAAAGAGAACAACAAAGCGCTCGAAAAAATCAACAGGCAACTTTGGGAAGAAGGCCGCATTAAAGAGGAATATATCGGTTTCTTTTTCAGCGAACTATCCCGATTCATCCTCAAAACAGATAAACTAAAAAACAGCCTTCACAAAAAAATAAAAACGGCCACACCTGAGGATGTATTACGATTGGTTGATAACATAGACATTGCGGCAGAGCGCAGGCAGTTGTTCCGAACATTTGATAATGTATTCCTCAAATTATTCCCCGATTTTCCGGCAGCTTTCAATGCCCTGCTTCGCGAAGAAGATCAAATAAAACCTAAAACCCCGGGCACCTTAAATTCTCACCTGCGTATTTTCGCGTTAATGCGATTAGGTATCAGCAGCAACGAAATGATAGCCGCGATTCTTGAATATACCGTTAGCACGGTTTATACCTATCGTTTCCGTACTAAATCAAAGGCGCTTGTGCCTGCCGATGAGTTTGAGCAACGCATTATGAACATCCAACTTGCGCCTGTAACACCATAATTCACATGTGATAAGTCTGGATTTTAGCCTCTTCATTTTTTCACAAAATACTAACAAACAACAGATTATCATTTTTCAAAGTTAGATTTTTCCCCTCCCGGCCCTTTCGGGCTTGTGTGTTAGCGCCTATCCGGCTTAATTGCACACACGAAACCAATTAGCGGTACCTACCAATTATCGCTATTAAAATCTACCATAATGAAAAGCATGATCAGGAGCTATGCACCGCCATAGCAGCTCGCATTTTGCCGTGGCCGGGGGCTTCATTTTCCGTGCCCAATTAACCTCTGAAACCAATTTATAATTTCTTCTTATGTACAAAAAACTTTTACTCTGGCTGGGCGCCTGCGCGCTCTGTTTTATATTCACCGGTAAGGTTCTGGCCCAGGACAAAACAATTTCCGGTACGGTGACGGATGCAGCCGATAGCTCACCGCTTCCGGGTGTAAGTGTTGTGGTAACAGGAATGTCTGTAGGCACCACCACCAATGCCAAAGGCGTATATACGCTCAAGGTATCATCATCTGCAAAAACTATCTCATTTTCTTACATCGGTTACAGCACCCGAGAGGTACCGCTAACCGGCGAAGCTACCTTGAACACATCCCTTACGGCCTCAAGCAAATCATTGCAGGAGGTTGTGGTGGTGAGCGTTGGCTACGGTACTCTTGATAAGCGCGAAGTATCAAGCGCCATTACCCATGTTTCGTCAAAAGATCTGCTTCCAGTGGCATCTAACAGTCCCTTAATGTCATTACAAGGCAAGGTTGCGGGCCTAAGCATTACAAACACTGCCGGTGCCGATCCAAACTCATCTCCTAAAGTACAATTACGGGGCGTTTCTTCACGTAATGCAGGTTTAGGCCCACTGTATGTGATAAACGGTATCCCTGGGGGCAACATTGATAACATCAATCAAAACGATATAGAAAGTATCGATGTGCTTAAAGGCGGTGCGGCATCTGCAATTTATGGCACGCGCGGGAGTAATGGCGTTATTATCATTACTACAAAAAAAGGATCATCGCAGGCACGCACATTTTATGAAGGTTATGCAAGTTTTGATTACCTGACTAATGAATTGCAAAACCTTACTCCCGATGAGTTTATTGCCGACAGGGTTAAAAACAACCAGGGACAAGACTACGGCGCTAAAACCAACTGGATGGGCGCGGTTACCAACTCACCCGCTTTTGCTCAAAAACATACCATTCAATTGTCGGGTGGCTCTGGTAAAACGAATTACTTCGCATCGGCCGATTACCGTAATGCTGATGGTATTGACCTGCGTGCCCATAAAAAAGAGTACGGGGCACGAATTAACGTGAACCATGCTACCGACAATGGCATTTTTGTAGCCTCCCTAAATATCGCGCCAAGGTATATGAACACCAAAAACTCCGATCAGGGTAATTTCAATAACGCGCTCACCCTCAACCCTACTTATCCTATTTACGACACTGCCCATAAGTACAATTACATCAATACGGGTTTCTTTTCCAATAACCCGGTTGAAAATGCCAATGTGATCAAATCTGAAGCCGAAATCAAAGAGATGGACATTAACGGCTCATTAAGGGTGAATATCCTCAAAAATCTGAGCACTACTGTTACCATATCAGAGATCAGCCGGTCTGCCAGGAGTCTGAACTTCACGCCGTCCACGTTGTCATCTATCGTACATGCTAATAAGATCACGCAAACCAATTTCGCATCGCAAAGGCAAGAGGAAAACGATCAGAAAAACGTGGAATGGACAGGCAATTACTCGCTTGACCTGGGACGAAATCACTTCAAGGTGTTGGGTGGTTATTCATATACATTGTACAACTATAACACTTTCTACGCCCAAAACTATGATTTTCCTTTCGATTCATACCTCTGGAACAATCTCGGTTCAGGGTTGTATAACGGCGGCGCTGCCGGACAAGGGCAATCAGCTGTAAGTTCAACTCAAAATGGTTCAACGCTTATTTCGTTTTTTGGCCGGGCCAATTATGATTTTAATAACCGGTATATTTTAACAGCGAGCGTGCGCCGCGAGGGGTCCTCAAAATTTGGCACGAACAATAAGTGGGGAAGCTTTCCCGCAGCATCGGCCGCATGGCGCGTTTCTGAAGAAAATTTCATGAAAGGCGCGCTTCCCTGGGTAAACGACCTTAAATTACGTGCAGACTACGGTGTTACAGGCAACCAGGATTTTGATAGTTATCTTTCATTACTTTTATATGGGGGAGCAGGCTATTTCCCATACAATGGCCAGGTTTACCAGGTTTATGGGCCAACGTCAAATGTCAATCCGGATCTGCGATGGGAAAAGTCGATCAACTTTAACGTAGGCCTTGATTTTTCAATCCTCGATAACCGCATTTCAGGATCATTGGATTATTACATCCGCAAAAACAAAGATCTATTAGGTTATTATAACGTTCCGCTGCCACCAAACTCTCAAACGCAAACCTTTGCCAACGTGGGCACCATGAAAAACTATGGATTGGAATTGGCACTGAACGGGGCAGTTGTCAGAAATACTGATTTCAGCTATAACCTAACCTTTACGCTGGCCTATAACCGCAATAAATTTATCTCTTTCTCCAACGATATTTACAAGGGGGCTCCGTTTGTTGAGCTGGCCGGTTTGCCTGCACCAGGCTCTCCGGGCAACATACAGCGCATCCAGGAAGGCAGGAGTATTGGCGAATTTTATACACTGCGCTCGGCAGGTGTAAATAAAGACGGAGCTTTGCAGGTTTATAAAAAAGATGGCACCATAGTTCAGGCTAACCAGGCTTCTGCCGATGATAAACAATTTGTAGGCAACGGCTTACCTAAATTTACCGGCTCAATGGGCAATACCTTCAGGTACAAACGATTTGACCTGGGGATTTTCCTTAGGGGTACATTCGGTTATAAAATATTCAATACCGCGGCATTTTATATCGGAACACCATCAAGTCAGAGCGACGCCAATGTCTTGAAATCCGCTTACGACAGCAAAAGCAAATACTCATTGCTAACCAACTCTGCAACTACGGCTATAGCTTCTGATTATTTTCTGGAAAACGGATCATTTGTAAAAATAGACAATGTGGCCCTTGGGTATACGCAGCCATTTAAAAGTAAATACCTCAAGTCTATACGCGTTTACGCTACCGGCAGAAACCTGCACACATTTACAAGTTTTACGGGCGGAGACCCTGACCTGGTAGATGTTAACGGGCTTACACCAGGCGTAAACACTTCGCTGAATTATTATCCGGCTACACTTCAATTAATCCTTGGTTTGCAGGCAACCTTTTAAATCTACAAAACATGAAAAAATACAAACTATATATCAGCAGCATTTTACTATCCGGTTTACTAACCGGCAGCTGTACCAAACTGGATGAACACGTGTATGACAAGGTAGACGCGTCTGGTTTCCTGACCAGGCGGGATGATGTGATCAGAGATTTCCTGCGCCCCTTTGAACACGCTTACTGGAGCATACAAGGTAATGACGTGTATGCCGCCGGCGAAGACTGCACAGACGAAATAGGCACCTATAACAGGCAGGGCGACTGGCAGGATGGTGGTTACTACCAGCGTATGCACTACCACACCTGGACCATCACAGATAATTTCACAAGCGGCGCCTGGAATAACTTTTACCAGGGGATAGTATTGGCAACTAATTCGCTAACGGATATGGAAGGCATCAAAGATCCTTCAAAACTAAGCGTCACAGATACAGAGTTAACAGATTTTAAATCGGAACTGCATACCCTGCGCGCATGGTTTTATTTGAGGGCATTTGACTTTTATCGCAATATTGAGATAGTTACTGATGTAAAAAACTCAACAAAGGGCAATCCGCAGTCTACCCCACAGGAAATGTTTACCTATATCGAATCGGAACTGAAAGGCGCTATCGACGGATTACCTACGCGTCAACAACTTGGGGCTTCGGGAATAGGACGCTGGACAAAGGCCGGCGCGGCCGCATTATTGGTGCGCTTATACCTTAACGCCAAAGTTTACATAGGTCAGGAAAAATACGCCGAATGTGAGGCTGTTTGCCGGGATATTATCAGCGGTAAATATGGCGCGTATCAGCTTGACACCCGATGGGACGCGCCTTTCGATTATACCAATACTACCTTAAATTCGGAGGTGATATATGGGTTCCCCGGCTCGCTTGCACGTACGCACTGGCAGTATGATGGCGGTATGTTTTTTTGGGGGTTAACTTATGACGCGGCTCCATTATATTGCGGCTTTACTGATTTTGGCCAGTCAAACCCACGTTATGCGCTGCAACCCGGACGCGATGTTGACAGCGTTGAGTATACATTTCAGTTGGGCAAACCCTTTGTTAAATTTCAAAAATACCCGGACGATTTGCGGTTGAAAAAGTACAAAAACCTTGGCAACAGCCAGCGCGAGGGCATGTTTTTGTATGGTTACCTGCCTTATACCCATACTGTAAATGGGGTAACCCGTACCGATACTGTAAAAGGTAATAAAGGCCCATATCCACTGTTCATCCGCGACCAGGTTGGTATGTTTTTGGGCGCGAAACCAGGAACAAAAATAGCTGATAAGGAATCAGATATGAACCATGCCGATCATAACTCAGGCGTATTCCTGATAAAATACCCTTTTTACCCAACGCCAGATCCTAACAGGATCACATCAGCTTATGCTGAGATCCGGCTTTCTGAGATCTACTATACCCTGGCAGAGTGCCGTTACAGGGCAGGTGACAAAGCGGGGGCCGCCGGTTTCCTGAACCAGGTGAGACGGCGCAATTTCCCCGACGGTTCACCAAGCCTTTATCAGCCGGATGGCAGCCAGCTTACTGATCAGGAGATGCTGGATGAGTGGTGCCGGGAATTTATCGGAGAAAACCGCAGACGTACCGACCTGATACGCTGGGGAGTGTTTACTACCGGAACATGGTGGGACAAAAAGCCCGACGGCGACAATCATACCGAAATCTTCCCTATCGGCCGGGATATCATGAACGTTAACCCGCAGCTGAAACAAAACCCGGGTTATTAATCAGGCCTTACAAAGCCAAAAAAAGGCGCTACCCGATTGGGATAGTGCCTTTTTTCATAAACTTAAAAGCCCTTATTCGCTTTTTAAACTTTTAACCGGGCTTGTTAATGCCGCTTTTATAGTTTGAATACTAACGGTAAGCATGGTGATCACTATTGCGGTAATACCCGTTAACACAAATATCCATGGCGAAATCCCCGACCGGTAATCAAAATGCTGTAGCCAGCTGTTCATCATATAAATGGCAATTGGTGTGGCAGCCAGGAGCGAGATAAATACAAGGGTAATAAAGTCCGTAGTTAACAGTCTCCAAAGATTGAAAACCGTTGCTCCGAGTACCTTGCGTACGCCAATTTCCTTTACGCGCTGTTCGGCCATAAAGGATGCCATACCAAATAAACCCAGGCAGCTGATAAAGATGGCCAGGGCCGCAAAAAACGCGGCCAGTTTACCAATGCGCTGTTCGTTACCGAATTTTTGAGCATATGCCGAATCCACAAAGCTATATTGAAAAGGTTGTTCGGGGTTGAAGTGTTTGAATACCTGTTGTATACTCTCAATAGCCTTTCCTGCACTCATTTGAGGGTTAATGCGTAATAACACTGTCCCGGCAGCGTCTTTATTAAAAAAGTAAATACAAGGCTTTACCTGCCCGTAAGGCGAATCAACAATGATATTGCTGATGACACCAATTATTTTGAAAGGATGGCCGTAAAAGGTAATATTTTCACCTACAGGGTTCTTCATCCCCATAAACTTTACCGCCGACTCATTAACTACTACGGCTGATGAATCAGTCAGGTAATCTTTTGAAAAGTCCCTCCCTCCTTTAAATTGCCAGCCTGCGGTTTTTCCGTAATCAACAGAAACACCGTTTTGCTGAAAATCCACACTTAAGTTTGGATCTTTCTCTTTCCACTCAATAGCGCTGGTACTGCCCGCGGTTTGGGTAGGGTTTACATCACCTTCGGCAACAGAAACAACAGCGCCGGTTTTATAAAGCTCATTTTTTAGCGCAGTAAAGCTCTTATGAACCTGGTCGGTGCCGGGATTAACAGCTAACAAGCCGTCCCTGCTGTAACCTATCGGCCGGTCTTTTGCAAACTGGATCTGCCTGAAAACAACCACAGTGCCGATGATCAGTGTTATTGATACCGTAAATTGCAATACCACGAGTACTTTGCGCGGAAGCGCCGCCAGTTTTCCTGCCCTGAATACCCCTTTGAGCACTTTTACCGGCTGAAACGACGACAGGTAAAACGCGGGGTAGCTTCCGGCAACAATCCCGGTAAATAAAGTAAAGCCCAATCCCAATAACCAGAACAAGGCGCTGCCCCAAAGTATGGTCATTTGCTTTTCTGCTACTTCGTTAAAAAGAGGCAGACTCAACTGCACCATCACCAAGGAAATTACAAACGCCAGCGCTACACATAAAACCGACTCGCTAAAAAACTGATAAATAAGCTGGCTCCTGGCCGAACCAATGGCTTTCCTGATACCTACTTCGCGAGCCCGCTTCTCCGACCTGGCTGTGCTCAGGTTCATGAAGTTTATGCAGGCCAGCAGCAATACAAAAACACCAATGATGCCAAACATCCATACATACTGAATGCGCCCGCCTGTGTTTTTACCGTCTTTAAACTCATCGTACAAATGCCATTTGCTCATAGGATACAAAAACAAAGCGGGTTTCTTTTTGGCAAGTACAGCACTTACATTGCGCAGCTTTGCATCCTTTATTTTCAGGGACAAAGCGGCAAGGTTGGCATTCGGTTGCGTTTGTACATAAAGGGCACAAAAGTTGGGCCGCCAGGGTTCGCTCATCGACCTGATATCGTTAGCGGTGAAGCCCATTTCCCAGGGTGCAATAAAACCAAGGCCGGCGAACGTTGCATTGTGGGGCATATCTTCAAACACACCGGCAACCTTCGCGTTATAATGGTTATCAATCTTTAAAGTCCGGTTCATCGGGTCGGCATCTCCGAAGTAAGCTTTTGCTGTTGATGCCGAAATCAAAACCGAAGTAGGATCTGTTAATGCATTACGGTTGCCTTTTAGCATTTTCAACGTGAACATCTCTGGGCCCCCGGCTTCCATAAATACGCCGGTCCGGGTTAATTTTTTATTATCCAGCGCAAGCATATGATCGCCATAGCCAGCACTGTTTACCACCTGTTTAAAAAGACTGCCATAGCTTTTCCGCAATTCGGCTGCAAGTGGTAAGGGTACAGCCTGCCAGGTTTGCACTTCGCCATTGTTGGTAACATTTTGGATTACCTGGGCGATGGTTCCGCGGTTTTGATGATTACTATCAAACGATAATTCATCCCAGATCCAGAGACCTATCAGCATGGCCACCGCCATACCAACAGACAATCCCGCGATATTGATAAAAGAATGCACCTTGTTTTTAATAAGGTTACGCCAGGCAATTTTCAGATAGTTTTTGATCATAACGATAATTTTAATTGGCAGCCGTGATTGAGCAAAGAGGGTTTACTGTCAGTAACTTATATAAGATGCATGCCAAATAAATAACAATCTATATATCAATAAATTAAACAAAACCATCACTCAATAAACTGTTCGCATACGGACAGCCTGTGTCCGGATATAGTAAAAAACATTATAGCCTTTGTTTCAGAATGATGCAACATAAAAAGGGCCCGTGCATCAGCCTTTTTTTTCAAAATCAGGAATGATTAAACTACTTATAAAATACATCTTTTACCATCACGACATTTCGTACCCTGATTTCTCTTTCACGAAATACAAAGATTCAAAATATCAAAAAAAAGCCCCTCAGGCAGCTAATAATCAAATATTTACAATATGGCACAGTAAATGAATTGGCAAACCCGGTTAATATTAAACATTAAAACCATGAAAAAGATCAACCAAATTATTGTCAGTTCGATTATTGCAAGCGCATTTGTAGCACAGAGCTCGTTAAGTATTGCGCAAACTGCTCCTGCATCATCTGACGAAACCATCCGCCCGTTCCATGTAAAATTTCCAAAAGAAAAACTAACCGATCTTAAACGCCGCATTTTAGCAACGCAATGGCCCGAACGCGAAACTGTAAATGATCAGTCACAAGGTGTTCAGCTTGCCACTATCCAGGCTTTAGCCAAATACTGGGCAACAAGTTATGACTGGAGTAAATGCGAGGCCAAGCTGAATGCTATACCTCAGTTTGTTACCAATATTGATGGGCTCGATATCCATTTCATCCATGTACGTTCAAAACACAAAAATGCCTTGCCAATTATAATCACACATGGCTGGCCGGGTTCAATTATCGAACAATTAAAAATTATTGGCCCGCTTACTGACCCTACCGCCTATGGAGGCAAGCCCGAAGATGCTTTTGATGTGGTTATTCCCTCACTGCCCGGATATGGTTTTTCGGGTAAACCCACCGCAACCGGCTGGGACCCTCAGCACGTTGCAAAGGCCTGGGTTGAGCTGATGAAACGCCTCGGGTATACAAAATATGTAGCGCAGGGCGGTGATTGGGGCAATGCCGTTACCGAACAAATGGCATTGCTTACACCTCCGGGACTGCTTGGCATTCATACCAATATGCCGGCCACAGTTCCGGCAGATGTTGCGAAAGCACTTCAGTACGGCGAACCACAACCGTCAGGCCTTTCGGATGAAGAAAAACATGCCTGGGACCAGCTCGACTTTTTTTATAAACACGGTTTGGGTTACGCTAACGAGATGGCTAACCGCCCGCAAACTTTATATGGAATCCAGGATTCGCCTGTGGGTTTGGCCGCCTGGATGATTGACCACGACGGGGTTAGTCTCGCGCTTATTACCCGCGTTTTCAATGACCAGCCCGAGGGTTTAACTAAAGATGATATTTTGGATAATGTTACCCTTTACTGGTTAACAGGAACCGCGGTTTCTTCGGCCCGTTTATACTGGGAAAGCAAGCTTGCTTTTTTTGCTCCAAAGGGTATCACTATTCCGGTAGCGGTGAGCGCCTTTCCGGATGAGCTTTACCAGGCACCAAAAACCTGGACAGAACGGGCTTACCCTAAACTGATCTATTATAACAAACTTGATAAAGGCGGTCATTTTGCAGCATGGGAACAACCTAAAACCTTTGCCGAAGAAATGCGCGCTTCATTTAAAACACTACGATAATTCAAAGCGCAGTTCATCTCATCTGTTTTTAAATCAAACTTAAAGTAATGGAAAAGGAAAGCAGCAGTCCACAAGTGGACACTTCTATGAAAAAAGTAGTTTACTTTGAGCCTTAAGGCATCAGATAGCAGGCCCTGATGTCAAACTTTCGATAGCTAACATGTTCAGGTTAGCTATCGATAAATTAAAAATCTGTCATCATCATCAATGCGCGTCCGGTACTTCTACCTTACCCGCTTTTACTGCGGTGCGCTTTTTTATTGTCATGATCACCAAAGGGATGCAGCAGGCATTTAATATAGCGAGTAACAGAAAAGCATCCATATAACTAAGCAGGAAAGTTTGCCTTGTTATTGTATTTTCTAATGCACCGATTGATTGTTGCAGCGCGCGCAAATAGCTGGCCCCATGTGCTATGAAATTACTGATAAAGGATTGCCGCCGTGCTATGGTTAGCGGATCGGAAGCTGTTACATGCGTAATCAAAGACATCCGGTTATCGGCAGCCCGGTGTGCGATATAGGTATTGATCAGTGCTATACCAAATGAGCCACCCATTTGTCTCATCATATTATTCAGTGCCGCTCCCTGCGGAATGTCGGCTGGCTTAAGTTCCGAAACAGCCAGCGCGGTTAAAGGAACAATAAGCAAGGCCGCTCCTAACCCACGACAAATCAGCGGAATAAAGAAATAGGCGTTCCCGGTTTCGAGGTTAGAACCTGACATCATAAAACCAAAAATTGCCGACAAACCAAATCCCAGGGTAATAAGATATTGCGGCCGGATCCCGCTTTGGAGCATTTTACCTAAAAACGGTGAGATCATAGCTGCCATCAAGGTTCCCGGCAATAACATTGTACCCGTTTGAAAAGCAGAATAACCGATAATCCGCTGGGCATACAACGGAAAAACAAATACCGCGCTAAATAAACCGAAACCCAATACAAAGGTCATGATTGCCGAAATAGATAAAGTGGTGCTCTTCAATACACGCAGGTTGATAACCGGGTGTTCTATCCTTAGTTCCCACCAGATCAATATTGCTAAGCTCAAAACGGAGAGTAAAGTAAGTATAATGATATAGGTTGCAGCAAACCAATCGTCGGTTTCGCCGCGCTCAAGTACTACCTGCAAACTACCGACACCTACTGCCAGTAAAAAAATGCCCAACCAGTCGATACTCCGGCCATCTGCTGAAGGCTTGCTGGGTTTGAGGTAAATGTATGACAACAACGCGGCCATTAACCCTATCGGGATATTTACATAAAAGATCCATTGCCATGATAAGTTATCTACAATATAGCCACCCATCACCGGGCCTATAGATGGGCCTATGATAATACCAAGACTAAAGATCCCACTTGCAGTCGCCCTTTCCTTCACCGGAAAAGTTTCAAACAGTATTGACTGCGAAGTTGATAATAATGCCCCGCCGCCTATACCCTGAAAAAAACGGAAAGCGACAAGTTCCCAAAGATTATGGGAGAATCCGCATAGCGCCGAAGCAAGTGTAAATAAAAGAATAGAACCGATATAATATTGCTTTCGGCCAATCTTCTCGGCCAGGAAGCTGGTCATGGGTATAATGATCACATTTGCAATGGCATAAGAGGTAATAACCCAGGCCGTATCTTCAAGCGACGCACCCAAATTGCCGCTCATGGTATTAATAGACACGTTTACAATTGTAGTATCAATAAGCTCTATGATGGTTGATGTGATGATCGTTATCACGATGATCCATTTTCTGAAACCTGTTTCCATAAAGCAAAAATACCTTCGCCCCTTACCGCCGCCATTATAGTATTCAAACAGGAAATTATAAAAATCAAACAAAGACAATTTTATCAATCATCAAAAAGTCATAAATATTTATAATAATCAAATAAAGCTTAACTTCGTTTATGCAAACGATAGAAACGCTTGAGGAATTTTACAGGCGCCACCCTGTAGATAATCAAAAAGTATTTGCCGAAAACAATACCGGGCAGGGGCATTTCAATGTATTTATGCGCAAGCCCTGTATGGTACGTAGCCCGTTCAGTCGCCGCGATTTTTATAAAATAGCGCTTGTAATAGGCAATGGAAAGATGCATTATACCGATAAAGAGGTCGTGGTAGACAGGCCTGCACTTGTTTTCTCCAGCCCATCTGCAACAAGCTCATGGGAGAGTGATGCAGGGCCTCAAACCGGTTGGTTTTGTCTTTTTACGCAAGCTTTCATTGAATCCGGCAGCCCGCAAATACAGGATTTTCCTTTATTCAAAGCCGGTGGCAGCCACATTGTTTTTCTTACAGAAAGCCAGCAGGCCTTCTTTTCTGCTGTGTTGCGAAAAATGATGGAAGAAATGGATTCAGAATATTCCGGCAAATACGATCTACTCCGCAATTATTTGCGAATTCTGATGCACGAGGCGCTAAAAATAAGTCCGTTAAACCCTGTCGAGAACAATATTAATGCACCGGCCCGAATCACCAACCAGTTTTTGGAATTACTGGAAAGGCAATTCCCTATTGATTCGTCAGGTCAATATCTCAAACTAAAAACAGCTAACGACTTTGCAAATTGCCTGGCCATGCATACCAATCACCTAAACCGCTCGGTGAAGGAAACCACCGGACAAACAACCAGCCAGCATATTTCTGCTCGTATATTGAAGGAGGCACAAGCTCTGCTAAAACATACCGACTGGAGTATTGCGCAGATTGCCGTTGGACTTGGTTTTGAGGAACCTGCTTATTTTACCAACTTTTTTAAAAAACATACAGGTATATCTCCGGCTATATCCCGCCTGTCAAATAGCTAAAACATTGTCAGTATATTCCGTCTCGATTAAAGGTTTCATACTATCGATAATTTGCACAACAATAACCGTACTTTATACATTGCGGGAGCCATGGTAAAAATTGAATTTTAAAGGCCGGGCATATAAAGCTTTATTTTTTGTTACCCAACACATGTGCAAAGCTTTAATTGCTTGTTGGCTATGGCCGGCAATAAAATCCAGCCCCTATTAAAACAATTGACTATTAATAAATTACAGCAAATACTATTGCTAAAAATTAGCAGATGCACTTGAATATGCTTAAATTTAAAAAAAGATTGATGCATACAGGCTCTCAACCAAAAATGAGAAGAGCCGACTTGATACGAAAGTGCAAACTGATTATACCCTGTTTCCTTTGCATCATTTCGGCAAGGGCGCAGGAAATCACCAGGCGTCATGTAGATTCTTTGCTCCTACAAAAGGAGGTTGCGGGTACTGCAGCCGAACGCCTCTCATCTGTTTTACAACTCGCGGAGTTTTTTAGCCAGTTACGCCATCCCAATCCTGCTCAGTTAGATAGTGCTTCTTATTTTATTAACCGGGCCGAACAACTTAACCACCGCTCGCCGCAAACCGAAATTAATTTTCGCATCGCGCTGATCCGCTCGGCGTTTTACAAATCAAAGGGCGAACCTAAAGCAGGCAGGGCTTTACTTGAGCAAACAATACAGGAAATAAAGCAGGCTCATAACTGGGTACTTCTTGGCAAGGCTTATTTTGAACTATCAGAATACTATAGCCAGGATTTTTTGCAGCAAACCATGGTTACCCGGATCAATTATCTAAACCTGGCTGTGAGCGCTTTTGAACGGACAGATCATCTGGTTGAACTTGCGCGATGTTACCGCTTACTGGCCGATCTGCATCAGATGATGAATAATTACACACTTGCATTTAGTGAAGCAAAAAAGGCATTAGGTTACTATAATCAAGCACATTATACAGAAACACAAGGGCTTTACGCGTTATTAGGCAGGTTGTTTTATACCCAGGGCGACTATAGAACAGCCATTAGCTATGAACTTACCGCCCTGCGGCTTGCTACGGCAAGCAGCGCCGACAATGTAAGGCTGATATGCCAGATCAATAATAACCTGGGCTATGATTTTATTAAACTTGGTGAAAATCAAAAAGCTATCACTTATTTTTCACGGGCGTTAGAGATAGCCAAAACCGAAAAAGATAACGCGACCGTATACCTTCTGGCCGGTAATATTGTTGATGTATACCTGCGTATGAACCAGCCTCAAAAAGCCAAAGCCTTTTTAAACCAGATAGTTCAAAAATTTGCATACCCATCGGGAAAGCTGTATGAAGGAGGCGATGAAGTTAGCCAAACCTATCTTAAAATTTACCTGGCATTAAAACAGTATGATATAGCCAAACGCTACTGTGATGAGCTTATCCGCCAAACCAACAACCCCAACCTTAACATATATGCCCGCAGCAGCTATTATGAACTCATCATTAAATACTATACCGCGACCGCGGGATTTGCCGAGGCGTTAAAATATCTCAAACTGAACCAAAATGTATTGAAGAAAATTGGCAACGATAATGACCTTGGCACTAATGAAATTCTTTGGTTTCATCTGGATACTGCCCAAAGACAATATCAGTCGGCTATTTATCATCTTATATCAGCCAATACCATTAAAGATTCCATCTTTAACAGCACCAAAAGCAAACAAATAGAGCAGTTACAAATTGATTATGGTACCCGGCAAAAAGAGGCACAGATTGCGCTCCTCAATGAAAAAAGCAAGTTTGAGCAAGCCAATTTAAGGCAGGCCAACCAGGTTAAAAACCTCACTATAGGCGCTATATTTTTATTGTTGATCATTGCTATTTTATTATTCAGGCAAAACTTACATAAGCAAAAAAACAACGAGGTGGTCACCTCCAAAAACATACTGCTTGAGGACCTGCTGTCGCAAAAGGAATGGCTGTTAAAGGAAGTGCACCATAGGGTAAAAAACAACCTGCAAATTGTAATGAGCATTCTGAACACCCAATCAGCTTATTTACAAAATGATGTGGCCCTTGAAGCCATCAGGGGCAGTCAGCACCGTGTAAACGCAATCGCGCTTCTGCATCAGAAATTGTACAGTGGGACTACCGCGGCGCTTGTATCTATGCCTGCCTACATTGCCGAATTGATAGATTACCTGAGCGATTCATTTGTTACAAGTTTCAGGAAAATAAAAATCAGGCAGATATTAGAACCGTTGAGCCTTGACCCAGCCCTGGCTGTACCCATAGGTTTGATATTAAACGAAGCCATCACAAACGCCATAAAATATGCCTTTGATCCTGATGGTGGAGAGATATTGGTGAGCTTATTTGTGGCGGATAATGGCGAAGCCATATTAAAGGTATCAGATACAGGGCGCGGCCTCCCGCCCGACTTTGATTTTTGCCAGGCTAACTCCCTGGGCATGGAAATGATGAAAGCCCTTGGCAAACAGCTAAAAGGAAAATTCGCTATTGAAAATACCCATGGCGTTACATTAATGATCACCTTCCCGATTGAACAAAACCACCTTGAAGTTTTTGAAGAAAGGAATTATCTCAGTACCGACCAGGAAGTAAACTCTTAATCTGTTTACCCTAAGTAATCAGGAGGATAAAGTTTTTGGCCATATTTTTCTGCAATAGATTTTAACCGGGCTAAATCATCTTCAGTCAAAGCAGGCGGAGGTAAAAATGTACCCGCAGCAACCGGGGTTCCTATCTCCTCAAAAAATTCATCCAAACCTGCGGGAATAACGGTACATAACATATGGGCCGTGGTATTGCTTTTATTTTTGAAACAATGCACTTCACCTCCTTTCGGGATATTTACAAAAGAGCCTTTTTTCGCGATATAGGGGCCCGCTTCGGTTTTAAATTCTAATTCGCCTTCAATAATATAAAACGACTCCTGCATTTCGGCGTGGGCATGTGGCCCGGGTCCGCCGCCTGGGGGCACCAGCATATCAATAACGGCATAGGCACCGCCGGTTTGTTTACCCGAAATAATTACCCTATAGGCATCACCAACTACGGCAAGCGTTTGCCCTTCATTTTCATCTATGGTTATTATGTTATGCATATTTTAAAACCTTATTAAAGCGCACACTAATCTAACTAATATTGAGCGAATTAGTTCGGTAAAAATCTTAAATTGCATATACCTTCTCAATGTATTGCAATGAAAAATCAACTCCTTTTAATCAAAAGCTTTTTTGGATTGATTGTTGTTTTCTTTACGGCACAGTCCTTCTATTATCGCTATCAAAAAAGCGCCGTAACAACAACCTTTATGTATAAAGGCACCGCTAAGCGGGCAATAGTATGTGGCTTTGTGTATAACAGCGCGGATAGTATTCCGGATATCCCGGCATTGAAAGGCTGGGGTAATTACCAATGGAAAATTACAACCGCATCAGATAGCGCGCAATTTTATTTTAACCAGGGCATAAGCATGTATTATGCCTTTCACTCTATCGAAGCGATAGCTTCTTTTATTAAAGCCACACGTTTTGATCCGGACTGCGCAATGGCCTGGTACGGAAAATCGCTGGCCCTGGGCCCAACTATTAACTATCCTAACGGCTATGTCCCACCTGCCGATGCCCTTGATGCAGCCGAAAAAAGTAAAAAGCTAAGCGCCAAGTGTACCCCGCTCGAAAAAGAGCTTATTGGCGCCATGCAACAGCGCTACAGTAATGATAGTGCCCTTACCGTAAACCGGTTAAGAATTAATTATGCCGATGCCATGCGGGCAGTATATTCAAAATATCCCAAAAATGCCGAAGTATTAACGCTATATGCCGATGCCTTGCTACTGCTTCACCCCTGGGACCTCTATACTCATGATTTTAAACCCAAACCATGGACACCGCAAATCCGCTCCCTGTTAGAACAAGCTATAGCCATTTGCCCGAAACATCCCGGGGCTAATCATTTTTATATCCATACCATGGAGGCCTCCGCAACTCCGCAAATGGCTTTAAAAAGTGCCCATTTATTGGATACCCTGATGCCCCTGGTATCGCACCTGACGCATATGCCTTCGCATATTTATATCCGCACTGGCAATTATGAGCAGGGCATTACCAATAATACAGCAGCTGTTGCTGGTTTTGATACCTATTTGAAACAGTACAGCCCTGTAGCAAACGGAGATGTATTATATAAGATCCACAACATCCATTTAAAAGTAAATTGCGCGCAAATGGCCGGCAATTACCAAACCGCCCGTGCTGCAGCTTACGATGCAAGGGCAGCATTACCACCCTATTATTTAGGCGCTAAGGGTGCCGATGGCAATTTTTTCCAGTATGTTTATATGCAGCCGGTGTTAACAGCTGTCCGCTTTGGTAAATGGGCAGACATTTTAAATACCAAGCCTGTTGATTCGCTTGTTTACGCATCGGCATTGTTGCATTTTTCAAAAGGATTGGCATGGTGCAGTAAGGGTAATATTACCAATGCCCGGCATGAACTACAAATGCTGCAACTCAAAATGAAAGACCGGTCATTAAAGGCCCCTATAGATAATTTCAGCAGTGCATATGAATCGGCAGGCGTTGCCAGTCTTATACTACAGGGCAGCATCACCACCTCCGAAAAAAACTATAGTGCGGCCATTGATATTTTACAAAAAGCCGTTACTGCCGAAGATCACCTGATCTACAACGAACCGCGTGACTGGCCGCTGCCCGCAAGGCACTACCTGGGCAATGCATTATTAAAAGCAGGCAGGTATAATGAAGCCATAACTGTGTTAAATAAGGACCTGGTAATTAATCCTAACAATGGCTGGGCATTAACCGGGCTTCAGTTAGCTTATCAAAGTACCGGCAACGTAACGGCCTTAAATAAAACAAAACAGCAATTAAAAACAGCCTGGAAAATAAAGGATTTAGAAATTGATAAACCTGTTTTTTGAACAAAAACACATCGCAGTAACTTCGACCAGTGCGGGGAACAAAGGTTTTAGAATTCCCCTCTTGAGAGGGGGCGCGGAGGGAACGAGTGGTAGCAGGGGTGTGTTTCTGCTACAAGCTTATCAAAGCAGAAACACACCCCTCCACCCCTCTCAAGAGGGGAATCGCTCAATCCCGCGCTTTTCCTTGCTTAAGTCAGCGATCACTTGGCTCCAAGCTTTTGGCTTAGTTAACGCCTATGCCCTCTAAGAAGAAAATCGCACTATCTACCCGCTTTTTATCTTTAAGTTGACGGCTATAGTATTAGCTACCATTACCACCATCATTCAATTAAAATCAACCATTTAAAAATTTATCCACCAATTAGGAAATACTAATATTTTTAGCATTATATTTGTCATTCAAATTCATCAGCAGCATTTAAAGCTATGATTTAAATTAAATGACGTGTAATGCCGGTAGCCAAAAAAGATATCATCAGCCGTTTGCAAAAAGATATTTTGCTTTGGCAGGGCTTTACGCCAGCTATGGCCGGTAAAGCTAAGGGTATTGGTTTGGGCCCGCTGGAAGCTGCTTTTCCTAATGGTGTTTTCCCGACCGGTACAATACATGAAATGATATGCCCCACTCCTGAACATACCGCGGCTACCGGTGGGTTGATATCCGGTCTGCTTACCCGTTTAATGAAACAAGGTGGCGTGTGTTTATGGGTGAGCATGCACAGGCAATTATTCCCGGCGGCGTTAGCAGGCTACGATGTAGAACCTCACCGGGTAATATTTATTGATGTACAACGCGAAAAAGACCTGCTTTGGGCAATGGAAGAGGCTTTAAAATGCGAAGGCCTCGCTGCCGTAATAGCAGAAGTAAGGGAGATCAGCTTTGCACAATCGCGGCGTTTGCAACTGGCAGTTGAAAACAGCAAAGTAACCGGTTTTTTACTGCGTAATGATCCGCGCAAGCTTGGCTCAACAACTTGTGTGGCCCGTTGGCAAATAACGCCTTTGCCAAGCCAAACCCATGATGATTTGCCCGGCATTGGCTTTCCCCGCTGGCAGATTGACCTGCTGCGGGTACGCAATGGCAATCCCGGCAGCTGGAAACTGGAATGGATCGATGGGAATTTCATACCGGTAGAAGAAGAAAAAGCCGCGCAAATAAATTTACAGGAAAGGATAGCCGGGTAGTGAGATATGATGAACAAGCGCTTTATATCTTTATGGTTTCGTCATTTACTGACAGACTGGTTCACCCTTCGGCGGCCAGAATTTAAAGCGCTGCCCTTTGTTTTTGCCTCGCCCGTACGTGGCCGGGTTATGATTACCGCTACCAACGAGTTGGCCGAAGCACAGGGCGTAACCACAGGCATGACCGCAGCTGATGCAAAAGCTATAATAGTTGATCTTCAGGTTATTGATGACATACCCGGCCAGGCCGATAAACTGCTCAAGGCTTTGGGCGAGTGGTGTATCCGATATTCACCATTGATAGCTGCCGATTTGCCTGATGGGCTATTGCTTGATATTTCGGGCTGTGCCCATTTATGGGGAGGTGAAAGGGAATATTTAAAGGAGATTGTTACTCGCTTAAGAAGCAAGGGTTATGATGTTCGCGGCGCTATGGCAGATACGCCGGGCGCAGCATGGGCAGTAGCCCGCTTTGGCAAAGTAAAACCAATCATCCCTCCCGGCGAACAAGCAGATGCATTGCTGCCCTTGCCCCCTCCTGCGCTGCGGCTTGAACCACTGGTTATTGAAAGGCTGCAAAAGCTCGGGTTTTATACTATCAAAACTTTTATGGGTATGGGGCGTTCGGTATTACGCCGACGCTTTGGGCAGGAATTATTGCTGAGGCTTGACCAGGCTTTAGGTAATGTAGATGAACCCCTGCAATTATTGCATCCCATTGAGCCTTATTCAGAAAGGTTACCTTGCCTGGAACCCATCCGTACAGCTACCGGGATCGAAATAGCCATTAAAACACTGCTCGAAAAACTTTGTCACCGTTTACAGGGCGAAGGTAAAGGTGTGCGGACAGCAATTTTAAAATGCTACCGGGTGGATGGGCATGTGATTAGTGCTGATATCGGCACCAATCGCGCATCACATCATATTGATCATCTGTTCAAACTGTTCGAGCTCAAGATCCCCACCCTGGAACCGGCATTGGGCATTGAACTTTTCACACTCGAAGCGCCAAAAATTGACGATGTAGATCCCGAGCAGGAAGTGTTATGGCAATCAGAAAGTTGCGGCCTTGATGATACGGATCTGGCTGAGTTACTGGACAGGTTAGCCAATAAAATTGGTGCAGGCAGCATTCACCGTTATCTGCCCCAGGAACGTTACTGGCCCGAACGCAGCATCAAACCTGCCATCTCCATTAATGAAAAACCGCAGACCAGCTGGCGAAAAGACCGTCCCCGTCCTTCTATTTTACTCCCTCGTCCGCAACCGATAGAGGTAACCTCGCCTATCCCCGATTATCCGCCAATGCTGTTCATCTACAAAAATGAAACGCACCATATTAAAAGATCTGACGGCCCCGAGCGTATAGAACGCGAATGGTGGCTTGACGAGGGCGAACACCGTGACTATTACCAGGTTGAAGATCAGGATGGCAGGCGTTATTGGTTGTTCAGGTCTGGGCATTATGCGGGCAGTCAGTCGGGGCAATGGTTTATTCACGGATTTTTTGCATAACAGGTTATGAGCTATTCGGAATTACAGGTAACCACCAATTTTAGTTTTTTACGGGGAGGATCGCACCCCGAAGAACTGGTAATGCAGGCAGCAGCACTGGGCCATACTAAAATTGCCATTACCGACCGCAATAGCGTAGCCGGCGTTGTACGTGCGCACTTAGCTGCCAGACCGGATGATGTCAATATTAAAATTATTCCAGCTTGCCGTCTTGATCTGCTCGATGGTGCCAGCCTGCTTGCTTATCCAACAGATATGGATGCATGGTCGCGCCTTTCCGGGCTGCTTACCCGGGGAAACCTCCGGGCCGAAAAAGGCCAGTGCCATTTGTACAAGCAAGATGTATATGAATATGCTAAAGGCATCAAGTTCATAGCAGTACCTCCCGAATCGCTAAACAGTCGCTTTGATTTTGACGAAACTTTCAAAACCGATTTAAAAGAGTACCAGGAAGCTTTTGGGCATGAACTTTATCTTGCCGCCTCACGTGCTTATAATATTGATGACGGTAAACGGCTTCACAGGCTGGCACAATCGGGCGTACCCATTGTGGCTACCAACGATGTACATTACCATGAAGCAGCCCGCAGGCAGCTGCAGGACGTTGTTACCTGTGTGCGTGAAAAATGTACCATTCATAATGCCGGTTTTAAACTCAATGCCAACGCCGAAAGGTATTTAAAAAGCCCGGATGAAATGGAGCGCCTGTTTCGCCAGTATCCTGATGCCATAGCCCGCACCGCCGAAATAGCCGAAGCCTGCCAGTTTTCATTAGATACCCTTAAGTACATTGAACCCGAAGAACCCAATACCGATGGCCTTAGTCCTCAACAGCGGTTAACCAAATTCACCTGGAAAGGCGCCCGGCAACGGTACAACAATAATGTACCCGATAGCATTAAACAACAAATAGAATTTGAGCTCGCCTTTATTGAGCGGAAACGTTTAGCCCCATATTTTTTAAGGGTTTACAGGTATACCCGCAAAGCGGCAGAGTTGGGTATACTTTACCAGGGACGTGGCTCGGCGGCTAATTCTACGGTATGTTACTGCTTAGCTATTACCGCTGTCGATCCTACTCAAACGCAATTACTTTTCTCCCGTTTCATGTCTGATGCGCGTGATGAATGGCCGGATATTGATGTGGATTTTGAACACGAACGTCGCGAAGAGATCATCCAATGGATTTACAGCGAGTACGGTCGTGACCGATCGGCCATTGTAGCTACCGTTACACAGGAGCGGCACAAGGGCGCTATTCGTGATGTTGGCAAGGCTATGGGCTTATCGGTAGATACCATTAACCGCTTGTCGGGTGCCATCTGGGATTTTTCGGAAGAGGCATTTGACCGGCAAAGGATCATTGATCAGGGACTTAACCCAGATGATAAGGCCTTGCATAAAGTATTGTTACTTACCGAACAGTTGATGGGCTTTCCGCGCCAGTTGGGGCAGCATACGGGTGGCTTTGTTATTACCCAGGGCAAACTATCGGATATATGCCCGGTGATGAATGCCCGCATGGAAGACCGAACCCAACTGGAATGGAACAAAGATGATCTGGAAGCTCTCGGCATTCTGAAGGTTGATGTACTTGGCTTAGGTATGCTTACCTGTATCCGCAAAAGTTTTGACCTCATTAAACAGCATTATGGCGAAACCTATGATTTAAAGAACGTTCCGCGTGAAGACCCGAAAGTTTACGATATGATTTGTGATGCCGATACGCTGGGCGTTTTCCAGATAGAAAGCCGCGCGCAAATGTCTATGCTGCCAAGACTTAAACCGAGGGAATATTATGACCTGGTGATAGAGGTTGCCATTGTACGCCCCGGCCCTATCCAGGGCGATATGGTTCATCCTTACTTAAGGCGTCGTGATGGAATAGAAGAAGAAAGTTATCCCAAAGAAGAATTACGGAAAATACTGGGCCGAACCAAAGGGGTGCCCCTGTTTCAGGAACAGGCCATGGAAATAGCCATGGTAGCAGCCGAGTTTACCGCAGCCGAAGCCGATCAGCTACGCCGGAGCATGGCCACTTTTAAAGCTAAAGGTTTGGTAAGCCAGTTTCGGCAAAAACTGGTTGATGGTATGACAAGAAGGGGATACGAAGAAGACTTTGCCCATCGCATTTTTAAACAGTTGGAAGGTTTCGGCAGCTATGGCTTCCCCGAAAGCCATGCGGCATCATTTGCGCATTTGGTTTATATCTCTTCATGGCTTAAATACCATTACCCTGATGTATTTGCGGCTACCTTGTTAAATAGCCAGCCAATGGGTTTTTATCAGCCGGCCCAAATTGTAATAGATGCCGAAAGGCATGGCGTAGTAGTGAGGCCTGTAGATATTAACCACTCATTTTGGGATAATACTCTTGAAGAACAAGACGGCGCATACCGGGCATTGCGCTTAGGTTTCAGGCAGGTTAAAGGCCTTAATGAAGATGATATGCAGGCGCTCATTGCCGGCCGCGGTATAGGATATACCAGTATCAGTCATTTAAGCGATTCCGGCGTGCCGCAAACCCAGATTGAAAAACTTACCGATGCTGATGCCTTCAGGTCCTTAAGCCTTGATCGTCGTGCTGCACTGTGGGAAGTACCGGCACTCAGCGATAAACCAATAGGCCTTTTTGCCGGGCAACCATCTGAAAGTACTAAAGAAACCCAGATCAGCTTGCCGTTTATGACCCAGGCCGAGCATGTGGTACAGGATTATGCGGCCACCGGTTTATCTGTTAAGGCACACCCGGTTAGTTTTTTACGACAACAACTTGATATGCTGCAAGTAACCCCGACTGCCGAACTGCCGAACCTTAAAAACGGGGATAAGATAAAAGTTGCCGGTTTGGTAACTGTACGGCAAAGGCCTGGCACTGCCAAGGGCATTTTATTTATCACCATTGAAGATGAAACAGGATTTGCCAACCTGGTTGCCTGGGAAAAGATCTTTGACAAATACCGCAAAGATATTGTCCAGTCACGCTTACTCATGGTTGAAGGTGTGTTACAGATTGAGGGCAAGGTGATCCACGTTATTATACGGCGCTGTTTTAATTTATCAAAGCTGTTGAGCACACTTACAACCGTTGGTAATGACGACCAGCCGGTAATGACCTTATCCCGCAGCGACGAAACAACCGCGCCTTATCCGGCAGGATCAAACAAAGGACAGGTTCAGCAAAGCAAGCAAAAAGAGGTATTTCACAAGGGACGAAATTTTAAATAAAAAATTTAAAATGTTTTTATGGCTGATTCGTCTGCATTAATATAGGACGAATAAAACAGCTGCCGAGATCGTTAAAACAGTACAGAATAATAAAATAATAATTAGAAACACCAACATGAAAACATATGCAATATCAGCCCATCATACCCAATATTTGTGGGAGGGCATAGACGACTAAAAGAATAATTTGACGGGGGTTATTAGCGGCTGGTGCTGTATCTTAGCGCCATGATTGATTACAAACTGGAAGCAGCAAAAGCCGCTTTAACCTTAATAAGGCCCAACCAAACTATAGGTTTAGGAGCCGGAAGCACCATAGCACACCTGGTTAATATGCTGGCTCAAAACCCTGAGCTTGCGGCTTCATTAACATTTACATCATCATCATTTAAAACAACCCAATTATTAAGCAAACACGGCTTACGGATCCAGTCGCCGGCCTTGCTTCATAAATTAGATATCTACTTTGACGGCTGCGACCAATTTGACAGTGAACTGAATGCCCTGAAAAGCGGCGGCGGTATCCATACTACCGAAAAGATACTGGCTTCCATGGCACAGGAATTTATTTTGCTGGGCGATGAAGGAAAATTTTCGCCTCAGCTTAATGCAACTTATCCGCTTGTTATCGAGATCCTGCCACAAGCCTTACAAATTGTATTGGCAAAGCTAAACGCGCTTTTCCCATCTGCTACGCTTACACAACGCATGAGCACTCAAAAAGATGGCGCGCTGATATCAGACAATGGCAATATGCTTGTAGATGTACTATTTACCGAATTGCCTGAGCCTGCCCATTTAAATACGCTTGTAAAAATGATACCGGGTGTTGTGGAGCACTCTTTATTTTACCAGATAGCAAGCAGGGCAATTATTGCGGGAGAGAACGGCATCAAAACCATTTTACCTCAACGATAAACTTAATCGGGATTGTTTAACACTGTTATACCTTTTATGGTGCAAACGCCATAATTAAAATGGTTTAAAAGCTGTAGCTGTACATCCCACAAATTAAACTCGTTATGAGGATAGATAGATGAGTTAAACCCAAGCTCAATCTGGTTTACACGCATGATGGCTATTATCCTGGCGTCAATTTCCGGGCGGATGTAACCCTGATCGATACCTTTTTTCAACAGCTTCTCGATGATATTGACCATGAAGCCTGTTTTAAATTTCAGATAGAGCATCCAGCCTTCATGATGGTACTTCTGCAAATCGAACAATACAGCAGGGTTTACCCTTGAAAAGATCTCGCCTGTACATTTGGTCAGCTCAACCATCTCATCCATCACATTGCCGGCATCACTTATAATAGCACAAAGCATCGCCTCATCATCTGCAAGCCGCTTTTTCACCAGCGCCGTAACCAGATCATTCTTATCCCTGAAATGCTGATAGATTGTTTTTTTGGAGATGCCCAGATGGCGGGCGATATCATCCATAGTAATACTTTTTATACCTGCCTTTAGAAAAAGCTCTTCGCTCCCAATTAAAACCCGTTCCTTATCAATCATCACTTTATCCTGTTATCAGCGCATTGATCCCCTTGATGGCATCGATTAGGATCTCCTGGTTCATTTTCTCATCTTGCGTAAGCTGGATCATATTAATAGCTATCAAACCATGAATTATAGCCCAATAGGTATAGTATTTTTTTTGAACTTCCTCGTCACTTGCTTCGTGGGGTAAATAAAGCATCCGTATCACATCCGAAACCATCTCAGGAAATAGCTTCGCTTCGCCAATCCGGTTTTCTACCGGGCAACAGCCGGTTCCAACGGCAAACATCAGCTGATAAAGCTCTTTATAAGTAATTGCAAAACTCCAGTAAGCCAGCCACATGGCTTCCATTTGCTGTGCCGCTCCGGTATGCGCATCTTTGGCTATTTTAACCATGGCAACCAATTTCAGGTGACCAGTACGCGCAAGTTCTACATACAGCGCGTCTTTATTTTCAAAATACTCGTAAATGGCGGGGGCGGTGTATTCAATATTATCGGCAAGTTTCCGCATACTCAATGAATCGCACCCCTCACACTTAATCATATCCAACGCTGCGTCCAGTATCCTTCGGCGGGTATCGTCCTTTTGCCTTAATATCCGTTCTTTACTTCCCATGGTTTAACCTTGTAGCTACAAGCATATTATGCTTTAATTTACTCATTAATAAACAATTAATCACAATCAAATTACAATTATGACTATAGGTTTAGCATTGTAACAGGCTTTTATAAATATCAATTAGTCAGCATAGATAATAAATGTTTAAACAACTTCAAAATATGTCAAAATCACCACGGCAAAAAAAGAAGCCCGGCGCAAACCGGGCTTCTTGATTAACAGGGGATTAAAACTATTGTTCTATTTCCAACCGCCACCCAAAGCGCGGTAAAGGTTAACAATTGATTGCAGTTCCTGCAAACGATCATTAACACTGCTTAACTGGGCAGCCAGCAAACTTTGTTCGGAAGTTAAAACATCGGTATAATTAGTAGCCGAACTGTAACGAAGCAATTCCTTGGTATAATCAACCGATTTTTCGAGTGCCAGCAACTGCTTGGCCCTTGAGCCTTGCTTAGCAACGGCATTTTGATAAGAGAATAACGCGTTGGTTACCTCCTGCCCTGCCGTCAACAACGATTTTTGAAAAGCATAGTAAGCTTCCTGTTGCTGAGCCTGGGCTGTTCTTAAACGGGCCCGGTTTTGGCCTTTATTAAAAATAGGTTGGGTAATTCCGCCAACAAAATTGTAAAAGATAGAATGATCGAAGAAATTCTTCAGCTGCAGGGTTGATAAACCGCCCTGCCCGGTAATGGTAAGCTGCGGATAAAAATAAGTACGCGCCAGGTTAGTGTTTTCAAAGGCACTTCTGAACGCAAACTCGGCCTGTTGCACATCCGGGCGGTTTTTCAGCAATTGCGACGGGATTCCTGTTTTCAGATCCGCAACCGGTTTCTGGTCGTTCAGGCTTGTACGCTTGATGGTGCCCGGGGCCCTTGCCAATAAAATGCTCAGTGCATTCTCAGCTTCGCGGATGCTTTGTTTCAGGTCGGGAATAGTAACCTCAGCCGCATAGCGGTTAGCTTCGCTTTGTACAACAGCCGCGCCGTTTACTACGGCACCCTCTTTCAAGGCTTTTACTGTTTCTACATCCTTTACCCTGATAGCAAGCGTTTGCTCGGTAATAGCCAGTTGCTGATCAAGCGCCAGCAGGTTATAATAAGCATTGGCAATATCTGCCACCAACTGGGTTTGAACAGCTCTTTTAGCGGCATCGCTTTGTAATAATGAAGCCAACGCAGCCCTTTTAGCACTGCTTAGCTTACCCCAGATATCGGCTTCCCAACTTGTGCTTAAGGCCGCCTGGTAAGTTGTAGTTTTCAGGTTGAAGGAACTGGCAAACTCCGGCGGAAAATTCAAGCTTGCCGCCGATGTTTTTGCCCTTGTACCGGTGATACTTCCATCCAGGCTTGGCAGGTAGGCCGCCTTGCTTTGATTAAATGTAGCCTGTGCTTCATTGATGCGCTGTACGGCAGTTTTCAGATCAAGGTTTTCGCGCAATCCTTCCTGGATCAGGTTTACCAGTACCGTATCCGAAAACAACTGGTTCATCGGCATATTGGCCATTGATGTGGTATCGGTAATGGCGGTATCCCGGTAAAGCTTATCGGTATTTACTACCGGCTGCTGGTATTTTTTTGTAACACACGATGCAAATACCGCCGTTGCTGCCAACGTAGCCAATATTTGTCGTTTATATGAATGGATCATTTTGTTGCTTCTTAATTGTTTCTTAAAATTTTAGCTATCAGGCCAGTGTTTCCTCTTCAACTTCTATTTCCTGTTCGGCTGGCGTACCGCTGATACGTTCCTGCAACGATTGGAAAATGATGAACAGTACCGGTATTACAAACACACCGAATATGGTACCAATCAACATCCCCCCTACAGCGCCCGAACCTATCGAACGGTTACCTTCGGCACCTGCACCAGAGGCAAGCATCAGCGGAACCAAACCGAGGATAAACGCGAAAGAGGTCATCAAAATAGGTCTTAAACGTGCTACCGAACCATCAATAGCTGCCTGTACAATGCTTTCGCCGCTGCGCCTGCGTGCTACAGCAAACTCAACAATCAGGATGGCGTTTTTAGCTAACAGACCAATAAGCATGATGAGCGTGATTTGCAGGTAGATATTATTCTCGATCCCGAAGATGCGGGCGAAGATGAATGCGCCTGCCAAACCAATCGGCAATGATAACAGTACCGCGAACGGCAGGATATAACTTTCGTATTGCGCACTTAACAGGAAGTACACGAACACCAAACACAACATAAAAATGAAAATGGTTTGGCTGCCGCTGGCAATCTCCTCCCGTGTTAAGCCCGAAAACTCAAATCCATAACCGGCAGGCAGTGTTTTAGCACCTACCTCTTGTATGGCTTTAATAGCGTCACCGGTACTGAAGCCCGGTTTTGGCGCACCTGTTACCGAAATAGAGGTAAACAAGTTAAAGCGGTTGATAGACTCCGGACCATAAACCCTTTTCAGCGTAACAAACTCCGAAATCGGCGCCATCGTATTATTGGCGTTACGCACATACATATTGTTCAAACTACCGGTTGTGCCCCTGTATGCGGCATCAGCCTGGATCATTACACGATATTGTTTACCAAACTCGTTAAAGTTAGAAGCATAAACACCGCCGAAATAGCCCTGCAAAACGCTCAGTACCGAATTTACGGTGATACCCGCGTCTTTACATTTAGCCACATTTACATCAACCAAAAACTGTGGGAAGTTGGTATTAAAGAAAGTTGAGGCGTATTGAATTTCGGGACGTTGATTTAACGCTCCTAAAAATTTGCCGTTTATTTCGGCAAATTTCACGATGTCGCCGCCGGTTTTGTCCTGTACCTGGAACTCGAAACCACTACTGTTACCGAAACCCTGCAAAGTTGGCGGGGCAAAAAACAGGATGGTAGCGCCCTTGATCCCGGCGGTCATCCCAAAAAGTTTACCGGTAACGCTGTTCACGTCCGATCCTTTGGCTGTACGCTGATCCCATGGTTTCAGCTTGATCATGATCAAACCGTATGAACCGCCCGCACCGCTCAGAATGCCTTGCCCGGCAACCCTGATCACCGATTCAACCTCGGGTAATGACCGTACCATGCCTGATACCTTATCGATAACCTCGGTAGTACGCTCTAATGATGCAGCAGGAGGCAAGGATACGTCGCCGATGATGAAGCCCTGGTCTTCATTAGGCACAAAGCCCGATGGTGTTGTTTTGAGCAAAAACCAGAATATCGCGGCAAAAACCAGGATCCCTGCTATTGAAAGCCATTTTTTAGCCGCCAGAAAACCTACCGACCTTTTATACTTGCGGGTAAGTGAATCAAAGCTGGTGTTAAAGGCACTATAAAACCGCTGTAAAAAACCTGTTTTATGATGTTCACCTTCGGGATGCGGTTTTAATAACAAGGCGCACAAGGCCGGGCTTAATGTTAAAGCGTTTACTGCCGATATTAATATCGCGATAGCAAGCGTTAAACCAAACTGCTTATAAAACACACCGGTTGAACCTGTGATAAACGAAACTGGGATAAACACCGCAGCCATTACCAAAGTGATGGATACAATAGCCCCGCTGATATCATTCATGGCGCTGATGGTAGCGGCCTTTGCCGATTTAGCCCCATGATCAAGCTTGGCATGCACGGCCTCAACCACCACAATGGCATCATCCACCACAATACCGATAGCCAGTACCATGGCAAACAGGGTAAGTAGGTTGATGGTAAAACCAAACAATTGTAAAAAGAAGAACGTACCCACAATAGCTACCGGCACAGCGATAGCTGGGATCAATGTAGAACGGAAATCCTGAAGGAAAATAAACACTACGATAAATACAAGCACAAAGGCTTCGATAAGCGTATGCACTACCTTTTCTATCGAGGCATCCAAAAAGTCGTTGGCGCTGAAAAGGGACGTATAGCTAATACCCGCCGGGAACGTTTTTGAAGCGGCCTCAATAGTTTGCTCACAGTTTTTGATTAACTCGTGCGCGTTTGAACCTGCTGTTTGGTAAATGGCTATGGCTATGCCCGGCTTACCGTTCATGGTAGTAGCATTGGCATAACTTTGCGCGCCAAGCTCTACACGTGCTATATCTTTCAGACGCAATAACTGCCCTTTGGTTGATGAACGGATTACGATGTTCTCAAACTCGGGCACACTTGTCAATCGGCCTTTATATTTTAATACATATTGGAACGACTGGTTATCATTCTCGCCCACCTTACCCGGCGCAGCCTCAATATTTTGCTCGGCAAGGGCGTTGTTTACATCATCGGGAACAAGGCCATAGGTGGCCATTACATCTGGCTTTAACCAAATACGCATGGAGTAATCCTGTATACCAAATGACGACGCGTCACCAACGCCGTTGATACGCTTAATCTGCGGCAGCAGGTTAATGTTAGCGTAGTTTTGCAGAAATTTCTCGTCGTAACTTTTGTTATCGCTCGACAGGGAAAACACCATCACCATACTGCTTTGGCGTTTACTGGTGGTAACACCCGCCTTAGTTACTTCGGCAGGAAGTAAGCTGGTAGCTTTTGATACCCTGTTCTGCACGTTTACCGCAGCCAGATCGGGGTCGGTACCTTGTTTAAAGTAAACAGTAATTGCAGCGCTACCATCATTACTGGCGGTAGAGGTCATGTAGGTCATGTTTTCCACACCGTTTATCTGCTCCTCAAGCGGAACGATAACACTTTTCATCACCACCTCGGCATTGGCGCCCTGGTATGATGTTGATACCTGCACCGTTGGCGGCGCTATATCAGGGTATTGGGATATGGGCAATGTTGTAAGGCCCAAAATACCCAGTATTACTATGATTACCGATATTACGGTAGATAGCACTGGTCTTTCAATGAATGTACGTAACATATTATTTATGTTGATGCCGGGCTAAACAGCACAGCTATTGCTATAAAATTTATTTTATTCTCCGTAATTAGCCGCAATTTCCTGTGCTTCAGGTTTGATAACCGCGCCATCCTTTAAAGTAGCAGCGCCGTCGGTAACAACGGTATCGCCTGCTTTAAGGCCATCGGTAACTACATAGAACTGGCCCGCGGTTAAATCCATAACCTTGATCTCGGTGTTTTTAACCGCGCCTTTTCCATCAACCACATAAACAAAATGCTTTCCTTGCAGCTCGTAAGACGCTTTCTGTGGTATAAGCACCGCGTTTTTTACAGTTTGAGGGATACGGATAGTAGCACTACCACCACTGCGGATCAAACCAAGGGGATTAGGGAACGTAGCCCTGTAACTTGCCGATCCGGTTTCGGTATTGATTAACCCACTAATGGTTTCGACTTTACCTTTTTCGGCATAAGTACTGCCATCAGGCAATACAAGTGATACGGGCGGTGTGTTGGCCAGCTTCTCGTTCATGGTGCTGCCTTTTACAGTTCTTGAAAAATCAAGCAGCTGCTTTTCATTCAGGGCGAAGTAAGCGTATACCTTGCCGATGTTTGATACCGTTGTTAAAGGTTGTGCTGTTGAACCGGTAATGAGGCTACCTAATTTGTAAGGGATAGCTCCTACTACGCCATCAACCGGGCTGGTTATTACAGTATAACCTAAATTGGTTTTGGCATTGGCTAAACTGGCTTTTGCCTGGGCAAGCGCGGCTTTGCGGGCTTTCAAAGTGTATTCGGCCGATTCAAGCTCATAGTGGCTGATGATATCTTTTTCAACCAGGGGCTTGGTTTTGTTAACCTGTAACTCGGCCGAGCTTACATCAGCTTCTGCAGTGGCGATGGCAGCATTGGCGGTATTTACTTCCTGCGCATATTGTGGCGCGCTGAGCTTAAAAAGCAGCTGGCCTTTTTTTACCACGCTGCCTTCATCGATATAAATCTGGTCGACATAACCATCAACTTTTGGGCGGATTTCGATATTTTGTTGCCCCTGTAGTGTAGCGGGATATTCGTTGTTCAGCGTGGCATCATGTAAACTAATTTTAAAAACCGGGTAACTCTGTGGCGGTTGCGGGCCACCTGCGGCCATTGCGGCACCCTGGTTTTGACCACCGCCGCATGACGACAATAAAATTAAGGCGGCACTAAAGCCGGTTAGCAGTTGAACTGTATTTTTCATAAATATAAACTTGTAGCTATTGGATTGAATTGATATAAAAGGCATTGCAGGTATGTGTGTTAATTATTCTGTTTGACAAATGCGTTAATAACGGGGTAAATTTTTTATTGGAAAATCATTTTACAGATCATCTTCTTTCGCTCGTTGATGAGGCAGGCATAACCCTCATTGCTTAGTTCGAAAGCCTTTTTGTAGATGGGGCTCATAATAAGCGGGTACGACATCAGCGAGAACAGGTTAAGCACAAAGTGTACAGGGTTCATGCTTTCAATGTTGCCGGCTTCCATTTCGGCTTTGATCTGCTCCAGGAACATCTGGATATGATGGGGCTTAACCTCGTTGGTGTATTTACAGCTATTTGAATTGAGTTCGGTGATCAGAAAAGTTTCCTGGTATGGATAAGCGTTGGCCTCGGTTAAAAACAGATCGATAAAATTTTCGATCTTCTGTTTAAACGGCAGATCGGAAGCCATTACAGCATCAAGGCGCGTAGTTAAAGCAAGCATAGCTTCTTTAAACACCTGTTCAATTAAAATATCCTTGGTGCGGAAATAGTAATTTAACAACGTGCGGCTCACTCCGGCTGCATCGGCAATATCCTGGGTATTGGCGTGTAGCCTGCCTTCGGCAAAAAAAATGTGCTTGGCGGTATTCTTAATTAACTGCTCGGCACCGGTATCCCTTATTGGCATAAAAACAAACGGCATTTAACCAGGCACACTATTATGCCCGGCTGCACCAAAAATTGATGACAGGGCAAAATTGCCCCAATTATCGTTTTTGCAGAATGTTTAAAAGATGGCGCAATATGTCAAAAAGTCGTTTTCGATAAAAAGATTGTAATAGAATAGTAATTTTGATTATACTATTACAACGATACTATCGCTTTGTAATTAAAATTACAACGGCACCCATCCAAATAAAATGACTGATAATTATTAAGGGGTTTGGCGATATTTACTGGGACTGATACCGCATTGTTTTTTGAAAAACTTACTGAAAAAGAATTGGTCGGCAAAGTTGAGATACGCTGCTACCTGGGCTATGGTCAATGCCGGATCATTTAAGGCTACCTTCGCCTCCATGATCACTATTTCATCAATAAACTCGCCTGCTGTTTTACCTGTTACCTCTTTTACAGTTTGGGAAAGGTATTTAGGGGTTATATTTAACATAGCGGCATAAGCCTGCACGCTTCTTTCCGTCTTGAAATGCTGCGGCAGGGTCTTCAGGAAACGAAAAGTTAATTCCTCCTTACGTGTGCCTTTTATCCCTTCTAATTTTTCCTGCTTTTTATATAAGGCACTTACCTCATAAATAAAACCGGTGAAAAGATTCAATAATACTTCATCCCGAAAAGCAAGCTCATCGCAGATGTCTATTTTACTTTCAATAATATTTAGGATTGCCGTAAGCGGGGCCATTGACTTTTCACCGGTAACCAACAATGGGCTAACCTGCGACGATAAAAAATCAAATGCCTCAACATTTTTGGTGTGTATACTGGTTGCTGATAAATAGGCCGATGTAAATATGACAGAGGTAAGCCGACAATCCGGCGAAACGTTAAGAAACTGGCGAACGGTATTTGGCGCGATGAGCAGAATGTTGTCCTTTTTTACATTATACTCCAATAGGCCTACATTGATGGAAAAATCGCCTTCATGAACCAGCGTAAAAGAAAAATGATCTGACCGGAAAGGGTACAGAATTGGCACTTCGACATCGCTCGGATTAAATGAAGTTACATACAAGCCTTTATGCTGACTTGTAATGCCAAGCGGAGCAAGCAATTGCTCCATGGTATGCGTCTGTACAGGCAGGATCTCTTTTGGCATAAGGCAATTATAAGGCTCCTACGCTAATTTTGCGAATTAAATTGAAAACGAAACGCGTGAAAGCCAGACTTACGAAGTTTTTGAAACTTCGTAAGTCTTACTATTTTTTTAGGCAAATAATAATCAACTCATCGACGGGAACGAGATCCCCTTGATCTTCCTGAACAATTCAACAGCATACAGGTCTGTCATACCCGAAACAAAATCAAGAATGGTCTGGATCTTTGAATAATCATCCCCGGCTTTGGTTAAAAACTGTTTAGGGATCAGTTCGATCAATTTCTCGTGGTATTTTGAATTATTTTTTAAATACGCGGGAACGAACTCTTCCAATAAACCGCCCATTACTTTATAGCCGGCAACTTCCTTCTGCACTACCGAACTATAGTTGTAGATTTTTTTTACCGATACCTTTTCAATTGCTTTCATGGCAGATCGGAGCGGTTCTTCAATAGCGTCCATCAATGCTGAATTAAAATCGCCATTCATTATCTCTTCCTGTTTGTCATAAAAAAGATTAGAGCATTGATTTACTAAAGTATTTATTGCTATCGCCCTCAAATACCCAACTTTGGCATCGCTATCGTCAAACTCTTCCAATCGCTCTTCCATTCTGGGGATAGTACACAAAGGCATCAGCAGCGCTTTCACTTCCTCATAGGAGAGTATTTTAAGGCGATGGGCATCCTCCAAGTCAACAACATTATAGCAAATATCATCAGCGGCCTCAACAAGGTACACCAATGGATGCCTTTTGTAAATAAGTTCATCGCCCTCTACCCTGATCAAACCCAAATCATTAGCTATCTTTTCAAAATCCTGCTGCTCGGAATCGAAGAAACCGTATTTTTTCCGGTAGATGACACCCTTTTTATGCCCGGCTACAGATGAACATGGATATTTTGCTATAGAAGCTATGGTAGAATATGTTAACGCCAAACTCCCCCGGCCTTTACCCGCAAACTGATGGGTTAATAACCGTAAGGCATTGGCATTACCTTCAAAATGGGTCAGATCTTCCCATTGCTGAGCGGTGACAGTTTCTTTGTAATCTTTACCCGCTCCTTCTGCAAAATAATACGAAATAGCAGATTCGCCTGAGTGGCCAAAAGCAGGGTTACCCAGGTCATGCGCCAAACAAGCTGCCGCGATCATATTACCAATCTCGCTTATCAGCGGGTATTTCTTTTCTACCTCGGGATCTTCCTTAAGCATCCGGTTAAAATGCATACGACCTAACGAGCGGCCTACACTGGCCACTTCCAAACTATGGGTAAGCCGATTGTGTACAAAAATGCTTCCGGGTAAAGGGAATACCTGGGTTTTGTTCTGCAACCTCCTGAATGGCGATGAAAAAATTATCCGGTCGTAATCCCGCTGAAACTCCGATCGGGCATCAATATGGTTTGCAATATATTTATCCTCGTAACCCCAGCGCTTCGCTGATAGTAGTTTATCCCAATTCATGATAGTATGATGTGTATAGGCGGCAAAAGTAGCCATTATACCCGAAAGAAATGATTGCCTTTAAACGGCGGGAAACCTATTTGAAATCGACAGTTAAAGGAGGCACCTACGGAGCCATAGGTTAGCTTTACAATTTCTATAAACATGGTACTCCTACGGAGTTTTTCTATGTGCGCTTTCCTAACTCCGTAGGAGTACCATGGTTGTAGGGAAAATCAATCGAGTATTGGCTCCGTAGGTGCCCCCTGTTCTAAAAGTGATTTCTAAACCTACACCACCTCAAAATGCTGCCTCAATTTTTCTTCTTCCAGGTCAAGCAGATCTAATTGCTGCTTCACTATTTCATCGCTGATGTTTTTTTTAGAGTTAGCTTTACAATTTCTATAAACATGGTACTCCTACGGAGTTTTTCTATGTGCGCTTTCCTAACTCCGTAGGAGTACCATGGTTGTAGGGAAAATCAATCGAGTATTGGCTCCGTAGGTGCCCCCTGTTCTAAAAGTGATTTCTAAACCTACACCACCTCAAAATGCTGCCTCAATTTTTCTTCTTCCAGGTCAAGCAGATCTAATTGCTGCTTCACTATTTCATCGCTGATGTTTTTTTTAGAGTTAGCTTTACAATTTCTATAAACATGGTACTCCTACGGAGTTTTTCTATGTGCGCTTTCCTAACTCCGTAGGAGTACCATGGTTGTAGGGAAAATCAATCGAGTATTGGCTCCGTAGGTGCCCCCTGTTCTAAAAGTGATTTTCTAAACCTACACCACCTCAAAATGCTGCCTCAATTTTTCTTCTTCCAGGTCAAGCAGATCTAATTGCTGCTTTACAATTTCGTCGCTGATGTTTTCTTTTTTATTGAGGTTTAACAACAGATCGCGCTGTTGAGCCATAACATCATTTAAGATCATTCGGTAATCGTGGTAAAATTCGCTGGCGCGCTGCTCGCTGTTGTCTTTTTCCCAATCCTTCAGTAGTTCCATATCGGCACTTAGCCTCAGTCTGAATGCCTTGATCATATCATTGCCATCTAAACGGTCGGCATATTTATCTTCAAGTATCTGTAAAGCCAACTTTGATAACTTCTTTCTAACCAGCTGTTTTTGCTGTTCATGTGAACCTGTATAGTCACGATCTGGCAGGTTTACAAGTTTTACTAATATGGGCAAAGTAAGTCCCTGAACAACCAGTGTAAATATGATGACAACGAATGTGATAAACAGGATAAGGTTTCGTTGAGGAAAGGCTGCACCAGAAGGTAAAAGCTCAGGGATACTTAGCGCGGCGGCAAGCGAAACCACCCCACGCATACCCGTCCAGCCGAGTAATAATGGCCCTTTCCAACCCGGGCTTGGGTCGGCAGTAGTGATGTACCGGCTGATAAAGACCGTAAATATTGTAGCACCGTAAGTACTTGCCAAGCGGGCCAGTATCAACACACCGGTTATAATCAAACTATAATTTATCGCCGGCTTTACCCCTTCAGGTCCGAGCGCTTTTATAATAACAGGAAACTCCAAGCCTATCAAAATAAAAACAAAACCATTTAACACAAAAGCTACTGTTTCCCAAACATTTACCCCCTGTAACCTGCTGCGATAACTTAAAATCACCTGCCGTTGCGATGAAAGGAATAAACCGCCGCTCACAACAGCCAGCACACCCGAAAAGTGAAACTCCTCCGCAGCCATGTACATCACGTATGGCGTTATAAACGTGAGGATAATATCAATATTAGCCGTGGTTGGCAACCACCGGTGTATGGTATAAAAAATCAAGCCCACAGCCAGGCCGATAACTATACCCATTACTATCACTAAAACAAAGCTCAAGGCGGCCTGGCCAAATGCAAACTTACCGGTAAGCACAGCGGCCAGTGCAAACCTGAATATCACCAAACTCGATGCATCGTTCATGAGGCTTTCGCCCTCAACAATAGCTACAAATCGTTTAGGAACTTTAACGTTTTTCAGAATATTGCTGGCCGATACAGCATCAGGTGGTGAAATTATCCCTCCGAGCAGAAAACCAAGGGGTAAAGTAAATCCCGCGATTAGGCTATTTGACACAAAGGCTATTAAGCATGAGGTTAAAATGACTATTAGGAATGCAAAACTTGAAATTATCCTGCGCCATTTCCAAAAATCTTTCCAGGATGTGTTCCAGGCAGATTCATAAAGTAAGGGTGGTAAAAAGATCACGAAGATCAGATCGGGATTTATTTCAATGCCTTTTAAAAACGGCACGAAACCCAGGGGCAAACCAATAAGTACAAGTAATATGGGATAGGCGATTTTTATCTTCTGCCCAAGCATTACAACAGACAGAATAACAAGCAATAAGCAGGTACATTGGATAATAAGGTGATGCAGCATGTAGCTAAAATACAATTATTCAACGAGTAAAGTTTGCTTCCGCTTGTGTTAAGCACCTTAAAAAGGTCCGAACAAATAACAGTTTTGACTGTTCTGATAACATTAACTTAATTTTTGAATAAAAAATTGAGATAGAAAAAGATAAAATACTAAAGAACAGCATTAAAAAATAAAAATAAAGTCATTTTATATCAAAAAAAATACAAAGTCATTTCTATAGCTTCAAAAATTTTGGTAATTTCGCAATCATGTGGTCGTCGATAAAAAAAATATTCTTCGCATTATTTTTTTTCCAGCTTGCAATAGCTGTAGCACCTGCTAACGCCGAATCAATTTTAACCCACTACAAAAAATCAGGTCGGGCTGCCGATGTAATTTCCCTTACCCACCAAAGGATCATTGGTCAAATTCAGCAGCAGGAAGTACAGGATGATTCGCCCGATTCTGATGGTAACGAAGCTGCCCATACCCGTAACATCATACGTTTTTTACCGAGCAGGGTAAATTATTCTTCGGCATTATTACCGGGGCAACAGCTTCTACTGGCAGATGTTGTATCAACCGTAGAAAAACAACACAATCAGAATAAATCCATAAAAGGCTTCTTGCCTGCATATTATAATTTCCTCTTCAGGCTCAGTCCGTTCTGATCCTTTTTTCCGTTCAAATGCCGTTTCGCGGCAAATCCCTGTTTTTACACAATCAAATTTAACATTGGCTAACAGTACGTGATATGCACTGCTTTGCCTATTACCCCCAATTCGGAAAAAATGAAAAGGTTAATTATTTATATGCCCTTACTGGCCATAATTGCCGGTATATTTGTCACGGGCTGCTCATCAAAAGCTAAAACCAGTAACGAAGCCGCTGCTACAGATACCCTGCAATTGCCGGTGCTAACTTTACATACAAGAGATACAGTTCTTCAAAAATCATACGTTGCCGACATCCAGGCTCAAAAAAATATCGAGATCCGTTCACGTGTCCGCGGCTTTCTTGAAAAGATTTATATAGATGAAGGCAAACAGGTTAAAAAAGGCCAGCTATTATTTAAACTTAACGACCAGGAATTTAAAGTAAACCTATCAAAAGCCAAGGCTGCATTGAGTAATGCCATGGCCGATGCCAAGGCAACAGAACTTGAGGTAGTACGGGTTAAACTACTGGTTGACAAGAAAGTAATATCAAAATCTGAACTTGAAGTTGCCGAGTCAAAAATGAATGCTGATAAGGCGACCATTGAAGAAGCACGCTCTATGGTACAAAGTGCAGAAGACCAGCTGGCATACACTTATATCCACGCGCCGTTTGATGGCATCATCGACAGGATCCCGCTTAAATCGGGCAGTTTGATTGATGAGGGTACTTTGCTTACCAGCTTATCCGACATCAGCTCAATGTATGCTTACTTCAGCTTCCCGGAAAATGAGTACCTGCAATACATCCGCAAAAAAGAATCGGCACCGGGCCAAACAAGCGATAAAGTTAAGCTGGTATTAGCTGATGGACTGGACTTCCCCTACCAGGGCGAAATAGAAACCGTAGAAGCCGAAATTGAGCAAAAAACAGGTTCTATCAACTTCAGGGCAAAGTTCCCTAATCCTCAAAAACTGTTAAGACATGGCGCTACCGGTAAGCTTTTTATCTCCACAAAGGCTGATAGCGTGATCATGGTGCCACAGCAATCGGTATTTGATATACAGGATAAAAGCTACGTATACATAGTTGACAAGGATAATAAACTGCACATGCAGGCATTTTTGCCGCAAACCCGTTTTTCTACCTATTACATTGTAAAAGACGGCTTAAAAGCAGGCGACAGGATCTTGTTTCAGGGAGCGCAAAACGTACGTGACGGCATGATCATTAAACCAAGGAAAATGGCAAAAGACTCATTGCTGGCAATGAAGTAATCAGTTGCCCATGCTTCCTTTTCGGGCCGCGTAAACGCGCGGCACAGGTTTATTGTACACTTACCCTAACAAACTATGTTCGAAACTTTTATAAAGCGGCCAGTGCTGTCGCTTGTTATCTCATTGATAATTACCATGCTGGGCGTGCTGGCGTTAATAACGCTGCCCGTTACCCAGTTCCCTGATATTGTACCGCCATCGGTAACGGTAACAGCCAATTACACCGGTGCCAATGCCGAGGTGTGCGCCAAAGCCGTAGCTACTCCATTGGAGCGTGCCATCAACGGTGTGCCAGGCATGACTTATATGTCTACCGTTTGTAGTAACGACGGTTTAACGGTGATCCAGATCTACTTTAACGTTGGGGTTGACCCAGACCAGGCCGCGGTGAACGTTCAAAACCGTGTGGCCACCATTATTGACGAAATGCCGGAAGAAGTTATTAAAGCCGGTGTTACCACAGAAAAAGAAGTAAACAGTATGCTGATGTACCTGAACATCATGAGCCAGGACACCAGCATGGACGAGAAATTCATCTATAACTTCACCGATATCAACGTTTTGCAGGAACTTAAGCGAATTGAAGGTGTAGGTAGGGCCGAGATCATGGGTGCTAAGGAATACTCCATGCGTGTATGGCTTAAACCCGACAGGATGATGGCCTACAAGGTATCTACCGATGAGGTGATAGAGGCTATTCGTGCCCAAAACGTTGAAGCGGCACCGGGTAAAACCGGCCAAAGCTCGGATAAAACCCCGCAGGCGCTACAATATGTATTGCGCTATCCGGGTAAGTTTTTTGAGCCCAAACAATACGAAAACATAGTGATCCGTGCAGAAGAAGATGGCTCGGTATTAAGATTGAAAGAAATTGCTGATGTTGAATTTGGTTCGTTAACCTACAGTATGGTATCCAATACTGATGGTAAGCCTTCGGCATCAATTATGATAAAACAACGCCCCGGCTCAAATGCCCGCGACGTTATCAATAACATTAAAACCCGCATGGCCGAGCTTAAGGAAAGCTCTTTCCCGGCCGGGATGACCTTCAACGTAAACTATGATGTATCCCGCTTTTTGGATGCATCCATACATGAAGTATTACGTACGCTGGTTGAGGCTTTTATACTGGTTTTCATTGTAGTATTTATTTTCCTGCAAGATTTCAGGTCTACCTTAATTCCCGCTTTGGCCGTGCCGGTAGCCCTCATTGGCTCACTGTTTTTTATGCAGATGCTGGGTTTCTCCATCAACCTGCTCACGCTGTTCGCCCTGGTACTGGCTATTGGTATTGTGGTGGATAACGCAATTGTAGTGGTGGAAGCAGTACACGTAAAGATGACCGAAAACCACATGAACGCCATGGATGCCACTGTTAGCGCTATGCGTGAGATCAGCGGGGCCATCGTGGCTATTACGCTGGTAATGTCGGCGGTATTTGTGCCGGTGGCTTTCATGTCGGGACCAGTTGGTGTGTTTTACAGGCAGTTTTCGCTTACGCTGGCTATCTCTATTGTGATATCGGGCGTTAACGCGTTAACACTTACCCCTGCCCTTTGCGCCATTATGCTTAAACATAATCCTGCATCGCAAAAGAAAACCTTATTGCAGCGCTTTTTTGGTGGCTTTAACAATAAATACAACGGGTTGCAGAATAAGTATTCAACCTTCATGACTTACCTGTCGCCACGCAAGGGTATTACGTTGATACTGTTGGCAGGCTTCTTCATACTAACCTGGGGCACCAGCGCTATTTTGCCGACAGGTTTTATCCCAACTGAAGACCAGGGCATGCTTTACGTAAACGTGACAACGCCTGCAGGCGCCACTGTTGAACGTACCGAACAGGTGCTGAAAGAGATTGAAGCCAAAACCAAATCAATGAAATCTATCGAATCGGTTTCAACGCTTTCTGGCTACAGTTTGGTGAACGAGATAGCGGGTGCATCATACGGTATGGCCATGATCAACCTTAAACCATGGGATGAGCGTGAAGAGTCGTTAGATGATATCATTGCCGAGCTAACCGCGAAAACAAAAAACATCGGCGATGCTTCTATCCAGTTCTTTCCCCCGCCTACTGTACCAGGCTTTGGTAATGCCAGTGGTTTTGAAATCCGTGTACTGGATAAAAGTGGCCAGGGTGATTTGCAAAAAGCCGCCGATGTAACCAAAAACTTTGTCGATGCGCTGAACGCTTCGCCGGAGATTGCCGGTGCATTTACCAGCTTCGACCCTAATTTTCCGCAGTACATGATCTCTGTCGATCAGCAAACGGCCGCGCAGAAAGGTATCACTGTTGATAAGGCCATGTCCACCCTTCAAACGTTGATGGGCAGCTTTTATGCCTCTAATTTTATCCGTTTCGGGCAGATGTATAAGGTGATGGTACAAGCCTCGCCCGAGTACAGATCACGCCCGGAGGATGTATTAAACCTGCAGGTTAAAAACGACAAAGGCGAAATGGTGCCGTTCTCAACGTTTATCAAAATGGAAAAAGTGTTCGGCCCCGAACAACTTACCCGTTACAATATGTATACATCAGCCATGGTTACTGGTGACGCCGACAAAGGTTTCAGCAGCGGTGATGCTATTAAAGCCATTGAACGTATAGCAGCCGAAAAACTTCCTAAAGGTTACGCCTTTGAATGGTCGGGTATGACACGTGAGCAGATTCTGTCGGGCAACCAGGCCATCTACATTTTCGTGATCTGTTTGATATTCGTTTACCTGTTGCTGGCCGCCCAGTATGAGAGCTTTTTACTGCCGCTTCCGGTTATCCTTTCGCTGCCTACGGGTATTTTTGGAGCATTCTTCTTTTTGAAGATCACCGGGCTCGAAAACAACATCTACGCGCAGGTGGCACTGGTGATGCTTATAGGCCTGTTAGGCAAAAACGCCATCCTGATAGTTGAGTTTGCTATCCAACGGCAAAAAGAAGGCCTGAGCGTTTTGAAGGCCGCTATTGAAGGCGCGGTTTCCCGTTTACGGCCAATACTCATGACCTCGCTGGCATTTATTGCAGGCTTGATCCCGTTGTGCGTAGCGAGTGGCGCTGGTGCTATGGGTAACCGTTCCATAGGTACCGCTGCCGCCGGAGGCATGTTGATGGGAACCATCTTTGGTTTGATCCTTATTCCGGGGTTGTACGTGATTTTCGCAGGCCTGGCCGAACGGAACAAAAAGAAGAAGCCGGCTACAGAAGTAGTTCATCATGAACTGGATATCGTTAATAATTAATCAAGATCTGCAATGCTAAAAAAAGCAAGTTTCTATATACTTAATACGGCACTTTTACTGGTAATCATGGCCGGTTGCAAAAGCTATAAGCCGGTCACGGGCCAGGAAGTAACTGCCAACCTGCCGTCAACATTTAACAATAATACCGATACGGCAACGGTTGCAAGCCTGCCCATCGGTCAGTTTTTTGCCGATCAAAGACTCGTTAATCTCATCGACACAGCACTTAAAGCCAATCCCGATTTGTTAAGCGCCCTGCAAAGGGTTGAAGCCGCAAGGGCTAACCTCCGCTTCAACGCTTCAAAGCTTTTACCTACCATAAATCTGGCTGCAAATGCCGGCGTTGAAAAATACGGCGATTACACCCAAAACGGCGTGGGTAATTATGACACCAATTTTTCAAATAACATCAACAGCGATCAGCGTATCCCTAACCCGGTACCTAACTATTTCCTGGGCTTTCAAAGCTCATGGGAGGTTGACCTTTGGGGCAAGCTGAACAATCAGAAAAAGGCGGCCTTTGCAAGATTCCTGGCCAGTCAAAGCGGTTATCGTTTGGTTACAACCGCAATTACAGCCCAAATCGCTGGGCTTTATTACCAGTTGCTGGCTTATGATACCGAATTAGGCATCATTAAAAAGAACATCAAACTCCAGGAGCATGCGCTGGAGATTGTTAAAATCCAAAAGCTTGGTGGTCGTGCTACGGAGTTGGCAGTTCAGCAGTTTGAGGCGCAGTTATCCCGTACAAAAGGCTTGGAGTATACCACCCGCCAGCAAATCACCGAAAGCGAGAACCAGCTTCGTTTTTTAACCGGGAGCTATTCGGGCAAAGTATCACGGGATACTTCTATCATGAAAACCAAGCTTCCTGTAGTTATCGGTACCGGTGTCCCATCTCAAATGTTATTGAACCGCCCGGATATCCGCGGCGCCGAGTTGGAGCTTACAGCAATGAATGCCGATATTAAAGCGGCAAGGGCAAACTTTTTCCCTACTTTAACTTTAACTCCATATGTTGGCTATAACAGCTTCAGGGCAAACCTATTATTTGACCCGGCTTCGTTTACCTATGGTATTTTAGGAGGTATCACCGCCCCTATCTTCAATCGCAAAGCTATCAAAGCCGAATATGAGCGAACCATAGCCGAGCAAAAGATAGCGGTGTACAATTATCAAAAAAGCATCCTGTCGGGCTTCCAGGAGGTGAACAACAATTTAAGCGGAATAGAGAATTTTAACCGCGCCTTTGAGTTTAAGCAACAGGAGTTGCAAGCGCTTAACAACGCCCTTTCTGTTGCCAACGACCTATATCTTGTTGGCCGGGCCAATTACCTCGAGATCATCACTGCCCAGCGCAGCGTACTTGATGCCGAGCTTGAATTGGCCGGCATTAAACGTGATATATTTTTAAGCTCGGTTAATTTATACCAGGCTGTTGGTGGTGGCTGGAGATAAGTTATTATTTAACCAAACAAAAACGGGCGCTTGTTGGCGCCCATTTTTGTTAAAAGGGATTCCGAAACCTTTTAAAGCATGGGATTGTGCGATTCCCTCCCCTGGGAGGGTGTAGGGAGGGGTTTCAGCGAGTGCCAGGCCGTTTCAAAGTCGCATAAACCCCTCCCTGCCAATACTCAATCCTAACGCACCCCTCCCAAGGGAGGGAATTGTCAATGCATGAGCTCAATTCCTCACAGAGCACCCGTCACAAATCCGTTACACAAATCAAATTACATCGCAATAATATTAACCAGTAGTATAAAATTGCTTAATATAGTAGCTTTCGATGCTTGCTGAAGGAAGCATCTACTGACTGACTTATTACTTAAACAATTAACACAAATGATCAAACATTTAAAGCATGCATTGATTGCCCCATCAATTGCTGTACTGGCTTTTAACGCCGCTGCTCAAACCGGTGCTCAGCCAAAGCTCATTGAAAAGGTTACCCGCAAGGGAACCGAGCTGGTGATCCCTTATGAAAAGTATGTATTACCTAATGGCCTTACCGTTATTTTGGCCGAAGACCATTCCGACCCGCTTGTTCACGTTGATATAACCTATCACGTAGGTTCGGCGCGCGAGGAGATAGGTAAATCTGGCTTTGCGCATTTCTTCGAGCACATGATGTTCCAGGGGTCGGACCATGTGGCAAATGGCGATCACTTCAAGATCATTACAGAAGCAGGCGGTACCCTGAACGGATCAACCAACCGCGACCGCACCAATTATTACGAAACAGTGCCGGCCAACCAGTTGGAAAAAATGCTTTGGCTGGAATCTGACAGAATGGGTTTCCTGCTTGATGCTGTTACTCAACAAAAATTTGAAGTTCAGCGTGCAACTGTAAAAAACGAACGCGGGCAGAATTATGATAACCGTCCGTACGGTTTAGTTGGCCAGTATGCTTCAAAAACATTATATCCATATGGTCACCCCTACTCATGGCTTACCATTGGTTACATCGAGGAGTTAAATAAAGTAGGTGTAAACGATCTTAAAAACTTTTTCCTGAGATGGTACGGCCCTAATAATGCCACGCTAACCATTGGCGGCGATCTTAATCCTAAGCAAACCTTAGCCTGGGTAAGCAAATATTTCGGCAGCATCCCAAGAGGCCCGATGGTAAAAAACATGTCGTTACCGGCACCGGTATTAAAAGCCGACAGGTATGTGTCCTATACAGACAACTACGCCAAATTCCCGCTGTTATCCATCAGTTATCCGGGAGTTAAAATCTATGACAAAGATATGTCACCGTTGGACGCATTATCGGCTATCATCGGTCAGGGACGTAACTCTATATTTTATAAAAACTTTGTAAAAACCCGTAAGGCTGCACAGGCAACCATGGGTTCATCTAACACAGAACTTGCCGGCGAGATCAGCATTAGGGTTGTACCTTTCCCTGGTCAAACTTTGGCCGATGCTAAGAAACTGGTAGATGAATCGTTAGTTGAATTTGAGAAAAAAGGTGTAAGCGACGATGATCTGGCCCGCTTTAAAGCAAGCTCTGAAGCTGATTACATCAACAGCCTGTCAAGCGTAAGCGGTAAAGTGTCAGAACTGGCGCAGGCTCAAACTTTCACCGGTAACCCTAACCAAATTGGCCGCGAACTGGCTGCCATTCGTGCGGTTACTAAAGAAGATGTAATGCGCGTTTATAACCAATACGTTAAAGGCAAACCTGCCGTAATATTAAGCGTATTGCCTAAAGGCGGCAACTTGCAGCCGGTAGCTCCTGACAATTTCACTGTTGATACAACCGGTTATAAAGCGCCCGATTATGGTTACAAAGGTTTGGTTTATCACAAACCTAAAGACAGTTTCGACCGCGCTGCAAAACCGGGTGTTGGCGCCAACCCGGCTATTAAGGTTCCGGCTATATGGTCGGCCAATACGCCAAATGGTATCAATATCATTGGCACACAAAATAATGAGATTCCTTCGGTGTCTATGACTATCGCTATTAAAGGCGGTGGTTTGTTTGCGATCAATGATCCGGCGAAGGCAGGCCTGGCAAACATTGTTGCCCGCATGATGAACGAAGAAACCCAGAAATATACAGCTGAAGATTTCAACTCCGAACTGGATAAACTGGGCAGCAGTATTACCTTTTACGCCAGTTTAGACCAGATTGGTGCCGAGGTATCATCACTCACCAAAAACCTGGGCAAAACCATGTCGCTGCTGGAAGAAAGGTTATACCACCCTAAATTTACTCAGGACGCGCTTGACAGGATCAAGAAACAAACGTTGGAGGGCTTTAAACAGGCCAAAACCCAGCCTGCAGGTGTTGCCAGCACGGTTTATAGCAAAATACTGTACGGTACAGATAACGTACGTACTTACGCCGCCGGAGGTAACGAAGAAACTGTTGCCGGTATAACTTTGCAGGATGTTCAGGATTACTACGATAAAAACTTCGCTCCGTCATTAACAAAAATTGTTGTGGTGGGCGATGTAAGCGAAGCATCTGCAAAAAGTGCCCTTGCTTTCTTAAACTCATGGAAAGATAAAAAAGTAACCGTCCCTGCTCCGGTTGAAGGCAAAACGTTTGATAAAACTACACTGTACCTGGTTGATATCCCGGGTGCAGCGCAATCAGAGATCCGGATCGGGTATCTTGATAAACTTAACTATGATGCCACCGGCGATTATTATAAACTGAACATTGCCAACTACATTTTAGGCGGCGCGTTCAACAGCCACATCAACCTTAACCTGCGGGAGAAAAAGGGCTGGACTTATGGTGCCCGCTCATCATTCAGCTCGGGTAAATATGGCGGCGACTTCACCGCATCGGCCGGGGTATTGGCTACGGCTACAGATAGTTCGGTGGTTGAATTCATGAAGGAGATCACCAATTATCAAAAAACAGGCATTACTCCCGACGAATTGAAGTTCACTCAGACCTCCATCGGTCAGAGTGATGCACGCCGTTATGAAACCAACGCACAAAAAGCAGCGTTTTTATCACGCATTCAAGAGTATGATTTGAAGCCTACTTATGTTGATGAGCAAAACAAGATCTTATCAAGCATTACTCCTGCCGAGATCAATACGCTCGCGTCAAAATATCTTATCCCGGATAACATGATCATTTTAGTTGTTGGCGATAAAGCAAGGATTGCTCCGGGCTTACAAAAATTGGGATACCCTATTGTTGAACTTGACGTTGATGGCAAGCCAAAGCAATAAGTTAACATAGCAGCAGACTGCAAATCCCCTTATGTCGATATTGGCATAAGGGGATTTTTATTTTGATAATCAATACATTGCTAAAAACTATAGCCATCGATGCTATTATTTCTGTAGGTTCTCTGCAACTGAAAAGTTACCATCAAAAACCCATTTGTTAACATCTATTTAACCTAAATTAAACACGTAAAATTCAATTTTGGATTAAGTTTTTACCGGCACAATGAGTGCTGTTTCGTTGGGTTCAGGTTTTATTTCTGCCAGAAAAACAAATGAGTATCGTAAAGGGAATTTTTGGGCAAAAAAATAACGCTACCACTTCAGCAGAAAATGTTGATCTGGATGTTCTCTTCAAAGAATATTACGACAGGCTGGTATACTTCTCTCTCCAGTTTATCAAAGATAAAGACCAGGCCGAAGATATTGTACAGGATGCTTTCATTAAATACTGGAACCAACGCGAAAGTGTTGTGCAGGACAAGATAGCTATCAAAAACTTCCTGTACAGTACAGTTCGTAACGCAAGCCTAAATACCATACGGCATGGTAAAGTTATTGAAGCCTATATTCAGCAACAAGGTAATACAGAACCGGAAGAAGCACCGGTAATTGAAGCTATCATTACGGCCGAAGCTGTAGCCGAAATTCACGCCGCATTGCATTCATTACCCGAAAGTCACCGTACTATATCAATCATGGGGTATTTTGATGGTAAAAAGAACCAGGAAATTGCCGATGAGCTGGATATGTCTGTAAATACCGTTAAAAAACAAAAGCAACGCGCCCTTGAATTGATGCGCGTAAAACTTTCGCCCGAAATGTTTACTGCTTTTATAGCGATTGGTTTGAGCTTTTTTAAGCGGTAAACTTTTCTCCTGTTATATTATCCTCATCTTTTTATCAACACGAGGCACCTACGGAGCCAATCCTTTTTGATTTTCATTTCTACAAACACGTTACTCCTCCGGAGTTTGGAAAACTGTAGATACATAATCAGGACTATCTTAAAACCTGTAAACTCATTTCAGGACAAGACATAAACTATACAACTCCGGAGGAGTAACGTGTTTGTAGCAAAACAAGACATGTGTTTTGGCTCCGTAGGTGCCTCCTATTTACGCGTTATTCCAAACGTAATTTTCAATCGCTAAAAAAAATATTCACTTCGCTTTATCCACTTTTAAAGTGAAGGTGTCTTTATGTACGAAAAGGAAAAATGAATAATTACGACTCATACTTTGACCTGGGCCAGCTGATCGCGAAATATATGCGAAACGAGCTGAGCGAACAGGAAAAACTCCAGCTTGACCAATGGCTTCAGGCTGATGCCCGCAACCAGGAATTATTCAAAAAACTAACCGATGAACATCTGCTCAATAATGAGCTGGAAACCTTTTCAGCAACTGATAAGGCTAAAGCATGGCATAATATTACCAAAAGCACGGGGTTTAAACGCAAAAATAACAAACTGCGGTGGATTGGATACGCCGCAGCCGTGCTTTTACTGGCTGCGTTGGCTATTCCCCTAAATAAACGCCGCCCAGCGGAGCAGCCACAAAACCTGGCCAATCAGCATAAAGACATCCCTCCGGGAACAAATAAAGCTGTACTTACCCTGGCCGATGGCTCGACTATAGTTTTGGATAGCGCCAAACACGGGCAAATTGCCAGTCAGCAAAATGTGCTGATTAGGGAAGATGAGAATGGCAAGGTTGTTTATGAGGCTGCGCATGAAACTCAAGAGCCTGCTGCCCCCGCTCCTGCCGAAACTATTGCCATGAATATGCTGGCTACCCCACGGGGCGGTCAATACCAGGTTGTTTTGCCCGACGGCACAAAAGTTTGGCTAAACGCGGCTTCATCACTGAAATATCCAACTGCTTTTACAGGCAATGAGCGCAGGGTTGAACTTACCGGTGAGGCCTATTTTGAGGTAAGTAAAGATCCTTCAAAACCCTTTAACGTAAAAACCGCGAGCCAGACCGTTACTGTGTTAGGCACGCATTTTAACATCAACAGCTATACCGATGAGGGCGCTACTAAAACCACCCTGCTCGAAGGCAGCGTAAGGGTTACCAGCAATACAGGCCAGTCGGTTAAAATAAAACCGGGCGAGCAGGCTGTCAACACTTTAAGCAACATCAACATTAATGAGAATGCCAACATTGACGAGGCAGTGGCCTGGAAAAACGGAAAATTTGTTTTCAGCAATACCGATCTGCAAACCATTATGCGCCAGCTATCCCGCTGGTATGATGTGGATGTAGAGTATCAGGGCAAAACAGCGCAAAAACATTACATGGGGCGTATCTCGCGCAATGTACCTGTGTCACAAATATTTGAGATCCTTAAAACAAGCGGCTTAAACTTCACAATTAACGGGAGGAAGATTATAGTAAAATCATAACAAAATCCAATGTGTGGTAAACGGCAAGGCCGGTTTACTAAAAGTTGGCCCATAAAAAAACCGAAAGTGTTGCGACCACTTCCGGCTATATTTTGGGGCTAACATAATCCAAATCATATCGACTAAATACTTTTTAAACTAATCAACCCAAAACAAAAATATGGATTTTTCTACATTTCCTGTGCCCCTACACAACGATGGCCGGGTAAATAAATTCAAAAACGCTACCAAAGGTTTTTTCCGGATGAACCGGGAAACAAAAAGGAAATTTATTATGCGGATTAAGCTTATCGCCGTCCTGTTATTTGCAGTTTGCATGCATCTCAGCGCTAAAAGTTTCAGCCAAAACATCACTTTAGCCGAAAAGAACAGCAGTCTCCAGGCGGTACTGAACAAAATTGAGCAGCAAAGCGGCTATGATATCTTTATGCAAACAGAATTGTTGGCAAGCAGCAACAAGGTATCGTTAAATGTAAAAAACGAAGCTTTAACAAAAGTGCTCGACAGGGTGTTTAAAGGTCAGCCTGTAACTTATGCTATTGTAGGCCACACCATTGTAGTAAAGGAAAAAAACGCGCAGGTTTCCGCAAGCTCAGCAAACGCGCCGGCTTCATTATACACCGGTAAAGTTATTGACGCTGTTACCAAAGAACCTCTTATTGGTGCATCAGTAGGTGTTAAAGGTGGCGGTAAAGCAACCTCAACCAATATAAACGGTACTTTCAAATTAAACCTTGAAAATGGCGACGGTACTGTGCTGGTTGTCTCTTACATCGGCTATATCACCAAAGAAATCACACTTTCAGGTTCAACCAATCTTGGTGATATCGAGCTTAAATCAAGTGCAAGTGCCATGAATGAGGTTGTGGTAACCGGTGACGTTGCCATCGACCGTAAAACTCCAGTGGCTGTAACAACCATTAACCAACGCTTTATTGAAGAAAAACTGGGTAACCAGGATATCCCGCAATTGTTAAGTGTTGTTCCCGGTGTAATGGCTACCCAAGGCGATGGCGGTTATGGCGATTCACGTATCAACATCCGTGGTTTTAACAGCGGCTCGAAAAAAGGCAACGTGGCTTTAACTATAAATGGGATCCCTGTTAATGATATGGAGAATGGCTCACTGTACTGGTCGGATTTTTCAGGACTTACTGATGTAACCACTTCATTGCAGTTACAACGCGGTTTAGGTGCGTCAAAAATCATAATACCATCTTTCGGTGGTACTATCAATATTACCACACGCGGTACTGAGACCGAAAAAGGCGGCTATATTTCGCAAGGTATCGGTAGCGATGGTTATGATAAAACAACCGTTTTGTTATCAACCGGCTTAGATAAAAATGGCTGGGCAGCTACCTTTCAGGGCAGCAGAACTCAAGGTCGTGGTAATGCCGATGGTATGAACTTCCTGGGATACAATTACTTTTTTAACATCTCAAAACAGCTTACCTCAAGCCAAACCTTATCGCTTTCGGTTATGGGTGCTAATCAAACTCACGGTCAACGACCAGATGAACTGATCTCTGACTGGCAGAACGCTCCACAAGGCATCCGTTGGAACTATGAGCTGGGCGTAAAGGACGGTAAGCAAATCAACCCATACAATAACAACTTCAGCAAGCCACTATTCTCATTAAACCATGAGTGGAATATCAATGGCAGCTCAAGCTTGTCAACTGTATTATATGCAACTTACGGCACAGGTGGTGGAGGTGGTATCCAGGGCGAAGCGCCAAGGGTAAGCAACTTATACTCGCCATATGACTATACGGCAGCAGAAAAAGCAAACTTTGCCAATCCTGACGGTTCTGCAAGTACTTACTTCTACTCATCACATAACGATCATACCTGGTATGGTTTAAGGAGTACTTACCGTACCGAGTTGAGCAAATACCTTAACCTGTCTGCTGGTATCGATGCGAGGTATTACAAAGGTACCCATTATAAAACTGTTACGGATTTGTTAGGTGCCGACTATGTTTATGATCCGTACACCGGAAGCAACAATCTTGGCAGCCGTTCGGGCGATATTAACAACCCGGAACACCGCGCTATGGTTGGCGATAAAATAGGTTATTTTAATAAAGATAACGTAATTTCTGGCGGCGTGTTTGCCCAGGCCGAATATTCGAAAAATGATTTCTCGGCCTTTGTAACCGTAACAGGCAGCGGCACCGGCAACCAACGTAACGACTATTACAATTATCTGAACAGCGACCCTAACCAAAGCAGCAAATATGTAAACTTTTTTAACTACCAGGCTAAAGGCGGTGCTAACTATAACATTAATGAGGCAATGAACGTGTTTGCTAATGTTGGCTACATGACTAAAGCGCCTTATTTTGATAACGTTTTCCAGAAGTTTACCAATACCATCAACCCAAATTCGGTATCTGAGAAATTGCTGAGCTATGAATTGGGATATGGCCTTAAACTGGCACATTTCAGCGCCAAGTTAAATGCTTACAGAACATCTTATAACGATGAATCGTTTGCTACGTCATACTTTGATCTGCCAACTAACCAACTTTATACCGTAAACGTAGCTGGTGTTGACGAATTACACCAGGGTTTGGAGCTTGAACTGAAATTAAAACCGATTAAAGAAATTACCTTAAGCGGTATGTTATCTTACGGCGACTGGCACTATACTAACGATGCAGGTCCGACCACGGTTTATAACTCACAGCAGCAGGCTGTAAAAACCGTTGCCAAAGTTTTCCTGAAAGACATTAAAGTTGGTGATGCCGCTCAAACTACCGCTGCTTTAGGCGCCGATATTGATGTATTGCCAGATTTGACTATCGGTGGCAACTATTTTTACTATGGAAACTACTATTCAGATTTCAACTTTGCTAACGCAGGTGTAGCAAATCTGCACCCATATAAATTGCCAAACTATTCCATCTGGAACCTTAATGCCGTATTCAGGTTTAAAATTGCGGGGCTAAATGCAAACTTGGTTGGTAACGTATACAACTTACTTAATTCCAAATACATAGCCGACTCTTACGATGGCAACCTGACCGGTAACGCCGCCAATGCATTAGTTTACTACGGCTTAGGCAGAACATTTGCAACCAGTTTAAAAATTAAATTTTAATAAGATTTTAAGTAATCACAATGAAAAAGATATCTAACATACTGGTGCTGGCGGCCCTTGCATTATCAGCCTGCCAAAAACAACCGGTTATTCCAAATACAATGCCTTTGCACAAGGCCAAGCTAACACAAACAATGGTAGCAGCCGACTATAAAAAGCTTGATACCGCCTCATATGGTTATAAAAACGGCGTTTTCCAATCAGATGATGACGCTAAACAAACCATTCCGGGACTGTTGGCCACGGAGTATCCACGCGTTGACGATGGCTCAACTGCCGATGTAACCTTTAACGTAGGCACGCCACAGGTTAAAGTTGCAGACAGCGTTTACAAAAACGTAGCATATACGTTAACCAACGCCGATTATTTGCTTTTACCAGGCAACAAATTTACCGATTTTACGGCTGCCCAAATACTTTCATGGTTACCTTACGGACCTAAAACATCATCACCTAAAGCTAACCAGCTGGCGGTGTTAACTTTCAATTACTACTCAGGCAGTGTATCTGTACAAACGTTTGGATATATGTATTTAAACGGTGTCTGGCAACAGATCTATTTGTTGTCGCCTGCTCAGTACGCTTCAGTCGGTCGTTCAAACCATAACGAGTTTGTTGCTACCGATAATGTGAGCAGTGTAAACACTTATATCGGCGCGTTATTAAAAGCAGACTTAAGCGTATCAGCAACCGCACAGGTTGGTGGTATCCAATATGTAAGCTACAACTACTATGACGGCACCACCGATTTTCAAAAAGTTACCGCGTTTGCGTTTGATGGCAGCAACTGGGTTTCCGGTTCAACTCCGCGAACTTTATCATTTGAGCGCGCGGCCGGTAAATGGGTGGTAAGCAGCACCGTTAGCTATACCCTTGTTAAAGATGATTATGTTTACATTGGCACACAAACCACCGCAGGCACACAAGCTGCAAGGGATAACGTTGCCAAGTACCCTGACTTTAACATCAGCGCTACAACCGATGCTACTTATTGGAGCGATGCCGACCTGAATGCTGCTATGATAGCCGTGTTAACAGAGAAATTTAAAGCTACAGCGCTTCCAAATCAAAAATTTGTGATTACCTATGTAGTTTACAGCTTTGGTAAAACCTCAAATGCAAGCAAAACTTTCGTATTCGACGGAACAAAATTCGTAGTTCCGCAATCTTAATATCTTATACTAACAGGTCCCGGTAAACTGGCCGGGCCTGTTTTTCTATCTCCCCTAAATCTTTCCTGGTTTTAAAAAATTTGCACAGCGTAAACGCATTGGCTGTGCTTTGTATTTATCTATCATAAAAACAACAATTATGAAAATTAATCACCTGCTAATTGGCCTGGGTTTAGCTTTAACCTTTGCCGGATGTTCTAAAGACCTTAAAAACTCGCCGACGCCGCCAAAAACCGGCGATACGACGAAAACAACCACTCCTCCTGCTCCCACTCCTTACACTATTACCGAGGATTTTGAACAGGGTACCAAAACCGCCTATGCAGCGGCAGATGTATCCCTAAGTACGGGCAGCTGGAATTTTAACGATGCATTGATAGGCAATCTTGCTGCTGACTTAAAAAACGGCACTAAATCGGTAAGGATCCGTACCGGCGATATCGCTATGAATTTTGATATCAACGGCCTTACTACTTTATATATTAAACATGGTAAATATGGTACGGATGCAACATCTACATGGCAGTTATTAATGTCGACCGACGGCGGTGCAAATTATACCCAGGTTGGTACTGATATTACCGAAACCAACACCACACTGGTAACTGATTCATTTAAAGTGAGCGTTACCGGTAAAGTTAGGTTTGAAATTAAAAAGACAGGTACAACCCGTATCAACATTGATGATATCACATTTAAAGGTACCGGAGATCCTGGTATAACCGTTGGTACACCAGATACCGGCAGTGGCGATACCGCCGGTGGTTCAAGTGCTTCGACTCCGCGTGATGTTACCGCCGGTGCTGATGCGCCACCAACAAGCGGCGATAACAGCAACCTGCTTTTCGGCAACCCGTCAAATGCGCTTTCAACGTTGGCTTCAATGGATAATTACCTGATAGATCAGAAGTATTACGTAGAATCATACAACGCTACTAAAGGCGAACCAAACTGGGTAAGCTGGCACCTGGATGCAACCAATACCACCAATGCAACCGGCAGGTTAGATGATTTTGCTGGCTGGAGCGGATTACCTGCTGCCTGGTACCAGGTAGAAAGCAACAGCTATTCAGGCAGCGGTTTCGACAGGGGGCATAACTGTCCTTCGGCCGATCGTACAAGCTCTACAGATGCTAATGCTTCAACTTTCCTGATGACCAATATGATACCACAGGCACCTCAAAATAATCAGCAAACCTGGGCTAACCTTGAAAACTATCTGCGCGAGCAAGTGGTTGCCGGTAACGAGGTATACATTATTATGGGTAGCTATGGAACAGGAGGTACAGGTTCAAACGGTACCGCCAGTACTATTAATAGCGGTCACGTAAACGTACCAAGCAATGTTTGGAAAGTTGCCTTAATCATTCCAAAAGGCGACGGCGACGTTGCAAGGGTTACCGCTTCAACAAGGGTTATCGCGGTAAACACGCCTAACATCAATACCATCAATTCCGACTGGACTAAGTACATCACTACCATTAAGGATATTGAAACCGCTACTGGTTATACACTGCTATCAACTCTGCCTGCTTCGGTTAGGACAGCGCTTGAAGTTAAGGTAGATACCGGCGCTTCGGGCTCATAACAAAATTGGTAACTGAACAAAGAAAGCCGGGAATGTAAAATATTCCCGGCTTTTTTGCTGGCATTTTTCGGGAGTGTTCAACTTTTGAAAAACGGGTGTTCAACTTTCGAAAGCCCAATACTACAACTAATTGACTACCAGCAACAAACTGTTCAAATTAATTTATTGCACGTTTTTTACTATTTATAATCTATTGATTTTCAAGCAATAAAACCCAGGTAAAAACAACAAGTGTTCATACCTTTAAAAGTTGAACACTTGCTATTTCATGCTTATTTTGCTAATCTCCTATTGTTAGGACACGAGATCAATCCACACCTTTTACATTCATTTTAAAGGTGTAAACTGCCTTCGAGGCTGTAATAAATAACACATCTTTGTTTTTGCCGCCGAAACAGATGTTGGCTGTCCAGGGTTCATCAATATCTATATGGCCAATCTTTTCGCCTTTAGGGTTAACTATGGTAACACCTTTGCCACACATGTAAATATTACCGCGCTCGTCAATAGTCATACCGTCACAGCCCATCGCTATAAACAACGTACGGTTTGATAATGTGCCATCTTTATTGATATCATAACGATAGGTTTTATTATCACCAATATCGGCCACATACAAATTCTTTCCATCCGGTGTGCCTACGATGCCGTTAGGACGCACAAATTTATCATCAACAATTACCGCAGGCGCTTTTCCTTTAGCCAGGAAGTAAAGTTTCTGACCATCAAGGTCAGACTGTTTACGCGTCCAGTAATCGCGCTGATAGTATGGATCGGTAATATAAACGCCGCCATCCGGGCGTACCCAAACATCGTTAGGCCCATTAAATTTATGGCCCTGGTAGTCTTTTAGCAAAACGGTTACTTTTCCTTTGGGACTGATAGACCATAGCTGATCGTCGGCATCGGCACAACTGATTAGATTGCCTTTTTTATCGAAATACATGCCATTTGAGCGGCCTGCACTATCCAGGAAAACGGAAAGCTTGCCATCGGTATCGTATTTCCAGATCTTGTTATTGGGCTGATCGGTAAAAAACACATTGCCTTTTTTATCCACAGCCGGCCCTTCGGTAAAAGAGAATTGCTTCGCGATGAGCTGCGCTTTAGTATCAGGAGAGTAAAGGTCGGTTTGATCCTGAGCTACGGCCTTGCCACCAAGTGCCGATAAGAATAATATAATAACGGATAGTTTTTTCATGTACGGTACAGGTTACTTTTGGTTTTGCTAAAGTAACACGTTTTACTGCCCGATTATTTTGCGGGGGTAAAATATTTGATACAAGTAGTGGATTTGTAGGATTGTTAACGCTTTACTACTCACGCATACTTCTTTACCATCTATCAAATGTTTGATTAAAAAGATAGATTTAAAAACCTTACTTTTGCACCTTTATTAAAATACCGTACATCACATGAGTATTGCATTATCCGAACAGGAAATCTTTCGCCGCAAATCTTTACAGGAACTACGTGCACTGGGTATTAACCCATACCCTGCCGAAGCTTTTAATGTTAACGCCTGGGCACAGGATATAGCTGATAATTTTAAGGATAAACCCGAGGCCTACCAGGATGTTGTAATTGCAGGCAGGATCATGACCCGCCGTATCATGGGCAGCGCATCGTTTGCCGAGTTACAGGATTCAACCGGTCGTGTGCAGATTTACCTGAAGCGCGATGATATTTGCCCTGACGAGGATAAAACTTTATATAACACCGTATTTAAAAAACTCCTTGATATTGGCGATTACGTTGGCGTAAAAGGCTACGTTTTCCTTACACAAACAGGAGAGATCTCGGTTCACGTCCGTGAACTGGTTGTGCTTTCAAAATCGTTAAAACCGCTGCCGGTTGTTAAACGCGAGGACGATGGCACCATTCACGATGGTTTTACCGATCCTGAATTACGCTACCGCCAGCGCTATGTGGATTTAACCGTTAACCCGGATTATAAACAAATTTTCATCAACCGCTCAAAAGTGATCAGCGCTATGCGCGGTTATTTTAATACCCAGGGATGGATGGAGGTTGAAACCCCTATCCTGCAACCTGTACATGGTGGCGCGGCGGCACGTCCGTTTGCTACCCACCATAATACGCTTGATATGCCACTGTTTTTACGTATTGCCAACGAGCTTTACTTAAAAAGGCTTATCGTAGCCGGTTTTGACGGTGTTTATGAGTTTGGTAAAATGTTCCGTAACGAGGGCATGGACCGGACCCACAATCCGGAATTTACAGCTATGGAAATTTATGTAGCCTATAAAGACTACATATGGATGATGGCCATGGTTGAAGAATGCCTGGAAACCGTAGCAAGAGCGGTTCACGGCATCCCGGTTGTACAGGTTGGCAGCAATGAAATTAACTTTGCAGGCCCTTACGAAAAGCTATCTATGTATGATTCGATCCTGAAATACACCGGTATCGATGTATCGGCAATGGATGAAGCAGGGTTACGCGAGGTTTGTGCAGAGTTGAAAATAGAAGTAAACCCAAGCATGGGCAAAGGCAAACTGATCGATGAGATCTTCAGCGCTAAAGTTGAGCATCACCTGATCCAGCCTACTTATATTACCGACTACCCTATCGAAATGACGCCGCTTGCCAAAAAGCACCGTACTAAAGAAGGTTTGGTTGAGCGTTTTGAGTTATTTGTAAATGGTAAAGAAATTGCCAATGCTTATTCAGAACTGAATGACCCTATTGATCAGCGCGAACGTTTAGAAGAGCAACTGATCCTGGCTGGTCGTGGTGATGATGAGGCTATGGCTATGGATGACGATTTTTTACGTGCGCTTGAATACGGTATGCCACCAACATCAGGCTTGGGTATCGGTATCGACAGGCTGGTTATGTTGATGACAAATCAAAGCACTATCCAGGAAGTATTATTCTTCCCGCAGATGCGCCCTGAGAAAAAAGTTAAAGTTGCCACTGCCGATGACTTTGTAAACATTGGCGTACCTGCCGAATGGGTACCCGTGTTGAATAAAATGGGCTTCAACACAGTTGAAGAACTAAAAGCAGGCAACCCTAACAAGGTATTTAATGACCTTGGCGGTATGCGCAAAAAATTAAAACTTGATATTACCATGCCAACTAAAGAAGTTGTTATGGCCTGGTTTGAATAATCTGATTTTCTGCTAAAATCAAAAAACGGAGGTGATAATAATCTCATTATCACCTCCGTTCAATTCCATTTACCTCTCCACTACCCCAAAATCCAATCCCGGATAACAATTTGTTAACAAAATCATAAAAAAAGGAAAACTTTCGATATTAAGTTATTCTTTAATATTGTATTATACAACTCATACGCATTATGACTAACTCAATATTAGAGATAACCGAAAACGAATACCTGATCAAACTAAACAGGAATAATTTCAACCTGTCGTTCATCAGGAGTTTGCTGAAACTTGTTGAAGTAGCCAATCCATCTGAAGATACGCACACATATCATACTGATAGCTACGTTCAGCCTTATCAAAACCACTCGGCAACGCCTGACTATTTCAGCGCGATTGAAGAAAAATAAAAGGGACGCGGTTTTCGCGTCCCTTTTATTTTTTATACCTTTTATTTTATTCTCTTTTTAGTACTGGCGATATCCCCCTCTTACTACCTGCTTATCCATCTGTGCCAACTGGCCTTTCATCATCTTGATCTGCTCGGTAAGTAGTTTGTTCTTATCATCCTTTGTTGCTTCTGATAAATACATTTGTGCTTCGCGCTTGTTACGTTTAGCCATTGAAATACCGGCAAGACTTAGTTTTGCCAAAGCCACATTGTGCGACATTTTCATACCCAACGACAACGCTTTCTTGAAATATTTCTCTGCTTTCATCGGCGCCTTACGAGATTCTATCAAACCGATCAGCAGGTTATAATAACCGTGCTGGTTTTTATGCAGCTGCTTTTCGTAATCAGTAATTTTCAACAACCATTCTTCTGACTTTTCAGAATTTTCTTTACGTAAAAAGTACTGGGCAATGATCATGTTTTCGTTAAAGAAGAAGCTAAGCAGTAAAATACCGCCTATCAACAAAACTAAAATACCCCATCCCCAAAAACCGAATGCACAAAGCGCGACCGCCGCACCCATCACTACACAAGCAATAATTAACCGAACAATATTTGACATAATTTGTGATACTAATATTAACGCAAATATCTGTTTATTTGCACGCTAAACCAACTTCTATATAAATATTTATGGCGATTGCATTACCACCATCATGGCTTGAGGTTTTACAGCAGGAATTTGGCAAACCTTACATGGTAAAACTTAAACAATTTTTAAAAGAGGAGCAGGAATCAGGACAAATTGTTTACCCAAAAAACAGCGACATCTTCAATGCTTTTAACACTACCCATTTTGATGATGTTAAAGTGGTAATATTAGGCCAGGATCCTTATCATGGTGCCCATCAGGCCCATGGGCTATCCTTTTCGGTACAAAAAGGAATTGCTATTCCACGTTCATTAATGAATATCTATAAAGAGCTCCAGGTTGATATTCCGGGGTTTAAAACCCCTTCGCACGGCAATCTCGAAGAATGGGCTAAACAAGGTGTATTATTACTAAATGCTACACTTACCGTTAGGGCAAGCACCCCGGGCTCGCACCAAAAAAGAGGCTGGGAAGAATTTACCGACGAAGTGATCAAAACCATCTCCGATAAAAAAGAAGGTATTGTGTTTATACTATGGGGAGCCTTTGCCCAGTCAAAAGCGGCTTTGATCGATGAAAAGAAACATTTCATCATTCGCTCTGCCCACCCTTCACCCTTCTCTGCCGATCGCGGTTTTTTTGGCAGCAAGCCATTTTCAAAAACAAACGAGATATTGAAAAAGGAAGGGAAGAAAGAAATTGACTGGCAGATTCATTAAAAAAGAGTCAAGAAGTCAAGATAAAAGAATCAAGATCTGTAAAGCGTGATAAACAAAAAGAGTCAGGAATAAAAGACATTAAATCTTCTCTTCCTGACTCTTTTATTTGTCCTCTTGATTCTTGACTCTTGCTGTCTTGATTCTATCCCCTAATATTCCAGCGGCACTATCGGTTCTTTTTTACTGGTCGACATGATCATCATGGTTTGGAATGTTTTTACCACAGTGATGCGGCTGATCTTTTCCATGATCAATTGTTCGTACGATTTAATGTCACGTACGTATACCTTCAGCAGAAAATCGCACTGGCCGGTTACGTGATGGCACTCGGTAACTTCCTTAATATTCTTGATCTCATCCAAAAAAGTTTGGATGGTGTTTTTCTGATGAAAATCAAGCGAGATTTGGATAAAGGTTTTGATCCCCAATCCTAATTTCTCTTCATCTACCAGGGCATGATAGCTTTTAATGTATTCGGCGTTCTCAAGTTTACGCACGCGTTCAAGGGTAGGTGCTGGTGAAAGCCCTATCTCATTAGACAGCTGGAGGTTGGTTATCCTTCCGTTTTCCTGTAAAATCTTGAGTATCTGTAGGTCTATTTTATCTAATTCGGCGGCCATAGTTGTATGCAAATATAGTATTTTCCTTGCTTCGCAAAATTTAATTTTTCTTTAAAGTACTTCAACAAAAACATATTTCCTAACGTTTATTTTTTTAGATTAGTCTAAATTTTTTATTAGATTTGTTTAAATGAATACTTTAGCCGAGGAAAACTACTTAAAAGCCATTTATCATCTCACTGAAAATGATGGCAATGCGAGTACAAATCAAATCGCATCCTCGCTAAATACCAAAGCATCTTCGGTTACCGATATGCTAAAAAAGCTTGCAGATAAGGCCCTCATTAATTACACTCCATACCAGGGTGTCAACCTTACCCCTTCAGGCGAAAAAATAGCATTGGGTATTATCCGTAAGCACCGCCTGTGGGAGTATTTCCTGGTTGAGAAACTCAACTTTAAATGGGATCAGGTACATGACCTTGCCGAAGAGATGGAACATATTTCATCCGAGGAATTGATTGACCGCCTCGATCAGTTTATGGGCTACCCTACGCATGATCCGCATGGAGATCCCATTCCCGACTGTAACGGCCGTTTTAATACCCACGAGCTCAAGCCCATTTCGGCGGTTACCATCAATCAATGCGGCGTTATTTCCGGCGTGCGCAACCATAGTTCATCTTTTTTACAATACCTCGATAAACAACAGCTTACCATCGGCTGCAAAATCATGATCACTGATATTATTGAATACGACCACTCCGTAGTGGTACAAACCGGCAATAAAGAAGTGCAGATCAGTCGTGAGGTAGCCAACAATCTGCTTATAGCCCTATGAATAATAAACACAACGAATCTTTAGGCAATGTACATGGATCGGTAACCACCGAAAATAAAACCGGATGGCGCAAGCTGATGGCTTTTTTGGGCCCGGCTTACCTGGTGAGTGTGGGCTATATGGATCCGGGAAACTGGGCAACGGATATTGCCGGTGGCAGTGCCTTTGGATATAAGCTGATCTGGGTGCTGTTTGTATCAAACATGATAGCGTTGCTACTACAGTCGCTGGCAGCCAGGCTGGGCATAGTTCGCGGACTTGATCTTGCTCAGGCCTCCAAAAATGCTTACCCGCGCTTTGCTAACTTCTGGTTGTATATACTCGCTCAGATTGCTATCGTGGCATGTGATCTTGCAGAAATTATTGGTATGGCCATTGGCTTAAAGTTGCTGTTTCACCTGCCGTTGATCTGGGGCGTATCGCTTACCATAACCGATACCGTACTCATGCTTTATCTGATGAACAAAGGCATGCGCAAGCTTGAGGGCTTTATCATTTCGATGATCTTTATTGTCGGGCTGTCTTTCCTGGTTGAGATGTTCATCGTTAAACCGGATGTTATAGAGGTAGCCAAAGGCTTTATTCCCGGTAATTTATTTAAAGGCGATAAAATAAGCCAGCAAATGCTTTATATCGCTATAGGTATTATTGGCGCCACAGTGATGCCCCATAACCTTTACCTGCATTCGTCGCTGGTACAAACCCGGCAAATAACCCGTACCGAAGAAGGTTTCAAGGCCGCAATTAAGTTTAATCTTTTTGATACCGTCATAGCGCTTAACCTTGCCTTTTTTGTAAATGCTGCCATCCTGATATTAGCTGCAAGCGCGTTTTTCAGGAACGGCTATTTTGAGGTTGCTGAAATACAGGATGCGTTTAAGCTATTGGAACACATTTTTGGCGCCATCGCCCCTACGCTGTTTGCCATAGCCTTGATAGCATCTGGTCAGAGCTCGACCATTACCGGTACGCTTGCAGGCCAGATCATTATGGAAGGCCATATTAACCTGCGAATTGAGCCCTGGTTGCGCCGTCTGCTTACCCGGATACTGGCTATTGTACCGGCAGTGTTCACCATACTTTATTATGGAGAAGATGGTTTAGGAAAACTCCTGATCTTAAGCCAGGTTGTATTGAGCCTGCAGTTGGGCTTCGCGGTAATCCCTCTTATCCACTTCACGTCCGACAGGAAAAGGATGGGCAAGTTCGCCATCAATTTTCAAACAAGGGCGTTGGCATGGGCAAGTGCCTTGTTAATTGTTGCGCTGAATGCCAAATTGGTTTATGAACAGATTATTGATTGGGTAACAGGAAATCCATCAGCCGTATGGATCTATGCCACTGTGGTTCCTATTGTTATCGGGGTAGGGATACTATTGATCTATGTTTTCATCAGACCATTGTTGTTCAAACACTACGATAAACCTGCTTATGTGCCCCATGGTATAGCCAATGCCATTACCGAGCTTGACGCCATAACTTACGGTCATATTGGTATAACAATAGATTTTTCAAAAAACGATACCGATTGCCTGCGCCACGCCATTATGCAAGGCGGTAAAGAGGCCGACTATACTTTAATTCACGTTGTTGAAACCGCCGGTGCCCGCTACTACGGCGGCGAGGTGCTGGACAACGAAACCCAGGTTGATTTTGACAACCTGGATAAGTATGTATGCGCGCTGAAAAATCTTGGCTATAACGCGCAGGGGCAAATCGGCTACGGCAACCCGGCCAGCGCCATTGCCGAAATTGTGAAAGATCAAAAAGTTGACTTTATTGTAATGGGCTCACACGGGCACAAGGCATTGAAAGATCTTATATTTGGCACTACCGTAAACTCCGTGAGGCACATGGTTAATGTGCCTGTATTGGTGGTAAAGCCACAGTCAAACTAATTTTGTAAGTTTGCGGATTAATAATTATGAGCCAGGATAACATCTATATAAAAAATAAAAAAGCTTACTTTGAATATCATATACTTGATAAGTACGTGGCGGGTATACAGTTGCTCGGTACCGAAATCAAGTCTATAAGACAAGGGAAAGCTAATATTAACGACGCATTTTGTACATTCATTAACAACCAGTTATATGTACGTAACCTGCATATTTCAGAATATTCATTTGGCTCATTCTACAACCACGAAGCCAAGCGCGACCGTATCCTGCTACTAAATAAAAAAGAGCTCAAAAAACTCCAAACCCGTGGCGAAGAACGTGGATTAACCATAGTTCCACTGGCTTTATTTATTAGCGAACGTGGGTTTGCGAAACTGGAGATAGGGCTGGCCCAGGGTAAAAAGACTTATGACAAGCGAGAAACCATGAAGGAACGTGATACTAAGATAGAATTAGATAGAGTGATGAAAAGATAAACTGATTTCGGAATTAGGATTTTGGATTTCGGAATTATATCTACATCTATCCATTCACAATTCCGAAATCGAAAATTCGAAATCCCAAATCTACTACCAGGCCTTATCTCCTACCAACGGCACAAACCTGAAGGTATCCAGTACAATTTTTTCGTAGTCGTTCTCCCCCACTTTCAGGATAGTAACCATTTTTTGAGTTTCTTCGTCACCAACCGGGATCACAAGGATTCCGCCTATATTTAATTGCTTTAACAGCACTTCAGGAACTGTCGGTGCGCCGGCGGTTACAATGATCTTATCGTAAGGCGCATGATCGGCCATACCAATAGAGCCATCGCCCAGAAAAAAATTGGCATTATATCCCATTTCGCTGGGCAATATAAATTTAGTACGATGATAGAGTTTTTCCTGGCGTTCGATGGTGTAAACTGTAGCGCCAAGCTCAAGCAGGATACAGGTTTGATAGCCGGAGCCTGTACCTATTTCCAGCACTTTATCCCCTTTGCGAATATGCAATAATTCGGTTTGATAGGCAACAGTATATGGTTGCGATATGGTTTGCCCCTCGCCTATAGGAAACGCAATGTCCTTATAAGCCTGGTTCCAGAAAGTTTCATCAAAAAAGTAATGGCGTTTTACTTTACCGATAGCCTCTAAAACATGTTCATCGCCAATTCCCTTCTTTCTTAAAACATCAACCAATCTTTTACGGGCACCCTGTTCGCGGTAATTATCAATATACTTGTAAGCCATTTTCAAGAGCAAAGTTAATACGAATTTTCACAGAATTTGCCCGATAAACGCGATTTAAGGTCCGGAGCCGTTTATATGCTTCATTAGTAAAAATTTAAAATTCAATTTCCCAACGGCAATCCCTAAAACGAAGAACGCCGGGCTATTTGCCCGGCGTTCTTCGTTTTTATATCATTTAGAATTATACTTCTCTGTCGCTATCCCATCTCTCTAAATAATCAGCCACACGCCTCACAAAGGAGCCCCCTAAGGCACCATCTACAACGCGGTGATCATATGATAACGAAAGGAACATCATGTGACGTATAGCGATCATATCGCCCTCTTTTGTCTCGATAACTGCCGGCTTCTTCTTAATAGCACCAACAGCTAAAATGGCTACTTGTGGCTGGTTAATTATAGGCGTACCCATAACGTTACCAAACGAGCCAACATTGGTGATTGTAAATGTACCGTCCTTTACATCATCAGGCTGTAATTTGCCATTACGGGCACGGTTTGCCAGGTCATTTACGGCTTTTGTTAAGCCAACCAGGTTAAGCTCGTCGGCCTTTTTAATTACAGGTACTATCAGGTTACCGCTTGGTAAAGCTGTTGCCATACTGATATTGATTGCCGCTTTCTTGATGATCTGGGTACCGTTAACAGATACGTTGATCATCGGGAAATCCTTAATGGCTTTTACTACGGCCTCAATAAATATTGGCGTGAAGGTAATTTTTTCACCTTCGCGTTTCTCAAAGCTATTTTTTACTTTCTCGCGCCATAGCACCAGGTTGGTAACATCGGCCTCAACAAAGGAAGTAACGTGTGGTGAAGTTTGCTTGCTCATCACCATATGGTCGGCAATTAAACGGCGCATCCTGTCCATCTCAATGATCTCGTCTGTACCGGTTACAGAAGTAGCCGGAGCCGGTTTCTGCTCAACAGGAGCGGCTTTTGGCGCTTCCGTTTTTACAGGTTCAACTTTTGCCGGAATTTCTGGTTGTGGTACCGGTTGCGGATCCTGAACCGGTGTATTTACTTTTTCTTCAACGGGCTGTGCTTCTTTAACTGGTTCAGCAACTTTTACAGCTTCGGCAGGCGGAGCACTAACCGGTGCAGCGGGAGCCAAAGGTTGACCATTTTGAGCAACCGTTGAAGTTTTTGCCTGCAGGTAGTTTAATAAATCATCTTTGGTTAAACGGCCTTCAGAACCGGTTCCGGAAATACTTTCAAGCTCATCAATGCTGATACCTTCCTGAGCGGCAATATTTCTTACCAGTGGCGAATAAAAGCGCCCTTCTGATTTAAACACCGAAGCAGGTGAGCTTTTTTGCCCAAGCTGATCCAGGCCAGGAATGCCCGCTAAGCTTTCGGATTGAATTTCGTTTAATTCTGGTTCAGGAGTTTTCTCAATCTCTTTAAACTGAACGGTTTCGTGATAAGTTGATTCTGCTATTTTGGATTCATCGGCAGGTTTTACCTCCGGAGCTGACTCGGGCTGAACGATTGCAGGTGCTGCTTCAGGTTCCTCAGTTTCAATGATTGCAATAACCGCCCCAACCTGCACAACATCATTTTCTTTATAAAGTTGTTCAACTAACCTACCCGCTACAGGCGAGGGCACGTCAGAGTCAACTTTATCGGTAGCGATCTCCATTACCGCATCATCGGCATTTACCTTATCACCCGGATTTTTTATCCATTTGATAACGGTTGCCTCGGCAACACTCTCTCCCATTTTTGGCAATAACAGTTGGTATTTGGCCATACAGTAGAATATAGTTTAACTCCAAAATTATATATTTAAATCTTTACTTTTTAATTTCAGTAAGTAAAGTATTCAACATTGACAGTGCTGTTATAGCACTCCTCTCAATGTTTTGGCGGCGTTTGGTGCCAAATGTGTGTTTTTTTATTAATGACTTCCCTTTTCCCGCAACTGCAATCCACACAGTACCAACGGGTTTGTCTTCCGTGCCGCCGCCCGGGCCCGCAACTCCGGTAATTGCAATTGCCAAATCCGATTTAAAATTTAACAGTGCACCTTCCACCATTTCAGTTACAGTTTCTTCACTAACAGCCCCATGTTGCCATAAAGTTTCGTTCTTTACACCCAAAATGCTTTCCTTTAATTCGTACGAGTACGATATAGCTCCACCTAAAAACACAAGCGATGAACCAGGATGTTGGGTAAACAAGTGTGAAAGATAACCACCGGTACAACTTTCGGCTACTGATAAAGTAAAGTTATTTGCTTCCATGATATCAAGCAAGGCTTTCTCAAGCGCGATATCTTTATCGATTACAAAGGGCAAACCAATGCGCTCAATAAGGCGCGTGGCAAACACATCAACTTCTTGTTGCAGAGCGGCTTCATTTTCGCCAAAAGCGCTCAAACGTAAACGTACCTGGCCTAACTTAGGCAGGTATGCCAGTTTAATATGCTGCGGCAAATCATTTTCAATATCCGCTATGCGTTCGGCCAAAAATGATTCACCTTCGCCAACGGTTAGCAGTGTTTTATGAATAATATTTGGAAATTTAAGGGTAGCCTTAAGCTTTGGCAGTACCTGCTCTTCCATCATATACATCATCTCAAACGGCACGCCCGGCATCGACACATAAATCACCCCATTATGGTTAAACCACATACCCGGAGCCGTGCCATTTTCGTTAAGCACTATCTCGCAGTTGGCAGGAACAAGGGCCTGTTGCTTGTTTACTTCAAGCAGCGGGCGGTTATATTTAGCAAAAATGCGTTCAACATTGTCCAGGGCTTCTTTATTTTCAACCAGATCAACGCCAAAATATTCGGCTAATGTTTTTTTTGTGATATCATCTTTTGTAGGACCAAGGCCCCCGGTAATAAAAATTACGTTGGCCCGGTTTGCCGCCTCGGCCAGCGCTTTGAGGATATGTTCCCTGTCGTCGCTTATTGATGAGATTTGTTTTACCCTAAGCCCTATCTTGTTAAGTTCGGTAGCCATCCAGGCCGAATTCGTATCAACAATTTGTCCGATAAGTATTTCGTCGCCGATGGTAATTATTTCTGCCAGCATTTTTATATTAATAAAAAGTTGATTGGGGATTGTAATCGCTTCTTTTGCTCAGCTTCAAATCCTGCAAAATAGATGCTTTCACTTTTAAAGTTACGTTATACATTTTATATACCCCAAATGGGATCCACTGAAACGCCATGTCCCAGCAATGCAGATCCCGGTATATGGAAAACGACGTAGCGCTGGCAAATTTAGCCGCTTTTATGTCATAAGTGGTAGTATACTGGATCTTCCACTTTTGCGTAAGGTTTACATCGCCCGAGATCTGGAGTGTATTACTTGTGTTTTTATTATTCAGATAGTTTTGATAGCTGAAACTATAGTTCAATGATATATTCCACGGTACATTAAAATCCACGTAAGCATTCGGATCGCTATTTACCAACGCCAGTCGTTGCGCCTGACTGGTATTCATAGTGGCAATGGTATTAAGTGCCGCATTACCCGGAGTTGCCTTAGTTGAGTTTAAACTCCCCCCCATTGAGATATTCAAACCTGTTAAAGTAGGGAATTTACCGTCCTGCCAGGCATACCTGTTTATATAGCGGCTTGTTTTTACGATGGTATTATTAGAAATGGAATCGCTTACCTTGGTAACATAGGGGCTAAATACTCCCGAAAAACTGATACTCAACTTTTGATTAAAGATTGCCGTGTGACCCGAAAACGAAATATCCGACAACTTCATCGAATCGGCCGCGAAATTGTAAAAGGTAGAAAATGATAAACCCTGCAAAATCGTGATCTTACGGTCGGTACCGGAGGTATCCGAGCTTTTCGCTTTCACTTTTGCTTCTATCGTGTTATCAACCGAGAAGTTCAAACCCGCCTGTTTACCAGCCGAAGGCCCTCCGTAAACGCCATTCTGGAAAATAGAATACTTTTGATACGTATACGGATATGGCACGGTAGCAGTACTTACAGCAGTTTTGTAATATCCAAAGCTCGGGTCGCTGAAGTCGGGACGATAACTGAAACTTATCGACGGCGTAGCCACGTGCCTGATGGCTTTCAGGTTACCATGCTTAAAGTTTATGGTAGCATATAATTTGGTCGATAAGCCGGTACTGATGCTATATTCCCCGGCCCGCTTAAAGCCCGGAACAGTATCAATAACTAACTGGTTTGATCCGGCAATACTTCCCCTTTCAAACCTTTCATTAATGCTTTGAAAATACCAGCGTTCGGTATAGTTAATGCTATTATTAAACTGAAAGTACTTAAACACGTTTAGGCCCAAACTAACCGGAATGGTATGCTGGAAACCATTTTGCAACCTTTTCGATAAGGTTTCGCTCTTGAACAATTGCGCCTCTGGGATATCGTTCAGTTTGTTGGTACCTACCAGGTTGTAGCTAACTGTAATTTTCTGATACCATTTTTGTTCGCCTACCCTGTCTTTTGAATCGAATGGGTTTATTGACGACATACCGAACGCGATGGTAGGCAACTCGATGTTTACCGTTTTACGGGCTATGTCCTGGCTGTGCGAAATACCGACACTTAAGTTAAAAGGCGTACCGGCCCAGGTTTTACCATACGCGATACTTGAACGCAAACTACTTTGAGCAAGCGCGGTTGGGTTATAGTTAGTTGCCGATGGCGTATTTCTGAAAAAGCCTGAAGTACCAGCATCAACCGAAGCACTGAATGTTGAACCGGGGTTAGCATTGGCATCCTGTACATGCGACCAGTAAATATGAGCGTCTTTAGTAGCCGGATCGCCCTCAAGGCCATAATTGTGCGAACCGAAGCTCAGCGTAACGTTACCCGTATATTTATATCGTTTCAGGTAGCGGGCCGTGCTGCTTAACTCGTACGAGCCTTTTGAATAAATAGACCCAGTTGTGGTTAAATCTAAATAATCATTTATACCGATATAATATCCCAGTCCCTTGAGGTAAAAGCCGAGCGTATTATCCTCACCAAAGGTTGGTAAAATAACACCCGACGTCCTGGTATCCGGCTTAGGGAAAAAGCCGAAAGGTATGCCGAGCGGCAATGGTATCCCCTCAATTTCGAGATAAGCCGGACCGGATATAATGCGTTTCTTTTCGCCTATACCGCGGGTTATTACTATACCAAAGTGCGTATCAGGATAAGGCAAATCGCAGGTACTGAAAATTACGTTGCGGTATGCTACCTCATCATCATTAAGCTTTTTGGCCTGTCCGCCCGAAATAAAGTTCCCTTCCTGCTCAGATGCAGGGTTGTAGATCTTTACTTTTTTAGTTTGATAGTTAAATAGTAAAGAGTCGGACGCAACCGGCTTATCCGTTTTTTGTTTCATGATAGGCCTGCGGATATACTGGTGGGTACGCGGATCTATACTACCACTTGCAAAAACGAGGTGATTTTTTTCGTCAACCCTGATATAATCCGCGTCAAGCTCAAAATCTTCATAGGTTACACGAGCCTTGCCATAAAAGTAGTTAATCTGGTGCTCCCTGTCCGAGTAGATCGAATCTTCGGCAGTTGCCTTTATTTCTGACTGAATCCCGCTTTTGTTTTTCTTTGTGGTATCATTGGCAGGTAAAGAATTTACCGGTTTGCCGTTTCGTAGTGGCGTAATTGAGCCGGATTTTTTACCTTTAAGAAGTTTCTTATCACGAAGCGAATCAAGTTTGATAATAGTATCCCTTAAAGGTCTGCTGTTGTGGCGGTCATTTAAAATGGTACCAGCATTAGCAAGGCCGTTTACTATTAATATAATTGCAAGCAGAAAAAAAAAGGTTATAAATTTCAAAATTGATTATGAATAGTATTTTTGCAGATATAGTTAACAGCGTTCAAAAATAATGAAAAATAAGGCATTGAAAAGATTGATTTATAGTTTGTGGGTATTGCTGGTTCTCCTTTCATTTTTTCCTTTTAAATCATACAGTTCTAATTTAACTAATAGTGTTCCTCTTCAACCGGATACTGTTGTTAACAGCACCGGTTTTAAAATCAAAACCATTATTATCGACCCGGGGCATGGTGGTAAACCATCAGCATCTACAGGTCATTATTCGCATGGTGCGTCGGGCTCATATTCGTCAGAAAGGAATGTAACGCTGGCTATTGGCTTTAAATTGCAGGCCGCTATAGAAAAAGAACTAACGGGCGTAAAGGCGGTAATGACCCGTACTACCGAGGATGATGTTTCTTTTGAGCGCCGGGCCGAAATAGCGAACGAAAATAAGGGACAGCTTTTCATATCGCTGCACTGTAACTCATTATCTGACAGAACAGTTCGCGAAAAGGTTGGCACCAAGCGCCATAAGGCTGTTTACCGCACGGTAAGAGTACCCGACCGTTCGGGCAAAGGTGTGCTGATTTTGGTTTACGGATTACACCGTACCCGTGAAGAAGAAAGCGCTATTCAGAAAAACCAGGTTGGCGAGGAAAGTGAACTTGATGGCGGCGCATTGGACCCGAACGATCCGATGACTATTATTTTAACTAACGAGTACAAAAGAAAATTCCGTCAGCAAAGTATTAAACTGGCTACTTTAATAAACGGCGAGTTTACTGATACCGACGGAAGGCGTAGTGAGGGAATCAGGGAGCAAGGTATTTACGTGCTTTGTCACAGTGCAATGCCATCGGTACTTGTCGAAACCGGCTATATCAACAACCCCGACGATGAGAAATATCTTAACTCGGAAGATGGGCAAAACGAAATTGTGGCCTCAATTATCCGCGCATTAACAAGCTATAAAAAAGAAATGGAACAGGTTGCGCAATAATTATAAAGCTAAACTGTTACCTTCTACGTAAATAAAACGTACATAATAAAACATATAAACCTTTTTGCAGGTTTATAACCTTAAACACAATTAACGCATAAACTCTACTTAATGAAAATCTCTAACGAAACCAAGATTGGTGCACTTACGGCCATTGCAATTACTATACTCATATTAGGTTACAGTTATTTACGCGGTAATGATATTTTTTCGGGATCAAATAAATATTACGCTATTTATAATAGTGTTGAAGGCTTAACCGTTTCAAAGCCGGTTTTGGTTAACGGCTTCCAGATAGGCCGCATCTCTAAAATGCAACTTCAGCCCGATGGCCATACAGTGGTTGAATTTAAAATTGAACCGGATGTAGTAGTACCTAAAAACACGCTTGCTAAGCTTGAAAGTACCGATTTATTGGGCAGCAAAGCCATAGTTTTTGAATTAGGTAACAGCAATGTGCCTGCTGAAGATAAGGACACGCTTAAAGCCGATATCCAGGGTAGCCTTGCGGAAAGCCTGCAACCAATACAAAAAAAGGCCGAAATGCTGATCACCAAGCTTGATTCATCGTTAACAGCGGTAAACAAGATCCTGAACCCTAACTTTCAAAAAAACATCGATCGTAGTTTCATGAGCATTGCTAACTCATTGCAAACACTTGAAGGAACTACAAAAAAGATAGATCATCTTGTTGGTGCACAAAGTAGCCATATCGATGCCATACTTTCTAATGCTGAAGTGGTATCCGGCAACTTAAAAACCAGCACAGCACATCTTAACGGCATGACTGCCAACTTTGAGAAAGTGAGCAATGATGTAGCCGCAGCTAACCTGAAACAAACGCTTGACAATGCTAATAAAGCCATGGCCGATTTACAGGCAACCATCGCTAAGATCAACGCAGGCCAGGGTTCATTGGGTTTATTGCTTAATGATGATAAGATGTACAAAAATCTTACAGATGCATCAAATAACCTCAATAACCTGTTTATTGATCTGAAAGCACATCCAAAACGCTACGTAAGCTTCTCAGTATTCGGCGGTAAAAAAGATTAAGAGAATATTCTTGCTTTTGGCTTTATGCTTTCAGCTTTATTCTATAAAAAAGGTTTTCCCCTCAATTGCAAGTTCAGTTGAGGGGAAATTTATTTTAGCCTCATCCAATAACTCGTTCAGGGTTTTATAACGGGCCGAAAAATGGCCGATAAGCAGTTTCTTAGCATTAGTTTTTAAGGCTATCTCTCCTGCCTGTAATGCTGTAGTATGATGGGTTATAAGAGCCCTGTCAAGCATATCATTTAAAAAGGTAGCCTCGTGATATAGCAGCGTTGCGTTGGCAATTTGGGCAAAGTAGCTTTCATTATACATCGTATCGGAGCAGTAAGCATACGTTTTTGGCTCCGCCGAGTCGACGGTCAGATCTTCATTTTTGTAGACGTTCCCCTTATCGTCAATATAATCACCGCCTTTTTTCAAGACCGAATAATAGGCTACGGAGATATCAAGGTTTTCTATTTTCTCCTTGATCAGTTTGCGAAGTCGTTTCTTCTCCCTGAATAAAAAACCAGTACAAGCAATACGATGATCAAGCGGTATAGTTTCAACAACAACATCGTTATTGCTGATCACTATTTCCCTTTGCTGCGCGTTAGTAAAAACATATTCAATAGGGAATTGAAGCTCGGTATCTGAATATCTTAACTGTAGATCGATTATTTCCTTCAAAGGTTCGGGGCAAACCAAATTGAGCCCCTTTTTACGCCCGTTGAGGTGCATAGATGATAATAAGCCCACCAGGCCTAAATAATGATCGCCGTGAAGATGACTGATGAAAATATGATCAATGCGACTGGCTTTGACATCAAAGCGGAGCATTTGCTGCTGCGTGCCTTCGCCGCAGTCTATTAAGTACAGGCGCTCATTAATATTGAGCACCTGTGAAGTGGGATTTCTGTTAAAGATGGGAGTTGCGGAGCTGCTTCCAAGTATTGTTACCTCAAATTTCATAATAGGTAAACAATCAAATGGTTTATCTTGCTTCCTTTTTTAACTCTTTTTCAATCTCTTCCATAAAAATAAGATCGACACCTTCTTCGGCAGTTGGCACAATGGTTAAAACATTATCCAATTGTGATATGGTGATTAAACGTGCAACCGCATCATTTAAACCTGCCAGAATGAATGAACCTGTAGCATTTTTACACAAGCGATGGCCAACAAGCAAACTGCTTAAACCCGACGAATCGGCATATTTAACTTGCGACAAGTCAAGAATGATGTTGCGCTGACCTTCGGTGTTGATCAGTATCAATTCAGATTTTAACTGAGGAGTTACTATTGAATTTAATTTTGATTCATTAAGCTTCAATAATATATATTTCTCGTGTTTATCTACAGTAAATTTCATTCTTATTAAATTTAATAAGCTAAGATAAATATTTTATGGATATTTTAAAATTACATAACACTCAAGGCGTTATTAATTGCTGTTTCAACACGGGTTAATACACTGCCTTTGGCAGGTTTAACAAATGCCTCGCCAATAATCTTTTCATAAAGCTCAATGTAACGCTCAGATATCGAATTAACAATCTCCTCGGTCATAACCGGTACCACCTGTCCGTCTTTACCCTGGAAACCATTTTCGATAAGCCATCTGCGTACAAACTCTTTCGAAAGCTGTTTTTGCGGCTCACCTTTTTGCTGACGTTCCTCGTATCCTTCTTTATAAAAATATCTTGATGAATCAGGTGTGTGGATCTCGTCGATCAGGTAGATCTGACCATCAACCTTACCAAATTCATATTTAGTATCAACCAATATTAAACCTTGTTTAGCTGCAATTTCGGTGCCGCGTTTAAACAGCGCCTGGGTATAAGCTTCAAGTTTTACATAATCTTCTTCAGATACGATACCTCTTGCCAGGATTTCCTCCCGTGAAATATCTTCATCGTGCCCTACCGATGCCTTAGTTGTTGGCGTAATGATTGGCTCGGGTAGAATATCATTTTCTTTTAAACCTTCGGGCAAAGCTACACCGCATACGTGGTGCCTGCCTGCGGCATACTCACGCGCGGCATGACCTGCAAGGTAACCGCGGATCACCATCTCCACCTTAAACGGCTCACAGATACGACCAATGGTAACGCTTGGATCAGGAACCGAAATAACCCAGTTTGGAACAATATCTTTAGTAGCTTCTAAAAAACGGGCAGCAATTTGGTTAAGCACCTGCCCTTTGTAAGGAATAGCTTCGGGTAGCACAACATCAAAGGCCGAAATACGGTCACTAACAACCATGGCCAGGTATTTATTATCTATGGTATAAACATCGCGTACTTTCCCCTTATAAAAAGCTGTCTGCCCCGGAAAGTTAAAATGTGTTTCTTTTATTGAGTTCATTCTTTTTTTAGTGATTAGAGATTGGAGGTTAGAGATTAGGTAGCTGCATTTCCACCTATAGTCAATAACCTCAAATCACTTCATTATTAAAGATTAAAAGTTGCCGACCGGACATTAATTTTTCAACTAATCTCCAATCACCAACCTCCAATCACCTAACTATTGTATATCCCCGTAGGCTTCTAATATTCGTTTTACTAATTTGTGCCTCACCACGTCTTCGCCGCTCAGGTATACTATTTCGATGCCTTTGATATCGGTTAGGATCCTTAAAGCGGTATGTAAGCCTGACTGTTGCTTTTTAGGCAAATCTATCTGCGTTACGTCGCCGGTTACGATAAATTTAGCCGATGGCCCCATACGGGTCAGGAACATTTTCAGCTGCATATCTGTAGCATTCTGGGCTTCGTCCAAAATAACAAAACAGTTATCAAGGGTACGGCCGCGCATAAATGCCAGCGGAGCAATCTCAATGGTACGGTTCTCGAGGTAGACCTTTAGCTTTTCGGCCGGGATCATGTCATCAAGCGCATCATATAAAGGCCTCAGGTAAGGGTCGATCTTTTCTTTAAGGTCGCCGGGTAAAAAACCAAGGTTCTCCCCTGCCTCAACCGCAGGACGGGTTAATATGATACGTTTAATTTCTTTGTTTTTTAGCGCCCTTACAGCTAAGGCCACCGCGGTATAAGTTTTACCGGTACCAGCAGGCCCAATGGCAAACAGGATATCGCTTTTGTTGATACTATCAACCATACGACGCTGATTGGTAGTACGCGCCCTAACCATAATACCGTTAGGTCCAAATACAATAACCTCGCCGCTTGCAAACTTATCGGCAGTAGCCGGTTCAGCATTTGCAACGTTGTTGCTGGCCTTTGAACCCAGAATCCGCTCAAGATCGGTTATGTTGAGGTTTTCAAATTTTTCAACATGATTTATCAGGTGAGTGAATTTTTCCTGAAAAATATTCAATTCATTATCATCGCCCAAAACTTTTACTTCACTGCCTCTGGCAACTATTTTAAGCTTGGGGTATTGCTTCTTAATGATCTCAAAATGATCATTATTCGGGCCCCACAATACTGCAGGGTTTACGTTTTCAATTGATAGCTTAAGCTCGTTCAATACTAATTTGATTTTTTAGTTACAGATTTTTATGAATTAAAAATTGAATATTTGTAGCTTCAAATGCTACTACAAGATTAGCAATAAATATTTATAAAATTAATGGCAATTATAACATTAACTACTGATTTAGGCGATAAAGATATTTACCAGGCTGCGTTAAAAGGCAGCATCTACAAATTGTTGCCTACAGTAAATATTGTTGATATTACCAACAACGTAGCCGCATTTAACGTACAGCAGGCTGCTTTTATACTTAAAAACAGTTTCCACTATTTTCCGGAAGATACCGTGCACCTTATTGGTATTGATACTGTTTATAACGACCATACCAAGTATCTCGCTATCCGCTATAAAAAGCACTATTTTGTAGGAGCAGATAATGGCATTTTTTCGCTAATGTTTGATGAGGCACCGGAAGAGATTGTAGAGATTAATATCATGCAGGACCTAAAATTCCTGCACTTTCCGCTGGCAGATGTCTTCGTAAAAACAGCCTGTCATTTGGCCAAGGGCGGAAAGCTTAATGAAATAGGTTTGCCTGTAAATGATATCGAAAACAAAATGAATTTGCAACCTGTTATCGAAAAAAACCTCATCAAAGGCGTGGTGATCTATATCGATTCATTTCAGAATGTGATAACCAATATCACCAAAGAGTTTTTTAACAACGTACAGCAAGGCCGACGTTTTGTGCTCAACTTTAAACGCAACGAAACCATTAACCACCTAAGCTGGCATTATAACGAAGTACCCGTTGGCGAAAAACTTTGTTTATTCGGTATTAGCGACCACCTTGAAATTGCTATCAATAAAGGTAATGCAAGTGGTTTGTTAGGCCTTAACCTTAACGATAAGGTGATCATAGAATTTCAATAATCCCAGATTGATAACATGAAGAAAATTGCATTGCTTGTTGCATTTCTGCTAATTGGGTCGGCTACGTTATTTGCCCAAAGTGCCGTTAATTCCGACTCGGTGGCCTACCAGTTACAGCGTCAGAAAATAAACAACATGCTGGCTGCCCGTAAGCAAAAATTCGGGCAGTATGAGCAAAGTCTCGGGCAGCATACGGGCATTTTTGGCTTTCAAACCAAGGATGATATCCGCCGGTCGGCAGGCATTTTGATGGATATTGCCAAAACGGACGATGCCATTTTTAAAGAGCTTAAAATCCTGCTGGAGTACCGCGATTTTCTGCAAAAACAAATCCAGAGTCATAGTCACGAAACCGAGAGTGCTAACTCTGATTATCTTAAAGTCATTGCTCATTTACAGCAACAAAACAGCAAGCTCAAACAACAGTTAACAGCATCAGAACAGCGCCTTAGTACCCGCCAAACCATATTTGTGATAGTGATACTTTTCATGGGTGCGTCAATTTTGTTACTCATGTTCCGAAAAACCCGTGTTAAAGCGTAAATTCGCGGCTTAAACACGAAAACGTATACATGGCAAGAGGACGACTGAATAGTGGCAGCAAGGCAGAAGCAGAATTACCTAAAGCAAAAATAAACCGGAGCAGCCTGCGTAATGTAGCAAAATTGCTCACTTACCTGAAACCTTACCGTTTGAAATTTATTGCAGGATTAGTTTTCCTGTTCCTGTCGAGCCTTGTAGGCTTGGCTTTCCCTGCAATTTTGGGCGCGTTAATTGATGCAGCACAAGGCATATATAAATACAAATATCTGCCGCACGGATTAAATGCCATAGCCATAATGGGTTTCATTATTTTGTTTGCCCAGGCATTCGTATCGTTTTTCAGGGTGGTTTGGTTTGTACAGGTAGCCGAAAAATCATTGGCCGATATCAGGCGCGATACTTACTTCAAACTTATTACCTTGCCCATGAATTTTTTCGCCAACCGCCGCGTTGGTGAACTGAACAGCCGCATTTCTGCCGATCTATCCCAGATTCAGGATACCCTTACTACTACTTTTGCCGAAATGATCCGTCAGTTGGTGATCATGGTGGGTAGCACTACCCTACTGGCTATTGTATCTATTAAACTTACACTTGCGCTGTTGGCTATTTTACCTTTCCTTGTTGCATTTGCAGTATTCTTCGGGCGCTTTATCCGTAAGCTATCACGCGAAGCACAGGATAAATTAGCCGAATCAAATACCATAGTTGAAGAAACCCTTCAAGGCATTGCTAATGTAAAAGCTTTTGTTAACGAAGCTTATGAAGCTAATCGTTACGATAAAATATTACGCCAGGTGGTGAACATTGCCGTCCGTGGCGCTAAATTCAGAGGCACATTTGCTTCATTTATTGTATTTTGCCTATTCGGAACCTTTGTTGGTGTTATCTGGTATGGCTCGGTGTTGGTTGCCAACCATGAAATTTATGTCGGCGATCTAACAACCTTTATCATGTATTCGATATTTGTTGGCGCTGCGATGGGTAGCTTCCCTGATCTTTATGCAAATCTGCAAAAAGCCGTTGGAGCCAGCGAACGGGTGTTGGAGATTCTGGGAGAGCAAGGTGAAGACATTTCAATGGTTGAAAGCAATAATGCTGTCAAACAAACCATAAAAGGCGACGTGGCATTTAACGATGTGGTATTTGCTTACCCATCCCGTCCGGAAATAACCGTATTAAAAGGAATTTCATTTAGTGCCGATGCAGGGCAGCGTGTTGCCATTGTTGGGCCAAGTGGTTCGGGAAAATCAACTATGGCTTCATTGATCCTGCAGTTTTATCATCCGCAAAGCGGCAACATTTTGTTTGATGGCAAATCTGCCGATAATTATTCCTTAACTGATATCCGTAACCAGGTAGCTATTGTTCCGCAGGATGTATTGTTGTTTGGTGGTACTATTATGGAAAACATTGCTTATGGCCGTTTAAATGCCACAAAAGAAGATATCATACAAGCTGCTAAACGTGCTAACGCACATCAATTTATCTCATCATTCCCCGAAGGTTATGAAACCGTTGTAGGCGAGCGTGGCGTAAAACTATCCGGCGGTCAGCGGCAGCGTATTGCAATTGCCAGGGCATTGCTTAAAAACCCATCCATACTGATACTTGATGAGGCTACTTCATCGTTAGACTCCGAATCGGAACGCCTGGTACAGGAAGCGTTGGAAGAGCTGATGAAGAACCGGACTTCCATCATTATAGCTCATCGTTTATCAACCATTCGCGAAGCCGATAAAATAGTAGTACTTGAAAAAGGTAACATTATTGAAAGCGGCAGCCACGCTGAACTTATTAGCAACGAACAGGGACTATATCGTTACCTAAGTCAGCTTCAGTTCGAAAGCAGCCAGGCCTGATTAGCTTGCTCAGATTAATTCGGCATATGTCAGAACTTATAGCCGATTAATCCGTTTACACTCGCAGCAAAACGAATGTAAACTGCTATATTCACAAATTAAAGATTACTTAAACGTAATATAACTATCGATACCAATCCCCGGGATTTGTATCACTTATAGAAAATGAAACTAACTATACACGGGGCGGCCCGTCAGGTAACCGGAAGCATGCATTTGCTTGAGGTTGGCCAATATAAAATTTTGGTGGATTGCGGGCTGGATTATGAAAAGGACCGCAGTGTAATATCTAACGAAAACTTTCCTTTTAACCCCGAAACCATTGATGTGGTTGTGCTTACCCATGCCCATATCGATCATTCAGGCAACCTGCCTACCCTGATCCGTTTGGGTTTTGACGGGCAAATACTTTGTACCTCACCTACTGCCGATTTAACCGAACTGCTCCTGCTTGATTCCGTAAACCTGTTTATGCGAAAAGCAGGTGAAAGAAACAAACATCACAGGCGCGGCAGAGGCAAGCACAGCAGCCATGTGCAACCGCTGTATTTGCAAAAACACGTAATGGATACGGTTGAGCGCTTTGTTACCATAGGCTTCAACAAACCTTTCCGTATCACCGGCGATATCGAATTAACTTTTGTACCCGTTGGCCACCTGCTGGGTGCGGCGGCCGCAGTATTCAAAATAAACGATAAGGGCGAAGAAAAATCAGTTGCCTTTACCGGCGACATCGGCAGGAAAAATTACCCTGTATTAAACGATCCTCAGCCCCTGCCTCCTGTTGATTTCCTGGTATCAGAAGCTACCTACGGAGGCCGCTATCATAGTAAAGATAAAACCGTTGAGCAAACCCTGGTTGAAGTTATTGAAAAGGCCTGTATTAAAGAACAGGGGCGTTTAATTATTCCAGCGTTTAGTATCGGGCGTACACAGTCATTGGTTTATACTTTAAACAAGATTTTCAGTACCGGCTTACTGCCTCCTGTTAAGGTATTTGTGGATAGTCCGATGGCTACACAAGCTACCGAAGTTTTCAGGAAATACCATAGTCACGTAAATCAGGAAGCCCAGGAATTTTACCAAAAACGCGGTGACGAGTTTGAGTTTGACAACCTTACTTACGTAGAGACCCTGAAGGATAGCCGGCAGATCTCTAATTATTGGGAGCCTTGTATCATCATATCATCTGCAGGGATGCTCGAGGGTGGACGTATACAGGACCACCTGTTTTACAACATCCAGAATTACTACGCCACCATCCTATTCATTGGCTATTGCGCCAAAGGCACTTTAGGACACCGCCTGCTACGTGGCGATTCGATTGTTCACATCAAAGACCGCGAACTGGCCGTTTACGCCACAATTAAGCAAACGGATGTACTTAGCGCCCACGGCGATCATGATGACCTTATGAACACCGTAAAAGCTATTGACAAGGCGAAATTGAAACACGTATTCCTGGTACATGGCGAAGGGGAAAGTATGCAGTTATTAGCCAACGACCTGGAAAAGGAAGGCTATGGGGTGACTATGCCTGAGAAAGGTGTAAGTTATATTATATAATTAATGATAAAAATGTCATTGCGAGCGAAGCGTGGCAATCTCGTAGCCAATGCATGTTCGATTTGCACAGCTACGAGATTGCTTCGTCGTTCCTCCTCGCAATGACATTTATTTTCAAGCAAGAACGGCACGAATTTTATCAATTCGTGCCGTTCTTGTAAACTGTATTTTCTTGTCACACTCTAATTAGAGTGAATTAGCGAATTAAGCCTTATTGAAATGCGCAATGATCAAGCTTGCAAGCTCAACGCCAATTCTTTCCTGGGCCTCGTTGGTGGCAGCACCAATATGCGGTGTCAGGGAAATTTTTGGATGAGTTAAGATCTCTGTGCGAGGAGTAGGCTCATTGTCGAACACGTCAAGTGCAGCAAATGAAACCTGACCGCTGTTTAAAGCGTCAACCAGGGCAAGCTCGTCAATCAAACCACCACGTGAAATATTTACCAGACCAACACCTTTTTTAGTTTTAGCTAATTCTTCGGCACCAAAAAGGGCTTTGTCGATGAATGGGGTATGCAGGGTAATGAAATCCGCTGTACCGATGATCTCATCAAGAGTAGATTTTTTAACAGATACTTTAACAGTAGTACCACCGCCTAAAACGATATCCAGCTCAGGGTTGAAATCAAAAAGGTCATAAGCCAAAACATCCATACCAACGCCGATAGCGATTTTAGCTACTTCCCTGCCGATACGGCCAAAGCCAACAATACCTAAAGTTTTACCACGAAGCTCGATGCCTTTAGCGTAAGCTTTTTTCAGATCGTTAAATTTAGTACCACCTTCTACCGGCATTTTACGGTTGCTGTCAGGTAAAAAGCGTACAGCGCCAAATAAGCTCGCAAATACAAGCTCAGCTACTGATAATGAAGATGAAGCCGGGGTATTGTACACGCCAATACCTTTTTCTTTAGCGTAATCAACATCAATATTATCAACACCTACACCACCGCGACCAATCAGTTTCAGGTTGGGGGTAGCGTCGATTAATGCTTTACGTACTTTAGTAGCGCTACGTACAGTAATAGCATCATAGTTTTTCAATTTTTCAGGAAGCTCATCCTGTGGAATATTGTTGGTATCTACAAAAAAGCCGGCATCTTCCAGCATTTTTTTTCCTATTGGGTCGATACCGTCATTAGCTAATATTTTGATCATCTTATTTAGTATTTGGCCCCCCGGCCCCCTAAAGGGGGAGTAAACTTCCCTTTGAGATAACCGGGGGTAATTATAAACTTGTTGTTCCCCCTTTAGGGGGTTAGGGGACTACTTATTTGCTTCAGCAAATTCCTGCATTGCGTCAATCAGCACGTATATGCTGCTTATTGGCAACGCGTTGTAAATTGAAGCACGGAAACCACCTACACTCCTATGGCCTTTGATGCCTACTATACCGCGTTCTTCGGCAAGTTTCAGGAATGGTTTTTCCAACTCAGGGTTCTCCATTACAAAGCAAACGTTCATTTTTGAGCGGTCTTCAACAGCAGCCACTGCTTTAAACAATGGGTTGCGGTCAATTTCTTCATATAATACGCGTGCTTTAGTGATGTTTTCCTGCTCAATAGCTGGTACGCCACCTTTTGCTTTTAACCATTTAAGGGTAAGCATAGATACGTAGATAGCAAATACCGGAGGGGTATTGTACATTGAACCGCCTTCAATTTGAGTTTGGTAGTTGAACATTGCAGGGATCTTACGACCGGTTTTACCCAGCAGATCATCCTTAACAATAACCAAAGTAACACCTGCAGGGCCCATGTTTTTCTGAGCACCAGCATAGATCAAACCAAAATCGGCAACGTTAACCACGCGGCTGAAAATATCTGACGACATATCGCAAACCACCGGAACAGGCGATTTAAAGAACTCCTGTAACTGGGTACCATAAATGGTATTGTTAGAAGTAATGTGGATATAAGCAGCATCGGCCGGGATTTCAAAATCCTTAGGGATGTAAGTAAAGTTGGCCTCTTTTGATGAAGCAACAACTTGTACTTCGCCAAAATATTTAGCTTCTTTTAAAGCTTTGTTTGCCCAAACGCCGGTTTCAACATAAGCAGCTTTACCGCCTTCTGGCAGCAAATTGTAAGGAGCCAAAGCAAACTGGGTGCTTGCGCCGCCTTGCAGAAACAATACCGAATAACCTTCAGGAACGTTGAATAATTCTTTTACCAGGCTTACAGCTTCATCTAAAACAGCCTCAAACTCTTTTGATCGGTGCGAAATTTCAAGCAAAGAGAGTCCAGTACCATTAAAATCAATAACTGCTTCTGAAGCTTGCTTTAAAACTTCGTGTGGTAGAATGCCAGGTCCGGCACCAAAATTATGTTTCATAAAATTAACGAATTGTAGGTTCTAAATACACTATTAGGAAGTTTGTATTTTGTTGGGCCGAAGTTAATTAATTTGACAAAATATATAGACATTATTTACATTTTTTGAAAAAATATACAATTAATCAACAAAAGGCCCTTTGATTGCAAATAATTAAACTAACCCTACAGGGCTGGTAGTAATTATTGCCATTATAATAAATTAGGGATGTTTAAGTTTTGATATCGCGGCCAGCTGGTCGGCCGACGAGAATACCGAAGTACCTGCAACAAACACATTTGCTCCGGCTTCTATCAGTTTTGTTACATTGTTAGCGTCTACCCCACCGTCAATCTCAATTAACAGACCGGGATTTTTTTCGGCACTTAGTGTCCTGAGTTCTTTTATCTTTTTGTAAGTATTCTCAACAAAGTGTTGTCCGCCAAAACCGGGATTAACCGACATGATCAAAACCATATCCAGATTGGCAACAATATCTTCCAGCATAAATACCGGAGTGGCCGGGTTAATGGCAACTGCAGCCTTACAACCTAATTGCTTAATAGCCTGAATGGTACGGTGTAAATGAGGGCAAGCTTCCTGGTGAACGGTGATGCTATCTGCTCCGGCATCTTTAAATGCTTTCAGGTAACGGTCGGGCTCAACAATCATCAGGTGTACGTCAAGCGGTTTGGTAGCGTGTTTTTTTACAGCACTTATCACCGGGAAACCAAAAGAGATATTAGGAACAAACATGCCATCCATAACATCAACGTGGATCCAGTCAGCTTCGCTGTTATTGATCATTTCGATATCGCGTTGCAGGTTGGCAAAATCGGCCGCTAAGATAGATGGGGCTATGAGGTGATTCATATGCAAATATATAAAACCCGATTACCCGCCCGCCGGTAAAGGGGAATTATTTTATGATATAAATGTAAAAAAAATGGAACATATGTTTTAGCGGTTATTAATCAGGCCGTCATCCCGAACTTGCTTCAGATCTCATTTGATAAGCTGTCTGCCAATCAAATCGCCTGTCGCGTGGGATGCTGAAACAAGTTCAGCACGACGTAATAAAATGGGTGTCATGCTGAGTGATTTAAATCCGTGGGCCTCTAAATGAGAAACGACATTAATCAAGAAGGGGCTGTCACCCTGAGCCTGTCGAAGGGTCGCGCGCAGAGGCCCTCCCCACCATGCTTCGATTGGCTCAGCATGACACCAGTTTTGATTATATCATGGTAGGTTTTTCGAAACCCGCGGCAGTTTATCTTTCTTAAAACCTAAATCCAATAGAAATATAAGGCAGCGATCTTTCTTTTGAAAAGCCCATTACCGCCTCAATCAACACCAGTTGGGCAGGGATGATGTATAAACCGCCACCATAACCGTCATGCCACCTGTCGGATGATTCACCCGGAACCCATACCCTGCCTACATCGTTAAAGCCTATCAGGCCAAACGAGCCGGGTAATAGGTAAGATGTGAAATCAAGCACTTTTAAGCGTAATTCGAGGTTGTTGTAGGCCATTGTACGCCCGGTAAAACGGTTGGTATGAAATCCCCTGAAATTCTGGAAACCGCCTAACTTTAATTGCTGAAAATAGGCCGCGTTGCCTACCGTGGTTCCTACCCCCGTGCGATTAGCAATCACCAATACCGAATCCCTGTCGGGGTTCAAATAAAAGCTAAACTCGGATAGCACTTGCCCATAAGTATTATGACTGCCTGAGCCGCCACCGCTAAAACCGCTTACGGTAGTTGTCCATAAAATGCCTTGTGTTGGTATAATGAGTTTGTTACGGGTATCCACCGTTGCATTAGCTGTTAGGCCTCCGTAAACCTTGGTACCAAATACATTTTCATCCGGGAACGCGGCATTATAACCGTTTAAAAATCTTTCGGTATTGTTTGAAGCCTTGCTGTTATAAAACTGACCGGCAATACCTGCACTAACGTGTAATGTTCCAAAATCGCGGTGCAGGGAAACATCTCCCGTAACATAATCATAGCGGTTACGATAGTACGAGATCTTTCTGTCGTCTTTATTTTCAAAAACAGTGTTGTTACCGATGCCGAAGAAATTGCTCAGGTTATGCGGACCGCGCGATAGCAAATTGATTTTCAGATCATTTTCGCCTATAGCTTTTTTCCAGTCGGCCATGTAGGTAAACAAAAACGACTTACGCTCCAACGAGTAATTGGTCAAAAACTCTTCGCGGAAAGCATATGGTTCTTTCCTAAAGCCATGCCGCTCGTAAGAAAAACCGCCTATCAGCAACACACCAACATCGTTACTGTAATTGGCCAAAATGATAGGCTCAAACCTATCAAATTTGAAACTGGTTTTATCGTAGCTATTTACAGCAGTATCTCTCGAGGTCCGATTTTTAGCTAACGATGAAGAAGGCAGTACATTTTTTTGATCTGAACGGTCATAAATATAGGTGTTGCCCCTGTTATTCAAACTGCTGTCTACCGCGAAAGTATCCATCCCATCCCCTCCTATCATTCGCACTATAATGGGCGATCGTGTTGAACCTGTAACCGTGAAAAAATCGTCACCGTCAAAACCATAAATCCGTACTTCTTTTGTAACATCCGGTTTAAAAGTGCGCTGGTAGGTTACCTTGTCAACGCTACCATCTTTCTTGATCTTATTTATGGTAAGGGTAATATCGCCATTGGTTTCATGAGCTACGGTAAACTTATCAGTTTTATCACTCGCCGGAACATCTACATATTTAGAAATGAACTTATAATACTCAAGCGCCTGTTTTTGAAGAATGTTACGCCTTGCTATCATTTTACGGATAATCTCCGGGCCCGAAAGCTGATAAATGGTATCAGGCATCAAACGCACCGCTTTTTTGATCAGGTCATCAGTAAGTTTGCTTTGTACAAAGGCTATCTGTTGTTTCCAGTCGTCTTCGCTCAATTGGTTCAGGAAATAACGGTCGAAGTAGCGGGCATTGAAATTCCATCCGTTGATGTCCCTGATCTCATCGCTGTAACCCTGAAATTTTGATTTGAGCCACTGGTGTGCCACTATCCACGGTAAAACACCCGAAGTTTTATAATACACCTGATCACGATCACGCGGAACAGGTTCATAAACGGTTTCGTGCTTGCCATCTATCTTTTCCCAGCGCCATTGGTCTTCATGCCTGTCCCAATCACCCAAAAGCATATCCAGTAACCGGGCACGAAGTACAGTCTTTTGGTCAACACGGTTATCGTTATCATCCTGTAGCTTGCGTTGTACCTTTTCGGTATTATCAGTTTTCTCAGCATCAAGCGGTTCACGTTCTTCGAACAAAAACACCTGGTTGGCAAAATCTTTTTGATACTCCCCAAAAGCAGGATCGTCCGGAACGTAAACAATTTTTGGATTGGAATGCGGCACACCCAGGGCCTCGGCCAGTGGCGGAACCGTAAGTGCCGAAAATGGATGTGCTGCTGACACCTGGTCTTGCAGGATATCTTTGGCTACGGTAGGCCTTAAATCAACCGGCAGGCCTTTTTCAGGATATTTTTGAATGGTACGTAATACCCATTGTTGCCCGGTTGGATCCTGAAGGCGTAATGATTTGGTTTGCTTACCGCCGCCCCTTTGCAATATTTTTAATCCACCTTTTTCGGCAGTAAGATGGAACACGGGTAAGGTAACCGGAGCAGCCCAGAGTTTGCGGTAATTATCGCCAAGGAAAAATTGGTGAGTTCCGCTTACATTATTGTATGATGGTTCGATAGCCAGTTTAACGCTATCTCCATGTATTTGGGCGTAAGAAGTATTACCGGCTAAGCAAAAGCCCGCCGTTAAAAAAAAGGATAAAGCTTTGAACAGTTTTATGCCGCCCATGTGGTTTTGTAAGTAATGCAACAGTAGAATAATGCATATTACAAAATAGTTTTAATTAATGTACGAATAGCTGCGAGTTTAATAGGGAAATTTAATAACCTATTGTCATGCTGACGCACGAAGGGGCTTCTTCGCTTTGCTCAAACACTCTTAAAAAAAGTATGTCATTGCGAGCTTAGCGTGGCAATCTCGTAGCTATGCAGGGCGGACATGCATTGGCTACGAGATTGCTTCGTCGTACCTCCTCGCAATGACATGATTTTTAAACCAACATTTTTGATTGATGTGCATCTTCCGAACATCTGTGGTGACAACAACAACGGCGTAAGATTAATTATAAATTTCAGTGGTTTACTTACTCAGCAATGGCAATTGATAATTAACCCCAACACGCAGAGCTTTCAAGCCGCTAACGCCCTGCAACTCTTCCAGTTCAAGATATTCCAGATCATCAAGCAGATAGCCTTGTACTTGCAGGTACCTGATGTATTCATCATACTCGGCAGCTTCTGTCGGGTTGAAATACACCATAGCTATTTTACCGGGTTGAGTAAGGCGTTCAAAGGTACCGGCAATCAAAACTTTGTCGATACGTTTTTTGATCACCTCGTAGCGGATATTATAAGCGCCCTCAACATCAAAACGCCTTTCGTCATTCCTGAAGCTGATATCTATCGGGTTGGAATGGATAAAGATCAAATGCGTAGTCTGCAACGGACGCGATAACTGCTCGCTAAGATCGTTTGTCATCCTGGCGATCTCGGCCATCGACCTCAACTGCCACAAACGGATATTTTTAAGGTATAGCGTATCGAAAACGCGTTGCGGCGCTATCGACTGCCCAATGTAAATATCATACTCAACTCCATCGGTACGGAATTTTTCAAAATAACAGGGAAATGATTCCTGCACTTCTGTCTGAGCCTGTTCAAGATATTGGTTGATGGAAGTATTGATCAGCTGCATGGAAGTTTCCAGACCGCGCCTGTGCTCAAATGAAGCTCCGGTTTCCTCATTCATGGCATCAAAATACAGGTCAATAATTTCCCTTTCGGCAGGGTAGTTATTTCTGAAATGCTGCAAGAAAGGATTAACTTCGTTATGCAGGAAAGTATCCAGCATCAACTCATCATTAGTAGTGATATAACCACTGATGCGTTCCAGCCACTCTTCGCATTTAGATACCAGTTTACCGGTAAGACTTAGATGTATGTGCTCATTAAGGTGCCGCAAGGTATCGATAAGAATGGTCAGCAGACTTTTCAAATCCTCCTGCAGCGCGCTGTTTCGCTCCACCGTTGAATTGCGGATATCAATAGCGCCAAACAGCGGGTACACGTGGCTGAAGGATACCGTTTCAATCTCGGGGTTCTTTTTCTTCCTGCGTTTTTCTTTAAGATAATTCCACGCTACCTCGTTAAACTTCCATTGAACGGATGGTTGTAGCGAAGTAAATTTATGTTTGATAACACCAGCAATGCGGGCTTCAAACTGATCGATACTATTTTGAAGCAGTTGCGCTATCAGCGGAATTGTAGCCTGTAATTTTGAAAGCAGTTTCTCATAAAAAACAATTTCCTTATAAGAATACACCTCCATGATGCCTACATTTTTCTTGTTGTAATACACCGGAAAAATGCCATATGATTTAATGCCAGCCTGTTTCAAAACCTGTAGAAATGGAAATTTCCCTATCTTTTCATCGGTAATGGAATTAAAGAAAATTGGCCTTGGGTTTTGATTATAATCATCCACAACGGCATCAAATGTTTCTTCCGCAAGGTTAAACTCTTTGGCAGCTTTTAACAAAATGCTTTTTGAACATTCATCATTATCAAAAATGGGTTCGTTATTGATGGTTAAAAAAGGCATCAACCCAAATTCGATACCCGGACTTTCGGCAAGGGTTTTAAGCGAGCTGATGACGTGCGCATACTGTTCATCTTCATTTGACGAGTGATTAACCAGTTCGGTACGGATGTTTTCAAGCGCGTGAGTAAGGGTAATATCCGTTAAACTTATAATTGAAAACCCTTTAAATTTAAAGATGTTAAGCGGCAACACCTGCTCAATTAACTCCAGGCTTGCATGCGAATGTAAATAGGGTTCGATAGTATCAAAGCTAAGCTCCGGCAACTCGCCATTAAGTTCAATCTCTACAAAGCGCGGATCAGTCACGATATTAAAATACCTGGAAAGGCCTGTTTCGGGATCCTCGTATGAAAACAGCAACTCATTTTTCATTGCCGTCGAAAAGCCATACATCCGCTCAAGGATGAGGTTATAAATGAAACGTTTTTGCCTGTCGCTAAACATATCATTCTTGGGCACATTCAGCGCATACAGGTTAGAATGGTGACTTGAATGAAAATCATAAAAAGCTTCGGTGCTGAAAAATATCTTATCAGGTACCGGTGTGCTCAGCGCCCAGTAAAATTCCTTTTCGTTGGCTATTGGAGGTGTAAGTATGGAGTAAATAAGCTCCAGCATTTCCCTGTACTTTTCGGCATCAGATGGCCGCATGTCCAGGTCAATGCAAATATCATGCTCAAAACGGCCCAGCACGTAGCGATAAAACTCGCTTTTGAGCGTTTTTTCGGTGGCAATCCGTTCTTTCAAATGCTCAACGAAGGGGTTAAATGTCAGGCATGTTTCAACCTGGCAAATGCTGCATTCGTTTTTGCTTATATTAAGTACTTCTGTATGCATTTTAAAATTTCAATTTACCCTTATTAAAATCTGAAACTGGTTGAAAGATAAGGGTACCATCCTTCTTCAGAGTAAGCGGCAATTATTTTAATAACTGCCAGCCTTGCAGGCGCTACATAAAAACCGGCGCCCGTACCGTTGTGCCATTTATCCGAGCTTTGCCCGTTTTCCCAAACGCGGCCTATATCGTAAAAACCGATAACACCTATCTGTCCGGGAACAATATAGCTGGCAAAATCCGTTAGCTTAATACGCAGTTCCAGGTTATTATAAAAACTATGCTGACCAGCAAACCTGTACAACCTGTAGCCCAATAAATTATCCTGCCCACCCAAAAACAACGACTGGTAAAAGGAGGTTTTGCCAATGGTAATACCACCGCCTACCCTATCTGCCAAAACAATACTGCTTTTAGCGTTCAGGCTCTTGTATAAAGCAACCTGGGGTATCAACTGAGCAAAACTTGTGGAGTTATTATTTAAACCTTTAAACTCCTGAAGTTTGATATTTATAAAGCTTCCCCAGGCCGGAAGTATCTTATTATTACGCTTATCGTTGGTAAAGTCAACAACTATGCCAGCGTGCAATTTTGTTTTATCAAAGGTATAACTGTCAGGCGCGTTTGTCAGTAACGGATATGTAATAAATCGACCTGTATTGTCATCGATATTTAAATTATAGTACTGAAACGCAGGGCCTACCGTTAACGAGGTCCCCGATTCGTTACGCCACCTGAAAGCTGGGCTAAACGTTAAGTTGGTAAAGCGTGTGCGGTGGTATTTACGGTAGTCACCAACCTTGATAAACTGTGTTTCGTTGCCGCGGCCAAAAAAGTTTATATTATCCGGATAATCAAACTGACCGTTCATTAAAAAGTCGGCGTTACCAAAAGCGTGGATCCACTCGCCGCTGTAACTAATTTTGAAGGCCTTTGTGCTGAACGAGTGGCTTGCAAAAACGGTCTGCACATCATTATAAGGTAGCTTTTGAAAACCCTCTTGGTGGGTATATTTAAAACCGGCGCCAAGCAATACACCCTCATCCGGATTGTAAGAGATATTGGCCAGTGGCGCTATCACGTTCATCAGGTTAACGCGCAAGTATGAAGTGTTAGCGCTATCCTTACTGATATGCTTGTTAACCTTTGATTCATCACCGGTGATGGTAAGCTTTTTTCCCCTGTCATACAGTTGCACCGTATTAAGGGAGTTTACGATATTATAGTTTTTGGTACCTGTGCTATCAATAAACCTCAACTTAATTGGCGATGTGGAATTATCAAGCACCACCTTATCATCGCCACCACTTACGTAAATGCGGAGCTCTTTGGTAATATCGGGGTGATAATTCTGGTTCATAAGGGTATCTTTAACCTCGCCGCTTTTGTTGATCTTGTTAATCACCACGTTCAGGCTGCCGTTAGGCTGATCCTTTACGGTTACCAGTTCGTTTTTATTAGAGGTATGGATATCAACTATCTTATTGATGAACTTGTAATAGTATTCCATTTCGGCCGGGATGTTAGCGCGACGCTCTTTCAATTGCTTCAGCAATACATCATGCCTCAGTTTATACGATGATTCTGGCAAACGCCTCAAACCCGCCTCCAGCACCTCATCAGTTTCGGCAGCGACAAAATCATTTACAATTTTTGTCCACTGTTCATGACTGTACTGAACAGATGGCCACCTTTGCATGAACATAGTTTTCCATAACGAATATTTGACGCTGTAAATCTCGCCGCTAAAGCCCTGCAAGTTAGGCGCTATCCATGGTTGGGCAGCTATTGTTGGCAACACACCCTGATTGGTATAAAATACCTGGTCGCGGTCGCGCGGAACAGCGGTGTAAAACTTGCCTTTACCTTTGTCCTCGTCACGCCAGCGCCATTGATCTCCGTGCCTGTCCCAATCGCCAATGAGTAGGTCGAGCAGGCGGGCGCGTAAAAATTCATCCCCGTCTACCGTGTTATCGTTATCCTCCAACATTTTGCCAATCATTTTTACGGTATTATCAGATTTACCGCCCGGTTCGCGCTCTTCAAGCAAACAAACCTTGTTTGCAAAAATATTAGCGTACTGCCCCAAAACCGGATCAGGCGATACCACACCGATCATTGGGTTGGCATGCGGCACCCGGGCTGCTGTAGCCAGCGGAGGTACAATCAATGCGGAGAACGGATGTTGCGCACTCATGGCATCGTTAACCCAATCTTTAGCAAAGGTTTCCTGGAATTCATCGGGCAGAATCTTTTCCGGTTGCTTCTCCACACTGCGTAACACCCATTCTTTACCGTCTTTATCAATTAAACGTAATGAGTGTGTCTGAAAGCCACCACCAATGCTTTCGGCTTTTAAGCCGCCATGGACTTCTGACAGCCGGATCACCGGCAACTTTGTTTCGGCGGCCCATTCCTTACGATAATTTTCGCCAAACCAACGGCGGTGAAAATTGCTTACGCTATCATATTTAGGATGAACCCTAACTACCATACTATCAGCCTTAATAGGCGTATGCAGTGTATCAGGAACGTTTTTTACCGATGTGTATGGCTGTGTGTAGGTAAACACCTGTTTAACACCCTGATCGCTATCGATGTAATAGGTAAATCGCATTCGCTTGTCTATCAGCATATCGGCAGTTACGTAGCCTTGCGTAGCATCAGCAAAAAGCGAGTATTTACCTTTAATGGCGTAAGTTTGCTTGGCTCCTGCCCCGCTTACTACCTGCACCTGTTTGCTTTTGATGAACTGCAGGCCATGTTCGTGCCCGGCCACATGGATCAGGTTTGGAAAACCGGCAAAAACGCCATCAACCTTTTTAATCATGTCTTTATATAAAGGATGACCCAGATCTTCCGGATTGGAGAATGTTGAACGTAAAAACGGATAAAGCGAGCCTATTACCGGTAATGGAACCCAAAGGTCTTTATTGGCTACGGTAAGCGGGAAGATATGATCTTTAAGCGAAAAATACCCGCCATGCGTACCATAACTCTGGAATGGGTGGTGCGAGGCCAGTATAATCACCTTATCTTTATTACGCTCAAATATCAGTTTGATCTTATCGGCAATATCATCCTTGGTTTTGCAATCGCATTCGGCACCCGGATTACTTTTACTGAAAGGATATAACCACCATTCGCTGTCAAAAACTATCACTGTAAGGTCATTGGTTAGGTTGATCTCTACCGGATCCGGGCAGCCATTTTCAGGTACCATCTTCAGCAGTTTATCACCCTGTTGATCCAGGTATTCCCATTGCCGTTTTATTTTAGCCAGGCCAAGCGGACCCATCTTATCCCAGTCATGATTACCGGGGATGAAATATACCGGTGCACCAGCTGCCCGCATAGGTTGATATTGCGATTGCAGGATCTTTTGGGTTTCAGCCTCTTCCGGACTGCCTGGTAAACCCATCCCTCGCGGATAAATATTATCGCCCAGATAAAATACCGAAGTTTTATTTTTAAGAACACTGGCCGCTGCATGTTTTAAAACGGCACTTTGCTGCATGTCCATTTCACCGGCATCACCAATCAGGATCATCCGGTATTGTACCGAATCCTGGGCTTTTACACCAAGAAAACTCAACAGTAAAACTAAAAACAGGGGTAACTTTTTAATCATAGGGTTTGGTTAGATGTATGTTGTTTAAATTTGCAAAGCTTTACAAAAACTATTTTATAAAGCCGAATTTCAAAATATTACCGGCGCTTACCTGGTCGCCTTCGTTTGAGATATACAGGTTACGCTGGTTATCAAATGCCATGCCTTCCGGTTGATTGAAGATAGTGACACTTAACGGATACACATTTTTCACTTTCCAGCTGGCATCCGTAACCACCAGCATTTTATTTACCGACGAAAGAATATACCACTCATTGGTAAATGTATTTTTTGCCATTGCCGAAGGGCGGAACGGCACCCGCTTTTTATCGGCCAGGCGTTCAATTTCCTTTACATCTATTACAAAAGTGCCGCTTTGTTTTAGTGTGCCATCAGGCTGCAATTTGAGGATGTATCCGCTGCTGCTTTTTGAAGTTTTCTCATCTGCGCAATGCTTGCAAAGTACATATATCTGGCCTGATTTTTCGTCGGCGCACATGGCTTCAAACTCACCTTCGGGAAGCTCTCCTTTAGTCTTTTGTACGTTGACCACCTGTTTAGTCCTCGCCTGGCTAAACGGGAATGTGAAAAACGTACCGTCGCTTTTAAGCATGATTACCTGTTCACGGCAGATGGCCACGTCTTCATAATCGCCGCTTTTGCCAAACTTGGTGTAATTGGCTTTTTTATCACCCAGTTTCAGGTTAAACAAAAAACCTTCTTCATCCTGCTCTGCATAAACCGAATCACTCTTTCCTTTGTAAAAAGCAAAGCCGGAAATCTCGGTAAGATCATCAGGCATTTTGTATTTGACGGGTTTATTCAAATCATACCCCGGCGGACTAACCGGAATTGCCTTCTCTTTATTTTTGCATGATATAGTCAAAAAAATAGTTGCAACGCAAAGCATGGCTATTGCAAAAACAGCGAGTTTAAGTTTAGCAGGTTGATTTTTAAACCCTGTCATATTTTTTTTGCTGTAAAAGTTCATAAATGGCCCGCTGTGATTGTACCTGCGGTTCAGTTCTATCAACCCTTATATTTTGCAATTGTTCATTTAAATTTACAGCCTGAACATTATCTGCCAGCTGAATATTTATCATATCGATCACCTCTTTCCTGATGCCCTCATCATAAACAGGGAAACACACTTCAATACGTCGATAAACGTTCCTGTTCATCCAGTCGGCCGAGCCCATGAATACCTCCTGGTTACCGCTGTTATGAAATATAAAAATACGCCCGTGTTCCAGGTAACGGTCAACAATACGCCTGATAGTAATGTTTTCGCTCATTCCCGGCACCCCGGGTATTAAACAGCAAATGCTGCGCACTATCATCCTGATTTTAACACCGGCTTGCGATGCTTCGTAAAGTTTGCCAATCAGTACCCGCTCTTCGAGATTGTTCAGCTTTATGGTGATTCCTGCCGGATTGCCTTTTCGGGCTTGCTCAATTTCCCTGTCAATCAGTTCAATAAACCTCGATTGCAAATTAAACTGGGCTACCAGCAGGTGCTTAAAATCAATCTCATACCCCTCGGCCGATTTGGCTTTTTTTCCAAGGTAAATGAACAGCAAGTCCATCTCGCGCAGCAATTGCGGATTAGCCGTCATCATGATATGGTCGGTATAAAAAGCGGCGGTACTTTCATTAAAGTTACCTGTGGCCAATAAACCCGCATATTTTGCCCGGCCATCAACCAGTCGTTTAACCAGACCTACTTTGGCATGTACCTTTATGGCCTTATCACTATAAATAATATTGGCGCCCGCAAGTTTTAACCTTTTGGCCCATTTGATATTATTCGCTTCATCAAAGCGGGCTTTCAGCTCCACTAATACCCTCACTTTTTTACCGCTTTCGGCAGCGCTGATGAGAGCATTTACGATCCGCGAATCACTGGCTACCCGGTAAAGGGTCACTGAGATCTCCTCGACACTTTCGTCGATGGCAGCCTCATTAAAAAAACGGAGAATAGCGTTGTACGACTGATAAGGCGCATGGAAAATGCAATCACCCTTGTCGATATAATCAAATATGGATTCATCCGCACTGATCTGCCTGTTTACCAAGGGAGGCCATTTAGTATATTTTAACGATGGAATGCTGACAGGCAAGCCCATTAAATCTTTCAGATTATGGTAAAAACCACCTTCAACAATGCTTGATCCCTGTACACCCAACTTGTCTTCAATCAAATGCAGCACCCTCAACGGGATGCCTGGCTGATGCAAAAAGCGTGTTGCCAAGCCCTGGTCGCGCTTTTGAAGTTGCCTTTCAATCTGCTCCTGAACATCGCCGTTATAGTCGTCGCTTAGTTCAAGCTCAGCATCGCGGGTTATTTTAAAACTATAGCAACCTTTTATTTCTTCTGTTTTGAAGATCTTATTAAGGTTATGCCGTACGATATCATCAAGAAAAAGAATGTACTGCCTGCCATCCTCATTAACACTGAAAAAACGCGGCAACTGGTTTGATGGAATATTGAGAATCACTGACCGCTCTTTTCCATTATCCAGCCCAAGGTTCACCAAAAAGTAAAGGCGATTATTTTCGGGAAAAAATTGTTTTTTACCGCCCACCAGGTCAACAGGCTTTAAAAAAGCAAGTACCTGGCTGTAAAAGTAATCGCTCACCCTATCGGCTATTGAAACCGGGATTGGTTCATTAAACAGCAGGTTTACATTATTTTCCTTTAGCAACGGAATAAGCCTGCCGGTAAAAACCTTACCGAAACGATTTTGCTGCCCCTCTACAAGTTCCTGGGCTTTATGCAAAACATCCTCAGTTTGTTCTGTTTTATTATGCAGGTTAAGCTTATGTAAGGCCATCACCACTGGCATACGCACGCGGTAAAACTCGTCGAGGTTAGATGAGAATATAGCAAGAAAATTTACCCTTTCCATTACAGGGAGTTCTTCGCTTTCGGCCTCCATCAATATGCGTTCATTGAAAAGCAACCAGCTCAGGTCCCTGTCGAAAAATGAGTATTCCATAGGTGTCGATTTTGTTTTTTGGCGATAGCGCGACCGCTTACAATAGTGATGATATGATGAACGCTACTACCGATACGATAAGCCCGAACATAAAGATATTGTACGATGCCCTGAGCAATCTGTATTTTTTGCCTAAAACAACGCCTTGTGAGTAATTGTCACGGATAAGACTACCGTAGAGGAATTCCCGGTCGTCCATCATTTTCTCCATACCATTGCTGTAATCATCGTACGACATACGGTAGAAATTACCGAAGAATAAAAGGTTCACTTTCTTATTATCAATATCCTCTTTGGTAAATAATCCCGGCGGAATTGACGGGCGGGTCGACAATATAGAGAAGATCATAGTAGCCAGGCTTACTGACAACAGCATGAAAGTTGGAATGAGCAAGTTAGAGTGCTCATCAAGCTTACGTAATACCAAACTGATTATAGCCGAAAGAATGATGGAGTTTACCGTGATCATGATATGAGCCTTATTATCGGCCATATCGCTCAATCGTTGATGATTACTTGAGCTGATCCTGAACATGGTTTCAATACCACGATCGGGCCTGTCGCTTTTGTGTTTTTTACCACCATGATCATCATCATGATCCTTATCTTTTTCCTGCGTAATGATAGTACCGCTGCCGGTATCGTTAGTATGCAGGTCGGGAGTTTCACGCACTTCAACATCGGCCTGTTTTTCTATCAGTTTTTGCAGGTTCTTTTGTTTTTGATCATTCAATAGCAAACGGCAGTAATCGGTATAATATTCATGTCCCTGCAAAAACTCGATGTTGTAATTACGCCATTCGTCTTTATCAATATCATGCTTTTTGATGGCCTCCATCTCTTTGCGCAACAATTTGTTCTTATCGCGAAAATCATCGGTACCCAGGTGAAACAAATCGGCATCACAAATAATTTGCTGCAACAAATTGGCTGGGCTTTGCGGCATTTTTGTGGCTATGATACAACCTTCAACTTTGTCAATAACGGGTTGCTCAATTTTATGCTGTTTCAGAAAATGCGTGGCTATCCCTACGCTTTTTGCTTCATGGTCTTTTTTATCAGTAAAATATCCTGTGTCGTGAAACCAGGCTGAAGAGATCACCACAAAAAAATCCTCATCGCTTAACTGATAATGGTTAGCTATTTGGGTGGCCGCTGCAACAACATCTTTGGTATGTCTCAGGTTATGGTAAATTAAGTCGGAATCGTGATGTACGTCAAAATAGGATATAACGTACTGCTTTACCTGTTCTAACAGCGGTTGAAATTTCATCGTAGTTTTTTGTTGTTAAAAGTAAATCAAATTTATTTTAAAAATGCCTATTTGCAGCCACGCACCGGGGAGAAACATTAATTTATCGGGCATTGTTTATACAAAAGGCAAGAAAATGTATGGTATTGCAATTGCAAACCATATGCCACACAACAACACCATTGAATATCAACAACTTGAATAACAACATACAAAATCATGTGGCGAAATATCGCTAATACCGATACTTTATCACGACGAAGTGAAACTCTCTTTTAAATAAACTTCCCTGATTAGTAGCATTTACGACGCTGATTCTTCTACCACGCCCGGCCCCTCATAACTATAGTTATATGGTGGATGAGGCACAATAAAGGTTTCATGCACACGCGACGACTTTTTAAAATAAGGGATCCATATAGCGGCCGTAACTATTGACCGCAAAAGCGGGTTAAGGGCTGTTTCCGCAAGTTTACTGCTGATATTCGCCGCCAAAATATAATCGGCCAGGAAAAACACGAAGGCAAAAGCAAAATAACCGGTAATGCAGGCGGGCAATATATCGCGCTTGTTTAACAGCAGCACAAGGCAAAAAACAGCATAAACCATTAATGTGATATTGCCTATTGCTTCTACAACAAGCAACACCCTGAAGTTAAGCTCATGCTTACTTCCATGATATATATTCCAGATATGATTACTAAAATAGTCCTGGCTAACCATATTTGAACCGGTGAGCAAAGCTGTGCCAGCTAAGCCTAAGGCAATAAATATTAACCATCCGCCTATCGGCACAAAGGTTGATCCGTAAGCGAAAACTATTCCCGGAGTTTCCCTTTGATAAAACCAAACTCCAAGTACAATAAGACCCACTGTTACTAAGAGCACCAACAAAACTAATGCGCTGTTGATTGTTGATGGCCTGGAGGTTCCAGGCGGAGTATAAGAAAAGCTGTAACCTAAACTTGTACTGTTAAGCTTTTTGATATCCGCTTTAAACTCATCGAGTTTATTTACCGGCACATTATCCTTCAAGAATGAAAGGCCATAATTAAGCAACAGCGTATCCCCTTTAGCTGTAAAATTGGATGCATAGCTATAATAATCGCGGCTTATGGCATCATGATCTTCATTAACATTCCAACCACCGGGCAAAACTACCTTGATGGTATAATGGGCATCATATGGATATGTTAAAGCTACCGGTGTTTTGGTGCGACCGGTTATAGAAGGAAACTGGTTATAAATAAAATTGGCGAAAAGATCGGCAGTTAGTTTACCGCTGGTTGAATCCTTTTTAAAGAAATCACCCACATTATAGGTTTCGATGGTAATAAGCTTATTCGCTTTCAAATCGTCTGTTACTACGATAGAATCTTTGGTTTCGATCTTACTATAGATCTTGGAATAATAATCGAGATAGCTTTTTTCGGTCTCGGCCATACCAGATGACTCCAGTTTGCCACGCATATAGTCGGCCTCATCGCCGGTATAGGTAGTCTTCACTGTAAACAATACAGGTGATTTCGCATCCTTTACCTTGTAAATGTCCTCGCCAATAACCTTACCACCTTTTGACGGGGGAATGGTGGTCAACGCGTTGCCTCCCTCTTTCAAAACCAATCCTTTACCGTAAAGCGGAAAGTAAATATCTGTACCTTCTCCTCCCTGGTTATCCATTGTGGCATCAACCCAAACCTGTTTCCCGTTTACATTGGCGGTTACAACGGCATGATTAAAAGCATAAGCTGTAGGAATATATTGCTCAACATGCTCATTCATATCGGTATTTACCAAAACCATAGCTGCATCAATCCCATCAGCCTTCAGCATAGATACCAGTAACAGCGATTTGTCTTTACAATCCCCGTAACGCTGTTTAAATACCTTCTCCGGATTGTTGGCTCGGTGCGAGTATTCGCCAATTTCGATACCCATGTAACGGACCTCCTGCTGTACAGTGCGCACTGCAGCCCGAAAGTATTTTGCCTTGTCGTCGCCCGCTTCCTTTTTTAATTTAGCTATCCGTTCGCCAAGCTCCCCTTTAATATTCAACGCCGGAGGATTGATACTTAATGCCCAGTTCACCACCTCGGCCCAGCTGGCAAATTCGCTCACCTGGATAAAACCGCGCTCATCATACCATGATGGCTCCCTGTCATCATCATGCGCCGGCGTCAGCTGAAAGCCCTCATACTGATAGCATTTTAAGCCATTAGCTTCGGTGATGGTTAGCTTAGGTACACTGTTAAAAGTTTTAAAATTCAGTTTCCGCCGCGACGATGCAATAATAGCAGTATAATGATGCGCAATTGGTGTATACCACTGCGCATATATATTTGAGCAAAACTTACCGTTCAGTATTGGGTTACGGCCAGTGAGCGTATATGAGTATTCGATACGGTCACCTTTGCGGATATCATCCAGGATACATAAGGCAGAAAAACTTCCCTGGTAAATAAAATTAGAAAGGTCCTGCTCGTCAGCTATTACTTTAAATGCCGAAGCCTTTAATCGGTTTAAAGGTTTACCATCGCGCCAAACGGTAATATCGTGAAAATCGAGCCGCTCATAAGCCGGATCAAAACTAACCGAAATTTGCGATGCGTTTTGGATTCCTGTTTCAGAAACTATGTTCCGGATAATATGATTGTAGTCGGCCTGTTTTTCAACCTGCACCTGCTCTTCAATAAGCTCGTAATAAAAGCCCCGCTCTATGGTGCGTGCAGACGGTTTCTGATTATATGGTTTCAACACACTTAACCAGGTTGGCCCGGCCGAAATATGTACTGAAGGTGCATCGCCAAAAGCAGCCCCGCTGCACCAAAACAACATCACCAAACAAAGGGAAAACGTAAAACGCATTTTAAAAGCTTTTGTATACCGGCTCTGAAAATAAAGAAAACTAAAATAACTTGATGTAACTATTTTAATATTTAACGTGGTATTTATATGGGTTACAGGAGGAATACCTGAGCGAAGAATTTACTCACCCCGGCGTTGCTTCGCTCGCCACCCCTCTCTACGCTTCGCGTAAAGAGGGGAAGATGAAAATTGGAGGATGAGTTTATTTCAAATGATTAACGAAGATGTTGTATGATCTTTAATAAAACATCATTAATGTTATTTTCTATTTCATCATTTTCAAAACGTAATATTTTTAAGCCCATGCCTGCTAACACTTTGTCACGATTTTCATCATATTGTTTTTTAATTAAAAGAATGCCACCGTCGGCTTCAATCACTAATCTTGCCTCATGGCAGTAAAAGTCCGGAATATAGTATAAGCTTTTTCCGAAATTAGTTTGTACACAAAGAGGGTGTTGGCGAAGAAACTTCTTATTTATCAATTTCCTATTTCTCAACTCTTGCCAAAGAAGTTTCTCCGCCCTCGTTTCTTGTTGTCTTAGTTCTCTGCAAAGTTTAATAATGTCGGCCATTTGATAAGGTGATAGGATGTTGTAAATATAACGAGTAAATTAAGAAACTAAGTTTTTCTATTCCCCCTCTTTACGCTTGCGTAGAGAGGGGTGACGAGCGTAGCGATGTCGGGGTGAGTAAACCCTCTTAAACCAACAAAGCCACCCCGAATCGGGATGGCTTTGCCAATAAAATATCTATGCAAACTATTATTGCCCGCCTAATACAGCGCGGAATTTAGTTTCATAGCCCTTTAACTGGTTTTCAAATTTGGTAGCAAGGGCAGTTTGATGGTTATCCTTGGTAAACTGTACCAAGCCATTCAGCACCTGCATACCTATCTGCACATCTCTACCGTTAATGCTGTTAATATCCTGTGTAAGCAGGTAAGCGTTGTAATCCAGCTGATCGGCAAGGTAATTATCAATATTGGTAGCCAGTTTGTTTCCTAATACTACATCATGAAGCTGATAAGCCAACTGGGTTAAGTACAACTTACGACCGGCAACATCTACATATGGATAAAGATCAGGAAGCTCGGCATCATATTTCTGAACAACTTTCAGGGCTTTATCATTTTTACCTTCCTGAACAAGGTTTTGAGCCAGATCAAGGAAAGTAGTTACCATTACCGGGTAAAACATCGAGGTTGATTCGTGGTCAAGATATTTGGCAGTTTTGAATTTGCCAAATTTAAACTTGTTCATTACGTTATCAAACATTACATCGGTATTGGTTTTGCTCAACTGATCATGTAAAGCGGTATCCGGTTTAAACGGAATCAGGTGGTAAGTAAAGCCCTCTTTATATAGGTATGGCTGCAAACCGATCAGGTTCTCATTACCAATGGTAGTAGTAAAGCAGATTGGGCGTTTCCAGTGGTTGTGCGCCAAAATATCAAACATGGCCAAATTCTCTTTGGTTACATAGTTTGATGTGTACTTCCATTCCATAGCAGGTGCAAGCTTATCTTTTTGATCAGCTTTTACAACGCCGTTAGCAATAACCTCATCCGGGTTAATGGTAAGCTTAAGATTTTTAGTTGGCAGATAATTGCCATAATCGCCGCTTTGATATTGTACCTGGGTAGCTTTATCGTCAGAGGTAATAAAATCAAACACTTCTTTGATCTCCTGGGAGCCAGGCAATTTCTGGTCGTTGAAATAAATAACATCCCTCACCCCTTCTTTGTACTTATCGTACGGCATGGTGATAGGCAACGGCTCCGAATCGTTCATTTTCTTTTGCATCTGGCGAATGTACCAGTCGCCGGTAAACAAGCTCAGGTTTACAATGCGTACATCCGGACGGATGCCTTCAACCTCCTGATCGTACCACAATGAGTAAGTATCATTATCGCCATAAGTAAACAGAATGGCATTTGGCGGGCATGAGATAAGGTAGTTGTAAGCCATATCATGCGGTGTCATTTTGGTTGAACGGTCATGATCTTTCCATTCTTTGGCAGCCAAAAGTACCGGGCAAATCAATAACCCAATTACTGTTGAACCAATAGCCGCGATTTTAGCATCGATATATTTGCGGGCAAATTCAGCTATGGCAATAACGCCAAGCCCTATCCATATAGCAAAGGCATAAAACGAACCTACGTAAGAGTAATCACGCTCACGCGGCTGAACAGATGCCTGGTTTACGTATAATACAATTGCCAAACCGGTAAAGAAAAATAACAAACCAACAATTAATGCATCCTTACTGCGGCGGTTAACATGGAAAAACAAACCTATTAAACCAATTATTAGCGGCAGGGCATATAACGGAGTATATGTAGTAGCCGCGGTTACTGATTTTGGCAAATGCTTGCTGCCGTCAAATAAACCGGTAGTCCAGTTACCGTCTATGCCCTCGGTGCTGGTTTGTCCGTCGGCATCATTATAACGGCCAACAAAGTTCCAGAAAAAGTAACGCCAGTACATCTGGTACATTTGCCAGCTAAACATCCATTTCAGGTTGTCGCCCATAGTTGGCGCCTGCCCTTCAGGGATACGAAGCCATTGCTTGTAAAACTGCACGTCGTTAGGGTCTGTGCTGTACATACGCGGTAAGGCGGTGGTATGGTCATAAACATAGTCGGTTTTACGGCCGGCGTTTTCATATTGGGTTTTACCTTTACGATAGATGATACTCCCCTGTTTTTGGTCGGTAACCTGGGAGTCATACATAGGACCGGTTAGTAAAGGAACTTCGCCGTACTGAATACGGTTAAGGTAGCCGTAAAGCGTAAAAGCGTTATCGGGGTGCGAGTTATTTAAATTGGTATTAGCGGTAGCGCGAATAGGAATATAAGCGAATGAACCGTAACCAAAATAAATAAATGCTACGCATAGCAATGCGAGGTTTAGCACAGGTTTCTTTTTGCGGATACTGTAGATAATACCTATTACCAATGCGACAACTATCAACAGGATAAAGAAGAAAGCACCACTGCCAAAACCCATCCCTAATGAGTTAACAAAAAACAGATCGAAATAAGCGGCAAATTTGATAGTATATCCCCTGATGCCGTATTGAACCAAACCTAAGATTACTATACCCACCAGGAAAGCAATTATTGCGTTACCGGTAGTAACTTTTTTGCTCCTGCGAAAATGATAAACCATTGCGATGGCAGGGATTGTCAATAAGTTAAGCAGGTGGATACCAATAGATAAACCAATAACATAAGCTATAAAAACAATCCACTTATCGGCACCTGGTTCATCAGCATGTTCGTCCCATTTAAGGATTGCCCAAAACACTATTGCAGTACATAGTGAAGATAAGGCGAATACAATGGTTTCAACAGCCGAAAACCAAAACGTATCGGTATAAGTGAAGCCTAATGCGCCAACAAGGCCTGCACCCATGATCACATATAGTTTATAGCCGTCAATAGCTTCATCGCGTTTTTCAACCATGAGTTTTTTGGCAAATGCGGTGATTGTCCAAAATAAAAACATGATGGTTGCGCCACTGGCCAAAGCCGAACCCATATTGGTAAAAAATGGCACCTTAGTATTATCACCAAATGACAACAGCGACAAAACTTTGCCTATCATGGCAAAAACCGGGTAACCAGGCTGGTGGGCTACCTGTAAACGGTAGGCACATGAAATAAATTCGCCGCAATCCCAAAAGCTTACAGATGGCTCTAATGTTAAAATATAGGTTATTGAGGCTATAACAAAACAAAGCCAACCTAACAGGTTATTGATTTTTTTGTACTGCATTTAATAATGTATCAATTGATTTAATAGCGCGGCAAATATCATGATTTTTATAACTTATTAAAAAAAAACACCTCCGCGTGACAAAATTTAACACTAATTAACTTTTTGAAGCATTGTAGTTAAGCAAAATTTTACCACAGATTTAAATCTGCAGGTATGCAATAAAGTATTTTCGATACATAAACTTTCATGGTGATCAATCTATTTAATGGGCTTTCATATTTCGCCCCTGTAGAGAAACAACCAGAGGCCCATTTATGTATATACCCTTATTTATGAATGAAATTTTTATCTTAGAACAATTAATACTTATTTTGTTGTAATGCAAAACCTCTACTCTGTAAACTTTCGAAAAACAATTATAATAGCCGTAACTGCCTTATTTATATCGCAGTTAGCCAATGCACAATCAGTTTATTTACCTAATTCATACCAGTTGTATCAAAAATTCAATTCGGATATTTATTCTGTAAAAAACTCGGTACATACTTCCTTACGCCCGTTTTTGATTGACAGTACTATTCTGCGCACTTATGATTCTGTGATGAACGTTGGTGTTAAAGATCGTAAAACCTGGGGCGGACGCAAATTGTTTAATGAACACCTTTTTGATGTAAAAGCTAAAGAATATACCTTTTACGCTGATTACATTACCGATGTACAGGCCGGCAGGGATTTTACAAATAGCACTACAACTAATTTAAATGTACGAGGTTATCAAATAGGTGGCACGGTTGGAAATAAGTTTTCATTTTACACCAGCGGTTTTGAAAACTCGGCCAAGTTTGCATCTTATTACAACAACTATGTAAACACCAACGGTTTTATACCTGGCCAGGCCTATGCCAGAAAATACACCGGCCAGCCACGAAACTCACAGGATTGGTCGTACGTAACGGCAATTCTCTCATACTCGATAACTCCCAAACTGAATATTACTTTAGGCGAGGATAAAATGTTTATCGGCGATGGCTACCGTTCTGTGCTGCTTTCAGACTTTGCGGCCAACATGCCATTGCTAAGGGTTACAGCTGATCTTGGCCCGGTACGCTATATGGCGGCTTGGGCTTACATTGAAGATCTTAATTCTGTAGCTCCTAAATTTGATTATTTTGGGGGTAACCGTCGCAAGTGGGCCTTATTCCACTATATTGACTGGAACATAACCAAACGGGCCTCTTTTGGTATGTTTAATGCCCTGATAACGCCAGAGGCCGATGATCAGGGAAAACGGGCTGGATTTGATGCCAATTTTGTAAACCCTATTTTATTTGCCAGTTCCTTAGGCCCTGGTGGTTACCAAAAAGACAACGTTTATTTAGGTTTCAACGCCAAATACAAAATCTTTGATAAAGCCGCTTTATACGGGCAGATCATGTTTGACAGGTTCAAGGGCAGCGATTTCTTTTCGGGCAACAGTACCGATAATACCAATGGATGGCAGTTAGGTATTCGCGGGGCAGATATCTTCAAGGTTAAAAGATTAAACTATTTATTTGAGTACAATACCGTTAAACCATATACTTATAGCAGTCAACAGCCTATAAGCAGCTACTCTTTTTATAGCGATCCTTTGGCCCACCCCTACGGCGCAAACTTCAGAGAGTTTTTAGGTATCCTAAATTATTCTGTCGGACGTTTTGATTTTCAGGGTCAGGTTAATTATGCCAAGTACGGCCTCGATCCTACAAAAACAGACAATAACGGTAAAATTATTACCAAACCATTTATACCTTCGGCAAATACTACCACAACCATTGGCCAGGGTATAAGTACACAACTTTACTATGGCGAAGGCACAGTTGCCTATATCCTGAACCCCAAATATAATTTACGTGTTGAGCTTGGCGCACTATATCGCCAGGAAAAAAATGATCTGAAAGATTCAAAGAACACGCTGATCACATTAGGACTAAGAAGTTCGTTCAGGAATTTATATCACGATTTTTAATCAAACTTAAAAGCCTTACAACGTGCAGAAACTTTGTAAGGCTTTTCTTTTATCATTTTCTTTTCTTTCTCAGGCCTAATAAGCAACCCAATATTACACCTATCGCTATCCCTACCTCGATATTGTGTAAAAGCAAGCCGATAACAATACCAAGTACAAATCCCCCGAAGAAAAAATCAAACCCTATCCTGTTCATTTTTCAAATTAAATCATTTTTCCTGCTGACAAACCGTTGTCATAAACATATATTTATTTTGAATAGCATTTTTAATAGATATACATGACTAATCTTGACATAGCTAATCTGCGGGCTTATAACCAGCGCCTTAATCAAAATAAGTTTAAGAAACCCGAAGAGGTAATAGGCTATATGGGCCCTATGCAGGCCCAGGAATATGCTTATGCCAAATGGGCAATTGGTTTACGGATGTTATCGCCCGCGGATAAATCTGTAGAAAAAGCCATGACTACCGGCACAATTTTAAGAACGCATATATTAAGGCCAACCTGGCATTTTGTATTACCGCGGGATATACGCTGGATGCTCAGCCTTACCGCGCCTAGGATTAACGCAGGCAACGCCACCATGTATAAGAAGCAGGAAGTTACCGATGTAATTTTTAATAAAAGCTTTGATGTGCTTACAAAAGCGATGCAGGGCGGCAAACAGTTACCCCGTGCGGAAATTGTTAAAGCTCTTAATGAAGCCAACATAGTTACAGACGATTTGAGGCTTACTATAATATTAATGAAAGCTGAATTGGAGCAATTGATTTGCAGTGGCGCCAGGCAAGGCAAACAATTTACCTATACCCTGCTTGACGAACGTGCGCCCATGACACCGGTCATTGATCGGGACGAGGCAGTGGCCCGGCTTGTTCTTCGTTATTTTACAAGCCATGGCCCCGCTACCATAAATGATTTTGTGCATTGGAGCGGATTAACCGTTGCAGATGCCAAAGCAGGCATTGAAATAAACGAACAACAGCTGAACGGCATTACGGTTGAGGGAATAAATTATTGGATGGGTGCTGACGTTGATCTAAGTAAAGTAAAAAAATCAGGCGCGTACCTGTTACCCGTGTATGATGAATTACTTATTTCCTATAAAAACCGGGATGCCATGGTACCTGCTAAATTCCGGGATAAAATGGGTGCGATTACCTTTTTCCCAACCATTATGGTCAATAACCAGGTACTGGGCAACTGGGGCCGGAGCATTGGCAAAAAAGCTATCGATATTGAGTTAAAACCGTTTGCTCAACTCACAAAATCGCAAAACGACGCTATTGAAACGGCAGCACATCGCTTTAAAAAGTTTAACGGACTATCGCGATAACAAACATTAATAACCAGCATAAATTACCTATAAAAATACACACCATGCCCGAATTACCCGACCTTCAGGCTTTTAGCCATAATCTGCAAAAGAAGCTTGCAGGAAAAACCGTAAAAAAGATAGAAGTCCCAAACGCTAAAAAGCTAAATGTTAGCGCACATGAACTGGATGAAGTTTTAAGCGGACAAAAACTTGATAAAGTTTACCGTGAAGGTAAAGAACTGCACATTAAATTTAGTAAAGGTGATGTGCTCGGTTTACATCTGATGCTGCACGGCAAGCTGTTTTTGTTTGATACAAAAAACGAAAACAAATACAGTATCATTGAACTGTACTTTGACGATGACAGTGGATTAACGTTAACCGATTTCCAGGGGATTGCGGCCCCAACCCTTAACCCTGAAAAAAAAGATGTACCCGATGCCCTTGAGGCAGATGTTGAATACCTGAAAAAACGCCTCGCAAAAACAAAAACCAATATCAAAACAGTTTTGCTTGATCAAAAGATTTTGCGCGGCATTGGTAACGCATACGCTGATGAAATTTTATGGCATGCCGGCATTTCGCCGTTTTCGGTAAGCAGTAAAATACCGGAAGCAAAACTGAAAGACCTGGTGCAAGCCATAAGATCGGTACTTGAAGACGCGGAAAAAAGTATCCTGAAATCAAACCCCGATATTATTAACGGCGAAGTGCGTGATTTCATGAACATCCATAATTCAAAGAAAAAGCACAGTCCAACCGGCGCGGCAATATTGATTAACGAAGCATCGAGGAAAACGTATTATACCGATGAACAAGAGTTGTTTGAATAAAGATAATTCTTGCAAAAGCTACGACGTTATTATGCCAGTATGCACCGTTAGGCGCTACCTGTTTGTAGCAAAATAATTGGTGGATACTTTTGCGCCGTAGGTGCTACCCTTTAACAATAGCATATCCGAAATGGTAGCACCTACGGCGCAAAAAAAATCATGAATGTTATTGCTACAAACAGGTATCCCCTACGGGGAATTTGGATCTACCAGATATTGGGACTTTATAGTTCAATACGAAAAATCTTTTGCTCGTCGTTATTATTCATTAAGCCTCCCCAAAGGGGAGATTTAGAGGGGGTGACTACTTCAGTTTTTTTACCAAAACATTAAAATCAACACCTACAACCGGGATCTTTTTCCAAGGCTCGGTTTCGGTATCTTTATGAAAAGTACCACCGTTAAACAAGCCACAGGCAAAACCAATATTTGAACCGGTTTTAGTTGCTAAAAACTCAATAGAAACTACAATATCTCCGGCTACCTTAACATTATATGACGATAGATCTACTGTAATTAGCTGGTGATTATCCTGATTGTTATATTTTTTGATATAGCCTTTTATTTCGTCTTTAACCAAATTAGCTTCATTTGGAAGTTTTCCGGCCATTTGGTAAACATTCACTTTAAATGGGATGCTATCGTTTGAACGGTTTTGGGTATGAAAACTTAGTTTCAATAATTGAACGGGGTTTTTACCTGCATTCATTTCAATGCCAACTTGTCTGCCTTTAACAGCATCGAAAGAAGTATTGGACGAGCCGGTTCGCAGCTTATTACCTATTGTTTTGGTTTTATCCTGCGCAAATACGCCGACGGCAACAAAAGATAAAAAGCAAACGGCAAGTAATTTTACAAAATTTCGGGGTGATATAAGATTTAGCATAACAATATTTTTAGATGGATTTACAGGGTAGACGATATTCATAAACAAATGGTTGCAACGTCAATCTGAAATTTTTATCGATTTTTTTTATGTATAGTAAAGATGCATCACATGCATCTGCAATGTATTCAAATTGTCCTAACGGGAGACGCATGTGATGCGTCTCCCGTTAGGACAATCACTCCTTTTTAATAGCACTATTCCTTATAAAAACAACAGACATCAGCGCGCCTAAAAATCCTAAGCCAGCACAGATACGCATGATATTGCCATAAGCTGAAATAAATCCGTTGTGATAGGCAGTCTCTACTGCCTTTTTATTGGCTCCGTCAACATTGGCTGGTACTTTCGCATTCCCCAAATTTGCCGATTGTTCCATAACAGCCTTTTTATCTTTATCATTTAGAGAAAGCTTCTTCATCTCGCCCTGCATAGCGCCAGAAAAAAACAAAACTGCAAGTGCGCCGAAAATGGCATTGGCAAAGACATTTGAAATGCGCGTCATAGCATTATTAATACCCGACGCGGTACCCGAAAAGTGGTCGCTCACCGAACCCATAACCGTAGCCGTAAGCGGCGCTACCGTCAATGACATACCAAAGCCAAAAACAAGCACCCCCGGGAAGAAACTTGTCCAGTAATCAGACGGACCTGCGGTTTGCTTGATAAATGATAGCATCAGCAAGCCGGTACCCGCCAGTGCCGGACCAATGATTAGCAATAAACGTGGGCCTTTTTTATCGGCGATGACTCCGGCATAACGTGCAATAGAGATCATAAGCACAGTAAAAGGTAAAAACGTTAACCCCGATTGCAGTTGACTATACCCTTGCACCTGCACCATGTTTAACGACATAAACAGCATCCCGCCGCCCAACCCGGCATACAGAAAAAAGGTAAGCAGATTTATCCCGCTAAAGGTTTTATTATTAAACAGGGTAAGGGGCATCATGGGGTGTTTACTTGTTCCTTCTATGTAAATAAAACCCAACAGCAGCAACAACCCTATACTCAACGCCCCGTAAACCTGCCAGTTATTGAAACCAACTGCGGGCATCCGTAAAAAACCAAACGTAAGCAATGCAAGGCCTAAAGCAATCGAGATAGCGCCAGGGAGATCAAGGGATTGATCTGTTTGATCGTCCTTACTTTCGGCAACTTTACGCCACAAAATGAGCAGGGCAACTATTCCAATCGGTACATTGATAAAGAAGATATATCGCCACAGGCCTGCATCGGCCAATGCGCCGCCAAGTACCGGTCCGCCCATGGTAACCACCGTTGTAATGGCCGACCAGGTACCAATAGCCTTTCCCCTTTCCTTAGCATCAATAGAAGATGAAATAAGTGAAAGGCTCCCCGGAATCATTAACGCGCCGCCAATTCCCTGTATAACCCTGAAAACAATAAGATAAAATACACCCGGCGAAAAGCCACAAAGCGCCGAACCGCTTATAAAAATTAAGATCCCAATCATAAAGATCTTTTTGCGCCCCAGCTTATCTCCTAATGAACCACCTATTAAAATCAGCGAGGCTAACATCAGCAGGTAGGCATTCAGGATCCAGAACAGATCGGCTCCTTTGGCATTAAGGCTTTGTTGCAGGGCCGGCAGCACTACATTGAGCGCTGTACCATCAATAAAAGCCATGGCCGAAGCCAGTATAGCAGAAACCATGATCCATTTACCCGCAGGGCTGCCCAATGAAACTGTAGCCATATTTTATAAGGTTTTAACTGGTACGTTTATTACAAAGTTGCAGTAAATGATCGGATTAATAACACTGCAAAACATTTAAATAAAGCACCATTAAAAATGACTATCGCCTGAAAACGCCAATATTTTCCGGGCAAAACAATATCAGCAAAAATATTGCGGAAAGGTCAAGCGGTAGTACTTCCGATTGATTTACGGCTGAAAACAGCGCCGACAACGCCAATAATACAATTATAGCTATAACGTGGTTACGATGCGGAATAGGAATACCAATTTTATCGATAAACCGCTTAGCCCTGAAGTTGCTTCGGTATATAAAGGGAAGTACCATGAAGTAAAAAACTCCGGCCGCTATTAAAACCCAATACAAAGCAATTTGCCCCACCTCGTTAATTTTCATTATGCCGCTTGCATTTGCGCGTAATATGGTTGTATTGGCTTTAAAAAGCTTGTGCGTGGAGATATGAAGCAGATCGGGCAGGTGGCTCATTTTTTCGGCGATAAAAAATAAGCTCACTACCCCGGCTAAAATAAAAACGATACAAAACTGGATGCTGCGGTAGCGGGAAAGCCTGATGAGATATACCGCCGAAACGCCAAAGATCACCAGCAATAATAAAACAGTGACATATCCGATAAATCCGCCGTAGGCACTATAGATCATTTCAAAATACGCCTTATTGGTAAAAAACAGCACAATAGCTACAGCAGTCAATACGGATGTTAGTCCGAAGATCACCTTCTCAAACTTGGTTAAACTATTTTTTTTACGGGCGGTATTATAAGTATTCAGCACGGCAATTATTTATAGATGATGTAAGAACTAACAAAAACCTGTTGATACATGTTTTCGGTCCCTTTTAAAACGAACAGGAACTCCGAATTATTTCCATCACATAAACAAAGGCATTCATCACATTTAATTCCGCCGTGGGCCATGTTGCAGTAACATTGAATCAACAAATCAACAGCCACATGAAAAAGCTTATCCTGATACTCTTCCACCTTACAATAGCATATCTGCTAAAGGCACAGCAACCACAGCAACCCATAGTTTTGGGTCGGATTGATACCGTTTATTCCAACATCCTGAAAGAAAACCGACCGCTTTGGGCGTATACCCCGGGATATGATACCAATTACTTTTCAAAACCGGAATTTCCGGTTTTGTACGTTTTAGACGCCGATGATCATTTTATGTCGCTGGTTACCATGGTTAAAGAACTTAGCGCCACTTCAGGTAACACTGTGCTTCCGCAGATGATCATCGTTGGCATCCTGAATACACCCCATCATCGTACCCGCGACCTTACCCCTACTAACAGCGCTATGGACAAATCATCGGGTGGCGGCGAAAACTTTGCTGCTTTTATGGAAAATGAATTGATCCCTTACATAGACAAAAAATACCCTACGGCTCCCTATCGCACCATGATTGGCCATTCAATAGGTGGTTTAACTACAATTAATATGTTATTGAAACATCCGCAGGTCTTCAATGCATATATAGCTATCGACCCAAGTATGTTTTATGACAATGATAACTTACTGAAACAAGCTCCAACAATCCTTAAACAAAAGAATTTCAGTGGTAAAAAACTATTCCTCGCCTTTGCCAATACCATGGATCCCGGCATGGATACCATGCAGGTAAAACGAGATACATCCGAGATCTCACACCATATCCGGTCGATCATGAAACTGGCTGATAATCTTGCGCGTAATAAAATCAATAACCTGCAATGGGCCAAGAAATATTACCCGGACGATGATCATAATTCGGTACCGTTCAATGCCGAATATGATGGCTTAAGGTTTATCTTCAAAAACAACCGTTTCCCGCGAAACCAACCTTACAATCAGTATTTCAACAAACAATATAGTGCTGCTCAATTAAGGAAAATGATAGATGAACATTACGGCCTGATATCAAAAGAAATGGGCTACACCGTGCACCCTCCCGAAGCCGAAATGAATGGTGTAGGGTACGCGTTTTTACAACAAAAGGATTATGAAAAAGCGGCGATGTTTTTCCAGGTGAACATAGATAATTACCCAAAAAACTTTAACGTTTACGACAGTATGGGCGATTGCTTTCTGGCCCGGGACGATAAAGCCAATGCTGAAAAATATTTCAAAAAGGCATTATCCATTAAGTATACTAAAGAGATTATGGACAAGCTGGATAAAGTACAGGCAGCAAAATAATTTTTACTATCTGTAAAAATCACGTCATCGCGAGTAACGAAACAATCTCCGATTAGTGAAGAGGTATGCACATCCCTCTGTACAGTTAGGGATTGCTTCGTGCCTCGCAATGACGTGATGGAATATTATTTGCCCTTGAGCTTACTTGATTCAACGTAGTTTCTCTTAAGCCATTGCACGAAGCAATCACCGATGAGCAGATTCCGGCCTGAACAGTTCCGGATTGCTTCGTTCTCTGCAATGACAATATTTTAACATCAATCTTCAATAAAGCCAACAGGCTCCAAATTTTTCAGTTCATCATCAGTAAATAACCTGGAATGGATCATAAACCTGAACCCGGTAGGAATCTCTATGGAAAAACTGGAACCACGCCCCTTTGTTATATCTAATTGTAGTTGGGTATGCTGCCAGTACTCAAACTGATCTTTGCTCATCCAAAACTCGCAGCCATCAACCTCTCCTATTTTTACATCGCTACCCCCAAGTTTAAACTCGCCCTTTTCAAAGCACATGGGTGATGAGCCGTCACAACAACCACCGCTTTGATGAAACATGAGTTCACCAAAACGCGATTTGAGTTCGGCTATCAGTCCGGAGGCTGCCGGGGTTATGGTTACTCTTTTTATCATTTTATTAGATTAGCTGTCACGATGTGTAAAAACTTACGAAGTTTTTGAAACTTCGTAAGTTTAAGAACGGGGATCGGTAAAAGCCGGGACTAAAAAAATCCCAGCTTGTTCTTATTATATGAGATCAGCATGTTTTTAGTTTGACGGTAATGGCCAAGCATCATTTTATGATTTTCGCGCCCAAAACCCGATTTTTTATAGCCACCAAATGGCGCGTGCGCCGGATAAGCATGATAATTATTTACCCAAACCCTGCCGGCCAGTATAGCGCGTGGCACCTGGTAAAGTTCATGAGCATCGCGGGTCCACACCCCGGCACCTAAACCGTAAAGCGTGTCATTCGCTATCGCGATAGCTTCTTCGGTAGTTTTAAATGTGGTTACACAAGCTACCGGACCAAAAATTTCTTCCTGGAAAATGCGCATCTTGTTATTGCCTTTAAACAAGGTTGGCTGAATGTAGTAGCCGCCTTCCAGCTCGCCATCTAACTTTTTAATCTCGCCGCCGCAAAGCACTTCGGCTCCTTCCTCTTTACCAATTTTAAGGTATGATTGAATTTTTTCGTATTGATCATTAGAAGCTTGCGCGCCCATCATGGTAGTGCCGTCAAGCGGATTACCCATAATAATAGCGTTAGTACGCTCAATCACCTTCGACATAAACTTGTCGTAGATGTTTTCATGCACCAGGATCCTCGACGGACAGGTACAAACCTCTCCCTGATTAAGAGCAAACAGCACAGCGCCCTCTACAGCCTTATCAAAAAACTCATCATCGGCATCGGCAACAGATTCAAAGAAGATATTTGGTGATTTGCCGCCAAGCTCCATAGTAACCGGTACCAGGTTTTCAGAGGCGTACTGCATGATCAATCTGCCTGTTGTAGTTTCCCCGGTAAAAGATACTTTGGCAACCCTTGGGGATGAAGCCAGCGGTTTACCTGCCTCAGGACCAAAACCTGTAATAATATTTAAAACACCGGGAGGCAAAACATCCTGGATCAATTCCATCAATACCATAATTGATGTCGGAGTTTGCTCGGCTGGTTTAACCACACAACAATTGCCTGCAGCCAGCGCGGGGGCGATTTTCCAGGTAGCCATCAGCAATGGGAAGTTCCAGGGAATGATCTGTCCTACAACGCCAAGCGGTTCGTTCAAACAGATGCTTACGGTATATTCATCATGTTCGGAAATTCCTCCTTCTTCGGCACGGATCACGCCGGCGAAATAACGGAAGTGATCAATCACCAAGGGCAAATCCGCAGCGCGGCATTCGCGGATGGCTTTGCCATTATCAATACACTCTACAACAGCCAAATGCTCCAGGTTAGCTTCAATGATATCAGCAATCTTATTTAGTAACGATGCCCTGTGAGCAGCCGATGTTTTGCCCCAAGTTGGGAATGCGGCATGCGCGGCGTCTAAAGCCAGTTCAACATCTTCCTTTCCTGATCGTGCGGCTTTGGTGAACACCTTACCGTCAATAGGCGAAATATTATCAAAATATTCGCCTTTAACTGGCGGAACAAATTTGCCGCCGATAAAATTGTCGTACTTATCCTTAAAGGATGGTTTAGAAACAGCGCTCATAATTTTTATGTTTTTTGGTAATGCTAATGTAGAGTTACCTCGCTGTAAGGCATTTGCATTATGCTCTCAAATGGTAGCACAATGTTCGCATTTTTTGCAGCGGCTTGTTATTGAGGATAAGTATGCCTAATTTGGCTTAAATTATAAACGGCTATGAATAACAAAATCCTGTTATCTCCACTAAGCCTCTCACACGGAAAAGAACTGAATACCCTGATTGAAAACCGCAAGGCTTACACCATGAACCAGTGCGAGCTCAATGTTTTTGAAACATTTCAGCGCAGCGAACTTGTGCCCTTAACCTTCAGCGACCTGGTAATTACCAGTATGTTGCGCGGCAAAAAGGTAATGCACCTGTTTGATAAGCCAGGTTTTGATTACCTGCCCGGTGAAACGGTTATAGTTCCGCCGAATATTACCATGAAAATTGATTTTCCGGAGGCCAGCATCAACCAGCCGTCGCAATGTACTGCGCTTGCCATTAACCACCAGGAAATAGCGAACACGCTTGATTTTTTAAATGAGAACTACCCGAGGGAAGATAAAAAGATCTGGCAGCTGAACTATAACCAGTTCCACTTTTTTAATAATCACGAACTTGCGCAGCTCATTAACAAACTCATACGCATTAGTACCGGCGACGCGCTGACGAAAGATGTGTTGGCCAACCTCACTTTAAAGGAATTGCTGATCCGTATTATGCAGATGCAAAACCTGCATGAGGTAAGCGATAACCTGCATGAGCTATCAAGCAGCAGCAGGTTTGCCTATGTGCTTGAATACATCAGGGTTCATTTAAGTGATAAACTTAATATTGATGCGCTAAGCCAAATGGCTTTCATGAGCAAAGCTAGCTTTTTCCGGGCGTTTAAACATGAACTTGGAATTTCACCGGTTGATTATATCATTAAGGAGCGCCTGCAATTAGCCAAACAATTGATGAACAACCCGCATAACAGTATCTCTGAAGCCTGCTTTAAAGCCGGGTTCAATAACCTCAACTACTTTAGCCGGGCTTTTAAGAAAATTGAAGGTATAACGCCGAGTTACTACAAGGCTAAATTGCGGGGCGGGCATTTGAATTAAAAAAATCACAGTCAAAAAGAAAAAGATACAATATTCGAAGTCTCTGACTTCGAATATTGTATGCATGGAGTTTGGAACTCCATGTGCATAGCAACCTATTCTTTCAATTTCTGAGCGGGGGTACTGGAGTTAGAAACTCCAGGCATAGTCGTCCGAAGTCAGAGACTTCGGACAGCGTTGCATTTGAACTAACAATAAACAAAAAATGTCATTTCGACGAGGAACGAGGAGAAATCTTATACGTCAAGTTGACTATGCACAGCTGCTTAACATGGCGTATAAGATTTCTCTTTCACTCCATCGCACATCTCAGCCCACTGCCCTATCGAAATGACAATTTTATTTTATGTTTTTACTCCTTCGGCAACCCATCCTCAAAACCACTGCCCCCACTGCTTCCGGCAGTATCCAGGTTCCAGGCCGAGGTTAATAAATAAGGTGTAGCCCCATCAGCATTTTTATTGCTGTAAGTACATTTAATGATCCTGCTTTCGCCGGGAGCCAATGAAATATAGTTATCGCTGAAAATTACCGGTAAAATATCATCACCACCCTGGCCTTTTAAAGCACGTAAATGAACAAAGAAAGCCACCGCACTACCTGTATTTTTTATGGTTACAGCGTACGAAGTGCTATCCCCTTCAACTTTGTTATTTTGGCTAACAGTTAGTTTTGTTTTAGGAAGAGATTGCAAGGCCGAATAATCAGCATAAGCAGATTGCGGAGTAGTAAACCAGTTTGATTTTTTCCAATTCAGCTCATCTCCTTTTTTGGAAAGCCAGTACCAGTTGATGCTTTTAGTTTCGCCGCTTTTATCGCTCAATTCAAGACGCAACAGATAAGTATCTGATAAACCAGAGATGGCAGGGATCGCAAATAACCTCTTCGAGGCATCAGCACCTATTTCAGCGGTTACCGTTTTGCTAAACTTGCTACTTCCGTCAGGGTTGTAAACATCCGCCTTAACCTTTAACCCGCTAAACGTTTTCAGGTATGAATTGATCACCGCTATCTCGTTTGTTTTGTATGAATACAATATGTGCAAGGGTTCCATAGCCTTTTTCATGCCGAAATAGGTCCCGGCAGGGTACAGGTAATAATCATAGGTATGCCAGATCAGTCCCGGCCATGGATTGCTTAGCATCCACTGAACCACGCCTGTAGCAGTTTGGTATTTGTTTAGGCCATAAGCTTCCATCATGGCGCGGTGTCCTTCATAGTTTTGGGCCTGCGCCTTGGCTACATAATTTTTAATGGATGACGTTTCGCCATAACGGCCATAGAGCGCTTTGGTAAATACCTTTGTTGTACCAAATGAGCCCGTACCGCAATGGTAATTCCAATCGGCCGAGGTTACATTCAATGAATCTTTCGGAATAAATTTGATCAAACTTTCATAAGGCGGTATTGACGGACCCGGCGAAATTTCAGTAGCAAAACTGTAGGTACCGCCAAATTTTTTGGCAGCATCGGTTTCCCAGTAAATTGGCGGCACCCACTCATACGGGCCAGCCATTTTCACCCCGCTGTAGCCTGATACTTTCGATTTACCTTCGTTAGCAGTTGCCAGCAGCGGGTTAGGCCATTTCAGTTGCTTTTCAATCTTGAGGTAATCACGTTCAACCGAGGTATCGGTAGGCGGCATATCGCTGCCGTTAAGCCACACAAACAAACTGGCTTTGTTACGCAGCCAGTACATCACGCTGCTATCCGATGCCATGGCAACTTTACGCTCGGCGGCATCCCATTTTTCGGGATGTTGCCAGGTACCGCAGCACATCCAGCCGTTCATCACCATCAAACCGTATTTATCGCACAGATCATAAAAATCATCATCCTCCATTTTACCTTCGGAGCGTACGATGTTCATATTCATATCACGCACCAGGCGGATCTCCTGCTCCTGCCTTTCAACAGAACGACGTTGAAAAATATCAGGCGACCAGGCCGCGCCTCTCAGCATAATAGGCTTTCCATTTATAATAAACTCGCGCGATTGATTATCGTCAATGATCTTAGAAGTAAACTCCCGGATGCCAAAATTTTCGGATACCGAATTACTCAGTTTTTTTTCAACTACAGCCGCTATTTCAATACGATTAAGGTTTGGTTTACCATACTGCCAAGGCCACCAAATAGATGGATCCTTAACATTAAGCTGCTTAAACTCAAGCGGCGAAAAGTTCACATTTTTTGATTCATTGGGCAGCATGTGTACTTTTTTTTCAAAGGAGATATTCTCATTGATCTTACCTTTAATTACCGCGTCCTGCGCTTTATTGGTGTAGTTAGTTACCTGCGCGTCTATAGTTAAATGAGCAACGGCAAGCGAAGGCAGATCGAAATTGGTAGTAACCAGCGGAAACTTCACACCTACTTTATTATATGTTTTTACCTCTACGTTATTGATGATACCACCGTTATAATCCTGCGGGTATGGGATCCAGTCGGCATAATCAATGGCCAGGTCGCCGTCGCGTTTGTTAGGAGTAAATGGCCTTAATACCTCAATGGCCAGCGTATTGGTGCCGATATAATTGATGTTTTTGGTCAGGTCGAGGTCAATGATCCGGTATGGGCCTTTAATTTTGGTTGAATCGGCTATTTTGACGCCATTGAACCAAACATTGGCTTTGTAGTTGATACCATGCAGGCGCAAGATCACATTCTTGCCATTTTCGGCAGCCGGCAATGTAAATTCCTTCCTGAACCACCAGGGTTTATCCAATTTAGGGTCGGCCAGTTTTTCGAGGTTCTTGCCCATAAACGGATCGAAATTATAAACCTGATTAGCCAGCAAGCCCGCTAAAATGGTAGAGGGCACACTTACCTTATACCAGCCTTGTGTGTTAAAGTTCTCCTTCGAGACCTCTGTAGCGGCGGCGGGCGCTGTAACTATTGACTGCATTTGCCAGTCATCTTTCAATAACAGGTTAAAATTTTCCTGTCGCCCCTGTGCAAATGCCCCTGCACCAAACAGAAACATTGCCGACATTAATAATATTTTTTTCATGGTAGATATAGGTTTATTTCTGGTTATCGTAATACAAGGCAGCCGCTCCTACAATGCCGCTGTTTTGCAATTCCGAAATCTCTATTTTAATGCGTTCAAGCGTTTTAGTATAGGCAAATGTTTTTACCTGCTGCCACATGGTTTCCTTAAAATATTCAAAAGCGTGGCTTACAGAGCCGCCAAGAATGATCAACTCGGGGTCATAAGCGTACATTACCATTTTAACTGCATTACCTACATGAGTACCCAGCTCCGCATATAACTTTAACGCCTGTTCATCTCCTGCCTGCGCATCCTTAAATACCCGTACGCCATCCAATCCATACACATTATTAAAGAATGAACCGCTGCAATAGTATTCAAGAATGTTATCGATATAAGGGAATAACCCTATCTCACCGGCACCGCAATTGTGGCCTGCATACAATTTACCGTTGGCGATTATGCCCGTGCCTAAACCTGTGCCAAGCGTAACGCCCACCATACTATCAGCATCCTTTCCCTTGCCAAAATATAACTCGCCCACGGCAAAGCAATTGGCATCATTATTTACATATACCGGAATATTATAACGCTCCTGCATTAGTTTTTTTAAGTAAACTTCTTTCCATGACGGAATGTATTGCACATCATAAACAATACCTTCGGCCACATCAACAACGCTGGGTACACCTATGCCGATAGCGCTGGCGGTATCATTTAGTAAAAGGGCATCAACAACGGTATAAATATCGTTCAGCACATCCTCTACACTGCCATCGCTTTTAATTCGTTGCGATGCGATATTTCCAATTACATTATTGCTAACCACAGCGCCGCGAATATTGGTAGCGCCCAGATCAATACCTATAACTTTTATGTTGCTCATGTATATGTTTATGCTTTATTATCAAAAATAGTTTTGTTAGTTACCAATGGCTTAGCCCAAAATCCGATGCTCAGCATATAGCCAAATGTGATATACAGGAAAAACATGCCTTGGCGCAAGCCAAACAAACTGCCCAATCCGCCTATCAATAACTGAACAACCGCGCCACCAATAATACCCGTAACCAGGATCCCGGCAAATGAACCGTGGTCTTCGGCCACAGAACTTAATGCTAATGAAAATATGATGGGATACATCACCGACATGAAGAACCCAACTATAGAAAATGAATACAATGATGTTTGCGGTCCGCCGAATAAACCCAGCGACAAGAAGATGAGCGCCAGAATGGTGAAGATCACCAGTAATTTACGGCTATCCATCAGTTTAAGTAAAAGCAAGCCCAGGATCCCGCCGGCTGTCATCAATCCCCAAAAGTAGGCTACCGCGTTGGCGCCTGTAGTTTGCGGATCAAACTTGTGATATTCAAACAAAAATTGCGACATCCAGTAAGATACCCCCTGCTCGCTGCCAACGTAGCAAAACAGCGCGATGAAATAGGCTATCACAACCGGCTTTTTAAACAGATCGACGTGTGTTTTCCAGGGTCCGGCTTTTTCATCATGTGCCAGTTCAACCTTCGGAAATTTAGATATCAGCATGATCACAAACATGGCCAGGCAAATCACCGCGAATAACCAGTACAACGAGATCCAGGGCATAGTTGCAGGTACATGTGCTTCAAGTAACGGAAAAATCCCGCCTTTGCTGCTTCCCATATTTTTAACCATGTAAGAGTAAACCAGCGGACTAACAAACGATGCCCCGCCAAATATCAGCTGCGCCAGTACCGATGTAAAAGCATAGTTCTCCTCCCCTCCCGATGTACGCAGCAGTGGATTAATCACCACCTGCAACATAGCCATACCACAGCCGATTAAAAACAAGGATAATATGGCAGTGAGATAGTTAGGATAAACAGCCAACAACAACGAACCCAAAAAAGCAACCACAAAGGCTGCAACCATGATAGCTTTTTCGTTATACTTTTGAACCAGCATGCTCGACGGAATAGACATTACCCCATAAGCAATAAAAAACGCGAAGGGCAATAAACCCGCCATCGCATCGCTCAATTTAAAATCTTTGATAAACTCGGGAGATAACGGGCCTATGATATTGGTTAAAAATGAAATAACAAAAAACGTAAGCATGATCAGCGTTACGATGTAGTAGTTTTTTTTCATCAATTGAGAGGGTTATGGTTTTTGGGTTCGGTATTAACTAAATATCGTTAAAAATCCGTTGGCGGGATAATTTTACAAAAACTTATTTAAATTGTTACACTTTCTTTTTAAAATATTTTAAGAAGTTAAAATATTATTGAGATAGTCATATTCTTAACATCCCCTTAACCTTAAATTGTTTCCAATCAAAACATTTAAGGCGCATCACTGTGTTTATGGAACAAACACCTGCTGTATGACCCCAAAAAAAGAAAAAGAACTTACCTACATTGAAAAAGTATGGCATACCGTTGCCATTGTTGCCCTGTTGGTTGTGGTGATACTCGTAGCACGAGTAGCATTCAACGTACTGCTGATGGTATTATCCGGCGCGCTCATTGCCACTTATTTTCACGGCCTTGGCGACCTGATTGAGCGTAACACTAAAATGCGCAGAAGATACGCCATGATCATATCGGTAGTAGGTTCATTTTTAATTGTGATAGGGCTGTTTTACCTGATGGGCACCACCATACAGCACCAGATAGCATTATTAAAAGATACGCTACCACATACGGTTAATAACTTTAAAGCTAAGGTGGCCTCAAACCCGACCGGGCAGCAGATTCTTGATTATTTTTCGGGGGATAATGACCCGGATAAGGTGGTGGTTACTGTTCAGCATTTTTTCAGCACGGGCTTCGGGGTACTTGGTGATATTTATATCATCCTGTTTCTGAGTATCTTTTTTACTACTAATCCCGATGTTTATAAGAACGGCATTTTAATGCTGTTATCAGATAAGAAAAAACCTTTAGGCCAGGATATCATGGACAGGATCAGCCTCTCGTTGAAAGGCTGGCTTAAGGGTATGCTGCTTTCTATGGTATTATTGGGCGTGTTGCTTACAACCGGTTTAAGCATTATGGGGATCCCGGCAGCTTTGATACTGGCTTTGTTTGCAGGCATGCTTAAGATCATCCCCAATTTAGGTTCGGTTATAGCCATGATACCGGGTGTGTTGCTCGCCCTCACCGTTGGCACTAACACAGCTGTCATAGTAGCACTTATTTACGTGGTGTCGCAAACTATTGTGAGCAATATCGTAGTGCCGATAGTTCAAAACCGGATGATTAACCTGCCGCCGGCATTAACTATCATCAGCCAGGTGGTAATGGGAACGCTTTCAGGTGTGCTGGGCATTATACTCGCAGTACCAATTGTTGCCATTATTGTGATTTTGGTGGATGAACTATACGTAAAAAAACTTGGCGATGCTGAAGTAATAGCTCATTAAACAAGATGGCTTCATCAAAAAAATCGATATACAGTGCGCTCATCGCCAACCTGCTTATAGCGATAACCAAATTCATAGCAGGCGTTATCGGGCGAAGCGGATCAATGATCTCTGAAGGTATCCATTCGCTGGTTGATACTGCCAATGAACTGCTGCTCTTATTCGGGCTTTACCGTAGCCGTAAAGAACCAGACAAAACACATCCTTTTGGGTACGGAAAAGAGCTGTATTTCTGGTCGTTCATTGTGTCTATTATGATATTTGGTTTAGGCGGAGGGCTGTCCATTTACCAGGGCATTTTACACATCCGAGAGCCGGAACCATTGGGCGATCCTACCATGAGCTATATCGTTTTGGGGTTATCCGTCATATTTGAGGGCTCATCCCTCATCATAGCACTTAAAGAATTTAACGCGATCCGGGGCGATCAAACCTGGTGGGATGCCGTAGTGAAAAGCAAAGACCCATCAACTTTTTTGGTAATGTTTGAAGACAGCGCGGCTGTTGCAGGGCTTTTTATTGTTGGAATCTGCATGTTCCTGAACCATCGTTATAACATTCCTGTACTTGATGGCATAGCGTCTTTATTGGTTGGTCTGATATTGGTTGCTGTCTCTGCCATATTAGCGCGCGAAAGCCGGAGCTTACTGATGGGCGAAGGTATTTCATCCGAATCGAGGATAAAAATCACAGCATTGGTTGAACGTGACAGTGCCGTTTTAAAAGTGATGCACATGCTATCAACCTATCAATCGCCTGACGAAATTATACTAATGCTGATCGTAGCTTTTAAGGAAGATCTCGACACCCAACAAATCAACGAAGCGATAGACCGCATCCGCGATTGTATTAAGCATGAGTTTAGCCTGGTACGTTTTGTTTTGGTACAGCCTGAAACATTTTCGGCAGAAATTACTGAAACAGGCAGCGTACTTTAATTGTATATTAGCTACAACTTAACTAAACATCCTACCTCATGCAAGAGCAAAAATTTCATTACGCCACAGTAACCGAAGCAATAAGCAAATTAAAAGAACAAGGCTATACCCACGAGTTTAGTCTTGAAGGAGATCATCTTAAAGCCGGTGCAGAAACATTCGCGGTAAGTGAATTTGAAATAGTAGACCTGTACCGTTATGAAGGTCCTTCTGACCCTGCAGATGAAGCAATCGTTTATGCACTCGCTTCAACCGGCGGTACTAAAGGTACCTTGGTAACAGGCTACGGTATCTCTACAGATGAAGCGACCATCGAAACACTGAAGAATTTACATTATAAATATCAACAAGGTCAGCAATAGTTTTTTGCACTTCATTTTTCCCGCCAACCTAACTTGCTTACAGATTTAGCCAACGTTGCACCGTTAGGTGCTACCTGTTTGTAACATATCATTATCAAAGGCTTTTGCGCCGTAGGTGCTACCCGACTGCTTTAAAAGCAATATCAAAATGGTAGCACCTACGGCGCAAAAATTACATCTATTCTTTTGCTACAAATAGGTATCCCCTACGGGGAATTGAACAAGGTGAGCAACGAAAAGAAAAGCGCATAGTAACAAAAAATAAAGATCTGTCCTTTCACCACTTAGATTATTTACCTCATACATTAGGCTGATACTTTTACAGCAATTTATATTGATAAATTTCAGGGATTTGGTTTCATGAACTGATATTGGTAATCTTGTGATGCGATGAAAAACAGCATACTGTCTACCTTTATCTTATTTATCTTTTGCTCACTGCATAGCCATGCGAAAACCAAAGTTGATACTATTTACGCGGCTGATCTTCAACCTATCGGGCGTACGCTCATCAATAATCAGCATAACTTAGCGCTTATTACTTCAGGTGCTCACTTTGGCTTTAGCTTTAAGGGGAATGAGTGCGCGATATATGTAAGCATCGCGGATGCCGGTGGTCATAGCTACCTGCAATATGAACTTGACGGGGTTTATCAAAAAAGGATCAGGGTTGACGGAAACTTAAAAGAGCCAATTATCATTAAAGCCCCAAATACGGGTTCACACCGTATCTGGATTTATAAAGCAACGGAAGCAACCAGCGGTGCTTTGCTATTTTCAAAGGTCGCGGGCGAAGGCGTTAAAAGTTTATCTGCTCCCAAACTTCCGTTAATAGAATTTATAGGTAATAGTATTACCTGCGGAGCGGCAGCTGACGATTCGGAAATTCCATGCGGAACCGGTGATTACCAGGATCATCATAATGCCTACATGGCTTATGGACCAAGAATAGCAAGGGCATTAAATGCCAATTTTATTTTATCAAGTGTTAGCGGTATTGGCGTTTACCGTACCTGGAACAGGGACTCTCCATCGATGCCGCTGGTATACGAAAACGCAAATTTCCAGGAAAAGGACTCGTTGAAATGGGATTTTAAAACCTATCAGCCTAAAATTGTAAGCATTGCCTTAGGCACTAATGATATGAGTAATGGCGATGGTAGTGCAAGAGCCCCATTTGATACCGTACGATTTGTTAACGACTATGTAAAGTTTGTACAACTGGTTAAATCCAAATATCCAAAAGCTCAAATTGTCTTGCTTTCCAGTCCGATGATTAAAGGTAACTCAAGGGAGATATTGCAACGGTGTTTAAGCCGGGTAAAAGCCACTGTTGACACCACCTATCCGAAAGACAAGCCTGTTGCAACTTTCTTTTTTGAACCAATGGAGGCTCATGGTTGTTCCGGGCACCCAAGCGTAGCCGATCATCAAATCTTAGCGGAAGAACTAAAACCATTTTTTGCCGGTTTGCTGAAACAGTAGTTGTTTGGCGAACGAATAGTACAGATACAAAAAAGGCCGTTATCTTTCGAAAACAGCCTTATTACCTTGTCGGTTATTAAAAGAGGGATCGTTCGCTTTGCCTGAACATCTTTCCTGGATTAAACATACTCCACGCCAAACCTGCTTTTCACATCAGCAACAATTTGTTTTACGCTTTGCTCCTGATCGCGGGGGCAGATAAGTAATGTGTTATTGGCTTCAACTACTATGTAATTGTTTAAACCCTGTAGTATCACCAGCTTACCGTCGGGCATATTTACCATACAATCAGATGAATTGTACATGATCACCTTTTCATTTGGAATTACCGCGTTGCCGGCCTCAGCTTTTTCAGATAACTCGTATATAGATGCCCAGGTTCCCAGATCGCTCCAGCCAAAGTCAGATGGCAATACATATACATTATCCGCCTTCTCCATAATACCGTAGTCGATAGATGTATTAACACAGTGGTGGTAGGCCTGGTTAATGTGAGTGGCTTCATTTTCTGTATTGTACACCGTCCGTGCATCAGCAAAAATATTGTGCAGATCGGGCATATAGGTTTCAAACGCCTGTACTATCGCCTTGGCCGACCAAACAAAAATGCCCGCGTTCCATAAAAAATCGCCGCTTTGAATAAAGCTTTTGGCAACCTCAAGGGTTGGCTTTTCGGTAAAGGTTTTTACCTTGTGAAAATCATTGTTTATAACAGCGCCTGTATATTGAATATAGCCGTAACCCGTATCCGGTCTTGACGGCTTGATACCCAACGTTACCAGGCAATGGTTTTCTGCTGCGACCTCCAGCGATTTTTCGAGTGAGCTTACAAAGGCGTCTTCATCAAGGATCTGCTGATCGGAAGGAGCTACAACAATCACCGCATCCGGGTTCAGGCTTTCAATCTTGAAACATCCGTAAGCTATGCATGGCGCGGTATTCCGCATTACGGGTTCAGTCAATATTTGTTGATCTGTTATATCCGGCAGCTGCTCCTTTACCAGTTGGGTATAGTTCTCGTTAGTTAATATGAAGATATTTTCTTTTGGGCATGTTTTGGAAAGCCGCTGATACGTATCCTGTATCAATGTTTTTCCGCTGCCGATAATATCTATAAATTGTTTGGGGTGCGATGTACGGCTTATTGGCCAAAACCGGCTTCCGATACCCCCTGCTAAAATTATCGCGTAATAGTTTTTGTTCATGCTTTACTTTAATGTTGGTTAACTGAATTAAACTGTACATGATTGGCTTTGATACAAAGCCTGCGTGCAGGAATGGTGCAGCTTATGGATTATTGCTACGTTTTTGATTTGTAACTCAAGCTTAGGGTTGGGGAGTTACAATTTCTTTAAGGTACAGTGATACGCTCAGCGTAATCACTGTACCATTTGATTTTAAAAACTTTTATTTATTGTAGTAAGAAAAGTCTTTATGATGTATTTCCTGCTCAGGTAACGATTTGAAGTATTCTAACGTGATCTTCAAACCTTCACTCCTGGATACCTTTGGCTCCCAGCCCAATATGGCCCTGGCCTTAGTGATATCCGGACGGCGTTGTTTCGGATCGTCTGTAGGCAATGGCAGGCTGATCAGTTTTTGATCAGTTCCGGTAAGTTTGATGATCTCCTCACCAAATTGTTTGATCGTGATCTCATCAGGGTTACCAATGTTTACCGGCTGAGCATAATCGCTCAGCAATAGCCTGTAG
>NZ_QPCG01000006.1 GCF_003351025.1 Mucilaginibacter endophyticus | reverse complement strand
CCAGTCCGAACTAAGGGAGGGTTACAGTACCAGTTTGGGTACCACTAAAATTTAGATTAAGAAATATTAATGGCGACACTATAGCAGAAATTGTTATTATTTGTCAAGTGTTTGATAGCGAAATTTGGACGGTATTGGATGGCATAATTAATTAAATTATGGCATTTGGGAACAGGAGGCCCACAGTTCGAATCTGTGTATCCCGACCATTTTAAATACTTAAAAAACCTCGCTTTTTTGGCGAGGTTTTTTAATTTGGATAGGCCTTGTTTGCGGTAAAATGGCGTTTGGGTACCAGTTTGGGTACCACTAAAAATTAGACTTTATTAAACACGGGTGGATTTGATTCTCAAAAATTTGCGAGTAAATCACCAATACTATCCGTTTTGAATTTCTCAATTAAATAAATTGAGGGCCAATTTCTTGTATCCAGCCAGTAGGCTCGGTATATATATGAGGCTCATGGTTATAAATAAATTCACGAATGAAATTATAATGGTCACTATTACTAAATGAGTTTATTATTAGTGCCCTTGCTTCTTCTACATTATTAGCTAACGCAAAACCTTTTGTCTCTTTGTCGGTAGGAAAGCCCGACCATGTGTAAAGTTTCATTTTATCAGTTTTTAATTTAATCAACTTGTATGGTTCATATCCAATAATCTGAGCCGTTCTAAAATAAATTCTGCAATTTTATTAGGCTCAAATTTACTGGCATCTATATATCCATCGGTATTAAATACCCCATCAACAGAGCCTTCACCTGCTTTAATAAACATTACCCGATTAAATTCACGATCAAATACAATATCTTTTATAGCCCGAAATTCAACACCGCACCAATTTTTTTTCTGGTAATCGGCACTTAAAAAAACTACATCAAGTTTAGCTCTCCTATATATACCTTGAAGCAATGTATCTAAAGATGGCTGCGCTAACTGGGAAACGTAATTGTTATCATAAAAATAACGGTTAGGGCCTAATCTTCGCTCTAACTCTTGCACAATTTTTTCAACCAATGGTCTCGCTTCGCCAGGGAACGATAACGCTACATCGAATATATGTTTTGAAACGTCCACGGCATTAGCTATATCACGAAGTGACGCGGGGATTAATATACCCTTAGAATGTAATTCTTTGGGTAGGTTAACGTCTTTTACAGCCCAATGAGTTCTATACAGTTCAAGCTTTCCAATATCTAATTCAAAAGTCATCTGTTCCAAGTCTTCTGCTGTAAGAAATGGCTCTACATGTTGGATTTCATACTCTATACGTACTTCCCCCTGTCTAATTACAATGTCTTTTATGAAACCAAATTTAGGCGGTAATTTGTGGCCTGATTCATACGCGAAGATACACGGCAATCTTTTTAATTCGCCAATAGAAGCAGGATCAAGTTTTCCTAATCGCAGGCTTAGGTTAGGGTTTGTGTACTCACTAATGCAGCGTGTTAATTCAATTTGAAAGGGCTTTCCAGTCCATTCTTGACCATTTCCTGATACAAAAAGGTTGTACATGGGGCCGAAAGATACATTTGATTTTTGTGCTATCAGATTGTCCAGTATCAAAACATCCATAAAAATTTGATCAAAGATTGCTTTCTGGTCAGGCCAAACCATATCGTGTGGACTGCGTAGATTATTCACATCATATGTTGCGACGCCAGGGTCGCCAGTAAGCGATATGTATAGACCAGCTAAATCGCTATACCGCCGTACAAATGAATTAACACCTGTCCATTTTGCGTGGTCTGGCGTTGTACCTCTTGTGACATTCTCCATAGCTTGACGTAAGCCAGAGAGATGTGCTTTCATATCCAATAACGACATTTAAATACTCTTTTGATTAAGACTAATAAGTTTTTTGATAATGCTTATCTACTTGTATCGATTTTTTCTTGGGTATCATCGATCAAAACTTGAGGCGTAAATTCGTCATTTTCTCTTAGAAGTGAGCGTTCTTTTATACCATCACCAATGAGTATTAAGTTGGCTTTTCCTCCAAAAAAGTTCAAATTATAATTTGCTGCCGAATTTGTCGTATTTTTCAATTCAGCAATCGAAAAAATTATTTGAGTATCAGTTGGACGATTTTTTGATATAAAGTTTATAATTAACTTTTCGGTATTTTCATCTGTATCTTCTTTCAAAATAGCATCTAACATAAATGGGAAACGATGAATTGATTGCGATTGCGCAATGATTTTATTGAAGGCAAAATGATAGGCCATAACGGTTTTATGAAGTTCAACTCCTTGCGACGGAAATGAAGATATTTCGTATAATTCGGTATATCGACGCTCATCTAATGATTTGACGTTCATCTCTTTTAAGTAGCCCGTAAAAACAGATTTAAACAAATTGTTTTTTTCTTTTCTTAATTCTTCAACCTGTTCATCTGTTTTGAACCGACCTAATTTTTCAATAATATCATTTTTTTCTAATGTTAGCGCGCCAACTTTTAAGGTTATGTTGTTTATAAGTTGGACATTTGCTTTGTTGTTCAACCATTGATCGTAATTAATTTGACTTTCGCTATAACTGTTCAGTATGCGATATTTATTTGCGATTTCTTCCTTGTCTTCATCAATGTGTTTTCGTAAAGAATTTATTTTCGCTTGAACATCTTTTATCTCGTCTTTGCACTTTTTCAATTCCTTTTCAGTGTCATTCTCTTCTTGAAAAAACTTATAATTCGCCTGTAGCGTCGGTTGTAAATTTTGGAAACACAGCGGACAATTACCAATTTCTGGTTTTTGATGCGTTCTATGTTGCTTTACCTTTCTAAGCACAGATAATCTTTCATTTAAAAATGCAAGTTCATTGCATTTTAAAATAAACTCATTTTCGTTATCAATTACCTTACGTTGAGTGGTTGCGTATGTTTCTACGTAAGCTTTAGAGGTTTCAATAAACTTCTCGTCAAGTATTTTTGTGACTTGCAGTGTTTGGTCTTGTTTTTCCGCGGAACTTATAAATGAAATTTGATCCTCTTTTTCCTTTAATTGGTTTTCAAGCCTCTTTTTTTCATCTCGTTCAATAGCGTTTTCTATTTCTAAGTAGTAATCCAAGTAATCTTCTTTGAAATTTCTATAAAAATCGAGACTATTAAATGATTTGCGCAGGTAAACCCATCCAACGGATTGAGCAATATAGAAGGGTAAAAGCATCGCTTCTAAAGGGGCACTTTTATACTCATTTTTACTTTCTAATTTAAGATTGAAATTGAAAAGATGACTTACGTAATCTTTGAGCTTGATGTGTTCAAATGAGCTATTTCCACTTATGCCACTAAACTTTCGTGTTAAGTGATCTCCAACTTTGACTATTAAGGTTTCATTTTCACGAATAAAAATACAAGGGGTTGCGCTTCCTCCTGTTGTCATTTCGATATCCAGGCGAAAAAAAACATTTTCGGAAAGCAAATCTTTAATATATGCATTGCCGTCGTTTATTCCCAAGGTATACAGCAAGCACTGAAAGAGGGTAGATTTTCCTGAAGTATTCCGGCCATAAACAATGTTTACTCCTTTCCCGAATTCAGTGAAAAAGTATTTCTTTTTGTCTGCTGAATAAGCCAAAAGGCTTTTAAACTCTATAGTAGTATTCATTACAAGCTTTCTAAAAGTTCTATGTATGCCGCATAAATCGCGGCTTTTAATTCATTCTCACCAAGTTGTGTTCGGATATTGGCTTTGAAATTTTTGTATAAAACCACTATACATTCAGCATCCGTCGTTAAGGTATCCAGAAGCATTTTATTATTTTGTACATATGTGTAAACCAATCTGTGATCGGCTTGCTGTAGGTCTTTAAATAAATCAAAGCTATTAGTAAAATCCTGGACGAATTTCTTCTTGGAGATTATTGGGATGTTAAGACTATCTGATATGGCATCGCCTTTTGTACGCCACAATTCATAAGCTTTTGTCTGTGTAGTTATAATATTGATAGCCTTATTTATTTCATCCGAAGTTACCTGTTTACTTACATCCATTAACTTAATAATATTGCCGTTATTTAACGTATTTTCTACGTTTCTGAATAACAATAACAGAGTATCGACTGCTGCCTTATGATCTATAACGGAGTTACCGAAGATATTTCCGAATTCTCCGATGAGAGTAGATTTTTGTTTACTACTTGTCTGGGGCAAGTCAATAAATCTAAAAGTCATTTTTTGCAACTCGTTGATTGCCGCAGGGCTACAGCTAAAAGTATTCTTTAATTCATTTTTGATTACATCGCTGATTGTTTGGTCAAGAGTTGAAAATCCTACGCTCGTGTTTGAGGCATTAATAGTCGCAGTGATTTTATTTTTCTTCGTTTTTTTGTTATTGAGATTAATTGCGCGATTGGAAAGAAACTGTAAGCTATGATCGTATTGAGGATCTTTTTTTATCGGGTCGGCTGCAAGGTCTAAACCGCCCTGAGCAATTTTACTTAAGAGATCATATAAATCTTGACTCATCCCCCAATCTGTAGTTGATTTTTTAGCTTGATAAGCTTGTATCGAAAGTATATGCCCATTTGGCGCTATTCTCGATAACAAAAAGTCATCATGGTGTTCTAAACAAATAAAGTATGGATGGGATTTTAATTGAGAATATTGATCAAATAAAATTAACAGTGCGCAATGTTTCTGAAATTCGAAACCATTAGCCGCATTTACACCTGCATTAACAGCTTTAGTTGATATCGCCATTTAGTTATATCCTATACTTATAATTCAATATCTTATAATTGAAATCTAAATATATCAATTGTTTTTAAACTTATTTTATGGCAATGATATGGATTTACATATGCCTATTTAACTATAATACTATCTGCCCTTTAACTTAGTTTGATTTCGCTCTTTCCTTGCTTGCTGTTGCTGGAAAATCTTGTCTTTGTGCGATTGTTTGGCACCTTGTGTTAAGGCTTGCGCAATTTCATTATCGTTATCCGTCGATAGAAGTTTTTCCACCAGTTCAGGATCGTACTGTTGCATGGTGTAGCCAGCATTAAAGGCCATTGCTATTTGTTCGTCTGTTGCCATGGTTTAACTTTTACGAGTGTGCCTGTCGAGATAGGCGCGGATGCTATCAATATTATACAAGATTACCTTTTTGGACGGTTGGGAGATTTCAATTTCACCTGTATCTCTTAGCTCCTGTAGTTTGGTTGTCTTCACGCCGAGCATTTCCATTGCTTTTTCCGGCAATACCCATTTCTCTTCTTTTATATCGTGTAGGGCTTTGATGTACTCATAAGATTTTTTGAGTAGATCAAAATAAGCGTCTTCCTGAATGCAAATAACTTCCATTTGTGATTGGTTAAGTTATCAACAAAATTATAAGAATATTTGAGGGAACAAAATGGATTGGTCTAACATCCTGCAAATGTTAGACCAATGTTAGACCAGAAATTTTTGGCAACAAAAAAGCGATTAGTGTCTTTCACCTAATCGCCTCATTTTCAAGTACTCAGAGCGGGAATCGAACCCGCACTCCGTTTACGGGAACAGGATTTTAAGTCCTGCGTGTCTACCAGTTCCACCATCTGAGCAGGTGTCTAACCTTTTAAAAATAAAACCCTTCTTTCAATCAGAAGGGCTTTGAGCGAAAGACGAGATTCGAACTCGCGACCCCGACCTTGGCAAGGTCGTGCTCTACCAACTGAGCTACTTTCGCGTTGATATTTCCTCGCTTGGAGTTGGCTTTCGTTTTACCGTTTGCTTATCTCGTTTGCGGGAGTGCAAATATAGGCAGAAATGAATAGTCTGCAAGGAAAATTTTCATTTTTTTGAAAATAGTTTATAACTCGCTGTCTTTCAAAATATCTAATATCAGCTCGGCCTCAAATCCGCGGCCCATGGCGTACTGTTGGAGTTTGTAGCGGCGCTTTAACTGGTTCTTTTCGGTTAGGGTGGCCGCTTTTTTTTGTAAAAGATGGGTTAAGGCGGCCAAATAATCGTCAAGGTCGATGTTCAGGAGCGCCTTTTTGATCAATACATCAGGGATCCGCTTCAGCTTAAGTCCTTGTTTTATCTTAATACGTCCCCAGGCTTTTTGATTGAATTTACTTTTGGCATAAATTCTTGCAAAGCGTTCCTCATTCAGGAAATTACCTTCTATTAACTGACTTATAATGTGTTCAACAGCATCAGGCCATAATCCCCATTCGTAAAGTTTGTCGCGAACTTCCTGTTGGGCACGTTCCTGGTAGGCACAAAAATGCTCGGCTTTGGCAAGGGCAACTTTCTCGTCGGTAATTTTAATTGATTTGGGCTGATCCATTTAAAAACCAAAATTCGTTAAAAATTATTCTATTTGTTTTAATATCTCCAAATTAGCAGCATGCCCAATAACACGTACTCTATCTCCGCTATAAAAAAGATCATCAAGGCCGATGGTAACATCGTTGAAGAATATACCATCAGCGCGCTTTTTACTGATAGCCGCCGGATCAACAATCCTGCCGAGGGCTTATTTTTTGCCCTGAGCGGCAGGCGCAACGGGCACGAGTTTGTTGCCGAGGCCTATGCCGGTGGTGTGCGCAATTTTGTGGTTGAGCATGGTCCGGAGTTTAACCTGCCTGGCGCTAACTTTTTGATAGTGCCCGATCCATTGGCAGCCTTGCAAACGCTTGCTGCGTATCATCGGAGCCTATTTAACTTGCAGGTTATTGGTATTACCGGTAGTAATGGTAAAACAATAGTAAAAGAATGGCTTTACCAGCTGCTTTCGGCCGATAAAAATATCGTACGTAATCCTAAAAGTTATAACTCCCAAATTGGCGTTCCCTTATCGGTATGGCAAATCAACGAGCGGAACGACCTGGGCATTTTTGAAGCGGGCATCTCCACCGTAAATGAAATGGATAAGCTGGAAGCCATTATCAAACCGGAAATAGGGGTGCTTACCCATATTGGCCCGGCGCATGACGAGGGATTTGAATCGCCAAAGCAAAAATTGCTGGAAAAGCTGGGACTGTTTAAAAACAGCAAACTGCTTATTCACAATTATGATCAGTTAATCGGTTATGAAAATGATATCGCTGCCAACGAAACTTTTACCTGGAGCCGTAAATTTCGCGAGGCCGATCTTTATGTTTTCAGCGAAACGGCGATCTCCAAAAATTACTACTTCCGCGCCCGCTACCAGGGTAAGGAGATTGAGTGCCTTGTTCCATTTACCGATCAGGCATCGGTTGAAAATGCTATTACCTGCTGGGCAACAATGCTGGCTTTAAACTATAGTCCGGTAGAGGCTGATAAGCGTATTGAGCGCCTTGCTCCGGTAAGCATGCGGTTGGAGTTAAAAAATGGGGTAAACAACTGCTCTGTTATTGATGATTCTTATAACTCAGATCTGCAGTCGCTTGAAATAGCACTTAACTTTTTATCACAGCAAAATCAGCATCAGAAAAAGACGCTCATTCTGTCGGATATTTACCAGTCGGGCTTGCAGCAAGATATACTGTATAAGCAGGTTGGCGAATTGATCAGGGCTAAAAAGATAGACAAGTTTGTTGGCGTAGGTGAAGCATTGCTTAACCATCAGCAATATTTTGATGTTGCTGAGCAGCATTTTTTTGCCGATACCACCACGCTGCTTCAGCAATTAAAAACGCTTAGTTTTAAAGAAGAAACTATCCTGATCAAAGGTTCGCGCAGTTTTGAGTTTGAGCAGGTAAGCCGTGCCCTGGCCCAAAAGGCGCACGAAACGGTAATGGAAATTAACCTGAACTCTTTACTAAACAACCTGAACTTTTATAAATCAAAGCTTAAACCGGGTGTAAAGGTAATGGCTATGGTTAAGGCTTTTAGTTATGGCAGCGGTACGTTTGAAGTGGCCAATATGCTGCAATATAACAAGGTTGATTACCTGGCGGTGGCTTATATTGATGAAGGGGTGGCCTTACGTCAGGCAGGCATCATCCTACCCATTAAAGTGCTTAACCCGGAAGCCTCCGCATTTGACAAACTTACCGAATACAAGCTTGAGCCGGTAATTTATAGTTTCGGTTTATTGGATGATTTTGTGGGTTATGCCTTGGCACAGGGTATTTCCAATTACCCGGTACACCTTAAAATTGATACGGGTATGCACCGCCTTGGTTTTGAAAACTACGAGATAGAAACCCTGTGCGATATGCTGGAGGCAAACCGGTATGTGAGGGTACAGTCGGTATTTTCGCACCTGGCGGCCAGTGAAGCACCGGAACATGACGAGTTTACCAAAAAACAGATCAAGCGTTTTGAGAAAGCCTTTAAAGAGATTGAGCGTACACTGGGATACAAAGTGATCAAACATATTTGCAATACGGCGGGCATTATCCGCTGGCCATCGGCTCACTATGATATGGTTAGACTTGGGATTGGGTTGTATGGGATTGATTCGTCGGTGCCGGCTTCTGATGCAGGCTTGCAGCCTATTGCCAGCTTAAAAACAAGTGTTGCCCAGGTTAAAAAGATTGGGGCAGGGGAAACCATCAGCTACAGCCGTAGCGGCAGTTTGGCTAAAGACGGTAAAATAGCTACTATTCGAATTGGTTATGCCGATGGTTATCTGCGCGCTTTTGGTAAAGGCGTTGGCAAAATGCTCGTAAAAGGTAAGTTAGTACCCACGGTGGGCAACATTACAATGGACATGTGTATGCTCGACGTAAGCGGACTGGATGTGCGCGAAGGCGACGAGGTAATCATATTCGACGAGCACCAGCGCATTGAAGAACTGGCAAAGCAGATAGGTACCATTCCCTATGAAATATTAACCAATATTTCACAAAGGGTAAAAAGAGTGTACTTTTACGAGTAGAAATCTGGGGTTAAAATGAACAAGGTAGCGCGGGTATTATTCAGGTATTTTGTAAAAGGGATGTTGGTGGTTGTGCCGGTGGGTGCAGCTATTTTCCTGATGTACTGGGCCGTGGCCAGCATTGATAAGGCATTAAACCTGAGTGATTTTCTGGTTGATAAAACTGGAAAACACATATACATTCCCGGCCTCGGCATCCTGAACGTGGTTGTGGTGATCATGGTAATGGGGGTTCTGGTTACCAATGTAATTACCGAGCCCATTAAAGCCTGGTTCAAGCGCTGGTTTGCGCGTTTGCCTATTTTCGCGTTCCTGTATTCCTCAATAAAAGATCTCACCGAAGCCTTTGTTGGCGAAGAGAAAAAGTTCAATGAGCCGGTACTGGTTGAGGTTAACGAGTTCGGCTTAAAAAAGATAGGTTTTCTTGTTCAGAAAGATCTGGCAAAGATCGGTTTACCCGGTGAGGTAGCTGTGTATTTTCCATATTCCTACTCGTTTGCCGGCCAGGTTGTAATTGTTGCTGCCGATAAAGTAAAGCCAATGGATAAGAGCGCGGCAGATGTCATGAAGTTTGTGATATCAGGTGGTGTGAGCGGGTTGGATTAAACAATTCCCTTATTTAAAAACGATATTATCCCACCTTAAAAAGAAGCGTCGGCCCGATAAAAAAGGGGGGAGGGTGTATGGCCTGTGGGCANTAAAAAAGGGGGGAGGGTGTATGGCCTGTGGGCAGAAGCATTTTTTTGTCTTGATGTTTGGTTACTTTGCATCTAAGGTAAAGTAACTGGCCCGCCCGGCCAAGAGGGCGACGTTGGAAGTTGTTATAACAAAATTTGTTATTTATCCTATTTGGGATTGCTTCGGACCCTATAGTGGATTGTTAGATATGTTTTCTTGAATTTTGTTATCAATTTGGCGTTGCCTTCGGCCCGGGCTTTCCGCTCATACGCCTGCAGGCATTACGCTCAAGGCCGGTATCCGCTGCAATCCCTAACGCTGGCCTGCGCATTCTGAACCTGTGAAATTACGGTACCGCTTCCACTTCTTTTGAATCAACCACCCCGGTTTTCTTAAAACTCCTTATCGCCAGGAAAACAGCTATCAGCATTAAAACCGCTCCCAAAATATACGGAGCGCCCGGAAAATAGGTTGATGTATTGCGATGGGTAAACAAATGAAATACCGAACTCATCAATAGTGGCCCTATGATCACCGCCAAACTGCTGATACTGGTTAATGAGCCCTGCAACTCGCCCTGCTCTTTGGGGGATACCGTACTGGTGATCATCCCTTGTAGCGATGGCCCCGAAATGCCGCCGAGGCAATAGGGCACCATGAAAGCGTACATCATCCATCCCTGGTTGGCAAAGGCGATGAGTGTTAAGCCGATGGTATAAAATAGTAGTCCGGCTACGATATTTTTTTCCTGTCCAAATTTGGGGATGGTGTATCTGATCAATCCTCCCTGTATAGCTACCAGCACAATGCCGATAAAAAAACCTAAAAAGCCAATGCTTTTGAGGGCCCAGTCAAATTTTTCTGTTACGTAAAAAGATAATACGTATTCAACTGCTTTTTGTGCGATATATACTAATGAAAACGCCCCAATTAATCCTGTCAAAGATTGATAGCGCGATAAGTTACGTAATGAGCTTATTGGGTTAGCCTTTTTCCACTCAAAACGCCTGCGGTTTTTAATATTTAATGATTCAGGCAATACAAAGTATCCATAGGTGGCATTTAGCAAAGCCAGTCCTGCAGCCAGCATAAACGGGAACCGCACATTCAGCGCACCCAAAAAGCTTCCTGTACCTATGCCAATGATAAACCCAAGTCCTGATGCTGCCCCAACCAAACCGAAGTTAGCCGCCCGGTTTTTGCCGGTACTGATATCGGCTATGTAAGCCGTTGCTGTGGTATTACTGGCCCCGGCAAAGCCCGCTATCGCCCGGCCAATAAATAACCATGCTACAGTAGGGGCAAAGGCCATAAAAATATAATCTATCCCAAACCCAATCAGTGAACCCAATAACACCGGTCTGCGCCCGTACCTGTCACTTAGGTTACCCAGTAGTGATGAAAACAGGAACTGCATAGAGGCATAGGTGAAAGTGAGATAGCCATTGTACTGCGCGGCGGTGCTCACATCCATATTACCCAGTTTTTCGAGCAGCGAAGGCATTACCGGAATAATGATACCCAAACCCAACACATCAATAAAAAGCGTTACGAAGATAAACCCTAAGGCGGCGGTATGTTTTTTTTTAGGTTTGGCGCTCATTAATAATGATAAAGGTTTAAGCAGGTTAAAAGTTTTATTATGAGGTGTTTTACAGCTTTATCTTTAATTTATACTTGCTTTTTTGCTATCGCGACAGGTGTTGGAAATACAAAAAAAGTGTCATTGCGAGGAGGAACGACGATGCAATCGCACGGAAGCGTGGCCGCTCTGTATAGCATGCGATTGCCGCAATGACATGGTTCTTGTATCAATGCAATGTTGCTACGGTATCAATATCCTTTGCCGAGGTTTTCTTTACGTTTTTAAAATTGCGTATGGCAAGTAAAGCGCTTATCAGCATGAGTATCGCACCTAAAATAAATGGTGCTCCCGGTAAAAAGAACGGTCTTTTATCGTTAGTGAAATAATAAAACAAGGTAGTCATTACCCAGGGGCCAAAAATAGCGCTCAAGCTCATGAGGCTGGTTAAGCCGCCCTGTAATTCGCCTTGTTCATTGGCAGGTACCTGGTTGGTCATGATGCCCTGTAGTGCCGGGCCTGCTATACCGCCAAGCGCGTAAGGTACCATAAAGGCAAACATCATCCAGCCTTGCGTAGCCATGGCAAACAAGATCAGGCCGACGCTGTAAAGTAACAAGCCAACCCAAATGCAACGTTCCATGCCCAGTTTAGGTAGTATAATGCGCATTAACCCTCCCTGTACAAGGGCTATCATTAAGCCAATAAAGGCCAGGGAATATCCAACGGTGTCCTCGCCCCATTTAAATTTTTCGAAAGTGAAATATGTCCAAACGTTTTGTACGGCTTGCCCGGCAAAATAAACAAGGAACAGCGAAAGCGCCAGGCCCATTACCGATGGGTATTTTTTTAATTGTAATAATGAACCCAATGGGTTTGCCCTTTTTATATCAAACGGGCGACGGTGCGCGTCATCAAGCGATTCGGGCAGGATAAAGAAACCGTAAATAGCATTTAAGAATGCTAAGCCAGCGGCGGCAAAGAATGGATACTGAACATCCATTTTACCCAATACACCGCCAATGGCCGGACCAATAATAAACCCAAGACCAAAGGCAACACCTATCATTCCAAAGTTTTGGGCGCGTTTTTCGGGCGTGCTTACATCGGCAATGTAGGCTGATGCGGTTGTAAAGCTGGCGCCGGTAATTCCGGCAATGGCGCGTCCTAAAAATAACCAGCCAATAGATGGCGCAAAAGCAAGGAACAAATAATCGACACCAAAACCTAATAGCGAGCAAAGCAAAACCGGGCGACGACCATATTTATCGCTTAGGTTACCGATCATTGGCGAAAACAGGAATTGCATCACTGAGTAGGCCAGTGTTAAAAAGCCGGCGTAAAGCGAAGCCTCACTTAAACCCGCGTGGATTAGTTTTTCAATGAGTTTGGGTAGTACCGGTATAATGATACCTAAGCCTACTACGTCAATCAGTAAAGTAATAAAAATAAAGCCTAAAGCCTTCTGCGGTTTATTTTGGGCGGAAGTGTCCATGGTGCAAAATAAATCATTAGCGTTAATTATTGTTAAAATAATTGTATTTAAAATAATTTGTTCCTAACTTAACTAAACAATTAGTTAGACCTATGAAACCACACAAATCAATCCTGCTGATGCCGGCTTTGCTGGCTATGGAATGTGCTTTCGCGCAAAAGAGCCGGTACCCGTTGAAGCCACTGCAACTGCTAAACAAAGCATGAAATAATTAATTGCAACCTAATCGTATTTTCAATAGTTAGTACTTAACTTTAAATAAACCAAATAATTAAACCTATGAAACCACACAAATCAATCCTGCTGGTGCCGGCTTTGCTGGCTATGCAATGCGCCTTTGCGCAAAACTCCCGCCTTACCTTATCAAATAATTATCCTTCCGCTTCTGAAAAATTGCAGATGACTTATACGCCCGCAGGCTCGCCACTTGCCGAAAAAAAAGACATCAGCGCGCGGGTATACTTTTTAGATGGGAAAGACTATCCGGTTTCAGAGGTAGTGTTGAAACCCTCAAACGATACTTTAACAGGTGAGTTTGAGATTCCTGCTATGGCAAAGGCTTTTTTTGTAAAAGTTTATAGCGGTGCCGATATTGACAATAATGGTGATAAGGGCTATATGTATGCAATTTATAGAGATAAGAAGCCTGTTCAGGGCGCTAATGAACTGGAAGCTTATGCGTTGATTAGTAACCTTGCCTCCAATTTTGGGAAAATCAAGGCCGATAATGATAGAGCATTCGAGCTGTTTAAAAACGAATACGAAACCTATCCCAATGATGAAAAGAAATATGAAGCCAGCTACTATTGGTTAATGTCAAAAAAAGCGTCGCCGAATACTAAAGCATTGATGGAAGCCAAAGTTAAATCGCTTAAAAAAAGCGACAAGGAAAAAGATCTTAGTCTTGCATCCTACATTCTCAACGATTTGGATAAAAAAGCAGCGGCCGATTCATTGAAAAAGGTGATAAAAGCCAAATTCCCTACCGGCGAAATGGTGAAAAATGATGCCATTTATGCTATGGCAATGGAAAAGGAATTAGGTAAACGCGATTCGCTTTACAAAGATTTCGCAAGTAAATATCCTGATGAAAAAGATGCTAATGTTGATTATGTTCGTACCCAGCTGGCAATTGGCTATTTAAAAGCAGGCGATAACAAGGCATTTGAAAACTATGTGGCGCAGGTAAAAAGTAAAACAAATTTGGCAGGCAGCTATAACAATATTGCTTACGACTGGGCCGTAAAAGGAGAAAAGCTTGAACTGGCAGAAAAACTATCGAAACAATCGCTTGATATTATATCAGACAAACTAAAAAAAGCCGAGGCTTCTCCTTTTTATTCAAAAAGCGACGTGGAAAAACAAAGTAGGGGTATGTATAATACCTACGAGGATAGTTATGCTTATATTCTTTATCGCCAAAAAAAATACAATGAAGCGCTGAAATATCAGAAGGAGGTTTATGACTACGATAAGGACAATGATCCAACAACAAATGAGCATTATGTTTTGATATTAAACGCGTTGGGTAAATATGCCGAGTCGAAAACTGTTATTGAAAAAGCTTTAAAAGCCGGCCGTGGAACCAGCGTGCTCAATGATGAACTAAAAAAAGCTTACGTAGGCTTAAATAAAAATGATAAAGGCTTTGATGTATATTTTGCAGCCCTTAGCAAAATATCAAACCAAAAGAAACACGATGAGCTGGCTAAACAAATGATCAATAAACCTGCTGCTTCTTTCACCCTGAAGGATTTTAGTGGCAATGCAGTTTCATTGGCCGATTTGAAGGGGAAAACTGTTGTTGTTGATTTTTGGGCCACCTGGTGCGGGCCTTGTAAGGCATCGTTCCCCGGTATGCAGCTTGCCGTCAACAAATATAAAAGCGATCCGAATGTGAAATTCCTGTTTATCGATACCTGGGAAAATGGAGATAATTACGCCGATGCCGCGAAGAAATTTATTGCTGATAACAAGTACACCTTTACCGTGTTATTTGATGAAAAGGGTACCGATGGCAGGCAGGCAAAAGTAGTGTCGCAGTTTGGAGTAGAGGCTATCCCAACAAAGTTCATTATTGATAAAAATGGCAACATCAGGTTTAGTATGCGTGGCTACAGCGGTTCGGATCAGGCGGTACTGGACGAAGTGAGTTCGATGGTTGATATGGTGAACGAGGAGATTGCCGCTACAAAAGAGGCTGCACCTAAGCAAAGTATGAAATAGCAGATCAATTACTTAAACTATACCAACAAAAAATGCCGCCCTTAACGGAGCGGCATTTTTTATTTTGAAGCCTGTTAAAAGTTTGGCTTAAGTACGTATTTGTTGTAGAACCGGGTGATGTGTTCAACCGCTTCTTCGGCGGTATCAACAACGCGGTACAGGTTAAGGTCGTCGGGGTTAATGTTGTGCTGCTCGTTCAGCATTTTTTCTTCAACCCAGCTAAACAAGCCTTTCCAGTATTCAACACCAACAAAAATGATAGGGAAACGGGCAATTTTACCGGTTTGGATAAGGGTGATGGCCTCGAACGATTCGTCCATAGTACCAAAGCCGCCCGGCAAAATGATAAAACCTTGCGAGTACTTCATAAACATAACCTTTCGGATAAAGAAGTAATCAAACTCCATGATCTTATCCCTGTCGATATATTTATTGTGAAACTGCTCAAAAGGTAATTCGATGTTCAATCCTACCGATTTACCGCCGTTTTCATATGCCCCTTTGTTGGCTGCCTCCATGATACCGGGGCCACCGCCTGATATTACACCGTAACCATGCTCGGTAAGTAGGCGGGCGGTATCTTCGGCCAGTTTGTAGTACTTGTTATCGTTGTGCGTACGGGCCGATCCGAAGATGGATACACAGGGGCCAATTTTGGCCAGTTTCTCAAAGCCGTCAACAAACTCGGCCATTATTTTAAATATCTGCCAGGAGTCGGTAACTTTAATTTCCTGCCAGTCTTTGTTCTCAAACGCTTGTCTTATTTTATCTTCACCTGTCATAGCCTTTTATTAGTCCGGAAGTCGGGGAAGTCCGAAAGTCCGGAAGTGGATTACATTTGTCTTACTTTACGCAAAGTACAAAGAAAATAGATTTCGATTAGGTAATTATTAAGTTTTTAACTTTCTGATTGACGGACTTCCCCGACTTTCCGACTCGAAAAGGCCAGGAGCCCGATAAATGTAATTAACCCGTTTACAATGATGAGTTCGTTACCAAAAACATATCCGCCTAAAATTGATTTTGATTCGGCATTTAAAAAATAACATATAGCAGGAGAGAGTACGCAAATGAAAGGTACCAGTTTATCCCTTACCTGCCTGTTGCCTACAAACAAGCCAAACGAATACAACCCAAGCAATGGGCCATAAGTATAGGAGGCCACGCTGAATATGGCGCTTACCACAGCCTCATTATTAATGGCGTTGAATATGATAATGGTCAAAAACATCAGCCCCGAAAAGGCTATGTGCACCCAATGCCTAACCGCTACCATTTTTTTGCTGTTTACATCCGCGCGTTTATTAAAGTCTAAAAAGTCGACACAGAAAGAGGTGGTTAGCGCGGTAAGGGCTGAATCTGTGGTTGCAAAAGTGGCTGCAGTTAATCCAAGCATAAATATCATTGCAGGTACAAGTCCCAAATATTGCAGTGCTATGGTAGGGTACAGGTAGTCGGTTTTGGTGACATTGATACCGTTTTTAGCTGCGTACATATACAGCAAGGCGCCAACGCTCAGGAAAAAGATATTGATCACCACAAAAACGCCCACAAAGCTGAACATGTTTTTTTGTGCCTCTTTGATGTTTTTAAGGCTGAGGTTTTTTTGCATCAGGTCCTGATCGAGCCCGGTCATGCCGATGGTAATGAACATGGCGCCTAAAAACTGTTTACCCAGGTGCAGCTTGCTGCTCATGAAATCGTTAAAGAAAAATATTTTGGAGTAGCTGCTGTTTTTGATGGTTTCGGCAGCTTCAAAAATATTCATGTGCAGGCTTTGGCAAATAAAGTATATCGACAGGAAAACAGATAGCACCAGGAAAAATGTTTGCAGGCTATCGGTAATAATAATGGTCTTTAACCCTCCTTTAAAGGTGTACGACCAGATAAGCAGCAAACAAATAAGTACCGTAACCGCGAAGGGCACATGATAGCTGTCAAAAATAAACTTCTGCAATACGATAACTACCAGGTACAATCTGAAGGCAGAGCCAATTACCCGGCTCACTAAAAAGATAGCAGCAGCAGTTTTATAGCTCCAAACTCCCAAAGCCCCTTCAATGTAGCTGTAAATAGATGTAAGCTTAAGCCGGTAATATAGCGGAAGCAATACCGTGGCGATAATGATGAAACCGGCCGCGTTGCCCAGCACAAACTGAAAGTAAGCAAACTGATCGGTGCCAACCTTGCCCGGTACCGAGATAAATGTAACCCCACTCAACGCTGTACCTATCATGCCAAAGGCAACCAGGTACCATTTGGAGTTTCGGTTGGCTACGAAGAATGTATCATTATCCGACGATTTTTTTGATGTAAGCCAGGAGATGATAAGTAATACCAGAAAATAACCGATGATAAATGATAATAATACTCCGGGCGACATAGGTGTGTGTTATAATGTTTTTCTAAAGTCGGAATCTTTTTTTAAAAAAGGTAATTATTGTTGGAAGGGATTTTGCTTCCCGTCATTGCTTCGTGCATCGCAATGACGTGGTGGATATGTTATTTAAAAAACTTTATCTTCGCGTAATGAATTTTTCGTCCAAATTACTGGAAAATGCTGTTGCCGAATTTGCCAAATTGCCGGGTGTTGGTCAGAAAACCGCGCTGCGTTTGGTGTTGCATTTACTTAACCAGGATAAGCAGGATGTTGAGCGTTTTAGTACGGCGGTAACCAAGCTCCGCAACGAAATACAGTTTTGCCGCGTTTGTCATAACATATCTGATTTGCCGGTTTGCGAGATCTGCTCATCGCACCGTCGTGATCATAGCCTGATTTGTGTGGTTGAAGATACCCGCGATGTAATGGCTATCGAAAATACCAACCAGTTTAATGGCATTTACCATGTGCTTGGCGGCTTAATATCGCCAATGGATGGCGTTGGGCCGTCAGACCTGCAGGTGGATACCCTGGTTGAGCGTCTTAAACCAACAGTGGATAACGAGGTGAAAGAGGTGGTTTTTGCCCTCAGCGCTACCATGGAGGGGGATACAACACTGTTCTATCTTCATAAAAAATTAAAAAGTTTCAATATTACCATTACAACTATAGCTCGTGGCATAGCTTTTGGTGGTGAATTAGAGTACGTGGACGAGATAACTTTGGGCCGCTCCATAGCTACCCGCGTTCCGTATGAAAATTCACTATCAAAGTAAGCATGAAACTATCTATAGTTTTTGTAAGCCATAACTCCTGTAATCTGCTCAGAATTGCCCTGAATGCAGCGATCAGGGCTGCCCAGGACGTAAGTCACGAGGTTTTTGTGGTCGACAATGCCTCGGCCGACAAATCCCTGACCATGCTTAATACCGAATTTCCTGATGTGAAAATCATAGCTAACGATAAAAACGAGGGTATGGCCCGTGCCTATAACCATGCGCTTAAGTTGGCTATTGGCGAGTATATTTTACTGGTCAATGCGGATACAATTACAGGCAAAAAGACGGTTGAGAAAGCTTTGGAGTTTATGGATATGCATACCGATGCCGGTGGTTTAGGTGTGCGCATGATAACTCCCGAAGGTAAATTTCTGAAAGAGTCAAAACGCGGTTTTAATAAGCCATGGGAAACCTTTTTTAAGTTAACAGGCCTGGCAAAGCACTTCTCTAAATCAAGGCTCACCAATCCGGAGAGTAAGGATTGGGTTGAGGAGTTTCAAACTTCTGAATCGGATATTATTAATGGCGCATTTATGCTGCTCCGTAAAGAAGCCCTTAATCACATAGGCTTGATGGATGAACGTTTCCATACCTATGGTTATGATATCGACTACTCGTACCGTATCAGGCTTGCCGGGTTCAAAAATTACTATTTCCCCAAAACATATATCATCAACTTCAACATACAAAACAAGGTTAAATTTAGCTGGATACACCTTAAGGAATATTATGGCGCGATGATTATCTTCGCCTCCAAATATTTATTTAAGGTGCCCGAACTTAAGGTGGAGGGCATCCCCCAGCTAATTCCTCCTTCGTATGAAGTTAAATGATAAGGTTGTTATAATTACCGGCGCTTCGTCGGGTATCGGAAAATCACTTGCTTATGAATGTGCTAAACGTGGCGCCCATGTGGTATTGGCGGCAAGGCAATACGTTACCCTTTGCCAGATCACCGAAAAGCTACAGCAGGAGTATAAGATCAAAGCCCTTGCCATTCAATGTGATGTAACTGTTGAGGAGGATTGCAAACAACTCATTAAACAAACCCTTACCACATTTGGCAAAGTTGATGTACTTATTAACAATGCAGGTATGTCCATGCGGTCGTTGTTTAAAGATGCCGACCTTAAAGTGCTGAAAACTTTAATGGATGTTAATTTTTGGGGTACGGTTTACTGTACCAAATATGCCCTGCCCGAAATTATCAAAACTAAAGGAAGCGTAGTAGGCGTATCATCTATAGCAGGCTATAAAGGCTTGCCGGGCCGCTCGGGTTATTCGGCGTCAAAATTTGCTATGAATGGCTTTTTAGATTCCTTACGAGTTGAAAACCTAAAAACCGGCGTACATGTATTAACCGCCTGCCCCGGCTTTACCGCGTCAAACATCCGCAATACTGCATTAAACAGCGAAGGTAAGCAGCAAGGTGAAAGTACACTTGAAGAACAAAAAATGATGACCAGCGATGAGGTAGCAAAAATTATAGCCGATGGTATAGAAAACCGGAGCCGTACCCTCATCATGACCGGCCAGGGAAAGCTAACTGTAGCCCTCAGCAAATTTATCCCTGCCTTTTTAGATAAGATGGTCTATAACGTTTTTACAAAAGAACGGGATCCGTTACTACGTTAGTCATTATTTCATTAGGTCATTGAGCCATTTTTTACATGCGAAAAGTCAATGACTTAATGACGCAATGACCTAATGACCAATCAAATCATAGGCACTTATCCTGCTCAAATCCAATACAACGCGGCCTGTTTCATCGCGCTCGAATACAGGCTTAAATTTGGCATCCCATATAAAATCATCGTACTGATAAGAGGTACGTGAGTGGATGGTTTGTGAAAAAGTATCATCGAATGTTTTGAGGCTGACAGTTAGGCCGGCTTGGCGGCGTTGAAGCTCTTCCGGAGTAATATCTTTGATCGGGCTGTTATCATCAAGCGGATGAACCACTGTCCAGTTCAGTGTAAGGATACTTACCCGGGTGCGCTCCAGTTCCAGCTGGAAAAATTTCCGTACCGTTTTGCCGTTCTCCTCGTCGTTATAGCTAAAAACAACTTCCATCTCCAAATCGATCAGAATGTTTTTGCGCTCATTTGCCAGCCGAAACATCAGGCCTTTGCCGCCATCGCGATAGGGGGCGATAAGCACATTGCGGCTGTACATGATCTTGGCCGATGGGCGTGAAAAACGCCCGTAAAGCAGACCTGTCGCCAACGCGAAAGCCAGTAAACCCATCATCGATTCCAGCGCGGCAATGGTATTAGGCATAATGCCTCTGGGACTGATATGCCCGTAACCTACCGTTGATATAGTTTGTGCCGAAAAAAAGAAGGCATCCATAAAACGGTCAAAGTCACTGGTGCCGCTTTTACCGTCTAAAACATCTGACCCCAGTGAAAAGTAAATCAGGGCAAAAATGATATTGACTGTAAAATAGGCGCTGAAAACAATAACCCAGAATTTGCGCCAGCTCATGGTAATCAGCGAATGGTAATTATTAGCTGTACTTAAAAAAGGCAGACCGGTACGCTTTACATTAATGGTACCATCTTTATTGATAACTGGCTGGCTTTTTATAACCGGCTGGGTACCAAAACCAAGATCGTCTTCCGGATTAATTTTCTCTTTACGTATAGCCATGGGTTGATTAGTGACTTATGATCGATTGATAAATCAACAACTAAATTATTGAAATTATGCGAACCGTAGATTGCTCAGAAGTATTTAAAACAAAAAAAGACGTCATTGCTTCGTGCCTCGCAATGACGCTCTTATTAAGGTGATTTAAATAGCTTTTCAATATTTAAATCAATAATTCACCAACTAAATAAATTCTGTTTGTTTTTATAAAAACTATTTACATATTTGTGCCAACAAGTAACAATGAACAAATTAAACAACAATTGGTGGTGGCTTAACGAGTAATCGTAAGGCAATTCCATGTTTGTTTGAAAAATATATTCAGGAGGGTTGCCATACGGCAGCCCTTTTTTGTTGCACCCCGGCGTCCGCCAACTGGCGGAGGAGAATTTGCGGGGGGCGAATTAAATTAAAAACTAACTATACCAACTCCCCGCCAGCGGGCGGGGCCGGGGGGCGAGCAAATGAAACAGATACTTAATCATCTTTTTGAGCACAAAACCTTTAGCAGGGAACAATCTAAAGGTATTTTGATGAACATTGCGCAGGGTAAGTACAACAACGCGCAAATGGCTGCCTTCATGACGGCCTATTGTATGCGGAGCATTACCGTTGAAGAACTGGAAGGTTTTCGTGATGCCATGCTGGAACTTTGCCTGCCTGTAGATCTGGAAACGGATGGCCTTATTGACCTTTGCGGTACCGGCGGCGATGGTAAGGATACGTTTAACATTTCAACGCTGGCATCATTTGTAGTTGCGGGCGCGGGTTATAAAGTAGCCAAGCATGGGAACTACGGTGTATCATCAGGTTGTGGTTCGTCAAATGTGATGGAGTACCTGGGTTATCGGTTTACCAATGATATGGATAAGCTGAAACGCAGTACGGATGAGGCAAATATCTGTTTCTTGCATGCGCCGCTGTTCCATCCGGCTATGAAAATGGTAGCGCCTATCCGTAAGGAGTTGGGTGTAAAAACCTTCTTTAATATGCTTGGTCCAATGGTTAACCCGGCTAAGCCCGACAATCAGCTGGTGGGAGTGTTTAACCTGGAGCTTGCCCGCGTGTACGCCTATCTTTACCAAAAATCAACTACAAAGTATACTATTATAAACGCGCTGGAAGGGTATGATGAGATCTCTTTAACCTGCGATTTTAAAACTTTCTCGGCCGATGGCGAAAAGATCAACAGTGTTGAGGACCTTGGCTTTGAATTGCTTGATCCTAAAGAGATCATCGGCGGAGATACTGTAGAGGCTTCGGCGACCATATTCAGTAACGTGCTCAAAGGCGATGGCACTTTTGCTCAAAATAACGTTGTTTTAGCAAATGCCGCGCTTGCCATTAAAACTATATGCCCTGAAAAAACTTTTGGCGATTGTTTTTATGAAGCCGAAGAAGCATTGCTTGGTAAAAAAGCGCTTAAAAGCTTTAATAATTTATTGCAGAACTAAGCCATGAAAATAAAGGTTTGCGGTTTAAAACATCCTGAAAATATTGAAGCGGTCGCGGCTTTACAGCCAGACTATGTAGGCTTTATTTTCTATGATAAAACACCGCGTTATGCAGCCGGTTTGTCAGCAGACGCGCTGCAGGGGGTACCGGCTTCAATTCAAAAAACAGGTGTTTTTGTAAACGAGAGCGTTGAAAATATAGATAAGTTGATTGCCGAATATGGTTTTAACGCTATTCAATTGCATGGCGATGAAAGTCCGGAGTTTTGCGCAGCTTTTAAAGGTAGGGTAACTGTAATAAAAGCATTTGGACTTAACGAAGAGTTTGATTTTGAACAATTAAAAGATTACGCGAACAATGTTGATTTTTTCCTGTTCGATACCAAAACTAAAATATACGGCGGCTCGGGCAAAACGTTTGATTGGGCTATTCTTGATCAATACAAATTGGACGTTCCTTTCTTTTTATCAGGAGGGATAGGTTCCGAAAATATAGCAGAAGTTAAAAATATCACACATCCCCAATTTTACGGGGTTGACCTTAACAGCAGGTTTGAAATTGAACCGGGTTTAAAGAATATCGAAAAACTAAAAGACGCATTTAACATCGTCAAAAATAAAATACAGCAGATGAAATACGGAGTTAACGAACAAGGTTATTATGGCGATTTTGGGGGAGCGTACATTCCCGAAATGTTATACCCTAACGTAGAGGAATTAAGGCAACAATACCTCACTATCATAAATGATGACGGTTTTAAAGCCGAATTTGACGATCTGCTAAAAAACTACGTAGGCCGCCCTTCTCCTTTATATTACGCTAAAAGATATTCGGAAAAATATGGCGCCAATATTTTCTTTAAAAGGGAAGACTTAAACCATACCGGCTCACACAAAATCAATAATGCCATAGGGCAGATCCTGCTGGCCAAACGCCTTGGCAAAAAACGTATCATTGCCGAAACCGGTGCCGGTCAGCATGGTGTAGCGACAGCAACTGTATGCGCCTTGATGGGCATTGAATGTGTGGTTTACATGGGCGAAATTGATATGGCCCGCCAGGCACCTAACGTATCGCGTATGAAAATGCTGGGCGCTAAAGTGGTGCCGGCAACATCGGGAAGTAAAACGCTTAAGGATGCAACCAACGAGGCCCTGCGCGATTGGATAGGCAACCCGGTTGATACACATTATATTATAGGTTCAGTAGTTGGCCCATATCCGTACCCTGATATGGTGGCCCGTTTTCAGTCGATAATCTCGGCCGAAACAAAAAAACAATTGGTAGAATACACAGGAAGCGAGCTACCTCAATATGTATTGGCCTGTGTGGGCGGCGGTAGCAATGCCATGGGCATGTTTTATCATTTTCTGGATGATGAAAGTGTGAAACTGGTAGCTGTTGAAGCAGCAGGTAAAGGTGTAAACAGCGGAGAATCTGCTGCTACCACAGCTTTGGGCAATGAGGGTGTATTGCACGGCAGTCGCACTATTTTAATGCAAACTGAAGATGGACAGGTTGTTGAGCCTTATTCTATTTCGGCTGGTTTGGATTACCCCGGTATTGGTCCGCAGCATGCGCATTTATTTAAAAGCCACCGCGGCGAATACGTAAGTATTACCGACGATGAAGCTTTGCAGGCCGGCCTGCTTTGCTGCCAGTTAGAAGGGATTATCCCGGCCATTGAAACAGCCCATGCTTTGGCTCAATTGGAGAAAATGAAGTTTGAGGCCAACGATAATGTAGTGATCTGCATTTCGGGCAGGGGAGACAAGGATTTGGATACTTATATTAAATATTTTAACTACTAAAAAGATCTGAACTCGAATTAAGAGAATTTAGTGAATAGACAGAATTTTGAAATTCGATTAATTCCTATAATTCGTTTAATTCGAGTTCAGACAAATAAAATACCATGAACCGTTTAAACAAGCTTTTTGCATCAAAAACTAATAACCTGTTATCCATCTATTTTACAGCAGGTTATCCCGCGCTAAATACCACGGTTGATATTGCCGAAGCCCTTGAAAAATCAGGTGCTGATTTCCTGGAGATTGGTTTTCCATACTCTGATCCTGTTGCGGATGGCCCAACTGTTCAACACAGCTCAGAAGTTGCGCTTGAAAATGGTATGAGCCTGAAAGTTTTGTTTGAAGAACTGGCCGAATTGCGCAGCCGTGTAAATATCCCTATCTTGTTGATGGGCTACCTGAACCCAATTGTTCAATATGGTATCGAGCGTTTTTGCAAAAAAGCTGCCGAAGTAGGGGTTGATGGCATCATCGTACCCGATTTGCCTATTTATGAATACGAAACATTGTATTCGTCTCACTTTATTGATAACGGCTTAAGTAATATATTCCTGGTTACGCCTCAAACATCCGAAGAACGGATCCGTAAAATCGATGGTTTAAGCAACAGTTTTATTTACTTGTTATCATCATCAACCATAACAGGCTATAACCTTAAATTAAGCGACAGTGTTGAAGAGTACTATAAACGCATTGTTGCAATGAAACTGAAAAACCCTACTATTATTGGCTTTGGCATTACCGATAGCAGCAGCTTTGCTAAAGCGTGTAACTACGCTAACGGTGCTATTATAGGCAGCAGGTTTGTAAAACTTTTAGGCGAGGATGGGTATATGGATAAAATAGACGGGTTTATAAAAGGTATAAGGCCGTAGGTTTTTTCATTACGTCATTGCGAGGAACGAAGCAATCCCAAATAGGCAGAGCCGCTCTGTATAGTTTGGAGATTGCTTTATTTTTTATAAGGATTTTAACGTAGTGTGTTTTTTGATTGATTCGATGGTATGGGCGTTGCCTGCGGCCCGGGCTTTCCGTTACAAGTCCTCGCCTTTCCCACTCTCAATGGCCACCCGCGCTGTGGGCTTTTCACTACAATCCCTAACGCGGCCCTCGCACAGCATCGCTAAGATTATTCAGTGCCTTATAAATATAACTCCAAATCGCCTTTACCTTCACGGATAATGTCAAAGTCGCCGGTAGTGCAGTCAACTATGGTTGATGGGATATTGTCGCCGTAGCCACCATCAATTACAATATCAACCAGATCTTCATATTTCTCATGGATCAGTTCCGGATCTGTTGAGTATTCAATAATATCATCATCATCCCTTATTGATGTTGACAGGATCGGATTACCTAAAACACGAACAATTTCGCGGGCTATATCATTATCAGGCACCCTGATACCAACTGTTTTTTTGTTGGAGCTAAGCATTTTGGGCACCATATGGCTTGCATTAAATATGAATGTGAACGGACCAGGCAAAGCCTTTTTCAGTACGCGGAAGGTAGTATTGTCAATCGGTTTGATGTAGTCAGAGATATGGCTCAAGTCATAGCAAATGAACGAGAAATTAGCTTTTTCGGGCTTGATGTTCCTGATCTTGCAAATAGCCTCAATAGCACGGTGATTGGTAATATCGCATCCCAAACCGTAAATGGTATCGGTAGGGTATATGATGAGGCCGCCTTTTTTTAACACCTCCACCACCTGCTCAATAGCTTTTGGATTAGGGTTTTCGGGATATATTTTAATTAGCATAGTATTTGAACAAATATAGCGCTACTTGGTTTAAAAACGAGGCTTGAACGCGCTTAAAATCATGTTATTACAACGATATGGAAACTTACGAAGTTTTTAAAACTTCGTAAGTTTGATATGGGTTATGTTAATAATTTGAGTATTGGAATGTTCGGGCGCTTTCCAAGTAGAAGTAATCAGTTATCAAGGTATCAAGTCCCTTTACTTTTTCAAATAAATCTCTTTTTAAATCGGATTTTTCATTTTTCTGAATATCGTAATTTGTGCTTAATTCATCTGTTATTTGTTGATGAAGAGCGTTGAGATATAATTTCTTTTGTTTAGTTATATCATAAGTTCGTTCATCGTAACAATCATAAAAATCACCTAAATAGAGCGAGTATTCGGCATCTCCTAAAATGCGTGTATGCTGATGTCCGAAATAAGTGCCGCCCTGCGCTAAACCGCCAAAAATGTAATTGATATCCCTGTAAATTATGATCAATTTTTTTCGCCTCACAGTGTATTTTTTAGAGGAATGAGACTTACTCAGGAAGTGGCATATAAAGTATAATAAATATCTTTCCCTAACTCACTATTAAAGTCAGCAGTCTTCCTGTCGTTATAAGCAGTTTCCGGCGCATCGGGATATTCGCTTTCGTGAAATGCAGGTTCTCGTTTATAAAGTTCTTGCAATTCGTATTGCGTAAACTTAAATCCATGCTCGGTGTCTATAACAACAGTGTCGTTATTTGCTTTGAGAAGGCTATCATTTCTCGTTATGTTTTGTAATTTGGTGTATACTTTACTTTTGGGATCGCCCGGATTGCAAGCCGGTATAAGAAATAGTAATAGAATCAAGCCTAACAGGTTTTTCATAAGGTTTAGCTATAGCGCTAAAATACTTAATCACCTTAAAACCAAAAAGCCAATCGTGTTAAACGAATGGCTTTTTGGTATCATAATTTTTAACCTGTTTGTGACTTCAACAATGCCGTGTTGTTTGGATCCTTTAACAACAGCGGCATTTTAAATGTTAAAACACAGCAACAGTATTAAAACAATTAAGCTTGTTTAGTGAATTGAATGTTGATCAACAATTTAATGTCTTCACCAACTACAATTGAACCGGCTTCGGTTACGCCGTCCCAGGTTAAACCGAAATCTTTACGGTTAATTTTACCGCTAATTTCGAAACCTGCTTTGGTGTTGCCATAAAAGTCAGCAGCAGAGCCACCAAATTCTACGTCAAGGGTTACCGGCTTAGTTTGATCTTTAATGGTCAGGTTACCTTTCAATTCATATTCTTCATCATCTGTTTTGGTGAATGAAGTTGATTTGAAGTTAATCTGAGGGTATTTTTCAGCGTCAAAAAACTCGGCTGATTTTAAGTGCTCGTCGCGTTGTGTCTGGTTAGTGTCAATGCTGTTGATATCTAATGAGAAATCAATTTCAGCATTTTCAAAATCATCATTATCAGTTAATAACTCACCGTTAAAGCTTTTGAAAAAGCCACTTACGGTTGAAATAACTAAGTGTTTAACTTTAAATTGTACTTCTGAGTGCATTGGGTCGATAACCCATTTTGTTGCTGTTTCTGTTGCCATGATTTTTTTGTTTTTTTTGTTGATACAAAGATAAGTACAAAATTAGATGTTTAAACATGTATTTATGCTTTGTGACTTTAAAACGACATTGAGTAAGTTTCTTAACCACAAATTTGGCACATTGTTTAAATTACACTTCTATTTTTATCAAACTTAATAGCCGCTTCATATAAAATTAACCGCTCATGAGAAAGCTCTTCGTTGTTTCCTTCTTTATTATATTCAGTATGCTTGGTGCCTGGTGCATCATCTGGCCGCCAGCCGTATGGTCGTTTCTTATCATGGGGCCTATATACCTTATTGGTTTTTATGATATGGTGCAGCCTAAACATAGCATTGTGCGCAATTACCCGGTATTTGGTCACCTGAGGTATTTGATGGAAGAACTGCGCCCCAAAATTTACCAGTACTTTATTGAAAGCGATACCAACGGTACGCCCTTTAACCGTCAAAACAGGAGCGTGGTTTATCAGCGCGCCAAAAAGGTTGACGACACCCGGCCCTTTGGTACCGAACTTGATGTTTACGATAACGGTTACGAATGGCTTAACCATAGCATCGCCGCTATCGATCATCATCAGTTAAATATGGATCCGCGTGTAAAAGTTGGCGGCCCTGCCTGCAAGCAACCTTATATGGCCAGTGTATTCAATATTTCGGCCATGAGTTTTGGCTCGCTGAGTATGAACGCCATCCTGGCCCTTAATGGGGGAGCAAAGCTGGATAACTTTGCCCATAATACTGGCGAAGGTGGCCTGAGCGATTATCACCTGCAACCCGGCGGCGATATCATCTGGCAGATAGGTACAGGATATTTCAGTTGCCGTCATAAAGATGGTACCATTAACTACGATGCCTTTGCCGAGCGTGCGGTGCTGCCACAGGTAAAAATGATCGAGATCAAGCTTTCGCAAGGAGCAAAACCTGGTCACGGTGGTATTTTACCTGCCGCCAAGGTAACGCCCGAAATTGCCCGAATCAGGCTTGTTGAAATGGGAGAGGACGTGATTTCGCCGCCTTATCATACTGCTTTCACTAACCCTTTGGAGTTGATGACTTTTATTCAGAAGCTTCGTGATCTTTCTGGCGGTAAACCGGTTGGCTTTAAATTATGCGTAGGCCATAAAAGCGAGTTTTTGGCTATTTGCAAGGCCATGGTTAAAACCGGCATCACGCCCGATTTTATTACTGTTGATGGGGGAGAGGGCGGTACCGGTGCCGCACCTCTTGAGTTTAGTAACTCGGTAGGGATGCCGCTGCGTGAAGCCCTGGCCTTTGTTTATGATGCCCTTACAGGGTTTGATCTTAAAAAGAATATCAAGCTCATCGCATCCGGAAAGGTGGCTACCGGGTTTGACCTGGTTAAAAACTTTGCCCTTGGTGCCGATATGTGCAACAGCGCCCGCGGCATGATGTTCGCTCTTGGCTGCATCCAGGCGTTGGAATGTAACAGTAATACCTGTCCAACAGGCGTAGCTACGCAGGATAAAAGCCTGATGAAAGGTCTGGTAGTTGATGATAAAAAAGTACGCGTAGCTAACTTTCACAAGCTAACGGTAAGCAGCGCCATCCAAATGATAGGAGCCGCAGGCTTAACTAAACCCTGCGATTTGCACCGCATGTACATTTATCGCCGTATTAATCACAGCCAGATCCTCACTTATGGCGAACTGTTCCCTTACATCCCTAAAGGCAGTCTGCTCAATACACCTTATCCTGCTTCGTTCGAGTTTGATATGGCCATCAGCAAGGAAGAAACTTTTGTGCCTGATTACAGCGGGATAACTAATATTGATTATAGTAATGTGAGTTCGTATTAAGGTGAATGGTTGATTAGGTGAGTGGTTAGTTTTTTTAGGACTTTGCAGGTTCAAGCGACTTAAGCATCCACGTTTACTAAACAGAGCTTAAACCGTGAGCGTGGACGCTTGAAGATGCGGGTGACAGGCCGTATAGCTGACTCACCCGGTCTACGCTACGCTGGACCACCCTCTCTCCGGCTTCGCCGCAAAGAGGGAAAAAAATAAGAAACAGAATCCCCTCTTTCCGCAAAGCGGAGAGAGGGGTGACGAGCGCAGCGATGTCGGGGTGAGTAAACTCTACGCCATTCAAAACAAATCCACCTAAAAATCATTTATCAAAAATAAATCATCAGCGCAATCAACGTAATCACCCCAAATCAACGGTGCAGCCAGCATTATATGAAAACCTCAGTCCCGAACAGGCCATTGCCTGGCAACAGGAGCTACGCAGGCAAATTGATATTCGGCCTTTGGATAAGGCCATTGAAGTTGTGGGCGGTGCTGATATTTCATTCAATAAGTATTCGGAAGTAGTTTATGCAGGCATCATCCTGCTCAGGTATCCCGAGTTAACCATCATTGGCCAGGCAACGGCTATCAGCAAAACAAAGTTTCCTTACATCTCCGGTCTGCTGGCATTCAGGGAAGTACCTGCTTTGCTCGAAGCATGGGAGAAACTACCCTTTAAACCCGATGTTATGGTGTTGGACGGACAAGGGATAGCGCACGAGCGCCGTACCGGAATTGCAACCCATTTTGGTCTGCTCACCAATGTACCGTCTATAGGCAGCGCTAAAAGCAGGCTTTACGGCAGGTACCAGGAACCCGGTAATGAAGTGTTTGATCAAAGCCCGATGTATGATAAAGGCGAACTAATTGGCATCGCTTTGCGTACTAAAAAGAAATGTAATCCTATTTACATATCTCCGGGCCATCACATCAGTATGGAGCAAAGTGTTGAGCTTATTAAAAACTGCATCCGCGGCTATCGCATCCCCGAGCCAACCCGGCAGGCACATTTATTGGTGAATAAAATAAGAATTGCCGACGGGGAAAATTTTAACTCGCAACCTACGTTATTTTAGCTGACCTGTCACGATAGCTGAATGCGTAACACCATAAAAATTACCTGGTATTTTTATAGATCGATATTGTTATGGTGTATGACCATCAACATGGTATGCATTTACTTTTTGCTCCGTGGAGAGGTAAATGTTGTCGGATCATACGTTTTAAAAATAATGAGCTACGGTTTAATTATTGGTTTTCAGTACTATAATTACAACGCCAACAAAACGTTCTTCTACTTTCGCAATGCGGGTTATAATATTGACAGGTTGTATTTATACGCGCTTACCTGCGATGCCCTGGCTTACGGTATATTGCTATCACTCTTAAAGCTTGTTAAATATTGGGTCAGCATATTTTAAAAACCGACAGCGTTCACCTGGAGTTTGATGGGCGCAAGATATTACAGGATATTTATCTTGATTGCCGCCAGGGCGAGGTGGTTGGTTTGCTTGGCCGCAACGGTTGTGGTAAATCATCCTTGCTGCGGATCATTTTTGGTACCCTAAAGCCATCATACAAACATATAAGCATAAACGATAGGCACGTTTATAAAGGTTATGACGGAGGGCGTGTAGCCTATTTACCGCAACATAATTATCTGCCGCAAAATATAAAGATCGAAAGCCTGGCCGAAATTATTATTGACCCTCAGTTTGCTGGTGAATTTAAATCATTACCGATCTATCAAAACCATTATCAAAAGAAGCCAAGCCAACTATCAGGCGGGGAGTTAAGGCAATTGGAAACACTGATGTGTATTTACAGCCGGGCAGATTTTATCTTACTTGATGAACCGTTTACCCATGTTTCGCCGGTTCAGACAGAAATGTTTAAGGACGTAATCCGCCGGTGTGCAAAGATAAAAGGCATCATTGTTACTGATCATCAGTATTATAGTATCCTTGATGTGGCCAATAGGATAGTGCTGATCACTGATGGTAGTACAAAAGCCATAAATAATCCCGATGACCTGATCAGGTACGGTTACATCAATCACATGATTTAATTGTTGGCCTGTGTAACTTAAAGTATAAAATGAGGGTCTATTAGGTATAGTATTTAATGCGATGCCTAAGTTTTGTCTGTTGGTCCTTTTTTTATTTTTCTGTTGCTTTGATGCAACAGGAAGCGAGAGAATGACTATTGACGGCATCACCTTTAAAAATGCAAAACCCGAAGCTGATCCTTCACCCACCGGCGATTTTAAGACATTGGTTATCCCCATAAAAAGGGCCGGAAATCTCATTGTTATTGAAGCACAGATTGATACCCTTGAAGGTAATTTTGTGCTGGATACCGGTGCCCCTTACCTGGTTTTAAACGAAACTTATTTCAGGGATATGCCGCATGCCGCCGAACAGGAATCGGCCGGGATTAACGGAGCTGCCGAAAACTCTTTTACAACTTATGTACGCAATTTTAATATCCTTGATCTGCATTATTCAAAATTAAGGGCCGATGTTACCGATCTTTCCTCCATCGAAAACGGTCGCGGAATAAAGATCCTGGGTTTGCTGGGCACCCGGCTGTTTGCCGATTTTGCAGTTACTGTCGATCTGTTCCGCAATACGCTCTATATCCAAAAGCTCGACGAAAACGGCAACATTCCCGATGCTGAGAAAGTATTTCATGATCGCTTTATGGTAAGCCCTTTCAAGATGCTTAATGATGTTATTTTAATGAAGGGTACGGTTAACGATAATTCGCTTTGGTTTGCCTTTGACAGTGCCGCCGAAACCAGCCTGCTTGATTACCGGCGGTCAAAAAAGCTGATCCCGGATATGGAAGTTATCAGTCGTTCAAAAATTATGGGTATTGGTGGCACATCTATCGAGGTGATCTATACCCGTTTTGATAACCTGGTTGTTGGGGATCGTAAGTACATGAAAAACCGGATCCTGATAACCAACCTCGAAAAAATGGGGAACGCGTACGGCTACAAAATTGATGGTGTTTTAGGTTACGATTTCTTTGTGAGGGGTATATTCACCATCAACTTTGTTAAAAAAGAATTTGAAATGTACATTTACAATAACCAGTAATATGAAGAGGGGCGCCTATATAGTTATTGTTTTTTTTGCGATGGTTTGCATGGCTCTGTCTGCAAGCGCGCAAAAACGCAGTAACCTGGTTATGGGCAACGATAAACTGACGCTACGCATCGATATGCGCTCGTCTAAAGCTGAAGTCGACAGTCTGCTCAAGAAAGCCGGGTTAAAAGGTGCAAGTGCGGCGGCAATTTTGAAAGGCGATTTTTCGGCTCTGCAAAAAGATGGCTGGACAACGGCCGCGAAGCGGGGAAACATCGTGGAGTTTGACAGACCGCTTGAAAATCTCAACAAAAACCCGCAAAGCCAACCATACCTCATAACCACTAAAATTGATAGGGATGATGACGAGTCGCCGGGATACCCGGCAGAGGTTACCTATGGTATTAATAACTTTGCTAAAGTCACCGTACATGAGTTGCCATCGGGCATAACCCGGTTCTTTTTGCCGGGCTATTTACCAAATAAGAGGGCATTGCTATCGGGTAACTTTAACAACTGGAGCACGCTTAAGGGAATCATGGCTAAAACCGACAGCGGCTGGATTGCCGATGTAAAGCTGAAACCCGGTAAGTACGAGTATAAGTTTATTGTTGATGGCCATTGGATCAATGACCGGTATAACAACCTCGTGGCCGATCATGATAATAACTCCATCTACTTCAGATATAACTACACATTTAAGCTAAATGGCTATGCAAATGCCCGTAAAATAACACTTGCCGGAAGCTTTAATAGTTGGGATGCCAATAGCATCATTATGGAAAAAAACGGCGGAGGGTGGCAAAAACAGCTTTACCTGCATGATGGCACGCAGGCTTACCGTTTTTTGGTTGATGGTAAATGGATCACCGACCCGGCCAATCCCAATAAAATGCAGGGCGAAGACGGGTTGACCAACTCGGTATTGAACCTTGGTGAAACTGTTGTGTTTAAGCTTGATGGATATACCGATGCCAAAAAGGTACAGGTGGCGGGGAGTTTTAACAACTGGGAACACGGTAAGATTCCGCTTGTAAAAACCAAAACCGGTTGGGCCGTATCCCTGATTATCCCGCCCGGTAATTATGGTTATAAATTTATTGTGGATGATAACTGGATGACCGATCCTAAAAATCCACGTAATATGGTAGAGGGCGGTGTTGTTAATTCTTATATATCGGTAAAACCTAATTATACATTTAAGTTAAGCGGGTTTAATAATGCCAAAAGCGTTCACCTGGCGGGCAGTTTTAACAACTTTGATGAGTTTGGCTATACCCTTGCATTTGATGGCAAGGAGTGGACTGTAAATGTTAACCTTAAACCGGGTAAGCAGCTGTATAAGTTTATTGTGGATGGTAAATGGATGATTGATCCCGGAAATAAACTTTATGAAAACAACCAATATAATTCGGGTAATTCCGTTTTATGGATCGAATAGAGTAATAGAAGTACGATTGTAAGAATCAAGAATAAAGAAGGGGAAAAAACACAACTGTAAAGGCTGAATAATAAAGATTTTGGCTCTCATAGTCTTGGTTCTTGACTCTTACAGTCTTGATTCTTGACTCTTACAGTCTTGATTCTTTTCTCTTGTATCTTGATTCTCTCCTTACTATATTAGCTAAATACCAATTTGATATGACTATCCCTATATACCAGGCCGACGCGTTTACCGATAAACTTTTTGGTGGCAACCCGGCGGCAATTTGTCCGCTTAATGAATGGTTGCCCGATGTTACCATGCAAATGATAGCAATTGAAAACAACCTTGCCGAAACCGCCTTTTTTGTAAAAGAAGGGGCCGGTTACAAGCTGCGTTGGTTTACACCCGAGTACGAGATTGACCTTTGTGGGCATGCTACGCTGGCCTCGGCACATATCCTGTTTTCGGAACTGGGTTATGAAGGGGATACCATTCATTTTGAAACTGTAAAAGCCGGGACGCTTACCGTAAAGCGCGATGGCGATAAGTATACCATGGACTTTCCGTCGAGGCCACCGATACCAATCGAGGCTCCAAACGGACTGGCCGAAGCGCTTGGCGAAAAGCAGCCCGTAGCGTTTTTGCGCTCGCGCGATTACTTCATTGTTTATGAAACGGAGCAGGATATCAGGGACCTTACACCCGATTTCTTCGCCATGTCGAAAATGGATACCGTAGGCATTATAGCTACCGCTCCGGGCGAAAACTCCGATTTCGTTTCACGCTTTTTTGCCCCCGGAGCAGGCATCCCCGAAGATCCCGTTACCGGATCGGCACACTGCAACCTGATCCCGTACTGGGCAAAGCGCCTGGGTAAGGATACCCTTCATGCCTACCAGCTTTCGGCCCGACAGGGCGAACTCTGGTGCGAGCTTAAAGGCGACCGTGTGCTGATGAGTGGTAAGGCAGTTACTTATTTAAAGGGGGAGATAAGGGTTTAGTTTTTTCTTCACATCATTGCGAGGAGGAACGACGAAGCAATCGCATGCTATACAGGGAGGCTATGCTTCCGTGCGGTTGCCACGCTGCGCTCGCAATGACATAAGTCGTATTCATCTTTATCCTTTTCCCTTTCGCCTCAAAATATACTTTCAAAACTCAATTATTTATGATTACTTTGGGGGTTTGGACTGTGCACGGTACTTAATAAATTAAATGCAGCTTACCCGTTTAGAAATCAAGGGCTTCAAGAGTTTTGGCGATAAAATAACCATCAATTTTAATGAGGGTGTTACCGCTATTGTGGGGCCAAACGGTTGTGGTAAGTCGAACGTTGTTGACAGTATCCGTTGGGTTTTGGGTGAGCAAAGCACCCGGGCGCTCCGTTCGGAGAAGATGGACAACGTTATTTTTAACGGTACCAAAAGCCGTAAATCGGCCAATCTTGCCGAGGTTTCCCTCACTTTTGATAATACAAAAAATATCCTGCCTACCGATTATTCGCAGGTAACGCTTACCCGTAAACTTTACCGTACCGGCGAAAGCGAGTACCGCCTGAACGATGTGCAGTGTCGTTTAAAGGATATTACCGACCTGTTCCTGGATACCGGTATCGGCTCCGATTCATACTCTATCATTGAGCTGAGGATGATCGACGAGATCATCACCAATAAGGAAGGCTCGCGCAGAAACCTGTTTGAAGAGGCATCGGGTATCTCCAAATACAAGCTTCGCAAAAAGCAAACTTTCAGTAAGCTGAAAGAAACTGAAGCCGATTTGGCCCGTGTAGATGACCTGCTGTTTGAGATTGAAAAGAACCTCAAAACGCTCGAAAACCAGGCAAAAAAAACCGAACGATACTATCGCTTAAAAGAGCAATACAAAACGCTGAGCATTATGCTGGCTTCGTTCCGGATTGTGGCCTTTAGCGACTCGTTAAAAAAGATAGAGGAGCAGGAGCTTAAACATAAAGCCGAGAAAGGCGATATCATTGCCCAGATTGATACTTTGGAAGCCACATTGCAGCAACAAAAGCTGGATAGTATCACCAAAGAGAAGAACCTTTCTGTTCAGCAAAAAACAACCAACGAGTTTGTTTCAAAGATCCGCGCTTACGAGAGCGAAAAGAAGATCAAGAACGAGCAGTTGAAGTTTCAGCAGGATAAAGAATCGCGTTTAACAGAAGAGTTGGAGCGCGATAAAAATCAGCTGAACCACGTTTTATACAACATTAAACGCTTAAACGAGGAAAAGGCTACCGAGGACGAAAGCTTGCAAGCCATCCAAAGCAAACTTTCTGATTTAAAGGAAGCTGTTGATGAACTACGCGCACAGCAAAGCGAGGCCCGCAACGAACTTAATGAGTTAAATAATATCAATACCCGCCTGCAAAACCAGGCTTACAAGGCCGAAAAAGATCTGGATATATTACAGATCCAACAGCAGGCATTGGAGCAGGAGAGCCAGCGTAATATGGAAGATACCACCAATAAAGAGGTGGAACTTTCACACTTTAACCAGGTGGTTGCCGAGCTTCAATACCGCAAAGAAACGCTTGATGATGAGTTTCAACAAGCTGTTGAGTTTGAAAATAAATTAAAAGAGCAAATTGCCGAAACCGATGTTGAACTAAACTCGGTTAAGGATACCATTATAAAAGAGAGCCGCAGGCTGGATGCCAAACAAAACGAGTATAACCTTACCAAAAGTATGGTTGATAGTTTGGAGGGCTTCCCGGAGTCTATCAGGTTCCTGAAAAAGAATACCGACTGGGCTAAAAATGCGCCGCTGTTCAGCGATGTGCTTTTTTGTAAAGAGGAGTTTCGTGTAGCTATCGAAAACTACCTGGAGCCGCTCATGAACTACTATGTAGTTGAAAGCTACGACGACGCGGTGAAGGCTATAAACCTGCTCAGCAATTCGGCTAAAGGACGTGCAAATTTCTTTGTACTGAACAATTATGCCGATGAAGCCGCAGCACAGGTGAATTTCGAGAGGGTAGATGCAATACCAGCCCTCGGAGTTATCGAGGTTGAAAAACGTTACCTGCCGCTTTGTAATTACCTGTTAAAAGGGGTTTATCTGGTTGATGATGATAAAGAAGGCCAGATCAACAGCGAAGCTTTGCCTCAGGGCGTAACGCTGATTGGCAAAAGCGGTAAGTTCAATAAATCAAAGCATACCATGGCCGGTGGATCGGTTGGTTTGTTTGAAGGTAAAAGGATCGGTCGCGCCAAAAACCTGGAGAATTTAGCTAAGGAAATTCGAGGGATAGAGAACCAGGTAGGTGCTTTCAGAACCAAATCCGAAGAGCTGCAAAATAAGCTCGGCGCTTTACGTGGTTCAACCAAGGCGGCTGAGATCAATGAGCAGCAGATGATCATTAACCGGTTAAATACGGAGCTGATCACCGTGAAAACCCGCCAGGAACAGTATCAAACTTTCATTGAAAACAGCCTCAACCGTAAGGAGGATATCGCCCGCAAAATTGCAGGTATAAAAGATGAAATGGCTGCCCTGCAGCCGCAACTGGCCGAGCTGAAAACTCAGCGCCAGATTCAAAGCGATTTATTGGCCGATAAACAGATGGCTTTTAACGAGCTCAACGAATACGTATCGGTACAGTCTAACGCCTATAACCAGGAAAATATCCGTTTCCATCAGCAGCAAAACAAAGTGTCGGGTTTAATGAAAGACCTTGACTACCGCGATAGTCAGCAGGAAAATCTGGATACACGGATTCGCCAGAATACCATTGAGCTCGAGAAAGTAAAGGTTGCCATACAGGAAAACCTGAAGATGGCCGATAACTCGGACGATAACCTATTGGAGATGTACGAGCAGAAGGAGAACCTGGAGAAGGCTACCCAACAAGCCGAGCAAGAACACTATCAATGGCGCGGACTGATCACCGAAAATGAGAACCAGGTAAGTTCATTAAGGCGGAAAAAAGAAAACAGCGAAGTTATTGAGAACGAATTACGTGACGAACGCAATAATTTAAAGATAGACCTGAACGCGCTGAAAGAACGTCTTTCGGTGGAGTTTAATATAGATATAGAAGATCTGCCCGAAAGCGAAGTACCCGAAGGCGAAAACGAGCAAGACTTGCGCGATAAGGCGGAAAAGCTGAAAAAGCAACTGGATGATTTTGGCGCCATCAACCCGATGGCGGTAGAGGCTTATAACGAAATGAATGAACGTTATACCTTTATTCAGGCACAAAAAAAGGACCTGAGCGAGGCTAAAGCTTCATTACTGGCTACCATCCAGGAGATTGATGATACCGCCAAAGATAAGTTCATGACCGCCTTTATGATGGTGCGCGAAAACTTTATCAAGGTGTTCCGCTCGTTGTTTAATGAGGAGGATTCATGCGATCTGATCCTGACTGATCCCGATCACCCGCTCGAGTCAGATATTGATATTATAGCGAAGCCAAAGGGTAAACGTCCGTTATCTATCAATCAGCTGTCGGGAGGGGAGAAGACGCTTACGGCTACGGCTATCCTGTTTTCGTTGTATCTGCTTAAACCGGCCCCGTTCTGTATTTTTGATGAGGTTGACGCCCCGCTTGATGATACCAATATTGATAAGTTCAATAACATCATCCGTACCTTCTCTAAAGAGTCGCAGTTTATCATTGTGTCACATAATAAACGTACTATTGCCAGTACCGACGTTATTTACGGCGTAACCATGGTTGAGCAGGGAATCTCACGTGTGGTTCCTGTCGATTTAAGGGAACTGGCCGATTAGGGATAAAACATTAGACATAAATAAAAACGTCATTGCGAGGCACGAAGCAATCCCAAACTATACAAGGCGGACCTCTCGCCGTTGTTGGTGTTGTCACCAACAACTTTTTATCCTCGCATGATCTTATTAATCGCTAAAACCGATACGCATAGCGTGAAGTTGCTGGTGACAACACCAACAACGGCAAAAAAGTATGTCATTGCGAGCGCAGCGTGGCAATCTGGTAGCCAATGCATGCCCGATCTGTATAGCTACGAGATTGCTTCGTCGTTCCTCCTCGCAATGACATGGCTTTTTTAACTAACGCTAAAGCCGGCGTGCATAGCATAAGGTTGTTGGTGACAACACCAACAACGGCAATAAAAAAGGCGAAAAGCCTTTCAGCCCTTCGCCTTTTGAATATTCCGAAAAAATCTTATTTCTTCTTTTTAAATACCGATGGCGTTTTAAGCATCAGGCCTTTAACCTTGTTGCGGGTAAATTTTTGTTCCATTGTACGTTTTTGATCTGCAGTAAGCACGTTTTTAGAGGAAGTAGCCAGGCTTTGTGTTGTTACCGAACGGGTTATGTATTTACCTGTCGATATATAGCTTAGCGCTTGTGCCAATAATCCTTCTGTAGGGTCGCCAAAATCTTTGGTCAGGTCGTCCGTTGCACTGATGCCTTTATAAGGATCTTTTCCGGGTGTCATCCCTGTATAATAGTCACCGCTGTTGGCCGAATTTCTTGTGGAGAACATAGGCATATACAACTGGTACTTATTGATATCTATACCATAAAAACCAACCGGTTTACCGTAGGTAGTTGAGCCTATTAGTTGAACTTCAAGTTCCGGAATAAGGTTATTGATAGTTAATTCGCTTGCCGATGCCGTACCGCCGCCAACTATAAAAAATATTCTGCTCAAGTTAAGTGAGCCTTCTTTTTGGAAGTTAACAGTTTGATTGGTTACCGAGAAAAAGCCTTTAGGAATATCATAAAGGTTTTTAAATAGGGTATAGTTGTCACTTGTAAGCTTATCATTAAAATAAGCAGTATACATTTTAGTATTGGTTTTTGCCGATGGTACCAAAAGGTTATCAAAGTATTCGGCAGTTTCTACCGACCCGCCACCATTATACCTTAAATCAATGATCAAATCAGAAATTCCGGCAAAGCTGTTTATGGCCTCCAGAATTTTAGGTTTTGCATTAGTTAAATCAGTAAAGGAGTTGAAAACCATGTAGCCCGCTTTTTTGCCCGAACCCACATCTAATGTTTTATAGGTAATTACCGGGTTTATGGTGTAATTAGCCGTATTTAATGTTACGTCAATCGTTGTATTGTCAGGCCTTGTCAGCGTCATGTTTATCGTTTTGCTGTTGGCGTAAGCATTTATAACAAATTGCGTAGTTGTACCGCCATCATCATAAGCGAGATCGGTACGGCCGTTGATCTTGGTGATCTGGTAGCCGCGTTTAATACCGGCGTTGGCAGCAGGGGATCCAGGATATACGTATTTAATTCTTAGATCGGTACGGCTTGGGTAGAATACCGAGAAGCCAAAGTCGCCGCCATTACCGCTTAGTTCATTTGATACCGAGCCATCGTCAATAAACGAATATTTGGCAGTACCGGTATTATCGTAATATTCGTAAGGTTGAGAGGTAGCCGGATTTATGGCATATTGTGATAAATGATCAACCTCGCTGCTTAAGCCGGTGATGGTATCGCTGCTAACGTAATTACGTGGCTGAAAATTTTTATACGTAGGAAGCTGGTTATACCATAAATAAGTTTCCTGCGGATAAAGATAAACCGAATCCCGTACACGATCAAGCAATGATCCTGTGCTTGACGGCCCTGAGCCATCATCTCCGTTGTTAACCGGTTTGTTTTTTTTACAGGCAGATAACGACGCAATGGAGATAAGGGCTAAAAAGTAGAGTGTTTTCCGCATAAGCTTGAATTTTAATATTTAAACGCCTGGTTATTAAGTATGTTATAGGTAATGTTATAAAAAGTCTTCCACACTGATAAAGTCTACGCCGCTGGCTTCAGCACAAAGTCTGTCAGTTTCCGAGTTTCCTATCATTACTATTTCTTTACGCTGAAGGCCATGTTCCTGAATGAGCAGGTTTATTACATCAGGCTCGGGTTTGGGCGTTGTTTCTTCGGTAAAATAGCAGCGCAGATATTTTTCCAATCCGTGCCATTCAGTTTGCTTTATTTTATTTACTTGTTCCTGTACGTTGCCATTGGTTACAATGAACAGCATCTTACGGTCGACCACAATGTCCTGCATCAGGGTAAGCACATTTTGGTATAAAAGTAGCTTTAGCGGTAATTTGGCAGTTAGAAGCAGGTTTTCAAACTTATCGCGGTATTGCTCAGCTACCGGAAATTCAACAGCTAAACGATCAAAAGCAGCATCTTTCCCTTCAGCTATATACGTATCGGTTAGTACTTTGGTTGCAGCCTTCGCGTCTATCAGTTCAATATATTCAAGCATATTGGCAAACAGGTAATATGCCTGAAAGTAATAATCCTTTGCCGGATAAAGCACATCATCTAATTCAAAAATAAAAGCTGTTTTACGTTTATCAATATCCTTATAGTCCATTAAGCAATTACATGTAGTTTTATATCGTATTCATTAAAAAGGGTTTCGGCTTTTAACAGGAGCTCCGCCTCATCGGGCCTTAATAAATAAACCGATTCGATGCCTTTATCTAAGCAAAGCGTAAGCATTTCATGCGTATAACTTGCCGAAGCAGGTTTAGGCAGCAGGATCATCTGGCCGGTTTTAACCATAAAATCGGGCAGGTCCATGTGATCACCTAAAATAATATTTTTTCCGTCAAGTTTGTTTTTAAGCTGATAGGCTTGTGCTGATGTAGCGGCAGTAATTAAAATGCTCATGTTAGTGGGCGTTAACAATTAAACCATCCTTCATTGTAACTGTACGGTCCGACAGGTTTGCAAGATCTTCATTGTGAGTAACAATTACAAAGGTTTGCCTGAAATCATTCTTCAACTTAATAAATAATTCATGAAGCTCAAGGGCGTTAACCGAATCAAGGTTTCCTGATGGTTCATCGGCAAAAATAAGCGCCGGGTTATTGATGAGTGCACGGGCTACCGCTACCCGTTGCTGTTCGCCCCCCGATAGCTGATTGGGTTTGTGATGCAACCTGTCTTTCAAGCCAAGCAGGTCAAGCAGTTCGACTGCTCTTTTTTCGGCGTCTGACTTTGATTTCCCTGCTATAAAAGCCGGGATACAAACGTTTTCCAACGCACTAAACTCAACCAGTAAATGATGGAACTGGAATATGAAGCCGATTTGACGGTTACGGAAATCGCTCAGTTGTTTATTGTTTAGTTTGTTTAATTCAATACCATTGATAGTTAAAGTGCCTGAATCGGCCTTGTCAAGAGTGCCCAATATGTTAAGCAGAGAGCTTTTTCCCGCACCCGAGGCTCCAACAATGGTCACAATCTCGCCCTTTTGTACCTCAAGGTCAACGCCTTTTAATATTTGTAATTGTCCGTATGATTTATGGATAGAATTGGCTTTAAGCATTTGACAAAGGTAACGGATTAGCTGATTTATTTGTTTGGTTGATGGGGGATAATGTGATGCTTTATGCTGAGTTGTGTATCTATGTTAAATATGCGTTTAGTCGCATTTTTCTTTTTCTATTCCCCGTAGGGGATACCTGTTTGTAGCAAAGTAATTGTAATGATTTTTTTGCCTCGTAGAGGCTACCCTTGCAAGTTTGATTTTGTATCGGATGAGAAAGGGTAGCCTCTACGAGGCAAAATTTTAACTGAACATTATGCTGCTACAAACAGGTAGCGCCTACGGCGCATTTAGCAAAGTGTATGGTACTTAGGCAATGTTGATTCATGGCAACCCATTGTGAGTAATAACCTTTTGTAAATACAATGTTATTTACCCAAACAAAGGCAAATAAACTGAAACAAGGTGTTTACCGTTTCAAACAAAATTGTAGCTTTACCGCAAATTCTTCAAAACATGAATATTCACGAATACCAGGGTAAAGCTATATTAAAAAGCTATGGCGTTAGAGTTCAGGAAGGCATTGTAGCCGATACTGTTGAGCAGGCTGTTGAGGCTGCCCAAAAAATGAAAGAAGACTTCGGTTCGGATTGGGTAGTAATAAAAGCTCAAATCCACGCAGGTGGCCGTGGTAAAGGCGGCGGCGTTAAGTTGGCCAAAAACATTGATCAGGTAAAAGAATTATCAGGCAATATTTTAGGTATGCAACTGGTAACACCACAAACCGGTCCGGAAGGTAAAAAAGTTAAGAAGGTTTTAGTAGCACAGGATGTTTACTATCCTGGCGAAAGCGCTGTAAAAGAGTTTTACATGAGCGTGCTGCTTGACCGCGCACGTGGCCGTAACATCATCATGTACAGTACCGAAGGCGGTATGGACATTGAAGAAGTTGCACACTCAACTCCTGAGCTTATATTTAAAGAAGAGATTGATCCTAAAGTTGGTTTACAGGGCTTCCAAACCCGTAAAATAGCTTTTAACCTTGGTCTTGAAGGCGAAGCGTTTAAAGATATGACCAAATTCATTGCTGCTTTATATAAAGCCTATGAAGGTACCGACTCATCACAGTTTGAAATTAACCCGGTTTTAAAAACCTCTGATAATAAAATTTTAGCAGTTGACGCTAAGGTAAACCTTGACGATAACGCGCTTTATCGTCATGCTGATTACGCTGCTATGCGTGATACCGATGAGGAAGATCCAACCGAGGTTGAAGCCAGTAAATCAAACCTTAACTATGTTAAGCTTGATGGTAACGTAGGTTGTATGGTTAATGGTGCCGGTTTAGCTATGGCTACCATGGATATCATTAAAATTGCCGGTGGCGAGCCTGCCAACTTCCTTGATGTAGGTGGTACCGCTAACGCGCAAACTGTAAAAGCCGGTTTCAATATCATCCTTTCTGATCCCAACGTAAAAGCAATCCTGATTAATATCTTTGGTGGTATTGTTCGTTGTGATCGTGTAGCACAAGGTGTAATTGACGCTTACCAAGAAATCGGTAATATTCCGGTTCCAATTATTGTACGTTTACAAGGCACAAACGCTGCAGAAGCAAAAGAACTGATCGATAACTCAGGTTTGAAAGTTTACTCGGCTATATTGCTGAAAGAAGCTGCTGACCGTGTTAAAGAAGTGTTAGCGCTTTAATTTGGAGTGATTGGAGGTTGGTGACTAGAGATTAGTTGCCGATCTTTCAGATATAAAAGCGGTGAGTTTAGACTCACCGCTTTTTTTGCAATAAGGTAGCGTTATTCCTTAACGATGTCATTTCGATTGAGCAGGCAGGGGGGGTGTAGGGGCGAAAGAGAAATCTTATACGCTTTGCAAATCCAATAAGCATGTGGATTAGCCGGGCGTATAAGATTTCTCCTCGTTCCTCGTTCGAAATGACAAGGAAGAGAGTAAAGCCAACAAAAAAGCCATCGATTTTCGATGGCTTTTAAATATCTTATTGTGGAAGTTTGATTAACCTAAGTATGATTTAAGGATTTTGCTCCTTGAGGTGTGACGAAGGCGTTGTAAGGCTTTATCCTTGATCTGGCGTACACGTTCGCGGGTAAGGTTGAATTTTTCGCCAATTTCCTCTAATGAAAGCGGGTGATTGGTACCTAAACCGAAGAACAATACAATGATCTCACGTTCGCGCTCGGTAAGGGTCGAGAGTGAACGTTTGATCTCTTCAGATAATGACTCGTTGATCAGGATCGAATCGGTGTTTGGTTCCTGGTTTTCCAGTACGTCAAGCAGCGTATTTTCTTCACCCTGTACAAACGGCGCATCCATTGATACATGACGGCCAGAGTTGCTTAGTGTATCAGAGATCTTATCAACGGTGGTTTCCAATATATCGGCAAGCTCTTCAGGCGATGGCTCACGCTCATACTCCTGCTCAAGCTTAGAAAAAGCTTTACTGATTTTGCTTAATGAACCTACCTGGTTAAGCGGTAAACGCACAATGCGTGATTGCTCGGCAATAGCCTGCAATATAGATTGACGGATCCACCATACAGCGTATGAAATGAATTTGAAACCCTTTGTTTCATCAAAACGTTTTGCAGCCTTAATTAAACCGAGGTTACCTTCGTTAATTAAATCGCCTAAGGTAAGACCCTGGTTTTGATATTGTTTAGCAACAGACACAACAAAGCGAAGGTTGGTTTTGGTGAGGCGTTCTAATGCCGCCTGGTCACCCTCGCGGATCTTCTGAGCTAAAATTACTTCTTCTTCAGCAGTTATCAGGTCAACTTTACCAATCTCGTGCAGATATTTGTCAAGCGATTGTGACTCGCGATTGGTAATGGATTGCGTTATTTTGAGTTGTCTCATTTAGTTTCTTAAGCCTCTCTACTCAGTGTTCAGGGAGTAGAACGTGTAAATCTACAAATTTGTTCTAAAAAAATACAATTGGTTAAAGTATTTTGAAAAAAAATATGGCATTAATTAATATTGTAACATCTTGATAGTGAGGGTTTAATTTTTATTGTGTAAAGATTCTGTGCATGTTTATAATAATAATTGTGCAAATTACCAAGCGGTATGATTTTTGTGGTGATCTTATGACACTCCTTAAACATCCCCCAGTTTAAATGCTTCTTTCATTCTTATTCCTTTTTCTGTCTGCTGTAGTGTACAGCATTCGTTAACCGGGTCGTGTTCAAAATATAATATGTATTCTTTTTCGAGTGCTTCGTTTAAAAATACTTTTTTCTCGGTAAGCGTTTGCAGTGGGAACATGTCATAAGCCATTACATAAGGTATAGGCAAGTGTCCTACAGACGGCAGCAGATCGGCCATATACAGGATCTGTTTCCCTTTATAATTAATAAGCGGCAGCATCATGGATTCGGTGTGTCCGGATACAAAGCGGATGTCAAAATCTTTCATAAAATGGATGCCATCTGTCGTGTCAACAAACTTTAGCTGTCCGCTTTCCTGTATAGGCATAATGTTTTCCCTGAAAAAGGACGCCTTTTCGCGTTCGTTAGGGTTTATAGCCCAATCCCAGTGTTTGGCGTTGCTCCAGTAGGTCGCGTTTTTAAAGGCCGGTAAAAGCGTTTCTCCGTCCCTTACAACAGCCCCGCCAACGTGATCGAAGTGTAGGTGGGTTAAAAACACATCAGTAATATCATCCCGGTGAAAGCCCAATGAAGCCAGTGAATTATCCATGCTTGCATCGCCATGTAGGTAATAATGGCTGAAAAACTTTTCGCTTTGCTTATTGCCTATGCCTGTATCAATTAGTATCAGCCGGTTTTCATGCTCAACCAGCAGGCAGCGCATGGCCCAGGTACAAAGATTGTTTTCATCGGCAGGGTTGGTTTTATTCCAGATGGTTTTCGGGACAACGCCAAACATAGCTCCGCCATCTAATTTAAAAAAGCCGGTATCGATGGTATGTAAATTCAAAGTCGTAAGTTTTAAGTTCGAAGTCTGCAGTCAAATATATTATAATAATAAAGAAGAAGCCCGAAGTTTTGAACTCATAAATGAAAGTTCAGAACTTCGGGCTTCAGACTTAGAACTTAAGACTTTTAGCTTACAAGTGGATACATTCGCCGTAAGCTTCTGCAGCTGCTTCCATTACAGCTTCGCTCATGGTTGGGTGAGGGTGTACCGATTTGATGATCTCATGACCGGTAGCTTCCAGCTTGCGTGCGGTAACTACTTCGGCAATCATTTCGGTAACATTGTAGCCAATCATGTGAGCTCCTAAAAACTCGCCGTATTTGGCATCAAATATCACTTTTACAAAGCCATCTTTAGCACCGGCAGCACTTGCTTTACCTGAAGCTGAGAATGGGAATTTACCAACTTTAATTTCGTAACCGGCTTCTTTAGCTGCTTTTTCGGTGTAGCCAACAGAAGCAATTTCAGGCGAGCAATAAGTACAGCCCGGGATGTTGTTATAATCAAGCGGGTGAGGGTTTTCACCTGCAATTTTTTCAACGCAGATGATGCCTTCGGCAGAAGCTACGTGAGCGAGGGCCTGGCCTTTAACAATATCGCCGATAGCATAAACGCCTTCAACGTTGGTGCGGTAAAAATCATCAACCAATACTTTACCACGATCGGTTTTAACGCCGTTTTCTTCAAGGCCAATGCCTTCAAGGTTAGTAGCGATACCTACTGCAGAAAGAACGATTTCAGCTTCAAGGGTTTCGGTGCCGGTAGCTGTTTTTACAGTTACTTTGCACAGATCGCCGCTGGCATCAACCGACTCAACATTTGAGCTGGTCATGATATTGATGCCTTGTTTTTTAAGGATGCGGTTCAATGCTTTTGATACATCTTCGTCCTCAAGCGGAACAATGTTATCAAGGTATTCAACAACGGTAACTTTGGTACCTATTGCGTTATAAAAATAAGCAAACTCGATACCGATGGCGCCAGAACCAACTACGATCATTGATTTTGGTTGCTGCGGCAATACCATGGCTTGGCGGTAACCAATAACCTTTTTGCCGTCTTGTTTAAGGTTAGGCAACTCGCGCGAGCGACCGCCTGTAGCTAATATAATGTGTTTTGCGCTGTAGGTTTTAGCCGAACCATCGGCAGCTTTAACTTCTACAACACCTTTGCTTTTCAATTTACCAAAGCCAACAAGAACATCAATCTTGTTTTTCTTCATCAAAAACTGAACGCCTTTGCTCATGCCATCGGCAACGTTACGGCTTCTTTTAACAACTGAGGCAAAATCAACTTCGCCGGCGCCGTTAATTTTAATACCATAATCGGTACTGTGGTTAAGGTATTCAAAAACCTGGGCGCTTTTTAATAAAGCCTTGGTTGGGATACAACCCCAGTTCAAACAGATGCCACCTAATGATTCTTTTTCGACAATGGCGGTTTTTAAACCAAGCTGGGAAGCGCGGATAGCAGCAACATAGCCACCCGGACCAGACCCAATAACAATTACATCGTAATCCATATTATTATTGATATACTTTAATTTCGTTTCAAAGGTAAATAAGTATCGCGGACTTTTGTGGTTTTTCCGCAGGCCCCTATTTTTTCGAAGGCCAAATCTAAATAAAAAGGGCTGAAACCAAAAATATACCGCCGGTATATATGACTTGTCCCGGAGGATTTATATCTGCGCTGTGTCATAAAATAGGTGCTGTTAATTTAACCGTTGAGTTTGCATATGATTTAAACCATATTATTTATCATATTTTCATTGTTTGTGACCATTGTTTTATGGTTTTTGTATTTATGATGTAAAATGTTGATAAATATATAATGATTGTTAACGTTAACTTAACATTAGTGATTGCCTCAATAATTATCTTTGCGCCAATTAATTAAACGTATAATTAAAAAAGCAATTTATGAGGAAGCATTACCTTCTTTTATTACTCCTTATTGGCTTTTCGTTCTTCACTGGAAAGAGCGTATTAGCCCAGGGTGTAACAACCGCCAGCATCAACGGTACCGTTACCGATGCTAAAGGTGTTATCCCCGGTGCAACTGTATCAATTGTACACATTCCAACAGGTACTGTGTACTCAACCGTAACCCGTGCCGACGGCCGTTACAACATCCCTAACTTAAGGGTAGGTGGTCCGTACACCTTCAAAGTAACTTTTATTGGTTACGCAAACTACGTTCAGGAAGGTATTAACCTTTCAATCGGTCAGGATCAAAGGATCTCTGCTCAGCTTGCAGACAATACTACTTCACTAAAAGAAGTAACTGTTAGAGGCGCTGCTGGTAAAGTGATCAACTCATCACGTACCGGCGCACGCGAAACTATTAGCCGTCAGCAAATTGAAAACTTGCCAACTATCGCGCGTTCATTATCTGACTTCACTAAATTAACTCCTTCTGCTAACGGTTTATCATTTGGTGGTCGTTCAAGCACTTTCAACAACATTACTGTAGACGGTGCATTGTTCAACAACTCATTTGGTTTATCAGGTACTTTGGGTGGTCAAACAAGCTCACAGCCAATTTCATTGGACGCGATTGACCAGATTCAGGTTGATATCGCTCCTTATGACGTTCGTCAGGGTAACTTTACCGGTGCCGGTGTAAACACTGTAGTAAAATCAGGTACTAACCAGGTTAAAGGTACTGCTTACTACTACGCTCGTGGTTCAAAATTACAAGGTTACCATGTTGGTCCAACCAACCTTAACGTAACCGACGTTAACTACCACACAGACGGTGTTGCAGTAGGTGGTCCAATCATCAAAAATAAATTATTCTTATTCGTATCTGGTGAGCAGGAAAGAATCACTCAACCACCTTCATCTGTTTATGTAGCAGGTGGTGCAGGTGCAAGTGGTGCTAACGTATCACAAGTACAAGCTTCTACACTTGATGCGATCAAACAAAAACTTGCAACTTTTGGTTATGACCCAGGTGTTTACCAAGGTTACAACTACCGTACTTCAAGCAATAAGTTAACTGCTAAAATCGATTGGAATATCGACAAAAACAACACTTTAAGTGCTAAGTATTTTTACTTAAAATCATTTAAAGATCAGCCTGCAAGTAACTCAGGTATCACCAACGGTGGTGTAGGCTACGGTACTACACGTGCTCCGGGTGTAAACACTTTACCTTTCTATGGTTCAGGTTACACCATCAACAATAACTTTAACATTGGTATTGTTGAGTTGGATACTCGTTTCAGCAACAAAATTTCAAACAAATTTACTGTTGGTTACTCTGCTTTAAGAGACTTCCGTAACTTCCTTGGTAGCTCAGCTATTCCAATGGTTGATATCGGTAACGGTACAAGCGATGCTAACGGTAACGTAGTAACTGCTGCGAACGCAACTGCAACCAGCTTTGGTTCTGAGCTTTATACAGCCGGTAACTTGTTAAATACAAACATCTTCCAGTTTTCTGATGATTTAACCATCTTCTCTGGTAAGCATGAGATCACTATTGGTACAAGCAACCAGATCCAGAGCTACACCAACGGTTTCGCTCCAGATTACAATGGTTTATATACCTATAACTCAGCTTCAGATTTTATAAACGGTTTACCTGCACAGGCTTATACTTTACGTTACTCTGCAGTAGGTAATGATTTCCCTTTTGCTAAAATCAAAGCTTCTATCTATAGCGCTTACGTACAAGATAAAGTACACGTAACTGATAACTTCAGGTTGACTTACGGTTTAAGAGCTGATTATGATGTATTCCCTACTACTTTAGCTGCTAACAGCAATGCTGCTGCTTTAACTTTCCAGGGTGGTACTCATGTTGACGTTTCTAAATTGCCAAAAAACAGGGTTCAGTTATCTCCTCGTGTAGGCTTTAACTGGGATGTTAACGGCGACCAGTCAACTCAGGTTCGTGGTGGTTCTGGTTTATTCACTGGTTCTGTACCATTTGTATGGATTTCAAACCAGGCTTCAAACAACGGTTTATTGTTTGGTTCATACACTATTACCAAAGCAAATGCAACTCCTGCTAACGCTGGTCAGTTAATATTTGATCCAAACGTTAACAAAAACAGGCCAACAAATGCAGTAGCTGCTACTTCATACGAGTTAGACGTTGCTGATCCAAACCTGAAATATCCAAAAATCTGGAGAACAAACTTAGCTATCGACCAGAAATTACCTGGCGGTATCATCGGTACTATCGAAGGTGCTTACACTAAAGATATCCGCGCTATTTACCACCAGAACCTTGTTCTGTCTGATGGTTACAGCACTTTTGCTGGTCCAGAAGGTCAGATTCGTTATGACTCAAGAAACACTACACCAGCTGCAGCTGCTGCAACTGCGCAAAACCCAGGTATTACCGGTTTATACTACATGAAAAATACTTCAAAAGGTTTTTCATACTTCATCACCGGTCAGTTACAAAAAAGCTTCACCAATGGTTTTGCTGCAAGCTTCGCGTATACTTACACCAAATCGAAAGATGTTAACGATGGTGGTTCAACTGCAAGCACTATCTGGAGCACCAGGTATGTTGCCGGTAATCCTAACGCCGATAATATTTCAAACAGCTCATACGTACAGCCAAACCGTATCATTGCTACAGTATCTTACCGTAAACAATACGCTAAAAACTTAGCTACTACAGTAGGTTTAGTATTTGAGGCTGCCAACAGCGGTGCTATCTCTTACATCACTGCTAACGACCCTAACAACGACGGTGCTACCAACGACCTGATGTACATTCCTAAAAATCAAGGTGACATCTTGTTAGTTGCTGCTCCAACTGCTGCTAACGGTACTGTTGATACTCGTACTCCGGCTCAAATCTGGAACCAGTTGAATAACTTCATCAACCAGGATTCATATTTAAGTGCACACAGAGGTCAGTATGCTCAAAGAAACGGTGCTATATTGCCAACCTATAAAAGGTTAGACTTGCACTTTGCTCAGGATTTCATGATCCAGGCTGGTAAAACTAAAAACACTTTAGAGTTTACTTTCGACGTAATCAACTTCACTAACTTATTGAACCGTAACTGGGGTTTATACCAAACTTCATACAGCGGTTTCAACAACGGTGCAACTACAGTGTTAAGGTACATGAGCAAAGACGCTACTACAGGCAAAGCTCAGTATTCATTCCCTTATCTTGATGCAAACAATGCAATCCCTGTTACCAAGTCATTCCAGAATGATATCAGCACCTTCTCTCGCTTCCAGGCGCAAATTGGTGTAAGGTATATCTTTAACTAAGAATAACTTTAATAACATATAAAAGTCCCGGCCATTTGGCCGGGACTTTTTTGTTTTACAAGAAATTCGGATATGTGTAATGTGCATAAACAATAAAGGCGCTTAAGTTGAACCTAAGCGCCTTTATTATTATATAGTATTAACTTATTTATTCGTATTCAAATACGCCAAATTCTGATGTTACTGTTACCTTCTTGGTGTCAGCCTTCTCAACGCGGCCGATGATCTGGGCATCTACACCGAAGCTTTTCGAAATGCTGATCAGGTCTGCTGCAATAGCTTCAGGTACATAAAGCTCCATGCGGTGCCCCATATTAAATACTTTATACATTTCTTGCCAGCTGGTTTTTGATTCCTCGTGGATTAGTTTAAACAGCGGAGGGACGGGGAACAGGTTATCTTTTATGATATGTAAGCCTTCTACAAAGTGTAATACTTTGGTTTGCGCGCCACCACTGCAATGCACCATGCCATGTATCTGACTGCGGTAAACATCTAATATTTTTTTGATAATAGGGGCATAAGTACGGGTTGCGCTTAATACAAGCTTGCCTGCGGTTACGGTTTCGCCATTGCCGATATCAATAGCATCGGTAAGGTTTTTACTTCCGGAGAAGATCAGCTCATAAGGAATGGCTGCATCGTAGCTTTCAGGGAATTTTTCGGCAACGGTTTTGTTAAACACATCATGACGGGCAGATGTGAGGCCGTTTGAGCCCATGCCTCCGTTGTATTCTTTTTCGTAGCTGGCTTGCCCGTATGAGGCCAGGCCTACAATTACATCGCCGGGTTCAATGCGGTGGTTTGATATCACATCTTCGCGCTTCATGCGGCAGGTAACTGTCGAATCGACGATGATGGTACGTACCAGGTCACCCACATCGGCAGTTTCGCCACCGGTTGAGTAGATGCCGATGCCGGCTTCACGCAGTTCGGCTAAAATTTCTTCGGTGCCATTGATGATAGCCGCGATAACTTCGCCGGGAATCAGGTTCTTATTACGGCCAATGGTTGATGATAACAGGATATTATCCGTTGCGCCAACGCAAAGCAAATCGTCAAGGTTCATGATAATAGCATCCTGAGCTATGCCGCGCCATACGGATATATCGCCGGTTTCTTTCCAGTAGGTATAAGCTAATGACGATTTAGTGCCTGCACCATCGGCATGCATAATATTGCAATACTCGGCATCGCCGGTTAAAATATCAGGTACTATTTTACAAAATGCTTTAGGAAAAATGCCTTTGTCGATGTTTTTTATGGCATTATGAACGTCATCTTTGGAGGCGGATACGCCACGCTGATCATATCTTTGCGAAGAAATCATGGGCAAATATAAGGTTATTGACTTTAATTTCCTTAATCAGTGTCATTCTGCTCTGTCGGAAGTCTTCGACTTTGGACTACTATGCTGGTAGTCTCTGACTACAGTGCGTTTTGAGCTCAAAAATACTGGGTTCCTGTAGTTACAAACTACAGGCATAGTCAATTCGAAGTCGGAGACTTCGAACAGCGTAAGGTGAGGTACTGAAGCTGGCAATGGCACTCCGTAGGAGTATCATGTTTATAGCTAGGCAAAATCTCAGTTATCCCAGGCTCCGTAGGTGCCTCCTATCTAAAATCGGTTTTTATCGCAGCTATACAATCTATTGGATCAAAATTCCGTTACTTTGCAAGCACAGGCTGAATTATACCTGATCTTTCAAACAAATCTCGCTGATAATACTTCATCAGCAAGATTAGTATTTACTTCTGTTATGTTAAAAACACTTTCCTACAAAATAAACCGCTGGCGCTTGAAGCGTAACAGTCAACGCAACTTTTTAATTTATTGCAGCGTTTTTGTAGGTTTTGTAGGCGGACTGGCAGCCGTGGCCCTTAAGTTTTTGGTGCATTTGATGGAAGAGCTGAGCCACAATATATCATCGCACCTGTATTATCACATAGCTTACGTGTTTTTACCGGCAATTGGCATTTTGGGTACAGTAGCCTATCAGCACCTGGTAAACCGCGATAAGATTGAAAAAGGAATAGGTAAGATCCTCATTAACATCAAAAAAAATCGCTCAAACATTAAGGTCAATAATATTTATTCGCATCTGATCACAAGTTCATTAACCGTAGGTTTCGGCGGCTCGGCAGGGTTGGAGGCACCTATTGTTTGTACAGGCACGGCCATTGGCTCAAACGTGGGCAAGTTTTTTAAGCTTACACCCTATGAAAAAACTGTACTGTTAGCAGCAGGATCATCGGCAGGTATAGCGGCAGTGTTCAATAGTCCTATAGCTGGCGTTTTATTTTCGCTTGAAATATTGATAGGGGAGATCACTATTCCAACCTTTATTCCGCTATTGATAGCCTCGGCTACCGGTGTGGTTGTTTCAAAGGCCTTATACTCGGGGCAGTTGTTTCACCTGGTTACCGAAGGCTGGGTAATGAACGCTTTGCCTTTTTATGTAGCCCTTGGTGTATTAAGCGGCTGGGTTGCTATTTACATAGCGAAAGTAGGAGGTAAATTAGAGGGTGGCATATTTAAAAAGCAAAACCGATATGTGAGGGCCGTTGCAGGCGGCGTAATCCTGGGATTGATGATTGTGATATTTCCGCAGTTGTTTGGCGAGGGCTATCATTACCTTACGGCCATTTTAAATGGTAATATCCACGTTTTAAAGGAGGAAACTTTATTTAGCGAATGGCTTGATCAGCCGCTTGTTATGCTGCTGTTTATAGCGGCATTGGTGTTTATGAAAATCATTGCAGCCGGCATCACCATAGGCGCGGGCGGTAATGGCGGTACTTTTGCGCCAACTATGTTTACAGGGGCTTTTCTGGGTTTACTGGTGGCTTATGGTGTTAACCAAACCGGGTTCATACATTTAAATACGGTTAATTTTATTGCTGTAGGTATGGCCGGCGCACTGGCCGGTGTATTGCATGCGCCGCTTACCGCTATATTCCTGATAGCTGAAATTACAGGCGGGTATGTATTGTTTATTCCGCTCATGATCGTATCGGCTATATCTTATATCATATCGCGCTACTCATCGCCGCACAATATGTACTGGAGCCATCTTATTCATGAAAACAATATCCAGCCCGGCCAGGATTACGGCATGTTGAATGCCATAACGCTTGATAGTATTATCAACCGTAAATACACGGCTGTTGATAAATCAATGACGGTGACCGATTTTTATAAAGTATTGGCCAAAACGGACGCTAATATTTTCCCTGTATTGAAAGATGACGGCAGCCTGGAAGGAGTAGTGCTGATAGATGATATCCGCCGCCGGTTATTTAATAAGGAGATAGCAGATAGTCTGATAGCCGATATTATGATAGAGCCGCCAACTGTAATTGACTATGAGCAACCGGCCAGCAGTGTAATGGATACCTTCGATGCTATTGATGTTTGGCAACTGCCAGTGGTAAAAGATGAGGTTTTTATAGGTTTTATATCCAAATCGGCTTTGCTATCTAAATACCGGGCGGTGCTTATTGAACAGCACAAGGCAAGTGATTTGTTTGCGTAAATAGGGATGCCAATTATCAAGACATGACACAGGGCGACGTATTAACCTTTTTGGCGGCTGATAATCGGTATAAAATGATTATATGCACGAGTATTTACAATGAAAAAAGTCCTCACAATTATACTTTTGCTGCGCTGACTTATAATAGTGAAAAAATACCAACAGTTGTCGATGCTGTTGAAGATGACTTTTGGGGAGTGGCTAATATTAGAAATGATATTTTTAAATACTCGAACTCGGAGCTGGAAAATATGTGGATGATTCATCCTGAAATTAAGCGCTGTCAATTGGGAAGTTATGGCTTTATTATTTGGCGAAAGGATTATTTAAAATTTAAGGATAAGATGATGCTTATCGGAAATTTAAAAATTATTAATAATCTGGATAAAAACGGTAACGGAGGCGTTAACGCGAGCAGTTGGAGTTTTTTACAAGGCTTTTTTAATAACGAAGTGTCAAGTGTGTTGAAATATAAATCGCAGAAGATGTTTAAAGTGCGTTCGATACTTTGCGAGTAGTGATTTATTACGACCATTGTTTAAAAAAAAGAAGGCCGCTAATGTTTAACATTAGCGGCCTTCTTTTTTTAGATGAAATGCTACTTAATAAACAGCAACTCCCTGAATTTAGGTAGGGGCCATAAGCTGTCATCAACCAGTTGCTCCAGTTTATCAACGTGGTAGCGGATAGGCTGGAAGAATGATTTTACCTTTTCATCATAATCGATAGCGCGCTGGCGGATGTCATCAATTACGTTGGCTTTTTTACGTTCATTAACCATTTGCTCGGTATTGGTTTTAATGAAGTTCACATGTTCAGATATCCTGTTAATAATATCCAGTTGCGACTCGTAAGTTGATTTATCCAGACCGATATCTTTCAGGCCTTTAACGTTCTCGATGAGTTTGCTTTGATAGGCAATTGCAGATGGGATGATCACGTTCATCACCAGCTCGCCAATTACGCGGGCTTCTATCTGAAGCTTTTTGTAGAAGGCATCCAGCAAAATTTCGTGGCGGGCATGTGCCTCGCGAACGGTGAACACACCGGTTTCGGCAAAGAGGTGCTCAGATTTGTCGCTTAACAAAGCATCCAGTGCTTTTGGAGTGGTTTTGATGTTTGACAGTCCTCTTGTAGCAGCTTCTTTTTCCCATTCTTCGCTATAGCCATTGCCTTCAAAACGGATGCTTTTTGATTCCTTGATGTATTTTTTGATCACCATTAATAAAGCAAGGTCTTTTTTCTCGCCTTTTTTCATGAGCTTATCTACATCATATTTAAACTTCTTAAGCTGATCGGCAACAATAAGGTTAAGAATGGTCATCGGGCTGGCCGAGTTAGCTGACGAACCTACGGCACGCAATTCAAACTTGTTACCGGTAAAGGCAAAAGGCGAGGTACGGTTACGGTCGGTATTGTCAGGTAAAATCTGCGGTATTTTAGGAATGCCCTGCCATAGCAGGTTTTCTTCCTTAATTTTTTTACTGATGCGTGATGTTTCAATCTCGTCCAGTACATCATTAAGCTGACTACCCAGGAAGATAGAAATAATGGCCGGAGGGGCTTCGTTTGCACCCAAACGGTGATCGTTATTAACAGATGCTATAGATGCCCTTAACAGGTCGGCATGTTCATGAACCGCTTTTATGGTATTTACAAAAAAGGTAAGGAACATGAGGTTGTTTTTAGGCGTTTTGCCCGGAGATAGTAAGTTTTTGCCTGTATTGGTTATCAGCGACCAGTTATTGTGCTTACCTGAGCCATTAATGCCTGCATAAGGCTTCTCATGTAACAACACCTTAAAATTATGACGTTTGGCAACGCGGTCCATCAAATCCATTAACAATTGGTTATGGTCAATAGCCAGGTTGATCTCTTCATATATAGGGGCGCATTCAAATTGCGATGGCGCAACCTCGTTGTGACGGGTTTTAAGCGGGATGCCTAATTGCAGTGCTTCGGCCTCCATATCCTGCATGTAAGCATATACGCGTTCAGGTATCGAACCAAAGTAATGATCTTCCAGCTGCTGGTTTTTTGCAGATATATGGCCAAATAGCGTACGGCCTGTTAAATAAAGGTCAGGACGGGCATTAAATAAGGCAATATCAACCAGAAAGTACTCCTGCTCAATACCTAATGACGCGTTTACCTTTTCAATACCTTTATCAAAGTAGTGGCAAACATCAACAGCGGCTTTGTCAAGCACGTTCAATGCTTTTAATAAAGGTACTTTATAATCAAGCGCCTCACCGGTGTATGACACAAACACGGTTGGGATACACAGCGTACGTGCCATTAAAAAGGCGGGTGATGATGGGTCCCAGGCGGTATAGCCGCGGGCCTCGAAAGTATTACGGATACCGCCGCTCGGAAAGCTTGATGCATCAGGCTCCTGCTGGGCAAGCGCGTCGCCCGAAAAGCGTTCTATAGCGCCGCCATCGGCGGTAGGTTCAAAAAAGGCGTCATGCTTTTCGGCGGTAGTGCCGGTAAGTGGTTGAAACCAGTGTGTATAATGTGTAGCTCCTTTGCCCAAAGCCCATGCTTTCATGGCCGATGCAATCTGTTCTGCAAGGTCGCGGGGGATAGGTTCGCCTTTTTCGATAGAATTTACTATTCCCTGGTAAGCCTCTGACGAAAGATATTCCTTCATTTTCTTTTTATCGAACACATTCGACCCGAAATAATCAGAAATTTTTGGTGAAGGTGGTTTTACTTCAGGAATTGTGCGTGAAAGTACATCCTGTAAGGCTTTGAATCTGATATTGGACATATTTTTATGAGGTTTAAATAAAGGTTAGTGGTCAAAATTATAACTATCCTTTAAAATACGGGGCAAAATTAAGCGAAATATAACATTTCACCTAATACCATATAAAAGGATAGAAAAAAGCTCCGAAATAGCCATGTGGGTATTAAGTTTTGCCTGAAAATATAAAAAATGTGCTTTTTAATAGATTTTGCGCTGTTTTTTAATGTTAAAATGGATTAAAATTGGTTTTATCTGTTTAAAACTGATGTTTTTTAAATTTTTCATTGAGTTTTTTGAAATTTTTCTGAAAATATCATTTTCAAAAGTTTAAAAAATGGCATTTTGGATGCCTTGTTTTTGCAATTTTCATAATTTTTAGATTTTTTACCATTAATTTATCATTAATAATTTGTTATTCTTAAGAATACTACCTAATTTCAGAAAATAATTTACGAAAACATCAAAATTATCGGTGTTTTTATGAAAATTCCGAATAATTGGAATGAGTAGTGAAAGAAACTAAAGATTAAGATGTTTTGTGAAGCCTAAATAGCAATCAAACTAAATTTAAATACAACAATCAAACTAATTAATTTTTAAAAAACAATCAAACTAAATTAAACGATGAAAGTAGGTTCTACAAAACACAACTTCCTAAGTTCAGTCCGACAGCTGACACGTGAAAAATGGGCGCTGGGTGCGACCATTTTTACAGGGAAAATGATTGGCTTGTTGCTGGTTTTTGCCGCAATGATGGTTTTGCCAGGTATGTTCGGTACAAAAGCTAACGCTGCCGAAACTTATACCGCCCATGAAACAGCATTAATTAACACGGTTAATACTGTTTGGACACTGGTTGCTGCCTTTTTAGTATTTGGTATGCAGGCAGGTTTCGTTATGCTCGAAGCTGGTTTTGCCCGTAAACGCGAAACAGTGAACGTGCTGATGGAATGTATTTTTGATACTTGTCTTTGTGGTTTGCTATTTTACGCTATTGGTTATGCCTTTATGTTTGGCAATGGCAACGGCTTTATTGGCTGGGGCGGTGCTGATGGTAAAACCTGGTTCTTCCTTCAAAACACTCCTGAAACTTACGGTTCAACCGGTATCCCGGTATTGGCACACTGGATTTTCCAGTACGCTTTTGCTGATACTTGCTCAACCATTGTATCAGGTGCTATGATTGGTCGTACCAGCTTCCGTGGCGACATTCTTTACAGTATCGGTATCACCGGCTTTATCTATCCTATCATCGGTCACTGGGCTTGGGGTCCGGATGGTTTCCTTGCTACAATGGGAACTTCAGGTTTCTTCAAGTCAATAAGCGCTCAGCCTTTCCGCGACTTTGCAGGTTCAACAGTAGTACACACTATTGGTGGTGTTGCTTCACTGGCAGGTGCAATGGTGTTAGGCCCACGCTTAGGCCGCATTTTTGCCCGCGATGATAAAGAAAAAGGCGGCTTGCCTCCAGGTCACAACTTATTGGTTGCTGCTGTAGGTGGTTTCTTACTTTGGTTTGGTTGGTATGGTTTTAACCCAGGTTCAACATTGTCAGCAATGGATATGCAGGGTATTGGCCGCGTTGCAGCTAATACTACGCTTGCAGCCTGCGCCGGTGGTTTCACCGCAATGCTTGCCGCTTTATGGTTTGGCCCAACAAAAGGCAAATTTGATTTAGCCTTTACTATTAATGGTTTCCTTGCAGGTTTAGTTGCTATTACTTGTCCTTGTTACTGGGTTAGCCCATTCGGTGCTATCCTTTTAGGCGCGGTTTCTGGCTTCATTATCTTCGGTGGTGTATACCTGATCGAGTGGTTCCGTATCGATGATCCGGTTGGTGCAGTATCTGTACACGGCCTTAACGGTATCTGGGGTACTATCTCTTTAGGTTTATTCGCTTCTGGTCAATATGGCGCTACAGGCCCAACTGGTGCTGATAACTCTGCCCCGGTAGCTGGCTTATTTTACGGCGGTGGCTTTGATGTATTAAAAGCTCAGCTAATCGGTAGCTTGACCATTACACTTGCTGTATTTGTGGTTTCTTACGTGATGATGTTTGTGATTAACAAATTAGGTCATCCTTGGAAATTGCGTATCGAAGAGCATGGTGAAACCGGTACCGGTGGTATCGACGTGTTTGATCACGGTATCGAAGTTTATCCTGTTCAGGACGATGAGATCAGCCTGAGTGGCCTTTTTGATAAAGGTGCTAAGGTTGCTTCTGAAGCCTAAAGAAATAGACTAAGCTTTTAAGCTTAACAAAATATTGATGCCTTGTGCGGTTGGAGAGTGGTAGTATTAAGTCTATAGTCCTCAGTTTAAAGTCAGAAGTTAATTTTCTGACTTTAAACTAAAGGCTGCTGACTTAAGACTTAACAGCATTTCATGTTGAAACAACAGTAGTTGTTTAAGTGGACGTTGCCGTTGCCAATCGTACAGGGATTTTTTATGCCGACACATAACTGATCCTTTTAATTGCAAGGTGTTGATAATCAAATAATAACAATAGAATTTTCCCAAAAAAACAACAATTAACAAAATAGTTTATCAATTCACAATTAAATCGTTATCATGAAAAAAGTATTTCTACTCTTCTCATTTTTTTCAATTGCTGCCTTTACGGTAAAGGCTCAGGACACGGTTAAAACCACGTCTGATGCCCCTTTGGTTATCTACGGTTCGGTAGATACCTACTATAAATATGATTTCTCAGACAAGGGCTCTCAGATCCCTACCAGCTTTGCAAGTGACCATAATTCGGTATCAATTGGTATGATTGATCTGGGCTTGAAGAAAAAGGTAGGTAAAGCTGCGTTTGTTGGTGAGCTTTCATTTGGTCCGCGCGGGCAGGCTCAGTCAATTCCAAATGGTCCTAATGGTGATTCATTCCACATTCAGAACTTGTATGTATCATATGATCTTACCGATAAATTAAACCTTACCGGTGGTTATATGGCTACCTTTATTGGTTATGAGGTTATTAGTCCTGTAGGTAACTTTAACTACTCAACTTCATACCTGTTCACTAATGGCCCGTTCCAGAACCCTGGTGTTAAGTTAACTTACGCGTTTAGCGATAAAGTAAGCTTAATGGCCGGTATATTTAACGATACCTGGAACAATTATACTTCAACGCATAAGGTAAATACCTTTGGCTCGCAGTTGTTTGTATCTCCAGTAAAAGGATGGACTGCTTATCTTAACCTTGCTACCGGTAAAGAATCTGGTACCGAAGTTGATTTGACAACGGCTTATCAAATTACCGATGCCTTTAAATTAGGCTTAAACGGTGCTACTTACTCGGCTCCAAATGATGGTGGCGGCTTTAGTGGTGTTGCTTTATATCCGCAGTTAGCTGTATCAAAAACAGTTACTTTGGGTTTAAGGGGCGAGTATTTCAAAACTAAAAATGGCGCGTTGCAAACATTTGGCCCTCCTCCGGGGCAAAATGTTAAGGCCTTTACCTTTACTGCAAACATTAAATCAGGCCCGCTTACTTTCATTCCTGAAATCAGGTTAGATCACGGCTCATCTACTTCATTCATTAATCACTCTGGCGATCCTTCAAAATCAGCCGGTCAGTTTGCTGTAGCTGCGGTGTACGCGTTCTAAAAAAAAAGTTTATATTGACCCTATTTTTATCATGAGCCGTTCCGGAATTGTCCGGAGCGGCTTTTATATTTGTTTTATGAAAAAGATACTATTAGGCATTGTTGGTCTCCTTTTTTCGTTGGGTGCCTTTGCGCAAAAGGATTCGCTGGCCCTTGATGAAAATAACAAGTATATCTATTATAAAACGGCAGATCAGCCCGGTGCTGTAGCTGATACGCTTTATGACCGCGGGTTGTATTTTTTTAAAAAAGCTTACCCGGCAAAAGCGCTTAAGCTGACCAAGGCCGATAAGGATGGTAATGCGCTTACCGGTACCGGCTCTTTTTTGATCAATAAAAAAGGCCTGGTGGGTAATAGTGAAGGCGGGGAAATGGCCTATACACTTAGGGTGGAGGTAAAGGATGGTAAGTATCGTTATTGGTTAACCGATTTTGTGTACCAGCCTTATCAGCGTAACCGTTATGGCAATGTTGAGTTTATGCATGGAAAAGATGTAGCTCTTGAAAAAGCATCGGAAAAGTTATCAAAGGCCGATTTTAGTACTTGTATAAGCCAGGTGTTAGTTAACAGTAAACATGTTGGCGATAGTCTGAAGGCTTATATGCTTAAAACTTCATCGCTGGAGAAGCATGATGTTAAAAAGGTAAAGCGGGTTTCAACTAAAGAATGGTAGTTTTTCTGAGTTTGCAGGTATTGGTTTGTGTTGAGCCGTAAGCGCCTGCAGAATAAAGGTATTTAATAAAAGAGCCGCACCTTGTAAAAGGTGCGGCTTATTTTTTATGTTGTTAATTGAGTTTAATCAGTTAGGGGATAGGAGTTGATTATAGCTCCTCGTCGTGCTGGCTGATATCCAAACCTGCAAGCTCTTCTTCAGGAGTTACACGTAATGTGCTGATCATGTCGGTGATCTTTAATAAAATGAATGAGCCGATGAAAGCAAAGGCCGATACACCAATTAATGTAATTAAGTGAACAAGGAAAAGATGTGTTTCGCCGTAAAATAAACCATTGCCGGTTGTGTTGGCTGAGTTAACATTCTGGTGTGCGAATACACCGGTTAAAAGCATGCCAACCATACCGCCTACGCCATGGCAAGGGAATACATCAAGTGTATCGTCGATGCTGGTTTTGGTTCTCCAGATCACAACCAGGTTGCTCACTACAGCGGCTACTATACCAATAATTAAAGAGTGTGGGATAGTTACAAAGCCTGCTGCCGGAGTAATAGCTACTAAACCTACAACCGCACCTATACATGCGCCTAATACGCCAGGTTTTTTACCGCGAAGGATATCAAAGAACATCCAGGCCATAGCCGCAGCGGCAGATGCTGTAGTAGTTGTTGCTAAAGCGGTTGCTGCTAAAGTCCCCGAGCCTAATGCAGAGCCAGCATTGAAACCAAACCAACCGAACCATAATAAACCTGTACCTAATAGTACATAGCTGATACGGGCCGGATTGTGTGAAGTTTCGTTGCGGCCTTTTAAGTATATAGCTGATGCCAAAGCTGCCCAGCCTGCGCTCATGTGTACTACGGTACCGCCGGCAAAGTCAAGTACGCCTTTTCCGAAAAGGAAGCCTTTTGGATGCCATGTAGCGTGAGCTAAGGGAGCGTAAATGAAGATCATGAACAGGCAAAGGAAAATCACGTAAGAGTTAAAACGGATCCTTTCGGCAAAGGCGCCGGTGATAAGGGCAGGTGTAATAACCGCGAATTTTAACTGAAACATAGCGAATAGTACCAGTGGGATGGTTGGGGCAAGTTCCCAGGTGGCATTACCTAATGTGCCTTTCATCATAAAGAAAGTGCCGGGGTTGCCAATAAAACCACCAAACTCATCTTCGCCGAAGGCAAGGCTAAAGCCAAATATCACCCATATAACGGTAATTACGCCCATACAAACAAAGCTTTGCAGCATGGTTGATAATACGTTTTTTTTGCTCACCATACCGCCATAAAAAAATGCCAGACCAGGGGTCATGATCAATACAAGGGCGGTACTTACTAATAGCCAGGCGGTATCGCCAGAGTCAATTTTGCTGTCTTTAACGGTTGTAAGGGTAACTGAAGGATATATAAGGGCTAATACAATTACAATTAAGAGTATGCCAAAAGGTATGAATTTTTTCATGTTTCGGGTTTAAGGGAGGAAAAAAAATGAAGGTTTGAATAATACTGTCCGGTGTCCAATCAAAAACACCGGACAGTATTAAAACTAAATTTTTTAAAAAACAATAATCCCTCATGCTTAATCAGGGCATGTGGGTTGGGAATTGTTTTTTAGCCTACCAAAAGTCGTGAAACGGAAAAAGGATGAGTTTGCGGAGCTGGGACAATTTGCTTGTGTCCAGGCCGCAATTAAAATCAAGGTACTTAAATCTAATTGTGTAGCTGCCGGGCGTTGCTACAAACGCCTGTAAAGAATGCGCCCCCCTGTGTTGCTGTACATTAATAACCGGAGCGGGTACATTATTAAGTACAAACTCCAGGTTAAATGGATTGTGATGGGGTATTGTTGCAGATACAGTGGTTTTTTTAGTGCTTTTGTGGTAATAATGGTATAATCCACCCTTTGCGGATGCGGTAAATCCGTAAAAGAGTAGAAAAAATAAGGCAATAAGTTTGTAAAACCTTTTAACCATATCTAAAAGTAATAAAAACTGTAAATAATTGATAGTTTTTTTTGAAAAATTTTAAATTTTTTGTGATTTGATTGTTTAAAATGCTTTTAAAGTCAACTTTTATTGATTATTTTTTTATTTTATGAGATAAAAAAGGTTTTGTTGAATGGTTTTTTAATCTTTTTATGGATTATGTCTGTTTTTATAGAAGATGAAAAACAGATGAAAAATCTGACGGAATTATTTTGAATTATTTCTGCTTTTTACAAAATATAATATAAGTATATTCGTTATTAATAAAATTTAATTCCGAAAATATGCTTATCACCAAATTTGATTTGTACAATGCCGAGTGGCTCGACCTTGTATTTGACCATCGCAACAAAAATTATGGGGCGTATGAATTACGCAGCACTTATTCAAAAACGTTAACCAAGGCCATGGGAATCGCTTTTGCTGCCGTAGCTGTGCTATCGGCTGCTACCATAGTTTTTAAGGCTAAGCCGAAAAAAGAATACGTTTTTCACGAAGTCTCACTTAAAAATCCGGTAGATATCCCCAAGCCTCCTGTTGAAGCTAAACCAAAACAACCCGATCCGCCTGCCGCGGCACAGCAACAGCAAAAGCCTGCTGTTCAGGTTGAAACCAAAGTGTTTACAAATCCACATTTGGTTACCACAGATCCGCCGACGGATCCGCCAACTATCAACGATTTGAAAGACGTGGCAATAGGATCTGAAGATGTCAAAGGCCCTGTTGGGGACGGTAATGTATTAAAAACCGAAACTGGTACACCTGGCGGCCCCGGTACAGCCAAGGTGGATGACGGGGTGCATACCATAGATGGTTTGGAAGTTATGCCTGAACCAGTAGGTGGAGCGGCGGCCTGGGCTAAGTTTTTACAGAAGAACCTGCGTTTCCCGGCGGTTGCACAAGAGCAAGGTGTTTCAGGCAGGGTGTTTATGAGTTTTATTATTGAAAAAGACGGAACACTTTCAAATATTAAGGTTGACCGTGGTGCAGGTTATGGTTTTGATGAAGAAGCAACCCGTGTACTAAAACTGGCCAAAGCCTGGAAACCGGGTGTGCAAAACGGTCAGAACGTACGTGTTAGATATAGTATCCCAATAAGCTTTCAGTTAGCGACAGAAGAATAGGTAATAAGTTTGTGTTATAATTTTTAATTAAGTGTGTGTTAGAGTTGCTGACTGTGTTTTAGCCCTGCGAAAGCAGGGCTTTTTTGTATCTTAGCATTACCAGTTATAAAAATAATGAATCAGCCTAAATCTGAGATTTTCAGCGACGGTATATGCGTTTATGTTTCTGTAAACGTAAGTAATCCGCTTATAGGTAAACTGGCCCTTGTTTTAGCCAACCTTTTTATTTTAGCAGTTATTGCTTTGGGTGTTGTATGGCACATTCCGGGAATAGTTATATGCTTCGGGCTGCTTTTTGTGTTATTGGCTAAATATTCACTTTGGAATTTTTTTGGATGGGAAAACCTGATCATTAATACACGGTCGGTTAGTTACCAACGTGACTATGGCTTATTTAAAACAAGGTATATTATTAAAAGGCTGCAGAGCCGGTTAATTATCAGCCACAGTTTATATAAATCCAGCCCTGGTTGCGTATTGTGCAGCTTTGGCTCTTATAAGCAGGTTGATAATACACCCTTTGAAATTTACAACATGACCTTCCCCATGGCTGAGGCCGACGCCAAATACCTGAACACTTTAATTGAAAAGCTTTTTATTGATGATATGTCCCGGCGCTATGATCTGCCGCAGATCATTTTAAACTGAGACTGGCTTGCATTACAACTTTTTTCTGAAGCAAAAGCTATAAGGCAGATCAACGTAAGGGGCATAGTTCTCGATACGCTCATATCCCGATTTGTGGTACAGGCTATGTGCTTCAACCTGCTTGCTGGCGCTTTCGAGGACTGCAAACTTAAAACCGATTTCGCGGGCCCAGCTTTCCAGTTCGTTTAAAACTATTTTACTGATGCCGTTTCCCCTTGCATCAGGCTCAACAAACATTCTTTTAACTTCTATTGATTCGTGATCGAAATCTTTAAAACAGCCACAACCGGCAGGTTTATCATCTATGTAAGCAATAACTACGGTGTCATTTTTTTCGATAATGTTATGATGATCATAAAAATCCATCATATCGCCGTTGCGAAGACGAAGATCGGCATCCAGCTTGGTAATAAGGACTCTGAAATCGGGGTTATCGCTGTCTGTTCTTTTAAGGGTAACTTGTTCCATCGCGGCAAAAGTACGCTAATTGCTAAAACGGCCACAAATTGAAGCCCCATAATTTTTATCATTATCTATCTGTCCAATATTAAAACATATTTTTCTCCGTTAGTAAACCTGCAACCTGGCGTAAGGATATGATTGGTTTTTCAATGATCATTCACCAACCTTTAGCCTCCTTATCATAAAATTGGTGACCTGTAATGTATAAAATCCTGTTTTTCTGTGGCGTTTTTACCTGTTGTTTATCTGCAGCTATTGCACAAACCGGTGCAATAAAAGAGAAAATTTATCACCCCGATAGTTTGCATTCGGCACATAAAGCTGTGATCCGTTCGTTGGTGCTACCGGGCTGGGGGCAGGCATATAATCATCGGGCCTGGAAAGCTCCGCTTATTTACGGCGGCCTTAGCATTTTGGTAATTAACACTATTCATAATCAGCAATATTATCGCGAATATCTTACGCTCTCACGTTATCGTAATGATGGTCCTCCCAAAAAGGGCGATCCTTATTACGCAGAATATATAAGGTATAGTAGTCCGGAAAATTATGTTAGTGATGGTATTCTGGCATCGGCGCGTGAAAATGCAAGGCGTAACCGGGATATATGTATCATTGGTATTTTAGGAGTATGGGGGATACAGGCAATTGATGCTTATATTGATGCTAAAATGATCCACTCGTATACTGTGGATAACAACTTATCGCTAAAAATAACTCCCGGGATATTGAATCAGCGGCTATATGCTCAGGGCGGGTCAGCATTTAGCTTTGTACCTTGTATTAAAGTTGTTTCTATATTTTAAAGGTTACTTTTTATTGGCCATCATTCCCCGCAATACCTCGTTATATAAGGATTGTGTTGAAACTATGGCCGAATATTTCCCGTTTTCGGTTATCGCTATAAAAGGTTCTTCGGCAGCAAACAGCGCGTTGGTTTGCTGTTCATCCGGCCAGCTTTTGTCAATTTGTTTTTTGATCAGCACAGGGCTAAATATTTCATCAAGATGTACCATATTAACATGCTTTGCCCCGCCCTGATTTTCAATAGTTGAGCCAAGTTCGTTTTGCAAAAGTTGTTCGGCCAATAATTCGTTAGGTAAGCCGGTATTGGTTGAAAATGCCATCCAGCTGTGGTTTAGCGCGAGAGTACCCTGCATCCAGGCTGGTGCCGGTGGAATAGCATAATAGTTGTTCATTGGCGGAACCGGCTCTAATGGCCCTAATAATGCCCATTGTGCCGCGGCCGCGCGGGCGGCATAAAAGCTTTTTAAATATAACGGATCCTCTTTCAGTAATTGCTCTAACAGATCGCCGGGGCGTGCCCAGCCCAAATAAGCTTGTTGTTTGGCTTCAACGGTTGCTACAAAAACTATCTTATCTGGTTTTTTAAGGCGCTCGGCACCAGAAATTAAAACCAGCAGCCGGGTTTCCCACCAGGCATGCCCATCTTCAAGATCAATCACCACTACGCCCGATGAGGTGGCCTCGCGCAATGTTTCGAGAATGTTAGACGTGCCGCTATCGGTAACCTGTTGCCCACGTACACCAATGTTGGCGGGCACCGTAAAGCCCGAATTTGACAATTGCTGAATTTTTGAAAAGTCGATTTTAAGATCACCATAGCCAATGCTGCCGCCCCGCTCAATAATTACATTAAGCACTGCCAGTACAATGGGTAGCAGACTAAGTATAAAAATACCAATTAAAACAGTGCTGTTAGATGTGTCTGCAGGCCAACCGGTGAAAGTATGGAGCGCACTTGTAATTAACAGCAATCCTAATAAAACTGCTAAGGCGCTGATGATGCTCACCTTTGGCGTAAATGGCCAGAAACTATGATCGCGTGTTTCCATTGGTTTGGTCTTAAAACTGTGCTAATGAAAGTAAGCCGCTTAGGTGTAATGGCTGCTTATTGGATAGTTAAATTTAAATATAAAATATTGAAAAGCAATTTGTTGTGTTTGTGATTTTATTGGGATGTAAATAGGCTGACTGTAACTTAAAATACCACATCCGGATGGTAGGGATGGTGAAAATCAACTATCTTTAATCAGGATATATTTTATGAAGATTTTAGTCTTATTCGGATTTCTATTACTGCTCAATAGCGCTCAGGGACAGGAATATGGAGCCGCCACAAATGCAACAGAACGGAAAGTGCTAAGGCTTATTAATGCTTTACCCGAGGTGCAACAAGAAAATAAACTAAGAAAGGCGCGTAAAAACCCACATCTGTTAAAAGTCCTGATTCAGGGCACACCAACGAAAGAGAATAATTACTATAGGGTATCGATAACCGAGAATCTCGGGTTTCAATTACGCACATATGAATGGTATGAGGTTGATGCCAAAACCTTTGCTATAAGATATTGGGATATAGCAAGCGGCGAAAGCATGTCATTAAGTGAAAAGCGCAGGCGTAAGCTTTAAATACCTACTTACCAGATAACGGCACCAGTTTAGCCTTCAGATCCGGATCTTTCATGTTTTTATCCAGCGGAAACATTGGCCGCTGAATGCGATGATAGGGGAGCCGTTCAATATTTTGGTCAACACCGCCGGGTGTAATGGCCAAAAGCCAATCGGCACGCATGGCATACAACTCCGGCTCAAGGTAGCCTATTTTTACTACAACGATATCTGCCGTGCGTGGGTTGAGACCAAGGCGTGTAAAGTCGATCTCCTTATGGTAAGGCTTGCGTTTTTGGGTGATGATCACATGCACACTGCCAACTTTTATTACTGCTTCAACTTCGGCATCTTTATCGCCGGATACAATAGATTCAACCGTGCCGGAAAGTTTTACAGGCGACGCAAAACGGTTATCTACTGCCGCGCCCGCGTAGCCCTCAACATGGCTGCCTATGCCGGCGGCAATGGCGCTTTTGATGAGCTCCGGCGCGGGAATAGACGCGTAAAGGAGCGAAGGCCCATTTGCTGCCTTAAATTCTGGTCGGGTAAGGATTTGGGTCAATGTCCAGGTGGCATCACCTGCGCCGCCGGCGGTAGGGTTATCGCCCGAATCACTGATATAAAAAGGATGTTTAGGGCTGGCGATGGCTTTATCCAGGCATTCGGTTAATGTGCCGGTTGGCGCTACAAATTCAAATTGGTTGCGAACGTCCCAAAAACTTTGGGCCAGCTGCTCGGCGGTATGGCTTACTTTTTCTTTGTCATCGCCGGTAACCATTACTACAGCATGGTTGCGTGGCTCATCGGCCCAGGCATAACCAATCCAGATGGCGGCATCGGTAATACCACTTTGTGCTGCAGCCGGGGCAACTTGTTGGTATAAGCTTTTACCCGGTTCAATGCGGGTGCTTGTTTTTTCGCCGGGGAGTAAAATGGGCACAGATATATAAGCCTTATAAGCGGGTTTGCCTTTGCCACCTTCAATCCTGTCGATAAGGTTTTGCACAGCGCGTTGTTTGGTTTGCATGGCATCCTCATGAGGGGCCATCCGGTAGCAGGTGATCAGGTCAGAGTTTTGGGCCAGCCGCCAGGAAACATTACCATGCAGGTCCATTGAAGTAGATATCACGGTTTTATAGCCAATTACTTTTCTTATCCGTACAATAAAATCACCTTCCGGGTCATCAAGACCAACAACGCTCATGGCGCCGTGAATATCAAAATATAGGCCATCATAAGGCAGGTGCTTTTTAAGCGAATCGAGCGTTTTATTCACCAACGATTCATAAGCCGCCCGGGTAACCGCCCCACCGGGTAATGATTTGCCAACCACCGTAGGAAACCAACCTGCTTTTTTGCGAAGCGGAGAATCAGCAGCCATAAAAGGGTATGCGCTGAAAACATCCGCGCCGTATTTGGCATGAAAAGCCGCTTCATCAGTAAGTGCTGGCGAAAATGTGCTTGATTCAATAGCCAAACCAGCGATGGCTATACGGGGGAGCTGTTTGTTAGCTTGCAGCGTTAGCGCCCGGGTTAAACATGGTAGCAGGCAAATGAATAGGGTTAAACAAAATAAAGGCGCTGATTTCATTTGTAATGTTTTATAAGCAGGCGATATCTGCTAAAAATAGGGAATATTTTTTGTTTGCCTATTGCTAACAGTTACTCGTTAATACAAATTCAATTAGCTGCATCAACTTTATTTTCATATTATTACCACGCGATTATATTAACCTACACCTCCATGAAAAAAATCTTCCTGCTTATGCTTGGCCTGATGCCGATGGCATTACTGGCCCAAAACAACTTCACCGTAAACGGAAATGTAAAAAACTTAAAAAACGGCGATAAGGTATTCCTTTTTTACCAGCTGGATGATCAGCAAAAGTCCGACTCGGTCACCGTACAAAACAGCAACTTTAATTTTGCCGGTAATGTACCTCACGGCGTGCAGGCAACCATCTGCCTTAACAAAAATCCTTTGGTAAGCAGAGCGGCTCCCGGTGAAAAGCTCGACTTTTTGCATTTTTATATAGAGCCGGGCCAAATAATCCTTAAGGCTGCTGATTCGCTTAAGAATATCACGGTTAGCGGTTCGCAGCTAAATAATGATGCCGCGGCATTTAGAGCGCAGCGCCAGCCCATTGAAGATAAATTTACCGCCCTGAATAAAGAGTTTGCCTCAACGCCCGATTCATTAAAGACTGAAGATTTTATTAATAAAATGCGAAGCCGGGAAGTGCAATATATGGGCGAATTAAGAGTATCCGGATTAGAGTTTGCTAAAACTCATCCTAAATCATATATCAGCCTGCTTACCTTGCAGCAGGCCGCTGCTGATACTTTGATTAACGAACAAGCGGCTAAAGCGTACAGTAACCTAAGCCCGCAATTAAAAAATACGCCCATAGGTAAAACTATCCCGCTGTTATTGGCATCATCGGCAAAAACAAGAATTGGCAGCCAGGCGATTGATTTTGTACAGGAAACCCCGGAAGGTAAAACCGTAAAACTATCCGACTTTAAAGGGAAGTATGTACTGGTAGATTTTTGGGCAAGCTGGTGCGGCCCTTGTCGCGAAGAAAACCCTAACGTAATTGCGGCTTACAATAAATACAAAGACAAAGGTTTTACCGTAGTTGGCGTATCGCTTGATAACCCGGGAAAAAAAGACGCCTGGGTAAAAGCTATCGCTGATGATAAACTAACCTGGATACAGGTATCCGACCTTAAGGGCTGGAATAACGTTGTTGCCCTGCAATATGGCGTACGCAGCATCCCGACCAATTTCCTGATTGATCCTGCCGGAAAGATTATAGCTAAAGGTTTGAGAGCAGAAGGACTGAATAGCAAATTAGCGGAGCTACTTGATGCGGTAGGGAAGTAAGAAATTTAAACAGCTGTATCCAGCACCTACATTGCCGCCAGTGTATTGCTTTGATTGAAGATATTGCAGGTTAGCTATTTTCATAATTTGTTTATCCATAATGTTTTACCATAGGTTTAAGTTGTTAACTTTATGAATCAATCTTAACCTATATTTATGAAAATACAAACTGAGCCTATCGGGAGCATTCCGCGCCCGGTTTACTTACAACAAGCCATGACCGCCTTTGCCGGCGGGCAAATTAAAGCCGATGAATTAGATAACCTGTTTGATAGGGCTACCCGCGAAACCATCCAGGAACTGGAAGCCACCGGTTCGCCTGTTATCAGCGATGGCGAGCAATCAAAACCAAGCTTCGTTACCTATCCTATGCAGGGCTTCAAAAATTTTGCTGCCGATGGCGTGGTGATCCCTTTTGCCGACGGGCATACACGCCAGCTACCCAAACTTACCGGAGGGCCTTTTCATTATACCACTTTTGCAAATTCATACCTGAGCCGTGCTAAAAAATATGCCACATTACCGGTAAAGCAAGCGGTAATATCTTGCTCGGCCATGAGCCTGCTTTATCCTCAGGAAGGAATTGATGGCTACTCGCGCGATCAGTTTCTGGCCGATCTGGTGAAGGACGCGGCTTATGATATCCGCTCATGCCTTGATAGCGGCGCTTATAACGTACAAATTGATTTTACCGAAGCTCGCCTGGCTATTAAGCTGGATCCCAGTAAACAACTGCTGTCGGCATTTATCGATCTTAATAATAAAGTACTTGGTCATTTTACTGCCGAAGAGCAAAAGAAAATAGGTGTACACACCTGCCCCGGCGGAGATCATGATTCAACCCACAGCGCCGATATTCCTTACACCGAACTCCTGCCACTGTTGTTTAAACTCCACGCCGGTAATTTTTACCTGGAGTATGCGGCCGAAAAAGACAAGAAAACAGTACTCAATGCCATAAAAGAAAACCTTGGCGCAGGCCAGCGCGTTTTCCTCGGCGTTACTGACGTTATTAACCCCAAAGTAGAAACCGCTGAAGCGGTAAGCGACCTGATATTGGAAGCCGCCCAGATCATCCCTGTTCAGCAATTGGGTACTACCGATGACTGCGGTTTTTCGCCATTTGGTGATGATACTTCAACCGCAAGGGAGATCGCTTTCGCCAAGATCAGTGCAAGGGTTGAAGGGACTAAGCTGGCAGAAAAGGTGTTGGCAGGGTAAGGGCATTTGAAATCTATATTTTATTCAAAAGCCGGTCGGATTGATCGGCTTTTGATGGTTATTGGATAAGTATATAAGGAAGAAATACCTGATCCTCGCCAATTATTTTACCGCTATTTTCTTATCATACTCAGCCTGCAGTTCGGCTATTTCATCGTAATAATTCTTCTTATCGCCGAAGGCCATAGGGTTATAAGGGCTGCCTGGCTTATGTTTGCTGATCAGATCAAACTGGCTGCCGTGGGAGGCTAACCAGATATCAAATTTTAAACCTTTCATTGCCTTCAGTGTGTAAGCATAATCTTTAGCAATGTTAGGATAAGAAGGGATATCCGAAAACTTTTTATCGGTAACAATAGTGGGCATGTTGGCTATCAAAACCCTGTAGCTGCGTTTATTGTCTTTTACATCAAATAAATAGCTGCATGACCCTTTTGTATGACCGGGTGGTGAAGTATGGTGAGTTTCGCGTTGCCCAATTTAATGATATCGTCATTGTGTAAAATACGATCTGCCTTTACCGGGGTGAATGTGCGCACGTCTCCTTTAAGATCATAATCAGAAAGGCCACCATCGGCAGCAACCGCCGCGTCACCTTCATCTACCATCATTTTGGCTTTTGTGATCTTCTTCATTGCCGCCATAGCGCCCATGTGATCAAAGTGGGCCTGGGTGGTCAGCAGGATTTTGGTGTCTGAGATTTTGAAGCTCAAAGTCTTAATGTTTGCTATGATTTGTGTTTCGGAAGATGCCAGCCCGGTATTGATCAGGATATTGCCCGCGGATGTAGTGATGAGATAACAAGCCAGGTCGGCGGTGCCTACATAATAAAGATTACCCGCGATTTGAAAAGGGGGAAATGACTGCGTCCATTCGGGATGCTTTTCTGCAGATGGCTCAACTACTTTTTGCGCCTGAACAGCTAAAGCACCACAGAGAAAGAATAACAGGAAAAGCGTTCGTTTCATTTTATTGATTTTTAAAAGACAAAGGAATCATTTTATTTTATCCGGGACTATGTAAAAATGATGAATGTGTTTACGGTTAGATAATGCAAGTTCAAGCGTCTACGCTTGAACTTGCGAAATATTTTAAAAATCCCCCTCTTGAGAGTAATAGTCCACCGTTAAATATAATCTTTAACGTCATCGCGCATATATACTCACCCCGACATCGCTGCGCTTGTCACCCCTCTCTACGCTACGCGTAAAGAGGGGATTCTGTTTTTTTATTTTCTTTTCTTTTCCCTCTTTGTGGCGAAGCCGGAGAGAGGGTGGTCCAGCGAAGCGTAGACCAGGTGAGTCAACTATACGGCCTTTAATTTTCTATTGCTGTCTAATGATGGACTATTACTCTCTAAAGAGGTGAATCGCGCAGCCCTATGTTTTTTGTGCATGTAGAACTATAAAAATGCAACAAAATCGAAAGCATTTGCAACATACGCGTAAGTGTTTTTTTATCGGGTACCCGTTTTTTGTAAGGCAATTGCATCAGCATAACAGCCATGGACGGTAACGTTTGGTGCGGTTAACTTGATATTCAATTCTAAACCTGATATCTATTAAATACCTATGAAAAACACTTATCAACCCCGAATTTGCAGCGCAAAGCTCAATCTGTTAAAAATTAGCCGGCTAATTGCTTTTGTGGGTCTGTTATTTTTTGCCGCCTGCAAAAAGGACTCGCCCTCTGTAACTAAAACTACCACCGGAACGGATACCACCCATACTGGAACAGGTACGGGAACTGGAACAGGTACCGGCACCGGCACCGGAACGGGTACTGGTACAGGTGGCGGCGGAACCGTGATAGATACCCTAACGCCAAGCAAAGTTGCTGTCGCCGCTTTAGATGATGAGGTGAACACCTTTATGACTACTTATAATGTGCCGGCGGTGTCTGTAGCAATTACTAAAGGCGAAAAACTGGTTTACCTGAAAGCTTACGGCGTAAGCGATAAATCAAAGGGGACCAAAGCCGTTATCAGCGACCGGTACCGTTTAGCCAGCTGTTCAAAGCAGTTTACGGCTGTTGCTATTATGAAATTGCTTGACCAAGGTAAGATAAAACTGTCGGACAAAGTATTTGGCGATGGCGCTATTTTGGGTAAAACTTATGGTACCAAAGCCTATGGCTTGCACATTACCGATATTACGGTTGATGAGTTGCTGCACCATACCTCCGGCGGTTGGGGCAATTCGGTGAACGACCCCATGTTCAGTAACCCAACCATGACCACCGCTGAACTCATTACCTGGACATTAGATAACCGCCCGCTTGACCACGTACCGGGCTCTAACTATGATTACTCCAATTTTGGCTACTGCATATTAGGGCGCGTAATAGAAAAAATTACCGGGCAAACCTATGCAGAAGCTGTAAAAACATTGGTTTTAACACCTATCGGAATTACAGACATGACTATTGGCGGTAACACCCTGGCCGATAAGCAAACAAAAGAAGTTACCTACTACGGCCAATCGGGCGAAAACCCTTATGCCTATAATATTACACGCATGGACGCGCATGGAGGCTGGGTGGCTACCGCAGCAGATCTGGCCCGGTTCCTGGTTTACATTGATAAATTCCCGGTACGCCCTGATATACTTACTTCTGCTTCGTTGAACACCATGTATACCGGATCAACAGCTAATGCAGCTTATGGATGCGGCTGGGCTATTGCCGGCAATAATTATTTTCACCAGGGGAGTTTGCCAGGTACGGCTACAGAACAGGCACGCCTTGACAATGGATTTAATTTCGTGTTCCTGACCAACACGCGCAGTTTCGTAGCCAATTTCGATTCTAATCTGGATCAGATCTTCTGGAAAGCTTTCGCTAAAAACCCAACCTGGGCTACGGAGGATTTGTTTCTTAAATAGTTAATTAGTTAATGGGGAGACCGGGGGAGACCCCGGTTTTTTGTTTGATCGGGGTTTAAGATGATTAGCTGGGCATATTTATCTTTTTTTTAATTCATAACGGAGCTTTTATATGAAAATCAATAGCTACAAATTCATAGTAGTTGGCCTATGCTGGCTGTTTAGCTTTGAGGCCTATAGCCAGCAAATAGATACTGCAAAAGAAAACGGGGCAATAAAGCAACTCATCAAAAATTATGAAGACGCCTGGAACCGGCACGATCCTAAAGGCCTGGCTGATAATTATACCGTTGATGCCAGCTGGGTAAACTGGTTTGGCGCATATTATAAGGGGAGGGATGATATTCAATTTCATTACCAGCAAGTGCATACCACCTATTTTAAACTCACACATTACTATACCCGTGCGGTTGAAGATATTAGCTATCCGTATCCCGATATTGCTATTTCACATGTACGAACGGGCTTGGATGGTGATGAACGATATCCCGGTGAAACATTTGAGTTTCGGAGAACTATTGTACTGATAAAACGCGACGGGGTTTGGAAGATACTTGCCGGGCAAAATGCTAAGTTAGAGAAGGGGGTAAAATAGAGTCCCGTTCTTAAAAGAGGGCCACAAGCGGGGATGATTGGTTAATGGGAGAAACCGGGGCGAAGCCCCGGTTTTTGTTTTTAAGAGTAATAGCTGTGTATTTATTCTCTCACTATCAACGCAAACGCTAAAAATATATTGGGCAGGCAACATTTAAATTTTATCGAAATGTAGTACTTTGCAGAGTAACCTGAATTTCAATTGAAAGGCCCAACCTTATATTTCTGCAGATGAAGAATGCAAAAAATATGTCGTCCAATTATTGGGATGGAGTTTTTGCGTTCCTGCAACAGCCATTATTTATTATCGGGGTTATATGCGTGTTGCAATTATGCATTACACTGCTGAGCAACGGTTTTGTGTTGTCCTTCGATGAATCTATCTGGCATTACATCGGCAGGAATTGGTTGCGGCATGGCATGGTTCCTTACACAGGGGGGATAGACAATAAATCACCATTGATTTTCCTGGTTTATGGTGTCTCTGATCTGCTGTTTGGGCCTAATTATTGGTTCCCCAGGCTGATTGGTACCTTTTGCGAAATGACCGGCTTGTATTTTGTATTTAAAATTGCCGATGCAGTTTCCGGGCGATTTGCCGGTGTCCTGTCTATCCCTATTTATGGCCTTTCGTTGTTATGGCATGCTACGGGCGGTAAATATGTCGATTTTACAGAAACGTTTGAAGTGATGTTTCTGATCATCGCCGTGTATCGCAGCTTGTCGACTACTGACTTTAAAGGTTGGTTTATTACCGGGCTTTGGGCCGGCATCGCGCTCGATTTTCGGATAACGGCTGCTTTTGGGATACTGGCTATTCTTTTGGCCGGGCTGCAGCAAAAACGTTCGGTTGGTCATCAATTGGGATTGATTGCCGGTGTAATAACCGCTGTAATTATGCTATTGATTTTTTGCCTGTTTACAGGTATTAAAATAAGTGAGTTTTGGACATATGGCTTCTCCGACAATTTTGGTGCAGGCAGTGCTACGGCACATACATTGGCCTATAAACTGGAGAACTTTCTGGAAAAATTTGTTTACTCGCCCATAGCTATTTTATATCCATTGTTGATAGCCTATGTTTTTCTAAAACGCAAGGCCGATTTGCTGATCTGGTGGTGTGCCTTGTCGTTCACGGCGGTTAGCCTGGTTGGCATATTTGATGTTGTGCATTTAAAAGATGTATTGCCCGCTTTAGCCCTCAGCAATGCTATCGCTATGTCGCAATTATCGCAGCGATATGGTATCAGGCTCTATTTAGTTGTTATACTATTGTTTGTGATTCTTTTTCCATCCTTGTCGGAACCAATACAAAATATCCGGATCCTTGCCTGCCAGGCAACAGTTCAGCCGGTTTACGGTCAGGAGCCTTATATTAACCCAAGCGAGGGCGATCGTAAGCTGCTTGCAAGCTGGATTAAACAACACACAAAGGCCTCAGACCTTGTATTGGTTCACAGCTATGGAACTCAAATACAATGTTATTCTGAACGGTTGTCTCCGTCTGTGTATTTTTCAATCAACCGGACGTCGTTGGCAAAAAAACGTTTCTATGAAGATTTGAACAAGAACAAACCGGAACTCATCCTGATACCTATGTTTGCCGAATATCAACAAATGGTTGACGCCGACCAGCGGCAGTTTGTGGCTAAGCTTGTTCAGCAGCATTATTTTCTTGATACAACTATGTATGACTATAAAATATACAGGATAAGCGAAAAACAATAATTACTAAGGTGTAATTTATTTTTGCTTCAGTTTTAAAAAGATACCGGTAATGGCATCAATAACCGCGCATGGCGAATTGGCCGGACAGTTTGCAACTTTGGGAACATAAAAAATCTTTTTGTTGCCGGGTTGCCCGTCGGGACTTATCTCTACAACAAATGTGTCATCACTAATGCCACCGCAATTACAGTCCTTTTTGTTGATGCTTTCGAAGTTTTTTGCAGTCAAATTGCTCATGAATTTGGTTATAGTAACATCGGCTATATATTTACCGTTTTCGGCCGATAAGGGTTTGCCTATTTGAGTATGCGGTAGTTTTTTAAAGTAATAACACTTGGCCGCCAAAAGCGCTATCGCTTTAACCTTATGATCTTTTTTGCGATCCGGATCATACCGGTAAATGACAACCAGTTTTGAGTTTATGTTTGATGGAGACTGGCTGCCGGCCTGGGCAAAAGTATTCCCTGTGCTTATGATAAGCAACGCTGTCGATATGGTTTTTATAAATATTGACATCGGTTTAAATTGGGTTTGCCTGCGCGGGTCTGTCGTGCGCTTTTTATACCAATAGCCCTTGATTCCTTTGACCGGTATATCAGTTATGCGTTTGCGCCCGATATGGGAAGGATCGAGTCCATCGTAGGTTATATTCAATTTTATAATTGGTTGGAATAAAATTAGGGATTTGTTGGGGGAATGGCAATTGTTGCTGTGAGGTCACGAGTACATCACACGTGTGCTAACGGTGCATACGCGCGCAGCTTGGTCAGCCTTGCATATCCATAATCTAAATCAGAGCTACAAACAAGGACGCTTGCGGTAGTAGGTGAGCTTTAATTGCTTAAATATTGCAGCGATAGCTTTTTTAAGAGAGAGTGATGGTTATCTTTATGAGGTAATTTTATTTATTATGCTTTTAAAAATTGCTGCGCAAATAATTTAAACTGTTGCTGCAGCTCAAAGATAGGTTTGAGTAATTCAAATCTTTTTTCATAATATTCCTCGCCCAATAGTTTTTGCGCTGCATAGTTCTTCTCAATATTAGCCTTAAGATCGAGGGTTTCTTCGTGGGTTAATTTTTCTGGATTTTCAAGCAAAGCAATGAGATGTTGTTCCGTCGCAATTAAAGGCAACATTTTTCTCAAGCTACCTTCAATATGGTGCATAAGATGCAAGCAATTCAATGCTATTTCGCCACCTAATTTGCCGCCTTTATTATCATCAATCAAAATCTCAACCGCACTCATAGATACATCAAACTTATATTTTTTTTCTTTAATTGATAACAATGATTTTTCTGCTTTTTCTCTACTTAACTGCCTGATGGAGATATCGATTGAATACGAAATGAAACTTTGCAAATCGGTAAAATAATTGATAATTGCTTGCTGCGCTTGAGTATAGCTTTTACCACGTCGATCCTTTAATATATCTAAATCGGAAGTAATTTTTGCGTTTTCCTGAATGAATTCGGCTTTAACACCTTCTACGATTTTCGTTAGCTCGGCAATATCCTCCTTATCCGCTTTATTTTGGCCCTTTTTATAAAAGTAACCTTGCCTGGCTAAAATAGTTATTGATATCAAAATTTGAACGGCCAGAGTGATTAAGTACGCTATTTGGTAGTTATCCATATGTTTTGAATGCAAGTTATAATAAAGTATTATTGTATAAAAATAATAAACGATTAGTTTTGAAACTGGAGCATTTGGTGCGTGCGTGTGCCGAGTGTGTTCTCTATGATCAGCCTACAACCATTGATTGCGAATATATTGTTATCGTATTTATGCACAATATATTACGCACATGACACGTATGCTCCCGCTACCGCAAGCGTCCTCGCTTGTGGGCATCACGCAGAGTTGTGCAGCTTTAATTAGCGTTTCCTCAAAAACTTACGAAGTTTCCGAAACTTCGTAAGTCTACATTTCGACTGCCAAGCCCCAAACCTTTCGCCTTTCAGCTTTCACCTTCCCCTCTTTTTTTCATACTTTTGCGCATCCTTTCAAATAAAGCAATATTACATTGGAGCACCAGGAATTAACTACCGTTGAAACCGCTAAAAATCTGGGCCTTTTACCCGAAGAATTTGAACGCATAAATGAAATATTAGGACGTGTGCCCAACTTTACCGAGCTTTCTATTTTTTCGGTAATGTGGAGCGAACACTGCTCATACAAAAATTCAATTACATGGCTTAAAACTTTGCCGAAGGATAGTCCTCGGATGTTGGCTAAAGCTGGTGAAGAAAATGCCGGTCTTGTTGATCTTGGCGACGGCATTGGCTGCGCCTTCAAAATCGAATCGCACAATCACCCTTCGGCCCTTGAACCATATCAAGGTGCTGCCACAGGGGTAGGCGGTATTAACCGCGATATTTTTACCATGGGCGCAAGGCCTATCGCGCAGCTTAACTCCCTGCGTTTTGGCGACTTAAGTCTCGACAAAACCAAATGGTTAGTTAAAGGTGTGGTTAAAGGTATCAGCCACTATGGTAACGCTTTCGGTATCCCAACCGTTGGCGGCGAATTGTTTTTTGACGATTGCTATAATGTTAACCCGCTGGTTAACGCTATGTCGGCCGGTATTGTTAAGGCTGGTGAAACTGTTTCTGCTACGTCATACGGTGTGGGCAACCCGGTTTATATAGTTGGTTCGGCCACAGGTAAAGATGGTATTCACGGTGCCGCCTTTGCTTCTAAAGATATTACCGAAGATTCGGTGAACGACCTTCCTGCCGTACAGGTAGGTGACCCTTTCCAGGAGAAACTGTTACTGGAAGCTACCCTTGAGGTTATTAAAACCGGCGCCGTTGTTGGTATGCAGGATATGGGCGCTGCCGGTATCATCTGCTCAAACTCAGAAATGAGCGCCAAAGGTGAGCACGGTATGCGTATCGACCTGGATAAAGTGCCAACCCGCCAGGATAACATGAAACCTTACGAAATCCTGCTTTCTGAATCACAGGAGCGTATGTTGATCGTGGTTCATAAAGGTCGCGAGAAAGAAGTTGAAGACATTTTTGACAAATGGGACCTGAACTGCGCCATTATTGGTGAGGTTACCGATACCCAGCGTTTAGAGTACTTTATGCATGGCGAAAAGGTTGCCGATGTACCTGCCGATGACTTGGTGTTAGGTGGCGGTGCCCCGGTTTACCAACGCGAATATCGTGAGCCCGCATACTTTGCCGAAAACCAGAAATTTAATATCGATGACGTTGCCGAGCCTGTAAACCTGGTAGAGGTTGCCGAGCACTTGGTTGGTCACCCTAATATTGCATCAAAACGTTGGGTAACCGACCAGTACGATAGCATGGTAGGTGTACAAACCATGACCGCCAACCGCTCATGCGATGCAGCCGTTGTTGCCGTTAAAGACACCGACAAAGCCATTGTGTTAACTACCGACTGTAACTCGCGCTACGTATATGCCGATCCTTATAAAGGTACCGCCATTGCCGTTGCCGAAGCTGCACGTAACATTACCTGTGCCGGTGGTGAGCCGGTTGCTATAACCAACTGCTTAAACTTTGGTAACCCTTACATTCCTGAAGTTTACTGGCAGTTTGTAAGCGCTATTAAAGGTATGGGCGATGCCTGCCGTAAGTTTGAAACTCCTGTTACCGGTGGCAACGTAAGTTTTTATAACCAATCGGCAGATGGTGGTTCGGTGTTCCCTACGCCAACTATCGGTATGCTGGGTGTAATGGACAACGTTGATAACATCATGACTGCTGATTTTAAACAACCGGGCGACCTGATCTATCTGATCGGTGAATCGGTAAATGATATCGCGTCATCACAATATCTTGCTTCATGGCATAAAATAATTAAGGCACCGGCTCCGTATTTCGATATCGATAAAGAATACGATATGCAGCAAACCGTTAAAGAACTGATTAGTCACAGAGTGGTTGAATCGGCTCATGACGTTGCTGACGGCGGTTTATATATTGCCCTGTTAGAGTCGTCAATGCCTAATGGCCTTGGTTTCGAGATCGCTTCTGACGATAGCATCCGTAAAGATGCTTTCTTATTCGGCGAAGCACAAGGCAGGGTAGTAGTGAGTGTTGCCCCCGAAGAGCAGGAGCGTTTTATTGAGGTAATGGCAACCAGCGAAGTCGAGTTTACGCTGTTGGGTACTGTTACCAATGGTGCTTTAACAGTTGATGAAGAAGCCTTTGGTCATGTTACCGACCTGAAAATGGTTCACGCAAACATCCTTCACGGTATTTTAGGCGAATAATGTTAAAACTTAACCGCATACATCATATAGCTATCATCTGTTCGGATTATGCAAAATCCAAACAGTTTTATACCGAGGTACTCGGCTTAAAAATAGTTCGCGAGGTTTATCGTGAACAACGACAATCATACAAGCTTGATCTGGAAGTGGGTGACCTCTACCAGATCGAGCTCTTTTCTTTTCCCGATCCACCTGCACGTCCGTCGCACCCCGAAGCTGCAGGTTTGCGCCATTTAGCTTTTGAAGTTGATGATTTGGATGAGTCGGTAGCACATATTTCATCTTTTGGTGTGGATATAGAACCTATCCGTATTGATGAACTTACCGGCAAACGTTTCACTTTTTTTGCCGATCCGGACGGTTTGCCGTTGGAGTTGTATGAGCGGTAATCCCCTCTAATTCTCTATTTAGATAGCTTTTGTTGTTATTAACAGTCATTGGCCCGCTCAATCGCCGCGGGATGGCTTTGTTCTTTTGTCTTGATACAAAAGAACCAAAAAATCAAGTCAGCAGATAGGCTTCTTTGCCGCACTGGCCAACCCACATGCCTTTGCTCGGCCTTTGTCCTGCAAACCGGGCAGAACCACGGGCTGCAATTATTTTGCCCCGCTTCGCCCACAGGTTTCCGGCCCTCTGCAAAAACTTGCTATGCCCCTGCAGTCGCACAGCCCACCATTGTTCTACCCGCTTTCGCCCGAAGCTTACCTGCTGACGAAGAGGGGAAAGAGGTAAGACTGTAAGAGTCAGGAAACAAGATTGTGAGAGTCAAGAATCAAGACAGCAAGAGTCGGAAGTAAAATAGTTGAATAGAGAAGAAAGCAACTTAAAACCATGTCATTGCGAGCACGAAGCAATCGCACGGAGGCATAGCCGCTCTGTATAGCTACGAGATTGCTTCGTGCCTCGCAATGACATGTTATTAGAAAAGCAAAAGCGCGTCGGCCCGGCAGAAAAGCGGGCCAGGGAGTATGGCCTGCGGGGGGAAGCTTTTTTCTGTTTTGGGTTTTTGGTTACTTTTGGGCCAAGCCAAAAGTAACAGCCATCCCGCGGCGATTGAGCGGGCCAATGTTTTTATTTAGCAGAAATATATTCATACCTTATCAACCGGAAGTTTTTAATCCGAAACAATAACTTCGCCCTCATGTTCCGTTTCAAACAATTCAGCGTTGACCAAACCGACTGTGCCATGAAAATCAATACCGATGGGGTATTACTTGGCGCTATGGCCGGCGAAGGAGAGCCGTTAAACATTCTGGATATAGGCACCGGAACAGGTGTCATAGCCCTGATGCTGGCTCAACGATTTACCGAGGCTAAAATAGACGCTGTTGAAATTGACGAACAAGCTGCTATAACAGCAAAAAGCAACTTCAGTAATTCGCCATTTGAAAGCAGGCTAACACTTTATGCAGCAGGGTTTGAGCATTTTTTTGAAGAGCACCCTGAAAAAAGATATGACCTAATTGTATCGAACCCGCCGTTTTATATCAACTCCCTGCAATCGCCGGGAATTAAAACAAATTTGGCCAAGCATGCTGCCGATGGCTTTTTTGAAAAGCTGATATCGATAGTTGCAGCGCAGCTTACCGAACGGGGAATGTGCTGGTTGATATTGCCCGTAGATACCGCTGATTTGGTTAAGAACCTGGCGGTGCAGCACAAGCTGCATTTGCAAAAAATAATTACTGTGCACTCTTTTAAAGATGATGCCGCACACCGGGAAATACTTGCTTTCAGGAAAAGCGATGTGCAGGCAATAACTAATAAGTTTGTTATCTACGATGAACCAAAAGTATACACGGAAACATACCGGGAGGTGCTGAAAGATTTCCTGACGATATTTTAATCTCCGGCATGGTTCTCAACTCTAACCTCTTAAACTCTATCTTTACACCATGACCCGCATAGGCCTCATTTCCGATACCCACAGCTACCTCGACGATGCCGTTTTTAAACACTTTGAAAATTGTGACGAGATCTGGCATGCAGGAGATTTCGGAAACATCGAGTTAGCTGATAGGCTCGCTGCTTTTAAACCCTTAAAAGGCGTTTATGGTAATATTGATGATAAGGATGTAAGAATAGTTTATCCCGAGCACCTGCGCTTTAAATGCGAAGACGTGGATGTGTGGATGACCCACATCGGTGGTTACCCCGGCAGGTACAGCCAAAATATCAAAGCCGAAATTTATAGCAATCCTCCCAAGTTATTTATCACCGGGCATTCGCATATCTTAAAGGTGATGTTCGATAAAAAGATTAATTGCCTGCACATGAATCCCGGCGCGGCCGGCAAACAGGGCTGGCATAAAGTACGTACTCTATTGAGGTTTAATATCGATGGCGATAAAATCCAGGATCTGCAGATTATAGAACTTGCAGGATAAAAAAATAAAATATAAGAAATGTCATTTCGATAGAGCCGGATGGATTTGAGCACTGGGGCGAAAGAGAAACCTTGTACGCTTTGCAATGCAATAATGACTTAAAGCAGGGCGTATAAGATTTCTCCTCACGGGCACCGCACACTCCTCAGCCTGTTCGTCGACGGCAAAGTTGGATTCTTAAGTAAATTTGTGATTAGATTACATCATTCCAGCCCTGGCATTCTCAGCCTCAAAAACCGAGTCGATAAGCAGGGGAGGACGTTTGCCTGCTGCCACAGCTAACTGGTCGCAGCGCTCATTTTCCGGGTGACCGTTATGGCCGCGCACCCAGGTAAATTTAATTTTATGAATTTTGCTTATCTCCAAATAGCGCATCCACAGGTCTTTGTTTTTTTTGCCCACAAAGCCTTTTGCTACCCAGCCGTTAACCCAGCGTTTTTCGATGGCATCAATCACATATTTAGAGTCGGAAAAGATCATGACATCCTGGTTGGGTGCTTTCAATGCTTCCAACCCTTTGATAACTGCTAACAGTTCCATTCGGTTGTTGGTAGTTTTACGAAACCCTTCAGATAGCTCCTTGTAATGCTGTCCCGAACGCAATATCACACCATAACCACCCGGTCCCGGATTACCACTTGAAGCCCCGTCTGTAAAAATTTCGATCATTTAAATTAGTTCATGGTTGATGGTTCATAGATCATAGTCAGGAACCAGGTTAACAATTTAGCAGATAGTTAATGGTTCGTCATAGTAAAAACCGCGTTAACATGCAGCTTCAAAAATAACAAACTTTGCCTTATCCTCTAAAACTAAAGGACTAAAAAGCGACCATGAACCATGATCTATTATCTATCAACTTTTTTAATCTTCAGCCTCAATGAATTCCCTATTACTACTACATCTGAAAATGCCATGGTAAGCGCGCCAACCATGGGGTTAAGGAAGCCCATGGCAGCTACAGGGATGGCTATAATATTATAGGCAAATGCCCAGAAAAGGTTTTGTTTGATGGTAAGCAGTGTATGCCTGCTAATTTGCAAAAACTTGATAACCGAATGCAGATCGGTGTTCAACAACACCACACTGGCCGACTGGATAGCAACCTGGCTGGCATCGTTCATGGATACACCAACATCGGCATGGGTTAGGGCAGGGGCATCATTAATGCCGTCGCCTATCATGATGGTTTTGCCTTTTTGCTTATAAATATCAATCGCTTTAAGCTTTTCTTCTGGAAGTCTCTCGCCGTGCACCTCGTTAATGCCCAATTGATTGGCTACTTTAAGGCATCGTTCTTTTTTATCGCCGCTCAATAATACCGGGATAATGCCCATTTGTTTAAGTTGGGTTATGAGTTCCGGAGCTTCGGGTTTTATCTGGTCATCAACGGCAATTTGTGCCATCAGTACCTGGTTTTTATAAAGTGCAAGGTTAAAGTGACCATCATTACTGGCTTTTGCCGTACCTAAAAAGTAATGATTTCCTTCAACATCCTCAGCGCGCATACCCAGCCCTTTTTCTTCTTTAACCGATTTTAAAATGAGCTTTTGCTGTGACAGGTCTTTTAAACCGTTTACAAGCGATTTGGCTATCGGGTGATTGGAACGTTCCTCGATAGCAACAATAGCACCCCTGATCTGTGCTATATCGGCACCATCCGTAATATTGATTTCGTTAACTGTGAACTTTCCGGTTGTGAGGGTGCCTGTTTTGTCAAATACCACATATTTGGTGTTGGTAACAGCTTCAATGGTATCGCCACCTTTTACAAGGATGCCGTTTTTGGCCGCCCTGCCTAAACCAACCATAACCGCGGTAGGCGTAGCCAGGCCCATAGCACACGGACAGGAAATTACCAGTACGGCTATTGCGTTCATCATAGCATGCTGAAAGCCGGCGTTACCCACAAGATAGGTAAGCATAAAAGTAATAAGCGCTATTAGTATAACTGCCGGTACAAATATGGCTGCAACCTTATCTCCCAATTTTTGAACAGGTGGTTTAGCCGCCTGGGCTTTTTTCATCAGATCGATGATTTGAGCAAGGATGGTATTTGATCCAACACGGGTGGCCAGCATATGGAAATTGCCGTTAACCAGTATAGTGCCACCAATAACCTTATCATATTTTTGTTTTTCAACCGGGATGCTTTCGCCGGTAAGCATAGCTTCATCAACTGAGCCCTCACCGGAAAGCAGCTCGCCATCAACCGGGATCTTGTCGCCCTGATTAACCAGTAGCGTATCTCCGGGGCGTACTTCTTTGGCATTGATTACCTCAACGCTGCCGTTTATGATCCGGTTAGCATTTACCTGTTGAAACTTAATCAGATCTTTTACCGCCGAAGTAGTCTGACTTACCGAACGTTTTTCAAATACATTGCCCAATAGTACCAATGTTATGATCGTTGCACAGGTTTCATAAAACTGATATTGTGGTCCCAGGTTACGTATTGTGCCGATAACGCTGTAAACAAAAGCCGACGTTGAACCCACAAAAATGAGCACATCCATATTAGGAATTCCTCCTTTAAGTGAACTGATAGCACTTTTGCCAAAATGTAAGCATCCAACAATAAAAACTGGCAGGCACAATAATAGCTGGATTACGGGCTGATGCAGGAAATGCCAGGGCAATATCATATACAGTAAAAGGGGAGTGGTAAAGATGGCGCAGAAGATAAATTTGTTTTCTACCCGCTCATAAAACGGCACCGAATGAGTGCTGAGGTCCTCGATAACTTTAAATCCTAAATTTTCTATCCCTTTTTTTATTTCAGGCAGCTTTGCTTCGTCGCTGGTAGAAAATTTCACCTCTTCGCCGGCAAAATCAACCAGGATATTATGTAAGCCCTTTTTTTCGAGGAATTTATGGACAGACATGGCACAGTTATTACAATGCATGCCGGTCACATTTAGTTCTATCAATTGCTCAGCCATAGTTACAAAAATACTTATTAAGCATAATCATTCTAAATTAAACGGGTAAGCTTAATGTAATTTTAAAAAAGAGTTTGCAATTTCCCGGGAGATTTCTATTTTTGCACACTCGAAAAACAAGACGGTAGGCATAGCTCAGTTGGTTAGAGCACCAGATTGTGGTTCTGGGGGTCGTGGGTTCGAGCCCCATTGCTTACCCGCTTTTCTAAGGCTCATTTACATAAGTAAATGAGCTTTTTTTGTGTCCCTTCAAAAAGTGTAAAATTTACTTCAATGCGAAAGAAATGCCGGAAAGATATATCGGGTATCTGTTTGGCTGGGAAATACAGATTGTTGATTTTAAATCTCGAATTTTTTTTAAAATATATAAGATTTGAGGGAGGTGAAAGACTATTGGGTGTGTTTTTTATTTGAGCTGTGATTTAATGGGTTTGTAGATAGCATTGGAGCGAGTTTTTAGATATTTTTTTAAAAACTATTTGTTTTTTCGGGTTTGTTATGGCCTTTTTAAGGTGCGGTTTGCTTTTGGATAATAAAATTTGTTTAAAAATTACGATTTTTTAGAATTTTGAATTGATTTGGTTGTTTTTGGGAACGGCATGGGGTAGCAGGATTGGAAAAATAGAGAATATTTATATCTTTACTCCTATTGATTAATCCATGAAGTCTTATCGTTCATATTCGGACTTAGAATTGCTTGACCTGGTAAAGGAGGAAGATAGAAACGCTTTTGTTGAAATCTTCGAACGCTATAATAAACTTTTATATAGCCATGTGTACAACAAGCTCCGGGATGAAGACACATCAAGAGATTTGGTGCAGGATGTGTTTGTGGCATTGTGGGAAAAGAGGGATATGATTAAAAATGTTAACCTCTCAGGATATCTTTTTACCATGAGCCGTAATAAGATATTAAATCTTGTTAGTCATCATAAAATAGTGACTGACTATGCAACGACAATTCAAAATTTTGCAGGGGTTTCCGGAGGCCTTGCGGATGAAAGAATAAGGGAAAAACAATTAGCAGAGATCATCAATAAAGAAATTAATGCCTTGCCCGAAAGAATGAGGGAGGTTTTTTTAATGAGCCGCTTTGAACATCTTAGCAATCGGGAAATTGCAGAAAAGTTGAACCTTTCAGAACAAACTGTTGCTACTCATATCAAGAAATCACTTAGGGTTTTGCGTCAAAAAATTGGTATGGCTATATTTCTTACTTCTTTTTGTCATTGTGGTGGTCTTGATACCCCTCTGGTACCAGAGAAAAACGACCATAAAAAAAATATTTTACTTTTTTTTCCTTCCGGGATACCCGATCGATCCGACTCAACTGTTATGTAATTGTTAAGTCATTATTGACTTATTGATTATGGCAGAATTTGATCACGAACAATTATTAAAAAAATTCAGGGAAGGTAACTGCACGGAAGAGGAGCTTGCCATCATCGAGTCGTGGTATGCGGACTGGAATATGAATGATCATATCCATCTTTCTGAAGCTGAACTCAGAAAAGCAGAGTCACTGATGCGGAACCAGGTAATGGGGCGCATTGGTATAAGGACAGTACAGTTCTGGCCTCGTATATCTATGATCGCCGCGTCGGTAGTGTTGATAACCTCAATATGCTTTTATTTATTAAAACTCGAAACCTCCCGTAAAGCTATAACGAAACCAGCTATCGCCAGTACAGAGATCTTAGCAGGGAAGGAAGGGGCTACACTCACACTGGCTAATGGTCAGAAAATTAAATTAGGTAAGAGCGTTCAGGGGCATTTGGCTTCGCAGGGAGCGATAAACATTACCAAATCTGTTAAAGGAGAAATTACCTACACTGTGCAGGATCAAAGCAACTCAAAAGGAAAGACCGATGGCCACAATCCGGAAATGCTTTTTAATACTTTAAATACCGGTAAGGGAGAAACTTTTAAGGTCAAACTTCCCGACGGATCCCTGGTGTGGCTAAACGCGGATTCGAAGATCACCTTTCCGGTTAATATGGAAGCCGAAAAGGAGCGTAAGGTTAATCTTATCGGCGAGGGGTATTTTGAAGTAGCTAAAGATGCAGCTCACCCTTTTGTTGTTAGTGTCTCTGGTACCTCCGAATTTTCGGGCCAGGAAATCCGGGTGTTGGGGACCCATTTTAATATTAATAGTTACCCTGGCGAAAGTAATGCTGCTACTACATTACTTGAGGGAAGTATCAGCCTTACTGTGGAGGGTTTAAAATTTACCAGGAAATTAACACCGGGACAACAGGCTGAGGTAAAGAGCAACAATGTCCGGATATCGGAGGTTGATACTGAAAACGCCGTGGCCTGGAAGAATGGCTACTTTTACTTTGACCGGACAGATATAACCACGGTAATGAACCAGATTTCGCGTTGGTACGATGTTAATGTGGTTTATGAAGGCAAGGTCCCCGATGCTCACATCACCGGGAAAGTACATCGCAATGCTAATCTGTCTGAAGCATTGCAAATCCTGAAATACCTAGATATTAACTATGTCGTGGTTGACAGAACCATTAAGATCAGGCCTTGATAATAAACATTTTAAAATTAAACAAAACTTAAATAAGCTATTGCCTATGGTGAGATTTTACTAATAAGAGAGCACAGGAGCTTGAATAACCGTGGAAGTGTTGGAACCACAACCACGGTAAGTGTTCAGGTTATCCTATTCTGTTCAGGTGGTGCCTGGGCCGAATAAACAATTGACTATTGATTTCATTAACCTCAACCCATCAAATATAATGAATAAATATCTAATCGGGAATGGCTCCCGGCCTGGATGGCTATGGCCTGTTCCCGAGAAAATTCTCTTAATAATGAGGCTGACAATTTTATTACTGGTCATCTCCTTTGTACATGTAAGCGGAAAAGTACTCAGCCAGATCACCCTTAACGAATCCAACGCGAAACTTGAAACTGTTCTGAAAGCGATTGAAAAGCAATCGGGCTATGTTTTCGTTTATAATGCCGATAAGGTAAACCTGGACAATGTTACCGTAAGCCTGAAAAACGCGACTATAGAACAGGCGCTTGAGGCATGTTTCAAAAATACCCAGATCCAGTACCAGATTGTTAGCAAAAACATTGTGCTTCGCAGGCGGGAAGTGGTGCCGGAAAAGCCTATCGCCGCCGAGGCAATACTCATATTGGGAACGGTGACCAACACTTCCCGGCAACCCCTAAGCGGTGCCTCGGTTATTTTAAAAAGAACAAAAAAGGGGGTATCTACCGATGCCCAGGGTAAATATTTAATTAAAACTGCAGAAATTACCGATACCTTACTTTTTAGCTATCTGGGATATGTTACAAAAGCTATCCCTGCCAGGGTTGCCGCTAAATCACCCATCCTTGATGTGATTATGGAAGAGGCAACCAACGGATTGGATGAGATTGTTATACAGGGATATGGCAAAACCAGCAAGCGGTTAGCTACAGGTGATATTACCCGGGTATCCGGAAAGGACATTGCGGATCAACCCGTGATGAACCCCATACTTGCCCTTCAGGGTAGGGTAGCAAACGTTGATATAACACCAGTTGGCGGAACGGCGAGCGGACCTGTGAAAATAGAGATCAGGGGACGAAAGGCCTTAAATGATCAGTTTCCGTCCGATCCGCTTTATATTATCAATGGGGTTCCGTTAACTGTGCTGGAGGTTCGGGGTGGGACTGCCAATGCTGGAAGCGCCGCGTATTCCAGGGGCTATGATCAAACTGGTGCTGGCCCAGGCCAAAGCCCATTTTTTAGCCTGAACCCCGATGATATCGAATCCATCGAGATATTGAAAGACGCGGACGCGACAGCTATTTATGGCAGCAGGGGCGCAAATGGGGTCATCCTTATCACCACCAAGAAGGGACAGCCTGGTAAAATGAAAGTAGATGCCAGTTTCAACACCGGCTCCAATTTCGTAACGCGATATTTTGATCTGCTGAATACGCAGCAATATATTGCCATGCGAAAAGAGGCATTTGCCAACTCCGGTGTACAGCCTACTGTAAATAATGCTGTTGATTTATTGGTATTTGATCAGTCAAAAGATACTAACTGGCAAAAATATCACAGCGGTTCTTCCAGTCAAACTAATTATACAGGTAGTGTAAGTGGCGGTAGCGAACTAACTACTTACAGGATTGGGGCCTCGTATGGAACAACACATGATCTGAGTACGATCACCGGTGGAAACAGGCGGGGAACAGTGTCTCTTTCGCTGCAAAACCATAGTGCAGATCAGAAGTTTTCAATGGATTTGAACGCTTCATATGCAGCAACGTCGGTTGATGCAGTTCAGATGAATGTTCCTCTTACCCTTCCTCCAAATGCGCCGGATCCTTTTGATTCGCAGGGGAACCTGAATTTTGCTGCGTGGGGAGCTGCCCATGCCAGTTACCCGTTCAACGGATTGAAGATTACCACCGACCAGAGAGGAAACACCTTGTCAAGCGGGCTGCTTTTAACCTATAATGTTGTTAAAGGTTTATCTTTATCTACTTCCCTGGGATATACCAACACTACTAACCTTAATACAGTTATTACTCCGATAGCCGCTCTTGACCCCTTCAGCACTCCTCCTTTTTATGGCAGGTCGCAGTTTGGAACTACCCGGGTAAGTAATATGATTGTGGAACCGCAGCTTAATTACCATACGTTATTGGGTAAGGGCAGCCTTGCTGTATTAGCAGGAGGAACGTACCAGCAAAATTCTACAAGCGGTGCTAATGTGCTCGGATTGAATTATACTGATGACGCCCTTCTGTCCACCATCACTAACGCACCTGTGGTAACGGCAGATGATATCTCAGGTAAATACAAATATACGGGTGTATTTGCGCGGGTGAATTTCAATTGGGATGGTAAATACATATTGAACTTAAATGGACGGCGTGATGGAAGTTCAAGGTTTGGGGCCGATAGCAGGTTCGGTAATTTTTATTCAATCGGCGCTGCCTGGAATATCAGCGATGAGAAATGGGTTAGCGATTTCCTCCCGAGCTTTTTTTCATTGGTTAAAATCAGGGGAAGTTATGGCATTACCGGAAGTGATCAGGTAGGCGATTATAAATATCTGACCCAATATGGCAATACTGCTATTAAACTTCCCGATTATAATGGGATTTCTCCCATTATCCCACTGATCCAGCCTAACGCGGATTATCACTGGCAAGTGAACAGATCGACTGAACTTGCACTTGAAATAGGCATGTTAAAAGATCGCTTATCGTTAAGTGTATCGGCATACCGTTCTTATTGTGATAACCAGTTAGTTGATTTTTTAACACCTGCAATCACCGGTTTTACATCAGTTATAGCGAATTCGCCGGCGAAAGTTGCAAATGATGGTTTAGAGATAGCACTTAATGGCACTTTGATCAAAACCAACAAATTTAGCTGGTCGGCCTCCTTCAACACAGGCTTTAACCGTAACCGCTTATTGGCCTATCCTAACCTGGAAAAATCGCCTTATGCCGACAGATTGAAAATTGGCACCTCGGTTAATTCTGTTTACGTGCTTAAATACCTTGGTGTCGATCCGCTTACCGGTTACTATACCTTTGAAGACCATAACGGTGATAATAACATTACTACAACCGGCGGGCCGGAATCAAGAGGGGATAGGTACATTGCAGTAAAAACAACGCCTGATTTTACCGGTAACCTAAGCCAAACGTTCCGGTATAAAGGCTTTTCCCTATCTGCTAACTTTTATTTAGTTAAACAAAGGGGAAGGAACTCTTTATACAACAGTATCGCAACTGGTTCAACAAATATTTCGTTAGAACGCTATTTAACCAGGTGGCAGAAACCCGGCGATCAGGCTCTTACCGCTAAATTGAGTGTGGTAACCACGGCAGAAAATTCCTTTATACTTCAAAGTGATCAGGCGTATACAGATGCGAGCTTTATCCGCCTTAACAGTATCAATGCATCTGGTGCGCTTCCTAAAAGCTGGGCGAAACAAATAGGCGCATCTAATATCAATTTCATGGCGTCGGCCTCAAATATCTTTGTGATCACCAAGTATAAAGGGCTTGATCCGGTTGTTCAGAGCGTGGGAAGCGCCCTTCCAAGCAGAACTATCACTTTTGGTTTAAACTGTTCATTTTAAAAGGAAATGATGAAAAAGAAAATTATTTCAATAATAGGTATTTGTATTGCATTGCTTTTCATTTATGGGAGCGGCTGCAAAAAAATGGTGGATGTGGGTGATCCAACAACTACAATCACTACCGAGAAAGCCTTTACAACAGATGGAACTGCCTATGCCGCTTTGGCTGGATTATATTCTTACATGCTTAATGGCGACGGGCCTCAGGCAATAACAGTATCTAATGGCGGAACAACTGTTTATGCTGGCATGTCTGGCGATGAACTGACCAATTTTCTTGGTACAAGCAACGATGTAGATTATAATTTCGTGAGTAATAGGCTTACCAGCCAGAATGATTTGGTTAACAGCATATTTTGGACCCCTCTTTATAAGAGTATTTACAATGCCAATTCGATTATTGAAGGCATAGCGGCTTCAACATCAAATTTGCTGAAGCCCGCTGCAAGGAAACAGATCACTGCCGAAGCCAAATTTATCCGGGCTTTCAATTATTTCTATCTGGTGAATCTTTTCGGAGATGTGCCCCTTATAACCGGCACAGACTGGAAGGCCAACGCGCAGGTACCGCGAACCCCGCTGGCAGATGTGTATACCCAGATTACAAATGATTTGCTGGATGCGCAGCGCGACCTTCCGGAAGACTATGCGATAACCGGTGGTGAGCGTATCAGGGTTAATAAATACGCAGCTACGGCAATGCTGGCCCGCGTTTATCTTTACAGGAACGACTGGAAAAACGCCGAAGCGGAAGCATCGGCAGTGATTGCCAATAGTCAGTTTGCGATCGACCCTAACCTGGATAATGTATTTCTGCCGTCCAGTAAGGAAAGCATCTGGCAGTTGAAGCCCGCATCAACCAATATTAATATACCATCGTACGAAGCAAAGGCTTTTACGCCACAGATATCGTGGGAGAAAGATATACCAGAAGATCAGCGCCCTCTCTATTTGGATCCGAGCGTTTTTTCGGACGTGGCAATATTGTTTTTTCCGTCATATTACATGACTGATGATCTTTCGGCTGCTTTTGAGCCTGGTGATCAACGGTTAAAAGCCTGGACAAATTTTGTCGAAACACCAAACTCTCCTCCTTATACCGGTGCAACTGCCCATTTTTCGAGTAAATATGCCAGACAGGGGCTTGCCGCTACACAATACCTTGTGGTACTGAGATTGGCAGAGCAGGTATTGATCAGGGCCGAAGCAAGGGCGCAGCAGGGAAATCTTTCAGGTGCCGATGAAGATCTGAATAAGATCAGGACGCGTGCGGGGCTTGGCATCATAAGTTCAGCTTCAAAGGATAATGCGCTTGCTGCTATCGCGCATGAGCGCCGGATCGAATTTTTTTCAGAATGGGGCCATCGCTGGTTTGACCTGAAGAGAACAGGTAAAGCGATGGAGGCTCTTGGTTCATTGTCATATAAAAAGATCATAGCAACACAGCTTCTTTACCCTATCCCGCTGGATGAGCTGCAATCAGCACCAAGCCTGGTCCAAAATCCTGGTTATTAAAATGACAGATTCTGAGGATTAAGTATTCAATATTCAAACAATAAAAAGAAAAACATGAAAAAGATATATCAATACACATTACTTTTTGGTGCCGCGGTTATGCTGCTTACAAGTTGTACAAGCCCAAGCAGTGGGCCCGGCCGGAAAAAAATGCCCGAATTTACCGAACAGGGAGATGATTTTAGCAATATGCATTTATTTCAGTCTTCGCCCGGTCTTGATATGGGTAGCTCAAGGTTTGGGTTCAGCACCTCATTTACCTCAGTGGCCTTTAATGGCGGAGCGAAGGATTGTGCCGCCGTTACCGTTCCGGAATCTTTAGATCAGCAGGCCTTCGCTTTGATTGGCCTTTATAAACCCTTTGCGCCAACATTAATTGCCCAATGGTCAAAACAGCAAAATAACGGTATTGTAATTGATTTTTCGGATGGAACAGATCAGAAAAGGAGCGATTATATGATTGAAAGTAAAGGCAATCCGGATGTTCCTGTTATTGTACTTTGGAACGATAAATCGTCGAAACGGTTGGCAACTTACCTTGCGCAGCTATCGGATGTTCCCGGAATATCGCTGAAAACATTAAGTAAATAATCAATCCTTAATTGCATATGAAACGTACAAATTATTATGTATTGGGGCTTTTTGCTTTGATAGCATTATTCGTTTCCTGTAAGAAGACAGAAGATGTGGTGAAACCAACAAGCTCCATTACGGTGTATAATGGATTAACTGACGGTAGCGCAATTTTTGCCAATTTTTACAAAACCGGGAAGCTTAATTTTTCCAGTATCTTAAACGGGATACAGTCTGCATCTATAGGGGCCGGCACTTATATTTTGGAAAAAGGGGTTACATCAGGAACTATCCCAATTGACTTTTATGCTTATCCGGATAGTGCAAACGTGGCATTAAGTGTTACGCGCGACTATAAACCATCAGGAATGTATTCTATATTCATAGCAGGTACCAGGTCGGCTATCGACACATTGGTTACGGAAGATACTGTTCCGGTTTTGCCTTTATCGGATAGCCTGCTTTTGATCAGAACGGTAAACCTGTCTAATTTTCCGGTACCTGTATCTGTCAATATATTGGGTAAAACAACTCCTATACCCGGCTGTGAATCATTAAAATATAAAAAATCAACCGGCTTTTTGAAAGTAAGCGTGAAGCGTGCGGATGTGCCTGGAAATGACCTTACCCTTCAGATCAGGAATGCAACTACTGGTGCTTTGTTGACTTATACGGCATTTGCCTGGCGCTTCGTAGCCGGTTCAGAATCTTCAAGCTATATATCAAAGCCTGCTACCCTGATTATTACAAGCGCCGGAACTAACACGGTTGCCAAATTTATTTATCCTATAAAAACTAAATAGAACTTTAAAAAACATGAAAAACTATATCAAAAAGCTCCTCTTTTTAGGGTTGCTGGCATTAACTGCGCATTCTTCTTTCGGACAGACGGGAAGGGGCTGGCCATTTAACCTCTTTTCTAAAAAGGATACTGTAAAGAAAGATACGGTTGCAAAGGTTGTACCAAGACAGGCATTGAAGAGTTATGCATCGGTTATTACCAAAGCATTCAAAACACAGAACGGACTCTTTACAGTTCATAGTTCAAAGGATATCATTTATTTTGAAATACCTGATTCGCTTCTTAAACGCGACATTATGGTCATTAACAGATTAACTAAGGCACCCGCCGGGCTCGGTATGTATCCCGGTGAGGAACTGGATGAAAACACAATTCGGTTCGAAAAGACCCAGGACTCGAGCATCAGGATCCGATATCACCTGATAATAAATGAGGTAGATTCTGCCGACGCGATTTCCCGGGCTGTACGGGATGCCAGCGTAGACCCCGTTGCAATAAGTTTCCCTATTGTGTGTTACGGCAAGGATTCCAAGAGCTATGTAATTGATGCCTCCAAATTTCTGAAAGACAGGAGTATGGTTAATAACATAGACCAGAGTACACAGATTGCAAAAGGAGTTAATACCTTTTCAATGAAGGACTATCGTGTTGAATCAATTCATGTGTATCCGGAAAATGTTGAAATCAGCATCAGTAAAAACATGGATTCGAAACTGGTTCCGGCTACCACTCCGCAACTTACTGTAGAATCACATACTTCATTCATTGTTTTGCCACAGGTGCCAATGCGCCGCAGGCTTTCCGACCAACGCGTTGGATATTTTGTGGATAAGCATTTTTCATTTAACGATCAGCAGCAGCGTTCGGAAATTAAGAACTTCATTGTACGCTGGCGTTTGGAGCCTAAGCCCGAAGATGTAGAAAAATGGAAAAAAGGTGAGCTTGTTGAACCCAGTAAACCAATTGTGATTTACGTGGATCCGGCTACCCCCAAACAATGGCGCCCATATTTAGTGGCCGGGATCAATGATTGGCAGAAAGCATTTGAACAGGCAGGCTTCAAAAATGCCATTATCGGTAGGGAATGGCCTGAGAACGACACAACCATGCACATGGATGATGCTCGATATTCTATGATCAATTACTTCCCATCGGATGTAGCCAACGCCTACGGCCCCAATATCCATGATCCAAGAAGCGGGGAAATTATCCAGACTCATATCGGTTGGTATCACAATGTAATGAGCCTTTTGCATGATTGGTACATGGTGCAGGCTTCGGCAGTAGATCCGGCGGCCAGAACGCCAAAATTTGATGAAAAGCTGATGGGTGAGCTTGTACGATTCGTATCGAGCCATGAAGTAGGACATACACTTGGCCTCAGACATAATTTTGGTAGCAGTAGTCTTACCCCGGTAGATAGTCTTCGCAGCAACAGTTATCTTACTAAATACGGGCATACAGCAAGTATTATGGACTATGCCAGGTTTAATTATGTGGCACAGCCCGAAGATCATATCGAGCAGAAAAATCTTTTCCCGCGTATTGGCGACTATGACCGATGGGCGATAGAATGGGGCTATAAGTATAGCGGCGCAAATACCGAAGATGAGGATAAGAAGATCATGAACGGCTGGATCATGAATAAATCGGGCTCCGGAAAACGCACCTGGTATGGTGATGGCGAAACCCGTAAATGGGACCCTCGCTCCCAAACTGAAGATCTGGGCGATAATGCTATGAAAGCAAGCGCCTACGGCATTAAAAATCTGCAGCGTATTGTTCCCAACCTGGTAAACTGGACAAAAGGTGAAGGTGGGGTGAATAACAATCTTCTTACCATGTACAAAGCGGTTCAGTCACAATATTTCAACTACATGGGGCATGTGCTGAAAAATGTTGCCGGTCTTTACTATAACCCGAAGAGTGAGGAAGAAAAGGGGCTTGTTTACGTTCCGGTAAGCAGAAACCGCCAAATAGAGGCCCTGGCATTCTTTAATCAATATTTGTTTAAAACCCCCGAATGGCTTTTAGATAAATCAGTAATCGCGAGGATTGAGGCCCCGGCAGATCCCGATTTTATTTCGGATACGCAGATCAGGGTATTGAATACCCTGCTGGATTTTGGAACATTAGGCCGTATGCAGGCCCTGGTAAATAAATTTGGTACAAAAGCAGTTCCGGTGGATGATTTTGTGGCGGTTATACATAAAGGTATATGGAAAGAAATTGAGACAGACAAAGCAATAAAAGTAGATAAGTACAGAAGGAATCTTCAAAAGGCGTATCTGGGAAATCTCATTGCTATGTTGACCACAAAAGAATCGGAATCTGCCGAAAATGACGCGTTCTCAATCGTTAAAGCTGATCTGTACAAGCTTCAGGCGGAACTTAAGCGTGCTATCCCAAGATCCACAGATAAGTTGACCACCTATCACTTGCAGGATTTGGAAAGACGTATCGAATCAATGCTGAGACTAAGCTAAGCACCATAAAAATTTCTGGATAATCAAAATAACCCGGCCGATAAACGGCCGGGTTAAATAATACTGTCCGGAGTTTGAATATTATAGTGAAGAATTACAAATGTTTGTTGTGGGCAGTCATGCTATTCCCACTGTCGGCCAATTCTCAGGAAAAGCTTAGAACCATATATGGAAAAGTATCCGATGTGGAATTTAAGGCACTTTCTGGTGCTACCATAAAATTAAAAGGGAAGCAGATAGGCGCCTTTACGGATAGTCTTGGTTATTTTAAAGTAAACACTCGCTTTAGCGGAAAACACTGGTTGTTTTGCTCATCCATAGGTTTCAGAACAGATAGCGTTTTAGTCGATATCGGAAAGGATAGTACCCGGGCAGATTTCCAGTTAAAAACCACAAATAATGATTTAAGCGCTGTAAACATTGTGCTTAAACGAAAGATTGGTGAAGTACCGAGAACCTACACGCTCAACGAATATGATATTGTTACAACGGCCGGAGCTGTGGGCGATGTTTCGGCTGCGTTACAGACATTTCCAGGCGCGTCGCCTGCTGGAAATGAAACCGGACTTTTTATTCACGGAGGCACCTCGCAGGAAACCCAGGCCTTTTTTGATGGCATGCTGGTGAAAAACGCGTTTGGAAGCAGGTTGCCGGATGTGGCCAACAGAAGCCGTTTTTCGGCATTTCTGTTTGAACGAACAACTTTTACCGGCAGCGAAGGATACGGTGCCGAGTACGGCGAAGCGCTGTCGTCTGCTTTTATAATGGATACCAAGGGAATTCCCGGGGCGTCATCAACCGAGTTTTCGCTCCTTAGTCTTGGGGCTGGCGCCGCGCATACAGAACGTTTCAAAAATAGTTCGTTAATGGTTGGCGGCAATTATTATAATTTTGGACTAAATAATAGTGTAATTCCTCAAAATACATTATGGCGCGAAGATCCCCGGCAATACCAAACATCCACTCATTATAAATTAAGAACTAAAACAGGAGGCATGTTTAAGGTATACGCCGATTACAGTGATACCCGACTGGCTTTTGATATCAGAAACCCTAATAAAAATAGTTTTGATCTGTTAGGTAACACCAATAGGAACCTTTATCTGAATGCTACATATAGGGAATACCTTGGGGCAGATTGGAAGCTTTTTGCCGGGGTGGCCTATAACCGCACCCTGGAGAGTGGAAAAGTAAACGCTGATCCTTATAATCAAAATGATAATGCCTGGCATGAAAAAATTACATTGTCGAGAAGTTTTGCTAATAACAGTTTAATCACCGTAGGGGGAGAGCTGTTTCAAAACTCAAGGGCTGAGGGTTATGCCGGGATGTCTCGAAGTTATAGTGATGTGCTTTCTGCATTATTTGTTTCTGCCGACGTTTTTGTTAGCAAGGTTTTATCAGTACGATCTGGAATACGTGGAGAATATTCGGCCTATTTAAACAAGTATAACCTTTCGCCGCGGTTAGATCTTATCTTTTTTGCAGGCAGAAAAAGCAGCTTTACATTAAATTACGCTTCATATTATCAGAAACCGGATGATAGTTTTTTGGCCCAGACAGCTAAGCTTAAATATGAGGAATCGATCAATTATGCACTCTTGTATGAACTGAAAATCCCGCACAGAAATCTTAAGGCAGAAGTTTTTTATAAGGATTATAGAAATCTGACAAAGATCACAACTCCGGTGTTTTCAGGATTTCAGGCGTATGGTCCCCCTGTGGTTATTTACGACTTTAATAATCAGGGAAGCGGATATTCGCGCGGCTTTGATTTGTTATGGCGGGATCAAAGTTTTGCCGTTGGCGAATACTATGTTTCTTACTCTTACCTTGACACCAAGCGCAACTATATCGATTACCCTGTTGCCGGCAGGCCTCCATTCGCGCCCGAGCATGTGCTTAATATAGTGGGACGAAAATACATAACAGGATCTAATATCCAGGTTAGTGGGACGTATACTTTCAGCAGTGGAAGAACCTATTTTAATCCGCTGAATCCCGTGTTTCTGTCAGATAAGACCAGGGATTTCAATAATCTAAGCCTTGGCCTGAGCTATATACCCCCAATGAAAAAGAATTTTGCCGTGTTTAACATCACTTTTGCCAATGTACCTGGTTTTAATCAGGTATATGGCTACCGGTACAGCTATGACGGAGGCAGAAGTGAGGCGATACTACCACCAAGCAAAAGGGGCATTCTGATCAGTTTCTTGCTCAATATAGGAGATGGACAGTTTAACCATTAAGGAAATATATCAAGCCGCCTCTAATTAAACATATCATAAAAATAAAATCAGTTTTAGTTAACCAAACCTTTCCAAATTTTCAGTATTGAATTAGTTAGTTGATTATGTTGTGCGCAGACGGCGAATGCCGCTGCGCTCTTTTTTTAGTATTTAGAAATGTGACTTTGGTAGCTTGCCTGCCTGGCGCGAGATGAAGATACATTTGCCAGCGTTGCAGATGTATAACGCAATGCGGGAGCCGGAACTGGTAAATTGATCAAATATTCTGTTATATTTGTATATATGTCAAAAGGCTTGAAGCTATTTTTCGGAATACTAACTGTGTTTATCCTCTCAGGATTAACAGTCAAGTCTTATGCCGCCCCAGCTCCAACTACTCACTCATTTACCCTGAAAGCGGCAGCCCTAAAGGATGCCGGGCAATCAGCGCAGGAGCTTTGTGGTGAGGTACTACACACAGGGTTTAATTTTCAGCAGCAGCTGAATTATTCGCCGGATTTACATGCGGAGGCTGTTATAATACAGCGGGCTAATGTCCAATACCCGGTGCCCGCCAGCGCGCCCCAAATTTCATCTATATATAAGATTCTGTATTACAGGTTTCTCCTGTACCCTTTTCATGCCTTCTGGTAGTCATTGATATTTTCTGTGTATTAACGTTTATATTTTTATGATAAACGCTAATGCTGTTTAGCCTTAATTTATTGATTAATTTATTACCGCATTAACCTGGCGTTATGAAAAGAAATTTGAAAAGGAAATTTCATGCACAAGTAGCGGTCATGCTGAAAAGGGAACTTCGGGAAGAAGCTGAAGTTTATTTCCAGGATATGATCATTAAAGTCAAGATGCCCTTAGCTGCAATCGAGTCCAGGCTGGGCGCGATCCTGCTGCAAATACAACGACTGGTAGAAAAGTATTTTCCCGAAAGACAGGAGGATATCGCTTTGCTGATCAGAGATGGTGGCAGCCGCTATGAAAATGTTTTCAAGATCTGGAAGCCGGTGGCTTAAGGATCTTGAAAACCCTGATTTTTTACTATAAAAGGAATACCAATGAATAAGCAATATTTAACGGCAGGAACGTTGCTGCGTTATATCGGAAAACCATTTGAAGGACTTGATCCGCGATCGCCTCAAGCCAAATTTCTTGGCTATGACAGCAATGGCTGGACCGGAATCTGGATTGACTATCAAGGACAGATTCGCTTCGTTTCTTTATCGGATGTTGAAGTTGACCACTCAATAAATTAACACATGATACAAGACCATTTGCTTGTTGTGCTTGCCCTGTTGTTCACTACATCCATGCTGGCATTGCTTAGTAACAAACTAAACGTGTCGTACCCGATACTGTTAGTTCTTGCTGGATTAGTGATCAGCTTTATACCGGGCGTTCCCGTGGTAAAGATGGATCCCAATATTATATTTGCGGTGTTCCTGCCGCCGTTGTTATATTCGGCTGCATGGAACACCTCCTGGGCCGAGTTCTGGCGGCTGCGCCGTCCGATAGGGTTACTGGCTTTTGGGCTGGTCATCTTTACGGCTACTGCTATTGCTTTTTTTGCGCATTGGCTTATTCCTGATTGTTCGCTGGCGCTCGGTTTTTTGCTGGGTGGTATAATTTCACCACCCGATGCTGTTGCAGCGGCGTCCGTATTTAAGGACCTGATGGTGCCCAGCCGGATAGTTGCCATATTGGAAGGAGAGAGTCTGGTTAATGATGCATCAAGTCTTATCGTTTTCCGCTTTGCGCTTGTAGCGATCTTTACCGGGCAATTTACTTTTTGGCAGGCAACGGGTAGTTTCTTTTCTGTGGTTATCATGGGCGTATTGATTGGCCTGGCGATAGCGCATGTGGTTTATGCTATCCACCGGTTTTTGCCAACCACACCAAGCATTGATACGGCGCTGACGCTTATTGCTCCGTATCTCATGTACCTTTTGGCAGAGCATTTTCATTTTTCGGGCGTACTGGCGGTTGTTAGCGGAGGTCTGTTTTTATCCTTCTGTTCATCTGATATTTTTTCTTATGACTCACGCCTGCAAACAATTACGGTATGGAATGTGGCTATCTTTTTATTAAATGGTGTGGTATTCATCATGATTGGCCTGCAATTACCCGGTATTATCCATGGAATTGAGCATTATTCTTTGTCCGACTGTATTGTTTTCGCAGTCGCGATTAGTGTGTTGTCGATAATTGTCAGGCTGATCTGGGTTTTTCCTTCGGCTTATTTGCCGCGACTGTTTAGCCGCCGGATTGTAGAAAAGGAGGGACCGCTTAGTTGGAAACCGGTGTTTGTTATTGGATGGAGCGGGATGCGGGGAGTAGTTTCGCTTGCATCGGCGCTTGCCATTCCGCTGACGCTCGCAGATGGGACTGCTTTCCCGCACCGTAACCTGATCCTGTTTATCACTTTCGCGGTTATACTTTTTACGCTTGTGCTTCAGGGCTTAAGCCTGCCGCTGTTATTGCGCGTGCTTAAACTGGAAGTTATCGAAAATGATGCCAGCCAGGAGCAGCAGATCAGGCATCGTTTAGCCACAGCTGTCATCGCCTATCTTGACGATAATTGCAGCCATGAGATAGAAGCTAAACCGCTGTTTCGCCGTGTAAAAGAAAAATACGAGCGCATGGCCGAGATAGCCGAAAAACAATTAAACGGTGAAGAACAAACACCTTCCTTTATACACGATTACCGGCAAATGTTGCTGGAGATTATTGAGGTTAGGCGCGGAGAGTTAAAAAAGATGCACCGAAACAAGGAGTTTGCTGATCACTTGATCCGGGCCAGGGAGCGCGAACTGGATCTTGAGGAGGCGAGGACCCGGAAAAATTAATTTTTAAGATGTTTTACAGATTATTTAAACTGCTTACGGTAACCGGTTTGCTATACTTAGCTTTTACAGCGAAGACTGGCACTGGTATGGAGAAAACTCACGTACCAGGACATATTGTAAAACAGCACTTTCATATCCAATTTGAAAGTCTTGCGGAGGAAGCCTCTCTGGCTTCTATTTTAATTAGGGAGGCCCCGCCAACTCATTTTATTTCGCATCCGGCCTGCGTTGCAGATCAACTTGCCAATCTGTTTAGTGTTCCTGAGGCCGCACGTTCATGTAACATAATCTTGCGCAATTGTCAAATACCTCGCAGGATTCTGCTGCTGCTCTTTCCCTTCCATGTTTTTTGGTGATATCACTAAGTTTTCCGCTATAATCAACGAAGCGTACGGCTTCTTTTAAACTTATTTAGAAAATTTTAGTATGACTCATATTTTAGAAAACTCCCTGATTGCAGGTGGGTTGGTGACGCTTTTTAGCGTACCGTTTTATATTATTGCCAAACGCTCAAAGCAGAAGCAGCAGAAATTGTTGGAAGATAGATTACTGCGTAAAGCGGCCGACCTCAGCCTTGAGCTTACCAGGTATGAAACCCTTAGCAATAAGATCATAGGCTGGGCCAAGCCAAGTAAAATATTGTTACTGACCCATGTTTCACAATCTGAAGTTGAAGTATATAACCTGACAAAAGCCGTGCGGACTTATGTGCTGAAGACCATGAACGGCACTTCGGTACGTTCAATTTCATTGCAGATAGCCGATGCGCAAAACAGGGTGCTCGATACTCTTCCCTTTTATCAACAATTTCAGGATAATGAAATGAAACTGAAACAATTTGAAAAACAGGCGAAGGATTGGGAAACATTGCTCAATTCTTATTTGGGGCGATAAAGAAAGCCTTCCCTTATCCGGGAAGGCTTTTTTATTATAAGTATGAGTTCGTGATTTTTGGATATTCATTAAGAACGGTATTTACTTAAATTAAAACCTGCAATAGTTACTTATGGCATTCGGCAAAAAGCTGTCAGTAATTTAGCAGAGAATATAATAGACCAACTTTGGGTTTTATTTAACATGCCAGCTTTGATCAAATTGGCGGTGATAGGATGATTTAAATTTTTATTTCGGTTAGGTGTAACAAATTCATTTGGGATGCAGTCCTATGTTTATAGTACTATGTATTGCATGGTATTATGGATTGTAATTTGATTTGGAGCGGTTCCAAAATTTATGTCAAACATTTTACCTATCACATCATCATGAAACTAAAATTGTTACTCGCTATCTTATTTTTAATCATTATGCTCCCTGCATTAGGGCAGAAAGCGCAGACATTATTCGCAATAAGCGGAATTGCGACAGATTCGATATCCAAACAACCGATTGGTTATGTAACCGTAAACCTGCGTAATGAAACAAAGCAATTGGTGCGCACGGCTGTGACCAAAACTGATGGGACATTCAGGTTTGAAAAACTGTCATCTGGAAAATATTCCCTTTCAGTGGTTAGTGTCGGTTTTAACACAAAAACACTGCCTGTTGACTTAACAGAAAACACGAAACCTTCCATAAACCTGGGCAGCATAGCTATCAGTGAGCAAACTACGCAGCTTAAAACGGTAGCTATAACCGCCGACAAGCCTATCATTAAACAGGAGATTGATAAACTCACGTACGACTTAAAATCCGACCCCGACAGCAAAAGTAGTAGTGTGCTGGAGATGATGCGCAAAGTACCTTTATTAAGTGTAGACGGCGACGATAATATCCTTTTGAAGGGAAATAGTGGTTACAGGATATTTGTTAACGGCAAACCATCGAGTATGATGGAGCGCGATCCGAAAAATATCCTCAAAAGTATGCCTGCTTCAACCATTCAAAGCATCGAGGTAATTACCAATCCTTCGTCTAAATATGATGCCGAAGGGTTGGCGGGTATTATCAACATAGTAACGAATAAGAAAGTAAGCAACGGGTACAATGGTACACTAAACCTTAGCCATGTATTCCCGGTTGGTGGTCCCAGATTGGGCGGGTCATTTTCATCTAAACAGGGTAAGCTGGAGATATCGAGCTATTTTGGCGGGAATATTTCTAATTCGCCCGAAGTACGGAGTTCTATTGCCAGGCTTACCACCGGGAGTGATCCTACTAATCTTAGCCAAAATAATACTGCAGAATGGGATGGTAAAAATGGCTATGCGGAAGTCGGGATCAGTTATGAAATAGACAGCCTTAACCTTATTTCGGGGCAATTCAATGTTAATGGAAATAACCAGGACGGCGTCAATACGCAAAATTCCGTTTTGAACCAAGCAGGCGATATGGTTCAGCAATACGACCTGTACAATAATAATACCTCGGGCGGCAGGGGCCTTAATGTAGGTTTGAATTACCAACTGGGTTTTAAAAGTAGCAAGCAAAGATTGCTCACATTTTCTTATCAGTATTATACATTCAACAACAGGCAGAATGCGGCACTGACGGCATCAAACCGCGTGAACTATACCACGCCCGATTACCTGCAACATAATGAAGACGAATCGTCCGAACAGACTTTTCAGATAGATTACGTACAACCTGTAAAGAAGTTGACTATCGAAATGGGGCTAAAAGCAATTATGCGTGATAATAAGAGTGATTATCAATATCTAGGATATGATGCCGTAACGGGCGGTTTTGAAACAGATCCATCGAGAAGTAATAAATTCAACAATAGGCAAAATGTATTGGGAGCATACAACACTTATAGCTACACTTTGCAGAATTGGAGTTTTAAGGCCGGTGCAAGAATAGAAGAGACGCTGATTGATGCTGATTTTATTTCTACTTCATCGCAGCTGAACAAAAACTTTTTTAATATAGTGCCTTCGGTAAGTATAAATAAACGGTTTAAAAGTGCTGGTACGATTAACCTTGGGTTTTCACAAAGAATACAGCGCCCGGGTATATATCAGCTAAATCCCTTTGTTGACCGCTCGAACCCAAACTTCGAATCGTCGGGAAACCCTAATCTTAGGCCGGCGGTTTCCAATAGTATCCAGTTGAGTTACAGCAGAACGCAAAAGGCTTCATTGAACCTGATGCTGGGCTACAATTATTTTAATGACCTGATCATGCCTGTTGTGATTTTTGATCCGGCCACAAATATCACCCGCAACAGTTTTGATAATACCGGCAAGGCTCGTCTTTTTACCTTCAATGGCAATATTAATTACCCCATTACCAAAAAATGGAGCTCTTCGTTTAACGGAAGAATTGCGCATGGTCGAGTGCAGGGTATAGTAAATGGCCTGTTGGTAAAAAACCAGGGCTTTATGTATGGGGCATCGTTAAACAGCGGCTATAATTTTGAACAGGGTTGGCGTGTTAGCACCAACGTGTTTTTGAATGGTCCTAATCTTTCTATCCAGGGTACCTCAAACCCTTATGCCAGTGTATCGTTAACTGTTAATAAGGATGTAGTGAAGGATAAACTTTCGTTTTCGGCCACAGTAAACAACCCTTTCAGTAAATACCGGAATAACGTACGGAGTTCATTCGGCCCCGACTTTACTCAAACCAATATTAACTACACCTATTTTAGAGGTTTTACTGCCAGTCTGAATTACCGCTTTGGTAAGTTGAAGGACGCAGTGAAAAAAAATAAACGCGGTATTAGTAACGATGATATTCAGGGAGCGCCTTCTGGAAATTAAGCGAATAACCTATCCGATCCCAATTATGTACGTGATTTTAATTTGGATATAAATAAGAAAAGCCTTCGTTTGAAGGCTTTTCTGTGATCCCGCTGGGACTCGAACCCAGGACCCCAACATTAAAAGTGTTATGCTCTACCGGCTGAGCTACGGAATCATTCTTTAAACTTCTCGCTATTAAAGCGAAGCTGTTAAAGGCAGCTTTTATTTTTAAAAAGAAAAGCCTTTTTTTGAAGGCTTTGTGATCCCGCTGGGACTCGAACCCAGGACCCCAACATTAAAAGTGTTATGCTCTACCGGCTGAGCTACGGAATCATTCTTTAAACTTCTTCGTTCCGATTATCGTTTCCGTTTAAAGTGGTGCAAATATAGGGTTCTTAATTATACCCTGCAAGCTATTTTTTAAATTAATGTAAAGCTTTTTTTAAGCTATTAATAACCAGTAAACTATAATTTCAGAATGCCTAATTTACCGCCGTTCCCAGCTAATAACACAAGTTTTCCGTGCTTGGCTTTGCGACAAACGTTAAAACTTGTGCCGTCAATCTGCTTCCAAGTCCTTCCGCCATCAACACTTATGTTGCTTCCAGGCGTTCCGGTTGATAGGAATATATCTGATTTTATGTGTTCAACAGATGATTGAAAACCTGCCGGGCCTGTTTGTGGCGATGTGAAACTTGGAGTAGGGTGGGAGGAGGTGTAGATAGTCGCAGCCGAATCTGTTTTTTTATCTTGAGCATAATCACCACCAACTACAATTCCTTGATTTTGGCCTATTGATAATGAAAAGGCACCCTCGCTGCTTTGGCCATGAGTGATGGGTAGATTTGAATACTGCCATGAGTTGGCATTAGGTTTTAACGAAATAAGTCTTGCTCTTTTTCCTCCGGAAACAATATATATCGCTCCTTTATCCGATACTCTGAGGCAAGTTCCACTTGCGGCAAATGCGGCTTCGCCGGCTAAAGCATTCGGAGGATTATTAGCTTCACTCCATGTTTCGCCGCCGTCTTTGGTTTCCAATAATAAAAATTTGTTGTTGATGGGATCGCCTAAAATATAACCATGGAGCTTGTCTGCAAAATCCATGGCATCTAAAAAATAGGTTGTATCAGTTTTCTTGTATTTTTCCTGCCAGGTTTTCCCGCCGTCTATTGTTTTTAAAATGAAGGAAGGGGAACCTGCACTCATGATCACCGCTTCCTTGTCGTTAAAAGCTTCGATGTCCCGGAAGTCGGATTTTTCATAGCCTTTTATTTGCTGCCAGTTCCAGGTTTTACCGCCATCTTCAGTTTTGGCGATGTATCCCTTACTGCCGCTTATCCATGCTGTTTTATCATTAACAACAGATAAACCACGAATACTTGTAGGCTTATCTTGCTGTAAAATGTCAATTGTTTGTGCTTTTAAACCGGAATTAAATGATAGAGAACAAAATAAAATGCCTGAAATAAAAACGCGACTTAGCTTCATTTAATTTGATATAAAGTGTTTTATGAAAACCTAAGTTATCTCTTAAACGAGCGTTTAACAACATAATTTTGATTTTTTAATTTATTAAGTTGCAATTTGCCGGAAACGATTATATTTGCACGCTTGTTAATAAAACGATAAGCCCGGATGGCGAAATTGGTAAACGTTGCGGTCTCAGAAGCCGTTGAGAATTGTCTCTTGAGAGTTCGAGTCTCTCTTCGGGCACGCCTTTTTTAAGTAAGGAAAAATTGAAATGTGAGAATTGAAAGATTCTCACATTTTTTAAAAGCCCAGGTGGCGAAATTGGTAGACGCACCATCTTGAGGGGGTGGCATTCGTAAGGATGTACGAGTTCGAATCTCGTTCTGGGCACACCTAAAACGCAATATTTAAGATTTCTTTCCCTCTTTTAATCCCTGAACTTCCTGTTGAAGTACGTTCACCTGCCCTTCAAGCACTTTTAACCTGATCTCGTTAATTCGGCTTTGTGTTTCCTGCGATGAGCGGATATCTTTTATATCGCCTTTGAGCTGGAAATAGCCCGTCATAACGGATACAACAATACTTATAGTGCTCGCAATAGTTACAATCATATTTTTTATGGTGATGCCTCTGATTTCTCTGTGTTCAAATGTTGTCATGGTGGGTGTTGGTGGTATACGAAGGCTGATTTTGGGTTTTTGTAGGTTAATTGAGTTTGTTTTCTATTCCATATGATGATGATCACTGCTATTAATACTGCTTTTATTACTTTTGGTAGATATTAAGGATAGATCTAAATGAGAAAAGCACTTATTACTTTAGCAATAGGCGAAAAATTTGAGCAATTATTTAACGAATATTGTAGGGCAAATTGGCAGCAGTACTGCGATTTGTTCGACTTTGAGCTAATTGTTATTACCAATGCTTTAGATAAATCCGAGCTTGCAAATACAAGGTCTCCTTCGTGGCAGAAGCTATTAATCCTTTCACAACCCTGGTCATTGGAATACGACCGAATAGTTTGGGTTGACAGTGATGTTGTCATTAATTGTGAATATGCATCTGATATAACGCAGGGTGTCCCCCTTGATAAAGTGGGCTGTGTGGATCAATATTCGATGCCTACTCCTGACATTTTCAAATTATCTCTCGAAAGGCTTTATAAATCGTGGGATAAAAACAATATAAAGTATTTAAGCAATCTATCCGCAGGTTCCTACTATTCTAATCGTGGTATACCTGGCGATGATCTTAACCACGTAATTCAGGCTGGCATATTTGTATGTTCACCTAAATTTCATAAGGAGATTTTTGAAAAAGTTTATTATCAGTATGATGATAAGAGCGGTGGCGGTAACTATGAAAATCCGGCACTTTCATACGAGCTGTTACGAGCAAACTTAGTCTTTTGGTTGCCGTGCAGATTTAATTTCTGTGTCATTAATATTATTTCAGCATTTTATCCGCATATTCTTCACGAAAGAAAAAGTGTTTTTTTTGAATTTTACAGTAGGGTCGTTCGAAAACTTACCGGTAAACACGCGGAACAAAAAGCAAGCAAAGAAAAGATCGACTGCTTAAAAAATATATACGATTTGTCAATATTTATGCACTTCGCTTCATGTTCCGAGTTAATGCCCAAAATGAAAGAGGCTTTGATTTTATCGTAATTGTAGCATTAAACTGTATTTTTTCTAAATTAATGCGCAAATAAATCGCTTCATGTTATTTCTCTACAAGCTATGATGATTTAGTCTTAAATTATTGCCGAAATCATACCCAGGATTTTCCAATGAAGTAAGCGAGTGTAAATTTAACGCTTATGCTAAGGTCACCTGTTTCCATGCTTGCCAAGAGCCATAACCTACGCGTACACGTTCATCCGTTGTCGTGTCATAAGATGACAATGTTTGCTTAATTAAACCAATACTTGTTTTATGAGTTATCAACATCCCATTTATAGGCCAACCATCACTGGCAGTAACAAAATCGGTACAGATTCCAATGGGAAACGCGGTAGGTAATTTAGCAATTGTTATTCCTCCGGGTGTTCCATCATAAATTAGTGGGGGCGTTACGGCTTGTAATTGTACCCATTCCTGGTAAATGCCATTGTATCCGTTTCTTATATAAATTCTAGTCGCTTGGTCGTATGGCATCAGATATTGCGAAATCATGCCAATGCTGTTTTTGTGAGTCGTGAGAAGCCCTTTTATGGGGTATCCATCATCCGAAAGTACAAAGTCATAATTAACACCGATATTAAAATGAGAAAAGGCAGCCATGTTTGTAATACCAGTCTGTGTATTTTCGGTAAATGGCAGTTTTCTAAAATACTCGGGATACAAAACCTTAAAGATAGCGTCAGATATCCAAGCATAGAATACATCTTTGGGATGGATTAAATTCAGTGTTGTGGCATCGGTTGAATTAATATAATCCTGGCCATTTTTGCTATCCTGCCACATCCCATAAATATCCATAAAACAGCATTGATACTTACGAGCTAGCACCCGCAAACCGCTGTTAACAGCTTCATTAAATATTTGCCCTTTATGGCCTGAAGTATCATCCGTGGTTGTATTTTGTGATTGTAAAATGATAGTCAGCTTATCTCGTGTAAAATTAGCATTTGCTCTAATTGTCGAAAGTCCAGTATCTAAATTCTCAATGAATTGGTCGGCCGTGAGACTTATGGTATCATTCACCCCCCAACGGATTATATATACATCAGGGTTAAGTGCTAAATCGTTAGTCAAATAAGTACTAAGCCAATCCGTAGTTCCCTTACCTCCAACAGCATTATTTGTATACGTCACACCTCCCTGTATTTGATATCGCAATGTTAACATATGGAGGATATTTTCAATGCGAAAAGAAGCGTTAGATGTTCCATCACCGGCAGTAGTGCTATCACCCGTCAATATTACTTTTGTTGCTGTTCCACTAATTAGCTTTTTGTGAAAGGATGATAAATACTCTTCTCCAAATATCCTTTGATATTTATCTGCATAGGAGTTAATTTGCTGTTTTTGGTTTGGAGTTTGTTTTAATATTCTTACGTCTCCTTCGATTTGACACCCATAATCATTAACCATATTTGTAACAAGAAAATCTCCGTTATCAAATACCCTTTTGTTTGCCAGCAATGCTGCATTGACAGCCACCGTATCATCCGTTACCCCATCACCTACCGCTCCATAATCACCCCGAAAAGATTTTATTTGACCTGATGGTTCGGATGAACCGCTACCCCCACTACCCGAAGGCGGATTAATCCAATGCAAATCGCCATCAGCATTACTATTTTTTGCTAATATCTGTCCGCTTGCACCTCCTGTCGGAATCTTGAATAAGCCGGTAATTTGAGCCTGAAGTTTACCAAGGGCCTGTAAGATTGTATCAGTTGCAGTAATTGCTGTAGTAGCACTAAAACCTATGCCCGTTAATACAGATGTCAATACTCGTGAGACTGTAAAATATTTATTCGTTGTGCCTTCAGGCACCGCATCGGTAGTCCCAGGTGAGGCGACAATTTGAATATAAGCCGAACCACTCCAACGATACTCATTGTTAGTATCAGTGGTTATGTATATTTTTCCGGCTTCGCCGTTTGCGGGTAGCGAGGCATAGTTGGCAGCTTCCAGCACATCATCAACATAGCTGGGAAGCTGCGCGGCCGCAATTTTCCCGCTTCCATCTAAACCAGCGTAGCCATTCGGTGTGTTTTTATTATCGGTTTCTTCAAATTGTACACCTGAAATTATCAGGGAGATCCCGGGGCCCCAGGCACCGGCGCTTTTGGGGCCAAATAAAAAGTAAGAAGACGTATTAATGTAAAAATCACCATCGGCGCCCAGGTTGTTGGATGGGTTGGCTGTGCCGTTTAATACGGTTTTGCCATTACTGCCGTTGGTACCATTTGTTCCGCTTGTACCTTGGGGACCTTGCGGCCCGGTTTGCATGGAAAATACCTGGCTCCAGGTACCTCCGGATTTTTTGTAAAAAATCCCGCTTACTGTGTTTATAAAAGTATCACCGTTACTACCTGTCGCGGTACTTGGATTAGTAGTGCCATATAATACAGTGGTATCAGCGGTACCTCCTGAGGCTATGGTATAAACAACCGTCCAAATGCCGGCTATTTTTTGAGCGAAGGATCCGGCAGTCGTGTTTATAAACACATCTCCATTTTTACCGCTAACATTTTGCGGCAGCACAGGGCCAAAAGTTAAGTTGGCACCGGCATTTAATCCTGAATTAATAAATTGCAGTAGGGCTGCAAAATCAAACTGATAGTCGGCATTATTACTAATCAGGATTGATTTGTCGGAGGCATTTATAGTTTCTGCTACTGGAAGTTCGCTTATTTTTTTATCGTTTGCCATCAGTTTAAAAAATCGATTATTGGTAAGTTGTAATTGTTAATTGTACCAGGGTAATTAAAATCAGTTTTGTCGATACCACGGATCCTCGGACCCGATTGGCGACTGCTTTTATTTTTTTCATTATAGTGCCAAAGCGGAAAGTTTTCCTGGTTATCTCTTAAAAATCTTTCAATATCATTGGCGTAGGCATTGGCGATACTGCGTTGCTGCTGCACCAGTTTTGTTATCTCTGGCGATGAAAGCGCATTGCCATTATCGTGTTGCTTAATAACCGGTCCGGAAGCCGTATAGTGTATGGCATCGTTTTCAATAAAGCGGGCAAAAGTGAAATAGACCAGGGCAGGAGCAAGTCCCTCATATAAAACAATTCGACCGTATTCGTCCAGATACTCGCATCCGTTTAAAAGGTCTTTGTAAGCCCGTGGCGCATCTTCCTTTATAGTGCCATCGTCGTTGCAATAAGCTATCAGTTGGTAATATAAAGCATAACCTAACAATGGTTTTAAGTCGAGTTCCTGCGCTTTTTTAATAAATACTTTGAGGCGCTCGGGTTTAATATTTACGTTGATATCCTCGTATTGCTGAAATATGGTTTGATTGATTAAATAGATCATAGCATGCCCTCCTAACTCTCGTTGTGCGAGTTGAAAATGTGTTGTTCATAATGATGTTTATTGAAATGCCAGTTGGAATAATAGTCTTAAGTACGAAGTCTCAAGTCAGATTTTCTTCTTTTAATATTTAGAACTCACGACTTAGAACTAAAGACTTATGATTTAATCACAGGCACATTGCTTCAGCTTCGACTTGTTTAAAGCCGTATGCATATACCAGGGCAGCTATTTTACTTTCACGGGGAAGGGTAGATTGCAAGAGTTCATTGATTGCCTTTCCCGCTTTAACGCCCGGATTGTCATCGGCTGCTATAGCTGTTACCGGTAAAATGTTCCAGTTTTTACCGGGGTTTACGTCTTTGTAAAACCGACTGAAAATTTCGGCTAATGTTTCCGATAGCTCAAGCCTGTCTGCAGCTGTATTATCATTGAACTCTAAAATGGCTTGCTTCTTTTCGCTGCCGTTGCTTAATCCTGATGATTTTTCGGCATTGATCAGTTCTTTGGGAACCGAAAAGCCTTTAATGATCCGCGCTTCGACAGATCGTTCGGTGGTTTCAAAAAGCTTGTCGTTATTTTGAATAGGATAGGCTTTAAACTCGGGCTTCGAACTTTCATCTTCGTATTCAATAACAATAATTTTTTGCGCGCTTTTGGCTCCCTGAAATGCACCAAGGTCTTTTTCAAGTTGCGAAGGTATATTGATACCGGGGTACGTATCAGCATCGGGCCTGATATTTTCAGCTTCCTCGCGTCGCGACTGCATAAAAAGCATGGTTGATGGCAGGAAACCGGTTGTTACTTCCCTGTTATTGAAGATTTTGATCCCCGCCTCAGTTTCAAAATCTTCCCATACCGAATCAGCCTCAATCAATGGATAATCATCAACTTCCGGGTTGAAATAAAACAACTGCCCTTTGTAGTGTTCCCATCCGCCAGCCCTACACACCTGTTCGCTGATTACTTCCGGACTGGTATCATATTTGTCTAAAAAGGTCACCTTGCTGCGCATGATGTTTTTCCAGGTTTTGCGGCCCCAGTCGGAGTACAAGGCAAATTTATCGGCAGTTTCCGGATTGTCGGTATCGCCCATGCGAATATCCTCGAACTTCACATAACTCACCGATGTGATCCTGAAATCGGCATTATAGTTTACATGTATACCGAAGCCTGTAAACAACGCTTTGTCTGTCGCCAGCGCTTTTAATAATTTAGCAATGGTTAAGCCCCTTGCGTTGATAATCTGCTTTCCCACATCCTTTTCTTCAAATCCGTTACCCGCAATGAATTTTGTCCGCTTGTTCCAGCAATCTTTTGCCGTTGGTGATCCGGCAACCAGCTCAAGCATGCGCTGCGGGTAAGCATTGTCCAGGTCATAATTAAGGATGCCGTACGTTTGATTGGGCCTTACCAGTATTCGCCGTTCAATTTGCGGGAGATAAGTTTTCATATCGAACCTCCTTTATCCGAAGCCTCATCTGTAGTCACTTTGCGCTTATAGTCAGTATGTTTGATAGCTCCCCCTTCGGGGGCTGGGGGGCAAATAGTTTTGCAATATGTGGGAATCGCTGCAAATACCATTCTGCTTCTTCGTCGCTCAAATTATCATTACAATGCACAGCTGCCGAACCGGGGGCGAACTGATGGAGCCCGGGTTTCAGGGTGTATTTTTTTGTTATTGTGTCATTAGTCATTAGGTCATTAGTTTTAGGTTTAAAAAAAAAGCTTTTAATGGTCATTAGCCATTATTAAAATGACTAATGACCTCATGACACAATGAATTATGCCGTAACAACCAGCGCTTCGATAGCTGCTATAGTACTTGCATAGGTGGCTGTGCCAGATGTAGGAGCGATAGAAACCGCGCGTGGAGGATAAGGCTCTTTCATCTTGTCGGGATTGGTAAGTTTTAATTTGTAACCACCGTCTAACGACTCATCAGCAGCGTTACGTTCGGCATCGGTGAGGATCAATCCGTTTACCGCACCAAAAAGCTCAATTGCCGAATCGCTGGATTTATAGTTGTTAACTGCTATGGCACGTACACGACCATATCCCATGGCCATAAGCTGAGCCTTAACCTCAACAGACAGGCCTGCGATGTTGAAATCTATCTCTTCGGTATAGCGGGGCCCAACCTGGGTTTTAGTCAGTTTTGACGTAGTATTGAAGCTGTTGTTGGTGCCTTCAAATTTGTAAACTTTAGCATTGCTTACAGCCGTTAAGCCTTTAACAATTAGCGGATTGGTTGTATCGTAAGTGAGCACGATATCATCTGCATTAAAGATATAGATCACGTCCTCGATACCCGAGGTGATAGGTTCATCTGTGCCAAGGCTGAAACCGGTATTTATTTTATTATAAATTGACATGTTATTTGGGTTGATTAAGTTAAATGGTTGATTATGTTGATTGGGTTGTCTTCATAAGTAAATAACTACTCACTTAATCAACCCAATCAACAACTCACTATGCCGACAGGTAAAACAATTCGTTGGCAAATTTGAAGTTTACCGCGGCTTTCATACGGGCTTTCATACGCACCACGTTATCATTGGTATAAGGTTTCAGGTAAACGGTTGATAGTTCGGAAGCATCACCTAACAGATCCACGCCAAGAAACAGGTTTGATGATCTTGCGCCTAAAATGGTATTGGCTTGCCAATGGTTCATGATCTGTAGCGGAATACCCAGGTAGTCCATCTTTTTCATATCGGTGAAGGCATTGATAACGTTGAGTGCTTTGTTGGCCTGGGCCTGGGCATATGCATATCCCACATGTAACGGGATCTGTAAGTTAAAATCCTCCTGAATCCTGTCGGCTGGATCAAGTTGGGCATAAACACTGCCCAGTACCTGCAATACATTACTTACGTTAATGTAATTTACTGTAGCTGCAGTAGCAGTGCCCGTAAAAGTTGCCGGTTTTCGGCTGTTAACTTCGTTGTAGTTGCGCAACAGTTTAAATGAAGTAGCGCTTGCAATCTGAATAAAGTATGATTGCCCCTGGATAGCAATGCCCGGTGCACCGTTTGTGGTGTCCTTACTGGTACCGGTTACACCGGTAATGGTAACAACGTCGCCATCGGCAAGGGTAGATGTATCAGCCACGGTTACAATACCGTTGGCGTCAATTGCTGTTGCTGCTAATGAAGTGGCAGGTTTGCTTAAGCCTACTTTGTAAACGCCGGAGGCAGCAGCGATTGAAGGTAATAGACCAGGGAAATCGGCGGTAAAGGCTGCTTCTTTTGTAGCACTTTTGCCAAGCCAGTACAGGCGTTCATTGGCGATCTGGATTTTGGTTAAATAGCGCTGCACCATAAAGTCTGATAGGTCAACCACGCCTTCATAATCCATAAAGGCTCCCGGTTTCAGGGCCTGGGCCTCCCAGCTTTGGGCAAGTTTGTCCCACTGTTCCTGTTTCATGAATTCGTAAACTACAGGGTCAAGATAGCTTTCAGTTTGGTGAGCAGTTGTTCCCTGATCCGTGAATATGCCCGAAGGGTTTTGCAATACAACGTCATCGTCTACATCAAGGATTACCTTGCGGGCCTTTACGTCGTTAATCACTGTGAGCAGTCCACGTTTAACCGAATCAGCTTCGAGTAATGTGCTTGCCATAAATCCTGCCAGCGCTTCGCCGGCATAGGTGTTGTTTGTAAATGTAAATTGAGCCATAAGTTTAGCTCCCCGCCCCCTAAAGGGGGAGCTTTTGATGTTTTAAACGCATAGGGATAGTGGGAAAGGGTTAATGAATTTTGATAAGGTTTAGGTTGGTGAAGAGGATAATTAAGATGCAATCGCTTTTTTGACAGCGTTTTTAGCAATCTCGGTTTGTGGCGCAAAGAACGGTGCCGGTTCTGAATGGGCTTTGTTACTTCGTTTTGAGCTCTCGGGTGTAAAGGTCGACTTGATTTCGTTTTTTACCTCGGCGCGTGTTTTTTGCAGGCGGTTATTTGCATCTTCAAGCGCGGTACGGGCCTCCGTTAATAACGCATTTTGCGCATGTAATCGGGCTTTTAGTTGTTGCATGCGGTTTTGTACGTCGGTAGGTTTGGTTGATTTTAATTTGCTTTCGGGCAAATCTTCGTCTTCATCTTCCGCTGAGGGAGCTTTTTCTGGATCTGCTGGCGCTACGCTATTGATCTTGCCATGTTTTATGTCCAGTTGCTTACCATCGGCGCAAGTATAAATATCACTTATGGCAGGAGTGGTCATGTCCTCGTCCTGGTAAACTTCGGCGCCTTCTTCAATCTGTCCTGTGTGATGTAGTGTGCCTTTATCGGTAATAGTTTGCTTGTTTACCACTTTTTTAAAAAAGTTCATGATCTTGTCTAATACCGAAGTGGTTTTCTCGATAAGTTCTTTGTTTTCGATGTTCATGCTGTTATTGTTTATGTTTAAGATTTTGTTAATGCATCGCTGGTAAATGGCAGGCGCTGTGCTGGTATAATTTTTTATGAGGGCGCTGTTAGTTATTTCTGTGCCATAATCTTCTATTTGATCGATAAAGCCCAGGTCAAGGGCCTGGTCGGCTGTCATCCAGGTGACGGAATTGATCAAACTGTTCACAGTAGTTCCGTCCAATCCTGATTTGTCCATATAGATCTGCGCCAGCCGCTCCTGAACTACATTTAACATCTGCACATCTTTTAAAAGCTCATCTGCATTGCCGCCTGTGCCAACCATTGGTTTGTGGATCATGAGCAACGCGTATTTGCTCATGATTATTTGGCCGCCGCCCATTGCGACAACTGAAGCGGCAGAGGCTGCCAAAGCATCAATATAAGTAGTGACCTTGCCAGGGTGTTTTTTTAGCAGATCATAAATGGCGATGGCATCAAAAGCGCTGCCGCCTACCGAGCTGATGTGCACTTCAACATCAGCTCCGGCTGCTGCCTCAAGCTGGGTTTGGATGTAGGCTGATGATAAATTACCCGAACCAATGCAAGCGGTTTCGGTATCGTATAAATAAATTTTGTAGCTCATATTGGTGTTGTTTTTTGTCCGAAAGTCGGGAAGTTAGAAAGTCCGGAAGAAGGACTGGGTTTGTTAATTAGCTTGAAATAGCAGATGCTTTTCGATGTTTTATAATGCCGGTTGGCATGTATCAAAGGTCGTGGTTATTATTTAGTTTATTGGTGACAGTGTTTTGTCAGCTGCTTTCTGAACCTGTTTTAGCCGATTTTCTATTCAGGGATTTTTAGCTTGCCGAATTGACATAACAAATGTCGGCACAAATTTACTTTAACCTGGTGGTAGTATTTTGTCAGTGCTGCAGATTAAGCTGTTTGGGCCGAAAAACTGTTTAGTGCACGCCATATTGTACGCTCGTCTTTGCCAAACTTGACTTCGGCCTCAAGCACTGCCTGGTTTTTCGAAATCCCCCGGGTTTGTTGCTGTGCAGTTACCCATAAATAAATTTCGCGGTATACAAATACCTTGGTTGTAATGAAGCCAGCTTTGTACATAGCCGAGAATATACCCTCATCAAATAGTGTGTTGGCGATCTTGATATCCATTTAGGTTAGAGGTTAGAGGTTAGAGGTTAGAGGTTAGAGGTTAGAGGTTAGAGGTTTGAGGTTAGAGGTTAGAGGTTAGAGGTTAGAGGTTAGAGGTTAGAGGTTAGAGGTTAGAGGTTAGAGGTTAGAGGTTAGAGGTTAGAGGTTAGAGGTTAGAGGTTAGAGGTTAGAGGTTAGAGGTTAGAGGTTAGAGGTTAGAGGTTAGAGGTTAGAGGTTAGAGGTTAGAGGTTAGAGGTTAGAGGTTAGAGGTTAGAGGTTAGAGGTTAGAGGTTAGAGGTTAGAGGTTAGAGGTTAGAGGTTAGAGGTTAGAGGTTAGAGGTTAGAGGTTAGAGGTTAGAGGTTAGAGGTTAGAGGTTAGAGGTTAGAGGTTAGAGGTTAGAGGTTAGAGGTTAGAGGTTAGAGGTTAGAGGTTAGAGGTTAGAGGTTAGAGGTTAGAGGTTAGAGGTTAGAGGTTAGAGGTTAGAGGTTAGAGGTTAGAGGTTAGAGGTTAGAGGTTAGAGGTTAGAGGTTAGAGGTTAGAGGTTAGAGGTTAGAGGTTAGAGGTTAGAGGTTAGAGGTTAGAGGTTAGAGGTTAGAGGTTAGAGGTTAGAGGTTAGAGGTTAGAGGTTAGAGGTTAGAGGTTAGAGGTTAGAGGTTAGAGGTTAGAGGTTAGAGGTTAGAGGTTAGAGGTTAGAGGTTAGAGGTTAGAGGTTAGAGGTTAGAGGTTAGAGGTATGTTTAGTGTGATGATTGGCATAGTCTATTTACAGGTTTACACGGTTGATGGTTTGGGCAAGGATATTTTGTTGATTGTTAATGTCCTTCACATCAACATAAACAGGGGGGAAGTTATTGATCATTTGATAGGCGAGTGTATTGGCCAGATCTTTCACATCATTAACCGGTTGATTATAATAGCGGTTAGCGTTACCGCCATCGGTAAATATACCACCTACAGCATAGCCGCGCCCTGGGTTAGGTATCGAAAAGTCGCGGCCACCGTGCGCTACGTTTATAGCACTTACCAGGTTACGGGCCCAGGGATTGCGCATGGCTTCGGATACAACAACTGCTTCACCCGAACGGAGATAAGCGTTGGTATTATCAGTTAGGCTGTAACCTGATAATAACGCTCCCCGACCATCAGACTGATAGTGTAAACCGCCTTTTGCATATTGCGGTGGTTTTTGAGCTACTATGGTTGCAACCTGTAAAGCCGTAGATGCAATTATACCGGGAATTACAAAAGGAGCCAATACACCTGTTTGAGAAGTCGCCTTGGTAACCGCTAATGCACCGTTAATAATGGCCTGAAGTATCGACGCTTTCTGTTCGGACTTAAAGGCTTTGACTTTTTCTGCGGCTTCCTTTTTTTGATACTTATCTTCAATCGCTTTTTTCTGGGTATTTGTTAGGTTTTTATTGCTTAGTTCAGCTGCTTTGTCTTTTTCCAATCCTCTTACCCTGGCATCGCTTTGAGTTTTAATGTTATTTTGAATGATAGAAAAAGCTTTGTCGGCCACTTGTTGTGCGCTTTGCAAGGCAAATTCTCTACGCTGCTGTTCGTATTGCTGGGTTAAGGCTGTAATATCCTTTTGCTTTTGATCTTCAAGTGTCTTGATTTTTTCAGCATTACCGGCAGCGAGATTTATCTCATAAGTGTATTTATCATTAATAAGTTGTTTCTCCGCATCTAACCTTTGACCGGGCAATAACGCATTATCAACCTTTTTTTGATCCTTTGCCATGGTATCCTCACGCTGCCGGGCGTCTATCATAGCCTGCATTTGCTTTTGCGCTTCTGCAAAATCATTTTTATTGAAAAACTGGATCTTATCGCCAATGCCGAGGTGAAATTTTTGTTGGAGCTCTTCACTTTTTTTGTTGTATTCGTCCTGGCCAATCAGCTTTTTGTTATACTGATCATTTAACAACGAAAGTTCAGTGTCATAATCTTGCTTATCAAGTTCAATTTGTTTCCCAAAATCAATTGCTTTGGCTTGAAGTATTTCGGCAGAGCGGGTTTGTTCAATCGTCGGTTTTTCTACCTTTTTATGAGAAATAATAGGGCCGCTGTTATTTGTATTATCCGGACCGCTTTCAGCTAACTTCTTTCCGGCTAAAATTAATTTCTGCCTCGCTTCAATTTCTTGGTATAATTTTTCATTCTGGTTGTTTAGTAGTTTCGAATCCGTTGATAAATCATATATGATTTTGTCACTGGCGGCCAGTAAGTCGTTTTGTTTTTTTAGATCGTCTTGAAATGGTTTATCTGCTTTTACAGCTATCGCATTACTTTTTGACCATCTATCAATAAATGAATCATTGTCATCAAAATCTAACTTCTCCAGACTGTCTTGCTGTTTCTTTTGTTCGGCCCGTATTTTTAAATTATTGACCCTTTCTTTCTCTATTTTTAAATCATTTTCCAGTGTCCTGCTTGCATTCGCTGTAATCCTGCTTTTTGCAGCTTCCGCATAGGCAGTAGCATAAATTTGATCTTTTAATTTTCCGTAGGCTGTTGCCGCATCTCCCGCTATAATGGCTTCATCTTTCATGTTTTTAAATGTTCCGGGCCATTGGTCTATCAGCTCAGCCGCAGCTTTCTTTTTTTCGACCATTGATAAGTTATGGCTTTGGGTAGCACGATACAGTGCCGTGAGATTGGTAATTTCGTTTTGCGCTGCCTGATCGGCTTTCAACTTGGTTTGTATAAGCGATTCGGTAATAATTGCAGTATCCTTCATGGCTTTACCCAAAGCCGATAGCGTGGTTTGCCCCTTGAGCATATCAGCAATCCAATCAATAATTACATCGCTGTAACTGGCAAGTAGGGTGATGCCCACCGAAATAAGGGAGTTCCACGATAGAAAAGATGAAGCTAATTCTTTTAAAACACTCTTAGGCTTCTGTCCGGATGCCGCAAGTTCCTTATTTTGTTCGTTTAATTTCTGCATCGCGTCTACCACTTCCGGTAACTTCTCACCAATAGCTTTAATACCTTCTTTTAATCCGTCCGAAAATTCGGGAAACTTGCTATTTACACCAACAACTGCTTTTTTTAATTCATTTAAAGCATCGGTATATTTTTTTGCTTTCTCAATATCATCGTTATTGATGTCAAGTTTGTAATTGTAATTAGTCATATATTATGTTTTTAATGCTGTTTGGCATAATTTAAACAAAGCGCCTTAGGTAAGGCGTTGTCAGTAGTGCTTAGTTAAATTTATTTAATTCTTTATCGGCACATCGTGTCCAATTTAGATAGAAATTGTTATCCGCAAATACATAATTTGGCGGTAAAGGAGGCGGAATTGATGCGTTTTTTTTAATCACCTTCCAATTGGGCGTTATAGAGTAAACGCGCCAGATCCCTTCCTTGCCTTTATCAGTGGAAGGAAATATTTTGTAGTCAATATAATTGCCGATATATGATGACTTGTATTTGCTTAGACTATCATTTACAATTACATTTCCTGAGGGTATAAGCTTGAAATCAGATGACGTTGTCGATTTGATCAAACGCTTTAATGGCAAATTAACCGATGTTACATCATCCACAAAATATTTATATGCATAAACCTTATCACCTTTATTGAAGTGGTTAACCTTGTAATTAATATAGTGAACCATTATCAATTTTCTGTTGGTAATGCCCAAAAACGCGATGATTATTAAAATAACTGTGATAGCAATTATGCTATATTTCTTTTTATTTTACATAGAGAGTTGTTTAGGTAAGAAAGATTCGACCTTGGGTAATCTTTTATTTCTTGAGAATATGAGATTCTTTGTCTGTTATTTCAATTGCCCATACATAAAGAGGGCCATCTTCAAATTCGTATCCAACTGGTGGATTACTGTCAAAGTCTTGCTTTATTAGTGCTTTCTTGTTTGTCGTGATAGAAAAGAAAATCATCGGGAAATATTTATTGTTTCTATTTTCCATGCTTTGAATTTCGTATCCGGTATATACACCTATACAAGCGGTTTTATATTTACGTAAACTATCAGCGCTTATTACCCAGCCAGAGCTTGCCATAGACGGGCGTCCATTCGAATTACCGTTTATAGGTTTAACTTTTCTATATAAGGTTATAAGAGATGAACTATCAAGCAAACGATCCTGAGCATATAACTTGTCGTTAATTTTAAAGTGGTTATTCTTAAAGTTAAGATAGCAAAGCGTTAAAAAACGTTTATTAACAAAAAATACGGATACAATTATTAGGATAATCGAGATGCCGGTTATCAGCCAAATTGTTCGTTTATTGTTTTTGTTCTGTTGCTGACTTTCAGTCTTAATCATGATAATTTAAGGTTAGCTATTTTATTGGTAAGTATAAGCGGCGGCTTCGACAAAACTATTGAAACTCAATATTTTTTAATTTATTAATATTTCAATAGTTTACAAAAGGTTATTTCTATTGAATTAAAGATGGAGATTTATTTTAGAAGAGATCGATCCCTGATAGTTTTATTTTCTAAAAATAGGAGATTCTTTGTCTGTTACTTCAAACAACGTCACATAGAGCGGCCCTTCATCAAATTCATATCCCGCAGGCAGTGCATCCAGGTAATCTTTAACTAATGCTTTTTTGTTTGTTGTTATCGAAAAGAAAGTCATAGGATGATATTTGTTTTCATCATTCGCCATGCCATATATTTCATACCCGGTATAATTGCCTATATAGGCGGTTTTATACTTACACAAACTATCGCTGCTTATCGACCAGGCGCATCGCATCATGAAAGGCTTGCCTGATGAATTACTATTTATAGGCTTAATTTTTCTATATAAAGAGACATTGTATGGCCCATAAGTTGAAGTACTATTAACGAGGCGGTTTTTAGCATAAAGTTTGTCATTTAATTTAAAGTGATTGTATTTTACGGCTAAATAATAAAGTGCCAGATAACTTTTATTATACCAAAACGTGGCGAAACCAGCTGCAACTATGAAAAGGATACTTATTAACCAGATAATTCTTTTTTTCTTTTTTTTGTTACTAAGTTCCAGTCTTTCCGTTTTTAACATGATAATTTAGGATTTGCTAATTTTATTGGTAAATATAAGTGGCGGTTTCCATAAAAAAAATAGTTAGATTGAATATTTTCTAACATTTATTAATGCTTCAATATTTTAATTAAAAGTTGTTTTTAACTATCTTAAAATAATTACCCCAGTTTCACCAATTCAACCTTTGTTGGTTGTCCCTTACGCCAGCTATCAATTTTATTGATATAATAGTAACAGCTATCCTGTTCAAGATGTACTGGGATGAGCAGATCAAGTTCCAATATATCGCGGGGCGTAAGCAAAAAATATCTCACTACCTTTTTTGTTTGAGTAAGTATTTTTTCGAGCTCGGGGTAATATTTTGTTTTTAAACCTGATAATATATTACCGTTGGTCCCGGGTTTGTCACAAAAGCAGAGATTAAATTCACCATCTGGCTTGTAAAAATAGGGTACGGATACAATGTCATTTACCTCTACTGTCTTTTCTCCGTCGGTAAATTTTACGATGGGTGAGTCTTTGAGATTGAGTAGGTTTAATTTCTGATCAATCAATATTCTTGGAGATGTACTGATACTAAAATCATTGCTGTCACTGTCCGGATTAAGCTTTTTAATTTGGGCTATGGTTCCGCCGGTAAAAACCCGGTTAAGGGTAGGGGCAAACTGGCTTTCAAACAGATCTGCACTGGCGGGCAAGGTTTTATCTTTCACTATGATTTCCGAATCGGCCAGTTTTTTAGGCAATACATTATCATCGTCCCTGTATTTCATGTAATTAACCTGCGCATAGCCGCCGAGTTGAAAACTTATGGTTTTACCCTGATCAATACATTTGCTTGTCCAGTTTTTTGCGATGGGAATATTGGCAACAATATCTGCAAATGAGTTAAAAGAAACGGTTCTGGTACTGTTGTCCGTTTGGCAAACTATCCCAAATCGTTGTAAAGTATCCTTCAATAAATCTTTCTGACTGATATCCGGAAAAATACGTTCGCATTGAACCTGTTGGCCATACAAAACCGGTTTTTGATCAACATCAAACCTAAATGCCGCACCCTTGTGAATAAAGACTGTAGTATTATAACGATGCAGGTGGTAAGTAATAAATACCGAATCACCTTTATTAAGCTCAAAATCGTACGTTAATTTTAAGTTTTTGACGGTTTCCGTACGTTCGCGGGTATTTGGCGGATATGCTTTATCGGTAAAGTTTATGGTTTGCCTGGTAGCCTCACTTTCGTGCCCGCTGGCATCCCGGTAATTGATAATGAGTTCAAAGTATCCGTTGTCGCCGGTATTGGCCACACCATGCATGTCCAGATCAAGAATAAGGCTCGCGGTACCATTAACCCGATCGGCTGCATGGTATTCCTGAAAACCTATTGGCAATGTTCTGTCTGTATTATCATTGGCATGCATACCTAATTGGCCGCCATCAATTACAAGTTCCTTATTGGTTACATACAACATCGAGGCGGATTTACTTAAACCATCAACAGAATTTTGAAAATCAGTACCATGTTCAAATTCATCATTGGCAAACTGGCAAATAAGTTTAGGATATAACTCGTTTTTAAGTAAAGAGCCGCTTGCTTTATAACCAGTGTTGCTTATCATGAGTTCTATTGCTGTTTTAATGAAAAAGCCGGGGCGCATGGTATAAACATCCAAAGGTTTATCAAAGTCGATCTCATTGATCGACCCATAGTCAACAACGGGCCAGATCCAACCCTCTTCCTTTTTTTGCGATGCAATAATGGTTCCCAGGTTCCAGGGGTGGTCATAAACTTGCCAAGGCAGGTTTTTCCCTAAGTTAGTAACCGAGCTGCTGCTATCGCCCATGTCATAAATTTTGCCTTCAAGCGCGTCAAAAAAATCGACATTACCGCTTAAAATAGTTACGTTGGCCATATCCTGTTCAATGCCGTTGAGCACAGCAAGCCCGTAAGGGATAATTTCGAGCCCATCCTGTATCACCTTTGCCTGGTAATTATCATAAGGTAGTGCGGTAGTAAAAGCTATATCATCCGGAAAGCCGAGAATTTGTCGGTTACGTTGCGTTAAAGGGAGTTGAAACTGGTTACTGGTGTTACCCTGCTGGTTTTTAACCTCGGCCAGGTTATTGATCTGGAAGGTAAGCGCTATTGGGCTATCGTCACTTAGGTCGACCAATTGATCATTAATATAAAGTTGAATCTGGTTCATGGAATTGTTAGTAGAGGCTGTTTAAAAACAATTGGTTTGTTATCAATAATTTATTAAGTTTATTTGTTGCTTCCGGCTCTGGTAGCAATCCTAAAATTGCATTTCAATGCATATGAAATTTTTCTTTGTAGTTGTTGCACTGGCGTGCTGCCTGTTATCATGTAAAAAGGACAATAGTGCCGCCAATCCTGAGGTTACCATTGTGGGCAAATGGTATCTGAAAAAATACCATACCCGCAGCTACAAGAACAACGTGCTGCTGAGGGATACAAGTCGGTCCAATTATAGCACTACTGATTTTGAGGTTTTTGATGCTGATGGTTCCGGATACACGTCAAATCTTACCCCAGCGGGCGAAACGGCCCTGATAAAATATAATTACACCTTAACTGAGAAAGTGTTAATGATAAGCCGTGATACGCCAGCATTTTATGCCGGTACTTATACGGTTATTCAGCTTACAGAAAATACACTTGAGGTTACCTATGAAAGCTCAACCGTTTTTAATGGTGATCATTACCACGGAATTGACAACATACTTTTTAAAAGGTAGCCGTTGCTTACTGGGTTTGAATATTTATTGACGGCATATTGAAGGTAATACTAAAAGGAGCCTGCCCGTTGCGTGTTTCATATTCACTGTAGGTTGCCGTATTGATTACTATGGTTTGCCATTTAACCGGGTTTTTATTCATCAGCATCTGGACTTTTGGCGAATATTTTATGGATTGTAACCCTCGAATATCATTTACGGACAGGTCTTCGGCCATAACTTTCATTTTTTGCCCCGCACTTTTGCTGATCACTTCTTCAATCCCTTGTTGGCTTTGCCAGTTTTGCACAAAGTTTTTGATGATAACCGCATTCTGAACATCCAGGCTTATTTCCTGATTAAATACAAAACGATAGTAATTCCAGGCGCCGCTCAGCCCGATCCATCTCAGATATACAGAGTTGTCATCAACCGCGTCATCGATCCTCATGGTTTGTAACTGAGTTAAGGAATGTGAACCATTTTCATTGTCATACCTGATCTGGAGGTTGAAATAATATGCCTCGGGCGGAAAATTTGCATTGATCACCAACCGGTGCAGTCCCCCAAGGCCACTTAACGGCATTGTAAAAGATGTTTGATTGCCAATGTTAAACTTACTGCCATCCTCATTCAGGATCCATGAGTTATCTTCATTTTGCAGATAATCCGGTTCCGAACCGCCGGGGAGTTGGTTTCGGTTGATATCCAATAAAGTAAGCTGACAATAGGGTTGAAGCGTTGACATCTCACCGGTATAAAGAAACCCGATATCAAATGGATATCCGGCTGAATATGCAGGTTCTTTAAAATCTGTTATCCACTGCGCGGGTGAATTGATATCGGGTACATAGGCGGCAAGGTTCCCCCCGTATTTATCCCCAAGTTGTTTGGCAGCGTAAACTACATAGTACGGATGCTGAATCTGGTTGAAGTTGCTTGTAAAACCTTCGGCTGATCCATCATCATAGTGTTGAGCATATTCAACCGTAAATTCGGCACAGAGGTTTGTATCGCGGTAATCAATCTGGTTGTAATTATTGCCATCAAACGGGCGTAATAAGCTCTGTAAAAAGTTTGACAGATCAGCTTTAATCAATCCCGTATTATCTGGGCGATTTACTGATTTTATTGTGGCCGATGCGTTGGTTAAAGGATCGGTATAAGTTATACGGGTGTGCAGTTCATAATATGGATACATGCTGTTTATATTAATAAAGCCGGTAATATCGTCTCCTGCAAATGGCGTGTTAATTACAATAGTGCTTATACCGATAACCTTATCTACAATATAAATTCCTTTATACGCCGGCGTATAAAGGTATACTTTATCACCTTCCTTAACTTTTGCCAATCCTGTATTAGTATTGTTAAGATTTGCATTAATGCTGATGCTCGCGTAGCCTTTTTCACTATCCGCCGTTATGCTTTTTATTGTGAAATCTTTCCGTTGATAGGTAAACACTATGGGGTTAAACGCCGCGTTCCAGCGGGACACATATCCATCGGGAAGTGCTACTGAAGGATCGCCGGTTAATAGGTTTGTGGCTGTTGGGATACTTACATCCGCAGTATCGGTACATCCCAGTGGATTACTGTCTTTAACCATTACATGTTTTAATCCACCACTTAAACCTGTAAAAACGGCTGAGCTTTGCCAGTTCTGGCCCATGTCAATACTATACGATATGGATGCGAAACTTGAGCTTGCATGAACTGTGATCTGGGCATCTGCAGCCCCCGGGGCCGATTCGATCTTGTTTATATCGATATAGTTTATCTTCAGATCGCAAACAGAAGGGTTAACAGGTGGGGTGTTCCCTGCTTTTACAGAAATTAAGGTGAACGATACGTAATCACTTCGGATCATATCGCCCTGGGGACTGTATTCAAAATCCCTGATCACCCCGGAATAAAGGGGAAACGATTGTCCGGCCACAATAACCGTGTAATTGTTTGTTATCCCGTTTTGGTTACGCTGATAGGTCACTTCACAATTATTGCCGTTAGTAGGTTGCCTGGTATCTGCGTCAATAATACTTATAAATACATCGCCCTGGTCTATCCGTCCGCCGTTTTGATCGGGGTAGGTTGTTGAGCTGATGATTTCATTTATTGTAGCTGTAATATTCATTTATTTATGAGTTTGTTTTAAGGAGGGAGTCATTTAAAAAATGTCGAAGTACATGGTTGATAGTGTTATAGTTAAACCAACTCCTGTGGTATTAACATCAAACTTGTTATAAACCGGTACACATTTGGCTTTTTGCCCAGCCTTGATTCTGAAATATCTACCCTCTCCTTCACGGTATTTAGAGGCTTTTACCACAAACTGATTGGCCATTTGCTGCGCCTGCGCTATGTAGGTTTCGTTTTCGGCTGTATACTGTCCAAAATCAGTTTTAAACAGGAACTCCATATAAAGAGTAAATGTATTATCAACAGAACCATTAACCTGCGGACTAACCTCAATGGGCTGAGGCGGATAGAGAAATACGCATGGAAAGGTAATGTCGTCTGCAAGGGTATTTAATTCGGCCTGGGTGCCGTAGGCAAATGCCGGCTGACTGTTAAGTGTTTGTACAATAGCTTCTATTTGGTTACGCATAATAATTATAGGGCCCAAATCCCCGGTTTGGGTTGGTTAATTGTGTTAATAGCCTTGCCAGGGATAAGGCACTTAAATTGAGGTTTGAGATAGTTCGCTGTACCGTTTTTGATACTCGGCCTCGGTTTTGTTTAACAGGAGTTTGGTGAGTACCCGCTCATATGGCATACTCATGATCAGGTGCCATTTGGTAATATCGCCACCGGCTAATGAGTTTACTGTATTGATATACTTGAATTTTTCGAACGATTGGATCCCCGCCCTTTTTTCAAGCGCGGTAGTAGCCGAAGCCAGAAGTTTGTTTTCGCTATCGATAAGTTCGGATAACATGTAAAAAAATGCCTCGAGATGGGCAGTGCCTCCGTTACCCGTAGCTTTTTTACTTCATCCATAAAGCTTTCAACCTCATATTCGTTGTATGGTTTACCCGTTGCCCGGCAGTAAAAGTATTGCGCCAACACCTGGCAGCAGGCAGTTAGCGAAGGGTTAAAATGTTCCTCCCAGTCATCTTCGCCATGCGTTTTTATATGCGCGTTTATTTCTTCGGTAATGATATCGCGTGCCGCCATAAAAGCACCCGCAGGTTCAACCGAGAGGTTTTGCATGACTTTTACCCTTGTTTGTTTGAGCGAGGATCCATTGATGCCCGGTAACGTGAAAGTTACCTCTTTCGGGATTACATTGCTACTGTGTAGGTATTTGATCTGGCCCGACAATGAAAGCACAGTGTCTCCAAATTGGTGCAACTCATCATAGTTTTTGATATTCTGAAGCTCAGGAACGGGTATACCGGAAAGTATGCTGATAGCCTCAGTGTCCGTTATATCAGTCTTAGCTTGCAAGTCCATCATTTGACCAAGACTTATTTCATTTAGTTGCGTTGGCATCTGAATGCGAAGTTTACCCGCGGTGGTTTTTACTATTCGTTCTATCATAATTAAAATCTGTATCGGTTTTTATTGTAACGCTCAGATCAGTCCGTGTAACGCGTTTGTTTGTTGACTGCTTTGCTGTTGAGGCAGGCGTGATTGAAGTTTTCCAGTGTTGCTTATTCTTAATTTATTAAGAGCGATATACCTTAACGGATCTATTAAATGGTTCCATGAATCAACAGGCTCATTAATGGTTTTGCCTGTTGTATCCACGCGCCACTTATAACGGTTAAGCTCGTTACGAAGGTTTACACTGTTACGGGTTACATTTATTTTGTAACGCCTCAGGATATCAATAGAGTTTTTGACGCTGTCGGCGCCTTTTTTTGCGGCTGCGGTACGCCAGCCCAGGCGTTTTAGCTCTTCAATTGATTTTGGCTCGGCGCTATCGGCAATAATCTCGTTATTGATGCTTACCCCGGCTGCTTTTAATTTTGCAGATATATCGGTATTGGTTAGGCCTGTTTCATAAAATAACTCATTGGCCCACAACTCTCCATTTTGTTGGTATAGCTCGATACAACCGGTTTCATCATTGGTAAAACCAAAATCCAGGCCCAGCGCTATCAAACGTGCATCTGCCGGGATTGACTCGCAGATATGCCAGTTGTCAAATATCAGCCCGGTTATTTTGCCGGTTAAGCCGCGGGCGTATACTTTCCACAGCTCAATATCAATGGTTTTTAAGGCTTCTATTTTATCGTGCATTTCCTGTGCTAAAAAGGGATTATGCCTATGGTCGGATACAATAAGTTGTACGCCCGGTTTCCCGATCAGATGTTCATGTACCCAAAAGCCTGAGTTGGGGTTGTAGTCGATAAAAATGCGCTTTTTAGTGCGAAGGGCCAGTTCGGTATATACATCCCAGGTAAGGCCATTAGCTTCATTTATAAACAAATAGTCACGCTTCCCAGACTTAGCATCCTGGCTATTATCGTAGCTTTTGAACTCGATTATGCTACCGTTAGCGAACTCAAAAATACGATCACTTTTATTATAGTTTTTAATTTTTGCCTGTAAAACCGGCGAAGATCCATATATATTCAACGCATCGCGCATCGCACCTGCTTTAAGGTTAGGGATATCCTGGCCTACTATAGTGATTACCTGCTTGGGGTTTTCGCCGGCGATACAAAATAGCGCCTGTTCAATGGCAAATGTTTTACCGCTGCTGGTGCCGCCCTGGTTAATCACGATGTGTGCTTTTGAAAGGTAATTTTGTTTAAACAGGATTGAGCAGTGAAAACCTTCCGGTTCTTTAAGTGTAATTTCGGTACTTATTTCGTCATTGGTCATGATTATTAATTGTTTATCTGCTGGCTGAAGTGCTGTTGGATACCTGGTTATAATTTTACATCTTTTTCGCTGGCAGCAGGAGGAGGACCAGCGTCAAAGATCTCTACTTTGAGGGTGTTTTCGGTTTCTGAATTGGCTGTTGCCTGCTCATGTTTTTCGCTCCATCCCATACTTTTTAACGCGAACATTGCGCCTGTTGTATTTTGATGTAAATGTGCTTCATAACTGGCTTCTACACGTAAAACTCCCTGTTTAACAGCTTGCGAAAAACAGCCATGCTGCACATAATCCTGAAATTCCTGTCGGCTGCTAAAGCCAAGGGCGAGGGCCAATCCCGAGAGGGTGGCCGGTTCAGGCTCACGGTCCCAAACTTTGTGTTCAATAGTTTCTGCATTGTCTTTGCTGCTTTTTAAAGGTTTTTGTTCGAGGTGGTATTCACCTTTTATAGTGTCGAAATATTTATCAATAAGCCGCCTAATCTGGGCGGCGTTATTGCAGGAAGATATATCGGGTTTCATTATGTTTATAATGCCGAATGGCATAAAAGAATAATCAAATGTCGGAAATATTTTTTACAATTACTAATTTTATTGGTAATAATTTTGTGCTGATAAAAGTTACAGAGAGTAAGTGCTGATTATGATTAAATGTAAATATTTTCTTTTTTAATAGAAAATATTTACATTTGTATATGAGCAAAGCAATCAAACACCGTAGTACGGCTATCGAAGCCAGGCAAGGGCAGGCGGCATCCCGTCCTTATGTATTTACCGATGCGCCTATGCAGGTTTTTAATGATCTGCTGGTGCCTTATGAAACCTATTTTAAATCGCCTTTAGCTAAACTTGGGGCTATAAAACAAGGGTTGCATTCCAATTCCATCACCGATTTATTAAAAGTAACCGGTGCAACTCAAAGTGATATTGCCAAATGGCTGCATATTACTGAGCCTACCTTACGTAAGCATCTGCAAAGCGCTCATGAATTAAACCAGGGGCTTAGCGAGCATATTATCCAGCTTTTTGAACTTTTTGATAAAGGCCTTGATACATTTGGTGCCCTTGATCAGTTTAAAGGCTGGTTAAAACAATACAATCCGGGTATCGATGCTGTTCCTTATGACCTGCTTGATACCATAACAGGTATTAGTATTGTGATAAGTCAGCTGATCCGCATTGATTATGGCGTGCTTGCTTAATATCAATTATTGAATTAATGATTTAGTGAATTGTTGATTGTTCCTGATAGAACTGTATTTTTGATCGCTAATAATTTATTAATTTATCTACCCTGCCTTTTGAACGTTTACCGGATAAGCCAAACTAAATACGCTCATGACCGTAAGGGTTCAGGTATTGACGGCCGCTGGAACTCATTGGGGCAATACATGATCTATACGGGTGGCTCCCTTGCCCTTTCATGTCTCGAAAAACTGGCACATTCACCTGGAACAGCTTTGTACGCCGGCGACTTTTCCGTAATTATATTTCAAATACCCGATACTCTGCCCATATTTGAGATCACTTTAAACCAGCTTCAAAAGCTTAATGCCAATTGGTATAAGGTAATCAATTACCCGGCTACCCAAATGCTTGGTGATACCTGGCTTCGTAAAATGGAAACAGCTGTTTTGAAGGTACCCTCGGCAATTATCGATCTGGAGTATAATTACCTGTTCAACCCGACCCATCCCGATTACGACAAGATAACCATCAGCGCCGTAAATAAGTTCACTTTCGATCCCCGGCTCAAGGCGCAATAAGACTTTGCACAAACAAATAACTTAAATAATTATTTTATAATTGCACGGATATAACCTTTACACATCCTGCATCGAATAATTATAATGGGTATTAATAAAACAGGCATTTTAATATTTGCAGGCTTGCTCATAGGCATACGGGTGCATGCCCAGGATCAAAAATACATCCCCATAGGGCATACTAAATATAAGGATACAATACTTGTCACCCATCCCGATACCACCTTTGATAAAGATATTTTTGATGTTATAGGATCCATTTTTGGCGAAAGCAAGAAGCCAGGTAAGGTTGACTCTGTAACTTCAAAACCTGTAATATCAATTATCCCTGCCATAGGATATACTTTGCAAACCGGCCTGGCCGGTACCATATCCGGCAATGTAATTTTCAGGTTAGCGCCAGATACGCGTATCTCCACAATAACAGTAAATCCTGCGTACACTCAAAATAAACAGGTAATTATCCCTATACAATCAAACATCTGGTCAAAAAACAATAAGTATGATTTTATCGGCGATTTCAGGTTTTACAAATATCCGCAAAGCAGTTTTGGTTTGGGCAGTAATTCTGACAGGGATAATGAGAATCCTTTAGTTTATAGCTTTTTCCGTTTTCATGAGACTGTATTGCGCAATGTGGCCGGGAATTTTTATGCCGGTTTGGGCTATATTTTTGACGACCGGTGGAATATGTACGAGAAGGGACAGCTCAATGGAAAAGTATCAGATTATGAAAGATATGGCCCCGTTAGCCATGCCATATCGACAGGGATAACATTTAGCGGGTTGTATGACAGTCGCGATAACCCAATCAATGCCTCACGCGGTTTTTACAGCTCATTGCAGTACCGGGACAATTATACCTTTTTAGGAAGTACAACTGCCTGGCGTTCGTTAATTGTTGATGTACGTAAGTATTTCAGGTTCCCTGAAAGTTCAGATAATGTGCTGGCCTTTTGGTCGTACGATTGGTTGGTAATACATGGTCGCCCGGCATATCTTGATCTGCCGGCCACAGGGCATGATCCAAGTTTTACTACAGGCCGCGGCTATATACAGGGCCGGTTCAGGGGGGCGCAAATGGTTTACCTGGAAAGTGAGTACCGGTTTAAGATAATGCGCAACGGTTTGCTTGGCGGCGTAGCCTTTGTAAACGGCGAATCATTTTCGGCAGCGCCCGGTACGGCTTTACAAACTATACAGCCCGGTTTTGGCGCAGGTTTAAGGGTAAAGTTGAACAAAGTGTCTAAAACCAATATTGCCATTGATTATGGTTTCGGACGTGAAGGATCAAAAGGACTGTTTATTAATGTAGGCGAGGTGTTTTAATTGTCATGTATTAATTTGACTGACAGTGTATTGTATACACCACAGATTTTAATTTTTGCATTTGTTACAAGTAAAAGTCCCTGAAAACAGGTTGTTGTTTATTTGTTTTTTGCATTTTTATTAAAAGTGCCTTGTGGTGCAGTAAAATAGCAACTTTTGCATGAATATTGACGTATATCATACAAAGGTTAAAAAAAGTTAAAAAATTAATTTGTTTAACTACAATTAATGAGATTTGTAATTATTTATTGCTATGTTTATTCGCCAATAAGCCTATGATTCGTGCCAGTATTACTAAATGGTTTGTTTTACTAAGTCTATCCATTTCGGTGGCCTTAACTTCCTGTCAAAAAGACGAGGAGGTGAAGGATATTAGCGCGGTTAAAACAGCTACAAGTAAAGACAGCGTATCATCAGTAAACATTATCAATACCCCGGGTAACTTCCTTGCAGGAAAAGGCACCTTAAAGGTTACCATCGAAGATTCAACTTATACTTTCGATGCCAGTCAGGATTCAATCGCATTTATCAATGTGCATAACGGCGATGACAAATATTTCGGCATCACAGCAATCAATAAGGCACATAACATGAGTTTTGGCATTAGCTCATTAGGGTTGGCCTCGGTGAAAACCAGTAATGATGTAGCCGGAAGCCAGTTTCTGTTTAAAGTTGACGACAAAAAGCCTTTACTGCAATATACACTCACCAAATATGCCGGTCAGCAGGATTTTGGCAAGATAGATATGGATCAGTATAATCATGACAACATGATTGCTAAAGGTACCTTTTTTACCTTTTTAGCTAAAGATGATAAATCAGACTCTCCGTTTTATCGTGTTGAGGGCAGTTTTGAGCTACAGCTTAAATAAAATTCAGTTCTGTTTTTACGTTGGTTCGGAAAACTTTTCTTCAGTAATATTAAGGTAAAAAAGCCATTACTAAATTGTCATTAACGCTTTGAGGGGCGGTAATATGGCTCTTTTTTTGTACCTTTACGCAAATTTTAAAAACATTGATGAAAGTATTTATTGCAGGTCTTCCTTTAGAAGTAGATGAGGCCGAATTAACAGCTGTTTTTGGTGACTTTGGGCCTGTTAAATCGCTCAGGATCATTAAAGATCGCGAAACAAAAGAGAGTAAGGGTTTTGGTTTTGTGGAGATGGTTAACGAGGATGAAGCGAAAGAAGCAATACGTTGCATGAATGGAGCAAGTTATTATGGTCGCAGGATCACGGTTAACATAGCCGAAGATAAAGGTCCTGGCTTTAACGGTGGCGGCCAAAAAGGTGGCTTCAGGCGTAATTAATACCAAATAAAACATTATTCTTCTTTTTCAAAATATTAGCCGGCATTGCCGGCTTTTTTTGTTTTCGGCCGTAATCCAGAACTGAATAATTAAAATCATATAACGTTAATTGAGTTGCCGGAAAAAACTTATTTTAGTATGTCTATAAGTGATTGGTAGACTGATGAGATAAAACAGATTACGATAACCTTACCTGCAATTTAATGGCCAATTATATCTGCTCTTATTATCTTCCATATTCTGGAACTCGCCTGCTTACAATTTAAAATAACAGCAGTGCATACTTTCCTGAAACCGGCAATAGCAGCAATTGCGCTTTGGCTAATAGCTCTTTCGACTTTTGGCCAGGCGCCTGATATTACCTATACCACTCCCAATGTTTATATTCTTGGTGCCGAAATAACGCTATTAAGTCCTTCAAATACCGGTGGCGCTGTGCCTGCCACTATTTATTGTGAAACTAAGATTGTAGCGGGTACAGGTCAGTTTGGCAATGTAAATGGTGATGCGGCTGCTGCACAGTTTAAATTGCCATATGGTATAAGTATGGATGCCGAAGGAAATACATATATAGCCGAAAGTGGCGGTGGAATCCGCATGATAAGTGCTTCCGGGCAGGTTTCGTCAATAGCCGCCGATGCGTTGCCTGGTCCCCCGTTTAACGTGCCCAAGCTTAATAACCCCCGCGGCGTAGTTAAGGATAAAAGCGGCAATTTATTTGTAGCAAATTACAGTAATCACAACATACTAAAAATTACACCTGCTGGGATAATTACAGTTTTTGCCGGTATTAACCAAAGCGGTACTGCCGATGGTCCGGGTGATGTGGCAAATATTATCAATCCTAATGGTATTGCGATTGATAAGGACGATAATCTTTATGTGTCGGATGGGAATAACGCAATCCGCAAAATTTCTCCGTCGGGGTATGTATATACGCTTGCTGGCCAACCGGCCGCAGGGACCTTAGATGGAGTGGGACCTGGTGCCAAGTTTAACAAACCGGCCGGACTTGCAGTTGACAAAGATGGGAACATCTACGTTGCAGACCCCGGGGGATTTGTGATACGTAAAATTACTCCTAACGGGCTGGTTACAACAATAGCCGGGAGTGGTTCCTTTGGTACAGGTGATGGAAACGGAGCAGCAGCTAACTTTCAATTTCCCGTGGGGATAACGGTTGATCCATCCGGTAATTTATATGTTACGGATGGTGGGGTGGGCACCGTACGGCGGATTTCGCCGGATGGTGAAGTTAAAACTATAGCAGGGGGCGGCCCTGTAGGAGCGGAAAGCGGGGTTGGTGCCAATGTTCATTTTAGTAGCCCGAGTGGTATAACAATTGGGCCGGATGGTAATTTATACGTGGCTGAGTATGGTAAAAATGCTATAAAACGTGTTATAGCAACCGGGTATACCATTGATAAAGCGTTGCCTGCCGGCCTTGTCTTTGATCCTAAAACAGGCATTATTACTGGCACGCCTACAGTTTTATGGCCAGCTACTAATTATACTGTTACCGCATATAATGCAGCCGGCAGCAGTAAGTTTATAATGAGCATAGAAGTTGATGATGTGGCAAAGCCGGTTATCAATGGTAGCAGTGCCAGCGGGACTATTACAGCTTGTGTTGGGACAGCATCTGCAAATTATCAAACAGTCTTGGTGGCGGGAACTAACCTCACCAACGATGCAATTGTTATAGCTCCTGCCAATTTTGAAGTGTCGTTAACGCCGTTAGGCGGCTATGGCAGCACTGTCATCATACCACTTGCTGATTTGGAGCTGCCGCCTGACGGAGATGGAATTGCAGTATATGTTCGTTCTGCAGCAACAGCGCCTGCTGGAAACCTAACGGGTACTGTGTTATTAAAATCAGCAGGGGCAACGGATATTCAGGTGCCGGTAAGCGGAATGGTAAGCCAGATTATGACACTGGGAGTGAGTATTAATCAGCAGATTTTAGGTTGTCCCGGCGAGCAGGTGATACTTGTTGCGTTGACGCCCAATCCGCCCAATAATCTAAATTATCAGTGGTACGTAAACGGCAATCCCCGGGGGGGCAATAGTGTAAATTTTATAAGCTCTGAAATTAGCAGTACAGATGTAATAACGGTAACTATGACTAATACCGTTGATTGTACAACTTCGCCATCCGTTACTTCTGCTCCGGCATCACCCATGTATATACCGTTAGTAACGCCGTTAGTAACAGCAGAGCAACCGGATTTAGCTTGCCCGGGGGAGTCGGTAATGTTTGTGGCAAATACACATGGTACTGAGAATGTTAGTTCTGCTTACCGCTGGGAGATAAACAATATTGATCAGCATAATAACAGTAAAACATTCCAGGCGCCTGCTACAATTACTGCGGGTGATAGAGTGACTGTTACGCTGACCAATACAAGTGTTTGCGGTCCATTGAGTGCAACTTCAGCCTCGATATCGCCTATGTATATACCGGTAGTGCCCCCGGTAGTAACGGTGGAACAACCGGATTTGGCTTGCCTGGGACAGTCAGTAATGTTTGTGGCAAATAGCCATGGTACTGAGACTGCTAACTCTGTTTACCGTTGGGAGATCAACAATATAGATCAGCATAACGGCAATAAAACATTTCCTGCGCCTGTTACTATAACGGCTGCTGATAAAGTGACTGTTACACTAACTAATACAAGTGATTGCGGTCCCCTGAGTGCAACTTCTGCTCCGGTATCTCCTGAGTATACAACGCCGGTAGTGCCTCCGGTAGTAACGGTAGAACAACCGAATTTGGCTTGCCCGGGGCAGTCGGTAATGTTTGTGGCAAATACCCATGGCACCGAGGTCGTTAATTCCGCTTACCGCTGGGAGATCAACAATATCGATCAGCATAATAACAATAAGACATTTACAGCACCTGTTACTATAACGGCTGCTGATAAAGTGACTGTTACACTAACTAATACAAGTGATTGCGGTCCCCTGAGTGCAACTTCTGCTCCGGTATCTCCTGAGTATACAACGCCGGTAGTGCCTCCGGTAGTAACGGTAGAACAACCGAATTTGGCTTGCCCGGGGCAGTCGGTAATGTTTGTGGCAAATACCCATGGCACCGAGGTCGTTAATTCCGCTTACCGCTGGGAGATCAACAATATCGATCAGCATAATAACAATAAGACATTTACAGCACCTGTTACTATAACTGCTGCTGATAAAGTGACTGTTACACTAACTAATACAAGTGATTGCGGTCCCCTGAGTGCAACTTCTGCTCCGGTATCTCCTGAGTATACAACGCCGGTAGTGCTCCCGGTAGTAACGGTCGAACAACCGGATTTGGCTTGTCCGGGGCAGTCGGTAATGTTTGTGGCAAATACCCATGGAACCGAGGTTGCTAACTCTGCTTATCGTTGGGAGATCAACAATATCGATCAGCATAATAACAATAAGACATTTACAGCACCTGCTACTATAACGGCTATTGATAAAGTGAGCGTTACGTTGACTAATACAAGTGATTGCGGTCCCCTAAGTGCAACTTCTTCCCCGATATCGCCTTCATATAATTCACCACTAACACCAATTGTAACTATTAACCACTCATCGTTTTACCCTGCTTGTGAAGGGATTGATCAAACTTTTACAGCAGCGTCACCTAATCCGGGCGTTAATCCTAATTATCAATGGCAATTGAATCACGTTAACGTTGGCGGAAACAGCGATAAGTTTAAAAGCAGTACTCTGAAAAACGGCGATGTGTTAACTTGTACCATAAGTAGCTCTGGACAATGCGCTATACCGGGCATCAGCAAAGAGTTTTTTATTCAAACCAACGAGCTGCCTACAGTTGCGTTTAACGGGAATGTTACCATTAAAAAAGGTGAAAGTATTACCTTGTCGCCAATACTATCCAATGGAATTGTTAATTATAGCTGGTCGCCTTCGGTTGGGTTAAGTAATTTAGCTGTTTCGTCTCCAAACGCGTCGCCAACTGTAACTACTACATATACATTAACGGTAGCATCTGCAGGGGGATGTCAGGCATCGGCCAGTATTAAGGTTAATGTACTTGAACAAATGCTTATTCCAAATGCTTTTACTCCAAATGGCGATGGTGTTAATGATACCTGGCGCATAACAGGACTTGCTGCATATCCAAACTGTACAGTGAACGTATTTAATAGGTACGGTGCCGGGATCTTCCGTTCGGTGGGCTATAGCAAAGATTGGAATGGATCTTTTAACGGGTATGTATTGCCTTCCGGTACTTATTATTACGTGGTTGATCTTAAGGATGGCAACAAACCTTTATCAGGTTATGTTGTGCTCTTGAAATAATAGTAAAGGAATTAAGAAGCCTGCGCCAGCGATACTTTGTTCGGATCGATATTGTTGAGCAGGGTATCCAGTTTAAGGTTAAATTCCTTTAGTTGAATGTCGCCTTTTTCAAAGGCTTTGGTTAATTGGGTTAGTTCTTCTTCAAGATGTTGAACATCAATATTGTTTGTGGCGGTACTGTGCTTTTGATGGTCTTCAATAACTTCTATTTTATATTCGGCAGCTTTAAGCAGGTATGCTTGTTGAACATCAAAAGTGATATGACTGTTATCTGTCACTTTTGCTTTTTGTTGTTTGTTAAATTCTACTAAAATTATAGCAGCAATAATAGCGGCAATTACCAGCATCATTATAGGATCCATCTTCTTCTCTCTTTATTGTTACAGGTTTATGATTCCGGACTCAGGGCCGGCGGCTTATAATTGAACTAAATATACCTGAATAAAAAATAAACTAAAAGGCAATTGTTGAAAAATTGCTCATTTGTGAATAACTATTGAGAAATGACTGTATGTTTTGTGTAAAAGTGTGAAATTTCAAAAGAAAGAAAATGAGAAATTTCGTGCAAATGCTTTCTTTATTGTTAATTGTGGTTTATCCGTTTTTCATAACATAAAAATCTTAGGCCTGGTCTTAGATCTAAGCTGATTTCTCCTGCCAAAACATAGCCTAATTTGGGGAATAATTTTTGAGTTGCCTGATTGGCGATATTAGTGTCAATTCGTAATGTATTAATTCCACGCCTGGTGGCTTCTTGTTCGGCTTGTATTAAAAGCGCTGCTGCAACACCGCGACCCTGGTAATTGATGTTTACAGCAAGGCGATGTGTAACGATGGCGGTTTCGGTGATGTCAAGCCCGGCCTGGGCATATTCGGCATCCTGATCGGTAGTGATTGCAGCTACGCCTGCGATAGTCCCGTTAATTTCGGCTATCCAAAGCTGGCTAAGGTCAATATCGTTAGTAAATACCTCTTTACTGGGATAGTCATCATCCCATTGAAAGTTACCCGCTGCTTTCATGGCTGGTACCAAAGTATTAAAATCTGTGGTATATCGTTGAGGGTGGCCAGTCTGATTATCATTCTATCTGTCGAAAAAGACGTCGCTAAAATATGGAAGTTTAAGGCTGGAAGATTTGCATTTTGTAATAAATTTTATCTGCTACTTCAAAGCGCGGCGCTCTCTAGGTACAATTTTTGAAGGAGATTGTATTTGCCGGGTAACTGTACAGAATAATAGGAGGAGTAGGGCATAAAATGCAGAGTTTTGTACCCAGTTACCAACACTGAGTTCATTAATAACAAATTTTAACATCTCACTTTGCATCGCTTAAAAATTTAGCCTTGCTTAATACTATAATTTTGATTCGCGGCATCTTCAAAGGTTTAAAAGTACTGCGGAACAATAAGCAGGGCGTAGATAAATTAATGTGTACTACATTAACCGTATATGCGTAAGAATGTTGTTAATTATATAATGTTTTTAATATTAATGGCGGAATAATGACAGCTGCATTTTGTTGCGGTAATAACAAAATGCAGCTACCAAAAAGATTAGTGGTTGTGTTTTTTGTGAATGTCTTTAACAAGACAAAGCTTTTTGATATCGGCTACTTTTATAATGAACGGTGCGTATTTTAACCGGTTGCCAACCATTTCGGTTGTATTATCTGAGTGGGCAATTACCTCGTCGGGACTATCGCCGGCAAGCAGGCGTTTGTACATGCGATAATCTCCCCACTCGATATAATACACCTCTCCGGGTAGGATCTTTTTATCGTGAATTATTTTTAGTGCCACCCAGCATCCGTTTTCAAGATATGGGTACATACTGTGCCCCCAAACCGGAAGCGCGAAATCACAATCCTCAATACCCGGGAAATTCATATGGCCAACGGGCTGGGAATCATTAATGTCATTATATACTTCCACGCCGGAAGCAGTAGCGGAAATTTCATACATCGGTATGCCTTCGCTGTGTTTGGATACAGGTTTTGATTCAGAAAAATTCTGTTTTATTTCTCCTGATATGTAATCTTTGTATTTTTCTTTAAAAATACGGAGTTTTTCTGGATCTATGTTTTGTCTGCTCTTTATTATCTCTGTGATTGAGCTTGGAGAGTTAAAGCCTAAAGCTTCGGCTAACTGCGCATTGCCGTTAAATGCCTTTCCTTTAAGTTGGTTGTAAATGATAATGAACTCCAATGTTTCTGGACGCACAATCTTTATTTTGTTGGGTTTTGATCCGTCTTCCATGATTAAAAATAATTAAAGATTATTCTTGATTTTAATAAAGATTATTCTGTATATTTGTTTCGTTGATAATTGCTAATGTAAGTCAAATTATTCACAAATCAAAATATAGAACTTTGTTTATCAAGAGTATTCTTTTGTTGAACTATGGTATTCTGTATTTTAAAATCAAGAAAATATAGATAATAATCAATAATAACGGCACCATGTATATAGCATTTTCGGCGCTCAGGCAACCGGCGCAAATCAGTATTAATGAATATAGAACCGACGTAGAAAATGAGCAGGAGGTATTGCAACGCATAGAAGGGTACAGGATGGCATGCGAAAAATATCGCGACGAAATTGCCGCTATTCAAAAATATATACCTGGGTGGATGCCTTCATTTAAGCGGTAATAACGCATCATAAACTTTATTGAACTAAAATAATATACTAATTACCATGATAAAAATTTCTCAAAAACTTAAAAGCCAGCTTTGGTGGCTTATTATTTCGGTTGACTATGATTATAGCCGGATAACCATTGCCGATCATGACCTGACAGACGAAGTACTTACTTTATGGTTGGAGGATAAACAGGATTTCAAAAATTCAATTGATGAATGCCTGCAAGTAGATATTCGTGTGCGTGATATGGCCCGCATAATTAAAACCGAAAACCTGAATAGTTATGAAGGTACCAGGTTGCACCCGACTAAGAACTTTGCTTATAAAACCCGCATAGAAATTAATGCGCCTGTGCAATGGTACAGGGATGATGCATCGATACAAGAACAGCAATGGACTCGCGAGGCTATTCTGAAAGCACTGCTTACTCAGCTTGTAGAAGCAGGTGCCGCAAGTGATTATGCTTATTAGAATGGATTTTAATTATGCTATTTGGAATTTTTATCATATATAACAAATGAATAAAATTAGGTTTAAAGCTGTTTCAATCAGTTAAATCTTATTAATAGCCTGCTGCAGAAGCTGGTTAAATTCAACAGGTTTTTCAATCATAGGGAAGTGCCCGGTTGCATGAATTTGTAATAGTTGATAGGGGATACCTGCCTTGATAAAACCGATGGTATCATTAGGGGTATAGTCGCTGTTAACGAGGTGGAGTTTTGTTTTTGTGGCCTTAAGTTTGGCTACGGTATTAAAGCCATTATCTTCCATGCTTGCTATGGCAATAGCGCTATCGGCATTAGCTACATCATTGAGTATCCGTTTTCTGATGGCTGTGTTGGTTGTTTTATAAAAAAGATCCTGGTTAAAATACGCTGTGGTAACTGCTTTGAAATGTTTTTTTAGCTCGGCTATGGCTTTTGCGTAATCTGCTTTTGCATTCGTGCTTTCAGGTTTTCCGTCAAAACCTTTAAAGTTATCAATACCAACCAGGCCTATAACTTGTTGTGGTGCGTTAAGCTTGGCTTGTACAATAATTTCGCCCGCCATGGAATGGCCAATGAGTATTACGTTTTTTAATTTAAGCGTATTTATTACAGCGGTTACATCACCGGCAAAATCATTTGTTGTCCATGAGTTGCGGTTTTTACCCGATTGGCCATAGCCTCCCAGATCCATAGCAATCACCCGGTATTTTTTGCTGAAGTGTTTTACCTGGTTGTCGAAATAGCTTTTGTTAATGCACCAGCCATGCACAAAAAGCAGGGTAGTATCACCTCTGCCCGTATCTGTATAGGCAATGTTAACACCATGGTTATTGACTTGTAAATCAGATCGAAGAGTCACTTTTTTGCTTTGCGGGTGCTGAACACAGGCATACCACAAGCCAATTGATGCTAATAATGAAAACAACGCGGGTAGTTTTTTCATAAACGGATATTTATATACAGCGGTTTCACTATATAAATATCCGTTTATGAACGGGTTAGGCCAAATGTTTAACTTATTTTAACAATGGAGATGCTAAATGCAGAGAGCCTGATAGCGCTACATTGTTAATCATTTTGCCTTTACCTGCTGCTGTTCTTTTTCATTTGGCTCAACAAGTACCAGTTCTTCGTTAACTTCTTCTTGTGCCTGCTGAGTAGCATAGTTCAGTTTCCTGAAACGCCATTGGGCAAAAGCCGGTTCCTGGAAACGGTTTATCAGTTTAAAGAATTTTGGGAAATTATGTACCTCTTCCAATAGCAAGCCGGTTACTATGCCATTGTTATCAAGTATTTCACGTATGGTGTATTCCTTATCTTTGGTGATCCATATCTCGAAGTCCTGACGTATTTCGGCCATCTTTTCAGGGTCTATTTTGTCATTTATACAAATTACCTTATCGCCCGGTTTCATAATAATTTCAATTTTAAGTATCCCTTTTGTTAAGAGATTGTAAATGTAAAGTTCGGCTTTTTAGGCATATTTTAAAATTTATGCATGGGGTAATTTTCAGACAAAAAAATATTCGAAAAAGTTTTAAATATTACGCAACTTTATTTTATGGGCTTCGTATTAAAATGTATAATGAGCCTTTAATATCAGGACGTTATAACTGCTCGCTGCTTTAACCTAAGCTTATTTTTATTGTCATATATAGTTTTTGTTGGTTAGTTTTACTTTAAGGTCATTTGCTGTTGGGGCATTTGACCTTTTTTATTTCTGATACTTGTCAATAAAGTAATTATATGTTGCATGGATAAACAAAATGATTATTATTGCAGTCACTTATGTCTGACGAAGCGATTATAAAACGGTTGAAGGTTGTTGTGAAAGAGCACGGCGGCCAGCTGGGGCTTGCCGGAGCTATTGGTGTTGACCAGGGTTTTATTAGTAAGGTGATCAATAAAAAGCAGGATATCAGCTATTATCTGATCCGGAAGCTTTGTTTTCAACTTAAATATTCGCCCGAATGGTTGATCCTCGGTACCGGCGAAAAAATGATCAATAAACCTGAATCTGCTAAACTAATTACCGAAATACAGATGATGCGTACCGAGGTTGATATTTTGCAGGCCCGGATGCGTGCCTACGAAATGGAACTAAAGGACTTGCGCGAACAATTACATATAGAGGATAAGAAAGCGGTATAACCGCATTAAAATCCGTTTAAATGTAAAAGCCCCTTTCGGGGCTTGGTTGTTATTTATAGATCAGTTAATAGTTACTTATTTTACGGATATTGTAAATAAAAAGTTATACTTATTTGCAATATTTTGATATTAAATCCGGTGCTTCCTTCGAGCCCATGCTTAAAGCTTTATTAATATCTGCGCAGCCCTCTGTTTTATCACTGAGCGCTAATTTGGCAAGGCCTCTTTGTAAATAAGCCCTGCTGTTTTTGGGATCGAGACCTATAGCTGTATTGCAATCCAAAACAGCGCCGTTGGGATCTTTTAAATTTATTTTGGCAATTGCCCTGTCAATATATAAATCCGGATTGCTTGGAGCTATTTTAAACGCGGCGGTAAAATCATCTTTTACGCCCTGGGCATCGCCAAGGTAACTTTTGGCAATTGCACCACGGGAGTATGCTTTTATGCTGGTATCATTCATGTAGGCAGCGTTGTGAAAATCGTCTGCCGCGCCGGCATAATCTTTAATGGCCATTTTAACATCGCCCCTGATTAAGAAAGTTTCATCGTTGGAGTAAATTGAAACGGCACGGTCAAGATCAGCAAGGGCGCCCTTATAATTTTTGAGTTTGGCTTTTACAAAACCCCTTGCCTGCCATACCAATGCGGTAGAGTCGGATAAGGAATCGATTTTGAGCGCACTGCTCAAGTCAGTGATTGCGCCACTATTGTCTTCGGCATCGGCTTTGGCTAGGGCCCGTTTTAATAGCAGTGTGATATTTTTAGGGGCTTTAAGTACGCCTGCATTATAATCGGCCATAGCCCCTTTGGTATCACCGATGGCGGCTTTTGCCTCTCCCCGATAAAGATAGAAATTAACATTTGCTGGGTTAAGCGCTATAGCAGCACTAAACAGCTGTATGCCGTTATTGGTATACTTATAGAAGTTATTGATTTTACCTAATCGCGCGTACCCATTTTGCTGCTGGGGCGCAATGCTGATGAGTTTTTCAAGATCTTTTACCGCTCCGGCATGATCGCTTAGTTTTGTTTTTTCGATGGCGCGGTTTAAAAAGGCATAGGTGTAAACGGGGTTTACGGCAATGGCCTTGGTATAATCATTAATAGCCGCTACTGGTACTCCTAAATCACGGTAGGCATCGCCGCGCGCGAGGTAAGCCTCATCGCTTTTGCTATTGAGGCTTATTGCTTTGGTTAAATCGGCAATAACCCCAACGGTATCCTTCATGGCCATTTTAGCTTTACTTAAGCTTATGTATGCGCTAATGCTATTGGGATTAATATCAATTGCCGATTGGGCATCATCTTTTGCACCTTCATTATCACCCAATGCCAGTTTTGCAAATGAACGGCTTTGATAGGCCTCGCCGTTTTTTGGGTCGAGTTCAATAGTTTTATTAAAATCGTCTAAAGCACCCTGGTTGTCTTTCTTGCCACTTTTGATAACCCCGCGCGACATATACAGGTTGGCATTTTGAGGCGATTGCGCGATAGCTTTGTTGAAGTAGTCAAGCGCGGTATTGGTATCTCCCGTATTGCTTTGCGCATTGGCCATATAAAGCAAAAGATTTTTAAGGTTAGGGTTTATGGCCGCGGCTTTCTTATAATCTTCAATAGCACCTTTATTGTCATTTAATTTAGCCCGGGTATTCGCCCTGTAAAAATAAGCTTCGGCGTTATTAGGGTTAAGCGACAGCGTTTTGGTATAATCAGCAATAGCGCCATTATAGTCATTTAGGCTGGCTTTGCTGCCTGCCCGGTATTGATATACCTCGACACTGTTGGGGCTAAGTTTTATGGCCAGGCTATAATCGGCAATAGCACCGATAAAATCGTTGTTATTGTTTTTGGCAAGTCCCCTGTATTTGTACAGTTCGGCATCGTTTGGCGTAAATTGAAGCGCGGTTGTAAAATCAGCAATAGCGCCTACATTATCGCCCATATTACTTTTGGCATTGCCCCTGTAGTGGAACATGTCTGCAGTTTTTGGCCCCCGTGCTATGGCTTTATCAAAATCGACGATTGCTGCCTGGTAATCCTGTACGGCGGCTTCTGCGTTAGCCTTGTAAAGGTAGCCGTTAGCTAGTTCGGGCTTTAGCGCAAGGGCTTGGGTATAGTCATTGATAGCCGCCTTGTAATCTTTAATATTGCCATAGGCATTCGCCCTGTAGTAAAAAACTTCAGCGTTTTGATTGTTAAGTTCTATAGCGCGCGTAAAATCCTGGATGGCCCCCTTATAATCTTTGGCGTTGGCTTTTGAGTTGCCTTCCTGGATGTATGAGCCTGCAGTTTGGGCGAGTGAGTATAGTGGCAGAAAAAGTAGAAATAGAATTTTTTTCATGAACGCGATAGCGGTTTACCAAATATCAATAAAAAAACTATTATTGAACATGGCAAAACTTATACCATCATGAAATACTGTATAACTAATAAGAAATTAAGGGTAGTATTGTGGGGCTTTAAAGTAAAATTGGGGCATAAAAACCCCAATTTTAAAGCAGGCTTTGTAAGCCCAACCTAAATACTTTTATTTTTTGTATAGACTGTTCAGGAAAATGAAGCTTCGTTAGCTGGAGCCTGATTGCGTTTTTTTCCGTATGCTATAGCCGCGGTGCAAAGTGAAATGCAAAGTAGCAATGCTACTTCAATCGCTACATGAACTACCGGAACTTTACCAGGGAAATTTGACAATAAAAAGCCGGCATCCGGAACCAATAAGCCCACAAGCGGGAAGCAGAAGAACATTCTTAATATTATTAATTTTTCCATAATTATTAACATTTAGTATGATAATGCTAAGGTAGGGATTATTTCTTTATAATTTAAATAAAAATAATTAATTATTGTTTCGAAACTCGAAATGACTTGTTTAAGTCGGCTTTATCGTCGTTTTGTAAAAATGGTATCCATTGCGTGGTAATTATTAGTTAATCAGAATAGGAACAGGCGATGCTGCTTATTGTTTTAACGGGGATGGCTTTTATTTCAAACACACATTTAAATTGCCGGATTTAAGTAATTTAGTTGCACAAAAACCTTATTGCAAATAGCGATGGAAGCTCAGAAATTTAAGATTGGCCAGGCCGGATATGAGGCGTCAAAGAAAAATACGGTAATTTGGGCAATAACTGCAATAGTTATTGTTATAATAGCTTTCGGTTATTATACTTATGAGCCGCGTAACGGAGCAGACGCCATGTGGGTTGGTTTGCTGGTTTTTTTAATATTACTTTACGGATTTCTTGTTTTCCGGATATTAAAAAAGTTAAAAGCAGCATATGATAGTTATGTTATTACCATCGACGAATTGACGATTACCCGTGAGCAAAAGAATTTGTTGCCAAGATCTATCCTGCTTTCTGATATAACTGCTATTATAAAAAGTACCAACGGCGCTTTTACAATCAAGGGTAAAACTAATGATCCGGCCAATACCATAATTATCTCTAAACTGATAGATGATAGGGAAGCATTGGCGTTAGTGTTAGAGGGAATAAAGCCGATAACTGTTAATACCCGGCCTACATTTAAAGAAAAATATGGCCGTTGGGTTTCAATTGCTATTTTACTACCGCTTTTAGGTGTATACCTTATAGATAATAAGATTGTAGTTAGTATTTGTGCCGCGTTTTCGGTGGTACTGTATACTGTGGCCTTTTTCAAGGTACTTAAAAACAAGGACGGGATGAGTAAGCCCAGAAAAAGTTTGATCAGTATTGTGTGGCTGCTGCTGTTGGTTTTAGCTATATCTTACTTTAAGCTTATTGCGTAAATAATTTGTTCCACGACAAAATGGTCGTTTGAGGATTATTTGAACATTTTACTTTTAAATAAGCGAACGCTCACTTATATTTGTATTGAAATGAGACCACGCGACGAACATAAAGAGCAGCAGATACGCCAGAAAGCTATTGAAATGATAGTTGCCGAAGGGCTTGACGGCTTTGGTGTCAACAAGCTCGCGAAGGCAGCAGGTGTATCACCGGCAACCATTTATATTTATCATAAAGATAAAGAAGAGCTAATCAGTAGCCTTTGTGTTAGTGTAGCGGAAAAGATGATGGCTTTTAGTCTCAGGAGTTTTTCGCCCGATATGGATTTTGCAGAGGGATTAAAGGTGCAATGGCGTAACCGGCTTGAATATTTTATGGAATGCCCGTTGGATATGGAGTTCATTGAAATTATGCGTTACACTCATTTTTATGAAAAGGTAACCGCCATGCTTACAGTTAGCTTTGGGCAAATTTTAGGCGTGTTTATGCGTAACGCCGAAGAAAAACAACAATTGGTGCCATTACCTTTTGAGGTTTACTGGGCAATTGCTTATGCGCCGCTTTATCAGCTCATCAAATTTCACAACCAGGGCAATAGTTATGTTAACAGCAGTTTTACACTTGATGATAAACTGATGGAGCAAACACTTGGCCTGGTATTAAAAGCATTAAAACCATTATAATTATGTCCATTACCAATATTAAGCTTAATCACATTAATTTGCCGGTAACGGATGTGCAGGCAAGTTCCTTGTTTTTTGAGCAATACTTTCAATTTAAGTGCACCGGTGTAAAGGGCAATAATATGCTGGCTATAATGGAAGGTAAGGACGGGTTTATCCTGGTGCTCATGGCCGATACCTTTAACCGTAATGGCAACAACAGCTATCCCGATGCCTTTCATATTGGTTTTTTAGTTGATAGCCATGAACAGGTAACCGAGGTTTACGATCGCCTGGTTGCAGGTGGCGTCAATGTGACGCAGGCCCCGGCTTCTTTGCGTGGCGGCTACGGGTTTTATTTTAACGCTCCGGGTAATATCCTTACCGAGGTTACCTGTTTAGCTTCATAGGTTTAGTAATTAAATATCTGCAATAAGAAAAAGCAATTTTATGGTACATGCATCAGCCTATAAAGATCCGCATCACGTGATGCTGTTTTTTGAAGAAATTACCAACGCCACAAATAGCCAGCAATGTTTAACCGATAGGGTAGGTTATTATGATGAGCTTAAAAACAATGGTAAGGTGGTTATAAGCGGCAACTTCTGGAACCAGGATAAAAACTTTGTAATTGTTTCGGTATCAAATGATGATGAGCTTTTGCATATCATCGAAAATGATCCGGCGATTAAACAAAATGTACTTGAACTGGTAAAAGCAATGCCTTTTTAACCCTTTTAAATAGGTATAAATACGTAGTGCAAAATGGGTGAAAATACGGGGTGTATCCGGCTTGCATAACTTGTATATTGCGCAATAGTTTTGTGTAACTAATGCCTATGGAACCTTTTGAACTAAAAGTTAATACGCGAACTTATAAAATTATTCCCTCAGTTGCTAATCACACTACCTTTAGTGTGTTAAACTACTCTGCTTTTTACACCATAACCAGGTTAACAAAAGGTTATTGGGAGATTATTGAGCACCGTTTTGGGGATCATTTAATTCCTTTGCAGGAAATTGGCCGCTCAATAGAAGAGTACTATCAACTCTGACCCATTCAAGACCGGTAAAATATTTTTTTAATCATATCGAAAATAAATGTTTACTAAAAGGAAATATTTATTTTTTATTATTCGCAAAAGTTGTAAATTAGACGTATTAACTGACACCTATCTCTCTTATGGAAAAATTAGCAATTTTAAGGTTGTTTGCAGGCTTTCCATTGTTTGGCTTGTTGCTACCTGATATCGCCACTTTTATTGTTGGCTCCTTTAAAAATATTTCACCATTTCATATTTACATTGAGTGCTCTTTGCTGGTTTTTATAATCGCCTGCACACTGGGCATAGCTTACCTGCGAAAGCTCAGGGATACAACTGATTCACAGTTGCAATAATAATTTGCCGGCTTTAAGCTGATACAAACAGATCATTATAAACCTATATATAGTTTAGTACCCCTTAATGCGCCATTGCCCGGTTTACAAAGCCGGGCTTTTTTGTGGTTTTGTATTGTTATGAAATTAATTTAGTGTTTCTGATTAACTTAATTTTCTTATTTTTACGGGTAAATGACCCCTAAACACCATTATCCAAAATCTCCCCAAAGGTTTTCCCTGCTGCTCATGAAAAATCCTGTTTTCTTTTTTAAGCTATCATTAATAGTTGTTTTGTTTTTGTGCTTTAGCAATGCCATTGCACAGCGTCGGTCTAACCGGGCTTTAACTTATGGCGGTGGCGGAAGTGGTGCTGTTAACTTTAGCGATGGCTGGGGCATAGCAGTTGGTACGGGGGCCGAGATTCCAACAGGTAGTTTTAATTCTACTTTTAAATCTGCAATTAATTTTAATGCCAGCGTTTACAGGTTTTTGGGTCCACTTACGGTGAGCTTAAACGGTGGATACACCAACTTTAGGCCGCACGAATATTTTATTTCTGAAACAGATGAAGCAAGCGGGGTTACTGCCAATACCTATTATGCCGATATGCCCGTAATTTCCATTTATGCAGGAGCGGCTTATAACATTGATATAGCAGATAACTTCAGGGTTTATGGTGGTGCTAATTTAGGGCTGTATTTTACTGACTTTGCGGTAGCCTATGAAATTGATGGCATCGATCCTTTTGTTTACGATAAATGGTCGCAATCATTATATTATGCTCCCAAGGTTGGGATAGCTTTTCCTTTAACGCCTAACTTGGGTATCAATATCGAATCTAAGTATAACTTCTTTTCTCAGAAACTAACTTTGGGCGATGCATCCGGCTCAACAAACTGGAACTCGCTTTCACTTGGTGCACAGCTGGTGTTTAAGTTTTAAACGGGCGGCGTAACAAAGCAGGGGCTGGTGTGTTATGTATCTCAATTTACTGATATTTGCACCATAACATTTTGTATTAATGAAAGGCTTGCGCACAGTTTCATTCCTGTTTATATCCAACACCTTTATGACCTTCGCCTGGTACGGACACCTTAAGTTTAAGGAGTACGATTGGGGCAAAAACCTGAGCTTGATAGCCATTATACTAATAAGCTGGGGGCTGGCTTTTTTTGAATATCTGTTCCAGGTGCCGGCCAATGAAGGTGGCTTTAAGGAAAACGGCGGACCTTTTACACTGGTTGAGCTGAAAACTATTCAGGAGGCTATTACGCTTACCGTATTTATGATATTTACCACCCTGCTTTTCAAAAACGAAAAACTGGGCTGGAACCACCTGGTTGGCTTCGGTCTTATTGTGTTGGCTGTGTTTGTCATTTTCAAAAAATGGTGATCAGGCTGTACTAATTACTCCTATTAAGTTATTTCCATTTCATTTCGGCTGGACTACCTGCTTTCTTAATTCTGGCGTAGTGGTGTAGTACAGTTGCTGCTTACATTTGATGTATAAGCAAGTAAACAAATAAACTACAATATGGAAATAACTTACAAAACAGGAACAATGCCAACAGCTCAACAAGTGATAGAGCTTTATGATAACGCCGGACTGAAACGCCCAACCCACGATGCCGAACGAATTGCCAGGATGTACCAAAATTCAAATCTGGTAGTAAGCGCATGGGATGACGATAAACTGGTGGGCGTGTCACGCGCGTTAACTGATTTTTGCTACAGTTGCTATTTATCAGATTTGGCGGTTACTAAAGATTATCAAAAAGAAGGTATTGGAAAAAAACTGCTTGAACTAACCAAGGAGGCCATCGGTGATGAAACTATGCTTTTGCTGCTTTCGGCTACTACAGCTATGGAGTATTATCCTAAGGTAGGTATGGAAACCGTTCATAACGGGTTTATTATCCACCGTACAAAATAAAATGAGGGCAGGATTTCATTATCCTGCCCCCGAAGCTTAGCGCTTATTTCCCTCCAAAAGTATAAAATACAGATAACGACAATCCGTCATTTATTAAATTGAAAAAGACATTGTCGCCACTTCCAATCTGGCCTGTATCATCTTTTAGCTTACTATGCTGATAGGAAACATTTGCTAACATTGCCGATACACCAAGTTTTTTTACCGGATAATAAACAAGGGCCATATTTGCTCCAACTGAATAATTATCGGTTTTATTTTTGGTGACATTGCCGGCGTCTATCGATTTAAAGTCACTACGGCTATATCCCAGGTACGGGCCTGCGCGCAAGCCTAATTTATCGCCAAACATAAAATACTTGCGCATAAAGAGGCTTGCCCTATATTGATGCGATGTTTGATTGCTTGAGTAACTGCTGTTGTTATTGTCCTGTTTAGTATAACCATAATTGGCACTTAAACCTATGTCAAGCTTATCTGCTATAAAATAGCTGTAGGTGGGGCCAAAGTTAAAATTGGTGACTTTAAAATCGGAATTGTACGGGCCACCACCTGGCACAACATAGTTTTGCGATGACTTCTGATGCAGAAACAGCAAATCGGTACCAATGGTTTGTGAGCCTTTTTCAGTTTGCGCTTTTGAAATTTGAAATACCAGCAGGAGCACCGGGATTACGATAAGGATTTTTTTCATTTGTGTTTGTGTTTTGGTTTTATTGAGTCCCTGAAACGGCGAAACACAAAAGATATTTTGCTAAAAAGTGCCTTTAGATAATATTTATAAAATAAATTTTTATTTGGTTTTAGGCGAATAATATAAGCTTTAAAAGTTCGTTTTAACCCGTTATGTTGCTTTGATGCCTTAAATAAATATTACACTATTGATAATAAATATCATAAGGGAGCGTAATGATTGGTTACATTTCAAGATCAAGAAGACTAAGATAGGGATCACCAATTAGACCAAGCGCCTTTGCAAATGCAGGCTCGGTTTTATAACCCTGATTTTTCAAATCTACTATTTGTTTCCTGAATAATTCTCCATTTTGCTGAAGTAGATGATGTTCTACTATCATATGCCGGTAGGCCATTTGTTGTTTTACGGGGATGTTTTGTCCGAATATTTCAATTGGCCAGCCATCTGTTGTAAATGAGGCCAATATCGCTTGTTCCTGGTTTATCAGAAGTCCCTGCAAGGTAAAATCCGCAAATGCCGAAAAGTGTTGTGTTAGACATGCCCTGAAATCGTCTTCACTTTTATAATAGCAAATAATGTCAAGGTCGCTGCTTGCAATATCAATGTTAAGGGGAATTGTGCCGGCTAATAGGGGAGAGAATCCAGAAAGGAACTCGACAAACCGGTATTTTGTAAGCAATCGGTAAGCTTCCTGCTGGCGTACAGTTCCACCGGCCAAATAGGTGATGCTATCAAATTTATTGGTTACTGTATTTGTCAAGCATCAGTTTCCTTCCAGATTATTGCGGTATTGCTTTAAGGCGGTCAGTATCGACCGTACAATTTCATTTTGCCCGCTGGCCGAGTTCAGGTATTCTTCGTCGGTCGGGTTATTGATAAAGCCGGTTTCAACCAGTACTGCCGGCATGCCGCTTTGGGCCAGTACTAAAACCCCCTGTTCTTTTACACCCAAACTATGCCTGCCATTGGCTTTGCGGAATTGGTTATCTACTAAATCGCCAAATTGGATACTCTGTTTACGATATTTTTGTTGAAAGGCGTTTAGCACTATAGTGTTCACCGCTGCATTATCGCCATAGCCGTTGTATTTTTCCTTATAATCCTTTTCAATAAAAATCGAAGCATTTTCGCGCAAAGCCTCGCGCTGTTCCTGACTGCGGTGAAAACCGTAAACAAGTAAGAGCGTACCCCTTGATGATCCTTTGCGCTGAGGCGAGGAGTTACAATGGATGGAAATAAACAGGTTGCCGTTATTATCGTTAGCTATATCGGTACGTTTGTGTAACTCAATAAAAACATCGGTACTGCGGGTCATGACCACTTTAATGCCACTCATTTCGTCGTTTATAGCATCTCTCAGTTTTTTGGCGATACTTAAAGAAACGTTTTTCTCCTTTGAGTAAGCGCCGTGCGATCCAGGATCCTTACCTCCGTGTCCGGCATCGATAATTACCGTTTTAAACTTAAAATGATTGGCCGATGTAGCGACACTTTGCTGAGCAAAACAATTGCCCGGCGTGAACAGGGACATCAGGAAAAAAAGCGGGGCTGTTATTATAAGTTGCTTAGGAAAGGCTGCAGGCATGAACAATGTATGTATACGGTTTATAAACATTTCATTCTATAATAGTTACAGGTATGATATTGTTTTGACCGTATGGTTTAAAAAGTACTTTTGTTAAAGTGCACAAATATAATACATGTTTGATTTACAGCATTATCTAAAAAATAATTAAAGTACGTTGCAACCAAACGCAGAACTGTGCATTATAGGTGTATATTTAATGGACTTAAATCGGGCGATCATGATATTAAAAAAGCTATTGTTAGTAGTATTGGTATGCCAGGCGTTTATGGCCTGCAGTCAGCAAAAAGGTATTGTTTATGGCGATAACGCTGCTGCCGGTAAATACTACGACGTTAGGGGGATAAAACTTTATACGGAGGTTTATGGCAAAGGCAAACCTTTGTTGATGATACATGGCAATGGCGGCAGTATCAACGCTTTTGAAAAAAACATACCATATTTTGCTAAAAAATATAAGGTTATAGCTGTCGATAGCAGGGCACATGGTAAATCAACCGATCCGCGCGACTCGCTGACCTTTGAAATGATGGCCGATGATTTTGCTGCCTTGCTCGATATAATGCATATTGATTCGGCTTATGTAATAGGCTGGAGCGATGGCGGGATCAATGCATTGGTACTGGCCATGAGGCATCCCGAAAAAGTGATAAAACTGGCTTCTACAGGTGCCAATCTCTGGCCCGATTCTACAGCCCTTATCCCTTCATTATGGAAAGATATGGAGAAGGAATATGCCGCTAAAAAGGACTACCATTTCACAACCGCTAAGGAAAAAAACGACAGGAAGATCTTTATGCTTGACTATAAAGAACCCAATATCAAGTTGTCGGCTCTGAAAGCTATTAAATGTCCTTCGCTCATTATTGCAGGCGATCATGATCTCATTGTAACAACGCACACCGTTCAGATAGCTGAAAATATCACTAATTCTTATTTGTGGATCCTGCCCAATTCGGGCCATGGCACCCTGGTTGAACATGCTGATGAGTTTAATAAAAAGGTAGATGAGTTTTTTGAGCAGCCGTTTCATCGGCATTAGGGCAGCCCCTAAAAAAGATAGCCTCACTTTTAGGCGGGGCTATCTCACATAATTACTTTAATTTTTGGTAAAATCTCAATTATAGTTGAATAACAACCGTATTTATTTTAGGTTTTATAAAATTTAAGTTACACTTATCTTTTCTCTAAATGCCTTATAATAATAAAGAAGGAGCATCGTTTTTACTATATTCAATTATAAGCTAACCTGCGGCTTTTACTGTTTTTAATTAATAGTAATATGGAATCAAAAAAACAAAGGTTGCTTGTTGACACGCTTTTAGCCATCTCTTTTCTGTTAATAATTTTACTTGCGGTAATTATGGTGCTGCAGCCCGATGTATTGCCCCAGTAAATGTTATCTTTAGCCGTAAATCAACCGATACAAAAGATCATGCTTAAAGCCGGCGAACATATTGAAGGTACCCCTGCCGAATTACAGGTATTGCTTGACAGCGATGCTGAAGCCAACGAATTTTTTGAGAGCCTGGCTAAATCATACAAACAAGGATATTGCGACTGGGTAGGTTCGGCCAAGCAGGAAGCCACACGGAAAATAAGGGCTGATAAGGCCATGATCATGCTCCGCAACAAGCAAAAGACCTTAAAAACCTAAGGGCAAAAACTCTTCAAAAATTGCTGATTACACTTGCATATTCTACTAAATTGGTAGTATATTGTCATCCGATTTTAATAAAAAGATGTTTAAACATCTTTTTTGTTTGAAGTCCCGATCATTTGTATACTTTTGAACCATAAATCAAAAACAAAAAAGAAATTTAAAGATTAAAACAATGAAAAAGATTCTTATCCTGTTAGCAGCAGCATTCTCTTACACGGCAGCATCAGCACAAACTACCTGGTCTGTAGACAAAGCGCATTCAAACGTTAAATTTACTGTAACCCACTTAATGGTATCTGACGTTGACGGTATATTTAAAAACTACGATGCAACTATCACCGCCGCTAAACCGGATTTCAGCGATGCTAAATTCCAGATCAGCATACAAACAGCTTCAGTGACTACTGACAACGATCAGCGCGATAAACACATCACCAGCCCTGACTTTTTTGATGTGGCTACTTACCCAACCCTTACTTTCACCAGCACTGCTATCACCAAAACATCTGATAAGCACTACAAACTTACCGGTAACTTAACTTTACACGGTGTAACTAAACCGGCTTCATTTGATTTATGGTACCGTGGTACTATCCAAAACCCAATGAGCAAAGCTGATGACGCAGGTTTCCAGTTAACCGGTACTATCAAACGTTCTGACTTTAACTTCGGTTCAAAATTCGGTAACGCCATGGTAAGCGACGAAGTAACTATTAAAGCTAACGGTGAGTTTGGCAAAGCCAAATAATCTGAAAAATATATTAACAGGAACGGCGCGGATAACCCGCGCCGTTTTTTTGTTTTATTAAGGTATGGGACGTCCGATTTTAGGAACGCTGGTACTGAACTTTCAGGTCCTGCTTTTTTTGACGACGGATTATCAATGTACAAATACCGATGATGGCAACAAGGGCCGCTCCGGAAACGATATGAATAAAAGGTATTTTAAAGTCGGGGTTAATAAATGTTTCGGTAATATCCGGAATAATGATGGCGATGAGGGGTAAACAAGAGAACAGCCTCAGGAATCCGAGTTTTTTCATAAAAAAGTGATAACAGGTGTTAAGTGCAATTCAGCATTGCAAATATGCCATTATTCATGCTTTTATGAAATACCCGTATTGAGGTATATTCACAACCAGTATTGCTAAACTGCTGATTAACTGAATGTTTTTGGAGTGTTGTTTTAGATACCCGGGAGAAAAACAGAGTAAATTAAGCGTTGCGGGATACCAATTGTTTCAGGATATTAAACCAAAGCTGGTTTTTTGCGCCAAAAAGGGTATGATCAACAATAAGATATAAGGTTTTCAATTCTTCTTTAAGCCTGTAGCGTAACCTTAGTGGTTGCCAGAATAAACCGCTGCTGCGCACCATCGAGCGTTTGTAAAACTCATCGAATCCTAAGTACAGCTGCTCCAGGCTGTCAAGCGGGATATGCTCATAACCATCGCCATCAAGTACAATGCTTTTAGGGGTAAGTATAATTTCGCCGGTATGGTGGTGTGGCGGTGCCGTAAATGCAAATAATGCGCCTCCGTCGTTAGCCACCCCTAATGTGCCCAGGTCATAATCATGACTCCACATTACCTTTCCTATTCTCAATATCTGCATGTTATAAACTTCGGCAATATAAACGGCAATTGCAATAGATTGTTATCATCATAGTTTCATTTTGTTACAATAATGTTAATAAAGCCCGGCATTACTGTTTTTATATGCTAAACGTAAATTCCCTATCTTTGGTTTCCGGGAAAAACTTTCCTTTTAAACAGAATCTATCAGTTACTTTCACATAAGGTAATTTAATAATATCAATAAGCTAATAGCTTTACGCTTTGCGCGTTCTGCTTTTTAGCTTTTACATAAATAATATGGCTACAGAAGTTAAGTGTCCAAGTTGCGGTTTCGGTTTTCCGATAGAAGAGGTAATGGCCGAAGAGTATAAAAAACAACTCAGGGTTAAAATGATGGATTATACCCGTCAAAAAGAGGAGGAATACCGCAAAAAGGATGAGGAGTTTTTAAACAAGGAGCGCCAGCAACAGATGGCTTTTGAACAACGACTTAACAACGAAAAAAAACAGTTGCAGCAAACACTTGAAGATAACCTGCGCAAAACCATAAGCGAGGATTTTGAGAACCAGTTGCTTTTACTCAAAAACTCAGCTACTGAAACTGAAGAAAAGCTAAAGCAAGCCCGCCAGAAAGAACTGGAGTTTTTACAGCGCGAAAGTCAGTTGAAGCAGAAGGAAGAAGAGATGGAACTGGCTGTACAACGTAAACTGCAGGAGCAACGGAACGAACTTACCGAGCAGATCCGTAAGCAGGAAGCCGAACGCCATAATATAAAAGATACCGAATATCAGCTGAAGGTTAAAGAACTGGAGAAGCAACTCGAAGACCAAAAGAAACTGGCCGACGAAATGAAACGTAAAGCCGAACAGGGCTCGATGCAGCTGCAAGGCGAAGTTCAGGAACTGATACTGGAAGAAGCTTTGCGCAATTATTTTCCGTTTGATATCATTAGCGAGGTAGGGAAGGGCGTGCGTGGTGCCGACTGCGTGCAGACGGTACGAAATCAATTTGGGCAGGAGTGCGGCAAAATCATTTACGAAAGTAAGCGTACCAATGCTTTTTCGATGGATTGGATCGAGAAACTGAAGAAAGATATGCGCAGCATGGGCGTTGACGTAGCCGTTATTGTAACCCAGTGCTATCCCAAAGGCATGGATTGCTTTGGCGAACGTGACGGTGTGTGGATCTGTAGTTTTGATGAGGTGAAAGCCGTGTCGTATATTTTGAGGGATGGGGTAATGAAGCTCTCAAACCTGGCCAAGTCACAGGATAATAAAGGCGATAAAATGCACTTGCTATATGATTACCTCACCAGCAGTGAATTTTCAGAACAATGGAAGGCCATTCGTGAAGGGTATATGAGTATGCGCCAATCGATTCAGCGTGAACGCGACGCCATGGAAAAACTTTGGAAGGCTCGGGAAAAGCAATTGGATAAGGTACTGTTAAGCGCGGCCCATATCCGAGGTAGCATTGAAGGAATAGCCGGTAATGATACCATTCAGCTTAACCTTACTGATGATGAGGACGCGTTGTTGCTGGAATAATGTTGCTTTTATGTCAAGCTATCATAATCGTTGATTAATACCATTGCTTACCCGAAAAGCACCATAGTTACAGGTTACTAACTGCTAATTTTGACTAAAAAAGAAAAGCAAAATGAACAGAGTAATCGCAACCGAAATAATCATCAGGGAGATCAAAAATAAACAAGTTAAGTACCAGGAATTAGCCGATGCCATAGGCCGGAGTTTAGTTTGGACAACCCTTGCATTGCACGGGCAGGCTGTAATGGAAAAACACGAAGCCGAAAAAATTGGTGAACTGCTTGACCTTGATGCCGAAATTATAGCTTCCTTGCAGGACATCCCGGACAGGGGTTCATTAGACCAGATGCCGCCTAAAGATCCCACCCAATACCGTTTTTATGAATTATTGCTCGTGTATGGCACAACACTGAAAGCCATCATCAACGAGCAATTTGGCGACGGTATCATGAGCGCCATCGATTTTACCATGGATATCAGCAAGGTTGAAAACCCTGCCGGGGATCGTGTTAAAGTGGTTATGGAAGGTAAATTCCTGCCGTTTAAAAAGTGGTAAAAGCCTTCAGTTTGAGTGCTTAAACCTTTTAGGTTTAATTTTTATTAGACCGTTTGCTGTGAATGTGTTAATTTTACACAATAATTTCTGGGTGCCCCAAGCACTCATTGATTTGTGATAAGGTTTAGGTTTTAAAGCCCCATGCAGCGAGTGCTATGGGGCTTTTATTTTGATTTTACCCGCTTATACCATTAGTCATAGTTACAGAAAATGAAAAAGATATTGCCGCTTAAAAGCGCATTTGGATACGCGCTGATATTTATGATGATTGGCGCATCCCTTATATTTAACGACAAAGAAATTATACTTCCGGAAATGGCTGCGCTTGCCGTTGGCTGCCTGATCCATGAGCATCCAAACTGGTTAGCCAAGCCACTTCATATTTTCCTTTTGCCTTCTATAACCGCCATAGGTGGCTTCATGATTAACAGGATAGATGTTAACCTTGCGGCAAAACTTATATTGGTCGTGATGTTTGTATTGTTAACCCTGCGCGTGTTTAGGAGCGGCCTGGCCCCGGCGCTGGCAACCGGTCTGCTGCCTGTTATAACCAATGCTACATCAGCATATTTTATTTTCTCTATTCTGACGCTGACGTTCATACTGGCTATAAGTCTCTATGTAAAGCGCGAAGCATTGCCGGCTCCAATGGTTTCAAAGCGACAAAGGCCACAGGATAATATTCTATATATCATCTTTGTATCGGCCTGGGTGCTCATCTGCGCACAAAATGGCTGGATATATATTGCCGCTATTCCGCCGGTTTTGGTGGTGGGATATGAATCAATGCATAAAGAGGAGTACACCTACAAAATGTTTTATAAACAGGTAATTTGCCTGAGCCTCGCTGCTTATATCGGCATTCAGAGCCTGTATTTTTTGAATAATCTGCTCCTGGCTGCATTGCTGGATCTTGTAGCCGTAACCCTCATGTTGCGGTTATTATCCTTTAAATTAACGCCGGTGTATGCCATGTCGTTATTGCCTATGGTTTTGCATCACCCATCGCATCAATATTTTTATTGGAATGTTTTGGTGATGGCAGTTATTGTTTTGGGTACTATCTACTCCTATAAAAATTTCAGGCTTCGCGAGCAGCTTCGTGTGAGGTTGGCCCGGGTAATTAATAAAGGTGAAGAGGTTTAGTTTGATTGAGACTATTAAAGGCTATTGCAAAAGCAGTAATCATAAGTTACTTTTATGCTATAAACCAAATCACAAATGAAACCTCCCCGAAAAACTATTATCCTGACAATCGGTTTATTGTTACTAACGGCCTTTTTTGTATCGTCCAATTGTGGCGATGTTTATGCTTTGACGAGCGGTAAGCCACCGGCAGATTCAACTCTTGTTACGGAGAAAGTACGGCAAGTATTGATTTCGCAGCAATTATTTGTGGTGAAAATATCAAAGATTAAAACCGCCAAAAAAAATGCCCCCAAAAAAGTTAATGCCAACTTTAAAGCGGAGCTCAGGGACGCCTTTATGATAATACGTTACGATAACGGAAAATCCCATACCGAACAAAACTGGGCTATGTGTCCGAATGGCGTTTGTCCTGTTCCCGGCACGTACCGGTTTGGTACACCCGAATATAAGCAACTGGACGTGGCCATAGCCCAGGCTAAGCAGGCTAATATCAAATTTCAGAAGGAAACGGCGGCTTTGATGCAGTAATGTCAATTGTGTACTATAACATTTAGCGATGAGGATTAGAAGAAAACAGCGGGATTAAAAAGTGATTTTCACTCATATTTTTCGCGCCTTAAATTGCAAACATCATCCTCAGCCTGATTATCTTACGGGATTATTAGGATTGACTGAATGACCCGTACGCTTTTATTCTTTTTACTGGCCCTGTTACCCTTGGGCGGCTTTGCACAGCAGTTTACGCTGATTGTTGTTAAAGAAAGTGCCCAGCCTGCTGATGGCGCCACTGTTAAACTGATGCAGGCAAACAGGCAGGTAGGCCTGAGCGTAAGTAACGCCCATGGGCAGGCCAGGTTTCAGAACATTCCGCAGGGAGCATTTAGCTTCTCGGTAACTTATACCGGTTATCAGCCCCAAACTACCCGTAGCTACACTACCGCGGATAATATAAAGCAGGACACCATCCGCATGCGACCTGTTAGTACCGTATTGAAAGAGGTGAGCATCACCGCCAAAATGCCGCCGCTGGAAGTGAAGCAGGGAAAGGTGATAGTCAACGTAGAGGCGTCAGTAACCAACGTGGGCGCTACGGTATTGGAAGTGTTGGAGAAATCGCCAGGTGTGATGGTTGATCGTAATGGCGGTATCTCTTTACAAGGCAAGCCAGGGGTACTGGTGATGATAGATGGCAAGCCTACCTATCTCTCCGGCGCCGATCTGAATAACCTGCTTAGCAGCATGAGCTCTACCCAGGTAGCGCAGATTGAGCTGATTGCCAATCCCACCGCGCGGTATGATGCCAATGGGAACGCGGGGATCATCAACATTAAAACCAAAAAGAACAAGCAGAAGGGTTTTAACGGATCCGTTTCGGCTACTGTGGCGCAGGGCGTTTACTTTAAAACCAATAATACACTAACGCTGAATTATCGCGAGGGGCGTATCAGCACTTTCTTTAATTACAATATCAGCGATCAGAAATATCTTACCAATCTGTACGCGCTGCGCAAATACACCGGCGCTGGTGGGGTAACCACTTCAACGCTGGAGCAGCCTTCACACTTTACCGGCACGCTGCTGAACAACACCGCCAAAGCAGGGCTGGATTATGACGTTTCGTCCAAAACTACGGTTGGTATTGTGCTGGGAGGAACTATGATCCATCGCAAGGGTAATAATACAGCTTCGGCACGCTGGCTCAACCCGGCTGGCACGGCAGATTCAGTCATTGCTACCGATAACGCCAACAATAGCCGGTTTAAAAACGGGCAGGTAAGCCTGAACTTCCGTCATACTATCAGCAAAACCCAGGACATCAGCGCTGATGCAGATTGGCTGCACTACGACATTGCCAGCGACCAAAATTTTAACAACCGCCTGCAAGCCACCGGCGGTTATAACGAACTGACGCGTGCCAACATTCCCACCGGCATCACCATACTCTCGGGCAAAGCCGACTATACACTTAAAACAAATGACGATGGCCAACTTCAACTGGGTTGGAAATCGGTACACAGCAGTACCGACAACTCCGCAGGTTATCAAAACTTCATCTCAGGTCAATGGACGGACGACCTAACCCGCAGTAACCATTTCATTTATAGCGAGAATATCCATGCAGCTTATGCGCTGTTGGAGCGTAAACACAAAGCCATTTCCTACCAGGTTGGCCTGCGTTATGAGCATACCGATTATCATGCCCATCAAATGGGTAACGCGCTGCAAAAAGATTCGGCTTTCTCGCGTAATTACGGCAGCTTTTTTCCCAGTGGCTATTTCAGTTACCAGGCCGATACTGCCAATAACTTTACTTTAACGGTAAGCCGTCGTATTGATCGCCCGGTTTACCAAACGCTTAACCCGTTCTATTTTATCATCAACAAGTACACTTATCAAACCGGCAACCCTTACATTTTGCCGCAATACAGCTGGAACCTGGAGCTGAGCCATCAATATAAAAACCTGCTCACTACCACAGTATCGTACAGTAACATCAGCAATTACTTTTCGCAGATATTTTTGAGCGATCCTACATATGCGGGTATTTTGCTGTATACGCAGGGAAACGTGGGGCACACATATATTATTGGGGTATCTGAAGCTATAACCGCATCACCTACCAATTGGTGGACACTTACAGCGCAGGCACTGTACAATTACAAAAAACTGAGCGGTTTTAACGGTAATCATTACACATCAGATATTAACCAGCTTAACCTCAACGCCAGCAACCAGTTTACCATTGGCAAGCGTTTTACGGGCGAGTTATCGGGCTTTTATACCACCCGCGCCCGCAACGATGTGCAGGAACGCTTGTATCCTACCGGGCAGATGTCGGCAGGACTGGGCATGTCGGTATTTAAAAAGAAGGCTACCCTGAAGTTGAGTATGCGCGATATATTCTATACCAACGCTATGGAAGGTTTAACACAGTTCCCCAATGCCACCGAATATTTTAAAATAAAACGCGACAGCCGTGTGGTGGTGCTCGCGTTTACCTATCGCTTCGGCAAAACCTACAAAACGGTTAAGCGTGATAACGGTGCCGCTGATGAAATGCAGCGTGTGGGAAATGGGTAAAGAATATGTTACCTTATTCTTCATAAATACCATTAAACCATCATTGACGCGGTGAATACGGAAACTCGTGGTAGGCGTGCTGTAACTGGCGCGAGTATGGAGCGCTGGTGGCGTGGACTGAGTACTCGTGACCGCTCTGAAAAAAGTTTAAAGATTGACAAATCCTATTGTAAGTTATCATACATCAAGTCACGAGTACGCCACGCTTCGACCTACACTATATACTTGCACCAGCTGCAGAGTGGCTAGGCATATTAGGAGTTGTTAAAATGAGGATGAGTATTCGGCAAGAAAAATTTCGCTAATTTTGATGCGTTATATTGGTTTAGATAATTTGTTTTACAAAAGCAATTTCCACCACAATTTCTCAACTCAACCAATTTTTTCAATTCCGGATACTTATTTAGTTCTGCATTTAAAGCGCGGGTAGCTTCGTGTAATAACTCAGTTTTGCCATAAATAATAACGTGCGGGTCGTCTATAATTATTTTTTCTAAGTGTTCGAAATCTATAGGTGCGTCTTGGAATCTTACTGTTATCATTTTTCTTTGCAACTCATATTTATTCCAGTTATCTCTTACGTCATCCATATCGAGAAAATACTTGTCTTCCGGTTTGGTTTTCTCATCCCAAAACATTGGGTTACTTTTCGTGATATAAATCTGAAGATCTTCCTTTAAGAGTAAGTCTATATTAAATTTGAACAAGATCGGGCCATATAAGTTCTGTCTTGGGAAGTGTCCATGTAAGTCTCGTGAATCAAAAAAAATATCATTCCAGACATCGTTATTTTTGTCGTCGTCATCTGATAGTTGTCTCGTTTGAAATAAGTTTTGACTTTCAACAAAACCTCTCGATAAAAGTCCTTGGGCACGAAAAAATGTTATGGAGGTTGCTAATGAATTGGCGTGGTGTAAATGAGTTATATCATTTGCTACGAGAAATTCATGTATGCTTGCGTTGTCGAGTCTCATAATAAATATATCCTAAATATAATATTTGTAATTCACAATTTATTGTTAGGCGAATATTTATTATAATTAGTAACTTTTCGGAAAGCTTTAATTATTTAACTAACAGAAGAGAACCTATCTTTTGCTCAATTTGCTCGTCAGTGTAGATAATTTCTCCGAAATGCTTTATTTGAGTGGTTTGATAGTTGTATTTATTTTTAGTATACAAATTAGTTATAAAAGTTAACAACCTTTTCGATATTTCCAGATTATATTTTTCAGCGTAGTATAGAGTGTTAATTATGCAAAGACTGTAATTAGGATTTTTATCATAGACGTAATCAAGTTGTTTGTTTTTTAGGAATTTAACGAAATGTTCTGTGTAATAGAACTTTTGCTTGTTTAACGAATATATTATAGATGAAAAATTGAAGAAGGCAGTATCTGGTATTTTTTTTTCCAAATGAAATTCTAAAGTCTTTTGAGAGTGCTGAAATGCCCAAGTATCTTTGATAAACCATAAATCTAATGGACCTGACGGGAACATTATTTTATAACCTCCGAAACTATTTTTACGGATTGAAAAGTTTTGAAATTCTTTAAAAATATCGATTTCTTGTCCAAGAACAACGTCGACATCTCTTTTTCGATAAATATTTAAAAAGTAATTACGAATTATGCCGCTAAAAATATAAACATCTGTATTAGCAGATATTTCATCAAGTTTTTCCATGATGTCGTCATGGAGCAAGTGATGTATGTATTTATAGAATGCAGATCCTGATTCATCTATTAATTTTCTTATGTCAATTAATTTTTTGGCCACTTAGTTTCTGAAAATGATTTAACGCATATTGATCTGTCATCCCACTGATAAAATCCACAATTACTCTCAATTTGTAATAATTGTTCAGATCTTCAAAGGTACTAACATTACACTCTTTGTATGCTACCTTTTTTACGCTATCGGAGATCAGACCCAAAGCTCTTTTTCGATAATCCTTACTTTCATGAAAAGTAAATTTGATGTAGTAATCGAGTAATCCTGTTAATACAGAATGACCGGTCAATTCCAATGATTGAACCTCTCGTTTAGGGAAAATTTCCTGAATACAAAATCTCTGTAACGTTTCGGCAAGTTTAGATTGATCATCGTAGATTAATTCGAAATTATATTTTCCATCACAAATCATTTTGATCTTGTCTATGAAATTATTTACCGAAAGGTCAACTAATCTCTTAATTAGAAATATTCTTAAATTAACAACCCTACCGATTGGCGTTTGGTGTTTTTCTTCAAGTTTGTCGAATTGTTCTCGCATACCAGCGATGTCTATTAATCTGCCTTTGATAAACTCATATGTGTATAAATTTTTGTTAAATCCGTCCTCGATATCCATTATTAAGTAGCATATTGAATCGGCTGCTTCCATTAAATAAGCTAAAGGATGCCTTATTATTTTAGTATTCCGATATAAACCGCAACCATCTGCTATCTCCTCCAAATAATTTTTTTCAGATTGAAATACACCTCTCTTTTTTTTGTAGATAAATTTCTTATCTATTTTTTCAGTATTCGGATATTTAATGTAAGCAGCTAATGAGGCGTAGGTGAGATTTAATCCAAAAATATCTTCGAGCATTTGCAGTTTAGTCAGAACCCTAAAGCCCTGTGCATTTCCGTCGAAAAGAGTAAAGTCTTCTTGTTCTATTTCATTTAGTCCAAAGTTTTCTGTTTTAAATAGCTTTTCGAAATATGTTTGAATAACTGTTTCTCCGAAATGACCAAATGGAGGATTTCCGATATCATGAACTAAGCAGGCATTTTTCAATATAATTGGAATTTCTCTTATTAATTCACGATCTTGAAGGCCAAGCGATTTGCTGAAATCTTTATTCTCGCAAATATTAAGTCCTAATGAGTGTCCTATCGACATCACTTCCAAAGAATGAGTTAAACGGGAGTGAATATTGTCATCAGAAGTCAATGGAAAAACTTGTGTTTTATCATGCATTCGACGAGTTGCAGGGCTGAAAATTACCCGCCCAAAATCACTTTCAAATTCATTTCTTGGATCTAATTCTTTATCTCTATTAGAAGCTCTAAGTCTATTAGCGTTTAGGTATTTTTCCCAGTTCATTTATGATTTTAGTTAGGTTGGAATATTTTTAATAGGTTACAATTATAATAAATTCACAGATGCTATCTAAATATATGTTTATGAGTGCTGTATTCAATATTTTAAATCAAGCAGATTAAATTGTTGGATTTTTTACCCACAAATCAACCCCGCCACAGTCCTCACCTCCACAAAATCATCTCCCTCCAAATCCTTACAATTCACATGCGTATCAGTACAAATCAGCTTCTTAATAGCACCGCAGGCTTTTAACTTCCCAATGCCATCGTTTACAAACAAACCATGCGTGGTTATTACATAAATATCCCCGGCACCGGCATTTTTATAGGTCAGGGCGGCGTTTACAATGCTGCCTCCCGAGCGGATCATATCGTCATAAATAATAACCGTTTTACCGGCTACGTCGGCGTTGATGGTGCTTACTTCGGTATGGTCGCCTTTGAGACGGCGTTTGAGGATGAAGGCGGCATTTACGCCCATGTCGTTAGCCAGCGATTCCACCCATTTGGCCCGGCCCGCATCGGTGCTGGCCATTACAAAGTTATCGCCACCGTAACGGGTAGCTGCTTCAATTACAATATCCTTGCAGTAAACGTGTACAGGGTACAGGTCCTGCTCAAAATAGTACTGGATGCCCTCGCTATGCAGGTCGAACAGCATAACCTTATTGCCCCGGTTTGATTTGGGTATGGCCGAGAGCAGGCGGGCGCGGGTTTTGGCAGTCACAATTTCGCCGGGTTTAACGGCGCGTTCCATGGTGCTGTAGCCAAAGTAGGGGATGACCAGTGTAAGCGAATCGGCACCATAACTCACCAAGGATGAAGCCAGGTCATACAGTTCAAGCGTAGCGCTATCGCTCACGGTGCCGCCTATCAGCAGCACCTCGCGGCCTTCCACGTTGGAGAGGATGCGTTGGTAACGCTCACCATCGGTAAAGTGGCTCACTTCAATTTCGCCGCGTTCGCAGGTGCCAAGGGCAAGCACTTTTTCGGCAAGGTATTCATATCCGGTTATGGCAAAAAGTAGTTTTTTCATTTTCTATAATAAAGCTGAAAGCGGAATGCTTAAAGCTAAAAGCTTTTTTGTTTACGTGGTTTATTGGTGCTGCAAGGTATCAATCACCTGCTCAAAAGTAAATTCTTTAATAATATGGCCGTTCTCGAAAACGGTTTGCAGCTGGTCGGCCAGTTCTGGTTGTTCATTCTCGTGAATGGTTTTGTAGCCGTCATCGGTTTTTACTAATTTAAGTCTGCCGCCTTTGCTCTTTTTAAAGCTGGTGGTAATGTTGCCATGGGCATCCATTTCGGCAGGACTTTTCTCTACAGCTACCTCTTTACCGTTTATTACGGCACTGCTGCATTTCAGGGCGAATTTTTGGGTATCGCGGTCAACTTTTTGCAGTAAGGCCCCGCCCATACCCAGCACCAGGTTTTCGGCGCTTATGCCGTTTGCCTTAAGGGCTTTATAAATTACGCCTATCTCGGTATAATTAACGCCGTCGCCCTGTATCACCCTAACCTGTGGAGGCAGCACTTTATAACCTTTAGCATTGGTGCTAAAACCGAATTTATCAAACAGGATCTTGAAAATTTCCAGCAGGGTCATTACCGGGTCGCCGCTATCGGGGCGGATCACCAGGGTACCGTCGCGTTTCAGAATCTCTTCTTTCAAATCCTCTCCCCAATACTCACTGCAGGCACGGAAAATGTTGAAGCTATCGCTCACACAGGCTATAACACCGGTAGGGAAGCTGCGCAGCACATGTTTAAATACTTCCAGCTCGCCTTGCTGGCCGAGCAGGGTGCAAATACTGTGCTCCGTAGCCGGAATGCTCAGGCCATGTACTTTATCTGCATGATAGTATTTAATAGCCATGCCTGAGCCTGCAAGGTTATCGCTGCCTGCAAAACTAAGCAGGTGGGCTGCCCCGCCCAGTTTAGCGCTCTCCACGCTGCTCACCCCACGGAAGCCAAAATCATTTAGCACAAAACCAATCCCGCCAAAGGCTTCAGGTGTGGCGGTTTCTTCGTAGTATCGCGTAACTACTTTTTTAACCTCGTGGCTAAGCGTGGCCACGGTGCAAGGGTACCAAACCTGCATCAGCAGGGTTTCTAAAAAGTTGGTGAGCCAGTAACATTCAGGGTCGGTATTTTCAATGGTCATGAGTACGTTGCCGGTAGGCACGCTGGTACCTTCGGCAACAGCTTTAATGCGTACAGGCAGATGGCCGTTATATTTATCTAATATGTACTGAAACTTGCTGCAATCAAACACATCATCGCGACCGAAAACCTGTTTCATAAATTCGTCGGCCTCATCCAAATCAACCTGGTTAAAGGCTGGGCCCTGTAGGTATTCTTTCAAAAAATATTGCAGACCGAAGAAAACGGTTTCGTTGAACATTCCGCCACGGCTTTCCAGGTAACTGTAAATATTGGTGGTGCCGGGGTAGTAAAATTTATGGTGGGCGTATTTATATGCGTCGGCTAAAAGAATCAAATTCTCTTTTTTCATGGCTTTAGTTTTTAAGGTATTTGCCGGTGATGAAATTAAACAATTCAATGTGTTCTTCGCTAATGGAGCCGTCTTTTATCATTAAAGGCAGATCGGTAAGCTTAAACCAGGCCAAGTCGGCAATATCATCCTGGGCTTTTGGCTCACCGCCAATAAAATCACAGCTAAACAGCAGGGTAATGATCTTATCGGCTTCGCTGCGGTAGCGCCAGTCGTTTATTTTGGCCGATGTTTCGTACTGCATGGCGGTGGTTTGCATTTCACCGCATTCTTCGGCAAGTTCACGTTCGGCGGCATCTTCATAGCAGGTATCTTCCGGGTCAGAAAAACCGCCTACAAAACGCCATTTATTGTTGATGGCTTTTTTGCCAAGCAATATCTCGCTGCGGTTATTCCTGAACAGGGCTATATCAACAGTAGGGTATACCTTAGGATATTGATTATAGTAAGCGTACAGGATGCCCGCGCGGAAATCGTTTGAATCAAAAACCTTATCGGCGTATTGTTTGCGAAGTTCGGTGGCGTTGTAATCGCCATGTTCGGGCAGTTCGATGGTTTCAAATTTGCCGCTGTAGTAGGGGATGAAACTATCGCGACTGCCATACAAACAAAACTGCTCAGCATTGAAAACACTTTTCAGCAGGTTGTCCAGATTATCCGACCATATTTTATCGCTCGGATTATCGCTGATGGGCAGTACCACAATTTCAGGATAATCCTTTTTAATCATTTTTTCACGCGTGTAGTAGTCGTAAGGGTTTTTGCGACTGCCTTTTATGGGGCTAACGCCCAGCAGTATAATCAGTTTGGCATGATTTTGCTTAACCTGTGCTATCAGTTGCCTGTGACCCTCATGCAGGTACGGCGTTTGAAAGCGTGCTATAATTACTCCTGTCTTCATTTTTATTTTGCGTTAATTATACACAAATATAAATATGTGTTTTTAATACGCAAATTATTTTTTGATTTTTTTGAGAGAGGGGGTTTGGTATCAGTAATAGCTACGTAAAGTTTTTTGATTCTGAATCGAAAAAAAAATGTCATTGCGAGGAGCGGAAGGGGAGTGAGCATCGGCACGACGTGGCAATCGCATGCTATACAGAGCGGCTATGATGCCGTGCGATTGCCGCGTTGTGCTCACAATGACATGGTTTTGATTGCTTCACCCCCTTGCGGCAAAGACGGAGAGAGGGAAGATCCAGAGAAGCGTAGGCCGGATGGGTAAACGTGAATGATAATTAGAAACTATATCTCAAAACTAATCCCCTCTTTTTGTAGCTGATAATACTTTTCCTCGTTAAAACGGAAAAGGTTACCCGGGCGACCGGCGCCTTCGAGGGCTTGTTTTTCGGCGGTTTCTTCGAGGAAACCGTATTTGGTGATCTTCTTTTTGAAGTTACGGCGGTCAATAGGACGGTCGAGCACGGCGAGATAAAGTTTTTCGAGTTCGGAGAAGGGGAATTTTTGCTCAAGCAATTCAAAACCTACCGGTTGATAAAGCATTTTGCTTTTTAAGCGTTCTCGTGCTACGCTTATAATAGTAGTATGATCAAACGCCAGGGCGGGAAGCTTTTTGATATTGAACCAGTTTACATCGCTGGCGTCGGTAGCGGCTTTAACAACGAAGGCATCCGGCCGTACCAAGCCGTAGTAAGTTATGGAGATCACCCGGTTCCGCGGATCACGCTCCGGCTGGCCGAAGCTGTATAACTGCTCCAGGTAGGTGATGTTTACGCCTGTTTCTTCCCTTAGTTCGCGCTGAATGGCTTCCTCTAACGATTCATGGTCGCCCACCAAACCACCCGGTAATGCCCAACTGTTTTTAAAAGGTTCGATGTTTCGTTTTATGAGCAATACGGATAGCCCCTCTTTTGAGGTATATCCAAATACTACAGCATCAACGGCAACCTTTATATTTTGGGTAACTGGCATAATACAAAGTTAGATATTGGGAAGTGGCGGGGCAAGCATTAGCGAAATTAATCAATCGTATAAAACAAGTGTATCAAATACCGTTTTTCGGTATTTAATCCCAGTAGTAGTGGAAAAGTAACCTATTGTTAAGGTTTAGATAATATTTTATCTTTATAAAGTATCTTAATAAGTATCATATAAGGTTTCATATGGTGAGGTAAACGGGCTAATCTCCAACCTCCAATCTCTTTTCCCAATCGTTCATTTCGTTCATTATGTAATAGGCGTTCACTTTGTTCATAACCGTTCATATATGCTTGTAAACGGCTTTTCTGCCTTAACTTTCGGGTAAAATAATAGCGTAGTCAAATCGTTGCCCTGATCATTATAGCTGCTTATTATTTCTACTTATGGAACTGATAGCTTTATCGTGATTATTGGCATTTTAATAAATGTTGATATGGATAAATTGGACCTTTTAGCTGACAAGCTCGATTTCGTTTACAAAAAGGAGGAAGCCCCCGGCGATATTCGAAGCCTTGTTGCCATTTGCCTTAATTACTGGTACCTTTTCTGTATTGGTATAGTGGTGTGTGTTGTAGCCACCTTTGTGTATATCCAATACGAACCCAGTAAATGGAACATCTCCAGCAAAATTATTGTTGAGGATGAAAAGAACTCACCCACCAAAGCCCTTACCAACGGCGTAAATTCTGATCTGGCATCTCTGTTTGATATCAAGAGCAATGCCGATAACGAGGTTAAGGTGCTTAAGTCACGAAGCCTTATTAAACGGGTGGTTTACCTGCTTGATCTTAATATTCATATCTATGACAACAACGGTTTCCGCAAAACCGAGCTGTTTGACGAAGCCCCTTTTAAAATTAACATCGGTTATAAAACCGATAAACTGGCGCTGGCCAATTATACTTTAGAGATCCTGAATAGCAATACTTTCAGGTTAGTAAATGATAAAGGTCCCGAAAGCGTTACCGGCAGTTTTGATAAGCCGGTAAGCCTGCGCCAGTATAACCTCACTTTCCACAAAACCGAATATTTTAAACCCGAAGGCGAATACAAGATCAAGGTACAAACCCCTAAACAAATCGAAAAAGAGCTGGATGAAAACCTGGGCGTAGGCCTTGATGATAAGCAGGCTACCGTTATTGACCTTAACTTAAGCTACAGCAACCCCGAGCGCGGGCGGGTAATCCTTCAGAAGCTGATGGATGTTTATCTGCAAAATAACCTGGCTAATAAAATCCGCATTGCCGATAGTACCATGAAGTTTATTGATAAACGCCTGGTAGTTGTTGGCGCCGAACTGGGCAAGGTTGAAAAGAACTTGGAACAGTATAAAGTTAAAAACGGCATTTCGGATATCAACGCGCAGTCAAAAGCTCTTATTGAAGGTGCCAATGCTTATCAAAGTAAGCTGAATGATAACGAAGTGCAGCTTGCCATAGCTAATGACCTTTATAAATATGTAAGTGATGAGGCCAACCCCCAGGTGGTGCCAAGCTCTTTAATTACTAAGGATATGGCCTTTGGTACCGCGATAAACGGCTATAACGAAATGCTGCTACGCAAGGAGCAGTTACGCCTCACGCTTACCGATAACAGCGTGATCATCAAAAACCTCGATCAGCAAATTGAGCTGGCCCGCCAGGCCCTGGTAACCAGTTTGAGCAACTATCGCAATAGCCTTCATGTGTCGCAATCGGCATTCAAAAAGCAGAATGCTACTATCGAGAACAAAATTACAAACGCACCGGTAAAAGAACGGATCTACCTGGATTATGCCCGTGAGCAAAGCCTTAAGCAGGATTTGTACCTGTTCCTCCTGCAAAAACGTGAGGAAACCGCTATTTCACAAACCGCCACGCTTTCGAGCTGCCGCATTTTAGATGATGCCGATGCGGACGAGAAACCCTTCGCTCCCAAAAAATCATTGCTTTACCTTATTGGTGCAATTGCAGGCATTTGTATCCCTGCAGCCGGACTTAGTATTAAAGAACTGCTCAACACACGCATCAATACCAAGGCCGATATCAATAAACATACCAGTGTGCCTTTGTTTGGCGAGATAAGCCGGGGCGATAAACGTTCAAAATCGCTGGTTTATAATGATTCGCGTTCGGCTGTAGCCGAAGAGATCAGGGCGCTCCGAACCAGTTTAAAGTATGTTACCGATAATAAAAAAGGTTCAAACGTGATCATGTTTACTTCAAGTATGAGCGGCGAGGGCAAATCCTTCATCTCGCTTAATCTTGGTAATTCCATAGCGCTTACAGGTAAAAAGGTTGTGTTACTTGAGCTTGACCTGCGTAAGCCTAAGCTGCTTAAAAATATAGGAATGAAGGATGACTATGGCTTTACAAACTATGTCATATCGCCCGAAGGTTGTGTTGACTGCCTGGTTAAGCCCTTTGAAACTAATCCCAATTTCTTTTATATATCATCGGGTCCTGTACCGCCTAATCCGGCCGAGCTGCTGATGGATGGCAGGCTTAAAACCCTCATTGAAGACCTTAAGAAAAAGTTTGATTACGTGATCATTGATACCGCCCCGGTAGGCCTGGTATCCGACGCGCTGATCATTGAGGAGTTTGTTGATGTTACCTTTTACGTGGTGCGTCAAAACTATACCCTCAAAACACAACTGGGTATTGTAAATGATCTGCATCGCACCAAAAAAGCCAAACACATGTACCTCATAGTTAATGATATTGAAATGCGTACCAATACCATTACAGGGTACGGACACGGCTATGGCAGCTATGGCTACGGGTCGCCCTATGAAGACACTAACAGCAGCAAAGTTGCAGACTGGCTGAAGAAAATTAAAATGAACGTTTGGTAGAGTAAGCTTTTTAATCTGCCTTGAATCCCCCTAAACCCATTTTATGTTGCAGGTATTAACAGTTGGTATTAACAGGTTTTTTAATAAAGGTCATGAACGCTCGGTAAGGGCGCGGAAAAACATTTTCCGTTCCGTAATACTGAAGGGCGGTAGCGTGGTTATCACACTGATCATGATCCCGCTTACCATCAGGTATGTAAATCCAACCCAATATGGTATATGGCTTACACTAAGCTCGCTCATAACCTGGGCTGCTTTGTTTGATATGGGTTTGGGTAACGGGCTTAAAAATAAACTGGCCCAGGCTATAGCCCTTAATGAGCCCGAAAAGGGGCGGGTTTATATCAGTTCAACCTACGCCATTATGGGTGTTATCGGGATACTGATGTTCGCGGTCTTCTACTTTATTAATCCTTTTATTAAGTGGACAAGCATTTTAAATGTACCTGATGATGGCAGCGGTTACCTGAACCAGGTTGTGTTGATCATCTTCGGCTTTTTTTGCTTTCAGTTTGTGGTACAGTTGATTAATACCGTGCTTGCGGCTAACCAGGAGCCGGCAAAAACAGCACAGCTGAATCTTGTAGGGCAGGTACTTTCGCTGCTGGCCATATTAATATTGATGAAATTGATGCCAGGTTCATTAACCTGGCTGGTGATGGTGATGGCGGGTGTGCCTTTGTTAGTAATGCTTGGGGGAAGTATGCTAATGTTTAAAGGCGATTACAGGTCACTGGCACCCGCCATCTCCGTAGTAAATTTTAAAAGCGCTAAACAAATGCTTGGCGTTGGCAGCACATTTTTCATTATCCAGATCTGCGCGTTGGTTATGTATGAGTCGGATAATATTGTTATTACCCAGCTGTTTGGTCCTAAGGAGGTTACTACGTTCAATATCGCCTACAAATTGTTTTCGGTGGTGCTGATGTTTTTTGTGGTGGTGATAACGCCTTTCTGGAGCGCGTTTACCGAAGCTTATACTAAAAACGAGTATGAGTGGATAAAAAACGCCCTTGCCAAAATAAACAAGCTTTGGCTGGGCCTCAGCTTATGCACTATAGCGCTCACGGCGCTGTCGCCCTGGCTGTATGATGTGTGGGTTGGCAAAAGTGTTTCCATGCCGCTGAGCCTTTCAATAGCAATGTGTATTTACATTATAACGCTTATATGGCAGGCTATCCACGTGCAATTTCTGAACGGCATAGGTAAAATCAGGCTACAACTGTATTTGGGTGTGGCAACATCGCTGGTGAATATCCCGCTTTCTGTTTTATTAGGAAAGCTTATAGGCGTGGCAGGTATCCCGCTTGCAAACGCTATCATTTTTGTGGTGATGGGAATAATTTTTTCTACCCAAACCAACAGGATCATTAACCGAACGGCAACGGGAATTTTTAACAGGTAAGGAGAACAGTAAGATGACACCAGGCTATATCATCAGGAAATTTTACAGGGCTTTAAGGGTGGTTTACTTCAAATCGGCCAAAAATTATTCGCATGTGGTTACCACGTTCAAATTCTGGTTGAATGGCGTAAGTTTTAACAGCGATTTTACCGGGTACGGCATCCCTATTCTTGATATTAACATGAAGGGAAAATTCTCTATAGGAAAAAAATTCTGGTTTAACAGCGGTAAATACCATGCCATGGGCGGGCGGCAGCAGCAATGTTATTTTGTGGTAGCGGCCGGCGGCGAACTAAGCATTGGTGATTATGTAGGCTGCACCTCGGTAGCCTTCATCTGCCACGATAAGATCAAGATTGGCAACCATGTAAAAATTGGTATCAATACCGTGATCTATGATACCGATTTCCACTCGTTGTACGCCGAAGCCCGTAATGATATCCCCGAGCGTTTAGACGGTTTACGCACCAAGCCGGTGATCATTAAAGATGGGGCTTTTATTGGCGGTCATACCACAATTCTTAAAGGGGTAACCATCGGAAAAAATTCGATAGTAGGAGCGGGTTCGGTGGTTTTTCAAAGCATACCTGATGAGCAGATCTGGGCCGGAAATCCGGCGGTTTATATACGTGATACTTATAAAATGGAGTTGGAAGTATGCAGCAGGTAAATCAAGCAGTTTATGCCCTTTTGTTTTTGGTGATGGTACTGGCATCGTTTTTCCATATGCAGGCACCTGTACTTGGTTTGGCTGTGCTTATTATCCTGCCACCGGTAAAGCATCAGTTTGCGGCTATTAAAATGGCCAGGGTTTTTGCTGTTTTACTTATTCCGGCCATGCTTGGGTTAATTGTAGGTTATCGCAATAGCACTTATCTCATCTTTAAGGATTTTTATTATTTCTCGATACCCATATTATTTACACTTGCGGGTATTATGCTGGCGAGGCGCATAGAGGTTGAATTGTTCCTGAAAACGGTGGTTATAGCAGGCGTGCTGGTTTCTTTTCTTGTAACAGGCATATCAATATCATATATGGGCGTCGGGGCGCTGACGGATCCGTATTCGGCGCATTACGCTATTGGGATCGTAGGCACACCTGCGCCTCCCATAGCATTGGCCTGTTTGCTATTTACCTGGAAGTTTAATATCAAGTTGTTTCAGCGCAATTTGTTCAGGCTCTTTTTAGGTGTTAATGCCTTTGGTGTTTATATGTTTGCTTCACGTACGTATCTTATTATTACCCTGTGTTTTGTGCTGCTGCTTGTTGCCGATAAGATAAAAAAGGTATGGATTTTTCCTGTTATATTTTTGCTGGGGGTATTTGTTATAGTAGTACCCTTTTTTACAATCAGCTTAAATTCTGATAGTACCTTCCTGAACAAAATCATGGGTTCATTTAATGAAGTGAGTGTAGGTAATTTCAATACCGAGCAGGACATTAATCTTCGTTATCGTGGTTATGAGTCATTTATGGCATTCAGGGGCTACCTGAGTGGTGGGCTGCCCGACTGGATATTTGGTGGCCTTGGCAAGCTTATCGATTTAAAAACAGTTGTACACCTTGGCGAAGATGCGGATCTGCAGTATATCCCGGTTTTGCATAACGGATGGCTCTATATCCTGGTTAAAACCGGGGCTGTAGGTGTACTGGTTTACATGAGCATATTTTTCGGGCTTATCGTAACCAAATGGCGCACCTATGCCGATGCGATGAGTAAGCCGATTATCCGGATTTTTTCGGCCTTTATTATTGGTTGTGTATTGAGTTTACTGCTCACCAATTATATCGTAACAGCCTTTTTTAACATGGAAATGAGCGTGGTTATGGTATTGCTTGGTTATAGCTACATGAATGTGCACGTATTGATGCACAAATTGAAAATAAGGGAGCAAGCTATAGAATTTCAATTGGCGGGTTTAAATATTTAATGAGGAACAGGATATGGAGCAAATTTACAAGCCACAAAAAGTAACCATCATCACGGTTGTATATAACGCGGTAAATACCATTGAGGATACTATACAAAGCGTTATTAATCAAACCTATAAAAACCTGGAATATATCATTGTTGACGGTGGATCGACCGATGGCACATTACAGATTATCGAAAAATATCGCAACCGGATAGATCGCTTTATCAGCGAACCCGATAAAGGTATCGGAGATGGCTTTAACAAAGGCATCTCCATGGCCTCGGGCGAGTGGATAGGCATGATCAATGCCGACGACTGGTATGCTGAAGATGCCGTAGAGAACATCATAAGCAATATAGCAAAGAGTGATTTTGTTTGCTGCGGTAATATCAGGCTGATAGGGAACAACGGTACCGAGCGTGATAAAAGGAGTAAGGTGGGCTGGTTAAATTTCGGTATGTACGTTATGCATCCAAGCTGTTTTGTACGCAGAAGCGTGTACCGGCATGTGGGGAACTATGATATCGGCCTACGCATAGCCATGGATTTTGATATGTTTTTGCGGATCAAGAGATTGGGTTACAGTATTAAATATATCGATAAGGTAATAGCCTATATGCGTACCGATGGTGTTAGCAACGATACCGTTAAAATGCACCGTGAAGAGTTAAAGGTAATGAAGAGGCATCTTCGTGGCATCGACTACCTGTTATCATACCTGTTTAATTACCTGAACCGGTTACGCTGGCGCTTTTTTTACAAAGATCCATTCCGGAAACAAATGACATTACAAGCTTAAGGATATGAATAAGAAGATACTTATATCAGCCTACGCTATATCGCCAAGTAAGGGTTCGGAATATGGTGCCGCCTGGAATACGGTCATGAACCTTTCCACAAGGCACAAACTTTGGGTGATCTACGGTATGTCTGACGATCATATGGGCGATACCCAAACCATGCGCGCGTATCTGTCTGAAAATAAAATTACCAACGTGAATTTTATAGAGGTGCAGCCAGGCTTTTTCGCCAAAACTATAAACCTGCTTAATAAAGCAGGCTTGGGCTGGTTCTTTTACTTCGCCTATTATCTGTGGCAGAAGGAAGCATATAAAGCAGCGCAAAAATTGCTGGAAACTGTTGATATTGATGTGGTTCATCAGCTTGGCCCAATTGGGTATCGCGAGCCCGGCCTTTTATATAAACTGGGCAAGCCAACGGTATGGGGGCCAATAGGAGGGATGATGGTTATTGATAAACGGTTAATGCGTAATAAGCCCTTGACTACCCGTGTCAAGTTCTCGCTTAAGAATATCATTAACCGGGTACAGCTTGGCTATTCGGCACGGATAAAGGAAGCATTTAAACAAGCTGATGTGCTGATCTCTGCCACCAAAACCGGACAGCAAACTATCATGAGCAGGTTCGGTCGTGATAGTTATTACCTGTCAGAACAGGGTATTATAGGCAGTATATTATTGAACGAAACAAAATTTACCGGTGATTTTGTGCAATTGGTATGGAGCGGTACCCATATCGAACGGAAAAACCTGCAGCTATGTCTTGATGCATTGGCGATTGTAAAAAACAACAACTGGCGGCTTCATGTATTGGGCACAGGGCCGCTCACGGGCAAACTAAAACAGTATGCAACCAAGCTGAATTTACAGGATAAAATTACATGGCATGGCCACTTGAGCCGTAACGAAGCCATGACTATAATGGCAGCTTCGCACCTGCATATTATTACCAGCATAGCGGAGGACAACCCGGCCGTGGTTTTTGAAGCCATGAGCTGTGGCGTTCCTTCGCTTACTATTGATCACCATGGCATGGGCGATGTAATCTGCAATAAATGTGGTATTAAAGTGCCGGTTGATGAATATCCTATAATGGTTAAAAATATAGCGGAATGTTTGGATGGATTACTTGTGAAGCCCGAACTGCTAAGGGGACTCGCCCTGACTACAATTGCTTATGCTGTTGCTTTTAAATGGGATAAAAGGCTTGATACACTTGATGAGGCTTATTCAAAAGCAATCAGGTTACGTGAGCAGAGTGCCGGTTACTTAATTGAAAACGAAAATTTAATTGCCTTGTGATATGAGTAACCAGGATTTGAAGATACGGGTTGGTATAGACGCAAAGTGGTATTTTGACGGGCCACCGAGCGGTCACATGGTGGTTAAAAATCTGGTAGACGAGATTATTAAAGCAGGCGATGACAGGGTTGAATTATGTCTTTTCCTGGTAAGTAAAAACAAGAAAAAGGCCAAAGCGCATTTTCCGGAGCATGTAAGGCTCATTTTTTTACCTGGTATCCCCAACTTGTTATCAAACTTGTTCCTGCTGCCTTTAATGACGTTGTTGTATGATATAGATGTAGTATTGTTTCAGAATTTTGGCAGCGCATGGCCTGCACGGGCGTTAAAGATAGTTTATATCCACGATGTGTTGTTCCTGGATTATCCGCAATACTATACCAAAGCCGAGGTAGGTTATTTTAAGCAGATGGTCCGTTTTGCTGCCAATGTTGATCAGATCATCACCATATCAAATTGCGAGAAAGAGCGCATGCATAAACATGGCCTGGATGCACCGCTGGGTATCAATGTTGTTTATCATGGCATTAACGCAGCTTTTAAGCCGCTACATGCCTATAGCGAAGATGATATTGCTGCGTTGGAGCAAAAATACAATTTACCTCAAGCCTATTTACTTTACGTTGGCAGGGTAAACGTTCGTAAAAATATTATTGGCCTGGTTAAAGCGCTGAACCTGTTACGGGATTTTGATCATAAGCTGGTTATAGCCGGCGAGAGGGGCACTTATCCGGAACTTGACGAGTACATAAGCACAACGCACCTTGAGGATCGTATTATTTTCACCGGACATATACCCGAGGCCGATTTGCGTTTACTTTACGCCCGGGCAAAGGTATTTTGTTTCCCCTCGTACGCCGAGGGCTTCGGACTGCCTCCACTTGAGGCTATGCAATGTGCCGTGCCTGTTGTAGTTGCCGACCGCACATCAATGCCCGAAGTTTGTGGCTATGCCGCAAGTTACGCTAATCCTGATGATGAAAAATCAATGGCGGGAGCAATTGAATTGCTTTTGAGTAATCCGGATCTATATAACGAAAAAGTAAACCATGGCTTAAAACAAGCAAGCAAATTTTCATGGGCAAAAGCCGCAAACGAAATATTAACCTTAATTACTGAAGCTTATGCTGGTAGAGAAAATTATTCGGAAGCTCAAGCGTAACCCTGATTATAAGTGGGAAAGCAAGTACACCTTTAGGGATATGGGGGTAATACTATCGGGCAGGGTTGGGCAAATAATGAGGGGCGGATACGCACGCCTGTTTTTAAAGCGTGTTGAAGGCCTGCTTTTCATAGGAAGAAACGTTAAAATAAAGCATGCATATCTTTTTTCGGCGGGTAAAAATCTAATCATAGAGGACAATGTTTTTATTAACGCCTTATCGCATGACGGGATAATGGTAAAAGATAATGTTTCCATTGCCCGCAATTGTACATTGGTTGGTACCGGTATTATATCGCAAAAAGGTAAAGGCATCAGTATTGGCAATAACACCGGCATAAACGCAGGTGCATATCTCGGTGGCCAGGGGGGCATTGAAATAGGAGATAACGTGATTATTGGTCCGGGGGTACAGGTGTTTTCTGAAAATCATAATTTTTCAGATATCAATGTTAACATTAAAGATCAGGGCGTATCCCGTAATGGCGTGGTTATCAAAAACGATTGTTGGATAGGGGCCGGAGCCATTATTTTGGCCGGTGTTACTATAGGCAACGGTTGTGTAATTGCCGCGGGCAGCGTAGTAACGCGTTCGGTTGATAATGATTCGGTAGTAGCGGGTGTGCCCGGTAAAGTTTTGAAAAACCGTAAAGTGATTAGCGTAGGGAAAGTAGCGTAATATTTTAAACAACAATTTCAATTAACCATGAATATAGCCGAACAAAATATAATGAATACGCCAACGGAGGAAGCTTCTGTGGCTGTGGCAACACCTGTTCAAAAATTAGTAGGTTCGCTTATTTATATCATTTGCGGCTTTATTGGTTATTTGCCTTTTCACACCCTGCGGATTGGCTGTTTACGTTTATTGAATGCAAAAATTGGTAAACGTACAGGCATTTATAGGGGATTTGAAGTAAGGCGGCCGCGCTTTTTAACTATAGGAAATAGTTCTGTTATTGGTCATGGCGCATTGCTTGATGCCCGTTGCGGATTAACCATAGGCGATAATGTTAACTTAAGTAATGAAGTGATGATCTGGACTTTGCATCACGACTATAATGATAGTGGTTTTGGCCAGACCGGTGCGCCGGTTTCCATTGGTAATTATGCCTGGATCTGTTCACGGGCAATTATTTTACCCGGCGTTACCATTGGCGAAGGAGCGGTAGTTGCCGCTGGCGCGGTTGTTACCCGTGATGTTGCACCCTATACCGTAGTTGGCGGGGTACCGGCCAAAGCTATAGCTAACCGGAACAGGAATCTTAATTACGACTTGGGCGATGCCATTTTGCCAATTATCTGAGGTTTAATATTTCCAGGTTATATTTTCTTTAAGCACACGCATCGGGTTACCTCCAAAAATACTTTTCTCGCCAACCAGCTTTTTAGTTACTAATGATCCTGCCGCTATAATACTTCCATTAGGCAGGTTGGCCCCCTTTAAAATAGTACAACGGCAGCCTACCCAAACATTGTCGCCAATAACAACCTCTTTGGGATGATTAAAAACCTGGCCATTTTCATCAAAAATATGATGAAAATCTGTATCCATTACCAGGCTTTCCCAGCTTATGCCGCTGTTGTTGCCAATAGTGATTTTCTTTTCGGCAACCAGGGCGCATTCGGTACTCATGTTAAAGTTTTCGCCAAAAATGAGCTGCCCATTTTCGCCAACGTTTATTTTGCAGCCATGCATAATAAAGGCGCGGCCGTTAAAAACCACTTCGCCAAACACCTGCCAAACCCCTCGTGCCCTTTTAAAATCAGAGATGCCAACTTTGCCATATCCAATTTGTATCAGCGCGGTTTTGATGGGACCGTTTATGGTGATCTTGCCTTTGGTTTCGTGAAGGTAAATGTTGTTTGAAATTAAAACAGGCAGTTTTATAGCTGTTTTAAACGGGAAGTATTTGAAATTAAAAACGATGGTTTTCAGGTTGATGCGCGAAAGCAGTTTTAGTGTTTTGCTCATTTATTATAAATGTTAAATGGCTGTAAATATGTTTAAATATAAATAATCTATTAATGTTCCCTAACTGCAAGTCGTTACCCCCATCCCGTTAAAAAATTTCGTTTACGTTTCAGCTTTGGAGCGGACTAAAGATAAATAAAATGTCTGATAAATAATAGTTTTATAATATTATTATTACGAAATTATTATTTTGTTTTTGTTTCTTTTGTTCATGTCTGTTCGCTCTGTTCATTCCATTCATATCCCCTTAAAAAGCGTCAAAATTGCGTTTTTGTGCGTAATATTAGTCATTCGTTAGTTTGTAAGGCTAACCCCTGAGTGGTTATTAAAGCTAATGTATTTTTTAATTAATATTAATATAATATCAAAATTTTGGCTTATGCGTATTGCTATCATCGGAACCAGAGGTATTCCCAATCACTACGGTGGTTTTGAACAATGTGCCGAATATTTATCGGTTGGCTTAGTAAAAAAAGGGTATGAAGTTGTGGTTTATAACTCGCATAATCATCCATATCAGCAAAAACAGTGGAATGGTGTTGAAATAAGGCATTGTTATGATCCCGAATGTAAATTGGGTACCATTGGCCAGTTTTTTTATGATCTTAATTGTATCAGGGATCTGCGCCGTGGCAATTTTGATATTATACTACAGTTAGGATATACCAGCAGTTCGGTTTGGTCATGGTTTTTTCCGCGTAATACGGTTGTTACTACCAACATGGACGGCCTTGAATGGAAGCGCGCCAAATATTCAAAACCGGTACAGCGCTTTTTGCAGTTTGCAGAAAAATTAGCTGTAAAATACAGTGATCACCTTATTGCCGACTCAACCGAGATACAACGCTACTTAGGAAACAAATACAAGAAGGAAGCCACTTTTATCCCTTATGGAGCTGAACTGTTCGAAAAACCTGATCCGGCAGTTTTGGATGATTATGGCGTTAAAGTTCATGATTACGATATGCTGATTGCAAGGATGGAACCCGAAAATAGCATAGAAACGATACTGGATGGTGTTGTAAGGGCCAATAAGGAGCGGCCTTTCCTGGTAGTAGGCAATACTACCAATGATTTTGGCGAATACCTGAAGCTGAAATTCGCGCCTTATCATAAAATAAAATTTGTAGGCGGGATTTATGATATGGCGAAACTGAATAATCTCCGCTACTATTCAAATCTGTACTTCCATGGGCATACGGTTGGCGGTACAAATCCTTCTTTGCTTGAGGCCATGGGTTCAAACAGCCTGATATGCTCGCATGATAATAAATTTAACCGGGCGGTATTAGGTGACGATGCCTTTTACTTTAGCACAGCTATGGATGTAGCCGAACATTTGCGGGCTGCAAACAAGAGTGACGATGCTTACGCGCATTTTTTGGCAAATAACACGGATAAAATCAAAACGGTTTATACCTGCGAAAATATCGTGAACCAGTATGCCAGTCATTTTGAAAGCATTAAACCACGTGCTGTTAAAACTCAGCCTGTACTACCAGGAAATGTAGAAGTAGCACTATATCTCGAAAACGCTTAAACAACAAACTAATTTTTTCCCCCACTAAGATGATCAAATGTAATTTCCCCCTGCCATTAAAATTGGTTTTAATGGCACTTTTGCTGCTAAGTTTTTGCAGCTCCTGTTCTTATAAGCAGAATCAGGCTTTCCTTGAACGAAAAGATGTAAACGCTCCCATTACGGGCTTCACAGGGAATGTTCAGGTTTATAAAATAAAGCCACAGGATATTTTGCAGGTGCGTAACCTTCAGAGTATTAAATACATAGTTGATGACGTCCCCGCGGGTGCCGGTGCGGGCACCGGGGCTTCATCTCCGGGAGGAGGAGCGGCAGCGGCCGGCCAAAGCTATGAAGTAGCCGAAGACGGAACCGTTGCGTTACCTGTAATTGGCCGGGTAAAGGTCGATGGCTTATCAAGGCTGGAAGCTGCTAATAAAATACAGGACCTCTACAGCAAAGACCTCATCAAAAATCCCATCATTGATGTAAAGATCATTAATCTTAAGGTAACAGTACTCGGCGAGGTAAGGCGCCCCGGTAATTACCAATTAATAAAGGATAATGCCAGTTTAATAGATATGCTCGGTGAGGCTGGCGGCATCACTGATAAAGGAAATGAAAAACATGTTAAAGTTGTTCGTGGTGGCATTGTAAACCCACAAATCATAGAGCTTGACTTAAGCGATGTGTCTTCATTGTCCAGTCCGGCTATGATTATGCAAAACAATGATGTTGTTTACATCGAACAAAACAAGAAATCCTTACGTAACGAAAAACTGCAAAATTTTTCAACCTTAATACAGCCTATATTGCTTCTGCTTAACTCGGCGCTTATCATAACAACAATAAAGTAAAATCGTATCACTCTTCTTAAAAAGTTAACGCCCCGGCACAAAAGCCGGGGCGTTTTTTGTACATGGTAATTGAATAAAATGAACTGCTAAAAAACACAGGGTTATTGTATATCTTACAATAGTGAAACCTAAATATTGAATTTTAAAAAAAAAAAGCAGCGCTTTTAGCGGTTTGCTGACCAATTTATAATGGAAGCTTCTGTTACCATAAGTGAAAAAGATAGCGCGTTTAATGTGTTGTTTTACCACAATCCGCTCCCTGCATGGATAGTTGAAACTAATACGTTAAGGGTTATTGCTGTTAACGACGCCGCGGTAAGGCAGTACGGTTATGAGCGGGAGGAGTTTTTAAAAAACACCATCTCTCTGCTTAATCTGCCCGAAGAAGACGAAAGTTTTAATGCTCTTTTAAAAAAATTAGAACATAATCAAGCAGTAAAAAAACAACTTACCCATCTTAAAAAAGATGGCACGCCTGTATATGTTAATGTAACCTCATATAGTGTGAGATTTTGTAATTGCTGTTGCGGCATGATCATGGTAAACGGTATTGCTGAAAAATGCCGGGGGAGCGATATATTCAACGGACATTTTACTGAGGTCGAAAACCTGGCGTTTATTAATTCGCACATGATCAGGAAGCCACTGGCAAATATATTAGGAATTATTTATGCGCTTGAAGCCTGCGGGCCAGATAAATGTGAATTTGAAGAATCAATAAACATGTTAAAATTAAGTGCAAATGAACTCGATACGGTAATCCGGAAAATTAATTTACAATTGGAGCATCGGTTTATTTGAATACGAATTAATAGATATTAATGGTACTGCTGTAGTACTACTGGCCTTAAGGACCCGCTATGTTATAAGTTGATGCAAAATGAACAAAACCTGCCTGGCATACAATACATAGCTTCCTTAGTAATGGATTTTAGTAATGGTATATGTTAGTTAATCAATACCCCTTTTAATGGAAAACGAATCAGGTAAAGTATTTGCCCCCTTAAACTCCGGTGCCGAAAAACTGCAACCATTTTTTATGGAGCATCTTAACCGGCTTTATTGTGCTAAAGCGCATATTATTGAACGTTTGCCGGATATAGTAGATGCCGGCTGTTTTAGGAGCATAAGAGGCACCATAAATGAAACCATCGAGAGGGCCGAGCTGCAGGTGTACAAGATGGACCAGATCTATTGTTTATTTAAAACCCAATATTCATTTGATACCGTTAGTAGCTTGGTTAATTTTTTAGAAAAATCGTTTACTAATTTTCAGTGGAACATGACCGATCCTGATCTTGGACTTATCATGATCCTCTCATATCTGAGCTTTATTGAATGTCTTGAAGCGTCATCTGTGCAGATACTAAAAATGCTTGCCATTAAATTACAAAACGAAAAGCTTTCATTTTTATTAAGGGAAGATTTTGTTAAGGTTGATGGTACGCTGGCCTCTCAACTGACTAATATGTATACCGAAACTGCGCACTACTAAATTTGCCGTTCTTGATTTAGGTAAGATAATGAACGTTTGCTTAACCAATAGTTATATCTTTTGGTCAGGATGTTCATTTTATGCAATATTGTTCATTTCTGTTCATTTTTTTGTTTTAAAACTAACGGGAATATTATAAGCTGTTTTAAGTGAACTTAATAACAGCATTTACGTAATATTGTATAAAATTTCATTGATATTATTATTACTATCATGAGATTATTAAATAATTTACTAAATTATTAGTTAATAGTTGGGCTGTGTTTTCCACTATTTATCTCCGGATATCAATTAATAATTTCCGTTTGTTTTTGTTTTAAAAAGTAAAGTGTATATGACAGTTATTTCCCATGCTCATTATGATTTGTTAAAAAGGGAGATACTCACGGCTGCTGGATTTACAGGCATCAGCCCGGCAGATTGCCGTGTAATATCAGCGTTGGTAACCAGTAAAACTAAACATTGCATAAGTGAAACCACGCTTAAGCGGATTTATGGTTTCGCGCTAAGCAGGTTTAATCCATCGTCGTTTACACTTGATGTACTTTGTAAATACTGTAATTATGATAGCTGGAAAGAGTTTTGTGAAATTCAGATCCAGCATGATAATGAGCCATTAAATAATGATTTTGACTGGAACCAGATCCGGAAAAAAGCGGCAGGCATAAGCAACTTAACCCTGCAGGCCGCCAGAAACCGAGCCGGAATCCCTTATCATTATATCATTAAAAGAGAACTTGTAAACGCGCACCTGAGCGAGTTTATACATTCGGCCTTTACAAATGCAATTTTGTGCGCACCGGCCGGTTATGGAAAAACAATGGCATTGTGCCATTGGGTTGAAGAGAGATTGGAGTTGAACGCCGCAAATTTACGCAATGACGTTATTTTGTTTATTAACAGTAACGCGCTTGTAAACGCCTTACAAAGCGGGCGCAATTTGTTTGAATGGGTTTTAGCGATTTTGGGTTGCAACACCAACCAACAATTAATAGCGCTGGTTAATAAAAGGCAAAGCAACGGAGGAAAGTTTTACCTGGTGATTGACGGTTTTGATGAGCATGTGGCGGGTATCGATCAGTTTCAGTCTATTTTGAATTACCTTTTAAATGGCATTGGTATATGCCAAAATTATGAGTGGTTAAAACTTGTATTGTCCCTGCGCTCGTCAACCTGGATAAATTACAGGCACGAATTACAGGCCGGCGATAACACCTGGTTTACCGGCTTTCATCCAGATAGCAGCAAGCATAATAATGTACCATTGCTGAGTCATAAAGAGGTAAATGAGCTTTGCCTCAAAATTAATCCCTCGCTAACTAATACTATCAGTTTTGAAGCTGCCGAGACTTTGAGCCATCCGCTTTTTTTTCAATATTATTATAAGCATCACAGAGGCAATTTTTCGTTGAGCAGCCTTAATAATGTTTGCCTTTATGAGTTATCAGCCTGTTTTATATTGAATAATATTTACCTGGGGAAAAATGCAGCCGAAAAGGTATTTATTATAAAATGCCTGGTTGAAAATATGGATATCAGGGGCGGTCATTTTGATGTTGAAAAAATCAAGGTGTTAAACCTGCTTAAGCAATATAATCCGGCTTACCAGGAATTGCTGGGCATTGGCTTTTTAAAGGAACTTAGCCATAACAATGGGCATAGCATCCACGCCTGTATAACTTTTAATAATAATTTTTTAGAGCACAGCATTGCTAAAACATTACTGTTATATACCGGTAACAAGTTTGATGATAGTTTTGCTCAACACTTTAATAACACGTTTGCGCAAACCGGGAAGAAACTTACGGTTTTGAAATGGTGTTTGATGATCGCCATTAAAACCGGGCAGCAAAAGAGCCTTGAATACCTCTCTGCCATAAATCTAAATTCGGCGGAGAAGGCGGAGCTCATGATGTTTATAGGTGATTTGTTGGAAAGGGAGTGTTCGTCGATGAAAGAGAACGAACTTCTGCTTCAATATTTTAAGCAGGTATTCAGCGAAAAAATGTTCGACTACTTTTTTAACCTTGATCTGATCAATCCCGCTTATAAGAAAACACTTTTAACAATGCTGAGGTTTGAGCTTTCTTCAGACCAAAAAATACTTATTCAGACTGCCTTAGGCATAATCGCAGTAATACAGTTAAACCTGAAGGAAGTTAATATCAGAATTGAAGAGTTGAGAAAGTTTGATCAGGTAGATATTGAAAGGTTCGCTATCAACCCCTTAAATTGCCTGACTGCCTTTTATTCATTTTTACATGATGGGGCTATACAGGATGAGGCTTTTAACAAGTTGGACCGATTGTCATTTTCTCCTGTTCTAAGGCCTGATCAGTTAAAGCCCTGCGTAGCAAACGATATGCTTTTTATACAGGGTGCTTATACCATGCTCATTTGCGGCGACTTATATAAAGTGGTGAGGTATGTAAATACGGTTAAAAATATTTACAAAACCGATGAAATAGAGCAGGCGGAAACACCTTTTGCCTTTTTCATAAACCTGTTATTCGGCGAAGCCTGGCATGGGCTTGGTGAAACCGATAAAGCACTCGATATATATAATTTAATAGCAGGTACCTTTGGCGAGGACGGTGAGCAGTTGAGCCCCATTATTAAGGCCCGGTTTTACAGCCTGAAAATAAAACTGCTGATGAACACCTCCAGGGAAGACCTGATAATTGATGAACTGAAGTGTGTCAATTCTATTGCCGAAGACTCGGGTAACAAGATTTTGAAAATGAGTGTACTAATGATGCTGCTAAAGCATAATGGAGTGCTTGATAAGTATCCTTTTTTTAAACGTCAGGCGGTACATGATCTCACAATGATCATTAATAGGAACGGTCTTAACCGTAATCGTTTTATTGTGCCCGATATGGTAGGTTAGTATTGTTTGCAGGAGGGGTATTTAAAAGTTTTTTTATTTAAAAATTTTCTTGTAAATATGCCTTTCCAATCAGTAAACCGATTTACCGCCTGCTTATGCTCCACGATAAGGAATTTCAAATATGGCCTGATGCCCGGTTATTGGAGCAATTAAGGCTTGATGACCGTAAGGCGTTTGAAATTCTGTACCGCAAATATTCGTCGAAGTTGTTTTACGCGGCTTATAATATTTTCAGAGATAAGGACGTTTGTGAAGACCTGGTGCAGGAGCTCTTTATCGATTTGTGGACAAAACGCAATCAGCTAAATATCACCTCGCTCGAAGCTTATCTTAAAGTAGCCATAAGGCACCGCGTGCTATTTTATCTGCGTACTAAAAAGGCATGTGTAGATATCACGGTAATCGAAACACTGGTCGAAAAATATTCTGCCGATAGTAAGTTGTTCCAGGCAGATATTGCTCATTTATTGGAAGACGGCGTAGCGCAACTGCCTGAAAAGTGCAGGCAGATCTTTACCCTGAGCCGTAAAGAGTATCTCAGCAATAAAGAAATAGCCACCCGGCTAAACATTTCTATCAAAACCGTCGAAAATCAGATTACCATCGCTTTGAGATACTTGCGTACCGGTTTAACCGACTACTTACCATCGGTAGTGGCTTTGTTATTGCTGTATACATTCGGTAAATAAAAATCTTAAAAATATTTTCAATTGCTTTGGGGGCTACTCCGGTTTATTACATCCTACAGTTATAAACCAATGGCAAAATTCCCTTTCAGAAAAAAACAATCGGCTGCAAATGACAGGCAATTGCAGGAAGAGCTTGTAAATAAATATTTTGACGAGCTCGATCTCCGTGGCGTACAAAACGAAACCGGCGACGATGTGGAATTTAACGCCGATGGTGTGTACAGCAGGATCAATGCCGCATTAGATCATGCAGAGAAGAAAACTGCAGGCAGGTCAAAAAAATGGATGGTTGCTGCCTCAATCATTGCTGGCTTGTGTATTTCTGTAACTGCCGCCTATTATTACCGTTATGCTCTGCTTGATCGCTTTGATCCTATAACCAGTAAACAATTGGTTGCTGCAAACGGGCAAACCGTAAACTTTACCCTTGCCGATGGTACCAAAATATGGCTGAATGCAGGCAGCAAGCTTACCTATCCGGAAACTTTTCGTGGCGAAAAGCGCGAGATCAGGCTGGAGGGGGAGGCCTTTCTGGATGTTGCCCATGACCCGGCCAAAGCTTTCATTATACATACCGGTAAGGTGTGCACCCAGGTATTGGGCACCAGTTTCAACATTAAAGCTTACGCTAACGAAAGCTTTATTAAGGTTGATGTTTTAAGCGGAAAGGTAGGGGTGGTTACACCTGCGGGGAAAGCGAAAAGCACAACCACATTTTTAACGCCTGCAGAGGAAATTGTTTTTGACAAAAATATGCTATCGGTAGTTAAGAATAAACAGGTTGACGTAAACGTATTAAGCCGCTGGAAAGATGGTGAACTGGTGTTTAAAAACATGGCACTGCCCGAAGTGCTGAATACCATCAACCGGCACTTCAATGTAACGGTTAAAGCCGATGTTAACCTGGCAAGGTGCTCAATCACGGCCAACTTTACCAATGTATCGCTGGAGAATATTATGAAGATCGTGTCGAAGCTGGTAAAAGGGAAGGCTATACAAAAGGGCACTGTTTACCAGCTGAAAGGCCGTGGTTGTTAACGTAAAAACCAATTAATACAAAGAGATATACCAATTATTAGTTAACCTAAATAACAAACTATGATAACATAATTACAATAAAAAACCCTGCTCAAAAAAGGCTTTTGACAGGGTTAAACTAAAATGCCGGGTTATTAATTAGTGCAGCGTTTAGAGGTCCAATTCAGAACGAAGCACTTGAATTTCAAACACTTTAATTTTCTCAAATCTATGAATATATCTCTATTTTCAAATGGAGTAATTCGTCATGTATTAATATTAATGAAAATTACCTCGCTTGCCTGCTTTGTGGTTTGCCTGATGTGCTTTACGGCTGTGGCAAACAACTCGTTCGGCCAAAAATTTCTGGAGGTATCGGTTACGCTCAAACTAAAAAACACCAAACTAACCGATGCGCTGGAAAAGATCTCGAACCAAAAGCATATCAAATTTGCCTATGCCGATAACGTACTTAAACCTACTTATGTTGTAAGCCTTAAGGTTAAAGACAAAAGTATAAAAGAAGTACTTGACCAGGTTTTAACTCCCTTTAACCTCAGCTACAAAATCATTGACGACGTTATTGTTATTGATGAAAAGCCTGAGATTGAAAGCAGCACCGGAGGCATACAGCAAGGCCCCAGGCAACCTATCAAAATCAAAGGCAAGGTTACCGACGAAAATAACCTTCCCATCCCGGGGGCCAGCGTCCGCATTAAAGGCACAACGGTAGGCACGGTGACCGATCTTAACGGTAATTACACCATTGATGCACCCGATGCGGATGGTACATTGGTTTTCAACTTCATTGGCTATACACCAAAGGAAGTTACCATCAGCAATGAAACTACGCTGAATGTGCAGATGGTGCCCGAGCGTACTTCACTTAACGAAGTGGTGGTAGTGGGTTACGGTACACAACGCCGCGCAAATTTAATAGGCGCGGTTGACCAGGTAAGCGCTAAAGCTATCGAATCAAAGCCATCGGTTAATCTTACACAGGCTTTACAGGGAACATCGCCTAATCTTATCATACAACAAACCAGTTCGGAACCGGGCGCTTATGCCACCGTTAACATACGTGGAGTAAGCACGCTGAATGATAACTCGCCATTGGTGGTTATTGACGGTATTACAGGCGGCGATATCAATTTATTGAACCCTCAGGATATCGAAAGCGTTTCGGTGCTGAAAGACGCTGGTTCGGCTGCTATTTATGGTTCACGTTCGGCTAACGGGGTTATTTTGGTTACCACTAAAAAAGGTAAAAATAATTCGCGCACAACGGTGAGTTATAACGGCCAGGCTGGGATTCAAAGTCCGCATGTGGGTTACAAACCGGTGCACAGTTACGAAAATGCCATATTGCGTAACGAAGCCATGGTAAACGCTGGTTTGCAGCCTATTTACAGTCCGCAGGATATCCGTAACTTTCAGCAGCAGGGCGATCAGCAGTGGTTTTTGGATGCCATTTTAAAAGATGCCTGGCTGCAAAGTCATAACTTGAGCCTTACCGGCGGTACAGCTACAACCTCGTTCCTGGTATCGGCAGGTGTTACAGATCAACGCAGTAACCTTGTTGGTCCCGATTATGGCTTAAGGCGATATAACTACCGTATGAACCTTACCAGTAACTATGGTAAGTTGAAATTGACCAGCATTTTGGCTTATTCCCGTTCCGAAATTCGTGAGCACTCATACAATACAGGCACACTTATAGTTGATGCCGGTCGTACGCCTACTTATTATAAAATTAAGGATGATCAGGGCCGCTACCTTACTAACGACGTGCTTACCGAGTTTAATCCTTTAGGCATTTTGGAACAAGGCGGCTATCGTACCCATGACGATGATAACCTGTTAGGTAATTTAAACGCCGAACTTTCTGTTACTAAAGATTTTAAACTGAAGGCGGTTTTCGGTGGCCGGTTATTGTCCGATCATCAGTTTACTCGTGTTAAGCAGGTTAATTTTTATCCTTCAGGAACTTATGGTGCCGATCGTAACACCAATGATGATAACAACAAAACCTTATTCACCAATACACAGTTACTGGCCGAGTTTGCCAAAACCTTCAATAAATCCCATAATGTTGATGTATTGGTAGGTGTGGCCAATGAGTCGACTACAGCCAAATTGAATAGTATTCACCTTAAATACACCGATCCGGAATTAGGAACACCAACTACCGGTACCATTATTGATCCGGCTACTTCGTCAGCATCTAACAACGGTACTACCGAAACAAGCCTTAACTCATTATTCGGCAGGGCAAACTATTCGTACCAAAATAAATACTATGCCGAGTTTGACTTTCGTGTAGATGCTTCTTCAAAGTTTGCGCCTAATAATCGTGGTGCATTTTTCCCTTCGGTATCTGCCGGCTATAGGCTTACCGACGAGAAGTTTATGGAAAATTACCGTACCAAGGTAGGCGATTTGAAATTGAGGGCTTCTTACGGTATTTTGGGTAACCAAAGCGTGAGCGATTACCAATATCTGCGTACTTATGGTCCGTTCCAAAATGCCTACGGTTTTAATAATGTGGGTGTAGGGGGTACGTCGATCAATTTCGCTAATCCAGATCTACGCTGGGAGCGTGCGGCAACACTTAACATTGGTGCCGATGCTGGTTTCTTCAACAATACATTAACGCTTGCACTTGATTACTTTAGCAAAACCACCCGCGACATACTCCTGCCACCAATAGTGCCGGGAACGTTTGGTGCCGGCTTGCCAAGTTATAATGCCGGTAAAGTGGGTAACAGGGGCTGGGAGGTTACCGTTAATTATAACCTTATCACCCGCAACTTTAAGCATAGTTTCAGCTTCAACGTAGCCGACAGTAAAAATAAAGTAGAATACCTGGAGGGCGGCGATCAGCTAAAGAGCTACGATGAGATGCAGGTGATTAACCGGGTTGGTTTACCTATCGGCTCATACGTTGGCCTAAAACGCAATGGCTATTTCCAAAACCTGGATGATATTAAAAACGGCCCAAAACCTACCGGTTTGACAGTGTCACCCGGCGATAACCGCTATGTCGACGTAAATGGGGATGGCGTGATAGACGACAATGACAAGTTTGTTTTAGGTAATCCTTTCCCGCGCCTGACTTTTGGTTTTACCTACAACGTTACATTTAAAGGGTTTGATTTTAACCTGTTTTTACAAGGCGTAGGTAAACGCAGCATGTTTGTACGCGGCGAGCAGGTTGAACCATTTCACGTAAACTACTCTCAGGTTATTTACCAGCATGAGCTTGATTTCTGGACCCCGCAAAACCCCGATGCCCGTTTCCCGCGTCTTGCAGCCAGCGGCAGCCAGTCAAACGAAAATAATTTCAGGCGAGGGTCAGATATGTATCTTTTTGATGGCTCTTATCTGCGCGTAAAAAATGTGCAGCTGGGTTATTCATTACCGGCTACATGGGCCAAAAAGTTAGGTATGCAAAAGCTTAGGGCTTACTTGTCTGCCCAAAATATATTGACTTTCTCGGGCATGAAGTTCATCGATCCGGAGTCTACCGAGTTTAATGGTAACCTGAATGCTGGAGGTGCAAACAGTGCGCGCGCCTATCCAACGCCAATTTATTACGGTTTTGGTTTAGATGTAACCCTTTAATACTATCCATCATGAAAAAATACTCAACATATAAAACCGCTTTTTTAGTGTTGGTAGCAAGTGTAACAGCCTGTAAAAAGCTCGACCTGGCGCCAACCAATAAATTTACCGACAGTAATTTCTGGACCACTGCCGATAAAGCCAATGCTGTACTTAATACGGCATATAACCAGATGTTCACCAACGATTACTTCTTTTATAACGAGGGCATGTCTGACAATGCCTATAATGGTCGTGGTGATAATCAGGGTGTAGCTTCTCTGGCTGCAGGTACTTATGACCCTTCGCTTGGGCGTATTAAGCAGGAGTGGGGATACCACTATAGCGGCATAAAAACCAGCAACATCTTCCTCGAAAATATTGACAGGGTAACCGATATGGATGCAGCCCTAAAAACACGCATGAAAGCTGAAGCCCGCTTTTTGCGCGCGTTTCACTATTTCATGCTGGAAACATGGTGGGGCGATGTGCCTCTGTTTGATCATGACATCAGCATTGACGAATCAAAAACAATTGCCCGTACACCTAAAGCTCAGGTAGTTGATTTTGTTTTAAAGGAGCTTGACGCCGTTGCCAATGATCTGCCTGTTAACACCGCTTATAAAGATGCCGATAGGGGCCGGATTACAAAAGGTGCCGCCATAGCGCTTAAAGCGAGAGTGTTGCTTTACGAAGGCCGCTGGCAGGATGTGGCTACCACCTGCGAAAGGCTGATCAATGACAACAGTAACGGTACCTACAGCCTGTTCTCATCGTACGAGGGTTTGTTTTTGCCTCAGAATGAATATAACAGCGAGGTGATCCTCGATCTGGAGTTTGTTCCGGATGTACGTACTTACAGCAACTTTTTTGATATGGCCCCGCTTGCTGTTGGCGCCCGTCTTAATGCGTTGGCCCCAACCCAGGAACTGGTTGACAGTTATCTGATGGCAAATGGTAAAAAGATCAGCGATTCCGGTTCGGGTTACGACGAAAACAATCCTTATGTAAACCGTGACCCAAGGCTTACCAATACCGTTGTTTACAATGGTTATAAGTGGAAAAAGCCCGACAATAGCGTTCAGGTAATTTATACTAAACCGGGCGATGATCCGGGAGCTACCAAACCAGACGAATATGCGCCTGGCAAGGTGAGTTCACCAACTGCCTACTATACCCGTAAATATTATGATCCGGCTTCGGCGGTTAACTTTCAATCGGCTTTAAATCTCATCCTAATCCGTTATGCTGATGTACTGCTGATGTATGCCGAGGCAAAAAATGAGCTTAACCAGCTGGATGGTGGGGTATGGGATAAAACGATTAAAGCCCTCCGTACACGTGCGGGCTTTACCGATGCGCCTGCATTAAACTTTAATGCCGTAGGACAGGCAGGCTTACGCGATATTGTACGTAATGAGCGCCGTGTAGAACTGGCTATGGAAGGCTTACGCGTTTTTGATATCCGCCGCTGGCGCACTGCCGAAACTGTGTTGAACGGTTGGGCTCATGGCGCCAAATACGGCCCGGCTTCTGTTGATAATGGTTATATCAGGGCAAATTTGCGCTCGTTTGATAAAAGCAGGGGATACCTGTGGCCTATCCCGCGTGATGAACGCTCTGTTGATCCTAACCTAACTCAAAACCCCGGTTGGTAAATCATTAATTATTTATAAAAAAGACATTATAATCAATTACGATCATGAAAAATATTACATACTGCCTTATGGCAGGCATCATAGCCATTTTAATAATTACAGGCTGTAAAAAAGATAAAACCCTTGAGCATACCAAAGTTTCGGCTGTAACTGATCTGTACACTCCTGCAAACAATAAATTCATTCAGCTGGAGCCGGTAACTGGTTCTGCCACTTTTGAATGGGCCGAAGCTCATGCCGAAGATAACGGGCTGGTATTATATGAAGTTGCTTTTGATAAAGAAGGGGGTGATTTCTCAAAACCTATCTACACCATCCCTTCAGATGCTAACGGACTTTACAACAAACTTACCATCTCCTACAAAGACCTGAATAAGGTTGCTGATCTTGCAGGCATTCAGCCGCAAGCTACCGGTAAACTGAAATGGACAGTAATGTCGTCAAAAGGCATTAACGTGGTTAAGTCAAGCGCGTCAAGTATTATTGAAGTTCAGCGTGCAGCGGGCTTTACCGATATCCCAGCCGATTTATACCTAACCGGTTCTGCAACCGAAGGCGGTGACGATTTGAGTAAAGCAGTACACTTTAAACAAACCGCTGCCGGTGTATTTGAAGCCTGGACATCGTTAAAAGCCGGTACATATCATTTTGCCGAGCGTAACACAGGTGCGCCTGCCACTTATTCTATCGATGGTACTAAGCTGTTAAAAGATGGCAGCACTACAGTTACCGGCGCTACCAAGGTTGAGCGTATTGTTGTAGATTTTACTTCGGCATCAGCTGCTATAAGCGAAGTAACCGAGGTTGGTTTATGGTTTGCTGCCGATAACAAAGTTTGGTTCCCGCTGCCGTATAAAGCAGGTGGTAAATGGGAAATTGACAACGCTTCAATCGTGTTCCACCAGGAGTCATGGGGGCGCGATGAGCGTTATAAATTCCGCTTTACGTTTAAGGATGCGGCGGGTAACAGCTCTACCCAATTTTACGGTAGCAAAAACTCAGATAACAGTCGCCCGGATGCCAATACCGCCAAATCATTCTGGTACATGGTACCGGTTAACGATGCGCAGTATGATTTCTGCTTCAAGTTTACCGGAGCCGCGGATAACCACAACGCCGATATCGTAGTTGATTTTAGCGCCGATGCCGCTGCGTATACCCATATTGTTACTGTTAAATAATTAACGATCAGCGCCTGTCGCCTTACCATGGCGGCAGGTTTACCATAAATCATATTTTATGAAAAATAAAGTATTCAGAAATTTAGCTGTCATGGCTTTGGCAGGAGGCTTGATCACAAGCTTTTCATCATGCTTAAAAGATAAACCTTTTCCTTTGTACGGCAACAAGGCATCGGCAAAGGTGGAATATAAGTATGCTGAAACAGCCGATTCCTTACAGGAAAAAACGTATACCACCTTTATATCGGCAAACGGCAATTATTTTGTAGCTGATAACGCAGGCAGCATCACATTTAATTACTGGCCCAATGCCCATACACTTGATATTTTTACCGATGCCTATCTCCGCGGCAAAAATGATATCTACAAGCAAAGGATGAGTTCGCTTTTGGCAGGTATCAAAACAACCAACGGTGGTTTATCAAACAATTTTTATGATGATATGGAGTGGTTGTCGCTGGCTACTCTGAGGGCTTACAGTGCAACCAATGATGCCGCTTATTTAACAGCGGCACATACCTTATGGACAGATATCAAAACCGGTGAAAACAACAACCAGGGTGGAGGTATTGCCTGGCGTAAAAATCAGTTAGATTATAAAAATACGCCTGCAAATGCCCCTGCTATCATCTTCGCCGCCCGCTTATATGCGTTGGAAAAAAATGAGGCCGACCTCGCGACAGCAAAAAGACTGTATACCTGGTTAAAGAAAACGCTGCTTGATCCGTCAGGTATTATATGGGATGGTATCAATGCCAATGGCGACGGCCAGATCAGCAAATGGAAGTTTACCTATAACCAGGGCGTTTTCATAGGCGCGGCGCTTGAACTTTACCATGTTACCAAAGATGCCACCTATCTTACCGATGCTGTAAACACCGCTAACGCCACAATTAACGATACTGATATTTCGCCGGGTGGCATTCTGAAATCAGAAGGTCAGGGTGATGGTGGTTTGTTTAAAGGCATCCTGATAAGGTATCTTACCTTGCTGGCCCTCGACGCAGATGTTTCAGACGCCGATAAAACCAAGTTTATCAGCTTCCTGAAGTTCAACGCCGAAACCCTGTACACCCAGGGCATCGACCGCCCATCGCTTATGATCAGTCCCGATTGGAAAAAGAAACCATCAGGTACAACAGATCTTACTACCCAACTAAGCGGCGTAATGATGGTTGAAGCCGCCGCAACTTTAAAAGCGGCAGGGAAGTTATAACAGGGCCTAAATTTATATGTCATTGCGAGGAGGAACGACGAAGCAATCTCGTAGCTATGCAGATCGGACATGCATTGGCTACGAGATTGCCGCGCTGCGCTCGCAATGACATATTTTTAAATCCTTACCCAAACAAATTATTGGTAAACTCCAGCTTTATTCTTGTTTGAAAATTATCAATCGTTTTAAAGATCTCCTTTAGCGCTACTTTTTCAATTTTGGTGAGCTTATCGGGATCGATGTAGTTGTCGGGCTCGGTGCGGTCCTGGATAATTTGGGAGGCCTGGTTGCGGAGGCGCAGGCTCATTAAAAAGTAGTACGACTGCATAAGTTCCTGAACTTCTTTCTCGGTAAATACTTCTTTTTCCTTTAGGGCTTTCAATCGCTCACCGGTATTAACTTCAAAAACGCGGTGACGCAGGGCATACATCCGTACCAGGTCGACAATAGGAGTCATCGACTTTTTAATGTCGAAAACCTCTTGGCTGCCTTTGGTGAATGTTTTTATATTCTTGAAAAAGGTAAGCGGCGGTTCATATTGCAGCGCGTTCTTAGCCATATGGAAAAAGATCTTCCCGAGGGGTTTTTGCAGTTCTTCATCCAAAAACTCTTTTAGCTCGTCCATAATGCTGGCTTCACCATACAGGTACCGGCAGTCAAAAAAGGTAGAGAACTGGATCACCGTTTCGGGTACAGCCTCGGTCATCCAACTTTCGTAATTACGTTTCCAGTGCGAAAGCGAATGTGTCCATTTAGGATTTTGGGCCATGTAGCCACCGGTACAAAAACTAAATCCTATATGATCAAGCTTTTCGGATACTTGCTGTGCAAAGCTCAGGAAATATTCACGCACTTCTTCGCGGTGCTCGTTGGCTTTATCTTCGTAAATAATGGCGTTGTCCTGGTCGGTTTTAAAGGTTTGTTCTTTACGACCTTCGCTGCCAAGTACCATAAAAACAAATTTAGCAGGCGGTGGGCCCATGACCTCGATAACGCTTTCTATTACTTTTATCGCAATGGTATCAGCAATGGTGGTAATTACCTGGTTCACTATTTCGGCATTTACACCTCGACCAAGCAGCTGCGTAACCATTTGTGGTACCGATTCCCATTTACGTTTAAGTTCCTGTACAGATATCGCCTGCTTAACAGATTGTATAAATACCAGCGGCGATTGGGCCTGCTCAGCAAGTAGTTTGTTCCTGCTGATGCTGCCCACAAATTCATCGCCGTTTTTAATGAGTAAATACCTTGTTTTGGTACGGAACATCATCAAGATAGCCTCATACACATAGGCACTGGTACTGATGCAAACGATAGGGTTATCCATGATATTGCCAACGGGCTGGGCAGTATCCGCCTGTTTGGAAACTACATTATCACGCAGGGTGATATCGGTTACATAACCTACAATTTTGTTTTGTTCATTACGGATAAAAATGCAGCTCACCTTGTGTTTAGCCATTAACCGGGCGGTTTCAAAAACAGGGGTGCTTTGCGGGCAGGAAACTATCTCGCGGTATTCAATGCTTTCTATTTTACGCGAGTACATTTGTTCGGAAGCTATATAGCTTTCCTCAAAAGTTGCCGGGCGCTTGTAAAAATGGGCAAACTCATCATTAAGCATGCGCTTGCCAAAATCGGCGGTAAAGTATTGTACAAAGTCTTCATAGGCTTTGCATAGCGACCGGAAATCTTTACGGTGCAAGAAGAAAACAGTAGTTCCTTTCTTGGCGATCACCGTGCGGATGGACTGCTTACGGTTAAGCAACACTGAAATGCCGCCATAACAATAGCCCGGATGATGATGCTCCAACAGGCGCTTGTTTTGTTGAGTGTCGTAAAAAAACGACTCGTATTCGCCTTCGGCAATAATATCTACGCCGCGCATTTTGGTTACTTCCTGCTGGTAAATAACCGTGTCTTTACTGTAACGGATCTCCTGCAACTGGTCGGCAATTTCTTCCAGCACCTCGGCTGGTAGCAGGTTAAAAGGGGATACTTTGCTTAAAAAATCAAGACGTTGAACCATATAACCAAAAAGCTATGATGATGATCAATATTAAAACGATGGCTGCGGGTAAAAGGTATTTTTTTTCGGAACGGATTTTTTGCAGGTAAACTTCCTGGTGCTGTACGCTGTCGTCGGTAATGTCACTGCGTTTCAGCATCTCAAAAAAACATTCGGCGGTGGCTTCAGCATCTTCAAGGGCGTTGTGCTGCCTGTCTAAGGTTTTGTTAAACAGCACTTCGTACAACTGGTTTAACCTTAAATACTTGACCTGCGGATTTTGCACCCATTTGGTGGTTGCCAGCATGGTGCAAAAGGTTTTTAAGTTTTGAAGCGGATTGATGATACCTGTACGATAAAACTCTACACCGGCAACATTTAGGTCAAGCTCAATGAAATGACCTATCACCAGTGGCTCATATTGGAGCAAATCATTGGCCAGCAGGGTCATAACATCCTTGCGCCACTCGCCGTGCTCAGCCAAATATTCCTGTGTTAAACCGTGAACTGCGTGCGCTTTGGGGCTTATGATAAAGTCGTTATCCTTAATATAATGATCTTCGCGCTTCATCTCCTGCATGTCTTTGGTGTAAACTATCCATGACACCTGCAGCGCATAAGGCCAGTTGTCATTATCGCAGTAGGGCAGGTCCCACTTTTTGGGAAGACCAGAGGTTTCGGTATCTATGAATAAAAGGTAATCTTGCACATGCTAAATTTATGAATTTATTTGAATGATGGTAGCCACATGGCTTTTGTAACCGATTTGTGAGGCATCTTTTTTAAAAAATACCGCTATTTTAGCCCCGCCTTTTAAAAACCGATCTACCCAATGTTCAAAAAAATCACTGTTAGTCTTATCCTGTGTTTTTGCAGCGCATACCTGTTCGCGCAAACTATCAAACAAAGTATCAACACCAGCTGGGCTTTTCACAAAGGCGATATAGCCGGTTGGCCTGCCGCTACTACAGATGCTTCGGCCTGGCAAAAGATAAGCCTGCCGCATAGCTGGAATACAACCGACGCTAATGACGATGAACCCGGATATTATCGTGGTATAGGCTGGTACAAAAAGACCATCTATGTGCCTGTACAATGGAAAGATAAACAGCTTTCTTTATTTTTTGAAGGGGCTAACGAGGTAGCTGAAATATATGTAAATGGCAAACTTGCCGGTAAACATATTGGCGGCTACACCGCGTTTAGCATTCCAATTAATACTTATTTAAAACCTTTTGGTAAGGACAGCTTAATCGCTAACGAGGTGATGGTGAAGATGAATAACAGCCACAATGAAGATATCCCGCCGTTAGATGCCGATTTTACTTTTTATGGCGGTATTTATCGCGACGTGTATATCGTAGCATCTAATCCAATAGCGTTTGATTCGGAACTGGCCTCTCCCAGCATCAAAATAAAAACGCCTGCGGTATCTGTAGAAAAGGGTGATGTGCTGATTGAAGGAACGGTGAATAATCTATCAGCAAAAAAAACTAAAGTTAAAGTTGTAAGCGAGGTAGTTGATGCCGATGGAAAGGTTGTAGCAAAGCTACAAAGCGCGCTGAGTTTAACAGCTGGTGGTAAACTTTCATTCAGTCAAAAGCAAACGGTGGCTAATCCTCATTTATGGTCGCCGGATGCACCTTATTTATATCATGTGGTTTCAAGGATAGTTGATGCTTCAACCGGGCAGGAACTGGATGAAAGCAGCAGCGCTTTGGGGTTCCGCTGGTTTAGTTTTGATGCCGATAAAGGCTTCTTTTTAAACGGAAACCCTGTTAAACTCATAGGGGCCAACCGTCACCAGGATTTTCAGGGAATGGCCAATGCCATACCTGATGCCATCAACATTCACGATATGGAATTGCTGAAGGCTATGGGCGCCAATTTTATCCGCATAGCGCATTACCCACAGGATCCGTCAGTATTGGAGGCTTGCGATAGGCTGGGAATCCTGGCATCGATAGAGACGCCGGAGGTTAACCGGATTACCGAAACCACCACCTTTGCCGACAATGCCAAACACATGCAGTTGGAGATGATCCGCCAGAATTTTAATCACCCGAGTATTATCATTTGGGCTTATATGAACGAGGTGGAGATCAGTCCGCGGTATAAGTCAGGTTCGGATGAGCAGAAGAAGTATTTTGTTAACCTGGTAAGCCTGGCGAAACAGATTGATAGCCTCACCCGTAAGGAAGATCCGTCGCGCTATACCATGATCCCGTGCCATGGCGATTTCGACAGATATTATAACACCGGGCTTGCCGCCGTGCCACAAATTGTGGGTTGGAACCTGTACTATGGCTGGTACGCCAAAGATTTTGCCGGCTTGGATAAGTTTTTGGAAAAACATCACCAGATGCTGCCAACCAAGCCCATGATCATAACCGAGTTTGGAGCCGATGCTGATAGCCGCCTGCACAGCTTTGAACCGGTTCGGTTTGATAAAACTGTTGAATATGAAGTTAAATACCACCAATACTATCTCGACCGCATCAAAAAGCTGCCATTCGTAGCAGGCGGAGCCATCTGGAACCTGGTTGATTTCAATGCAGAACAAAGGCAGGAAGCCACTCCGCATATCAATACCAAAGGTTTGCTGACTAATGATCGCCAGCCAAAAGAATCATACTTTTTTTACCAGTCCAACTTACTGAAGCAGCCATTTATCAAAATAGGTACAAGCACACTAAAGGCTGGCAATGGCAATGAAAACAACGTTTGTATACAGCCTGTAAATGTGTACAGCAATCAATCACAAGTAAAACTATGGCTTAATGGTAGACTGCTGGAAAATAAAACTGTACAGGAGGGGATAGCTACTTTTAGTGTTCCTTTTGTATCAGGTAAAAATACCCTTAAAGCAACAGCAGGAGAGGGTGACAGCCTTGAAGATTTTATGGCGGTTGATTTTAACCTCATTCCGCACAATTTGAGTAACCCGCAAACGCCATTTACCGAGCTTAACGTAAGCCTTGGCGATAAGCGCCAGTTGGTTGACGATAAACTGCACCAGGTTTGGATCCCCGAACAGCCTTACACCAAAGGTAGCTGGGGTTATATTGGCGGCGAGGTATTTACCCTCGGCCAAAACGGACAGCTGCCTTACGGCTCAAACAAAAATATCCTCGAAACCAATTATGACCCTATTTACCAAACCCAGCGTGTAGGGTTAAGCGATTTTAAGTTGGATGTACCGGCAGGTAAATACGAAGTAACCCTGCATTTCGCCGAGTTGACTACTAATGATAATTCGCCGCAGTTGGTTTACAATCTAAATAATTCAACGCAGAAACAAACCGCCGTTGCCCGCAGTTTTGATGTACTTATTAACGGGCAAACCGTTATTGAAGGCTTAAGTAACAGCAATTACCTGGAGCCATTGAAGGCTTATTCAACCAAAATTCCGGTTACGGTTGACGCTGATGGCATAACGATAAGCTTTAAAGCAATAACCGGGCAGGCCATATTGAATGCCGTGCAGGTGAGGAAGGTGTATTAGAGAGAAAAATAAAAGAATAAAAAGTTATGTCATTGTGAGCGAAGCGTGGCAATCTCGTCGCCAATGCACGTCCAAATTGCAGAGCTACGAGATTGCTTCGTCGTTCCTCCTCGCAATGACATGTTTTAGTTTTACGGCGCCGTCAAAGTCTTCCTAACCACCGTATGCACACTAAAATACCCCAGCGAACCCCCTTTGATGTTGGTTAATGGGTTGGCAGGCGCGGCATTATTACCATCGCCATTAGCGCTGTTGCTAAGGCTGTAAAAGTATTTGTATACAGCCTGGTCAATGCTCATCATTTCGATAGTTACCTGGTTGCCGGGGCGGATGTCTCTTGCCGGGTTATCATTGCTGTTATTAAATCTCAGATTGTTATTCACTTCCTGCCCGTCGGTAAATTCATCATCTTCAAGCATAATTGATTCCTCTTTTCGGCCGTTTACGTACTGTACAAAGCGGTAGTAGTTTTTGGTAGATGCAGGGTCGTGGTATTGTACGGTAACATATTTGCGTGGCGTGCCATCCTTGTTGTTTACAAGTTCGTCCTTAACCAGATAAATACTATCCAGCGGAACAGCAGGGTGCATTATACAGCTTGAAGTAAATGTTTTTCCGTTTACGCTCACGTTAAGGGAATAAGTATGACCAACAGCGCCTTTTAAGGTACTGTTTTGGTAAACGCCGGTACTGGTTGCCGTTAGCGGATATACATTGTTATTATCGTCGGCAATGGTAATGGTAGCGCCGGCTATGCCATTAAAATCATTGTTATCGGTAAAGTTTTTCGTTTGGCTTAGCAATACTTTACAGCCGCCTGCTTCATCGGTTAATACGCCTTCAACTACATATTGCGGAGTGGTATCTTTCAGTTTTAGGTCGATGGCCTTTTCACAACTGCTTAGGGCCGTCGCAAACAGGATAATGGTTATATATTTTATAGTGTTTTTCATCGGCTTAAAATTTAAAGTTGTAGGTAACCGAAGGTACAAAGGTGAATAAAGTAGTGCGTACGGCTTCGGTGCGGCTTGCGTCCGTTTTATTATCACGGAAAAATATACGGTACGCGTTAGGGTTGCCGTAAGCATTATACAAGCTGAAGGTTAAATCAGACTGAAATTTCGCGGTTTTCTTAAGTTGCTTGGTGGCGCCCAGATCTAAGCGGTGATAAGCAGGCATCCTGTCGGCATTGCGGTTGGTATAGTAGTAGTAAGTTACGCCATCAACCTGATATTTACCGCTTGGAAAGGTAACTGCATCGCCGGTATAATACACAAAATTGGCCGAGAATGTCCATTTGTCGCTGGCTTTATACATGGCGACAATGGCTATATCATGCGTGCGATCCTGCCGGGCGTTGTACCATTGGTTATTGTTAATCCCGTCAATCATCCGTTCGGATTTTGAAAGTGTATAGCTGATCCAGCCGCTAAGTCTGCCGGTTTTTTTCTTCAGCAAAAACTCAGCACCATAAGCGCGGCCTTTGCCATAAAGCAATTGTGTTTCGATAGGTTGGTTAGTAAATACGTTGGCACCGTTACGGTAATCTATTTGGTTTTGCAGCCTTTTGTAATAGCTTTCTACCGTAAATTCATAGTTATGCTCACTGAAATCCTTGTAGTATCCTACCGAAAACTGGTCGGCAATTTCAGGTTTGATGAGGTTGGTGCTGGCTACCCATTTATCCGTTGGCGAACCCGAATTGGAATTGGAGATCAAGTGCAGGTTTTGCGCGTTGCGGGCGTATGACGCTTTAAGCGAGCTTACATCATTGAGCTGAAATGCTGCCGCCACGCGAGGTTCCAGGTTAACATAGGTTTTAACCTCCTGCCCGGATGTATAATGTTTAGAGCCAATAATGTTTCCATCAGCATCAATGTCATAGTAATCGCCTGATCCCAGTATGGTAAAGGCCGACAGGCGCAAGCCGTAGGTTAAAGTAAAGCGATCCGTAGCTTTCCAGGTATTGGTAACATAGGCGGCGTTTTCAAGGGCGTACCTGTTTTGCAGGCTTTGTGATATAATGCCCGAATTGCCTGTAGCCGAAATTTCGCCCGGTTTAATGGTATGATAGATACTGTTCACACCAAAGCTGATGGTGTTTTTATCGCCGGCATACCATTGCATGTCTTCCTTAAAATTGAAGTCGCGGATCTGCGAGTAAATGTTAAATTCGTTTACATCCTGTTTAATGTTAAGCTTGTAATCGTAATTGCTGTAGATGAGCGATGTATTTGAAAAAAGCTGACTGTTAAAAATGTGGTTCCAACGGAGGGTTGCAGTAGTATTGCCCCAGTTAATGCCAGCTATATCGGCAGCTTTAAGCACGTCCTTACCAAAATAACCAGAAACAAATAAGCGGTCTTTATCGCCTAAAACATAGTTTGCTTTGACATTAAGATCATAAAAATAAAGCTGGCTTTTTTTGGCGATGCTGTCCTTTGATAAAGCCAGGAAAGCATCGGCATAAGTACGGCGTGCCGAGATCAGGAATGAAGATTTACCTTTTTGGATTGGGCCCTCGGCATTGATCCTCGCTGCTATCAGGCCTATGCCGCCACTAACACCAAATTTTTGGTTGTTACCATCGTTCATTTTAACATCCAAAACCGACGATAACCGGCCGCCATATTGCGCAGGCATATCGCCCTTGTAAATATTCATATTTTTGATAGCATCCGAGTTAAAGGTAGAGAAGAAGCCCAACAGGTGCGATGCATTGTAAACCGGTGCTTCGTCAAGCAAGATCAGGTTCTGATCGGTAGCGCCGCCACGCACGAAGAAACCGCCGCTGCCTTCACCGGCCGATTTGATGCCTGGTAACAACTGAATGGTCTTGATCACATCGCGCTCACCAAGCAGCACAGGGATATTTTTGGTTTCCTGGATGCTGAGGTGCTCAACACCCATTTGCGGGCTGGCCAAATCACGTGCCCCTGCGGGAGCGGCTTTAATGGTTACCTCCTGCAATAATTGCGAATTATCTTCAAGTGAGATATCCAGTTTGAGGTTACCACTAAGTGATACCGGCATCGTGATATTTTTTTGCCCCATGGCGCTTATAGAAAGCTCATGATCGCCGGCAGGCAGGGTAAGGGAGTAAAAACCGTACTCGTTACTGGAGGTGCCCGCGTTAGCGTCAGTAACCCTAATGCTTGCGCCGATGATGGTTTCGCCGGTTTGTTTTGATTTAATTGTGCCGCTTACCGTGTATTTGCCATCGGCGGCGGCCTGCTTTTTTACTTTGCCTGCATCGTATTTGATCAGCACTTCGTTATCAAGCACTGTAAAACTAAAGGGGTGCGGAGCGAGGGCTTTGCGCAATACATCGCCTAATGGCTGATTTTTGGCATTGATACTGATCTTTACAGTGCTTTTTGCAACTGTTTCATTATAGGTAAACTTTATACCGCTGGCGGCTGTGATCTTATCTAAAGCCTGCTTAAGCGGTTCGTTATTGATGGTTACAGTAACGGGTTTATCTAAAGGGCCCTGGGTTTGTGCGTGGCTTTGTGCAGTTATCAAAAGTAACATCATTATGCCGAGTGCCGTTCGGAGGGGTGTTCGCGTTATCTCGCAAATCAGCATGGATACCCATGCCGGTCTGTTGGTTTTCATAAATGCTTTAAATTGTTGGTGTGGTTTTTCCTTTTAGGGAGATGTTTAAAAAAATGAAAAGGTTAATTGTTGAGTGGCAAAGGTTGCAGGTAATACCCATTGTCAAGCTTACTCCATCGCAGGTCCATTACAGCGCAAAGTTTATTAAGCGTTTTATCCACCGGCTCGTTAGTGTTGATATGTCCGTAAAAGCCCGATTGAGCAATGCCCGGCGCAAGATTTACGCGGATGCCATACTGGAGCGAAAGGTCATCGGTAACGTTTTGCAGCGATGAGCCATCATAACTGAACAAACCGGTACGCTGCGACAGGAATTTTGAAGCGTTGGGATAATCCTGTTTAATCAACGATCTGTTGTTTTTGTTATAAACGGCCTGCTGGTTGAGCACCATGATAGCCTGTTTGCTTTTAGGCAGATCATGTTCCTGTACAGCTACTTTTCCGCTGATGACTGTTACCTCAGATATGATCTCGTCTGGATAGGCTTTAACGTTGAAGCTGGTACCCAGTACCACGGTTTTAAGCTGGCCCGACTGGATCACGAAAGGGTGATCTTCATCATGCACCACATCAAAAAACGCTTCGCCTTCCAATTTTACCAGTCGTTCTTTCGCTCTGAACTTGTCAGGATAGCTGATCTTACTGCCGGGGCTAAGCCAGATGCGGGTGCCATCGGGTAAACTGATTTGCCGGTGTTTGCCGGGTGCAGTTGCCAGTTCAACCTGTTTGGCCGGATCAACAACTTCCAATACCTCGTTTTTGTAAAGCGCCGCGAATGTAATCAGCAATACCACGGCCGCTGCAGCAGCTATGTTTCGCCACAAGGTAATTACCTTACGCGCGGGTTTCACCGGTGTTTCCATTCGTGCGGTTATCTTGTTCAAAATACTTTCCCGCAGCTGTTCGGGAGTTTGGTGTTTTGAAGTCGATAACAAAACTTCCTCATCGCTAAAATTGGCATACCAGGCATCAAGCCAGATTTTTTCATCCGGACTGATGGTGCCCTGCATTAGCTTACGAGCAAGCTCTTTTACATTATAGGTATTGTTTTCCATTGTAACTGACCTTTCAACCTTTTGCACATATAGTCAGTGAGGAAGGCAGATACCCTTAGTACAAAATGAAAAATATTTTATCGCCGTGATTTTTTGTCAATATTTATAATAAATCATCTATATAAAAAAGTATCCGGTAACTGAAAACGTACACCGTTTGTAATAAAAGCGAACAGTAATTGGTGTTAAATTTTAATGTAACTAACTGTTTCTTAATTGATTAAAATCATGGCATTTGCTTGGCGGAAATTATACTTTCCTCAACATCATGATCAAAAGTTACTTCAAGGTTGCCTGGCGCAATTTGTTCAGGAACAAGTCGCAAAGTTTTATCAACATCGCTGGGCTTTCTATCGGCATCGCCTGTGGTTTGCTTATTTTGCTATGGGTGCAAAATGAGTACAGTGTAGACGGTTTCTTTAAAAACAGCGGGAGTTTGTTTAAAGTTTACAAGACCAATGTTGACCATCATGTACCATCAGGCTCATACGAAGTGCCCGGCGTGCTGGCCGATGAACTGAAGCACTCATTCCCTGACATCGAATATGCTACCAATTTCGGTTTTGGGGAAACCAGCGCCTTCCAGGTGGGCGATAAAGTGGTTAAGATGAAAGGTAATTCTGCCGGTGCTGATTTTTTTAAAATGTTCAGTTATCAGCTTTTAGCCGGTTCAGCGCAAACTGCACTAAATTCACCTGATGCAATAGCTATCTCCCGTAATATGGCCGGGATCTTCTACGGTAGTCCGGCAAATGCCATCGGTAAAACTATCCGGTATCAAAACCAAAAGGATTTTAAGATCACAGCAGTATTTGAAAACCTGCCCAAAAATGCATCACAGTCTTTCGATTTTCTAACCAATTGGGATGCTTTCCTGAATAATTATCCCTGGGCCAGGGAAATGGGAAATACCGGCCCTTCGGCTTATGTGATGCTGAAGCCGCTGGCAAATGCCGCTGCTGTAAACGCAAAGATTGCCCGTGTTTTTGACCTTTATTATCATATTGATCGTAAAACGGCAACCTGGTACGCCGATTTGGCTTTGCAGCCTTATGCCGAGGCATACCTGCATAATGATCTTCAAAGCGGAAAGCCAGGCGGCGGGCGTATCGAATATGTGCACCTGTTCAGCATCGTCGCTGTTTTTATCCTGCTGATTGCATGCATCAATTTTATGAACTTGTCTACCGCCCGTTCGGTTAAACGGGCCAAAGAGGTAGGTGTCCGTAAGGTGGCGGGTGCACAACGTACCTCACTTATTTGGCAGTTCATCACCGAATCGCTAATGGTTACGCTGCTTGGGAGCATTATCGCGGTTGTATTGGTAATCCTTTTTCTCCCGTACTTTAACCAGATCACCCAAAAGCAGATAGATCTGCCATTTACACAGGCGAGCTTTTGGTTGCTGATTGGCGGGATAGTGCTCATAACAGGCCTTGTTGCGGGCAGTTATCCAGCCCTGTTCCTATCCTCGTTTAAGCCTGTTAAGGTATTAAAGAGCGCGGTTACGTTAGATACCCGTACTGTCTTTTTCCGAAAAGGACTGGTGATATTCCAGTTCGTTTTGTCGGTTGTGCTCGTAACCGGTACCATCATCGTATCCAGGCAAATGAATTATTTGGCATCCAGGCAGTTGGGCTATGACCGTGAAAATGTTGTATATCTTCCGGTAGAGGGACAACTGTCTTCTAAATATGAAACTTTCAAACAAGAGTTGTTAAGCCGAACAGGTATTCAATTTGTAAGCCGCCTGAATTCGACTCCTATTGATATTTATGGAAGTACGGCAGCTGTAGATTGGATCGGTCATGACAGTAGCTCGAATATTTTGATCACCCGTGCAGCTATCGGTTATGATTATTTCAAGACTATGAAATTGACCTTATTGGCAGGCCGGGAGTTTTCTAAAGCTTTTGTGTCTGATAGTTCAGGCTATATCCTGAATGAAACGGCGCTTAAGTTAACCGGCTATAAAGATCCCATCGGAAAGCCTTTCCGTTATTTAGGGAAAAAAGGGACTATTGTAGGTATCGTTAAAGACTTTTATTTTCATTCTCTGCACGAAGCGGTTGGTCCGATGGTACTGGTGACCGGCGAAAATAACGAAGGGGGAGTTGTATTGGTAAGAACGCAACCCGGTAAAACCAAACAAGCCATTGCAGCTATCGAGAAACTCAGTAAAGAGTTCAATCCCGCATTTCCACCGGTTATTTATTTTGTAGATGAACAGTATCAGCAGCTTTATCAAAATGAACAGGTGATCAATCAGTTTGCCCGTATTTTTGCAGGGCTCGCCATATTTATCTCTTGTCTGGGACTTTTAGGCCTCGCCATGTTTACCGCCGAACAACGGGTTAAAGAGATTGGCATCCGCAAAGTGCTCGGCGCAAGTATCGGTTCTTTGTTCAGGCTCTTATCCGCCGAATTTATGATATTGATCGTTATTGCCATTGCTATTGCCCTGCCGCTGGCCTGGTATGCTACCAATGGCTGGCTGCAAAGCTTTGCTTACCGCGCTACGCTGCCATGGTGGTTATTTGCACTTTCGGGCGGCCTTATCGTAATCATTGCACTTGTAACCATCAGCTTCCAGATCATTAAGGCGGCATTGCTCAATCCCGTTAAAAGTTTAAGGGGCGAATGATGGTCACATCTTATATACATTTAAAAAATTGGATGATCAGCCTTGTATAAACTGTAATTTTTTATACCTATTTGGTTTTCAGTAATTTAGTATATTACAGCAACGATTGAGTAATAAACCCATTTGGACACCACTATTTTTAATATCGCTCCCTATCAATTGGTCCGCTTGACACTGCTGGTGAGCGGGATTACGCTGGCTTTGCTGTTATGGTTCACCCGGAAAAATAACCCAAAGGCTAACTGGTTGCTGAGCCTGGCATTGATTGTTTCCTTATCACACGTAGCCGGGCTGCCCCCGGCCGTTTTGTTGGCCTTTGGGCCCTTGCTTTATTTATACGTACGTCAGCTTGTTTTGGGAGAGGGGGCGTGGCGCTGGCAGGATGGGCTGCACTTTTGCCCTTTACTGGTGGGCTATTGGATACCCGGAGGGTTAGTTTTGATCCCGGTTATCGTCTACTTGTACCTGTCGCATCGCTTAATCCGGCAATTTTATCAAAGTTTACAGCCCGTGCTGATGGATAGGCCACGGTTTGCATTCCGGGGACTGGAAAAAGTATTGATATTGTTGGGATTGCTTTGCCTGCCTGGCATCATTAACGGAGTTTTTTGTTTAGCCATTGCCCCGGTGATGATGGGGATGGCGGTAGCAGTAATATTGAAAACAGATGTAAATGTACAGCTGACTACCGGTAACATGAATGACAGGGAAAAAGCCCGGCGCTTGAAGGAGGCGGTGGCTGCCGGCCGTTTGTACGAGGATGCTGAGTTGACCCTAACATCGCTGGCTATTAAATTAGGTCTCCATCCGCATGAACTATCCCGGATCATCAACAACGGCTTGCAGAAGAATTTTAATGATCTGATCAATGGCTTTCGCGTTAGGGAGGTTGCGCGAAAAATGCGTGATCCTGCTTATGACCGGTTCACCTTGTTGGGTATTGCTTATGAGTCTGGTTTTAATTCCCAACGCACGTTCACCCGCGTTTTTAAAGAGCTGACCGGCAAAAGCCCGGTTGAATACAAAAATAGCCTTAAAAAAGAGTGGCCAAATGATAAACTGGCCATTCCGTCAAGCTTACGTCCGGTAATATTGCGTCAGGAAAGCCCGGCAGTTGAGGTTTTCGTAACCACCAAACGCAATATTATGATCCGTAATTATTTTAAGATCGCCTACCGCAGCCTGAGTCGAAACATCGGTATGTCCATTATCAATATCAGCAGCCTGGCCATTGGCCTCGCCTGCGTGCTATTGATCGGTTTATATATCGGGGACGAATTAGGTTATGACCGTTTTTTTAAAAATGCCGAACGGATCTATCGTGTAAACATTCATGAGAAAGACGGTAATAATGAATTCACTGCCGCGCACACGCCACCACCGGTAGGGGCGGCCCTGCAAGCCGGTTTTCCGGAGATTGAAAGCTACACGCGTATTTACCAGCCGGGCGATCAGGTGGTTCATTTTGACCGGAATGGACGGCATGAAGCGCTTATCGATAAAAAATGCTTGTCAGTTGACTCTAACTTTCTGCAATTTTTCAGCTACCCGCTGCTGAAGGGCAACGCTGCCAGTTGCCTTAATGGGCCGGGAGCGGTAGTGCTGACCGAAAGCGGGGCAAAAAGATATTTTGGTAATGCAGACCCGATAGGCAAAAGCATGGTTATCGACGGCTACGACACTCCATTCACTGTTACAGCTGTCCTGAAAGATCTGCCGGCACGATCATCAATGCAATTCGATATGCTGCAATGCAATCTGGGTATGCCGGCAATTAAACGCTATAGCTGGAGCTGGGTTTGGCTGCAAACGGGGACTTTTGTTAAACTGCGGCCAAATGTGCCCAACACCGCCGCCGATGTCCAAAAACTGGTTTCGCGTTTTCCCGAAATGGTACGGGTGCAGGCAGCTACCGCCTTTCGCCGCATCGGCACACCGTTTGACGAATACCTGAAGAAAGGGAACAAGTACGAAGTATTACTTCAGCCGCTCACCGACATGCATTTTTATTCCGCACAGATTGGTAACCGTTATTTTATCCAGGGTGATATCAAGTACGTGTACATATTCTCGGCCATAGCCTTATTTATTATTTTGCTGGCCTGCTTCAATTTTATGAACCTGGCAACTGCACAGTCTGCCAAGCGTGCGCGCGAGGTAGGTATTCGCAAAGTGCTCGGTTCCGAAAGGAGGCAATTGATCTGGCAATTTCTTTCTGAAGCACTTGTTTATACCCTACTGGCGGGGATTGTAGCTATAACCCTGGTGATTTGCGTTTTACCGGCTTTTAACCGGCTCGCATCCAAATCCATACCGCTCATTGCGTTATTTGATGCACGTGTTTGGGGCGGAATGCTATTGCTTACCCTGCTTACAGCCTTATTCGCAGGTAGTTATCCCGCGTTTTTTCTGACCGCGTTTAAACCGGTTGCCGTACTGAAAGGCAACACCGACGGCAAAACATCTAAGGCCGGTTTTTCAACACGCAATGTGTTGGTAATTTTTCAATTCGCAGTATCAGCGGTAATGATCATCTGCACTATAGTGGTGTATAAGCAACTCAGGTATAACCAGTCGAAAGACCTTGGCTATAACAAAGAAAACATATTGGTAATTGGTGATGCCGAATGGCTTGGTAACAAAGAAGAAAACTTTCGGCAGGAGATCTTGAAATTGCCCGGGGTAGGCGGTGCCACGATGAGCACCAATCTGCCGGCATCGCAAAAATATTTTGAAGATGAGTACAAACCTGAAATGGATGCCAGTAACCCCTCATCTGCGGAAAAGACACTGGACCTGTCTTCCTACATGGTGGATGAAGCGTTTGTGCCTACATTTAAGCTGCGCCTTATCGCAGGTCGTAATTTTTCGAAAGCCTATAATGACTCGGCATCGGTAATCTTAAATGAAGCCGCTGCAAAGATAGCCGGCTGGAAAAACCCCATTGGCCAGCACATTTCTTATCATGGCGGCGGCGATAAGCGCTTTGAAGTGATCGGCATTACACAGGATTTTAACCCGCTCTCCTTACATGACCAGATCATGCCATGGGCACTGTTCTATACTAAATCAGGAAATTATTTAACGCATTCGTCGTACATCGCAGTCAAACTGCGTCCGGGTGATTATGCCGGTGCGATTAACAGGATTCGGTCAGTTTGGAAAAGTTTTATGCCGGAATATCCTTTCGACTATCATTTTTTGGATCAGCAATATGACGAATTGTATCGTACCGATCAAACCATGGGTAAAGTATTCAGCGTGTTTACTGTGTTATCTGTTATTGTAGCCTGCCTTGGGTTATTTGGCCTGGCGATGTATACTGCCGAACGGCGCACCAAAGAAATAGGCATAAGGAAAGTGTTGGGTGCTTCCATTGCAAATGTAGTAATGATGTTATCCCGGGATTTTCTGAAACTGGTGCTGCTGGCATCGGTAATTGCTTTCCCGGTAGCCTGGTACGCCATGCATACCTGGCTGCAGGACTTCGCCTATCGAACATCAATCAGCTGGTGGGTATTTGTCTTCGCAACCGGCATTGTTACTCTGATCGCATTGGTGACCATCAGCTTCCAAGCCCTTAAGGCCGCTACTAATAACCCCGTGAAAAGCTTAAAGAGTGAATAGGGTAAGTAATAGAAGTGACATCCAGTTGCTGTGTCAACCCGGAAATCCTTATTTTTAGGACAACCTAACTAAAAACCGATCAAATGAGAAAAGTAATCTACGGTATCAACCTGAGTTTAGACGGATGTTGCGACCATACCAAATTTGGAGGGGGCAAGGATATATTAGAGTATTTTACCCGGCTTATGGATGGTGTAGACCTGATTGTATACGGGCGTAAAACCTATGAGCTTATGGTTCCTTATTGGCCCGATGCCGCAAAAGATCCTAATTCAACCAAAGAGGAGCGCGAATTTGCACAGGCATTTGATAGGATTGAAAAACTTGTGTTTTCGCGGACATTAACCATTGCCGATGATAAAAACACAACAATTACCCACGCAGACCTTGGCGATGACATCCGAAAATTGAAACAGCAACCAGGTGGTAATATTTCGATAGGAGGTGTAAACCTGCCTTTGCAGGTTATTGAACTTGGCCTGGTTGATGAATTTAATTTTGTGATCCACCCTGTAATTGTAGGCGAGGGTAGAAGCTTGCTGGAGGCCGCCGGTTTAAAGGAAAATTTAAGTTTAGAATTAATTGAATCAAAGATCCTTGAATCGGGCTGCATTGCGCTTCATTACAAGAAAGCCTGACAGGCATTAAATATACAGTTATTCCTAACTAAGCAGCAAAATCAGTATCGGTAAGGAAACACCAAGCGACTGCCTGAGTGAACCTAAAGCCTTTGACATATGGGCTTCGACTGTTTTTTGTGAGATGCCAAGTTCTGCAGCTATCTCAGTATAGGTTTTATTTTCATCGCGGCTCAACAGGAATACAATACGACATTTTTCGGGCAGTTGGCTAATGCTGTGGTCAAGCAGTTCGCGTAGTTCTTTTTCTTCCAGCCATTGAATTGTGGTGTCCTCAGTTTCTATTGAGGTAAAAGCAAGCTCATCCAAATGCTGCTGCTTTCTGTATTGACGGTCAAGATGGTTGATCACCTTATATTTAACTGCAACCGACAGATAGGTTGCCATGGTATGGGTTAACCTGAGGCTTGCCCGGCGTTGCCAGATACTTAAAAACACTTCCTGAACCACTTCTTCGGCCTCGTGCTCATCATCCAAACGGTGGTAAGCTACCGCGAAGGTTTTATCCCAATACCGGTTATACAGCTCAGTAAAGGCATCGCGGTTGTCGCCGGCCATGAGTTGTAGTAGCTGTTCGTCGGTATTTTTTGGGAGACTGAGAGTCGGCATGCTTACAATTTTCAGTTCGGCGCTAAGGCTGATTTTAACTGGAGTTTCAAAGTTAGAGTTTTAGCCCCGTTAAATGTTACGCTTAAATTCAAATTTGTAAAACGCAATTGCTTCTGCTTTGGTACGGGCAATTAAAAACAGTTTGGAGATTTTGTAAGAAAGCCAACTGCCTGAAAGAAATAACAGCCACTGTTAAAAGTTTTTACGGATTTAAAATGCTGAGATATTTTATTATTTTCGGGAGTATTTTAATCCTTATCACACTTCTGCCAAATGCGTAGAAAATATTTTCTCCTGTTGATCGCAATGTTTTGTTGTATCAATATCTCCTTCGCTCAAAATTTTCTTAAAAATTTCTCATCTGTAGGTCCGTTCACAAAGTATAACAATTACATATTGTTTGCTGCTGATGATGGTGTGCACGGTATTGAACTTTGGAAAAGCGACGGCACGATTGATGGAACTGTTTTGGTTAAAGACATCGCCCCTGGCGCTCCGTCATCAACCGTAACAAGTTTAACGGTTTATAATGGCAAGGTATATTTTGCCGCTAATGACGGTGTAAACGGAACCGAACTTTGGAAAACCGACGGTACGGCTGCGGGTACAACCATGGTTAAAGATATTAACCCGGCACGCACCGGCAGTAATGGATCAATGCCTTCAAATTTGGTTGTTGTAAACGGAGTACTGCTTTTCGTAGGTACCGATTCGGATAGCGTACCTACTTCCGCATTATTTAAAACAGATGGTACAGCTGCCGGAACGGTGAGGATGACGGATATTCAATATTCAGGTCCGGGTCAGCTTACTGTTGTTAAAAATAAGGCTTATTTTATAGCCGCAGGTGGCCCATTGTGGAAAACCGACGGAACCGTGGCTGGTACTAAACCTATTCCTGTTGATGATTATTATATTGTAGACGCCCTGAAAACTGTAAACGACGGTTTGGTTTTCATCACCAATACCTCATACAGGCAAAGTATCCGTTTGTATCACCTTAATGTTGATGATGATAAACCTGTATTGCTTCATCAATATGATGCCGTAACTTACGGATCGACCGACATTGACAACATCACCGCTGCCGGGAATGGTTTTTTTTATTCTATCAGAACGGTAGATGCCAATAATAAAGGGGTTGACTATTTGTGGTACAGCGACGGTACACCAAATGGTACTAAGGTTGTTAAAAGTTTCGATTGGAACAGCTATCAGAGTGGTACGCAAATGCAAAGCTTTGTTAGCTTTAACGGTAAGCTATATTTTTCGTCAAGTTCAAACTATAACTTGTGGAGCAGCGACGGTACCGATGGCGGTACTGTCAAAGTATCTGATGTTGGGGTTTACAATACCGTGGCGCCCGTGGTTTCAAATAATAAGCTGTTTTTCAACGGGTCGGGCAGTTTGTGGGCGGTTGATGCTTCGGGCACAGCCAAAGCTCAATTTAGTAGCCCGGCAAATCCCGCTTATCTTTTTGATCTTAACAACACGCTTTTCTTCACGGTTAAAAATTCCATGGGTTATGTTACCGCTCTCTGGAATAATGTTTCCGGGCCCGTGCTATCCGTTACAGCCGACTATGCCACCGTAAATACAGGCGATAAAATGAATTTTACCTCAAAGGTTGATAGTGCTGCCGTTAGGTCATTTGTATTAAAAAATAATGGTAATACTGATCTGGTATTGTCAGAAATCAGTGTAGCGGGAACGCCATTTTACGTAAATGGCACCCCGTCGCAAATCATTAAAGCCGGAGCCCAAACAACTTTTAAGCTTGAATATTTGCCCGGAAAAGAGATTCAGGATAAAGGAAACCTGCTAATCAGGAGCAACGACAGCTTTCAGGGTAATTTAAGTGTTGATTTAAACGGAAGTGCTATCGGTAAAGCAAATTCAGCGAAACAACAGGCAGGCGATGGCTTGCTTAAACGGATAGATTTTACTGATACATCGGCTGTAATAAATTTAAGCGCTAATACGATAGATGAAGGTAAAGTTAAGACTACTACAGTAGGTACCTTATCAGTCAAGGGCAACACCGGTCCGTTTGTTTATCAACTTGTAACAGGTACCGGATCTGCCGATAATAACAGTTTTACAATTGAAGGCAATCTTTTAAAAACTAATCAGGTATTTAAATATGCCAGTAAAAATACCTACACAATACGTGTAAAGGCCAGTCATGACGCTATAAGTTATGAGCAGGCTATTGCTGTTGGTGTTAACCCGCCTGCCGCCTTCACCGCGCCGGGTAATTGTAACGCGGTAGTGCAAAATATGGCCTACGCTTTAAATAGTGTTGATTTTGCCGGTAGCCGGATAATAGCAGTTGGCGACAACGGAAATATCCTTAAATCGGATAATAACGGGCTTGATTGGAGCCTCACGAATAGCGGTACAACCATGTCCCTCAATAAAGTTCAATTTACCAGCGATAAAATTGGTTATGCCTCTTATGTGAACAACTATCAGTCGATACTACTCAAAACAGAGGATGCCGGTGATAATTGGTTTCCGATAGATATAACCGATCAGGCTTTGAAAAACTCCTTTTTTGTGACTGATAATATCGGTTATGCGTTTACCGACCAGGGTTCGTTTAAAACTATCGATGGCGGCCACACATGGAAAATGAATGTTTCTACCGGCTTCAGCTTTATGTATTCGGTTTATTTTACAGATGAACAAAATGGTTTTGCTTGCGGAACTGACCGTACAGTGATGCGCACAAAAAATGGCGGAGAAACCTGGGAACAAACAGCTGCGCTACCTCTGGGCGAATCTACAAGGCTGGCTAAAGTTGTTTTTACAAGCAGCACAACGGGCTACGTCATAAGCTCTGTTGGTGATGTAGTCAAAACAACGAATGGCGGTAATAGCTGGACAAGGGTAGCTGTGGTTGGAACCGATTATGTAAATGACCTTTATTTCGTCGATGATAAAACCGGATATATATCCGCAGGCTGGAGTGGCTCAACGCTTTATAAAACCACTGATGGTGGCGTAACCTGGACAACTGAGTTGCAACCTGGTTATTTAACACTTTTTGGGCTGAAATTTAATAAAAGCGAAAGCACCGGCATAATAGTAGGCTCCGGAACGGGTTTAGGTTCGTCAAGCGCGGCGGGACGCAGTATCTGGATGAAGCAGGGCGCCGATAGCTGGAAAAACTTGTCGACACTGGCAAGCAGCGATGATTATTTTAGTATCAACTTTACCGATAGTAAAAACGGCTATGTTTTTGGAACCTATAAAACGGCTAAAACTACCGACGGCGGTATTACGTGGCAACCTATGTCGTTAACCGGTTCGTACGGGTTGAGGCACAGCGCGTTTATTAAAAATATAGGTTATGCTGCCGACCTGGTTGATATTTATAAAACAACCGACTCAGGCAATAACTGGACTAAAATATTAGCGGGCGATAGTCCTGATCAAATACGGAGCCTGTATTTTTTGAACGCTGATGTTGGTTTCTATACTACGTTTTCGGGCAGCGGTTTGATCGCGAAAACTACTGATGGCGGGGCTCATTGGACAAAGACCCAGATCTCGCCGTTTGATTATATTAATAGTCTGGAATTTTTTAATGCCGATATTGGTTATGCAGCAGGCAGCGATGGAATTATTATGAAAACAACTGATGGTGGTGTCAGTTGGAAAAAGTTAAACACGGATAATACCACCTGGCTCACAACTATCCACGCATTTGATGCTAATAACGTCATTGCTGGCGGGATGAATGGCTTATTACTACGCTCGGCAGACGGAGGTGCCACCTGGAATGTGGTCCGATCAACTATACAGGGCGATATCAGCCATCTGAAATTTGTAGATAATAATCGCGGTTACGCCTTTGCCGGTAATTATGGTAACTCTTATCGCTACATTTATGAAACCATTGATGGAGGCTTAACCTGGAGCAGCTTTTCATCTTCTCTTAACGAAGGAAGTGGAGTTGATAGCTACGGCAACGTGGTATACTTAGCGGGAAGTGGAGGAAATGTTAACAAAATTGCCGCTCCCGAGATTTTTTCAGAACCAGGGTATATAAGCGGGGTAACTGCCACCGTCGAAAAAATAAAAAACCAATATACAGTAGCAGCGGCTACCGGTACAAATTTTAACTGGTCGGCTACAGGCGATGCGAAAATAACATCATCAGGCAATACTGCTACAGTACAATGGAACGCGCCCGGAAAATATCAGCTGAACGTGAGTGCTTCCAATAATTGCGGTAGTGGCGCTACCCGATCGCTTGATGTTACAGTAGATTCAATGCTTAAAACAAAGTTAACGGGCCCCGATACGGTATTGGCACATGCTAAAAATACAGCTTACAAGGCTGTGTTACATGATAACAGCATTTATAACTGGGCAATTAATGGCGATAGTACCTACACTGCCTCTGCTAACCTCGCCAATATAAACTGGGCTAATGCAGGGGCCGGAAAAATTGAGGTTATCGAAACACAAACAAGCACCGGGCTTAAAACCTCGGCAGTACTTAACGTGACTATTAAAAACCCTCCGTTTTCTTTGCCCCAAACAAATTTTAAGGTTAAGGCTATTGCCGCTTCCTGCAAGGGAAGTAATAACGGGCAGATTAAAATTTCGGCCGATAATAAATTGAACTATCTGGCATCTGTACAAATGGGCAATTCCGCCCGTTCTGTTGCCTTTAAGGATTCAGTTTCGGTAGGCGATCTTGCCACAGGTACCTACCATGTATGTATAAGCGTAAGTGGCCGCACGGATTACCAGCAATGTTATGACGTAACAATAGCAGAACCTAAAGATTTGTCTGTATACGCTACATTTAACCAGGTAGACCGTACCGTAAGCTTTGCGTTAGATGGGGGTGAAAGCTATCATGTTAACTTAAACGGAAATACTTATACCACCACTGCCAATCACCTTACACTTGAACTTGCGGGCGGCAGTAATAACGTAACAGTTACCACAGATAAAGAATGCCAGGGGATTTTTAAGCAACTATTTGTGTTGCCTCAAAGTGTTATAGCGTATCCTAATCCATTTACAGATAAGGTGAGCCTTCAGTTAAATAAACGTAATGCTCTAAAAGCAGCGGTTGAGGTGCGTGACGTAAACGGAAAATTGGTGTATAGTGGCAACCCGCCAATAGAAGATAACAGGGTAGATCTTGGGCTTGGCTCTTTAGGGTCAGGCGTTTTTATTTTGAAGTTAACGTTGGATGAAAAGCAATCAGTGATCAAATTATGGAAAAAGTAAAATATAATATAGTGTTGCTGTTGCTTGCGGTAATGATTACATCGTGCGGGGGCAAGCATAATGATCCTGCAATTATTAATCCTACGGCGTCATTATTAATATTCCCGGATAAAGACGCGGCCTGCATAATTGGTACCAATGTATCAGCAACACAAAGTACAGTAAATTTTAGATGGCAAAACGCGGCTACCGCCGATAGCTATGATATTACGATAAAGGACCTGGTAAGCGGAAATACAATCACCAGATCATCAACCGGAGCTCAGCTTGATGTTGCACTGGCATTAAATACACCTTACTCATGGTTTATTACATCAAAAGTTAGCGGTAACAGTAATACAGCTAAAAGCGATACCTGGCGGTTTTACAATTCGGGGCCCGGTGTAAGCGCGTACGCTCCTTTCCCTGCCGAAATAATAAGCCCCGCTCCTGAACAAAAAGTGGAGGCGGTTTCAGGCAGTGTAACCCTTACCTGGAGCGGAAAAGATATAGATAACGATATTGTTGATTACGATGTTTATTTAGGTACTTCCGCTACACCAGCTTTATTAAAAGCCCACGTTACCGACAGTAAGTTGGCTGTTTCGGTAACATCTAAACAAACATATTATTGGAAAATTATTACCCGCGACTCAAAAAATAACAGTTCAGATTCGGGAGTATTTAAGTTTAGCGTTAACTAAAAAACGTTCTGAAAACAAAAAAGCCGCCCCGCAAAACCGGGGCAGCTTAAGCTATGAGATCTGTCAGTTAATAGTTTTAAAATGTAAAGCCTACCCTTGCGAAAAAGCGGCGGCCGTTTTGTCCCATCTGTACGGCGTCAAACGGGCCGGATGGTTCATTGTTGAATGCGTAACCTTTCGCGCCTTTAACATATGCTAAATCTGGATGTACATTGAATACGTTATCGGCTCCAATAGATAAACGGACAGATTTAGCTACTCTATAGGCGAAATACAGGTCACTTACAACTTTGCCGCTGTAAATGTACTGGTCGGGCAGCTGTGCCGAACCATCATCTGTAGGCACAGTAGGGGTAAGGGTTGTACCATCGCCGTAGCCATCAATTACAACTTTACCAAAGTAGGTAAAGCGGGTTCCTACCGTAAAGTTTTTATGGCTAAACTCAGGGTTCAGGTTAAGTTTTTGAGGCGGTGCCGATGCAAGGATGAATTTCTTTTCACGTTCGCTCAGGAAGGTTTCGCGCAGGGCGGCGGTAGTTCCTAAAATAGGTGGGTAGTTTACCTTGTCAATTTTCATGGTTTGGAAATTGCCTGTAAACAATACCCTGAACCTGTTTGCACCGATGGTTTTGTTATATTCGATTACTACATCCAGACCTTTATTAGTGGTGTTAACCGCATTGGCAAAAAACTGGGCAGAGCTAACATGCAGATTTTTTAAGGCATTTGTAAATGTAGGGTCGAGGGTTTCGTCGTCGGCACTGAACTGGCCCGAAAGCACTACGCGGTCGGTAACTTTAATATAGTAACCATCAACAGTAAAGCTTAACTCGGGCACTGGCTTAAAGGTGAAACCTAAGCCGGCATTTTTTGATTTTTCTTGTTTAAGGTTAGGGATACCTGCCGCTTTAGTGATAGGGCTGTAGTTTGGCGCTATCTTAACTTCGGATATTACTGTTCCCTGTACATTGGTAAAGGTTGAACTGTAATTGATCTGTTGTAACGATGGTGCACGGAAACCTGTACCTAAGGACCCGCGGATATTAAAGTTATCGGTGATTTTGTAGCGTGTGGCCAGTTTGGTATTAAAGTTTGAACCAAAATCGCTGTAATGCTCGTAGCGGTTGGCAAAGTCCACCAGCCATTGTTTGGTGATATCTCCTTCAAGGTCAACATACACGCCTTCAACCGAGCGATGTGCACTTACCGCGTCGCTTGGCTGGTAACCGGGGAAGCCCTGCGCACCTGCCGCTTTTACACCCGTTGGGTCGTAGTTTTTGTACGATGCTTCTTCACCCGAAAAGATTTTATAACGTTCGTAACGGTATTCGCCGCCGAAACCGAGATTAAGGCCCTGCATTACATGGCCAAAGTGTTTATTGATGTTCAGGTTACTGGTGTTTTGTAAAAACTCCGACCCGCCGTCGTCAAAATTGGTTTTATCTGCACCTAAAGAAGCATTAAACGTTTTGTAGCCAAAAAAATGGAATTTGTTATTGCCTATGTTATTGCTCAGATCCCAGTCCCAGGCATCACCTAAGGTGCCTTTGGCTCCTACCGCAACCGCGATATCGGTGTTGTGTGTGCGGATGATGGGGTTATAATAAGATTCGCCATCGGGAGTATTAAAAATAATACCGCTAACAGGAATTATCTTACCGCTGTTATCGGTAGGGAACCTTTCGGGTCTGCCAGAGAAATTACGGGTGAAAGCATAATCGTCAGATGCTTTATAACTGTAACCTCCAAAACTGTACAAAGTTGTACGAGTACCGGCAAGCGGCGATTCATGGTTGAAAAAGAAAGTACCGCTCTCGGCCGATCCATCACCATTAGCCCGTCTGTAAGGGTTTATTGGAAGCGCTTTAGGGTTTGAAGTTGTGGTATCATGCGTTTGGCGGAAGGTTTTGCCGTTTTTGGCATAATCGCCGGTAAAGTTGATAAAGCCGCCACTTTTACCGAGGGCTAAACCATAGTTGGCATCAATCGTAATGCCGTTACCATCTATCGCGCCTCCATGTGGATATTGTGAGGCAGCGACGCTTTTGCCACTGTTAAAAGCGGGATCATAGTAACCGGAATAGCCAACATTGGCGTTAAACACACCTGTGGTTTTCTTTAACACCAGGTTGATAACACCCGCGATAGCGTCAGAACCGTATTGGGCCGAAGCACCGTCTCGAAGGATCTCGATCCTGTCGATAGAGGCCGTTGGGATCGAACTCAGATCGACGCCTGAGTTACCACGGCCGCGTGTACCAAATACTGAGACGAACGCTGTGGAGTGACGGCGCTTGCCGTTCACCAAAACCAGTGTCTGATCTGGCCCGAGGCCACGTAATGTACCCAGTTCAACGTGGTCGGCGCCATCCGAGCCGGATTGTTTGTTGTAATTAAAGGAAGGAGCCGAATAATTAAGAATGTCTGTGATATCCATTCGGCCGGTTACAGAAGCGGCTTTGCCTACATTAACAATATCAACAGGAACGGCTGTTTCCAACTTTACACGCCCTGCCGAGCGTGTACCTATTAATACTACTTCATTTAGCTGGGCTACATCGCTTACCAGGGTGATATCAATTTTACTGCGTCCGTTAACTCCAATTGTAAGGGTTTTGTAGCCTGTATAACTTATCACCAATTCATCGGCCGCCGCGGCCGAAATGGTGTATACCCCCTTGGCGTTGGTGCTGCTGCCTAAATTACTCCCTTTAATATGTATCGATACGCCGGGCATAGGTGCGCTGTTTGCGGCATCGGTAACGGTTCCGGTAATAGTTTTCTTTTGTGCTAACGCCAGTAGGGATGACATGGCAAGCAAAATAAAAGTAAGTGGTAAAAATCTCTTCATAAAACGGTTGGTGAAGCTTTATTGATGCTGTTAATTTAATGTAAGTTAATAATTATTAAACTATTATCAATATTTAGTGTGTTTTATTGTTGATTTTATATTTTAAAATTATGTTTTTTGAAGTTTGTATGAAATATTTTTTTTTTTATGGTTTTTTTTTGTGTGTATTTTTAAATTAAACTAAAAAAGCCAATTATTAAAGCATGGATATCTTTAATAATTGGCTTTTATGGATTTAAAAAATAAACTAAATGTCTTTTCTGGACAGGGTTTTTAATTATAAAGCTTTTTCAGTTTCGGCAATTTTTGCTTTTTTGCTCACTTTTACCTTTTCAGGTGCAATTGCTTCGGCTGCTTTTTTCTCTTTTTTAACTTTCGGCTCAGTTGGGGCGGCGTGTACAACGGGACTTAATTTAGCTGCTAATGTTTTAGCGAGGTTTTTCGCGGCTTTGTCAATAGCTTTTTTTGCTTTGCTGGCATCAGGGCCAAATTCGCTTACCAGGGTTTCAATCTGGATCACTAATTTTTCTTTTAATTGTTTTTTAAGAACTTTGCGGGCTTGCTTGGTAGCGGCTTTATCTTTTATGTTTTTCATGTGAACGGATTAAATCGATTGGGAGCGGTTTTTTTCTTCGCGATGCAAAGTTAGGTTAATATAATGTGTTTTTAATATTATATTTATGTTAACAACTGTTAGATATGTTAAGTTTTTATGAACTGATAATCAGTGCTATTAATTGGTTTGTGTTTATTTATTTTTATTTTATAAAACATAGCGTCCAATACAGGTTAAACTAATTTTTTGAAAGCCTTTTAGTTAATTCATAACTTAGCCGTTTATTTATCGTTCCAAACCAATATGATCAAAGATTTAAGCGCGTTAACCCAGGTAGCCGAATTTCATACCACTTTTAAGCACCCCATAGTTGAAAAGCCCGTAATGCCCTCAAAAGCACGCTGCGATCTGCGTATCGAACTTATTGCCGAAGAGTTAAAAGAATTGCAGCAGGCCGTAAACGATAATAACATGGTTGAAGTGGCTGATGCCCTTTGCGACCTGCAATATGTATTATCGGGCGCTGTACTTGAGTTTGGACTGGGCTCAAAATTTAAAGAACTGTTTGATGAAGTGCACCGTTCCAACATGAGCAAAGCCTGCAAAACAGTTGAAGAGGCCGAAAAAACCATCGAACATTATAAAAACACAGCTAATACGGATGCGTATTATAAAGAGATAGATGGCCTTTACCTGGTGTACCGTTCATCTGACAATAAAACATTAAAATCTATCAACTATTCACCGGCCGATCTGAAAAGCATCGTAGGCTAATTTTATATTAAAATATTATTCCATTGGCAGAACAGGAACCCAACCAGCCCGAGGCTAAAACCAATATGCACCCACGCAATAAACATCGCGGGGGATACGATTTTAAGACATTGATTAAAGCTACTCCTGCTTTAAGGCCGTTTGTGCGCACTAACGAGTATGATAACTTTACCATCAACTTTGCCGATCCGGAAGCGGTAAAAACACTTAACAGGGCGTTATTGCAGCACCATTATGGGATAAATTATTGGGATATTCCCGAAGGATTTTTATGCCCGCCTATTCCAGGTCGCGCCGATTATATTCATTACGCTGCCGATTTGCTTGCTTCTGTTAATAATGGCGTTATCCGTAAAGGAAGAAGGGTACGTGTGCTTGATATTGGGGTAGGGGCTAATCTTGTTTATCCAATTGTAGGTTTTAAAGAGTACGGATGGAATTTTGTTGGCTCTGAATTGGAACTGGAGGCGATGGCATCAGCACAAAGCATTGTTGAACAAAACAGTCATCTAAAAGTTGCTGTTGAATTAAGGCAGCAAAGTAAAAAGGCCGATATATTTAAAGGTATTATCAAACCAGGCGAATTGTTTGACCTTACTATTTGTAACCCTCCGTTTCATGCTTCGGCTAAAGAAGCGGCTGCCGGTTCGGCCCGCAAATGGGATAACCTGGGTTTAAGAAAAGATAAGCAACCTATACTAAACTTCGGTGGCCAAAATACGGAGTTGTGGTATCCCGGTGGTGAGGCCGCATTCCTGAAACTGATGGCTGCACAGAGTAAACCATTTGAAAAACAGGTTTTATGGTTTACCACGCTCGTATCTAAAAAAGAGAACCTCAGGATATTGTTTAATGCCCTTCAAAAAGAAGGCGTAACAGATGTGCAAACCATTAACATGTCGCAAGGCCAAAAAGTAAGCCGCATCATGGCCTGGACTTATTTAACTCCAGAGGAGCAGCAGGCGTGGGGTAAACGAACAGAACCCTGATTCGTAGGATTAAAGGATTTTCTTGATATCTGAACCTTGATTTTTAGGATTTTAGAATAGCCTTGATGTTTTTTAATTCATGGTCATCCTAAAAATCATGGTTCATTACACTCTTAAAAATGTCTTCTTAGTATACAGGTAGTACAAAAACAACCATTTCACCATCACGTAGCAAATAGCCATTACTACGATATTATAGGGATCGCCAACTAACTGGCCTATCCAACCAAAGAAACCTTCAGTAGTATAATCCCATTTAATGAAGTGGCCAGATACGTAGATCAGGATGGAGTTCATACCTATCACCCTGAAATAAAAGGACCACTTTTTGTACCCCTTTACATCAATGATATAGTAAAACAAAGCCATCAGCAATAAGCTTAAACCGCCTACGTGTAGTACAAATGAGCTTGTCCACAGGTTTTTGTTGATCGGGAAATCAAGGTTCCAGATCTGGGCCAGTACCAGGAAGATAACGCCAGCTACAGCCATGGTAGCTACCTTGCGCATTTGGGTTATGCCTCCTTTTTTAAGTAGTATGCCGGTAAGTATCCCTAATATACCGGTACTGATAGCCGGAATGGTTGAAAAAAGGCCCTCTGGATCATGAATGCCCAAATACAACCTGCCGGGTAATATACTGCGGTCAACGTATGAAGCAAAGTTGCCTTTCATGGTCAAATCGCCCATCGGGAAGCCCGGGGCTGATGTGAATTTAAGCAGCAGCCAGTAGCCGATAATGAAAAAGCAAAACCAGAACATTTGCCAGCGCTCTTTACCGTACAGATAAATGATGTTGGCAAACATATAAGCGATACCAATACGACCGAGCACACTCGGGAACCGGATCTCGGAAATAGGCATAATTTTTATCCCGTTGTTTACTACAAGCCCAAGCAGCACTAAAATAAATGCCCTTTTTATAACCCGAAGCAGTAACTGCTGACGGGTTTTGCCTTTCTCCAGCTCACGCCCTACAGAAAATGGTGTGGATACACCTGCCATGAACAGGAACAATGGAAAAATAAGATCATAAAGGTGAAACCCGTTCCAATCGGGGTGGGTAAACTGATTGGCTATCGCGCCCCAAAACGGCGATCCGGTAGCTTTGGCCATACCGTGAAAAATTTCTTCGCCACCCATAATCCAAAACATATCGAAACCGCGAAGGGCATCCAGTGAAAATAAACGGGTAGGGGCTGCATTAATATCATCGGCCTGTTTGGCGCTTGCCTGGTTTGCTGTAATAGCCATTAGCTTAATTGTATTTTAGGTTTGAACTAAAGATATGAAAACCAATACTATTTAAAATTATTTTTTTACATCTGTGAACTTTTAAAAGAGGTTTAAAAAGATTTTGCATTCTTATGTAGCAGACGCATTACATGCGTCTGCCGCAATGCAACTTTGGGCATTTTACATAGGGAGACGCATGTGATGCGGTAGGAAAAGATTTTAGAAATAAATCCAAAATGCTACCGTAAATTCGCGGTCTTGTAATTATGCCGATGTTAGAGATCATATACCGCGATGAGCACCTGATTGCCATCAATAAACCGCATGGCCTGTTGGTGCACCGCTCATCTATAGCGGCTGATGCTTCAGAATTTGCCCTGCAGCTGCTTCGTGATCAAATTGGCATGAAAGTTAACCCTGTTCATCGTATCGACCGGAAAACCGGTGGAATCCTGCTTTTTGCATTCAACAAGGAGACTGAAATAGCCATGCAAAAGGCATTTATGGAAAATCAGGTAAGCAAAAAATACCTGGCCATAGTACGGGGCCATACGCCGGACAAGGAGGATATCGATTATCCGCTCCGAAAAGAAAACGGCACGCTGCAGGATGCATTTACTACTTATACCACCTTAAAACGTGCCGAACTTGATATCGCTTTTGGTAAACATCCTACTTCAAGATACTCCTTAGTTGAGGCTGTGCCTACCACCGGGCGCATGCACCAATTGCGTAAGCACCTGAGCCATATATTTCACCCCATTATTGGTGACCGTACCCATGGCTGCAATAAGCAGAATAAGCTTTTTTTAGAACAATGGGAAATGACAACCATGTTGCTCCATGCCTCTGTGTTAAAGTTTAAGCATCCCGTAACCGGTGAGGAAGTAAACATCCATGCCAACCTTCAACCCGAATTTAAACGGGTGATGGAGATCATGGGCTGGTAACCGCATTAATCTTTAAGCAATTATTTAAACAAAACCGACCTGCTATTGTATTAAATACATGGAAAAATTGGTCGTTTTTGATCTGGATACCGAGGATGGTATGCGCCAGATCAGTATTGAGGCGGTACACCAGCTAATACCAGGCACCCATGTATATGCAACCGGTGTATTCAGATTAAGTGAGGGTGAAACAGATTTGGGGGATATCGTTTTTGACGATAACCTGAAAGAGTGGGAATATACCTGTATGGGAAATTTAAATCACCACGAAGCGAAGAAAATAGCAAGGTTTATCAAACATAATTTTAGCACCGAGGTAGCTGGATAACGCACGTTCGTGCGTCCTTCGCTTGAATGCCAATGAAACGGGCGCGCTTAAACCGAATGTCATTAAGTTAAGAAATTGGCATGCTGCGCCAGAGGTGCAAAAGGTTTGTAGTTATACGAAACAATTTTTAGTGTGCCAGAGGTCAATGTCATTAAGTTAAGAGATTGACAGGGTGCACCAGAGGTGCAAAAGGTTTGTAGCAGTAAGATATACCCGATTTTCTGTGTGCCAGAGGTACACAACTCCGGTGTTCCGTACCTCCGGCACGGTTGTTTTTGGGTATATTATTGCTACAAACCTTTACCCCCTCTGGGGGATTTCCCTTAACTTAATGACATTGGCCAGAGGTACACAACTCCAGCGTTTCGTACTCTGGCACGGTTATTTTGGCTGTGTATATTACTACAAACCTATACCCCCTCTGGAGGATTCCTTAACCTAATGTCATAGCGTTTAAACCTTGCGCAAGGAGAAGAAAAGTTCCATAGGATTTTTACCGTATCTTTGCGCCTCAACAAATAAATTATGATTGATCAGGCTCTGAGTAACCTCGGCATAACTGCCCTTAACCCTATGCAGCTTGCCGCGCTTAGTGCCGCAAAAAAAGGCGATGTAATCCTTTTATCGCCTACCGGGTCGGGAAAAACGCTTGGTTTTTTATTGCCCTTACTAAATTTGCTTAAGGCTGATGTTGATACGGTACAGGTAATGATCCTGGTGCCATCGCGCGAGCTTGCCTTACAAATTGAACAGGTTTGGAAAGCAATGGGTACCGGCTTCAAAATTAATTGCTGTTATGGCGGTCACGCAGTAAAAATTGAACGCAATAACCTGTCGCATCCGCCAGCGGTTTTAGTTGGTACGCCGGGTCGGATTGCCTTTCACCAGCGCGAAGAAAATTTTAGTGCTGATACCGTTCATACGCTCATACTTGATGAGTTTGATAAAGCGCTTGAATTTGGTTTTCAGGAGGATATGTCGTACATCATCAGGCAGTTGCCTGCTGTTAAAAAGCGAATCTTGACGTCGGCCACTAAAATGGATGAGATCCCGGCTTTTACCGGGGTAGACAAGCCTGTTGAAGTAAATTTTCTGGCTAATGTAACTTCGGCACCCGATATTAAGCAAAAGGCTGTGATATCAGAGGCGGCTGATAAACTGGATGCCTTGTTCGCGTTGATCTGCAAAATAGGAAATAAGGCCACCCTGGTGTTTTGTAATCATCGTGAAGCCGTCGACAGGATCAGCGAACTACTTTGGTATAAAGGGCTTGAGCATGACATTTTTCATGGCGGTATGGAACAGGACGATCGTGAGCGGGCCCTGTTAAAATTCAGAAACGGAAGCCATCGCTTGCTGATCACTACTGATTTAGCCTCGCGCGGGTTGGATATTCCTGAAATAGAATATGTGGTGCATTATCAATTGCCGCACAATGAAGAGGCTTTTTTACACCGTAACGGTCGCACAGCACGCATGAACGCCAAGGGCACCTCGTACCTGATGTTAACGCCCGATGAAAAGCTACCATATTTGAAACAATTACCTGAGATTGAACAATTGCCCGAAAAGCTGATATTTCCACCTGCATCGCCCTGGGTTACCTTGTACATAGCCGCCGGTAAAAAGGATAAGGTTAATAAGGTAGATATAGTAGGCTTGCTGCTTAAAAAAGGGGGGCTGGCAAAGGATGATCTTGGCTTGATAGAAGTGTTGGACTATTCATCATACGCAGCTATCAAACGCGATAAAATAGAGGGTGTTGTAAGACAGGTGAAAGTCGAAAAAATTAAAGGCAAAAAGGTGAAGATGGAAATTTCGAGGTAATTTTGTTAAAAAGAAAGATATATAATGAGCAATAACGATATCATGAAAAAGCTGCGGGTGGCTATGAAATTTACTGATGATGATATCATCAAGGTTTTAGCATTAGTCAATTTCAGGATCACCAAAGCCGAAATAGGTGCTATTTTTCGTGCAGATGATCACCCAAACTTTAAGCCCTGCGGCGATCAGATCCTGCGTAATTTCCTGAACGGACTTATCATTTACAAACGCGGCCCAAGAGAACCAAAACCAAAACCGGAAGCTGAGAAGTAAGGTTGTTGGAGACAACTCCAACAACGGCTAAATGGCAACAATAAAGGGATTGTCATTGCGAGGAGGAACGACGAAGCAATCGCATGCTATACAGAGCGGCTCTGCTTCCGTGCGATTGCCACGCTATCGCTCGTAATGACATGAGTATTTTTTCAGTGCCCCTCCGCAGGTTTTTCCTGTATCAGCCTGTATTTGCCCGATTTAATGAGTTTTTGCTGTTGTGCCGAAAACGAGGTGCGCCCTCCAAAATCCTGTACCCAGTAGGTTTTATATTCCGCTACGCCAACTTCTTTAAAATCGGGGTTCATGAGGTTACGGCAGTGGCCTTCGCTTTTAAACCAGCCGGTCATTACCTCGGCAATACTGAGCTGGCCCTGGGCTATGTTTTCGCCTATGGCAAAACTCTTGAAGCCTTTAAATTTATATCCGGCGTAAACAATACGGTCTTCCATGCTCCGCCCGTCCTTACTGTCGTGACTAAAATAGTTTTGGCGTGCCATATCTTTGGCATGACCAACGGCTGCATCTTCCAGATCGTTATTCCAGGTGAGAGGTGGAGCAGGAGGAAAATATTTGCTGCCGCAATTACAGCCCTTTTGCCGGGTAGCATTAATACTGTTCAAAAACTCGGTTCTGAATTTTTTGCTGCTTTGCCCGTAAACGTTATCCAAAAACAATAGGGCAGCAAATGATAGTATCAACTTTTTCATCTTAGTGTTATGACACTTTTAAACGCATGTGGTTTAAATTATTGTTTCGGCCGCCTGATAGCTGAACGCCAGCGACCGGTTTTCTTTCGCCTGTAAATAATAACAAGGGTTATAACGACGAGAACAAGAGTTGTGGCGATGAGAAAGATAATGAGGTTATGTGCCTGGCGTATCTTAGCATTGGCCTGCGCCTGGAGTTGCTGGTATATACTTTTTTTTTGGCCAATACCGAATCTTTCTTTTTGATCTTGATAGAATCTGCCGCGGCTACCTTTGCGATGCTGTCAACCGTAACCTGGTTAAGGCTATCGTCTAAAAACTCGTGACGTTTAATGGCAGCAGCAGCTTTTTCAAAATCATTCATTTTGCGGTACAGTTCGGCATAACCTACCTGTACTACCGATTCTTTTTTAGGGTCATGGGTTTTAAGCGAAAGGTTTAAAGCATCATTCAAGTCCTTCATGCTTAATTTATAGTCCTTGATATCGCTTTTAATAGCTGCCAGTTCAATTAACGAGGTAATGATATTAAGAGTATCCTTTTTTTGCCGCGATATGGTGTTCGACTGTAAAATGAACCATTTGGCCTGGATAAACTTTCGTTGTGAGCGGTAAACCTTCGCCAGCGCGTTAAAGCTTGTACGCTGGCCTAAAGTATCATTATATGTAGAATAGTAATGCAGCGCGAGCATGGTATAGTTAAGCGCCTCGGTCTGGAAGTAGTATTTCATCCGCCTGGTTGATACCGTATCATACGTTAAATAATAAGCGGCTATTTGGGTGTAGATAGGGCCTTTCAGCGAGTCACCGGTGACCTGTAATTTTTGCTTAAGGCTATCCAGATCACTTGCATGTGCAGATAATTTAAACGCAGCTGTCAGAATAAAAAGTAAGGTAAAAAGTCTCTTCATATAACAGATTACTCGAAAATACAATAATCTGCTTATAATTAGGCAAATAGCGTGCCTGTTTAACGTAATCTTAATATAGTTTATGAGAACAGAATGACTTTTGACTCGTTTAGTAACGATACAGGCTGTTTTTCAGGATAATAGCGCGGGAAATATTAATTAACAATGGCAATCCCTTTTTCCACAGCACTGGCTTTGCTACAGAAGATTGTATGCAAAAGGAGATTTTGTACAGTGGCAACTGCTTAAGAGATCACTTTTTCGTAACTGTGCAAGGCAGATTGTAAACCGGTAAATTTCTTTACCAATACGTTGTACAATGTTATACCTAAACAAGCGCAGGTAATGCCGGCTAATACGTCAAGTACATAGTGGTGACTTGCATATACAGCCGTGAACCAGATGCCAACAGTTACTATTGCAAAGAAGATATTAACAAGCCCCAATCTGTTTTTTATTCCGTAGTAAAGCACTATAACAGGGTAGGAGGAATGCAGCGACGGCATAGCTGCGAACACGTTTGATCCTTTGGTGTAGATATTCTTGAAAACATCCGCGTGAAAATAAGCGTCAAACCTGGCCAGGCCCGCAGTGTTGCCCATGGTTAACGGGATAAAGTGGAAACCGTGATATTGAACAAACCATGGCGGTGCGGCAGGGTAGGTGTAGTAAACTATAAAACCCAATATGTTCACCAAAACAAATGTCAGCGAGAAATTAAGGAACTGTTTTTTGTTTTTGAAAAACAGGTAAGCGGCAAAACCAAGCGGCACCGGGATCCAGCACAGGTAAAAAAGACCCGATATTACATCAATGTAAGTTTTTGTATTGGCGAGCCAGTATTCGTTAGGTGTTAACAGTTTTCCGTTAAAGTGGATGCCGAACAAATGTTTTTCTGCATTGTAAAGCTGCGCGATATGTACCGGGTTGTAGTTATAATTGGGGAAGGCCTTCATGTAATCAAAAATGATCCAGTACACTATAAAAATAGTGAAGCCCAATATAAACTTGCGTGTTATGGCCGATGCATAAAACAACACGTTAAAAATAACTACCAGGGTAAGCTCATCGGGTTTATAACCGATAAGAAAAGTGGAAAGCGCCAGGTAAGCAACGGAAAGCAGCGAAACAATAATTACCGACTTGATATTTACTGTTACACCGTTGTTGGCATTGGTCATTGCTATTTTTTTAAGAAATCTGAACGGAAAATTTTATCCCAGAAAGGTGAACTAACACCGTAACCCTTTTCAGGATCCTGGTAATGGTGCAGCATGTGATGCTGTTTTATCTTCTTAAACAAACCGCTTTTAAAGTTAAAGTGGTGCATGGCATAATGCGATATGTCATAAAACAGGTAACCTAAAATAAAGCCAGGGAAAAAGCCCCAGATATAGTTTATAGGCAGCATCCATTTAAACAAAAAGAAAAAGCCGGTTGCCAGCGGAATGCTTAATGATGGTGGTAATACCAAACGTTTGGCGTCGCTTGGGTAATCATGGTGTACCCCGTGCATGATAAAGTGCAAACGTTGCGCCCACTCCAGTTTTTCGCTTGGCTGGTAGTGGAAAACAAAGCGGTGCATGATGTATTCGGTGATGGTCCAGATGAACAGACCGAAAATGAACAGACCGATATAGGTTAATATATCCAACCCTAAATCAAAAAATTTATAGCTGCAATATCCAATAACAGGTACAAAAATGTACAGGGGCACAGTGTAATGTACTTTTGAAAGTCCCTCTAAAAAATCGCTCTTGAACATTCTCACAGATTCCTGTGAGTTGGATATATATTTCTTTTTCATGATATAATCAGGTTTAAAAATGCTTTACTATTTCTCTGCCTGTTTACGGTGTATTAATTTATTAAAGACGATTGGCCTTAAACCAACAAAAGGCAATTTTAGCAAAGATATTGCTAAGTGTAAATGCCTTTATTTTATTGTGGCGAAGATATGATATTTTGTCGGTTGTTGTAAGCTAAGGTTACTATTCACTTATCAACCTGCCAACTGCCACTGCTTACTGCCAACTTATTTACCTTCTTCTTCCAGCTTCATTAATGCTTTTTTGGCTTCTCTTAAGCGGTTAAATGCAGTGATATTGGTTAACACAGCAAGTATTACAATAGGGATAGTAAATATCGATATAGTTTCAAACACATGAAATTTAATGCCCGGGATAAACAGTTTGTAATTACCACCAATATATTGTGCTACGATGCCAGATAAAGCGGCAAACAAACCAATGGTTACCACACGCTCCGGCCTTTGCATTAAGCCACCTTTTATCTCAACACCTAAACCTTCGGCACGGGCACGTACATAGCTAACCATCATTGAACCGATAAGCGCGATAAAAGCAGCTATCGAGCTCAGGAAGTAGTGATGAGCTACCAGGTAATAACAGATACCCAAAAACATGATCAGCTCGCTGTAGCGGTCAAGTACCGAGTCATACAGGGCCCCAAATATCGATTTCATGTTACCTAAACGAGCCACCTGACCGTCAAGCATATCAAATAAACCTGCAAAAAGTATCAAACCGCCTGCCCAGCCTACATAGCTCAGGTCGCCGCGGTTGCCTTCTTCGGCTCCTAAAATAAAGATACCGGCAACACCTACGTTAAGTACAAAACCAATAGTGGTAACGGCATTAGGGGTTAAGCCTATTTTTATAAGGATCTTCACAAACGGATCAATAACCTTATAAATGCCTAATTGCAAGTTGGTTCTGAATGATCTCCTAAGTGTTGTTGTTTGCTGTTCCATGTTTCTCTCTGCTTATTTAGGTGCAATGATTAGAAGTCGAATTTAACCCTTGTGCGCAAACCCCATTGGGCAACGTTTGGCTGGTCAAGGTAAGTAAAGCGTCTTACAAAATCTATGCGTATAAATTTAAATATATTTTCAATACCAACGCTACCTTCAACGTAAGGTGTTTTGCCTATAGTATAGGTGATTGGCACGCCATCGGCACCAACCGGAAGCTGGTACAATGACGGATGTATTGACGGGTTATTTTGATCAGATAAACCACCGTATAATACTTTTAGCGATGCCGTTTCACGCCATTTCAGTTTCTTTAACAATGGTATTTTATTGAAGAAGAAACCACTGAAGTGCTGGTCTATCCTGAAGCTTGCGTATTTATCGCTCACAAACTCCAAAAAGTTCATTAAGTTGTATGAGTCGATATCATAAGCGTAAGTTTGGTTAGCCCTGTGTATAGTTAACAAAGGATATGGCACCGAACCGAAAATTTTACCTGCCGAAAGATTGATATCCGCGTAACCTAACTGTGAAAAGTAAAAGCGTTTATCGGCACGAAAATCAAGCTTCTGATAGTTGTATTCGCCGTTAAAAAAACCTTTTATGCCTTGAGCATAGTCAAGCTCAAATGCAGGATATTTGTTAGGGATAGGGATACGATAGATCTTGCCCTGGTAAAACTGCTCGTGCGGCGCCCAACGCACGCTTGCGGTAAGCTCGGTAGTAGTTAAATGATGGATAGAGTTTGGCAGATCATTGATCACATTGTCAAAATATAACGATCCTGCCGGCTCCTGGGTCCACTTTTTGAAGCCAGCGGCGTAAGAAAAGTGGCTTTCCAATTCGTGTACATAATCAAACCTGTAAAAATCATTGTACAAGAATTTATCGTTCACGCCACGCTTGAATGATAACAGGAAGTTATCCTCCTGCACAAACTGGAGGCTTGCACCCGGAATTTTGGTATCGCGCTGAAAGCTTGCCCTGATATAGTTTTGCGGAAAGCGGTAGATAGATTTATCGTTAAGCGAATAAGTTGCGCTTAAAAAGTATTTCCAACGCTCGTCTTTAAAACCGTAAGCCGCGTAAGTTTCAAAATAGTAACGCTTACTTAATTCGGGCGTTGTACGACCGCCAATACGCAAACGCAGACCCTCAACCGGGTTAAAGCTGTAAAATGTATTTGCAGGGCCTAATTCAAACTTACCGAAACCTTTGTAACCCGCAAGCAATAGGGTTGCAATATCAACGGTGCGCTTAAATGATGGCATATTGCGCAGGCTATCAATGTTTTTATAAACCTTTGATTCGGCCAGCGTTAATGTATCAGGCCTGTTTTCCTGCCAGAATGAGTCAGGACGATGTTTCACTTCATCGCTTAGCTCAGCATATTCCGATCCCTGGTAAGTTGTATCAGGACGTGGCTTGTTTACAACATAGTTGCTGTACGTTATGGCCCTTATACCGAATAATCCGCTCTTAGCATCTTTTTTGGAAGCACCAAAATCGGCAATAGTTGTGCTTTTGCTCAGGTGGTAACGTCCGTCGGGGTTTTGCTGAAACTCCAGGTTCACGGTCATGGACCTGATGAAGTTGATGTTGATATGTTTATTGATGGTCAGGTCGCACTTTTGCACGGCGTAATTACCATCAAGGGTAATGTAAATACTACCTTCAAAAAGCACATCGGTTGTATTACGCGGGGTGAAATCAAGCTTTACAAGCTTGTTATTGTGCGCGTCAAGAACAGTATCGGCAATAAAGTATTTGTAGTAATTAGGCGAGTTATCAGAGATAGGGCTCAGGAACTGGCTGGTTATTAAAAATACGTTGTTAGTATAAATATCAACCTTATTGTAAAGGTGTTTAAAATACTGGGTTAAACCTTCGTTATCAATACCCGGACCGTAGTTTACACTTTTTTGTCCTGTTATATTTTCCCTTGTTTTTTCGGGGTTTTTGCGGTAATAAACCTGTTGCAGTTTTTCGTCAAGGTAGATAGGGAGTAATGATTTGCCCGGTACAAGCGAGCTATCGCGATTATCTAAAATGAACTTGTATTTACGGAAAAACTTCCTGTCCGAAAACTGGGCTGATACATTACTCAGCGCAAACATCATTTTATCGTATTCCTTGTATTCTACGTAGTTATAAGCTTCAGGACGGTTCTTTTCTTTATTTTCGATAACCTTACGGATCAGCTCAACAGCGGGATTGTCCTTATTACGGTATTTAGGCTTTTTGCCCGATTTTACCACAACCTCGTTAAGCTGTTGTGAGGCCGGAAATAATTTTACATTGATAACCTGTTCTTTACCAGGAATAACGGCTAAGAAAGCGTCTTTATAACCTAAAAACGATATTTTGATTTGTTTATAATCCTGGTTGCTGGTTACAAGGCGATATTTACCGTTAACATCGGCAGTAGTGCCTGTTGTAGTACCTGTAAATGATATGCTAACAGAAGGGAGAGTTTGTTTGTTACCTGCATCAGTAACAACACCCGTTATTACCGTTTGCTGTGCATATAATGCCGAAGCAGAAAAGAACAGTATTAAGAAAAATAAGCTTTTATAAAATTTTTTACAATCCATGTACTTAGTGCATTGTGCAAATACAAACTTCTTTTTTCGGCTTAACACTGTATTATTAGATAAAGAGGTATGTATAAGTTATTCAAATGTTTTTGACGGATTAATTATGCCCGCCCCTGTATGTTTTTCATTAGTCCACCGCCGAAATTCATCTTGCTTACTTCAATTATACACTCCCGGCGGCAGTTGTTACGGAGTTCACAATTAACAGGCCAAAGGTAAAAAAAATCAGTACAGACTAATGTGGTCAAAAAGTCAAATATTGTTTACAGCTATTTTACCATCATATTATGATAACCATAAGTAAATGCAAACAACGGTTTTAACATATGGTTAGTATTCTCGCAATATCGGACTTTTTCTCTTTTTGTTTACGTAATGTGCTGATAATTAGATGTATTTTATTGAATTCAAAGCCGTTTTACGATGATGCAAATAACATTATTTAACATTTTGTTTATCATCGGTAAGACTGTGGTTTTAAAATAATGTTACCTGTCTATGATTATTTTACATCATAAAAACAAAACAGCCGTAAAGCAGAGGTTCAACTGCTTACGGCTGTTTTGACGGTATTTAGTAATTTAACGATTATTCAGCAGCGAACATATCGTCATAATAATCCAAACCAAGGTGGGTGATCAGATCTTCGCCCATCAGGTAACGAAGTGTATTCTCTAATTTGATCAATTGTTTGAAGATATCGTTTTCCGCATGTAAACCTGGTGCAGTTTGAGGCGATTTCAGGTAGAATGATAACCACTCTTGTATGCCACTCATACCTGCACGTTTAGCCAGATCGCAGAAGATAGCCAAGTCAAGCGCGATAGGGGCGGCAAGGATCGAATCACGGCAAAGGAAGTTAATCTTGATCTGCATTTTGTAGCCTAACCAGCCAAAAATGTCGATGTTGTCCCAGCTTTCTTTGTTATCGCCATGCGGAGGGTAGTAGTTGATACGGATCTTGTGGTAAATATTACCGTAAAGCTCCTGGTTATCTTCTGGTTTGAAGATATCTTCCAATACACCCAGTTTTGAAACTTCTTTAGTTTTGAAATTATCCGGATCGTCAAGAACCCAACCATCGCGATTACCCAAAATGTTGGTTGAGAACCAACCGTGTACACCTAATGAACGTGCTGCCAGGCCTGGAGCCAATACAGTTTTCATTAAAGTTTGACCTGTTTTGAAGTCTTTACCTGCAATTGGGGTTTTGGTTAATTTAGCCAATTCAATCAGTGCAGGGATGTCAACGGTTAAGTTAGGAGCACCGTTAGCGAAAGGAACGCCTAATTTTAACGCAGCGTAAGCGTAGATCATGCTTGGAGCGATCAGCTTATCATCGTTTTTCAAACCCTCCTCAAAAGCAGCCAATGACTGGTGTACAGCCGATGCTTCGTAGTAGATCTCGGTTGAACCGCACCATACCAAAACAACCCTGTCAAGGCCGTTAGCCTCTTTAAAGTTTTTGATATCTTCCATAACCTGCTCAGCAAGCTCAAGCCTGGTTCCGGTTTTAACGTGGGTACCATCAAGGTTCTTAGCATAGTTTTTATCAAAGGCGGCTTTCATTGGTTTTATAGCTTCCAATTCTGCTTTAACTGCCTGTAAAAGAACTGGTTCAAGTACCTGTGCGTTTGATGCAGATTCAAATACGTTATCTTCATAAACGTCCCAGCCACCAAATACTAAATCGTTTAAGTTGGCGAGCGGAACAAACTCATTAATTTTAGGATTACGGTTTTCGGTCCTTTTTCCTAAGCGTATGTGGCCCATTTGAGTAAGGGAGCCAATTGGCTGCGAGATGCCTTTTTTAACGGCTTCAACGCCGGCAATCAGGGTAGTTGCCACGGCGCCTAATCCTGGGATCAGGATACCAAGCTTACCTTTGGCAGGTGTAATGTTGATTTTCATTTATGTAACTATTATTTATTAAAATTATTGGCTAAAGCCATTTGTTGGCTTTATACCATTTTAGCGTTTCGGCCACACCGTTTTGCAGATTGTATGAAGGATAAAAACCCAGGTCGGATTTAGCTGCTTCAATATCACAATTCCAGTTAATGGCGGTTAATTCATTAAGCTTTTCTATATTCAATACCGCAGCCTTGTTGCTCAAAGAACTTACTTTTTCGGCCACTGCGGCTATTATTTTCACAAAATTTACAGGCAGATGAAACTTTATTGTTTTTAGTTTCAACACCTCTTTGGTAATGTTACCTAACTCATAACGGTCGTAAAAATTACCATCGCTCAGGTTAAATGTCTTGTTATTACCACCATACAAAGCCTTGATACTTGCCTTGGCCAAATCTTTAACATATATAAAGCTTAGCTTTTGCGGGGTATTGCCAATGTATGGCTCAATGCCTTTTACTACCTGTTTAAAAAATATAAATATGCCTGTGTCCCTTGGTCCGTAAACCGCGGTGGGCCTAAGTATGGTATAGTTTAGGCCGGTTACCGTTTTTAGTTTCTCTTCGGCAAGCAATTTACTCCGACCGTAAGCTGTAACCGGGCGCGGAGTAGTTGCTTCGGTTATGACACCTGTTAGTGAATTAAGCGGCCCAACGGATGCCAGACTGCCAATAAGTACAAACTTTTTCAGATCGGGGCAGGCTTCATGAGCTGCCGATGCGAGGTTATAAGTGTACGTAGCGTTAATGCGGTTATATTCGGCTTCGGAGCGGGCGCTGGTAACGCCGGCAGCGTGTATAATATAATCGGGCTTTATTTCCGCGAGTTGTTTACTTAATGTTTCCCTATTGTTAAATTCGGGGTAAATATATTGAATATCTAAATCGTTTAAGTGACTTATTTTACTACTTTTTCTGACGGCTATAAAAACTTCCAAATTGTTTTGTAAGGCCTCTTCAATTAAATGATATCCAACAAATCCGCTTGCACCGGTTATTAACACCCGTTCCCTCATATTGCTTTTTGGTATAACCTGTATTTTTTATAAGGATCGCCTTTAATGGCTTCAATGGCACGATTCATCATATCGTTGTTTTCCAGTGTCCAGCCTGCTTCAGCATGTTTATAACCTTTGGCTTTATACTGTTTTATGATGGTGCCATATAAACAGGCTTCGATGCCCATTTTTCGGTAATCTTCAATAACACCTAAGGCATAAATACGGATGCCGGTAATGCTTTTCTTGCCAAACAATAATTTGAAAATACCGGTAGGCAGTAAGCGACCGCGTTTTATTTTCTTGAAAATATCGTTGTAATCTGGCAAGGCCAGGCCAAAGGCTACTATTTTACCACGTTGTTCGGCTACGATTGCAAAATCAGGATCAAGGATTAACTTAAGGTCCTTGGCCAGGTAATCATACTCTTCGTTAGTTAAAGGCACAAACCCGGTGTTTTTATCCCATGCTGAGTTGTAAACTTCGCGTAGTTTAATGGCTTCCTCCTTGAAGTTTTTAAGGTTAATTTTACGGATGATGATATCATTACGCTTTAACCGCTCCTCAAGTGAGTTTAATAAACGTACGGATTTATCGTCATAGGCTTGCCCTTCCCAGTGCCATCCAATCAGGTCAACATCTTTGGTAAAACCAAAATTTTCGACCAGGTTGGCATAATAGGCAAAGTTATAGGTGTTCATCAGGAATGGCGAACTGTCAAAGCCTTCAATTAACAAGCCGCAAGGCTCGTTGGTTGAAAAGTTGGTAGGGCCTAATAATTTGCCGGTAACACCTTTTTCTTTAAGCCATTTAGTAACGGTTTCAAAAAGCAGGTTGGATACATTGGTATCATCAATGCAATCAAAAAAACCAAAAAAACCATCATTAACATGGCTGTACTCATTATGGCCGTTGTTAAGAATGGCAGCTATACGGCCAACTATTTTATCGCTGTCATAAGCTAAAAATGGCTGTACGGTATTGTGTTTATGAAAGGGATGCTTGGTTAAAAGATCTCTTTGGGCAATAAATAATTCTGGAACGTAATATGGATCGTCCTTGTACAGGTCGTGCGGGAAATCAATAAATGAAGCCAGTTCGTTTTTTGATTTAACCGTTACAATTGTAATCATGTGTGGTAAATGATTGAATTAAAGCAGATTGATGTGCCTTAAAATAATAATGTGCATTTAGCTTACCTTAAAATAAAAGTAGCTAAATGCACAATTAGAGTTCTTCATTATATTTTTTCTTTAACAGAAGCGTTTACACCAACTTCTTTAAAGGCTTTTGATAGTTTTTCAACAGCTTCGTCAATTTGCTCAAAGGTATGGGTAGCCATTAATGAGAAACGAAGTAATGACGAATCAGAAGGAACGGCAGGGGATACAACCGGGTTAACAAATACACCAGATGCTTGCAGGTGTTTAGTAACCGCGAAAGTTTTTTCGTTATCACGAACGTAGATCGGCAAAATAGGGCTTTCGGTTGGGCCAAGGTCAAAACCTTCTTCCAGTAAAAGCTTCATGGCATAATTGGTATTATCCCATAATTTTTCGATACGCTCTGGTTCTGACTCGATGATATCTAACGCTGCAATTACGCTGGCTACAGAGCCTGGAGGCATACTTGCGCTAAACATCAATGAACGTGCACGGTGTTTAATGTAGTCAATAGTATCCTGGTCGCTGGCGATGAAACCACCTAATGAGGCCAATGATTTACTGAAGGTACCCATGATCAGGTCAACTTCATTGGTTAAGTTAAAGTGTGAGGCAGTACCTGCACCTTTATCACCAATTACGCCAAGGCTGTGCGCGTCATCAACCATGATGTTGGCACCGTAAGTATCAGCAAGCTCAACAATTTTAGGCAATTTAACGATATCGCCTTCCATGCTGAAAATACCGTCAACGGCAATAATCTTCACGGCATCTTCAGGAAGTATGCTTAATTTGCGCTCAAGATCGGCCATATCATTATGGGCATACTTGATCACTTTTGAAAACGACAGGCGGCTGCCGTCAATGATACAGGCATGATCATACTCATCAAGTATGATATAGTCATTACGACCGGTAACGCACGAAAGTACACCAAGGTTTACCTGGTAACCAGTGCTGAATAAAACAGTGGCTTCTTTACCTACATAGTTAGCCAGCCTGTTTTCAAGCTCAATGTGAATATCAAGTGTACCGTTCAAAAAACGTGAACCGGCACAACCTGTACCATATTTGTCAATTGCTTTTTTTGAAGCTTCTTTGATTTTTGGATGATTGGTAAGGCCTAAGTATGAGTTAGAACCAAACATTAATACCCGCTTGTTGTCAATAATTACCTCAGTGTCTTGTGCAGACTCAATAGGCCTGAAATAAGGATATAACCCTCGTTCACGTAGCATGTTGGCCACTTGAAACTGAGCGATCTTCCCATGTAGTTTTTTAACCATGTATATTAACTCTGCTTAAATTTTGTGTAAAAATACCATGAATAAGCATATAACTTATACGGTGTGTGTAAATTTTTTTAAAATAATGCCTATTAACGTATCAATACTACTTAAGAAGCACACAAATTCTTACAAGGCAAATTAATTAATTTTTTTATTTATATCAGGCCTATTATTTTCATTTTTTTGTAAAAAGCCCAAAAAGCTGACACTATCCCGAGTTTTTGTAAAATTTTAGGTAAAATTCTTGTTCCTGATTTTAATTTAGTAATATTAATTACATATTCGCATTCCTTCGTATAAATCCTGTACAAATTATAAAACTTTTCTTTATGATTTTTGCTTGATATACACAGTTATCTATAGCTACCGTATGAAAAAAAACAAGTACTTCCTTGCAATTCTTGTACTTAATTTAACATTTAATTTACATAGCAATAGTTATGCCCAAACAGCCGCCGACAGCATAAGTGGTCCGGTTACGCTGAAACAGGCTATTGACTTTGCTTTACGTAATCAGCCAACCGTAAGGCAGGCCTCCATTGATGAGCAAATTAATGAACGCGATATCAAAATTGGACTTTCGGCCTGGTTGCCGCAGGTAAACGGATCTGGGCTTTATAACTACTATTATAAAGGTAGTCCACAGGCTGGTGCATCCGGTGCAAATATCCCAAGTAACGCGGGTAGCATCCGTAACCTTTCAACTTTAGGGGTTACGGCTTCGCAGGTTTTATATAATAACGATGTGTTCCTGGCATCAAGGGCAAAAAAATATTCACGCGAGTATTATAAACAGAACACGCTGAGCATCCAGATTGATGTAGTGAGCGACGTAAGCAAAGCCTTCTTTGATGTTTTACTTTCTGAAAAACAACTCGACATTACTAATGAGGATATTATCAGGCTGCAAAGAAGTTTAAAGGATGCCAAAAGCAGGTATACAGCCGGGGTATCCGATCCTACAGATTATAAGCAGGCTACCATCTCATTAAATAATTCATTAGCTACCCGTAAGCAAACCGAGGAAGCCATTAAAAGTAAAAGCGCGTTGCTGAAGCAGATCATGGGTGTAGGTGCGGCTACACAGTTAAACCTTTCTTATGACTCTACCAGGTATGAGCAGGAAGCAAGTATTGATACCCTGCAACAGCTTAACATCAATAACCGTATTGAATATCGTTTGCTCGAAACAAGCAAGGCGCTCAATAATCTTAATGTAAACTACTACCGCTTTGGCTTTTTACCTTCATTGTCGGCAGTAGGCAGCTATCAGCATGCATACTTCAGTCATGATTTTAGTGATCTGTATAACAATTCGTTCCCTACAGGTTATGTTGGTTTAACACTGGCGGTACCAATTTTTCAGGGGACTAAGCGCCTGCAAAACCTGGCCAAGGCTAAATTGCAGGTTGAACGTACCGATCTGGATTTGACTAATACCAAAAACTCCATTTTTACTGAGTATACCCAGGCATTAGCGGCATATAAAAGTAATTACACCAGCTATCAGCTTATTCGCGAGAATGTAAACCTGGCGAAGGACGTATATAAGGTAGTAAGTCTGCAGTACCGTGAAGGAGTGAAAACTTATCTGGACGTTATCGTATCGCAGGCCGACCTGCGTACCGCCGAACTGAGCTATTATAATGCACTGTTTAATTTGCTAAGCAGCAAAATTGATCTGGAGAAGGCATTGGGGATATTGCCTGTTCAGCAACCGTAAATCATCGTCATAAAAAACAAAAAACTACAGCAACTCAACGAACAACCTATTCTACATGAAACATACATATATATATTGGTTAGCCCCTGCAGCACTTTTAACATGGGCATCATGCGGTAAACCTCAAAAAGGCGGACCGGCCGCCATGCCCCCAACCCCGGTATACCTTGCCGAAGCTAAAACAGCCGAAGCGGTGTACTATGATAAATATCAGGGTATTGTGGTTTCGGTAAACACTGTTGAACTACGCAGCCAGGTTCCTGGTTTTGTAACCGGCATCTTTTTTAAAGAGGGTGACATTGTGCAAAAAGGCAAAGTATTGTATGAAATAGATAAACGCAAATATCAGGCTGCTTATGATCAGGCTAAGGCTAACGTATTAAGTGCTGAAGCTAACCTGGTTAAAGCGCAAAAAGATATAGACAGGTATAACATGCTCCTGAAGAGCGATGCAATTGCCCGTCAAACGGTTGATCAGGCACAGGCCACTTATGAAACCAGTAAAGCCCAGGTTGCTGTAGCCAAAGCAGCACTTGAGTCGTCCCGTACCGATTTGTCATATGCTACCATTACGGCACCTTTCACAGGCCGTATCGGCATTTCGCAGGTAAGGCTGGGTACGCAGGTATCTACAGGCACTACTTTATTGAACACCATATCTGCAGAGCATCCTATTGGTGTGGATGTAGTGATAAACGAGCAGGATATCAATCGCTTTTATAATCTGCAAAAATCAAGCACCGACAGTACATTTAAATTGGTGCTGCCAGATGGTAGCAAATACGCTAAAGCAGGTAAGGTGCTGGCTATTGACAGAGGGGTGAATAATCAAACCGGTAGTATTAAGGTGAGGATCCAGTTCCCGAATGAGGATGATGTGCTGAAGGATGGCATGAGCTGTGTTTTGCAGGTGTTGAACAGTCAGTCTGGCAATAGGGTACAAATTCCGTTTAAGGCGGTAACCGAGCAGATGGGCGAGTTCTTCGTTTTCGCGACAAGGGATACCGTTGTTAAAGATACTGCAGCTGATAAAACAGTTAAGGACAGGCGCGATACTATTGCGAAACAAGTGAAGGTAAAATTAGGGCCGCGTATTAATAGCGATGTTGTGGTAATGGATGGCATAAAACAAGGTGATAAGGTAATTACCGATGGTTTCCAGCGTTTGCGCGATGGAGGCAGGGTAACCGCCGGATCGGCAGCACCGGCCGGGGCAGCTCCTAAAAAATAATTTTACATCAAAGGAATAAACTTAAGCTGAACAAGGGCACATCTACCCTGGAAACTTAATATAAAGAAAGAATGATCGCAGATACTTTTATAAAACGACCGGTTACCGCCATTGTAATATCATTAGTGATATTAATTGTAGGTATCCTGTCAATTACCAGCCTGCCGATAGGCCAGTACCCCGACATTACCCCGCCAACCGTATCGGTTAGTGGTACTTATACCGGTGCCGACGCGTTAACCGTTGAACAAACCGTAGCTACTCCGGTTGAGGTACAGGTAAACGGCGTACCGGGCATGACCTACCTGCAAAGTAACAGCAGTAGTAACGGCCAGATGAGTATGACCGTTAACTTTGACGTTGGCACAGATATTAACATTGCCGCGCTTGACGTGCAGAACCGTGTGGGCATTGCCCTGCCTACCTTGCCGCAGGAGGTACAGCGTTTAGGTATGGTGGTACGTAAACGTAACCCGAGTATCCTGATGCTGGTGGCTATGTTTAGCCCCAAGGGTACACATGACGTTACTTTTACCGATAACTACACCAACGTATTTATAAAGGACGCTATTTTGCGTACCAAAGGTGTGGGTGACGTTGTTACCCGTGCCGACGACTTCAGTATGCGTATCTGGCTTAACCCGGATAAGCTTGCTGCTTTAGGTATGAGTGCTGCCGATGTAACCAATGCCCTGCAAGAGCAAAACGCGCAGGTTGCAGCAGGTACGGTAGGTGCCACACCACAGCTAAAAGGGCAAACGTTTGAATATTCGGTAATTGTAAAAGGCCGTTTGGAGAAGCCCGAAGAATTTGGCAACGTGGTGATCAGGACGCAGCCTAATAACGGCGGCATTGTACACCTTAAAGACGTTGCCCGTATAGATCTGGGTAAATTCAACTACTCAGGTAACTCGTTTGTTGATGGAAAAAGGGCTTCTTACCTGCTGGTTTACCAGGCTCCAAACAGTAACTCGCTCGAGACTGCTGATAACGTGTATGCCACCATGAACGAGCTTAAAAAGAGTTTCCCTACTGATATTGACTACGTTGTACCATTTGAAGCAGTAACTGTGGTAAAGGTATCTGTAAGCGAGGTGATTGATACATTGGTTATCGCGTTGGCACTGGTTATTTTGGTAGTATTCCTGTTTTTACAAAGCTGGCGTACCACACTTATCCCGGTACTGGCTATCCCGGTATCTATTATTGGTACGTTCATCTTTTTTATCCCGCTCAACTTTACTATCAATACGCTAACGTTGTTTGGTTTCGTATTGGCTATTGGTATTGTGGTGGATGATGCCATTGTGGTGGTGGAAGCCGTACAGCATTATATGGACGAGGAGGGGATGACACCCAAGGAAGCTACTCAACACGCTATGGCCGATATATCCGCGCCGGTAATAGCTATCGCCTTGATCCTGGCGGCGGTGTTTGTGCCGGTAGGTTTTGTGCCGGGTATAGTGGGGCGATTGTATCAACAGTTTGCTATCACCATTGCTATATCAGTATTGATTTCGGCTTTTGTGGCGCTTTCATTAACACCTGCGTTGTGTACGCTGTTATTAAAACCGCACAAGATAGACGAAAACTCAGGTGGACTTAACAAGTTCTTTTTTAAGTTCAATAACTGGTTTACACGTGTAACAGGCAGATACCGTAATACGGTTGATAAGAGCATCAAAAATTCAAAATACATTATCATTTTGCTGGTATGTATTATCATAGGAGCGATTTTATTGTTCAGAAGCAAACCGTCGGGTTTTATTCCGCTGGAAGATGATGGTCGTGTGTATATAACATTTGATTTGCCCGAAGCGTCGTCAACCGGCAGAACGGTAGATGTTTTAGGCCGAATGATGAAAACGCTTGATAGTGTACCCGAAATTGCGCACTACGCAGCTTTGGGCGGTTTGAACGCTATCAGTTTTGCAAGTAAATCAAACAGTGCTACCATATTCGTGCAGCTTAAACCCTGGGATGAGCGTAAAGAAAAATCACAGCAAATAACGGCCCTTGTTGCCCGGTTAAACCAAAAGTTGAGCAAATACAAAGAGGCCAACGTGGTGGTGATCCAACCGCCTGCTATCCCTGGTTTAGGTAGTACAGGTGGTTTCTCGTTCATATTGGAAGAAAAACAAGCGGGTGGGGATATCAAAGTGTTTGAAAAAACGCTTCGCACATTCCTGGGGGCTATCAATCAGCGTAAAGAAATTGCAAGGGCGTTCTCGTTTTTCACAGCAAGTACCCCAGCATATCAGTTAACTATAGACCGTGAAAAGTCTAAAAAACTGGGGGTAGCTATATCTGATGTCAACAACGCGCTACAAACCTATTTGGGTAGTACCTATATTAACGACTTTACCATTTACGGGCGTAATTTCAGGGTAGTGGCCCAGGCCGATACCAGTTACCGTACCAATGTGCAAAACATCGGCCAGTATTTTGTACGTAACACAGCCGGCGCCATGGTTCCGTTAAGTACCCTTACATCGTATAAGGTAATTGAAAATTCTCCGTTGATATCGCACTATAACCTGTTCCGTTCGGCTGAGATTAACGGTAGTACTAAGCCGGGTTATAGTAGTGGTGACGCTATTACCGCATTAAAAGAAACAGCTGCACAGGTATTACCACAGGGATATGGTTACGAGTTTTCGGGCTTGAGCCGTGAGGAGTTATTATCCGGTTCTAAAACGGTATATATCTTCGCCTTGTCGATAGGGTTCGTATTCCTGTTCCTGGCTGCATTGTATGAAAGCTGGTCTGTGCCGTTCTCCGTATTATTATCGGTACCATTGGGTGCATTTGGGGCTATATTGTTCCTTACGTTCTGGCCAGACCTTACCAATAACGTTTACGCGCAAATTGGTTTGATAACGCTGATAGGTTTGGCGGCGAAGAACGCCATTCTGATTGTGGAGTTTGCCAAGGAGCGTGTAGACGCGGGGATGGAGCTGGAGAAAGCAACCCTTGAGGCGGTAAGGCTTCGTTTAAGGCCAATTATCATGACCTCGATGGCCTTTATATTAGGTGTAGTACCATTGATGATTGCATCGGGCGCCGGTGCTGAAGCCCGTAAAACCATAGGTTGGACGGTATTTGGGGGGATGCTCACCGCTACATCATTAGCGATATTTATAGTGCCGGTTTTATTTTACCTGATCACCAAAATGGCTTATGGTAAAGAAAAACTTGCTGAGCTTGAAAAAAATTACGACCCTAAAAAGCACGGTCCTGAAGCTTAATAACATTGTTTGAATTTTGTAAAAAGAGAGGCGCGCCTCTCTTTTTTTGTTTTAATGCAGTTTTGGTATGCCATTCACGATTGATGAAATGATGTTTATCGTCACTAAATTTCGTGTTTGCATACACTTTTGCATTGTAAGCAGGGCAGTTTTTAACAAGATTTTTACTCAGGCAGATACACTTTTCCAGTGCGCGAATATTTGTTATGTCTCCTTAAAATGATGCTGATTTTCAATTACTAAGGTTGTAGTTATTGGATAAAATACGGTTGTTTTAATAGTTAAACTAATATTGGCAAAGGCAAACTGTGCCAACAATGGCAAAGTATTTGTTAAGATGGGGTTAATACAATGAAAAATTAAGATTTAACCATTGTAGAATTGACTAAAAAAACACAACTATGAAAACAATGACTAAAATGATAGCTTCGGCATTTACAGCAGTAGCTATTTTTATCGGAACAAATGTAAAAGCTCAAACAACACCCGCTAATGCCCTCCGTTTTGGAGTTGGCCTTGAAGCAGGTATCCCTACAGGTAACGCGCATGACATTTCAAAATTTGAATTAGGCGGTACCGCCCGTTTACAATACGGCGTGAGCAATGATTTGGCCCTTACACTTACCTCTGGTTACTACAATTTCTTCGGTAAAACTTATACCTCGTCTTTTTCCGATAATACCTCAACAACTACCGTAACTGTTAAAGGCAGATCGTTGGGTATGATCCCGGTTAAAGCTGGTATTAAAGCCTTTGTTGGCGACGGCTTTTACTTTGCCGGTGAAGTTGGTGCCGGTTTTGAAGTACACGAACCTGTTGCCGGAGCCGAGAAAAATACCAAGCTGATCCTTGCTCCTGGTATCGGTTATGCTACCAAATCATGGGATATCGGCGTTCGTTATGAAAACTTCTCAGGCCAGAGCAATAACTATGGTTTAGTAGGCTTGCGTTTAGCTTATGGCTTTGGTTTGTAAGCTAAGCAATAAAAACTGTTACAAAAGCCCTCTGTTTATGTATAACAGGGGGCTTTTATTTTTTTATACATTTGCCACCCCGTTAACAAAAAGTTAACAGGAGTTTAAATTACAGCTATATGAAAAATACAATTACAAAAGTTATAACCGGTGTATCGGTTGTTCTTGCATTGTTTACCGCCAAAAATGTTAACGCCCAAACCACACCGGCCGATAAATGGCGTTTGGGAGTGGGCCTTGAGGTAGGCAGGCCAATTGGAAACGCTCACGATATCTCAAACTTTGAATTAGGTGGTACAGCAAGGTTGCAATATGGTTTAAGTAATAAAACAGCTTTAACACTTACTTCTGGCTATTACAATATGTTTGGCAAAAACATTGCAGTTCTTGACGCAAATGCAGCAGGAACTACCGTAAAGGTAAAATCCAAAGACCTTGGCATTATCCCTGTAAAGCTTGGTATAAAATCTTTTCTGGCCCACAGGCTTTACTTTGGCGCTGAGGCTGGTGCAGGTTTTGAAGCTACTTCGCTTTATCCTGACGGTAGCAAAGACACTAAGCTGATCCTATCGCCAACTATTGGTTATGCTACCAAGATCATTGATTTAGGCTTGCGTTATGAAGGCTTTTTCGGTCAGGGTAATAGCTACGGTTTAATTGGTTTGCGCATAGCTTACGGTTTTGGGTTGTAAATAGAACTGAACCCTGATTTTTAGGATTTGGGGATTACCTTGATTTTAGATAAAAGCGAATAGTTTCGGGTAATGCCAGTTTAATTTAACAAAGAACCCCATGCCAACGGCACGGGGTTCTTTGTTTTTAACACTTTTTATATTTCATTAGTTAAGGTTTGTTAAACAGGCAGAGTTCATGAACTAATAATTAAGGAGTGCCGTTCATAAGGAATTAATCACACACTTAACTTAACCTTTATGAACACACAGATCAAAATCGTTTCTGCAATTGTTAGCTTCTTATTGTTAATGACCGGGCAACTGGTAAAAGCCCAAAAAACATCGGCGGGCGAAACACGCTTTGGTGTGGCCTTTGAAACCGGCTTGCCAACCGGCCCAAGTGCAAAAGAGTACAAGCTTTCCTTAGGTGGTACCGGAACCATCCAGTATGGAGTGAATGATCATCTGGCTTTGACATTTACATCCGGCTATTACAATTTTTTGTCGAAGACATTAGGTACGCCTTTCGCCCCTTACAAACGGGCTAATCTGCAAATAGTACCTATAAAAGTAGGCGCAAAAGTATTTTTTTACGATGGGTTTTATGCCGCGGGCGAAACTGGGATGGCTATTGAAGCCGTATCCGGCGGAGGTAGGAAATTTATTTTAGCCCCTGCATTAGGCTACGCCACAAAACAGCTTGATGTAAGCGTGCGCTATGAAAACCTGTTAGGCGGGTTGGAAAATTATGGTTTAGTAGGGCTGCACACAGCGTACGGTTTTAAACTTTAGTTACAGATGCAAAAAAATCCCCTTGCCAGCGGCAAGGGGATTTTTTTGAAGTATGATTGTCTGAACTCGAATTAGATGAATTAAATGAATTTATCGAGTTTGCTGAGCATTTCTGTTTATTCTTTAATTCTATAAATTCCGGTTCAGACAAAATTAATCCGGTGCATATTAAGAAAGTTTACCCAGGGCTTCTTTCAATCTTCTCATAGCTTCAATCAGCTTATCTTCGGCCGCTGCGTATGATAAGCGGATAGAAGACGGATCGCCGAATGAATCACCGCCTACAGTGGCTACGTGGCCTTCTTCAAGCAGGTACAGGCTCAGGTCATCTGAATCATTAATTACGCGGCCGTTATAGCTTTTGCCAAAGAATGAAGTTACGTTAGGGAAAAAGTAGAACGCACCATCTGGCAGGTTCACGTTAACACCATCGATCTCGCTTAATAATTTGTAAACTATATCACGGCGTTTTTTGAATTCGGCACGCATCTCAAGCACGCTTTCCAAACCACCTTCATAAGCGGCAACGCCTGCACGTTGAGTGATTGAACAAGTACCTGAAGTTACCTGGCCCTGCATTTTATCAAAAGCAGCAGCAAGCTCTTTAGTGCTGGCAGTGTAGCCAATCCTCCAGCCGGTCATGGCAAACGCTTTTGACCAGCCGTTGATGATCACAACACGATCTTTTATGTAATCAAACTGGGCTATAGATTCGTGCTTGTCAACAAAGTTGATGTGTTCGTAAATTTCGTCGCTCAGGATGTAAACCTGTGGATATTTTTCAAATACTTTAGCCAAACCTTCAAGTTCATCTTTGCTGTAAACACTGCCGGTAGGGTTACACGGCGATGAAAACATGAACAGCTTGGTATTTGGAGTAATAGCAGCTTCTAATTGCTCAGGAGTAATTTTAAAGTTGGTATCAACGGTAGTGTTGATGAAAACGCTTTTACCTTCGGCCAATTTAACCACTTCACTGTATGACACCCAATAAGGGGTAGGGATGATCACTTCTTCGCCGGGATTTACCAAACATAATACCGCGTTAGCGATTGCCTGCTTAGCACCTGTTGATACAACGATATCGCCGAAATCGTAATCAAGATTGTTCTCGTTCTTCAGCTTGGCAACTACGGCTTTACGAAGTTCAGGGTAGCCTGCTACGGGTGTGTAGTAGGTGAAGTTCTTGTCCATAGCCTGCTTGGCAGCTTCCTTGATGTGTTCAGGAGTATGAAAATCAGGTTCGCCAAAGCTAAGGCTGATCACGTCGACACCTTTAGCGGCAAGTTCACGGCCCAGTTTGGCCATTTTAATTGTTGCAGATTCGGACAGGTTTTGTATCCGGGTACTTAATGCGCTCATATAAATTATGTTATCGCGGCAAATATAGAAAATAACTTTACTGCTACTTACGCTTGTTATTTTTAAATTTGCGGCCTAATACCACCTTGCTTTGAATCAACAAAAAAGGATCATATTAATTTCGCTGATAACGGGGATTGTGCTGATGCTGGCGAAATTTGGCGCCTACTTTTTAACAGCCTCCAACTTTGTACTAACCGACGCCGCCGAAAGCATTGTAAATGTTATTGCAAGCTCTTTCGCTTTTTACAGTATTTACCTCTCGGCCCTGCCGCGAGATGAAAACCACCCTTACGGGCACGGTAAAGTGGAGTTTTTCTCCGTTTTTATTGAGGGCGCACTTATCGGTATTGCCGGATGTGTCATTATCGTAAAATCGGTTTACAGCTTTTTCTTCCCTAATATCATCCATGACCTGTTTACCGGTGCTATTATTATAGGTATTACCGGTGCTGTTAATGGCGCGCTGGGTTATTATATGATCCGCAAAGGAAAAGAACTTCGCTCCATGACGCTGGATGCTGATGGCCGCCATTTACTTGCCGACACGGTTACCAGTGGTGGTTTGGTGGTTGGTTTATTGCTTATTGAATTTACGGGCATATTATGGCTTGATAGCGCGTTGTCTATATTGGTAGGTTTATACATAGTATATAGCAGTTATAAACTGGTGCGTAAATCGGTGGGTGGATTAATGGACGAGGCCGATTTTCAGGTGGTGACAGATATCATTAATGTTTTAAGCGAAAAACGCCGCGAGGCCTGGATAGATGTACACAACCTTCGTGCGCAGAAATACGGTCACGAACTGCATATCGATTGTCACATGACCCTGCCCAGCTATTTTGACCTGAATACGGTACATACTGAGATATCGTTAGTGGACAAGATGATTAATAAGGATATGGGTATTAAAACAGAACTTTTTATTCATGCCGATCCTTGCCTGCCCGATTGCTGCCACTACTGTAGTATGCCCAATTGTCCTATCCGGTCGGAAGCACAAACGGAGACCATAGCCTGGACACTGGAAAAAGTTGTACGTAATAAAAAACACTTTGAATAATGGAATACTTTAATGTGAGGGTTTACGGCCTGTTATTAAATGACGAGGATGAACTGCTGATAAGCGATGAGCAGGAGTATGGCATTCGTTTTTCAAAATTTCCGGGTGGAGGCCTTGAACTTGGCGAAGGTTTGATTGACGGGCTTAAACGCGAGTTTATAGAAGAATGTAACCTGGAAATTGAAGTGGTGAGCCATTTTTATACTACTGATTTCGCAGTAAAATCGGCATTTAATAATTCGCAGATCATCAGCGTATATTATATGGTGAGAAGCCTTACCCCAGTTAATTTAAATATAAAAACCGTGGCGTTTGATTTTGACGGGGAAGGAGAGGTGTTGCAGGCTTTCAGGTGGGTGCCGCTTACCGCGTTAAGCACAGCCGATTTCGAATTTCCGACAGATAAACGTGTGGTTGAACTTTTACAAAACGAACTATGAACCTTGCCGAAAGGGATTTACAGGTAATATGGCACCCTTACACCCAAATGAAAACCGCCCAGCCGCCAATAGGGATTGTGCGGGGAGAAGGTGCGCTGCTATTTGATGAAGAAGGAAAACAATATATCGATGCGGTATCGTCATGGTGGGTAAATATCCACGGGCATGCTCATCCCTACATCGCAAAAAAAGTGTCAGAACAGCTTCATAAGCTGGAGCATGTAATATTCGCTGGCTTTACCCACGAAGGGGCTGTTGAACTGGCCGAGCGGTTACTGACTATTTTGCCGGCCAATCAAAAAAAAGCGTTTTACTCAGATAATGGTTCAACCGCAGTTGAGGTAGCCATAAAAATGTGCCTGCAATACTGGCTCAACAAAAGCGATCAGCGTACTAAAATTATCGCTTTTAATAACGCTTATCACGGCGATACCTTTGGCGCTATGGCCGTAAGTGGCCGCAGCGCGTTTACTAAAGCTTTTGATAGTTTATTGTTTGAAGTTGAATTCATCGACATTCCTAGCGAGGAGAATATCGAAAGTCTCAAATCTCAAATCTCGGATCTCAAATCTCAAACCGCTTGTTTCATTTTTGAGCCGTTAATACAGGGTTCGGCAGGGATGATCATGTATGAGGCTGAATACTTAAATGAGTTGATGGCGCATTGCCGCCAGGAAGAAGTGATGCTGATTGCTGATGAAGTATTTACCGGCTTCGGGCGTACAGGTAAACCTTTTGCCACAAACCATGTGGAGGTAGAACCAGATATCATGTGTTTTTCTAAAGGACTTACAGGCGGTACTATGGCCCTTGGTTTAACAACTTGTACACAGCAAATTTACGATGCATTTTTATCTGACGATAAATTGAAAACCCTTTTTCACGGGCATTCATTTACAGCTAATCCGATAGCTTGTGCTTCGGCACTGGCCAGCCTTGACCTGTTTCAACAGCCCGAAACGGCAGAGAACATAGCCCGGATCAAAGCCGCCCATACGGCCTTTGCCGATAAGATCCGCAATCACCCTAAAGTAAAAACTATAAGGCAAACGGGTACCATCGTAGCTATGGAGTGGGAAACCGGCGATAATACATCGTACTTCAGTTCGCTTAGGGATAAGCTGTACCATTACTTTTTGGCTGCGGGGATCATATTGCGCCCATTAGGGAACGTTATTTATATTTTACCGCCATATTGCATTACTAATGAGCAACTCAATTATGTTTACAACAAAATTGAGCAAGCTCTTGAAGAACTATAAATTATGCTGAACAAAATACTACCTACCATAATAGCCGATAATCAATTACACTCACGCTGGTTAAATACATTGTCATTAATGGAAAATACCGGCGCGCGCAAGATTTCGGCCAGCGAAGATCCGCTTACTGTTACTTACATTATATTAAAGCACGCTGCCGAAGAGCACCGCCATGCTTTCTACCTGAAAAAACAACTGGAAAAAACCGGTGTAACTTTACCAACCTATGCCGCGGAATATTTGTTGGCTCCGGGTTCAAGCAAGTATTATCTGAACCAGCTGGATGTTGATGTTTGTCGCTATTTAAAGAATGAACTTAACCTGAAAGGTGCCGAACTCCGTTTTGCGGCTTACCTGTTGGTTACTTACGCTATAGAAGTTCGTGCCGATGAACTTTATCCTATTTACCAGGATGCCCTTGATGAAGCAGGCAGCAAAGTGAACGTAAAATCGATCATTCTGGAAGAAGAAGGTCACCTGGAAGAGATGATCAACCAGTTACAGCATTTTTCACCGCAATGGGAGCTACACGCTCAAAAAGCTGTTGAATTTGAAACTAAACTGTTTAATCAATGGGTTGAGCAGTTGGGTAAAGAACTGGCTTTGTAAGGAATAAAAAATATGTCATTGCGAGCGAAGCGTGGCAATCGCACGGAAGCAGAGCGGCTCTGTATAACATGCGATTGCCACGCTTCGCTCGCAATGAAATGACATGAGAATAAACCTCAATAACTCATATACTCTGTAAACACCTGCTGCAAATAAGCCTTACCATAGGCAAGCCCAGTTTCGGTATCCTTGTCATCTGCGTTACGATTGTTGTTATAGATCATGGTGCGGCCTGCGTTATCGTAAGAAACCGTTTGTCCCGGCTGCATAAAGCCGAAACCATTATCCCAATCAAAAAAAGCAAATGCTTTACTATTAGGATTCAACAAATCTTTCGACCATTTAAACTGGTTGTGTGGCATCCCCAATTGTGACAGCAGGGTAGCGGCAACATCGGTTTGTCCGCCCAATTTGCTGATCTTTTTGCCGCGATATTTGGGTTTTATCACATCGCCAAAAAACAATAGCGGAATATGGTATTTAGCCGGATCATAAGCTTCGGCGGTATTACGGGGCAGGCGATGACCGTGATCGGCCACTAAAATGAACAATGTATTTTTATACCAGTTTTGTTTTTTCGCATGCTCAAAGTAAGCGTTCAGGCATGAGTCGGTAAAGTAGGCCGTACTGCGGAATTTGTTGGCTGGGTCGCCATTAGCATCGTCGTCAAAATGATGTTTTACCGGTAAGGTAAAAGGCTCATGGTTTGATGAGGTTTGCACATAATCAAAAAAAGGTTGTTTCTGCCTGGCCGAATATTGAAGGTTGCGCGTAAGCAGGTCATCATCATAAACGCCCCATTGTGTTTTTACGTAGCTGTTATCAAAGCTGGCCTCGTCAATAATATGATTGATATTGTGTGAGGTCATGAACTTATTAAAATTCATGTAATTGCTTTTGCCGCCATAAAAATAAGCGGTTTCATAACCTGCATCTTTAAATGCTGTAGATATAGCAGGAAGCTTTTTATGTTTAACAGTATCGCTGATAATGGTGCGGATAGCTTGAGACGGGAAACCGCTCATGAGGGCTATAATACCTTTATCAGTACGATCGCCGGAGGCATAAATGTTGTTGAAGAACAGGCCGTTTTTGATGAACTTTTCAAAGTTGGGCGCTACGCCTTTGTCGCCGTCTAATGATTCAATGACATCAGCTGTATAGCTTTCCATTTGGATAATTACCACATTGGGCCTGCTGGTGGTAAGGATTTGTTCGGTGGTATTATCCTTTACATGATACAGCTCGTCAACGGTTTTTTCAGCCTCGTCCGGATGGTCGTAAAGGTAAGGGTTATAAAGCGGGCGCAGATTTTCAAATACGTTGTTAAAAAGGTTCCACTCGGTATTCAGGGCGCTTTGGTTCAGGATCTGTTTTTCGGAAAAATAGGCCGAGTTTTGGCTTACGGGCTTAGCCTGCAGGCCGCCACGCATCAGCACAAAGTTTACAAACACTAGGAGTGTAGTTAACGAAACCTTGAGACTTGGCCGGGCGTCGGGCTTTTTAAACCGGTAGTTGATAATCAAGTGCGATAGCACGATGCCTGTAGTAAGTAAGGCTATGCCAATGAAAATACATTTGCCAACCGGCGATGAGCCGCTTGAAGCAATGGCTTCGGAAGGCGCATGATAAAATGAAGTGAACACCCTGAAGCTAACCTTGGTACCCCATTCGCGGAAAATATTGAAGTTAAGTACCGTATTTAACGAAATACAAAACAGACAAAACCAAACGTAAACCTTTAGCCAGATAGGTTTTACCTGCACCTTTGGAATAAACCAATTGAAGATGAATACTAAGATGGGAATAATGCAGATATACGCGGTTGCAGAAGCATCAAGCCTTAAACCCCAGAAAAAAGTTTGCAGGATCTCGCCGATGCGGGCATCATTAAACTTATGCAGAAAATAGATCTCAAATGTAGCCCTCGTGATAGCGAAGAAGACAATCCAAAAGACAAAAAATCTGAAGAAGCTGAAAAGGTTCCTTAACATTGGTATAACAAAAATAATATTTTGCTACAATGTTAAGGAACCTTTAATGAATTGTTAATGAAATATTTTTTGATTACCTGCCGCCGCTCATCGCTTTCAGGTCATCCAAAGTGATCTTTTCAAAGTCAGCAGGGATGCCAAATGTACCGGCCGGGTTTTTTTGTTCGGTGATGCTTTTAACAGTAACCTCGGTGCTTTGACCTTGTGAAAATGAAGTATACTGAACCGGGAAACCGCCAACATTGCGGTAGTATTTAGCGATACCAGTGGTTGGTAAAGTAACATCATTAGTTACCCAAACATCATAGGTTTTGTTGGTTTTAGTATCTGTAGCTACTACCTTTTTGCAGTTAAAGCCCGAAATTACTTTGGTTTCGGTACCCGGAGCAAATGTTAGGGTTGGCAGGGTGGCCAAAGCCTGATCAACCTCATCAGGAGTTGCGATAGCCGCTTTTTTAATTGAAGCCACCGGCACGTCAACCAAAACAGCTAATGATTTGCCATCGGCATCCGTTAATATTTTAATAGTAGCCGGACCGGTAGTAAACTGCATAGCTGCAGAATCGGCACGGAAATAACTTTTCGCTTCAACCTGTTGTCCCTGCATTGCCGTAGAAATAGTTATCACACCCTCTTTGTAAGCTTTTTGGGCGTTAGCACTGATTGCTGTTGCGGTAAGGGCAAGGCCTAAGGCAACGTTGAAAATTTTAATGTTCATGTTTTGAGTTTGATTTAATACAAAATTGACTTTTATTAATTAAAAGACAAATTTTTAGGTATGTAGTTTAATATGTTTTTTAATTAGATGCCGTCACAAACGATTTGTTACGTTTTAAAATCACATAATTAGCGTGCAGGGAACGGGCCTGATCTACAATGAGCTGTACGGTTTTAGGGGTGTTTGTGGCATCAATAATTATAGTATGATATTCGTGATTTTTATTAATAATAGCAAGCGGAATTTTAGGGCTGCCGGTAATGTAAAGGTAGTCAGTTTTTTGTTTTATGGTCGATATAGTATCGATATCATCTTTGGTGATGATAGCTATAGATTGATTCCGGAACTGTATTAAGTTACCCTGCTTTCGTAAAAATGCCGACCGGATATCCTGACCTGGTTCGTACAATGCAACATCGCTTACTTTACAACTATCAAGGTTCGGCCTTATGGAGTAATTGTAGTTTCTATCGGTATCGGCAAGGTTGCTTATAACGATGGCATAGTTGCCGTTTTTGAACACGATGCCTGTGTTTTTACGAAGGTTTAAAAAGGCGATGCTGTTTGTATTGGAAGAGCGATATCTTTTTATGCCGATACTAAGGGTAAACAAAAGCATCAATACAAGGCCTATTCGTAACAGCCAGGGGCGTTTATCATACAAAAAGTAAAACACACAAATGATTATGGCATAGAGTAAAAGGTATTCGGTTGTAGTGAGCCATATTTTACTGATGCTTGCGAAAGGTAAACGCTCAAACCAAGCCAGTACATAATTCATGAGCAAAATGGTTTTTTCTAAAACCCAGGCCGTGCAAGCCGATATATAGGGAATTTGTGGCAGTAGCAGGTAAAAAATCCCGCTGTACATAATAACAGCCGTAGGGATAACAATAAATAAATTGCTGATCAGAAAATAAACCGGGAACTGGTGAAAGTAAAAGGCACTTAGCGGAAAGGTAATAACCTGCGCGGCTACGGATACCGAACACAAGGCCCAGAGTTTATCAATCCATTGATTGCTGAAAGTAAACCACGTGTAAACTACAGTTTGTAAAATAACAAGTCCGGCTACGGCCAGATATGACAACTGAAAGCCTACATCCGTTATCAGTAAAGGATTATACAACAGCAACATAAACGCGGATATAGCCAGGATATTTAAATTGTTGATATAGCGGTTATAAGTTTTCCCAATGATAACTGTACTGATCATTACTGCGGCCCGGCAAACCGCGGGTGAGAAGCCGGTAAGCATGGCGTAGTACCAGATAACGGGAATGATGATGACTGCCCTGATAAGCCGACCATGCCTCCACCTGTCCAGAAAGCGAAGCAGGAACGCCAGTAAAGCCCATATCATAGCTACGTGCGCACCTGAAACCGACAGCACATGTATGGTTCCGGTTTTGGAATAAGCCTGCAGTACATCTTCGCTTAAATCGGCTTTGTAACCTAATATCAGGGTTGAGGCTACAGCTATGGCGTTTGGATCATGTAATTGTTGTTTAAGTTTTTGAACCATTTGCCGCCGCAGGGACAATGCTTGCGATATGAAAGGATTGCCTGTGTTTGATTGTACCAAACGATATTGCCCTGGATATAAAAACTCCTGGTAATAAACATTCTGGTGCGAGAGGTATTTTTTGTAGTTAAATTCTGCCGGGTTAAAGGGCGGATCGATATGGGAGTATTTGCCGGGAATCAGCAACTCATCGCCATAAGTTAACTTTATTGCAGCGCTATCTTTTATGGCGATCAGCAATGTACCGGTTGTTGGTGCCCGTTGTTTTTGATTGATGTTTGCAATTACGTTTGCCGTAAAGCGAATTAATCCGTTTTTAAGCTGAGGCTCGGTATTAATACGCACAAGCAATCTTTGTGCAGGCTGTTTTGAAAAATGCCCGGTACTATTAAGCTCGTTGTTATTGACGGCAGCTATCCAGCCTGCAAGTAATAGCAGCAGATGAATGAGAATACCGCCCAGCCATCGTTTTTTATAAACTTTGAATCGGTTATAATAAAAATTGAGGAGCAGGAACAAGATTAGCAGACCGGCAAAAGCAATAGCCAGGGGCATCAAATACACGGCCGAATTGAAATTGATACCGAGGCTTATACCTAATAAAAACGGAAGCAATAAAATAACAACCGGGATCTCGCCCTTATGGTTAGCGATCATATTAAGTACGGCTTGTTATTGCAGGTAACGGCATGGTTATAGGTTAATCCAACAGGATTATAAAAATAAAGATAGTTTTTATGCCGTAGATTACAACTGGTCGCGTACTTCGAGCAGGAACTTTTTGAGGTTTTCGAGCGAGTCGATAACACGCTGGTTATCCTTTGTATCGCCCATGTTGTTTTTGAGGTGTTCCTTAGCGCCGTTTAATGTGTAGCCCTTATCGCGGATGAGGTGGAAGATGATCTTGAAGTTTTCAATGTCTTCGGGAGTGAAATACCGGTTGCCTTTTTTGTTTTTCTTGGGCTGCAGTACATCAAATTCCTTTTCATAAAAACGTATAAGCGACTGATTAACATCAAACATGGCCGATACCTCGCCCATGGTGTAGTACATCTTGCTTATTTCACGTTCTTTATACGGCATAATACAAATGTAAGTGTTTAGTATTAAAGTCCGCAAGTCTATAAAACGGAAAGTCTGCAAGTTTCAGATGTTATTTTTTCCGGGAACCAATAAAGTTGTCCCGGAAAAACTTCTGCTTATTTTTTTTCACCGTAGTTGAGTGTATACTCCCTTATTGCAACAGTATCACGATCGCCGAGTATGCTAAGTCCTCCTGTATTAAATTCATTGGATACCCACATTATATTACGCGCTATAACTTTACCTGTGTTTGAATCACGTTGCAAATAGCAAAAATCCATTTGGCTGATTTTGATAGCAGAATAGTCTCCCTGTAAAATTAAAGGCCATTGGTAAATAAAATTATTGCCAGAGCTTTTCAAACCAGGATATTTATATAATGGAGCAAATTTTACCGCAGCGTCAAGTGGCGGGATCACTGAATATACATTGGCCGAAAATATCGACTTATGGTCCTGACCTTCATCAATAAATGAGTATTTATCGCCTCCAATCTGAACCTCATTTTTAGAATTCACTACAATCGTACCTCCGCTTGTCCAACTTGGATGCAATATCAGGTTAAGGCCGGTTGATACAATTGCTTTGGCTTTAATTGCAGGATCGGTGACCTCTCCTTTATTGGTAAACACTCTTTCAGTGGATAAAAATGTTGTTCCCTGATATTCAAGCGTCTTTGGGAACTCATTGACAATAGCAGGCTTTTCTTTTTTGCAGGATACGCCGGTGATGCTTATAATAGTGAGTAATAAGAGGATAGGTTTGTAAGATAATTTCATAATAATTGTGATAGGTTGCAAATTTAGGTTAATAATTAATAGTAATAATTATAATATATAACACAGACACATTAAAAGATTAAAAGTTTAATTGTGTTCCTGAAAATAAGATCTTGGATTATAAAAGGAGAATGCACTATTTAGTACAAAGTATTGATAAGCAGTTTTAAATGAGCTGAAAATCCCGTAAAGATTCGATAAGTTAGATAGATGCCTGCTGGACTGGTAAGGTAGCGTAAGGCTCGAAAAGTCTTAAAAGGAGACCTTTGCGTTATTTGCTTTCGCTCCAGGGAAGGGAAGAAGCTTTACCTGCTAAAAAATCGGCCTTGCGACTGGCCAGTTCTTTAGCCTGCTGTTCAAGTATGGCATCGCTTTCATTATCTATACGGTAGTTATAATCCAAACTGTCAAGAAATGCCAGGAGTACTCTTTTCTCCTGTTCGTTTTGAATGTCTACTCTTAAAGTTTCCATATGCAAATTTAAGTTAAATATGACAAATCGCGCTAATAGTATCGACGAACAAAGCCTAAATCAGCTATAATTAATAAATAAATCCGAAATCGAAAATCCGATATCCGAAATAATTGAAAATCCTATCTTTGCTCCCTATGACTGCTACTGAAATACGACAGGCTTTTCTTGATTTTTTTGTTTCAAAGGGACACACCATCGTTCCTTCGGCGCCAATTGTAATTAAAAACGACCCAACCCTGATGTTTACCAACGCGGGGATGAACCAGTTTAAAGATATATTTTTAGGCGAGGCAGCACCCAAGGCCCCGCGCGTGGCCGATACACAGCGTTGTTTACGCGTATCGGGCAAGCATAACGATTTGGAAGAGGTAGGTATTGATACCTATCATCACACCATGTTTGAAATGCTGGGTAACTGGAGCTTTGGCGACTACTTTAAAAAAGAAGCCATTGCCTGGAGCTGGGAACTGCTTACTGAAGTGTACAAGCTGCCTAAAGACCGCCTGTATGTTACCTATTTTGAAGGGGACGAAAAGGAAGGCCTTGAAGCGGATACCGAAACCTACGAACTGTGGAAACAGTATGTGGCCGAAGATCATATCCTGCGTGGTAATAAAAAAGATAACTTTTGGGAAATGGGCGAAACAGGCCCGTGTGGCCCATGTTCGGAGATCCACTTTGACAGTCGCCCGGATAGTGAGCGTGCCGAAGAAAGTGGCGCTATATTAGTAAATGCAGATCACGACCAGGTTATCGAGATCTGGAACGACGTATTTATGCAGTTTAACCGCCTTAAGGGTGGTGTATTGCAACCGCTCCCTAATAAACATGTTGATACCGGGATGGGTTTTGAACGTTTGGTACGCGTGCTGCAAGGTAAAACATCCAACTATGATACCGATGTTTTTCAGCCGATGATCCAGTTCATTGCCGAAAAATCGGGCAAGAAATATAACAGTGCCGCCAAACCTGGTGACGCTGACTGGAATGACGCGGTAGCTATGCGCGTACTGGCCGATCATATCCGTGCCATAAGCTTCGCCATTGCCGACGGGCAATTACCGGCAAGCAATAAAGCAGGCTATGTGATCCGCAGGATCTTGCGAAGGGCTGTGCGTTATAGCTATCAAACTTTAGGTTTTCAAGAGCCCTTCTTTAACGTGTTAGTTCCTTTATTAGCTGAACAGTTTAAAGGTGTATTCGATAATCTTTTTGAGCAAAAGGACTTTGTACAAAAGGTAATTTTGGAAGAGGAAGTATCTTTCTTAAGGACATTGCAAAATGGAATAAAAAGATTTGATGAAATAACTACAGTAATCATCGATGGTCAAGTTAGTGGCTCCATTAAGTCTGATGCAAATATTGACACAATGGATGCAATGAAAGGAATAATAACCGGAAAGGCGGCCTTTGAGCTATCTGACACTTATGGCTTTCCTATTGATTTAACTGAACTGATGGCTCGTGAGAAAGGTTGGTCTGTCGACGTTGAAGGCTTCAATGCTGCCCTTCAGGAACAAAAGACCCGTTCCCGAGCTGCTACCGCCATTGATACCGGCGACTGGATTGTTTTAAGAGATGATGAATCGGTTGAGTTTACCGGTTATGATGAAACAGAGAGCATTGCCCATATCGTAAAGTACCGTAAAGTAACTGCTAAAGGCAAGGAGCAATATCAACTGGTATTGGATAAAACGCCTTTCTATGCCGAAAGCGGTGGCCAGATAGGCGATAAAGGCGAACTGGTTTTTCCTGACGGCGAGATCATTCCGGTTACAGATACCAAAAAAGAGAACGGACTGATAGTTCATTTTACCGATAAACTGCCGCAGGATATTGACGATGCGTTAACCGCCATTGTTGATCCTGCTTTGCGAAGCCAAACCAACAGCAACCACTCGGCCACGCACTTACTGCATGCCGCTATGAAGCAGGTATTGGGAGCGCACGTAAATCAAAAAGGTTCGTTGGTTAATGCCGATTATCTGAGGTTCGACTTTTCGCACTTTGCTAAAGTGACCGATGAAGAGTTGGCCCAGATTGAGGCCATCGTAAACCAAAAGGTACGTGAAAATATTCCGCTTAAGGAAGAGCGCAGCGTATTATATGCTGAGGCTATCAGCAGCGGTGTAACAGCCCTGTTTGGCGAAAAATATGGCGAGTATGTGCGTGTAATTACTTTTGATGATAATTTCAGCAAGGAGCTTTGCGGTGGTACACACGTGAAAGCAACCGGACAAATCGGTTTCTTTAAAATAGTGGCTGAAAGCGCTGTTGCCGCAGGTGTACGCCGTATTGAGGCAATCACTGGTGTAGCTGCCGAAAAATATATCGTTACGCAAAACGCGCTGATTACCCAGTTAAAAGAGCTGCTTAAAAATCCAAAGGATCTTTCAAAAAGTATTGAAGGACTGCTGGATGAAAATGCCAAACTGAAAAAAGAGATCGAAAAATCGATCCTCGAAAAATCATCAGGCTTAAAAACCGAACTGGCTCAAAAAGCAGAAGCTATTGGCGATATCAATTTCATCGCCCAAAAAGTAGCCCTGCCTAATGCCGACGCGGTTAAGAACCTGGCTTATCAGCTTAAAGATATTGTATCAAACCTTTTCCTTGTGCTGGTAGCCGATTTCGACGGCAAACCAAGCATCACCGTAATGATTGCCGAAGAGCTGGTAAAGGAAAAAGGACTGCATGCCGGTAACATTGTAAAAGAACTTGCCAAAGAGGTTAAAGGCGGCGGTGGCGGTCAGCCGTTTTTCGCAACTGCCGGCGGTAGTGATGTAAGTGGGTTGGATAACGCGCTTGCGAAGGCGAGAAGCTTTGTAGGGTAAATAACACCTCCATCACGTCATTGCTTCGTTCCTCGCAATGACATAAAATAAAAAAACGACTGCCTCAACAGAAGCGGTCGTTTTTTATTTTATATACTTTTTTTGGGGAAAAGTCCAGTTGAATATTAATGGTGGTGACCATTATCGTGTCCACGGTGTTCAACCACGCGGGTACGTTTTACTACAGTAGTATGTGGCCTTGGATTATGGTTTACCACGCGGGTACGGTTTACTACGCGTGTGCGGTTCACTACCCTGGTATGATAATTATCACGGACAATCACATTTCTGGTACCACGGTAACGGGCATAAGTATCACGGTCGTGCGCAAAATAAGTATAGGGCCTTGGGCGGTTTACAGCTACTTTATAACCGGTAGCGATGCTATAGGTTGAATAACGAGGAGGTAAAGAACGCCTCCAAACCCAGTTGCCGCCATCTAAATAAATATATTGGTGAGTTGGTACGTAGTAATAACTTTCTACATCTGGTAAATAGTAGTAATTAACGCCTGCATATTCGGCAGGTGGGTTCCATAAACCAACATTTACATTTACGCTTACCTGTGCATTTGCTTTTGTAACCGAAGCCGCAAGTACAAAACATCCTGCAAGCATTCCTAAAATTAACTTTTTCATAGTGTCTGTCTAAATATGCGGCACATATTCAAATGCTGTGCCTGTATTTTGATAGACGGGATCATCTGCATAAGGTTTAAATTTAAGAAGCTGTTAAAATCAACGAACGTCATTTACAGGTTGATAAAATTTCATTGCCGTTGGTTTTAACCAATGGATCATTGAAAAGCGATAAAGGGGCTTTAGCCAAAATCTGCTCGTATAGTTGGGCTAAAGCCAAGTTCTTTCGGCCTTCACTCCGTTGGTTAAAACCAACGGTAATGAATTTATTGCAAACGGCCTTTAGGCTAATCTTAGGTTACTAACTTTCACTTTTTAAATGATATAAATCGCTGTCGCAATTGGATTTTTTAGGCTTAATGCTTTTTACCTTAGAAAATTTAGCAATTCAAAAGCCATCGGTGCGGTTAATACACCTCATTGATTATGTGTACTAAACTGTAAACCTGATGTTTCCTACCGTATAAGTATATTATTGCATCTTTACCGTTGTTTTTAAGAGCAAAATGGCACAGATAGTGTATTAATCTTTATATATTTGGTTTTTATAGCTCAGTAAATTATAGCTGAATTTTTATTTTTATGACAGTTCTCGCAGACGGGATAGCTGAAAAGTACGAGTTGGTGATAGGCCTCGAAGTACACGCGCAGTTATCTACATCAAGTAAGGTATTCTCGGCAGATTCTGCTGCCTTTGGTGCCGAACCTAATCGCCATGTTAGCGCGGTATCGTTGGGACATCCCGGTACCCTGCCCTTTATTAATAAAAAAGCGGTTGAATATGCCGTTAAAATGGGCCTGGCCTGTAATTGCACTATCAACCTGAATAATAGCTTCGCCCGTAAAAATTATTTTTATGCCGATTTGCCTAAAGGTTACCAGATAAGCCAGGATCAGGCACCGATATGCCTTAAAGGCTATGTGCCTGTGAAGCTGGCCGATGGAACTGAAAAGAATATCGCCCTGCATCATATCCATATGGAAGAGGATGCAGGTAAAAGTATGCACGATCAGCACCACGCCGATTCATTGATAGACCTGAACCGTGCAGGTGTGCCACTGGTTGAGATCGTATCTGAACCAGATATGCGCAGTGCCGAAGAGGCTGGTCAATTCCTGACCGAGATGCGCAAGATCCTGCGTTACCTGGATATCTGTGATGGTAACATGGAAGAGGGTAGCATGCGTTGCGACGCCAATATTTCGGTAAGGCTTAGAGGCGCGACCACTTATGGCAACCGCTGTGAGGTAAAAAACCTTAACTCTATCCGTAACGTACAGCGTGCCATTGAGCACGAATTTGTGCGCCAGGTAAATATTATTGAAGCAGGTGGCCATATCTACCAAAATACGCTGAACTTTAACGCTGACACCGGCGAAACCTCGGTGCTGCGCTCCAAAGAGATGGCAAACGATTACCGTTATTTCCCCGAGCCAGACCTACCGCCGTTAAAGCTTAGCAATGAGTACGTAGAGAACATTCGTAAAGGTTTACCTGCATTGCCAGCTCAACTGTATCATAAATATACCGAGCAATTAGGTTTAACAGCTTATGATGCTTCGGTTATCACTGCCGATAGGGATACTGCCGTTTATTTTGAATCGCTGATAAAACATACTGATCATTATAAAGCTGCTGCCAACTGGCTGATGGGTGCTGTACGCTCTTACCTGAACGATCATAATCAAACCATTGGTAACTTTGCTGTTACGCCGCAAAACCTTGCCGCCCTCATCAAACTAATTGACACCGGGGTGATAAATAATTCTGTAGCTTCGCACAAATTATTCCCTGCCATGATCAAGGAACCGGGTAAAAAACCGGATGATCTGGCTAAGGAGCTTAACCTGCTGATTAGTGCTGACGGCGATGATGTAACCCGTTTTATAAAGGATGCCATCGCTAAATATCCTGATAAGGTTAAGGAATACCAAAAGGGGAAAAAGGGCGTTTTAGGCCTGTTTATGGGTGAGATCATGAAAAGCTCAAAAGGTAAGATCGATCCGCAGAAAACTAACCAGCTATTGATTAAAGAATTAGAAGCTAAGTAAATGAAAGTTAAAAATATGGCTGCCGGCGCATTGTTATTGCTAAGCGCCGGTATGTACTCTTGTAAAAACCAATCGCAGTTCAGCGTTTCTGGGACTATCAAAAATCCCGGTGCCCTTAAAGCTGTTTATTTGATTGAGGCCGATAGCTCGGGCTTAAAAATTGTTGACTCAACATCATTGGGCGAGGGCGGCAAATTTGAGTTTAAGCATGTGGCGCTTTATCCAAACCTGTTTAAACTTCGAGTAGGCAATACCGGTCCGCAAGGCAGCGAAATGCAGGGCGAAAACCTGTACGATTTCATTGCTAAAAATGGTGATGATATCGAGTTTGAAACTGACAATAACGATAAAAAGCACGAGTATACCATTAAAGGCTCTGACGATTCGGACAAAATAAAAGAGTTTAACCGTATCAGTAACCTTTATGGCGATAAAAACGCCAAGCTTTTTGCCGAGTACCAGGAAAAATCGCACGGTGAGCGTAACGATTCGCTGCTGAAAATATACATGCCTATATTTTTAAAGAACGTGAACGAAAGTGGTGAGGCGGTTTTAAAATTTGTGAACGACAATAAAAACTCGCTTGCAGGTTTCTACGCGGCTACCACACTTGACCCTACAAAATACGAAGCTCAACTGATTAAGTTTGCCGATGAGATCAGGGGCGATTTTAAAGATAATCCTACTGTACAAAAATTCATTGCGCAGATGGATAAAGCTAAGCCTATTTCTATCGGGCACAAAGCGCCTGAGTTTACTGTTAACGGTATAGATGGTAAACCAATTAAACTGTCAGACTATAAAGGTAAATATGTAATGATCGATTTTTGGGCTTCATGGTGTCAGCCTTGCCGCCAGGAAAACCCTAATGTGGTTAAACAATATGCTACTTTTAATTCTAAAGGCTTTAATATATTAGGTGTATCCCTTGACAAAGACAAGACCCCATGGCAAAAAGCTATCAGCGATGATAAACTTACCTGGGCTCATGGATCTGATTTAAATGGCTTTGAAGGCCCTACAGAAAGGCTTTATCATATAGAGGCTATCCCGTCAAATTTCATTATCGACCCGCAGGGAAATATCGTTGCCAAGAATATTACGGGCGCCGATCTTGAAGCTTTTTTAAATAAAACATTTAAATAGCCTCAACTTACGGTTAATATAAGGTAACGTTTAACAATTTGTTAATATTAACTTAACTATTAGCTGTTGTAAAGCGTATACTTTTATACAAAAAAATTAACGCAACATGAGCAGCACCGCAAAACAGAAAATACTTATTGTTGATGATGAACCGGATATTTTAGAACTGATTGAGTATAACCTGAAAAAAGAGGGTTACCAGGTGTTTTTAGCGCGTAATGGCCAGGAAGCCGTTGCCGAAGCAAAAAAAGCCTTACCTGATCTGATTGTACTGGACATCATGATGCCTAAAATGGATGGGATAGAAGCATGCCGTATTATGCGCACCATGCCTGAGTTTAAAAATACCTTTATGGTGTTTTTAACAGCCCGCAGCGAAGAGTATTCGGAAATTGCCGGTTTTAACGTAGGTGCCGATGATTATATTGCAAAGCCTATTAAGCCCCGCGCACTGGTTAGCCGCATAAATGCAATCCTGCGCCGTAATGCTCCTGCCGAAGACGTAATTGATAACAAACTGGAAATTGGCGATCTGGTTATTGACCGCGAAGCTTACCTGGTTTACAAAAACGGCGTTAAGGTAGTATTGGCCAAAAAAGAATTTGAATTGCTTTACCTGCTTGCTTCAAAACCAGGCAAGGTTTATACCCGTGAGGTGATCCTTAAAAATATCTGGGAAGATTCGGTAGTGGTTACCAACCGTACCATCGACGTACACATTCGTAAACTACGCGAAAAACTGGGCGACGATTGTGTTGCTACAGTAAAAGGTGTAGGTTACAAATTTGAGGCGTAAGCCCCCCGGCCCCCTAAAGGGGGAGTTTGGAATATTAAAAAAGCGATTGGAAAACCAATCGCTTTTTTTGTGCCTATATCGTCAGCCGGTCTTTAGTTCACAGTTTCGGTTTCTTTAGTATAATATTTCCGCCGAAGCCAAAATGCCGCGTTAACCAGTGCTATCAAAGCCGGTACCTCAACCAACGGGCCTATTACCCCGGCAAAGGCCTGACCCGAGTTAATACCAAATACGCCTATTGACACCGCGATGGCCAGCTCAAAATTATTGCCGGTAGCTGTAAAGGCTATCGATGTGCTTTTTGAATAATCGGCGCCGAAGTATCTGCCAGTAAAGAAACTCAGTAAAAACATAATGGCAAAGTACAGTACCAGCGGTATAGCAATATGTACAACGTCCATTGGGATCTGTACGATAAGTCTGCCTTTAAGGCTAAACATAACTATAATAGTAAACAAAAGCGCGATTAACGTAACAGGTGAAATAAAGGGAACAAACTTTTGCTGAAACCAATCAATACCCTTTAACTTAATTAAAGTATAACGACTAATGATTCCTGCGGCAAATGGAATTCCCAGATAAACCCCTACACTTTTAGCAATCTGAATTACGGTGATATGAATCTGAAGGCCCTTAAAGCCGAATAAGGGCGGTAGTACGGTTATGAAAATATAAGCGTACACACTGTATAAAAGTATCTGGAAAATACTGTTCAAAGCTATCAGACCCGCAGCGTATTCACGGTTGCCATCGGCAAGTTCATTCCACACCACCACCATGGCAATACAACGTGCAAGCCCGATGAGTATGAGCCCTACCATATACTCGGGGTAGCTATGCAGGAAAACTAATGCCAATATGAACATCAGTACCGGCCCTATGATCCAGTTTAAAAACAGGGACGCACTCAAGACTTTAACATCCTTAAACACTTTGCCCATATGTTCGTATTTTACTTTGGCAAGCGGTGGGTACATCATCAATATAAGCCCGATGGCCAGGGGGATATTGGTTGTACCGGTTGAAAATGAGTTGATAAAGCCTGATGAGGAAGGTATAAAATAGCCTATGGCAACCCCTATAATCATAGCCAGGAAAATCCAGACGGTAAGATAACGGTCAATAAAACCAAGCCGTTTTCGTTCAATGGCCGGAGCACAATTATTGGCAGACATATTAAGGCCTTTCTGTTAAATAGCCCATCACAAACTCCCGGGCATATACTTTGATCTGCTCCCGTACTTTTCTAAATTCATCCATCACCTCATCTTCGGTACCACGGGCTTTTGCCGGATCCGGGAAATTATGGTGGAAACGTTTTACATCTCCCGGAAAAAACGGACAGGCTTCTTTGGCGTTATCACAAACAGTGATCACATAGTCAAATTTAACATCGGCATATTCATCAACATGGTTTGATGTGTGGCCGGAAATATCAATGCCATCCTCTGCCATTATTTTAATGGCTTTGGGGTTTACGCCATGTGTTTCAATACCTGCGCTATATATCTTTGCGCTATCGCCGGCAAAATGTTTTAAATATCCTTCGGCTATCTGGCTTCGGCAACTATTGCCTGTGCATAATACTAATACATTTTTCATTTATTATTGATTAACAGCAGCCGGGTTCGCAGCATGCTTTAGGTTTTTCGGCGTAAACAGTAACACTTACAATAGCTCCGTTGCTATTTTTGAATTCGGCAATCTCATCTGCCGACAGGTAATTAGCTAAGATATCGTCGGGAATTACTATGGGTTTTTCCTTTTGTATGGTGATATTCACAAAACCATTTTTGCTGATGAACTCCAGATAGTCGTCTTTTTGGATGGCTCCGGACACGCAGCCTGCATACATTTCGGCCGCTGTCCTGAGTTTTTCCGGTAACTCGCCGGTTAGCACGATGTCCGAAATGCTAAAGTGCCCGCCGGGTTTCAATACCCGATAGATGTCTTTGATAACTGCATTTTTATCCGGTACCAGGTTCAAAACACAGTTGCTTACAATTACGTCGGCTACATTAGCTGTAACCGGCATATGCTCAATATCGCCCAGGCGAAATTCTACGTTGTTAAAGCCAAGCTTTTCCGCATTTTCGCGGGCCTTGCTAATCATTGCTTCTGTAAAATCAATACCGATCACTTTGCCTGTTTCGCCGGTTTCAGCACGGGCAATAAAGCAATCGTTACCCGCGCCGCTGCCAAGGTCAATAACGGTATCTCCCTTTTTAATTTCGGCAAATTGAGTAGGCAAACCGCATCCTAAACCAAGGTCGGCATCGGCATTATACCCCTGCAGCTCGGTATAGTCTTCGCTCATGATATTATAAACCTCGGTTGAGCAGCATCCTGCGCCGCAGCATGACGATTGATTGGTATCCTTATCCTGTAAGGCTATTTCGCTGTATTTCAGTTTTACCAATTCTTTTAATTCCTCGTTTGTTTTCATTTGTTTATTGCAATATTACGATTGATATCATCAAAAAATTTTAGCAGCAGCTATTAATGCCTTTGTAAGATGAGAACAATTTGTTTAACTCATTATTCAGGTTTTTCCAGGCCTGGGGTTCAATGCAATAACAAACGCTTACACCCTCAATAGTACCTTGTATCAAACCGGCGTTCTTCAACTCTTTAAGGTGTTGAGATACCGTGGGCTGCGCCAGGCCTAATTCAGATGACAAATCACCACAAATACAAGCCTTTGCCTCAATAATGAGTTGTAGAATGGCAATGCGGGCAGGATGGGCGATAGCCTTAAGCTGTAGCGCCAGTTTATTCTGCTCGTCGGTAAATATTTCTGTTTTGGTAATGCCCATAATTATATTGCAATATTACGATTAATTAAATTGATGTCAATGGCAGTCTTAATTTATTTTTCAAAATTGTTTGTTTGAGGGATGAATTGAGGATGGGAGAGAGGAAGACTTACGAAGTTTTTAAAACTTTGTAAGTCTGAGGAAAATTGTAATTTACTTTGAAGCCGCAGTAGCTTTCTTGTTAACTGCAGTAGTAGCTTTTGCCGTTTTAGATGCTACGGCCTTTTTAGCTTCTGTAGCTTCGGTTTTGGCTTTTGTGGTAATGGCTTTAGCTTTGGTTGCCGCTTTGGCTTTTACTTCAGCTACGGCTTTCTTAGCACTTGCTGCCTCATCTTTCGCTTTGGTGGTGATGGCTTTAGCCTTGGTTTCTGCTTTAGCTTTTACTTCCGAAGCCGTTGTTTTGGCCTTGGCTGTTACCGCGGCAGCTTTGTTTGTTGCTGCTGTTTTCGCCGTTGCTACTTTTTTGGCAGTAGTGGCTTTTTTAGCGGTTACTTTTTCTTTTATATCTTCTATTTTTTCTTCGGCTGCTTCTTTTACGTCTTCGGCTGTGTCTTTTGTGCCTTCCCAAAGGCTTTCAATTGTTTCTTTAACCTTCTCGAAAAATCCTTTTTCTTCTGGTTGGGTTGAATTGTCAATCATGATGTTTTTTATAGATAGGTAAACAGATTGTTATTAATTAACCTTCTAACCTTAAAAAGTTTAGGTTTGTTTTAAATCTGCTTAACAAACGCATCATATTTACATAAAACAAAAAGTCCCGCCTTTGGGGCAGGACTTTCAATATTGGAGCATTCAACTATTTTACAACCGAAAACTTATAAAGTGACTGAGTTTTATAAGTATCGCCCGGTTTCAACTCTGTTGATGGGAACTGTGGTTGATTTGGAGAATCAGGAAAATGCTGAGTTTCCATAGCGAATGATGTACGGTACTCATCTTTGATACCACGTTTCATCACGTTTTTAGCCTGCATAAAGTTACCGCTGTAAAACTGTAAGCCAGGTTCTTCGGTAAATACTTCCATTTTGATACCGCTTTTATCACCAATAACTGTAGCAATAGGGGTGCTCAGGTCATGCTTGTTTAACACAAAGTTATGATCATAACCTTTACCATCTTTTAATTGAACATTGTCCACATTAATGCGTTTGCCAATAGTTTCAGGTTTGGTGAAATCAAACGGAGTACCTGCAACTTTTTCAAGTTTGCCGGTAGGGATCAGGCCTGCATCAACCGGTAAATAGTTATCTGCATCTATCTGCACTACGTGATCAAGAATAGTACCGCTACCTTCGCCATTTAAGTTAAAGAACGCGTGGTTAGTAAGGTTAACAACTGTTTTTTTATCAGTTGTAGCCTCGTACTGGCATTTAAATGAGTTATCATCTGTAAGGCTGTAAGTAACTTTAACATTGAGGTTACCAGGAAAACCTTCTTCCATATCTTTTGAAAGATAGGTAAGCTCAACAGTAGATGAATCAATCATTTTGCCATCCCAAACCACTTCCTGGAAACCATGTTTACCACCATGCAGCGTGTTTGGCGTATTGTTTATTGACGACTGGTAATCTTTGCCATCAATTTTAAAATGACCTTTGGCAATACGGTTACCATAGCGACCAATAGTAGCGCCATAGTAACGTTCGGTTGATTTCTCAAAACCTTCTACATCGTCAAAGCCCAAAACAACGTCGGTTAGCTTACCGTTTTTATCAGGTACCGACAGGCTTACCACTCTGCCGCCGTAGTTGGTGATGGTAGCAGTTAAGCCGTTTTTGTTTTTAAGGGTGAAAAGATGGGTTTGTTTTCCATCGATTGTTTTTTCGAATGCTGATGCAGTGGTTTTGGTGCTATCCGCCATAGTAGTGTTTTTCTGTGAGGTTGAAGTTTGATTACAAGCAGCCAAATATAGGCTACAGGCGGGTAAAATTGTTAAAGAAATACCTTTAATTAAGTTTCTCATAAATGGCTTGTTTATAGTTTGGTTTAAAAATAGCGTTTTTTCATTATCCCCTTTCTTTATAATGTACCTCACTTAAACCACGTAGCTTTTCGGCAGCAAATTCGGCGGTAATATCGCGCTGCGGGTTTGCCAGCATTTCATAGCCTACCATAAATTTTTTAACCGTAGCCGAACGTAGCAAAGGCGGATAAAAGTGCATATGCCAGTGCCAGTAAGGATGCTCACCAGAGTTAACTGGCGATTGGTGCATACCTGCCGAATAAGGGAATGAGGTTTCGAACATATTATCATACCTGATGGTCAGCCTCCTGATGGCATCGGCAAGGCCGTGTTTTTCTTCTTCTGTAAAGTAAAGAATGCTGGTTACATGCCTTTTGCTGATGATCATGGTTTCGTATGGCCAAACCGCCCAAAACGGCACTAACACTGCAAAATGATCATTTTCAAAAACGATACGGTCTTGTTTTTTCAGTTCAAGTGCGAGGTAATCGGCCAACAAACTGGTGCCTTTTTGCTCAAAATGAAGTTTTTGTTGCTGAGTTTCCTTTGCTACTTCAACCGGAAGACTGTTTTGCGCCCAGATTTGCCCGTGCGGATGCGGGTTACTGCAACCCATGATATCGCCTTTGTTTTCAAAGATTTGGATATGTTTGATCCATGGGTAAGAGGCAAGGTCTTCAAATTCCGACTGCCATACATCAACCACTTTGCTGATCTCCTTGGTGGTCATCTGTGGCAGGGTAAGGTCATGTCGTGGCGAAAAGCTTATCACCCGGCAAATACCTTTCTGGCTGTTTGCTACCAATAGTTCATCTTCATTTAAACCACCATCAGGGGTATTCAGCAAAAGCGATGAATAATCATTGGTGAAAACAAAGCTGCCTTTATAATCGGGGTTTTCGCTGCCATCGGCGCGTTTGTTTGTGGGGCACAGGTAACAGGCCGGATCATACTGAGGCCGGTCGTCGGTTTGTGTAGCTTCGACTTTGCCTTGCCATGGGCGTTTTGTACGATGCGGCGATACCAGGATCCAGTCGCCCGTTAAAATGTTTAACCTACTGTGAGGATGCTCTTTCAGATCAAAATTAGTGTCCATTAGTTTAAAATCAGGTAATAATTGGCTTAATACATGTAAGGTAGACAGTTATACCTTAGCGATTTCAAAGTTGGTAAAAATAAATGTAAACCATACATTTAAAATAGCTTTTTTGAAATAAATAGATAAAGTAGAAAGATTGATAGGATTTGTAGAAAAAGTGGGGAGAGAGATTAGAAATGGGTGTCATGCTGAGCCTGTCGAAGCATAGCGGGGTTGGCCTCTGCGCGCGTCCTTCGACAGGCTCAGGATGACAGCTCATCCACACCAAATATTATTCAACGCTGACAGAACTTAAAACCCAAACCCACCAAGCTCCACCACAGCCGAATCGCAGATGTAGGTGGGCACAATACCGGTTGAGGTAATGCGGTTTTCGGCGTCTTTGGCCTGGGTATTTCCGGATAGTACCAATACAGTATCTAACCCGAATTTATTACCGCCCAGGATATCAGTTTGCAGGGTATCGCCAACCATTACAATATCTTTTTTGCTGATAGGGCGGCGTTCACGAAGCAGGTCATAAGCAAACATGAACATCTGTGAATCTGGTTTACCGAAACGGATAAAGGCCTTGCCCACAATTTTTTCAATCATGCTGGCCAAACCGCCAATAGCTATAGATACATCATGCTTGGTTAAGGGATAGGCCTGATCGGTATTGGCCACAATAGCGGGAATGGTGCGTTTGCGCATCAGGTTAACCGATTTGTTCAGATCGCGGCCCCAGTCAAAGCCTTCATCATCTAAAAATACCAGCGCGTTAACCCTGTCGATATTGCTTTCATTCACTTCGGCGATCGGTAGTGTATGCAGACCCGAGCTATCAATATAATGGGCAGAATCGGGCGTGCCAAGGTAAGCCACAATGCCATCATTTACCTTCAGGTCAAGATACTCTTTGGTAAGCATACCCGATGAGATTATCCTATCAGGAGTTATGGCCATCAGTCCTTTTTTTGTATAGGATTCGGCCAGCTGCACCGGGCTTCTTGAGGCATCGTTGGTTACAATGTAGTACTCCTTGCCTTGCTCTTGTAAATAAGCAAAAGTGTTTTCAATACCCGGAAGCAGGCCACCATAATTTTTCAGAACTCCAAAAGCATCAAAAAAAACAACTTCGTATTTATCAATGATGGATTTAAAGTTGTCTATTCTGGTCATGCTTGTCTGTTTTTAGGGTTCTGCAATAAAATGAGCCCGAAAGATAGCTAACCTATTTTAATTTTAAAGCCTCAATGATTTTTTCGGCATCAAAATCCCTGTCTACCGATGGTAAGTAGATATCAAATGCCTCGGCCTGCAGTTTTTTGGCGTATTGTTCGTTAAAAAAGTGCTTGCCATCCTTAATTACATAATTCAGGATAAAAAAGCGGTAAGCTTCTTTTAAAAACCTTATCTCATCTGCAGTCAGCGGGTTTACCTTGTGGTATTCCTTTAAAAACATGATAAAACGGTCTTCCATCATGGTGTTGATCACATAACTGAACACGGTACGGTCGCCAATATCAGATACTACGCGGCTAAAGAAATAAAAATCAAGCAAACGGTAGCTCATCCTGAACCAGTCATAATCCCAGCGCGAGTAAAGTTCCAGGTTTGGCGTTACCGAAAAATTGCCGATGTTCCAATCAATAAATACCGGGATGATCTCAAACGAGCTCATGTTGTATTTAGAGCGGTTTTTCAGGAAAGTTTCGCAATGGTATTTCAGGAAATCGGCCTGCATACCCGTACCAAATTGTTTAGGATCAACCTCGATTTGCTGTAATAACGCCGAAATATCGGTACGTAAAGTTTTTGATGATTTAGGCAATACATTTTTAACCCTTGAACAGGCCTTGTGGAATTTACCCACTTGCTGACCAAGCTTTTTGATATGATTTTCCTCCAACCGGCGCGGTAGACGCTGTAATATGCGGGTAGGGTTATAAAATACCACCCAGGCGTCGGTTTTACCGTGTTTATGATGATAAATGTATACCCGGTTATTTTTCTGTAAAGAACGTGCCAGGAAATTCTCAAACGGGTAAAGCAGGTTAATCGCCAGTGTTTGGATAATGCGGTGATCTTCTTTAAAGTGCTCAAATATGCCAAAATATGATAGTTTGGCTATGATTATATCGTCGTCGTCGAACGTAATACGGTATACATGATTGGTTGAAACCATGGCGCTGATATCTTCAATATCGCGGATAGTTTTTGACGCGTCATACCCCTCCCAGGCCTTGCGGATAATAAAAGAATAGTCCATTTGTATATATCTGCCGGCAAAGTTACGCCAATGGCAGCATTCGGTTTATAATTAAGGGTACAAATATATTATAATTTGTTTGTTGGGGGTAGATAATAAAATGTCATTGCGAGCGAAGCGTGGCAATCTCGTAGCCATTGCAGATCGGATATGTATAACTAAGGGATTGCGTCGTCGTTTCTTTTTACTTATGGAGTGGTTGTAAGTGATTGATGATTAATTGTTTTTTAGATATGGGCGTTGCCTGCGGCCCGGGCTATCCGCTGCAAGTCCTCGCTTTGCCTACACGCAATCCAACGCACGCTGTGGGCTTTACGCTTCTATCCCTAACGCTACCCACCGCGCAGCATAGCTAAAATATAATTTACAAGTCATCACTTTTTTTAGGTTTTAACTGATGGTTACTGGCAATGACGTGAAGAAGAGAAGTCAGATAATCTCAAAATACCTCTTCAATTCCCAATCAGTTACGCTTTTGGCAAACTGGCGGTATTCCCATAGGCGGGTTTGGGTGAAGTGGTCAACAAAGCCTTCGCCGAAGAGTTCTTTGGCAATATCAGAGTTTTGCATGGCTGTTGCGGCCGCGTGAAGGTTAGGCCAAAGTACACCATTGCGTTTATCCTGGTAGCCGTTGCCTACGGTTGGTTCAATATTTAATTCGAGCTTGTTTTTAATACCATACAGGCCTGATGCCAGCGCCGCGGCCATAGCCAGGTATGGGTTGGTATCCGATCCCGGGATGCGGGTTTCCAGGCGGGTATAGTTTTCGGTGGTGTTAATGATCCGGATGGCTGTGGTACGGTTTTCAACGCCCCATGTAATGGTTGTTGGGGCCCAGGCACCTTCTACAAGGCGTTTGTAGCTGTTAATGGTTGGCGCGTACATGGGCAATAAATGGGGCATGCAATAAAGCTGACCTGCGAGGTAATGCTTATGCAGATCGCTCATTTTGTTTACATCATTGGCATCGTAAAACAAGTTTTTTGACTGGTCGCTGGTCCACAGGCTTTGATGGATGTGACCGCTGCAGCCTGGCAGGGTTTCTGTCCATTTAGCCATAAACGACGCCATAATGCCGTGCTTATAGGCAATCTCTTTAACGGCGGTTTTAAATAGGGTAGCCTTATCAGCGGCCGCTAAAACCTCGTCATGCAATATAGCTGCTTCGTATACCCCCGGACCTGTTTCGGTATGTAAACCTTCTATCGGGATATTGAATTTGGTAAGCAGGTTAAACAGGTCGTAGTAAAAATCACTGTTTTCTGACGTGCGTAGTATTGAGTAGCCAAACATGCCCGGTGTAAGTGGTTCAATGTTGGTGAATTTTTTGTCGGCAAGGGTTTGCGGCGTCTCTTTAAAATTAAACCATTCAAACTCCTGTGCAAACTCGGCGTGGTAACCCATGTCGTTACATTGCTTCTTGATGTGTTTGAGCAAACTGCGTGGGCATGCCGGCAGATCGTCACCATCAGGTTTACTGAAATCCGCTAAAAAAAACGGAATATCATCCTGCCAGGGCACATTGCGCAGTGTTGAAAGATCAATGCGGCAAAGCTTATCAGGGTAGCCGCTTTGCCAGCCGGTTAGCTGTACATTATCATAGCAAACATCGTTGCTGTCCCACCCAAAAACAACATCGCAAAATCCGTAACCGCTCTGTAACCCGTCAATAAACTTTTTAGGGTGGATCACCTTACCCCGCAAAATGCCATCGATATCGGCAAAGGCGAATTTTATTTTCTGGATGTTATTCTGTTCAATATATGCTTTGATCTGTTCTGCGTTCATGGTGTAAAAGTATGGCCGGTTAAGGTATGGCAAGATAGCTATTATGGCTTAAACTATAAAAAAATAGCCTTTACGCGTTTAATACGCAATTGCTTTTACCTTTGTTTGAGCTATTTATATGGAAATAACAAATCGGTTTTTATTTGTTTACGGCACATTGCTGCAGCCGGGTAATGAGTTTGCAGATTACCTGAATAAACATTGTAAATTTATTAACAAAGGTAAGGTCAACGGTCGGCTTTATGATATTGGGGAATACCCTGGCGCGGTGATTGATAATGCAGAAGCTCTTTTTATCCACGGCGCTATTTTTATTATGGATGAGCCGCAAACGATATTAGAGGTAATCGATGATTACGAGGGGATAGGAGAGGCCTATGATCATCCGCAGGAGTACACAAGAGAACTGGTTAAGATTCAAACTGTTAATGGTGCCGAAAATTGCTGGATGTACATTTACAATTTGCCTGTAAGCACACACCGACAGATAATTGGCGGCGATTATATGTTATACTTAAACAATGCCGTTAAATAATTATTAAGCAAAATGTTTTTCCATTTTAAAGACAGGTTTCCGAAGTTAAATACCTACTGGGACAAATACCTGCCATTTCAAAAACGGGTAGAGGCCCCGGCTAAAACTGTTTTACTTGAGGAAGGTAAAATATCCCAGCACTATATCTTTATTGAAAAAGGCTGTGTACGCACTTTTTTTAATAATAACGGAGATGATAAAACAGTGCAGTTTTTCTTTGAGAATGAAGGGTTAAGCTCTTTCGATAGTTTTATAAATAATGTGCCAAGCACATTCACCATTGAAACTATCGAGCCTTCGGTTATTTATCTGCTGCCTAAGCAACACGTTCTCCGTTTAATGGATGAGTTGAGCCATGAGCCCGACTTTGCCCAGATGATATTGCAAATGACAGCCCGACGGCAGATGCACTACATCAACGAGTTTGTTTCTATTATTCGTGATACACCGGAGCAGCGCTATCAGCTACTTTTGAGCGAGCGGCCACACATTGTTCAGCGGGTACCCCAGCATTATATAGCCTCATATCTTGGAGTAAGCAAAGTGCATTTGAGTCGTATAAAAAGTAAGCTTGCAAAAGGTAAACCGCATTTCTGAACTTGATAACATATGTTATCGTTTCTCCTGTGTCTGCCGGCCTAATTTTGTGTTATCAAAAAATAATATAACATGAAAGCAGCAGTAATGTATCAACCAGGAGGGCTTCCTCAATATACAGATTTCCCTGAACCGGCGGTTCAAAATAACGATGAAACATTAGTAAGCGTAAAGGCGGTAGCACTTAAGCATTTTGACAAAGTAAGAGCTTCCGGCAAACATTATTCGAGCGACGCGCCCGTTACAAGTGGCCAGGTAATTGGCGGCGATGGTGTTTGTGTGCTGGACGATGGTACAAGAGTTTATGGCGTAGGGGTAAGTGGTATGCTTGCCGAAAAAGCAACTATTCACAAAAGCAGGATAGTGAAATTGCCTGATGAACTGGATGATATTACAGCGGCAGCCCTGCCTAACGCGGTAATTGGCGCTGCTATGGGACTTAAATTTAAAGCTGATATTAAGCCGGGCGATGTAGTGCTAATTAATGGTGCTACAGGGTTTACCGGTCGTGTTGCCGTGCAAATAGCAAAGCACTATGGCGCTAAAAAGGTGATCGCAACAGGTAGGAGCCAGCAGTCACTGAATGAATTACTATCTCTTGGGGCTGATGAAACAATTCAGGTACTACAGGATGATGAAAGTTTTAAAAGTCGGATTAGCGCTATACATTCAGAAACACCTATTGATATTATTGTCGATTACCTGTGGGGGCATACAGCCGAAATGATACTGGGCTGTATAAAAGGAGATGGCTCATTTACCAATAAGATAAGGTATGTATCTGTTGGTGGCATGTCGGGAGATCTTATACAGTTATCGGCTGCCAACCTCAGGAGTGTTGATCTTCAATTAACCGGGTCGGGACTTGGTGCCTGGTCAAAAGCACAGGTAGGCGAACTGTTTTCTGAGATTTTGCCGGAAATGTTCGCGCTTGCCGCAGCAGGTAAGTTGAAAGTAGATACGATTGCGGTGAAATTGGCGAATATTGCTAAACTGTGGGAGCAGGACGTATCTGGCGGGCAACGCCTCGTGGTAACAATTTAAGAAGCCGTTTTAATCATTGCCGTTGGTTTTAACCAACGGTAAAAAAGGTAAAAAGTCCCGGCTTTAGCCCAATTATATAAGCGGTTTGTGGCTGAAGCCATTTTATCGCTGTCTATTAAACCGTTGGTTAAAACCAACGGCAATGAAGTTTATCTACCGGTCAAAAAAACAATTTTAAACAGCTTCTAAGTAATCTGCAAAAAAAATCCCCCGGTTTGTTAAAACCGGGGGATAAAACAAATAACTATTTTATTCAGGGCATTAAAGCTTCGCTGTTTTTACAGTTTTGATGATAACCGCTGCAACTTTGTATGGATCTGCAGCTGAGTTAGGGCGACGATCTTCCAGGTAACCACTCCAGTTGTGATCTACAGCGTAAAGAGGGATACGGATAGAAGCACCACGGTCAGATACACCATAGCTAAAGTCATGGATAGAAGCGGTTTCGTGTTTACCGGTTAAACGCTGATCGTTGTCAGCACCGTAAACTGCGATACACTCAGCAACAGCTGGACGGAAAGACTCGCAGATAGCTGTGAAAATTTCTTTGCTGTTTGCAGTACGTAAAGTAGTATTTGAGAAGTTAGCGTGCATACCAGAACCGTTCCAGTCTAATTGACCAAGCGGTTTGCAATGCCAGTTAATAGCAACTCCGTATTTTTCACCAATTCTTTCTAATAAATAACGTGCAACCCAGATCTGGTCACCAGCTTCTTTAGCGCCTTTAGCGAAGATCTGGAATTCCCACTGACCTGCAGCAACCTCAGCGTTGATACCTTCAACGTTTAGGCCTGCTTCTAAACACGCGTCTAAGTGCTCTTCAACGATTTCGCGACCGAAAGCGTTTTTAGCACCTACTGAACAGTAGTAAGGGCCTTGTGGAGCTGGGTAGCCGGCAGCCGGGAAACCAAGTGGTTTGCTGGTTGATGGATCCCACAGGAAGTACTCCTGCTCAAAACCAAACCAGAAATCGTTATCATCATCAGCGATGGTAGCACGACCGTTTGATTCGTGTGGTTTACCGTCAGCACTTAATACTTCGCACATTACTAAGTAAGCGCTTTTTCTTTGTGGATCAGGAACAACAAAAACTGGCTTTAAGATACAATCTGATGAACCACCTGGTGCCTGCTCAGTTGAAGAACCATCAAAGCTCCAGTTATCTAAATCTTCTACTTTGCCGCTAAATTCTTTAACGATTTTTGTTTTGCTACGCAGGCTTTGTGTTGGTTTATAGCCATCAAGCCAAATGTACTCGAGTTTTGTTGCCATTTTTTAATTAATTTGTAAAGTTGGGGTTCTAATTATAGTTTTTGTATTAATCTCAATAATTATTAAGGCGAATTTAAATTATTTTTACAAAAATCATTACAAATGTTAAGAAATTTTACATTTTTTTTCAATAACATGTTAATTATGTCCGGAAACACGTAAAAAAGAAACCTCAAAACTGCATTTTTAACAATTTCATATTTTTAGAAATAAATTGAGGGTGTTTTTTGACAATAACGCAAATTTGAATGCACAGCCGTACAGCCGGGGCATTTGTTAAACAGGTTAACTTGCTGCGGATGATTAAGTTATGGAAACTTTATTGTCGCCTGAGTTTAATCGCTTAGTTTGTCGGAGATGTTCTTGATGGCCTCATCAAGTTTATTAGCCGAATCGTAAAGGTGCTTTTCTACCAGTAAAAACTCCTGCTTTTTATCCTTGCTTTCACTCATTAGTTCAACAAGACCTAATATATTGGTCAAATGCTTGCGTACCTCGTGCGAGTTAATAAATGCAAGCTCATTTTTTTTGTTATCGTACAGCAGTTTCTCGTAGTGGCGTTTTTGCCTGGCACTGCGGTACAATAACGCGATAACAGCAAACATAAAAACGGTGGTGATACTAACGAGGATTAAAATCAAACGTTCGCGACGATATTTTTCGGCAGTATCTGTAAAAGTGTTTTCAATTTTGTCGATTTTTATCTGCGCCGACGCGTTGCCCACCTGTGTAGTATTATTAAGGCTTTCTTCTGATTGCTTTAAGGCGAGGTCGAAATTTTCGGCTGCCAGTTTATAATCGCCCCTGTCACGGGCTATTTTTCCAAGTAATTCGTAAAGGTGATGTTTTATTTCCGGGTGATTGGCAGAATAGGGCAGGACAAGTAATTGGTTGGCTATGGCAGTTGCCGAATCGGCCTGACCATTGAGGTAAAACGCATCGGCCAGGTTTTGCTTCTCAAGGTCGTTGTGTACGTACTTTTTATTGGCCTGAAGCTCTTTAATCTGCGTTATAGCTTCGGCATAGTGGTGTTTCAGGATAGATATATAGTAGGCTGTACGGTTTTGATAGGTAAATAATTTGTAGCTTTTGTTATTAGGCCCCATTAACTCATTGTGGCACTGCTGCAACGAATCGAGGTTTCTTCTTCTGAAAAAGTTTTCGGCCTTGTTATAGCTTATGATGGTGTAAAACCTATCGTCTTTAATCTTATTTTCTTCCTTGATCCGGAATGCCAGGTTAAGGTAGTATAGCGATTGGCTATACAGGTTAAGCTTATAGTACAGGTCGGATATATTAATATTGAGGTATACCTGTAATAACGGCTCGTTAAGTTTCAGCGCCTGCTTTTGGGCCAATCCGTAGCTGTAAATGGCTCCGATGGGGTTGCCGCGGTCTGTTTGAATGAAAGCAAGGTGACTGATAAAGGAGTAGATCAGGAAATCGGCTTTGGCTTTTGACGCCTGGTCAATGGCCTTAACCATGGCCGTTTCCGCTTCGGGGAGCTTGGATAAACGCCTTTGTACGGTACTTTCGATAAAGTATTTTAAAGCTTCTCGGTCATCAACCTGGTATTTATCCAGTTTTTCGTAAACTTCTGTCTTACCTTCCGGAATGGTGTTTTCCGGCCCTTGCTGAAAACGGAGTTTGATATAATCAACTATTTTCTTGTCCTGTAAGTTTCTGTCTTTTATCTTAATAAAATTAACCAGACTGTCTTCGGAGAGATAGATGTATGATGAGGCTTCTGAACTGCTTACAACAAACGCCACCAGTAAAATACAGAGAGAGAACTTTTTAACAAGAGAAGCCATTAGGCATAAAAATACGTTGGCGTGGGTAAATATCAAACACTTTCTACTATTTAATTTTAGAGGTCAAATTTATCAAGCAGCTTTAAAAGTGTTTCAAAATCTTTAGGGTAGGGCGCATGAATGGTAACCTCAGTTTCCGGATTGATGCGAAACGTTACCTCATAGGCATGCAGGGCAAAGCGTTTCATGATAGGCAGTTCTTCCTGATCTTTACCTAAATGGTATTTGCGTTTTATTTTTGACAGAAAAACAGGCTCGCCCTTATACATTTCGTCGCCGGCTATTGAGGCCCTTTGTGTAGCCAGGTGAATCCTGATCTGGTGCATACGGCCTGTTACCGGGCGGCATTCAACCAGGGTATAATGTTTATAATATTTTAACGATTGAAACCAGGTTTCGGCACGTTTGCCTTCCTGCCGGCTGATGGTAACGCTGCCTTTGCCTACGTTTAATATAGGTAGGTCAACAAGCAGGTTGTCGAAGGTGTGGGTACCGTCAATAACGGCATGATATACTTTTTTAACCTTGCGTTTTTCAAACTGCATAGAAACCGAGCGGTAAGCCTCAGGATTTTTAGCAAAAATAAGCGCACCGGATGTTTCCTTATCCAGGCGGTGGCAAATCTGCGCATCGTCCCAATAAGCCTTAGCCAGCCTCAGCATACTGATCTCGCTGCTGCCTTCGCCGCGTTCATCAAGCGAGCTTATAAAAGGAGGTTTGTTAACAACTATAATATCATCGTTTTCAAACAGTATCAGGTCGGCGAATTTCGGAAACTTCATAGCCTGCAAAAATACGGTTTATAATTTAAACAGCAGTTACTCTATTTTACTCATTCGTGATGTTAATTAAAGTAGCAGGGATTGTAAGGAATTAATGGCTTTGTTAATAAAAGTTTTAGCCAATATTTAGATAATATCATCATTATTAATAAATAAAACTTCGTGATTTTTTGGTGTTAAAAAAGCGTACCTTTGCGCCGTTATTTTCATGACGGTATTAAAGACAGTTTTACCTGTAAGCCCTTCATCGACAATAAAAAAAATAGAATAAATAATGAAAAAAATTGTCGACTACAGGAAACTCCTGAACGTAAATGAAAATGCGGAGCTAACCGAGCTACGCACGGTTTATAAAAGCATGATGAAAACCTGGCACCCCGACAGGTTTCAGGATGAGAGCAGGATAGAAGCCGAAGAAAAGAGCAAAACCATTATCGAAGCTTATCACTTTTTAGTAAGCATAGCTCCCGAAACCCGTGCCCAAACCCTGGCCGATTATACTGCTACAACAACATTATCAAACATTGCCGATTTTGAGTACAAACAACAGGTACTAAAAGTTACTTTTTGGGATGGTAACGTATACGAATATTTTGATGTGCCTAAAGCGGTTTACACTAAATTTATCAATGCCGATTCGCCGGGACGATTTGCCCGCAGGCATATTTTCAACGAGTTTGTATACCGAAGCGTAAATAAACTGGTAGCTTCTGCATAATTAACCGGCCTGGTTAAGCCTTTCCAGGTCTTCGGCAGTATCAATATCAATGGCACCAAGCGGAAAGGGGAGGACAAAAACATCATCGGCGTGTGTTTCGATGATTTTTTTTGCTCCCTCATGCCCTTGTAGGTTCATCAGATCGGGGAAATACTTTGCATCGAATAGAGCCGGTGCACCCAAAGCATCGCGATAACTGCTGGCGATGATGCCACAATCATTAATTTCCTTTTTCTCAACTAACTGGGATATCAGGAATGAATCAACAAAAGGCTGATCGCATAGCATCAAAATAATTGAAGTTATACCGGGTTTAAGCCGCAGCATTTCCTGTACGCCAATTTTTATTGATGAACCCATGCCTTCCTGCCAGCGCGGATTGTAGGCAACATAAACAACCTGGTCATCTATATTTGAACGGATCAGTTCTTCATTGGCTCCCAGCACAACAATAACTTTTTCGCAGTGCAGACAGGTGAGTGCGGTTTGAATTGCCCGCTGCAAAAGGGTTTTACCCTGGTAAACGAAATTTTGTTTAGGTGAGCCAAAACGGCTTGATGAGCCTGCTGCCAGAATAATAATCCCCGTCATTTTTTAACTGTTAACATTAGGTATTGTATAACTATTGCTGTAGTGCCCGGTTATTCATCGTGCATTACAATTCATACAGCTTCCGAACCTTTTTGCTTATGTGTCAGGGTTCAGGGGACTCCCTTTTTATAATTGTTTTAGGCGGATGCTTGCCTTAATACGGGATTGATTGAATTAAAGTTTTAGTTATATCTGTTCATTTATAACAAATTGACTTTTTGTGGTTTATGATGATGTGATGAATAGGAATTAATTGTGCTGTTTTCCTGTTGGTTAATTGTAAATAAAATTGAACGTCGACCAGGAAGCAAAAAATACATTTTATAAACATACCGCCGCCCGGTAATGTTTACTTTTACCCTCGCCACATATAAACTTAAGTTTTAATGGCTGTTAATTGATTAAATTTACAAAGTAAAAGCGCTATATTTTGCTAACAGATAACCATGGTCGGAAGATAAGTTACATGCGCCTTGCGGTGACAGACAGGTGCAACCTGCGCTGTTTTTACTGTATGCCGGAGCATGGCCTCGACTGGCTTTCACGCACCGAGCTCATGACCAACGAGGAAATGCTGCAGATCTGCGGTTTGCTGGTTAAAATGGGCATCGAGAAGATCCGTATAACCGGAGGCGAGCCTTTTGTAAGGAAGGATATTATGCAACTGCTCACCGGCATATCCGGCCTCAATGGCTTAAAAGAACTTGGCCTGACCACTAATGGTGTGCTAACCGCCCCTTACGTTCCCGAATTGAAAAAGATTGGTGTACGTTCCATCAACCTTAGTTTGGATACGCTGGATGCCAATCGATTTTTTACCATTACCCGTCGCGATGAGTTTAGCAATGTAATGGCCTCTTTAGATGCTATGCTGAGCCACGATATGGAGGTGAAGATCAATGCCGTGGTGATGGACGGCAAAAATACACAGGATATTATACCGCTGGTTGAGCTGGCCAAAGAGTTGCCCGTTAGCGTGAGGTTTATTGAAGAAATGCCTTTTAACGGTGATGGCCATGTGTATGATGGATTGCACTGGGATTATGTCCGGATTCTGGATGAAATAAAAAACAAATATCCTGAAATAAAAAAACTAGATGATCCGGCTTATTCTACTTCCTATAATTATCAAATCCCGGGGCACAAAGGGAGCATCGGCATTATAGCCGCTTATTCGCGTACCTTCTGCGGTACCTGTAACCGCATTCGCATAACACCACAGGGCGAGTTAAAAACATGCTTGTACGACGATGGCGTGCTTAATTTAAAAGATCTGATGCGGAAGGGCGCTTCTGACGAGGTACTGCAAGGCGCGTTGTTAACTGCCTTTAGTCACCGGCCGGCAGACGGCTGGGAGGCTGAGCGGGCCCGTGTAGCTAAAACCGGGATTCATGAATCAATGGCCACTATTGGCGGATAGTTTTAAAACCCAATATAAAAATGACAACGGTTGAAGAGGCTGAAAAACTGGTATTGGCACAAACAAGGGACTACGGTACACAAAGTCTGCCGTTTGAACAAGCCTTGGGTTATGTACTGGCCGAGAACCTGCAAGCAGATCGTGACCTGCCCCCTTTTAACAGGGTAACCATGGATGGCATTGCAGTAAAACATGCCGCCATTGAAAAGGGCATCCATACTTTTCGCATTAAAGCCACCCAGGCAGCAGGTGACCAACCTGTTGAAATAAATGAACTTGACGAATGTATTGAGATCATGACAGGGGCGGTATTGCCTGCTTCGGTTGATACGGTGATCCGTTATGAAGATGTGGAGATCAGCGCGGGACAGGCAAGCTTAAATGTTATAGACGTCAAAAAAGGCCAAAACCTGCATCTGCAAGGTGTCGATAAAAAACAAAATGATGTTATCGCGCTATCCGGTCAGCTGGTAAGTCCTGCCATCATCAGCGTGGCGGCATCGGTGGGTAAAACCCATCTGCTTGTTAAAAAAATGCCGCGGGTGGTAATCATTTCATCGGGCGATGAACTGGTGGATGTGGATGAAACACCTTTGCCATACCAAATTCGCAAATCAAACAGTTACACAGTTAAGGCAGTTTTGAAACAACATCACAATGATGCCGATATTTTACATATCCCCGATGAGCCAAATATCACCCGCGAAAAAATCCAGCATTGCTTACAGAGTTATGATGTGTTACTGCTGAGCGGCGGCATTTCGATGGGGAAGTTTGATTATATCCCCCAGGCACTGGAAGAATCTGAAGTTGAAAAACTGTTTCATAAAGTGGCTCAGCGCCCCGGCAAACCTTTTTGGTTTGGCAGGCATAACAACGGCGCGTTAGTGTTTGCCTTTCCGGGTAACCCGGTAGCAACATTTATGTGCCTGCATCGTTACTTTTTAACATGGCTGAGTGCTACGCTTGGTCTGCCCGCAAAGGCTCCATTATATGCTGCATTAGGGAAGGATTTTACTTTTCAGCCGGCATTACAATATTATCTGCAGGTAAAATTGCAGAGCAACCGGCAAGGACAATTGATAGCGATGCCTGTTGAGGGAAATGGTTCGGGCGATTTTGCTAACTTAGCAGATACCGAAGCTTTTTTGGAGCTTCCACTGGAAAAAAACGAATTTAAAGCGGGAGAAGTGTTTAAGGTTTGGAGGTTTAACCATGATTTTTAGGATTTTGGGATTACCCTGATGGAATAAAATCTGATAAAATATGCAAGCAAAATCCTTAAATCCTATAATCAAGTAAATCAAGGTTCATCATGTTAACCCACATAAACAAACAAGGCGACCCAAATATGGTTGATGTAACTGAAAAACAGGTTACACACCGCACTGCCACGGCGCGCAGCGTAGTTGCTTTGCCTGCCGAAGTATTTGAGCTATTGGCAGGGAACGAATTACAAAGCAAAAAAGGCCCGGTTTTTCAAACAGCTATTATTGCAGGAATTATGGCGGCCAAAAAAACCGGCGACCTGATTCCGCTTTGCCACCCGCTGGGTTTGGATAATTGTAACGTTACTATCCACATAAACGAGCAGCAGGAGGTTGAGGTTGATTGTACCGCAAGTATAACCGCTAAAACCGGGGTGGAAATGGAAGCATTAGTTGGCGCTTCAATAGCGGCACTTACCATTTATGATATGTGCAAGGCCATGAGCCACGATATAGTGATAAAAGAAACCAAACTGATATCAAAAACAGGAGGTAAACGTGACTTTAAAAGATCATAACCAGCCATCAGGCCATCGTAAACATGCTAAGCTGGCCAGGCCTTCAACCGGCAATTTTGGACGTAATGAATGGGCTATTGTAGGTGGTCCATGCACCGTGATCAAACTACTGGCCGATGATGTGGTCCGCTCGCTTTCGCCGGTATATAAATGCGCTTATGTGGATATGTCGCATAACGATGATATCACGTTACTACCCGGAAGGCTGGTAAGCGGCGCCTCACTTGAGTATACTGACCAGGTAAATTATCAGCAGTTTAATTATCAAAACCTGGTATTCCCTTACCAGCTTAAGCAGCAATTCTCATCGGCAGATCTGGTATTGGTTAACGGTAACCATCAGCAGGCCAAAGCCCAGGTGGTGATCATCGACATCAATAAAAAAGCATCGCTGCAAAAAAGAACAGATCAGCTTGATAACGTACAGCTTTTTCTGCTGGCCGATAACGCGGGCGAAATTCCTGATTTTATACAGGAGGCAATCCCGCACTGGCAGCAGATCCCGGTTTTAAAGGTAGACGACCGTGAAAAGATCGTAGCTTTTTTTGAAGCAGCTTTAAAGCAAACCAGGCCTGTTTTAAACGGACTGGTTTTAGCAGGCGGTAAAAGTACCCGGATGGGTTTTGATAAAGGCGCGGCCAACTGGCATGGCAAACAACAACGCTATTATATGGCCGATTTGCTTAAAAGTTTTTGCAAGGAAGTTTATATATCCGGCCGCCCGGGCCAACAGCAGGAAATTGACCCGGCTTATCCTGTTATAGAAGATACATTTACAGGTTTGGGCCCGTATGGTGCTATTCTTTCGGCGTTTCGTGAACAGCCGGACGCGGCATGGTTGGTAATAGCCTGCGATCTGCCATTGATGGATGATAGTACGCTCCGCAATTTAGCAGCCTGGAGAAACAGTTCTTCAGTGGCAACGGCTTATCATAGCCCGGTAACCAATTTTCCCGAACCTTTAATTGCTATATGGGAGCCCAAAAGCTACCCGGTATTGTTATCGTTTTTGGCACAGGGGTACTCCTGTCCCCGCAAGGTTTTGATCAATAGCGATATCACATTGCTAAATGCTCCGCATGAGGAGGCGCTGACCAATGTGAATACGCCTGAGGAATTGGAGAAAGTAAAATCAATGATCCATAATAAAATAGTTGCTACTAATGAATGAGGATTTACAACGATATAACTGCCAGATAGCGCTGCCCGGTTTTGGCGAAGGAGCTCAGCAATTATTACAGCAAGCCCGCGTATTGGTAGTAGGGGCAGGTGGCTTGGGCTGCCCGGCCGCGCAATACCTGGCATCAACGGGAATAGGCACATTAGGCATTGCCGATTTTGATATGGTATCGGTAAGCAACCTGCACCGCCAGGTTTTGTACACCCCGGCCGATGAAGGCAAAAATAAGGCTGAAGTAGCCTGCGCACGTTTACAAGCTCAAAACCCCGGTATTAAGCTTGTACCACATATCTCCAAGATAACCTCCGATAATGTCATGGACGTTATCAGTAATTATGATATTGTGCTGGATGGTACGGATAATTTTGAAACCCGTTACTTGCTTAATGATGCCTGTGTTTTGGCCGGTAAACCGCTTGTTTATGGCGCTATATACCAGTTTGAAGGTCAGATAGCCGTTTGGAACGTAAGCAATGGCAAGGGTGCAAATTCGCCCAATTACCGCGATTTATTCCCGGAAGTAGATGCCACGCAGATCCCCAACTGTACCGAAGGCGGGGTGATCCCTACATTGGCCGGTATTATTGGTTGCATGCAGGCCAATGAGGTTATTAAATACATTACTAAAACAGGCGAGCTGCTGGCAGGAAAAGTGCTGATATTTGATGCGCAAAGTATGCAAAGCCGCATCTTTAAGATAGGCCCGGTTACCAAAACGCATATCCGCAGGTTAAAAACAACTATTACCATTCCTTCTATTAATGCCGATGACCTGAAAAAAAGGATCCTGGTTGACGATACGGTTGAGCTTGTAGACGTACGTACCATACAGGAGCGCGAGGCTTACGACATTGGCGGTACGCATATCCCCTTAGATGAAGTTGAAGAATACCTGGCCTATTTTACCAGTCCGAATACCAAAGTTCTTTACTGTTCGTCAGGTAAACGGAGCGACGAGGCTGTAAAGCTGATCCTTAAAATGATCCCCGAAGCTGATGTGTTTTCGTTGGAAGGTGGATTGGAAGGGTATAAGGTTAGTTAATACGTATGCTGTTGATAACAACAGCAATAATATAACGTCATTGCGAGGAACGAAGCAATCGCGAACTGTACAGAGCGTCTATACCAATCGGGGATTGCTTCGTTCCTCGCAATGGCGCTTTTCTTTTTTAATCCCAAATCCTAAGGATGTGCTGCTACCCAAACATCGCCATCCTCAAAGCTTTCTTTTTTCCAGATAGGGACGGTTTGTTTGAGTATATCTATGATATATCTGCATGCGTCAAAAGCGGCATCACGATGGGCCGCTGAAACAGCTATTACCACAGGTACCTCGCCAACCTGCAGCAAACCGGTACGGTGATGGATCAAGATCTTTTGAACCGGCCAGCGCTCAAAGGCTTGCGCCGCTATCTTGTTCATCTCGCTGATGGCCATGGGCTCATAAGCTTCAAAATCAAGCTTTAAAACTTTTTTGCCTTTGGTGGCATTGCGCACTGTGCCAATAAAAACATCTATTCCTCCCGATTCGGGCGACATGATCCAGTCGATGCAGGATTGGATATCCAGTGTTTGGGCCGATAGGAGGATCTGTGTATTCAAGATGATGTAATTTAAATATTATTCAACTAATGATTTCATCAGGTATTTGGGCGATTCGGAATAACCCTGCCTGTAATAAAAGCGGTGTGCATCCACCCGCCGCGAGTGGCAATGAACTTCTATGCGATCGCAATTACGCTCTTTGCCAAGTTCGGTAATATAATCTTCGAGGGCTTTACCTATGCCTTTACCACGCGTGTTTTCATCAACAGAAAAACAACTGATGCGAATAAAATCACCCTTAACAACCAGTTGTGTTAAAAAGTCGATAGCTATAAATCCCGCAACTTCACCCTCGTCTTCATAAACCAAAACCTGCGATGACGCCTGCCCCAGCATCTTTTCAAGGTTCTCCGGTAAAAAATCTTCAGTACCGGGATATCCCAACTGGGTTAGCAGGCTTGATATTGCAGAATGATCGGCAAGCGTAGCGCTTCTGATAGCCATTGTTTTATTTAGGTTGAATGAATTTGTAATAAAATATCGTTTTAGAGGTACCGTAAACCGCCGGAAAAAACTGCAAACTATAAGGACTGCCGCTGCCACTAATAACTGCTACTAACTGCCAACTGACTACCCCCCGCTTACCGGTGGAATGATGGCTATTTCATCGCGTTCGTGAATGGTATCGCCGGGCAACGCATATTCGTTATTAACAGCCAGCATATATGATGATAGCTGCTTTAAACGCGGATATTGCTGTTCGAGCAGGTATTTCAAATTGGAGATGGTAGCGTCGTTTGTCATTTCCAGGCTAATTTCACTGCTTCCAAATATTTCCCTGGTCACTCCAAAAGCCAGTATATTGATCTTCATATCTCAAAATTATTCAATTTAGCTTATAAAACGAGTACTGGTTTTAAATTTAACATGATGTTATATGCAGGTCCAAGCGTCCACGCTTGAACCCAAACAAAAAGTAAGCATCCTCGCTTACGATTCTCTAACTTGAGCTCGGGACGCTTGATCTTGCCGGGGTTAACACATGTTAATGCTGTTTTTTTTTAATATTCTGGTTGTTAACTTGATGTGTGAATATAATCCAAATTTCTGTTAACCCTGTTAACCCCCTGTTGGCCTAAGTTAACAGTTATTGCATGGACGCTTACCCTCAAAATAATTCAAGCAGAGATGCTTGAACTTGTATTACGTGCGTAAACTTGCGTAAACAAAGCCGCCCTTTAAGTTGTATATTTGAGTATGTCTACGCCATCAATTATACATATCCCCGTTGTAAAAGTTAACGCCAATCAGAGCGCAAGGGAAGAGGATAGTATAGCTATTGAAGAACCACTGGAAATTAAGCTGGAATACGGGCCTGCCGACCGTAAGGAGGTGCGCAATATTTCAGTAACCATGCGTACGCCTGGCCACGATGCCGAACTGGCTACCGGTTTTCTTTTCACCGAAGGCATCATCAAAAACGCAGACGAGGTAAAATCTGCCAAACATAGCTTTATAGCCTGTGCCGAAAATAAGGAGAATACTATTCTGGTAACACTTGAGCACAACGCTGTGCCCAATCTCCAAAATACCGAGCGTAATTTTTATACCACCAGCAGTTGCGGTGTATGCGGCAAGGGTTCAATTAGCGCCATTCGTACGGTAAGCAGCTATGCTGCAGGGCCGGATGATGGCAACATGATCCACAGCGTTGTACTTAATCAGCTGCCGAATATCCTGCGCAGGCATCAGCGGGTTTTTGATGATACCGGGGGCTTACACGCATCGGCATTATTTACCCCCTTTGGCGAGTTGTTGCTGCTCAGGGAAGATGTTGGCCGGCACAATGCTTTAGATAAGCTTATAGGCGCAGCCATGATGTATAACTGGCTGCCTTTACAGCAAACCGTATTGTTGTTAAGCGGCAGAGCCAGTTTTGAACTTGTACAGAAAGCGGCCATGGCAGGTATCAGCATTATAGCTGCTGTAGGCGCGCCGTCAAGTCTGGCTGTAGAGCTGGCAAACGAATTTAATATAACACTGATAGGCTTTTTGCGCGATGAGCGTTTTAATATTTATACTGGCGCGCACCGGGTAATGATCCCTGCCGATGAAGCTGTCTTTACAGCCCCATCAATATAAACCGTTTAATACCAAATGAAAATAAGAATAAAAGGTAATTCGCTGAGATACAGGCTTACTAAAACCGATGTAGCCAAGTTGGCCGAAGATGGCTACGTGCAGGAAACAGTTGATTTTGGCAGCCAGCAGCTTGTTTATGCTTTAAGGCTGGTTGATGATGAGCATCTGTCGGCAACATATAAGGAAAACATCATAACGCTTTACGCGCCTAAAGTAATGGTTGCCGGTTTCGCCGACGAAGATAAAGTTGGTTATGAGGGCAATCATGGCAATTTGCATTTACTTGTTGAAAAAGATTTTACTTGTTTAGATGAAGTCGCCGAAGATCAAAGCGATAATTACCCCAATCCATTAGCAGCTAAAAAGATATGAGCAAGGAGCCAGAACAGAGTCCGGCAGCTGAAAACCCCGAGGAACTGCTCGACCTGAAAATAACAGAACCTAAAGATTGGGCGGCTGGCATTCCTGCTGTAACAGTTGCCATGGTTGATATACTCAAGGAAACAGGCTTTGTGAGGGGGATGGAAGGCCTTTTTCATATGAACAAAAAAGGCGGCTTTGATTGCTCGGGCTGCGCATGGCCCGATCCGGATGATGACCGCTCACCAATAGCCGAATATTGTGAAAACGGCGCTAAAGCCCTGGCCGAAGAAGCTACTACCAAAAAGCTTACCGGGGAGTTCTTTGCCGAAAATTCGGTGGCTGACCTTGCCAAGCTCAATGATTACGACATAGGCAAAAAAGGGCGTATAGCTCAACCGATGTACCTTGCCAAGGGGGCTACACATTATGCTCCCATAAGCTGGGACTTCGCCTTTGAAAAAATAGCCGCTGAACTTAACGCTTTGGCATCGCCGGATGAGGCTGCGTTTTATACATCTGGCCGTACCAGTAACGAGGCCTCATTTATGTATCAATTGTTTGTGCGCGAGTTTGGTACCAACAATATGCCCGATTGCTCTAATATGTGCCACGAAAGTACCAGCGTTGGCCTTGCCGATGCAATCGGAATAGGCAAGGGGACCGTTACCCTCAATGATTTTTACGATACGGATGTGATCATTATCATGGGGCAGAACCCCGGTACTAATCACCCGAGGATGCTCAGCGCGCTCGAAAAAGCCAAGGATAAAGGCTCGAAGATTATAGCCGTCAATCCATTGCATGAAGCCGGTTTAATGGGCTTTAAAAATCCGCAGAAGGTAAAAGGCATTTTGGGTATCAAAACCCAGCTTGCCGACTTGTACCTGCAAGTGAGGATAAACGGAGACATGGCACTGCTTAAAGCCATGGAAAAATTGCTTTATAAAGCCGAGCTTGAAAATCCCGGAAGTGTGTTCGATCATGAATTCATCAAAAAGAACACTACCGGCTATGTTGCTTTTTTAGATAGTCTGAATCAATACGAGGTTGATGACCTGGCCAAAGCTGCAGGCTTAATGGTAAAGGAAATTGAGCAGGCCGTTGAACTGATCAAAAATACAAACCGCATTATCATTTGCTGGGCCATGGGTGTTACTCAGCATAAAAACGGTGTGGCTACGGTAAAGGAAATTGTAAACCTTGCTATGCTTAAAGGTGCAATAGGCAAGCCGGGTGCCGGTTTATGCCCGGTTCGCGGTCACAGCAATGTGCAGGGAAACCGAACCATGATTATATGGGATAAACCCAAACCTAAACAGTTGGATAAACTTAAGGAGGTTTTCGGTTTTGAGCCGCCGCGGGGCCATGGCTATGATGTTGTTGAATCCATTAAGGCGATGGATGAGGGTAAACTGAAAGTGTTTTTCGCTATGGGTGGTAATTTTCTTTCGGCTACGCCCGATACTTTATTTACAGCACAGGCGCTACGTAAACTTAAACTATCGGTACATGTATCAACCAAATTAAACCGGAGCCATTTGGTGCATGGTGAAGAAGCTTTGATCCTGCCAACGCTGTCGCGAAGCGATAAAGATGTTGTAAACGGCGAAGACCAGTTCATCAGTTGCGAAAACTCTATGGGCGTGGTCCAGATGTCAAAAGGGATGCTGACGCCGGTATCTGAGCATCTGATGAACGAAAACCAGATTGTTTGCAATATGGCAAAAGCAACTTTAGGCAGCCGCTCTGTTATTGATTGGGATAAATACGCTAAAAGCTATGATGCCATACGCGATGTGATAGCCAAAGTTATTCCCGGTTTTGAGGATTATAATCAAAAGGTGCGCTTGCCCGGTGGTTTTTATCTGCCTAACCTGGCCCGTGAGGGCAAATTTATTACCGAAAAGAATGGCGACGTTGTGCCTTTCAATATTGCTCCGCTACCGAAACACGAACTTGCGGCAGATGAGTACCACATGACCACCATCCGTAGTCATGATCAGTTTAATACCACCATATATGGCCTTAATGATCGCTATCGTGGTATTCACAATGAGCGCCGGGTAATTTTGATGAACGAAAACGACATGCGGAAAGCCGGTTTTGGTCCGGAAGAAAAAGTTGACCTGTTTAACTACGACGATGGTGTGGAACGGGCCGCAAGGCTGTTTGTAGTAGTGCCCTACAATATACCTGAGGGCAACACAGCTACCTACTATCCCGAAGCCAATGTACTGGTGCCTATCAACAGCGTGGCTGTGCAAAGTAATACACCTACATCAAAACTGGTTACCATCAAAATAAGGAAACACCTGGCTTGATAACCATTCTAAATACTGCAAAGCTTAAAACAAAAATGTTTAAATCATGCTTATCTCCTTTAAAAAAGGAGTAATATGTCATTTGATCAATATCACGAACCTGCAAATGAGCTATCGGACGAAACCCGCACATTTGCGCGCATGATTGTTTCTTTAACCGAAGAGGCCGAAGCTATAAACTGGTATGAGCAGCGTATTTCGGTTGAAAAGGATAAACAGGCAAAAGCCATTATGCAAAACGCCCAGCAGGAAGAGTTTAAGCACTTTGGTATGGACCTTGAGTTTTTGCTGCGTAAAAAGCCGGTATGGCGTACCACTTTGCAGGCCATACTTTTCAAAAAGGGCGATATTGTGGAATTGGGAACCAAAGGCGAAGAAGCGGCGGAAGAATAGTCATTTTTACAATTTTAACACCATTGTTTTATCAACGTTACATTAAGTTTGGGCTATTGTATTATCTTTAGCGCTTAATTTAATACGGCCCTACTATAGAAGAATATGATCTGGTACGAAGAGGATGTGAAGCAGCTGGAAATCAGGCGAACAAAGCTTGATTACGTGCCGCGGGTAATATTTTACGGAAGCTCATCCATTCGTTTATGGAATACGCTTGATAATGATTTTGATGATATGCAGCCTGTTAACCTCGGTTTTGGAGGTTCAACACTGGCGGCATGCGTGTGGTTTTTTGAGCGGATAATGCATTCTTACAATCCCGAAGCCATTGTGGTGTACGCGGGTGATAATGATCTTGGCGATGGCCGCAATCCCGAAGAGGTTTTTATATTTTTTAAGCAGCTAACCGTTGAGGTTGAGCGGCTTTTTGGAAATATCCCCTGCTATTACATATCACTTAAGCCAAGCCTCGCGCGCTGGCCTATTGTTGAAAAGTACAGGTACACTAACAGCTTAATTGAAAACGAAATAATTCACCGCCATAAAAACTGGCAGTTCATCAACATATTTAATCAGATGATAGATGCTTCCGGTAAACCAATACGCGAATATTATGATAAAGATGGTTTGCATTTAAGCACCGCCGGTTACACTTTGTGGAAAAATGCAGTTTTGCAGCGAATGCCACAAAGCATCAAATTAGCTTAATATAGGGTTTACACGCATTTGTCATCTTTCAGCGGTTTAAAGATGAAAAGAGAGTACCACAAGTGGTTCAGTCCGTCGCTTCAGCGTAATATGGAATTGCTGGTTTTTGGCCATGCCGGTGCCTCTGTTTTATTTTTCCCTACACGTACCGCCCGGTTTTATGATTATGAAGACTGGAGGGTAATTGAAGCCTTACGCAGCAAAATTGAAGCAGGCCACCTGCAAATTTACTGCGTTGACAGCATCGACCGCGAAAGTTTTTACAACGAGTACAGCCACCCTTACCATCGTATGGAACGTCACCTGCATTATGAGCAATACATTTTGCAGGAAGTGGTGCCTCTGATGAAAACACTTAATGCTGATGGGCCAATTATTTCGGCAGGTTGCAGCATGGGCGCTTACCATGCTGTTAATATCGGGTTTAAACATCCCTCGGTATTTGTTAAAGTTGTAGGCATGAGTGGCCGCTATGATATTACCCAGGCCATGGGCAACTTCCGCGATCTGCTGGATGGCTATCGTGATGAAAATGTGTATTTCAACATGCCTAACCAGTTTTTAAATAACCTGCACAGTCCCGAAATTATTGACCAGATCAAGCGCCTCCAAATTATCCTGGCCGTAGGCGAGGAGGACGCGTTTTTGGAAGATAATAAATACCTGAGCACTGTATTGGCGAGCAAAGGCATTCAAAACAGCCTGTATATCTGGCATGAGGAAGCGCATCGCGCGCGTTACTGGCGCAAAATGGTGCAGCTATATTTCTAAAAGCAAAACATTTCCCCGTTTGTTATATCAGCTATAAATCTTAAATGTTATGGGCGCTATTGAGTTGATACAGGGCGATATCACAAAAATTAAGGCTGATGCCATCGTAAACGCCGCGAACAGCTCGCTCATGGGCGGAGGCGGTGTTGACGGTGCCATACACCGTGCAGGCGGACCGGAAATACTGGAAGATTGCCGTAAAATAGTAGCCCGGCAAGGTGGCTGCAAAACTGGGCAGGCTGTAATTACCACAGGAGGCAAGTTGCCCGCTAAATATGTAATTCATACGGTTGGCCCCGTTTACAACAGTGGTAAAAAAGGAGAGGACGAGCTGCTGCATGCCGCTTATTTAAATAGTTTGAAGCTTGCTGCCGAAAATGATATACATACTATAGCTTTCCCCAACATCAGCACCGGTATTTACCATTTCCCAAAGGATAAAGCCGCGGCTATCGCTGTTAAAACAGTTCAGGATTTTTTAGCTGATAATAATGTAGTTGAGAAAGTGATATTTGTTTGCTTTGATGATGAAAACTATAATTTATATCAAAATCTACTCGCTCAAAATTGATGCGGACTTGTCAACTCCAAGCTAAGTGCATAAATTGCAGCTATGCACCCGGCTTTAAAACAACATATTGGAGATAAGCTAACACTCTCGCCGGAGCATGAGCTACTGGTAGATAATTGTTTTAAAACCCGACTAACCAAACGTAACGAGATACTGGTTGAAAAAGGAAGTATCGCAAGGCATTTGTATTTTGTAGTGAAAGGCTGCCTCCGCGTATTTTTGACCGATGATGATGGTAATGAATCAACCCGCTTCCTGATATTTGAGGGGCGTATGGGTACAGCGTTCCCGAGTTTTATATTGAAAGAACCATCTGTCGCATCCATTCAAAGCCCCGAACCATCCGAGCTATTGGTATTGAGCTATGCCGACCGTGACCTCTTGCTGAACGAAATTCCTGGCTTTGAAACTATGTATCGTTTGGGCCTTGAACTGGATTACATCGCATCCATACAACGGATAGAAAGCCTGATCACCATGGATTCAAAAGCCCGCTACAATATACTGATGCAAACCCAACCCGAAATCATCAAAAGGTTGCCCAATAAAATAGTTGCCGACTATCTTGGCATTTCCCAGGAAACCCTCAGTCGTCTCAAATCAAAAAAATGATTTATTGACTATTGTCAATCTTTTTAGAATCGTAAATGCCTTGTTTTGTGGTATAAACACTAAACAATGATGTACAAGCAAATACTTATCGCTCTTACAATACTGCTATCAGGTGGCGTAGCTATGGCTCAAAATTTAGGCGAACGTACGTTTAATTTTAAAGATCGCAGCCGTAATAACCGCCCTGTGGTTACAGAAATCTGGTATCCGACGGTAGATACGCTAAAACCATCAGATAAACATTTCTCACCCTTTTTACGACAACCAACCGTTCGTGATGGCAAACTCCCGGTAAATAAGCTGCCGCTGATCCTGCTCTCACATGGCACCGGTGGTGGCAGGCTGACTTTAGAGTGGCTTGCCCAGGCCCTGGCAAACAGCGGCTGCATAGTTGCAGCCGTAGATCATTACGGTAATACTTATGATCATAAAATCCCGCTCGAATTTGTTAAGCCCTGGGAGCGGCCTCTGGATCTCAGCTTCGCGCTTACCTCCTTGCTGAATAACTCAGATATTGGTCCGCTTATCGACCAGCAGAAGATCGGGGCTATAGGCTTTTCTTTCGGTGGTTATACCGTAATTGCCCTTGCCGGTGCAAGGCTTGATTTTGAACAGGCGCGTAATTATTATAAAACCACAGGCCGTAAAGAGTTGGAGATTCCCGAATTTCCGGGTCTGGTAAAATTACTGGATGATAGTTCGCTTATCGCCGGGTCTAAACATGTGCCACCACTAAAGGATAAACGGATCAAAGCTTTCTTTTCCATATCGCCCGCGCTGGGCTTCGGCTTTATCCGCAAAGAGCAAGTGGCCGATATTAAAAGCCCTTTGTATATTGTAGGCTCTCAAAGTGATAGCATCGCCCCGGTAAAAACCAATGCGAGGCACTATCATCAGTTAATCAGTAAATCAATCTATACCGAACTACCGGGCAAGATAGGCCATTATGTGATGCTTGGAGAAGCTATTGACGCAGTGAAGAAAGAGGCACCAATATATTTTACCGATGATCCTTCGGTTAACAGGCATGCTATCCATTTACAGGTAGATAGTCTGGCCGTAGGTTTTTTTAGAAAGGAATTGAAGTAAGGTTATCACATTAAATAAAGAAGCCGGTTAAAAATAAACTTTAACCGGCTTCTTTGTATAACATCAGGCTTTTACCTGCTTGTAGAGTTTTTAAGGAATGGCGTAATATTGGTAGCCTGTACAGTTGCCAAAGTTGAAACATTAAATGCTTTGAAGCGTGTACTGCCGCCAAAAACAAACAACATATTATTTACTATAGCTGATGATGCAGCGCGACGCGGCTCCATATTTGATTTCAGTTTGGTGAATTTGCCACTATCGGTATCAAAATAACCTAACAGGTCTTCATCATCATAGCTACCTGCAACAAATATCACGTTACCGCTTGCAGCTACGCTGTTAGCCGACATAAACTCCGGCAGTTTGCCAACGGTTTTCCAGGTATTGGCCTTGATGTCATAAGCGTAAATATTAGTACCCTGGTGTTTAAGAAAAGTATCGTAACCACCAAAAGTATAAATAACGCCGTTTACAACTGCCCCTGCAGCCTGCAGGTATTCGGGCATATTAGCTAATTGAGTGAATTTTAGTGTTAGCGGATCAAATTCATACACCGAATTGATGCTGCGTTTGCCTTCGCGACTGCCGCCGAATAAGTAAATTTTGTTTTGCCATTCAATAGCGCTGCCGTAGGTGCTGGCCATCGGGTTTAATACATCAAGATTTTTTACTTCCCCGGTTTTAATATCAACACTTTGTACGCCTTGAAATATCTGGCTGGTGCGTATGTCATTGCTAACGCCGCCAATACCCCCAAAAACATATATTTTACCGGTAGCTGGCACATAAGCCGTGGCCGATTGAACTTTGTTGCCGCCCATGTCGGCAATTTTAGTCCAGCTGTTTGTTTCAGGACTGTATTTCAATACATCCGACGAATAGCCGCCGCGCCCTCCTTTATAACCGGCAACGGTGTAAATATTGTTGCCATCGGTAACACTGCTGGTCCAGGTAAGCGGATAGGGGAGATTACTTACATTTTGAAAAGTTACTGTTGGTACAGAAGTAGATTGGGCAGATACGGGATTATAGCTTAATCCTGCAATAGCTGCAAAAAGACACAAGGTTTTTATTGATTTCATGGCGGTTTAGTTTAATAAGTGAATGTACAAATTATTAAACTGAGGTATAGAGCCTTTGGTTTAATTGTAGCTTATTATTTACACTAATATTATATAGTATTAATTGGCTTTTAACAAAAGCTTATTATTCAGCTAAAAACATTTTTACCGTGCAGGAGTTGATAATTTAACTCTTGGTATTAAATTATTTCTGCTGATACTATGAAAGCTATTGTGTTTTGTTTCCTTATCCTATTTTTTGCCGGTGTTGATGCCGGGGCGCAAACAAAAAATGTAAGTGGTGTTTACGCCGGTATTGAATTAACACTGCCCGTTACCATGGGGGCCGGGATGGGGCGTAACGATGTGGTATACATGTTAAGGCCCGATGGAACGTTCAACGATCTGCTTGAAAAGCCTGATTGGAAAACCCACGTTGCCGGTCATTATCAGGTACAGGGCAATACGCTCAAAATGCAGTATCTAAAAGGCTCCAAACAAGAGTACAAGTTGGAAGCCGATGGTGATATAGATGCAGGCAGCTTTAATATACTGAAACTTAATACATCTGACAGGGTGCCTGCCGGTTACTATGAATTTACGCATGCAAGCAGTATGGGCGGTATGAACACCGGGCAGGTATTTGTTGGTACCTCCGGCGAAAAAGGGCTTTATTTTGATGGGAAGGGTAATTTTAGTCAAAACAGTTCATCGGCTACCATGGTATCGGGTGATGGTATTGGTGGCGGCGGGAGTCATAAAGATAGCGGTGCTGGTACTTATACCATAAAAGACGGCATACTTACCTTAGCTTATAACACCGGTAAAACCGAAACCCACAGCTTTTTTTGCCGCCCCGGCGAAAAACCGATTATGGCCGCTATAGATGGCAATATTTATTTTATGAAAGATAAAGCACCTAAAAGTGCTTCATCTACAGCAAAAATTACATCTGGGGCTCCCCGTAATAATACCAAGCCGACTGCTGATTCTGAAACAAGCAGTATCAATGATGCCGCAAGTTTACTAAGCAAAGCTGCCGAAGCTCATGGCGGGGCAAAACTTGATGCCATTAAAACCATGCAGGTATCCGCTACGATGATGGGTATTGATATTACCCTGAAGGTTGATCTGGCTGCTCATCGTGTACGTTCTGAACTCCGAAAAGGAGGGAAGTTGCTACAGGTTGAGCAAATGGAGGGAGATAACGGCTGGCAATGGCGTAATGGCAATAAACAGCCGCTTTCGGCCTCACGCATCGCGCAGTTAAAACAAGGTTTCCGCTCCGGGCCATTGTTATTCAGGAAAGAGAATCTCGATCACATCCAAAATGTTAAAGTGCAGGAGGGTAAAAACAATATCGTGATCGTAAGCTATAACTATGATGGCGTAACCAGTTTTGCGGCGCTAAACAGTAATAACCAGTTGGTTGGCGAAGGTACTAAAACAGGTTCAGTGATCCAGGCATCGGTCTTTACAGGTTTTAAAACGGTAGATGGTATAGTATTGCCTGCCAATGAATTACAAAGTGAAGGGGCACAAAAAAGTAGCATTACCTATAACGATTATAAGATAAACCCATCATTTACCGATGCTGATTGGGCCGATGCCCGGTAGTGGATTGTTTATAAAGTCTTTAATACCCGTTGATATACAATCTTAACCGGTTCGATGAAAAAAATAGTGGCAATAATGACGAAAAATATCTGCCGGTCACTTTCTTTATAGCTGTTTATCGCCAATAAACCAATAACCAGTAAAAACAAGGGTGCTGCATATTTAAGTATGCTCCAATTGGCTTTTGCCTTAGTATCGATAATGTTATATACCAGGTAGCTGCAAACAGCAATCACATAGCCTGGGATAGCAAACAAGGCATACATTACCGCTGCGACTATCTCACTTCCCTCGCGGGTAATGCCATAAATAATAAATGCAATTATCAGGAAAGGGACGCAAATACCGGCCTGGATAAGCGCTTGTGAAATTAGGGTTACTGGTTGTTTTAAGCTCATCGAAAGCATAAAAGTAACAGAAAGTTTCTGAATAATGCAAGTGGTTGATTAAACACTGTTAACTCAAACGATATAGTTAAAATATACCGTTACGGACATGGCTGTAACCGCACAGGTTAAGCCTAAAGCTATATATTTGGAAAAACCAACCCTAAAACAACCTCATGAGAAATAAATACTGCCTGCCCCGGGTTTTCGTGGCATCCGCTTTATCTCTTAGCTTTAGCCTCAGTGCATCGGCACAGGAAAAAAACATCTACCACAAAGGCTGGATAGATTTCAACAAAAACGGCAAGATGGACGTGTTTGAAGATCCATCCCAACCCATTGACAAACGCGTGGCCGACCTGGTAAGCCAGATGACCGTTGAAGAGAAAACCTGCCAGATGGCTACTCTTTACGGGTACAAGCGCGTATTGAAAGATGAAATGCCGGTGCCCAACTGGAAAAACGAAGTTTGGAAAGATGGTATAGCCAATATTGATGAAGAACTGAACAACCTTACATCACATACCGATGACGCGCCTACGCAGTATTCGTACCCATTTAGTAAGCACGCCTCGGCCATTAATACCATTCAAAAATGGTTTGTTGAAGAAACCCGTTTAGGCATCCCTGTTGACTTTACCAACGAGGGGATTCACGGCCTTAACCATGACCGGGCCACGCCACTGCCTGCGCCAATTTCAATAGGCAGTACCTTTGATAAAGAGCTGGTTTATGAAGCAGGTAAAACGGTTGGTCGCGAAGCAAAAGCTTTGGGATATACCAACGTTTACGCGCCGATACTTGACCCCGCCCGCGACCAGCGCTGGGGCCGTGTGGTTGAATGCTATGGCGAAGATCCATTTCATATTGCCGAAATGGGCAAGCAAATGGTGCTGGGTATCCAGGAAGGCGGCGTGGCTTCAACCCTGAAACACTTTGCGGTATATAGCGTACCCAAAGGAGGCCGTGACGGTAGCGCCCGTACCGATCCGCACGTGGCCCCAAGGGAGATGCATCAGTTGTATTTATATCCATTCCGCAGGGTAATTCAGGAGGCGCATCCAATGGGCGTAATGAGCAGTTACAATGATTGGGATGGTGTGCCGATAACCGGCAGTTACTATTTTCTTACGCAGCTTTTACGTCAGCAATTTGGCTTTAACGGTTATGTAGTGAGCGACAGCGAGGCTGTTGAGTTTCTTTACTCTAAACACCATGTAGCGGCCGATTATAAGGAAGCTGTAAGGCAGGCTGTTGAAGCAGGCCTTAACGTGCGTACCAACTTCACTATGCCGCAAACATTTATCATGCCTTTGCGCGAGCTGATCAAAGAGAACCGCATTTCGATGAAGATCATTGATACCCGTGTTGGCGAGGTGTTGAAAGTGAAATTCAGGTTAGGTTTATTTGATAGCCCTTACGTTAAAGACCCTAAAGCTGCTGATAAAATAGTACACACCGACGCTGATAAGGCGATGAGCCTTAAAATGAACCGCGAATCGATGGTATTGCTTAAAAACGCCAACAACTTGTTACCGTTGGATAAAAAGAAATATCCTAATATTCTAATTACCGGTCCGCTGGCTAAAGAAACCAACTATGCTGTCAGCAGGTACGGCCCATCGCACAACCCCGTTACCACCGTGTTTGATGGTATTAAAAACTATGCAGGCAATGATGCTAAAGTAAGCTATGTTAAAGGCTGCGACATGATTGATGCCACCTGGCCCGAAAGTGAGATCATCGAAACACCATTAACCGCTCAGGAGCAGGCCGGTATTGATTCGGCAGTGGCACAGGCTAAGCAATCGGATATCGTAATAGCTGTGGTAGGTGAGGATGTTGACCGTGTGGGTGAGAGTTTATCACGTACAGGCTTAAACCTGCCGGGCAGGCAGCTGAAGCTGATCCAGGCTTTACAAGCTACAGGTAAACCTGTAGTAATGGTTATGATTAACGGGCAACCGCTAACCATCAATTGGGAAAACAAATATGTGCCAGCCATTTTAGAAGCCTGGTTCCCGAGCGTACAAAGCGGACAGGTAATTGCCGAAACCCTATTTGGCGATAACAATCCTGGAGGAAGGTTACCAATCACGTTCCCTAAAACAATTGGTCAGCTGGAGTATAATTTCCCTTTCAAACCGTCATCACAGGCCGAACAGGGCGGGCAAAACAGCTGGGGTAAAACCAGTGTAAAAGGCGCTTTATATCCTTATGGTTACGGTTTAAGCTACACTACATTTGAGTACAGTAATTTACAGGTATCGCCCGAAAAAGGAAACTCCCAGGGACTTGTACAGGTAAGTGTTGATATAACTAATACCGGTCAACGCAAAGGCGATGATGTGGTGCAGCTTTATCTGAAAGACGAAGTGAGCAGTGTTACCACTTATGAGTACGACCTGCGTGGCTTTGACCGTGTAACCCTTAACCCTGGCGAAAAGAAAACGGTACAGTTCACCCTTCATCCTGATGACCTGGCACTGCTGGACAAAAACATGAACTGGACAGTTGAACCCGGCAAGTTTGAAGTTATGATAGGAAGCTCGTCAGTTGATATTAAACTGAAAAAAGAGTTTGAGGTAGAATAAATACAAGCAAAATAAATCATTAGCGTTAACGAAAAAGAGCAATTTGATTATAATTCAAATTGCTCTTTTTTTATGCCGATAGCGCTATTATCCGTAACTTCAGCGTAAAATTAAACCTATGATCTTAGATGATACCTGGGTATCGGTAGAGGCTGTATCCGAAGAAGATATTCCCCTGCTGGTGCGCTATAGACCCAATCTCACAAATTTTTTTGAAAGCGGTACTTACTTTCAGCGTATGGACATAACCTGGCGGTATGATACGTTTGACCCCTCACTATTACCCCCGGCAGATGAAATGCTTTTAATGGAGCAGGTAGAAGATGCCCTGGTAGACCTGCTTGAGGATGACCATCAAAGTATTCTTGCCTTTGTGTTCACTGGCGAAAACGAACGTTGGTGGGCCTGGTATACCACAGATATTGAGGTTGCAGGTGACAGGTTAAACGATGCCTTATCCGAATTTGATGAACTCCCCATCAACATTACCGTTATCGATGACCCGGACTGGGAAGAATATTTTGGTGTAATGGAAGATTTTGGAGAAGATGTAGGGTAGTTCTGATATGTTGAGGTAAAGATTGAAGGACTGCACCAGAGGTGCAAAAGGTTTGTAGGAGCAAAATCAAAGTATTTTTAGTGTGCCAGAGGTACACAACTTTGGTGTTATGTACCTCTGGCACGTTTGATTTTTAGTTCTGATGTCCTTTAGGTCTTTCCAATTTCTGAAAAGGTATTTTAAGAATATTTGCAAACCTGCCGGTAACGTTTTTATCCATGTGGGTATCAATACCAAAGCGGGTGTTTTCCTGTTCCAGTTCGCCAAAAGTGCCAAAAAGCCTGTCCCAGATGCTTAGTACGTCGCCGTAATTGCGGTCGGTGTGGGGTAGTTGATAATGGTGGTGTACGTGGTGCAGGTTAGGTGTTATAAAAATTAAACCAACAATTTTGTTAACGCGTTGTGGTAACCTGAACTCAGTATGGGCCAGTATGTTAAATAATGACTGGAATGTTTGTCGTAACACTAAAACACCAATTGCCGGACCGCAAATAAACACCCAAAGCATTAAGCAGCAGGTGCGCACACAGGTTTCGCCTGGATGCTCACGTACGGTGGTCGACACATCAACATGAAGATCACTGTGGTGCACGAGGTGAAATTTCCAGAGCGGGTCTATCTTGTGCATTACTACATGATAAATGTATTCGCACAGGTCAAGCAGCATGAAAAGGCTGATGTAATAAATCCATTTGTTGTGATGGCCGGGTATGTAGTTAATCAGTCCCCAATGGTGTACGTTGGTCCATTCCAGTATTATTAAAACAACGGTGGTAAGCAAAAGCTGGATGGGAAGGGCGGTAAAAATAAACAGCAGATTGGTTTTGTTATGTTGCCAGCGCCTTTTTACCGAAATGATACCTGATGAAAAACAAACTTCCATCAGCCACAATGAGCAAATGATTAAAGCATACAAAGCAACTTGCACAGCATCCTGATGCTGGTCGAGGAATTGGGTAACCGTCATTCTTAAATTAGTAGGGTAGTCGCTTTTAAGTATTAAAAAGCAATTGGAGTGCAATTTCTTTTTTTTGAATGAATGTTTGATGAAGTGTGTTAAGCAGTTGTTAAAACTGTGTGATTTGATGGCGCTTTGCTCATGGCCAATGTCCAGCGCGTTTGGTCATAGGGATGTGATAAACCATTAGTTGTTAATGTTTAATTACCACTTTTAAATATCTTCGCGTTTACACAAAATGAAACTATCGGTTACAGAACAATCCACGGGCGGCGATCTGTTGTTGCTTATCAATGAAAAACATTTCGACAGGATGTTTTACACGCGAGACCGTCAGCATAAATACCTTACCATAGCCTGGAACAGGGGCGAAATGCAAACCGTTACCATTGATGAGGTGGATTATGATTTTTTGCCCAATACCATTTTGCCTTTAATGGTTAACCAGTCCTTCCGTTTTGAACGGCCCGAGGATATTGTGGCCTGGCAGTTTAACCGCGATTTTTATTGCATTGTTGACCATGATGAAGAGGTAAGTTGCGTGGGCTTCCTGTTTTATGGCAGCGCCGAGCAGGTATTTGTAAGCCTTGATGAAACCATGCAGTTTAAATTGCAGCGCCTGCTCGATATTTTTATTGAAGAGTTTGAAACGGCAGACAATATCCAGATAGATATGCTCCGGATGTTGCTGAAACGCCTCATTATTATTGTAACTCGGCTGGCCAAGGCCCACCGGGGGCAAAGTGAAGCAATAGCCGATGAAAAATTTGGCACTATCCGCAAGTTTAATTTAATGGTTGAGAATAATTATCGCCAGCAGCATTCAGTGGCCTATTATGCACAACAGTTAAATAAATCGCCTAAAACGCTGTCAAACCTTTTCGCTTTGTATAACCATAAAACACCTTTGCAGGTAATACAGGAGCGGCTTATCATTGAAGCTAAACGATTGTTATACTATACCGACAAGTCGGCAAAGGAAATTACCTATGAACTTGGCTTTGATGACGCGGCTTATTTCAGTAATTTCTTTAAAAAACATACCTCGTTTTCACCCACCGATTTCAGAAATAACAAGCTTTTAGTTGCCGAAGGGAAATAATTACAAGAAGCCGGGAAATTTGCCCATTCCGCAGGGCTGCTAAAGTCGCCATCTTTGTATTGTTAATTCAAAACAACAAAAATTAACACTATATAAAATGAAAACTTTCGCAATTCCAACCAGAGAACAAGTAACTCCAGAAAATCAGGCCATATTTGATACATTAACCAAAGTAGTAGGCCGTGTGCCAAACCTGTTTGCAGTTTTTGCAACTTCAGATCACGCGCTTGCTAACTATATAACACTTTCAAACGGTAAAACATCGTTACGTGCTAAAGAAAAAGAAGCTGTAAACCTAATAGTAAGCCAGATAAATGATTGTGCTTACTGTTCTGCCGCCCATACAGCCATTGCTAAAATGAATGGTTTTACTGATGACCAAATCCTTGAAATTCGTGGTGGTTCAGCTTCATTTGACCCTAAAATTGACGCTTTGGTTAAAGTAGCTAAATCAATTACTGAAAATAAGGGTCATGCCGATCATCAAGTGGTTGAAAACTTTTATGCTGCTGGTTATACACAAGCCAACCTGATTGACGTAGTTGTAGCCGTTGGCGATAAAACCATCACCAACTATGTATACGCCTTGACTCAGGTACCAGTTGACTGGCCAGCTATCCCGGAAGTCAAATAATTGTCGATTTATAATTTAGTTTACGCTTTTATGCCCGCCTTGCTTCTGTAAGGCGGGCATAACTGTTTATTTTTATAAAAAACCTATATCATGAACTTTGCACGTTTTGCATTTACCGATGGGGTAAAAAAACTCCAAGAAAAATATGGCAGCCGCCCGGCTTACGCCCGTATGGAAAATATGCTGGCCGATAAGGAGGGGATCACCGAGGCCGAACAAATGTTTATTGAAAGCCGGGATAGTTTTTACATGTCCAGCATAGGCGAAAACGGTTACCCGTATATTCAGCACAGGGGAGGTCCCGCCGGTTTTATCAAGGTGATAGATAGCCATACGCTTGGTGTAGTTGATTTTAGGGGGAACAAGCAATATATTTCTGTTGCCAATGTGATGGCGCACCCGCAGGTATCTTTGTTTTTGATGGATTATCCGCATAAAACAAGGCTTAAGATCTTCGCCGATGCCCGGATTGTAGAACTTGCCGATAATCCCGAATTGTTTGATTTGATTGATCCTTCAGAATACAAACATACCGCCGAACGGATGCTTATTTTTGATGTAAAAGCGTTCGATTGGAATTGTCCGCAGCATATTACACCACGTTACACTGTTGAAGAGATCAAAGAAGCTTTCGCCCCGCAAAACGAATATGTGCTTAAATTGGAGTACGAAATAGCCAGGCTCAAAAAACAGCTGGAAGAAAAATAAGCTGCTTTGATAATTATGTTTCAATAGTTTACCTTAGTTGCAGATAACAACCAGTGGTAAACAGATGAGTAATAACCAGCAAATAATTCCGATGCTTGCCTATGAAGATGGCCTTGCGGCTATGGACTGGTTATGTGATGTATTTGGGTTTACCGAAAACATGCGGATGACGGATGACGCCGGTCGCCTTGCTCACGGTGAGCTAAAAATGGGCGATAGCCTGGTGATGTTGGCTGAGCCTTCACGTGATTATCAGGGGCCTGTGCACCATGCTCAAAATTGTGAAATCGCTGCTAAATGGAGCACCGTACCTTATATTATAAACGGCGTTTTAGTTTATGTAGATGACGTTGTGGCTCATTATAATATAGCGAAAAGTAAAGGCGCGGTTATACTAAGCGAGCTTGAATATGGCTTTCCGGGTACACGTTATCGCGCTGCCGATCTTGAAGGGCAACGCTGGATGTTTATGCAAATTGAAAAAAATTAAACCACCTTATGACCGTTCTGTTCCATTTCCTATTTGTTATCATTAAATCATACGTACTTGCCCTGATTTATACGCCTATAGTTTGGCTTTTATGGGTGCTGATCCTGAAGGCCATGAAAAAATATACCGGCTTCAAATGGTCAAAAGTATTGAAGGTTTATACTGTTGTCAGTCTTTTACTGATCGTTTTTTCATTTACTTATTATGGCAATCACGGTCTTGGTGATGACTCCCGTATTCCTTTAGGACACGGCGAAGCGATACTGGAAAGTGATCAGTCCGCTTATTTTGAACCTAAAGGCAAAAGTGAACAGATCCATGTAAAAGCATTTGCCTTGAAAGGGGATAACCTTTCTATGGCGATTGATTCGGGATATAAAGTATACAATTTAAAAACTAAAGGCGTTGTAAACTTCAGCGAAGGGCAAATGTATGATGCTTTTGCTTTTTCATACGGCCTACCTTTATCGCTCCAGTTACGGGGTTTCAGGCCCCAATATGACGAATATTGGAACGGATGGCGGTTTTGGCTGTTGCCGTAGCAGGTTTTAACTTTAAATTGATGTAATTGGCTTTGAATAGCTAATTTTTAACCAAAACCTTTACAGATTGTTATCGTACACGGATATTATAGATATTTTTGTGCCTTGTAGGCAAAAAGTACATTAATTGTGTCCATGTACTAACAGCAGGTTAATACTGTAATAAATACAGTTGTACTTTATTACTTTATTTATAATTTTATAAATGCAATACACTAAGGGGCTTGGCCTGTTATAAACCAAACTATAAATTTTGTTAATGGAAGTTACGACTAAAGGGGTAAAAGGCAGCCAGTTAAAAAATATGATCATTAAAAGGCTTTATTTTAATAAGGCCATGTCGTGTGCTGGATTAAGTGAGTTATTTGATAAAAGTATCCCTTCTATAGCTAAAGCTATAAACGAATTAATGCACGAGGGCTTCGTGGTTGAGCAGGGTTATGCCCCGTCAAGCGGTGGGCGCCGGCCGTTAATGTACTCGGTAAAATCAAGTGCCATGCATATTTTGGCCATCGCGCTTGATCAGCTTACGGCCCGCATCCAGATGTTTGATTTATTGAACAATCCGGTTGCTGATATGCTCACTTTTGAGCTTAAACTGCTCAATAACCCCGATGCTTTACCTAAACTGGTTGAAGAGATCAATAGTTATATAGCGCACAGCGGTATCCCTAAAGATAAAATTGCAGGTATCGGCATTGGTATGCCCGGATTTATAAATATCACCGAAGGTATCAACTATACCTATCTTGATGCAGGCGGACAAAGCTTAACTGCATATCTCACTTCAAAAACAGGTATAGCCACTTATATCGATAACGACTCGAGCCTGATAGCGCTTGCCGAGCAAAAGTTTGGCATAGCCAAGGCTCAGCAGGAGGTTATGGTGATAAACCTGGGCTGGGGTATTGGTTTGGGGATGATTGTAAACGGCAAACTCTTCCGCGGGCATAACGGCTTTGCAGGCGAGCTGAGCCATATCCCACTGTCGGAAGATGGCTCCCTTTGCGAGTGCGGTAAACGCGGTTGTCTTGAAGCTGAGGCCTCACTACTTGTTGTGGCCCGTAAAGCCATCGAAGGTATAAAAAAAGGCCGTGTAACCAGTTTGAAGTATAATGAGGAAGATCATTCCAAACTGATAGGTGATGCCCTTTTAGATGCTGCGAACAATGGCGATCAGTTTGCTATTGAACTATTGTCTGACGCAGGCTATAAAATAGGGAAGGCCCTTGCAATCCTGATCCACATTATGAACCCGGCTATCATTGTTTTGAGTGGTCGCGGCGCTAAAGTGGCCAAGATCTTAACCGCGCCTATGCAACAGGCTTTGCATAAATATTGTATCCCACGTCTCGCCGCAGGCACCGAATTGTTGGTATCCGAACTTGGTTTTGATGCCGAGCTGATCGGCGCAGCCGTACTGGTGATGGAAAACTTTGACCGTGTGATAAAAACTAAAGCAGTTAAAGCTGCTAAGAGCGCTGCAGCGTAAAAGTTGTCTGAACTCGAATTAAACGAATTGTTAGAATTTATTGAATTAGCCTGGTATTCTGGCAATTCCTTGATTCAATAAATTCGAGTTCAGACAATATCAGACAAACACCCTACCCGAATAATCCATCGCTTCCCTAAATTTATCCATATTAAGCCCTGTGGGCTCGTCTTGCATTTTAAGATAAGCTATCAGGTTTTCAGTAGCGATATTGCCTGTAAGGTCATCTTTGGCCATTGGACAGCCTCCGTAACCCTTAAGTGCAGTGTCAAAGCGTTTACATCCGCTTTGATAGGCTGCGGCTATTTTAGGCTGCCAGGTATCAGGTGTAGAATGAAGGTGGATACCAAACTCAGTATCCGGGAATAAACGGCAAAGGCTTGGGTAAATACTGCTGATCTGTTCTGCATCTGCAATGCCTATGGTATCGGCAAGGGCTATATTTTTTATGCCTTCAGCAACAAGCTTTTCTGCCCAGCGTTCAATGATGCCGGTATTCCATTCATCACCATAAGGATTCCCGAAGCCCATAGACAGATAAACCAGTAATTGCTTGCCGTTTTCATTACTCAGTTCATTTATCCGCTGCACAGTTTCAAAAGCCTGGTCAATGGTAGAGTTGGTATTTCTTAGCTGAAAAGTTTCGGATATGGAAAAAGGATAGCCGAGATAGGTGATCTCTTTATGTTTAACCGCGTCTTCGGCGCCCCGGTAGTTGGCAATGATAGCCAATAGCTTTGAGTTTGTGCTACTCAAATCGAGTTTCTTTAATACCTCTGCTGTATCCTGTAACTGAGGGATAGCTTTGGGAGATACAAAGCTGCCGAAGTCAATCGTATCAAAACCCACCTGTAAAAGCAGGTTGATATATTCGGCCTTTACATCGGTAGGAATAAAATCATGAATACCCTGCATAGCGTCGCGGGGGCATTCGGTTATTTTGATTGCCATTTTTTTGAAATCTTAGGTTGTAAGTCGAAGGTCTTAAGTTCAAAGCCTTAAGTCAAAAGTCATCAATTTAGTTTACAAAACACTAAATTGATGACTTAAAACTTGTAACCACAGACTTAGAACTTTGGACTTCCGACCCCGGACTTCCGACTTATAATTCAATCAACCGTATTAGGTAAATGCTGATCCTCCGTTAAGCCTTCGCGCTCAAATTTGCGGATTATAAGCCTTGTACCGCCATTATAGGTCACATAGCTCGATACCCAGTTAATGAATACGATCACCTTGTTACGGCCTCCTAAAAGCGATATCAGGTGCACAAACATCCAAACCAGCCATGCAAAAAATCCCTGGAACTTTACTTTACCCAAATCGGCCACCGCTTTATTGCGGCCAATAGTTGCCAACGAGCCTTTATCATTGTATTTAAACGGCGACGTTTGTTCGCCATTAATAATGTGAATGATGTTTTTAGCTACATGTTCGCCCATTTGTATAGCTACCTGGGCAACACCGGGATGCCCTTTAGGCGTTTCGTCGGTGATCATGGCTGCAACGTCGCCAATGGCAAAAACGTTGCTGAAACCGGCTACGCGGCCAATGCTATCTACCTTTATTCTATTCCCACGTTCAAGAACGTCTTTATCAAAACCTTCAGGAACAACACCCATAACCCCGGCACTCCAGATCACATTTTTGGTACGGATGGTTTTACCGCCTTCAAATTTGATCTCTTCTCCATTATAGCTTTCCACCTTTACGCCGGTTAGCACCTCAACGCCCATATTGGTGAGGAAAGTGCGTGCCGCGTTTGATGCCTGCTCAGAGAAGGGGCCAAGTACTTTCGGTAAAAAATCAACCAGGTACACCTTCATATCCTCTTTTTTAAGCTCAGGATAATCTTTGGTTAATACGTGGTTACGGAGTTCGGCCAGCGAGCCTGCAAGCTCAACACCGGTTGGTCCGGCTCCTACCAACACAAAGGTAAGGTAGGGGTCACGCTCAGCCTTGCCAACTTTAAGCAGGGCCTCCTCAATGTTCTGCAAAATAGAATACCGGAGGTTAAGCGCCTCAGGGATCGATTTCATCGGCATGGCATAATGCTCAATGTCTTTATTGCCGAAAAAGTTGGTGGTTGAGCCGGTTGCTATTACCAGGTAATCATAAGCTATATTGCCTATGGTGGTTTCGAGCATGTTGTTATCCGTATCAACCCTGGTTACCTCAGCAATCCTGAACCGGAAGTTTTTCTGACTGGCAAAATTCTTCCTTAATGAGAAAGCTATCGACTCCGATTCAAGGCTGCCCATGGCCACCTGGTACAAAAGTGGCTGAAATGTATGGTAGTTGTGCTTATCAAGCATCAAAACGTCAACCGGTTTGTCCTTTAGCTGCTTTGCTACCTGCAGACCGCCGAAGCCGCCGCCCACTATCACTACTAAAGGGAATTTTGAATTATTGGATGTATTCATGAGCAGGTTATTATTAAAAATTATTCTTTTACAGACACTTGCGATTCATATGCAGGTGTTGCACAATCACCGTGCCGCCAATGCTGATGCGTATTGAAGTACAGTGCAATTATACCTCATTGTTTATGATATGCAACACCAACTGTCGGTTGTTTTTATGTTTTTTATGGCGATTGGTCTATAACAAAAAAGGCCCCAAATTACTTTGGAGCCTTTTAGTTATTTAAACTTTATTTTATTTAAGGTCTTTCTTTCCAAAGTCAACGATTACCGGTGTTGCCACACAGATCGACGAGTATGTACCGAAAAGAACACCAATTAATAACGCAAATGAGAAGCCTTTGATCACGTCACCACCGAAGATGAACAATACTAACAATACGAATACCACGGTTAAAGCAGTGATAATGGTACGGCTTAATGTACTGTTGATGGCTTTGTTGATAACCTCTTCTGGTTTTTCGTTTTTGTTAGAATGCTCAAGGAATTCACGGATCCTGTCAAATACTACCACCGTATCGTTAATCGAGTATCCGATAACTGTAAGGATAGCCGCGATAAACGCCTGGTCAATATCTAATGAGAACGGAAGGAAACCATTGAATAATGAGAAGAACGATAATACCAACAGCGCATCGTGAGCGGTCGCGATCATCGCGCCCAGGCTGAACTGCCATTTACGGAAACGGATCAGGATATAAGCCGAGATCACGAAGATGGCGAACAATACAGTATAAATAGCTGATGTTTTTAACTCATCGGCAATAGTAGCACTTACTTTTGAACCACCTAAAATGTTGCTGTCGCTGATTTTGGTTTCGGATTTAGTGGCTAATTTGCTCACCAATGTAGCGCGTACTTTTGCGTCGGCCGCAGTAGAGTTATCATTAAACAGGTAGTTGGTTGTGATACTGAATTTATCGGTACCCATGGTTTTAACCTCGGTACTGCGACCTAATGTAGCATCAATTGCCTCGTGGATCTGCTCGGTAGTAACCGTTTTGTTAGGGAAGGTAACGATGTAGTTACGGCCACCTTCAAAGTCAACACCATAAGTAAAGCCACGTGTGAAGATAGAAACCAAACCGGCAGCAATGAACAAGCCTGAGAAAATGTAAAACTTGGTACGGTTTTTTACGAACGCGAAGTTTGCATTTTTAAAGGTATGTGAGCTCCATGGGTTAGAGAATTTGATATCCATGCCTTTATCAAGCATCCACTCAAATATAACCCTTGAAATTAGTAATGAACAGAATAATGAAGTAGCGATACCGATCATCAGGGTAGTTGCAAAACCCTGGATAGGACCTGAACCAAACACGAACAGGATTAAACCGGTAAGGAATGTACTGATCTGTGAGTCAAGGATTGAAGGTAAAGCGTGTTTGAAACCGTCAGAAACAGCAACCCTTAATGATTTACCTAAGCCAAGCTCTTCACGTACACGTTCGTAAACCAGTACGTTAGCATCTACCGCTATACCTAAGGTTAATACGATACCTGCAACACCAGGTACAGTTAATACTGCGCCTAAGCTGGTTAATACACCCATCAGGAAGAAGATGTTGATGATTACCGCAACTACCGCTACAGTACCTGCACGGTTGTAGTAGGCAATCATGAAGATCAATACAACTACCAGACCTAAGATACTTGAAGTGATACCTGCCGAGATAGCTTCCTGACCTAATGACGGACCTACAATTGACTCAGATACGATGTGAGCAGGAGCAGGTAAACGACCAGCTTTTAACACGTTGGCTAAGTCGCGGGTGTCATCGATAGTGAAGTTACCAGAGATTGATGATACACCACCTGAAATTTCGTTTTGTACAGTAGGGGCAGAGTATACGTTATCGTCCAATACGATGGCGATAGCTTTTTTGTTAGTACCAGATGATGCTTCGGCAGTAACGGCACGCCATTTTTGAGCACCTTCTGAGTTCATGATCATCACAACCTCAGGGCTGCCTTTCTGGTCGTTATCGGCGCGGGCATCGTTAATTACGTCGCCTGATAATACCGGACCGTTATCAGCACCGGTAAGTTTGATAGCGTATAATGCAAAAGTTTTAGTGTTTTTAACTGGTTTTACTTCCCACAAAAATTTGATGTTACGTGGGATAACCGCTAAAACATCCGCACTGTGCAGGTATGAGTTAACTTTAGCAGTATCTTGTAATGGAGCATAACCAACAACCGGGCCCGGGCCTAATTGCTGCTGACCATTTGCGCCCTGGCCAACATTTAATGACATTACTGCAAACAGTGGGTGCTGTGAAGCCAATTTTGTTTTGCTTAACGAAGCCGCTGAAGTATCGTTTTTAGCTGCGTTTTTCTGAACCTTGCTTAATAACGAGCTACCTTTAGCAGTATCTGCTTTTCCGGCAGCAAGTTTAGCAGTAGTATCAGCTTTTGCTGATTTACCTGTATCGGCTTTAGCTGTTTTACTTTTAGCTGCAAGCAGGTTATCAACGTTGATCAGGTATTGGTAAGCCTCAGCGTTGTCAAAAGTTTCGTAAAACTCCAATTTTGCCGAACCTGAAAGCAATTTACGAACACGCTCCGGTTCTTTAACACCTGGCAACTCAACCAAAATCCTGTTTGAACCTTGTTGCAACTGAATGTTAGGCTGGGTTACACCAAACTGGTTGATACGGGTGTTCAAAACAGTAAATGATTGTTTAACCGCTGTTGAAGCCAGATCCTCAAGGTAAGTTTTAACCTCACTGTTTGAAGCATTAAACTTTAGGTGGTCCTGGTTATCTTTTGTTGAAAAGATAGCGGCAAGCTTACCGTTAGGGTTTAGCTTTTCGTATTCGCTTACAAATAATGCGATGTAATCTTTCTGGTTGGTTTGAGCGTTAGCCTGTAATTTATCGGCATTAGCCAAAGCCTGGTTAAAAGTAGCATCAGGATTGTTGTTGGCGATTTTCCTAACCAGTTCATCAAGCTGAATCTGCATGGTAACGTTCATACCACCCTTAAGGTCCAAACCTAATGCAATTTCCCTTTGCTTTACATAAGCATAGTCATGTTTTAACAGCGGATATACCGGCTGGTTAGAGATCGAATCTAAGTAAGTTTTCTCTTTTGTAGAATCTCCTTTGGAATACTCCCTGGCATCACTCTCAACTTTATGGGCCACCCACGTAAATGATAGCTGGTATAAGCACACCACTGCCAGTAGTATGGCGAAAAATTTAATAACCCCTTTGCCTTGCATTGAATTTGTAATATGTAATAAATTAGTTTATAAGCTTTTTTAATAAGGCAGCAAATCTAATAAAATTTCGTAAGGACAAAATTTTAAATTAAAACAAAATGATGACAAAAAATGTTACCGACGTTCAAGTGTGATAAACGAATATTTATACTTGTTTTTTTCGTCGGGCTCAAAATCTTCATGATCTTTTTCCTGCCACTCATCAGGATTTAACTCCGGGAAAAATGTGTCCCCCTCAAAATCCTGGTCTATTATGGTGAGATATATGCGGTTTGTAAGCGGAATAGCCTGCCGGTAGATCTCAGCCCCGCCAACAATAAAAACTTCCTCCTCGGCTTTACAAAGCTCAATAGCGGCCTCAATAGAGGGTACCACCTCGCAACCTTCAATACTGATGGCTTGGCGGGTAACAACAATATTGCGGCGCTTAGGCAAAGGCTTACCAACAGAATCAAAAGTTTTGCGGCCCATGATCACGGTATGCCCGGTAGTAACATCCTTGAAATGTTTCAGATCGTTAGGCAGGTACCAGAGTAGTTTATTGTCTTTGCCAATAGCATGGTTTTTGGCTATGGCTACGATGATGCTTAGTATCATTAGTTCGTTAGTTCATTAGTTCATTGGTGCTAAGCAGATGAACCCGTGTGTTTTTTTAAAGTGGCTATGTTTTTCAAAGCGTCATTGCGAGGCACGAAGCAATCCCAAACTATACAGAGCTGCTCTGCTAATCAGGGATTGCTTCGTGCCTCGCAATGACGTTTAGTTTATTTTTGTAAGGATAGTGAAATTCTATTAATTCTTAAGTCTGGCCATAGGTAAGCACCAATGAACCAATGAACCAGTGAACAAATGATTACACCGCCACTTCCGCCTTAATATGCGGCCATGGATCATAGTTCTCGAGCGTGAAATCTTCGAACTTGAAGGAGAAGATATCTTTAACCTCCGGGTTGATTTTCATGGTTGGCAACGGACGCGGATCGCGGCTTAGTTGCAGACGTGCCTGCTCCATATGGTTGTTGTACAAATGGGCATCGCCAAAGGTGTGTACAAAGTCGCCAAGGTCAAGATCGCATACCTGTGCCATCATCATGGTGAGTAGGGCATAAGACGCAATGTTGAACGGAACGCCCAGGAATATATCAGCACTCCTTTGGTATAGCTGGCAGGAGAGTTTTCCTTTAGTTTCGCCATTTGCAGTATCGGGTGGAGCTACGTAAAACTGGAACAAGCTATGGCACGGTGGCAGGGCCATTTGGTTAACCTCGGCAACGTTCCATGCGGATACAATGATGCGGCGCGAGTCGGGGTTGTTTTTAAGCTGATTTACCACTTGTTTAATCTGGTCTATATGGCCGCCATCGGGCGTTGGCCATGAGCGCCACTGTTTGCCATACACCGGGCCAAGATCGCCGTTCTCGTCGGCCCATTCGTCCCAGATGCGTACGCCGTTTTCTTTCAGGTAACGGATATTGCTGTCGCCGCTCAAAAACCAGATGAGCTCGTGGATAATAGATTTGAGGTGGAGCTTTTTGGTGGTCACCATCGGGAAACCATCCTTAAGGTTGAAACGCATCTGGTAGCCAAACACACTTACCGTACCGGTGCCGGTTCTGTCATGCTTTTGCGCGCCGGTTTCCATCACATGCCTCATCAGGTCGAGATACTGTTTCATTTTTTAGTTGATTAGGTGAGTTGTTGATTAGGTGAGTGGTTATACATGTTTATCGGATAGGACTCCAATGAACTGATGAACCAATGAACTAATGAACATTTTCAAAGGGCAAAGAAAAATAATCTACCTTTGGTTTCCTACGGATGTTAGCAAATACATCACGTGTTAATTACTTTGTATGATTTTATTTCCGAATGCAAAAATAAACATCGGCCTCAATATTACCGAACGCCGGCCGGATGGTTATCATAATCTCGAAACCATTTTTTACCCTATCGACATTAAAGATGCTCTTGAAGTAGTAAAAAGCGACAAGCTCAGCTTTACCTCAACTGGTCTTGATATTCCCGGCCTAATGGAGGATAACCTGTGCGTTAAAGGCTACCACATGCTGAAGCAAGATTTCGATTTGCCGCCGGTTAGCATCCACTTGTATAAACATATCCCGATAGGCGCTGGGTTGGGCGGAGGCTCATCCGACGCTGCTTTTTTTATCAGGCTGATGAACGACGAATTTAAGCTTGATTTATCTGTTGATGAGATGACAGATTACGCCAGCCGTCTCGGTGCTGACTGTGCCTTCTTTATTGAGAATAAACCGGTGTTTGCTTTTGAGCGTGGCGACGAATTTGAGAGCATTAAACTCGATCTGTCGGCTTATAAAATAGTGCTGGTAATGCCACCTGTTCACGTATCAACCGGCGAGGCTTTCAGGGGCATACAACCTGCTCCTGCAAAGGAGTCGTTATTTGATCTTATCAACGAGCCAATAGCCGACTGGAAGAAGTTTATCAAAAATGATTTTGAGCAAACTGTGTTTAAAAATCACGTGGAGATCCGCGGTATCAAAGCCGCCCTTTATGAAGCCGGTGCCATCTACTCCAGCATGAGCGGAAGCGGCGCGTCTGTATTCGGGATTTTTGCCGATACACCCAACCTGAAATTTTTAGAAACGGAGAACGAAGTGTTCTATTTATGATATCATTGTTGATGTCGGATTTCGGATGTTCGATTTCGGATTTAGGTTGATTTAGAAGGCCTGCCAAAGGCGAGAAAAAGACGTCATTGCGAGGTACGAAGCAATCCCCAATTAGCAGAACGACTATGCAGGTTTGCCCTGTATAGTTTGAGATTGCTTCGTGCCTCGCAATGACGGGATATTATACGAAGTTTTAAAACTTCGTAAGTCTTAAATACAATAATTCCGCAACAGGTTTGCTTATCCTATTACGCACAAAAATGCCGGATGATATATCGATGTATAAAACGATCAATCCATCATCCGGCATTTTGTTTAAATGAGAAATCTGATATCAAAAATCCGTCAATCAAAAAATCCGAAATTGAACATCCGAAATCCGAAATCGAAAATAAATCAAAGACCCGCGTCTTCACTCACCCCGCGTGCTATTCCTTCTACCCAGTCGCTCTCGCCCCAGCCTTTGGCTACGGCGGTTAATAAGCGGCCGTGTACGGCGTTTGCGATTGGCATAGGCATCTCACTTGTCTGCGATAATTTGAATGCAAGACGCGCGTCTTTATAGCCCAATTTTGACTTGAAGCCTACCGGCTCATACTGTTTACCGGCTATAAGCTTACCGTAGTTTTGAAAGATAGGAGCGTTGAAAAGTGTGGAACCAAAAAACTCGGAAACCTGCGTTCTGCTCAGTCCATTTTTTTCGGCGAGGGTAAATGCTTCGGCCATCATTTCCATGGATGCCATGATCATGAAATTGCCGGCTATTTTAACCACGTTTGCCCCACCTGCCGAGGTGCCAAAATCTATTACCGACTGACCTAATAAGTCAAGGATAGGGCGGGCGTCAGTTTTAGTTTTTTCGTCGCCCGAAACGCAGATCCAAAGCTTGCGTGCCCCAGCTGCTTCGGGCCTGCCGAACACCGGAGCGGCAAGATAACAGCTGCCAGCCTGCTCGTGTAATTTAGCCAGTTCCTCGGAAGTTTGGGGCGAAATTGTACTCATGGAGATGTGCACAGCATTTGGCTGTAGCGTTTTTAAAATTCCGCCGTCGCCTACAGCCGATTCTCGCAACACTTCATCATCCGACACCATTGTGATTAAAAATGGCACGTCGGCGGCCGCTTCGGCAGGGCTCAGGCACCTGGTTACGTTGTCGGTGCCAAGCTCGTCAATCTTTGAAAGTGTACGGTTGTAAACCTGTAGGTGGTACCCCGAGTTGATCAGGTTTTTGGCCATGTTGATACCCATGTGGCCAAGGCCTATAAATCCAATTCTTGTTTTCATATGTTAGCTGATGTATTCTCTGTCTTCGTCGCTTAGTGTATCGGTGTTGTCTTTTTTGTGTAGGGCGTCATGGTACCCTTCAATATCATACTTCTGTTTTTTTGGCCAGGCAACAATCAGGCCGAGCACAAAACCCGTTATGGCCACTACAAGCATCATCATTAGTTTGGATACCCTGAAAGTGGCGAACAAAAATTTGAAGTAAACCTCATCTGTGTTTTGCATCAGGACGATGGTAAGCAAAACGGCGATGGCTACAATGACTATGGTTTTAATGCTCATGATGGATGTTGGTTTTAGAGTAATACAATATCCGCTTTTTAAATGTTTAATAAAAATTGATCTCCGGTTAATTGACATCCCGAAATTCGATGAATCCGGAGCGTGAATCGCCCTTGTCTTTTTTTCTCTACTTATCTACTGCCGGCAACGGTGCCAGGCATTCCCGTTGTTCTTGAGATTTCAAGATTTCGCCTGGTCGATGATCATGTCTCAAAAATCGAACTAGGACGAACCACATGGAACTTTGCTTCTCGTTTTTTCGGCGTTGAGATTTGTACTCCCAGCTTTCCTGGAGTTTGTGGTTTCGGCAAATTTTTGTGCCTGAAATTTCTCCGCGACAATCGTACGAGAGTGAAAAAAAATCAGCACGAAAACGAATTCTGTATACAAGCAGGAGAGATGCGCTGATTTTTTTTGATTCTTGAATAATTACTTCACTACACTTTGTAAAACCATTTATGTATTCACCTTAATTGAAACATTTACCTTATATAATATGATTTAATTATTTGATTATTAAAATTATATAATTGTTTTAAAATGCGATAATTCAAAATACTAATATTTTTAGTTTTATGCAATTTTACTTAGCTCGCTTATTGTTGATTTATTGTTTATATAAACAATATAAATATCTGATTATTAATTTTTTATTTTTATCACTTAAATGAATATTTTAACTTTTAAAGTTTAAAATAATTGAAGTAAATCCAATTTTATGAAATTGGCTGTCTGATTTTGTGTTTTGAATTTGATACACTAAGTAAAAAATGGATTTTGCCGCTATTTTGCGCTGAAGTGTTGATTGAGCCCGGAATACCCTAAAAAATTAGAATCGCTCTGAGGGGCTAAAAACGGCCAAAACTGGCATAGGGAATTTGCCCCTATTTGGGGCTGGAAATTAGAAATGCAGGAGAGATTTGATTGTTAGAACTGCTGTCCGATAGCCGGCGGAAGTACGTTTGTTGCAACCGATTTTATGAAGTGAGGATGCGGAAAGAGAAAAAATCAGACGCGGTTTTTACGCCTGGTAATTTGCTTCTGGGCTACGGGGTATAAAAAAATTGTAGACAAAATAAGGACTGCGCCACCCCAAAATCCCAGTGTCATTTTATTGATGTCGCCAAAAAAAATGAATGACATGATGATGCCGTACACCGGTTCAAGGTTGGTGATTAGTGCCACGCGAAAGGCCGACAGCTCGCGCATTACGGATACGCCGGCAACGTAAGCAAGCGATGTGCATACCGTTCCGAGCAGTACCAGGTAACCGATATCTGCGGGCTTCAACAGCATGGCCCGGGTATAGCCCGAGGTTATAAACAGGTATATGGAGATCCATACGAAGGCGCCGGAAAGCTCGTAAAATGCAATGACAGGAGCTTGTATTTTTTGTACCTGGCGCGAGTTTATGATAGAGAAAAGGCTTGCGCAAACAGCGCTTGCGAGCCCGGTTATTATACCCTTAGTGTATCTGCTTTCAAATTTAAAAATCAAAACAATGCCGGTGATTATTAAAAGTCCGGCCAGGATCTCCAATTTTGAAATGCTTTTTTTATTGATCAGCGGTTCAAAAATTGCTGTGAAAAGTGTGATGGATGATAGGCAAACCAGTGTTACCGCGACGGTTGAAAGTTTGATCGCGGCGAAAAAAAGGATCCAATGACCGCCCACAATTGCCCCGGTAAGCACCAGTTTTATCAGCGACTTTTTATCAACCTTAAAATCGGTTTTGTTGAATTTGAAATACAAAAACAACGAAACAAAGGCTATAAGTACCCTAAACCATACTAATTGTACGGCCGAAATACTGATCAAAGCGCCTAAAATTCCGGTAAATCCCCAAACAAAAACCGTAAAATGGAGGATAATAAGGTTCTTATTTAGGGTAGAAGGGGTGTTTTGTGCCACTATTTAGGTGCTTTTAAAAGTAGGTAATAGCCTAAAATGCCGAAAATGATATTAGGAATGAAAACGGCGATCAATGGAGACATGCCCCCTTTTATCGAAAATACCAGGGCAAACTTCTCTAATATAATATATGCGAAGCATAATAATATACCTATACCCAGTGGTAAACCGACGCCTCCGCGTACCTTTCTTGATGATATGGAAACGCCGATAAGCGTGAGCACAAACGCCGATAAAGGGTACACAAACCGGTGGTATTTTTCAAAATAAATGGCCTTTAAATATTCGGGGCGGCGTAGTTTTTCCTTGTCGATATTCTTGTTCAAATCGCTTAATGACATCGCCTGGTATACGTTATCATATACAATAAAATCGCTCGGGTGCATGTCTAAAACGGTATCTTTTGGCGCGTCACTTTTGATAAATTGCTCCTTCATCCCGTTCACATATTTAACACTGTATTGCATAAGCGACCACTTTCTTTTTAAAGAATCATACTGAATTCTATCGGCAATTAGCTTTTCCCGCAAGGTATCACCGTTGAATTTTTCCATGATGAAGTTGTATCCAAGGTGTGTTGTTTCATCGTAATTGGCAAGATAAACAAAGGTATGCTTGTCAATTTGCATGTGTACTTCCAGCTTGGTGGGGTCATTATCCATCATGCCGTTGGCGTTTTCGAAGTCGATTTTAAGCCGGTTTGTATACGGAATGAGGTAAACATTCGCAAAAAACGATACCACAAATATGATGGTAGAAGCAATTGCATACGGTCGTAAAAAGCGATTGAAACTTGCTCTTCCGCTCAGGATCGGGACAATTTCCGTCTGGTTTGCCATCTTGGCTGTAAAGAAAATTACAGCCAAAAAGTTGATCAGCGGCGACAGCATATTCAAATAAAACGGAACAAACCCGGCATAATATCTGAATACAATATCGTGAAAGCTGGCGTGCTTGTTCAGGAAGTTATCCAGCTTTTCGGATACGTCGAATACCACAGATATTACCATGAAAATGCCCATGGTAAAGATGAAAGTACCGAGGTATTTTCCGATAATAAACCTATCGATGATCTTTAAATGTCTATGAAAGAAAGCTTTCATCTATCGGTTATTTTTTGATTTTTTGATGTTCATTTTGGGCTAAAATCTCTAAAATTTTTAATTGCTTATAAGCGTTGTCCCAGGCGTTTTACCATCATGTTTTTCCAGTCGTAAAACTCACCTGCAATGATTTTTTTTCTCGCTTCTTTAACCAGCCACAAATAAAAATGCAAATTATGCAAGGTTGCAATCTGTGCGCCAAGCATCTCGCCTGAGTGAATCAAGTGGCGCAAATAGGCCTTGCTATAGTCCCTGTCTGCAAACAGATCGCTATCGCCTTCAATAGCTGAGAAGTCGTTTTTCCACTTTTCGTTTTTGATGTTGATGATACCATTTTTTGTAAAAAGCATGCCGTTTCGCGCGTTACGGGTTGGCATAACGCAGTCAAACATATCAATACCAAGAGCTATATTTTCGAGGATATTTACAGGTGTACCTACACCCATTAAATAACGTGGTTTTTGCTGTGGTAATATATTACATACAATTTCGGTCATGGCATACATTTCTTCAGCGGGTTCACCTACAGAAAGGCCACCTATTGCATTACCTTCACGCTCGTAAGAAGCAATAACTTCGGCTGAGCGTACGCGCAGATCTTTATATACCGAGCCTTGAACAATAGGGAAAAGTGTTTGGCTGTAACCGTACTTTGGTTGTGTACTATCAAACCTGTCGCAGCAGCGTTTCAACCAGCGGTGGGTCATTTCTATTGATCGTTTGGCATAGTTGTAATCGCATGGGTATGGAGTACATTCGTCAAACGCCATGATGATATCGGCGCCAATTATGCGCTGAATATCCATAACATTTTCGGGTGTAAACAGGTGTTTTGATCCGTCGATATGCGAACGAAAAGTAACACCTTCCTCTTTAATTTTGCGTACTTCAGTCAATGAATATACCTGATAGCCGCCACTATCAGTTAAGATAGGGCCGTCCCAGCCATTAAATTTATGCAGCCCTCCGGCACTTTCAAGGGTATTTAACCCGGGGCGCAAGTATAAATGGTAAGTGTTACCAAGTATAATTTGCGCTGAAATATCCTGTTTAAGCTCGTGCTGATGCACTGCTTTTACAGTACCTGCAGTACCTACAGGCATAAATATCGGGGTTTGTATAGTACCGTGGTCGGTAGTGATCTCGCCGGCGCGGGCCTTTGAAAGCGGATCTTGTGCTGTTAAGTTAAATTTCATTTTAGGGTTGCAAAATTAGCAAAAAAAAGCCTCCCGACCGTTCTTTCAAGGGTGTCATTACGATAAAAGCTATTTATAAAGGTGCTGAATATTAAAACCATGTTAATTAATGGCCTTTATTTTACGGGAATAAAATAAGAGCATATTAAACTTCAAATTAACGCTGATATTGGCAGTTAATTTCATTGATTTTTAACAAATTTGCCTCATTATTTTTTTTGTTTGGAAACGTACTTACACGACGCGCTTTTTATTCTTTTTCAGCTTTGTTTTATAGTTCAGCTGTATTATCTGGTAAGCAGGCATACCCGCCTTGCAGGCTTTAAAACTGCCGAAGGACCGCCGCCACAGGTTATGATCCCTGTTTCGGTTATTATAAGCGCCCGTAATGAGGCCCGTAATTTACAGGAAAACCTGCCGGCCATATTGGAGCAAAACTACCCCGATTTTGAGGTTATTGTTATTAATGACTGCTCGTATGATGCATCCGACGAAGTACTTGAAGACCTGCAAAAGCAATACCCGCCCCTGAAAGTGGTCACCATTACAGAGCATGACCGCTTTAAAACCGGGAAAAAATTTGCCCTTACACTAGGAATCAAAGCCTCAAAAAACGAATACCTGATATTTACCGATGCCGATTGTAAGCCCGCTTCCGAAAATTGGATCAGCCGGATGGCAGCCAATTTTACCAGTGGTGTACAAATTGTGTTAGGTTATTCACCTTATATTAAGGCCGGTGGTTTTATTAACACTTTTACCCGCTTTGAAACAATAAAAACAGCCACAAGTTATCTGTCAAGCGCTTTAACAGGTGATCCTTACATGGGTATCGGGCGTAACCTGGCGTATACAAAATCTCTGTTTTTTAGTGCAAAAGGCTTTGCATCGCACATGCATGTAATATCGGGCGATGATGACCTTTTTGTTAATCAGCATGCTACTGCCGATAATACAGTTATAGAGTTAAACCCCGAATCCTTCATGTTTACCGAGGCTAAAACTACTTTTAAATCGTGGTTTAAACAGAAAAAACGGCACATGGGGGTAGGAAAACTGTACAAAAACCAGCACAGGCGTATGCTTAGCTTTGACGCAATAAGTGGATTTATATTTTATATTTTATTAATATTATTCCTTATTTTAGGGTATGAGCCTTTACTGGCATTAGGTTTGTGCGTTTTTCGATTGATATTACAAGCGGCCATTTATAATCGTATATTTAAAAAACTGGATGCTAAAGACCTCTTGTGGTATCTTCCCTTTTTTGACATATTATATTATATGTATTTAAATGTTTTTGGATTGATCGGTACCTTTTTAAAAACTACTCAATGGAAATAAACGCCAACTTTACCGAGAATGCGAAGAATGATTTTCACCTGGTAGTGAAAGCCAGGCAAGGAGATCAGAAAGCCTATGCCGATCTGATGCACCGTTATAAAGATTCGATTTACTTTATGGTGCTGAAGATGGTAAACAACAAAGAAGATGCGATGGATTTAACGGTTGAAACCTTTGCCAAAGCATTTGAAAAACTTGAGAAGTATCAGCCTGATTATGCTTTTAGCACCTGGCTTTTTAGGGTGGCAACCAACAATTGCATTGATTTTATCCGCAAAAAAAAGCTGACCACTATGTCTATCCATGGTATGATGGATGATGACGGAGATGAAAAGCCATTACAAATTAAGGCAGATATTCTCAATCCGGAAGAAACTTCTATCAAAAAACAGCAAACCCAGGAGCTGAAATTGTTGATAGAAAGCTTGCCTACACGTTACAGAAACCTCATTACTTTACGCTACTTTGATGAGCTTTCGTATGAGGAAATAGCCCAGCAGCTCGACCTTCCGTTAGGAACTGTAAAGGCCCAATTGTTTAGGGCGAGATACTTGCTTGGCAATATTATTAACCGTTTTAACAGGGATGACATCTGAAATAATTCTACAATATTTTCCTGATTTAAGTGCAGAACAACGCGCGCAATTTGAAAAACTGCCCGCATTATATGAACATTGGAACAGCCAGATCAACGTAATTTCGCGCAAGGATATTGATCTTTTGTACGAGCGCCACGTGCTTCACTCGCTTGGAATTGCCAAAGTTATGGCGTTTTTACCCGGCGAAAATGTACTTGATGTTGGCACCGGCGGGGGCTTTCCGGGTATCCCATTGGCTATTTTATTTCCGGAAACGCGCTTTCATTTGGTTGATTCTATCGGGAAAAAAATCAAGGTTGTTACCGAAGTTGCAGCGGCTTTAGGCCTTAAAAATGTAAAGGGATCGCATGCAAGAGCAGAGCAGATTGCTGATAAATTTGACTTCGTAGTATCACGCGCCGTTACCCAGTTAAAAGATTTTTATCCCTGGGTAAAAGGTAAGTTCAATAAAGAATCCAACAACAAATTACCCAACGGAATCCTGTATTTAAAAGGCGGAGACCTTGATCAGGAGATCAAAGAATCGGGTTTAAAAGTTGTTCAATATCATCTGAAAGATTACTTTAAAGAAGAGTTTTTTGAAACCAAACAGGTGATATACGTGAAGGGGTAACCGCTATTTTTTGTTATGCCGAGTGGCTGTAAAGTATACAAAGGCTAAGGATTTTCACAGAAAATCCTTAGCCTTTGTTAATTATAGGGCTTGAAGATTGCTGTCATCCTGAGCGATAGCAAAGGATCTTCATTGATATCCACAGCCGCTATACAGGCGAAAAAACTCCTCCGTTTTTGTTCCTGATTCAATTAAAATGGGGTGTCATGCTGAGCCTGTCGAAGCATAGTGGGGTGGCCTCTGCGCGCGTCCTTCGACAAACTCAGGAGGACAGTCCCTCTGCACACGGTCTAATTTTATTTTCAAAAGTTGATGGATTTTAGCCGCATTAAACGCAACTAATCCACTCCTTTTTTATATCAAATGATCGTGGTGTTGGTTATCAGTGCGTGACGCAGCCCAGAAAACAAATCCCAGGAAAAACAAAGCACCACCTGCAAAAACAGGTAGTTTAAAAGTCCATCCGCCATTTACTCCTAAGGTAATAATTGAACTGCCAGAACTATCTACAGCGTTGATAGTATGGTGATAAAAGAAGTTGCCAGCAATGAGCATCACAATGCCCACAATTGCTAAAATGATACCAAACCTTTTCATATTATCAAGTTTAAAAATTGAACAAATCAGGTTACCGGTAAGGCTCAGGAAGTATAATTGGTATAAACTAAACAAAGCGTATTTGGATAGGTTTGCCTTGTTTGGTTAAAATCTGTAAGATATATAACTAAGTTACAAACTTTTAAATAGTTAATGAAATATTTAAAAGTTTAAAAAAAGGATACTTTAAAAAGGAGGAATGGGCTTTACGCAGAAAATTGCCGGGACGGTTTTAGGCCGATCGGCAATGAATTTAGTTGGAAAAATAGAATAGTTTAGTCTACATACCCAACCACAACAACCTGACTTTTTTCTTTGTCGATAGTGTTAGATATAAATTTATCATTTGAAGTTGCCAGTTCAAGAGCTACGGTAACTGTATAATCACCCTGGTTTAAGCTTGCGAGTTTGCCATCAAAATCACTCACTACTCTTGCTACCTCTTTGTCTATTTGAGGGTCAGCAGATTTAAGTACTTTAACCCCGTTTATTTTTCCGTTGCTTAGCTTAAAACCCACCGTTACCTGGCCTGTAATACGGTTGTTGCGTGCTGCAGCCGGGTACCTTACGTGCTTAGCTATGTATTTGTAAAGCGGGTCCATCGGATCTGCAGGTGGCGGTGGTGGCGGCAATTTTGCTGAAGCTGAAGGTTGTGCAGGGGCTATAGGCTCGCCTACAGGAATAGCTTCCTGAACTTTTACCACCTTGGGCGCCTTTTTTACTTTTTCGGGATTTGGCGGTGGCGGCGGCGGAGGGACCTTAGCATCAATGCCTTTAGTTTTTTTGCCTGGAGCAGGTGGTGCAGGTGGCGGTGGCGGAAGTTTTGGGTAGATCATCATTTTAGGGAAGGTATAGCCATATTTACTTTTCAGCGTAGCCAATTCCTCTGGTGTTACTTTGCTTTTATAGTATTCTTTCTGTTCTCCGTTCTTTTCGGTAATGATCACCCTGTAATCGGTTTTATTGTTAACCAGATAACCGGTTTCCTCGTATTGATAACCTTTTGAGGTACGATCTTCTTTTTTTATGCGGATTGGATCTGCTTTTATCGTATCTGCAGAACTTGTTTGTGCAATTGCCGATGGGGTAACAATCTGCTGCTTGGGCATCAGATCAATAAATCCGTAGCTTTTACTGAATACTAAGGTCGACGCGCAAAGTAGGCCGGCGCTTATGGGTACGGCCACGAGGTATTTTAGCCTGGCTAATTTCCCCGAACGTTTTTGGTTTAACATGATTATCCTCTTTTTTAATAAGTTATAATTGAAAAATGAATGCGCGAGGGATGATGCGTTTAATCCATAAGCGTTGCTTACCAAAAATGATGAATAGCTTAATGCATCGCTTTCCTGTGCAGCTGTTTGCTCATCAGCTATATATTCATGTATAGTTTTCAGGCTTATCTGCAGTAAATAAATCAGCGGATTAAACCAGTTTAGGATCTTGATCAGCTCCAGGAAAACAATATCTGCCGAGTGTTTTTGACGGATATGCACCAGTTCGTGCCTGATGATGATATTGTTCGCTTGTGTTTTTGTGCCGATAAAAAGATAGTTAAAGAAGGAAAAAGCAGTGTTGGAGCCTTCAATGCTTATAAGTTTATACTTATCATGAACCAAAGTTTTGGTTGCTTTTGTAAGTTTGACCAGCTGGTATAATCTTACTAAAAGTACAGCCGTCAGTACTATCGCACCCAATATATAAGCATAAATCAGCAGTTCCTGAAAGGTTAAAACAGGTTGTGCGGCCAATTTATGATCAATAGTTTGCTTGCCGTTGCGTGGTATAATAAAAGTAGTAGTTGGCGATTCGAGTGCTTTTAACCAACCAATTTGTACTACCGGTAATACAAACGAAATTATGCAACTCAATAACAGGTATACACGGTTTAGCGTGTAATGTGTTTCCTTGTTCAGAAACAGGCAATATACCGCATAAAATATGCAGAGGTACAAATTTGCCTCCAGGAGGTAATGCAGCCAGTTCATTGTTTTTCGTTTTTAAGTTTATCAATTAATGAAGTTAACTCGTCCAGTTCCTTTACGCTGATCTTCTTTTCGTCAACAATAAATGATACCAGGCTTTGATACGAATTGCTGAAATAGTTCGTCATCATCTTATCAAAAGTGAACTTTTTATAATCCGCATCGCTGATAAGGGGGAAATAAACATGCGAGTTTCCGTAGGCCTTGTGGTCAATAAAGCCCTTGCCCTCCAGTACTCTTACCACGGTTGATACGGTGTTATAAGCTGGCTTAGGCTCCGGCATTTCCTCAATAATGTCTTTAACAATGGCTTCCTTCAGCTGCCAAAGTATTTGCATCACCTGTTCTTCGGCTTTGGTTAATTCTTTAATGTACATAGCAAACTATTTTTATAGTTAGATAAAGGTAGAACTATTTTTATAGTTTGCAAACTATTTTCGTAGTTTTATTTGGCAATGGATTTTTCCACTTGATAATCGGCCGAATATTTATAATTTGCGCGGCTGTAATCTATCATCAGCGCATCTAAACCCAATGTCATTACTCCATAAAGTTGCCTTATCTTTTGTTAAAAATCTCGGCCCGGTAGCGGCTAAGTCCCTGATAGCATACCTTGGTAATGAAGAAGAGGTATTCAGGACGTCGCCCGAAAAAATGACCAGAATACCCGGAATAGGAGAGAAGCGTGCCGTGAAATGGGATTTTGATGATGCCTTAAAACAGGCCGAAAAGGAACTGAAATTTGTTGATGAAAACGGTATTGATGTTATCTTTTATACGGATGCCCGATACCCGAAACGCCTTAAAAATTGTCACGATTCGCCTGTGCTGCTTTACGCGAAAGGGAAAATGGACCTTAATCCGCCTCATATCATCAGTATAGTTGGCACCCGTAACGCTACGGAGTACGGCAAGCAGCTATGCCATCAGTTAATAGAAGAATTACAGCAATATAATGTATTAATAGTAAGCGGATTGGCGCACGGTATCGACGTTGCAGCTCATAAAGAGTGCGTAAAGATAAATCTGCCAACCGTTGGCGTGCTTGGTCACGGGCTCGACAGGCTTTATCCCGCTCAAAACCGGGCCACCGCCGATAAAATGCTCCAAAACGGCGGCTTGCTTTCAGAATATCCGTCAGGAACTAATCCCGACAGGGAAAACTTCCCGCAGCGAAACCGCATAGTTGCCGGTATTGCTGACGCGACGGTGGTAATTGAAGCCAGTATAAAAGGAGGGGCACTTATCACTGCCGAAATAGCCAATTCCTATAACCGGGATGTATTTGCTTTTCCGGGCAGGTTGGGCGACGAATTTTCTGAAGGCTGTAACTTCCTGATCCGCAATAATAAAGCAAGCCTGCTAACCTGCACTGCCGACCTGGCTTTTAGCCTGGGCTGGGAAAAGGGTGATGTAAGTAAACCGGTTGAACAATTTATGCTGCCGTTTGATCTGTCTGACGATGAAAGGCTGATCATGGATATACTACGACAAAGCAGCGCACCAATTGCCATAGATGATCTTACCTTAAAAGCCAATATGCCAATGAGTCAACTTGCCATGACACTCCTTACCATGGAAATGCAAGGCTATATCAGTTCATTACCGGGGAAGACTTATAAGGTTAATTAAGTCTTAAGTCGGAAGTCTTGAGTTTAAAGCCTTGATTTTTAAATACATATAACTATCGACTTAAGACTTAGAACTCAAGACTACAGACTTAAGAAACTACCCTTTCGGCGAATCAAAATGGATCAGTTTTCCGTCCTCTTCGCTGATAGATTGCCAGGTATCGTTTTCAAAAGCGATAATGGCCACAGCACAGGTAGGCATTTCCTTTAACTGGCTGGTGAGGTAATATAAAATCTGGCTAATACCAGGATTGTGGCCTACTACACCTATAAAATCATACTCATCCGGAAGGCTGTTAATTACTTTAACCCAGGTATTTTCGCTGGCTTCGTAAATCTTTTTATCCTCGCCGGGTGCCGGTAATTTAAAATGGTTGGCAAAGATCTCGGCAGTAGTTTTGGTACGCAGTGCCGGACTGGTAATTATAAATTCGGGGATCTGTAACTGCCCTTTTAAAAGGGTAGCCATTAAAACCGCATCCTGCATACCCGATTGTTTCAAAGGTCTGTCAAAATCAATATAACCGCTTTCATGGGTAGCTTTTGCGTGGCGTATTAATAATAACTTTTTCATGATTTTAAACGGGTTAGCGATGGGTTTATAATATTAAGGTGTTGTAAATATAACGTGAAAGTTTTTCAATAGGTTTCAATAATACTAAATAAAAAAAGGAGAAGCGAAAGCTTCTCCTTTTTAAAAGAGATGGACAAAAAGCCCCTTTTTTCCCTGTTTTAATTAGAACGCGTAACCAACTGAAACGCCGAAAACGCGGTTTGTAAGTTTAATACCATTAACATTGGTAATATTGGTTAATCCCCAGTCATAATTGGCATTGATAAGGAACCCGGTTTTGAATTTAAAGCCAACAATAGCGTCTAAACCGGCATCGGTTCTTTTGATCTGATCCTGGCTGCTGCCAAATTTAATGTCTTCAGAGTTGCCGCTATCATCTTTTGCTTTTCCTGAAATACCCATGCCAAGGTACGGGCCGGCACCAAAATAAAAGTCGCCAACAACAGCAGGAACATGATAAACAACGTTTACAGGTACCTGCAAGTAGTAAAGTTTTACTTTGCTGTTTGAGCTTGCTTCATCGTCGACAGCGAAGCTTGACGAACCGCCTTTACCGGTAAAGTTCAGGGCCGGTTGCAATGATAAGTTGCCAAATTTAAAGTCGACAAAAGCGCCTACATTGAATGAGGTTAAGCTGCCGGAATTGCCGGAGCCACTAAATCCATCAACTGTTGCATGTAAAGTAGCGAAGTTTACGCCACCTTTAACACCAAAGGTTGGTAATTGAGCAAACGCGGCAAAAGATGCCATTAAAAGGCACAGGCTTAGTAAGGTTTTTTTCATGGTGTAAGGATTTTAAGTTAATTCACAAAGCTACACAAATACACTTAGTATAAAGTGTATCTGGTATTTTTTGTGGGATATTAACAGTAGTGTGCTTGTAAGTATTACTTACGCAATGTTTTACGATGTTGTGTTATCGATTGGAGAAATTTACGATATCTGCCTCAGGCATATCGTTCATACACTTAAAGTGCCCAAGCGGGCATTTCTCAAGACCGAATTTTGAACAGGGGCGACAGGATAGATCAACGCCTGCAACCAATACTTCTTTTACTTTATAAGGCCAAACGCCCAGCAGATCGGGCGTGGTACCGCCCCATACAGATGCTATTGGCACGTTAAAAGCCTCGGCAATGTGAGTGAGACCGGTATCAAAACCTATTACATTTTTAGCTTTCGATACCAGGTAAACGGATTCATCAAGGGAGGTAATGCCACACGCGTTATAAACGGAGGTGCCTGCTGCCTCGGCAATTTCATCGCCATTGGCTTTTACATCATTGCCACCCAGCAATAAAACAGGCAACTGAAGCTGTTTACAAATGCTGATGATCTTGTAATTGGGCATGCGCTTGGTGAAATGTGTTGCGCCAATTACAAATGCTACGTATCCGCTATGATGACTTAGGGGGAGCAGTCTGGTTATATCATGCTCGGCTTTGATATAGTAGTCGATAGGATTATCATCATTAACTACGCCTAAGAATTTAACAGCTTTTAAATACCTGTCAACCAAATGATCCTTGCTTACCAGGTTGCGCTTCAGCTTTAAACTCAGCCATTTGAGGATAGGTTGTTTTTTATAGGTTGATGCCTTAACCCCTGTACGCAGCTTAATGATACTGGTGCGAAGGTTATTATGCAGATCGATGATCTGATCGTACTTTTCGGCTTTTATCTCGTTGATCGTATCTGTTAAGGAAGGTTTTAGTAACAGTAGTTTATCAACGTAAGGATTATTATCGTAAATGTATTTGAAGGCTGGTTTTGTTAAAAAGTGGACCTCGGCATTGGGGACCTGCTTTTTTAGACAGCGTACAACAGGTGTGGTATATATTATATCACCCATCGAGCTAAAGCGGATCACCAGTATCTTCATGTTGTTATTTGGGCTCAGGAAATCTGGTTCCTGATTTTTTCGATTATCGAGGTTGACGAATATCCCTCAACAAAATTAATAGTTTTAACCTCGCCTCCGTTGGCTATCACTTCTTTGGCGCCTACAATGTTCTCAACCGCGTAATCCGCGCCTTTTACCAGGATATCGGGCAGGAGCGAACTGATCAGGTTAAGCGGTGTATCTTCTTCAAAAACAACAATGGCATCCACAAAAAATAGGGCTGCCAATAATGCGGCACGGCTATTTTGATCGTTTACCGGGCGGGTTGGGCCTTTGATACGTCTTACCGAGCTATCGGCATTGAGACCAATCACCAGCTTATCGCCAAGTTCGGCTGCTTTGGCCAGGTAGGTGAGGTGCCCAATGTGCAACAGGTCAAACACGCCATTGGTAAACACCACTTTTTTACCTTCGGCTTGCCAGTTTTTGATTTGGGACTGCAACGATGGTTGATCAGTTATTTTATCAAGAAGTGTTTTTTCGAAACCTGTTCTCATTTAGTTTTCCTGTGGAGACGCATCAGATGCGTCTTCGTTTTATCATTTAAAAAGACGCATGTGACGCGCCTCTACCTACTGTTATTCAAAAAGATTATCCACGGCAGTACACAGGATATGCCCAATAAGAATATGCATTTCCTGGATGCGCGCGGTGATGTTTGACGGCACAATAACATTCAATTGGCAAAGGCCATTCATTTTACCGCCATCCCTGCCCGAAAGGCCTAAGGTTTTAAGCTCCAGTTTTTTAGCTGATTCAAACGCCGCCAATATCCCCGGACTGTTACCACTGGTTGAAATACCGATGAATAAATCGCCCGGTTTGCCAAATGCCTCTACCTGACGCGAAAACACGTGCTCATAACCATAGTCATTGGCAATAGAAGTAAGTGCCGAAGTATCAACTGTTAAAGCAATGCCAGGCAAAGGTTTACGGTCTTTTACAAAACGACCGCTAAGTTCGGCTGCAATATGCTGGGCATCGGCAGCACTGCCGCCATTGCCGGCCAGTAGTACCTTGTTGCCGCTTTTTATGGTTGATGTGATCATTTCACAGGCTGCCTCAATATCGCCGCTAAGGGTATCAATTACCTTTTGCAGGGTATCCTGATGATCTTTAAGTTCGTTTAATATTTGAATTTTGTTCATTAATTTATTTCATTAGGTCATTTGGTCATTTTTTCTGACCTTTCGCCTTTGACCTTTTCCCTTTAACCTCAATTAGCTGCTGACTTTAATATATCTTCAACTATCTCATCTACAGTAGTTGTGGCACTGCCTACCCTGCGGATCACTATGGCGGCGGCATGGTTGGCCAGTTCGCATGAGTCTTCAATGCTTAAGCCACCGGCCATAAAGTAAGCCATTGTTGCTAATACAGTATCGCCGGCACCGGTTACATCAAAAACTTCGGTTGCTTTTACCGGTAAGCTTTTATGATCCTGCTCACTTAGTATTACCATGCCCTCTTCAGACAAAGTAACTACAATGTATTGCGTACCCGTTTGCTCAAAAATAACCTGCCCTGCATGCTGTAGGCTTTCTATCGAGTTGATCTTCTCGGTTTTAGCGGCTTCAGACAGTTCCTTGCGGTTAGGTTTGATGATAAAAGCACCCTTATATTTTTCGTAATTAAGCCCTTTAGGGTCGATGATCACTTTTTTGCCTTTAGCATTCGCGGCCTTTATAATGCCTTGCGTTAAAAACGGCGAAAACAAGCCTTTGTTATAATCAGATAAAAGAACCATATCAGCACCATCAATATGGCTGTTTAATTTGCTGATGAGCTCATTGGCAATCGGTTCCGATACTTCGTCGGTAACTTCACGGTCAACCCGTACCAGTTGATGGCTGCCGACAACAACACGGGTTTTAACTGTAGTTGGCCTGTCGTTATCCTTTATAATGGTGTCCGTTTCAACACCTTCATCTGTCAGTATCTTGATTAATTCGCCTGCTGCCTGATCATTGCCAATTACCCCTGCAACAATAACCTTAGCCCCTAATGATACCAGGTTTTGAACCACGTTGCCGGCACCACCCAATGTAGTAGTTTCGTTTTTTACGTTTACAATAGGTACAGGTGCCTCGGGCGAAAGGCGGGTAGCATTGCCCCATATATAATGATCAACCATAAGGTCGCCAATAACCAGTATTGCCGGTTTGTGTGCAGCTGCCTGTATGGATTGTACTTTGTCTTTTAGGTGGTTCATTTAATTTTTAGTCATTATTTCATTGCGTCATTAGGTCATTGTTTTATCGGCTATATACCTCGAAAACTAATCTCCTATCTCTAATCACTAACCTCTTTTAGCCGCAAACGCTTTTGTAATTTCATCCAGCGACATAGCATTCATGCACATCTCCTTATATAAGCCGCCTTTACGTGCTGCAAGGATGCCGTAATGCATATCTGTAAAACCTTCAATGCGGTGGGCATCAGGGTTTATGGAAAGCATAACACCTTTATCTAAAGCATATTGATGCCAGCGCCAGTCGAGGTCAAGACGCAACGGGTTGGCATTGATCTCAATAACTACGTTGTTGGCAGCACATGCGTCTATCACTTTTTTATAATTGATAGGATAACCGCCACGACTTAATAAAAGCCTGCCGGTAGGGTGCCCCAATATGGTTGTATACGGATTCTCGATTGCGGTGATCAGCCTTGAAGTTGCCTTTTCCTCGTCCATTTTAAGGATTGAGTGCACAGAGGCTACAATGAAATCAAATTTTTGCAGGATCTCATCAGGATAATCAAGCGAACCATCATACAAAATGTCCGACTCAATACCTTTAAAAATATGAAAGCCGTCGATATTTTTATTCAGGGCATCTATTTCGTCATGTTGCTGTAATACCCGTTCAATGCTCAGTCCTTTAGCGTAAAAGGCGCTTTTGCTGTGATCGCACATGCCCAGGTATTCCAGTTTCAGGGTATCCCGGCAGTAAAGCGCCATTTCTTCAATAGTGTTTACCCCATCGCTCCAGGTACTGTGGTTATGGAGCGTGCCTTTCAGATCATGCCAGTTAATCAGCGTTGGCAGTTCGTTCTTTTCGGCTTTTTCAATAAACAGGGTGCCCTCGCGTAGTTCGGGTTGCATCCAGGCTAAACCGGCTTTGGTGTAGATCAACTCCTCACTCGCAGGTTGTTCTATCGGTGTGTTGATCCTGTCAAAAACAGCCTGTACATGGTCATCTGTGCCGGTATTAACAAACAGTTCATAATAATAGTCCGCTTTATCAACACAAACAATATCAACCAGCAAGCCATTTTGCAGTTCGCCCTGGATATGATTTTTATTTTGACTTACATTGCAAAGAATAGTAGAATTTACCAACGCGTTGTAAGCCAAATCCTGGTTAAGACTGCCAACTACAATCACAATTTCGGTAATGATCTCATTTAAACGCCTGAATTCACCTGCGAAATGTTTCAGCGCATCAGGGAAAATGGCCTTTACTTCATCCATCAACTCATTAGCTTCCTTTTCAACCTGCGCAAAAAGGAATTTGCCATTGCTCGCCATCCTGAATTCAATAGCCTTACGGATCTCTTCCTGCGTTTTAAGTCCGAAGCCTTTGGCTTCAATCAAGCGGTTTTCATTGCAGGCATAAAAAAGTTCGCCGGTATTTTCAATGCCCAGTTCTTTCCAGATAATGGCTACCTTTTTAGGGCCTATACCTTTGATACCCATCATTTCAACCACACCGGCCGGCGTTTTATCCAACATGTCCTGTAGTTCGGTCATGGTGCCGGTTTCAAGTAGTTCGGCTACTTTGCCGGCTATGCTTTTGCCTATGCCATCAATCTTTTCCAGTTCGTCCAGTTTTTTGCCGGCGATAGGAAAGGGAAGTTTATCAACCTTAAAGGCCGCGTTTGCTACCGATTTGATCTTAAATGGATTAGCCTCATGGAGTTCCATGAGTTGCGATAGTAAACGAAGCGTGCGGGCTATGGGTTTGTTTTCCATAAATACAATGAGGCGGTAAAAATACAAAAAGCCATTGTAATGACAGCTTAAGGAGAGGGTTTGTTTTATGAGAGCGTTACATAATTAGTTTTGAAAGTATTCGCTTATATTAGATACACTAAACGTCTAATCACAAATCATGAAAAAAGTAGCCTTTTTACTGGGATTTATATTTTCCGGTATCAGCATAGCCTTAGCCCAGGATGCCGTTTATAAAAATGATACGCTTGTTTATAAAAACATTAAAATTTATCCGATGCAAAAGATTCAGTTGCTTTATGGGGCCAAACCGGATAAAAATTTTGTATTTATAAGCAACAATAAAAGAATGGATGACCCTTTACCCGCTATTGTTTCTAAACAAAAGGGTGGTATACTCAAAATAATAAAACAGCATAGTAAATATTATGCCGTGGGTTATTTAAGCGATGCTCCGGCATATCTGGCTAAAGAAATTGTGATAGATTTAGAAGGTGCTATCGATAACAACGAAATAAAAATGGAATCTAAATGATTTAAAGCCATGCCCAATTACAACGACATCCTTTACGCGGCCGAAACTCATGCAGTTGATGAGATCAAAGCGTATTTTAATAAAGGCGGCAGTCCGAATGAAATTCATGACGGGATGCCGGTTTTTACCATGATGGTTGAAATGTATGCCCGCGGCCCCCGGTTTAAGGATTGTGTAAGAGCGTTTATTGATGCCGGACTTGAATACGAAGACAAGGCCTTGCTGGCGGTTTTGGCTCATGATGAAGGGATGTTAACGCAGGCTTTAAGTACGGATGCTTCAGTTGTTGACAAAACATACTCTTTATATAATAATACCTACACGCCATTAACCGGCGGCACCTTAATGCATTTTTGTGCCGAATACAATAGCCTTGCCTGCGCCAAAATACTACTACAGCATGGCGCTCATGTAAATGCTAAAGCCGCATATGATGAATATGGTTTCGGCGGACATACGCCTGTTTTTCATACGGTTAATCAAAATGGCAACAGTTCGATTGATATGCTTCATTTTTTGCTGCAAAACGGAGCCGATCTGTTGTATACGGTTAAAGGTCTGATCTGGGGCAGGGGATATGAATGGGAAACGTTTATCCCTTCGGTAAATCCAATAAGTTACGCCATGATGGGTTCATTGCCGCAGTTTCATCGTAAGGAGCAAACCATTATGGAGGTGGTAAGCCTGCTCATAAAACATGCTTACGGAATTGACTATACGCCAAAGAATATACCGAATGCCTATTTGAAGAGGGGGTAGGTAACTTTTACTTGCACCTTGCGCCAAAATAAACTTATTCTTGTTTGTACGCATCGTTTACCGCATAATAAATAACAGCCTCGGTGATGTCCTCTGGCGAAGCTCTTTCGTTTAGTGTGTAATCATTCCAGACTTCAATCACATCTTTAATCAGGTCTACTTCTAATAAATAATATATACTTCCAATTTTTGTGAAAACTTGCTCATCTTCTGAAAATCTATAAACAAAAGCATCACAATCTACCGCTGGTAGTTCGGTTGCTGTAAATACAACCATATCATCTTCTAAAGCATCAATATGTATAATGATGTTTTTTAGTTTGTCCGTTTTATAAAGTTCCATATAGGTTATAGGTTGGTGATGATTATATTTAACCATCACCTAAAAAGTAAAAAAAAGCCACCCAAACGGGCGGCTTTTCACAATCAAAATGTATGTATTAATGAAATTTTATTTGATCACAAGGTCGTAAGGAAGGCGGGCTTGCGGGGTGCGCATCATTTGAGTGATGCCTTTTATCTGTTGATAAATCCTGTAGTTTTCGCCAAGCTCATTTTTTACCATGCGGGTTTGTACCTCGGCACTTAAGCCGCTGCCCACTTTGCTGAAAATACTTTTTTGCTCTGGGTAGTTTACAATGTTATAGTTTTTGATCTTCGCTTTTTTAGCGGCAGAGGCAATAGCGTCATTTATATTTCCTAAGCGGTCAACCAGTCCAATTTTCAGGGCTTGTTCGCCTGTCCACACGCGGCCCTGGCCAATGCTGTTGATGTAGGCCTGTGTTTTACCACGACCGTCGGCAACAGCCTTGGTAAATTCGTCATAACCGTGGTTTACACTGTTTTGCAATATCAAACGCTCTTCCGGGCTCAGCGGGCGACTGATATCGCCCAGATCGGCATATTTGCCGGTTTTTACACCGTCAAATGTTACGCCCAGCTTATCATTAAACAATTTTTGCATGTTAGGCAACACCGCGAAAATACCAATAGAGCCGGTTATGGTGTTAGGTTGTGCGATGATTGAATCGGCAGCACATGAAATGTAATAGCCACCTGATGCCGCGTAATCACCCATCGAGACAATGATCGGTTTCTTTTCATGGATGAGTTTTACCTCGCGCCAAATCACATCTGATGCTAATGAGCTGCCGCCCGGTGAATTTACACGCAGTACCACAGCTTTTACTTTGTTATCTAAACGAGCCTTGCGTAGTGCCTTGGATAATGTTTCTGAACCGATGTTATTGTCGTCACTCTCGCCGCCGGTAATATCGCCCGATGCATACACTATAGCGATGCGATTTTTTGATGATGAATCATCTTCCTTATCGTCAGAATCATCGGTTTTATTTTTTGCGTAGTCTTTAAGGTCAACGCTTTTTAAATCGTCTTTTAAATCGGTACCGGTACGTTTTTTCAGGTCGTCCAGGATCTCGTCTTTATATTTCAATCCGTCAACCAGTTTCAGTTTATAAGCATCTTCGGGGAACTGGATGCGCATGTTATCGGCGTAGCTAAATAATGAATCTTTGCTAACACCGCGGCTTTTGCTGATGCCGGTTAAAAAATGATCATACAATGAACCCAGATATGAAGTTACCTGAAGTTTATTGGCATCACTCATTTTGGTCAGGAACAAAGGCTCTACAGCGCTTTTATAAGTGCCAACCTTAATGATCTGCGCTTCAATGCCTAGCTTATCCAAAGCTCCTTTCAGGAAAGTAGTTTGTGAGCTGAATCCATGAAATTCAAAAATACCTTTGGGGTTAATATAAACCTTATCTGCAACAGAAGCGAGGTAGTAAAAGCCCTGGGTATATACCTCGGCATAGGCAATAATAAATTTGCCCGATTTTTTGAAGTCGATAAGCGCGTTGCGGATCTCTTCGGTAGTAGCCTGGCCGGCAGTCATATAACTTTCATCCAGGTATATGCCTTTTATGTTATTATCGGTTTTAGCTTTTTTAATATCGGCCAGGATATCATTTAGCCCTATCGATTTATTGTCATTCAATCCTAAAAAGTCCAGATCGGCAAGCGGATTGTTGGGGGTACGTTCAACTATCTGATTTTTAAGCGACATGTACAAAATAGAGTTGGGACTAACATCTACCGTTTTATCGCTACCGGCTGATGCGATGAGGCCGACAATAATGCCAGCTCCTATTACACCTATTATTATGCCTGAAATAATTACCCCTACAATAGTGGCCAGAACGAATTTGAAGAATTGTTTCATTAATGTTATAAATCTTTTTAACTATGCAAACTTAGTAATAAGGCACCGTATAATGCTAAGAGCGGTTTCCATTATATTTGTTACAACATGATTGATGTTTTTTTACTACTTGGGAGTAACCTCGGTAAGCGCGAATTGTTTCTGCAACAAGCGATTGAAGCTATTTCGTCCCAAATTGCGCCCGTTAAAATGATATCATCGGTTTACGAAACCCAATCGTGGGGGAAAACTGATGAGCCGGACTATTTAAACCAGGTGCTGATGCTCCAAACCGAGCTTTCGGCACAGGATGTTTTAGAAAAAATATTGGGTATCGAACTGGAGATGGGGCGCAAGCGGGAGGTTAAGTGGGGATCGCGTACTATTGATATTGATATTTTGTTTTATGGCGATGAAGTGATCCACGAGTTTAACCTGGTAGTTCCACATCCTGAATTGTATAAACGCAGTTTTACGTTAATTCCCTTGGCCGAGATAGCGCCTGATTTTATTCATCCTGTGTTTAAAAAAAATATTTTGCAGCTAAAGGATGAACTAAAGGATAACTTAATCGTAAAAAAACATATTTTTGAATAAACACAAAGCTTTTATAATGGCAGATATTTCACCAGATCAGGATCTTGATCTTTCTTTTTTATACGAGATTGCTGACGGGAGCGACGATTTTATTGTTGACTCGATTGGGATGTTCCTTGAGCAATCGCCCGAGCTACTCAACACCATCAGCAACGCGTTGAATAACCAGGACTGGGCATTAGCCGCACAGGCCGCACATAAATTAAAACCAAATCTTGGATTTTTCGGTATGCCTATAAGTCAGGCTACTATTCAGGAAGTTGAACTGGCCTGCAAAGCCGGTGGGCAAAACCCCGCCGAAATTTTTGAAAAGTTTAACCAGGTAAACAGCATGGTATCAGCCAACCTGATCACTTTAAAGGAAATTAAAGCCGAGAAGGAAGCGAACTTATAAGGTGAAAGGATAAAGGCGAAAGGTAAAAGGTTTTCGCCATCATCATAAAATACAAAAGGCAAGAGGTTTTTCCACTTGCCTTTTGTACTTTATAAAAGTTTTAATTATTGAATGAGATTAGAAAAATAAAAAACCTTTCAGCTTTTACCCTTCGCCTTTAGCTTAAACGGCTGATATTTTAAAAGTATAGCTTTCCATGATCAGGTTAGCCAACAGGCTTTTGCAGGCCTGGTCAACCTTAGCACTTGCAACTTCTGCATTCTCGGCTTCAATTTCAAGCGTAATGTGTTTGCCAATGCGCACGTTATGAATTTCGGTTAAGCCAAGATTTTTCATACTGCCGGTCACTGCTTTTCCTTGTGGGTCAAGTATTTCTTTTTTTGGCATTACTTCGATTTCAGCCTGGAACTTTGTCATTTGTGAGTTTTGTTTGAATCAGGGATAAGGTGATATAAATAAATATAACCACCGGAACGGCCACAAATTTAAAAAATAGTATGAGTATCGCCGAAAACAAGAGTAGTAAATACCGGAAAATGTTTTTGTTAAAGTCGCGGTTCTTAAATTTAAGCGACATTAACGGTATTTCGGATACCAACAGGGAGCACATTACCAGTACCAAAACTGTAAGGAAGTAAGGGTTTAGTATATAATGCGCCAACGCATCATATTGCTGTACTATTAAAGGTAATGAAGCTATTAATATGGCGTTTGCCGGTGTTGGTAAACCTATAAAGCTATCTGATTGCCTGGTATCGTTATTGAATTTTGCCAACCTCAATGCCGAAAATACAGGTAATAAAAACGCGACAAAATTTAATATCTGGCTCACCCCGTTTATTTGCGGCGCTTGTAAAAACAGCTCATACATAATAACCGAAGGCAATACGCCAAAGCTTACCATATCGGCCAATGAATCGAGATCTTTACCTATAAACGAGTAAGAATTTAAAACCCTTGATGCAAGACCGTCAAAAAAATCAAATATCGAACTAAGAAAAATGGCGTAAGCTGCCACTACAAGGTTACCCTGAAAGGCGAAAACAATTCCTATGCAGCCGCTAAACAGGTTGGCACAGGTAATAGCATTCGGGAGGTGTTTTTTAACGCGTCTCTTCATTTCGCCATGAAATTATCAGGAAATTATTAAGTAATAATGAAGTTACAAATAATATTCTACTTTACTTATAACTTCATTATCGCTAAAATATTACGAATTCATCGAAATCAGAAATTCTTCGTTAGTTTTTGTGCCCCTAATTTGAGCCTGTAAAAACTCCATTGATTCCTGCGAATTCATATCGGCAAGGTGGTTGCGAAGGATCCAAACACGTTGAAGTGTTTCACGATCAAGCAGTAAGTCGTCGCGGCGGGTACTTGAAGCAGTAATATCGATAGCCGGGAAGATACGTTTGTTTGATAATTTACGATCAAGCTGTAACTCCATATTACCGGTACCTTTAAACTCCTCAAAAATAACCTCGTCCATTTTTGAGCCTGTTTCGGTAAGTGCAGTAGCGATGATAGTTAATGAACCACCGTCCTCAATATTACGGGCAGCACCAAAGAAACGTTTAGGTTTGTGTAATGCGTTGGCATCAACACCACCTGATAATATTTTACCTGATGCAGGGGCAACAGTATTATAAGCACGGGCTAAACGGGTAATAGAATCAAGCAGAATTACTACGTCGTGACCACACTCCACCATACGTTTTGCTTTTTCAAGTACAATGTTGGCAATTTTTACGTGACGCTCAGCAGGCTCATCAAAGGTTGATGAAACAACTTCGGCACGTACGCTGCGGGCCATATCGGTAACCTCTTCCGGACGTTCGTCTATCAGTAATATAATAAGGTATACTTCCGGATGGTTTTTTGCAATAGCATTGGCCACATCCTTTAATAACATGGTTTTACCTGTTTTTGGCTGCGCCACGATCAAACCACGCTGGCCTTTACCAATAGGCGAGAACAGGTCCATAATGCGGGTTGAATAATTGTTCGGATCGGTGAACAGGCTCAGCTTTTCAGATGGGAACAATGGGGTTAAGTGGTCAAACGGAACACGGTCACGCACTTCTGCCGGGATACGGCCGTTAATGGCTTCAACACGTACCAACGGGAAGTATTTTTCGCCTTCTTTTGGCGGACGGATGCTTCCGCGAACGGTATCTCCTGTTTTAAGACCAAATAATTTTATCTGTGATTGCGATACGTAAATATCGTCGGGAGAAGTGAGGTAGTTATAATCAGATGAACGAAGGAAACCATAACCATCAGGCATAATTTCTAAAACACCTTCGTTTACAATTACATTATCAAAGTCGAGATTAATTGGCGGTTCCTGCGCTTTTTGTTGGTTTTGATTATTGCTGTTGATCCTGCGTTCAAACTTTTGCGGACGGGCTTCGGGAACAACTTCTTCCGTTTTGGCCGGTGCTTCGCCCGGTTGCGGAGCTTCTGTTTCAATGGCAGCTACTACCGGAACTTCGTTTTCTGATTCATCTGCTACCGGCTCATCATCCTGTGTATCAAAAAGAGTAGCATCATCTAACAACGGAACTTCAACGCGTGGTTTTGCCGACTCTTTGGTTTTTATAACACGTGCTCTTTTACGTGGTTTTTCTGCTGTTTCTGCAGGTTCTTCACCCGGAACTGGAGTTGGAGTATAATTTGATTCAACAAGATTTTGCTGGGCCCTGGCGGCTTCAATAAGCTGTTGTTGTTCAATAATGCGGGCAACAAGCTGAGCTTTACGTAGTTCGTCGGCCTCAGCAATACCTAAATTTCTGGCAATTTCGCGCAACTCAGAAACGAGTTTGTCGTTCAATTCAATTTTATCAGACATGATATGAATTATAGTTCAATGGGATTTTTTAATTGTAAGTTGTTTTCAAACGGCAAAAATTTCTAAGCAAGTGTTAAAGCTTGACCACATGTTGAAACATATGAGGCTATAATTGAAAGAAATTGATCTTGAAACCTTGTTTTAGTAAAACATCCAAACCCATGCAAGTATTATATAAAAGTGATAATAAAAAGCGTGGTGATTTAAATTGTTTCTTTAGTGCAAGAAAAATTCAATGGAAAACGATGCAAGTGTAAACAATTATTCTTTAATTTCAAATTAATTAAATAAATATCACCTATATAAGAACACATAAGCCAAATTTTTAGTTTTTTTGACAATTAAAATATTATTCAGCAGCTGATGATGTCTCGCCAGGAGTTAATTGAACAGATCAAAAAAAAGAAATCGTTTTTATGTGTTGGGCTTGATCCCGATATTAATAAGATCCCTGAATTTTTAAGATCATACCCTGATCCTATACTTGAATTTAACAAACGTATTATTGATGCCACACAGGATTTGTGCGTGGCCTATAAGCCTAACGCCGCCTTTTATGAGGCTTATGGTATTAAAGGCTTACAGGCATTAATTGATACTTATAAATACCTGCCGAAAGATTGTTTAAGCATCATCGACGCTAAACGCGGTGATATCGGCAATACGTCCGATAAATATGCCAAAGCGTTTTTCGATGAACAATCGGGCGGGATGAGCTTTGATGCTATCACCATTACACCATATATGGGTAATGATAGTGTTACGCCATACCTGGCATATGAGGGCAAATGGGTAATTATTCTGGCGCTTACCTCATCTGTAGGTAGCAAGGATTTTCAGTACCTGGAAACCGGAGATGGATATTTATATGAAAATGTTATTAAAAAAGCCAATACCTGGGCCGGTGCCGATAGGATCATGTATGTAGTAGGGGCTACAAAAAGTACCGAGTTTACCAACATTCGTGCATATGCTCCCGATAACTTTTTACTGGTGCCAGGAGTAGGAGCACAGGGGGGCAGCCTGGAAGAGGTTTGTAAATACGGTATTACCAAAGAATGCGGTCTTTTGGTAAACTCATCCCGCTCCATCCTGTACGCAAGTAACGGCGAAGATTTTGCCGATGCCGCCCGTGCCGAAGCGCTTAGCCTGCAACAACAAATGCAGGTTGAGTTAGAAAAGGCAGGGGTGATATAACCATAAGGAGGCAGGTTCAAGCGTCCACGCTTGAACCATATAAAAAGTAAGCGTCCACGCTTACGAAAAACAACTATTTAAAATAGTAAGCGTGGACGCTTATCTTAAAAATCATTCAAGCGTGGACGCTTGAACGTGCAAAGGTCGAATAGGCAAATCGGCCATATCAGGAATAGCATTACCCCTTCGTTTACCAAAATTTATCTTAGTCAACACCGTTTCCAGCGCAGGTAGTGTGTTATTCAGGCTTTTGGTTTTGATCAGGAAGTTCCATACCGGTTCAAATTTCTTCCATCCACCAGCGTAAAAGAAATGTTTCAGCTTATGCAGGTGCGATTCATGGTGCATGCTGGCTTTAAGAATATTATTCCATTTATAAAACTCCTTATACGCCCACCAATAGCCATCTTCCAGTTCCTGCGCGGTTAAACCTATCGTTTGATATACAACCTTCCGGGTATCATATAAATCCCAGTTTTTTGTGAGCATCCGGCCCTGGCGTTCCATGCTGTTAAATAGCTCGGTGCCGGGGTATGGTGTAAGCACATGATAGGTTGACGTTGTGATGGAATGCTTTACACCCCAGTCCACCGTACGTTTAAATACATCTTTGTCGTCATCATCTAATCCAAAAACAAAGCTTCCGTTAATCATTATGCCCAGGCTATGCAGGCGGTTAACTGCCTTAATATAGTCTTTTTCAAGATTTTGCTTTTTATTACTTTGTTTAAGGTTTTGTGGAGAAAACGTTTCAAAACCGACAAATAAGCTACGTAATCCGGCTTCGGCGGCCTGTTCAATTAAGTTTCCACGTAATATCGAATCGACGGTAGCAGCTCCCTGAAAAACGCGGTTCATGCCCTTCATACCGCTAAAAAGTGCCGAAGCGAATTTTGTGTTGCCAAGCAGGTGATCATCCAAAAAATATAAATGTTTACCTGGCAAACGGTCAATTTCGGCAAGGGCATCATCAACTTCCTGTGTATAAAAAGTGCGGCCGCCCTCAAAAAAGGCGTCTTTATAACAAAAGCTGCAATGGTGCGGACAGCCACGTGTTACTACTATTGAATTAGGTACCAGGTATAAATGTCTCTTGATAAGGTCGCGGCGAATTGGTGGGACTCGTTCAAGGGTTCGGATGGTAGACCGATATATTTTTTGCGGACAACCATTCTTAAAATCTATTAAAAATTTAGGGAAAGTATCCTCACCCGGACCGATAAATATGCTATCGGCATGTGGCGCCGCTTCCAGCGGTAATGAGGTAACATGTAAACCTCCCAAAATAACGTACGATCCTTTTGCCCGGTAATGATCGGCTATTTTATAAGCCCGGTAGGCATTGGTTATATATACCTGTATAATTACAAGATGAGGATGATCAGTAAGGTTGAGTTTTTCTACGTGCTGATCCTGTAAGTCGATCTCATCATCGGGCGATAGATAGGCCGCAAGTGTCGCCAACCCCAAGGGCGGGAAAAGTGAATATTTTATCGGGCGCCAAAAAGGACTTTCGGCTTCGGTTAAGGCTGGCAGGATCAATTTTACTTTCATTGTTTTTGATATTTAAAAGTACTTTGTATTTCAAAGTTAATGATAAAATTAGAAATTCAAAGTGGAAATATCGATCAGTTTGGATAGGGGATTAATTATTTATTAAAAGAGCTTTGTCATCATGAGAGATAGTGGAGGATCTTTCGGAAACGCCATTCCTTTCAGAATTGCAAATACTTCTAAAATGTGCCAAAATTTTATAACAAAACCATGGCAATCCTTTTAACCCTAAAATCGAGGTTCTTTTAGTAAATTACGAGCTCTATCAAATACATCATTTATGAAGCGAGCCTTACTTGCAATTATCACGCTTTCAGTTGCTTTCAACGCGTCCGCCCAACAAAAAAATCCTTTAAAGCCTGCTGATGTTTATCGTATTCCCACGGTTAGCGACCCTCAGTTGTCGCCCGATGGTAAATGGGTTGCCTATAGCGTTTCGGATGTGGATACGGCGAAAGATCGGAGGGTATCTCATTTATGGATGCAGAGTTTTGATGGCAAGGAATCCATCCAGCTAACACATGGCGACGAAGCGGCTTCATCACCGCGCTGGAGCCCGGATGGTAAATATTTGTCATTTCTCTCCTCGCGCGATTCAAAAACAGGTTCGCAGGTTTGGCTGATCGACCGCCGTGGCGGTGAGGGCGCCAAGCTAACCAATATTAAAGGCGATCTGAGCGATTATGCCTGGAGCCCTGATGGTAAACGTTTGGTAATGGTAATTGGCGACCCTGAAAATAAGGGTAAGGAAGAGCCTAAAACGCCTAAGCCTATAGTGATAGACCGTTATCATTTTAAGCAGGATATAGTTGGATACCTTCAAAATTTGCATAGCCACCTGTATTTAATTGATGTTGCTACTAAAAAGCTGGATACACTTACCAGCGGTAATAAAGACGAGAGTTCGCCGGTATGGTCGCCTGATAGCAAGACCATCGCTTTTGTAAGTAACCGCAGTGCCGATCCGGATAAAAACCAAAACACTGATATTTTTACCATTGATGCCCGACCTGGCGCCAGCATGCTGCAACTCACCACCTGGAAAGGAAGGGACGGCAACCCGCAATGGAGCCCCGATGGCAGATATATTTCCTATCTGCGCTCAACCAGCGATGCTGATTATATGATGTACGATCAAAGCGTGGTATGTATAATGGATGTTGTTGGCCAAAATAACAAACCGCTTACCCTGCAGCTTGATCGCCCGGCTGCGGCGCAAATCTGGACTAAAGACAGTAAAAATATCGTATTTATTGTAACCGATGATCGTACACGCTACCTGGCCAACATCAATATCAACAATGGTAAAATCACTACCATAAATAAAGGAGATTATGTTTTTAACGATATCGCTACCAATCTTTCGGGTAACTGGATAGTACAGAAGACCGATCCGTACACACCCGCGGAGCTATTTGCCTTGGAGGATAAAAAGCTGCGCAGGCTAACATTTCATCATGATGCCTGGTTAAATACCGTACAACTGGCTTATGCCAAAGGCTTTGAATCAACAAGCTCTGACGGCACAAAGGTATCGGGCATTGTTTTAACGCCTGATAGCGTTCCTAACAAGAAATACCCTTTGATCCTGTTCATTCATGGTGGACCGGTAGGGCAGGACGAGTTCGGGTTTGATGCTACGCGGCAAACACTTGCCGCGGCAGGATACGCCGTAGCGGCTGTAAATTATCGGGGTAGTAACGGCCGTGGCCTTGATTATTGTAAAGCCATTTATGCCGATTGGGGTAATAAGGAAGTTAAAGATTTGCTTGGGGCTGTTGACGAACTGGAGAAATTGAGCATTGCCAATCCCGATAAATTGGGCATTGGGGGCTGGAGTTACGGCGGTATCCTGACTGATTATACCATCGCGTCTGACACCCGCTTTAAAGCCGCGGCAAGCGGCGCGGGCAGCGCCCTGCAACTTTCGGTTTATGGGAGCGACCAGTACGTGTTACAATATGAAAATGAAATAGGTGTACCATGGAAAAATGCCGATAAGTGGATCCAGATCTCGTATCCGTTTTTTCATGCCGATAAAATAAAAACACCGGTAATGTTTATGTCAGGTCTGCGGGATTTTAATGTGCCAACAATCGGTAGTGAGCAGATGTATGAAGCTTTGCGTACTCAAGGCATTCCAACCGAATTAATACTGTATCCTAACCAGTTTCACGGCCTTACCAAGCCAAGTTACCAGGTTGACAGGCTGCAGCGTTATGTGGATTGGTATAATAAGTATCTGAAGAAATAAGGTTTACACTAAGGATTTTGCATCGTGTTTATGAAATATGTTCTGTTGATTTTAGGAGGGTTGGTATTCAAACCGGTATTTGCCCAAACTGTTAAAAAGCCCCTCAAACCCACCGACCTGTATAAACAGTCAACGCTTATGGCGCCGCAATTATCGCCCGATGGCAAATGGTTGGTTTATGAATTATCTGAAGTTGATACGGCTAAGGATAAACGTGTATCGCACCTGTGGATGCAGAGTTTTGATGGCAAGCAATCTATCCAGCTTACCTATGGTGATGAACCTGCGTCTACCCCAAAATGGACACCGGATGGTAAGTCTGTGTCTTATCTATCCGAAAAAGATTCAAAAAATGGTGGACAGGTTTGGCTAATGGACAGGCGCGGCGGCGAAGGGCATAAACTCACCGACCTTAAAGGTGAGATTGAAGAATACGCATGGTCGCCGGATTGTAAAAGGCTGGCACTGATTGTTAAAGATCCGGAGAATAAAGGCAAGGAAACGCCTAAAACCGCGCCGCCTATCCGGATAGATCGTTATCATTTTAAACAGGATATTGACGGCTATCTGCAAAACCGGCATTCGCATTTGTACCTGTATGATATCAATACAAAAAAGATAGATACACTAACCAATGGCGATATGGACGATAGCTCGCCGCAATGGAATCCCGACGGAAAAACTATCGCTTACGTGAGTAATCATACGCTTGATCCCGACCGGAATGAAAATACCGATATTTTTATCATTGAGCCTAAACCCGGCGCAGAACCTAAGCAGCTAACTACTTTTACCGGCCACGATATTAATCCTTTGTGGAGCCCGGATGGTAAGCATATTGCATATCTCCGGTCCACAAGCGATGCCGATTATTTTATTTATCAGCACGATGTTTTGTACCTGATGGATGCCGATGGTAAAAACAACCGCCCGCTAACCGACCAACTGGATAGGCCCGTAGGCAACATAGCCTGGAGCAAGGACAGTAAAGATTTGGAATACGTGGTAAGTAGCGACAGGATCCGCTATATCAACAGGTATAATTTATTGCTCCGCAAATCGGTATTGGTGTATAAAGGAAATGAATGCAGCTTTTCTGATATAGCAGGGCACTCCTTAGGTGTATGGGTAGGGCGGATGACCACGCCTTATATGCCTAATGAACTGGTGGCGATTGAAAACGGTAAGATTCGCCGTTTAACATTTCACCAGGAAAAATGGCTGAACGAAGTTAAGTTGGCCTATGTGAAAGGTTTCCAGTCGTTTAGTAGTGATGGTACGTTGGTATCCGGCATTTTGTATACGCCGGATAGCCTGGTAACTAAAAAAATGCCATTCATCCTTTATATCCATGGTGGTCCTACCGATCAGGATGAGTTTGAGTTTGACGAGATCAGGCAAACTTTAGCCTGTGCCGGTTATGCTGTAGCAGCGGTAAACTATCGCGGAAGCACCGGCAGGGGGATCGAGTATACCAAAGCCATTTATGCCGACTGGGGAAACAAGGAAGTAAAAGACTTACTTGGAGCTGTGGATGAATTGGTTAAGCTTGGCATAGCCGATAAAGACCGTTTGGGAATTGGCGGCTGGAGTTACGGAGGTATCCTTACCGATTATACCATAGCCACCGATCCGCGCTTTAAAGCGGCGTCGAGCGGGGCGGGGAGTGCTTTACAGTTATCCATCTACGGCTCAGATCAGTGGATAATGCAGTATGATAACGAATTGGGCGCGCCATGGAAAAACGCCGATAAATACATTAAACTATCATACCCGTTTTTTCATGCCGATAAAATAAAAACACCAACGCAATTCATGTCGGGTTTAAAGGATTTTAACGTGCCAACCGGCGGAGGCGAACAGATGTATGAGGCGCTCAGATCGCAAGGCATACCAACACAATTGGTACTTTACCCCGGTCAATATCATGGCATCACGGTGCCCAGTTACCAGGTGGACAGGCTGCAACGATATATAGAATGGTTTGATAAATATTTGGCCCCCCAGCCCCCTAAAGGGGGAGCTTTTTGATAAGCTAACTTATAAACTTGAAAAGGCCTGAGTTAATGATTTCAGGCCTTTTCAAATTCTTTTAATTCCTTAATTCGACAAATTCAGGTTCAGACAATCTGATCTCAGACTGTCAGCTTTCCCTCAACGGAGTCATCAATAGTTTTGCCAATTGCAGCCCCTGCAAGTCGTTTAACAAAGGCTACGGCATTGCCATGTTTATTGTCCCAGTAATAACCCTCAGATGGTTCAACTTTGATAACGCTGATGCGAGGATCGTCAATACCTTCGGTAAACCAAACTTTTAATGTCGGTTCCCATAATTCCTTAATCTTTTCTTTGTCTTCGGTGATGGTAGCGAATCCGTAAAGGTTCAAAAAATCAGAATAAGCCGATCCCTGGAAAAGCAGGTGAACAAACGGATCTTTAGCTAATTCATCGTTTTTATGGCTGTCATTAGCGCTCAGAAACCAGAAGTTTCCCTCCTCATCAATTTTTTGTGCCGACATCGGACGTACGGAAGCAGGTACACCTGTTTTAATATTACTTACAAAAAAGCAGCTTTTCGCGCTCTCTGCCATCTCTTTGATCTTGGCCAAAGCTTCTGGGCCGTTAAGGTCCTGCATATTATCCTCGGGCTGTTGTTGATTAATACTATCCATTATTCAAGTTTTTGATTGGTAAATGATATAAGATTAACCAATGGAAACGCCCTTTGTGTTTTGATATTTAACTTTATGGATAATTATTTAGTTATAAGTATTGCATGGAGCAAACGCATTTCCGTTACGTCATTACGAGGTACGAAGACAACCGACCGGAGGAAGCTCATTAATACCTATAAAAACAAATTATAATATTAATAATCCCCAATTGGCAGAGCGGCTAAGCAAGTCCTCCTATACTGTTAGGGATTGCTTCGTACCTCGCAATGACGCGCGGAGGCAGGTTTTTAAAACGTCGTAAGTTAATAACGAACAACTACCCAAACACAACCATTCTCTCCGGATACTTGGAGGCGTAAGTGGCTACAATATTTTTGATGTAATCATTCCCTGGGTAGGGTGTGAGATGGCTTTTGAGTTGCTGTATATTATCAGCGTCAAAATAATGAGAGATATAGCCCATGCCATAAAATTGCCCTTTCTCTACCAGGATACAGCTATGTTCATCACCAGTTCGGCCTTCATCCCTGATGGCGTAGGTTGGTAAGGCTTGCTTAAGCTGATCTATGGCGTTGTTAACCTTTTTGTTATAACTATCAGCAGCTTCAACACCCTCACATGCGCAGGAACTTCCTGAAGGGCTGGTGCACAGCTCATTGTTTTTCTGGATAAAACAAAGCTTCGGGCATAGGTCGAAGGCCTCTATCAGCTTGTTAAGCAGGTTATATCCATCAAGCAATGAGTTACAGGTATATATCGGGTCGCTGTATTTACGATATTTGTCAACCGCCAGGCGAATGTAGCCACGCTGATCTTCAAAAGCGTAAAGACAAAATGCATTTTCAAAACGCTTTAACGAACGGTTATATTTTGGCCACAGGCGTTTGATCTCGATGGCTTCCAGTACAAAGGCAATCAGTTCGGTACCACAAACCTGGTAGCTGATCTGGTGGATATTGCGCAAAAACTCCTGCCGCTGAAAGCCGGGATTGTTACCGGTAAAATGGCTGCTTACCCTTTTCTTGACATTTTTGGCCTTGCCTACATAGATTACTTTGCCTTTTTGATCGTGAAAGTAATATACTCCCGGCGTATACGGCAATTGGTCTATATCTTTTTTAGATAGGTTAGGCGGCAATACCTGGTCTTTTGAGCCCAGCTTAAGCGACTGTTTGATATGCCCATCTGTATCGTTGTTCAACAACAATGTAAAAAGCTCTGCGGTGGCTTCGGCATCACCCATAGCGCGGTGCCTGCTTTGGTTATCTATACCAAGGTGTTTGCATAACTTACCCAGGCTATAAGAAGGCAATCCCGGTATTATCTTGCGACCAAGCCTTACGGTGCATAGCTTATTGGTTTGCAGATCGTATCCCGCGGCAGCGAGATGATACCTTACAAAAGAAAAATCGAAATTGACATTGTGGGCAACGAAGATTTTACCGTGAATAAGGTGATAAATATCGGCGGCCACATCCTCAAAAGGAGGGGCGTCTTTTACCATTTCATTAGTAATGCCGGTTAATGCGCTGATATAAATAGGGATGTCGCGCTTTGGGTTGACAAGGGTTTCAAAGCGCTTTACCACTTTTTTACCGTCATGTATACATATGGCTATCTCGGTAATGCCATTAGCGCTGGCATGCCCTCCGGTGGTTTCGATATCGACAATTGCATACATTATTTCAAATGTAAAATAATTTTGCTAATTATTTTAGTGTTTGTGCTGGAAAATTATTCGATTGTTTCACCTTTTTCGTTTAAAATATAATTGTAACCTTCAAAATCCCGAAGATGAATTTCTGTTCCTGAAATCTCAAATGATTTTGTTCCATCAATAGTGACAAATATATCCCGCGCACTAAAGCTCCATTTTACAACTCCATCATCTGATATTCGAAGTATATCTATTTCTCCATGAATAAGTAAGTCATCATTAAATTGATGGATGCCAAAGCAGGTTCCGGCATCAGTCTCTTTATACCAGTTGAGATCTAATTCCGGAAGGTTAAGTGAATATATAGTATTACCACAACAAATAAAAATTGTATCATTTCTAATGACAGCTGAATTCTGATGAATTGTTGTTGCCCCTCCTCCGCTACAAATTATAGCGCTGCCCTTCTCTGAACCGCTTTTTTTGATTCTTAATCCGTGTTTATGTGTGTACCACAAATTATCGGAACTCGTCGAGTAGACTTTTTCATAATTAAATAAGTTATCAGCTGAACCGAGAATGTATTTATCATCATTTATTATGTCAATGATGTAGTCGTTGTAGATTATGGTCATAGTTGATAATAACTGTGTATCTAAATAAAGATCAATAAAAAACCCACAGTTGTAAAACTGTGGGTTTAAAATATTCCGATTTGCAGACTTCCGACTAAAAACTTAAGACTTCTTATTCTTATTAGCCTGAACTTGTTGTTGCTGACGCATCATCTCTTCCATTTTTGCGCTAAAGCCTGATTTTTTCTTTTTAGTGTCTTCAGGTTTCTTTTTGTTTTCCTGGATCTGGGCATGAATCTTCTTATCATCAACCATGAATTTGATCAGGTATTGTTGTAAGAAGGTGAACATGTTGGCCAAAAAGTAGTAGTAGTTCAAACCTGCAGGGTAGCTGTTAAGTGTGAACAGGAACACCAGCGGGGTTATATAGCCAATGTATTTCATCTGCCCTGTAGCGCCCGAAATCTGGTTGTTGAAATAAGTATAGATCAGCGTTGAGATGGTCATCAGCAAACACATTAAGCTAATGTGGTTAACACCGCCAAGGAAAGCTACAGGAGCAAATTTGATAACCGAATCATAAGTTGAAAGGTCATGCATCCACAGGAAGCTTTCGCCCCTTAGCTCAAATAAACTTGGGAAAAAGCGGAAGAACGCGATAACTATCGGCATCTGGATCAGCAATGGTAAACAGCCACCCAATGGGTTAACGCCTGCTTTTTTGTATAGCTTTAGGTATTCCTGTTGTAACAATGTAGGGTTATCTTCACCAACCTTGGTTTTGATCTCATCCATTTCAGGCTTCAGCACACGCATTTTAGCCATTGACAGGTATGATTTATAAGTAAGCGGCGATAAAACCAGTTTCAACAATACCGTTAATACCAGGATGATTAAACCGTAGTTCCAGTTAAACTTGTTAAGGAAATTAAATACAGGCAATACCGCGAAACGGTTGATGTATTTTAAAGGTCCCCAGCCCAGGTTAACCATTTTGTCAAGGTCGTGGCCCTGATCTTTAAGTGTATTGAAACGGTTAGGGCCAAAGTAAAACTCTAACGGTACAGAACCATCTGATGCGCGTGTAAGCGACAGGTCGGCCTTCATTTGTTTTACATCGGTAGTATCATTAACATCTGTAGCAACTGCGACATCTGTTTTGGCTATATTATTCTTTGCAATCAGCACATTTGAAAAGAAGTGCTGTTTGAAACCAACCCAGGCCATTTTTTTATCGCTGATGCTTTTCTGATCGTCTTTAGTCTCGCTCAGGTAATCAACATCACCATCGGTATTGTAATAGTATACAGTTGAGTACTGACGTTCCTGTTTCATATCCTTTTCCTGTTTGTGCAGGCTGGCTGCCCAGTTCAGGTTATAGGTACTGCTATTGGCAATTACAGCATCAAGACCAGTAGGTTTAATGGTTAAACCAAGTTTAAAACCATCACCTTTTAAGCTGTATATATAATCAATATACTGAGTTGGGCTGTAGCTTAAACGCATGGTAACCGAACCCGAATCTTTTTCGGCAACGGTAAGTGTCTTGGCGCTTGGCGTAAAATAGTAATTGTTGGTATTGATATTGGCAACGCCGGCGGCAAACTTTAACCCAAACTGGTTATTGTCGCCACTGAAAAGTACCAAAGGTTGTTTGCTAAAGGTTTTATAGTTCTTTAACTCAACCGAAGACACTTTACCACCTTTAGTGCTTAATTTAATAAGCAACTCTTTGTTTTCGATGGTAACAAAGTCTTCTGTACCAACGGAAGCGGCGCCAAAAGGCATTTTTAATAGAGCCGAATCAACTTTTGCTGTTTTTGAAGTATCAAACTTAGCTGTGTTTTTAACTGCTGCCGTCGCGGCTGCGCCTGCTTTTTTCAGCGAATCCTGGTGCTGTACCTCGCGTTCTTTTTTAAGGTCGGCTTCCGATGGCTTTAAAAAGTATATCGAGCCGGCAATGATCGCCATGATCAGGAATAATCCTGTAAACGTATTTTTATCCATTATCTAATTATCGTACAATTACTTATTTTTTGCGGGCATAAGCCAGCGAAGCGGCGACAAAGTTAATAAAAAGTGGGTGCGGATTAGCAACTGTTGATTTTAATTCGGGGTGAAATTGCGAACCAACAAAAAATGGGTGGTTTTTTAACTCAACAATCTCCACCAGGCCATTGTCAGGATTTATGCCAGATGGGGTAAGGCCCGCAGCCTCATATTGCTTAAGATAGTCATTATTAAACTCGTAACGGTGACGGTGCCTTTCCGAAATATGGTTTTTACCATAAATAGCAGCTGCTTTAGTCCCTTTTTTGATATCGCAAGGATAAGCGCCCAAACGCATAGTGCCACCTTTCAGTGTAATGTTTTTCTGATCTTCCATCATGCCGATAACCGGATGTGGGGTGTCGGGGTTCATTTCGGTGCTGTTGGCTCCTTCAAGTTCCAATACGTGACGGCCAAATTCAACTACGGCACATTGCATGCCTAAACAGATCCCAAAGAAAGGAATATTGTTTTCACGTACGTGACGGATAGCCTGAATTTTGCCTTCAAAGCCACGTTCGCCAAAGCCAGGGGCAACCAATACGCCATGCATGCCTTTCAGTTTTTCAACAGCGTTTTCAGGAGTTAACTGTTCAGATGGGATATATTCAATCCGCACTTTACATTCCTGTTTAGCACCTGCATGGATAAATGCTTCGGTAATTGATTTATAAGCATCAGGAAGCTCTACGTATTTACCAACCAGGGCGATGCGCACATCGGCAGTTGGGTTTTTAAGCCGACCCAGAAAATCTTTCCAGTTTTCGAGGCTTGGCTCGTTTTTGTGTGGAAGCTTTAATTTGGTCAATACGGTTTTGTCAAGCTGTTCTTTCAGCATCAACAAAGGCACGTCATAAATACTTGGCGCGTCAATTGATTCAATAACCGCGTTGATATTCACGTTACAGAACTGTGCTATTTTTTTACGGATATCGTTAGTTAAGTGATGTTCGGTACGGCAAACCAATACATCCGGCTGGATACCATATTCAAGTAGCATTTTTACGGAGTGCTGGGTTGGTTTGGTTTTCAATTCGCCCGCAGCTGCAAGGAAAGGCACCAGGGTAAGGTGAATAACCAATGAGTTATTAGAGCCAATTTCCCAACGGAATTGCCTTACAGCCTCAATATATGGCAGCGATTCGATATCACCCACGGTACCGCCAAGCTCGGTGATCACGATGTCAAATTCGCCGTTTTCGCCCAGGATGCGGAAGTTTCTTTTTATTTCATCAGTAATGTGTGGTACTACCTGTACAGTTTTGCCTAAAAAAGCACCTTCACGCTCTTTGTTGATCACATTTTGATAAATACGACCGGTGGTGATGTTATTAGCTTTTGAAGTAGGGGTGTTCAGGAAACGCTCGTAGTGGCCAAGGTCAAGATCGGTTTCGGCACCATCTTCGGTAACATAGCATTCGCCGTGTTCATAAGGGTTAAGCGTTCCCGGATCGATGTTGATATAAGGATCGAACTTTTGGATGGTTACGCGGTAACCGCGCGATTGAAGGAGTTTGGCTAAAGAAGCAGAGATTATACCTTTTCCTAACGATGAGGTAACACCGCCCGTAACAAAAATATATTTAGTCATGATTTTTTTTGAAAATGACCGGGCTTTTATACCGCGACCAATTGTTTCTGTACGGGATACAAAAGTAAGAAAATTTTCAGGCTTTGACGTATCTGTTTTTCAAAAAAGGGAACGGTTAATATAATTTGTTTGTAAGTTATTTATAAAGAGGTTTTTGTGAAAGTGTTTGTAAAACGATGTCATTTCGATGGAGCAAGGGATGGTTTGCTGGTTGGAGAGAGAAATCTTATACGCTCTATAAGTTCAACGTGCATAGTCCATCAGGTATGCAGTATAAGATTTCTCGTCGTTCTTCCTCGAAATGACAACTTTAACAGGGTGCGAGTTAAACACTTTCATTTTGCCTGCTGTACAGGTCTATTTTTCGGTGCAGCTCATTTGGGTTAAAAGGTTTGCTCACATAGTCATTCATGCCAACAGTAAAGGCCATATCCTGAATATCGAGCATGGCAGATGCCGTTAGCGCTATGATGGGCAGGTTTTTGTATTTATCGCCCGGTAACTCACGTATGGCGCGGGTGGTTTGGTAGCCATCCATTTCGGGCATTTGCAGGTCCATCAATATCATGTCATAGTCATGGGTTTTCACCAGCATTAAGGCTATTTCACCGTTTTCGGCCACATCGCACTCAACTTCCCATTGTTTCATGAACTGCTTGGCCAATATTACGTTTATCTGGTTATCCTCGGCAATTAACAGCTTGGTTCCTTTTAAGCTTTTTAAACGATAAAACTCATCGCTATCGGCTGTGCTGGCCAGTTGCTTCCGGCTGTTTTTAAAGGTAAGGCTGAAGTTAAATACCGAGCCCCTGCCATATTCACTTTCAACGGTTATGTCGCTGCCGAGTAGCTGTAACAGACGTTTGGTAATGGTTAAGCCCAAACCGGTACCGCCGTATTTACGGGTAGTATCTGAACTGGCCTGGCTAAAGCTTTCAAAAATATGGTCAATTTTATCGGGAGTTATGCCAATGCCGGTATCGGCTATTTCAAATTCAATGGTTGATGAATTATTAGTGCTATTTGCAAGGGTTGCGGTTACGGTTACTTTTCCTTTATGCGTAAATTTAACGGCATTGCTCATGAGGTTGGTGAGGATCTGGCCCAGGCGTACGGGGTCGCCAATAATGGCATTGGGCAGGTCCTGATCCATCATCAGTTTTATCTGGATGTTTTTTTCGTTGGCCTTTTGCAGCAAGGCAAGTCTGATATTTTTGATCAGATCAGTAAGACTGAAATCAACGCTTTCAAATTCAACCCTGCCCGCCTCTATCTTGCTAAAATCCAATATATCATTAATAAGCACCAACAGGTTTTCGGCCGAGAACTTGAGGAAGTTGAGAAATTCCATTTGCTCGGGCTTAGGGTCCTGGTGAATAAGCAAGTGCGTAAAACCGATAACCGCGTTCATTGGTGTACGGATTTCGTGGCTCATAATACTCAGAAACTGGGCTTTGGCCATGGCGGCCTTTTCGGCAAGCTCTTTTGAATGGATCAGGGCAACTTCCAGCTCTTTAGCCTTGGCTATGCGTTCATGTAAAAAGCTGATGATATGGATCAGATCATCGTCCGAATCAGAGATGTTCAGCTCGGTATCTGGATTAAGCGCTTTGATGGCTTCTTTTAGCTGGGAGATTGAGCGCTGCTTGATCTCGTTTTGCAGTTTCAGGTTATCTGTAACGGCTACATATTCACGCTCGCTTACATTGAAAGCATGATCTGCCAGTTTTATAGATTTATCGAAGTTTCTGAAACTGTTATTTATGGCGCCTAAAAACTGCAAAATGGTTTCATCTTCCAGGTATTGGGACGGGAGCATCTTTTTTATCTGCTTATCTAATAAGTGATGGTACTCCATAAATTAACGTTCGGTGAAAGTTGTGATAGTCATGGTTTGGTTATGCAGCTCGCAGTTTGACCCTTTATTCAGGGGTGACAATTCTCCATACGAGTAAAATCCTGCCATGGATGTTTTATCACCGAAAATATTTTTTGCAGCCATTAACTCTTCGTCTGTACGATCGTTTAATACCAGTTTTCGGCCAACGCAGCTTACTAATATAGCCAGATCTGCCTCTTCCGGGCTTATTATAGAGTCGGTAGCGGCGGATGATGAGGCATCAATCAATTTTTCAAAGTTGGCCTTCATCAGTCGTACTTTACTGCCTTCGGGCAAGTTGCCTGCAAAGGTCATTGATTTCTCGTCTTCACTAACGTTTAATATGGTACGCACCAGTTTTTTATCCGAACCATCAATGCTTAACGATAATGGGAACAACAGGGCCGAACCGGGCAATTCTTTAGCGTATTCACCTAAATATTCTTTATAAAGGTCGAGGGCGCTTTTTCCATCTATTTCAAAAAGTACGTTTTTGTCCGATCTGGTAATAGTGCGCTGTGGCCCAAATTCTTCCCAACCTCCGCATGACCCATGATTGATATGCAGGTTATCGCCATAAAAGCCAATAGCTATAACATTTCCCTGGGTAGGGACAGCATTAAGACTTGTAAATGTACTGCTGAACCGCGCCGCATCACCGGCGAGGCCTCCTGTTACAGGGACTTTACCGGGATTATCACCGTTAAAACCATCAACCAGCTCGCTGCCATTTATAAAAGTACCGTCGGATATGATGAATACACAGTTTAATTCTTTTTTATCCAGCTGCGACATCAGGAAGGCGCCAGTTTCGGCACTGTTTGCCTGTTCATTTACATGAGTAGCCGTGCAACTAATAGTTGACTTTTCCAGTTCTACGGCAGTTACTACGATACTATCGTCGTACACGTCGCTACCTATAATTTCGCCGGCCGTGGAGGCAAACACGATATTGGCATTAGGATAACCTGATTTAAGATAATCGTAAATTCCGGGATCGGTAATAATCTGCGGTGCGCCAAAGGCAAGTACCAACTGACATTTTTCGGTGTTAAATTCCGGATCGGCAGAATAATTTACCCAACCTTTGTTTACAAAATGATGCTGCCTTATTCTCATAATGGTTTTTAGGTTAAAAGCGCGGCTATGCCATATATAAAGTTATATAATTTACAAAGCAATAATTGGTTAAATACGAAAGTATTAAACTGTTTACCGTTGGTGTAAACTATTTACTTTTTAATAGTAGAGCCGTGTTTCAATAGTTCAAACTGGCTGTTAATTTAACGCATTCCACTTTTATACGGGTGAGTAGCAAGGAAGGTTATTGCAGGAAATGCGAACGTTGTTTTCGCCGTATTTATATATCAAACTTCAACTTTTCCAGATCTTCCGGCACATCAACGGCATGGGTTTCCAGTTCGGTTTCGGCAACTTTAATGCGGTAGCCGTTGTCAATCCAGCGAAGTTGTTCCAGGCTTTCAGCTTTTTCAAGCGGAGATACAGGCAGCAGGGTAATTTGCTGCAAAACATCGGCGCGGTAACCGTAAATGCCAATGTGTTTATAAAAAACATGAAACTCGAGCCAGTTTTCGGGTTCCTGACCGCGAATGTGGGGTAGGGTAGCGCGGGAGAAATAAATAGCCTCAGATAGTTTATTGATAACCACTTTTGGCGAATTGGTATTATGCAGTTCCTGCTCGGTGAAGATCCTTTTTACAAGAGTAGCCAACTGGGTGTCCGCATCATTAAAACAGTTGGTTAATTTGACAATCTGTTCAGGATCGATAAAAGGTTCATCTCCCTGAATATTGATGATCACATCATAGCCGGGATGTAAGCGGGCAACTTCGGCACAGCGGTCGGTACCACTTTGGTGGTTTGAACCTGTCATTACGGCTACGCCGCCAAAACCGGTAACATGTTTAAAAATCCGGTCGTCATCGGTGGCTACAATAACCTCGCTCAGGCTGCGGCATTTTTTAGCCTGCCCGTACACACGCTGGATCATGGTTTTACCACCGATATCAACCAATGGTTTACCGGGGAAACGTGATGACGCGTAACGGGCGGGTATGATGCCTAAGATTTTCATCGTATAACTTTAAAACAGCCCGTTGATCTCTCTTTCAATCAGGTTCACAATGGTAGCCATGTCTTCGGTATTGTTGGCAAAATCAAGGTTGTCTTTATCCAGGATCAGCAGCTTGCCGAGTTTGTAATTGTTGATCCATTTATCATACTTTTCGTTCAGTTTTGAAAGATAATCTAAACGGATACCTATCTCATATTCACGGCCACGGCGCTGAATATTGCTTACGAGTGTAGGTACAGAAGCTTTAAGATAAACCAGCAGATCAGGCGGTTTAATGAACTCGGTTATATTCTGAAAAATTGATTCATAGTTTTCGTAATCGCGGGTGGTCATCAGGCCCATATCATGCAGGTTTTCTGCAAAAATGTAGGCATCTTCATAAATGGTACGGTCCTGGATAATGTTTTGCCCGCCTTTCTGAATATCAATGATCTGACGGTAACGGCTATTCAGGAAGTAGATTTGCAGGTTGAAACTCCAGCGTTTCATGTCGCTGTAAAAATCTTCAAGGTAGGGATTATTATCTACGGCTTCGTACAATGGGTCCCACCCGTAATTTTTGGCCAGCATTTCGGTAAGGGTAGTTTTGCCGGCGCCTATATTTCCTACAATAGCTAAGTGCATATTCTTTAGTTCATGGGTTATAGTTCATGGTTCATAGCTGATGTTTTTGTCGAAGAGCACCCGTTATTTTGAAATGAACTCCGACTAATATACACCATGAACTATGAACTATCAAAACCTGCTATTTAAAATTTCCTGAAGCCTATGATCTCTCTAACTTCTCTTATCGTTTTTGAAGCGCTCTCGCGGGCTTTATCTGCACCCATTTCTGCTACTTTGCGCAGGTAATCGGTATCAGCGGCTATAGCATTGATCCTGTCGCGGATAGGGGCGGTAGCCAGCACCATATCTTCGGCAAGCTGTTTTTTCAGATCGCCGTAGCGGATGGCCATTTTGTTATATAGCTCGTCAAAATGAGCAAGTGTATCTGGCGTTGATACCACTTTCATCAAATCAAACAGGTTTTGGATCTCCTGTGGTTTTTGTTGGTTTTCAACGGTTGGGCCGCCGTCGGTTACTGCGCGCATTACCTTTTTACGGATAGCCTCAGGCGTATCGCCTAAAAATATAGCGTTGCCTTCGCCTTCCGATTTGCCCATTTTTCCCTTACCATCCAGACCTGGAATTTTTACCAAACTCTCGCCAAAACTAAAGGCATAAGGTTCGGGGAAGTAATCATTGTTATACAGCCTGTTGAAACGGTTACCAAAGGTGCGGGCCATTTCAAGGTGCTGTTCCTGGTCTTTACCAACAGGTACTTTGGTTGCTTTATGGATAATGATGTCGGCAGCCATTAATACCGGGTAAGTGAGCAGGCCGGCATTTACGTTTTCGGGATTGGCGCGTACTTTATCCTTAAAAGACGTAGCACGTTCCAACTCGCCCATATAGGCGTTCATGTTCAGGTACAGGTATAATTCTGTAACTTCCGGAACATCCGACTGTACATATATCGTAGCCTTCTCCGGATCGATACCGGCGGCTAAATATTCTATCAGCACCTGTTTCACGTTACCGTGTAAATCGGCGGGTGTTGGGTGTGTAGTTAACGAGTGGAGGTCGGCAATAAAGAAAAAGCAGTTGTATTCATGCTGCATTTTTATAAAGTTTTGCAACGCTCCGTAATAATTTCCTAAGTGTAAGTTTCCGGTCGATCGGATACCACTAACAACAGTCTCCATAGTGTGGCGAAAGTAAGGAATTTTTCTATTTTTGGTGATGATGAAAATGATATTGAGAAAAGTGCACGTATACCTTTACATTGTGAGCGTAGCCCTTGGCTACCTTATATTGTGGCCTTTTTTCTATTATTTTTCGCGTAAACCCGAACGCTACAGTACACTTAATTCATTTAGAAGAATCTGGGGATTAGTTAGTTCGGCTTTTGTGGGCATTTTTTATCGCTTTGAGTATGAGCAGCCGATAGACTGGGGCAAGCCGTATATCATTTGCCCCAACCATACCTCAAACCTTGATATTTCGGCAATGTGTATACTGGTTAAAAGCAATTGTTGTTTCATGGGGAAACAGGAGCTTGAGGAAGGGCTTGTTACCGGTCTTTTTTTTCGCACGGTAGATATTCCTGTTAACCGCGACAGCAAAATGTCGTCGTTCCGTGCATTTAAAAAGGCATCCGAGAAATTGCAGGAAGGTATATCGCTTATTATTTTTCCTGAAGGAGGTATCTCTGACCATTATCCGCCGCAACTTGGATCGTTTAAAAATGGGCCTTTCAGGTTGGCTATTGAATTAAAAATACCCATCATCCCGGTAGCATCCGCAAATACATGGCAAATACTTTGGGATACAGGCACCAAACACGGTAGCAGGCCAGGGTTGTGTAAATTTAAAATCCATAAACCTATCGAAACCGCGCACATGAATATTGATGATGCAGATGCTTTACGCGATAAAGTATTTGAGGTTATGAATCGGGATTTAAAATTTGGAGATCCGGTTTCTACTTTTGCTTAATCAATTATATGGCAGCAGACCGGGAATTTGTAATATATTTGTGGATAAACCGATTGAAACGGTTCGTTCAACATTAAATGAATCGATGCTTTGCGCCATGAGGTTTACGTTATATATAAAATAAAAATTACAACAGGCATGACCATTGATAAAGAAACCGTTGAAAAAGTAGCCCACCTGGCCCGCCTTGAACTTACCGAAGCCGAAGTACAGGATACCATGCAGGATATGAGCAAAATCCTTGATTTTATGGCTAAACTAAACGAGGTAGATACAACAGGTGTTGAGCCGCTGGTTTACATGACTACCGGTGCTAACGTACTGCGTGAGGACGTGGTGAAGCAACGAATTACACACGAAGAAGCCCTGGAAAATGCCCCTAAACATGATGAGGACTACTTTTTAGTAGCCAAGGTGATTGAGAAGTAAGTTCGAAGTTTTAAGCCGGGAGTCTTAAGTCTGGTAATAAAAAATAACTTTTGACTAAAAACTTAAGACTTTCGACTTTAAAGCTGTAACATTAGGTACCCATGTGCAGTCCAAACAAAAAATAATTCATGGAGCCAACAAATACTGCCAAACCGTTAATAACAATAAATGATATCGGGCGTAAATACGTAATAGGTGCCGAGGTGATCCACGCGCTGAAATCTGTTTCGCTTTCTATTAACAAAGGCGAATTTGTTGCTTTGATGGGTCCATCCGGTTCGGGTAAATCAACCCTCATGAATATTTTAGGTTGCCTGGATACACCAACCAAAGGGCAGTATATTCTTAACGGGATAGATGTAAGCCACATGACCGATAGTCAGCTTGCCGAGGTTCGTAACTCGGAGATTGGATTCGTATTTCAGACATTTAACCTTTTACCGCGTAATACAGCATTGGATAATGTGGCCTTGCCGCTAATCTACGCCGGTATTAGTAAAGAGAAACGTATGGAACGTGCCGGTAACGCTTTGAAAAACGTAGGGCTCGGCCACCGTATGGATCACAAACCAAACGAGCTTTCGGGTGGGCAAAGGCAGCGTGTTGCCGTGGCAAGGGCGCTTATTAATGATCCTTCCATTATCCTGGCCGATGAGCCGACAGGTAACCTTGATACCAAAACTTCTATCGAGATCATGGGCCTTATTGAAGATATCCACGCAAAAGGCAACACCATTATCCTGGTAACGCACGAAGAAGATATTGCCCTGCATGCCCACCGCATAGTACGTATGCGCGACGGATTGATTGAGAACGACTACGTTAATACAAACGTTCAGACTGTTGACCGCAGGGTAGAGGAGGTGTAGGCCCCAGCCACCTAAAGGGGGAGTTTTATACGTGTGAATTTAACCTGTTGAACCGTGAAACAATTACAAACAGGCAGCTTTTACGGACAAACTAATCAGACAACTCATTTACAGGGCATCACCATAACTGATACCGAATATACCCTTGATAAGGTAGACTGGCACTACCATGAAAATGCCTACTTCACCTTTATATTGGCCGGTAATGTAATTGAAGGCAATAAGAAAGAAGTTTATCATTGCCCTGCAGGCAGTCTGTTGTTTCACAACTGGCATGACCCTCATTATAATATTAAACCTAAAGGCTTTACCCGCGGCTTTCATATCGAATTGCAAAAACACTGGTTTGATGGTTTGGAGCTCAAGCAGGATAAACTGGAGGGCAGCTTTGCCGTTCATGATCCGGATGCTAAATTTCTTTTATACCGTATCTTCAAAGAATCAAAGATTGGCGATGAGCTAACCGCTATAGCGGTAGAGTCGTTATTGCTGCAAACGCTTAGTAAAATGCAGCTGAGCAACATTGCCGCATCAAGCCTTGTTCCTGCATGGGTTGGCAAGTTGAAAGAGATCCTTGCCGATGATCCTATCCGAAAGCATACGCTTACCGAACTTTCGGATTTGTTAAACTTACATCCGGTTCATTTATCGCGCGATTTTTCAAAGTATTTCAACTGTACAATGGGCGAATATGTTCGCAAGCTCCGGGTTGAAAAATCGTTCGCCTTACTGGCCGATGAGGAATTGTCTTTAACAGACATAGCATTTACCTGTGGATTTGCCGATCAAAGCCACTTTTTACGTTGTTTCAAGGAGTTTGGCAGGAGCAATCCATCAGCATATCGCAAGCTTTTATTGAGGGTATGTTAATCCTGTTCTATTTTTAATGTGTTGATTGTGGCAGATTTGTAAAATCTAAACAAATAAAAATGAAACGTTATCTACTCTCACTCTTTATCATAATTTATACAACCTGCAAAATATTTGCGCAAGCCGGCAATATCACCCAACCGGAGCTAATTACATCGGCCCTACAAAAAGCCAATATAGGTAAAGTGGTTTTTGAGGCAGATACTATTCCGCTTGAAGGGTTGAAAGCAACCGATCTGTTAACAAACTATCAGGCCAGGCCTGCCAATAATTTATATATGCGGCTTTTGCTGGCCAATTCGCTAACCAATTATCAGCATGCCTTACAACCATCGACAAGTATTGAGCAACTGAACCAGGGCAATTTTCAGTTTACTTTTTATGTAGATGGCAGGCAGGTTTATCAGGAAAACCTGCATAAGGGAGCCAACCTGCCCATTGTGAAAAATACGAAGACCACGATTTTTGTTCCGCTCATCAGCAACCGTGGCGAGGATTCATGGGGACGTTCTTTATGGGGGCGGTTCATGAACCATGGCGGAGATGACGCGTTTACAACGGGCTCACATCAGCTTAAAATAGAGGTGCGGCCTTATGTTGCGGTGCCCGATTTAAAAGTTGGCGAACTGATAGCACAGGGCGGGATAAGCTTTACTGTTCCGGCAATTGATCCGAAGGATGCCCAACTACAGTCTATAAAGCCAGGCAGTGACTGGCCGGTATCAAATGAGGCTTTTGATAAAAAGAAGATCATGGAGATGAACGCCATGATTGCGGGCAACAGGTTTAAACAGATCACCAGTGTGGTTGTGATCAAAAACGGTAAGTTGCTTATAGAGGAATATTTTAACGGCAGCGCGCGCGATTCATTACACAATCCCCGTTCGGTAGGTAAAACTTTTGCATCGGCTGTAATGGGCATAGCTATTCATGATGGCTATATTAAAAGCGTTGATCAAACTCTAAAAGAGTTTTATAATTTGAAGAAATTCAACAATTATTCGGCTCAAAAAGATAACGTAACGCTCAAGAGCCTGCTTACCATGAGTTCGGTTTTTGATGCCGATGATGATAAGAGCGATTCGCCGGGAAACGAAGACAATATGTATCCTACAGACGATTGGGTGAAATTTGCCCTCGACCTTAAAACCGACAGCAGCAAAGCCGCGGGCAAACAATGGAATTATTTTACAGCAGGCGTAGTGGTATTAGGCGATATCCTCAATGAATCGGTACCTGGGGGATTGGATAAATATTCGGCCGACAAGCTTTTTAAGCCTCTGGGCATAACAAATTATCGTTGGCAATACACGCCGAAAAATGTCCCCAATACAGCAGGCGGTCTACAAATGCGTTCGTTGGATTACGCCAAATTCGGGCAGCTGTATAAAAACGTAGGCTTGTGGAATAGTAAACAGGTGTTACCCCCAAGCTGGGTGAAGGACTCATTTACCAAACACCTCACTTTGCCTAAAGATGTGGTAGGCGAGGGCTTTTACGGCTATCTCTTCTGGAATAAAACGTATACGGTAAATGGCAAGGCATACGAAACTTATTATTGCTCGGGCAATGGTGGCAACAAAATCTTTGTTTTTACCGATCAGCCATTGGTAGTAATCATAACTGCCGAGGCCTACAATACGCCTTACGCGCATCCGCAGGTTGATAAAATGATGCGTGATTATATTTTACCGGCAGTATTGAAATAATTGATGTAGAGACGCATCTCATGCGTCTATGAATATGCCGGTCGATATGTTATTGCAGAGAGACGCATGTGATGCGTCTCTACATTGAAAAGGGGGCGTTTTTTAATCGCAGGTAGTACATAACCTCGAAACAAACTCCGCCAGGTGCATAGCTTTTTCGGCGTTTCTGGCTTGGGTGTTGCCTATGATCAGGGTATGTTCAACTATCTCAATCACAAAATCATCCAAACGGATATCCATTACCACATTCCGAAAATTACGATCGGCACCGGTTGTCGCTTTTTGGCGGTCACTTACCAGCATGTAAAACGTATCGCTGAATGCTTTATCCTCGGCAAAATCAAGCTCAACGGGGTGGATGAGTTCCTTGATTTTATCAACAAGCGTTTCGCGCCTGATGAGTACCTTTCCAAAATCGTGTTTTAAGTAGGCCAGCGCCCAAACGTGATGTTCGGTAGTTATAATTTTACCGTGGTCGGCATGTTTAGGTGTGGCCTCAGTAAAAAGTATGTAACTATCGTTGTTTTTATTTTTTACAGCATAGGAGCCGCTCAGGCTTACATCGCTGTAATTTTTAAATACGCTGAACTGTTCTAAATGAAAATCAATATGTCCGGTTTGCTCAATCCTGAATCTTTGCTGAAGCGTTTCAAGTATAGCATTTATATCCGTTACCGGTGTTGCAATTTGTGTTGTATCAAGGGAAGCTGACACTTTTATAAAGTTTAGTGTTAATGATTAACACAATAATAACTTTTTCGCAACAAAATTCAAAAAGTGATTAGTTAGGATATGGTTTCATTTTTCCACATGAACAAACACAATTTGGATCGTTCACGCCCATCTTTTTCAGGAAAAACTGGTAAAAGCCAATCCTGTCGTTCATGTTGTACATATTTTCGCCTTTATTACATTCAACGTCGCCGTTTACGATATTGATGGTCATGCCAAAGCCTGGTGTACGGCCAGCGGCCTTATCTTCGGCATTAGGCTGCCATTTGCCGGTCATAACATCATGTGCCGAAGGTTTGTGCGTTTGAGGGGTCATCCAAAAATAAATAGCTGTTTTAAACGCCATTACAGGATCGGTTTCCACTAACTCAGGGTTTTGCAGCAGTATTTTATCATCGCCTAAAATACAATCGGATGCATAGCCATAGTTGCCATTGTAGCTTAGCTGCATTGGTCCGCGGCCATAGTATTTTTTACCGGCTACAGGTGGGTATTCATCATTTTCGGCAACGTAGGGTAGGCTGGTATTACTTTCGTGGATCAGCATCAAGCCGTCGGTATAAGAGGCATTCATGCCGTGACGTGTTTCATGGGCAATATGCGCGAAGAAGGCCGCGAGCTCCTTTTTATTTACATCAGCGCTGTATTCGGTACAAAAATTACTGTAATCAATGGTGTAAGTACTATCTGGTTTGGCTTTGGCCCATTCTTCATTCCAGTCAACATCCTGGCGCACAACAGTGCTTTTATTTGTTTTTTTATCGGTACGTACCAACTGGTAAACAGATGTTGCCCGCCGGGTTACTTTTACTTTGATTATGCCCAACTCATCGGCGGCTTTAATAAAGGAAGCGTAGGTGTAAAATTTATCGCGCTGCGGAAAAAGATCATTGAATTGTTTCTCGCTCAGCAAACTGGCCATGGTTACTTTAGGAGGAGCTGGTTTATTTGACACCGCCTTATTACTGTCGCTGCCACTGCTACTTTTACTGTTTCCGCCGCAGCTAAAACCGGTTGAAAGCAGTATTACAAGGGAAAGACAAAGAAGCTTAGATGATAATATGATTGATTTCATGGGTTTAACACTAAGTATGTTAGATGATGTTACTAATGCAAGTTTAAGCTAACATTTTAAAAATTACACTTCATTAGCAAAAAATATACTAATTGCTATGAAATACAAATTTTAAGATGATAGCTTTGGAATAACAGTAATCATGAAAAAAAGATTTTGCAGGCGTTATTTAATTTGCTGATAGCCAGCATAGCTATTTTTTGTAACCAGATTGTTGTGGTTTAATTGTTAAATTAAGCATGAAGATATATACTAAAACGGGCGATAAGGGGTTTACCTCATTAATTGGTGGTACCCGTGTGCCCAAGCATCATATCCGGATTGAAAGTTATGGAACTGTTGACGAACTAAACTCGTACATAGGGTTAATTCGCGATCAGGATATTGATGCGCATGATAAGGAGGTATTGAAGCAGATACAGGACAGATTGTTTACTATTGGATCATCACTGGCGGCAGATCCGGAGCGCTCAAAAATGATCATCCCCGACTTGTACCTGAGCGATGTGGAAGCATTGGAAACGGAGATAGACAACATGAACGAAAAACTGCCGCCGCTAAAACATTTTATTTTGCCCGGTGGTAGTAATGTTATTTCATTTTGCCATATTGCAAGATGCGTTTGTCGCCGTGCCGAAAGGATCACCGTTCAGCTTGCCGAAGAGAGTACAGTTGATGAAAAAGTGAATATTTATCTGAACAGGTTGAGTGATTACCTGTTCATTTTGGCCCGCAAAATTGCAAATGTTAATGAAATAGCTGAAAATCAGTGGATACCACGGGTTTAAAAAATTGAAAAAAAATATTGATATTCAATTTGAAAATGTTATACTTTTGCGAAAAAGCAAATTTTACTGATAATTATAAATATAAATAAAAACGATGTATTGGACACTTGAACTGGCATCGCACCTGGAAGATGCACCATGGCCCGCAACAAAAGACGAATTAATTGATTATGCTATCCGTTCAGGCGCTCCTGTTGAGGTTATCGAAAACCTTCAGGCACTTGAAGATGATGGCGAACCGTACGAAAACATAGAAGAGATTTGGCCGGATTATCCGACTAAAGATGACTTCTTCTTTAACGAAGACGAGTATTAATCACGATAATAAAACCCTTAGCAATAAGGGTTTTTTTGTTAGCCACTACTTTTTGGAATGATTTTAGTATAGGTGAATTCACATTTACTTAATTAAAAACATACAAAATGAGAGGTTTACTGTACATTATCGCTGTTATCCTTGTAATAGGATGGGCAATTGGCTTTTTTGCATACTCTGCACCTGGTTTAATTCACGTTTTATTGGTAATAGCTATAATAGCCCTGCTTTTAGGCGTAATCAGGCGTGCATAAACAATTTTAACCTTGTATTGCAAATAGAAAAAGCCATGGCTGTTATAGCTGTGGCTTTTTGTTTAATAACAGTTCGGCAATAGCGATATCTTCGGGGAAGGTGATCTTGATATTGCTGTGATCGCCCTCGGTAAGTTTTATCTCGGCACCGTATTGCTCAACAACACTGGCATCATCCGTGAATGTACTATTGAAAGGCTGCTCGTACGCTTTTCTCAACAACGATGCTTTAAAGGTTTGTGGGGTTTGCACCAGGTAAATCTCGTCCCTGATTAAACTGACCGATTTGTCATCTCTTACTTGCCGTATCGAATCGCGGCTTTTAACGGCTACTACGGCTGTTCCGTGTTCAGCAGCGCACCGATAGGCATTGTCAATGATTAAAGGCGATACAAGCGGGCGTACTGCATCCTGAATTGCTACCAGAGCTTCTGTGTCTGTAATGATGCTAAGCCCGTTCTTAACGGAGTGAAAGCGGGTTTCGCCGCCTGTAACCAACCGGTGGGGGATGGTGAAAGAGTATTCCTCAATCAGCTGCTGCCAATAAGTATGATAGGCTTCGGGTAAAACCAATATAATGCCCGGCTTAAATGCTGACTGCTCAAAGGCCTCAATTGTGTGCATCAGTACCGGCTTGCCGTTAAGTAATAAAAACTGTTTAGGCAGGTTCGATTGCATCCGGCTGCCCGAACCGCCGGCTACTATAATGACGTAGTTGGGGAGATTAGATATGAGATTTGAGATATGAGATTTGAGATTGGAAGCTGCCATGATTTGAGTTGACTAATATCTAACAAAATTGGCTGTAAAAGAAATAAGATCTAATAGCATATAATGTGTCTCTCATCTCAAATCTAATAAAACTACCACAAAAAAAATGAGATATGAAACCGTAGTCTCATATCTCAAATCTTATATCTCACATCTAATAATATTAGATGATCAGCATCGCATCGCCGTAGCTGTAGAAGCGGTATTTTTCTTTTACTGCTATTTCGTAAGCGTTCATTACGTTTTCGTAGCCACCAAATGCCGCAATCATCATCAACAAGGTTGACTCTGGCGTGTGGAAGTTGGTGATCATTGAGTTTGCAATACTAAAGTCGTATGGCGGGAATATAAACTTGCTGGTCCAGTCGTTAGCTGCTTTCAATGTTTTGTTTGCAGATACAGCCGATTCGATAGTACGCATTGAAGTAGTACCAACGGCACAGATACGTGCTTTACGCTCAATACCACGGTTTACGATATCAGCTTGTCTTTGCTCGATAATGAATTGCTCCGAATCCATTTTGTGTTTGGTTAAATCTTCAACTTCAACCGGGCGGAAGGTGCCTAAACCAACGTGTAATGTAACCTCGGCAAAATCAACACCTTTTAGTTCAAGGCGTTTCATTAGCTCACGGCTGAAGTGTAAGCCTGCAGTAGGGGCAGCAACGGCACCTTCGTGTTTAGCGAAAATGGTTTGGTAACGCTCCTTATCTTCGGCAGTAGCTTTACGTTTAATGTATTTTGGAAGCGGTGTTTCGCCTAAAATTTCAACGTTACGACGGAATTCTTCGTCGGTACCGTCAAACAGGAAACGGATGGTACGGCCACGTGAAGTAGTGTTATCCACAACCTCGGCAATCAGCAAATCGTCGTCGCCGAAATATAATTTATTACCTACGCGTATTTTACGGGCCGGATCAACCAGTACATCCCATAAGCGCAATTCTTTGTTCAGTTCGCGAAGCAAAAATACTTCGATAGTGGCACCAGTTTTTTCTTTGTTGCCATATAAACGGGCAGGGAAAACTTTGGTGTTATTAAGGATCATTACATCCTTATCATGAAAGTAATCCAGCACGTCTTTAAATATTTTATGCTCAATTTTGCCTGAATCTTTGTGTAAAACCATTAAACGTGATTCATCGCGAGTGGCAGAGGGTGTATGGGCGATAAGGGATTCAGGTAAGTTAAATTTAAATTGAGATAATTTCATGCTTGTTTTTATGAATTTTCAAGGGCGCAAATGTACGAATTTTTTTTGTTAATTTAACAGATTTTTTTAAGAAGGGTTTTAATTACACTACTGTTATATTAATTAAAAAATACTGTAACTTAAATCACCCGCTGTTGTCTAAAAAACATCAGCAGGTTGTTAAACATTTTAGGAATAATAACACCGGCTGTTTTATTACCTCCAGGCGCTTTTTTACCGTGCAATAAAGGTTGATTAACAAGTAAGATCAAAATAAGTTATATGCTTTTTTTAAAACTTTTAAGGGAAAGTTTTTTGTTTGCGGGCGACGCCCTGCGGCAGAACAAAACACGTACGTTGTTATCGTTGCTGGGGGTAACCATTGGTATATTTACCATTATTGCTGTTCAGTCGGCAGTTGATACGCTGCGCAATAATCTGCAAACCAGTGTTAACAAACTTGGTAACAATAGTATATACGTACAAAAATGGCCCTGGGTAGGCGGTAGTGATTTCCCCTGGTGGAAATACCTGCAAAGGCCGGAGTCTGATCTGCGTGACTTTAACGAACTCTCGCGCCGTATCACCACTGCCGAAGCTTTATCTTATGAAATAAACATCGATAACCGTACCATCAAATATAAAAGTAACACAGTTGAAGGCGCTCAGGTTGATGCCGCGTCGGCAGATCACGACAAAACCTGGAATTTTGATTTTGAAAGCGGCAGGTACTTTACCGATATGGAATCAAAAACCGGCGCGCCTATAACCAACATCGGGTATGATATAGCACAAAACCTTTTCCCTGATGGTGACGCCGTTGGTAAGCAGATTAAAGTAATGGGACGTTATGTTACCGTTGTAGGCGTGTTTTCAAAGCAGGGTAAGGATATGCTGGGTATCTCGACAGATAAAGAGGTATTACTGCCTCTTAACTTTGCCCGCAATTTAATTGATATTCAAAGCTCTAAATATGGGCCGTCCATCATCGTGCGCGGCAAAAAAGGTATCCCTACCGATGATGTTGAAAGCGAGATTAAAGGCCTGATGCGTTCTATCAGGAGGTTAAGGCCCGGTGCTGACGATAATTTTTCATTGAACCGTACCACCATGATCACCCAGCAACTTGATGACTTGTTTAAGGTTGTTAATATAGCGGGGGCTATTATCGGCGGTTTTTCTATCCTGGTAGGAGGCTTCGGGATAGCTAATATCATGTTCGTATCGGTAAAGGAACGTACCAATATCATCGGCATACAAAAATCATTAGGCGCTAAAAACTATTTCATATTATTGCAGTTTTTAATTGAGTCGGTACTGCTTTGTTTTGTAGGGGGGATCATCGGGTTGCTTTTCGTGTATCTCGGTACGTTTGCCGTCAAGGCCGCGTTAGATGTACAGGTAATACTTGATGCCGCTAACATTTCAAGAGGTTTAAGCTATTCAATTATTATAGGTGTAATAGCCGGTATCATTCCTGCCTATTCAGCATCAAGGCTTGATCCGGTTGAAGCCATCCGTACAAACTAACATTGATATGAAAACAATTAAAGGATTTTGCTTTTTAGCGGCTTTGGCTGCCGCAACCGCTTGTAACCAGCCAGCCAAACAACAGGACTCAACTAAAGCCGATTCAACCGCAACCAACGCTGCTAAACCCGCTGAAACACAGGTTGCCGCTGATACCGCTAACACAAGTGATGTTTTAAAAGCCTATATCGCTTTAAAAGATGAGTTTATTAAATCAGACGTAGTCGGAATTAAAACTGCTGCTACCGATCTGGAAGGTAAACTTTCAGGCATTAAAGGTTGCACCGAAACAGCTACCGTAGCCCATCAGATAACAACAGCTGCCGATATTAAAGCACAGCGCGACGCGTTTTTGGTATTAAGCAAAGATGTGATTGCCTTAGTAAAAGGCGCCAAACTAAAGTCAGCCCCAATTTATGTTGATTTTTGCCCTATGGCCGATGGCGGTAAAGGTGGTTACTGGCTTTCATCAACAAAGCCTATTGTAAATCCATATTTCCCGGAGCATATGAAAGAGTGCGGATCAGTAAAGGAGCAGATTAATTAAGGCTGAACCCTGATTTTCATGATCGAAGGATTTCATGATATTTTGAAGCGATTGGGTTACCAGTCGCTTTTTTTTGAACCTTGATTTTCATGATTGAAGGATTTCATGATATTTTAAATCAGCTGTCCGCTGTCCGAAGCCTCTGACTTCGGACGACTATGTATGTAGTTTGTAACTACATTCATAAACCTGTAGTACAGAGATTTCGACAGGGAATAAATCCGAAATCGAACATCCCAAATCCGAAATTAAGCCGATTGTCTGATATGCTTTGCCAGCTTGCTGTACAATATTTCGGGAACAAAAGGTTTGGTAAGATAATCGCACATGCCTGCTTCAAGTGCTTGCTGATAGGTTTCAGGCATGGCATCGGCGGTGAGCGCTATAACTGGTATATCCGGGTGCGATTGCCTGATGATCGCCGTGGCTTCAAATCCGTTCATTACCGGCATTTGTAAATCCATAATGATCAGATCGTAAGAGTTGTGGTTAACCATATCAACAGCTATCTGTCCGTTTAAAGCTTCCTGCACCTGCGCGTTCCAGCGTTTTAAGAACCTACCGGCTATCATCAGGTTCATTTTATTGTCGTCTACAACTAAAATGTTCATACCCTGCAGGTTATTATCTGTAACAGGCGCTGGTGCAACTTCAGGTTTCGGAGCCGCAACTGCTGGCGCGATGGTAAAGTTTATTGCAAAACAAAACGTGGTGCCTTTGCCCAATTCGCTGGAAACAGCAATGGTGCTGTTGTGCAGTTCTATCAGTCGCTTAGTGATAGCTAAACCTAAACCGGTGCCTCCATAGTCGTTATTGATTACCTGTTGATCCTGCATAAAGGGATCAAAAACAATGTTAAAACTTTCGGGCGAAATGCCGATACCGGTATCTGTAACTGCAAATTTGATCGTAACGGTGTTTTCGGTTGTTACATCTTTATCCAGCCGGATAGTAACTTTACCGTTATGTGTAAACTTAATGGCATTACTAATGAGATTGTTGAGCACCTGGCTTAGGCGCATGGCATCGCCCATTAAATCTCCTGAAATAGTATCATCTACTATCAGCTCAAGCGTTAAAGCTTTCTCCGCAGCTCTTGATTCAAATGATTGCTTGATCTTGCGGATTAACTGGTGGATGTTGAACCTTGAATTATTCAGTTCAAGCTTACCGGCTTCTATCTTATTGTAATCTAAAATGTCATTAATAATGGCCAGCAGGTTCTCGCCAGAAAATTTAAGTGTGTTCAGGTATTCCATCTGTTCGGGCCGCGGATCCTGATCAAGCAGCAGGTTGGTTGATCCAATAACCGCATTCATTGGTGTGCGGATCTCGTGGCTCATGATAGATAGAAACTCCGACTTAAACTTGGATGATTTTTCGGCCATTTCTTTAGCCCAGATCAGCTCCTGCTGTGCCTTTTGCTGATCGGTGATATCCTCGCCAATACTGGTAGTTTCTTTAATATCGCCATTCTCGTCATAAAAAACAGTGTTTTGCCAGCTGATGATCCGTTGCTCGCCATTTCGGCAAATAATAGGATTTACAAAATGAGGCAAAATGGCGTTGGTGGCAAACCAATTCTTCAAAAAGTCTTTTAAATCGTCGGGTATGAAGTTATCCATCCAATTCATACCAATCAGATCCTGTTGTTTGTAGCCAACAAGTTTAGCCAAATACTTATTACAGAAAGTTATGGTCCCGTCGCCGTCAACGGTAATAGCAATCATGTTTATTTTTTCCAGTACGGATTTGTATTTGTTCTCGGCGCTTCTGAAATCAAGCTCGGCCTGTTTGCGTTCGGTTATATCCTGAAGTGTGCCAATGATTTTACGAACGCTGCCGTCCTCATTATAAAGGCGCTTGCCCGCAATAATGCTCAGGTATTTTAAATTGCCGCGAGGGGTTATAATTCGGTATTCGTGCGATGAATCCATGGTGTTGGCATCGCTCTGCAATAGTTTCCTGATGATGTTTTTATCATTGGGATGTACGTATTTAAGCAGCAGGTTTACAAATGTTTTGCGATACAATGAGGTATCCTGCCCAAGCTCATAAATATTATTCAACTCGTCCGACCAACTCAAGTTGCCGGTGGCTACATCATATTTCCAGTTGCCAATCTTCGCTATGGCCTGGGCTTCCATAAGTTCAAGCTGACTTAGTTTTACGGCCTTATCGGCCAGGCGGGCTTCAGTTATGTCCTGGATAATGCCAAAGGTACGGGTACCCGAGCCGGTGCCCGATCTTAACTCCTTTTCGCCTCTTTGTATCCTAATGTATTTTAAGTTGCCTGCGGGGGTAATGAATTTATGCTCAAATTTATTCTGACTGGTGCTGCGGATAGCATTAAGATATTGAAAGGTATTCTCCCTGTCGTCGGGGTGAACAAGGGATATGTAGTAGTGGAAGCGGTTCATCCCTGCCGGGATCTCCTCAATTTCAAGCAAATCGTTCAAATTGGCCGACCAATGGGTTTCTTTGCTTTCATGATCATACCACCAGTTACCTATTTTGGCAATGTCCTGAGCTTCCAGTAGCAAACTTTCATTTTCTTTTAAAGCCAGTTCATATTTTTTTTGCTCGGTAATGTCAACAACCGAGGCCGAGATCCGGCCGGTGTAAGTACCGTCACTATCGAAAACAGGGGTAAAGTTGGCTATAAACCAGTGGCCGCTATCATAATCTGATGGAAACTCAACCGACGTAGGTTTACGGTTTGCCATGACATAATTTAATGCCATATCATACTTATGGGCTTTTTGAGGGCCTACAACCATGTCAAGGGTTTTACCGATAGCCACCCTTGGGTCTACCGCACGTTCGGTAAGTTCATTAAACCAAACGTTACGGCATATCTTGGTTTCATCAAACTCAAAGATGATATCATTAAGCGAATTGATAAGCGCATGCAGATGTTTACGATGTTCCCGGAGTTCGGCATCGTTTTGCATCAGGTTATTATTAAGCTCCATTACGTTATCAACCGCTTTTTTTAGCTGGTATTGGTAAGCCATCACCACCAGGAATGATACGTAAGCTATCAGCGTAAAAACAAGAATGAGGACTACCAGTACCGTAGGCGATATAACGGGTTTGGTTGCCATGAAATAGGCAATCACAATTGCAGCAATATTAGCCTCGCTTATAACGATAAATTCCCTGCGCTTTCTGCAAAAAAGCGTTAAGGCAATAAAAGTTGTTATGGCGCTAAACAGGTATACGTGTGCAAACTCATTTTTGCTGAGTAAAATACAGTTGTTTATTACCAGGAAGGATGATATGGTAGCTACAATCGCTGCTTTATAAAAAGCTGCATTGTTAATGAAGGAAAAAAATAAAGCTACAGCACAAAAAAAGCAATTTATTGCCCGAAGCCAAAAAGGATCATAAGAATTTTGGAAGCAGAGATAATGCAAAGACGGACTTGCAATAAATAAACCTATCAGCAACAGCCGGTAAACGGTAGCTTCGTTTTGGATCATTACCAATGAGTTACCTTTTAACGCCATGTTTTGGAGTAATTTTTTAATCAATTATTAACCTTTATAAACAATAATACAGGTGTTAAAATAATAAATTTGCCCGAAATTTTTACAAACAGTAAATTATATTAGCGGTTATTAATACGCAGATTTATTTACATTTGTTGCAGATACAAATTTCTATGGCGGAAACAGCACAACTAAAAATTGGTGATAAAACATTTGAGCTCCCTGTAATTGAGGGCACTGAAGGTGAAAAGGCAATCGATATTTCTAAGCTTCGCGATCAAACCGGTTATGTAACACTTGATATCGGGTACAAAAATACAGGCGCTACCAAAAGCGCCATTACTTTTTTAGACGGGGAACAGGGAATTCTTAAATATCGTGGTTACCCGATTGAAGAACTGGCCGAAAAATCATCATTTATTGAAGTTGCTTATTTGCTGATCTATGGTGAATTACCAACTGCCGAACAGCTGAAAGCATTCCAGTACGAGTTAAGCCGCCATACCTTGGTGCACGAGGATATGAAGAAGTTTTTTGATGGGTTCCCGTCAAAATCGCACCCGATGGGCCAGTTATCATCGCTGGTATCAGCCTTATCGGCTTTTTATCCTGAATCATTAAAACCATCACAAACTACTGAGGAGCTTAACCAGAGCATTATTAAAATGCTTGCTAAAATGGCTACCGTGGTTTCATGGATCTATAAAAAATCATTAGGACACCCGGTTATTTATCCTCAAAATAAATACGATTACGTTACCAACTTCCTGTACATGACCTTTGGTCAGCGTACCGAAGATGTAACTATCGACCCGGTTGTGATTGATGCCATGAACAAGCTGTTAATCTTACATGCCGATCATGAGCAAAACTGTTCTGCTTCTACAGTACGTATTGTAGGTTCATCCGATTCAAATATCTACGCTTCTGTATCTGCCGGTATTTCGGCACTTTGGGGCCCGCTGCATGGCGGTGCTAACCAGGCTGTGATTGAAATGCTGGAAAAAATTAAAGAAGACGGCGGCGATACCGATAAATGGATTGCTAAAGCGAAAGACAAAAACGATCCTTTCCGTTTAATGGGCTTTGGTCACCGTGTTTATAAAAACTTTGATCCGCGTGCTAAGATCATCAAAAAAGCATGTGATGATATTTTAGAAAAGTTGGGTATCAATGATGAAGTATTGGAGATAGCCAAGAAACTGGAAGAAGTTGCCCTGAAAGATCCATACTTTGTTGAGCGCAAGCTTTATCCTAACGTTGATTTTTATTCAGGTATTATTTACCGTGCTTTAGGCTTCCCAACTGATATGTTCACTGTACTGTTTGCCCTTGGTCGTTTACCGGGATGGATAGCTCAGTGGAAAGAAATGAAAGAAAACAAAGAACCTATCGGTCGTCCACGCCAGATTTATGTTGGCGCTACTGACAGGGAATATGCTGACATAGCAAGCCGGTAGGAATTTGGTTCATCGTTGATGGATCATAGCTCATAGAAAATATCTTGTTAAAATAAAAAGCGATGGGGGATAACCTTATCGCTTTTTTTGACCGTTGACTTTTCACATTGAAAATTGATTACGCTGATTTCGTTGAGTTGTATTTTATTGACGCAGCTTTTCAATCAACGAAATCAGCGTAATCATTCATCAAAAAAATCAACGGTCAAAAAAGCCCCGCAGGTTTTCACCGTGCAGGGCCATATATATAAATCAATCAACTGTGAAGTTTGTGCTTAAAGCTTGGTAATGGTGAATGTATTGGCTACGGTGTTCAATACTATTTTGTATGTACCACCGGTTGTTATTGTATAATTACCTCCGCCTGCCGTAAGCGCAGCGGGAGTGCCACCTAAGTTTACATCCCAGCTGTGATTAAACCTGAATTTCATATCCTTGCCTGCAATTAAAGCAACGGTAACGCTCCATGTTTTAGTAGTAGCATCATAAAGCATATCGGTATCAGTGTTCCAGCCACCCGGAGTAGCGTCACCAATAATGCTCCAGAATACAGGTGTAGCAGTAAATGTGCCTTTGGTTTTATCACTTTGATCAATAACTGCATGCAGGGCATAATAACCCGCTGCCGGTACCGAAATGTTTCCGCCTGTAGTGCTTATCTTTCCGCTGCCTGCATCGCCGTATGCAACGTCCCAGGTTTTTTTCGGGGTGATTTTAAACTCAAGTTTGCCTGCCGGGAAACCAATATAGCCATCATATACACCATCGTTATTGGGCGAAATGAGACTATCGGCAGTGGCCGGATCCCATCCCTGGTAAGCACCCGGTACATAAATGTAACCTGTGCCCTGGTATGGCAGTACGGTTAATGTAATAACATTTGAATAGGTAGCTGCCAGGTTTGGAGCGGCCGATGATTTAATGCGTACCTCAACCTGCGACGGATCGTTATAAGATAACTTCAGCGCGGTTAACATATCATTAAGCACACCTACCTTAAGGGTTTGCGTAAGCTTATCTGTGCTTACTTCCCTGGTGTTTTTGAAATTGTCGCCTTTTACATCCAACTGTAAAGTGTAAGTGATAGGAGCTTTATAACCTGTTACCGGGGTTGCCGCCCAGCTAAAGGTAACAGCATCATTATTTGCGTTTGGTTTTGATAATGCCGGTGAAGTTGTTGTTGAAGTTAGGGCGCCCACTTTGCCCACGTTTGCTACAACCTTTGTTTCATCCTTTTTACATGACGCCAGCATCAGCAGCGCGATGCCGCCAAATGCCAGGAGCGTGGTAAATATTTTTTTCATATCCTTTTTTAGGTTTTATGGTTTTACGGGAGATACTTTGTGGGTATCTCCCGGTATAGTATTAATATCCTGTATTTTGTTTCAGATTAGGGTTAGCCGTAACATCTGCAGATGGTAACGGATAAACAGTGCGGAAACTCTCAACACCTTTTCCATCTTTTGAACCGCCTTTAAACGGCCATAGATAGGTATCCTCAACAAATTTTTTGTAACGGATCAGATCTGTACGGCGGAAACCTTCCCAGTACAACTCGCGACCTCTTTCGTCAAGCAATAAATCGGTTGTTAAGGCTGTTAACTGACCGGTTGTAGCGCTTTGGTAAGCACGGGCCCTTAATTTGTTAACATAACTTAAAGCAAGCGCGGCATCGCCACCTCCGCCACGTGTAGTAGCTTCGGCGTAAATAAGGTACTGCTCGGCTAAACGGAAAATAGGGAGGTCCATATCTGCATAGTCCAAACTTTGTGGAGCTCCGCCGTCTATCTTAACATCTTTAAATTTACTGATAGCATAGCCGTCGGTAAAAGTGCTTATGGTGTTGATATCTATATTTTGGCCATCGGTATAAAACTGGGCACGTTTATCAGCACTTGAAGCACCGCCCGGAAACAGGTTTACAAACGCTTTGGTAGTACGTAAACCAGCCCAGCCGCCGGCAATACCAAATTCGGCAGATGGCATTGAGCCACCAACAGGGGCGTGGGTCATGAAGGTAGCACCACCATAGCTTTGGGTATGCAAACCGTCATAATTAATGGTTAATATAAACTCGTTTTTATTGAGGTTGTTATCTGCACGCATTAATTTGGTGTAGTCGGTAACTAAAGAGTAACCGGCATCAATTACTTTTTTAGAATAAGTTACAGCATCCGGATAATGTGCAGTACCGGTATAAACCTCGGCATTAAGGTAAATCCTGGCTAATAATGCCCATGCGGCGGCTTTGTCGGCACGGCCGTATTCGTTACCGCGGGCGTCAACAAGGCCTGCATCAATTGCCTTAAGTTCGCTTTCTATATAAGCAAACAGGTCTTTACGGCTAATTTGTTTTGGCAGCGGACCACCCAGGGGATCGTTTTCGGTTACAAAAGGAGGGGCCGCAAACAGGTCCATCAAAATTGAATACTGGTAAGCCCTTAAAAAACGTGCTTCAGCAACATATTGATGTACTTTATCGGCATCGGTACCCTTGATACCCCTGCTGCTCAGGTTAGCATCAGATGATTGGCGAATGAAATCATTAGCCAATGTGATCTGGTACATACACCTGTAGTACAAGCCGGTTAAGAAGGTATTGCTTGATGACCATGACATGTTATGAAAATCGGGCAAGCCCACGTCTCCCCAGCCTACTACTGCTTCGTCAGTCGGTAATTCCTCTGCGCACCAGTAAAGACGGAAAAAGTCTGAGGTACCTTCGTCAATACCCTGAATATCTTTGGTACCGTCATCGCCGGCAGGGCCTTTGTTACCAGTTAAAGCAAATGCGCCATATACTTTAGCGAAAGCCTGTTTGTAACCTTCGGGCGTACTGTAAACCTGTGAGGCAGTAACGTCGTTAGTTGGTAGTAAATCCAGCTTCTTGGTGCATGAGGTTAATCCTCCTGCAATCAGGGCTGTAATTGTTATATATTTTAATGAATGTCTTTTCATGTTAATTTTTCTTTATTGTTGATTAACGATGTTATAGTGAAAGATTAAGACCTAACACGTAAGTACGCGGGCGTGGATAAAGGTTGTTATCGATACCAGTATTAACCTCCGGATCAAGACCTTTGTATTTGGTGATAACAAATACGTTTTGCACGTTGGCACTTAACCTTAAATTGCCTGTATTATGAAATACTTTACCAAAATTATAACCTACGTTAACGTTATCCATGCGGATAAATGAAGCGTTTTGGATGTAATAGTCAGATAACCTGCTTTTATCAAAAGAGCCTGTCATGCCGCTTTCAAGTAAATTGGTTGAGGCATTGTTTAAGATGCCTATACCGTTAAATACACTTAACTGTGTACCTGAGCTTGAGAAAACGTTATTATATACATAGTTGCCAACGCTTGCCCTTGCAACAAAACCAGCCGACCATTTTTTGTAGTTAAGGTTTGAACTTAAACCAAAATAGCCTTTAGGATCAGAGCTTTTGTAACGGTATAAGTCATTTTCGTTAACTATACCATCTTTATTTCTGTCAACATAAACACCATCCAGGGGTTTGCCATCGGTGCCGTAAACTTGTTGATAAACGTAGAATGAATTGCGTGGATAACCAACAGAGTTAATTTGAATGGTATTGCCGGTACCGCCAGAGATACCGCCGGTTGGCGCACCTGGATAGCTTGGGTCTGGAGCCAGTGTCAGTTTGGTTATTTTATTGGTATTGTATGTAGCGTTCAGGTTAACATTCCAGGTAATGTCGCTGGTCCTGATCACATCCGCGCTCAGGTTTAACTCTAAACCATTGCTGGTTAAATCGCCAATGTTTGCTACAATGTAGTTAGAGAAGTTGGTACCTGCTGGTTGCGGGATTTTGTTTAGCAGTTTTGATGTTTTACGGTGATAGTAATCAATAGTACCGGTAATGCGGTTGTCAAGGAAACCAAAATCGATGGCTACGTTAGTTGCAGCTGTTTGCTCCCAGGTACGCAGCGCGTAATAACCTCCCGGACGGTATAAGTTATAAAATGAATCGCCAAACTGGTATTGTGCAGTATTGGTACTCAGGTTATAGAAAGAGATAACATCATAGTTACCAATGCCATCCTGCTGACCGGTGATACCGTAACCTGCGCGAAGTTTCAGGTCAGATAAAGCCGTTAAGCCTTTAAACATCGATTCTTCTTTCAACTTCCATGCAAACGCAACTGAAGGGAAGGTACCAAACCTTTGGTTAGGGTTAAATTTTGATGAACCGTCGCGACGTACAGTACCAGTTAAAATGTATTTATCTTCGAATACATAATTTAAACGACCATAAACCGATATCAGCCTGTTTTCTGGTTTATCATATGGATAAACCGGTTGGGTGCCAGGCTGCTGGGTACGGTCATGGGCAAAGTTGCCAAAGTTGTAATTAGTGATAGAGAAATCCTGGTAAGAGTAACCTGCTACCGCGTCAACGTGGCTGGCTATGCTTTTCAAATCCTTAGCGTAGCTTAAATAGCCTTCAAATATGGTGTTTGACTGGGTTTGTTTGTATTGGTTGTTTAAACCGCGGTGAGTAACACCTTTTGTATCAAGGAAGCCTTTGTAATTTGAAGCCGCGCTATCAGGAATGATATTGTGGCCTGTACCTTTTGATACGTCATAGCCTAAGTTAACATTGGCATGTAACTCCGGTAAAAAGTGGAATTTATAATCTAACTGCAAGTTGCCTATGCTGCGGTAAACAGTACTGCGGTTATCCTGCTGCTCTAATAAACCAAGCGGGTTTAAAGTAGCAAGATCTTTAAGCGGACCGCCCGGCTGGGCCGGATTGTTTAACCATTGCCAGTAACCGCCAAAGCGGCTGTTGCCCGAGTAAACCGGTTTGGTAGGGTCAAAGCTCACTGCCGAACCAATAGCACCTTCATTGGCAAACCTTTGTTTTACCTGTGCGCCCTTAGCGTTTAAATTAACTTTCAGGTGATCAGTAAAAAAGCTTGGGCTTAAATTGATGGCACCTGTGATACGCTGCATTGAGCTGGTTTTTAAAACACCGTCCTGGTCAAGGTAACCGGCAGATACGCGGTAGGGCAGGTGTTTTGTAGCGCCAGATACACTAATGTTATTATCGGTAGTGATACCTGTTTGGTAAATTTGTTTTTGCCAGTCGGTACTTGCAGTACCTAATTGCGCTATTTGAGCAGCTGTTCCGTTGGCTTTAACATAATCGCGGATCTGATCAGCGCTTAGCACAGAAGCTTCTTTAGGGATCTTGCTGGCCGAAACCTGTGAGCTGAAATCAATAACCGGTTTACCGCTTTTGCCTTTTTTAGTGGTGATTAAAATAACACCGTTTGAAGCCCTGTTACCATAAATGGCTGCTGCAGAAGCGTCTTTTAATACCGAAAACGATTCGATATCGTTAGGGTTGATCAGGCTTAAAGGGTTGGCCGCGCCCGAGATGCTGGCGTTGCTGATAGGTACACCGTCGATAACGATAAGAGGATCGTTGCTGGCGCTTAACGATGCACCGCCACGGATACGGATAGTGCTACCTGCACCAGGAGCACCGCTGTTTGATATTACAGATACACCTGCAACTTTACCGGCAATTAACTGCTCAGGAGTTGTTATAACGCCTTTTTGAAAATCTTTGGCGGTTACGTTGGTAATAGCACCCGAAAGGTCTTTTTTACGCTGTGTACCGTAACCGATAACCACAACTTCGCTCAGGCTTTTGCTTTCGGGCAGCAGGCTGAAGTTTTCGATAGTGGCGCCGCTAACGGTTACTGATTTTTTGATGGTGATATAACCGATAAACTTAACGCTAAGCGTATAAGTGCCGGCTTTAACATTGTTAATGGCGTAGTTGCCATTAGGGTCGGTAGTTGAACCAATAGTGGTACCATCGATAGTAACCGTTGCTCCGGGAAGGGGCAGGTTGGTTTCATCAGATACCTTTCCTTTAATACTCCCGGTTTGTGAAAACGCCATGAATGACATCATCAGGAAAGCACAAAGAAGAACATACTTTTTTGAGTAATTTTTTCTCATTTACTTATTGATTTTTATGGATAAAAAAAGGCTTATTTTGCCGGCTATAATTGGTTTATTATTGTGGCCGAAACAGCATGCGACTAATTTACATTTACAAATATCAATTGCAAATTTTATATAAAAGATAATTTTAAAGCGTTTAATTAAGGCTTTTTTAACTTAAAAGAAATAATAAAAATTATCGAAATGACAGAGAAAAATTATTGTTTTTATGCGAAATTTGGATTTAAACCCATATTTGAGAATTATCTAAGTGTCAAGTTTACACAATAGTTGATTTTACTTTTATTTAACCATTTTCCGGGAACGTTCCCGGAAACGTTCCCGATTTTAACCGTTTTATCATGATGAAAAAAATAATTTTCTGCGCGTTTTTGCTTTTTGGCCAAAATTTTTTGCTCTTTAGCCAAGTGAAAATATCCTTTTTTACCGGCAAAATCCAAGCCCCCAAAAGCCCCCTGGAACACCTGTTTGTGGCAGGTGATTTTAATGGCTGGAACCCTGCTGATAAAGGTTGGGAACTGGTTAAAAACGAGGGTGGAAATTATGCATTAAGCAAAGAATTGCCCGCTGGGATAATTCACTTTAAAATTACCCGTGGCAGCTGGAACACAGTTGAATGCGACGCTACGGGTAAGTCAATTGATAACCGGAGCCTGGTGATAAAAGGCGATACCAATGTAAAACTCGATATAGCGGGCTGGCAGGATAGCTTTGCTCCGGCTGAAAAAAAACACACCGCCACAGCCCGTGTAAACATCATTAACGAAAACTTTGAAATACCTCAATTAGGCAGAGAGCGCCGCGTTTGGATTTACTTACCAGCCGGGTATGATACAGGTAGTAAAAAATACCCTGTAATTTATATGCACGACGGTCAAAACCTTTTTGACGAATACACCTCAAGTTATGGTGAATGGGGGATAGATGAGCTCATGGATAAAATGCCCGAACAGGAAGAAAGCATCATAGTTGGTATTGATCATGGCGGCGATTACCGTTTGACAGAGTATAATCCATACGATTCAAAATATGGCAAGGGCAGGGGGGATGATTATGTGCAATTTTTGGTTAAAACCCTTAAGCCATATATCGATGCACATTATCGCACCGAAAGTGATGCCACGCATACAACAATAGCAGGAAGTTCAATGGGCGGACTTATTTCCATGTATGCCTTGCTGAAATATCCGGAAGTATTTGGAAATGCCGGTGTGTTTTCGCCTGCGTTTTGGAATGCTCCACAACTGTTTGACCTGGCTAAACAGGTTGTTATAAGTGGGCAAAGCCGCTTTTACTTTGTATGTGGTGATGTTGAAAGCGACACAATGGTTCCTGATATGCAAAAAATGGCTGAAATCATCAGGGCAAGAGGAGTAAAACCGGAAAATGCGCCGGTTACGGTAATTAAGGGAGCATCCCACAATGAAAAGCAATGGAACGGCGACTGGCCCGGGTTTTACAAATGGTTGATGAAGTTTTAAGAAGTCGGAAAGTCTGAAGTCCGAAAGTCCGAAGTCGGAAAACTTTTAATAAACTTGCGGACTTGCGGACCTCCGACTTTCGGACTAAATTACACCCATGACTATCGAAGAAATATTAAAACAGTACTGGAACCATGATACTTTCAGGCCAATGCAGGCCGAGATCATCCAATCTGTTTTATTAGGTAACGATACGTTGGCTTTGTTGCCTACCGGTGGTGGTAAATCCGTTTGTTTTCAGGTGCCTGCGTTGGCCAAAGAGGGGGTATGCATTGTGGTATCACCATTAATAGCTCTTATGAAAGACCAGGTTGAAAACCTGCGTGCCAAGGGCATCAATGCGATTTCGATAGTATCGGGTATGGGGCGCAGGGAGATTGACCTGGCGCTTGATAATTGTATCTACGGCTCGGTAAAGTTTCTGTACCTGTCGCCCGAGCGCTTGTTGAGCGAACTGGTACGCGAGCGGGTGAAATACATGAAGGTAAACCTCTTTGCCATTGATGAGGCGCACTGTATATCACAATGGGGGTATGATTTCAGGCCGCCGTACCTGCACATAGCCGACTTAAGAGAACTACACCCTAACGTGCCTGTTCTGGCGCTTACCGCTACGGCTACCGCTGATGTGAAGGCCGATATCCAGGAAAAGCTGAACTTCAAAAAACCGGTGGTTTACCAGCAAAGTTTTGAACGGAGCAATATCAGCTATGTGGTGCAGTATGAGGAAGATAAGTTTCGTAAAATGCTGGATGTTGTACGTGGCGTTAAGGGCAGCGGCATAGTATATGTACGTAGTCGGAAAGAGACTTTTGAGATAGCGAAATTTTTGAGCGATAACGGTATCAGGGCCGATTATTATAACGCAGGTCTTTCGGTTGATCAGCGTTCGGAAAAGCAGGAAGCCTGGAAAAATAACCGTGTACAGGTTATTGTAGCCACCAATGCCTTTGGTATGGGGATAGATAAACCCGATGTAAGGTTTGTGATCCATAAAGATATTCCGGAAAGTTTAGAGGCTTACTACCAGGAAGCTGGCAGGGGAGGGCGCGATGGACAAAAGGCTTTCGGCGTTTTGTTATATAACCCTGCAGATAAACTGAAGCAAGAGAAGCTATTTGAGCTTAATTTTCCATCCATTGATGAGATTAAACAGGTGTATCACCACCTGGCCAATTATTTCCAGCTGGCTTATGAGGCAGGCGAGGGGTTGAGCTTTGATCTGGATCTCGGCGAGTTTTGCAGTCGCTATAAACTTGATGCCATTAAAACGCTTAACGCCCTTAAATTTTTGGAGCGCGATGAATACCTGGCATTTAACGAAAGCGTGTTTTTGCCGTCGCGTTTTCAGTTTGAGGTAGTTAACGAACAATTATATAACTTCCAGATCCAGAATGCAGGCTGGGATCCGTTTGTCAAAACATTACTCCGGTCATACGGTGGCGCGTTTGAAAATTACGTGCGGATCAAAGAGTTTGATATTGCAAGGCGTACCGGTTTAAGCGTTCAGCAGGTTATTGAAGGGATGTTGCAATTGCAACAATACGGTTTGTTGAGCTATATGCAGCAAACGGATAAGCCCCAGGTAACCTATTTGAAACCACGGGTACAGGGTAGCCACCTCATCATCGACAGGAAATATATCGAACAACGCAAGGAGGTTTACCGCCAAAAAATGGAAGCGGTTTTTGCTTATGCTATTCACAAGAAATGCCGAAGCCAGATGTTGTTGGCCTATTTTGATGAAACTGATGGCCGTAAATGCGGCGTATGTGATGTTTGCATCGAGGAAAAGCGTAAGGTAAACCAGGACGAGATCTTTGATAATATCACTACAGAGATTGTACAATTACTCAGCATTTCAAATCCGGACATCGGTAGCCTGATAACTGGTATCAATATCGGCACCGAAAAAGAAAAGATGGAAACCATACGCCTGCTGCTCGATGCAGGTAAGATCAAAACTGATGGCGAAACTTATTATTTGAGTTGAACAAATAATAGGCATTTTATACCCCAACCGTCGTCCTGAACTTGTTTCAGGATCTCAAAGGACAAGTCTGCATCGTTGATCAGCGCGTATAAACGTAGCACGTGAGGTACCGAGATAAGTTCGGCATGACCTATTGGAATTTACCTCTCAATTTTTTACCCCATTTCACCGGGAAAAATCACCCGCTTACCGATAAAAACCTGCACTCCAGCTAATTAAGCCAAAACCGCTGTAACGTTTTTTATTTGAGATCGTCATATCTGTGTATTCAATGAAATAAAATAATAATCACTTGACAATCAAAATATTAATACCATGAAAACTACATCAATCGCCATCGCTACCGTATTGTTTATGGTACTTGGCTTCGCAAACATCGCATCAGCAAATACAGTAAAAAATGATGCAGCCGTTGTTTTAACTGATATCAGCAAAATCAACAAAATTGAAGTTTACGGCAACGTTGAACTTTACGTATCAAGCGGCCCTGCCGATCAGGTAAAAGTTTATAACCGCTACTATTCTGAAAACGCGCTGGTTCAATCACAAAATGGTGTATTGCGCATTTCATCATATAAAAATGAAAAATTAGTAGTTTGGGTAACTGCAAACCAATTGAGCGCTATTAACGCTTACGATAACGCCGACATCAAATCATTCGGCATTCTTTCAGGCATCGAACTTGATGTTAAATTGAACAACAACGCATGTGCAAGTCTTGATCTGGATACTTACAGCACCAGTATCACCTTGAGTGGCAATGCCAAAGCCGAGCTTAAAGGTAACACCAACGAATATAGCTTAACCCGTAATGTAACTTCAAACGTTAACAGCAACGGCCTGGCATACGCTCACGCTACCGAAACTTTGAATAAAGAAACCAAACCAAGGGTTGATGAATTTGCAACTTTATAACAGCCATTTTTTTGAGTCAATTATATAGTGTAGCCGCCCTGAAAGGGGCGGCTTTTTTGTGTGGGATCAACTGCTTATATTAATAAGCAACCTCTACACTAACGCCATTAGCGCCCTGGCTTCTGATTTGACGCAGATTGCTTCCATCTATATTGCATGAATACAGATAGTACAAAATTGAAGCCGGCGGTATTGTATGGGCCGAAAAAAATATTGTTTTGTGATCCGGAGATATCCTGATATTATCCGGAGCTATCACAATACCTGTTGGCATAGTAATATTGATTTTTTGCGGATTGGAGCCATCAAAATTTGATGTCCATATAGCATTTGCCGGTTCGGTGGCGCCGGTCACGCCGTACAGCAATTTTCCGACCTGGGTAGCGGCATTAGCCGATATTTTACCGGTTGCATCTACAGAAATTGTTGTTCCGTCGGGGATTACACCGCCCAGTTTCGTTGTCGTAGCTGCTTGTAAGGTATAAGAATTGGGAGCTGATATTTTACCGGTTGCATCTACGGAAATTGTTGTTCCGTCGGGGATCACACCGCCCAATTTTGTTGTTGTTGCCGGTTGTAATGTATAAGAAGGTGTTTGTGAATTGGCTATTTTGGTGCAACTCATTTGAAAGATTGAAATTGCGATAGAAAATGCCATCAGCGCGGCGGCGCTTAAAAGTAATTTTTTCATGAAATTGTGATTAGATAATGTTGGTTTTTGTTTAGATATAATTAAGTAGGATATACGGTTATTGTGATAATCTGTCAGACAGATCTTCCAACAATTGATGCATTACACTATTGTTTGTAGTTTAACAGGTTTCGTTCTGTTGAGCAGCAATAATTCGTGATGATATCTACTGGTAATCTGAATTGTGGTATTGACCATAAGTGAGAAGGCGCGTGGTTTAGGCGAGACGAAAATAATAAATCGGTTAAAACATCACAAGCTTAATTGTAACAGTAAACACGTTGCTCAATGTTCATCTCATTGTCATCAATAAAAATATAACTTTCGTTTTCGACTTTTTGGTCTATTTTTGATTCGTCAAACAAAAACAACAATGGGCAAAGCAGAAAGAACCAGGCAATTCATTATCGAGACGGCAGCGCCGATCTTTAATGAAAAAGGTATAGCCGGTACTACCATTGATGACATCCTTGCGGCCACCAAAATGGCTAAGGGTGGCCTTTATGGGCACTTTGAAAGCAAGGAGGAAATTGCGAGTGTAATGGTTAATTACCTGCTTGATAAGTTAAGCGATAAGGTAAATACCGTTATAGCTAAAGAAAAAACAGCCATTAAAAAGATCTTCGCTTTTATTGACATATACAAAGATCCTATCGATTCATACATAGATGGCGGCTGTCCGATACTTAATTTTGGCGTTGAGGCTGACGATAACAATCCCATGCTTAAACAGAGGCTCAAAACAATGATTGAGGAAGGGCAGAAGGTTTTTGTGGAGATCATAAACAAGGGTGTTGCGGATGGTGAAATATCTCCCGAAATAAACGCCGCTGATTACGCGCTCAAGATGTTTACGCTGTTGGAAGGGGGAATGCTGGTATCACGAGTGACCGGAAGTGGCAAATATATGAACAGCCTTGTGCGCATGCTCAAAAACGAATTAAAGGAGTATGAACTAAAATAATTTTTTTTTGATTGAAAATAGACTTTTTGGTCTTTTTTAATCAGGTGTAATAAAATAAAGACAATAACCGGAAACGGTATTTTTTAAGAATAAGAATCGACTAAAAAGTCTAAAATATAAAATCAATAAAACAAACATCATGAAAACTCAAAAAGTAATATTAGTAACCGGCGCCTCAAAAGGCTTTGGTTTAGAGATAGCAAAAACAGCATTGGTCGCAGGTGATAAAGTAATAGCTACCGTGAGGAGCAAAGCAGATCAGCTGGCTGCTACATTAAGTAATAACCCTAACCTGTTGGTGGTAACAATGGACGTAACTAACGAAGCACAGGTTAAAGCCGCTGTTGCCGAAGGCCTGTTGCGTTTTGGTAAAATTGATGTAGTGATCAACAATGCTGGCTATGGTATCGTGACCGCCATTGAAGAAGCTACCGACGCCGAAGTAAAAGCACAGTATGAAACCAATGTATTCGGCTTACTAAATGTATTGCGTGTAGTATTGCCTCATTTACGTGCGCAAAGATCTGGTCATATCATTAACGTTTCTTCCTTATTTGGCTTTGACGCTATCCCGGGCTGGGCTTTGTACGGTTCAACCAAGTTTGCGGTTGAAGGTATTTCAAAAGGCCTTGCGGTTGAACTTGCTCCACTCAATATTAAAGTAACCGTAGTTGAACCCGGCTTATTTAGTACCGAGTTCCTGAGCGCGGAATCATATAGCGCTGCAAAAAATATCATTGCCGATTATACTGAAACCGTTGGTCCGATGAGAACGGGGGCCGATCAGTTGCACGGTAACCAGCCCGGCGATCCAAAGAAACTGGCTAAGGTTGTAGTGGATCTCGCTCATAACGAAAACCCTCCGTTACACCTGCCTATCGGTAAAGATGCTGTTGGTATGTATAAGGCCAATGCCGAAAAAACAAGCAAAGAAATTGATCAATGGATAGCTGTATCAACCAGTACCGATCATGACCATGTTGCTGCAAAATAATCAAACAAAATTCACTCAACATTAAATAAGAAACATCATGTCAACTAAGAAAATAGCCTTAATAACAGGCGCAAATCGTGGGATAGGTTTTGAAACCGCTAAACAATTAGGCGAAAAAGGCGTGGCCGTAATAGTGGCCGCACGTAAACTGAGCGCAGCTGAAGAAACCGCGGTTCAGTTAACCCAACAGGGAATTGAAGCATATGGCGTTCAACTGGATGTTACCAATGACGATGAAAGAAAAGCGGTTGCCGCCTACATCGAAAACAAATTTGGCAAACTGGATATCCTGGTAAATAATGCCGGTGTTGGCCCTAAAGATGATGATCTTTTTGTTAAAAAGACCGTTGCCACAACTGCCGATGAATTTGAATATATCTTTAATACCAACCTGTTCAGCATTGTATACCTCACAAATGAACTGCTCCCTTTGCTTAAAAAGAGTGAGGCTGGTCGCATAGTCAATCTGTCGAGCATATTGGGTTCAATAACTATACATGCTACTGAAGGCAGCCCGATAGCTGATTTCAAACGTCTATCATATTCGGCATCAAAAGCGGCCCTGAATGTGTTTACTGTTCTTTTGGCGGATGAATTAAAAGGTACCAAAATCAAAGTAAACTCGGCACATCCGGGTTGGGTACAAACAGAATTGGGTAGTGTTGAGCACGCACCTATGAGCGTTCCTGATGGTGCCAAAACCAGCGTTGAACTATCGCTTATTGGTGAAGATGGCCCTAACGGCAGGTTTATTCACCTTGGTGAAGAACTTCCATGGTAAATTGAATTGACCTCAATTGTTTTCTGGAGCGTCGTTGCCTTTAATAGGGTAGCGGCGTTTTTTGTTTTCCGTTGGAATATTTTTTCAAAACACTTGCGCAAGTAAATGCTTGCATTTATATTTGCAAGCAAATGCTTGCTTAATTATGAAAGCCAGAAGAGACGTTTACCAGGCGATTGCCGACCCTACCCGAAGAGCCATTATTAATATGATTGCCACCCAGCCCCACAATGTAAACACCATAGCCGCAAACTTTGATGTTACACGGCAGGCCATATCCTTACATATCCAGATCCTGGCCGATTGCGGTTTGATTAATGTTAAACAGCAGGGACGCGACCGGATCTGCGAGGCCCGGCTTGATCAGCTTAGCGAAATTTCGGCCTGGGTTGATCAATACCGCCAGCATTGGGAAAGTAAATTAGATAGCCTTGAGAAATATGTAGTACAACTAAAAAATGAGAGAAATGGAAAACAATCAAAGTAACACCACCGATCGCGAATTACGCTTAACACGAACCTTAGATGCCCCGGTTGAGCTGGTATGGGAAGTATGGACCCAGCCCGAACATATTGCCCAATGGTGGGGGCCTAACGGCTTTACCAATACCATCAGTAAAATGGAAATTAAACCGGGAGGGGAGTGGGACCTGGTGATGCATGGCCCCGATGGCACCGATTATAAGAACAAAAGTGTGTTTAAGGAAATTGTTCCGCTTAAAAAGATAGTGTACGAGCATGTGAGCAGTCCGAAGTTTGTTGCTACCATTGAGTTTGAAGAACAAGGCGAACAAACATTTTTGAGCTGGCATATGCTTTTTGAATCGCATGAGCAGTTTGTACAGGTGGTAAAAACATTTAAAGCAGATGAAGGCTTAAAGCAAAATATCGAAAAGCTGAACCAATATTTAAAAGATGTAAGCAAGGGGTGATTCTTTTAGCGTTAATATGATTCTAATACTAACTGCTATTCGAAGCCTCTGACTTCGAATTTCCAATATCTGTAGATTAATCTGTTATCATCCAAAGCGTTATTGTTCAATAACGCTTTGGTTTTTTATCGACAAATCACATCTGCACATTTGAAACATCGCTATTCGAAGCCTCCGACTTCGAATTTGCTATGCCTGTAGTTTGTAACTACAGGCTGCTACAATGAAATACGCTGTAGTTACAAACTACAGGCATAGTCGACCGAAGTCTCTGACTTCGGTCAGCATATCAGCGTATAATCCTATCTGCAGATTAATCTGTTATCATCAAAAGCGTTATTGTTCAATAACGCTTTTGTTTTTTATCGACAAATTACATCTGCACATTTGAAATCTTCACATCTGTAATCCCTACTTCCGTCTGCACATCTGAAATCTGCACATTTAAAATCTAAAATTCTTCCGCTTTTCACCGATATAAATCCGCTGTTCGCCGACTAAAACCTGCTGTACATCTAATTTGCCCGAAACCCCTGTAACGTTTTAAAAATGGGGGCGTCTTATGAGTGTATTAAATGAAATAGGAACACAAATAATTGACAATCAAAATATTAATCATCATGAAAACTACAATATTAACAATCGCAACCTCTTTAGTTTTAGCACTTGGAGTAACAACCGCAGCCAACGCCGCAACCAAAATAGATAACGGCGCAGCCGTAGTTTTAAACAACGTAAGCAAGATCAACAAGATCGAAGTTCGCGGTAACGTTGAAGTATATGTATCAGCCGGCGAAAACGAAAATGTTAAAGTTTATAACAAATATTATTCAGAAAGCGCGCTTGTACAAAACAACAACGGTACCTTACGCATCACCTCATATAAAAACGAAAAACTGGTAGTTTGGGTAACTGCCAATGACCTTAAAGCTATCGATGCTTATGATAATGCCGAAGTTAAATCATTCGGAAAGCTTGCCGCTCTTGATTTGAACGTTAACCTTTACAACAATGCATCTGCTAAATTAAATGTTGAAGCTTACGCTGCAACCGTAAATGTTAATGATAAAGCTAAAGCCGAGTTTACCGGTACTGCCGATGTTTACACCCTGAACCACACCAAAGAATCATTTGTAAACAACAATGCATTTGCCGCAGTAAGCTTCACCGATAAAGTAACCAACGCTCCTGCTAAATACACCGTTGAAAACGAGTTTGCAGGCCTTTAATACCTTACTTTTGCAAAAGTCCATCATATATTCAAAAGCTATCACCTAAAATGTGGTAGCTTTTTTTAATTTTGATGTAACACTAAACCGCCATTCGGCGTCATAACAACCAAACTATGAAAAATTACCTTTCTACCTTCACTATAGCAGGCGCATTTATATCTACAGCCATATTATCATCATGTAACTACAGGTGCGTACACGGTTCGGGAAACCAAACTACCGAAAAACGCAAAGCCGAAGATTTTAAAAAAGTTGAAATTTCAGGCGCGTTTAAAGTACATCTGAAACAGGACAGCTCATTAACCATCGACATTAAAGCCGACGATAACCTGATCAAATACATTTCGACATCGGTTGAAAGCGGCACACTACATATCAAATCAAAAAAGAATTTCTGTGATCCCGGAGATATGGTGATCAATATCGGCGTAAAAAACCTCGAAGAAATCCAGGCTGCGGGAGCAGTTGAAGTTAACTCGGACGGTAAGCTGAACGCTAAAGATTTTAAGCTTGATCTTTCAGGCGCTACCAAGATAACCCTTGATCTTAACGCGGCAAATGTATCAACAGAAGGCAGTGGCGCTACAGAAGTAAGACTTACAGGCCAGGCTGCATCTCATAAAATTGACCTGAGTGGTGCCGGTAAAATTGAGGCATTTGATTTTGTTGTGGGCGATTACGATATCGAAACTTCTGGTATTGGCCATTGCAAGATCAACGTACTTAAAACGCTGAATGTACATACCAGCGGCGCATCCGAAATTCAATATAAAGGTTCTCCGTCTACAGTGAATAACGATAAATCGGGAGCCTCATCTATCAAAAAAGTTGACTGATCGACCTTATAATTAAAGTATAACAAAGGGGCCGGGATCTAACTAATTCGCGGCCCCTTTGATTTATTAACCTCCTATCACTAATTAAAAATGAAAAAGTTTTTAAAATGGACAGCCTATGCAGTTATAGTACTTGTCCTGATTGCCGTTGTCGGCGTATCGTACATTACGCTGGCGCTGCCCAACGTAGGGCAGCCCGAAGCCATTAAAGTTGATGCTACGCCGCAACGGATTGCCCGCGGCAAATACCTCGCAAACAATGTAACCGTTTGCCTGGACTGTCACTCGGCGCGCAGCTGGGATAAATTTGCAGGCCCTTCAGATTCGGCAATATTAGGCTCCGGGGGCGAAAAGTTTGATGCTTCGGCAGGTTTTCCTGGTACGGTCTATTCGCCCAATATTACCCCTTTGAATTTAAGTAACTGGACCGACGGTGAGCTCTTCAGGGCCATGACCACCGGTGTTAAAAAAGATGGCTCGGCAATATTCCCGATAATGCCATGGCCATATTACGCGAAGATGGATAGGGAAGACCTTTATTCTATTATTGCCTACATGCGTACTTTGAAGCCCACAGGTAAAAATTACCCCGGTCACAAGCTTGATTTTCCGCTCAATATTATTGTGCATACCATGCCTCAAAAGGCTACATTAGGTAATATTCCTGATCCGCAGGATACAGTTAAATATGGTGCTTACCTGTTAAACGCCGCGGCCTGTAAAGAATGCCATACACAATCAAACAAGGGTCAGCTTAACGAAGCAATGGCTTTTGCTGGTGGGCAGGGTTACATGGTGCCGGGAGGGAGCAAAGTATTTTCGGCTAATATTACGCCGGATAAAGAAACTGGCATTGGCAGTTGGACTAAGGAGCAGTTTGTGAGCCGCTTTACTCAGTATGCCGATGGCAAAATACAGCCCACACCGGTAAAGCCCGGCGATTTTCAAACCATTATGCCCTGGTGGAAATATGCGGGTATGAAAACATCCGATTTGGAAGCGATTTATGCTTATTTAAAAACAATAAAGCCTATTAGTAACCACGTAGTAAAATTTGAAAGGAATAGGAATTAGAGATTAGAGGTTGGAGATCAGAGGTTAGTTGGGTTTAACGCTGTTACGGCCAGAGTGTAGGCCGCGTTAGGGATTGAAACGGAAAGCCCACAGCCAGGGTTGGTATTGCGGGTTGAGAAGGCGAGGACTTGTAGTGTAAAGCCCGGGCCGTAGGCAACGCCCATAATATTGTCCGAACTTGAATTTATTCAATTAAACAATTTAACAGAATGCCTGGCGACTGTTTGAAGCTGATTTTCGATCAATTCTAAAAATTCGTTTAATTCAGGTTCAGACAAATTTATGCGCGATTATTGTGCGGATCCCTGGCAAACATTTATTAAAAAGCAGTTTCATTTTCCTCGAAAACAATATAAAATCAACAGCAAATTAAAAATAAATTCATACTTTTGCGCCTCGAATTTTGTATAGCACCAATTAGGTTTTAGGCTATATTTCAAAGGATTAAATTAAATACCCGGTAAAAGATGAATATTACACAGGAAAAAATTAATGACCTGAGCGCAGTTGTTAAAATTAACATCAACCCTGAAGATTATCAGCCACGTGTTGAAAAAGCTATAAAGGAAAATGCTAAAAAAGCAAAACTTCCTGGTTTCCGTCCGGGCATGGTGCCTGCAGCGCACATCAAAAAAATGTATGGCAAAAGCATCCTTGTTGACGAGATCAACAACCTGTTACAAGATACTTTAAATAACTACATCGACGAGCAAAAACTGGCCGTATTAGGTCAACCGCTTCCCGCTCTTGATGATAACAAAGAATACAACTGGGATTTTGCCGATAATTTTGAGTTTAGCTATGAATTAGGCTTAGCTCCTGAGTTTAGCATCGACTTTTCATCAGCAGATAAATTAACGCAATACGTTATCAAAATTGATGACGAAACATTGGCTTCACGTATCAAAAATATCCGTCGCAGCTATGGCAAAATGACAAATCCTGACGTATCGGCAGACGATGACGTTCTTTACAGCGATTTGGTTCAACTTTCTGCTGATGGTAGTGTTTTTGAGGATGGAATTACCAATACAGCGTCTGTACGCTTAGATCAGATCAAAGATGAGGCTATCAAAGCTTCGTTGATCGGTTTGAAAAAAGGCGACGTTGTTACGTTTGATATCCGTAAAGCTTTTGATAACGATGCAGCAAAAATTGCAGGTTTATTAAAAATTGAAGAGGATGACGCAGCTGACTTAAGAGGCGACTTCCAGTTAACCGTTAAAAACGTTAACCGTTTAGAAGAAAGCGATCTTAACCAGGAGTTCTTTGACAAATTATTTGGTGAAGGTACAGTAACTACCGAAGAGGAATTCAGGACTAAAATCACTGAAGAGCTTGAAAGCATGATGGTACAGGATTCTGACCGCAAATTGCAGGATGATATGTACAAATTAGCTATCGCTAAAGTTGATTTTGCACTTCCTGATGAGTTCCTGAAACGTTGGTTAAAAGCAACTAACGAAAAGTTAAGCGACGAGGAATTAGAAGGTGGTTACAATGATTTTGCTCAAAACCTGAAATGGACTTTGATCGAAAACAAGATCATTACTGATAACACTATCGAAATTAAATACGAAGATGTGTTTGAATTAGCTAAGATCCGTTTAGATCAGCAGTTCAGGATGTACAGCCCAACCCCGATCCCTGAAGATCAGTTAGGCCAGTACACTGTTCAGTATCTGCAAAACAAAGACAACGCTAACAAAATATTTGAAGAGGTAAAAGCATTGAAGGTATTTGACTATATCAAAAATGTAATCACTTTAGATAAGCAGGATATCCTTTACACTGATTTCAGTGCATTGGTTACCGCAGGGCAGTAATCAGTTTTTAAACCGCCCTTGTTAGGGCAGGTTTTATAATATATTCACCAAAAGCAACTCACAAGGTTGCTTTTGGTGTTTTTGCATTTCTGCCATGTCATTGCGAGGAGGAACGACGAAGCAATCTCGTAGCCATACAGGGCGGTCTTGCTTCCGTGCGATTGCCGCGCTTCGCTCGCAATGACATGATTTTAGATTTGCGACAATGTTGTCACTAACATCTTGAAGAAAACTGCATGGTAGCGCAAATCGTCGTAAAATAAACCCTAAGTGTTAGTATTTTGTAACTTTCGGACTTACGGACTTTCGAACTTCTGACTTAAAAGTACCCTCATTAAAAAATTACTTAATAAAAACTATCTTGCAAAAAATCTATTCAACTAAAAACTATATTTATCGCGGGTAAGACGCCCGCATTTCCTAACGAACAACAAACAAAAACCATGAGCAGTAATATCGATAAAAACGAATTCAGAAAATATGCTGTTAAGCATCACCGTATTAACAGCCTTTATGTAGACAAATATATTGCAGGTGTTGAAAGAGGTAATATGCCAACAGGCGGTATCACTACCGTACCAACCGGCATGACCCCATATATCCTTGAAGAGCGTCAACTTAATGTACAGGCCATGGACGTGTTTTCACGTTTAATGATGGACCGTATCATTTTCCTGGGCGATGCTATTTATGATAATATCGCAAACATTATCCAGGCTCAGTTGCTTTTCTTACAGTCGGCTGATGCTAAACGCGATATTCAGATCTACATTAACTCGCCAGGTGGCTCGGTTTATGCAGGTTTAGGTATCTATGATACTATGCAGTTTATATCAAATGACGTGGCTACCATCTGTACAGGTATGGCTGCTTCAATGGCTGCAGTATTGTTAGTAGCCGGTACCGAAGGTAAAAGGGCTGCGTTGCCGCATGCAAGGGTGATGATTCACCAGCCATCAGGCGGTGCGCAAGGTCAGCAATCAGATATTGAGATCACTTACCAGGAGATAACCAAATTGAAAAAAGAGTTGTACCAGATCATTGCTGATCATAGCGGTGCACCTTACCAAAAAGTTTGGGATGCATCTGACCGTGACTATTGGATGATTGCCGAAGAAGCCAAAGAATTTGGTATGGTGGATGAGATTTTAAAAGGTAACAAAGGAAAATAATTTTTTAAACCTTCAGTTCTAAGTCTTAAGTTTGAAGTCAGAAAAAAATTGACTTCAGGCTTAAGGCTTGGTACTTATGGTTGTAGACTTTGTTTTCTGACACTAATTATTTAACTTTGAGTAAGAAGACGAATCAGATGAATAAAAACAGCAAAGAGATCAGGTGTTCATTTTGCGGTGCCGGTAAACAGGATTCCCTGATGTTAATAGCAGGACTTGATGCACACATTTGCGATAAGTGTGTGAACCAGGCCAATGAAATATTGGCTGAAGAGTTGAAGGTACGTAAAGTGAAGTCATCGCCTCTGGCGCCGGCCTTGCTTAAGCCATCAGAAATGAAGGCCCACCTTGACCAGTATGTTATTGGTCAGGATGATGCCAAAAAGATTCTTTCTGTAGCTGTATATAATCATTACAAGCGCTTAAACCAGCGTGTTGATAAAGATGAAGTTGAGATTGAAAAATCAAACATCATCATGGTTGGTGAAACCGGTACTGGTAAAACCCTGTTGGCCAAAACGCTTGCCAAAGTACTAAACGTTCCGTTTTGTATTTGCGACGCCACCGTACTAACCGAAGCCGGTTATGTAGGGGAGGACGTTGAGAGTATCCTGACCCGCCTGCTTCAATCTGCCGATTATGATGTAACCCTTGCCGAAAAAGGTATCGTTTACATTGATGAGGTTGATAAAATAGCACGTAAAAGTGACAACGCCTCTATAACCCGCGATGTATCCGGCGAGGGTGTACAGCAAGCTTTGTTAAAGATATTGGAAGGTACCATGGTTAACGTACCACCTCAGGGTGGTCGTAAACATCCTGATCAAAAAATGATCACGGTAAATACCAGCAATATCCTTTTCATTTGCGGCGGCGCGTTTGATGGTATCGAAAGAAAGATCGCGAACCGTTTACGTACTCAAACCGTTGGTTACAAACTTAAACGTGATGAGGGAGATATTGATACCAAAAACTTCTACAAGTATATCACTCCACAGGATCTGAAATCATTTGGTTTGATTCCTGAGCTGATTGGTCGTTTACCTGTGCTTACTTACCTTAACCCACTGGATAGGGAAGCGTTGCACAATATCCTTACGGAGCCTAAAAACTCATTATTGAAACAGTACAAAAAACTGTTTGAATATGAAGGTGTAAAACTCGACTTTGAAGACGAGGTGCTTGATTTTATTGTTGATAAAGCAATGGAATTTAAGCTTGGTGCAAGGGGCTTACGCTCAATTTGTGAAGCTATTATGATTGATGCGATGTTCGAGTTCCCATCTAAAAAAGATGTGAAACGCCTGAACGTAACATTAGATTACGCACACGAGAAGTTTGAAAAATCTGATCTGAAAAAGTTAAAAGTAGCTTAACGCACAGTATATAAGTAAACACTTATATTTATTAAAAAATAAAGCGCGCCCTGGTTCCTATACCGGGGTTTGCTGTATAAAAAGAAATCATATGAACGAAGAATTAGATGTAAAAAAGGATGGAGACAACATCCAAAAAGTAAAAGAGGTACACACCCCAATTAAATCGGGCCTCAAAACAAAAGAAGCAATTGTAGCTAACTGGCTGCCACGTTATACCGGCCGACCGCTTGAAGCATTTGGCGAGTATATTATTCTTACCAATTTTTCAAAGTATATCCAGCTGTTTTCGCAGTGGAATGATAACGCGCCTATTATGGGGCTTGAAAAGCCAATGCAAAGCGTTACCGCCAATGGTATTACTATCATCAACTTTGGTATGGGCAGTTCGGTTGCAGCTACTGTAATGGATCTGCTGACCGCTATTCACCCTAAAGCTGTAATATTTTTAGGTAAATGCGGTGGCCTTAAAAAGAAGAACAACGTAGGCGACCTGATATTGCCAATAGCGGCCATTCGTGGTGAAGGTACATCAAATGACTATTTACCACCAGAAGTGCCTGCATTGCCGTCATTTGCGCTGCAAAAAGCCATCTCGACTACCATCCGTGATTACTCACGCGATTACTGGACTGGCACCTGCTACACCACAAACCGCCGCGTTTGGGAGCATGACAAAAACTTTAAAAAGTATTTAAAAGATCTGCGTGCCATGGCTGTTGATATGGAAACCGCAACCATTTTCACTACAGGTTTTGCCAACAAGATCCCTACAGGCGCCCTGCTGTTGGTATCAGACCAACCAATGATCCCTGAAGGTGTTAAAACCGCCGAAAGTGATTCGTCTGTAACCGAACAATTTGTTGAAACACACCTGCATATCGGTATCGAATCGTTAAAGCAGTTGATCAATAACGGGTTAACGGTTAAACACTTGAAATTCTAAGGAACCATGATTTTTAGGATTTAAGGATTACCTGATAAATTATGATATCAAGAAATCCTTAAATCAGGAAAATCAAGGTTCTAATCAATGACAACCTGTTTCATCCCCTCTCTGCCGTAAAATACCGGGAAATACATCATCTCGGCTTTGGCCGGGTTTAAGGTGTATTTACCGTTGTAACGGGGGATGAGGTTAACGGTGAATGTATATTTGCCCTGTTTAAGGGAACGGCAAAATATACTTACCTTCTCTTTAAAATATTCGCGGTGTACCTCGTTGTTTTGCCACGATTGCTCCTTGCTTTCGTATGAGCATCCGGCGGGTATCGGGATTTCTACCATCACAAAATCAGCATCGCCACGTACCGTCACTTCTGCTTTTAATAACACAGCTTCACCGCCTTTTAAGGTGGTAATTGCTTTTTCTTTGTGCTCAAACCAGGTATCTACTGTAAAATCTTTACTAACCTTTTCGGGCTTGCTGTTCCAGAATTGCTGGTAGCCGGTAATGTAAACAGGTAAGCTACCTGTTTTATTAACACTAATCTGCTTATCGGTTAAAGTAGCTGAGTAGGGGAATTTGCTGATAGTTTTTGTATCGCTGCCATTCAATGTAATTTGCGAAGGTTTAACCTGTTTATTTTCAATCAGGAGATCGGGGAGGATAGTTTCCAGGATCAGGGCCGATTCATAAGTATTGCGCCAGTCGCCATGACGGCGTTGTTCAAGAAAGTAGCCCCGTATCTTACTTAATAATTCAGGGTGGCTACCGTCGTTTTTAATAATATGGTAGGCCAATATGCTTAACTGTATCGAGTTATCAAAAAAACGGTAATCATCTTCGCCCCAATACATATTGCCAAACATGGTGCGCTTGCTTGGTTTGAGCAGACTGTCCATTTTTATAGGTAAACCTGATTCCTGGCGTAATAACATCAGCCTCAATTTATCATAAACTAATAAGCCACCGCCAAACGGTTCGCGGGCTTTTGCCTGCTTTTTCTCGATGATCGCTACATACTTCTGGTAATCAACTTTTGCCTCCAGTTTATGAAGCAATTGCAAACAGAATATTTTATCCCTGTCTTTATAGCTTTCCAGCTGGTAAACGAGGTAGTCGGTTAATTTTTGTTTATCCAGTTCAACAACAAAACCCTCTTTTTGGGCATTGACAAGGGCCTCAATTGCATGAAGGCTTATCCAGAGCTCTTCATTACTATCTTTCCACCAGCCCCAGGTGCCGTTGCCCCTGCGGTTTTCCTGCATTTTTTTTATTACCTCTCTTATATTCTTTTCATACCTGAAATCTTCGCCCATAAACTTTTTGATGCGGCGCTCCATGAGCAGCCCTTTTAGTTTTGAAGCCAATTGCTCATTGCACAGGTATTTGTATTCCCGCAACTTCCGGGTTTCTTCTGCCAGCACAGGTAAGGCCGAGGCTTCGGCGCGGAAAGTTATGGGGCCCAAAGCCGGATCGAACTTAAGGCATACTGTTGTATCGCGGTCGAGGGCTTCAAAAATACCTTTTGTTTCTTTAACGCCCTGTGGCATTACCGGGATTTTGCGTTGCTCGCCGTCAAAATAGCCGTTGTCGCGTTTAATAGTGTATTCAAAAGTGAGACTATCTGTGGAGGTTGCCGTAATGCCCAAAGTATCTATTTTGGAGTTTTTAATCTCCAATTCGTCCTGTTTTAACGTTTGACCGTTGTATTTAAAAACGCGGGTGAGCTTAGCGGTGTTGGTATTGTAGTTCATCACTTTACCTATCAGGTTCATTTCATCGCCGGCAACGGCAAACTGTGGCGCAATGAAATTAGCGCTTAGCGGTTTGTATGATTTGATATTGCTTTCGGCAAAACCGGTTTGCTTGTTACCGTTTATACCGATAATAAATGTTCGCCAGTTGGTGATATCATCGGGGTAAGTAACCATGAAGCTGGCTTTGCCGTGTTCGTCGGTAGTTAGTTTAGGTTGCCAATATGCATAATCAGAGAAGTTTTTGCGCAGTGTTGAAGTTCCGCCGGTCTGCGTAGTATCTGCCTTTTGGCCTCCGGCCAAACCGGGTTTAGCTTTGGTCTTGATCACAATAACGCCGTTGGCAGCGCGGGCGCCGTATATTGCTGTAGCGGCCGCCTCTTTCAGTATGCTTATTTCTGCAATATCATCCTTATTAATATCAGACAACGAAGCAACAATTTCACCATCGACAACTACAAGCGGCGGTGCCGATGGTAAGGATGATACTCCTCTGATCATTACTTTAAGATTCGGACTTCCGTCATTTACAGAAACACCGGGCACCTGACCGGCTAATCCATATGTTACAGTACTAACAGATCCTGTGAGCTCTCTTCTCATCACTGTACCATAGCCAACAACTACAACCTCCTGCAATAGCTTTGAGCTTGATGTTAAAGCAAGCCTAAGCGTTTCTCCGGGATGTATGGGCACCTGTTGCGTTTCATAGCCTATATAGCTTATGATAAGCCTGCCGTTTTTAGGAACCTTTACTTTAAATCGGCCATTGGCATCTGTAAAAGTACCGGTTGCCGCGCCTCTAACCCTTATACTAACACCAGCCGCAGGCTGATTGTCATAGCCTGAAATTATGCCGCTCATTGTATCCCCAAAGCTGCCAGAATCCAGGTATTTGTCATTAAAAGCTTCTTTAATCTTCAACGCGTCGTTTTCTATTTCACGGTCGCCATTGGTATATGTTCCAGTGCGGTTATTGATGATGTTGCTGATCCTGCTACCTACCGAATCTTTAGCGTGCGCAGGCAAGACTGTAAAATTGTAGAAATTGGTTCCTTGTGTTTTTATGACAACGTTTTCTTTAATATCATAGTTATCGCCTTTAAGTAAAAATAAAACCCAATACCTGCCTGCGTTAAGGCCAGAAACATAAGTAGTATTGCCCGGGTAGATCATGACAAAGTCCGGATCGTTATATTTATAGATGATGATATTTTTGATCAGGAGCTTTTTATTTTCCGGTTGAGTGATATTCATGCTGAGCTTGCCTATCTCGCCACTTATGGTAGGATTATTAAAAAGCGCCTGGGTATTGCTGCGCAGATCAAGGTATTGCTGCCAAACGTTTTCTGCTTCAGGACGGGTAAGTACCTCCTGGGTATAATCATCGGCAGTGCCCTGATAAGATGATAGCACAGGGTTAAAGGGATAAGCGGTCGCGATACTTTTTTGCTTGATAAGGCCTGGGTCAAATTGAAATGAATAGCCCGGTTCGGTGGCAAAATATCTTGATTCACCGCCTTTAACTTCCAGGTTAGCAAAGTTTTCGGCTAATGGGCCTACAAGTACACTATTGTACTGGCCTGGATCCGCGTTGATCATGAATACCTTTTCGCTTTGGGTTAGCAGGGCCATTTTCCAGCCAAAATTATTGATAATCGTAATCAGATAGCGGTTAATCAGGTCGCACTCATAAGTGCTCAGCGTATCAGAAACTTTTGTGAATTTCGCACTGTCTGCATTAATGCTGAAGATCAGCTTCTTCGATTTCGGTACATCAATTGTATCTACCCAAACGTTTTGATGGCTGGTCCTGAACCTGAACAAATGTTTGCCCGGCGATACCGCGAAGCTGTAGCGTTTAAGCTGCCGTGTCTGGTCAAAATAAACAGGCCGGTTATCAATATAGAGGATGTGAACAGGTAACACATCGCCGTTTTTAACCACAAATGGCGCTACTTGTGTAAGCGAGTCTTTAGTGTCTTCTTCAACCCGGTAAATTTTATCAGGATGCGTAAACTGGTAATAGGCAATGCTGTCCAATCCCATTTCCTTGCTCCAGCGTTTCCAGTTGAGCTGCAACGTACCAATGATATTAACTCCGTTGGCCTCAAAGGCCGCTTTTTGCTTGCGATAGATAAAGTCTTTGCCCAGATAGGGTACATAGGGTGTTCTGTAATCCGTAAACTTGCTTGTCATTGACCACGCCGTTAAATCGGCATTGGCTACAGGCTGACCTTTTGCATCGGTAACTACAATGTCTGTTTTAGCCTGTTGCCCGGGATAAACAGATACAGGCTGACGTACATTAATGGTTATGAGTTTATCGCGGTATACTATATCCGTGGCTTCGGTTCTGCTTTCGCCCACCCATATATAATGCACTTGAAAATTCACTATGTTTTGGTTATTGTAGGCGCGTGTATAAAACAGGTTATCGGCCTGCCCTGCATCTATCAACCTGTTACCACCAAATACCGAATACCAGAAATGCAGGTGACGCGGGTTTTCAACTTTTACAAATAATGAGTCGGCAGTGCGATAGCCCGAAAGCGAAATCCCGGAATCATTGTTTTTAAGGTAAAGGTCGGCATAGGCACTGTCGGTCTGGATGTTGTAGTTATCGGCATAGGGGTTAATGATAGTTTTGGAGGGCAGCATTACCCTGATCTTTGATAGGGTATCATAGCGGGGATTCAGCGTGCTGATGGTAGCCATCGTTTTGATGGGTTTACCATTATCAAATGCCTCACTTACCAATGTATCACCGCTTAATTTAGCGGTAACGCTAAAACGGCTATACCGGTAACTCATGTTATTATCGGCCGATTGACGCTCGTTGTTGCTGTTCAGAAATTCTGAATTGATGTAATAGGTAACGTCAGCCTTGGGGAAAATAGAATCGGGAATAATGAGTTTGGTTTCACCAATAGCGTCGAGCTGTAGTTGGTGCGTCCAGAGTTGATCTGGTACGAAAGTGTAGTTCTGGCGGTGTGTGCCTGTGTTGCGGGTATAAAGCGTAATATTAACCCGGCCATCGGTAACAGGCAGGTTATTTTCGTCAACAGCTTTAAGGTATAGGGTTGCAGGGTTTCCAGGGCCGTGTTCTTCTTTATCAACCCTGGTGCTAAACGTTATCGATTTTAGTTCATATTCCTCGTATTTAAATTCGCCGGTCGTATAAACTATGCGTTTGGCTAAAAAGCCCTCATCGTCATCTCCTTTATAATCGTCAAGTTTATATTTTTCGCTCGACGGATCTTCGAGTGATATGGTATAATCCCTATCAAGCGAAAGGTCAAGGCTATCTGTCAGTGCGAAACTATATTCATATGCTCCGTCACGATAACTTTTTACCTTGCCAATGATCTTGCCGTCTTCATCGCTCCGGTATCTGAGCCGTATCAATAACTGAGCCGCATTGACGGGCTTTTTTGATTTTTTGTTTAAGATAAAAGCCTTGAATTTTACTGTATCGCGTGGCTTGTAAATAGCCTTGTTGAATACCATAAAACCCTCGTAATCATGCCCCGGCTGAGGGCGATAATGGGGTTTGTCGCTTTTTTTGAACAGGTTTTTAAAACGATTCCAGGTGGCCTTGAAAAAACTCATACCACGATATGGATTGTAACGATAATAAGATGGTTTCTCCTGCTTTTTTATATCGTAGTAATTGGTGACGCCGGCATAGTCTACTTTCAAAATAGTGCCTTTTTTTGAAGCATCGGCTATATATAAACCAGCCTTTGCATCATACGCAATTGTACGATTGTTAGTTTGTACCGAAGCATTATTGATGATTTTGCCTTCATTATCAAGCAAAATAAAGCGCAGGTCATAGCGGTTATCCAACAGCTTTAAATTAGCGGAATGGTTTTCAATAAGAGAGTAGTTGAGCAGGTTCTTTTTGGCAGCAACCTGCATGTAGTTGCCGGGAGGGAGGGAATTGTCCCATTTGGTGTTCGTTTTAAATGAATCTATAGGATTACGCAGTATCTGCTCGTCGGGTTTTTTATCCGGGTGCTGGTAAAATTTCAGCACGTCGTCGGCAGTTACTTTATATATGTAGGTATAAAAACTGTTTTGCCGGCTTGGCGTTAGGCGCTTTTGGGCAAATGTGGTGATTATGCAAAAACTTAAGAAGCTGAAAAATAATAACGATCTTTTTAGTGTTGCCTGCATGTTTAGGTATATTTTGTGGTAACGGCCACCGGTTTAAATATATTTATTTGTGTTTGTTTGCATTTAAGATGCAGATGTATTTACTTTTCCATAAAAGAAATATCATTTAAGAAACTTATTTTTGAGGCGTAACCCTGCTTTACATATCGGGTTAGTAGACATTTAAATTATGTGGTACAGCAACATACTTGATACCATTGGCAATACGCCGCTGGTAAAACTGAATAAAGTAGCAAAGGACATTCCCGCTACTGTTTTAGCCAAAATAGAAACAACCAACCCCGGCAACTCCATTAAGGACCGTATGGCCCTTAAAATGATTGAAGACGCCGAAAAAAGCGGTAAGCTTAAACCCGGCGGAACCATTATCGAAGGCACATCCGGTAACACTGGCATGGGCCTGGCAATAGCTGCGGTTATAAAAGGCTACAAATGTATTTTTACAAGTACTGATAAACAATCAAAAGAAAAGTTTGACGCTTTGCGTGCTTTTGGCGCCGAGGTAATTGTTTGCCCCACCAATGTAGAGCCTGAAGATCCGCGTTCATACTACTCGGTATCATCGCGCCTGGAGCGGGAAGTTCCTAACTCGTGGAAACCTAATCAGTACGATAACCTGAGTAACTCTCAGGCGCATTATGAATCAACTGGTCCGGAGATATGGGAACAAACTGAAGGTAAGATCACTCACCTTATTGCGGGTGTTGGGACCGGCGGCACTATCTCAGGTATTGCCCGTTATCTGAAAGAAAAGAACCCGGCTATCCAGGTTTTGGGTATTGATACATACGGCTCGGTATTCAAGAAATATAAGGAAACTGGTGTGTTCGATAAAAACGAGATCTATCCTTATATCACTGAAGGTATTGGCGAAGATTTTTTACCGCAGAACGTTGATTTTAGCCTGATCGACCATTTTGAAAAAGTAAGCGATAAAGACGCCGCCCTCATGACCCGCGAGATTGCCCGCAAGGAGGGTATCTTCTCGGGTAACTCGACCGGTTCGGCAGTGGCAGGTCTGCTGCAGATGAAGGATAAATTTAAAGAAGGAGATGTGGTAGTGATCATTTTTCCAGACCATGGCACCCGCTACCTCGGCAAAATGTACAATGACGACTGGCTGCGCGACCGTGGTTTCCTGAAAGACGAGAAACTAACCGCCCGCGATATCATCGGCAAAAAAGATGTGCAGGAGATCATCACCATTGATTGCGAAAAGAGCGTACTGGAAGCTATCAATACTATTAAATCGCTTAATATCTCGCAGATCCCAGTTACTCAAAAAGGTATGGTAATAGGCAAGATCACAGAAAGCGATATCCTTGATTCGCTGATCGAAAATCCATCGATCAAGTCACAACCCATCAAGAATATTACAACAGCACCATTCCCGTTTGTTGATCTGAATACATCGATTGACAGAATCTCGGCCATGATCAATAAAGATAACATTGCCGTGCTGGTTGAAGACGGGGAAGGTAAAATTGAAATCATTACCCAGTATGATATTATAAACGCTATTTCCGCCTAAGAGGTTAAAGGCGAAAGGTTAAAGGTAGCTGCAGTTTGCAATGTCCTTTAACCTTTCCCTTTTTAAGACCTTTTACCTTTATCCTTTCGCCTTTCACCTCAACATTACTCCAACCGCTTCTTCGCCAATTCTGGGCTATACCGTTGATTTAAGCGGTAATTTGGTGTGATGATAAACACAGCCGTGCCTTTTTCGCGGGCGAGCGGATTGCTTACTTCGCCTACTTTAGTAAAGCTACCTATCATATTGTCGGCTACAAATTCTTTAATGTTTTTGCCGCCGCCGTCATCTATGTAGATCAGGTATTTGCATTTAAGACTATCGGGTGCCCAAAGGGTAAAGCTGCTGTTCAGCGATATTACATTGGGATAGCCGTATTGCTTGCGGTAGTGGTGTATAGCGCCGGCTTCGCCGTAGTTATCGGCGTAAACCAAGGTTTGCTTCTGATCGTCAGGACTGAGGCTCTTGTAGGCTTTATCCACCAATGCAGCCATATCATCCCAGCCCAGCATATCGGCGTAATCCTGAGTGGTGGCATGCTTTTTACCATCTTCCCAAGTCATTGAAAAACGAACGGGCGGCAGGTGCTTATCCGCAAAGCGAAAAAACGCCAGGGTTTGATCCATTGGTAAAATTGGTAATAGGATGGGCAGTAACAAAGCGTTGGGCAGGGTAAACAAAACGATTAAAGCGGTACGCAAAACATAGCCATTTGTTTTTAATAAACGCTCAAAACCGAACGCTCCTGCGGCAAACAACATGGGGTAGGCCCCAAATATGTAATAGCTTTTGCCATCCATCATCAGTAAAAAAAAGAAGATGAGTGCATAAGCCAGCGCCATGAACTGAAAATTACGCAGCCTGAACGAGAATATCAGGAAAGCAAGTCCGTTAAGCCATATAAACAATGCAACGCCGTTGACCAATAATTGCTGTTTAATAAAGTCGGTTGGGGTAATATAATCAAGTTGCTGTTCACGCAGGGCCTTCATATGCGTAAAAACCGGCATGTGGTGATTTATTTGCCAGATGAGGTTGGGTAGTACAATAATTACTGTTATCGCGGCAGCGCCAAGAATGTGCTTGTTAAACAGTAATTTGCGTTGTTTACTGATTAGGATGCCAATAAGCAGTGACGCTGTAAAAAACAGCATTGTATATTTAGTAAGAATACCAAGACCAACAGCTGTCCCGAGCCAGTATAGGTACCTTACATCGGTAGTGTTAAGGTATTTTACCAGCAACCAAACAGTTATCACCCACCAAAATTGATCAAAAACCACTGGTTGGAAAAGATATTCGCTTGCTGCAAAAGCAGGTGCAAAAATGAGCGACAAACACGCAAGGGTTATAGCAAACTTTTTTCCACCAAATTCAATAACTATAAGGCCCGTAAGTAAAACAATGAGCCCGCCAAACAGGGTAGGGAACAACCTTGCTGCAAAGACTGAGTTACCGAAACAGGTGATAGAGATTTTTGCCAGGATGGCGATAAATGGTGGCACTTCCTTGTATCCCCAATCCAAATGATCGGCCAATACAAGGTGCAGAAATTCATCACGATGAAAACCGAAATGCGATATAGCGAAAAGGTTAAGAACTACTTTAATAAATACAAATATCAGTACAAAATAAACGTAGGTAGATTTCCGGTTTTTGTAAGGCATTGTTTATATAATGGTTTTTTAAAGGTAATATTTTGAGGCGAAAGGCAAAAGGTTAAAGGCGAAAGGTTTTTAAAAGAAAAAGGTTAAAGGATGCCACGCTATGCAGCTACCTTTAACCTTTGACCTTTCGCCTTTAACCTTAAAAGCTTAAATACGTGTTATATCAGCGCCTAAAGCTTTAAGCCTGGTATCAATGTGCTGATAGCCGCGTTCAATTTGTTCAATATTGTAAATAGTTGATTGACCTTGTGCTGAAAGGGCAGCGATCAATAATGAAACACCGGCACGGATATCAGGCGAGGTCATGGAAATACCACGTAATTTAACCTGGTTATCTAAACCAATTACGGTTGCACGGTGCGGATCGCAAAGGATGATCTGGGCACCCATATCCAACAGTTTATCCACGAAGAATAAACGGCTTTCAAACATTTTCTGGTGAATCAGTACCGAGCCTTTTGCCTGGATAGCAACAACCAGCACAATGCTCAATAAGTCGGGCGTGAAGCCCGGCCATGGCGCGTCGGCAATGGTCATTATACTGCCGTCAATAAAAGTTTCAATTTCGTAATGTTCCTGGGCCGGAATAAAGATATCATCGCCCCTAAGCTCCAGCTTAATACCCAAACGTTTGAAAACATCGGGGATCATGCCCAGTTCTTTGTACTGAACATCTTTAATGGTGATCTCAGAACCGGTCATGGCAGCCAAACCAATGAATGAGCCAATCTCGATCATATCAGGTAATAAGCGGTGCTCGGTACCGCCCAGCCTTTCAACACCCTCAATAGTTAACAAGTTTGAACCAATACCGCTGATCTTAGCACCCATACGGCTCAGCATTTTACAAAGCTGCTGCAAGTAAGGTTCGCAGGCGGCGTTATAAATGGTAGTAGTACCTTTGGCCAATACCGCGGCCATTACCACGTTGGCCGTTCCGGTTACCGAAGCCTCATCCAGCAGGATGTAAGTACCGTGAAGATTGGAGGCATCTACATTAAAGAAACCATTTTCGGGGTTATAATTAAATTGTGCGCCAAGTTTCTCAAAACCCAGGAAGTGGGTATCCAACCTGCGGCGACCAATTTTATCGCCACCCGGTTTAGGGATAGATGCTTTGCCAAAACGGGCCAGCAGCGGGCCAACTATCATGATAGAACCACGTAGGCCACCACCTTTTGATTTAAACGCCTCAGACAGGAAAAAGTCCTGGTTAATATCTTTAGCTTCGAAGGTATAAGTATGCTCGTTGATACGCTCAACAATAACGCCCATATCGCCAAGCAGTTCTATCAGTTTGTTTACATCCTTAATATCAGGAATATTGCTGATGGTTACTTTTTCTTCGGTAAGCAATACGGCAGATATAACCTGTAAAGCTTCGTTTTTTGCACCCTGCGGGGTTATTTCACCTTTTAGCGGTTTGCCGCCATTTATTACAAATGCGTTAGTCATGCGGAGTTTCGGATAATTGATAAGATCACCAATGATAAACTATCAAAGCTATGATCGGTTTTGCCAAATAATTTATTGGGGCAAAGATTAGAAAATTAATGCAGATAAAATAAAAGGCTTGGGGATTTATCATTAACGATATAACACAAAAAACGTCATTGCTGTAGGGTACCAAACAATCACGAACTATACAGGGTGTACCTGCTGGTTGGTGATTGCTTCGTACCTCGCAATGACGTGTTTTTCTTAATTCTGCAGAAATGCCCCCGAATTAATATTTTTTTGAACCTCCGTTGTTGTTACGGTTACGGTTGTTTTGGTTGTTGTTACGGTTTTGGTTGTTGTTTTGTCTGCCTCCGTTGCTACCGCCGCGGTTTTGATTGTTCTGATTGTTGTTACGACCGCGATTATTGTTGTTGTTATTGCTGTTTTGCTGAAAGTTATTAGGACGGAAATCAACACGGTTAAGATTAACGTTATCCTCCAGTTTCAATGTGCCGCCTGATAAAGCGTACAAATCAGACAAGATACTTTCGTCGCTCACCGAATCTTTGTTCCATTGTACATAGGCCATCTTCATGAAATTGGCGATGGCCTGAATCATGTGGCGCTTACGATCAGGCTCTTCAATGGCTTTAGCTTTTTCAATCATCAGCTCAATAGTTTTGCCATAGTGCTTGTATTTAATGCGCTGATGAGGATAGTTTAATGGCGCAGGCTTAATATGCGCTGCCTCTGGCAACGGCTTTGGATACGGTGAATCTACATCAATCTGGTAATCAGAAATGATGTGCAAGTGGTCCCAGAGTTTGTGTTTAAAATCTGCCACGTCGCGCAGGTGCGGGTTCAGGAAACCCATCAGGTCAATAACTACCTGTGCGTAGCGGTTACGTTCTTCTTTAGTTGGCAGCGCTACAATATATTTAACCATATTTTGTACGTTGCGGCCATATTCAGACAGGATTAATTTATTCCTGGTTGAGTTATAATCAAAATTTGCAGGCGTGTTTTCTTTAGCCATGTTAATAATTTTTTTATGAAGATTTGAAAGTTAGCCAGACAAATTTCCCTGATTGGAAGGGCAAAAGAGGCTAAAATTGAATTGTTACTTGTATTGAAGTAGTGCAAATATAAACTAATACTTATAATACGCAAATTACGTTGGTTAATTGTTGCAATTATTTGTTTTATTTTAGCTTTTAAACATCTACAATTTGGAAAATCAGCAAATTACCATCACCCATATAGATATATACCGCTTCAGTATTCCCATGGAGCCGTTTACCATTGCCACCGGAACTTTAGACCATGCTCAAAATGTTTTTATCCGGGTACATACCGATGCCGGCTTTTACGGTGTGGGCGAATGCTCCGCTTTTCCTATGATTGTTGGCGAAACGCAGGATACCTGCCTGGTAATGGCACGCGAGTTTGCCCGGTTATGGAAAGGTAAAGACGCGCTTGATATTGAAGCCCGGCTTCAGGAGCTGCATAGCTTCACCGCCGGCAACACCACCATAAAAAGTGCTTTTGATAACGCGCTGTTTGATATAGCGGCAAAAAATGCAGACATGCCCTTGTACCAGTTTTTAGGAGGCGAGAGACGCACCGTTGAATCTGATATAACTATAGGTATAGCCGGGCATCATACCATGGCTTTAAAAGCGCTTGATTTTAAGGCATCAGGTGCTAATATATTAAAAGTAAAGCTTGGCAAAAATGCGATAGAAGATGTGGAACGCATTCAACAGATCCGCGAGGCGGTGGGCCCGGCCATGAGGATCCGTATTGATGCTAACCAGGGTTGGAATTTTAACGAGGCCGTTTTTGCACTACAGTCGATAGCACAATATGATATTGAATTTTGCGAACAGCCAATACGTACCTGGTATGATGACCGGTTGCCGGAATTGATGCAACTATCGCCGGTTAAGATCATGGCCGATGAAAGTGTGTATAATCATCATGATGCCCGTAAGCAGATCAATGCCGGCGCTTGCCACTATATCAATATAAAAATGGCTAAATCGGGCGGTATTTATGAAGCTAAAAGGATTCATGATGTTGCTGCTTCATATGGTATTCCCTGTATGATGGGAGGTATGCTGGAGAGCCGCATAGCTTTGAGCGCGAAATTACACTTTGTATATGCCAGTCCTAATATCCGGTTTTATGATATGGACACCTGTAAGTTAGGCCACCTGGTTGATCCCTGTGTTGGTGGAGCCATGTATGATGGTTACCACTTAACCATTGATGACGCTCCGGGTATTGGCGCCGATGCTGATGAAGCTTTTTTGGCAGATTGTGAACAATTTACTATTTAATCCAATGCTGATTAGAAAAGCCATCATCGAAGATCTGCCTGTTCTACTTCAGTTTGAACAGGGAATTATAAACACCGAACGTCCGTTTGACAGCACACTCAAACCGGATCCTATAAGTTATTACGATCTGAAAGCATTCATATCCTCGTTCGAAGTAGAAGTTTTGGTTGCCGAAATTGACGGAGAAATAGCAGGCAGCGGATATGCGCGCATCAAAAAGAACCCGGATAGCTACTATGATTTTGAAAAATATGCCTATCTGGGGTTTATGTACGTATCGCCGCCACATCGCGGTAAAGGGATAAACCAGGCAATTATTGAAGAGCTTAAAAAATGGGTGGCAGAACAGGGATTGGCCGAAATAAGGCTTGAGGTTTATAATGATAACGCGGGTGCCATTAAGGCCTACGAAAAAGTGGGATTTGAAAAGCGTATGATTGAGATGAGGATACGCATATAAAAAACAAGCCGGCAGGTTGCCCGTGCCGGCTTGTTAATTTTGTTATAAATATCTTATAACAGGGGCTTTCGTTTCATTTTGTTTCCGCTTAACGCTTTGGCAGCGTTTGTTTTTTCCTGTTTGGATGATTTTGGATCGTGCAACTGCTTTGATGCATCGGTCTTTTCTTTGTCCAATTCTTTAGTTGCCATGGTTGTTTGATTTTGTATGATTAGATAATATCATAAATTTATTATTTGTTTTACGCAAATCAAAAAATAACCACGGTTAACTTGAAAATTAAGGCTTCACGGCATTATTCCGATAACTCGGCAAAATATTTGTGAAACAACGGAATGGTTTCAATGCCCTTATAATAATTGTAAATATCATATTTCTCATTAGGCGAATGCAGCGCATCACTATCAAGCCCAAAACCCATTAATACGGTTTTTAAACCAAGCTCGGCCTCAAACAGAGCAACGATAGGAATACTGCCGCCGCCGCGGGTTGGGATAGGCTCTTTACCAAACGATTCGGCAATGGCTTTTTGTGCTGCACGGTAGGCTACACTATCAGTAGGGGTTACAGCAGGTTCGCCACCATGATGAGGCGTTACCTTAACCTTAACATAAGGAGGCGCGATGCTTAAAAAGTGATCGGTAAAAAGTTTAGTGATAGCTTCTGATGTTTGGTTGGGTACCAAGCGCATAGAGATTTTAGCATTGGCCTTTGATGGCAATACCGTTTTCGCGCCTTCACCAATGTAACCGCCCCAAATACCATTCAGTTCGAGGGTAGGGCGGGTGCCTGTACGTTCAAAGGTGCTATAGCCTTTTTCGCCCCAAAGCTCAGTAACGTCAAGGTCTTTTTTATATTCGGCTTCATCGTATGGGGCGCTGTTCAGTGCGGCGCGTTCTGCTTCGGTAAGCGGAACTACATCATTATAAAAGCCGGGAATGGTGATATGATTATTTTCGTCGTGAAGTGTGGCAATCATTTGTGCCAGTATAGTGATGGGGTTGGCTACCGCGCCACCGTAAACGCCCGAATGCAGATCGCGGTTAGGGCCGGTTACTTCAACTTCAAGATAGGATAGGCCGCGCAAGCCGGTTTCAAGCGAAGGGTGTTCCATGCTGATCATCGATGTATCGGAGATCAGTACAACATCGGCTTTTAGTTTTTCTTTATTGGCTTTAACAAAGATACCCAGGTTTGAGGATCCAACTTCTTCTTCGCCCTCAATCATAAATTTGATATTGCAGGGAAGTGTGTTGGTTTGCATCATCAGCTCAAAAGCTTTAACATGCATGTAAAACTGGCCTTTGTCATCGCAGGCGCCACGGGCATATATTTTACCATCCCTAACAGTTGGTTCAAATGGAGGGGTTTTCCATAATTCCAGCGGATCGGGTGGTTGTACATCATAGTGACCGTAAACCAGCACGGTAGGCTTTGAGGTATCTATGATCTTTTCGCCGTATACAATGGGGTACCCGGCGGTTTGGCAAATTTCAACATTATCTGCTCCTGCATCGCGGAGCCTTGCTGCCACATAATCGGCAGTTTTTAGTACTTCTGATTTGTATTTTGGGTCGGCACTAACCGATGCTAAACGTAACAGGTCAAATAACTCATCAAGTAAACGCTGTTTGTTTTGCTCAACATATTGCTTTATGTGCTGCATAATATTATGGTTTGCAGCAAATATAGCTAATTAGGTCATTGTAGTCATTAGGTCATTGAGTCATTCCCAATTTGAAAATTTTAACCATGCCCTATGCACAACAAGCAGCTATTTGTAGTTCATGATCAATCTGCAGATCCTAAATCCTTTTTAGGCGCGCTGGCAGCCTTGTTTGAAAATTCAGATTTCTCAATCTTTACTTTAACCACTTCTTGTTTATCTTCTTTATGAGTTAACGAAACAGCGGTAAGGCCTGTCGCAATCAAAACCGCTGCTGCTATGATAAATTTTTTCATGTTGTTAACTTTTATAATGATTTTATAATGAATTGTATTTCGATTAAAAGGGCAATTATGCCACGAAATCAGCAGAACCTAAGTCACGTT
>NZ_QPCG01000005.1 GCF_003351025.1 Mucilaginibacter endophyticus | reverse complement strand
TTCTACTATATCTACACAGGTTACTTCATTCCCTGTTTCGGCCAAACAGGTTCCCGTTACCAAACCAACATAGCCAGTACCAATTACTGCAATTTTCATAGTGTTAAGTGTGTTTTAAATTTAAGGTAAGCAATTTGTATAATGAACCATATTAACAGCTTATTACGGCACCGGGCGGGCCATAAAACCAATATTGTAATTATTGTTATTACTTTTATGCCCGGCTAAGATAATCATTCAGCATTAAAATTGATGTTATTATATAATATAGGTATCAAATTATATTCCCTTTTTATCCGTTTTGCCGCATTGTTTAACAACAAAGCCAAACTTTGGGTTTCAGGGCGTAAAAATCCTGTCTTTGTACGTATAGAAAGCAGTATTTGGTTTCATTTTGCTTCACTTGGTGAGTTTGAACAAGGCCGTCCAATCCTGGAAGCTATGAGGAATTTACACCCCGGCAAAAAAGTGGTAGTTACTTTTTTTTCTCCTTCGGGCTATGAGATCCGGAAAAACACCCCGCTTGCCGATTATGTTTACTACCTGCCTTTAGATACCCCCCGTAACGCGAAACGGTTTATCGACGCCATCAACCCCGAAACTATTATTTTCACCAAATACGAATATTGGTTCCACTTTTTTAATGAAGCGCGCAAACGTAATATTCCATTATATATAGTGTCGGGGATCTTCAGGCCGGGGCAGGTGTATTTTAAATGGTATGGCGGCTTTAACCGGAGAATTTTAAGCTTGGTAAGCCACTTCTTTTTACAGGATGATGCTTCTGAACAATTATTACAGGGCATTGGCATCACCAATACCTCGGTAAGTGGCGATACCCGGTTTGACAGGGTTTGGGCCAACGCGCAAAACCCTAAAGTGCTTCCTTTGATAGAAGAATTTAAAAACGGGCATAAATTGTTTATAGCAGGAAGTAGCTGGCCGCAAGATGAGGCGCTATTGGCAAAACTAATAAACCAGTACCCCGACTGGAAGTTCATCTTTGCCCCGCATGAAATACCTGAGGAAAAGATAAACAACCTGATAGATCTGCTTCCGCAAGGTAAAGCGATTACATTTTCACAACTCAAAACCGAAGCCGAAGGCCTGAAATCAGGAGATTTTATTAACCAATCACTTACATCTAACAATCTCCAGGCGCTGGTGATAGACAATATCGGTATGCTTTCATCCCTTTACGCTTATGCCGATATAGCTTATATAGGCGGCGGTTTTGGTGTAGGCATCCATAATACTTTGGAAGCGGCGGCTTTTGCGTTGCCCGTTATCTTTGGCCCTAACTATCAAAAATTCAACGAGGCTAAAGAACTTATAGCCATCAAAGCCGGGTTCAGCATCAGCAATGAAACCGAACTGAAAGAAATTGTTGACAGATTAATCAGCGACGAAGCATTTTATAACAATACCCGGAAAAAGATATTTAACTATGTGAAGGAAAACGTTGGCGCCACGGAAATGATCATGAAGTACATCGATAAGCGATAAAAAAGCTCCATGTTTTGATCATACTTTCCAAAACAAAACAACTGCATTTACTGTACAAAAGCCATAAATTCTTAATATTGCCTTAATGGGTTTTTTACATCTGCCCGGCTTGGGCAAAGCACATTTTCACGAATATGGTACCGGGCAAAAGCCTTTACTGGCCTTTCATGGCTATGGCATGACGGGCAAACAGTTCCATGTGCTTGACCAATCGGTTTTACCACAATATCATGTCTACGGCTTCGATCATTTTTTTCATGGCGAAAGTCGGCTCGACGGCTGGACAGAGCAGCAGATCCTATCCGGAATGCCCAAAGCCATGGTTCGTAGTTACATGGAAGAATGGTTTAAACTTTACGGCAGGCAGCGTTTTTCGGTAATGGGATATTCTATAGGGGCCAACCTTGCTCTGATACTGGTTGAGGAATATGCCGACATGATTGACGATATCATATTAATGGCTCCCGATGGCCTGGCTGTTTTTAAAGGCTTTCACTTCATTTTGCACAATAAGCTTGGTCGCGCAATTTTCCGTACGGCTACAAAAAGTAAATGGCTTGCCCCTTTCCTGGTTAAAAGCGTAAAAAGGGTCGGCGTTATTGACGAAAGCCTGTACAAGATAGCTTATAATGAAATTGATACCGAACAAAAGCGACTTGATACCTATTATACCCTAAATTTGATCAGGCAGTTAAAACCCGATGTGCAGAAGGTAGCACAACTGATCAATCAGCATAAGATTAAATGTTTGCTGATATTTGGCAAGCACGATAAACTATTCCCCAAATCGGCCGCGCTGCCATTTTTAGGGATGCTTGATAATGCCGAAGTGCATGAAGTTGAACTTGGGCACTGGCTGGTTACAAAGGCACTTGATGAGTATTTAGTTAAATAAAACATGGTACCCTCGCGTAAAAAGAAATTCTGGAGTAAACTTTATATCAGTTATGTAAGGTGGTGGATCAGCCGCAATTTTAAGGAGGTTAATGTACAGCCTTTTGAGCCTCGTCCCGGCCATTCAATATTACTTTTGAGTAATCATTTTAGCTGGTGGGATGGCTTTATTGCCAACTGGACAGCCTATTACAATCTCAAAAAGCAATACTACGTCATGATGCAGCAGGATCAGTTTGATCAGCGCAGTTATTTACGATATATTGGCGCATACTCTATCCAGAAAGGCTCGAGGGCAATGCTGGAGTCGCTCACCTACTCGGCAGGAATATTGGATAAACCGGATAACCTGATCGTGATATTTCCGCAAGGCGAACTTTTTTCGAACCACGACACACATATCCATGTTGAAAAAGGTGTTTATAAACTGATGCAACAAATAAAAGGCCCCTGCCAGATTGTTTACCATTGTATCCTGATAGATTATTTTGAAAGTCTGAAACCCCGGGCTTATGTTCACCTTTTTGATTTAGGTGTTGCCAATGAACTTACCTTTGAGCAACTGAAGGAGAATATTAACCAGGCCCATCAGCAAGCTTTGAAAAATCAAATCAATATGGAACATTGACCCGTATCCACTATGATCAGCAATAAAAAGAACTTTTTTCTGAACCGAATTGTGCACTATTACATTAAATGGGTAGTTGGCAAAACGTTTCATGAACTATTGTTTAATGATATTGTAGTTGATCAAAACAGATCGGTACTATTAATAGGCAATCATTTTAGTTTCTGGGATGGCTTAATCCTATACTGCATAAACGATAAATTGCTGAAGAAAAAGCTTCATGTCATGATCCTGGAAGAAACGGCCCGTAAAGAGCGATTTCTGAAATACGTTGGCGCTTTTTCGGTAAAAAAAGATTCGAAAAGTGTCCTGCAATCGCTTGACTATGCCGCAGCATTGCTTGCAGATCCTGCCAACCTGGTTTTGATGTTTCCGCAGGGAAAGTTGTATGCTAACTTTGTTACAAACATAAATTTTGAAAAAGGGGTTATGAGGATAATTGAAAAGGCTGCCGGAAATTTTCAAATTATATTCGCTTCAACTTTTATTCAGTACTTTAAACATAAAAAGCCAACGGCAACCGTTTACTTAAAAAGCGAAACTGAAAATTACGCCGGTAAAAGCATAGATAAATTACAGGCAGCATATCAAAGGCACTACGAAGCCTCTAAACTGTTGCAAACCGAATTTGATATATAAAAAGTGACAATAGCTATATTAATAACCCTCTTTTTTATCATACTCAGGTTTGCGGTAACGTTGTTCAATTACATCTCCAACCCCAAACTTCCTCATATAGGCCGGTATTATTCGGATAAGGTATCCATCCTGATCCCGGCGCGTAACGAGGCCGGTAATATATTAACCCTGCTAAATTCCATTCACCAGCAGGATTATAACAATTATGAGGTTATCATTTATGACGATGACTCTACCGATGATACTTACCGCGTTTGCCATGATTTTGCCGCCGGTCATCCGCATTTCAGGGTAATAAAAGGCGGCAAACTGCCCGATGACTGGATGGGGAAAAACTATGCCTGCCATCAAATGGCCAAACAGGCAGATGGTAAATACCTGCTATTTTTAGATGCCGACGAGCAGATCAGCAATCACCTTATCAACAGTGCTGTACATCGGATGCATTTGCACCAGCTGGGTTTGTTAAGCTTGTTCACCAATCAAACCATGCTCACTTTGGGCGAAAACCTTGTGGTTCCGCTTATGCATTTTATATTGCTTAACCTGCTGCCTTTACGCCTGGTGTATATCGTAAAAAATGCTTCGGTGGCAGCAGCCAGCGGACAGTTCATGTTATTTGATGCCGCCATTTATCACAAACACCAATGGCATAAAGCAGTAAAAAATAAGGTTGTAGAAGATGTAGAGATCATGCGCCTGATCAAAGCCGAGCGCTATAACGGCGAAGCTTTACTGGCCAACGGCATGATCAGCTGCCGCATGTACCGTGGGTATAATGAGGCGATAAACGGCTTCAGTAAAAACTTCCTGGCGGCTTTTAACTACAGCATTATTGGCTTTTTGGTATATATCACCATTATTATTGCCGGTCCGCTCATTATCCTTACTACCTTAAACCTGCCGCTCATATTTTTTACCGTAGGATTGATCTTGCTTACACGGATCATGATCTCGCTTTCGGCAGGGCAAAAAGCCGGGTATAACATCCTTCTGCATCCCGCTCAAATGTTTAGCCTGCTTGCTGTGGCAGTTTTATCTATACAACGCTATCTTACCAAAACCACCATGTGGAAAGGGCGAAAGATTTGAGATCCTCTGAATTCAATAGGGCGATATTGGCAAAAAACAGAATCTGTGTTACGATCATTTTTTTGTTTCACCTGGTGGGTTTAATCGGCTTCACTATTCCATCTTTAGCTGTATTATTTATAGCGTTGGTGCCCTGGCATTTACTATTGATGCTTGGGGTTGTTATTTATAGCCATGACGCTTTTAACGGCAGGTTTATGTTGTTCGCTGCAGTTATTTTTATTACGGGTTTTATGGCCGAATGCATCGGAGTGCATACCGGCTGGCTGTTTGGCAATTACCGCTATGGTGCAACACTCGGCACAAAGCTACTCGATATCCCCTTGATGATTGGAGTAAATTGGTTTCTGTTAATATACGCCACAGGGGTCGCCCTGCGGAGAAATCGTCACCTTACCAATAAATTAATAAGGATATTTTCGGGGGCACTTGTGCTCACCTTGCTTGATATGCTTATCGAGCCTATCGCCATTCATTTTGATTACTGGCATTGGCTGGGTGGTGCTGTTCCTTTACAAAACTACGTTTGCTGGTTTGCATTGAGCGCGTTGCTGCTTTTTATATTTGAGCAATTTAAATTTAAACGGCAAAGCATTGTTGCCCCGGCGTTGCTGATTGCACAATTTGTGTTTTTTGCCGTTTTGAATCTGATGTATTAACTTAAGTCGATCAAAATTCATCAACATAAAAATCAGCTAAATCAACGCAATCATTACAATCAACGATTAATTTTGCCGTAAATTTGCAACACCATGGGAGATTATCAGTTACAGGTTACTATTGATCAGGATTCGGGCTTTTGCTTTGGGGTGGTTTATGCCATTGATATGGCCGAAGAGATTTTAGAAGAGGACGGTTACCTGTACTGCCTGGGCGATATTGTGCACAATGATGAAGAGGTTGAGCGACTAAAATCAAAAGGCCTCCGCATTATTGAACACAGCCAGCTTAAGGATCTCCATAACGAAAAGGTGCTTATCCGCGCCCATGGCGAAGCACCTGATACTTACCGCACGGCTTTAGAAAACAATATTACCCTTATTGATGCTTCGTGCCCGGTAGTGCTTAAGCTGCAAAACCGCATCAAAACTTCATACGACTCAAACGAGAAGATTCTGATTTTTGGCAAGCACGGCCACGCCGAAGTGGTTGGCTTGCAAGGCCAAACCAATAACGAAGCGATAGTTTTCCAGGATATTGCAGAATTGGACAATGTGGCGCTTCCGCACAATATCACGCTGTACAGCCAAACCACCAAGAGTATGGATAAATTCTACTCAGTGAAGGATGAGCTTATTTCGCGCGGATATGACCTGAAAGCTAACGATACCATCTGCCGCCAGGTAAGCAACCGCGATAAGGACCTGCCAAAGTTTGCTACACGCTTTGATAAGATCGTTTTTGTATCGGGCAAAAAATCATCAAACGGCAAGGTATTGTTTGAAGTATGCCGCAAACATAATCCAAACACCTACTTCATATCATCCACCGACGAATTGGAACAAAGCATGTTTGCACCAAATGATACAGTAGGCATTGCCGGCGCTACATCAACTCCTATGTGGCTGATGCAAAAAGTAAAAGCCGCCATAGAAAGCTTTTAACAGCACGCTTTTTGCTGTAACATCATAACATGCAAAAAAGCCCTTCACATACAGGTTTAGTTGTGGCCGCCCTGGTAATAGGCTGCTGGGCAACAAGCATCATATTATTAATGCGATGGCATTTCAGCTTCACCAATCCCATTGTTTATGTATTTATGCTGGTGCAGATGCACCTGTATACCGGGCTGTTCATCACCGCTCATGATGCCATGCATGGCACAGTTTCGCCCAATAAGGGTTTAAATAACTTTGTTGGTTACCTGAGCACTTTTCTTTACGCTTCGTTCTGGTACCCGAAGTTATACACCAAGCACCACAAGCATCACAATCATGTACATACCCACCACGACCCGGACTACCATCAGGGCAGCTTTTTTGCCTGGTATGTGCAGTTTATCCGCAATTATCTGTCTATATGGCAAATTGTGGTAATGGCCGTTGTTTTTAATATCCTGAAAATCTGGATTCCGCAGCCAAACCTGATCATGTTTTGGGTGGTACCTTCGCTCCTGAGCACATTGCAGCTATTTTACTTCGGCACTTACCAACCCCATAAAGGCGAACATGACAACCCGCATTTTGCCCGGAGCCAGCGCCGTAATCATATTGCCGCGTTTTTCAGCTGTTACTTTTTCGGATACCATTACGAGCATCATGAAGCGCCGGGTGTGCCGTGGTGGCGGTTGTGGAAGGTTGTTAAATAATGTCTCGATCTGCCCGCGTTAGATAGTAGCGGATACCGGCCAATATCATTAAGTTAAGGAAATCCCCCATAGGGGGTAAAGGTTTGTAGCAATAACATATTCAAGAACAAGNAATATCATTAAGTTAAGGAAATCCCCCATAGGGGGTAAAGGTTTGTAGCAATAACATATTCAAGAACAAGCCGTGCCAGAGGTACGGAACGCCGGAGTCGTGTACCTACGGCACACTAAAAATCTGTTCTACCTTGTCTTCTACAGACCTTTTGCACCTCTGGTGCAGCCTGTCAATCTTAGCCTAATGACATTGGGATACCGGCCTGTGGCTAATTCCATGTGCAGGAGCGAATAGTTCGGCCGCAGGCAGCGCCCTAATCATCTATAAAGCATTACTAATGTCTGATTCTTCTCTTCTCAACACCTTTCCTTTACACGACAAATCCCCCCAAATTCAAATCTAACTTTCGAACGCCCATCCCTTACACCTCATTTATTTGTAATTTGTGACCACCGTCATAAGTTACGGGGCATTTTTTGTTACTTTTGTACCTGATAATTATGGCTAAAAAAGGAATTTTACTGGTTAACCTGGGCACACCGGATAGCCCAAGTACAGCAGATGTTAAGCGTTATTTGAATGAGTTTTTGATGGACCCGCGGGTTATTGATATCGGAGCCCTTTCACGTACCATTTTAGTAAAAGGCCTTATTGTTCCTTTCAGGGCGCCTAAATCGGCCAAATTGTACCAGGCCATCTGGGATCCTAAAACAGGCTCACCACTATTACATTATAGCATTTTACAGCAAAAAGCGTTACAGCAGCGCCTCGGCGATGACTATATGGTTGAGTTGGCCATGCGCTACCAAAACCCTTCTATCGAATCGGCTTTGGAGAAACTGAAAGCAGCCCTTGTTGAAAGTATCCAGGTAATTCCGTTGTTTCCGCAATATGCCTCGGCCAGTACCGGTTCTGTTTATGAAAAGATTATGGATATTGTGGGTAAATGGCCAACATCGCCAAATATCACCTTTATTAACTCGTTTCATGATAACGAGCTGATGATTGAAACTTTTGCCGACAACGCGCAAAAATACAACCCTGACACTTACGATCATGTATTGTTCAGCTTTCACGGCTTGCCGCAAAGGCAGCTGATCAAGGCCGATCATACACATAACCACTGCCTCAAATCATCAGGTTGCTGCGAGACACTAACCGATGCCAACAGGTTTTGCTACTCGGCACAATCGCACCATACCGCAAAGCTGATTGCTGATAAAATGGGGATCCCGAGAGAGAAATATACCATCTGCTTTCAATCACGCCTGGGTAACGACCCATGGGTACAGCCTTACACCAGCGAAATTGTAGCCCAACTGGCCAGAGAAGGTAAAAAACGCCTATTGGTATTTTGTCCGGCCTTTGTTGCCGATTGCCTTGAAACCGTATATGAAGTAACAACTGAGTACGGCGATGAGTTTAAAGCACTGGGCGGCGAGCATGTTCAACTGGTTGAAAGTTTGAATGACGCTCCTAAGTTTATTGAAGCTTTAGTACAGATGGTTAATCCTACGGTAGTTTAAAACCGGTTTAAAGACATATTTAAAAGCCTGACGATTTACATAAGTCAGGCTTTTTTGTTGCATAAAAAAAGCATCTGCCCATTGCTGAACAGATGCCGTACGATTTTTATATAATTAATAGTTTAAGCTACTTTTACATTCACCGCATTTGGGCCTTTGCGACCTTGCTCTACATCGTAGGTAACGCTATCGTTTTCGCGGATAGTATCAACCAAACCAGATACGTGTACAAAAACTTCAGCACCACCATCAGTTGGTGTAATAAATCCGAAGCCTTTAGTTTCATTAAAGAATTTTACTGTTCCTTGCATTATATTTTTATTTAAGATTGCAAAGATATACATTAAAATCCAATAATTATTTAAAAATAAGGCAATTACACCTTTATAGTTTTTAAGAGTATAACCATTCACCCCAAAGCGGAATGTAAAAGCATCATTTCCTATTGGCCTGAAGCCTTAACTCTTAATGTTTTAACTTCATTATTGCTGCAAAGCAACGCTGCTATAAACATGATATTCGCCCGGTTGCAAGGTCATGGAATATGGCAATGATGTTACATTTATGCTGGTTTTGGTAATATTGTCATACCATGTTCCGGTTGATGGGAAGCTGATACTGGCTGATTGCGGCATCACATCAAAATTACCAACTACTTCCACATTGGCGCTGGCATCTTTTAACTGGATAGTTTTAACAGCACCCGCAAGATCATAAGTAGAATTTGTTGACGCAAATACAGCATTCTTCTCTTTCATTTTAATCATTTTGGCGTAAATGCCATATAAATGCCGTCTATTAGGATCTGTATTATAATTCCAGTAGATGGGCTTATTGCTGGTACGGCCGCCCTGATCGATACTTACATCGTAACCAAGTTCACCAAACTGCCAGAGCATTTTAGGGCCCGGAACCGAGAACAGGAATGCCGCTGCCATTTCTTCGCGGGCCAGGCCTGTGTTTCTATCTTTTACATTATAGCCGTTATAACTGTTACCGTAGCTTTCGTTTTTAAACTGCAGGCGTTCTTCGTCATGGCTTTCAAAGTAGCTTACCAGGTTATAAGGCTGCGTAAACGTGTGTTGATCATAAAACAGGCCCTGGAAATTGGAATTGGTTAACCAGCCCATGGTGGCTTCGTTGGCATTATAGTTCAGGTTATTCCAAAGCATCATGCCTTCGCCGGCCAGTTCTTTCTCTTCCTGGTTGGCAGCAAAGTGCTCCAGTATAACGTAGAAATTATTATTGTCGATACTTTTAATGTAATTGTTATAATCTTTCCAGATAGCTACACGGCTGGCGTCATATTGCCCCCACGGACCTACAGCAGCATCAGAAGTGCCATAATTAACCTGCGTAAAACCTTTGGAAAGGTCAAAGCGGAAACCGTCGATCTTATACTCCGTCATCCAGAATTTGAGTACGTTCTTCACAAAATATTTGGTATCGGCACTTTCGTGGTTAAACTGGTAGCCAACATTATAGGGATGCGTAGGGTCAACATTATACCAGGGGTTATTAGCCGCAGGTTTACCGGCTGCCGTATTGAAATACATTTGCACCATAGGCGATTGGCCAAACGAATGGTTAAGCACAATATCCTGAATTACCGCTATTCCGCGCGAATGGCACTCATCAATAAAAGCTTTCAGGGCATTTTTAGTACCGTAGTACTTGTCAGGCGCAAAATAAAAAGATGGGTTATAACCCCATGAAAGGTTTCCTTCAAATTCATTAATTGGCATTAACTCAACGGCGTTAACACCCAAATTTGATAGATATTTTAAAGTATCGGTAAGGGTTTGATAGTTATGGGCATCAATAAAATCCCGTACTAATAGCTCGTAAACAACCAGGTTCTTTTTGTCGGGACGGGTAAAGCTCGTGTTTTTCCAGCTGTATGCAGGCTGATTGGCCTGAAACACACTTACATTACCGGTAGTTTTTCCGGTTGGGTATTTTTTTAGATTAGGATAGGTATCTGCTGAGATGTATGAATCATTATCCGGATCAAGCACCTTTTCGGTATATGGGTCGGCCACTTTTAATGATTTATCAATATAAAACTGGTAGCCATACTCGGTAGATGGGTCGATATTATCGATCTGCACCCACCAGCGTTTACCGTCAGGCGTGTTGTTCATAACGGCTTTGGTATCATTAGTGTCCCAACCGTTAAAATCGCCTATTACTGATACCGATTTTTTGCCGGGGGCATACAGGTTAAAAATAACCGATTTACCCGAGTTGATAAAGGTAACACCATCCTTAGCCCCTGCCGGTAATGCCTTTCCGGTACTCACCGTTGTATCACCGGGAACGTTCCCGGTATTGCCCGGCAAAACGTCTTTCTTCTTGCATGAAGTAAAACCGGCCAATAAAAGTCCGGCAAGTAATAAGTAAACATTCTTGATTGTCATTTCTCGTTATAATTGGTTTTTGTACCGAAGCAATGTGTAGCCTACTGGTTTTCAGGCCACATCGTATCAGCATCGCAATATCAGTAAAATAATTGGTAAAATTATCTTTCGTTAAAATTATGCATTTATCATTCAGGGATAACAAACAGCGATGCGATAATGCCCTTAAGTAGTTGTTTGCCCCCGGCACACCTAAGCTTTGTTTATTTTTACCTACAAAGCTGTTCCCCTTGGGGGAAGCCATCATTAAAGCCCTACATCTTCCTTAATCTTGAGTGAACGTAAAGGCTTCATGTAGAGACGCATCACATGCGTCTCCCGAATGCTTTTCCTGCTTAAAGACACATGTGATGCGTCTCTACATTTTAGGCGGCATTGCTAATCAACCAACTCGCTCACAATTTTTGCCGATAACAAACAAAGCGGGATCCCGCCTCCCGGGTGCACACTTCCACCGCAAAAGTATAGGCCTTTTACCTTCGACGATCTGTTAGCGTGCCTTAAAAAAGCAGCGAACTGATTGTTTGAACTCGTGCCATAAAGCGAACCCTGGTATGAAGAAGTACGGCTTTCGATGCTTCGCGGATCAAGGACGCTTTCATTAGCTATAAATTTGCTGATGTCTTTATTTAACAATCGACTTAACTTACTTAAGATATTTTCCCGTGCGCAGGCTATAAGGCTATCCCAGTCCTGCCCGGTATTGGCAGGTACATTTATCATTACAAACCAGTTTTCGCAGCCCTCGGGCGCATCATTGGCTTTATATTTTGAGCTGATATTGAGGTAAACCGTAGGGTCATTGCAGATATCTTTTTGTCGCCAGATATGATCAAACTCGGCCTCGTAATCGGCACCGAAAAAGATGTTATGCAGGTCGAGCTCTTTAAATTGCTGCTTTATTCCCCAGTAAAATATTAGCGCCGAACTGCTCCGCTCCTGGCTCAATATTCTTTTAGGCTGAAGTTTTGGATGGTACCTTAACAATTTATGATAGGTAAACCAGATGTCCATGTTGGATACCACCATCTCCCCTTCAATGATCCGCTCATCTACCCGGACTCCTTTTACTGTTTTTCCATCTAAAACAATTTCTGTTACCGAACTATTGTAATGAAATTTCACCCCTAATGATTCCGCCAGTTTTACCAGGCCCGAAGTTATACTATACATTCCCCCTTCAGGAAAATAAGCACCGAAGTGTTGCTCCAAATGCGGGATTACGTTTAATGTTGCCGGGGCATGATAAGGGTTGGAGCCGTTATAGGTTGCATACCTGTCAAAAAACTGCACAATGCGTTTATCCTTAAAAAAACTTTGGTTAGCCCTGTGCATGCTACGGAAAGCATCTATTTTCCCAAACCTGAATACCGACTTAACCGTATCCCAACGCAAATAGGTTTTAAGCCTGTGCAGGGATCGTTCTAAAAAAACGTGATTGGTGATATTGTAGATTCGGCTGCTGTTTTCAAAGTATTGTTTTATGGATGCAGCAGGCTCTCCGGTTTGCGCTTGTACCTCGCTCCCCAACCTATTAATATCAGCATAGGCCGTTAAACGGGTACCCTCTTCATAAAAATATTTACAAACGGGATCCAGCTTTTGGTACCTGAAATAATCAGAAGGTTTTTTATCGGCCAGTTCAAAAAGCTCATCCACATACTGCGGCATCGTAAACAGGCTCGGGCCGGCGTCAAAGCGGTAGCCGTCCTGCTCAAATTGACTGAGCTTACCACCCGGATAACTATTGGCTTCATAAACATCAACCTCATATCCTTTTACCGCCAAACGTATAGCTGCGGCAATTCCGGCTACACCGGCGCCAATAATTAAAGCTTTTTTAGGAAGAGGCATAGCGGTAAAGATAAGCACATTGGCCTTTAGCTATCATACTCAAAATCAAAATCAGTTGCCTATGCGTAACATAATCTTGTCCCGTGCGTCATAGGTGATTTACGCACAAAACATTTTAGCTGCAGGGATGTATATTTGAAAATTAACTATCCTCAACAGCTTGCAAAAAAAGCTAACTTGTTGTTATTAAATATATGACTGATCGAAAACCTCTAAAACAACTCATGCTGTCGTGTGCCCTTACCGCAGCGGCAATGACTACTGCCTACGCGCAGCAAACCCCTCAACCCGAAAACCCGGCTTTAAAAATTTACCGGGCCGTACCAACTAAAATCAACGACCTTATCCACACCAAGCTTGATGTTAGGTTCGATTACAAGAAACGTTACCTGTACGGCAAAGAATGGGTTACTTTAAAACCTCATTTTTACCCAACGGATAGCTTAAGGCTTGATGCTAAAGGCATGGACCTTAAAAACATTTCGGTAGTAAAAAATGGTAAAAACGTTCCGCTAAAATTTACTTACCAGGATAGCCTTTCAGTAGCTATTAAACTGGATAAAATTTACCACAATAACGAAAGCTATACCATTTACATTGATTATACCGCCAAGCCTAATGAACTAAAAGAAAAAGGCAGCGCGGCCATCAACGATGCCAAAGGATTGTACTTTATTAATCCTGACGGTACCGAAAAAGATAAGCCAACACAAATCTGGACTCAGGGCGAAACAGAAAGCTCATCGGCCTGGTTCCCTACTATTGATAAGCCGAGCCAAAAAACTACCGAAGAGATCACCATGACCGTACCGGCAAAGTACGTAACCCTATCAAACGGTAAACTAACCGCTCAAAAAACAAATGCCGATGGTACCCGCACTGATACCTGGAAACAGGATCTGCCACACTCGCCGTACTTGTTTATGATGGCTGTTGGCGATTTCAAGATCTATAAAGACAAATGGAAAGATAAAGAGGTAAGCTATTACCTTGAACCAAGGTACGCTCCTTACGCCAAAGAAATTTTTGGTTTTACCCCGGAAGCTATCGACTTTTATTCGAAAACGCTGGGTGTTGATTTTCCATGGGTTAAATACTCGCAGATTGTGGTTCGCGATTATGTGAGCGGTGCGATGGAAAACACATCAGCTACCCTTCATGGCGATTATGTACAAGCCACTCACCGCGAACTGATTGACGCTAATTATAACAATGGCCGCAGTACCATCGTTCACGAACTTTTCCACCAATGGTTTGGCGATTACGTTACTGCCGAGAGCTGGAGCAACCTTACTGTAAACGAATCCTTCGCCAACTTTAGCGAAACCATTTGGGCTGAGCATAAATACGGTAAAGACGAAGCCGACGCGCACAATTATGCCGATATGCAAAGCTATCTGCGTTCGCCTGGTGCTAATACCAAAAACCTGGTTCGTTTTTACTATGCCGACAAAGAAGATGTTTTCGACGCTGTAACATACCAAAAAGGTGGCCGCATCCTGAACATGCTCCGCAACTATTTAGGCGACGCCGCATTCTATAAAGGCCTTAACATTTATCTAAAAACAAACGCGTTTAAAAACGGCGAAGCACAACAACTGCGTTTAGCGTTTGAAGAAGCCAGCGGTCAGGACCTTAACTGGTATTTTAACCAATGGTATTATGGTGCCGGTCACCCGATATTGAATATCAGCTACAAATGGGATGAGGCTACCAAAATCGAAACCGTGTACCTGAAACAAACTCAGGATGGCCAAACCTTTAAACTGCCAATGGCTATTGATATTTACCAGGGCGGTAAAAAAGTACGCCATAAGGAATGGATGAATGATAAGGTAGATTCTATCAGCTATCAACTGGCCGGCAAACCAGACCTTGTAAATGTTGACGCTGATAAGATCCTGCTAACCAAGAAAACCGACACTAAAACCATTGATGAGCTTTCATTCCAGTATTTCAATGCCCCTAACTATCTCGACCGCTTTGAAGCCATAGATGCTGCCGCATCAGATCAAACCCGTCCGCAAGCGCAAAAGATATTGATTGCTGCTTTAAAGGATAAATACTATGGTCTGCGTGTTAAAACCATCAGGGCCTTAAACCTAACTAAAGATGATGTGCGTAATGCCGCACAGCCGATATTGATTTCATTGGCACAAACAGATAACAATACCCTGGTAAGAGCAGCTGCTATCACCGCCTTGGGCAAACTGAAAGCAAGCGGCAACATGACCTTGTTCACCCAGGCTATGTCAAGCGAGTCATACGCCGTTCAGGGAGCTGCTTTAAATGCAATCGGGCTGCTTGACCCGGCTAAAGCATTAAGCTTAGCCAAAGGCCTTGAAAAAGACAATAAAGGCGCGTTAACAACCGCTATCACCAACCTGTACACCGCTAGTGGCAATGATGCCGAGTGGCCATTTGTTTACCATGCATTTACAGAAGCAGGCATTCAGGAAAAATTCAACACGCTTAAAAACTTTGCCGATATGACCACTAAAGTCAACAAGCCCGAATATGCACAGCAAGGTATTGAAGAGCTTAAAAATGCAGGTATTAAATTTAAAGTTTACGGCGCCGCCCCTTTTGTAGTTACCCAACTGGAAGGTATAAAAGCTGCACGTACTACCATGAAAGATGATGCATCGGCAAAAGCTGCTGATGATGCCATTAAAGCTATTAATGACGCTAAGTAATAAACTTAGGGATTTAAATTTCTAACAATCGTCTTATTTGTTTAATATAATCTCTAAAAAAGAAAGACCACCCTGTAAAAAGGTGGTCTTTCTTTTTTAATTAAATTTTTCCAGGCCCGGCTTTAAGCTTTTAGCATTCCGACTTCAGCTTCTTAATAGCTTATTTTACCAGCGTACCAATATCTTCTCCTTTGGCAATTTTCATAAAGTTACCTTCTTTGTTCATATCAAATACAATGATAGGCAGCTTGTTTTCCTGGCAAAGGGTAATGGCGGTCATGTCCATTACGTTCAGGCCTTTGTCGTAAACTTCCTGGAAGGAGATCTCGTCGTAACGGGTTGCTGTTGGATCTTTCTCCGGATCGGCAGTGTAGATACCATCAACGCGGGTACCTTTCAATACCACATCGGCTTTAATTTCGATAGCGCGTAATGAAGCGGCAGTATCAGTAGTAAAATAAGGATTACCGGTACCTGCACCAAAGATCACGATCTTGCCCATTTCCAGGTGGTGCATAGCACGACGACGGATATAAGGCTCACAGATCTGCTCCATTTTAATGGCCGATTGCAGACGCGTTTCCACACCAATGCTTTCCAAAGCATTTTGCAGCGCCATACAGTTAATAACGGTTGCAAGCATGCCCATATAATCAGCCTGAGCGCGTTCCATGCCCGATTTTTCGGCACTTAACCCTCTGAAAATATTACCGCCTCCAACAACTACCGCAATCTCAATACCGGCATCATAAACGTTTTTAATGTCATGAGCATACTGCAAAACCTGGTTATTATCAATACCATATTGCCTTGTGCCCATCAGCGATTCGCCCGAAAGTTTCAGTAATATTCTTTTGTATTTCATTTGGTGTGATTTGCTAATAATAGAAATAGATGAAACCTGCTTTTGTTTATATCAAGAATTGATAAAGCTCTGTTCATACGGGAGTAGTTCGCCAAAAATAGCGAATAAATTTACAGTGTTAAAATTTTATGTTGTCTTTGTTAAAAAATCACCCTTCAATATCGTTTCAAGCACTTCAAAATCAGCGTTAAAAACAACAAGGTCGGCATCAAAGCCTTGCTCAATTTTACCCTTCTTTGTTTGTGAGGCCAGCTCAGCAGGATATAATGATGCCATGTTTACAGCCTCCGCGAGGTCTATTCCTACTTTTTTAACGCAGTTTTCAACCGCTTTAAGTATGGTAAGGCATGAACCCGATAAAGTACCATCGGGCATGGTATACCTGTCGCCTCTTAACTCGTGCTGGTAAGCGCCCTCCTTAGTTGAAGTAACCGCATCAGTGATCAGGAAAAGCTTATCGCCCAGCTCGCGCTTGGCTAAACGTACCATTGCAAAATCAACGTGGATACCATCGGCTACAATACTGGTATACGGCCGCTCCTCAAAAATAGCGGGAATATAGCCAGGCTCGCGGTGGTGCATAGATGGCATAGCGTTAAACAAATGTGTAACAGCCTGCACCGGTTTCTTTAAAAATGATTTACCTTCGGCATAAGTAGCATTGCTATGGCCTGATGATATGATGATGCCCTGCTCGTATAAATAGTCAATCACCTCCTGATCCTGCAGCTCGGGAGCAATGGTAATCATTTTAATAACCCCATCAGCCTTTTCAACCCATCCTTTAACTTCGGCAAGCGTGGCTTTTTTAATGAACTTTTCTGGATGGGCACCTTTTTTGGCAGGATTTAAATATGGCCCTTCCAAATGCAATCCCCAGAAAGCACCTTTACTTTTTTCACGATAAACCTTGGCCGCTTCAATACCGGTTTCTACAATATCATTGGTATTGGTACCGATAGTAGCGAATACCCCAATGGTTCCCTGGTTCAGCAGATCATTTTCTAATTGCTCCAACGCCTCAACGGTTGGTGTACCCGCAAAAAGTTTACCTCCGCTACCGTAGATCTGCAAATCGATAAATCCGGGGGCAAGATATGCGCCGTTCAGGTCCTTCTTTGCAACATCCGTTGGGATAGCGCTTTCGTCAATAATATCGGTGATAGTACCGTTTGAGATTAAAACGGCTTTACTTTCGGCGATGGTGCCGGTTGAAATGAGTTTAAGGTTGTGGAGGGCTGTTATCATGTTCAGTATAAATTCTACGTCAGGTTAAAAACGGATGTCATGCTGAGCTCGTCGAAGCATGGTGGGTGGGCCCATACGCGCGAGTCTTCGACAGGCTCAGACTGACAGCCCCCTCTTCGTCGCTTCGTCGTCCCTCCTCGCAATGACATGGTTTTAGAGGTGTTACGAAACATTATTGCAAAAAAAATCCCCCGATTTTCATCGGGGGATAATATAATTAAGCTCCTAAAGCTACTCGCTTAAAGGCGGTTACTGTAAGGCCTTTTTCAACCGAGTCAAGGAACTGTGAAATGCTCTTAGATGAGTCTTTCACAAACTCCTGGTTTAACAGGGTTGAGTCTTTGTAGAATTTGTTCAGTTTACCGGCAGCAATTTTTTCAACCATTGCTTCTGGTTTACCTTCTGCACGGATCTGCTCTTTAGCAATTTCAAGCTCGCGCTCAATTACTGAAGCGTCAACACCGTCTTTATCCAAAGCGATAGGGTTCATAGCAGCAATTTGCATTGCTACGTCTTTACCTGCCTCTTCGGCACCTTCGCCATTAGCGCTCAAAGCTACCAATACACCTAAACGGAAGTTACCGTGGATGTAAGCAACAACTTTTTCGCCTGTAACGATCTCATATTTAGATACACCAATTTTTTCGCCGATTTTACCGGTTTTTTCGATGATAGCATCACCAATTTTTACGCGGGTAGTTTCAACGTCAATTTCAAGAGCGTAAAGTTCTTCAATTGAAGCTGGTGTAGCCTCAACAGCTTTGTTAGCAATTTCGTTAGCAAAAGCGATGAACTCAGCGTTTTTAGCTACGAAGTCAGTTTCGCAGTTAAGCTCGATGATAACGCCGGTTTTAAAATCAGCCGAAGTACGCGCAATAACAACACCTTCGTTTGATTCCCTGTCCTGACGGCTTGCTGCAACTTTAGCACCTTTTTTCCTTAAAAAATCGATAGCTGCTTCAAAATCACCGTTAGTTTCGGTTAATGCTTTTTTGCAATCCATCATACCGGCACCGGTTTGCTGGCGCAGTTTGTTTACGTCGGCTGCAGAAATTTGTACTGTAGACATGTTTTTTTGAGTTTTAAGATTTTTTATATCGGGTTACAAGTTACCGCTATGGTGTTATGCTACTGTAACCCGCAACTATTTTTAATATTAAAAATCTCCCACCCCTTGCTGAGGTGAGAGAATTAATATAATTTTTTGTTGTACCCTAAGGGTTTTAACAAGGAAGATTATTCTTCTGTTTCAGCAGCTGGAGCTTCAGTTTCACCTTCAGCAGCTACTTCAGCAACTTTGCGAGTTCTTTTGCCGCCTTCGTTAGCTTCAGGAGCATCAGCTTTAGCTTTTGCAGCTACTGCTTCTTTTTCAGCTTCGTCTTCTTTCTCGCGTTTGCGCTCATCTAAACCTTCTTCGATAGCTTTGATGATGATGCTGGTGATCAATGAAATTGATTTAGTAGCATCGTCATTCGCAGGGATCGGGAAGTCGATGTTTGAAGGATCAGAGTTGGTATCAACCATAGCAAATGTAGGGATGTTCAACTTTAATGCTTCTGAAACCGCGATGTGCTCTTTCTTAACGTCGATCAGGAATAAAGCAGCCGGTAAACGGTTCAAATCAGAGATACCACCTAAAAGGGTTTCTAATTTGATACGCTCACGCTGAATCATCAGACGCTCTTTTTTAGAAAGGTTGCTGTAAGTACCGTCTTTAGTCAATTTATCGATGTTTGACATCTTTTTGATTGACTTACGTACAGTAGCAAAGTTGGTTAACATACCACCTAACCAACGCTCGGTGATGTATGGCATGTTTACGCTTTTTGCGTAATCAGCAACGATATCTTTCGCTTGTTTCTTTGTAGCTACGAATAATACCTTACGGCCTGATTTTACAATTTGTTTTATAGCTGCAGCAGCTTCTTCAACCTTGGTTAAGGTTTTATTTAAATCGATAATGTGGATACCGTTACGCTCCATGAAAATGTACTGTGACATTTTCGGATCCCATTTGCGGGTAAGGTGACCAAAGTGTACACCAGCGTCCAGTAAATCCTGATAAGTTGTTCTTGCCATTTTGTTGTCCTCCTGTGATTAACGTTTACTGAATTGGAATCTCTTACGTGCTTTCCTGCGACCTGGTTTTTTACGCTCAACCATACGGTCATCGCGGGTCATTAAGCCTTTAGCACGTAATGCCGGTTTCTTTTCAGCATCAAGTTCAACAATAGCTTTAGCGATAGCTAAACGAACGGCTTCTGCCTGTCCTTTTACACCACCACCTGCAACGTTTGCTTTAACATCGTATTTTCCGGTGCTACCAGAAACCTCAGTGCTCTGAGTTACGATATATTGCAATGGCAAAGTAGGGAAATACTCTTTGTAATCTTTACCGTTAACGATGATCGCGCCATTTCCTTCTGTAAGGTAGATGCGGGCAACGGCTGTTTTTCTTCTGCCTGAAGTGTTAGTTGTTGGCATTTTTTTTCTCCTTAAAAATTAAAAATTAAATGGCTTTTGGGTTTTGCGCAGCATGAGGATGCTCAGCACCTGCATATACATGCAAATTGCCGAATAATGCTTTACCCAAACGATTTTTAGGTAACATACCACGTACCGCTTTCTCGATGATGCGGGTTGGATGTTTCGCCAATAACTCCTTAGGAGAAATAAAACGCTGACCACCTGGATATCCAGTGTAACGAACATAAACTTTGTCGCTTAGTTTGTTGCCGGTCAGTTTTACCTTGTCTGCGTTGATAACGATCACATTATCACCACAGTCTACGTTTGGGGTGAAATCAGGCTTGGTTTTACCACGAATGATCATTGCGATCTTCGTAGACAAGCGCCCCAAAATCTCGCCTTCGGCGTCAACAACAACCCATTGTTTGTTAACGGTTTTTTTGTTGGCTGAGACAGTTTTGTAACTTAACGTATTCACTTGCTTTAAATTAAATTGTTTAAACGTTTATTATACCCCGTATTTTCGGGACTGCAAAGATAGGGTTAATTACTTTATTAGCAAATAGTTTTTAAGGAAATTTTACTATACTTTAAAAGCAATTTCTTTTCGGGCTTTTTCGGGGATAGGCTTATAAATCAATAATTAAAAACAGCAGATGCTTTTATACGGCTCAATCATCCGTAACTAACGTTACCCGAGCATATTTATAAGTATACTTTTGTAGCTTGCTTAACTGATCCTGAGGTACAGCTATCTTACACGCTTTCAGTTTTTTTGTTTTTTTGATTCCAGTCCAGTATATATTAGGATTTCCTGAAATTTCTTTCCTCAGTTGCGTATCAAGAATTATAACAGTATCGCCTAATATGGCGTCGCGCTTAAACGACTTGCAAACGTAGACGTCGGCATAGGGAATAGAATCCTCACTTAAATTGTTCGTTATTTTGCATAAATAGGCAGATATAAGGGCTGGCCCCATAGTTGAATCAATAATATTATCATCAGCTTCCACCATTTTAGTAGTGTTTAAAGTCACAAACTTGTTTACTTTCCGGGTATCACAGCCAGCTAAAAGCAACCCGGCGACTAAAATAATTAACAGTGCGACCACTGTACTAACTAAATTATAGTGTTGTTTCATTACCCCGTTTTTACTTAATACCGTACGTCTTCAAAAAGTAACCTTTAATGGTGTTGCCTGTGGCCCGGGCTATCCGTTTATACGCCTGCAGGCATTACGCTTTGGCCGGTATCCACTTCTATCCCTAACACTTTATTAAGGTTATAATAAGCTATGGTTTATTTTGTAATAAGTTTTTTACATTCATATGATATAAATATATTAGCAGGAGCAACTATTAACCCCTAAATAATTGACCCGCGCTGTTTACCGGCTTACCTTAACCTTGCTTGTACTTTTAAGTGCCGGCAAGCTATTTGCCCAAACCCTGGCCGATCCGGTTGATTCGCTACAATCGCAAGTGGATGCCACCGGTATCTTAGCTTCTATATTCAGTGGCAAAAGCAGCAAGCCTTCTGTAACAACTACACAATCACAAAATCGCACCTACTGGTCGGTATTACCATCGGCCGCTTATAACCCAAGTGTGGGCTTCGCTGTCGGTGTGATCTCATCGGGAGGGAAATATTTTGGCGATCCTTCATCTACTACGCTTTCCGTAATTAACGCGGGGTTTTACCTGTCAACCAGCGGGCTCTCTACCTTTGAATTTAAGCAAAATGCATTTTCGGCACAAAACCAATGGAACCTGCAGGGAACCGTACAAATGGGGAAAACTGTTGCCATGGATAACGGCCTCGGCACGGGCCGGCGCAGCTATGGTGAGGGTAGCTTTTTCATGAATGATACCCATTTTGAAAACAATCCCGATGCTTTTCCTATCCGCTACCTGTACATCAAAGCCAACGAGCGGCTCTACCGCAAGCTGGCTAACCATATCTATGTAGGCGCGGGCTTAAGCTTTAATTATTACAGCCATATTGATGACGACCGTAAGGATATCCCTATAAGCCAAACCCACAATTATCGGTATAGCATCCGCAATGGCTTCCCGATTAGCTCATACCAGGCCAATGGCTTGTTGTTCAATTTCCAGTTCAACAACCGCGATCAGCCTAACCGCCCATTCAGGGGGATTTATGCTGATGTTGTTTTGCGTAGCAATCAAACCTGGCTGGGCAGCAACCGCGACGCCATGCAGATAAAGTTCGAATTCAGAAAATACTGGAGCTTATCATCAACCCATCCCGAACATGTTTTTGCAGTCTGGCACTGGTCAAACTATCTGTTAAGCGGGGCCCTACCGTATCTTGAGCTACCCGGTACCGGCAGCGACGCTTACGGACGCATTGGCAGGGCTTTTATTATAGGGCGTTTCAAAGGCATGTCATTCGTATACAATGAGGCTGAATACCGCTTTCCGCTTACATCAAACAAGTTGCTCAGTGGCGTTGCATTTATTAATGCCGAAACGGCCAATAACCAGCAACGCATCAGGCTGTTCAGGCATTGGGAACCCGGTGGCGGCGCAGGCCTGCGACTGTTGTTTAATAAATACACCCGCTCCAATCTGTGTATTGACTATGCCCGCGGCACTTATGGTTCAAGCGGTTTCTTTCTGGGGCTTAACGAAGTCTTTTAACTATAAGCAAACTTTACCAACAACAGCGCTGTTATAAATGGTGTCACTTTTGCACTTATTTTTTTGAACAAGCAATCCACCGTAAAATGCGTACTCCGTTAACCTCACAACTACTTGGCGACCTTATTGAAAAAGGCTACGAATATGTATTAGTTAAAGTAACCGTAAATCAGCAAACAGAAGAAGTTGTTGACATTACCCTTGTACCTGTTAAAGGAAAGCCGGAGCTGAACAATCTGCCTGCAGGCTTTGAAACCTTTTACCGCATAACCCGCGAGCCTATGCAGCTGGTGTGCGGTGTAGACAAAACCAGCATTTTTATTGAATATCAAACGGTTGATGATGCCATAACCGACAAAGATATTTTTGACGATACCTATTTCAGGATGAGCGAAGAGTTTTTTAGGCAGGTGCTGGACAGCCTTGAAGATTACGCGGTGATCACTACCGATAAAAACGGTAATATCAACAGTTGGAATACCGGCGCCCAAAAAGTACTTGGCTACACCGAACAGGAAGCTTTAGGACTTAATGCCCGCATATTTTTCACTATTGAAGATATTGCTTCTGGCAAGCCCGAATTGGAATTAAAAAAAGCATTGAGCATGGGCAGGGCTATTGATGAACGCTACCATGTACGCAAGGACGGATCACGCTTTTGGGGCAGCGGTTTGTTTTTCCCCCTGTTTGATGAAGAACACAATCACCGCGGATTTACCAAAATAATGCGTAATCAGCGCGAGGAGCAGCAAGCCAAAGAGCTTGGCATATAAAACAAAAGAGGCACCCGAATGAGTGCCTCTTTTGTTTTATATTTTTTAAACGGAATTAAGCGTTGTAGCTTACACCGTGGTCTTCTTCAACTTGTGGATTAATGAATGGAGAACCTTTAGTAAAGCAACCTACAATTAAAAGGTAAGCGCCAAAAACTAATTGAGGTAACACCATTTTATCAGAAAACGCGTAAACCCATGGTGAGCAAAATAAAAATGAACCCATAATTACGTCACCAACATTGTGCATAACCATTGGGAATTGTTTAATAAAGCCCATTTCGTTTTTAGCGAAGATAGCCATGATCAGTTGCAACCAGCCAATTATTAAAGGCAGGAACAAAGCAGCGCCACCAACATGCAGTGTACCACCAAAAGTCCATAAGGTTGAGATCATTAACAGGGCTACAACGTAGTTTAAAAATCCGTAAGTTTTGGTTGAGATGAAGCCTTTCATTTTTATAGCTTATTTATAAAGTACCAGTATAAACGATTTATATCAAAATTCTGTGCCAAAGTTAAACATTTGTATGGCTTAAGCACAGTAAATTTTAAAAATTTGAACCCGCAGATAATTAACTGACTACCAGATCACGAAACAACTGAATATGCCAGCTATCCTTAAACGGAACTTCCCATTTAGTTTCCAGCTCGTTTAAATTTTGCACCAGGTTATTGTAAACTATGGTTTCCTTGTTAATACTGCCATCTTTTAGCTTAGCCTCAAAACCATGGCGCGGCAATGATAACACTTCCTCACCTTCGCGATAGGCCAGGTTGAACCTATCAAACAAGTTAATGCCCAAATGCTGTTGCACTTGTTGCATAAAATGCACCGACTTATCTATTGAACAGCCGCTGGCACCTGCCTGGCTTTCATCAACTATCAAAATAAAAAAACGGTTATACCTGACTTCGGCCTTAGCCTTTAACTGGTTGTTATGGGCCGTCCAACCGGTGGTAAACCTATCCAGTTCAGGCTGTATAGCAGACACTTCCTGGTCGGTTAATTTCCTGTCCGACTGATATATCCAAACTCTTGACTGTGGAGAAAAAATCATTTCCAAAAATATCAATTTATTAACTTCAGGTTACATTCTTGCTGTCATGAAAACATCAAATATTCCGGCGATCGGGAAAACCATGCTCATTACATCAATTTTTGCCTTTAGTGCGCTAAATTACGGCTTTAAAGCCGAAATGAGCGAACAGGAATGGCTAAACTGGAGCAATAAATGCCTGAACATCAGTTTTAACCCATCCGGCGAAAACAACCTGAAAAAGTGGGAATTAAACCTCACTGCCGATTATTTTATCCGCCTCCGAAAAACTTATCAACAGGGTAAGCAGGAATATTTTTCGTTTAACCTGCACCGCCTCACCAATATTGACTACACAGCCGGCGATACCACAGGCATACTTAAATTTAACACTCAAACAGACGATATTATTGTGCAAACCTATGAAGATCCCGCAGGCAATATTGACTCTATGGCTACTTCGCTCGGCTTACCGGTGCACAATATGAGCCCGGCCCGGTTTGACAGTCTGAAAAACGCGTTGAATTATTTCAGGATGAAAAGTTTATAAGCCATTAGCCCTTGCCGTGATCTCAGCGATATCCAGCACTTTTATTTCCTGCTCTTTATCCTGATTTTTTAAACCGTCGGTAAGCATGGTCATACAAAACGGGCAAGCGGCAGCCACTACCTGGGCTTTAGCTTCAATAACATCGGCAATACGCTCTATATTGATGTCCTTTTTACCGGGCTCCGGCTCTTTGAACATTTGAGCGCCACCAGCACCACAGCACAAACCGTTTGATTTACAGCGTTTCATTTCTACCAGTTCGGTATCCAGTATGTCAAGCGCCGCGCGAGGGGCTTCATAAACATCATTTCCACGCCCCAAATAACAAGGATCATGATAGGTGATCCGTTTGCCTTTAAAACTTTCTCCACCTTCGGCTTTGAGCTTTCCGTCATTTATGAGTTGCTGGATAAGTTGGGTATGATGAATTACCTCATAATTGCCTCCTAAACCGGGGTATTCATTTTTGATGGTATTAAAACAATGCGGGCAACCTGTAACTATTTTTTTGATATTATAACCATCCAATACCTGGATATTCATCATGGCCTGCATCTGGAACAGAAATTCATTACCGGCACGCTTAGCCGGATCGCCGGTGCAGTTCTCCTCTGTTCCTAAAACAGCATAGCTGATACCTACGTAGTGCAGAATCTTACAAATATCACGGGTGATTTTGCGGGCGCGTTCATCAAAGCTACCTGCACATCCAACCCAAAACAAAATTTCAGGTTCTTTGCCCTGGGCAGCCATTTCGGCCATGGTAGGGATCTTTATTTCGGATTTCGGATTTTCCATTTCGAATTTAAAATTTGAATTTGTAAAGTAAACTGCTAACTAAAAACTGCTAACTGCCTACTGTTCTTCCGTCCAGTTAAACCTGTCGGCCTGACTGTATTTCCATGGAGCGCCGTTGTTTTCCACGTTGCTAAACATATTGTTTAGGCTGGCCGGAGCCTGTGATTCTTCCATCACAATGTAGCGGCGCATTTCGGTTATAATTTCCAGTGGATTGATATTTACCGGGCAAGCCTCTACACAGGCATTGCAACTGGTGCAGGCCCAAAGCTCCTCCCTGCTGATATAATTATCAAGCAATGATTTATCATCCTGGTAATCTTTCCCATGCTTATCGATGTTATTACCAATCTCGGTAATACGGTCGCGCGTATCCATCATAATCTTGCGGGGCGATAGTAATTTGCCGGTAATATTAGCCGGACAAACAGAAGTACATCTGCCGCATTCAGTGCAGGTATAAGCCTCCATGAGGTTTTTCCAGGTAAGGTCGGTTACATCCTTTGCGCCAAACCTTCCCGGTTCACCGGTATTTTCAGGTGCATAAGATGGATCAAGCATAGCTTTAACCTCGTTGGTAACCGAAGCCATATTGGTAAACTTACCCTTAGGGTTCAAGTTTGAATAATACGTATTGGGAAAAGCCAGCAGGATATGGAAATGCTTTGAGTAGGGCAGGTAATTTAAAAAACACAGGATGCCTACAATATGAAACCACCAGCAAACCCGTTCGGCAATTACCAATGCTGAAGCACCATCAGGCAGCAATGGAGCCAACAACGAGCTCACAGGAAAACTTCCGGCGCTAACGTAGTGACCAAAATGTAACAGCTGCAATTTATAATCGGCCGCGTTCATGGTCAGGAAAGCAGTCATGAGCAAGATCTCGGTAATGAGGATATAGTTGGCATCAGATTTTGGCCATTGGGTCATCTCTGTGCCGGTAAACCTTTTCAGATGGATAACATTACGCCTGCAAAGGAAAACAATACATGCAGTAAGCACCAGCACAGCAAGCACCTCAAACGCCCCTATCAGGAAACCATACAACCCGCCAAGCGGATTGGCAAAGATCCGGTGCGAGCCAAAAACACCATCGATCATGATCTCCAGCACTTCGAGGTTGATGATGATAAAACCCGCATAAATAAAAAAATGCATGACAGTGGCTACCGGGCGTTTAACCATCTTGGTTTGCCCCAGGGCTATTTTTGCCATAACCTTCCAGCGTAGGGCCGACTGGTCTTTACGATCTGTATCCTTACCTAACAATATGTTACGACGTATTTTGGCTACATTTTTACTGAACAGGTAAATAGCGGCGCCTAATATGATTATGAATATAATTTGTGCAATCATTATGCATGCATAGTATTAGTTCAAAGTTAATTGAATTGTTCAAAGCACGAAATGTTTTGCGATCAGAAAAAATATTCAAAAATTAAGTCGCTGATTTTCTGAGTAGTTATTTAATAAACGATGGCTTATCTAAACTTTTTTCAAAAAAAAGTTTTCAAACATAAAAAAAAGGCTACATTTGCACTCCCCAATCACGGGAACGGTTTGGTACCATAGCTCAGATGGTAGAGCAAAGGACTGAAAATCCTTGTGTCACTGGTTCGATCCCAGTTGGTACCACAAGTTTAAAAAAGGTCATTTTCGATAAGAAAATGGCCTTTTTTTTTAAAAAAAAAGCGTTTTTTACGTTACTCTTCTATGTTCGTGGATCACTACTATATCCCTCGCCATAACAGCTTCTATATGTTTTTAAACTATCTAAGTGATTTTTGGGCGCATATTTGGCATTAAACCCGCCGATCTGCTCTTTTTAACCAATTTATTGACAGTGTTTTCAATGTAGAGATATATCATATACCCCTCACTCCTTCCCACAAAAAAGCCCCAACCAAAGTTGAGGCTCTCTAAAAACAAGTTACTTATCCTATTTCTCCAACCAAACCCTTGCGTTCACAAATGCTTCCATCCATGGCGACACTTCGTCTTTACGCCCGGTTGGATAGTTAGCCCAGTGCCACTGAAAGAGGGAGCGCTCAATGTGAGGCATCATCACCAGGTGACGGCCGGTCTTGTCGCACATCATGGCAGTGTTGTAGTCTGAACCATTGGGGTTGGCAGGGTAGCTTTCATAAGCGTATTTGGCTACGATGCTGTATTGGTCTTCGGCATATGGTAACTGGAACTGTCCCTCGCCGTGCGAGATCCAAACGCCAAGCGTTGAACCGGCCAGCGTAGACAACATTACCGAATTATTTGGTTGTACGGTTAGCGAAGTAAAGCCGCTTTCGTGTTTATGGCTTTGGTTGTGCAGCATCTTCGGCTTTTCGGCATGGTCAGGGTTGATCATACCCAACTCAATAAATAGCTGGCAACCGTTACAGATACCTACCGACAGCGTATCCTCGCGTTCAAAGAAGTTTTGAAGGGCTACACGGGCCTTTTCGTTATACATGAAGGCACCAGCCCAACCTTTGGCTGATCCCAATACGTCCGAGTTAGAGAAGCCGCCTACGGCTCCGATAAACCGGATATCTTCCAGTGTTTCCCGGCCCGAAATCAGGTCAGTCATGTGGACATCCTTCACGTCGAAACCGGCGAGGTACATAGCATTAGCCAACTCGCGTTCGGAGTTACTACCTTTCTCGCGGATTACGGCTGCTTTTGGTCGTGGCTTGCCTGCATTTATAACCGGTTTCTTTCCGGTAAAGCCTGCCGGGAATTTATATTTTAAAACATGGTTCTTGTAATTTTCAAAACGCTCCCTGGCTTTCACCGCACCGCTTTGTTTCTGATCCAGCAGGTAAGATGTTTTAGTCCACACATCCCTTAGGTGATCAATATCAAACGACCAGCTACCGTTAGCGTTTTTCACAGTCAGCATAGCTGCCGTTTCAACAGTACCAATCTTGCAGAAAGCAACACCATTGCGTTCCAGCACCGCTTCTGCTGCCGCGTCAGCCTGGAAAACAATTCCGATGTTTTCAGCAAACAGCGTTTCGATGATATCCTGGTTACCTAATGCGGAAAGGTCGATTGTTGCACCTAAATCACGGTCGGCAAAGCAGAGTTCTAACAGGGTAGTGATCAAGCCACCGCTGCCGATATCGTGGCCGGCCTGGATATGGCCTGCTTTGATCAGTTGCTGCAGGGTGTTAAACGTATTTTTGAAAGCCCCGGCGTCTAATACGTCCGGTGTTTCGGAACCTATTTTATTTAAAATTTGAGCAAATGATGAACCACCGAGTTTATAAGTATCGCCTGATAGGTTGATATAATAGATCGCGCCCCCGTCTTTTTGCAGCACAGGCTCTATCACCCCGGCAATATCGTCACAATGCCCGGCTGCCGAAATAATCACAGTACCAGGCGCAATCACCTCGCCATCCTGATACTTTTGCTTCATGGAAAGCGAGTCCTTCCCTGTTGGGATATTGATACCCAGTTCAATTGCAAAATCAGAGCAGGCCTTTACAGCAGAATATAAACGGGCATCTTCTCCCGCATTTTTACAAGCCCACATCCAATTGGCCGAAAGCGATACGCTCTGCAAGCCATCCTTCAAGGGTGCCCAAACAATATTAGAAAGCGATTCAGCAATGGCATTACGACTCCCGGACGCCGGATCAATCAATGCAGAAAGTGGCGAATGGCCGATTGAAGTAGCAATACCATCCTTGCCCTGAAAATCCAGCGCCATTACACCGCAATTATTCAGCGGCAATTGTAGCGGGCCGGCACATTGCTGTTTCGCCACGCGGCCACCTACGCAGCGGTCTACCTTGTTGACCAACCAGTCTTTAGACGCTACTGCTTCCAGTTGCAGTACCTGCATAAGGTAAACCTGCAATTGAGATACGTCATAGGTTACCGGGCTATACTTCCGTTCAATTGTTTTATCCTGCATCACCACTTTTGGCGAACTGCCAAACATATCATCCATGTCAAGGTCCATTGGCTTAACACCCGTAGTGGCTGATTCAAAGGTAAAATGATGGTCGCCGGTCACTTCGCCCACCGTATACATCGGAGAGCGTTCGCGGTCAGCAATCTTTTGCAGGATCTCTATGTTTTCCTGCCCGATCACCAGCCCCATACGTTCCTGAGATTCGTTTCCGATAATTTCTTTCGCTGAAAGGGTTGGGTCGCCAACAGGCAGTTTATCCAGGTCGATCTTGCCTCCGGTTTCCTCTACCAGCTCCGAAAGGCAGTTTAAATGCCCCCCCGCACCATGATCGTGGATAGAAACAATTGAATTGACATCACTTTCCACCATCCCACGAACCGCATTTGATACGCGTTTCTGCATTTCCGGGTTTGAGCGCTGGATAGCATTCAGCTCGATTCCCGAACCTAAAGCGCCAGTGTCTGCTGAAGAAACGGCTGCTCCGCCCATGCCGATCCGGTAATTATCGCCACCCAAAATCACCACTTTATCGCTTACCTGTGGGCTGTGTTTTTTGGCTTGCGACAGCTTGCCGTAGCCTATACCGCCTGCCTGCATAATTACCTTATCATAACCCAGGATGCGTGACTCTTCCTCATGCTCGAAAGTGAGCAGCGAACCCGTGATCAACGGTTGACCGAACTTGTTACCAAAATCCGATGCTCCGTTCGAAGCTTTAATTAAAATATCAACCGGCGATTGATAAAGCCATTTACGTTCGGCAACGCCATTTTCCCAGGGGCGGTCTGCTGCTAAGCGCGAAAGCGCTGTCATGTATACTGCTGTACCGGCCAACGGAATAGAACCCTGGCCTCCGGCCATCCTGTCCCTGATCTCACCACCCGATCCTGTAGCTGCACCGTTAAAAGGCTCAACAGTGGTAGGGAAGTTATGGGTTTCGGCTTTCAGGGAAATTACCGATTCAAAATCTTTGATCTCGTAGAATTCGGGTACATCGGGACGTTTTGGCGCGAATTGCTGAACTACGGGCCCCTTTAAAAAGGCTACGTTATCTTTATAAGCCGAGACAATTCCGTTCGGGTGAGCTTCGGACGTTTTGCGAATTAGCTTAAACAACGAAACAGGTTGCTCCTGTCCATCAATCACAAAAGTGCCATTAAAAATTTTATGGCGGCAGTGCTCCGAATTTACTTGAGAAAAGCCAAATACTTCAGAGTCGGTCAACTTACGACCTAACTTTTCAGAAAGACCGTTTAAGTATTGAATCTCTTCGTCACTTAAAGAGAGTCCCTCCTGCTTGTTATATTGGGCGATGTCCGCAATTTCCAGGATTGCTTCCGGTTTAATGTTAATAGTGAAGATCGCCTGATTAAGCGCTGCATATTTTTGAAACAGCATCGGGTCAAAAGCCGAAAAATCAGGATCAACCGCTGCAAATTCCTCGATGCGGATAACGCCTTCAATGCCCATATTCTGCGTAATTTCAACCGCGTTGGTGCTCCACGGGGTAACCATCGCTGCTCTGGGGCCAATAAAAAAACCGGTCACAATTGTGTCCCGGTTTAATTCCGCGCCTGCAAAAAGCCAGCTTAGTTTTGAAATATCTGTCGGTTGGAGCGTTTGACTATGTTGTACGGCGAACACCGTATTCGCTTTATTAAAGAAAAAGTAAATCATAACCTCGTTTCAAGGCGCAAAGTTAGCTTTTTTTTTAAAAACAGCCAACATTAGCGGAGAACCGCTTCGGATTACAGCTATAATAATTACTCAAAAAGATCAGCCGAAGTTAAGAGCAAGCATCGATCAGCTAACACAGTCCATTTTGACTATCTCTAAAGAGTTCGATAAAAAATATTGTCCTACTAATGATTAATGATATTATGTTCCTAAATTATTTTTCGAATCGTTCTTCAGGAGTCCGATCAATCACTGAAAGAAAATAAAAGCTATAATGCGCGGTCTATTCGCTTAGTTGTAATAAATTCATTTATTACTGCACATTCTCCAATCTATTAAGCACATACCGATCAGATTTCGAACTTTCTTTTGAGGATTTACGGAAATTTGAATTTTAATTTAGCTCTTTGAACAAACTCATTTTCGATTATTTTATCGGCTTTACAGGTTCGGGTACTATATCAGGCCGAGATTAATGTTTCCCCTTACCGGGCCAAAAGAACAAATCATTAAAAATTTGTTTGCAAATAACATAAGCAAGGTCCTTTGCTCCGGTTATTAACTCAAATACAAAATTTTCATTGATTCACATTCACATCGCCCCGTATCTGATCAGATGATTTTTCTTCTCGTTAAATATCTCATTAACAGGATTTTAATAATTCACTAACAAATTGCTTATCATATATATTATTTGTAAGTTTATGTAACCAATTGTATTATTTATGGTGGTAAAATTTTAGGCATTTATTTTGGCCTTACTTTACTTTTTTATTGAATAATTAAGTTATCAACCGCCAAATAAAAGCCTTCGCAAAACGAAATAATTTCCTATATCATATTTAAACTTAAGCATTATGAATAAGATTTTAATTTTTGCAGCTTTATTTAGCTTCCTGATTTTTGGATGTAAGAAAAAAGAGAAGTCTTCTGAGACGAGCCTGTCGGGTGCATATGAACTTGAAAAACAAGTTCTCGATCGAGGAGGCAAAGACTCCACTATTAAACGGACTCAAGTTAAAATCTATACGGATCGTAACTACGTATACGCCAGTATAGTCCCTGACTCATCTGTTGGGTTTGGCGTTGGCACTTACACACTTGATTCGGCTAACCGGCTTAAGGAACATAGTATTTATACCAGCAGAGCGCTTGACTCATCCCTAACCTATAATCTTGAGATTACAAGGAAACCAGATGGTTTTACCCAAGTCATTCCCGACTTTGCCACGGTAAAAGGTGTAAAATATGCATTGAAAGAAGAGTATAAAAAATTTCCGCCGGCGGATACCTCAGTGCTTGATGGCTTGTGGAAAATGGAAAAAACCTATACAATAAAAGGCAAAGACACGATTCCAACCGATGTAACGCAGTATAAAATATTCTGGGGTGGACATTTTATTTTCATACACAGGTTCGTTCAGAATAAGGAAAAAAACATCTTTAAAAATGGGTTTGGTACCGGAATATTTACTTTTAGTAATGATACGCTTAGGGAAGAAGAGCAAATATCAAATTACCGGCTTCTTCAGGGTAATAAATTTACTGTTAAAGTCACGATGAATGGTCGTGACGAATATACCCAGGTGATTAACAGTGCTACCAATGGCCAATCTGTAGAAATATACAAGCGAGTCAAATAAAAATTCCTTATTTAACCTAGTGTCACTGGTTCGATCCCAATTAGTAGCACAGAAACAGAAAACCTCTTAGTTACCACTAAGAGGTTTTTTTGCTTTAAAACGCTATTTGAAGCTAAAAAATGCAGGTTTTACAGTTTAGTAACTAATGTAGTAACTTAATTGAAGTCCGCAAACCGCCTGCAAAAAGTGTTCTTTTTATAGTGTCAGCTTGTTATTAATAGACCAAGTTGCTTAATATACTTTGATTGGTGTAAATTGCATTCTTTGTGCAACTATTAAAGTAAATCATTCCTTTAAATAATGGCACAAACTTTCAAAAATATTCCCTTGAATTTATTTAAAAATGGCGTCATGTAAGAGATGTTGTATTCTTTATTCAGTACAAGGTCAATTTTAGATGAATTATGTGGGCAACCCCAATGGTTTGTACTCCCAATTTTCAAATATTATTAATTTTGAAAAAAAGAGAAATTTCATGCTCTTATACATTAAAAATATGGTCTGCGACCGTTGCGTGACGACCATCCGTCCGCAATTGGAAAGCCTCGGGTTTACAGTAAAAGAAATCATATTGGGAAGAGCGGAGATTACGCCTGAGCCTAACGAAGAACAATTACAGTTAATTGCAGCTACGTTAAAAATTCCGGGTTTTGAACTGATCAATAAGGAAACGGATAAAATTACGGAAGTCATCAAAAATATAGTTATTGATATGGTGCACCATTCTGATCTTTCCCAATTAAAAACGTCCTATTCTGATTTGATCGCAAACCATTTAAATAAAGATTACACTTATCTGAGCAGGATATTCTCCAACTCACAAGGGATGACTATTGAACGCTTTATTATTGAACAAAAGGTTGAAAAGATCAAAGAACTATTGCAATATGGTGAGCTGAACCTTAACGAGATCTCCTACCAGATGGGTTATAGCAGCAGCGCTCATCTTTCAACACAGTTTAAAAGCATCACAGGGTTAACCCCAAGCCAGTTCAAGTCTTCCGGAAGGGATAAGCGAAAGGCAATTGACAAAATCTGATCCGTGAGCCTATGTTTCTCCAATAAAATATAAAATAAAGACAGAATTATATAAAAATCCTATCCGGAAGTTTTCTAATTTTACTTTGTGAAAAAAATAGCAGTCATATTACTCACCCTGATCTACTCAGTATCTGTCTATGGGATTACCATAGACAAGTTTTACTGCTGCGGTAAATTAGCAGAGGTGTCACTGTCTGCAATTTCTCATTCAAAAATGGACAACAAGGCTGGCGACAATGCCTGCTGCAAAACCGTTAAGACAAATATTAAAGTAAAGGATAACCATGTGTCGCCCAAAAGCGATTTGACGTTAAAAAACTCATTTGCTTTAATTATTCCTTCGTTTTTCATTCCGGGCTCATCGGAAAAAATTATTTCAAAAGAGGTGAATGCTTACAATAGCCAGGCTCCTCCTGTCCAGCGAGATCCGCTTTACATCCTCTACTCTAATTACAGAATTTGATACTTCCAGGGTACCTCTCTCCCTATTTTGTTTAATTGCTGTTTCGGCAAATTAAACAGTTCCATCTGTTAATCAATATTTTCTATCCATCAATTTGGTGCTGAACAATTTCAGTAACTAAATATTTATATCAAAAAAATGAAAACCTTCAAATTTTCAATCATATTGCTTGCCCTGCTTTTATCAAAATCTTTAGTGCAAGCCAGCAATCTTAATGCTCCAAATATTACTTTAACCCAGGATTCACCTGTCGCTATAAAACATCTTCGCATTTCCAATTTTAAAGTTTTGGAACGCGGCGCTATTATTATTTACCAGCGTGAACGCGCCGGTGATAAGCTTAACCTTTTTAAACCGATTTTCACCCATTATTTCAGCGTAAAGGGTTCCGATAAAGTTTACCTGTTTACACTGGAGAATTTGAAAAAGGTGTACAAAAATGGCCCGGCATTCGATGTTCTTGATACCCGGTTCAGGACAGACGGCGATCTTTTGAGTTACGATGCCATTCATCAACAATATAGCATCAATTATTATCTGTCAAAAGCAGATCCTGCCTGATTTTAAAATTGCAATTAATCATCAAACCATAATCAATTAAAATTCATGAAAAAAGTAATGTTAATGGCTGTTGCCATCCTGTTTTCAAGCGCTACGGTTTTTGCTGCAAATTCCACAACAGCGGTATCTGATACTACTAAAACAAAAAAAGTGAAACCTGCAAAAGTGCAGTATACCTGTACCATGCATCCCGAAGTGCTGAGTGATAAACCGGGTAAATGTCCTAAATGCGGCATGACACTGGTTAAAAAAGAACCGGCTAAAAAGAAAGCAGATTCCATGAAAATGAAAATGTAATTTATTTAAGGCCGGAGCTCCTGTTCCGGCCTTACTAAACCCATTACGATGATTAATCAACTCATTTCCCTGTCCCTCAAAAACAGGTATATCTTCCTGCTGATTGCGGCCGCCCTCTTTACCTGGGGCATCTATGCCATCAAAGAAAACCCTATCGATGCTATCCCCGATCTTTCAGAGAACCAGGTGATCGTATTTACTGAATGGCAGGGCCGCAGTCCGCAAATTATGGAAGACCAGGTCACTTATCCGCTGGTAAGCAACCTGCAAGGCATTCCAAAGGTAAAAGCTATTCGTGCCACTTCCATGTTTGGGATGAGCTTCGTATATATAGTTTTTGAAGATAAAGCTGATATATACTGGGCACGCAGCCGGGTATTGGAAAGGCTAAATTATGCACAGCGTTTATTACCGCAAGGTATTACACCAACCCTTGGGCCGGATGGTACAGGGGTAGGCCATATTTTATGGTATACACTGGATGCCAAAAGTATGAACCTTGGCGAACAACGAGCCTTACAGGACTGGTATGTAAAACTGGGCTTGCAAACTGTACCTGGTGTTAGTGAAGTAGCATCTTTTGGTGGCTTTGAAAAACAGTACCAGGTTACTATCGATCCGCATAAACTCAATTATTATAATATCCCGCTATCGCAGGTTTTGAAAGCGGTGAAAAGCAATAACAATGATGTGGGAGGCCGTAAGTTTGAGATGAACGGTGCCGGCTATATTGTTCGCGGACTGGGCTATATCAAAACCTTGTCCGATGTGGAGAACATCCCGGTTGGTGTGATCAATACTATCCCGGTAAAAATCAAAGATATTGCTACGGTACAAATGGGCGGCGACGAGCGCCTGGGCATATTTGACCAAAACGGCGAAGGTGAGGCGGTTGGCGGTATTGTAGTCATGCGCTATGGTGAAAATGCAGACAAGGTGATTCACGCGGTGAAAGATAAAATGGCCGATATTCAAAAAGGATTGCCAGCAGGGGTAAAATTTAAGATTGCTTATGACCGGAGCGAACTCATTGAAAGCGCGATAGGTTCTGTGAAACATACGCTGATCGAAGAGATGATAACGGTATCTGTTATTGTGATCATTTTTTTACTGAGCCTTAAAAGTGCTTTAAGCATCATCATTCAAATTCCAATTACCATAGCAACAAGTTTTATCCTGCTCAATGTCTTTGGTATCAGCTCAAATATTATGTCATTAACCGGTATTGCGCTGGCTATCGGGGTGATTGTGGATAACGGTATTGTCATGGTTGAAAACTCGCACCGGAACCTATCCCTTGCACAACAAAAAGAAAGATCATGACCACAGCAGAACGAATAAAAATTATAGAAGCCTCCTGTAAGCAGGTTGGCCGTGGCGTGTTCTTTTCCACGCTTATTATTGTAGCTTCTTTCCTGCCGGTGTTTTTACTGGAAGGGCAGGAAGGAAAGTTGTTTGGCCCGCTGGCCTGGACAAAAACATTTATATTAGCCATTGACGCCATCCTTGCGGTAACACTTGCCCCGGTTCTAATCTCCTTCTTTTTGAAAGGAAAATTAAGAACCGACGACCGTAACCCCTTAACCAATACGCTGGAAAAACTATACCGGCCTATCCTCAACTGGTGTATTACCTGGCGTAAAACAACTATTGGTATTAACCTGATTGCTTTGTTGATCAGTATTCCCCTTCTGCTAAGTTTAGGCAGCGAATTTATGCCACCATTGGATGAAGGAACAATCCTGTTTATGCCGGTTACCCAGCCCGATGTATCCAATGCACAAGCGAAACAGCTTTTACAGGTACAGGATAAAATTATTAAAAGCGTACCCGAGGTGAAAAATGTTTTAGGTAAAGCTGGGCGGGCAAACACCGCTACAGATAATTCGCCGATAAGCATGACAGAAACCATCATCCTCTTAAAACCTAAAAGCGAATGGCGCAAGGGCATTAAAAAGGAAGATATTATTAATGAGCTGAATGCAAAATTGCAGATTCCCGGCGTCGTTAACGGCTGGACCCAACCCATCATCAACCGGATCAATATGCTCTCAACAGGGATCCGTACCGATGTGGGCTTGAAAGTTTACGGGCAAAACCTGGACACCATTTATGCTTTATCCAGCCAGATGAAACAGGCTTTGCAGGGAATTAACGGGGTAAAGGATTTGTATGTCGATCCTATAACCGGCGGCAAATACCTGGATATCCAGGTTAATAAAGAGGCAATTGGCAGATACGGTCTGAGTATAGATGATGTGAATGAGGTGGTGGAAAGCGCGTTGGGTGGCATGAACCTGACCACTACTGTTGAGGGCAGGCAGCGGTTCAGTGTAAATGCGCGGCTGGCGCAAGACTATCGCAATAACCTGGGCGCCATAAAACGCACATTGGTACAAACCACTAATAACGGGCCAATCCCCCTATCATCCGTTGCTGATATTAAAATCAGCGATGGCCCTGCTATGGTTCAATCAGAAAATGCCCTGCTGAGAGGAACAGTGTTGTTCAATGTGCGTGACCGGGATCTGGGCAGTACAGTTAAAGAAGCCCAGGACAGGCTGAACAGTATGGTAAAAACCCTGCCCAAAGGTTATTTTATTGAATGGAGCGGGCAGTATGAAAACCTGATCCGTGCCGAGCATACTTTAAAACTGGTGTTGCCCATAGTGCTGCTCATTATTTTTGCCTGTTTGTATTTTGCTTTTCATTCTATCCGCGAAGCATTTTTCAGCCTCATCTCCATCCCCTTCGCGTTGATTGGCGGCGCTTATATGGTGTATTTTTTTGGTGTGCATTTATCGGTTGCCGTTGCCGTGGGCTTTATCGCCCTGTTTGGGATAGCGGTAGAAACAGGTATCGTGATGGTGATCTATCTGAATGATGCTATGCAGCAATTGATCGCCCTAAAGGGCAATTCAAAAGCATCGATTAGCCGCGAAGATCTGCGCGTTTACGTGATGAATGGTGCGGTGAAACGCCTGCGGCCCAAACTGATGACGGTTTGCGTGGCCTTGTTTGGCTTGGTGCCTGTACTTTGGGCAAGCGGAACTGGCAGTGATGTGATGCTGCCTATCGTTTTACCGATGATTGGCGGCGTTTTAACCTCCTCTACACATATTTTACTGGTTACCCCGCTCATCTTTTTGATGGTAAAGGAATATGAACTAAAAAAACATGGCCGGTTGGAAGTATTAGATGTAAAGGAATAAAAACATGAAAACGAAATTTCAAATTATAATTGCGCTGCTTACTTGTTTTGCATACCTGTCGGCGCAGGCGCAGGCACAAACACAACGCCTGCCTTTAGACAGCGTTATAGCCCGTGTGGCCGACAACCCGGCATTGCAAGCTTTAGTTGCAAAAGCCGGCGCACAGGATGCCTACGCTACCGGGGCTAAAAGTTTAGATGCCCCTAAGATCAGCGCAGGCCAGTATCAGGTGCCCTACCAGTTTAACCCAAACGGAGGTTCATTTATGATTCAGGCCGAACAAATGTTCACTAATCCGGCAAAGCTCCGGGCCAAAGAAGATTATATGAAAGGTGTATCCAAAGTAACTGCAGCGGATAAAGACTATCTGAAAAATCAACTGGTGGCGCAGGCAAAGCAATATTATTATGAGCGGGTGGTGCTGGAGAAAAAACTCATCCAGCTGCAGCGTACTCAAAACCTGCTGGAATACATGCTTAAAGATGCCAATATCCGGCTAACCTATGGCAAAGAAAAGCTCAGTAATATTTATAAGGCCAAAGCCGATTTATATGAACTGGATAACACCCGTGATCAATTAAACAATGAGATCAGCCAAAGGAACATCATGCTCAATACGCTGATGAACAAGGATAAACAAACTATCTTTTCGGTGGACACTACCATCATACTAAATAACTATGAAAACACGCTAACCGATACCGCAACACTTGCCAATGCCCGGAGCGATATTAGAAGCATCAACAGAAATATCGAATTACAGGCCCTAAACGCAAAGGTTGAATACAGCAAACGCAAGCCCGATTTTGGGATACAGGCGGGCCATATGCTTAGTTATGGCGGAATGGCCAATCAGTATATCCTCATGGCTTCGGTTACTATTCCTATAGTTCCATGGGCATCCAAAGAATATAAGGCCAATCTGAAAGGAATCCGCTATGAAACGGAGGAATTACAGCAACGAAAAATGGATGTACTCAACCAGGTACAAGGGCAACTGGCCGGTATAAAAACAGATATGGCCAGTAAGAAAAAACAGATCAGCAACTATCAGCAAAATATTATTCCTGCTTTACAAAATGGTTATAAGACAGCCTTACTGGCCTACGATCAGAATACAGGTGACTTGCCATCTGTGCTACTTGTCATTAAAGACCTGCAAACATCAAGGATGAACGCTTTAGACCGTTTGCAAGAACTGTTAACCTTGCAGGTTGCTTATGAACGGGAGAATGAAACTACAGCATTGACATTAAATAATCAGAACAAATGAAGAACATTAAAATCATCGTGATCGGTTTGTTATCCGGCCTGTTATTGTTTGCTTCCTGCTCTGATCAAAAAAAGAAAGCAGCCGAGGTACAGGTTAAAACAGATGTAAAATATACCTGCCCTATGCACCCGCAAATACTGGAAGACCATCCCGGCAGTTGCCCTATCTGCGGTATGACGCTGGTAAAAAAATCCGGCCAGGCCAGTGAAGGTTCGGGTATCAGCTTAAATACCGTGTTACAGCCGGTCAATTCTTCGGTGCTATCAACAGTTAATGCTATTATACCTAAAGAAAAGGAAGTTCCTACATCGATCTCAGCACAGGGTTATCTTGACTTTGATACACGTACATTTAACAATATTGCCTCGCGTTTCTCTGGCCGTATCGAAAAATTATATATCAAATATGCCTTCCAGGAAATACATAAGGGGCAGCGCATTTTTGACATCTATAGTCCGGATATGGTTACCGCCCAGCAGGATCTGATCTATCTGACAAAAAACTCCACTCAGGAAGCATCATTAATTGCAGCTTCAAGGCAGAAATTGTTATTACTGGGCATGACCGAAGCGCAGATTAACCATGTTATTAAAACCAGGCAAGCATTTTACAGCCTGCCGGTGTATAGCGCTTACGAGGGCCATGTACATGATTTGCCACATAGCCAAATGTTAGGAACGGCTCAGGCCTCAGCACCATCCGATTTTGCAAGTAACCTACCCTTATCTGTAAAGGAGGGTATGTACGTTGAGAAAGGACAAACTTTGTTTAACGTGGTGAACCCGCATAAACTTTGGGCCATTATAAAAATTGACCGCTCCGCCGTTTCGGGCCTTAAGTTAAACCAACCAGTCTCAATTACATTACCGGATGTGCCCGGCAAGACTATCAGGGGTAAGGTTAACTTCATCGAGCCTGTTTTGCAACAAGGCGATAAAACAACCAGTATCCGGGTTTATATTGATAATATGGATCATGAGTTAAAAGCAAATACCATTGTTAAGGCTGAAATAAAAACCGGAAGCACAAACGGTTTATGGATTCCACGATCGGCACTGGTTGATTTGGGCCAAAATAAAATTGTTTGGTTAAAAAGCGGCGCGGCCTTTCAAGCTCAACAGGTAAGCTCAGGCATTACGCTTGATAACGAAGTACTTATTACTAAAGGACTGGATTTAACAGATAGCCTGGCATCCAATGGCCAATATTTAACAGACAGTGAAAGCTTTATTAAAATACAAGGTCATGAATAGAAGATATTTTTTAAGATTAGGTACAGCCAGTTTCTTAACACTTGCAGTGTTGTTCGCCGCGCTTTTTACGGCCTGTAAACAAAAACCAAAAGCAACCACAGCTACAGCGATAAGCAAGGCATATTATACATGCTCCATGCATCCGCAGATCCATGAAGATCATCCGGGGAACTGCCCCATCTGTGGCATGAAACTGATCAAAGTAGAAACTACCGGCAGTATGGACATGAGCACAAATAAAATCAGCCTGACAGCCACGCAAATTCAGTTGGCAGGCATACAGACTGATACTGTAAGAGAGGAGAATACCGGCAGCGAAAAAACATTAACCGGAACTGTTACAACCGATGACACGCGATCGGAAGAGTTAAGCGCCAGGTTAGCGGGCCGGATCCAGCAATTATTTGTACGGACTACCGGCGAAGAAATAGCCATCGGGCAGCCGGTTTATTCGCTCTACAGCGAAGATCTGCAGGAAGCGGAAAAGGAATATTTATTAGCCAAACAGCAACAAAAATTGCTGCATAATCCGGATGTAGATTACAAACAACTGATCAGCGCTGCCGAAAACAAACTTCAACTTTGGGGGCTGTCACCCGCACAGATCAGTAATATCGCAACTTCCGGTAAAGTATCTGCTACAACAACGATACTAAGTAAGGTTAGCGGAACTGTTAGCGAAATAGCTGTTCATGAAGGTGATTATGTGACCGAAGGTATGTCTATCCTAAAAACACAAGGATTAAATAATTTGTGGGTAGAAGCCCAATTATATGCCAGCGAAATAAACAGTTATAAGGAAAATGACCGGGTTAGTGTTTCCTTCCCGGATCTGGGCGGACAGGCTATCAATGGCAAAATTGAGTTTATTAACCCCGAGCTATCTGATGCCTCCAAAGTTAACCTGATCAGGATTAGTATTCCTAATCCTCAAGGCTTGATCAGATCAGGAATGTTGGGTTATATAGCTATTGGCAATGGTAATAATCAGGCTTTGGCAGTACCCGCTTCGGCTATTTTAACGGATGGAAAAGGCAGCCTGGTATGGGTTAAAAATTCCGATGGAAGCTTTTCATCCCGGATGATCAAACCAGGAAACGGCAACCAGAATTATGTATCCATTCTGTCCGGTTTAAACGCAGGAGATATAGTGGTCACTAACGGGGCTTACTTGTTAAATAGTGAAGCGATATTTAAGAATGGTGGCGACAATATGGCCGGTATGAAAATGTGATTAAGCAGTTCGTTGTCTCCACTTTTACCTTACATAATTTAGGAACAATCCGGTTACACGGGCGAAGGGGCTTTAACTACCCCTTCGGTTATTTCAAGCAAATTACTTTCAATATCAAAACCGAACCGCACTTTGAAAAAAATTAAGCGTATGAAACCAGAAAACCTTGCAGGTGAAATATGATATAAATTAGATCTTTAAATCTTCCGTTAAATTAGGCGAACAAACCCGGTTGCCTATATAAGAATATTTGCTAACTATGTATCTGCATAACCTTATACCTGTTAACTTACCTGCTGCAATAAAATTGGCTTAAAATACTAAAACCTAAAACCATGAATCCAACAGGAGTTATTATCAGACAGACCGTTCATACGGTGAAAGAAGTAATCGACCGCCTGGAGAATGCCTTAAAACAAAAAGGCATTACCATTTATGCGAGGATAGATCAGCAGGCAGAAGCGCTTAAAGGCGGGATCAACCTTCCGCCACTTGAGTTTCTCTTATTTGGTAACCCGGCTAAAGGAGGGTTGATAATGGAGTTTAATCCCGCGACAGCGCTCGACCTGCCCCTTAAAGTTATCGCCTGGAAAAACGGCGAGGATAAAACATGGGTAGCTTACAATGATCCGGCTTTTATCCAGCAACGTTATTCGCTTACTGATCAACTTACTGCCGTACTGATATTGGCCCTATTGTAACGGCAATTCTGCAGCAATAAATATTGGAGTTTAAGTGCTTACAAAAGCTCCAAAAGCAAGGCCATTTTTAGATGGCCTTGCTTTGTATGATAATCTCATCGGGAAGTTTTTGCTTAATATACAATCAAAGCTCTTTTTGCTTCTCATACAAATCATTCGCTTCGCAAGCTTTTTACCGGGTTCACAACAGCTGCTCTGATTGTCTGGAAGCTTGATGTAATAAAGGCAGTTAATAGCATTCCTGCGCCACTTGCTGCAAATATCCACCAACTGATCTGAGTTTTATCTGCATAGCTTTCCATCCATTTGTTCATAGCCCACCAAGCCAGCGGTGTCACAATTACGAACGCCAACAGGATAAGCAATATCAATTCGGTAGAGAGTAAGCGTACAATTTCCGTAACCGACGCGCCGAGCACCTTGCGTATGCCAATCTCCTTGGTACGCTGACCGGTTGTATAAATAGCCAGGCCCAGCAGGCCGAGGCAACTGATGAATATGGAAAGACCAGTAGCCCAGCTTAATAAGGTAGACGTTTGTTTCTCCTGATCGTAGAATTGCTCTATCGATTTATCGTAAAACTTATAATTAGTATCGTCGTCGGGGTAAAATTCTTTCCAGATCTTGTTCATTGCGGTCATTGTTTTTGACCAGGAAAGGCTGCCAGGAGTTTCAGGTTTCAGGGCAATATGGATAACGCTATTATGAAAGAAGTTGTTACCGCCGGGCGAGAGAATAACCAGGGGACCTATCGGCGACTGTAATGAATGGGTATAGAAATTACCGGCAATACCAACAATACGCCGGGATTTTGAATTGTTCAGTTTTTCCAGCGTTTTGCCAATCGCGTCGCCCGGGTTTGCAAATCCAATGGTACGGGCGTACTTTTCATTAATTACCACACCTGTTGTACTATCCGCAGCAGTAATATTCCGGCCGGCTAATATTTTGATATGATAAAGTTTAATATAATTTTCATCGGCATATTTTATTTCAACCGAAGTGATGATTTCCTTTTTTCCATCCTTATAAAGTGCATTTGTAGCATTTGTTGCCCCTGATGAAGGAGGGAAATACCCAAGGCTTACCATTTCAACACCGGGCAGGGCGCCGAGTTTGTTTAACATCACCTTGTTTGTAGACGCTTTACCAACCTTGTACGGGGTTTGGGCATAAACAATAGCTTCTTTTTTAAAACCGAGGTCCTTATGCAGGGCATAATAAATCTGCTTGCTTACCAACATGGTAGCCATAATAAAAAACTGGGCAATTATAAACTGCGATACGGTAAGGGATTTGCGCAGCCAGGCATTCCGGGTTTTGTGAGTGCCGCTTTGCACCTGGTTTTTGAGCACCGAAACAGGTTTATAACCCGACAGCATAAGCGCGGGATAAAAGCCTGATAATATGCTAACGATAACTGTTAACACAAACAGGAATATAAATATATCGGGCTGCTGCAGAAAATTGGCTTTTACACCAGGGGCTACAAAACCCGAGAACAGTTTTAAGATCAACGGTGTTAAGCCGATTGAAATAATCACCGCGAAAAGCGTAATCAAAAATGTTTCGCTCAAAAACTGCATGATCAACTGTGGACGGCTGCTTCCCATGGTTTTACGGATACCGATTTCTTTTGCCCGCTGGGTAGCCTGCGCCGTGGTTAAATTGATAAAGTTGATACATCCTAACAGCAGCAGGAAACCTGCAATGGCCAGCAACATATACGATTTACTTTTACTTGCAGGCCCGCTAAAATCAAAAGTACCATATAGCTGGTTAAAATGGATATCGCTCAAAGGCTGAACGGTATAGGTTTGCTCACTCGCGTTTTTGAGGTCTTCGGCACTTTGCGGGTTGCTCTTTTTATACAAGGCGTTAACCTGCTTTTGCACGTTTGCAGCCGAAGCTTTCGGATTCAGTTTAATAAACACCTCCGATGCCGAGTTGGTGCTTCCCCAACTGTCCAGCTGCATATCCATACCCAACCTGTTTTTGAGGTTGCCCGAACTGAACGAAATAAAGTCGTGGGCAGAAAAATCAGTATTCTCTTTTATGGTTTCAACTATGCCGGATACTGTTGTCTTTAAGGTATCATAAGTTACCGTTTTACCAATCATCTGCTCGTAACTAAGCGAGGGAAAGTAAACCTTTGCCCGCTCGGAAGTAAGTACAACATGGTAAGGTTCGTTTAACGCCGTTGTAGGCGAACCTGCAAGCCACGTGTAATTGACTATCTTAAAATAGTTCTGGTCGGCCAGGGTAATATGATCTTGTCCTTTAAGCTTTACGGGCGCGTTGTTTTTATCGGTAACCATTACATCAGGGTTCAATGTATACAAGGGCGCAACTATTTCGACCCCGGTAACGTTAGCCTTTATCCCTGCAGCCATCGGGGTGGTAACCCCATAGCTATGGCTCTCATTTCCCTGAAATTTAAAATTGGATACCACGCGATATATCCTGTCGCTATCCTTATGAAACTTATCAAATGAAAAATCGTAGTGTACTATCAAATAAATTACCAGCGAGGCGCTGATACCGATTGAAAGCCCTACAATGTTGATCATTGTAAATACCTTGTGTTTCCAGAAACTCCGGAAGGCGATTTTTAAGTAATTTTTAAACATAGTGCCGCGATTTGATTTCGAAGGAGACCACTTAGGAATGGTATCACGATTCGAAATTACGGGCGCAAATTGAGGGTGAATGCCCAATTTATAAGTTGAGCAATCCTTTTTCAGGTTATTTTTATACTCCATCGGGCTTTGCCCGGTCATTTGTTTAAAAACACGGGTAAAGGTACTTTGCGAATTAAATCCAGCTTCATAGGCTATGCCCAGAAAAGTGATATGATCGTAAGCGGGGTCCTGCATTTTTGCTGCCACATCCCTCACACGGTATTCGTTAACAAAATCATTAAAGCTTTTTTTAAGTACCGTATTAAGGATACGCGATAGTTCATGTGTATGCAGATCAAGTTTTCCGGCCAATGAGCTCAGCGTTAATTCGGAGTCCTGGTAATACAGGTTGGTTTCCATTGCCCTCTTCAACCAAATCCCTTTACTCTTTGATTCTCCCGTTGGCGATGACCTAAGGGGCGTAGACTGATGCACGATTAATGCTGCCTGTGGCCTCAGGAAAGCGGCCATCGAAGTCCATATAATGATTACCGCCAGGAAGATGTAAAAAGTATAATAAACGTGTGTACCCAATTGATTGCGGTAGCCGAAATAGTCTACGGCGGCATAGGCGATCCATAAGGTCCACAACAGGGCCGTAGCTGCCAACAAACGGCGCAGCCATCGAAATTCAAGAAGCGACCTGTCCATTAAAACGGGTTGCAGCCGCTTGTAAAAATGCTGTATAAGCTGATGAGATTTATACAGATAAATTATGATTGAAATAAAGATGAGCAGCTGAAGTACCGGGTTTAGCACTTGAAAAGTATTGGTTATATAGGTAGCAGCTCCTGTGCGTGTATTTTCTTTGATCGCCAATATCAACACAGCTTGCTCCAGCAACAACGGACTGAAATGCAGCAGGTGCTTCCAAGTAAATTTGAACTCGGGGCGCGTTATTTTCAGCACATAGAAATAGATCATCGGCCCCATAGCCAGTAAAAATTGCATAGGTAACCTATCCCATCCGGGCAGATAAATTTCCAGCCGCATGTCGATGCCCAAAACCCGTATCATCCACAAAACCATTGTGGCCAGAGCCAGGGCAAGAAAGCGGTTTGCAGAGCGATTGACGCTTTTTGTGAACCATAGAAGCAAAGCGAAGGTAAGCCCAACGAATATTGTTCCGAGGGCGGCCAGGTCATACAGGTTGATATGAAAGGTGTAAGAATTCAAGTAATTAAATATATCAATCGTTATTCCAATCCGATAACAATCTGATAAATAAAATATTACATATTATCCAAACTGCGCCCCTGTAACAAAACCGGACATTAATGCGTCCGGTTTTGAAATGCCATTTCAGTTTGAGCAAAAGCTGGATCCTATTAACACAAATTGTTAAGGTAAAAATAAAGCTTAAATAGTTGCAGGCTAATTTTTTCTTAATCGGACAACAGTCCGGTTAAGATAGGGTACACATGCTACAAATATCAATATCGAAACAATTCAACCAATGATCAATAGAGAGTAATCATAGCCGATCTGGGTTGAGCATTTAGCATGAGTTTTACTGAACTTTGCCAATAATCAAGAAATACGCCCCTCTCATTAGTTGCCAAACCTTTTTCAACGACTGTTTTTGCCTGTTTAACGAATACCGGCTGAAATCTCTCGCCGGGCATTCTACTTTTATATCAATAAAAAATATGATCATGGGTTTATTGATTTTCACGGCCATATTAAGAAGTATGTGGGATAAAAAAACTTCCCGGCATTATCGGCACGGAAAGGAGATAGTTAAATAACCCGGTCATGATTAAGCTTTACAACCTGCAATGAAAAAGCTACTGCATAACATATTGAAACTATTGCTCGTCCTCCTGATCTTCACAGGGCTACAGGGTCGGGTGCTTGTACGTTATGCCATCTTTTTCAACAAGAATGTTTCAACCGAAGCCAGCCATTCAAAAGATGTCCATGTCCGGGCCGGTATCATTCATTGTAAACTACAGTCTTATACCCAACAATTCAGGCATTCCGCACTTCCCGCCGAAATAAGCCTTGTTACGTTTGGGATTCTTATTATAATCGTCTTTATAGCGCTTCCCGCTTTCCGGGAGGTTTTTACTCCTATTGACCCCATTCCTCTTTTATACCTCAGAGGGCCGCCATCTTTCAATTAAAATATCCGGACAGTCAGCTTCATGCTGATTGTCGTTGATAGACCGGTTTTGCCGGTTTAGCTAACAGCTATTAATGGGCCTTTTAGGGCCTGTAACACGCATATTTTAATTTTTTCCAAATGAAAACGAACATAAAGTTTTTGGTTTTCAGTCTCACGTTAACATTATACCTGGGATTGAGAACGCTGCCTGCCATTGCCCAGGAAAACAACGATCATGTCCTGAGTATGAAAGAGGCCCTGCAACTTACACTCTCACGTCAGGAATTATTAAAAGCAAAGGCTAATTATGCCAATGCTTCCAAAGAAAATATCACCGCGGCCAGGCGCGATGGAACACCGGATTTCATCCTTTCCGCGCAACAGGGCTACGGCACAATTAATGGCCTCAACGGCCTCCCTTCGGGTATTAACGGATTAATCTCGACTACATCGGGTCCGGTTTCCGCTTCTCAAAATTGGAACGCCGCTTTTGCCGCGCTCTATTCATCAGAAATCAACTGGAATATTTTTTCATTTGGCTTGCAAAAAGCTCACGTAGCCGATGCCAAAGGAATTTATGACCGCGATGAAGCCGACCTTGAACAGGAAAAGTTTCAGCAGCAGGTAAGGGCTGCATCAGCCTATTTGAATTTACTTGATGCACAACGCCTGCATTATTCTGAAGAGGTAAACCTTTCCAGGGTTTCTGCACTGAAGGACGTGATCCTCACCCGTACAGTTAACGGTTTAAACGCAGGGGTAGATAGCTCAATAGCCAATGCGCAACTATCACAGGCTAAAAATGCATTGACAGACGCGATTGCTTTTGAACAGAAACAGGCTGCCAACCTTGCTATGCAGTTAGGCATGACCAAACAGGATTTCCTGTTAGATAGCCTATATATCAATCAACTGCCCGCGCAGCTACCGCAGCGCCCTGTTTATGATATCTCCAATCACCCCCAATTGAGGTTCCTGGCAGAGCGGGTAAAAAGCAGTGAGCTTGATGCCGCCTACCTTTCCAAAACCAGCCTGCCTAAAGTTTCATTTTTTGGCACGTTGCAAGACAGGGGCTCAGGTTTCGGGACAAGCTATAATCCGGCTGATCCCGGCAGTTATAATCAAGGCTACTTTAATGGTATTGCGCCCTTACGGGGAAATTATCTAATTGGAGTAGGCATTTCCTGGAACCTGTCAAACATGGGCAGGGTTAGCTCCAGGCTCAAGAGCCAGCGCTATTATGCCGATGGACTGACCAACGAATATCACTACCAGGAAACTAACCTTACCAATCAGCTGGAAGAAGGCAATAAGCAATTGGCCAACGCTCTGCAAAAGTACCGGGAAGCCCCCATTTTGTTAAAAGCTGCAAGTGACGCTTATGAACAAAAAAAGACCCTATACAGCAACGGCCTTGCTACTATAGTTGATGTGACGCAAACGCTGTATGATTTAAACCGGGCAGAAACAAACAAAGACATCGCCGGTAACGCGGTATGGCAAGCCCTTTTGTACATGGCCGGTTCTTCAGGGAATTTATATCTATTCACTAACCAATATTAAATACAACGATCATGAATCTCATTCAATCTTCATTAAGGAAGCCAATAACGGTGATTGTCGTTGTAATTGGCGTAGTGCTGGCGGGGATAATTGCCGCCACAAAAATTAATATTGATATTTTTCCAAACATTAACCTGCCTACCATATATGTTTCCCAACCTTACGGAGGCATGTCGCCCCAGCAAATGGAGGGCTTTGTTTCTACCAATTATCAAAACTTATACCTATATGTAAGTGGTATCAAATCAATAGAAACCAATAACATAGAAGGTTTAAGCCTGCTCAAACTAAGTTTTTATGATGGAACAAACATGGCACAGGCGGCGGCCGAAGTTACCTCGCTTACCAACAGGGCTTTCGCCGAAATGCCTCCCGGAACCCCGCCGCCCATCATTATTCGCTTTGATGCCTCTACATTACCTGTGGGGCAGTTGACTATAAGCAGCTCGAAACGTAGTAACAACGAACTGCAGGATTTGGCCAGTTTATATGTCAGGCCCAACTTTTCTAAAATTGCAGGTCTAACCTCGCCACCACCTATTGGCGGTAATGCCAGAACCGTTGTTATTAATGTTGACCCAGACCTGATGCGCAGCCATGGTGTAACTGCCGACCAGATCACCGCGGCGATAAAGGATAACAACCATATCTCGCCGGCAGGAACCGTCAGCATTGGGCGTACCTCTTACCTAACACCTTCCAATACCGTATTGAACAAGGTTAAGGACTTTGAAAAAATTCCGCTACTTTATCAAAATGGAGCAACCATCTATCTGAAAGATGTGGCACGGGTGGTAGATGGGGCTGATATTACTACCGGCTTTGCCTACATTAATGGTAAAAGGGCAATTTACATCCCCGTGATTAAAGCTTCCAGCGCCTCCACCTGGTCGGTAGTGCAGGATTTGAAAAAGGCAATTCCAAACATGCAAAGCCTTTTGCCGTCAGATGTTTCGTTAAAGTTTGAGTTTGATGAGTCCGTTTACGTGATCAACGCGGTAAAAAGTCTTATCAGCGAAGGTGTTACAGGAGCCATCCTGGCGGGATTAATGGTATTGCTGTTTTTGCGCGATAAGAGAAGCGCCTTTATCGTAGTGGTGAATATCCCGCTTTCTGTAATTATAGGCACCCTGGTATTGAAGCTGTTTGGACAAACGCTGAACATCATGACACTGAGCGGTCTTGCATTGGCTATCGGTATCCTGGTAGATGAATCGACCGTGACGATTGAAAATATTCACAGGCATATGGAAATGGGCAAGAAAAAGGCTCGCGCCGTAGCCGACGCCTGTGAAGAGATAGCACTGCCAAAGCTCCTGATCCTGCTTAGCATCCTGGCGGTTTTTGTGCCTGCCTTTTTCATGACGGGTGTACCACAGGGCATGTTCCTACCCTTGTCATTAGCAGTAGGATTTTCCATGATAGCGGCATTTCTTTTATCACAAACGCTTGTGCCTGTATTGGCCAACTGGGTACTTAAAGTTCCGGAACATCATGAAGAAAAACCCCAAACAGCGGATAAGCCAAACCGGTTCGACCGGTTTAAGGCAGCCTGCGTGCAAATCGTAAAATGGATGATGAGCCGCAGCCGCGCAAGTGTTGCGCTTTACGTGGCCATTTCTTTCATCATAGTTGGCTTCAGCGTATCCATAATAGGTAAGGATATCCTGCCTAAGCTAAACAGCGGGCAATTCCAAGTCCGCATAAGGGCACCACAGGGAACCAGGCTTGAGCAAACCGAAAAAACGATGCTTGAAGCCCAGCAGGTATTATATCAAACTGTAGGTAAAAACAATGTCGATATTATATCTGCTTTTGCAGGGCAGCACCCTTCTTCGTTCCCAACTTTGCCGGTCATTTTGTTTATGAGTTCCTCCAACGAGATTGTTATGCAGGTTAACCTGAGCGACAATTACAAGGAAAACATACAGGATGTTAAGGAAAACCTACGGAAAGCGCTTCATAAAGCCATGCCGGACGTGACACTATCGTTCGAGCCGATTGATTTAACCAGCAAGATCATGAGCCAGGGTTCATCTACACCTGTCGAGATAGCTGTAATTGGCAAAGATATAGCCCAGGGACAGCAATATGCAGATACTCTGATAGCGCAGTTGAAACAGGTTCCTTTTCTGAGGGATGTGCAGCTGAAAGAGCAGCTGAAAAGCCCCGCGATCCATATCAATATCGACCGGGACAAAGTAACGCAGATGGGCCTTACCATGACACAGGTTAGTAATTGTATTACCCAGGCAACATCATCCAGCCGTTTTACTGATAAGATTTTATGGCTTGATCAAACCAATGCCAATTCCTATAACGTGCAGGTGGAGATACCGCAACCTGATATGGGCAGCCTTGACGACCTTGCCGAGGTTCCGATATTCAAGAACAGCGCAAGGCCTGTGCTTGGCGATGTTTGCACCTTTAACATGCAGCCAATAGTGGGCGAATATGACCGTAAAGGGGCTACACGTTACCTATCAATCATAGCCAATATTTACAATAAAGACCTCGGCTCCGCCTCGGCAGCTGTAAATAAGATCCTGAAAAACAGCAACACACCACCTCGCGGAATTTCGGTAGAGGTAAGGGGATTAACTATCCTGCTTGACCAGACGCTCGCCAGCCTGCAATCCGGTTTGTTGATTACTATTATCGTTTTACTGCTGATGCTGTCTGCAAATTACCAGTCGTTCCGCTTAGGCTTTACTGTTATTACAGCGATACCAGGCGTATTGGTTGGCTCCCTGCTCATTTTGCTTGCAACGGGGTCAAGCCTCAACCTCCAATCATACATGGGTATAATCATGTCTGTCGGGGTTTCTGTTTCCAATGCTATCCTCTTAATTTCAAACGCGGAAGAAATCAGAAAAAGCGGCAAAGACGCCATGGAATCAGCTATTGAAGCGATGGAATTAAGGCTCAGGCCAATCCTGATGACCACTATCGCGATGATTGCAGGGATGATCCCAATGGCTACCGGACTGGGTGAAGCCGGCGGACAGACAGCCCCTTTGGGCAGGGCTGTTATAGGCGGATTGATTGCATCAACGTTTGTTTCCCTGTTCATTTTACCGGTAATCTTTTACCTGGTGCAGCAAAAGTCAACCACCAACAGTGTTTCGCTCGATCCTGATGACCAGCTAAGTGTATACTTCGATCCTAAAAACTCATAAAAAAAGAAATCATGAAATCATATCAATATATCCTTTGCATGCTGGCCGGTAGCCTGCTTGCCTCATGCGGAAGTAATCAAAATAAACAACCCGTTCAATCCATACAAACAACCCCGGTTATCAGGCTTCGGGAAGGCGATCTGCATACCAGCATGAGCATTCCAGGTGTACTCCAACCTTATCAGGCTGTTGACCTTTATGCTAAGGTAAACGGGTTCATCAAAACGATGACCGTAGACATTGGCAGCCAGGTGCACAAGGGCCAGTTGCTCATCACACTTGAAGCACCGGAAATGATTGCCGCGCTTAAGCAATCACAAGAAGATCTTCATACCAAAGAAGCAATTTATCGCGGTAGTAAAGCCACCTATGACCGACTTTACAGAACAAGCCGGACCCCGGGTACCATATCACCCAATGACCTTGAACTGGCGCATGCCAAAATGAGCGCAGACAGTGCTTCCCTGCTCGCTGCCGGATCTGCCTACCAGTTAGCTGGCGATTTAAAGGACTACCTTGAAGTAAGGGCCCCGTTTGACGGTGTGATCAGCTCACGTAATGTGTATGCGGGAGCTTACGTTACCCCATCAGACAAGAGCTCCAATAAACCGATGCTCACCCTTCAGCAACAAACCAAATTACGGCTGGTTGTAGATGTACCGGAAGCAGCAACAGCTTATTTCACCGATAAGGATACCGTTCATTTTTCGGTAAAGACATTACCAGGGAAGCAATTTGCAGCTGTAGTGAACCGGAAATCGGGAAGTATGGATCAAACACTCAGGACAGAGCAGATGCAGATGGATATTGTTAACAATGACAGGCAGTTATTGCCGGGTATGTTTGCCCAGGTAAGCCTTCAACTCAACAACACACAAAAAACCTTTATTGTGCCTCAAAGCGCAGTGACACAAAACTCACAGCGGGTATTTGTAATAAAGGTTGTTAACAACAAAGCGCAATGGGTTGACGTGCAAAAGGGAAGAGAAACGGCCGACAGCCTCGAAGTTTATGGCAAGCTGCATACAGGCGATATATTGGTTACCAATGCAACCGATGAACTAAAAGAGGGTGCACCGATCAACGTAAAAAAATAAATACCAAATTCCCCATCATTAACCGTTGCTTCATGATGGTTTAAATAAAAAGGCTAATGCGATGTGCATTAGCCTTTTTATTTAGAGAAAGCTTTTCGATCCCTTCAGTAAATACCCTCCGCTTTAGGGTAATACGGCAGCCCGCTGATCTATTATAAAACGAATCCGCTCGTTGCGGTCAGGCCGTGCAACAGTTGAAATATATGAACTGCCAGGCACAAACTGATAATCGGATTTGAGCGGCTCTATGTCAGCATGCGAAATTTTAAGGGTTTCAACCGTATAAATTTCACCATTCATATTGGTGCCGTACCAGCTTGGCATTTGCTTTTGTTTCCATGTTACCAGGGTATAATATGCGCCAGGCAACTGCTTTGCCACAGGGTAGTTGGCTGCGCGCAGCGCAACGTCATTCCCGTAAAGCATTAGGATATTACCTTTTTTATTGTCGATCAATGAACAGATAGGCTTCTGGTTTTTAACCTCGTATAGATATTCGGGGGCCAGCACAGCATTCTTTTTTTGCTGACAGGCCCCGCATAGCAGCGCTACAGATAATGCGCATGAAATTACTTTCAACATGATCTTATATTTTAGTTTGCAGACTATTGATTTATTTGGTGGGAACATTAAAGACGAAATCGCTTTCAGGAGCCAGTAACCTATGGCAATTAATACAGGTCCTGTCAAAAATCGCGATTTTTCCGTATGGCTTCAGTCCGAACCCATCAAATTTGGCAAATCCCCAACCTTCGGTCGCCGCATATTTCCTGCTATCCTTTACCATAACCTGCACATTTTGAAAATTGCCCGGCCTTACCATGCCATCGCTGCTTTCCTGTTGCTTGCCCCAAACGGCTTTAACCATTACAGCCCCATCCGGGAAAGGCATTTTTTTTAATTTAATGGCATTGTACATCATATCATTGGCATATACTACACGCATACTTCCGCCATCATATTTATCTGTTACGCTAATGATCCTCCAATTTTTATAATCGGGATAATAAGAGACGCCATTTAGCGAAACGGGAATTTGCGACGGCTTTGCATCAGCCAGTTTTGAGGTAATAGTGTCCGGCTTCACAATTCTGGCTGTATCAACTTTATGTCTTCCGGGCAGGGTATTAACATACTTTTTAAGTATTGCAAGATCTGACGCTGATACTCGCGAACCGCTATGCAGCAGGCTATAACGGCTAAGCGGCATTTTCCCCTCCCCTATGGCATTAACCATTTCCCATAACAATAGTTCCTGTACAACAGGCGGGTTTTTGTCCCACTCAGAAAAATTAAAGCGTGACCGACCTTGCCTGATGTCATGGGCAACCAAAAAAGAGGCTGGCGCGATACGACCGTACCATGCCGGATCGGCAGCGTTAGAATGGCAATCATAGCAGGCCTGTTTTAAAATCCGGGTAACCTCTTCCGGGGCAGATATTTCCTTTGTCGCCGGAGGATTAACAATAGCCGGCGATGCAAACTGTAGTAAAACAAAACCAACTGCCAGCGCACTGATAATAAAAACAACTCTGCGGTTTGCTATAGGGTGTGTTTTTTTCATAACAATTTGTTTTTACTTAATATCACCGGCTTCCTTCCGCCGGTGGTATAAAATGCTGTATCACTTAAGCTAAAGTATAGGGGCCGCCAATGCGTGGGAAAGGGTATTCGTTGAATAGGCAAATGCAATCGTTAAATAATGGCCGGGAGCCGATACTTATTGATAACTGATCGAAACTCATTATTCAAAAGATATCAGAGGGAAATACGGCCTTTAAATCAGCCTCAGAAAATAGCCTCCATTATTTTCATCACATAAAAACGTGCTCAACGACACGTTTTGCCTGTTCACCGAACACAGTCAGCCAATTTTCTACGGCACCCCGGAATTTAACGACACGTACTGCCCGTTCATCGAATGTTGTCAAGAATGCAATCCCCGGCGGCTGAATTTTACAACGTCTTCGAAAAACAAAAGACATTCAATTTATGGAAACTACAAGACGTGAATTTCTTTCAACAGCATCATTAACAGCTATGGGCGCTGCCGTGCTTGCAACAGGACTTGGTACACTGATGCCTGAAAAGGCGAAAGCCGCGCTAAGCAAACCGGGGATAAAAGGACAAGCCAAAGCCGAAACCGAACTGGAAGATTTTGTTTATGATATAGAAAATGGCAGCACCGGTTATCAGGGAGCAGGTGGTTCGGCCAAAGAAGCAACTGTAGAAGAGTTTCCGGTTTCGCAAAGCATCGCCGGTGTTTCCATGTACCTTAAGCCGGGAGCTTTCCGCGAAATGCACTGGCACTCCATTGCTGCCGAGTGGGCTTATATATTGGACGGAGCGGTAAGGACAACCGTAATTACGCCCGACGGCACCACCTCAACCGATGATTTTGAAAAAGGGGATATTTGGTTTTTCCCCAAAGGCCACGGGCACATGCTGCAGTGCCTGGGCGATAAACCCTGCCATTTCCTGTTGGGTTTCGATAATGGTCATTTTTCGGAATTCGGCACTTTTAGCGTAACCGATTGGGTGAGCCATGTTTCGCCGGCTATCATGGCTAAAAACACAGGACTGCCAACCAGCTTTTTTGCAGCCCTGCCTAAAAAGGAGCTTTATATTGGCTTAGGAAAAATCGCGGTGAAACCCCGGCCAAAAAATATTAACCCTGCTATTCCGTTCAGCAACTCCATGCATAAATTCAGTATGGAAAAAGAAGGTGTTTTTCAGGAATTTAAAGGAGGTTCGGTAAAATTGGTTTCATCGCTGGAGTTCCCGATTCAAAATACCATTACATCTATGCGCATGAATATTGAACCCGGAGCCATACGCGAACTGCACTGGCACCCTAATGCCGATGAATGGCAATATGTAATGGAAGGAAAAGGAGAGTTAAGTATTTTTGGCTCGCATGGCCGGGTAAAAACCATGCCTTATCATAAAGGAATGGTTGGCTTTATTAAACAAGGGTACGGCCACTTCATTGAAAATACCGGAACTGAAACCCTGAAACTGATCATATTATTCAACAGCCCCGTTTACCAGGAAATTTCCCTGAACGATTGGTTAAACTCAAACCCGCCCCAATTAATTGCCGATCATTTTGGCATGACACTGGAACAAGCGGCATCGCTCGTCAACCACCAGAATGGTATTTATTAAGCCTATTTAATTATAAGAATCATGAATTTATTACAGCCAGAACATATCCTGCTTATCGTATTCGCCATGTTGCTATTATTTGGCGGGAAGAAAGTGCCGGAGTTAATGAAAGGCCTTGGCACAGGGATTAAAGAATTTAAAGACGCACAAAACGGGATCTCAACAGAATCCAAAATTGTAGCAGAAAAAGCAAGAGATGGGCATGAAAGTGTTTAAACCCATCACCCGGAAAAGCGGCAAAAAATGGGCATAAGTCCGCTTTTCCATTTGCCTTACACATTTAACTAACTATTCATAAACTCAGTAGGGTTTTTCCCGTACTGCTTTTTAAATTCTTTACTAAAATATTTCCTATCGCTAAAACCAACCATATAGGCCACTTCATTAACGGTATAGCGTTTGGTATTGAGCAAGATCCCCGCATGGTTCATCTTAACAGATTTAATAAAGTCATTGACCGACAAACCGGTGAGCGCATCCAGCTTTTTATATAATACGGGCTGGCTCATACCTATCTCGCTGGCCAGTTCAGGAACCCCGAACGCCAAATTATCAAGCTCATGCTCAATGATCCGGACCAGCTTATTGATAAACTCATTATCTATGGTATCAACCAAAGCTTTTGTTGCCTGGATATTTTTTTCGGCACCGGCATTCCAAACAGGATCAGGTGTAGCGGTGATCTGCCATTTGAATGCTTTCCGGATCCTCTCGCTTGCGTTTAGCAGGTTGTTAACCTGCAGCAGCAGCACTTCAATACTGAAAGGTTTGGTCAGATAAACGTCGGCGCCCATTTTAAGGCCCTCAATATGGTTTATCCCCGATGCCTTGGCAGTTAACAGGATAACCGGGATATGATTAGTCCTTTCATCTTCCTTAATGTGATGACATAAGGTAAAGCCATCCATCTCCGGCATCATTACATCGCTTATAACAAGATCCGGGATCTGCTCCCTGGCAGCCTCCCAGCCTTTCACACCATTTTCGTAGCTGATCACCTCATAGTGCTGCCGCAAAAATTCAACAATAAATGAACGCACCTCTGGGTTATCCTCAACAAGTAAGATAGTTTGCTTCTTATCTTTTGAAGATTTAGGCAAATCAACCAATTCAGCCGCGGGCGCAACTGAACCATCACCCAACGCAGGTCGTTGTATCTTCAGAAAATCATTGACGGATGTTCTCTGTAAATCGGACGGTTTAAAATGACCCGCTCCTTTACGCAGGCTAACCACAAACGAGGTCCTGTTACCTGAAGGGGCTATCTTACTTTCTACAGAGATAGAACCTTTATGCAGTTCAATAATGCTCTTTGACAATGCAAGCCCGATGCCATAACCTGTGTTTTGTTTACCCTGGTCGTTTTCCTGGAAATAGTTTTCAAATAAATTCTTCAGGTTTTCGGGGGCAATTCCTTTACCGTTATCGGCCACGGTAATGGTAACATTGTCTTTTCCTTCCTCTACCAGGATATTAATATAACCGCCGCCGCCGGTAAACTTGAACGCGTTGTGCAGCAAGTTGAAAAACACTTTTTCCAATTGTATCTTATCAAAATAAAGCGGAATAGTATCGGCGGAGGCAATCAAATCAATGGTGATATTGGCTGATACCGCATGGTCATAAAAAGAGTTATAAATTTCTGAGATGGTAGCTACAATATTATGCTCCGCGATATGCAGTTTCAGGTTTCCCGTTTCGGCTTTTCTGAAATCCATCAGTTCATTCACCAATTGCAGCAGACTGTCTGAGTTTTTCTTAATGATATGCAGCTGCCGGGTTTGCGCGCCGCCCTTATCCTCGAGGATCAGCTTTTCGACAGGGCCAAATATCAGGGACAGATGCGTGCGGATTTCGTGCGAAATATTGGTAAAAAAATTAAGCTTTAGGTGGGTGAGCTCTTTATCCCGCCGTAACAGGGCCCTTAAGATGATGAAACGTACCAATAAAAAAACGATACTCCCGATAAAAAGCAGGTACAAACCATAAGCCCAGATGGTTTCCCAAAAGGGAGGCAACACTTTAATATGTAATACAACCGCCTTGCCCCAAACGCCGTCATTATTTGAGCCCTTTGCAAAAAAGGTATAGCTTCCCGGCGAGAGGTTAGTATATGGCGCCGATGGGATATCGGTATGCACCCAATCTTTATCAAAGGGCTCCAGTTTGTATGCATACCTGTTTTTATCAGACTTGATGTAATTAAGCGCTGCAAAATCAATGGTAAAAACATTCTGGGCATGTGAAAAAACCACATTTTGCGTAAGGCTGATATCTTTTGAAAGCAGGTTATCCGGTTGGTTGATCCCTACCGTTTTGTTAAATAGCTTTAATGAGGTAATAATTACCGCCGGAGGTATCGTGTTATCCTCAATTTTTGAAGGGAAGAAGCTACTTAAGCCGTTAAGCCCGCCAAAAAGCATTTCGCCATCACTTGTTTTACAACCTGAGTTGATGTTAAAGGTATTTCCACCCAAGCCATCGTTTTTACTGTAGTTTTTAAAGGTTTGCGAGGCGATGGAAAATTTGGATAAACCGTTACCTGTGCCCATCCACAGGTTGTTTTTTTCATCCTCCAAAATGCTGAGTACATTGTTATTGGTTAGCCCTTCCCTTTCAGTATATGCTGTAAATTTTTCGCGAGCGGCATCATACAGGGTGAGCCCGCCATAATAAGATCCCACCCAGATCCTTCTTTTGGTATCCTGGTAAATACAGTTAATATCGGTCGACTTGAGGCCCTGCTCCTTTTTGTAAACCGTTATTTTATTGTGCCCAGAATCGGTTTTATATAAGCCGCTTGCAGTGGCAATCCAGATGTTCAGATCTTTATCCTCTAAAAAAGCCAATACCGATTTTTTGCCAATTTTGCTGATCACAGGTAAATCAACACGTTGCAACGAAGCATTACTTTGACGAAAAATAAGCAACCCGTTTTGTGTACCCACCCAGAGATTGCCTTTTGAATCGTGCAGGAGGCTGAGCACTTCTGAGCCAAGCGTCACCGGATCATTTTCCTTATAAAGGAAACGTTTAAAGCTATGGCTTGCCGGGTTAAACATATTTAAACCGCCGCCATGGGTGCCTACCCATACATTCTTATCCTTATCAATGTACACCACTTTCACCAGGTCCGATCCAAGCGATGTGGGGTCATTTATCTTATTTTGATACGTGGTAACGATGTCTGCCTTACGGTCAAAATAGTTCAGGCCGCCCCCTTCTGTGCCAATCCACAGGTTATGCCTGTCATCCTCGGCAACCGCGCTTACCACATTATTGTTAATGGCCGAATGATAATGAGCAGTTTGATAAGTTAAGAAGGTTGTGTTAGGGTTGGATACCATGTTGATACCTCCCCAATAAGTGCCAATCCAAACCGTGTTTGAATTATCGATAAAAACACTGTAGATAGAGTTTTGACTTAAACTGTTCTTATCCTCCGGATCATGCCTGTAGGTTACGAATTGCCTGGTCAGAGGATCTAAAATATTGAGCCCGCTTTGCGTACCTATCCAGATCTTCCCCGATTTTTCGGGCTGAAGGATCCTGATATTATTATTAGATGGGCCCTTAGTGCCATTGTTAGCAAAAAAATGAGTAAAAGTTTCTGAATTGCTGTTGTAAAGGTTTATGCCGCCATGCAGTGTACCTATCCATAAGTTATTCGCGGCATCTTCGGTAATGGTAGTTACGTAATTATCGCTTAAACTATTCGGTAACTTATCATTATGCTTATACATTTTATAGGTGTACCGGCCCCTAAACTCTTCCATTTTACTAAGCCCGGCAGACGAACCCATCCAATAATTACCGCTATGGTCCTGGTATATGGTATGCACATTGGTACCATATAAACCGGCAACCGAATCAGGCACTGAGATAGAGCTAAACTCGCCCGCCGGCTTTGAAAAACGATACAGCCCATCAGACGACCATACCCACATATTTTTGTGTTTATCCTCGTAAACCGCACTTATAATTTCAGGGCCGGCAACGTGCCGGTTTAGCTTAACCCGTTCAAAACTATCAGTTTCAGGGTTATACTTGTTTAAACCATTGCGTGTGCCCACCCAAAGCTCCCTGCGCGAATCGACAACGAGCGATGTAATATAATCGGACGAAATACTTAACCGGTCGGCAGGGTCATTTTTATAGATCTTAAAGCCCCTGGTATTGTATTTATTAAGCCCATGCTGTGTACCATACCACATAAAGCCGCGGCTATCCTGAACTATAGCTAAAACAGAATTTTGAGATAAGCCATTATCTACCGTCAGGTTTTCAAATGCTACGCGCTGACCAAAAGCAGATAATGAAATAAATATGCAAAACAGGAATGTGGTTATAATTAGTTTCATCTCGCCGCCCGGAAAATAAAACTAATTAAATTTATCTTACTTACCCAACACCTATGCATTTATCATCGGGGCCCATTTGAAATATATGACTGATATAAACTTTCAGGGAAACCCGGCACCAATGCCTTAAGCTTTTCTGGCAGGTACATCCACGGAAAAGATTTACTTTTTGGAGATGTTTTTGGGCGATTAGATTTCGCTTTGGCTGAGCTTTTTACGTTGGTCAGATTATCTAAGCCGATAATATTGCCGGCAAATACATTATTGTTAAAATAAACCTTACTGTACTGCTTTGGCGATTTTGTAAAGACACCATAGTTTTTACCGGCAAATAAAAAATAATTATCATCAAAACTCACATGATCGGGGATGCCGTTTTCAATATCCATAACCTCGGTTGTGTATTTCGGGCCATCGTTATAAAAGATATTTCCTTTTACTACAGTGCTATCAGTAACCCCGGCAAAATTAAAAAGCCGTTTACGGTTCAATCCGTCATTTACACTTAAGTTATAACGGATGATATTGCCGGTTGTCATTACGTTATCCTTATTGATAAGATCAGATATCACCAGCATGAACCCGCCCTCGTTGTCATGACTATAATTGTACTGGATGGTGGTATTCCTGCTGTTGCCGTCGATGTCAAAAGACTGCCCGTCATTGGCCCAGTTATCATTTTGCGTGTAGGCTACTTCGTTGTATTGGATAACCGTATTATCGCTACTGTGCGGCCAAATGGCCACGGCGTTATCCTTTGCCCTGGTGCGGGTATGAAACAGCTTGTTATGTTCAACCATGGCGGTATCAAAAGCTTTAACTACAATGCCATCGCCGCCAATATCGTCAAGCAGGCAATTGCGGATCACCAGGTATTTGTTCGGGAACCATTTTGTCCTGACAGAGAACGTACCGTTACCACGAATACCGTTGCGGTCAACCCGCTCCACTTTACAATTCTCTATCAGTAAATGTTCAATATTGCTCGGCTTTGGTCCCTGGCAATCCCAAAAAATGCCATAGCCTTCGGCCGATCCCTTTTTATTATCGCCGTTAATATCATGAATGTATAAATTGGCAAGCCTGATATTATGTAAAGTGCCTATATCTTCGGCTAATACCCGTACCCCTGTAGGCCCTGTTTTTTGAAAGGGAGCTGTGCTGTCAAAATTTGATAATGCCAGGTATTCCACCACAATGTTTTGCAGGTTCTTTAACAAAACGGCGTCTTTAAAGTGACCGTTTGCCTTAATCTCGGGCAAGGCCCCCGCGCCGAAAGCGCCGAAAACAACCGGAGCTTTTACCGTGCCCGATCCCGTTGGTGTTAATTGCCCTTCCCATATACCACCCTTTTTGAATAAGATACTGTCACCGGCTTCAAAAACCTGTTTGTTTACCCTGTTCAACGAGCGCCAGGCCTTACCGATACTACGGCCATCAAAGGTATCATCACCTTTTTTATCATCGATATAATAAGTACCGCCAAAAACTTTTAATACAGCGCTGCTACATAAAAACAGCATTAGTAATTTCTTCATACAATTTATTTATATACAATGGCTTAATTCTCCAGTGTCCATTCGCAGGAATCTTCCAGCAAACGCCCGTCAACATTACTGCTTACTTCAATTTTATTTTTCCCCTTTTGCAGGGTAACATTATCCCATATCGTGGTGTGAAAACCATTGGCCTTACCGCCTTTTATGGCAACACCGTTCAGCATCAGTTTCACATTTGGTTTGGTGCTGTATACTTTCACAGCGGTTGTCTGCTGATGCCGGACGGTATTCCTCCGGTCGGTAATATATAACATAGGCCCGGTATTCCAGTTAGCTTTGTAAAAGTAGAAGGCATCCTTTTTAACCGCCCTGTTGTAGGTTACCAAGCCTTTATCATTGATACCATCGGCATCGCCTTCGGTACGGATAGACGAGCCAAAATCGGCCAGTGCCCACACAAATTTGCCCCATACGAAGGGCCGTTTATAAAGCTCCTGCCAGTTGACTTCATGATAACGGGTTTGCCATTCTTCGGGGTGAAATTTTCCATCGGCGTCTGGCTTGTTATCATTTTCGGCGTGTTTAAACGGACTGCCACCTGCTCCGTATTCGCTTACGGCAAATGGTTTCTGCGGATAGTCATGATGTGTTTTATCTGCCCATACGCCAATCTGCTTAAACTCGCCATCGTACCATCCGTAGTATTTGTTCCAGGCAATAATGTCTGATACCTGGTTAAACTGGCCGCCATCTAAAAAGGTAGCGGCAGTAGTTAAACGGGTAGGGTCTTCCTGCTTAGCCAATTCATTCAACTGCTTTAAAAATGGCACAGGATCATCATGATCAAGCTTTAACTCGTTGAATAAACCCCAGAAACAAATAGCAGGGTGATTATAATTTTGGCGGATCATTTCTGTTAACACCTGCCTCGCCTGACTTTCCAAAGCCGGATTTTTTAAATAACCTGCACCTGTGTATCCTCCCGGACCAACAAAAGGAATCTCCGACCATACCACCATGCCATTTCTGTCGCAGAGATCATATAAATATTTACCGTGTGGATAGTGAGTTAAGCGGATAGCCGTAGCTCCTATCTCTTTAATCAACTCCATGTCTTTATTCAGATCTGCACTGTCAACGGCTGAAGCTTTACCCTCAACATCTTCATGAAAGCCAACGCCATGTAAATCGAGATATTTACCGTTTAAGATAAATCCTTTACCCGCGTCAACCCGGTAAGTCCTGAACCCTAAAGGCTGGGTAACCTGGTCTATGACTCCTTCATTGCTCATCAGGCTTACATGCACAGTATATAAATAAGGATCGGCTTTACCGTTCCATAACTGAGGCTGCTTTAAATTTACAGTTTGGTTGCATTGTTGCTTGTTGCTAATGCTGCTTGTGGCAGATGCAACGATATTGTTGCCGGCATCCAAGATATCAGTCCTAAGCTTTAAACCCGCTATGTTATGTACCGATAATTTGGTTGTGATATTTACTTCGGCTGTTTTATCAGATAAAATTTTCGGCGTCAGGTACACCCCAGGCGAAGCATAATCTAATGGAGAAATACAATCTTTAGATGTTACCAGCAGAGATACCGGCCGGTGAATACCTCCGTATACGTTAAAATCGCCACAGAGCGGTAACACATCCGTTCTGTAAGCATTGCTTACCTGTACTTCAATATTGTTAGTCTCACCCGGTTTAACCCAGTTAGTTATCTCTATACAAAAAGCCGTATAGCCCCCCTTGTGTTCCGTAATAAAATGCCGGTTTATTAAAACTGAAGCCACGCTGTTTGCCCCTTCAAAATACAGGAACAGCCTTTTGTTTTTCCAGCTTTCCCTTACTAAAAAGTTTTTTTCATAAATACCGGCTTCCCTTGCATAATTGGCCTTGCCTTTTAGTACATCACCGGCATTCCAGGTATGGGGCAGGGTTACGTTGATCTTTTCAGGCTGTTTCCGGATATCATAAGCAAAGTGAAATTTCCAGTCGCTGTTGAAATTGACCACCTGCCGGCCATTGATGTCACCGATCTGAGCAAATGAATAATTTGTACAGATCAGCAACAGTAAAAAAAGATATAAATATTTTGATAGTAGTTTATTCATAAAGCACAAGGAGGTAAACCGGCCCGGCGAGGGCCGGTTAATTTTGCGGTTCAGGCCTGATAATTTTTTTGATTATGGATTTAAGACAATGAAAGCTTTCTCATTTAATGTTATTCGAATCCCGGTGTCAGGGCATAAAATCGCTTTTAAATAAGCCTACAGATACAAGCGTTGGGTTAAAGCGTGACGACTCAATTACCAGCCTTACTTTACCGGCAGTAACCGGATTGAAGTTTAACAAGCGTTTGTAACCTACAGTGGTGCCGGATGTAATCTCTGTCCATTTATCATCCTGAAGGTATTGCAGCGAGAACTTCTCTATCCGCTGGCCCTTGGTAATATCTTCCTGCAATTGCAGCACATTAAAAGATACCGGAACAGCCGAATCAAATTCAATTACAGCGGTAGAATCTGTGCCCTTGGTTGTCCAAAAAGACGAGCCCTGCCCGTTCACGAGCGCATTATTATTGATACCGTTTTGGCAACCAACCGTAAACCCTTTCAACAGGTTGTTTTTGAAAAGCGATTCGCGTAATTGCGTCCAATCTTTAAGCTCTTTTACATCACTATCGCTTATGAGGCCACGGGTATCAGGAGGAATGTTTAGCAACAATAAACTGTTACGGCCAACCGAAGTAAAATAGATATTCAGAAGTTCTTTACCGGTTTTAACCTTTACGTCTTCTGCCGGGTGATAAAACCATCCTGGTCTGATGGATACATCGGTTTCGGCAGGGTACCAAACCAATCCTTTCGCCCCTTTCAGCCTGTCGCGACTGCCGAGGTCCTCACCCGCTTTATAAACCACAGGCTTTACCATTACATCTTTTTGTGACGCGTCGGCTATTTTCTTTTGTTGTTGCTCATCAACCGGCAATACACTCCATTCGGTTAACCTGCCTTTGCCTGTTTCGGTACCAACCCAGCGCACGTCAGGGCCTTGTATGGCAATTACCGCTTGCGGTTGCAATTTGCGGATCAGTTTATACCAGCTATTGAAGTCATAAACCTGTTTTTTACCATTCGGGCCTTCACCGTTTGCGCCGTCAAACCAAACCTCATCTACCTTGCCATAATTGTTAAGTAACTCTGTCAGTTGGTTTTCAAAATAGGTATTGTATTTAACCGAATCGCCATAGTACGCCGAGTTTCTATCCCATGGCGATAAATAAACCCCGAAGCCGACGCCATACTTTTTGCAGGCATTCGCTACCTCCTTAACAATATCACCTTTGCCGTTTTTATACGGCGTGTTTTTAATACTATGCTCAGTAAAGCGGCTTGGCCACAGACAAAAACCATCGTGATGCTTAGCTGTAATGATCACCTGTTTTATACCTGCGTCCTTAACGGTTTTAACCCATTGTTCAGCGTTGAGTTCTGTCGGGTTAAATTTCGAGATGTCTTCTTTTCCATCGCCCCACTCCTTGTTGGTAAACGTGTTAATGCCGAAATGAAAAAACGCGGTAAGTTCCAATTGCTGCCACCTCAATTGCCTTGGAGATGGCGTTACACGGGCAGCTTTATAAATAATATCCGCCTCTTTATCGCCGGGTGATATAGTTGTAAAGCTGCCGTTTTGCGCATGGGCAGCACCGGCCAGCAGTAATAATGGAAAAATTAGCTTGTTAAAAAATGACATATAATAATGATCAAATTGCTTTAAAGCGGTTACATGCAGCCGGTATTGACTCACCCCGACTTCGCTTCGCTTGCCACCCCTCTCTACGCAAGCGTAAAGAGGGGATTTTTATTTTTTTCTCTACCCTCTTTACGCCGAAGGCGAAGAGAGGGTGGTCCAGCGAAGCGCAGACCGGGTGAGTCAACTATGCGCTATTCAAGCACACGGTAACCAACTCTAATTTATTTAATTAATCCACCCGTCGTTTTGTTTCAGGTTAGGATTTCTTTGGGTTTCAACCAAAGGGATGGGCCAGTTGTAAATGTAATCGCCCTGGAACGAGTAGGTGTATACATTGGCGCCCCAAACCTGTTTTACGCCATTGCCGGCATAAAAAACTTTGTCTTTCCACGATTTCCAGCGCAATTCGTCAAAATAGTTGATACCCTCGTTAGGGAACTCAACCCTACGCTCGTTCCTGATGCGCTCGCGCAGGTCATCCTGCCCGGCTACCGCTGTGGCTGCGCTTGAATTTAATAAGCCAACCCCTGCCCTTGACCTTACTTCATTTACTTTGGCAACTGCTTCAGAGGTTAAACCTTGTTCATTAAGTGCTTCGGCCCACATTAACAATACATCGGCATACCTGATGATCGGAAAATCTGTTGGCCCGTAAGAGCGGTTGATGGTTTCAGAAATACCTTCGTAAACAAATTTCCTGTACAGGTAATAAAAATAGCTTTGCGTATCTGTACGCAGATCACCACCTATAGCAGCCTCAGCACGGTAAGGCCAGCGTGAGGTAACAGTAGCATTTAATGAATTATAGGCACCGTTATAGGTAGAATATGGCGTAATCACATTGGCCGCCAAACGTGGATCGCGGTTGGCATATGCTTTAAGGATCCTTTCCTCGTTACCGGTTGGCAGGTATAGGTTCATTGCCGCGCCCCTGGTTGTAGCTGCGGTAATCTCGGCTGCGGTAAGGTTGTTCCTCAAAAAGAAAACCTCACGTTGCGCCGGTGTAAGACTTGAGTAGCCTGGCAATACCGTATCCCAGTTAAAGTTTGAGCCATCAAGGTTCTGGTACAGATCGACAAGGTTTGGCGATACAAGGTATTGGTTCCAGCAAGAGCCGAACGATGAACGGGTACCGCAAAACCATTGTGTGGTTGAACCATAACCGGTTGTACCACCGCCTGCAACGGCAACGTTCTGGATAGAAAATATCATTTCGCTGCATTGCTCATTGGCTGCTTTAAACAAGGTTACATAATTTGAAAAAAGCGCATAGCCGGCCGATTTTACCATATTAAAATCAGCCGCGGCCAAATCCCATTTTTTCAGGTACAAATAAGCCTTGCCGCGTAGCGCGTACGCCGCCCCCTTGGTAACGTGACCGTAATTGGCCGCTCCTGCCGCGTAGATCTGCGGTAAATTAGGCTCATTGATGGCATCAGTTAAATCGGTAACCACCTGGTTCCAAACCTCTGTTTCTGTTGAGCGTGGTTTTGTTGCTTCATCTGCCGTAAATGGTTCAAGGTAAATCGGCACGCCTTTCCACAACTGGTTTAACCTCAGGTAAAAATAGGCCCTTAAAAATTTACACTCGGCAACGTACCTGGCTTTTTTCGCAGCATCAGACGGCGATTTCAACGGTATATTCTTGATGGCATCATTTGCGCGCTGAACCCCTTCATAAAGGTTTTGCCAGGTACTGCTGAAAAGCGAGTTGCCGGTGGTGATGGTTCCCGACAGCATAGATTCCTGGCTTCTGTATTGCCCGGTATAGGCAAACCTGTCAAACATATACAACTCCAGTTCGCTGTCGCCACCGGTGTTTTCGCCAAGCCTTAAGGCCTGGTAAACACCGGTAACACCTAAATCGGTAAAGTTATCGGTTGTCCACATGGTAGATGAAGCCACGGACGAATATGGTGCCGTATCAAGCAGGTTCTTTTTACAACCTGTTACAATAATTACGGTAAGTAATGCTATAAATATCTTTTTCATCATTTTTCTCCTTAAAAAGTAGCGTTTAAACCAACTGAATATTGACGCATGGTTGGATATCCCACACTTGCCCCTATTTCAGGGTCAAGACCAGGGTACTTGGTAATGGTGAGTAAATTTTCGGCCGCTAAGTAGATCCTTATCCTGTTCAAGGCCCATTTCTCCGAAATCCGTTTAGGGATGGTGTAGCCCAACTGAACATTTTTAAGTTTCACGTAGGATGCGTTATACAGGTAGAAATCGCTGGCTACAGCGGCATTCTGCACATCGGATGTATTTTTCAACCTTGGATAATGTGCGCCTGTATTATTTGCAGCATCGGTAGGGTTTGCATCATTATAGTAGTAGTGATTGTTTGCAACAAGTGTGCTGACCGCGTTACCTAATGATACAACAGAGTTGTTGTAGCCGATATCATTCCAGTAATAGTACATACCAAAGCTACCCGCCCATATCATAGAGCAATCAAAACCTTTGTAAGCAACATTGAATTGCAAACCTGCATTGTATTTAGGTACTGATGATTTTTTGGTAAGCTGAGCATCATAGCTGTTGCCGTAAATGCCGTCATTGTTGCTATCGCCGTAAATTAAATCGCCGTAATAGATCTTGGTTTTTCCGATACCATTACCCGGCTGAAATTTATAACCGGCATCTATCATACTTTGCAGCCATGCCATATCCTGCGGGGTGCGGATCATACCATCTTTTGGACCGCCGTTTTTGTTTACAGTTCCGTCGGCATTATAGTAGCTGCCGTTTCCTTTATAAACCGGGTACAGATAGTACTCGTTAATAAGATGTCCTTGTATCACCCTTGTTGTGCCACCGCTGGATACTTGTCCAATATTTGACGAGTATACCGAAGCGCCGCTTGCATCAGTAGCGTAGCCTTCCTGTAAGGTGCCTTTATATTTTTCAACCCTGTTAAAGTTGTAGGCAAAATTGCCCGACACGTTGAAGGTTAAATCGCCGGCTTTACCATGATATCCCAGGGTAACCTCAATACCGCGGTTTGAAATTTCGGCAATGTTTTGTGTGGCGGCAGTGGCGGTACCTACTGTTAACGGTACTGTTGGCGTAAATAAAATGCCGCTGGTATATTTGCGATAGGCATCTATCTCAAAATTCATTTTGCCTTTAAACAGCGATCCGTCCAAACCGACGTTAGTAGTTGTGGTGGTTTCCCATTTAAGGTTCTGGTTAGCTGTTTTTGACTGAATTAAACCAGTTACCGCGGCGCCGTTAAATGAATAAGCCGTGGTACCATAAGTGGCCATATAATCGTAATTACCTAACGAGGCTGATGAGTTTAGCACGTTATTACCGGTTTGGCCCCATGACGCCCTCAGTTTTAAATTACTTACGTAATTGTTGATATTCTGCATAAATGGCTCTTCCGAAATTCGCCATCCTGCTGCAAACGCCGGGAAAAAGCCCCAACGGTTTGCCGGTGCAAATTTTGAGGAACCATCATACCTGAACACCGCTTCCAATAAATAACGTTGCTTGTAATCATAATTCAACCTGCCAAAGAATGACCTGAGCGAATAATCATAAGCATCGCCTGTTGCGGCTGTTGGTGTTGTTGCCGAGCTAAGGGTAGTTATTGTAGGGTCGATAAGGCCTAACTTGGTAGCATCAAAATAATAGTAGTTGTAATAGTACTGGTCAAAGCCGCCTAATACACCTATGTTATGATCTTTGGCGATAGTGGTATTATACCGCAAAACGGCATCCCAGGTAAGCAGGTAGTTTTTATTAAAATCATAATAAGTGCTCAGCTGTGCCGGGGCCGATGCTGCCGATTTTAAAGTATTGGTTGAAAAATCCCAACGCTCTAAGGGAATGGTAAAGGAGTTATTTTCCTCGAAACGGGTTTGATAGTTAAATTTAGTTTCAAGCACTAAGCCTTTGTACAAATTAACATTTGCAAAAATTGTACTGTTAAACCTCGACTCCTGGTCGCGCCCGCCGGTGCTGTTTAAATAAGTAAGGATGTTATTAGCTGTTGATGATTCCTCGGGCGCGGATGGGAAACCATATTTACCATTGTAATATGGATATACACCCGGGGTGGTTTGCCTTAAATAGTTAAAAGCATTACTTGTACTGGCCAGCCCGTAAGTTTGTAACGATGCGAAGGTTTGGGTACCAACAGTTAAAAACTTAGTAGCCTTTGTTTGCAGGTTAACCCTGAACTGGTATTTGTCCGACCCGGTATTTTGCATAGTACCAGGATTTCCGTTGTATCCGGCCGATAACAGGTATTGCGTGGTTTCGTTACCGCCGTTCAGGGCTATGTTATGGTCTTGCAGTACATTGTTTTGAAAGATGGTTTTGGCCCAGTTTGTGTTGGGATAAGCAATGTAATTAGGCACACCGATAGCATTTAAACCTTTTGGATCGGCATCGGCTTTTTGCCACTGGGCTATGGTAGCATCGGTATAAACCGGCGTTTGGCCCAGGTTTCTGTAACCTTCGTTTACCAGTTGCATGTGCCTTACATAGTCGGTTACAAACGAAGGCATGCTGGTTGGATTAGTTTTAGATGCTATTCCGCTATAGGTAATGGTAGTTTTGTTTTTACTTCCTTTTTTAGTGGTTACTAAAATTACGCCATTGGCAGCCAGCGATCCGTATATAGATGCAGCAGCAGCGTCTTTCAGTATCGAAATACTTTCAATATCATCCGGGTTAACTGCGTCCAAAGTACCCTGGATCCCGTCAATCACTACCAGCGCATTGTTGTTGTTTAGCGTACCCAGGCCCCTGATGCGGATAGTGGCCCCATCGGCACCCGGCTTTCCCGAACTTTGCATCACCGATACACCTGAACTTAAACCTGTTAATGCAGACGAAACGTTAGTTACGGGACGGTTTTCTAAATCCTTTGCGCTAACAGTAGCTACCGAGCCCACAATGTTTACCTTCTTCTGTGTTCCGTAACCTACAACCACCACATCATTAAGATTGGTGCTTTGTTCGGCCAAAACAACATCAACTACCGAAGCATCACCGGCAACTTGTTCTTGTGTTACAAAGCCTATGTAGGAAAATACCAATACAGCCTTATTATCAGACACGTATAAGCTGTAAGTTCCTTTACCATCGGTAACCGCCCCTGTGGCTGTTCCTTTAATTTTAACACTTACCCCCGGCAAGCTAAGGCCTTTGGCATCTTTTACTGTACCGGTAATCTTTTTTGATTGGGAATAAGCATTAGGAATAAAAATAACGAGTACTGCCATCACTGCCAGCACGCTTTTTAGGCGTTGTTTAGCTATACTCAGTTTAAAATAACTGCATAAGTAAATTTTATCCATTTTGGTTCATTTTGATTTGGGAGTTTTATTTAATTGTGATTGTTTAAAATGGAGATCAGGTAATAATTGAACCGCTATTCTTAATTGTATTTAAGCATGCGGTTAATCCAGCCCGATCGTTAAGCAGGTCAATGAATCCTCATCTCTTTCATGGTTTGTTTATTTTTGGTTTAAACAAAACTGACCGAAATGAGCTGTTTGGCAGGGGTAATATTCTAAGGAAATTGGGGGAAAATCCTAAACAGCTCAGGATTTGACGTGAATTGGAGTAATAGCCCGGCAATTGGGATATTTAAATTCAGTATGGCCAGGTGTTCAAAGACAGGGAGTCTTGGAGCTGAAATACATTAAGAGAAGAAACATCCCAAACCTCTAAACAGCATGGCGGAGGCCTCAGGGTCCTCTCCGAGAGACCCTGAGGGAACGTAAAAGAAGCTTTTCAATTTAAGCCCATCTCAATAAAAAAACACGGACGAGTATCCGTGTTTTTTTATTGAGTTATTAATGATATGCCTACATATGATTAAGCGAACGAAATCCCCCAGAGGGGGAACAGGTCTTTAGTAACGTGATTATACAGAAAATAACCGTGCCAGAGGTACGGAACGCCGCGTTGTGTACCTCTGGCACACAAAAATGCCATCTCCATCTGGTATATCTCTACATACCTTTTGCACCGCTGGTGCAACTCAGCAATTCCTTACATTAATAGCATTAGGTGCACGCGGTTTACCTCCAAATAGATTTAAATGCGGTTTGCTTCAGGGTGATACCTTTAACAGCAATATGATCAAAAGGCTTATTTGGGAAAAAGATGGTAGTCATGGTGGTAAGCCCTTTATCAGCAAAAAGTTCTACCGAGGTACCGTCAATTACCAATGTCAGATCGGATGTTTTTGTTGTTGCAAACCTTGCCGCACTAAAACGGCCTTTAAAATCTTTCTGAAAATCAACTTTACCTGCCTTCGTTCTGTCGATATAGTATTGGTTAGCTTTTTTATCGTAGCCTATCACAAGCTCTTCGCCAAGGCTATTGGATAATGTTATAGCATAATCATTGATCGATGCGATATTTGCCTTCAACATAGATTGTGCCGGCAATTTTCCGCCTGCTGTACCTTGCGCACCTGCAACAATATTCTTTAACTCAGCTACCGGAACTGAAGCCAGCAATAACTCGCCATTTACTTTTTTCAGTACCAAATCTCGCGGAATCGTCATAGCGTTACGCCATTTTTCAGTTGGCACCTGGTTGGCATATTCCCAGTTACTCATCCAGCCTAAAAATATTTTGCGTGAGCCGGTATTGCCCCATGTTATGCCGGCGTACTCATCCGGGCCATAATCAAGCCAGCGGGTTTTGGTATCAACGGGAGTAAATTTATTACCATTAAACTGCCCTACAAAATACTGGGTTGCCGAACCGCCATTTGGTCCGCCGGGATTAATATTAACAATGAGTACCCAATGAGTTTTACCGTCAACCTTTAAAGGGAACAGATCGGGGCATTCCCAAACGCCGCCATGGGCACCTATCTCCAATCCAAACTCGCTTTCCTTTTTCCAGTTCTTTAAATCGGGAGCGGAGTAAAACGTGATATGATCCTTGGTAGCCAAGGTCATTACCCATTTCTTTTCTTTTGCATACCACATCACTTTGGGGTCGCGAAAATCTTTTATACCGGGATTTCTTAGCACCGGGTTGCCTTTGTACTTAGTCCAGGTGTTGCCATTATCTAAACTGTAAGCCAGGCTTTGATTTTGAAATTTATCTGTTCCTTCCTTCTCGCCTTTAGGATCATGATGTGTAAATATGGCCACCAGCGGTATCTTTCCCTTTTTGCCAAAGCCACTTGTATTGTTTGAATCGGCTACAGCGCTGCCCGAAAATATATAGCCCAAACTATCGGGATATAAAGCGATCGACCTTTCCTTCCAGTGAATAAGATCCGGGCTTGTTGCATGCCCCCAGTGCATTGGCCCCCAGGTTGAACCTTTAGGATAATATTGAAAAAACAGGTGATAGGTATGGTTAAAATAAACCATGCCGTTAGGGTCATTTATCCAGTGTTGTTTTGGCGAAAAATGGATCTGCGGGCGGTATTGTTCCGAATAGGTTTTTGAGGCTTGATCCTGGGCCTTACAAATACAATTTAAGGCGATAATGAAGGTCAGCATTAACGGGCCAAATTTTGTTTTCATAATTTAAGCTTTAATAGGTTACACGTTGGCAGGAAATACAAAACTTATAAACTTATTTAAATTTTACTGCATATACTTCCTCGTAGCTCAAATAAAAATTCAAAAAGGGTTAACTCCGCCCGGGATTTGTGTTTTTTACCAGGTCAGCATCTCATTGAAATATTGACAGCCCTTATTTCGGCATCGGAAAAGCAAGTCCATATTTAACGATATCCATACTTATCGATGATTTGAAGCGCTTAATACCCGGATTGTTAAAAAACAACTCATGCGTAAGCGCCTCATATTCCTTCATGGTAAACACCATGATGATCAGCATAAAATCAACCTCGCCTGTAACATAATAGCATTGCTGAACCTGGGGCGTTTTCCTGAAACGCTCTTTAGTTTCGTTAATGATGGTTACCTTATCAGTTTCCATCTCTACCTGAACAACGATAGTGATTGGCGAACCCAGGTATTCCGGATCAATTATAGAAATATCCTGCCGGATCACACCTGTTTCCCTGAGCCGGGTGATACGCCGTTGCACGGCCGGTGCCGAAAGCCCAATGGCCTCGCCGATATCGCGTTGTGATACCGTGTTGTTCACCTGCATCATCTCCAGGATCTTATAGTCGAGCTTATCTAACTGTTGCATTTTTCAAAAATGAAACAAAATTGCAAAATACCACTCATTTTCAATCAAAAAATGCAGGATTTACGCACTAATATTGCAACCCAATAAGGTAATAATGAAAAACATCAATAAAGGAATATTTATGGCGCTGGCTGCCGCCATGCTGTGGGGAGTATCCGGAACGTGCGGACAGTTCCTTTTTCAGAAACGTGGTATCAGTGTAGAGTGGTTAATGTCGGCAAGGATGCTGTGCGCAGGCGCTTTGTTGCTTGGCGCGGCAATAGCTAAAAAAGACCGTGATATCCTGAAAATATGGACAGATCCTAAGGACAGGCTTAAGTTATTGTTATTCGGGATCCTGGGCATGCTTACGGTACAGTACACCTATTTTGCGGCTATTAAATATTCAAATGCGGCCACCGCTACCATTCTGCAATTTTCGGCACCGGTGCTTATTGCTATTTACATGGCCCTGCGGCATGGCCACAAATTATCCCTTATTGAATATATTTCGGTAACACTTGCTGTTTCGGGTACATTCCTGCTGGTAACACATGGTAACTTTCACGCGTTCAATATATCTCCACTGGCATTCGGACTTGGTATGGCTTCGGCAGTAAGCCTGGCAATTTATACGCTTATGCCGGTACCTTTATTAAAAAAGTACAGCCCTATAAGCGTTATTGGCTGGGGATTGTTTATTGGCGGTTTGGCTATTTCATTTTTAAAAGCACCCTGGAATTATGATGGTGTATGGGATAGCTATACTTATATGAATACTGCCTTCGTGATCATTTTTGGCACGCTGATCCCTTTTTATCTTTACCTCAATGCAGTTCACCTCATCGGAGGACAAAAGGCCAGCATCCTTACATCAGCAGAGCCGCTTTCAGCCACATTCATAGCGGTGTTTGTGCTTGGCCTTTCATTTCAATTAATTGACTGGATGGGGACCTTGCTCATCATTGCTACCGTTTTTCTGCTATCACTTCAGAAGAAGAAAGTAATGAGCTGATCATTTCGTCAGATCAACCCGGTAAGTGTTTTCGGCACAATTATTCACTCCTTAAACTCTTTACCGGGTTGGCCAATGCAGCCTTCACAGCCTGGAAACTTATAGTAATGAAAGCTATGAGGATAGCCATACCACCTGCCAATACAAATACCCGCCAGGTAATATCAATCTTGTAAGCAAAACCCTGCAGCCATTTGTACATGAAATACCAGGCTAACGGCACGGCAATAGCAATGGCAATAAATACAAGTTTAATAAAGTCCCTGGCCAATAAACGCACTATCCCGCTCACGCTTGCACCCAATACCTTACGCACACCAATTTCGCGGGTGCGTACCTGGGCTGTATAAGCCGCCAGGCCAAGCAAACCAAGACAAGAAATAAATATGGCTATTGCAGCGAAATCGGTAAACAGAGTTCCTTCACGCTGTTCGCTCTGGTACATGTAATTGAACATATCATCCAGAAACGCATAACCGAAGGGGTATTGGCCATTGTACTGTTTAAACTGTTTTTCGGCAGCAGCAAGAACCTTCGGAGCATCGGTGCCGGTGGTTTTTATGTATATTTTATTCAAAAGCTGCGGCGAGAACCAGAAAATTGACGGCGCTACCTTTTCCTTCATAGATGAGTAATGGAAATTTTTCACCACGCCAATTATGGTACCTGTTGTGCCGCCCATTCTGAAGCGTTTGCCTATAGGATCTTTAATACCCATTTCCTTGATGGCCGTTTCGTTCAAAATGTAGTGTGCGGTATCCATCTTTCCGCCTGTAAAGGAGGTGCCAGCCACCAGTTTCATTTTAAAGAAAGATACCAGGTCGCGGTCTACCACAATAGGATGCATGATGATATTTTGTTTCGGGTCCCTGCCATCCCAATCTACATCTCCTGTAAAACCCTGAAAGTGGATGATGTTTTGGTTAGAACGGGTCACACCAAGTACACCGGGCTGCTTCAGCAATTCGGCTTTAACTGCATCATAGTGTTTGTCCATGTCACGCATCCAGAAGGTGATCACATGCGTTTTGTCGTACCCAACACCCGTAGTCCGGATAAAATTCAATTGCCCGGTTATTACGATAGTACCGATAATAAGAATGATAGAAAATGTAAATTGTGTAACCACCAATATCTTGCGGAACAATACATCGCCTATGCCTGCTGATATTTTTCCTTTAAGCGCTTTTAAAGGTTCAAAGGATGAAAGCAACAAGGCAGGGTAAATACTCGAGGCGGCCAACGTTGCTGCAATGGCAGTTAATAGCAACAGCCATACATGGTAATCGCTCAGGTTAAAGACCATATCCTTGCCGGATACTTTATTGAATACCGGCATCAGCAGGTAGATGAGCACTACTGCAAAAACGGCGGCTATTATAAACAGTAAAGCCGTTTCAATAATAAACTGCATAAACAAATGCATCCGGGCTGCGCCGATAATCTTGCGCATACTGATCTCCTTAGCCCTCAACATAGACCGGGCCGTGGAGAGGTTCACATAATTGATACAGGCAATCACTAATATCAAAATGGCAATAACAACAAATATGCGTACTGTGGTAATGCCGTTATCGCTCATGTCTGCATTATACAAATGCATTTTAGTGAGCGGCAGCAGCAGGTAATCGGCATCGGTATCGCCAGGGCTATGGCTTACATGCACACCCGTTATTTGTTTAGCTAACTGCTTCAGATCACTCCCCGGTTTGATTTGCAAAAAGGTGATATAATTCAAGAAACCGAAATTATTGCTCAAATCATTCTTTAGCGCCAGTTGCTGTTTAAAATGGAAGCTGATCGGCATCACCATATCGTATTGCATGCTGGAGTTCTTCGGTATATCAGGGATCACGCCGCTTACGGTAAGGTTAATCTTATCATCGCCCGTAATCACTTTCCCTATCGGGTCCTGGTCGCCAAAAAACTTTTCAGCAGTTTTTTGGGTGATCACTACCGAATTGTCATCTGTGAAAGGTTTTGCTTTGTTGCCCTTTATCAAATCCAGATCAAACATTGAAAACAGCGATGGATCGGCATAAACAGCATTCTCATCCCCAAACACCTTATCCTTATATTTATAAAGCGAATAATCCGAATTACCGGTAAGGCGTACGTAATTCTGAATGGCAGGTAACTGTTGTTGGGAGAACGGCCCTATCGGAGCCACACCTATAGTAAATATCTGTCGGTTATTGCCTGTCCCTCCCCAAAGCTCAAGGCGGTAAAGATCCTTCGCCTTTTTATATGAGCTGTCGAAACTGAGTTCGTCCTGAACCCATAGCAATACAAGGATACCAACGGCTAATCCCATTGTAAGACCGGCTATGTTAATAGCCGAATAGAACGCGTTCTTCAGTAAATTTCTCCAGGCGGTTTTTAAATAATTGCGAAACATATAATTGCGGTTTAATTTGCCATGCAACCACCTGGGGGCGGTTTCATGATTCGAAATTATTGCCGCCTGTTGAGGATAGCGTCTCAAATTATAAGATAAGACCTCTTTTTTCTGAAGCGCTTTATATTCTGCCGGGCTTTTTCCCGTTACCTGCTTAAAAATACGGTTAAAGGTAGCTTTGGAGTTGAAGCCCGATTCAAACGCGATACCGAGCAGCGTGATATGACTAAAAGCGGGATCATGCATTTTTATGGCTACATCACGCACCCTGTACTCGTTAACAAAATCACTAAAGCTTTTTTTAAGAACGGTATTAATGATCCGGGACAATTCATGACCGGTAAGGCCAAGCTTTTCGGCAAGAGAGCTCAGGCTTAATTCCGGATCGCGGAAATACTGGTTAGTTTCCATGGCCTTTTTGAGCCAGGTACCTTTTTCCCTAAGCTCAGTCGCGGGTGATGGTTTAGGTAAGGGAGTCGGATTGGCTATCATCACACCTGCATGTGGTTTTAAGAACGCTGCGGCGGCCGTCCAGATAATGATCACCACGAAAAAGATATAAAACGGGTAATAAATGTGGATCTCTGATTGGTTCCGGTAGCCAAAATAATCAACAGCTGCATAACCTATCCATAACAGCCACAGTATAACAGTCGCTGCTATTAAACGACGTAACCAGCGAAATTCAAGAAGCGACCGGTCCATCATAAAAAGTTGAAGCCGGCTGTAAAAGTTTTGGATCAGTTGATAAGCACGGTATAGATAGATGATGATCGAAACAAATATGAGCAATTGCATTACCGGGTTCAGCAACCGGAAAGTTGGAGTACGGTAGGTAGCTACGCCTAAGCTAACGCCTTCCCTAACCTCCTGTAAAAAAGCGGCCTGCTCAATCAGCAAGGGGGCAAAATGCAGCAGATCCTTCCAACCGAACTGGTATGCCGGCCGCGTTATTTTTAACACATAGAAATAGATGAGCGGCCCTAATGCCAGTAAAAACTGCATTGGTACCCGGTTCCACCGGGGCAGGTAGGTTTCGAGGCGGACATCAATGGCTAATATCCTCATCATCCACAGGATCATGATAAACAGCGCCAAGGCCAGCAACCGGTTAGCTGCAAGGTTAATGCTTTTTACAAATGTCAGTAACAGGGCAAAAGCCAGCCCAATAAATATCGCCCCGAAAAATAACAGGTCGTACAGTGTAATATGGAGTGTGTATGAGTTCAATGATTTAACGGGCACAATCGTCATTCCAAACACACAACATATTAAATTACAGCAAATTAAACAACAACCAATTTTAAGATTGTTGCGAAAACGAACATCCTGCTGTTCGCTTTTAGATAATGGTCATAAATTGCACACAAGACAGGTCAACTGCCTGCATCAATCCTGGCACAACTTCATTTTTTATTGTAATTATTACACCAATAAATTATTAGTGTGATAAAAATTATATAATTTTAAATTCAATTAAACTTAACATTGCCAATTCGACCGCTCCATAATGAAAATGAAATTCTAAGTAAAGTAGCCAGTGGGGATACAAGGGCTTTTTCTTGTCTTTTTGATTCTTATTACAAGCATCTTGGTCAATACGTTTATCGCGTTACAGAATCTGCTGAAGCCGCCGAAGAAATTGTACAGGATGTTTTTGTGAAGATCTGGGCCAAGCGGCAGGATTTAACAGCAATTGAAAGTTTTACCAATTACCTTTTTATCATAACCCGTAACCGCACTTATCGCTTTTTAAAAGAGCGGGCCAGTGCACACCTCAAACAGCAGGAATGGGAAAGGCAATACCAGGAAGAGTTTCATCTGCCCGACAATATTTCGCCGGAAGAGAACCTGTGCCTCGTGATTGACAGGCTGATTGAAAAGCTTCCTCCCCAGCAAAAAAAAGTTTATGAGTTAAGCCGCGTTGGGCTTTTAAAGCATAGCGAAATTGCTGATATGCTTTCCATTTCGACAGAAACGGTGAAGAAACATATTATGGCTGCCAATAAATTCATAAAAGAGAACCTTTCGGAGAAGAACGACCTTGTTTTTCTGTTGTTTGTTATGGGATACGCCCACTTTTTGAAATAATTTATATTTTTTTAAAATCTGACTACCCCTTTTTGATTTTTTATGACTCTTTAGCTGTAGAAGAACATAAAAAATGTCTGAAAGATTACCTTACTTATTTCATCAATATTTTAACAAAACCGCTACACCGCAAGAGCGCGATGAATTGATGCAGCTCATCAACGAACCGGGTTCAGAAACCGAGGTGTACGGATTGATGGAAGAAGTATTTAAATCGCACCAGTTTGAAGAGGATCCGTTTCCTGCCGGCACCCGCGAAAGAATACTGGATACAGCATTGGCCGGTTACGTCCCGGCTGATTCAGATACTAATATTGTCCCGATTAAAAAACGCTCAAACGCGCTGATCTATGCCGCCGCGGCTATCGCGGTATTAGCCATATCGTTCGGTTTGTATCAATATCGCCTCAGAAAAAACGACGAAGCCCTTGCCGCTAATAAAGCACACCAGGATGTTAAACCGGGCGGTAACAAAGCGATATTAACGCTTGCCAACGGCGCAAAAATTGAACTTAACGACGCGCAAAATGGCAAGCTTGGCCAACAGGGTAATACCGCCGTGGTTAAGTTGGCCAACGGCAGTCTTGCTTATGTACCAGGTGGCTCAACAACCGGTACACCAATGATCAACACTATGTCTACCCCGAGAGGTGGTCAGTATCAATTGCAGTTGCCCGACGGAACAGCGGTTATGCTCAATTCAGAATCCTCTATTTCATATCCAACAGCGTTTACCGGCAAAACAAGGAACGTCACCATTACCGGCGAGGCTTATTTTGAAGTGGCAAAGAACAAGAAGATGCCTTTTATTGTGAGCTACGGTAATCAAAAGGTTGAGGTGCTTGGAACCCATTTTGATATCCGCGCCTACCAGGAGCAGCCGGGCAAAACCACACTTTTAGAAGGCTCCGTCAAAATATCTAACGGCAATGAGAAACAAATACTGGTGCCGGGTCAGCAGGCGGTTTTCAACACCAACTCCAAAAAGTTTGATATAAAAACAGTTGATACAGAAGATATAGTAGCCTGGAAAAACGGCCTGTTCCTGTTTGACAATACCGACCTTGACCAGGTGATGCTGGAACTGTCCCGGTGGTATGATATTGATGTTGTTTATAAAGGGCCTAAACCTACCCTGAATTTTACCGGCGAGGTAAAAAAGAGTAACAACCTTTCTAAAGCTTTTAAGATCCTGGAATCAACAGGTGGCGTGAAGTTTACGATAGAAGGTAAAACAGTTACTGTAGAAAAGAAATAACCATAAATTAACCAATACCCAATTAACCAAATAAACTTAAAAACATGAGCATACACCCTAAATAACTTCAGCAAAGGGTATCTGAAAAAGCAAGCCCCTCCGGATTCCGGCCAGAGAGGCTAAGTGATTGGATCAACCCAAATTACAATTGTAACCATTGATTTTAAACTTAACCCAAACATTCAAATGTATGAAACATCTTCTACATTCTAAAGCTCCTATGCCCGTAGGTCAGGGGGCAAATGAGATAAACCTACGCGATAGTTATTTTAAACAGGTATTACGGATAATGAAACTCACGGGCGTCCTTTTGTTTGTGCTTACCATGCACCTTAGTGCATCTACTATGGCGCAAAAAGTCAGCCTTTCCAAAGAAAACGGTAACCTTAAATCGGTTTTAAAGGAATTGCGGAAACAAACCGGGTATTTGTTCATGTACAATAACCAGGTGATAAAAAAAGCGCTGCCTGTATCTATCCATGTTACAGATACAGAACTGAGCAAAGTACTGGTTGAAATCTTTAAAGATCAGCCGCTGACCTACGAACTGGATGATAACACCATCATTATCAAGGAACCAACCCAGCCAGCGGGCAACGGACAAGCCGAAAAGCCGGCTCCGGTACGTGTTACCGGTAAAGTAGTGGATAAAAAAGGCCAGCCCATTCCGGGAGTAACCGTGCAGGTTAAAGGCGCGTCAACCATTACTTCAACCGCTGCCGACGGTTCATTTACCATCAACACCGAAAAAGGCAGCACACTTCAGTTCCGTTTTATCGGGTTTGAAATGAAAGAGGTAGTGGTAGAGAGCCAGACATCGCTTACAGTTGTACTTAACGAGGATCAGAAAGGCTTGAACGAGGTTGTGGTTGTAGGTTACGGTACCAGTACCAAAAAGGAGCTAACCAGCGCCATCTCAACTGTAAAATCCGAATCATTCAATGCCGGTGTTGTTGCAACTCCTGCCGACCTGCTGGAAGGTAAGGTTGCCGGTTTGAATATCACCAACGATGGCAACCCCAACGGAACCGCAACGGTTACGCTCCGCGGACCTTCATCATTGCGCGCAGGAGCAGCCTCCACCCCGTTTTATGTTATTGACGGTGTGCCGGGTGCTGATTTTAGTTTGGTTGCACCATCGGATATCGCCTCTATCGATGTTTTGAAAGATGCTTCCGCATCGGCTATTTATGGTACCCGGGCTACCAATGGTGTAATCATTGTTACCACCAAAAAAGCCAAATCGGGCCAGTTACGCATGACCTATGATGCTTATGCTTCTATGCAAAAGATTTCCAACAGGTTTGAAGTAGCTACTGCCGATCAATTAAGGGCCTATGTAAAAGCCAACGGCCAAAGTTTTACCCCTGCAAATGATAACGGCGGTAATACCGACTGGGGCAAGGAAATAGAACGTAATACAGGCTTTTCGCAAAATCATAACTTATCATTTGGCGGCGGCAGCGATAAAACCACTTTTGGCGGTAGCATCAACTACCTCGAAAATCAGGGTATCGTAAAAGGAAGCGGACTGAACCGTTTTGTTGGCAGGCTTAACTTATCGCAAAAAACACTGAACGACAAACTGAAGCTTGATTTCTCACTGAGCAATTCGGTAACCAATTCTGATTTGATCATTAATGATATCCCGCAAACAACTACTAATGGTCAAAACCCCAACTTGTTTAAATCAGTTGTTCAATACCTGCCTACCCGCACAATTTACAATGCCGACGGCACTTTATACACCGATCCTACCTTGTTGATAGGTTATAACCCGGTTGGCCTCATCAAAAATGATACTTATAAACAAAAAATAAACCTGTTATTGGGTAACGTAAAAGGTACATTAACCTTGCCTGCAGGCTTCCTGTATAACTTTAATCTTGCTTACCAAAGCCGCACAACCAATAACAATACCTACCATAATTCGGCATCGGAACTGGCTCAAAACCTGGGCGGCCAAGCCATTCGCTCAACTTATGAGGATACCAAAAAGTTGTTTGAAAACTACTTAAGCTACGTGCATAACTGGGGTAGTAATGATTTCAAGATCCTTGCCGGTTATTCATATGATGAAACCACAACAGGCAACGGTTTCCAGTCATCCAATCAAAATTTCGTGTCGGATGATACCGGTTATAATAACCTTGGTTTGGGTACCCCTCCTGCCGGTTACCTGGTTAACTACGGCACCGTACAGGTTGAAACGCTTCGCCTGATCTCGTTTTACTCACGCGTTAACTACAGCTACAAAGGCAAATATATTTTCCAGGCTTCTTTAAGGCGTGATGGTTCCAACGCGTTTGGTGCCAATCATCGCTGGGGTTATTTCCCTGCCGGATCTGCCGCGTGGAGGGTGATCGATGAATCGTTCATGAAATCGCAACACCTGTTTGATGATCTGAAAGTGCGTGTTGGTTATGGTAAAACAGGTAACTCACAAGGTTTCCCGGCTTACACTCCGCTAACCCAATACGGAACAACAGGCAGCTTCTATTATAATGGCAACTATATCGGCGCTATCGGCCCTACGCAAAACCCTAATCCGAACCTGAAATGGGAAGCTACTGCTACCATAAACGCGGGTATCGATTTCTCTTTATTTCAGGGACGACTTGGCGGATCTGTGGATATCTACAACAAGAAAACTACCGATATGATCTCGGTGATCCCGGTATCAACAGTTACTAACCTGGTATCAACCTTAACTGCCAACGTGGGTAGCATGAGCAACAAAGGTGTGGAGATAGCACTTAACGGAACTCCTGTAAAATCGGGCGCGTTTAGCTGGGATACTTATGGAAACATTGCCTTCAACAAAAATAAGATCACTTCATTGGGTGTAAACCTGTCAAAAATTTATGCAGGCTATCCTGAGGCACCAGGCCAGAGCGGGATCCACGTATCTATCATCGAGGCCGGTTATCCGCTGGGTGAGTTTTATACCCTTAAGTATTTAGGCAGAACAAACGGCGTCTCAACATTCCAGGGTGCTAATGGTCAGCCAACCACCACGCCAACAAGTGCCGACCAGACTTATGCCGGCAACGCCCAACCTACCTATACTTTTGGATGGGGAAATAACCTGAACTACAAAAACTTCAGCCTTAATTTCTTCTTCCGTGGTCAAGGTGGTAATAAAATTATGGATGCTTCACTTGCAAGCTTTAACCAGCCAACACAGGCCTCGGCGCACAACGTACCTGTGTTAACCTTAAGCGAGCCGGGTAATGATGTAAACGCTAACTTATTCTCTACAAGGTATCTGGAAAGTGGCACGTTTGTACGTTTAAGCAACGCTACACTGGCTTATAAATTCAAAGTTCCGGGTAATTATATCCATGGTGTAAGGGTTTATCTAACCGGTACCAACCTGTTCATCATCACCAAATACAAAGGTGTTGATCCGGAGTTGAACCTGAGCTTAAATAACCAGGCAAGCGGGCAATTCATTGGGGTAGATTACAATAACTTCTATCCTAAAACACGCAGTTACCTGGTTGGTGTTCAAGTAGATTTATAATTAACCATTAAAGATCAAACAAGATGAATCGTATTAAACAACATATAGTTTTTAGTTTTTTAGCGGCATGTATGGCTTTGGTGGCTTTACAAAGCTGCACCAAGCTTGATGTGGTACCCGTATCAACACTTACCCCGGCAAACTTCCCAAAAACCCCCGCGCAGTTTGTGGCGGCTACAGGGCCAATTTATACTACCTTCCGCGGTACTCCCGGACGTAACCTCTGGCTTACATTAAACCTCAGTACCGATGAAAACGTACTGGTTGCCCGTGGTGGTAACTGGCTGGATGGCGGTACTTATTCAACCCTTAACCTGCATACTTATACCCCTGATAATACCATATTTGAAGACGACTGGACATGGGGTTTCTCAACCATCAGTACCTGTAACCAGGTGTTATCGTTATTTTCATCGGTGGCAGAAAGTGCAGCTAAAGACCAAACCGTAGCCGAGATAAAAACCATGCGCGCCATGGCATACTTTTACATGATGGACCTGTTTGGTAACGTGCCTATCTCCAAAAGTTTTGGCGATACTACCAATTTGGGAACCCAAACCCGCGCGCAGGTATTTGCCTTTGTTGAAAGCGAATTATTGGCCCAGATTCCAAACCTGAGCAGTACGGTTGACGTTTCAACTTATGGCAGGCCTACCAAATACCTTGCATACACCATACTGGCAAAAATGTACCTGAATGCCGCTTATTACATTGGCACGCCAAGATACCAGGACGCGGTAACCATGTGTGATAATGTAATCAAAGACAACAAATATGCTTTAGATGCCGATTACCTGGGGATGTTCAGACCGAATAACGGTCCGCAGATTAAGGATTTCATTTTTGCGATCCCTTATGATGGGAACCTGGCACAGGGACAATATTACGCCCGGTGGACACTTCACCCGGCTCTGAAAGCCAAATATAGCCTGCCTTATGCACCCGATGGACCAATGTATACGTTCCCAACCTATTACGCGCTTTTTAACGACGCTAATGACGTGCGTAAAAAACAATACCTGACCGGGAAGCAATATTACAACGACGGTACGCCTATACTAATCACGACCACCAACAAAGGTTTGGATGATAATTATAGTGGACCTGACCCAGGTGGCGTAGTAAAGCACCAGTTAGAGTTTACGCCTGATATCACCTGGAGAAACAAAGCAACGTTTGATATCGGCAATGATGAATTGGCAAATGAAGAAGGCTACCGTAACAATAAATTTTATCCGGACAGCACTTCTACCTCACGTAACCAGGGTAATGATGTACCGATGTTCAGGTATGCCGATATATTGCTGATGAAGGCCGAGGCTATTTTAAGAGGTGCTACCACCACAAATGGCGACTCGCCTTTAACGCTGGTTAACCAGGTGCGCAGCCGTGCAAAGGCGGCTTCATTAGGTTCTGTAGCCCTTTCAGATATCCTTGACGAACGCGGTCGCGAATTTGCGGTTGAATGGTGGCGCCGTAATGACCTGATCCGTTTTGGACAGTTTGAAAAAGCATGGGGCATAAAAACAGATGCGGACCCTAATCACCGCATCTTCCCGATACCGAATCCGGAAATTCAGTTAAACCCTAAATTGAAACAAAATCCGGGCTATTGATAATCCATAATTAATAAATCCCTGGCTGGAAACAGCCGGGGATTTTATTACGGGTAATTTTTTGACGAAAGTGATTACTTTAACTGCCGCAAACTTTAATTATAAAGTGGATGGTAATGTAAAAGCGTTTATAAAATATGATGAAAGCAATCCTGTTATTCCTGTTTTCCACAGTAGTGATCAATATAGCATCCGCGCAGCAAAAGATTTACAATATCAAAAAACTGGGTGCGGTAGCCGATGGCAAAACCGATAATGTCCGCATCATTCAGGATGCTATTGACAAAGCCGCTGAAGCAGGCGGAGGAACTATCTGGATCCCGGCTGGTAAATTCGTAACCAGTGTTATTCACCTGCGATCGAATATTGAGTTACACCTCGCCGCGGGAGCAGAATTATTAGGCTCTGCCAAACGTATTACCTATGGTCCTGAAAAGGCTTCTGCACTTATTGTTGCAGAAAAGCAACAAAACATTTCCATCACCGGAAAAGGTACTATTGACGGGCAGGGCGATGCATTGATCAAAGATATTTACCGGATGCTGAACAATGGCACGTTAAAAGATAAGGAATGGAAAACCTATAACGACTGGCACCAGTTACGCCCGGAAGAAGATAACAGGCCTAAGCTCATTGTATTTGAAAAATGCGACAAGATCAATCTTAAAAACTTTACCATTAAAAATGGCCTTTGCTGGATCCAGGATTACAGAAGCTGTACCAATATGGTTATTGACAGCATTAACGTAATCAGTAATACGTTTTTAAATAACGACGGGATTGACCTGGTTGATTGCAAAAACGTAAAACTCACCAATAGTTTTTTTAACGTAGCCGATGATGGGATCTGCCTGAAATCATCCGATCCGCAGGGTGCGTGTGAAAACATATACATTGCCAATTGCAAGATCCGTTCAAGCGCCAGTGCCTTTAAAATGGGAACGGCATCATGGGGTGGTTTCAAAAAAATAACCGTACGCGATATTTATGTGTACGATACATTTCGCTCGGCTGTGGCCATTGAATCGGTAGATGGAGCTACTATTCAGGATATAGACGTTAGGGGTGTTATAGCAAAAAACACAGGTAACGCCATATTCATCAGGTTGGGCAAACGTGCCAAAACAAGGCCTGTAGGTGAGATAAGCCGTGTTTACATAGGCGATGTTAAGGTAGAAGTACCGGCCGGAAAACCGGATGCAGGCTATCACGAAGAAGGTCCGCAGGAGCAATTCGCTCATAATATTTTCCCGTCTTCGGTTTCCGGGATCCCGGGTTCGCCGGTGAGGGATGTCACGTTGGAGAACATCGACATCACTTATAAAGGCACAGCTAAAAAGCAGAAAGCATTTTTTAACATCGATTCTTTAACCAGGGTGCCTGAAAAAATCTCTTCATACCCAGAGTTTTCCATGTTTGGAGAATTACCTGCATCAGCCTTTTATGCGCGGCATACGGAGGGACTCAACCTGAAAAACATCCATATCAATTACACCGGTCAGGATTTCCGTACACCGTTTGTTTTTGATGATGTGAGCGAACTGGCTGCTGATAAGATCAATATATCAGGCTTTAAAAAATTGCCCCTTTTATATTTGAACAACGTTGAGGTTAAATTATTGCAGGATATTCAACCCACCGATAAACGCGAGCAGATCATAAAAACCAACAACCCTAAAACTTCAAATTAAATGAGCTGTAAAACAAAGGTTTTTATTTGTGCATTGCTCGGCGGTATATGTTTAACAACAATGAATGCCCGGGCACAGCTAAACGTTCAATCATCTTATGCTTTAATAAAAAGGATTATACCCGGTAACGCGCAAAAGTTTATTGTTCAACCGCTTCCGGCGGCAGACGCAAAAGACGTTTTTGAGGTAGAAGGTACAAAAGGCAAAATCATATTAAGGGGCAATAACGGTGTGGCTGTGGCCTCTGCCTTGTATTATTACCTTACCGAATATGCCCACTGCCAGGTTACCTGGAACGGCACAAACTTAAACCTGCCCGTAAGTTTGCCTATGCCGGCTAAAAGGATCAGGAAAGCTACGCCATATCAGTATCGCTATTACCTTAATTATTGCACCTATAGCTATAGCATGAGCTGGTGGGATTGGAAGCGATGGGAAAAAGAAATTGACTGGATGGCCCTGCATGGTATTAATATGCCATTGGCTATAACCGGCCAGGAATATGTATGGGACAAGGTGTACAAATCCATGGGCTTCAGCAATAAGGATATGCAGGATTTTTTTACCGGTCCGGCATATTTTGGCTGGTTTTATATGGGCAATATCGATCAATGGGATGGCCCGCTGCCTGCCAGCTGGATAAACAGCCACAAAGACCTTCAGGTGAAAATATTACAGCGTGAGCGTGAGCTTGGAATCAAGCCGGTACTTCCCGCATTTACCGGGCATGTGCCTGCATCGTTCAAAACGCATTTCCCTAATGCCAAACTGAAGCAAACCAATTGGAAAAATGGCTTTGCCGATACTTATATCCTGGATTCGGAAGATCCTTTATTCGCCGAGATCGGTAAGAAATTCATCCAGGAACAAACCAAAGTTTACGGTACCGATCACCTGTATTCGGCCGATACATTTAACGAGAATGAACCACCATCCAATGATCTCAAATTCCTGTCGGAGCTAAGCGCGAGAATTTATGATGGGATGAAAAATGCTGATCCCAAAGCCGTTTGGGTGATGCAGGGCTGGTTGTTTTTCAGCGACCGCAAATTCTGGCAAAACGAACAGATCAAAGCTTTGCTGAATGCTGTGCCTAACGAGCACATGATCGTGCTTGATCTTAATACCGATTATGAACCGGTTTGGAAACGTACCGAAGCTTTTTACGGCAAACCATGGATCTGGAATATGCTGCACAATTACGGCGGCAATAACAGTTTGTTCGGGAGGATAGAAGCTGTAGCCGCGCAACCTGCACAGGCGCTAAATGATCCAAAATCGGGCCGATTGGTGGGCATTGGCTTAACCATGGAAGCCATCGAACAAACGCCGGTGCTTTATGAGCTAATGACGCAAAATACCTGGCAAAATAAACCTATCAATTTAGATGAATGGCTGTCGGCTTATCTCCTCAACCGTTATGGCGTAAAAAACCAGGATGCCGTGGATGCCTGGCAAACCCTCAGGACTACCGTTTTTAACGGCAAAGATATCCGCGATGGCGCCGAATCGATCATTACAGGCAGGCCAACCCTTGATTCTGCGGCTGTATGGACGCGTACGCATCTAAACTATAACCGTAAAAACCTGTTGCCCGCATGGGATAAAATGATTGCAGCTATACCCGAATGCAAGCAAAGTAGCGGCTTTAAATATGATTTAGTTGATGTAACCCGACAGGTACTGGCCAACTATGGCCGCCCGCTTCAGCTGAAATGGGCGAAGGCTTATCATGATAAAGACCTTAAATCCTTTGAACAGTACAGTAATGATTATATCAACCTGATAGCTGACATGGACAGGCTGTTGGCCACTCAAAAAGATTTTATGCTTGGCCCCTGGATAGCTGACGCCCGCAAATGGGGAACTAATCCGAGTGAAAAAGCGCTCTACGAAAAAAATGCCCGCAACCTGATAACACTTTGGGGAGATGCTGATAGTCCTCTGCATGAATACTCGTGCAGGCAATGGAGCGGTTTGCTCAATGATTTTTATAAAACACGGTGGCAAAAATTTTTTACGCTGCTGAAGGGATCGATAGAAACAGGTAAACAACCCGATTTTAAGCTGTTTGACAAATCGATAAGCGGTTGGGAATGGCAATGGGTTAATTCATCCAAAGCATATCCAGTTATACCCGTTGGCAGCAGTACAGCGGTTGCACAGCAACTCTATGAAAAATACAGGACAGCAATGGTTAAGGACCTTGAATAATGGAAACAAATAATACAAGCAAATCATTGGATAATCCTGTAAAAAAAACTGCGCGACTGTTATCATTAGATGCGCTCCGTGGTTTTGATATGTTCTGGATCATGAGCGGCGAAGGTGTTGTACATGCGCTTGCTAAAGCCACCGGCTGGCCGGTTTTTGTATGGATGTCGGGGCAGCTGCATCATACTGTGTGGAATGGCATTACTTTTTATGATATGATCTTTCCGCTGTTCCTGTTTATTGCAGGGGTTTCTATGCCTTATTCCATGGGAAGTAAAGCGGCAAAATATGAAGTAAATCATCCTCATCTATTACCCTCAGCGGCAAAGGGCGAAATTTATCGCTCCATGATCAGGCGTACCGTGATACTGCTTTTTTTAGGCATGGTGGTTAATGGCCTGTTTAAGTTTAACGGATATGAAAATACCCGCTTTGCAAGTGTGCTTGGCCGTATCGGGCTTGCGTGGTTTTTTGCAGGCATAATTTATCTGAATGTTGGTACCAAAGGTCAAATTCTATGGTTCGGTATTTTGCTGCTGGGCTATTGGGCAGCTATGGAATGGATCCCGGTACCGGGCTACGGAGCCGGGGTTTTAACCATGAATGGCAGCCTGGAATCTTATATCGACCGCTTGCTGCTTCCCGGCAGGCTACATGATAAGGTACATGACCCAGAGGGCGTACTATCTACCATTCCGGCAATTGGTACAGCCATGCTGGGGATATTTACGGGCCAATTCTTAAAGCTTGAATCAGTAAAATGGCCTATGTGGAAAAAGGGGGTAAGCTTATTCGTGATTGGCCTGCTCCTCATCGGTGTGGGTTTACTTTGGGATATAGCCTTTCCGATCAACAAGCGCTTGTGGACCAGCTCGTTCGTGCTGTTTGTTGGTGGTTGGAGCCTGGTTTTCCTTTCGGTGTTTTATTTAATTATTGACGTTGCCGGTTTCCGCAAATGGGCTTTCCCCTTTGTGCTTATCGGCGTAAACTCCATAGTGATCTACCTCGCATCCGAAGGAATGATAGATTTTCAGCATACCGCGAATTATTTCTTTGGTGGTATTATTAGCCATCTTGCCCAAAACTGGCAGCCGGTATGGGCGGCTGTATCTATAGTTTTAGTGCAGCTAACACTACTTTATATTTTATATAGGAATAAGATTTTTCTGAAAATATAAATGCTGTGTTTAGGTCTTTGTTTCAACTCAAACCGACCAAATAATCTTTAAAATTTGTCATCAGTACTGTTTGATGTTCATTAACAATCTTACTATAAACATTCTGTGGGATCAAATATTTATACATCAAATCATGAGACAATGCTTCAGAAAATGTTATAGGTATAGGAAGTTTTTTAAGTTCCTTGTAAGCGTAACAATCTTCATCTACTGTTATCGAACAATAAATTTTATTATCATTTTTGTCAAAAACATCGAGCCGTGCATATCCATTAACATCGTAAAACGCACTAAAACTCCCGCTACTCAAAAAATGTAAGCTGTAAAACTTTTTATCTTCTATATTTAAATCTTTTAATTGTTTCTTATCCAAATAACGGTTGATAATACTATAAATCATATTCATAAACATTTTTACGTACCAATAAATGCTTATGGATATTAATTGTGTGTTGTTATTCGGTTTAAATTCATTTAGCATTAAAAGTACACCTTTACTAATGTAGTCAACAAAATGTTCAATCTCCCGACTGTCTTTATCGTACTGTTCTAAAATTGCTTTGTTATTTTCAATTGATAATAAGTTGTTTTTACCTATAGCTAATAACTTATCAATAGATGCATAACCGTTGAAGAAAATTTGTTTTTTCAAAATACTTGTATTCCGATGCAAATGCGAATCAGAAAGTATACTTCTAATTAAAGCGATATCTACCTCAGTATAATCTGAAAAATTTAAAATGATCTGTCTTTTTTCTATTGGGATCGATTTTATTGAGAAATCTTCCCTCTTAAAAAATCTTGTCAAATTTTTGACGCTACTTTCATACTCCAATTCAAAATTTTGATATAGCCTGTCTGCAATTTCTAAGGGGACTTCTGATTTGTCGATTTTAATAGGAATCAGGTATTTCTTCCTATCCTTGTCTTCTTTGGCCAAAATAGCTCTAAACTCTTTTGAAGTCCAAATTGAGGAATTATAGTGTTCTGATATAACAACAATCAAATAGTTGCTTTCTTTTATTCCTGTAAAGATTTTATCGTACAAAGAATCTCCCAATGATAGTTCATATGCATCCAGCCAAACAGGGATATCATTAGTTAACAAGTCATGAGCCAATCTTTTTACGAAATCATTGTCTTTAGACGAATGACTAATAAAAATTTTCGACATTGATAAACGTTAATTTATATATTATTTCACAAGCCTAAATATACAATATTTTATATCTCTACTGACCAAACACTCACTCACCTTACAACAGTCACATAACCGGACAATACCGGTTTATTTTTCGCCGGTTCAATGATATAATAATAAACCGCGGAAGGCACTCCTGCTCCATGATAAGTGCCATCCCACGGTTTTGAATATCCCACGGAGTGATAAAGTTGTTGGCCAAGCCTGTTGTAAACGCTTACCGTGCTACCCGGATAATATTCCAATGAAGATATCACCCATAAATCATTGGCACCGTCACCATTTGGCGTAAATATATTGGGGACTACAATTTTTGGTGGCAACGCGTTGATTGTTAAAATCCCATCAACGTAGCTAATTGTATAATTGGGCGACATAGCTCCGGTTGCGTTTATCGGATATTGCCCGGCTACAGATAAAGCAGTTGCCAGTGTGGTAACCATAGGTTTTACAATTAGTTGCGCCGCGGTTTCATTATTCACAAAGCCCGTATATGTTACCGTCAGCTCAGGGTTTGCCATACCCGCAACTTTGGTTTTATTATCAGCCGTTATAGTGAGCGGTGTCGGGTTCACCTTACTGTTTGGCATAAATTGAGTCGCGGTTATTGAGCCGCTGCTTAATAAAATATCACCATTGTAAATGCCTGCCGGTGTTTTAGCCGCTAATCTTATATAAACGGTTGTAGCAGCAATATTCCCGCCCTGCCCCAAAGTAATAAAAGGGTGGAAACCCGAATTATCAATACTTACTTCAAACCCGGTTGGTGGCGTCACCAAAATTCCTGCAGGAAGACCATTTCCGGATATTGTAAAAATGGTTGATGTTGAGGGCGTACCATAAATAGTGTTTACAGCGCTAATTGTACCTGACGCTATAATTGCTACCGGCGGCGTTACCGTAATTTTGCCTGTATTATAAGTTATTAAATAATTAGCTGGATTAAATGTTCCGCCACTTGCTAACGACGGTGTGATAGCAGCCGGATAAACGCCGATTGGGTCATTAGCGGCTGCCCCTGAGCCGTAAGTAATTGTTACGCTCCCAATGTTCTCCTGGTTTTGCAATCCTGATGAGATGAAAGCCGTGGAACCTGTTTGTTCGGTTAGTATGGTACCAAACGGCTTGTTGACATCAACAGCAGTAATAGTTAACGGTGCCGGCGTAATTTTAATGTTGCCTAAGATGTAGGCAATTGTATAATTTCCGGGCAAAAACCCGTTGGTACCGGTGTTCACAGCAGGTATAATGCTTTGATATACCCCTACTCCTGCCGTGGGCTCCGCCCCGGTGCCATAGGTCAGGCTAACTGAGGTAATTGTGTTGCCGTTCTTTAAACCACCGGCAGCAACAATAAACGCTGTTGAACTTGGATTGTTATTCAATGTAGAACCATAGACTTTACTGATATCATTGGCTGTTACGGTTATAGGTGTTGGGGTAACTTTGCTGACGGGCATCGGTACAGTTATAGCCGGTGCCCCCGTGCTGCTCAATAGAATATTGCCTGCATATGCTCCTGCATCAGTTGTTGATTTTAAACGGATATAAATTTTTGAGCCGTTCAAACTCCCTGCCGATCCAACAGTAACGGTATTAGTAAAAGTTACGTTATCCATGCTCAGTTCAAAACCATCGGGTGCCGTAACCAAAATGCCTGTTGATAAATTAGTACCGGATACCGTAAAGCTGGTTGGTGCCGAAGGCGTACCATAAGTTGTATTAACTGCCTGCAAAGGTGGTGTCGCTGTGATATCAGGGATCGGCTTAACCGTGATATTGAAACTTGTAGCGTTTCCGGTACATAAGGAGGTGGGTGTAACAAAACTACCAAAGGAATAAGGGTCTCCATCTATATTAATAGTTGCTGACACCGAATTATTGAGCGTATTAATAACTGAAACACTCTTAGAACCCTGATTACTTACATAAAGTTTGGTGCCATCGCCGCTTAAAGAAATACCCCTTGGGAATGTACCGACCGGGATAGATGTTATAACGGTATGTGTTCTATTATTTATTACCGAAACTGTACTGCTTGATGCATTTGCCACATAGGTTAAATCACCAGCCGCGCTAATAACCAAGCCTGTAGGCTGTTCGCCGACCGATATCTCATATAATGTCGAATATGTTGAAGCATCAATTACAGACACCGTATTACTAAAGTAATTAGCTACATATATAAATTTATTGTCAGGAGTAACACCAATTCCTAAAGGCCAGCCCTGGGCTTGTGCAGAACCAACTATTTCGTACGTCGCAGTGTTAAATATGACAACATTTCTTTCTAAATTATTAGTAACGTACAACCGGGTACCATCGGGGCTCACCACAAGACTTTGAGGGTTCACTCCTCCCGACGGCAGAATTTTCAAAACAGTATTGGTCGCGGTGTTTATCACTGAAACAGTATTAAATGGACTTTGACTGGTTACATAAAGCCTGCTTCCGTCAGGGCTAATTGCTATCCCATATGGACGTTCGTTTACAGTTATATTGGTAATAACTGTGTTGCTTGCCACATCTATAACAGATACCGTATTGCCGGTAGACGGACCTATCAGGTTTTGGTTTGTTACATATACCCTTTTCCCATCAGGACTAACGGCTACGCCTGTTGGCTGTACACCTACAGGAATAGTTGCCACCACGCTGTTATTCTCCAGGTTAATAACTGATACAGTATTGGCATTTTGATTAGCCGTATACGCATAGGCAGGCCCAGGTACCGGCGTTACAGTTATGGTAGCCTTAACAGGGCTACCAGTATGGTTTACAGCAGTGAACGAGGATATATTGCCAGTTCCGTTTGCAGGCAGGCCAATACTTGTTTTATCATTTACCCAGGTAAAGGTATTTCCTGTACCTGTAAAATTTACCGGGGTTGTTGCATCACCGGCAAAAACCACCTGGTTGCTTACGGCATTTACAGTCGGGAGTTTATTTATATTACCTGCTACGCTTACATTTTGATAGGTAATTCCAGACGAACTGAGTGTTACATTACCAGATATATGGCCAACAGCGGATGCCGCCGACCGTACATAAATTGTTTTGCTGCTAAGCAGTCCACCAGCCTGACTGAATGTGATAGTGTTGCCATAAGAACCGGCAGGCGCGAGTGATAGCTCAAAGCCCGCAGGAGCAGTGGCCACAATATCAGCAGATAAACCGCTTCCAGAAACGGTGAATTGCTCAATTTCCGGGCTCGCAGATGGCGTACCCTCACAAGCTGAAATAATACCACTAACCGCACTTACTGTGATAACCGGAGGCGGATCAACTGTGATAGTAAAAGTGATTGGTTGCCCGCCGCATCCCGGGCCTTTTGCAATGAAATTGCCAAATGAATAAGGGCTGGATCCAACTATAACCTGTCCGCCGTTATAAGTGTTTGTCAACTGAGCATAGTCTACAGCATCATTTGCTGCATCCACTATATAAATAAAAGAGCCATCTGGCGTTACAGAAAGGGATAAGGACCTTCCGGCTGTTGCCTCCTGGAAAACTTCTCTCGTTGCAGGGATCAGGAAACAAAAATATCCACTGTTATTGGTAAAATAGACTCTTGAACCGTCAGCACTTACTGTCAATGCCGTGGGGTTTGTTGCTGCCGAAAAATTATCAATTACTGTGTTATTGGTTGCATTAATAGCTGTTATTGTATAAAAACCAAAATTAGTTACATAAACTCTTGTTCCGTCGGGGCTTATGGCGACGCCAAGCGGGTTTGACTGTGCCTGCATGGTAGCTATCACATTACCCGTGGAAGTATTGACAGCCGAAACCGTATTGGAGTTATAGTTGGCAACATATAACTTACTTCCATCCGGCGTTACAGCAACGCCATACGGGCTTTGTCCTACAGTAATTGTAGATATCACTGTATTTGTCAGCGCGTTAATTACAGACACGCTATTTTCGCCAAAATTGGTTACATATACCCTTTTTCCATCAGGACTTACTGCAACTCCCCGGGGATTTTGACCTACAGGAATAGTAGCGGTTACTGCATTGGTTAATGTATTAATGACCGAAACACTATTAGAACCTTCGTTAGTTATATAAACCAACGTGGAATTGGGATTAACAGAAACACCAAAGGGTTTTGTCCCAACGGGGATGGTTGCTATAACTGTATTACTAAGTGTACTAACAACCGAAACATTATTTGAGCCATAATTGGCCACATAAGCAAAATCAGAAGACAAGGGCCTTGCTTTAATGGTAGCTGTGATCGGAGTTGTGCCGTTGTTAATTGCTGTAAATGACGGGATATTACCATTTCCGGTGGCCGCCAATCCGATATCGGGCTTGTCATTTTCCCAGCTATAAACGCAGCCACCTGCCGGAAAGTTAACAGCTGTGGTGTGCTCTCCGCTTTTAATATGTTGATTGCCTTGTGCGCCTGCCCTGGTTAACAAGCACTGAAGAAAAGCGGCGAGTATTAAGAAAAGTAAATATTTCCTCATTTGCACGGGGCACTATCCGGTAATTTGTTTAAGGTTTGTAGTATTGCCGGTTTTATTATTGACACGTGCAAGGTGCTGAGTTCTATTTGCATTTGTATGATAAGGTTCAATTATAAAAATTGAAGATAATACTTTTTTTGCATCCGGATCCGTTTCTTTGATACTTCAATGTCTATGTTAACCCGTAAGTTAAATTTATAAGCGTGAGCCGAAAGACTGAACCGAAGGTATCTTTTCATGGATGCGATGTATAACATCATCCATTTCATGTGCACAACGTTCCAATAAAGGTAAAACCTCATCACGTTCTTCTTTTGTCTGCGCTAATTTTAACAAATTGATCAGGCCGAGCATGGTAGCCACCGGTTTACGAATCTGATGCGAACTCATCCACGCTACTTCACGCAACAATTCGTTTTGCTGCCTGATCTCTTCTTCTTTTTCTCTACGAAACGTAATATTCTGACAAATGATCACATAACCCTGAAAAACATTATCATCGCTATAAGCCGGGGATAACTGCGCCGAGATCCAGACAGGAGTTTTATCCCTGGTGTAAATCAATATATCTGAGGCAAAAGTTTCGTGGAGTAATTGCCGGCGGACAAATTCATCCAGTACGGCATTATCGGTATCGGGTCCTACAAGAAGATCAGTACCCTGTTTTCCGCAAATTTCCTGTAATTTAAAGCCCGTTTGTTCTTCAAAGGCTTCATTTACCCATTGTACGCTTCGTTCCGTATCGGTAACAATTATCATATTATTTACGCGACGGATCATATCGGCCAGCTTCTTATTCTCCTGCGTACTTCTTTTAAGCGCATCAATATCTTTAATAGCACCAATCAGCCTAACCGGTTTTTTTTGAGCATCATAAACAAAATAGCCCTGATCCATAACGTATTTATAAACGCCATCGCCCACATTGATCCTGTATTCGCACTCCCAGTTAGTCAGGCCCTGCCCACTAATCTTCGCCTGGCTTTGTACAACTTCATCAATATCATCCGGGTGAATAAGCGCCCGCCACCAGCTTAGGTCATGGCCAATCCGGTTTACCGGTATTGAAACCAATTGAGTAAGACTGGTATTATAGATGAGTTTATCCTCTATCATATCCAGATCATACACAACATCTTTGGTAGCCTGCGATACCAGCTCATATCGTTCTACCGCTTCTTTTAATCTCAGATCCTTTAATTTATCTTCGGTAACATCAGAAAAATAAACTCCAACACCTTCGTCTGTTGGATATGCCGCCAACCGGATCCATTTCCCCAAAACAATAGAATAATCTTCACGTCTGACAATGACCCGTTCCTCTAAAGCCCGTTGATAAGCAGGATACAATTTGTTTTGCTCTTTCGGAAAAAGCTTAAAAATACTTCCGCCTACTACCTCTGCCTCCTTTTTTCCGATCAACTGCAAAAACATATCGTTAACACGGATGATGTTCATGTCCGTATCAAGTGCAAAAAAGGCATCACTGATACTGTTCAGCGTATTTTCAAAATTATAAAGGTACTTGTTCCGCTCATGCTCAAGTTGCTTAAACTCTGTGATATCCTGCAGCGAACCTATAATTTTACGGCTTTGATCCTGGCTATCATCAAGGCGGGCCAGTTGCCTGATGTAACGGGTACTGCCATCCAATGCAATTATCCGGTGTGTGACATCCAGTTGTTTGCCCTCTGTAATCAGCGCTTCAAGGGCCGAGGTCATCGCCGGGCGGTCTTCCGGATAAATATGCTGAAGGTAGATATCAAATGCATCGCGCCCATCTGTTTTATCCAAACCGGTAAGCTGGTAAACCTCATCGGACCAAACTAACAGCCTTTGAGCAGGATAAAATTCCCACCCGGCTACTTTGGTAAATAATTGAGTATCCCGAAGCTTCCGTCTTTCTTCCAGCAGATCCTGGTTCATACGCTCCAGTTTTTGTTCAAAAATCACATACTCGGTTACATCGCGTGCCATAACAAGGATATGGGTTTGCCCGTTAAACAGGATCTGATGCGATGTAATGTTGACTATAATTTCGCGGCCATCTTTTTTTATATGCCGCCAGGTGCCGCTTTGGTTAATATTACCTTCCAGCCGGGCGGCGGCGGCAATTACGTCCGATCTATCCTCAACCGGCCTGATATCCAAAATTGATCTGCTCAGAAATTCCTCGCGGGTATAACCATAAGCATCAGTGGCAGCATCATTTACCGAAACGAAACGAAGCGTCTCCGGATCATAAATCCACATGGGATTAGGATTGGAATCATACATATCGCGGTATTGAGCTCCGGTCATGTGAAGTTTCCGGTTGTCGGAACGGATCAGGAACAACAACAACACGCCGGTAATAAGTACGAAAAAATATCCCTTCGCGGAGCTTAGCCACAGAAATTCAACATTGCTTAACCGGTGCCCAAAAAGAAAAAGCAGCTGATCGCTAAAAGTGATCCATAAGATACTGATGACAATATAAACCAAACTTATCCGCAGGGCTCCAAATCTCATTCTAAAAACCATTGATCCAACAGTAGTTAAACGTTTTATAACCAAATAGGTTGTAGACTTTCATAGGATAAGGGTTGAGGCATTAAAAAAAGTACAGCTATATGCTGCGAATAATAGCCAATATGATCCAGATTATTGCCCCACAAACAATTAACCCTCCAAATGCAACCAATAAACCGGTAACCACTAAACGTGGATTGTAATAAGAAACCTTTTTGTCATCACTTTGAGGCACGGCAATTTACTTTTAAGCAGGATAGAAAATGAAAAACGTGTCAGGCTATAACTGTTTAAACGACAGTTCCTCAATAATAAGCTTTTCCAGCGAGAATAAAAAATATTTATCAAAGCGAGACGCCAGGAACGTTCTGAAAGGCAGAATCTTAATTTAGCTACTTATGGCTCTCCGGTTTAAAAACCACATTTCCATCCCGTTTAATCCGCCATGCTGTCACGGGGTTCATGTGATAACCGCCTATATCTTTGCCGCGGGCGTCGATGAGTTGCTTTAAAGTAGGCTGGGTATAGCCTGTTTCGTCGGTAACACGACTGAGTATTTCTGTTTCTGAGCCATCCCAATGCCAGAGATGGCGAAAATAGGTATGCGCTTTTTCCAATACCGGGCCCTGTAGCCTGGCTTCATTCCAATTTTTCCCGGCATCGGTACTCACTTCAACCTTTACCACCTTTCCCCGGCCGCTCCAGGCTATGCCACGAATTTCGATCCAGCCGCGTTCAATCGTTTGCGGGAAGGATGGGTAGGTGATGATAGACCGCGCATCCATTTCAAAGCTGAACATCCTGATTTTATCTTTTACGGGGTAGGTATATTTTGAGGTTTCCTCGCGGGTAAAATATGGTGCGTCAGAAATTTCTATCCGTCGCAGCCATTTTACATTGGTATTGCCCTCCCAGCCAGGTAAAAGCAAGCGCGCAGGGTAACCTTGCTCCGGACGGATAGCCTCGCCGTTTTGGGCGTATACGATCATGGCATCATCCCATGCTTTACGAATAGGAATGCTTCGGGTAAGTACAGCGGCGTCTCCGCCTTCGGCTAAAAACCAGGTAGCTTTAGGGTCAACACCCAGCTCACGAAACAAGGTTGAAAGCATCACGCCCGTCCATTCGCTTTGACTGGTAAGGCCGAGGATTTCCTGCACGGTAATGTCCTCCTTACCGGTACGAAAGTTACCGGCACACTCAATAAAACACGTACGGGTTACGGATGGAAAACGCTTCAGGTCATGCAGGCTAAATTTCATTGGCCGTTCTACCATGCCATGTATCAGTAATTCATATTGATTAGGGTCGATGGAAGGCACACCGGCGTGGTGCCGTTCAAAATGCAGGTCGGACGGGGTAATGGTACTGTACAGATCTTGCAGCGGTGTACGTGATGAAATATCCGACGGCTTTTTAACCGGGTTTTCAAATGGTGAACGTGTGCCAACTTTTCCCGGCAGCGGACCAGGCTGCTTTGTAGGATCGGGAATCGCAGGTACTCCCACCTGGATATATTTTGCAAATACCGAGGTTACCGGCAAAATAGCTGTAGCCAAAGCACCGCCCAGCAAAGTACGGCGACTTATTTTCTTTCCGGTTGTTTTTACCGGCTTATCCTGCTGTTCCATACTCATTTTACTTCCGGGCCGCCCTTGCGGTCGTCAACAATAAAAAGTTTTTGTGCCGGCATCTCTACTTTAGGCAGCGTACGGGCATTCATTATTTGGTTGGCTTTAATGATCTTGTTTTCGTTCAGCAGCCAGGCGCAAAGGCTGTATACCTCATCATTGGTAAGCGAACCGGGCGCGTTATAAGGCATGGCACGGCGTACATAATCAAACAAAGTAGTGGCATAAGGCCAGTAATTACCTATGGTTTTGGTTTTACCACCGCCCACTACCAAAGGCGGACCGGGCAACTTTGCGCCTTTAATTTCCTTACCATCTGCCCCGTGACAGGCTGCGCATTTATTTGTGTAAATTATCGCTCCATCAGCCACATTACCGCTCCCCTCTGGCAAACCTTTACCATCCGGACGTACATCAATATCCCATTTGGTTATATCCTGTTGGGTGGCAGTCTTACCGTAACCAAATGTTTGGGGCCATTTTTGCTTATTTTGATAAGAAAGCCAAAGCCAGATCACCATCCCAATTATGGTGATCCCCCCGAAAATCAGGGCATGGCTTCGCCTTAGCTTTAACTTTTTAAGCATGATAAAAACTGTTTAGAATAATATCAGCGCTATAACCAGCGTAATGAAAATATTAAAGGTTTGCGCTATCAGGAACGCGTATAACGGCTTTTTGCTGTTCCTGTTAAACAGATCGGCAAAGTTGGTTTCAAGGCCAATACTGGTAAAGGCCAGCGCAAACCATAGTCCCTGCAAGTTCTTCAAACTATCCTTAACCGTAACAGCAGCCGATGGCGGCAGGAAGAACGAGAACAGCAACGATGCCCCTATAAAGCCCAACACAAATTTTGGAAAACGCTCCCAGATCACTTTAAGTGTTGGTTTGGTTTCTTTATCGTTTGCCGATGGATGTTTGGTATAAGTCCAGTAAATAGAGATAGCAAAAGCCGCCAGGCCAAGCAACACATTTTGCGAGAACTTAACAATGGTGCTAATCTTCAAGGCTACTTCGCCAACCAACGATCCTGAAGCCACAACCGCGCCGGTAGTGTCAATACTGCCGCCCAGCCATGCACCGGTAACCGGCTCCGAAAATTTGAAGTAATGGGCGATGATGGGCATGAAGATCATCATCGGGATAGCCGTGATCAACACCATGGATATTACATACGAAAGCTTTTTTGAATCGCCTTTGATGGCACCCGCTGTAGCTATAGCCGCTGATACACCACAAATGGATACCGCGCTTGATATCATCATGGCCATTTCGTCATCAACCTTAAGCTTTTTGCAAGTCCAGTAAGCAAAGTACCAAACAGAGGTTACAACCAATAACGCTTGTATTAAACCTAAAGAACCGGCTTTTAAAATATCGCCAAAAATCACACTGGTGCCTAACAATACCAATCCAACTTTTACAAATAACTCCGTTGAAAGTGATGCCTTTAACCACTCGGGCAGTTTAATAAAGTTGCTGATGAGCAACCCCAAAACCAAACTGAATATTACAGCCTCAAGGTTAAGTGACTTAGCCTGGCTACTTCCAGCAAGCACAAGCGCAAGTATAGTAACCACATAAACCAGTGGAAAGCCTAAAGCATAATTTTTAACAGATTTACCGGTTATAAACGCGCCTATACCGCCAATAATGGCTACAAAAACAAATTGTAAAAGTATTTTAACCAGGTTTGCCGAACCCAGTACAGTTCCGGTTAAATCGGCACCGGTTTTCCAGCCGAAAGATGGTACAGGTAAAAGCAAGCCTGCCAGCGACAAGATAATGATCAAAGAACCTAAAATAACTACTGCCCAGTCTTCGTGCAGGGTTAGTTTAGTAGTGGTGGTTGACATAATTGAGTTTTTATAGTGTGATAATATGTTATGATTTTATGTTGATGTTAAAAACATCATTTAATGCGCGTTTGGCCGAATGATAGCCACACATGCCGTGTACTCCTCCACCCGGAGGCGTGGATGACGAACAGATATAAATTCCCTTTGCCGAAGTACGATAAGGCGAGCGCCGCAAAACCGGCCTGGTAAATAACTGGCCAATGTCTATAACGCCGCCGTTAATATCCCCGCCAATGTAGTTGGGATTATAGTTTTCTAACTGCCTCGTGTTAAAGGTGTGCCTGCCAATGATGCGTTCGCGAAAACCGGGCGCGAAACGTTCTACCTGCTTCTCTATGATATCGGTCATATCCTTGCTTGATCCGTTAGGAACATGGCAATAAGCCCAGGCCGTATGCTTTCCTTCCGGCGCCCGGGTATCATCAAAAAGACTTTGTTGGGCTAATAACACAAATGGTCTTTCAGGATGCAAACCCTCCCAGATCTGTTGTTCCCCAACTGCGATTTCGTTTAACGTGCCGCCAATATGTACCGTTCCGGCTTGCTTTGCCCCTTCTGCTTTAAATGGCACAACGCCGTCAAGCGCCCAGTCTACCTTAAAAACGCCCATGCCATAACGGTACCGTTCCAATTGCCATTTATACAGTGATGAAAACTTATGCCCGGCAATTTGCAGCAGTTGTTTCGGCGTAACGTCAAACAAAACCGCGTTAGCCGATGGCAGCTGATCAAAAGCGGTGATATAGGTATTAGTTTCTATCTTACCTCCAATGGATATAAAATACGATGCCAGCGCATCCGCTATTTTCACCGATCCCCCTTTAGGTACCGGCCAGCCTTTTAAATGCCCGTTAGCCATCAACACCAAAGCAATTGCCGATGTAGTAAGGTTGGTTAATGGCTGAATACTATGCGCGGCCATACCTGCCAAAAGCCCTTTGGCCTCTTCGGTTTTAAACTTTTTGGCGAGGTGAGTTGATGATGTCAGTGCGTCCAGTCCAAAAATTGCCAGATCAACCGGGTGTTTCGGAAACGTAAGCGGTCCTAATACGTCAGCAGCCAAACCCGGCCATGATTTTACCAGGTGCGCCATCAGTTTAATGTAGGCATCTCTATCCCCGCCAAGCAAATCGGCAGTTTCAATGATCGACTTTTTAAGCACCGCGGCAGTTCCGTTATCAAATGGGTGTGCCGCGGCAACCTCCGGATAAATATATTCCAGGCCGTGCTCATGCAGGGGCAGCGTTTCAAAAAATGGCGATCCGGCAGCCAGCGGATGAATTGCCGAGCAAACGTCATGTTTAAACCCGGGCAAGGTAAGCTCTTCGGTGCGTAAACCGCCGCCTATTTTGTCCTTGCCTTCCAGCAATAAAACCGAAAGCCCGTTTTGCTGCAATAATATGGCCGCTGCAAGGCCGTTTGGCCCCGAGCCTACTATCACTGCATCATAATCACGTTTTTCCGGTTTCATCTGGTATCTGTTTAGTATTTGCCCGCCACCAATTTGCTGTCGGTAAGCGCGTATTGGCGGTTTACGCGGTCAAGCACAATATACACATCATTTTTCTTGTCGTCCTTGCCGGTCAACACAATGTGCGATCCTGTTGCATCTGCATTGTAACTTAACACCATACGTGCGCGCTTGCGTTTATCTTTTAACTCTTCGGGCACACCACGCTCCCTGCGGGTTGATTGTGCCGCCGGATCAATAGCAGTTACCTCGTTGCGGATGTTGGCCTTTGCTTCGGCAGGGATAAATGATTTTGCCAATTTGTTATCGCCGGCCTTCTCTCCGCCGCGATTACCACGTTTGCCCTTGCGTTTGGTAAATTCGGGCAGCTTATCCTGCAGGTAAAGTACCTTGTTCACTGTATCTGCATCGTAATAAAATACCCGCTTACCACCGGCCACTCCGGTAAGTTCGAAGTTACGGTTGATATCGCGCATAGCAGCGCCGCCGCCGTTAGATAAGTCGAGATTTAATGGCTTATTAACATTAAAGGTTAACGACGACCATTTCTCGAACGTTACCCCTTGCCAGCGCACCGAATCTAAAGGTGAATAAGGGATATCCTGCCCGTTGAGCTTAAATTCACTTACATTATAATTACCCCGTAATTGTTTTACGCCGCTTGTAGATGGTTGCTTATAGGGATCATATCTAAAGTTTACATACTGCAAATAATACAGCCAAACCAGAAATATGCCAACAGTACCGGTCTTTAAAACGATGCGTGTAACGATAAGCCATTTCTGGTTAATTTCCGGGATCAAAACCGGGGGAATAGTAAAACGCTCTTTGATAAGCAGGTTATAAACCGGCACAATATCGTACCATAGTAAAAATGCCGAGAACAACACAAAATATGAAGCGTACACATGCACCCCGCCATCATAGGCAAAGTTTACGTAAGTAATATCGCCTAAAGCACCTAACAGTAGTACCGCGCCAAAAGTGGTGGTTTTGCGAAAGAACAGCATGGTACCCGCTGCCAGCTCAACAACGCCGGCAAATACCTGGTACCATGGCACAATGCCTACCGAAAGCCAATAGATCTTTTGCGCGGTCAGATCGCCGAAATGCGCATTAAGTACACCCAATGAAGGATAAGGCATTTGAACCGGGAACAGCTTTGTAAAGCCGAACCCGATTATGCCTATACCTGCCCTGTACCGCACCACCACGCGCAGCCAGTAATACAGGTTATGATATTGCTTGTTTTTGTTATCAAGCGCAGTCCAAATAAGACCACCCACAATACCAATAGCAAGCGCTTCAACCCAATCAATATAGCCTAACAGGTTATATGCCGGGGTTTGAAATTTGTAAATGCTTGGCGAAAACCGCGCTATGTCATACAGATCGCGGTAATGCAAATGGAACCAATTGATGGTTACCAGGTTATTCCACCACTCGGCAGTGGTTGGGATACACATAATAATGAAAAAGATGAAAGCGATACGAAAAGCTACACGCTGGGTAGCAGTCCATTCCTTCGGTGCGTTGGTATCTGCCACCGGGGCAGTTTGCCGGGGTTTGCTTTCGGGTACAACATTGCCCACCTGTTCGGTGTCGGGGTTTATTACTGTTGTTGCCATGATAAATATCTTTTAAAAGTTTATAGCTTAAAGTTTAAGTGCCTTGCTCCTGCCCCGGGCTGCTTCCTGCAACAGGTATTTTTTATTGATCCTGTCCAGCTGCACATAAACAGAGTCCTTGTTATGATCAATACCTGTCAGGATAATAGTCCCGTTTTCGGGTTTGGTATAATGCAACGTAAACTGATCCGTCTTGTAATTGCTGTTCCTGTTTTTGAGTAGTAAAACCTGTTTTACAGTATCAGCTACATAGCTGTAATAGGCTCGACCTGTTGTGCCGTCAAGCTCATACTTACGATCATCGTTGTTTTTGCTGATCTCTTCGGTAGTAGCGGCATCAGCTTTGTATCTTTTTAATGAACCGATACTGATGGTGTTCCATTTTTCAAAAACAACATCGTTCCAACGACTGGTATCAGTTTGTGAATAAGGTAATTGTTTGCTGTTAATCCTGAAATCGCTCACATTATACAAACCGGCAGCACCAGCCAACCCTTTAGCTTTTGGGTATTGATAGATATCATGATGATAAGCCGCGTAAGTTTTGTATCCGTACAGAAACACGAAAAAGAAAATAAACAGGCTTTTTAACACTAAACGTGATGTACGCCATTGCCCGTTTAATGAAATTTTCACTGTATTTGGCGCCGTTGGTTTACGCAGGGCTACCAGGTTATAAATACGTTGTATATCATAAACGGTAAGGAACAAAGCAATGTTGATGAGGTAAAGCGCGTAAATTGCTTCGCCGCCATCATAAGCTATATTGGAGATAAACACATTACCTGTAAATACCAGGATAATGATAGCACCAAGTGTCGCGGTTTTGCGAAACAACAGTAATACACCAACTATTATCTCCACCAAACCTAAAAACGATTCGTAACCCGGTACTATACCCAGGCTTAATGAGAAAAGTTTCCAGCGATCAAAATCACCATAAGATGTGTTCAGGTTGCTGATAGATGGCAACGGTGATTGCAACGGGAAAAATTTAATAAAACCATAAGCGATGATGCCGATAGCCAGACGGTAACGCAAAATCACCCTTAACCAGTAATACAGCTTGTTATAGTTTTCGCTCTTTTTATCGCGGATGCTCCATACGATAGCGCCTATCAATGCAATGCCGGCAATGAACGCCCAGTCGGCAAGGGTACCTATGCCCCACGTGCCGGGTGTGCTGCTGCCTGATATAAATTGCGGCGTGTAGCGGCTGATGTAAAAAATATCGCCAAAGCCGAGACTGCCCCATTGAATGCGGAACAGGTTGCCGAAGTACTTCCAATCAAGCGGAAGGGCCTGCAGCACAAAGTAAATGAAGAAGAACCGAAAAGCCCCCTTTTCGTATTCCTTCCATTTAGTTTGGTTGGTGGTTAATGTGCTCATTGTTTTATGTTTTTAAATTGATTTAGAAGACGCCGGGGGCAGGTTCGAACTGCCGTACAAGGTTTTGCAGACCTCTACTTAGCCACTCAGTCACCCGGCTTTATGTCCTTGTTAATACCCCGGGTTCTGCGTTAACGCAGGGTCAACATTCAGCTGATCTACCGGGATAGGCAAAATATTTTTCGTGGCGTCTGTTACGCCCAATACGGCTGCCGCCCTGCCGGTGCGCACCAAATCAAACCAGCGATGGCCTTCCAATGCAAACTCTATACGGCGCTCGTTTTCAATGGCCAGTAAAATATCGGCTTGCGAAACCGCGGTTGTCGCTGTTAAGCCTGCGCGGTCACGTACAGCGTTCAGATCAACCTTGGCATCGGCAAGTTTGTTAAGCTGTGCACGGGCCTCTGAGCGAATCAGGTATTCTTCGGCGATCCTGATGATATAAGCCGGATCTGTTGCCGGGCTGCGGTAATAAAGGTTGCCATACCATAAGCCGGCAGATGTTTTAGCCACCAAAGCACTCCGGTTACCTCCTATGGTAGCGTCGTTTACCAATGCTAAAAACGCGGCGTTAGGTGCCCATTGGCGGGTACCACTGTTAGCCGGTGGCTGCCATTGCCCACGGTGACCATTGGTATAAGTGGCACTGTAAGCCAATTCAAAAACCGACTCCTTAGTACCTACCACATTGTTGGCAAACCATGCGCTGTAAGGTTTTAACAGCGAATAATTCTGCGTATCACCCAATACCAGGGTTGCGTAGTTTTCAGCATTAGTCCAGTCTTTTTGGTAGAGGTAATACCTTGCCTTTAAAGCATAAACTGTTTCTTTATTGGCCCTTACCGGGTTTTGCGCGGTTGGTAGCGGTAATAGCGGCTCGGCTGCATTAAGGTCGCTAAGTACCTGTGCGTAGGTTTGCTCAATCGTGCTGCGTTTGATGCCATTTTTATCTGTAGCCGATATTGTTGGTGTGGTTACAATCTGTACGCCACCCCAGGTGCGGGCAAGGTCAAAGTAGCATAAGGCCCTGATAAAGTAGGCTTCACCTAACAGTTGGTTTCTTTCGGCTGTCGTCAGGGTAGCATCAGTAACGCCGGGCAATTTGGCAATTACATAGTTTGCGCGGTTTATGGTTGTGTAAATGGCCAGCCAAATACCCGATACCGTGGCGTTATCAGCCTTTACATTATGATCAATAAACTGTTGTACGATGGATTGTGAACCTGTCCACTGGATGTTATCGCCTGATAAATAACCTACCGAAACAAAGTTTACACCATAGTAATTATCGGCAGATAATGCCCTGTAAATACCACGCACCGCGGTTTCGGCAGATGCACGATCGACAATGGTTTGTGAATCAGATACCGAATCTTTCGGCTGCACCTCCAGGAATTTTTTGCAGGAAGCCAGCGTCACAAGCGACAGAACCGGGATTGTATATTTTAAAGTTTTAAGTAATTTCATGATCGTTGCCCTCCTTATAAAGTAATATTTACACCTAACTGAACTGAGCGTGGCTGTGGTGGTGTACCCAGGTCAATACCCTGTACATCCTGTCCGCCGCCTACGTTAGCCTCCGGATCGGGGCCGGTGTATTTCGTGAACAGCAACAGGTTACTACCCACCACGTAAATGCGCAGCGATTGGATGTCAATTTTTTGAGTAAGTGCTTTTGGCAGTGTATAACCCAGGCTCAATGATTTAAGGCGAATGAAGGAACCGTCTTCCAGGAAGCGGCTGTTTTGTTCAAGCGTATAGTTGTTGCCATAGGCAGTTAAGCGCGGTACATCAGTAATATCGCCCGGCTTTTGCCACCTGTTCAATTGGCTGGCGAATATTACACGGTTAGCATCGCGGGTACCGCCACCTTCGCCAAAAAAGCGGTTCAGGTTAAGCACTTTGTTACCTTCTTCAAAGCTGAACAGGAAGCTGGCGTCAAAACCTTTGTAAGTAATGGTGTTGCTTAAGCCGCCAAAGTATTTAGGCAGGGCATTGCCAACTATCTGCCGGTCGGCAGTGTTGATTACACCGTCTTTATTAACATCTTCAAATATGGCGTTACCGGTTTGCGGATCGACACCTAACTGTTTATACATCCAGAACGAGAACATAGAGTAGCCCTGCTGCATCCTGATCCAGTCGCGGCTGTACTGGTTAATTGGTACCGGTAGCGATTTAATTTTATTGACGTTACCTGAGATATTGAAACTGCTGCTCCAGCTAAAATCTTTTGTTTTGATATTGTTTGAGCTGATGCTTACCTCGTAACCCTTGTTACTTATTTTACCTACATTGCTGTAATAAGTGCTGTAGCCGGTAATCTCCGGAACGGGTAATTGCAGCAATACATCGCTGGTTTGTTTAGAATATAGATCGACAGACAGGTTTAGGTGGTTGTTCAGCAAACCGAGGTCGAAGCCTACGTTGGCCTGCGCGGTGCGCTCCCATTTCAGGTTTGGGTTAGCTAATTGTTGCGGCGCGGTACCGGCTTTATCGCCACCGGTGGTATTATCTGGATACCCTGCACCGCCGCTCCATAAACCCTGCGCTGCGAAGTTGTTGATACCAGCCTGGTTACCGGTAACACCATAGCTTGCACGCAATTTAAGATCACTGATTGAGTTTACATCTTTCAAAAAGCTTTCTTCCTTAGCACGCCATGAGGCACCTACCGATGGGAAATATCCCCATTTATTATTGACACCGAATTTTGATGAACCATCGGCACGGGCACTTACCTCCAGATAATACTTGCTGGCATAGTTGTATGAAATGCGTGAGAAGTATGAAGATAAGTTAGCCTTTGTCCAGGTTTGGTTGGCCGTACGGGTTGAAGCTGATGAAATATCAGTGTAAGCGTTGTTAGGGAAACCTGTACCCTGTGCCGATGTTAGCTGAATAATATTGCTTTGCAGCGTATTACCGGCAACTACATCCAAAGTATGTTTTTCGCCAAACAGGTGGTGATAGTTTAAGGTTTGTTCGTTGATCCAGGCAGTGCTTTGGGTTATGGCCGATGTAGCCAGACCATTGGTTGGCGATGCACCTAACTGCGTTTTATCGTTCCAGTATTCAGATTCATTGTAGTTGTTATAATCAACACTCCAGCTTGAGCGGAATTTCAGTCCTTTCAAAATCTCAATATCAGCATAAACATTGCCGATGTAGCGCAAGCTCGTGGTATGTACGTTGTAGTTATCAATCAGCACCTGCAGGTTATCAAAGCCGGCGTAGCGGGCAGGTGTACCGTCAGGATTGGTTTCGGGCAGATAGGTTGGTGTATGCAAAGCAGATTGGAACAAACCTCCCGCCGGACCATCGCCTGAGCGGGCCTGGTTACGGTACGAGCGTGAAACGCTGTTACTTGTACCTACCTGCACCCTATCGCTGATACGCTGATCGAGGTTTACTTTAAAACCAAGCCGACTAAAATCAATTGGCTTAATATCTGCCTGTTGTTTGGTATAACCTGCGCCTATATAATATTTGGTATCCTTTGAGCCACCTTCTAACGATAGATCATAGTTAGCCAGGTTACCTGTGCGGAATAACTCGCTCAAACGGTCGTAGGTATTTTGCTGCGATGGTAAGCCCCTCGGTGCCGGTGAAGCTGTCGGGTTATCATCAGTAGCACGGAAGGGTTGATATTGATAAGTTTTAATACCCGCCGCGTTACCCGCCGCAATAGCGTCAGCCTCAGAATTACGGTAAAACTCATTTACAATTTCGGCATGCTGCGGACCGGTAGTCAATTTCCAAAGCCTGTCTTTAGGCTGCCAGGCTAAACCCTGCGAAACGTTGAAGTTAATTTTAGGCCTGCTATTATAATTACCTCGTTTGGTAGTAACAATAACAACACCATTAGCACCGCGGGAGCCATAAATAGCTGTAGCACTGGCATCTTTTAAAACCTCTATATTCTCGATGTCATCCGGGTTGATGTCAGCAATTGGCGATGTTGCCCTGCCACCTGTGTTTACCGTTTGCAAGCTGGTGTTATTTAAAAACACACCGTCAACTATATACAGCGGATCGTTACTGGCGTTGATTGACGTAGTACCACGCACACGGATAAATATTCCATCGCCAGGTACACCTGTATTTGAATTGATCTGTACGCCGGATGCTTTACCTTGCAACTGCGCGTCAAAGCTGGCAACGGGAGTTTTCTTTACTTCATCGGCCTTTATGGTTGATACCGAGCTGATAAGATCCTTACGGGTTTTGGTACCGTAACCAACTACCACCACATCATTAAGCTGCTGCGGAATCGGCTTCAGGTAAATTTCAACAGGGCTGCCGTTTACAACAATTTCCTGCTGATCGTAACCAATAAAACGAACGATTAATGTATAAGGAAATTTCTGACCGGTTACAAAATCAAAACGGCCTTCGGCACTGGTTGAAACGGCATGTGTTGTGCCTTTAATTGACACTACCGCCCCCGGAAGAACATCCCGGGTGGCAGCATCAAACACACGTCCTTTTAAAATGGAATTAACGGTTGCAGGCGGCTCCTGCTGGGCCACTGCCGCAAATGGAGAAAAGAACAGGAGCAGGAAAATATATTTGAAAAGTACAGTTGTGTTTTTACGGATAAATATTTCCATATTTAACGAGGTTAAAATAAATGTTCAATGCGTTTAGTTTAGCTCAGATGCAAACCGGCGGAGTGATTGGCGTTACGTAGCCGGTTTGTCATTGCTACACCGGCAAGGCTTCCTTGCCGGTTATTTTTTAATAGGGTGTATAGTTTTAGTTCATATGCTGTATTAAAGTACCTTACAAATTCAAATCATTTTTTTTCATAGCGATGCAGGGCCGGTTTGTTAACCTGCTATAATTAATTTCACGAACAGATAGCGTTATTTACAACAACTGCACATACATGCTTTTGGAGAAGCGTGCATTAATTGTGCGTGTTCAGGAAGTACTTTGGTGGTGGTAAAAAAAGTGTTCATCACTCTTGTTTTTTGATTAGTACGGCGACAAACATAGAAATTAAAAAATAAACTACCAAATCTATAGACTATATATTTAATTTGTTACAATTGTTACATTTATAGCCAATAACAAACGTTTGCGTTGCTGCCTGTGCACGTTTGGCTTACTAATGCATTATTTTAGAGGAGACCTTTTCTGATATATTGAACTCGATATGAAGAAGTACGCATTCCTTGTTTATTATATTTTGCTCGCCACAGGCATATTTGCCCAACCAACAAAGTATGATATGCACTTTGATACGCTTGCCAACCGTTGGGATGAGGCTATTCCGCTTGGTAACGGCATGCTTGGCGCGCTGATATGGCAAAAGTCGGATCATTTACGTTTTTCGCTCGACAGGGCCGACATATGGGACATGCGCCCGATGAAGGATTTACACCGGCCGGAGTTTAACTATCAATGGGTTGTTGACCAGGTGAATAAAAAAGACTATGCCCCGGTGCAAAAGTATTTTGATGAACCCTATGATAATGAACCAGCTCCCTCAAAAATCCCGGCGGGTGCTTTGGAGTTTAACACAGGTAGCTGGGGCAAGGTGATATCTGTTAATTTACATCTGGCAGATGCGCTTTGCCGTGTGGAGTGGGCTAACCATACTGTTCTTAAAACATATGTTCATGCAACTTCGCCAGTGGGTTGGTTCCGGTTTGAAAATATCGATACCGATATTGTGCCTCAAATAATTGCCCCCAGGTACCAGGGAGAAGTAAAAGTTTCCGGCGATCCGGTTGGAGGCGATGACCTTTCAAGGCTTGGCTATCCGCAGGGAAGCATCACAAAACACGGGAATAACATTACCTACATCCAAAAAGGATGGAATGGCTTCACTTACCAAATTAATGTAAGCTGGCACAAAAAAGGCCTTCATACTATTGAAGGGATATGGAGCATTTCCTCGCAATATCCAAATCAAAGAAAAAATGTTACCGCTACTGTTACCAACGGGAAAGCTTTAACAAGGGGGTATGATAATGATTATGTTTCGCACAGCACCTGGTGGAAAAAATTCTGGGATAAATCGGCAATTCATATTCCGGATACCCTGCTCGAAAAACAATGGTATCTTGAACAATATAAATTTGGCGCTGCTTCTAGAGCCGGTGCGCCCCCTATCTCGCTCCAGGCGGTGTGGACTGCCGATAACGGGCGCTTACCACCATGGAAAGGTGATTTTCATCATGACCTCAACACTCAGTTGAGCTACTGGCCGGGCTACAGCGCCAACCATCTGGATGAGAGCATGGCATACCTTGATCATCTTGATCAAAACAAGGCCAACTACAAACGGTATACAAAAATGTACTTCGGCAAGGGCGGCCTTGCCGTACCCGGCGTTACCACACTTGATGGTACCGAAATGGGAGGCTGGATCCAGTATTCGCTCTCTCCCACAGTATCCTCATGGCTGGCACAGCATTATTACCTGCAATGGCGGTACAGTATGGACAGAGATTTTTTACAGCACAGGGCCTATCCCTGGGTTAAGGATGTGGCTAAGTTTATTGAAAACATAACGGTGTTGGATAGCACCGGCCATCGTAAGTTACCCATCAGTTCCAGCCCCGAAATTAATGACAATGACATTACAGCCTGGTTTCATCAAAACACCAATTATGATCTGTCGCTTATGAAATTCATTTTCAAGGCAGCAACTGAAATGGCTGTTGAATTAGGTCTTAAAGCTGAAGCTTCGCACTGGGAAAAAATTGGTTCGGAGTATGGAGACTTTGCCCTAACTAATGCAAATGAACTGATGTTTGCCCCAGGGATGCCCTACAATCAATCCCATCGTCACTTTTCTAACATGATGAGTATTCATCCCTTAGGCCTCATCAAGTGGGAAGATGGGCCGAAAGCGCAATCAATAATCAATAACTCCCTCCATCTGCTTGATAGTATAGGGCCTGCCTACTGGTGCGGTTACTCTTACTCCTGGCTTGCAAATATGAAAGCACGGGCCAAAGATGGTGAAGGCGCGGTAAAGGACCTTAATATTTTTGCTAAGGCGTTTTGTTCTGTCAACAGTTTCCACCTTAACGGCGACCAAACCAAATCAGGATATTCCCGATATCAATACCGCCCTTTTACACTTGAAGGTAATTTTGCATTTGCATCCGGGTTACAGGAAATGCTTATTCAAAGTTATGCCGGATTTATTGAGGTATTGCCTGCTGTACCTACAGCATGGAAAGACGTGGCATTTGAAAACCTGCGTACTGAAGGAGCTTTCCTGGTAAGTGTAAAGAAAACTGAAGGGCAGATTTCAGAAATAACTATCGCCTCGGAAAAAGGAGGCAAAACCAAATTAAAACTGCCGTTTAAAACGTGGTTTACTAACTCCCGGGAAAATGTGGAAGCAGACCAGTCGGAACCAGGCTTTTTAAATCTCAGTTTTAAACCTGGTGCTGTTATTACTATAAAAAATGGTTTCGAGTAAAAGGAAATAACCTTATGTTTCCCGGTTTTATTATCCTCCTGTTAATTATTGGTAGCTTTATTATTTCAATATCAAACGTTTGCGCAACATTTAAAAGTAAAACGGGTGAGCTATAAAGGCCGATTTAGACTCCTACTTTACTCACAGCATTTAATCAATCCGTTGGGTACCAGGTTTAAAAAACACCCGGAAAATGGTACCCACATCCAGCTTACTTTCTACCACGATATACCCACCCTGCGATTCGATTTGCGTTTTAACAAGAAATAAACCAACACCATGCGCTCCGGGCCGGTGCGTAAATGTTTTATATAAACCAAATATTTTGCTGCCATAGCGCTTAAGATCTATGCCAATACCGTTGTCCTGATATTCCAGGATCACACAGTTTTTTTCTTCATCCAGGTAAGTACTGATCAACACTTCAGGCTTCTCGTGATCCTTTCTGTATTTAATCGAATTACTGATCAGGTTCATTAATATGCTGTCGAGATACAGGCGCGGAAAAAACACGGCCGGTACAATAAAATCGGTTTCAATATCAGCTTCATGCAGGTTCAGCTCGGCTCTCATTACAGACAGCACATTCTCTGTAATTTCTTCAAAGCGGAGTAGTTCCGATTCAATCACATTTTCGTTGACCTTAATGATGCCTGATATCTGTTCGATGGTTGCTATCAGGTTATCCGATACTGTAGTAACTTTGTCTAACAGGTCTGCATGGTAAGCATCCAGTTTACTACGATCTGCCAACCCCGTAAGCATCATAATATTATACGCGTGCGTTCGCAAATTATGGGTTAGGATATGTGCAAAACCGCTCAACTGCTGATGCCGCTGTTTTAATAAATGATGCGAAGCCTCTTCGGCCCGATATTTATCAATTTCTACCAGGCTTCCTTTTATCTTAACAACGGTATCGTTCTCGATAAGCGCGCTTCCTGATGAACGAACCCATATTACCTTCCCTTTAGCGGTTACCAGTTCAAGTTCAAGGTCCCAGGGTGTGCCTGACTGAGATGCCTCAGCTATTGCAGCTTCCAAAGCCCCAAGAAATGGTTCCCGGAAAAAACTTAAAAGATAAGATTTATCCGGCCGGGACTCATTTGAAATGTCAAGTATGTCGAATATGGTGTCGGACCAGCTGTCACTATGGTTTACCGCATCATGTTCCCAACTCCCTTCACGGGGCAGGTAGTCCGGTTTATCCTGTGGAAAAGCCCGTAAAGGCTGCATTCCGGCATCATCATAGTGATCCATATCCAATCAGTTTATAAGTATTGCAAAATAACCATTAATATGATTATTGGATAAAATACTGATAATTACAACAAATAGTTTTAAAATATAATCATTTAACTGGCATAACTTCCCAATTCCGCTATAAAATGCCATTTTCCTGATCTTTATTTTTTGTTTAAATTCAGCATTAAAATCATGATAATGAAATTGAGATATCTTGCTGCACTGCTATTGTTTACTGTAATTAGCTGTAAAATGGGCAGAGCTGCAAATGCCGCAGGTATTAGTGATACTTTAGGCACGCAGATTCAGACCGTTAAATATCAATTAAAGGTATCGAAAGAAGACGCCGCGATTTTTGAAGACGGGCTGATGCCATGGATTAGCCTGGACCATCCCGAAAAACAGATAGACAGCCTGATTGGTGCAGAAGAGGTGGTACTCCCCTATAAAAAAGTTACCCTGATTATAGATTACCCCTTAACCAGGCAGGCCGTTTTGGAGATCAGCTCCCAAACCGAAAACTTTACAAGGAAAGACCTGATCCTGGTTATCAGTAAAAAATATCACGAGATCTACGAAGAGGAAACAAAAACTGCGCAAACAAAAGTGATCCCTCCCGACCAGCGAAACGGCCTGATCAACCGGAACAAAACCGATGGTAAATACGGTATCTGCTGTCATGATCTTACCGATCTCGACCTCGGTTCTGTTGAGGTTTACAAAGGCGATAATGATAACATATACCTCATATTGGAAGTTGAATCATGACCAGGATGGTAAAAACACTTTTAACAAATACTTAACACCGGCCTATTAATTTCGAACCATGAAAAAGCTCATCTCTTTACCACTCGCTATTATTGTTATCCTATTTTTTGCTTCATGGGGCAAGACAGGGCATTTTGCTGTAGGCCGCATTGCCGAGAAACATCTTTCTGAAAAAGCTAAAGCCGGTATCCGCGAGCTGATTGGCGATACATCTCTGGCAGAGATCAGCGTTTATGCTGACGAATTAAGAATGCAGGATGCTTATAAATATACCACGCCGTTTCATTATATCAATCTGCCCCTCGGCCTTAACCGTGATAAGTTTAACACTACCGTCGTAGAGCAAACCCAAAGCAATGTGTATTCGGCACTGAGCAAATTCAGTCTTGACCTCATAGAACCGGGTAAAAGTCATGAGGAAAAAGTAATGGCCCTTAAAATGATCGTTCATTTGGTAGGCGATCTGCACCAGCCCATGCACGTGAGTCGGGCCGAAGACCAGGGCGGCAATACCATCATGGTATCGTTTCTTGGCAAACCAGGCAATTTGCATGGCCTGTGGGATAGCGGACTTATTGAACACACCGGCCTAAACGATGTTGAACTGGCCAAAAAAGTAGATCATGCTACTGACAGCCAGATCAGCGCCTGGCAACAGGATGATATCCTCACCTGGATGTATGAAAGTTACCAGGCCAGCAGCCAGCTTTACCGCGATGCCCAAAAAACACCAGACTTTAATGAAGCTTATTATCGCTCGCACATGCCGCTTGTTGAAAGTAGGCTCGAAAAAGCAGGCATCCGCTTAGCTGGCATCCTGAATGAAGCCTTTAGCGGTGGCCCTTATAAGATCATCCCGCCGCCTGCTGTAATGGAACTACATTAAGGTTTATTCAGTTTTAAACTGCGGATGCAGTACGATCTGGGCAGCCATAGCTGATAAATCCTGACCGGTAAAAGCACCCGCTCCATCAAAATCAAAGTGGTGGGCAGTGTGTACAGTGATGGTTCCGAGGGAGCCATCCGGTGGCAGATCAACAGATCTCGCTTGTTCACGATCCAGCCAATCTTCTGCTTTGTCAACAGCATAGATCTTAAAGGTATTGGGTTGTGCCTGCGGTTCAAACCTTAATAATTGCTGACTTTGGCCAACCCTGATTTCAAATGGTTTCATAAGTGTTTTGATCAATTAATGAACGGCCTCTTGTTATTGCTTCCAACAGGCCGCTTAAATTATGGTTTGATCACGTCAAAGAAATAATATATCAAATGCGGCTATTCATTGCCGTTGACTTTAGTCAACGGTAAGAGAAAAGTACTATTCCGGGCTTTAGCCCAATTATGCGCATGGTATTTGGGCTAAAGCCCCTTGCTTTCATTCATTATTCCGTTGACTAAAGTCAACGGCAATGAAGAAATCTAACAAATAAAATAGATCAGATTTGACGGCTTCTCAAATTGGACCTTTGTTTAAGAGTTTTTTTTTATCCGTATTCCGAGTACCATCTCCGCAAAAAAACGACGGTATATCGGCTGATATTAGTTTGTTACCGCTACACTTTTTTTATACCTTCGCCGTCCGCAAATTTTTATCGTTTTATCCCTCCTGTTATGAAGAAGTTTTTATACGGCATCGATTTTGGGACAACCAACTCGGCCCTTGCTATTTACGACGAAGAAACGAAAGAAATAAGCAATACCATCATTATCCCGTCGCTCATTTATTTCTACCCGCAGTCGGGCCCGGGCAATACCCCTAATTATGTTGTGGGCGAAGAAGCGATAACAGCCTACCTTAATGATAACATGAAGGGGCGCTTTATCAAATCTGTAAAACAGATCCTGTCCAGAAGCAGTTTTATAGAAACCCGCATCCAGGGCAAGAAATATAACGCATCTGAACTCGTAGCGATCATTTTAAAAGAACTGAAAAGCCGCGCAGATGAACTAACGGGACAGGATTGCAAAAAAGCCATCATCGGCCGCCCCGTTTTTTTTGATGACGACGATACTAAAAAAGACAGCCTGGCACAAACCCGGCTTACTAAAGCCGTAGGGCTGGCTGGTTTTGAAGAGATCCGCTTTCAGTTTGAACCAATCGGGGCTGCTTTTGCTTATGAAAAAAGCCTCTTAAAAAAGGAACATGTATTGGTAGCCGACCTTGGCGGTGGTACTACGGATTTTACCTATTTAGTTCTTGATCCCGAAAAAACCGGCAGTAAAGACCGGCAGAACGATATCCTGGCCAATGGTGGTATTTATATTGGCGGGGATAGCTTTGACTCGGCATTTATGTGGGACAAAGGCACTCCGTACTTTGGTAAAAACACGCAGTATGAAGCCACCCCGGGTAAGGTATTAACTGTACCCAAATCGCTGTTTGCCAATATCTGTTCGTGGGAACAAATGAACTTTTTTAATAGCCTGCGCATCCAGAAAGACATAGAAGATTACTATTATTTTTCGGGCAATGATCCGCAATTTAAAAACCTCATCACCCTCATTGAGAATAACCTGGGCTATTCGGTATTTCAATCTATAGAAGAAACAAAGATCAGGCTTACAACCGCCAACGCGGCTAAGTTTAGCTACCGTAAAATGGATATCCGTATTGATGAAGAGATCTCATTAGCCGACTACGAGCAGATCATCGCCAAAGATGTAAACCGCATTGCCAACTATCTCGATGAGTTCCTGTCAAAAAACAACATCGATCCGGCTAATATCGACAGCCTGTTTTTAACCGGCGGTACCTCTATGGTAGGCAGCATCCAAAAGCTATTCAAAAACCGTTTCCCTCATATCCGGCTAAATTCGGGAGATAATTTCAAGAGTGTTGCCAAAGGTTTGGCTTATAGCGGGTACCTTTTCGCTGAATAATCTGCAATAAATGCATCAAAATAAAGCAATCGCCGGAGCAATACTCCGGCGATTGCTTTTAATAGTCCTTTCCCGTTTAGTCAATAAGTGGCAGCAAGTCTATCAAATCATTGATAACAGCGTCAGGATTAGCCGAAAGCAATTGTTCTGCAGTATGGGCTCCCGTAGTTATACCGATATTTAGGCTGCAACCTGCATTTTGGCCTTCTTCAATATCGATGATCGAGTCGCCTACTTTAGCTACTTCGCTTCCATTGGTAATACCGAATTTATCCATGGCAAAAAGGATCATATCCGGGTTAGGCCTGTTTTTGCTCACATCCGATGCTGTAACAAGGGCATCAAAGTCAACGCCTTCTTTCCATCCTAATTTATTGATGATTGACTGCGCGGTTGCCCTGTCATAACCTGTGTCCAACACGGCATAAATATCACGCTGTTTCAATGCCGAAAAAAGGGCTAAAGCATTATTTTGCGGCAGGATATCGGCAGTAGCGTAGGCTGTTGTAAGCTGCTCCATAAAATTCTCAAAAATCTGTCCAATCAGTTCTTCATCGGTATTGTTAGCGTAAACAGCCAAAACCGATCTGATAGCCTGCTTTTTTTCTTTACCGGCACCTTCGGTTAGTACCTGGTCAAGGTTAAAATCAAATCCTGCCTCGTTAATGGCTTTCTGAAGAGTTTTGTATACCAGGTTATCTTCATTAACTGTTGTACCGGCCATATCAAAAACGACCATTTTTAGGTTATGCTTCATTTTAATATTTTTTTAAAATTCATGTTTAATTAATAGCGACGCCCACACGCACCGGTTTGCTTTCGGTAGCATAACGGAAAGCATTGTCTACTTCGTTGAGCGTAAATTCTTTTTCTACCAGTTGTTCAAAAGGGTATTTGCGATAGTTGTTTTCAATAAAGATGGCTGCATTTAAAAAATCGTCATAGTTATAATTATGCAGCCCTTTTATTCCGAGCACGCGACGTACAATCAGCTGCGCATCGACAGGTACGGGAGCAGCCGGAAATACGGCCCCTATCCAAATGGCACTGCCACCAAGCGCAAGCGATTCGACACCTGCTTTCATCGCTTCCGGATGGCCGGTCATATCGAATACCAGGTCGGCATCAGGCCATGCAAAACGCCCGTCATCATTGTTTTTTGCAAAGGTAAATATTTCGTCGGCACCAAATTTCGGCCCCCAGCCAAGGCGTACCTCATCATTATCAATAAGACCTACCCATTTAGCTCCTGCTTCCCGGCACATGGATACGCAGGATATCCCCAGTAGCCCCGCGCCAAAAACAAGCACGCTTTTACCGGCTATATCACCGGCAACCCTTAACGCGCCGGCTACCGTAGCATGCGCACAACTGATGGTAGCTGCAACCTTTAACGGAATTTCCGGAGAGATTTTTAAAAAGGCTGTATTTGGTCGCAATACACAATAATCGGCCAGGCCGCCATTAAACAGGTCGTGGGTTGAGGCCTGTGCATGTCCGTACTTAAATAACTGTTCGCTTTTTTGAGGCAGGTCAAGCCTTGGCGCTTCAATACCCGGCGGCACCGCGAAAATAGACCAGGTAACCCTGTCGCCTATGGCAACAGTTTCGCCCCTCATATCCTTTACTGTTTCTTCTTGTGGTAACCACAGTATATCGCCCGCAATCTCATGGCCTAAAACTACCTCGTCAGGTTCTTTACGATGCCCGCAAAAAGTGTGAATATCACTGCCACAAAGCGTGGTATAGCGGTTCCTGACCAGTATCGATTCCTTGTCAAGGAAGATATTTCCCTCAATCGTGCGAAAAGGCTTTCCAGGCCCTTCAAACACTATAGCTTTGCCCGGCGGGAAGTTTGGTGTTTCTTTGAACATGGGGTTTTAATTTTGATTTAAAATATAAATGACCGAATACCATCAGCAGCATCCCGGCTATACCAAGGAAGGTGCACATTTGCAAAAAGAGTGATAATACGGAATCGGTGGTATGTGTAAAGTATCGTAAAAGCATGAGCCCGATATAGCCCGTGTACCCAACCGAGTCAACCACGTACATCAGGAAACTAACCGTTGCACACTCACGGGTAATTGCGATGAGCCGCTCAAAAATAACAGCGTGTACAGCTACATAAGGCAGATAAACACCCAGGCCAACCAATACCATAAACGTAAATTTCCCCATACCGCCATATAAACCGGCCAGGGCAAGCATCAAAATCAGAAAACCTGTAAAACTGGTAAGCATGGAAAGGCTGAATGCCTGGTAGTGATTTTTGATGAGTACGGCGAGGCCCGTAACTACGATAACACAAAATGAAACTATCAATTCGGAAGTAGTGAACAGTTGAGGTGTTTGCTTATAACCAAGGCCGGCCCATAATTCGACAGCGAAATCGGCCCGTACACTGCGCAACAAAGTAACAAACAGGTAAACAGCTATAATAGCCAGCAAGCCCGGCGCATATTTATTGAAAAAGCGCCACCTGTCGGCCCCCGTCATCGGCTCCCTTGCCGAACGCGAGCTTACGTCGGTAACTGTAGGCTTCGGCACACAAGCCAGCATAGTAATAAACAATAACGCCGGTAACAGAAACACCAAACCAGCGATGAAGGGCATCCAATTTTCGTTAACACCAATGGTTAAAAGAAAAGCACCTACTGATTTAGATACCCCATCCGACAGGATAAAACTTGCGCAAAGCCCGGCAATTAAAAACTCGGTTTGCTTGCGTCCCTCTAAAAAACTGAGCACCAAACCAAATATCACGCCCAAGGGTAAACCGTTCAATAACATGAACGCTAAATTCCAGGGGCGGGGAACTAATGCGAAAAGCAACAGCATCAACTCGGCAAAACCTATCAGCATGATGATAGCCCGGATACGCCGTGCGGGCCTTATCTCCGAAACAAATTTAATACCCACCCATTTTGCCAGTACATAGCCTATGGTTTGGGCAATGATCATCCCAAACTTGTAACTCAGGCCCCATAAACCGGCATCAGTAAACGCCGCCGCTGTATAGGGTTTCCGGTAGCCATACATACAAAAGTAAGTGCCAAATGCCGCGATCAATGACCATACAGGATTGGCAAATACCCTTTTTAACCTTTCGGAGCTATTCTGGAAAAACATTTAATTGGCTTAAGGTGTCAATGTTTAGCAAAACTAAACAAAGTTTAACAAGCCAATGAATTGTAAATATTAAATTTATGTTATTAATTCATTCTCAAATAACTTTATCCGGCGATACTAAAATGGCAAAAATGTAAACATCCATTTCACCGGGTTATTACTATTCTTCGCAGCAAAACCTGCAACCGGCAGTTTTATCAGCACGGTATTCCATCCTTTTTTTAGGTTAATTTTTACCGGATCGCGATATTCATAACCTTCATCTATCAATGGTGATTCGAGATTTCCTTTCCTGCCTGCAAATTTCAAATCGGCTGCTTTTACCAGCGTTCCATTTATCCATACGGCACTTCCCCTGCCATCCCATGTACCAGGATCGGCAGTATCTGTTGTGTATGAGCGTGAAAGATTATTAAAACCTATCCAGCAATTTTTATACTCCTCAACATCGCTCCAGATCTTTGTTGAGGCATACCATGTTGTATTTTCTTTAGGATTGGCAATTAAACTACTTACCAAGGGATACCACCAATGCCGTAATATTAATGTGCCACCCGCTGCGGTAAATGCCGGGCTTTCCTTACTCAGGAAATCCAATTCTGGTTTAAACCTTGCTTCCAGATTACCGCCATTGCTATAAGGGCCATAAAATTTCCACACTAAATTTTGCTGTTTACGATACGGAAAAGGCAGTGTTTTAAAGCGTTGTTGCTTTTGATCAAGCAGCCGGTTTTCAAATGCTTTAAAATTATCAAATGCTGATGTATCTGCTGATGGAATAACTGCTGTCCAGCCCGGTCGCCCTCCGCCCCGCCATGACCTTTCGGCAAAGGTTAGTATAGCCGGATATGCCGGGTTCATGGTTAGCAGGTCTTCCTGCCGGTTTACGGCCCGATCATTCCACAAGCAGATCTCGCCACCTAAAACATTGTCATCGCCCGTCTGCACGTCACCAATCATGCGGTAAAAAAGCGTTGTCACACTTTCCAGCGGATCCATGTGATTGAGGTACATATGCCTGGAATCGATATATTGTGTCTTTTTGTTTACAATTCCTTCCTTCATCCACAGTTGCCTGATGGTATTTGCCGGTACGTTACCGCCCGGGCTCCATCCTATGGCTTTAACACCATATTGTTTAACCGTGCGGCAGATCTCCGGTAAAAAACCGGTATTACTGATCTTCACCTCATCTCCTCCAATGTGCAGGTAAACCGGCCTATAGGTTTCACATACCTCCCGGATGATATCCTTCAATATCCGCATGCCGGTATCGCTTTGCATGTCGACATGAAAGGCTCTTTTAAACGCGCCGCTGTGCCCTGGCATGTCAATTTCAGGCACAAATTCTATATGGCGGTCTTTGCAAAAGCGTTGTAATTCTTTTACGTCATCAACACTATAAAATTGCCCCTTATCCCTGAGCATATTTTCGGGCTTAGTCAACTCCGGATATTGTTTTATGGCCAGGCGCCAGGCAATGTCTTCCGTTACGTGAAAGTGAAACACATTCAGTTTGTACAAAACCATTATATCAATCTGTTGCTCCAACTGCTCAACCGATTGATAATTACGACCAACATCCACCATATACCCCCGCCATGCAAATGCTGGCCAATCGGTTATATCACAGGCATCCAGCATTACATTATCTCTCAGTAATTGCCGTAAGGTTTGGATGCCGTTAAAAATACCGTGAGCTGTGTTGGCCGTTATCGTTACATGGTTTTCCGAAACCTGTAAGCGATAGGCCTCTTCCGCGTGTTGAGGCACTTTAACTTTAGTAAGCTTTAGTTCGATGTAAGGTTTATGAGCAGAGGAATCATGGTCGATTGAATATGCGCCATTTACCTTTAACAATTCCTCTACAATATGCGCCTCATTTACCAAACCTTTACCGGCAATAACAGAACTGCATTTGTAAAATGAGAAAAAACCGGGCTGCCATTTTAGGGATTGTGGCAATGGCACTAATGACGACTTTGATTCCAGATCAAAAACATAAGGATAAAGCAGGTGCTTCCAAAGTAGGTATCCTTCACCTTTTAAATGAAGTCCGTCATTAGTAAGCTCGGGGTTGAGCAGTCCGTCTGCCCCGCAAAAAGCGTCATGAATATTGATAAAGGTGTAATGATTGCTGTTCGCACCTGTTTCAAGTTGTTGATTTACTTTGATAATTTGTGCAGACTTACCCGTATGTGTTCCAAACTTGTTATAAATTTTATTAACAGGTAAAATGCTCTGTACATAAAGCTTTGTAGCAGAAGTTTTTTCATGCAGATAATTGGCGATCAGCATGATATTTTCAACTACGCTATCCGGCGAGGTATTCCGCGATAGATCATTAACGCCGATAAGCAGAAAAACTTTCGCCGGTTTGCGGTCAGCCACTTCAGGTAGTCTGGCGATTACACCGGCACTGATGTCCCCACTGATCCCGCGGTTTTTAATGCGGCTATCACCAAATAATTCGCTCCACTCCGCTCCGTCGGTAATACTATTTCCTAAAAAAATGATATCGCCATTGGCCTTAGGCAGCGTTTTAAAATGTGTCACCCGCTGCTGGTAATAGGTAGAAAATAGCGAATCAGGATATACAGGCAATTGCACCTGTGCAACCGTCATCAGCCTGAAAACAAGCAAACAGCACAAAGTAACAAAGGGCCGCTTACCAGTCATGTCGGGTAAAAACTATCTGTTTATAATCATCTTTTTCGTACAGGATACCTATATGCTTTTGATCAATAGCCACCAGATCGGAGTAGGCGCTGTAATCTCCCTTGTAACCTTCCGGCGATTTTGCTATAACACAGTTCTGCTTCCAGCTTTTGCCCTCATCAAAGCTAACGCGAAGGGTAAGGTTATCCCTGTGCAAGGTATCGGCATCATTACAAACTGCTATAATAGCTTTGCCTTTATTTTTACCTAAATTTAAAATGCTCCCCTGACAAACCGGATCGGGCAGTTGAGCGTCAAAATAAGCGGTATCCCAGGTTTGGCCACCGTTGCTGCTTACAGCAACAATGCGTTGTTTTACATTGCCCAACTGGTTACGGATATTCATCATCAGTTTGTTACCGCTAAGTTCAACCGCCATATTTTCATTGGCTCCTGGTAAATTCACTTCATCGCTCAGCTTAAATGTTTTGCCATGATCATCTGTATAGTAACCAAAAGCCCGGCCATCTGCGTAATGCTTTTGCGGCTCACCTGCCGAATGATTAGACGCTATGTAGATCCTGCCCTTATATTTTCCTGCCGTTAGCTGTATGGCATGGCCAGGGGTATTGGCATAACTGCGCCAGTCTTCGTTAAAGTTATAAGCACTGTTAACATGTGGCTGCTTGGGTTTATGCACCTGTAATGTAATATTCACCGGAGTCGACCAGCTTAAGCCATTATCGGTTGATGTTTTATACCACACCTCACGCAGTCCCTTACCTTTACGAACCATATTTTCGGGCGCATTGCCTGTATTATAAAACAGGAACAGCCGACCTTTAGGATAAGCCGGATCGGTACGGTCAACCACCGGAGCCGCATTACCTGTTTGCAGCGTATCATTTGAGGCTACTACCTGTAAGGCTCCCCATGTTTTGCCACCATCGGCGCTTCGTTTCAATACGATCTGGATATTACCAAAATCGCCGCCACCGTTCACCCTGCCTTCTGCAAAGGCAAGCAGCTCCCCGTTTGGCACTTTAACAACAGCCGGAATCCTAAACGACTTATAGCCGTCGGCTCCTGATCTGAAAACTGTTACGTCCTTCTGTTGCGCGTAGACGGCACTAACAAGCAGGCTCATGAATATGGATATAATTGATTTTTTCATCTTATTTCAGTTGTTTTAATAATTGCATACAATACCATTCCTGGCGGGGTAAATGAAAAGGCCCTTTAAACAAATTACCTTTGGCCGTTTGCGCCAAACTGCCATCCCTGTGCAGGTAGCCAAACCATTCGCCGTTTACCGGGTCATGAAATCTATCATAAGCATAATCATGCACCATTTTGTGCCAGCGGGCATATTTTTCGTTACCAGTGAGGGTATAAGCCAACAGGGTGGCTATGATCACCTCGTTGTGAGGCCACCAGAATTTCATATCCTGCCAGTATTCCTGCACGGGTTTATCATAAACATCGCGGTAATATAAAATGCCGCCATGTTCTTTATCCCAGCCACGTTCCCACATATAATCAAGCATGGTGCAGCCAAGCTCAATCAGGTGAGCATCATTATTACGGTATTTGGCTTCGTGTAAGATAAACCAGGCGCCTTCTATAGCATGACCGGGATTTAGCGTACGCCCGTCAATATGGTCAATAATGCTGCCATCGGGTGCAACCTGTTCCATAACGCATTTAATATCGTGCTTTACAAAATCGGTCTCAATTTCTTTGATCCATTTTTCGATGTACACATCGCAGCGTTCATCGCCAATGGTTTCGCGTAACTGCTGGGCCGTATTGATCATGATCATGGGTACACCAATACCTTTTGAAGGACGTGTTGAGGTAAACTTTGCCGGAAGCAACCCTGGTACAGTAGCATACTCAATACATTTACCAAAAAGCTCCCTTGCTTTTTGAGCGATGCCCTCATCGCCCGAGGCCTTGGCATAAGCCGCCATGGCTATAACCGCGAATGTTTCGGAAAAAAAGTAACGGCGTTTCCGGATGGGTTTGCCGTCACGGGTTACGTGAAAAAACATTTGCCCATCGGTATCGAAGCAATGATCAAGCAAAAAGTTAATGCCCGAGCGGGAAGCGTAAAGCCAATCCTGTTTGGGCGCTACGGTATTATACAAAGTGGCCAGCAACCAGGCCGCCCTGCCCTGGATCCAGACGGCTTTGTCATCATCAATCAGGCTTCCGTCCTGATCACGCATGAACAGGTAGCCACCGTGTTCTTCATCAACAGAGCGCGGGAACCAGAACGGCACCGTATCCTGCAGTAATTGACGTTCGTAAAATGTTTTTAAAATATGTAAATCGGTTTCAGAATAACTCATTTCAGTAGATTTTAATAGAATACATTTTCCTTTTCATGCAGTTGCATGGTAAATGTTGGAGCAGGCAACCCAACCTCGTTAATTAAATTAGCCCGGGTAAATGGCTGCATGGCGTAGTTGATCGCCTTGATATTTTCACCTGCCGGAATAGTAAGGTATACTTTACTTCCCCTGATAGCTGCGATTGGCAAAACACTTTGGCCTTTGTTATTGATCAGCTCAAAACCAATCAGCCTTTTATTATTTGCCGTTTTTAGCTGGGCGGCGAAGCCAAAGGACATCACAATTTGACTACCTTGTCTGGTAGCTGTCAACGGTTCGGGACTATTGGCTTTTACAGGTTGGTGATAAGTATAACACGCTGCCAGCAGGGCCAGCCGTTCTCCTACTTCCCGCTTCTTTGTTGGGTGCACATTTAGTGAATCGCCGAGATCAAAGCTTACGGCCATTTGCATATTGGGGATCTTCTTTTGCAGTTTCCGCTGAGTATCCCTGAAAACTGGCCATGAAGGCCGGTTGATACCCGATAGTTGAACAGTGTAAAAAGGCAGCTCAGCCCCCCACTTCTGCCGCCAGCTGCTTACGAGTGTTGTAAATAAATGGCTGTAAAGTTCAACGTTATGTGTATTGCTTTCGCCCTGGTACCATACCACGCCTTTTATGGGGAAGCGCGTAAGCGGATCGATGGCCGCTTCATAATTATAACAGGGCTCATAGCTATGCCGTTGCTTAATATTAATTGCATTCTTTAAATTGATAGCTGCCCTCTCCCGGCAAAAAGCCATTTCATAATCAGAACCACGCCAGTTATTCAGCATATCAACCAGTTGATCATCATGTTCCATCGTATAGCGTTCTATCCATGACTCGGTTGGCGAGCCGCCCACTGCCACTTCAATCAAACCGATGGGGACGCCGGTATCTTTGGCTATTTTTTGACCGAAATAATAGCCGACCGCCGAAAAACCTGCCGCCGAACTGCTGTCGCATGCTTTCCACGAACCTGAAAAGAAATCCAGTTTGTTGGCTTTAGCTAAACTCACTGAGTCCCAAACTACCGGATCAGTTTCTGTCTGTGGGTTGAGTTTATATAAATGTAATTTTGAATTTGCCGATGCGGTTTTTATAGCAGCAATACCCTCTGCCGAGTGGTTTAGCGGGAAATACATGTTGGATTGCCCGGCACAAAGCCAGACATCGCCCATTAAAATATTGCTGAGAGTGATACTCGTATCTTTAGCGACAATCTTCATTTGAAAAGGCCCGCTCGCCTTTGACGCTGGCAACATTACTTTCCATTCACCATTTTCATCTGTCTTCGCTTTTGCTACAACTTTTTTGAATTTAACAGTTATTTCAACTCCGGCATTCGCTGTTCCATATACCGGGATTGGCCTGTCGCGCTGTAATACCATCTGGCTGGCGAATACGGCCGGTAATTTTAAACCACCATAATTACCGGTAATTCTGCCGTAAGCTGTCCGAGCCAATATTGAGGCACCTTCCTTATCCGGATGCAAATTATCGGCAAAGAGATCAGGGCGGTTATGAAGCGGCTTATTAAAATCGATCAGGTCGACTTGATTTGCTTTTGCAATCAAAGGGATGAGGTTTTGAATCTGCCAGTACCACTCTCTTGTACCTGATTTAAACCTTGTGTGCCCGCTGAAGATTGGCGTTAACCGGCAAATAAAGATCTTCATCTGAGGGTTCACCTTCCTGATGGTATCAATTAACCAAGCGTAATCCGCTTCAAAATTTTGCCTGTAATCTGGCCAATCCCTCGGATCGGTATCGTTTAATCCGAGGTGAATAATAGCTATATCTGGCTTGGATGCTATGAGCCCCTTAAACTCCGGCATTTTATACCAGGGATTGTGACCATTTTTGAGCAAAGTAGCGCCGCTATGTCCAAAGTTTAAAACCTGGTATTTACTGCCCAGCAGTTTTTGTAACTGAGCAGGGTAGCTTTCCTGTGCAGGATTAGCCAACCCGTAGCCATAGGTAACCGAATTACCAATGCAGGCTACCTTGATACCTCCGGTTTGCGCACATAACTGTTTTACCCAAATCAATAAAGCAAACAGCAGCAATGGGTAATACTTGTTCTTAAATTTCATCTGCTAACTTTTAAAGAGTGGAATAAATCAGGCATCAGCATACTCATCGTGTACCGGTCGCAGAAAATACAGCTGCACCGCGAGGGCTATGAGCACTACCGCCGCCAGCATGGCAAAGTCGGCGCCGAGGTTTCCCGCATCTGATGATTTGCCCAACCTATCGGTGATAAAGGCGCCAAAAAACACGCCTGTCATATTCATGATACCGTAGGCAGTCGCCCGGTTTTTCACCGGAACAAACTGGCACAGGATGGGCATATTATTAGCATCGAACATGCCATAGCCCAACCCAAAGCAGATCCCGGCACCCACAACAAAAAACAGTGAATGACCAAAACCCATCAGCAATAGTGCCGGGATAGTGAGGGACAACCCAATAGCACTTGTAAATACGCGGCCTTTTTTATTCCCATGCACCCACCTGTCGGATAAAATTCCGCCCATGATCACTCCTATAAATGACGAAACAGCTATGGTTATGGTAGAGAGCGGCCCGGCGGTCGCCATATCAATATGTAATTTTTGGGCAAACAGCGTAGGCAGCCAGTTTTTGGTAGCCCAGCCCGGCAAACTCGAAACGGCAAAATAAAACAAGATCACCCAGAAGGCCTTGTTGCTGATCAAGGCGGCAAGTCCTTTAAATAAATTTTTGTTTTGCTTTGATTGTTCCGCTACTAACTGTGTATCTCCTGTTTTATCTTTTTCTTTCAAAAACATGATCAGTATAACTGAGTACACCATGCCCACCACCCCAAATGTTTGAAAAGTAGCCTGCCATGAAAAAGCGGCGGCAGCCGTGGCTCCAAAACCGCCCAGCGCCTGCCCAACATATAAACCCGTCATATGTACGCCTACAGCGAGCGACCTTGATTTAGCGGTATGAAAATCAGCTATCAACGACAACCCAGCCGGGATATACAAAGCTTCGCTAATACCCATAACAGCGCGAAGAATATACAACTGGTTGAATGTGGCAGCATACCCCATGGCAAACGTAACACCCGACCAAACAAACAAACTGCAAACAATTAGCCATTTGCGGTTTAGCCTGTCGGCTATGATTCCTGAAACCGGGCTCATGAAACCATATATCCACAGGAATACCGCCATCAGGTAGCCAAAGTTTGTGGCCGATTTCAGTTCGGCGATATTCACCTCCATGGCCGGCTTCATCACCGAGAGCATTTGCCTATCCATGTAATTGAGCAGCGCTACTACCCATAATAAGGCAACCACAAGCCAGGGATAATTTTTTCCTTGTTTCATTTGCTGTTAAATTTTCCCTGGCTTACTGCCGCTGTACGGATGCCCGGCTTGATCTCGCCTCCGGGGATAAATATCTCACTACCCCATAACACAGCAGTAGTAGTTACCTGCCCGTAAAATGGCAAGTGCCCAATTTTTTGCCAGGAGTTGCTAACGGTATTAAACTGAAATACATCTTTACTAAAACCCGGATGATTATTCAGCAACGTTAATTTTTGTTGCTGCAAGCTTTGCTTTTCTTTATCAGTTTTAGCTTTGGCGATAAGCGCGTTATAAGTTTCAATCTGATGGAAAATGGTTCCCTTGTCTCCGCCAATTAGCAGTATATGGCGCGCACCGACGGCTACCGCTGTGGCTGCCGAAATGTTAATCGGCTGCTTAGCATCTGTTACTTTGCTCAGTCCTATCCATTTGTTAATTAGCGGGTCATAGCAGAAGGTATAGCTATGCAAATCGCTGATGCCCGACGCAGTACTGCTCCGGCCACCGATCACATAAACACAGGGATATTTCCCGTTGGATTGCGTAACCGCGACAGAATGTGACATAGCTATGGGCAAATCTGCAATAGCTTTCCATCGCGGCTCTTGATCTGCCAGATTTAGTGTAAAACATTTAGCGGATGGTTTGCCTTCACTTTCGCCGCCAATTAGATAGATCACTTTTCCAATACTTGTCATACAGGCGTTGGCCAATGGCAAAGGCAATGATGGCAGATCAGTAAAAGCCATATCCTTTTCTACCGGATCCCAATTCATTAAAAAAACATCAGCACTGCCTGGGCTTGTTTCGGTTTCGCCACCGGCACAAACAATTCCCTCTGGAAGGGTTGTGCTTGCGCCATAAGCTATTTTTTGCGGTAGATGTTCTGTTTTAGGTTTAAGCCAGTTGAATTTACCTGTCGAACCCTTTTCCAAAACATACACATCATTATAGTGCAGCTTTTTACCCCCCTGCCAGGGCATAGCACCATCCGCAAAATTTGATCCTCCGGCAATGATCAAAACACCATTGCTTGTCCCCGTAAAAACGCCTGCCAAACCTAATTGCTTATCGGTACCCGGCGCAGGGGGGATACGTACCGGTACCGACCAGCTTATTTTTTCTGAACCTTTATCCTGGGCCATAGCCTGCCCTGCTAACGCGATGCTGCCTGTCATTAAAAATATGTAGATTATAAATTTCATTATTACAGGTTTGCGGCAGGCGCAATTGATTTGAAATGATCAAAGCCCAGTTCAGAAACATCTAATTTAAAGTTTTCAAACTGTTCTGCCGTCATATTGGCCACCGGAAGCCTAAATTCCCCACAATCCACACCCACCAGTTTCATGTAAGCTTTGCCGGTCGCTATTCCACCGTATTTACCAAGCAGGCGGATCATATCTATTGACTTTTGCTGAAGCTGCTGTGCTTCATTCAAATCATTATTGTTGAACGCATCAATAAGCCAGTGATATAATGGCGCGGCGTAGTTAAACGTACTGCCCACAGCGCCTTTGCTACCTACAGCAAGTGCCGAAAGCATGTTCTCGTCCCTACCCCAAAGCATATCATATTTACCGTTTTTAAAGTTGATACAGCTTTGAAAATCCATAAAATCTTCATGGGTGTATTTAATACCGGCAAGGTTATCCATTTTGCCATCCAGGGCTTTCAGCAAATCAAGCATCGCGAAATTGCCGCCCGTTAACACCGGGATATGGTAATAATAAAAAGGCATGTTAGGTACCGCCGATGCCACCGCCATACAGCTCTTTGCCAGCATATTTACGTTGGCCGGTTTAAAGTAAAATGGCGAGGTTAGCGAAACAGCGTATAAACCTATTTTTTGCGCGTGTTTAGCCAAATCAATACAATCGGCAAGGCAGGTTCCGCCTAAAAGGGGCATCACTTTAAAATCAGGGTCGTGGTTGGATGCTTTAGCCCAGGCTTCGGCCACCAGTTTCTTTTCATTTAACGTTAAAGATACCCCCTCGCCTGTTGAACCGTTAATGAATGCGCCAGTAATGCCGTTATGCTTCAGAAAAGCGTAATAGGTTGGAATAATGCTCAGGTCCAGTTCGCCATTTGCGTTCAATGGGGAAAAAGGCGCACTGATCAATCCCTGTAGATGTTCAATTTTCATGTTATATATATGTAATGAGCAATAACCGGGAGTATGATCTCCCGGTTAAAAAATAGATACTGTTAAAAAGAGGCATAGCCCGCGGTTTGTACCAATAACCTGTTATTGGTTAACGTAGTACGGTCAACCGGCCAAAACAGCGCGTAAGCCTGCGATGCCGGTAATGTAGTGTGTTCGTAAACAAAACTGTCGCCCGCCCGGCGCAAATCGTACCAGCGTTTACCTTCAAATACAAACTCAAAGAAACGCTCCTGCAAAATGGCTTCTGTAGGATTGGTATCTATAGTTTGGTTAGGGTATCCTTGTGTGGTTGCATCATAATTAGCAGCAAAGGCTCTCGCCCTTACCAAATTGAGTTCTGTTACCGGCGACTCGCCTAATGCTACCTTAGCCTCGGCCAGCATCAGCAGTAAATCGGCATAACGATAGATTGGAAAATCATTGGTGATCAATCTTGCGCCCGCGTTTTGCTCGCCCTGGTATTTATCTGTAAAACATCCGGCAATTTTAAAAGTACCATCGGCTAATTTTTGATAGGCCGGTTGAATGCTGGCCAACTTGCGGCTGTCCTTATCGTTAAAAGCCCTGAAAGCGGCTATCCTTACAGGCGCCCTCAGCAAACCACCCCAGTTGTCAATGGTAGGCGAAAACTGACGGTTGGCCAATGAATCATAAAAATTGGAGATCAGGCCGCTTTGTGGTACAAAACTGCTTTGCACAAATGACATGGTAGCCTCGTTAAACTGGTAATGGCTTACAAATATCATCTCGTTATTGCCTTTGGTAGTTGTTGCAAAAACATCGCTGTATTTAGGCAGCAATTGCAGGGCGGGCACATTAGTTTGAATATCGGTCAATGCTGCTTTGGCTGTAGCAGCGTCTGCAGCGGCATTACCGCGATGCGCCGTCCACAAATAAACATCGGCCTTAAGCATCAACGTAGCCGATTTTGACCAGTAGGATTTCAGGTTCCTGAAAGAATAATCCGATCCGAAACTTGTAACCGATTTATCAATATCAGCTTTAATCAATGTCAATACATCAGCCGCTGGTGAAGCCGCCTTAGCCAGGTTGGAGATATTGAGCGTTGAACCCGAAGTTGGCTCCGTTTGGATGATCACATTACCCCAGCTGCGGTATAATTGAAAATAGTAAAAGGCGCGCATGCCGTAAGCAATCCCCAAATAGTAATTCTTATTTGTAGCCGATACAATATCGGTACTATTCAGTTTGCTTATCAATAAATTAAGCTGGTTGATATTGGTATAAAAACCACCGTAACTGCTTATGCCGGGATTATCGAGATTTAGGTTTTGAGTCCAGAGGCGTTCAAAACCTTGGGTGGCTTCGCCCGTAAAAGTGCCGTTTGTACCGGGATCCGTAGCGAAGATATCGGCACGCATTTCGCCCAGCGTTTGAAAAGCGCTGTTATTGGCCCTGAATTGCGTGTGTACACCAGCTACAAATGAATCAAACTGATCGGCAGTTTTCCAGAAGTTACCATCGGTAACGCTGCTTACCGGTGCCAGATCCAATTGCTTCCGGCACGAGCTCGACAATCCCAGGATCAACAATCCTGCAAAGATGACTATAGTATATTTTTTCATTTCGAAATATTTAAAGGTTAGAATGATGCCTGAACACCTACTACAAATGATTTAGGGGTTGGATAAGTACCCTGGTAAACTCCTGTCAGCGCTCCGTTTGATATTGGAGCCTCTGGTGTCGGTCCGCTGAATTTTTTGATATAGAACAAGTTGCTGCCACTGGCGAACAAACGCACTTTGGAGAAGATCTTTGTTTTATCCAATAGGGATTTTGCAAAATCGTACGACAAGGTTATTTCACGACAGGCCAGATAATTTCCGCTCTCATAAAAATTGGAATTATTGCCGTTTAGTACAGCACTTGCATTATTGCCCCTCGTATAGTTTTGCTTGGAGCCAACCACCTGATCGGCATAGTAAACCTTTGGTATGTTGGTATTGGTGTTGGTTGGTGACCAGGCCTGTTTTTGCAGATCGATATAGTTAAAAGTGCCCTGGTAATTACCTAAGGTACGTGCTACAAGATCATTATAAATGGTATTGCCTAAAGTATATTCAAACCTTGAGTATAAAGAGAACGCTTTGTATGATACATTCACGTTGAAGCCACCAGTCCATTTAGGGTAGATATTACCCAGATAAACCTGGTCGCGCGAATCGATAGTATCGTTCTTGTCCACATCCTGCCAATTCACGTCGCCCGGCGTAATATGTCCACCTTTGCCTGCTGCCAGGTTAGGGCCGGTGATGCCTGCAACGTTATCTACGCGGTTGCCCGCCTTGGCAGCAACATCCGCCGCATCTTTAAATATAGATACCTGTTTGTATCCATAAATCTGGCCCAATGGCTGCCCTTCCTGGATACCACCTACCCAAATAACCTTACCCGATTTAGGGTCATACACCTGTAAACCACCTTGCCGGTTGTTTTCGTTACCGTTATATGGCAGCTTTAAAACTTTGTTTTTTACATATGAAGCGGTCGCGCCTAAATCAATCCGCAACCCATTTGGGTTGTTGATCACGTTGGCTTTTACCGTAAACTCGTAACCTTTATTTTGTAACGTGCCCAGGTTGGTTTGAATGCTCGAAAAGCCGGTATAGCTTGGCAATGGCAAACTGGTTAGCAGGTCGCTGGTGATGCGGTTGTAGTAATCAAACAGGAAACTTACCCTGTCCTTAAAGAAACCGATATCGGCACCAACATCTGTAGTGCGGCTTTTTTCCCACCTTAGGTTTGCATTAGTTAAACCGGTGTTCAGGAAGCTGCCCTGTCCATTGTATAATGTTTGGGCGGCATAAACACCCTGCACATCGTAATTGCCTAAGCCCGCGATATTACCGTTAGAGCCATAGCTTGCGCGTGGTTTAAAGGTTGAGAATACTTTATTAAGTCCCCATTTTTCAAAAAACGCTTCGCGACCAACATTCCAGCCGGCAGATACACCGGGGAAATAACCTATCCTGTTGCCCGGTGCCAGCTGCGATACACCATCTTCTCTCAATACAAAGGTTAACAGGTACTTGCTGTCATAAGCATAGTTGATGCGGGTAAAGGTTGAAATGATCCGGTTTTCGGCCTGGTTACTATAATTACCACCAACGGCAAATAAAGTAGAAGCGTTGGCTGTAGATATGTTATCCGTAGGCGCATTGGTACCATCTACCTGGATACCCAACGCTTTCTGATCGTAGTACTCGGCACCTATCATGGCACTCAGATCATGCTTGCCGAATGATTTGGTGTAATTCAGGATAGCGTTATAGGTTTGTTGAAAGTTGCGGGAGTAACCTGCGATAGACTCCCTGCTGGTGCTGCTGTATGATGGCGGGTTGGCAAACAAAGTAGCATAAGTTTGCGTAGCCTGCTGAAACGACTGGTTAATTTGCTGGTTGAGGTAACCACTGCCCGACACCTTGAAAAACAGGCCCGGCATAATATCCCATTTAACAGCAGCGTTGGCTACGATCCTGTCAACCTCGTTGCTGCGTTTAAGCTTGCCCAACCAGTATAACGGATTACCATCGCTAATGCTGTTACCCGGATTAGGCTGCGTTTTAGCTGCGTCCAACCATGGGTTAAAAGTTGGCCATAATGCCAATGTGCGGTACAGCGAGTTCACATCACCGGCAGGTGCACCTAATTGCGATGAGGTTGAAAGCGTCACCCCGGTTGAAACTTCAACGTTGGGCTTAACCTTATAAGAACCGTTAAAATCACCGGAATAGCGGTTATAATTAGAGCCCACTATAACACCATCCTCGTTGTAATAATCCAAACTGGCAAAGTATTTTCCTTTATCGTTACCGCCAATAGCGCTCAGGTAGTGATCCTGTGTACGGGTGTTCCTGAATAATACGTTTTCAACTTCTTTACTATGATCTTTATAGATGATCTTATTGCCCGGGTTGGCAGGATCATCCAAATCTTGCCAGCCTTGCGATAACAGGTTTTGGTTTGCGGCTGTTTCGGCACGGATATCAAAAGATGCCAGATTTGCGGCATCCGTCAGCAAACCATATCCGCGGGTAGCGTTGATCTGCGCCAACGTACGGCCAGAGTTTATGTTGCCCAAACGATTATAGTAAATGTAATCGCCGGCATTCATGTAGTTATAGCCCTGGCGCTGACGGTTAAAACCTTCGGTGAATTTATAGGTCACCTGCGCGGTTCCGTTTTTACCTTGTTTGGTGGTGATTAGTATCACCCCGTTATTAGCACGCGCACCGTAAATAGCTGTGGAGGCTGCATCCTTCAACAGGTCGATTGACGCGATATCGTCTGCCGGGATATCATTATAAGCCCGGATAACCCCATCTACCACCACTAATGGGGCACCCGGACTATTAATAGATGCACCACCCCTCAGTACAATCAGCGGAGTTGCACCGGGAGCACCACTACTATTAACTACCTGTAAACCGGAAACGGTTCCCTGCAGCGCGCTGCCAATGTTTGCTCGCGGCGCTGTTGCCAATACTTTATTATCTAAAGTGGCGATGGCGCTGGTAACGCTTTTACGTGATTGCGTACCGTAACCTACTACCACCACCTCGTTAAGAGCTTTATTATCCGGTTTAAGCGCCACGTTGATGGTAGTTTGCTGACCGACTGTAATTTCCTGTGTTCCGTATCCCATAAAACGGAAAACCAATACATCATTTGGCGATGCCTGGATGGAGTAAGTACCATCGGCCGATGTTGGGCCTCCTTGGGTTGTGCCTCTAATAGTTACGCTCACACCCGGCAGCGAGCTATGATCGTCATCGGCAGTTACCTTGCCGCTGATCTTTTTTGTTTGCGCCTGAACAACCATAAAAAGCAATAAGCTCAGTAAGGTCATCAGGCCTTTTTTTAGGGTAAAACTTTGGTTCATATTTTATTAGCTATTTTGTATTATGTATGACATAATACAATTATGAAGTTTTAATTTCAATTTTGCAAATCAATCCGATAAAATATTTTTTGGCTGATTTACTGAGTGTTTCAAATACACTAAATGAATTAGGGTATTATTTACGGTTGATTTGTATGTTTGCAGAGAAAGAAAAAATGAAGAGCAACGGCCTTATTCAAAGCATAAAAAACATAGATACCAGTTCGCTGGTAGACCGGGTAGAAAAGAATCTGGTTGAACTGTTTATTGAAAAAAAGTTTAAGGTTGGAGATCCTATTCCGAAAGAGCTGGAATTGGCCGATGCGCTTGGTGTAAGCCGTACTGTGATCAGGGAAGCCTTGCTGAGGTTAAGGCTGATGGGGCTGATAGATTCAAAGAAAAAACGCGGCGCGGTACTTACCAGCCCGGATTTGGTTTCTATCCTTGAAAAAAGCATGAACCCGGAGATACTTGACAAATCTACCCTAAAAGAGATTTTTGAAATGCGGCTGGCGTTGGAAATCGGGATGGCCGATTTTATTATTGAACGCGTAAAGCCGGAAGACATTGCCGAGCTGCGCGCAATTGTTTCGGTAGAGACGTCTTCTTCCCAGGCTGTTATTTTTGATGTTGAACAGGAGATCCGTTTCCATGGAAAGCTATACGATATCACCGGCAACGAAACGCTTCGCAAGTTTCAGAAAATGCTGCTGCCGGTATTTGATTATGTGCACCAGAGCGGCTTATTGAAAAAACCTGTAAAACATAAAAAGTTCGTATCGCACGCCGGACTCATCGACCTGATTGAAAAAGGATCTGCCGAAATGCTCCGTAATGGCATGCGTAATCATTTGGAAAACCACTTTGCCAGGCTTTTTGAATAGGAAAAAGTTGCCTAACTTCCTGCTGAAATAACACCGGCTGTTTGTAACAGTAATCTCTTTTTCTACATTTGTATGGCTTCCATTTTGAACTGATTGTTTTAAAAATGGAGGAAGCCTTTCGTCCCAAATAAACCGACAGCAATCCTGTAAAATAACATAAAATGGCTACAGATCCATTTAAAATAACTATCCACATGGTATCAAGTCTTGATGGCTATATTGCCAGAAAAGACAATAGTATTTCATGGTTTGAAACATCCGACAACTATGAAAAAGGAGTTACCGTTACCCAGGAGGAAGCAGCAGAGTTTCTTAAAAAGATAGATTGCTACATCATGGGGTCCCGCACCTATGAGCTCGCGCTGGAGCTTTCAAAATCATACGGATGGGTTTACGGCGATATTCCTACAATTGTGTTAACCCACAGAGACATGCCTGTTGAACGGCAAAACGTTGAAATATACTCGGGCGACCTGGAAAAACTCGTTAACGAAAAACTAAAACCAAATTATAAAAATGTCTGGCTTGTTGGCGGTGCAGAGCTTGCCAAAGATTTCATCCGTTTAAATCTGGCCGACGAAATAAGGCAATCCATTTTACCGATTATTTTGGGAGATGGAACACCATTTTTTGATCAGATAGGGCAAGAAAAGGCCCTGCACTTAAGCAACGTAACAGCCTACAAAAACGGAATGGTGGAACTGTGTTATGAGATAAAAAAATAACAGTTTTTCCGGGAAAGGGTTGGGTTAGAAAAAAGTAATTTGAAGGTCCATAACATAAAAAGCGCTTTAGTAAAAACTAAAGCGCTTTTTATACCAATTATGGTTAATATTAATATTCAGTAGCACCAATGTCAAACGCAGAACCTGAAGGACGCACAGCGTTATAATAATCAAATTTTACACCATACGATAAAACGTTGGCGCCTTTATTAATAAGCGGCGACGATGATTGCAGGTGAAAGTTATCTGCTCCGTAGTTTACAAACTTACAGGTATTTACATCTGTGCTTACATAATTATTTGAGGCGGTGAGCTTTACACCTGTGCTTTTTCTGATGATGGCCTGCACCGATGCCGATTGTATAAGTACGTTATTAATAACAGTATTCATCGGAATAGTTTCAGAGTTTAGCTTAATCCCGCCTAATACCGAACCAATGATGGTATTATTGATAAACTGGAAGTTTTTTCCCGGAGTATACCTCGAATCTGCAAAAATACCATACGATTTTGTGTTTATAATATAGTTGTTAAACACTACGTTATCACCCCAGCCCAAAACGATAATACCGTTACCTGGCGCATTTTTTACCAGATTATTATAACATTTACCACCTGTACCTTCACCTATCTGGATCCCGTTATCCTGGTATGCAGAAAAAGGGCTCCGTCCCGGGTTTTTAACTGTGTTACTGTAAATCTCGCAGCCAGAGGTAGCGCTACCAACCTGGATACCTTCTGAACCGGTTGAATCAACCAGGTTTCTATAGATCTTGGCATTCACTACATCGTGAGGCAATACAGTACCACATGATGTTGAAACACCGTCTTCGTAAAATGAGTTTCCGATGTAAAGACCTTCGCCTCCGGTTTTATGAACATAGTTATCATGAATAAAAACGTTTTTCATCACAAACCGGCCACGCTGAGTTGCAACATCGCATGTAGGATCTGTTTTAGCCATGATACCTGCAAAACCACTGTTGCGTACCTCAACGGCCGCAATTTCAAAATCTGTGCTCAGATCGTCCATGGTCATGCCGATGTTGCCTCCGTTTACATCAAAACCATACTTAATTGTTGATACGCCATTGCCCATCACTTTAAAGTATTGACAATTTTGTGTCTTAAACGCGTATGAGGCTGTGGTTTCGGTAGTAAAAGATACCCTGCCACCTTTGTTAGTGATTATGATGGGTGCGGCGGCTGTTCCTTTAAGATTTTTAAGCAGCAAAGAGCCTCGTTTGCCTGCCGGAACATATATGGTTGCCCCTGCCGGGATCTTGGTGCCATCAACCATCCAGTCGGTAGTTTTAACGGTGTAGGTGTAGGTACTAACCGCTGCAGTTGCCAAACTTTGTTGCGCGTTAACCTGCTCCGGAATAGCCGCTACCGGCTTTTCAATTTTATTTACGCTTTTGGAACATCCGGCAAAACATGCTACAATGAGCAAAGCGGCTGCCATGCGAATGAAGTAATTGTTATTTCTCATTAAAAGAGCTTCTAAATATGTTTTAATTAAAAAAGGTATTGATAGTCAACTTGCCTCTGCAACGCAGAACCGATTGTTATACGCTATACTTTCAGGTTTTGTTGCCAGGTCAATTACCACCACAAGTTTTACATATCAAAAAACACTAAAAATCAAACAGTTACGAATGAATTTTCGCCCAGGCGCACAGCCTGTTTATGGCTTCATAAAGCACACCGGCTTCTCCTCTGAAATCGCCGGAGCCTTTCGCTTCCCCCGTTCTCACGTCGTACCATTCAAAAAAACCTTTATTCTTCAGTACCCGGTCAATCATCGGGCTTAATTCGGTGTACGCTTCATTAACCATATCGTTTTCAATTAATGGAGCTATCATGCGTCCGCCAAACCATGTCCAGTCCCCGCCGTTTTGGTATGTATAAGGTGGTATGTTCGGAAATTGTTCAAGAGGATATGGCGGATAAACGGTAAGGCCGATGGTTGCGCACTTTTCTTTAGAAGCTGCTTTCAGAAATTGGTTATTGATATCGGCTATCTCCTTCGGCGTATTCAGCCCTGCTTTTACAGCACATATAGTGCCGCCGAGATAAAGGATCTGTTTTTCATTAAATGAAGGAGGAAATGGTGAGCTGTCAAGATAAATGTGCGGAATATATTTCCTCGCTTTTTTATCCCATAGGTAATGCCGTGTTCTAAGTTTCATTCCGATGGCTATATCTCCCCAATAACGGGATGCTTTATAGCCGGCAGGCTTCATAGCCAGAAAATCATGTATGGCCAGCAAAAACATCGCGTTATCATAAATATCAATTGTCCATTTTGTTTTATCATTGACGGCTACGCCCCAACCTTTCTGCGTTTGCACATCGCCCCAATCAACTGTAGTAGCGCCGATAACCAAATTATATTTAGCCGACCAGCGATATTTCAGGATGTAGTTCATCGCATCTTCCATACGTTGTATTACCGTCCGGCCGCCAATGGTATCAGTTAAAATGCTTTTATCTCCGGTGATATCAATATACTTTTTAACCGCCTGGATTAGCGATGACTCCTGGTCGGTCTCGACCGTATTTTTATGAATAGCCCAACCGGGTGCCAGTTCTGAATATAAATATTGATACCCCCCGTTCGCCTGGTCTTTATGAATAGCACCATCGGGGATGTTACCGTCTTTACCCTGGATCTTAAAAAACAGCAACAGCTTTTCTTTTACCTCCTCCCTGCTATGTACCCGTAACGAGCCTTCAATAAATGTATTAAAATCGCGGATCCAGATTTCGCCGTATGAAGTACCCGCGGTAAAGCCGGTCAACAACCGTAAAGCACGGGCCTCAACCGTATCCAGGCGACTATCGGTCATGATTTTGTTTGCCAGTTCCTTGTCAAATGCGCGGCTTTGCGCCAACAGGATTCCCGGAATAGTAATTGCAACAGATAATAGGATTGATCTTAACAGGTTCATCTATAGTAATAATCAGGTAAATTTATCAGTAATAATCAACTTTCCGCTCAATAAAAATCAAGGCTTCAGCTAAACAACAAACAACTATTTGTATGAACATTTAGTATCAAAACTTCAAATAATTATTTAACCCGGAGAAATTAGTCGTTAATGGATAAGCTAATCTCGCCACTGCGTTTTTCAATGCCAAACAATCAGCTACATTGTATATACCAATTTAAAAACACCGGCCTTAATCATGTAAATACATGGTTAAGCTTTTTATTATCTTTACCGCAATTAAACTCATTAAGGTTAGTAAAAACCACTATGAAATTATCTATCGACCATAAGAGCCCTGTGCCTCTACATATACAAGCCGAGCAATTGCTTCGCGAACTGATTAAAGATCCTGCGTACCAGGCAGGTAAGTTACTGCCCAATGAAGTTGAACTGGCTAAAAAACTGGCTATATCCCGTACCACACTGCGCCAGGCTATTAATAAATTGGTTTATGACGAGCTGCTGATCCGTAAAAAAGGCTTCGGCACCAAGGTTGCCAGTTCCAAAATAAGTTCAAAATCTATGAACTGGCTCAGCTTTTCGCAGGAAATGAAAGCGAGGGGCATCAACGTAAAAAATTACGAGCTGCATGTGAGCTGGGTATTTCCGGATGAGAGTACCGCCAGCTTTTTTGATATCAGTACCGATAAAAAGATTGTAAAAATGGAACGGTTACGTGGCAGCAGCGATAATCCCTTTGTTTATTTCATATCTTATTTTCATCCGCGGATAGGCCTTACAGGCGAAGAAGATTTTAAGCGCCCGCTTTATGAAATGCTTGAGGATGAATACTCTACTGTAGCAAACCTGTCAAAAGAAGAGATCAGTGCTATTGAAGCTAATAAATTTATAGCCGATAAGCTTGAAATTGAAAACGGCAGTCCCGTCTTATTCAGAAAAAGGTTTGTTTATGATCAGGGCGAGCGCCCCATGGAGTATAATCTGGGCTATTACAAAGCCGAAAGTTTTGTTTACACGGTTGAAAGCAGAAGGACCTGATCCGGTTTTGTAAAGCTTCTGTTATAAATCGTTGCAAATTATCCATAAACCGACTGTCATTTATAGCAGAATACCAATAAAAGTAAAATTTTCATATTAAGATGACAATAATTGTACGGATTACACGTATATTTGTACCATCATGTGAATAGCTGACAGGCAGCGACTCCGGTTCGACCCCGGGTTTACATCTCTTCTCATAATTTAGGTTTATAATTGGTTAGAACGCATTCCTGCCCAACAGGAGTGCTTCTTTTTTTATAACCTTTTTGAAAAGCTTAAAAGCGTAAGTCAAAAGCTATCTGCACTGTTCACATCCTAAAGCGATTTTTGAGTAACCTGTTTTGTTTGATTACTTTGCTTAGTATCCTGCACGCACCTGAAACCAACGTGGTTTGTTGCTGAACGATATTCGCCCTTACCTCTTGAACCCACCATATAGCGCATACAATATTGATCGGTACATAAAAACGAGCCTCCTCTTTGTACCTTCTTCTTTTGTCCGGGCTCCTGCGGATCATATGAATCGGCCGGGCCTTTTGGGTTGCGGGCAACTACATTTGGATTGAAACTATTATAATAGTCATTACGGTACCAGTCGGCACACCACTCCCAGGCGTTACCCGCCATGTCATATAAACCGTAAGCATTAGCCGGATATTTTTTTACCGGGCCAAGACCTGTTTCACCATCTTCGGCATTATCACGGTTAGGGAACGATCCCTGAAATATATTGGCCATCCACCGGCCGTTCTGTTTTAACTGGTTTCCCCAGGGATATAACTCGCCGGCTTTGCCTCCCCTTGCAGCAAATTCCCACTCAGCTTCTGTAGGCAAACGTTTTCCCGCCCATTTTGCATAAGCGGCAGCATCCTCCCAGGCCACTTGTACCACCGGGAAATTCTCTTTCCCTTTTAGATCGGACCCAGGCCCAAGCGGATGCCTCCAATCTGCACCTTTTTTATACGACCACCATTGCGAAATATCATCTAATGGCACTTTTTGATTTGGTGGGGTAAAAACAACCGATCCGGCAACCAGATCTTCAGCAGGTACACCCGGAAACTCTTCGGCAGTTGGCTTTTGCTCGGCCACAGTTATGTAGCCGGTAGCTTTTACAAATTTGACAAACTGCGCGTTAGTCACCTCGTTTTTGTCCATATAAAAGCCATCAACCAATACCCGGTGAACAGGCCTCGCATCATCCATGGCTTCCATGCCGCCATCGGTCATGCCGGTAGGGTTTACGCCACCCATACTAAATGTACCACCCGGAATCCAGGCCATATCGTTATTCGTTTGGTTAACCGCCATATTGTTCACATTAACAATAGTGGGCTGAAAAGACTCACCTCCCTGGTGCATATACAAAATACTATCCTCCCTGATCATGCCATTTTTAGTGCACGAAATAGCTGCCTTAACTTTAAAGCCGGCGGCGGAAGTGGCAGTTGCAGGCCGCGAAGTTGCAGTATCAGTTTTGTTTTGTTCTTTATGATCGGCGGTATGGCAACCCTGAAAAATCGCTGAAGACAGCAGTAGGGCAGTTATAATTCCGGGAAGAGAAATATGTTTGCTTTTCATCAAATTCAAACTTAGTAATCTTTACATCAGGAACATCATTTTTGTAAAGATTGTAGGATATAAAATATTACCCAACCGGCGTTAATTAGTTTTCTCTCGTTTTTCATAATTTTATCAACCTTGTTGCATCAAAAATGCAGCAACAAAAATGGACAGAAAACGCTTCATCTCCTCATTAGTAACTGCCGGTGCTGCACTGTCAACATCAAGGGCATGGGCGAATACGCCCGAAAATTCCATTGCTAAAGCCAGTCATAAAATACCGCCCTATTTAAAACCGGGAGATACCATAGGCATTGTCAGTCCTTCAGGGTATATGAGCCTGGCCGAAATTTTACCGGCCGTACAACTCATGCAAAGCTGGGGCTTTAATATAGTTATAGGCGATAACACAGGCAAAAAGGATTTTATATACGGCGGGACGGATGAAGAGCGCATAGCAGATCTGCAGCAGATGTTGGATGATCCGGAAATTAAAGCCATCATGTGTGCAAGGGGCGGCTATGGCCTGGTCAGGGTTATTGATCGTTTAAATTTTAAATACTTTAAAAAGCACCCTAAATGGCTCATCGGCTTTAGTGATATTACCGCGTTACATTGCCATATTAACCGTAATTTCGGGATAGCAACCATCCATTCAAAAATGTGCAACAGCTTTCCGGATGATTGGACAAAAGCTGATGCCATGCAGATTGCCACTATTCAATCCATCAGGCAGGCTTTGACCGGCGAAAGTCTTAGTTATTCTTCACCTCCAGTTGCACAAAACCGTTATGGGAAAGCCGAAGCTACCCTGGTAGGTGGAAACCTGAGCCTGATCGCGACACTGTCAGGTACGCCATCTGATTTGCATACCGACGGCAAGATCTTATTTGTTGAGGATACCCATGAGTACCTCTACAATATCGACCGCATGTTCTGGAACCTGAAACAAAGCGGTAAACTTTCAAACCTGGCCGGGCTCATCATTGGCGGTTTTCAACTTAAACCCGATATTGAAGGCGAAGAATTTGGCCACACCATTTATGATATCGTTACCGAAAAAGTAAAAGAATACAATTATCCCATTTGCTTTGATTTCCCGGTAGGACATCAGAAAAACAATTTCGCGCTAAAATGCGGGGTAAGACATATTCTTGAGGTTGGCGCTGAAGGGAGTACGCTCAAATCGTTGTAATCTTATCTTAAAGCCTCATCAAAGTCAATAAACAAATCTGCCTGATCATTATCGTAAACCGCTCCGGCTATAATGCTTTGTCCCGTTGTTCCGGGATTATTACCATGCCCCAGCGGCCATGAACCTTTTGAATTGGTAACCCCAAAACCGGCATATGAAGCTGCCTGTAAAGCAAAATCCGTACAGTTATTCTTTGATAAATGATACTCTAATCCGTCGTAATTACGGGTAAGCTTCAGGATTCGTTTAAAGCGGCGCTCGGTTATAAACTTGCCCATAACCTCGTCCCACTGGTGTGCTTCGTCGTTTTTAAAAGTGCCTGAAGTTTCCGGCTCCCACGGCGTGGCCGAAAATATGTTATCCTTTTTAGGATAAAATCCGAAAGAAACAGAAACCGAAGTTGAATCGGTATTATACTTAATAAGCGTAATAAATGTATGACCTGTATTAGCCCTCACAAACACAGCCGGCTTGCCAGGTTTGGGTTGCTTTACATGAAATAGCAAAGCATAGGCCGCCGCTTTTTTCCCATCATCAAAAGTGCTTAAAATACGATTGTACGTGATCGATTTACTTTTCTTTTCCTTTTTACCCTTCAGTTGAACGGGGTTATTTACAAAAACCGAATCATCCTGAGTATTAATAGCCAACAAGCCGCTGTTTAAGCGTAATTGCCTGCCCGTGGTATCTGTACCCGAAGAATCAGAAGCTGCGGGTAAAAGATTATTGCCATCATTTTTAAATGCCATCGCTTTAAAAAAGCATTTCATGGCCAAGGGGTACAAATGCAGCTTGGCAAATACATTGGCCAGCTTATAGTAAGTTTTAACCTTAGCCTGGTTATAGTTTGCCTCATTGGTATTAGTTACCGATAGATCCTTTAAATAGGTAAGCAACTTTTTGCGGCCTGCATGGGTATCCAGTTGGCTTTCCAGCTCTGTTTCAAAGCCTGCATCAGTTTTATCGGTAACAGGCTTGTTTAATATGGGCCCGGCAGCTAAGCTTGTTGGATAACTTTCATCAATTACACTATGGGCAGATGTATCGTGCTGCAGGTTTAGCTTATACTTTACCGCGGCAGATAGCTGTGCTGATACCGGAAGCCTGAACGAGATAAAAACAATGATTAAAAAAGCACTGAATAAATATTTTATATGATGAGTAGTCATGATCAATTTTAAGCTTGTGATAGTTTGTTGTTGAGATAATAACGAAGAGGTGAGCGGTTTTTATTTACCGGCAACAACAATAGCGGGGTTGGCTATAGCTTAAAAAACGAAAACATATAGCAGTGTTTTTCATATCTACACAAACGTAATAACATTTTAAATAGTCTACAAGTTTAGTAGATTATTTTTCTTTAAACTTGTATCGTCGATATTTCGATAAAAATAATGGATCAATACGCTTTAATTACGGGGGCCGGGAAAGGCATCGGGAGGTCAATGGCCATATTGCTTGCTCAAAAAGGATATAACCTGCTGTTGGTTTCCCGGTCGGAAAATGATCTCACTGCCTTATCCGCCCAAATAAAAACCGATTATAAGGTTAAGGCTGATTTCCTTGCGATTGACCTTTCGGAAATAGGCGCAGCCCTCCGGGTCTTTGACTGGGTTAAAAGCTTAAATGTACCTGTATCCATATTAATAAATAACGCGGGGCTTGGTATGTGGGGAAATTTCAATAAATTGGACGTAGCCGCGCAAACCGGCATGATGCAGGTTAATATGAATGCCCTTACCGAGCTTTCGTATTATTTCATCCCTGTTTTAAAACTACAGCAACAGGCGTTTATCCTCAACGTATCCAGCACCGCGGCTTATCAGGCTGTACCTACCCTTGCGATTTACGCGGCGACCAAAGCATTTGTTTTATCATTTAGCCGGGCTTTGCGATATGAACTTAAAGACACGTCGATAGCTGTGAGCTGCTTATGCCCGGGCCCTACGGATACCAGCTTCGCTCACCGCGCAGGAATGGATGCCCTGGCCGAACTGGCAGCAAAATTCAACATGAAAGCCGATGAGGTTGCAGCGATAGGTATAAAAGGCATGTTCAATAAAAAAGCCGAAATAGTTCCCGGATTTTTAAACAAACTCTCTGCAGCGGCAGCAACACATAGTCCTAAAAGCCTGATTGAAAGGGTAACCGCCGGACTTTACAAGCATTAAAAAATATTTTCACAAATATTTGGACTGATTAACAATTTGTTTACATTTGCATTAGTCTACTAAAAAGATAGATTTAATATACATTGAACAATAAGCACAACATACTATTTGCATACCCAATGCGAATGCCCTTGATAACAAGGGTCATGTGCAGCTGTTGTTGTTAATTTCCCTTAAAAGGACCAGCTCCTTTCCTAAAACCGCCCCGGCGGCATCCAGCGTTTACAATTTCATTTTCCAGGTACTTTAATATCTTTTCCACCACATGGCAACGTCATATCAAAAATTCACATTAGGCTCAACAATTACGCCCGAACAACAAGCTTTTTTCAATCAGCACGGCTTTATCCATTTCAAAAATTTCATTAAGCCCGAAACCGTTACCGACATTATTAACGCCTCAAAACAGGTTGAAGCAACCTGGCTAAATAACAACACCGAAAAAGTGAATGGTGTGCCTATCAAATACGGTAAAGACCTTGACGGATCGCCTATTGTACAGCGTTTTGCTTTTATCAATCAGCATCATAACCTTTTAGATGAATTTACCAAAGATCCCCGTTTCCAGGTATTGCTTAACCTGATTGGTGAGGGCTCCCGGCTGGGAACAGATGAAAAGGACGGAATGGTTTTTAACCACTATGTAAACGGCCCCGAAAGCAGTTTTTCTAAAATGGGCTGGCATACGGATGGACTGCGCGATATTTTTCACGGGCAGAAATTAAACCCGATGCTTAATGTTGGCATCCACCTGAGTACCCTGAAACCAGAGAATGGTGGTTTACGCATCCTGCCCGGCACACATAAACAAAACCTTTACCAGATGCTTTTCCGTAAAAAGTACTTCCTTGATCATGATACCGACGAAAACGAGGTTGCTATTATCCCAACTGCCGGCGATTTGACCATACATGATGGCCGCTTATGGCACCGCGTGGCCCAATCAACCGTAATTGGTGAAGCAAGCCGCCGCAGGGTAATATATATCCCCATCATCGCCGGTAAATACGAGCCGAAGCACGCCGACAGCCCTACCGCCTTTTATCAACGTTTTGCAAGTATTGTTAAGTAAAAATTTATGTTAATAGCCTTATTCGTTAGTTATCTCATCCGCACCGGGAAAATAGCAGCCCTGAAAAGCTTTTTCACAGAGCGGGCACTGGTTAAAGTCCCGGTAAAATAAAAAAACATGTCTTTGCGAGGAGCCGCATGGGTAAAGAGCATCTGGGGCGACGTGGCAATCTCGTAGCTATACAGATCAGACATGCATGGGCTACGAGATTGCCGCGCTTCGCTACCCATGACAAGTTTCAAAAAGGGTGTCATGCTGAGCCAGTCGAAGCATGGTGGGCAGGGCCTCTGCGCGCGCGCCTTCGACAGGCTCAGGGTGACAGCCTCCTTTTGTCATTTCCCCGCCGCCGCTCGGCTCCAGCCGAGTGGTAGTTATTTCCAGGCCTCTGGCCTGTGTACGCCATGCGGATTGACGCCGGCCAGAGGCCGTTTTGATAGTTGCCACTCGGCAGGAGCCGAGCGGCGGCGGAGGATTTATAATTATCTGTTTACTTCAACCACACAGTTTGTGTATAAGCACCATCAACAGCCGTATCCCAAACTTCAAGTCGTGCCCATTTGCGGCCTTTCATATTCAGCACTTTGCTAAATGTTTTTGTGCCGAAGGCTTGAGTCGAAGTAAGATCGATCCGTTCCCGGTATACTTTTTTCCCATCGCCCGAAATGATCTCAGCAAAATTTAGCGGGAATGTCCAGTTGGTTTTAAAGCTGATGGTGCATTTTCCGTCGGCCGGGATGGCAATAGTTTGTCCGGATGAATGGCCATTTACTGTAAAATCTTCTATCAAAACCTCGCCCGTGGTGGAAAAAAATTTGCCTTGCTCCAGCACATCCAATACTGGTTGCCAGCCATTTTTATATTCCGGCTGTTTGGCAAGTTTCAGGTAGTTTACATTGAGGTGGGCGTACATTTCGTTTTCAGGCTCGATAGTAAAGAGGTCGGCTTCGGAGAGTACTTTCTTTTTCAGTCCCCAGTTGTTCATATCGTCCATCAGGTCTAAAACACGTTTGCCTAAACGAGGCTCCGAAAGGTCGGCAGGTAATGCTTTCCAGGCCGCGCCCAAAAACCTGTCCGACAAGTAAAAATCTTCTTTTTTGTAAGCATCCGGAAAACCGGTAGAACCTTTGGTACGGGCATGCGCTGTCCAGGCTAAACCGTTTTCGGCTTTTAGCAGGTTGAGCATATCCGTTTTATCGCCTATATGATAAACTTTACCAAACCCCGGAGTGTTGCTTTCAAAAGGTGTACCTGCCTTGCGCGACATGATCCAGTAAACCGGCTTCGGGAAAAATGCCAGCCAATGACCACCAAAAAATTCATTAGGCTCTTCGCCGGGCAACAGCAAAAAGTTTCTATCAGACAAACGGCTGCATTGGTCAAATAGCGCTTTCAGTTCTTTAAGGCGCTGTTCATCCGGGCCTTTAGGATGGGCTGTATAATGAAACTCGGCCAGGTGAACTATATTAATACCCTGGCGCTTTAAAACCTTTACAAATGACGGACTATCAGGCACCGGATTGCCCGCCAGTACAACGCTCATGATAAACTCGTTATGAAAATGGCTGGCCATAGTCTTATAACCGGGAAGTGGTTTGTAGCTATCATCATGGGTAAATTGCTTTACCTTACTCAGCAAATTATCAGCACCATCTGTACCCAGCAGGCAAAAAAAGTTGAGCCGTTGTTTGGTTCCCGGAGGCGCGTTAAACCATGGCACAAAACGCTTATCGCCCTGTAGTTCCTGCCTGATGCCAAGCCCAAAGCCAGGAAGCAGATCGCGGTAATTATTGCCATACCATACAAACTTGAGGTTGAAGGCTTCATCCAACGGATAAAAATACTGGTGCGGGGCAGGGAATACGGCAATGCCCGCTTTATCATTTGTACCGATGATGGTGCGATATTTTACCGCAAGGTTTTTAGCGGTATCCGGTTTACTGATATCATCGATTTGCAGGTGTTCATAAACATCGCTGTAGCTTATTGCTTTAACCGGTTGGGCTTTCGCTACCAAACCAGCATCATACAATATAGCCGTCGAATCAATTTGGGTTGATACAACTGCTGCCACGTTAAATAAAGGCTGTCCGTTGTAGAGTGTGAGTTCCAGATCGCCTTTAAAATTGGGGGCTTCCACTCTTGGCAAAGTAATTATTGTACGTGTGCCTTTGCTGCTTACGCTGATTGACTTTTTATGAAAACCTACCTTATAAGAATGGTGGGGTTTAAGTGGTACTTTATCAAAAAAGATGTTCCAGCCATTTTGAGAAACAAGATCACGCTTGCCTTCTGTTAGGATAAATTGCGGATCAACATTTTCAATCACCGACTTATAAACTCCGGCTTTACTTAGTTGAACGCTGCTGAATAGCGGTTCATCATTTTTTAAGTTTAAAATAAGTCTGCCGTTGCTGTTAGTCCCCGCAGGCCAGGTTACCGTGACGTTTGAGGTATTTACCTTTACACTTACGCCGGCAGCCGGTTTAAAGTTTTTATCGCTCGCTACCTGTGCTTCCGACTTAAAAAAAGTCAGTGACAGCAATCCGAAAAGAACAAGATGTTTTAATTGATGAATCATACGCTTATTATTTAGTTACTACCGGCCAGCCATTTTGATACTTAACTGGGCTGATACACATCACCCTACCCTTTTCTTTATGGGCTATTTCGATAGCATGATAGGCTATGAATTTATTCCCCTTTTCATCAGTAAAAATAGAATTGTGACCGGGGGCCGTATAAACCGCGTCTTTTACTAAAATAGCACTATTGAGAGTTTTATCACTTTCCCCTAATCGAACAAATGGACCGAGCGGATTATCGGCCTTAGCTATCATTACAGCATAATTGGCTCCTACTCCGCAACAGTTATCACCCGAGTAATACAGGTAATAAGTACCGTTATCATAATCAAGCCATGAGCCTTCAACCAGGTTGCTGTAGCTTTTATCCTTACCCGGCTCAACAGCAGCTGTTGGCTGTGAGCCATCTTTAAAGTCCGACCAGTCATCTTTCATTTCCTGTACCCGTAATGGCTGAAAATCCGATCCCCAGTAAAGGAAGTGCTTCCCGGTTTTAGGATCAACAAAAGCTTTAGGATCGATACAGTGAAAACTTGGGCCTTTCATAAAGGGTGTACCTCTGTCGGTGAATGGGCCAAGCGGATTATCAGCGTAAGCTATGCCCATCCATTTGCCGGTCAACTCGTTTGGATCGGCAGAAAAAAACATGACAAACTTGTTGAGTTTAGCATCGAAGAAAACATCCGGCGCCCAAAAGTTTTGTGTATTGGAAGCCCATGAAGGTTTTTGCGGCAAAGCATCACCGGCGTAAGTCCAGTGTTCGTGATCTGTTGACCATGCCACCTGGATATTGATCATTTTCCCATTACCTCCCGGCGATTGGGTTGCATAAGCGTAATACTTACCACTATAACTAATCACCGTAGGATCGGGAAAATCCCTGTCAAGCACAACATGAATAAGGCCGCTATAAGGCGCTGCCTGCTTAATTGGCTCAACTTGCTGCGCATGGCTGCGGCAGGCGGTTACAGTGCCCAACAGGCCCAGCATCAGGTAAGTAAAAAACTTCTTCATAGGTGTAATTGGTTTAAGGGTAGTGTTAACGAGGAACAGGACTTACGAAGTTTTAAAAACTTCGTAAGTCTGTAATAAACTGCCTCTCACGTATGATAAGCAGGTGGTGTGATAGGTTGAACGCGAGAGGCACATGTGACGTGGCCCTGCTTTAAATATTGGTTTCCGGATCCGGAAATCATCTGCACATCAGTACATTTGAAATCCGCACATCCTAAAAACTATCTTCCGGTCAATTTCTTGATCAGGTTTGTTTCTTCCGGGATGTAGGCAGTACCATCCTTACGGAAAATATCGTGGAACCACAGCTTTGGTTCTTTACCATCAGGCATTGGGGTATCCCAGGCGTAAATGGTATTGGTTTTACCGCTTACAAAACCCCAGTTTATAGCGCCCACATTTTCTTTTTTAAGCATTGGCAATACCGTGCCGAACAGGCTGTTGCGCGGACGGGCCATATATTCAGTACAAATCAACGGGCGACCATTCATTTTCAAAAACTGTACTGTTTTCAGGTGTTCAGCTTCCGGAGTATAGTCATGATAAGTAACAATGTCCGAGTTAGCTATCTGGAATTTGTTTAACTCTTCCAGGTCCCAGCGCCAAACACCGGCACTAATTGGCTGACTCGGGTTTACCTGCCTTGCCCATTTGAAAACGCTTTTAAGCAATGGTAACGAGCGGCTGCCTTTATCTGAGTTGCCTGGCTCATTGTACAAATCCCAAAGCAGTACGCGTTTATCATTGGCGAAACGCTTCAATACGTCTTTTACATATTTTTCAAGTACCGGCGAATTTGCCGCGTTATCCGATGCCGGCTGCCCCGGATCCTGCATCCAGCCTGAATTATGGATACCCGGTTTTGGCTCTGGCTGCTTACCAACTTTAGGCACTTTGTTCCAGCAATCGTCAAAAAATACAAACATGGTTTTAACGCCGTGCTTACTGGAGATAGCCAAGTACTCGTCCATACGTTTTTTGAAACCTTCAGGATCCTGCTCCCAGGCTAAATGGTGCAGGAATACGCGCATCACATTCATACCAATCCCCTGAGCATAGCCCAATTCTTTATCTATTGTTTTTGGATCGAAAGTATCGGCTTGCCACATCTCTAACTGATTGATGGCTGTGCTTGGAATAAAATCGGCACCAACCAGCCATTGTTGCTGCGCGTACCATGTTTTTGCCTTCGCTTCAGACCATACCTGCGCCGGCGCTTTCTGCTGCGCCATTACCCTCATCCCCAATGGCATTGCCAAAGCAAGGGCCAATACTTTTAGTTTTGTTTGCATTTATATGTATTTAATAGTTTAATTCTGTTTTACCCATTTGTCATTTCGACGAACCGGAGGGGGATTATGAGCGAGGTGTGAGGAGAAATCTTATACGCCATGCTATTGACTCTGCATAATGTACAAGATTTCTCTTTCGCCCCAGCGCTCCAAGCCTCCACTGCTCTATCGAAATGACATTTACTTTTTGTTTTGCTCTTATTTCTTTACCACTCTCCCCTTTATCATCCAAATCTCTGTTCCCTTTCCAAACGCATTGGTTGATGTTAACGCAATAATGCTATCATCATTAAGCACACACAACGCATTCCACAATCCGTGTTTGTTGAGCGGAATATCAAATGGCGTTGGCACACTTACAAAATCTTTAGCATTGCTGTTACCCAAAGCCACCTGCATACAGGCTTGCTCCCAGTTATGGTTGCGGTTTTGAGTACTTTGATATGATAACACCGTTTCGCCGCTATGGAGCTGCCTCAAATAAGGGGCTCCGGCATAAACTGTATCGGGCAGCTTGGGAGTGAGCGCATAAGTGCGTTCGGCATCATCGGGGCCTACCGTTTTTTTCCAGTTTTGGCCGATGCTGTTACGGATGATGGACGGCTTGAAAGTTGCTCCGGCGTTATCCTCTATCGAAAATACGATCTCATTTTTCTCTTTCAGGATAACCGGCACCGGCATACCATCCCGGTGATTTGGCCTGAAGGACACTATTTCGGGCTGCTTTGTCCAGTTTAAGCCATTATCCTTTGAACGGAATATGGAAATATTTTGCTCGTTTGATTTGGTATAAACACCCTCGTTTGAAAAGAACAATTGAATCTCGCCAGATGGCAACTGAATTTGGGAAGGTTCCCAGCAGCCATCATCAAAGTTGTAATGGGCTTCGTAAATCAGGCGCTCGTCCTTCCATGTTTTGCCTTGATCATAGCTCTTTTTTGTGCAGATGGCAAAGTGTTTTGTGGTATCCCAGCCGCCGTTCACCTTATGCGGGCGTGGGTTGTATGATGCCAGTAAGGAGTGATCTTTCAGTTCCAATATTTCGGGTACTGCCATGTTTACGCCTAACATAGGTTTGGCAATTACAACAGGCTGATCCCAGCTTTTACCAAGATCGTTACTTGCGATACATTCAACGCCACCGGCATTTTCATAAACGCAAAACAGGTTGCCATTACTCAGCTGGATCATGCGGGCGTAATTGCCATTTTTGTTACCCACCTGTTTTAGGGTGGTTTGATCCCAGGCAATAGTTTTATTATTAACGGCATTGTGTTGCCCCAGAACCATCACCGGGGCAAACACACCCATTAACCAAATGAATATCTGCCGCATAACCAATTATATTCTCTTTATTTATGTAGATATTTTATTTTACGTCGGCCAGCCAAAAACTAAATGGCTTATCCCTGTCACAAACCAAAGTTTCACCATTAAACTCCAGTTCGGCGGCATGGATGGATGTGCGTTTGGTTGTGTAACTGTATGCGCCATCGGCATCAAGGCCACCATCTTCAAAATGCTTTTTACGACCGGGATGGGTAAAGTAAATGATATAGGCGTGGCCTTCACTTACCACCACATCGGCATGAGCCCCTGTTGGCGTATCCTCCGGCCGGTGACCGGGCTTATCCAGCACCAAACCCTGATGTTCCCAGGTTTTAGCATCTTTTGAGCGGTAAACACGCTGACCTTGCCACTCGTCGGTTATCATCCAGTAATAATCCTTAAACCGGAAGATTTTGGGGCCCTCATGTGCGCGCCCTTCAATAGCGGGCTTATCTTCCGCTTTCCAGTTCACCAAATCATTACTTTCGGCGGTCATGGTAATGCTGCCCAGTTTTTGATCCTTGTACCACATGTGCCATTTACCGTCGGGCAGTTTCATGAGTGTTGGGTCGATGATGTTATGATCGGGCAAATTCAACGGGCCTTCATATTTCCAGTCCCACAGGTTTTTACTGGTATAATGCACCAGGTGCGAATCGCCTCCCCACTGGCTGTACACTCCGGGGATATATACTACAAACATGTGGTATATGCCTTTGTCGAAAACCACATCGGGAGCCCAAAAGGTATTTTGCCCACGCTCATGTTCCAGGTTCAGGGCACCACGGTATACCCAGGTGTGCCCATGATCTTTTGAAGTAGCAACGCCAATGGCGGTACCATAACAAAATGCCACACCCGGCGATTGTACATTGGCCCGGCGTTGGGTGTATAACATTGTCCATTCCTTTTCGGCTTTGTTATAAACTAATACCGGATCGGCAGCGCCATCGTAAATCGGGTCGCGGTACAGCGGCGATGGCGGCTGATTTTTAACCGCGGCATCCTGTGCCAGTGCAGTAAAACCAACCATCATCATTAAACCGCATACTATTCCTTTTATCATGAATGTATTTCTCATTATTCGGTAACCGGGAAAGCCGAAATCCTTAACCTCGCACCACCCATAGGCACCAGCGTAAGCTCTTTAGCAGGCTCTTCTGTTTTCACAGGGCTTTGCGGTAATACACCACATAAACCGGTTTCGTCAATTTTCCAGCCCGGTAGCTGTTTACCTTTCGCCTTTAACTCTATCGGGGCATTGGCATTGGTGAACGGATTATTATCTTTTGGCCACGCGCGGTGAATAACTTCTATCGATTTTTCAGGGTGCTGTTCATTTATCAGCAAACCGTAGTTCCATGGTGATGCCGCGTAGATGTTATAAGACGGCCATTTCTGAGGATCGGCACCAGGCTGCCAGTGCGAATCGCCCTGGGCATCTTTCAGGTTATCCCCCTTGGTATATTGCTCTTCAATTTTCAATGAATAGGTAAGCGGGCCGTAGCTAACACTGACGCTATTTTTGTTTTTAGCCCACTCCTGCACTTTCAATTGCATCGGTAGTTGAAGTGTTACCTTATCACCGTTTTTCCAGCTTTTTGCCAAACGGATATAATCGCCTGTTGAAGTATTTACATCTACAGCAACACCATTTATTTTTACAGATGCGCCTTTGCACCATTCAGGTATGCGCAGGTAAAGCGGGAAATCAACTGCTTTAGGAGTAGTAAGGGTAAAGTTGATCTGGTCCTGGAACGGGTAATGACTTGTTTCGGCAATGCTTACCGCAGTACCGTTGCCAACCTTCGCGTTAACCTTACCTTCGGTGTAAAGCAAGGCGGCTATACCATTATCGGGAGTAGCCATCCAGCTGTTTTCGGCATAATATACCCAGCCGGCGGCATGATTATGTTGGCAGCAACGGCTACCAAATGGGTTCATCATTAAAAACGGACCTTCATTGGCTATACCCGGATGATGGTTTTTACCATCGCTCACTACCATGTTAGGTGCGGTTAAATAACGCAAAGCACGGTAATCGGGCATGAAGGCAGCCGGGAAAGTATTGAAAGCAACATCCTCACAATTTTCGGCCCAGAAACGATCGCCGGTATTGCCCAGCAACATCTGGTCGGATGTCATTTGCTCTACCAAACCACAGGTTTCTACTGCCTGGCGTGGATCGTCATAACCTTTACGGGCATTTTCATCGGCACCAAACATACCGCCCGGAACCTGGCCGTAAATATCACGGATGAGTTTAAAATTGTTGTAAGTAGCATCCAGATCTTTTTTATCATGGCTTTGCAGATAATAAGTTGCAGGTTCGCGGAAACATTGCGCTACGTTAACGTTATGCCAGTTGGGCAGGTTATTAGCCTGGCGCCAGTCTGCAGTATTTTTATCAAGTTTGGTAGCTAAGTCAAGCAAAAACTTATCGCCGGTGCGGTTGTACAACCAGTATACACTCAGCATGTTATCGCCGCCGCGGCTGTTTTCCCAGTAATCCTTTAAAAATTTGCTATCAGGTACCGATAGCTCATATTTAAAGTACTTGGTCATGAAAGGAATAACGCGCGGGTCTTTAGTGTACTCGTAATATGATTGCAGGCACCACAACATTGGCATGTTAGTCCACAAATCGCGATTACCATTGTGCTCAACCGCCGGACCGAAATCGCCATTATCACGCTGGTTATTTAGCACAGCATCAATCCAGAATTTGGTTTCGGCTATCATCTTTTTATCCTTCAGCGTGTAGGCAATATCGGCATAGCCCTTTAGCCAGTAAGGCAACTCTTCCCAACCGTATTCGCCTTTACCCTCTTTATTAAGCCAGGCATTATTGGTTTTTGAAAGCCATACGCTTATCTCGCCCAGGTTACCGGTTAAGCCATCACGTTGCAGCTCCAGCATTTTCTTTAACCAGCCGCCGGCTTCAATGCTGCCGGTAGGCAATTTGGCAAAATATTGTCTTTGCAGCGGGGCGCGGTTATTTACATAAAAGGCATTGGCGCTTTTGTTATCAACTGTTGTAACCGTTGTTGCCTTCACTCCCTGGGCACTTGCTGTTGCGAAGCCCGCACATATCATAGCCACTGAAAGACAAACCTCCCTGCGCATTAGTTTTATACTGTTTTTGATAGTCATACGTAAAGATATTATTTCACCAACGCCGGATCGTATAGTTTACTGTTGGCTTTTTGTAACAATTCAACAGGCATTTTAATCACCTTACGGTCGTAAGTCATGAAGCCGTTCACTTCACCTTCCACATCTGTTGTTTGTGTATATACTGCTGCCGAAAGGCCCACTTTAATCAGTTCCTGCAACCTATCGGTAAAGGTTGAATACCTTTTAAACAGGTCGTCGCCATTTTTAAAGTTTTGGTAGCCCCAGTTTTTGTTTGCCTGCCAGGTGTGGCCATCTACAGGCCAGCCAAGACCGCCAAACTCGCCCAGTACAACGGCTTTGGTTTTACCGAAAATCTCCGGACGCGGCATAGCCGGGTGTGGATAATTGTGCAGATCGACAATGTTACCGGTATCATAAAAGTTACCGCCGCTGGCGCTGTTTACCAAACGTGATGGATCTTTTTTCTCGGTCCACTCGGTAATCTCAACGGTTTTAAACTGACCCCAGGCCTCATTAAACGGAGTCCAGACTACAATACAAGGATAGTTATATAACGAGTTGATGATAGCGTTCCATTCTTTGCGGTAGTATCCTTCAGATTCAGGAGTACGGTCTTTATCGGTAGCGCGGTCAAGCACACCCGGGCGGTTTTCCCAATGGTTACCTAAATCGCCGCTTGGCATATCCTGCCACAGCAGCATACCTGTTTTATCGCAATAAGCATAATAACGTGCCGGTTCAACTTTGATGTGCTTGCGGATCATGTTAAAGCCCATTTCTTTAAGCTTATCGATATCAAAGCTCATGGCCTCATAAGTTGGCGGGGTGTATAAACCATCCGGCCACCAGCCCTGATCAAGCGGGCCATACTGAAACACAAATTTGTTGTTCAGCAACATGCGCTGAATACCGTTGGCATCAGGGCCAAGCGAAATTTTACGCATGGCAAAGTAGCTGCCTATTTCGTCAACCGCTTTGTTGTTGCGGATAACGGCAACTTTCAGGTCATACAAAAACGGATCGGTGGTTGACCATAAGTGCTGATCTTTAATATCCAACACGGCGGTTTCGCCGGCGTCAATTGTTTTTTCGGATACGAGGGTTTTGCCGTTCCAGGCGCTGATCTTCAGCTTATCGCCCGGCTGGCTATTTGAAACTTCGGCAGATACCGATAGTGTGTGATCGTCAATGTTGGGGGTTTGTTTGGTGGCTTCAATGTGCGTTTTAGCTACGCCTTCCAGCCAAACAGTTTGCCAGATACCGGTAACCGGAGTATACCAGATACCTTCGGGCTTTTTCACTTGTTTACCACGCGGCTGCGGACCATCATCAGTCGGATCCCATACGCTCACGGTAATATCTTGTTTTGAACCGCCTTTTAAATAAGGGGTAATGTTGAACGTAAAAGGATCAAAGCCGCCTTCATGGACGCCGGCGCTTTTACCGTTTACAAATACTTCGGTACGCCAGTCAACCGCGCCAAAATGCAGCAGTACGTCTTTACCTTTTAATGTTTTGTTTAAGCTGATTGTTGTTTTATACCACAACATGCTATCCTTACCAACAGTTTTACCAACACCAGATAGCGCCGATTCAACCGCGAAAGGCACCAGGATCTTTCCATCATATTTTGCCGGCCCTATAGTAGCTTTAGGTACTATGGCATAGTTCCATAAACCATTCAGGTTTTGCCAGTTGCCACGCACCATTTGCGGACGCGGATATTCAGGAAGCGGTGCTTTTGGGTCAACTTTTTCGGCCCATGGGGTGGTGATCTTGTCTTTTATCAAATGCCATTCGCCTTGCTGTGCATTGGCAGATAGATAGGTAGAAATAAAAAGAGACAGGCAAAGCGATAGTTTCTTCATTAGTAAAAAAGCAGATATGGGTTATTATATTAATTAGAATTATGCAGCACATAAAAAAGGCCCCCACCGCTACGGCAGGGGCCGGTAAATTATTGTAAAGTTACTTTTGATACCGGTGAGAAGATCAAATCTTCAACTCCGGCAATCTTTAGGCCTACACGTGCAAATACATAGTTTTGAGTAGGAACAATATTGGGTACATCAAAACTCAGGCTGAGGTTATTCATGCCTGTAATAGCAGAGCCGGCAATTGATGGCGGATCGCCATCGCCCAAACGGTAGCCGCCCGAAACAAACTGTGTTTTATTCACATATAAGTAAACATGGTCGATATTCTTAGCGTTGGCATCCGTAATTACTTTCTGTATATCGAAAGTAGCAGTTACCTTTCTGCCGGTAGCTGCAAACTTGGCATTTTGCACCAAATAATAAGGAGTTACCTCAATATCAACTGTCTGGCTGCCTTTTAAGTTTACCGTTAAGCTATCGCGGGTTCCGGCTGGTAACTCTTTCCACATAAACGGCCCCTGGTTTGCAGGGATAGTGAACTTATAAGTGCCGTCAAATAACAACTGGGCGTAATTACCATCGGGATCAAAGGTTCCCTGTATGGCTGATTTTGTTGCAAAACCAGGTTGATATATTTGGTAAGGGACAGCGTTATACTCAACGTTTATAGCTTCGCCTTTGTAAACCAACCTACCGCTCAGTCTCGATGTGGGCGCATCGTAATTGTCTTTCTTACAGCCCGAGGCAGCAAGAAAAAGCCCTATTAAAATATGATGAAACTTGATTTTCATAAACACTTTTCTTTAACTCTTATTGATTTGGTTGTTTAACAATTTTCGGGTTGGCTGCTATTACATCGTCACCAATACGTGAATAGTAGTTACCCAACAGGAACCTGTTTGAACCTGTTACCGGCGAAGGTTTTGTTTCTTTAAATATCCACTTTCCGTTGTTAGCATTACCCGGATTGTAATATTTATATGGCCACAAGCCGAAAGGTTGTGTGCTGCGTTTAGTGGCCTTACCAATGTTAGCAACCAGATCGGCAACTGACATTGAGTTACCATCCCAAACGGCATCAGCAATTCTCCAGCGTTTCATATCAAATAAAGTGTGTCCTTCAAAAGCAAGTTCAACACGGCGTTCATGAACAATACGGTCAAAATAATTAGCTGCGGTAAGCACCAATGGCGTGGTAAGGCCAGCCCTTAAACGCACTTGGTTAATATAACCTGAAGCCTCTGCATAATTGCCTAATTCAGCATCTGCTTCGGCGGCGTTCAATAACACTTCAGCGTAACGGTAACGGATAAAGTTAACATCACTACCACGACCGCGACGACCAGAACCTACAGTTGGATCAAGGTATTTACGGATATAGAAACCGGTTTGAGTACGGAACTCAGCACCGTTAACCGGCCCATCTTTACCCACTACCTGTACCTTGCCTAAGCCCGGAACATCCTGTGTAATGGTAGCATCGCTGCTTGATATAACTGTACCATTACCCAATTGATAACCTGCATATACTTCGGTACGTTTACCCTTAAATAATCCGTTTGGTAACAATACAGTACCGGCCAATCTTGCATCGCGGCCCGCAAACATATCTAATTGATCGGTATAGTAAATAGGATCGCCTGCACCATCTTTAGTTGCCATTGGAGCATATGAATTGTCAAGCTTTTCAAACGCCTCAACCAGGTTTAACGATGGGTTTAACCTACCCGCGTCCAAACCTTCGTCCGAAATTGAGAAAGGCTGGTCGTTAGTGGTGAAACCGTGCGTTTTACCACCATTAGCTTTGAAATCCTCAACCCAGATTGACTCCGAGCTGCTTTTATCAAGGAACAAGTTAGCAAAGTTGTCGCTTAAATCAGGTAATTGTTTGTAAAGCGAATAATTACCTGCTGTGCCTGATATGATCTCTTTGGCGGCAGCAAGCGCTTTAGTGTAATAACCTGTAGCAGAACTTGCAGGTATGCCCACCTCGCCGCCCGGCAATGATACCTGTGGTGTTGTTGCACCATACTTAGCTATTGAAGCAGCATATAAAGCGGCCCTTGATTCCATAGCTAATACTGCAGCCGGGGTTGCCCTTGATTTTTCAGAAACGTTAACAGGTAACAAACCTTTTATCGCTTCAGCCTCGCTGATGATAAAGTCGTAAACTTCCGACTCTTTTGCACGCGGGATCTGCAACGCTTCAACGTTACCCGAAAAATCATAAGTAAGCGATTTAGTGATCAGAGGAACACCGCCCATTCTTTTAACCAGCTCAAAATAATACTGGGCACGTAAAAAACGGCCTTCGGCAATAAATTGATTTTTTTGCGCGTCGGTTAATTTGGTAGCAGCGGTAGCACGCTCAATAAATAAGTTCAAATCGCGAACATATTTATAATCCCATGTACCCCATGAGCCAAAATCCCAGCCTGTACGCTGAACTATATAATAGCTTCCGTTTTCTGAAGGGAATGATTCGCTGAAATCAGCAAATGAAGCCCAGCCGTTATCCAGACCAGAAAAATCGTAAACACGGTTATATAAATCAGCAAGAATAGAAAGTACAAGGTTGGGGTCGGAGAATGCAACATCTGAAGTTACCACCTGCTTGGGTGGTACATCCAAAAAGGCACTGTCTTTTTTGCAGGCCCCCGTAACTAACAGGAGTGCAAATGTTGATATAATGGTTGTTTTTTTCATTTGGTTTAAACTTGAGGGATCAATTAAAAGGTTAAATTAACACCAAAGTTGAGCACCTTGCTCTGTGGGAATTGTAACCCGTTATCATCCGTTGTTTCAGGGTCAACGCCAAACTGTTTCAGGTTATCAAACGAGAACATGTTATAGGCGTTAACATAAAAGCGAGCTCTCTTGATCTTCACTTTAGCCAGCAGCTGAGTAGGCAGTGAGTAACCTAACTCCAGTGTACGTACCCTCAGGTATTTTACACTATGTAACCAAAAGGTTGAGTTACGGTCATAATCGCTGTTGGTAGTACCGGGGTTAACCCTGTTGGCAGGATATTTACCTGGTACCCACGCACTGTTTATATCAAACGGATCTGTACGATGGTACCTGTCTTCAAATATGGTGTTCAGGTTACCATTATTTTGGAATGCCCAACGTGTTTCATAGTTCTGGAACCAGGTATAACCCGCGCCACCTGAAAAATCCGCATGGAAATCAAAGCCATGATATGCAGCGCCCAATGTTAAACCAAAGTTGATATTTGGCTGTTTACCGTACCCATAACCGATAGGACGGGTATCGTAACCGTCAATTTTACCGTCACCGTTCCAGTCTTTGTACATTAAATCGCCCGGAAGCATTGTCCTGTTGCCTTGGCCGTCGTTGTTGATCTTGTAATTGTTGATCTGCTCAATAGACGAGAACTGCCCCACAACCGTATATCCCCAATCAATATTGGCGTAACGATTGATTGCAGAACCAAAATATTGTTCTAATGAGTTACCAAAATATTCGTTTCTGAATACTGATTTCTGACGCGAATAAGAAATGTTACCGCCAATGTTATAGCTTACCTTTCCAACCTTATCGTTCCAGCTCAATGAAAACTCACCACCCGACTGTGAATCGCTGCTTGAGTTTTCTGCAGGTAATGAATAACCTACTTCCAATGGCAACACCAGTTTAGATGGCGGGCCAGCCAAACCAGTACGCTTACGATAGAAATAATCAATAACACCACTTAACCTGTTGTTTAGTAAGGTAAAGTCCATACCCACATCGGTCATTTTACTTTTTGACCATGATATGTTCGTTGTTACCAAACCTTTATCGGTTGAAGTAACGATGGCATTACCGTCAATAATTGCAGTACCCGCGTTGTAATTGTAACCTGGCAAGTAAGCATAAGGAGTTACAATTGGGTTTGCTGCGTTGTTAGGATCACGGTCATCACCTAATACACCGTATGACGCACGGATTTTTAAGTCGTTCAGGAAGCTGTTTTCGCCAAGTAGTTTCTTCATAAAACCTTCCTGGGTGATGCGCCAACCGATAGACCCGCCCGGGAAGTAGCCTACGCGTTTATCAGGTGCAAATAAATAAGAAGCATCACGCCTTCCCGAAAACTGGAAGTAATATTTGTTGTCATAGTTATAATCAAAACGGCCAATATAACCTGTACGAGCTTCCTTATTATCGCTATCCTGGTATTGGTCGGCAGTTGGGAAATAAATAAGCGGTAAATTGTTTGATACCGGAGAAGCGTGGATCCAGTTACGCAAATGCTGTAATTCAATACGTTCAGAAACAAATGTTGCACCTATGGTGTGTTTACCGAAAGTATTGTTGTAATTAATTTGCCACTGGTAAGTTTTAGCAAACTCTTTCCTTTGCTCACGTTCACGCCAAGGATTAGTACTACCACCGGTTATATCATAAGTATCGGTTGCAGGGCGGTAAGTGTAAGCATTATAAGTATATTCCTGGTTATTAAGCAAGTAATCGGCAATATAGTATGAATATAAACCTTTTACCATCAAGCCTTTAATACCCGGCACCTGGTATTCGGCAGCAAAATTGGTTTGTAAAACGCGCCAATCACTGTGATATAAACCCGATAGCTTCTTGTTAAGGAAAGCATAATTTGATTCGGTATGGCCTATATCATTCAGGTAAGCCGGATTGTCGTTTGCATAAGGGCGCTCAAGCGGTGTATTTCTTAACACAGCAAAACGGGCCAGGAAGTAGTCGTCACCACCTGGTACACCAGGGTTTTCACGGGTTTCGATACGACCGTTAACGTCCATGCTAACCTTTAAACCGTTGGCTACTTTCAGCGATATGTTAGATTGAATATTTGAACGGTTAAAAAGGTACTCTTTACCCAATTGAGAATTTTGGTGCAGGTTGGTTGCAGAAACATAGTAATTCAATTTATCTGTACCACCTGTAAAGTTAATGTTAGCCGAATTTTGAGGAGCATTGTTGTTAGCCTTCAAAACGTAATCACGCCAGTTAAAGCTTTGGTAACCTTTTTCGGTACCCGCTTTATATTTGTCAAGATCAGCTTGCGTAATGGTTGTTGAACCGTTGCTATTCACCTGTGCGTCGGCCAGATAACGCATATAATCATATGAGTTGGTCAGCACGTTAGGAAAACGATAGAAATTTTGGTAACCGGTATAGGCATCAATATTGATTCTTGATTCGCCCGAACCCTTTTTGGTAGTTACCACAATAACACCGTTAGCAGCACGTACACCGTAAATAGCAGCAGATGCGTCTTTCAACACCGCTATACTTTCAACATCGTTAGGTGCAAGGTTGTTAAATTGGCCTTCATCCTGCTGTATACCATCAATTACAAACAGTGGTGATCCCATGTTACGGATCTGAATACTGGCACTGGCACCAGGACGACCTTCCGATTGTCTGAAGGTTACACCAGGAATTTTACCCGCCAGTGTAGTACTAACGGTTGAACCGGCGTGCACACGATCAATATCCTTACTGGTTACACTGGAGATAGCGCCTGTAATAGAGGCCTTTTTCTGCGAACCGTAACCTGTAACCACAACTTCCTGTAATGAAGAGTTTGTTTCGCGAAGCCGAACTTTCAAAGTTGTTCTGCCTTGCAGGGCAATCTCCTGCGCCACGTAGCCGATGTAAGTGAATGTTAATGTACTGTTTGTTGTAGGTACATTAAGTGAAAAGTTACCCTGAGCATCTGTCGTTGTTCCACCTTGCGTGCCTTGCACCCTTACCGCTACGCCTGTTAGCGCCAGGCCGGTGGTGTCTGTCACGGTTCCTGTAACCTTAATTTTATTTTGCGCGGAGGCACTAAACGAAAAAAGGAAACCGGTCATGATGAAAAAAGCGATTAGCAGTACTTTTGGGCTCCACTTACTGGGCGGCCACTGCACATGAGGATTTCCCCCATGCCTGAGTAGTAAAAATTTTCTCATAAATGATCTATTAATTGGTTAAGTTTTGATTTTAAAAATGTACAATTGACATATCTAAAATCATGCTTCAAAGAAAAAGGATTTTAGCCCCGGCGATTAACCAAATCATATCAATACTTAGTCAAAAAGTATCAATTTTCAGGAGGGTAGAAACGCTGCAACAGATTGGTTATATTTGCTTTAAGCTGATTATTTTGAAACCACTATATATATTTTTATTACTTTTTACAGTATTCTGCGGCATTTGTAATGCCCAAACGTACTATTTCAGGCACTACCAGGTTGAACATGGTTTATCGCATAATACCGTTTACTGCAGCCTGCAGGATAAGCGCGGCTTTTTATGGTTTGGCACCAAAGATGGTCTTAACCGCTTTGATGGCTATACTTTTAAAACATTCAGGCATAACCCTGCCGATAAAAGCACCATTTCCAATAATATGGTGCACACGCTGTCCCTTGATCAAAAAGGTACACTTTGGGTAGGTACTGATGAAGGCCTTGATAAGTACGATCCGCAATCCGAAACATTTGCACATATAAATACAGCAAATATTAATGGCGTACGCAGTATCACCTTTGATGAACACAATAACTGCTGGTTTATAGCCGGGGCCTCATTAATAAAGTACGACCAAAAAACCGGCGAAAAAATTGACTATTGGCCATGGCAACACTTTGAAGCTACATCGGTAGTAATTATTAATGGTATCGTGTGGACATCGGCCTCATCAGGCGTAATGGAGAAAATGGATCAGGCAAACCGCACATTTACTTCGTACAACCTGTTTAAGCCAACGGATAACGTTACATCAAAATTTATAGAGAAGATCTATTACGCAGGTAACAATAAAATATTTGTGGCCACCAACAGTCACGGTTTCAAAGAGTTTGACTCCGAAACCGGTGCATATACCGATCTGCTTAACTACAACCCGGATAAAACCGCGATTTATGTACGCGATTTTTTAAAATACAGCGACACCGAATACTGGATAGCGACGGAATCCGGCGTATTTATTTATGATTCGGTAAAGGGTACGTTCCTTAATCTCCGGAAACATTTCAATGATCCGTACTCCATATCCGATAATGCTGTTTATAGCCTTTACAAAGATTCGGAAGGCGGCGTGTGGATAGGCACCTACTTTGGCGGTCTTAATTATTACCCTAAACAATATTCAACCTTCAACAAGTTTTATCCCGATAACGAACCAAACTCGCTTAAGGGAAATGTTGTGCGCGAAATTAATAAAGACATGTATGGCAACCTGTGGATGGGTACGGAAGATAACGGGCTTAACAAACTATCTCCCGATAAACATACCTGGACACATTACTATCCCAACGGGAAAGCCAGTATTTCAAACACCAATATCCATGGCATACTACCGGTTGGCAACGAATTGTTTGTAGGTACTTTTGAGCGTGGCCTTGATATCATGAACATCAAAACAGGGAAGGTAGAACGCGTTTACCTGGCCGGCAATCAAAGCAACGATCTTAAAAGCAACTTTATAATTTGCTTTTGTAAAACCCGGAGCGGGCTCATATTTGTTGGCACCACGCGGGGGTTCTACAGGTATAACTTAGCTACTAAAGATTTTACCCTGATAGATAAATTACCTCCGTATGATTTCATTTATGCCATAACCGAAGACCATAACGGTAAAATATGGATTGGTACTGTGCGTGACGGCATTTACTGTTATAATCCGGCAAACAATACAAGCACCAAGCTAAACTATCGTTACCCCGTTAAAAACGCGCTCAATACCACCACAGTTAATGGTGTTTTTGAAGATAGCGACAACAAGTTATGGTTTGCTACCGAAGGTTTGGGATTATGGAAGTATGACCCGAAAGCCGATAGCTATAAGTTTTATGACAGCAATAAAGGTTTTCCGAGTAATTACATTTTCCGGGTAGAAGAGGATGGCCATAAAAACCTGTGGATCAGCACTACGCGCGGTCTCGTTTGTTTCAATCCTGCTACTGAGGCAATTAAAATTTACACCAAAGCCAATGGTTTGCTAAGCGATCAGTTTAATTATAACTCATCTTTTAAAGATGCCGATGGCACCATGTACTTTGGTTGCGTACGTGGTATGGTTAGCTTTAATCCTGCCAATTTTAAAATAAATCACTTTATTGCTCCTGTTTATATAACCGGCTTCCAGGTACACAATAAAGAGATCTCCGTTAAGGGCGCCGATTCGTTGCTCAGCCAATCCATCATCAGCACAAAAAAAATCAACCTCAATCATAACCAGTCATCATTTAGTATCGATTTCGCAGCGCTGAGTTTCCCATCGCCGGAAATGACCCAGTATAAATACACGATGAAGGGTTTAGATAAAGGCTGGACCGAACTTAAACGCAACCGTAAAGTTTACTTTACCCAATTGCAGCCCGGTCATTACACCTTTGTGGTAAAAGCGGCGGGTAATAACGGTATCTGGACCCAAAAAGAAACAACCCTCGAAATTAATATAGCGCCACCTTTTTGGGAAAGTGTTTGGGCTTATATAGCTTATTGCATGTTGTTTTTGCTGACCGGCTACTATCTGCTCAGAAGCTATCACCGCAAAACCCGCGAAAAAAACAAACGCATTATCGAAACCCTCGAAAATGACAAGGAAAAACAGATCTACAATGCCAAAATTGAATTTTTCACCAATGTGGCCCATGAAATCCGCACGCCGCTAACCCTTATCAAAGGGCCTATGGAAAAGGTGATCAGGAAGGCCGAGCATGTTCCGGAGATTCAGAACAACCTGAAGATTATGGAAAAGAACACCAACCGGTTGCTTGATCTTACCAACCAGCTGCTTGATTTCCGCAAAACCGAAACTAATGGCTTTAGCCTCAGTTTTGTTAAAACAGACATCACCGATCTGCTTGCCGATACCTTTATGCGGTTTAAACCTATGGCCGAGCAAAAGAACCTCAGCTATACGTTTATACATCCGGCAAAAACCGTTTATGCCTATGTTGATATTGAGGCATTCACTAAAATTATAAGTAACCTTATCAATAATGCTATCAAATACAGCACATCTGATGTGGAGATCGAATTAATTGATCACCCGGATAACGACCCTACTTTTACCATCGAAATAAGGAATAGCGGCAACCTGATCCCTTACGAAATGCGCGAAAAGATCTTTGAACCTTTCTTCAGGATGAAGGAATCGGAAAAGCAAATTGGCACAGGAATTGGTCTTTCTTTATCGCGCTCCTTAGCCGAATTGCATAAAGGTTTATTGGTGTTGAATAAATCTATTAACGATTTTAATATATTTAACCTTACTTTGCCTGTACACCAGGAAAAAGAATTCGACCTGCATATTACCCCCGATGAATATGAGCAGGCAGACCTAAGTAACAGAGAGGAGAATATTGACTTTATGAAACCAGTTATACTTTTAGTGGACGATAACCCGGAAATACTTGATTTTATTTCGGATGATCTGAGCGACAAATATTCGGTTATTAAAGCCCTTAACGGACAGGAAGCGCTGGATATGATAGCTATAGAAAACATCCAGCTTATTATAAGCGACGTCATGATGCCGGGAATAGATGGGTTTGAGCTGTGCAAAACCATCAAAACAAATTTCGATTACAGCCACATCCCTATTATATTACTAACGGCTAAAAACACCCTGCAAAGTAAAATTGAAGGCCTGGAAGTTGGTGCCGACGCATATATCGAAAAACCATTTTCGCCAGAGCATTTACAGGTGCAAATAGCCAACCTGCTTATTAACCGTAACAAGATCAGAGAGCATTTTGCAAGTTCGCCTTTGGCACATATCAAGTCGATGGCTTATTCAAAACCTGATGAAAGCTTTTTGGATAAACTCAACGGCGTTATCTACAAAAACATTCAGAATGCCGAACTTGATGTAGAGCAGATAGCCAATCTGATGAATATGAGCAAGCCTACCTTGTACCGCAAGGTTAAGGCTATTTCCAACCTTACTATTAACGAGCTCATTAATATTACCCGGTTAAAAGCTGCCGCCCAATTATTGGAAGAAGGCGATTATAAGATTTACGAAGTAGCAAATATGGTAGGTTACAGCTCCCAATCACACCTTGGCCGTAATTTCCTGAAGCAATTTGGCACTACGCCGACTGAGTATCAGGCTGCTAAACGGAGTAAGGTGAAACAGGTTTAGTATCAGACGGCAGTTCAAGCGATGACACTTGAATGTACGTAAACAGAAATAATCATTGCCGTTGGCTAAAGCCAAATCTCATTAAGTTAACGGAAATCCCCCAGAGGGGGTAAAGGTCTGTAGTAATAATATATCCAAAAACAACCGTGCCAGAGGTACGGAACACCGGAGTTGTGTACCTCTGGCACACTAAAAATTTGTTATATCTTAATTCTACAAACCTTTTGCACCTCTGGTGCAACCTGTCAATCTCTTAACTTAATTGCTTTAATAAACGGAGCAAAGCGCAAACTCTTAAGGGCTTCAGTCCAAAAAATCAGGAGATATAATCAACATTTACTTCCTTGTATGCAATTTGGTTAAAGCAAACTGCCCTATTCTATCGCCTTCATCAACACCATTAGTGATTGATGGCATATAATGAATACCACCATAAAACCTGCTGATAGCTGCTTCTTCGGCTGCGGCTTTAAATGATTTGAAATTACGGGCGGGAATAGAAAACTCCATTTCGGTTGAATCAGTAAACGAAAACTCATCACCAAATAACTTGCTTAACACTACTGCCGAAGCGGTAGAAACTACGCTGTGCCCGCTGGTATATTCAGGAAAAGGTGGCGTTTGCAGCAATGGCATCCAGCTTTGATCAATATACTGGTTGATATAAGTTTCAGGCCTGATCACTTTACTGCGGTATTTTTCGTCCCAGCAATTGATAAAACTATCCGCGATAACCACAGCTATGCTGGCATATGCTTCGGAACTTTTTATATAATCGGCTTTAGCTTTACGGCAGGCCAGCGCGGTAATATTGATCCAATGCCCTCCCGGCGAAATTTTTTTGGTGGCAAACATCGTGTGCCCATTGATATTCACCTTAAAAGGGTTATCGTCCCAAAAGGTGGCAATGGTAGCCTCGTCATCGGTCAGGTGCTTACCGGTATCATATACCTCCATAGCCAGCTTATAAAAATTACTGCCTGGAATATTGCTGAAAGTAAATGGATGAGCCGGCTTAAACTGCTGGGCCGAATCAAGCAAAAACGGACGGATCTCATTCCAGTGTGGTTCAATTCCTTTCATGTAAGCCGGTGGAGTAGGCTTCCAGCTGGCATCATCAGTTTGCACATCATATTTTGATAGTGAACGGGTATGTTTATAATTATCCTTGCTTGCCCACTTGATTATCCTGTCGGCAATAAGTTTACCGTATTCTATCGAGTTGTTGTACACGCTATCGGGCATCCCGGTTTCTTTAAACTCGCCCATCAGCTTGTCATGAAAACCTTCAATCCGGCCTTCACTCATGATCAATATTTTGCCAACGGTTAAAACAGCATGGGATGCGGATAATGTAAAGCAGTATTTTTTTCCGGCGATAGGCTTCGGTACAGAATCCAATCCTTTCAATTGCCCTTCAAGCGACTGATAATGCTTATCACCATTACGCGCCGCCTCGTATGCAGCTACACTGATATAGGCATAAATGCGACTGGCAACAGGAGGCGAATAAATGTCATGCCGTACCACATCAGTAACATCTTTGATAGACCTGTGAATAAAATCAGGGTTTTCGGCCGGCTTTTCCCAGCTTTTTTTACTGCATGATGAGCAGGCTATAATAACAATGAGGGCAAAGTATAATCTCTTCATTATGATGAACAGAAAGGCTTGATCAGTTTAATTGGTTTATCCCTCAAACAAGGGTTCTGACCAAAGCTAACAGTTAATAAATATTAAAATATGAGCCGATAGTAAATAACTAACTTTTGATACTATTTGCAGAATCTGGAATTGTAAAATCCATTTTCTTTACGGTGGCTTATTGCATTAAAACCAATAACTTAGAGCTTAACCAAAGCATAAACCATTAATAAATTATTAACCGTATCTGCATGATAAAAAGTTTACCCAAAGCGTTTAAACTATCTACCTTATTGTTGCTATTTTTAGGTGTTGGCTGTTCAAAAAAATCATCCGGCCCAACCCTATTTAAACTGCTTGACGCGTCTCAAACCGGCATCGATTTTAAGAATACGATTACCGAAAGTGACAGCATCAACATCCTCAATCACCCGTATTTGTACAATGGCGCAGGCGTTGGCATTGGCGATTTTAACCACGACGGCTTACCCGATGTTTACTTTGCCGGTAACATGGTTGCCAATAAATTATACATCAACAAAGGCTCACTTACATTTAAAGATGTTACCGATGCCGCCGGTGTTGCCGGCAATGGCGATTGGTATGCAGGGGTTTCGGTAGTTGATATCAACAACGATGGCTGGCTGGATATTTACGTTTGCTCATCCTTTAAAAGTGATCCCAATCATCGCAAAAACCTGTTATACATTAACCAGGGAGCTAATAAAGATGGAGTACCGACTTTTAAAGAATCGGCTGCTGCATACGGTCTGCAGGATACCGGTTACAGTACACAGGCTGTATTTTTTGATTACGATCATGATGGCGATCTTGACATGTACCTACTCACCAACTTTTTAGGCAAGGAAACCCCGGTGGCCTATCGCCCTAAATTAACTGATGGCAGTGCTCAGAACAACGACCGCCTTTACCGCAACAACGGCAACGGTACATTCACCAACGTAACCAAAGAAGCCGGTATCTTGATAGAGGGCTTCGGTAACTCGGTTTCTATCTGCGATGTAAATAACGATGGCTGGCCAGATGTTTACGTGGGTAACGACTTTATTTCAAACGATTTGCTTTGGGTAAACAATAAAAACGGAACTTTCACCAACCGCGCCGGTGAATACTTTAAGCATACAGGCTGGTCGGTAATGGGATCAGACATGGTTGACATCAACAACGATGGCAAGGCCGATCTGGTATCGCTGGAGATGCTGCCCGAAGAGAATGTCCGCAAAAAAACCATGTTGGTTGGCGATAATTATATCACTTATATCAACAATAAAAAATTCAATTACGAGCATCAATATATCCGCAACGTGTTGCAACTGAACCAGGGCCAAACACCTGCAGGTCACCCGCAATACAGCGAAATGGCTTACCAGGCAGGCATTTATCAAACCGATTGGAGCTGGACACCATTGGTAGCCGACTTTGACAATGATGGCTACCGCGATATGATGATCACCAACGGCTATCCCCGCGACGTAACAGACCTTGACCACGCCCTGTACAGTAATGACCAGGGCCGTACTGTTAAAGAAAACACTACGCTGGCTGCCGCCGATTCATTTCCGGTTGTAAAAACATCAAGCTATGCGTTCAGAAATGCGGGCGGCTATTTGTTTAAAGATCAATCGAAGGATTGGGGCATTGTAAAACCTACTTTTTCAACCGGCGGTGTTTATGCCGATCTGGATAACGATGGCGACCTTGACCTTGTGATCAACAATATTGACGATGATGCTTTTGTGTATGAAAATACTGCCAACAGCAAAACCCAGGTAGCTAAAGATCATAATTACCTAACCGTTGCCCTGCAAGGCGATAGCAAAAACGTTGGCGGCATTGGCGCTACCATCCGGATCTATTACAAAGGCAACCAGCAGTTTTATGATCAGCAGCCTTGCCGCGGGTACATGAGTACGGATGACGCGCGCGGGCATTTCGGTATCGGCGCATCAACTACTGTCGACTCGTTACGAGTACGCTGGCCTGATGGTAAAACCCAACTGCTTACTGGTGTGAAGGCAAACCAAACGCTCACGCTCCAATACAAAAACGCAGCGGGCTATTTTCCGCCCGATGCTGCGGATAAAATCGTCCCGGTATTTCAGGACGCAAATAATGCTACCGGTATAAAATATGTGCACCAGGAAAAAGATGCCATCGACTATAACATACAACCTACCCTGCCACATAAACTAAGCCAGTACGGGCCTGCCATAGCCGTTGGCGATGTGGACGGCAACGGCTATGATGATTTATTTGTGGGAGGCGCTGCCGGCAACAAAGGCGTATTTTTTATGCAGGATGCCAGCGGACATTTTACGATGGATAACAACCGTTTCCTGAACGAAGAGATTAAAGACGAGGAAGATATGGGAGCCCTGTTATTTGATGCCAATGGCGATGGTTTTCCGGATCTGTACATAGCGAGCGGCAGTTACGAATTTCAGAAAGGGCATACCACCGCGCAGGACAGGCTTTATATCAATGATAAAAAAGGCCATTTTACCCGGGATATTACAGCGGTACCTGTAGAATACGATAACGGTTCATGCGTTCGCGCGGCAGATTTTGATGGCGACGGCGACCTTGACCTTTTCGTAGGTTCAAGATCTGTTTCAGGAGCTTATCCTTCCTCGCCGGTTAGTCACTTACTCAGGAACGATGGCGGTAAGTTTACCGACGTAACCGGTCAGCTTTGCCCGGAACTGGTTCATGGAGGCATGATCACCGACGCCTTATGGTCGGACTTTGATAAGGATGGCAAAACCGATTTGGTTGTAGTTGGCGAATGGATGCCGGTTACCTTCTATAAAAACAACGGGCACGGTTTCAGCAAAATTAAATCGGGTATTGACGACCATGTGGGCTGGTGGAACAGCATTGTTGCAGGCGATTTTAACAATGATGGCAATATTGATTATGTGGCGGGTAACCTGGGGCAAAATTCAAACTTCAAAGCATCATTTGAACAGCCAATGACCATTTTAGGTAAAGATTTGGATGGTAACGGATCTTTCGATGCCATGATATTTTGCTATCTGAAGGACGAAGACGGCTCACAAAAGCCGTTCCCAATGCATACCCGCGATGACCTGATCAGTCAGCTCATTTCCATCCGCAAAAAATATCCAAGCTACCGCGGCTTCGGTCACGCTACCATGAATAATCTGTGGAGCGATAAAGATAAAGAAGGCGCCGTGATCCTCAAAGCAACTGATATGAATACCAGCCTCATCACTGGGAAAGGTAACGGAACGTTCAGCATTAGCGCCTTACCACAAGACGCACAAATGGCTCCTGTTTATGGCATGATAACTAAAGATGTTGACCATGATGGCAATCTTGACCTATTAATGGTAGGCAACGATTTTGGCATGGAACCTTTCACTGGCCGTCATGATGCTTTTATGGGTTTATACATGAAAGGTGACGGAAAAGGCGGCTTTACTCCGCTGTCAATAGCCCAAAGCGGTATCTACGTGGCAGGTGATGGAAAAGCCTTGGCAAACATACAAACAGCCAAAGGCGCTTTGCTGGTAGCTACTCAAAACCAGGATAGCGTAAAAGTATTCCGCAATACCGGTGCTAACGTTGTCAAGCGATATATCAAGCTAAAACCTGATGATTTTTATGCTGATATTACCCTTAAAAACGGCAGCAAAAAACACGTTGAGTTTTATTACGGATCAACATACTTGTCGCAATCATCACGTGTATTAGAGTTAGATGCTAATGCAGACGATGTGACAATAACGAGTTATAATGGTGGGAAAAGGAAGGGATAAAACAGCGAAAATACGTCATTGCAATGGCATAGTTCAATAAACCCGCCGCCGCTCGGCTCCAGCCGAGTGGCAATTATTCTCAGGCCTCTGGCCTGCTACTCCGGCTTCGGCGGCCAGAGGCCGCTTGATAGTTACCACTCGGCTGGAGCCGAGCGGTGGCTTTTTTTTAGGGTAAGGGTAAAAAGAAAACGCCCGGGCAATATGCCCGGGCGTTTTCTTTAATACATAAACCCCAATTTACGGTTTAGTTTTGCTCATTGCTGAAATGCCGGCGTCGATATACTGACCGCCTACAGTTTGGTTGCAATGGATAGCTATCACATTTTTACCATTCAGTTTTATCGCGTCCTTGCTTTCCTTAGTCATTTGGATGATGGCATAACCTGATGTATAGCCTTCTTTTATGGCAGCCTTAACACCATTGATATAAACCTCGCAGGCATCATCATGATGTAATGACAGCACCAGATCATCCTTATTCACGTTAGATACATTTAGCGTAAACTCCTGCCTTATCCAGATGTCTTTGCCGTCCCATACAGTTTTTACTACTGCTCCCGGAGTGTTGGCAGTACCAAAGCCAGCTTCGCCTGATTTCCATGCGTTATCATCAAATTTTTCGCCAAACCAGCCATCGGCAGGTTTATCAAAAGTGTATTTCCAGGTACGTGCTTTATCTTTTGATGATGGCAACACCTCGCGGATATACTCTTCATCGTGAATGATCTTATCATTTGATGCCTTGATAGTTGCAACCGGACCTTTTACAATTTCCCTGTCGTAAGTAAGCAAACCGTTCAGCTCAACTTCTACGTCGGTAGTTTCGGTGTATACCGCGGCACTTAAGCCCTCATTTGTTTTGTAGATCACAAGATCGTTGGCAAACTCATCATACAGGTTGGTATAAGCTTTTTGGTTATCCATCATGACGTACGTCGGGCCTGTTTTCCAAACGTGACCGGGAATAATATAACCGATACCGCCATATTCTCCGCAGGCCAACACCTGTGTTTTGCTTGAGGGAGCAGCAGGCGGCGGATAGCTGTGAATATCCAGGAAATCGCCCACACCAAAATGGCTGCCACCGCTGGCTTGATTGATTAAACGCGAATTATCCAGTTTACGCACCAGGCTAACCAACTCTGGCGTATTGTGCTGTCCTTGTGATTCGTTAAATACCACCCATGTTACAATAGAAGGGGAATTCCAGTGTGTTTTAACCATGCGGGTAAGTTCTGAAGCATAAGCAGCTGTATCAACCGGTGGCGTGTGCTCAGTGTAAGAATTAGCCGAAGGCATATCCTGCCAAATCATCAAACCCAGTTTATCAGCCCAGTAATACCAGCGGTACGGCTCAACTTTAATGTGTTTGCGCACCATGTTATAGCCGAAATTCTTGATCATTTGCAGATCATTCTTGATAGCCGCGTCGGTTGGTGCAGTGTAGATACCATCAGGCCAGAAACCCTGATCTAACGGACCAATCTGGAATAGAAATTTATTATTCAGGAAAAGCTTTTTGTAACCATCCTGCTCGCCTACCGAAATTTTGCGCATACCAACATAACTGCTGATGGCATCAACCTTTTTGCCACCTTTTTCAAGGGTGATATCCAAATCATACAAAAACGGTGAATCCGGTGACCATAATTTGGCGTTAGGAACCGGTACAGTAAATTCGGCATTAGGCTTGCCCGAAGCTGTACTTACAACCTTGCTGCCGTCTTTTACTTTTACGTTAACCGTGTAACCTGCCGCAGTCGCAGCATCTACATTTAATTTTACTACCGATTGATCAATATCTGGTGTGATCCTGATATCGCTGATGTTTACAGCAGGAACCGGCTCTAACCAAACTGTTTGCCAGATACCGGTTGTTGAGGTATACATGATACCCTGAGGATGCAAGGTTTGTTTACCCCGCGGAAAACCTCCGTCATCAGTCGGGTCATAAACACGCACGGTGATCTCCTGCTCGCCCGCGCTTTTAATAGCTGATGTAATATCATAGCTGAACGGATCATAACCGCCCGTATGTTTGCCAAAGCTTTTGCCGTTAACAAATACTTCGCTTTCGTAATCAACTGCGCCAAAATGTAGCAGAATATGTTCACCTTTCCATGAAGCAGGAACGGTAAACTTACGACGGTACCAGATGCGGTCGTGTTGTTCCATTACGCCGGACAAAGCCGATTCAACCGGAAAAGGCACAAGGATGGTTTTCGATAACTTGCCTTTAGGCACTGCCTCGGCGGCGGTTCCTGGTTGGTATTGCCACAGACCGTTTAGGTTCATCCATTTTTCGCGTGCCAGTTGTGGACGTGGATACTCTGGCAGTACGTTTTTCGGGTCGACATCTTTGGCAAAGCGCGTCATTAAAACGGCTTTTTTGGGCTGCCATTCCTGTGCATAGGTAAGACAGGGCAACGCGGCAGCGGCAATTACAATAAACTTTTTTATGTTCATAATTGTAGGTTATAAAGCCGGCTAAACAGTTCCGACAAACGATTTAAACCGGCCATACAGGCTTTTGAATTAATTATTTCGCACTAAAAGTATAGGATAAATTGAACCGATTTTAACGTTTGGTTACGTTTGATTGGTTTTGAAGAAAAGTTGATACGATTTGTTGCAGGTAACAGCCCGTAAACTAAGAAGCAGGAAAGAGATTATCCTTTCCTGCTTCTTAGTTTATAATATCATTTAACGTAAAGACGCATCACATGCGTCTTTTATTGAACAACAAATCTACCATGATCTGCATGTGGGAAACGCATGTGACGCGTCTCTACAATAAAATTACTTTACAGGTTTCACCCCTTCGCTTGTCATAATAACCCGCTTAATGCTGCCGTCTTTATTGTAATACAAATAATCGATACAAACCGAACGGTGAAAACTTCCGGCATCAGGCACCAACGCGCCGTTATGATATATAAAATACCATTGGCCTTTAAATTCAATAATAGCTTGGTGATTGGTATTGGAGTTACCTGCCAACTCATTAATGATCCCCTTATATTCCCACGGACCATTGATGCTTTTGCCCATCGCATAAGCTATCTTTTCAGGAAATTCATAAGCGTACGACAGGTAATACCAGCCATTACGGTAATGTACCCACGGCGCTTCGGTATAATGTGGCAGGGTAATGGTTTTGATCTCGCCGTCAAGTTCGGTCATGTTGCTTTTTAGTTTGGCATAGTAGCAAATGCCATTACCCCAAAACAGGTAGGCCTGTCCATCTTTATCAATAATTACCGTTGGGTCGATATCATCCCAGGAATGTTTTACAGCTTTGGTCATGTCATTGGTCACTAAAGCGCTGCCCCGGGCATCTTTAAACGGCCCCAACGGACTGTCAGATACAGCTACCCCAATAGCCTTACCCGGAATTGTACCATGTTCCACCGCTACATACCAGTAAAACTTACCATTGCGCTCAATTACCTGCGAAGCCCATGCATCGGCTTTAGCCCATTTAAATTCTTTAACATTCAAGGGGGATGGATGTTCTGTCCAGTTTACCATGTCAGATGAAGTAAAGCAAGTCCAATCGTGCATGGTATAACCGTTATGTCCTGGAGCAGCTTCATCATGTCCCGTGTACAGGTATACTTTATCCTTGTAAACCATAGCAGCCGGATCTGCAGTATACTTATGCCTGATAATAGGATTGCCATCCGAATGGAAAGTGGTATCGCGGGATGTGGCATTGGCATGTGTCAGGCTACCAAGTGCCAGGCCTAATGTGATCAGATATTGTGATATTTTCATATGTTAATCAATTTTAAACTCATAGGCGTTAAGCCCACGGCCTTTCTAATTCCCTCCCTCGGGAGGGGCGTGGTCGGTATGTGAAGTGGCAGGGAGGGGTTTATGTGCGCTGCCAGCAAGTAGGAAGATCGATGAAACCCCTCCCTACACCCTCCCAGGGGAGGGAATCGCACGGCCCTTACTTTGTTCAATCTACTTCACTCATTTCCTTATCACCGCCCATCCATCGACCCAATTCAGTTTCTCCACCCTCAATTTAGAAATCCCCCTATCTGCCGCGTCATAACCATGAAAAATGATATAATCAACTCCATCAAAAGTACTTACCCCGTTATGGCCTACACCATACCAGTTAGCGTCGCCGGCCAGCAGAATGCTGCCGCCGCCTTTGTTCATGGCTATACCCTCCTTATCCAGGTATGGCCCTTTCAGTTTTTTTGAACGACCGATGATCATTTTGTAAGTGCTCTTCGGCCCTTTGCAGCAATAATCTATCGAGGCAAACAGGTAAAAATATTTATCGTGCTTAAATATATAAGGCGCTTCAATAGCATTACCACCTGCGTCAACGGGGTTGCCATCAACGGCCGGCAGGTTTTCTGCCGCTGCCTTTCTACGGGTAGCTATGGTTGGAATCTTGCTAATATCCTCCGCAACGCTTAACCGGTCTTTATTCAGCTTTACCAGTTTCAGCCCATCCCAAAACGAGCCGAATACCAGGTATGGCGTTCCGTCTTTATCTGTAATTAAATTAGGGTCGATAGCGTTCCAGTTAGTTTTACCGGGGATAGATTGAATTACCTTACCATGATCGACCCATTTATAGTTAGCATCGTTGGTATGAAGCGTAGTATTGGTTGCTACGCCAATGGCCGATGTATTTTTGCCAAACGCGGATACAGAATAGAACAGGTAGTATAATCCGTTGTAAAAAGAAATATCCGGAGCCCAGATATGACCTTTAAAACCGGGAATAGCGTCAACCGCCCATTGTGGGGCAGCGGCAAATACCGGTTTCTCAGCTTTCCAATGCACCCTATCTCCCGACGACCACATGGCAATACCATTACCCGTGCAAAAGATATAATAAGTACTATCCTGCCGGGTCATTACCGGGTCGTGAACCGATATATCAGTCCTTAGTTCCTGGGCATTGCTTATAATGCCCGGGAACAATAAGGATATGATCAGAAGGATCTTTTTCAAGGGTTATTTGTTTTTAAGCCTTACTATTTTGAACGAGTACGGCTCAAGCGCCAGCTTCAGGGTATTACCAGAGATATCAATGGTGCTTTCAACCGGACTAACTGCTGTAGGTGCGGTCAGTGAGTTTTCGGCGTCCTTGCTGTCAGCTTTTAGCGTCGTAACCGTAGCCTGTTTTTGATAGCCTTTTGAACCGGTAATTTTAAAGCTCACATTTTGTGCCGATGTGCTGGTATTCACAAATTTGATCACCAGTTCATTGGTATTCTTATCCAGACTGGCTGTAGCATAGCTATCATTTTGCCCGGCTACAGCTTCATTGTTTAATGTAAGTGGCACCACATCGGTACCTTTATTTACTGAAAACAATTGCTGCACATAGTAATTTGGCGTAGCATAGCTTTTCAGGTTATCAAACCAGATGAGGTTTGGTGTCCACTGCCAACCTTCTACGTGGGCAAAAAGCGGGGCGTATGAAGCCATGTTTACTACGTCGGCATTACGCTCTAAACCAGTCATGAAAGCAGCCTCAGACAGCGCGCACTCCCAGTTGTTTTTATTATCCGGGTTTACTGTAGATACGCTTTGCGCGGCATATTCACCGGCGAAGATCTTAGGGCCTTTACGGTCATAGTTATCATAACGGCGGGCATTATCCCTAAACCATTTTGCCGGCGCATAATAATGCTCATCTAAAATATCGGCTCCCAAACTACGGAACGTTTTATTTAACAGGTCAAACTCTTTGCCTTCAGGTGATGGGCCTAAGGCTGATACAATCTTCACATTAGGATATTTAGTTTTGATAGCCTTGGTGAAAATTTTCCAGCGGTCGATATATTGCGGCCCCCATTGCTCGTTACCTACACCAATCATTTTTAAATTAAATGGTGCCGGGTGACCAAGATCGGTACGCAGCTTACCCCATTTGGTGCTGGCATCGCCATTGGCAAACTCAATCAGGTCGAGCGCGTCCTGCACATAAGGATCAAGCTTATCCAACGGAACTAACTCGCCGGTATTAAATTCGCAGGCCATACCACAATTCAGGATAGGCAGCGGTGAAGCACCAATATCTTCGGCTGTCAGGAAATACTCCATGAAACCCAGACCGAAAGTTTGGTAATAATCAGGTGCCGGACGATGTTTAAATTCGGTATTCCAGCGGTTGATGATGTTCTCGCGTTTATCAACCGGGCCTATGGTTTTTTTCCATTGATAGCGATTGTTAAGCTCACGGCCTTCAACGATACATCCGCCCGGGAAACGTAAAAAGCCCGGCTTAAGATCGGCCAGTCGCTGTACCAGATCTGCACGCAAGCCACCCGGACGGTTTTTCCAGGTATGTTCAGGGAACAGCGAGATCATATCCATATCAATAACACCCTTGCCGCTCATCCAAACATAAAGTTGCGCTTTCGGTGTTGTAGCAGTCGATTTAAATTTTACGCTGTAACGGTTCCATTCTTTATCAGTTGGCGTAAGCTCTGCCTTTCCTATAATGTCGCCGTTATCGCCATGCAATTCAATGTTTAGCTTTACATTGGTGTCGCCTTCCTGTTTAGCTATTACCGAAAAGCTGTATTCTTCACCCTCTTTAACACCCATACCACCGCGGAAACCCTCGTTTGAGAAACCGTAAAAACCGGCATCGCTTGTGATATAGCTTTTTATAAAATGAGCATTCTCCGGGCGCTCAACAGCACGGTTAATCACTTCCGTGCGGCCATCGCCTCCATCCTTCTTCTGTTCCTTCCATCCCATCAAAGGCATGTTGAACTCGAACGAACGATTTTTTACCAGCTCGGCATATACACCACCATCGGCAGCAAGGTTGATATCCTCAAAAAATATCCCATACATGGTAGGCTGAATATGCGCCTTTACCTTATCCGCGGCAATGGTATATTGTGTTTGCGCGTTTGCCATAGCAAAAGCACCGGCCGCACACAACGTTAAAAAAGTCCTTTTTAACATGATTTACTTATTTAGAAAATTTGTAAATGGTAACTGTGTGGTAGGTTTCTCCCGGTTTTAACACGGTTGAAGCAAAAGCAGGCTGGTTTGGCGCATCAGGAAAATGCTGGGTTTCCAAACAAAAAGCCGACCGGTACGGATATGCTTTGCCGCCTTTACCGTCTTTAGTTTCGCCGGTTAAAAAGTTACCAGAGTAAAACTGCAGACCAGGTTCTTCGGTAAATACCTCCATAGTAATACCGGTAACAGTACTTTTAGCGGTAGCTACCGGCGTGGTAAGATCATGTTTGTTCAATACAAAATTATGATCGTAACCTTTGCCGTTTTTTAATTGCTCATCGGCAGCACCAATATCTTTACCAATAGCTTTTGATGTGGTAAAATCAAACGGGGTATCTTTAACCGGTTGTAATTTACCGGTTGGGATAAGTGTGGTATCCACAGGCAAAAAAGCATCGGCGTTTATTTGCATTACGTTATCTGTAATAGTAGGGCTGCCCGCGCCATTCAGGTTAAAATAAGCGTGATTGGTTAAGTTAACAATGGTAGGTTTATCGGTAGTAGCTTTGTATTCTATTTTCAATGAGTTATCATCACCCAAAGTATAAACTACGGTCGCGGTTAAATTACCGGGATAACCACCTTCACCATCTTTTGAAACATAGGTAAGTTCCAGTTGTGAAGCGCTTAATTGCTTGGCAGAAAATACCTTGCCATAAAAACCATTAAAACCGCCATGCAGGGTATTTACGCCATCGTTAATATCCAGCTGGTAAGCTTTACCATCAAGCGTGAATTTGCCTTTGGCAATGCGGTTGCCATAACGACCAATGATGGCGCCAAAATATGGCTCCTTTGGTTTTTGATAGCTTTTCACCGAATCATAACCTAAAATAACATCGGTAGCTTTACCGTCTTTATCAGGCACCAACAGGCTCACCAGCCTGCCGCCATAATTAGTGATAGCTGCTGTTACGCCGCCGGTATTTTTAAGGGTAAAGAGTTTTGTTTTTTGCCCTTGTACATCGGCTTCAAAATTTGCCGAATCGGGTATAGCATGGGTAGTTACCGAAGTTGAATCTTTCACGGTTGAATCAGTTGCTTTAGGATTACCGTTGCAAGCCGCGAAAAGTGCAGCCGAACAGCTTAACATCATTAATAAATTCTTGTTATTCTTCATAATTTGAGGTTGTTAGCTTGCCTTTTACAGCATTACCGTTTTAACTATTATAATTTCCGGAACAAATAAATTGGCTTAAACTGATAACTAGTGATCAGCGAGACCAATGTATAAAAATTAATTTATAATTGTTAAAAAAACACTTAAAATATTTAATTAAAAAAAGCCCGCCTCGCGCGGGACTTTCTTATTCAAAAATCAAATATTTCAACCATTTACCAGAACTTCACATAAAGCATGGTAAGCAGTATAAGCGTAACTATAATTAATGCCATGGTCGATTTTTCGACCTTGAACATACTGCGCGGAATTTCAAGCGCTTTAGGGTTAACCTTCGGTCCGGCTAAGCTGATACCTATCGTCACGATCATAGTGAACAGGAACGACAAGCCCATACAAATCAGGAAAGGGATCTCATAACCGCCTTTGCCGTTAGGGAAAGCCGTGTAAAGGAAAGTTTCGTGACCGAACAGTTTAGGCGCGTAGTTATTGAACAATACCGACATGCCAAAGCTTGTTAAAATACCCGCTATAGCAGCCGCGCTGGTAGTGCGTTTCCAGAAGAAACCTAAAATGAAAATAGCAAAGATACCCGGGCTGATAAAGCCGGTATATTTTTGAATGAAGGTAAAACCACCCTCACCGCCTATGCCCAGCAAATCTTTCCAGGTAAGTATGATTGAGAATACCAGGGCAGCCACAATGGTAAGCCTTCCGAATACCACCATGTTTTTTTCGCTGGCCTCTTTATTGATATGCTTTTTGTAAATATCCAGCGTAAAAATGGTAGAGATACTATTGGCCTTACCCGCAAGTGATGCCACAATCGCGGCTGTAAGTGCCGCTACCGAAAGGCCTTTTAGACCGGTTGGCAAAAATCCAAGTATTGCCGAATAAGCATTATCTATTTTGAAGTGCCCGCCGGTTGCCATCTCCTGTTGTAAAGCGCCGTTTTTGTACAATACATAAGCAGCGATACCCGGTAAAACTACAATTACAGGCATGGCCAGTTTCATTAAACCGGCAAATAAGATCCCGGTGCGGGCAGTTTTAAGATCGGCACCCAAAGCGCGTTGGGTGATGTATTGATTACAGCCCCAGTAGTTCAGGTTCACGATCCACTGACCGGCGAAATACATGGCGATACCAGGCAGGGCCAGATACTTATTGATCTCTTCCTGTGGTGCGCCCGGTTTAGGTTTAGCCATCATCATTCTGAAATGCTCAGGAGCATCGCTCATCATTTTGTTTAAACCGGCCATAGCATCTTTACCTAAACCAAAATGCTCGCTCACCAAAGTAAGTGCGATATAGGTTGTAGCCAAACCGCCAATAACCAAAACCAAAACTTGGATAACATCAGTAAAGCCGATTACCTTCATACCACCAAGGGTGATAAACAGCGCGAAAATTGAAAGCGCAATAATGATTTCATGCAAGTAGCCACCGCCCATCAGGTTGTTGATAGCCAAAGCACCCAGATAAAGTATGGAGGTAAGGTTCACCAGCACGTACAGCAACAGCCAAAATATGGCCATGATAAAGCTCACCGTTTCGTTATAACGGTTATGCAAAAACTGCGGCATGGTGAAGATCTTATTTTTGAGGAAAATTGGGATAAACCACACAGCCACTATGATAAGCGCTATAGCGGCAACCCATTCGTAGGCTGCTACGGCAAGGCCTACTTCAAAGCCCTGACCGCTGGTGCCTATAAATTGCTCGGCCGATATGTTTGAAGCAATCAGCGAAGCGCCGATAGCCCACCAGGTGAGCGAACCTTCGGCCAGGAAAAAGTCATGACTATCGGATACGCCTTTGATCTTTTTACGGCTGTATACCCAGTACCCGTAGCCCGTAACTACAATAAAATAGATTACGAAGATCACGTAATCGATAGTTGCAAATTTGTTCATTATTAGGTTTAATGGATTGTTGGTTAGTTTAAATTCTTCTTCTTTTTGGTTAGTTATTCTTTTATTTATTCCCTATCAACCCTCTCCTAAAGGGTGAGGGTTTTTATGAGCCTTTGATTAAGTTTATATTCTTCTCATTTTTTCAACTTGAATTTGTGGAATTAATGAATTGACAGAATGCTAAGCGAATTCTACAAATTCTTTAATTCCATGAATTCAAGTTTAGACCATTCCGAAATCGATATCCGAAATTTCAAATTCACAATGGCGTTGCCTTCGGCCCGGGCTATCCGCTCATACTGCACAGGCCTTAGCCACATGGCCGGTATCCGCTTCTATCCCTAACGCAAACCGCGTTTTTTTACCTCCGCCGCCGCTCGGCTCCAGCCGAGTGGTAACTATTAACGGCCTCTGACCGCCGAAGCCGGAGTAGCAGGCCAGAGGCCTTGGGATAGCTGCCACTCGGCTGGAGCCGAGCGGCGGCATTTTCCTTTTTATAGCTTATTGCTTTTAGAAAGTATTACAGCTTATAAGCCGCGTCATTCCACCTGATCTCGTTCCTGAACTGATCAAGCTTGGTGTCTTTACCTATGCGTAAAAACTCGATACCTGCCATGTCTGCAAAATCATTGATCAGCTCAGCAGACAGATTTTGGCTGTATGCGGTGTGGTGTGCGCCACCTGCGTAGATCCATGCAGCGCAGCCGGTTTTCATATCCGGAAGCGGTTTCCAAAGTACCCTTGCAACAGGCAGTTTTGGCAAATCTTCAATAGGTTCAATAGCTTCAACCTCGTTTACAATTAAACGGAAACGGTTGCCCATATCCACAATCGAAGCGTTTAATGCTGCGCCACCGGCTACGTTAAATACCAAACGTGCAGGATCGGCCTTGCCGCCAATGCCTAAGGCATGAACTTCTAATGCTGCTTTTCCATTAGCCAGGCTGCTATCTACCTCAAGCATGTGTGAGCCTAAAACTAAAGCGTTGTTCGGGTCGAAGTGATAAGTGTAATCTTCCATGAAAGCGTTACCGCCTGCCAATCCTGCACCCATTACTTTGAAAGCACGTACAAGGGCGGCAGTTTTCCAGTCGCCTTCACCGGCAAAACCGTAACCATCCGCCATTAAACGCTGCGAGGCAATACCCGGTAATTGAATCATGCCATGCAGATCTTCAAAAGTATCGCTGAAACCTTTGTAACCGCCATCCTGTAAAAACTTACGTAGGCCAAGTTCAATTTTGGCAGCGTCATAAACCGACTGATACCTTGCGCCGCCTTGTTTAAGATCATCGGCCATGGTATACGTAGCTTCGTATTCATCGGTAAGGGCTTTAACTTCCGCGTCGCTGATGCTGTCAACTACAGCTACCAGATCGCCAATACCATAAGTATTTACCGCGAAACCAAATTTCAATTCGGCCTCAACTTTATCACCATCGGTTACCGCAACAAAACGCATGTTGTCGCCGAAACGAACAAATTTAGCACCTTGCCAGTCGTACCAGCCTGCAGCTGCACGGCTCCAGCTTTCAATATCTTTCAACACCTCGCTGTCCTGCCAGTGACCAACAACCACTTTACGGTTAATGCGCATGCGCGATACCATGAACCCAAACTCCCTGTCGCCATGGGCGCTTTGGTTAAGGTTCATAAAGTCCATATCTATCGAGCTCCATGGAATATCGCGGTTATATTGTGTATGCAGGTGTAGCATCGGTTTTTTAAGGATGCTTAAGCCCCTGATCCACATTTTAGCAGGCGAAAACGTATGCATCCAGGCAATAACACCGATACAGTTTTCGGCAACATTAGCCTGCTGTAAGGTGTTATAAATTTCTTCGGTTGATTTTACAACGGGTTTGTATACCACGCGCACCGGGATATTGGCAGCGCCATCTATACCTTTAGCTATTTCCTGTGAGTGCTCGGCAACTTTTTTTAGTGTTTCTTCTCCGTATAAGTTCTGGCTACCTGTAATGAACCATACTTCAAATGTTTTCAGATCGATCATTATATATTAATTATTGATTTAGCGAATTATTGATTTAATGAATTGGTTTAGTTTTTTGGTGACAGTTTAAATAGTGCTGCACCATGTTTATTTATTTTTTGCTGATAGCCTGAGCTGTACTGGCCAACATCCTGCTTTTTCCACAAATCGCGTACGATTACTTTACCTTTCAGGCCCAGATCTTTAAAATTCAGGGATACGGTTTTGTCGTCATCTCCAATATTGAAGAAGGCGACATATAAATCCTTACTGCCAGGAATCTCTGAATACCAGATCATAGCGCCATCTTTTTTGTACAGTTGTTTTGGATGTGCACCTTTTTGGTTCACCGCTATTACCTCATCATTGGTAAAAAGCTTCAGCTCAAAATCACGGTTTTCGGGCAGGTTACCGCCAAGCATCAACGGCGACTGGAAAATACTCCAGAAAGTCATGTGCGTATATTCTTCATCCTGGGTAAAGCGGCTGAAACGCTCCTCTCCAACCGGGCCACGTTTGCTCAGTTTACCAATCTGGATCATATCACAATCCGGCCAGTGTCCCGGGCCGCCCACGCCTTCCCAGCTTTTGGCATAATCAAACATGTGCAGGATCTCTTTCCAGTTATCCCAAAAATCATCGGCCATACGCCACATGTTAGCATATTTGGTGGCATGTGCTGCCTGCGCAACAGGAGTTTCACCTGGCGACAGGCTCAGCACAACCGGTCTGCCGCATTGCTGAATCGCTTTTTGGTAACCTTCAACCTCGGCATTGCTGTACGGGCGCGAAAGGTCATCTACCTTAATAAAATCTACTCCCCATGAAGCATAAAGCTCTAACAGCGAGTTCAGGTATTCCTGTGCGCCGGGTTTTTTCATATCCAAACCATACATATGGTTCATCCATGGGCATTTTGAGTTGGTATCTGCTACCATATCGGCAGTGATGCCATTGGTACCTTTTACCGGTGATTTTGACCAAACGGCCTGTCTCGGAATACCGCGCATCACGTGGATGCCAAATTTCAAGCCTTTACTGTGGATATAATCGCCCAGTGGTTTAAAACCGTTACCACCAAAAGCCGATGGAAACTTGGTAGGCTGTGGTGTTAACCTTCCCCATTTATCCATAGTAAGCCATGGCACATATGAGCCATCCTGCAAACGCAATTGGAATGGGTTGCCGATGTTACTTCCCGGAGGGTTATCGTACGACCATAAAAAATCCACAACTACATACTCCCAGCCATGTTGCTTCAAATGCTCTGCCATGTAATCGGCATTGGCTTTTACCTCATCTTCATGTACTGCCGAACCAAAACAGTTATAACTGTTCCAACCCATTGGCGGTGTAGCTGCTACTTGCGCCGATAACCGGGTGCAGGCGAAAAAACAAAGCAGCAGGAAAAACAGATTTATTTTTTTCATCAGGTTTATTGTCCGTAATATGAATCAGGTCCGTGTTTGCGCTCGTAATGTTTTTTAATCAGCGCATCTTTTAAGCGGGGGGCGCTTCTGTCAATTTGCTCTGTAAGGTAGGCCATCTGGGCTACAGCTTCAAGTACGGCGCTGTTATAAACTGCTTTTTCGGCGGTTTTACCCCAGGTAAACGGTGCGTGATTACCCACCAATACCATTTCAACCTCTTTATAATCCAAACCTTTTTCTTCAAAGCATTCCATGATCTGGAAACCGGTTTGATACTCGTAGTTACCTTTGATCATTTCGTCATTCATAGGTGGAGCACAGGGAATATCAACCGTTAAATGATCGGCGTGGGTAGTACCGAAGATAGGGATATCACGTTGAGACTGTGCCCAGGCAGTTCCGTAGGTAGAGTGCGTGTGCACAATACCATTGATACCATCCCAATGTTTATAAAGCACGGCGTGGGTTTTGGTATCGCTTGACGGGCGAAGGTCACCTTCAATAGTATTGCCATCAAAATCAACAATCACCATTTTTTCGGGCGATAGGTCTTCATAAGGTACACCGCTTGGCTTAATGGCGAATACGCCTAATTCTCTGTCGGCAGCGCTTACGTTACCAAAAGTGAACAGCACAAGGCCAAGTTTAGGCAGCTGCATGTTGGCATTATAGGCACTAAGCCTTATATGGTCATATTTACTCATTTCGTTATTATGCGTTTTGCAGTTCAGGATTATTTTTCAGGGCAACCTCGGCGGCAACAAACCGTCCTAATGTGCTGTATTGATTATAGCGTTGCTGATAAACCTCTTTCAGCGCGATGTTTGGCTCATAAACCACGTCAAACCCACGGCCCATGGCTGTCATGGCTTCTTCAATAGTTGGATAGATACCAGCAACAACTGCCGCGAACATGGCCGCGCCCAAAGCACAGGTATGTTTAAACTGGTGAATACGGATAGGCATACCCAAAACATCGGCCATCATTTGCATCACAAAAGATGATTTTTTTGCCACACCACCAATACCGATAATGCCTTTTACCGGGATCCCTTCGCTGATAAAACGATCAACAATGCTTTTGGCGCCAAAACACGTAGCCTCGGCCAATGCACGGAATACTCTTGGTGCATCGCTACCTAAACCTAAGCCGGTAATTGCGCCTTTTAATTCCTGGTTGGCATCCGGCGTACGCCTGCCGTTAAACCAATCAATAGCCAGCTCATTACTTTCATCAATTGGTAACAAAGCCGCTTGTCTGCTCAGTTCAGGGATGATCATCTCAGAAATTTCTTCTTTCAAGGCTTCGGCAGTAGCCGCGTCAATTACCTGCGATTGCGACAGCAGGTTGTTTAATGGCCAGGCCAGGATATTCTTGAACCAGGCGTAAGTATCGCCAAAAGCCGACTGACCAGCCTCTAAACCTGTCATGCCCGGAATAACCGAACCGTTAACCTGTCCGCAAATGCCGCGTACCAGTTTACCTTCCATCTCTGATGATGGGGCTACCAAAATATCACAGGTTGATGTACCCATTACCTTGCTCAGGTGATAAGGCTCAATCTGGCCGCCAACCGCGCCCATGTGCGCGTCAAAAGCGCCGGTACCTACAATCACATCGGTTGAGAGTCCCAATATCTCCGCCCACTCCGCGCTAAGATTTCCGGCCGCTTCATCGGCAGTGTATGTGTCTTCATATAATTTATCCCTGAAACCAGCCAGTACAGGATCAAGGGAAACAAAAAATTCTTCGGGAGGCAAGCCATTAAACTCCTCTGCCCATAATGCTTTATGACCGGCAGAGCAACGACCGCGCTTGATAGCTTTAACATCGGCACCACCGGTTAACAGGAAAGGGATCCAGTCGCAATGCTCAACCCATGAGGCCGCGGCGTCACGTACTTGTGCATCAACCCTTAATACGTGTAATAACTTAGCCCAGAACCACTCCGACGAGTAGATGCCGCCAACGTATTTCAAATAATTGGTATCAAATTTTGTAGCATGCTCATTGATCTGCGCAGCTTCTTTAACCGAGGTATGATCTTTCCAAAGCACAAACATGGCATTAGGATTGGTTTCAAAACCAGGAGTTAAAGCAAGCGGGGTGCCGGTCGCGTCAACAGCTACGGGAGTTGAGCCTGTAGTATCAACAGAAATACCTTTTATGTTTTTCGCGATGGCCTCGCCGCCGGCCTGCGCTATACAATCTTTAATGGTGGTTTTAAGCCCGTCGATATAATCCTGCGGATGCTGACGGAATTGATTTTCGGCAGGCACGCAATACTTGCCATCGCGCCAGCGGGGATAATTAAACACTGATGATGCTATTTCTTCTCCGTTGGCGGCGTTCACTATCACGGAACGCACGGAATCGGAACCGTAATCGACACCGATCACTAATTGGTTATTGCTCATATAAAGATTTATAATTATTGTCGAAATAACACTTAATTATTGACAAAGAGAAATTTTATTTAAAAAATTATTCAGGTAAAATCGATTATTAGGTTAACAGAGATGTAAACCCTGTAAAAAAGTCATTACATAAGTAAATCAGACACAGAAAAGACTTGGAGAAAGGGCCAGCGGAGAGGCGATAATTAGTGTTATTTTAACAATATAAAAACATCATTCCGTAGTGGATTTGCTGTTTTGGAATGGTAAAACGTTTAATTTAAGGAGATAATTAAATCATATCCTCATCATGCTTATGAGCAAAATGCGTGCTAAGCCAGTATCGCTTTTATTAAAACGAGGCTCCTATGGAGCCCTAAAATTTTGCATTGCGGAAATTCTATAAACACGATACTCCTACGGAGTTGAAAAGCAATTTTGCTAAAGCACTCCGTAGGAGTATCGTGTTTATAGTCAAAGAAATAACGGATTAAGGCTCCGTAGGTGCCTCGTAAATCAACGCACACTAAAAACCTTCATCTACACGAGATCAACAAACCTTCACCGTCTCTACCCCCAACAAATCGCCCAGCTTTTTAATTTTTGATGCGATATGCCCTTTGCCCACCGCGCAATGGTGCGCGGGGCCATGCGAATTCCAGGTTTCTACAAAAGCCCTGGCCCCGATGGCAAATTTGTAACGGCTGTTAGTATTCCCTATTTCCAATATGGGTCCGGCAACGGATTCAGCTTCTGCTACCAGGAAAATGATTTTACCTCCGGCCGTTTCCACAACCGATAGCATGGTAACCGGGCCATGACTCACCGACATTTCGACAGAAAGGCCGTTACCAACCTTACCATGATAAACCTGTAGTGGCTTTACTTTGATCTTACCCTCGGCAATAGCCGGGTGACACGGACCATCATGCCCCATCAGCACTATATCATCATTAAAATCCATGGCATAGTATTCGGTAAAGGAACCACCCGTGCCAAAACTGTCCATTATTTTCATGGCCTGGGCATTTTTGATCTCATACTCCCCCGCTACCGGGATCCCTGCCGCCGTAAGCAATGAATTACCCAGGATCACCGAGCTCATGGTATCCTCGTTAACCGCGTTTCCTGTTCCTTTATGGTAGTAAGCCATAGAGCCAAGGTTGTATTTGGCCACCAGCTTATCTAAAGCCACAGCAGTTGTAGCGGCGCGTTCCAGTTCAAAATCCGAACAATCAGACTGCACATCAAACCTTTCGTGAAATTCTTTGACCTTGTTTTTAACCTCAATCTCCTGAACCGTATCGCGTAAGCCCGATAGCTCATCAACCTCCATAATTTCAATATGGCCGCCAAATGTGGCGCATTGCAGGGTGAGGTCGGAATAGATATCCAGCATCCCCCCATAGTAATTACCCATAATGCCCAGCGTGTTATGGTACATGATATGCGCCACTTTAGCCGCTGCTATCCATTCTTCTACCTGCTGCCAAACATGCGGATCGTTATGCAGCATTCCCGTAATTTGATAAAAAGGAATAGCAGCCCGTTTAAACACATTGGCTATTTCAGGTACCGGGCAAGCCGAGCAATAGGCCAGCCATTCGCCGGTCATGGCTGTGCGGTTTTGCATTTTGTTGAAAGCCACGTAGTCAATTGCCGCGCCCGGCGTAAGGTTCAGGATCACCACCGGAACTTTAGCTTTTTTTACAACAGGCAATACGGTTGACGATAGCGCATAGGTAGTAACGTATAAAAATATCAGATCCACATCTTCCTTACGGAAGCGGCTGCCCGCTTCAAATGCCTTTTGCGGCGTATCAATCAGCCCAAGGTTAACCATTCCCGAACCAAAACCGGCAAGTTTATCTGCTACCTCATCCACGTATCCCGATAGCCGCTGTTCAAGCCCTTCAAACTGATCCCAATAAGTATTAAGGCCGATACCGAAAAGTCCAATTTTAAGGCGTGATGTTATTTGATTGCCGGAAGTATTCATTTTAGAGTTTATTATTGCGAAATGGATGGATTTGACTGATAATTAGAAAGCTATAAACTTAATATTAATTTAGGTGTTGTTTAAAACAGGTTATTTTTTCACCTTAGGGGCGACACATTGAGCTATACAATATACGCAGCGAATTTTTAAATGGACAGCAGCGTTATACAGCTTCTGAATAAACATCGTTTTTAAACAACTCATCATAATTTGGTGTGAGTCAAATATTGCCATATAAACCCTGGTACCAATACACATTTTGATATTTAAGATGTATTTATTGATGCCGGACAGCATTACCATATGATCAATTACTACAAATACCTGCCAGTAAGTAAGGAAGACGAAAACTGGGGACTATGCGTGTTAAATACCGGCTGTACCCATATTGAGGCCTCGGGTTCATACCCCGGCAAGGCACATCCCGCGCATCATAATTTTAACTGGAACACCGGCCGTGTACTGAACGAGTACCAGGTAATTTATATAACCCGGGGCAAAGGCCTTTTTGAATCGGACAGTTGCAAACGGATTGAAGTAAAGGCTGGCAGTGTTATAGTTCTGTTTCCGGGAGAGCGGCACCGTTATAAGCCTGATGAAAAAACCGGCTGGGATGAATACTGGATAGGTTTTAAGGGCGAAGTGATGGACAACCTGATCAACAAAAGCTTTTTTAAACCGGAAGCCCCGTGTCTTAGCATCGGTTTTAATGAAAGCATTTTTGGTCTCTTTAACAATATCATCGAAAAAACACAACAGGAAGATACCGGCTATCAGCCCCAGATCTCAGGCGCGGTGCTGCACCTATTAGGAAGCTTTCATGCCGTGAGCAGGCAAAACGCGGTGAACGATGGCCGCGAAGTATTGATCAACGAAGCGAGGTTGCTGTTCCGCTCAAATATAACTGCCGATTTTTCACCGGAACAAGCTGCGTCTCAATTAGGCGTAGGTTATTCCTGGTTCAGAAAAGCCTTTAAAAGCCATACAGGGTTATCACCAGGCCAGTACTATATCCAGTTAAAAATAGACCGCGCTAAAGAGTTACTGAATGATCCGTCTATCCCTATTAAACAGATTGCTTACGATCTGAGGTTCGAGTCGTATTTTTATTTCTCTAAACTGTTTAAAGAAAAAACCGGCATTGCCCCTACCGATTACCGGAAACGGGCGCAGGGAGATCAGCTATCATAAATGATAAACCTAATATCAAAAAGTGTAACCGGTACTTTTGAGTTCGTTGATAGATTTGGGTCGATGATATAGCCGCTTTTCGCTGAAAATTTTAGCACCTGCAGTTCAGTAATAACAAAACCAATGAAAAAACTTATCCTGCTTAGCCTGTTGGCTGCCATTTTAACTGTCCGGTTCGCATCGGCGCAAAGCATTAAAAATTTTGATAAAAACGGTAAGCAGGTAACTAAATTCGATAACCTGGGCAACGCGGTTGACGCGCACGACGGCGAGATAGCCTTATTTAACGGCGTGTACTACCTGTACGGTACCAGTTATGATTGCGGTTTTGAATGGGGAAACAAAACGGCCCCCTTTTGCGGTTTTAAAACCTACTCATCAACTGATTTGCAACACTGGACCGACAGAGGATTTATGTTTGATGCCAAAACGCCCGTTTGGCAAACCCGCTGCGATGGTAAAACCTATGGCTGCTTTAGACCGCATGTGATCTACAATAAAAAAACAAAACGCTACGTACTGTGGATAAACGTTTACGATAACCGGGTTGGTTACCGGGTATTTACCAGCAAAACCCCGGTTGGACCATTCATTGAAATTAAGGAGCCAACCCTTGCAGTAAACAGCGAAATGCCGGTTGCAGGTTTAAACAATGGCGACCATGATACTTTTGTTGATGACGATGGCACAGCCTATTTAGCGTATACCGACTGGCGAACAAAAGGCAGTATTGTTATTGAAAAATTAAGCGCCGACTATTTAACCGGAACCGGGCAGTATGTAAAATCGGTTACTACAGGCAATACAGAAGCACCTGCATTGTTCAAGCGTAAAGGCAAATATTACCTCATTTACTCCGATCCTAATTGCGGTTATTGTTCGGGCACCGGAGCATCTTATCGTACCGCGTCGTCGCCATTGGGACCATGGTCGGATGGGATCAAGATCAGTGATAACTCCTGCGGCGGGCAACCTTCGTTTGTATCAACCATTAAATTGGATTCGGAAACCATTTTCCTTTTCGGCAGCGATTTGTGGAATAACGCTGCCAAAAACGAGGCCCTTGCTAATTTTTACTGGGCGCCGCTCACCTTTACTGCCGATGGCTCCGTCAACCCTATGGAATGCCAGCAAACAGCAAATTTTACCAGGAGCTCAAATCCGGTTAATCCAACCGAAGATTTTACCACCGGATGCGACATTGGCAGAAATGTACAGCGCGCGCAAATTTTTACGGCAAGCAGGAACAGCAATTTAGCCAGCATCAGTTTTGCCACTTTTCAAACAGGGCATCCCGATGCCGGTCTGGCTGTCGAGATATTTGAACTTGGCAATACCGGATCACCAACAGGTAAAGCATTGGCTTCCGTCACTTTACCTGCTGATTCTGTTTCATGGTCGGCCAGGAACGTTATTGTAAAGACAAATATTCCTGTTACCGTTGGTAAGCGATATGCTGTCGTTATAAAATCGGCCACAACCAAAGGCTGCTATGGCTTTGCTTATAACGACCTGTTAACCGATCCGAATAATGTGGCGTTAATAAGCAATGATAATGGGGCAAGCTTTTCGGCAGAAAAAAACAGGGTGCTTAAATTGCAGGTTGTCATCCAGTAAATCTGTTACTTAAAAAAGAGAACAATAGCCTCAACCAAACAATTCCCTCCCTTGGGAGGGGTGCGTTAGGTATGGGCGTTGGCAGGGAGGGGTTTATACATTTTGCTAACGATTAGGCATATCACATAAACCCCTCCCTACACCCTCCCAGGGGAGGGAATCGCACAATCCCAGGGCTTTTTTAGGTGCAGTGTTAAACTATCTCTTCATATAAACCATTAACGAGGCCTTGGCCAGCAATTGCTTACCTAATAAATAACCCGTTAATGCCGCGGTTGAAGCTTGCGTTGTACCCAGTTTGGCTGTTTTTAACGCATAAACGGTGATTAAATACCGGTGATCGCCCTCGCCAATGCCGGGGCATGGGCCCTGGTAACCGGGTACGCCTACATCGTTAATACTTTGCAGGCTGCCTTGCGGAGCTAAACCACTTTTTACGTCGCCCGCGCCTTGCTTAAGTTCATGAATATTTGCGGGAATATCCACCACAACCCAGTGCCAAAATCCGCTTCCGGTTGGGGCATCTGCATCGTACATGGTTACGGCAAAGCTTTGGGTACCTTCTGGCGCATTAACCCAGCTTAGTTGCGGCGATTTGTTACCACCATTGCAGCCAAAATTACCGGCAATAAACTCATTGCTGAACTGTCCGCCTAAATCGGCACTTTTTAAAGTAAACGTTTGTGAACATGCAGCCTTAGCTATAAAAAAGCTGATGAATAGAGAGAAAATCGTTTTCATAATAACAGTATTTAATTACGCTACAAAGTTGGCCTTGCGGGCGTTCACACTGTTATTGCAAACGGTTCAAATAGTAGTGCAAGCGGCTCAAACTACAATTTGCTGACCGTAAGCAGCCGGGGTAACCCCGAACTTTTTCTTAAAAGCTGTATTAAAATTCGACAGGTTTTCGTAACCGAAAGTGATGTAAAGCTCACTTGCCCTGCGCCCACTCTTTAACTCAATACAGGCAGCTTCCAGTTTCCTTTCGCGGATATATTTTTGCGGCGACAGGCCATAAGCTTTCTCAAAATCTCGTTTGAATGACGACAGGCTCCGATTGGCCAGAAAAGCCAATTCATCAAGAGTGAGGTTATTAAACAGGTTATTTCCGACCAGCTTTTGCAGTGATAAACCGGTATTGTTATGCTCGCTACCAAGTAAGGCCGTCAACTGATTTGGGTATAATTCATAAATGATAAGCAGCAACTCTTCCAGTTTATGCAGCGCTACCGGGTATGAAAGCTGCTGTCGCTCATCAACCAAAGCCCGGATACCCCGGAGGTATTCATTAAGGTAAGCGGTGTTTGAAAAAAGCAAATAAGGCGAACCATCAGCTTGCGTATTTTTTGTGGAAAGACCATGCTTAGCAAAAAATTCGGTGATCAGCCGTTGCGGAAAGAAGACGATAAAACTACTGTAAAGCACATCATTTGAAGTCCCGTTTACGGTATGCTCTGCGATAAGAGTATTACCTTCGGGAATCAGCAAACCTTGTCCTGGCCTGATGATGGTACAATCGGCATGACGATAAAGCTCTTTTTGCCCGTTAAGCACAAAGCTTACGGCGCATTGGTTAAAAATCACCTGGTTTCTGAGCAGACTGCCGCGTTCCCGGTAGTATACAAAAGAGATCTCGCCCGCTTTAATCTGCGGTTTATCTTTAACTGCTTCGGGTACGGTAATGGCTTCCATTAGTGATCGAGAACGTAAAACTAACAAAAAAGCGGAACGGCCAATGGCCGGTTCCGCTTAAAACTGTAACAAAAACTATCTTTTACTTAACGCTGTTCGCCGCCTCGATAATTACTTTAGCAACAGCTTCAGGCTGCGAAATAAATATTACGTGACTGCCTTTGATCTCGGTTATTTTGGCTCCGGCACGTTTATACATGGTACGCTCAACATCGGGTACGATGCTTTTATCTTCGGTGGCCACTATACCATAGCTTGGCTTGGTTTTCCAGGCTGCTTCTGCAACAGGGGTTATAAAACATTGAACAGAGGTTGGCCCCTGGGAGGCAAACATAAAGTCGGCCTCGGCCTGGCTCAAATCGCCGGCAAACCCACCATGAAATTTAGCTTTATCATAGTAAACAAAACCTTTATCATCCGGCGGCAAAATTCCGTTTTCGGGAGCGGGGGGAGCAGATTGTACCCATTTTATGGTATTCTCCCCTTTATCTGGTGCAAAAGCGGCAATGTAAACCAATGCCACTACTTTTGAATTATTCCCAGCTTCGGTAATTACCGTACCGCCATAGGAGTGGCCAACCAAAACTGTTGGGCCGTCCTGTTTATCCAGGATCCGGTTAGCCGCGTCAACATCATCCTTAAGCGAGGTTAAGGGGTTTTGAACCACGGTAACATTGTATCCTTTTTTAGTAAGGATATTGTACACGGCTTGAAAGCCCGAGCCATCGGCAAAGGCGCCATGTACCAATACAATGTTTTTAACAGGTGTGCCCTGCGCGCTTGCTTTAAAGGTAAGGGCAAATAAACTGCCTGATAAAACTACTGCCGCAATTAAATATTTATTTAAGCGGGCTTTCAGTGATTTGGCTTTCATGTTGTTTTTGAGTTTAGTTTTCACAAATGATGCATTGATTAATGTTGTTAAAACCAATAACCCAAACCTCACACCAAAAACACAAACAACTATATTGCAACAACTTACAACAAAAAAACCATTAACCACAATAACGATATATCGGATTTACACGACGATGCTATCCGTATATCATAACCCGCTATTCGTTGGCCAGCGCTACAATATCTTTTCCGTCCAGGATCCAACGACCTGTTCCCCGGTTCGCTGTATTGATCATGGCTTTGCCAACTTCTTCCAGTGTGATAAAACCTTTAGGGTAAATAAGCCTGCCGATGGGATACATACAGCTGATGTATTTATAAAACGAAAGTGTATTTTTTGCACCTTTAAAGCTTTTCATAAATCCCGGCCTGAAGTTAAATACTTGTTTAAAGGGCAGCTTCATGAGGTCGTTTTCAGTTTTGCCTTTTACGCGTGCCCACATGCTGCGGCCATTTTCTGTACTATCGGTACCAGCTCCGGATATGTAGCAAAAGGTCATATCCGGATTAACGCGACTCAGGATCTCGGCAACATGCATAGTAAGCAGGTAGGTTACTTTGTAATAAGCCTCTTCACTCATACCTACCGACGAAACCCCTAAACAAAAAAAGCAGGCATTATAACCTTGCAGCTGGCTTTCTATGGGGGTGAGGTTAAAGAAATCGGCGTGAATAATTTCTTTGAGCTTAGGATGCGTAACGCCGCTTGGTTTGCGGTTAATGATCAGTACCTCTTCAACCTTATTGCTCAGTAAACATTGGTGCAGTACCCCCTCGCCTACCATGCCGGTGGCGCCTGTAATAATTACCTTTATTTTATTAGTTGTTTCCATGATAATGATGTAGCCGATTATAAATTTAAAATATTGTATCTTATTGCAGATTTATTTACCTATTCCTATACCGTGTGTTAATTATATGTTACAATACAAACAATTATATAACCATAACGCTTTAACAATAAATTAGTTGAAGATGCCGAAATGGTTAAAGATAACCTTAAAGATCGCAGGAGCGTTCGTGGGTTTAATTATAATTTTGTTTATCGCTCTTACTGTTTATGTTAATTATAATAAGCAGAAGGTACTTGCTATGATCACTTCCGAGCTTAATAAAAACTTGAACGGCACACTAACTATCGGTACCATCAACCCTACATTGTTCCAGGGGTTTCCGGGCGTATCTGTTGAACTGAAGGATGTGGTACTGAAAGATAACCGCTGGGCCCAGCACCACCATACTTTACTTACCGCCAAAGATTTTGAAGTATCGGTTAATGCCTCGGCCTTGCTTAAAGGCGAGGTGGTGATCAATAAAATAGATATCAGCAATGCCGATATCGACCTGTTTACCGATAGCACCGGCTACAGCAATACAGCTATATTTAAAGCAAAACCTAAGGTTGAAAAAGACCCAAAAGAAAAACAAACCAGCTCATCAACACAAATCAAACGTTTTTCCTTAAACAAAGTGAACTTTGTGGTTGATGACCGCCACGCTTATAAACTGTTCAAATTTGCTGTTAATGATATCCAGGGCCGCATGGATTATCCTGCCAAAGGATGGAATGCCGATATCGATCTGAATACCATGGCAAACAGCTTTTCCTTTAATACAAAAAAAGGAAGCTTCATGAAAAACAGGCTTTTAAAAGGCCACTTTGATATCAGCTATGACGATAACTCGCAAATTATAAACCTCGCTCCCAATACACTCAATATCGGCGATAATCCATTTACGGTAGGCGCGCAGTTTAACCTAAAATCGCCGCAAACAGATTTTACTATTAACCTCAAGGTTGACGATATTTTGTGGAATGATGCTGCCAACCTACTGGCTGCCAATATCACCAAAAGCCTCAAAATGTTCGATCTGAAAAAACCTATTGATGTAACCTGCGACCTGAAAGGAAGTTTTGGAGGCGGAGGCGATCCGTCTATTTACGTTACGGCTAAAGTAAAAAACAACATTTTGAAAACCCAGGGCGGCACTATCGAAAACTGCAGTTTTAATGGTGTGTTCAGCAATAACTATATCAACGGCAAAGGGTTAAACGACGATAATTCGGTTATCAAGCTTTACCATTTTAACGGCTACTATAAAGATATTCCCTTTACCATTGATACAGCGTTCATCAACAACCTAAACACGCCTGTGGCAACAGGCATTTTCCGCTCACGCTTTCCGGTTACCAAACTTAACCCTGTTATTGGCGATGAAAGTTTGAAATTCACCAAAGGCATAGCCGACTTGAAACTGGCTTATAAAGCCGATATCGTAAATTTTAAATTCACCAAACCTTTTGTTACCGGCAATGTAGATATCAAAAATGCAGATGTAGAATACCTGCCCCGCGGCCTGGCTTTCAAAAACAATTCTATCGCTTTAAAATTCACCGAGAAGGATCTTTATATCAACAACATCCGCCTGCAAAACGGCAGCAGTATAGTGTACATGCAGGGTAAGGTTAGCAACTTTTTAAACCTGTATTATACCGATCCGGAAAAGATCCTGATCGTGTGGCAGATCACCAGTCCGCAGATCCGGCTTGGCGAATTTTTGGGCTTCCTGAACAATCGCGGATATGAAAGTACTGCCAGCCATGGCGGATCGGGCAAAAAGGTATCAAACGCCAAAATCACAAGTCAGCTGAATACCGCGTTTGATAAAGGGCAGGCCGAGCTTCATTTACGTTTGGCAAAAGTTTACTACAAGAAGTTTTTGGCTACCGATGTAAATGCCGATATCCTGCTGGCCGACAACACCATGAAGATGCGCAATGTGAGCCTCAAAAGTTCGGGCGGAACATTGAATTTAAGCGGCTTGGTATTGCAGGGGCCAACCAATAATTTTGCTATCAGCACAACTATTAACAACGTAAATACTAATACCTTCTTTGCATCGTTTAACAACTTCGGTCTCAAGGATTTTACCAGCGATAACTTGCGTGGTTTTCTTTCGGCAAGAGTAGATATTAAGGGTGGAATCAAAAATACCGGCGACCTGGTACCAAAATCAATCAAAGGCTTTGCACAGGTTAGTTTAAAAGACGGCGCACTGGTCAATTTCGCCCCGATAAAAAGCGTAGGCAAGTTCGCCTTCCCTTTCCGCGATTTGGACAATATCACTTTTGGCGATTTGAAAGCCAGATTTGATCTTGACGGCGATAAGATAAAGATCGCCCCTATGCAAATCAATTCGAGCGTTTTGAATATGGATGTAGAGGGAACCTATTCGCTATCACGGGGCACCAACATTGCACTGGATGTTCCGTTACGGAACCCGAAAAACGACAGCAAGATTGAGGACGAGGCCGAACGAAACAAAAAACGAATGAAAGGTATTGTTTTACATATCCTTGCCACCGACGGCGATGACGGTAAAATAAAGATAAAATGGAATAAAAATCACAAAAAAACCAAGCAGGATGATGACGACCAGAAGACAGACGATAAGCAGCAAACACCGGAACCAGCGCAAGATTAATAAAAATTCACATAATCTTCACTTTAACCGTTGTTTCATGGTGTTGAAATGACACTATAATAGCAAATAAATGCTTACCTTTGTGCTGTTCATTATAAGGTAATATGTTGATTAAACATTTATTGGTTAGCACATTATTTTAAAACTTTTAAACCGCTCGTTCCTTACAGCAATAATATCAGTAGAAAACCCTCGTTTTAAATATTAAATACTTATCCCGGGTTCACAAATAAAGAAGGAAGCAAAGTTTAATGTAGTATGTTTTAACTCCGGTTGTTTAACCTGGCACAAGTATCTTATTGAACCGTTTTTAGCTTAATAATCTGTATTAAAAAATGAGACAACTTAAAATATCCCAATCAATCACTAACCGTGAATCAGCATCGCTCGAAAAATACCTGCACGATATTGGCAAGGTAGATTTGATCACAGCTGAGGAGGAAGTGATCCTGGCGCAAAAGATTCGTGAGGGCGACCAGGTAGCGTTAGAACGTTTGACAAAAACTAACCTTCGCTTTGTGGTATCGGTTGCTAAGCAGTACCAAAACCAGGGCCTTACCCTGGGCGACTTAATAAACGAGGGAAACCTTGGCCTGATCAAAGCGGCAAAACGCTTTGACGAAACTAAAGGTTTTAAATTTATTTCATATGCCGTATGGTGGATCCGTCAGTCAATTCTGTCGGCCATTGCCGAGCAATCACGTATTGTGCGTTTACCATTGAACCAAATTGGTTCATTAAGTAAGATTCATAAAGCCGCTTCAAAACTGGAGCAGGAATACGAAAGGCAGCCAACGCCTGAAGAACTTGCAGATAACCTTGAAATTTCGGTTGATAAAATCGCTGATTCAATGAATAATGCAGGTCGTCAGATTTCAATGGATGCTCCTTTTATCCAGGGTGAAGAAAATACTTTACTTGACGTATTGGCAAGCTCTGATGCTGCAACCGATACCGAAGTAATGGCCGATTCATTATCACAGGAAATTAAACGTTCGTTAGGTATCCTTGCCGAACGCGACCGTGAAGTACTGATGTTGTTTTTTGGCCTTGGTGGCCATGCGCCACATTCATTAGAGGAAATAGGTGAAAAATTTGATTTAACCCGCGAACGCGTTCGTCAGTTGAAAGACAAAGCTTTGATGCGTTTACGTCACAACTCAAAATCAAACCTGTTGCAATCATACTTAAACTAATCCAGGAATATCCGCCTGAGTTTTTATACCAAAAACGCGAATGAGTAAATCATTCGCGTTTTTTTGTGGGGGTAACCCGTCCTTTGGGCTACTTTGTATAAACTTCTCTTTATCATTAAGCAAATGTCATTTCGACGAACCAAGGGTTGGATTTGTGCGCCGGAGGTGAGGAGAAATCTTCTACGCCCTGTTTTTACCTGTATAGTTGTATAACCAGATGTAGAAGATTTCTCTTTCGCGCCACACCACAAGCCGCCCCTGCTCTATCGAAATGACATTTTTTTATTTTAAAAGATGAATACATGCGCGGGAATCGCACAACGCCTCCCTACTTATTTCCAACAAAATCTTTTTGCTTATTTCGGTATTGCGGCAGCTCGTACCAGGCTTTGGCCGGCCGGTTTGTGGGGAAGCCGTGTTTTGTCCGGTAAGCTTTTCGTTCGGCGGTAAAATCCCACCAGTTTTTGCCGGTGTCGCCATGTTTTATATAATGAGCAAGCAACCGGTATGAATCCTCCACACAAGGGTCGGCCCAGGCGCCAACGTGCCGTTCAAAAGCATTAAACAACTCAACCGGGTCTTTACCCTTTAACTGCTCTAACGAGTAATACCCTTGCTGCATCAGCTCGGTAGCAAAGTTGATCCCTAATGAAGGAATACTTTGAAATTCAATAAGCGCGTTAATTTCTTTTGCACGTTCAGTATCTGCATTTAATATCATCGCCACTTCGTCGGGAGCAAAAGTAGTGAGGTCAGAAATCTTAGTTTTTTGGGCCCTGAGCAGCGCCTTCTCTTCGGCATTTAAGAGCAGATTAATTGATTTCTTCATAATTTAGGTGGATATAACAACTAAGTTAAAAAGGAATCCCGAGAAACAAAAAAAGCCTTTCTAAATAGAAAGGCTTTTATATATCATCTGCACATTTAAAATCTGCACATCTGTAGTCAAAATTTATTTCATCGATTTGATAAAATCATCAAACAAATACCTTGAATCGTGCGGGCCAGGTGAAGATTCAGGGTGATATTGTACCGAGAATGCCTTTTTACCTTTTACGCGGATCCCTTCTATCGACTGGTCGTTCAGGTTAACGTGAGTGATCTCTACTTTATCTGAAGCACGTACAGCCTCAGGCACTACACCAAAACCGTGGTTTTGTGAAGTAACCTCGCAATGATTAATAATGATATTTTTTACCGGGTGGTTTAAGCCACGGTGACCGTTAAACATTTTTTGGGTTGGGATATCATTAGCCAAAGCCAGCAGCTGATGACCTAAACAAATACCGAACATTGGCTTATCAGCAGCTAAAATTTCTTTTACTGTTTCAACCGCGTAAGGCATAGCTGATGGATCGCCAGGGCCATTTGAAATAAAATAACCGGTAGGCGCAAAATCCTTTTCCATTTCGGCGTAAGTTGTTTTAGCCGGGAACACTTTGGCATAAACCTCGCGCGAATCAAAATTGCGAAGGATGTTTTTCTTTACACCAAGGTCAAGTACTGCTACACGGTAAGGAGCATCTTCGCTGCCAAAAGTATAAGTTTCGGTAGTTGATACCTGCGATGAAAGCTCCAGGCCATCCATTGAAGGCACCAGGTCAAGCTTTGCTTTCAACTCATCCAGATCCAATATTTCTGACGAGATAATAGCGTTCATAGCGCCTTTATCACGAATGTGGCGAACAAGCTGGCGGGTATCGATATCAGAAATACCTACAATATTTTGTTCCTGGAAATAATCCTGTATCGATTCATCAGCCTGTTTACGGCTGTAGGCGATGTTATAGTTTTTACAAACAAGACCCGCTATCTGGATCCTGCCCGATTCAACCTCTTCATTAGCAATACCGTAGTTACCAATGTGCGCATTGGTGGTTACCATAATTTGCCCAAAGTATGAAGGGTCGGTAAAAATTTCCTGGTAGCCGGTCATGCCGGTATTAAAACAAATCTCGCCGGTGGTAGTACCCATTTTGCCAGCAGCCTTACCATAAAAAACGGTACCGTCAGCAAGCAGCAATATAGCCGGTAGTTTGGTGAAATAGTTCATCGCTTAAAAAAATTGAAAGGGTTAAATGATCGGATTGCCTGGTTCAAAGCCCCGTGAAAACTGATAGAAATAATGAAGTAAGGAACTTCCGGATTCACGGCGCAAAAGTAGAAAATTATTTCGGATTTCGGATATGGAATTTTGGAATTATTTTGATTTCGGATTTCGGATGTGGGATTTCGGAATTGTTTTGATTTAGAATATGGAATTGGGTTTGATTTGGATTTTGGATTTCAGATATAAAACTCCGGAGCTTGTTAATTAACGGGCACGCTGCTTCACAATAGCAGAGCAAAAAAATAAAAAATCCGAATTCGAAATCATGATTACCTTTGCACTGCCGATAAAACATTTATCAATGTCTGTAAATAAAGAAATAAAGCGTATCACCACCAATACCATTCAGGAAATGAAGGTTCGTGGTGAAAAGATCTCTATGCTTACCGCATATGATTATTCAATGGCTACTATAGTCGACGAAGCTGGGACGGATATCATCCTCGTTGGCGATTCGGCTTCAAATGTAATGGCCGGTCACGAAACTACGTTACCTATCACGCTCGATCAGATGATCTATCATGCTTCATCTGTAGTACGTGCAGCAAAACGCGCCTTAGTGGTTGTCGATTTGCCATTTGGTTCATACCAAGGCAACTCTAAAGAGGCTTTGAACTCGGCCATCCGTATCATGAAGGAGGCCGGCGCACATGCCGTTAAAATTGAAGGCGGTGTTGAAATAGCCGAATCGGTAAGCAGGATCTTAACTGCGGGCATACCGGTAATGGGACACCTTGGGCTTACCCCTCAATCCATATACAAATTTGGAACTTACACGGTACGCGCCAAACATGAAGCCGAAGCACAAAAACTGCGTGAAGATGCGGTTAAGCTACAGGAGCTTGGCTGCTTTGGTGTAGTACTGGAAAAAATCCCGGCCAAACTTGCCCAGGAAGTGACCGCTAATCTGCAGATCCCTACAATAGGTATTGGCGCCGGTCAGCATTGCGACGGACAGGTATTGGTGATCCACGATATGCTGGGAATTAACAAAGGCTTCAAGCCTCGTTTTTTACGCCAGTATTCCAACCTGTATGATGTTATGCACGACGCAATCAAAAATTACAATACCGACGTAAAAAGCAATAGCTTCCCTAACGAAAAGGAACAATATTAATTAGCTTATGGTTGATAGTTCATAGATCATAGTAAAAAATGATCGGCTATGAACTATCAACCATGAACCATAAACTAAACAATGCCTCGTCCCGAATTTAATTATAGCAATAACGATATCACTGATAAGGATGTTCTTTATGAAGACAATCACCTTATTGGCATAAACAAGCGCGCGGGCGATATTGTGCAGGTTGATGAAACCGGCGACGAGCCATTGGACGAAAAGGTAAAAAAATACATCGCCCACAAATACAGCAAACCCAACGGCGCGTTCCTGGGGGTGGTACACCGGTTGGACAGACCTGTTAGCGGCGTGATCCTGTTTGCTAAAACCAGCAAAGCGTTGGACAGGATCAACAAAATGTTTAAAGCCCGCGAAATGCATAAAACCTATTATGCGGTAGTTCGCAAAAAGCCATTCCCTGAGGAAGGGACACTTGTACACTGGCTGGTTAAAAACTCTCAAAAAAATGTAACTAAAGCCCATGACCGTGAAGTTCAGGGCAGCTTACGTTCTGAACTGAGTTATAAACTGGTTGGTGAATTAAACGGATACTATTTAATTGAGGTTGACCCGATAACAGGTCGCCCGCACCAGATCAGGGTACAGCTTTCAACCCTTGGTTGCCCTATTGTTGGCGATAATAAATATGGCTATCCACGTGGCAGCTTACGCAAAAGCATTTGCCTGCATGCCCGTAAACTGACTTTTATTCATCCGGTAAAAAACGAGCCGGTTGCCATTATTGCACCTGTACCACGCGATGGCTTTTGGGAGAAGTTTGAGGGGATGATGGTGGAGTGATGCGAAACCGATTTGATCGTTGCTTCGTTCTTCAAAAAAACATTAAAAACTCAGCAGGATTGATACGTCGTACATCAACAAATACATTGTGAAGGTGATCAAAATCCGCGTCCGTTGTTACAAGCTGCAAACTCAAAAGGGCGGCAAGTGACGCGATCCAAAGATCATTCTTACCCATATTACGCGGAGTATTAAAATCATAAACGGTAAAGGCAGGATTTGCCTTTTGGGAAAACGCATCAATTTCTGCGTAGATATTTACATACAGTTGATTAACCTCAATAATATTAACCTCATCTAAAAAACTATCAAGTAAAGCACGCCTGTTAACACCCCAACTATTTTTAATAGCGATTGACTTAAGCTCGGCTTCCGAAACAACTGAGAGATATAATTGAGCTTCGTTTGGATTAATAAAATTTACAACGCCAGCGAAATCTTTCGCTCTTATAATATTCAAAACAATGTTAGTATCAAGTAACAAATTCATCATTTGTCCTTACTCATTTGTCCTTACTCATTTGTTTTGACAAATCATTCCATTCTTCCTCTGTAAATGGTTCGATTTTGGGCGAATTCTGAAGGGCTTTTATTAAACTCCTGGTATTTTTGTTAGATTTCAAACTAAAAGCTGTTGTCCCCCCTGCAGCTAACACCTCTTCGGGCGAATGCGTAGGATGAGTTTTAAATGAGCCGTTATTAGTAGAAATATTATGCTTCATCGCTTTTTAGCTTTTATCAAAGATAAGGAATATTTTTAAACATCACGTCTTCAACACCTCGTTCCAGATCCGCTCATCTACAGGCACACCTTCTGTCAAATTCTTTTCTCTTGTCTTTATAGTTCCTTCACCAGGGTAAGATATTGATGCCCCCTCATGCTCCGGTGTACTTGTTTTGGTATAGTTAATGATTTCCTCAATCAGGCTTTCCGTTTGTTCGCTGCTATTGGGTTTGATACAAATAAAGACCTGGGAAATACCTGATTCGTGTTCACTTTTAGTTATTTCTGCGGTTGATCTACCAGCACTTAACACGGTAGCTAATACATCCAGCACCAGTGACAAACCCGATCCCTTCCAAAAACCAACGGGCAGCAAGCGCTGTGATTTTAATATAGCCGCGGCATCGGTGCTCAATTTCCCTTCTTCGTCATAACCACCAGGTAAGGGCAGGGCCTCATTATTATTCGATTTATATTGCTTCAATTTACCCACCGCGTACTGCGATATCGCCATATCCAAAACAACATGCCCGTTTTTACGGGGCACTGCAATAACTAACGGATTGTTACCAAGCCGCGGACTAATACCTCCCCAAGGTGGTAGGTTAGCTATTGTATTTGTAAAGGAAATACTGATAAAACCGGCATCGGCCGCCTGCCAGCCGTAGGTGCCACCACGCATCCAATGATTGGTATTTTTTAATGCCACACAACCAATACCATTTTCTGCAGCAAGTTCTATTGCCCTGTTCATGGCAAAACGTGCGTTTAGTATGCCAGGCCCAAGTTTGCCGTCCCATTGTTCAATAGCTCCAAAACCAGTTACCTTAACAGGATCGGCCTGTATAGCTATTAATCCGTTTTTTATATAATTTACAAAAACAGGGAAACGGTTTAAGCCATGGGTATAAACACCATCTCGGCTATTTTCAGCAAAAACAGAGGCAATAATTTCAGCTTTGCCATCGGTAAAGCCAAGCATCAGCAACACTCTTCTAAATTCAGTTTTAAGCTTTTGGAACGGAACACGCATCGGTTTTGAAATAAATTTAATTTATAACGTTTATTACAGTATACTGATGCAAGGTAATCAACCATATTTTATAATTTTGTCCTCAATAAATGAAAAAAGCTCCGCTGTTGTTTTTTCTGTTGCTTATAAGCATTGCGCTGATCGTTAATTCATGCAAGAAAGATAATTTAAGCCACATACCAGGGCTGATGGCCGGAAAGTGGCAACTCGCCTCAATAACCGTTACCAATTATGTTGGTGACTCACAAGTTTCATTAGATACGTTAAATCAAACCTGCAGCATTATTCAGTATTTCACTTTCAAGGCCGATAATTCTTGCAATTACACTAATTTTCAATGTAATGCCGATTCGGCGGTAGGCCGTTGGGGGCTTACCGCAAATAAATTATTTTTAACTTCGGATATGGTTTGCAAGGATACTACCAAATCATCGGGCGGCACTTCAAAACCGTTTGCAAACGCTAAAATAGTTACGTTAGGCAACTATTCGCTGGTATTGGAAACGGGGGATGTTGAACCAAACTATTCGGCAACTAAAAAAAGACGAGTTATGCGATATGGCTTTATCAGACAAAGGACAACCGCAAGCCAGTAAAAAATTTAGTTTTAAATTATAAAATGGTTTTAGTATAATAGTTTCAATACCAGTTAAACATTCAGCCCGATGAAACTATTACAGTTTCATCTCCGTTGAAAAACATATTATCGATGAAAAAAAGAATTGCCATTTTCGCTTCAGGTTCCGGTTCAAACGCTCAGAAATTAATGGAGCATTTTAAACGCAATGCCGATGCTGAAGTTGTGCTGATACTCACCAACAACCCTCAAGCATACGTTTTACAACGCGCCGATAACTTTGAAGTACCATCGCATATTTTCAGCCGCCACGAATTTTATGAAACAGATGGTGTTATCCGCCTGCTTAAAAACCTTCAGGTTGACCTGATTGTACTGGCCGGCTTTTTATGGCTCGTACCACAATCGTTACTAAAAGCATTCCCAAATAAAATCATCAACCTGCACCCTGCCCTACTCCCCAAATACGGTGGCAAAGGCATGTATGGCGATAATGTTCACCGCAAAGTTTTAGAGGATAAAGAAGAAGAAAGCGGTATCACCATACATTTTGTAAACGAAAACTTTGACGAAGGAGAGATCATCCACCAATCAAAATTTAAGATAGAACCCGGCGATACTTTGGAAATCGTAAAATTTAAAGGCCAGCAACTGGAGCATAACCATTTCCCTAAAGTGGTTGAAGCATTGTTGAAAAAGATGAAGAGCTGATTGTTTAGTGATTAGAGATTTGAGGTCAGAGATTAGGTTTTTATTCAGTTGATTACAGGTCTTCTTTTATACATTTAACACATAGATGGGAGCTTTTACTGATTTAGAGGTTTGGAAAAAGGCTCGTTTGCTACGAAATAATATTACAGAATTAGTTAAAGCGTTCCCTGCCGAGGAAAAATATCGTTTAACTGATCAAATTATCCGCTCATCTCGTTCTATTGGTAACAACATAGCCGAAGGCCATGGCAGATTTCATTATTTAGATGCCTCAAAATTTTTGGTAAATGCCCGTGGCTCTGCCGCCGAAACCATCGATCATTTAATCATCGCCTTTGATAATAACCTGATAGATCAGCAAACAATGGATAATCTCAGGCAAGATTGCGAGGAATGTATGCGAATGATCAATGGCTATATTTCTTATCTAAAGAAGCAAGTAGAGAATTAACACTACTTAAATTCGTACTTTTTAAGTAGTGTATTTCCAAAACTCTAACCTCCAATAGCTTCCAAAAACATTGATTAAAAAAAACTAATCTCTAACCTCAAATCTCTAATCACTAATCACTACCTTTGCGGCTCAAAAAACAGCGTGTACATGAGCCAGTCAGTTCAAATAAAAAATGCTTTAATTTCTGTTTATTACAAAGACAATTTAGAGCCCATCATTCATGAATTAAACCGCCTTGGTGTAAATATCTATTCAACCGGTGGTACCGAAACTTTTATCCGCAATTTAGGTGTAAACGTGATCCCGGTTGAGGACCTTACTTCATATCCTTCAATCCTGGGTGGTCGTGTTAAAACCCTGCACCCTAAGGTTTTCGGTGGTATTTTAACCCGCAGAGATTTTGATGGCGATAAACAGCAAATAGCACAATACGAAATTCCTGAAATTGATTTGGTGATTGTTGATCTGTACCCGTTTGAAGAAACCGTAGCATCAGGTGCCAGCGCCGAAGATATTATCGAAAAGATCGATATCGGTGGTATCTCATTAATCCGTGCAGCTGCAAAAAATTTTAAAGATGTAGTGATCGTAGCGTCAAAAGATGACTACGCCGGTCTGGAGAATATCCTGAAAACGCAGGATGGTGCTACCACAATTGATCAACGCCGTTCATTTGCTCAGAAAGCATTCAACATATCGTCAAACTACGATACTCATATTTTCAACTATTTTAACGAAGCCGAACCACTTCCGGTATTTAAACAAAGTATCCAAACCAGCCAGGTTTTACGTTACGGTGAAAACCCGCATCAAAAAGGCACCTTCTATGGCAACCTTGATGCCATGTTCAACAAATTGAACGGCAAAGAGCTTTCATACAATAACCTTGTTGACGTTGACGCCGCCGTTGCTATCATTGACGAGTTTACCGAGCCTACTGTAGCCATCCTTAAGCATACCAACGCCTGCGGCGTAGCTTCACGTTCATCTATCAAACAAGCATGGATCGACGCTTTGGCCTGCGACCCGGTATCTGCTTTTGGTGGTGTAATTATTGCCAATGCCGAGATCGACGTGGAAACCGCCACTGAGATCGACAAATTATTTTATGAGGTTCTGATCGCACCGGCTTTCTCTGACGAAGCTGTAAAGATCCTTTCAGGTAAAAAGAACCGTATCTTGTTGGTTCGCCAGCCGGTTGAGCTTCCTGTTAAACACTTCAAAACTTTATTGAATGGTGTAATTGAGCAGGATAAAGACGCGGTTATTGAAGGCCCGGCCCAAATGACAACCGTTACTGAAAAAGCCCCTACCGAGGCAGAGTTGAAAGACTTATACTTCGCTAACAAAATTGTAAAACATACAAAGTCAAACACCATTGTGTTTGCAAAAAATAACCAGCTAATGGCAAGCGGCGTGGGCCAAACCTCAAGGGTTGACGCGCTGAAGCAAGCCGTGATCAAGGCACAAAGTTTTGGTTTCGACCTGAACGGCGCGGTAATGGCATCTGATGCTTTCTTCCCGTTCCCGGATTGTGCCGAACTGGCTGCCGAAGCAGGTATTACTGCCATTTTACAACCAGGCGGATCAATTAATGACAAGCTTTCGGTTGCGATGTGCAATGAAAAAGGCCTGGCTATGGTTACTACCGGTGTTCGTCACTTTAAACACTAAAATTAATGGTTGATTGGGTTGATTAGGTGAGTAGTTTATTAGGTTAAAAACGTTTGATTTAAGAGTAGGGATTGATTTGGTGAAAAGGAAAAATGTTTTTAACCTGTTTTAACTTAATTTACCTGTAAATCCAGTAAACCATTTAATAAATAAGCTCTATCAACCCAACCCCAACACAATAAATGTGATTTTTTAACGCTTAAGTTTGCAAAATGCTAAACTATTTAAGCGTATTTTTATAAACTTTGCATAACATACTGAAAGAAATACCAGATGGGTTTATTTAACTTTTTTACACAAGAAATTGCTATCGACTTAGGTACAGCAAATACCCTCATTATACATAACGACAAAGTTGTTGTTGACGAACCCTCAATAGTGGCGTTTGACAGAACAACCAATAAAGTGATTGCCATAGGCAGGCAAGCCATGCAGATGGAAGGTAAAACGCACGATAATATCCGTACTGTGCGCCCACTAAAAGACGGTGTAATTGCCGACTTTAACGCTGCCGAGCACATGATCCGCGGGATGATCAAAATGATTAACCAGGGTAAGGGATGGTTTTTTCCATCATTACGTATGGTGATCTGTATCCCTTCGGGTATTACCGAGGTAGAGAAACGTGCCGTGCGTGACTCGGCCGAGATTGCCGGTGCCAAGGAGGTTTACCTTATCCACGAGCCAATGGCTGCTGCTGTAGGTATCGGCATTGATGTGGAAGAGCCTATGGGCAACATGATCATCGATATTGGTGGTGGTACTACCGAGATCGCCGTTATCGCTTTATCGGGTATCGTGTGCGACCAGTCGATCCGTGTTGCGGGTGATAACTTTGATTCGGACATTGTTCAATATATCCGTCGCCAGCATAACATCATGATTGGTGACCGTACTGCCGAAAAAATTAAAATTGAGGTTGGCGCCGCCCTTCCTGAATTGAGCGAGCCACCGGGCGACTTTGCCGTTCAGGGCCGCGACCTGATGACCGGTGTACCAAAACAGATCATGGTATCATACACCGAGATTGCGCATTGTTTAGATAAATCAATCTCAAAGATTGAGGAAGCGATACTAAAAGCATTGGAGATCACTCCTCCCGAGCTTTCGGCCGATATTTACCAAACCGGTATCTACTTAACCGGTGGTGGCGCATTATTGCGTGGCCTGGATAAACGTGTGGCTGCCAAAACCAAACTTCCGGTTCACGTTGCCGAAGACCCTCTTCGCGCCGTAGTACGCGGAACCGGCACTGCCCTTAAAAACATTGGCAATTTTAAATTTTTAATGCAGTAACTGAGTTAGTGATTAGAGGTTAGGGATTAGAGATTAGTTTTTATTACAATACTTATCTCCGATTCCTAATTTCTAATTTTGCTATAGACAACTAATCTCTGATCTCCAATTAACTAATCTCCAACAATGCGTAACCTTTGGATATTTATAACTAAGTATAACGCGTTTTTTTTATTCCTGATTTTTGAGATTAGCTCGCTGCTTATTTATATCAAATACAACTCATTTCAGAAAGCATCTTTTATTAATTCAACCAGCCAGGTAACAGGTACCCTGTACGGCCAGGTTGATGCGTTAAAAGGATACCTGTCATTAAAAGAAACCAATGATAGTCTTGCCCGTGAAAACGCAAAACTCCGCGGCCAGCTTAAAGTTTCCTTTTATGTTGACAGTGTTGATAAGCGTAAGGTTAATGATACTGTTTACAAGCAGCAGTATAGCTATATTGTAGCCAAGGTTATCAACAACTCGTTCAACAAGCGCAGCAACTACATTACTATCGACAGGGGTAGCCGGGACGGAATACAAAAAGATATGGGTGTAATAACCGGCGCGGGCGTAGTGGGCCAGGTTATCCAGGTAACCGATCATTTGGCTATCATTCAATCAGTTTTACACAAAAACACACGGTTTAGCGCTATGCTTGCCGGCACTAAAGATATAGGCTCATTTGTATGGGGTAATGACCTTGACCCACACAAAGGTTTACTGATTGATATCCAAAATAACGCGCAACCCAAAGTGGGCGACTCGGTTGTAACATCCGGCTATTCGCTTTTCCCTACAGGTATACCGTTTGGTAAAATTACTAACCTGCATGCAAAAGGCGGTGGTTTACTTATTAACGTTGAGGTAGCCTTAGCTGTCGATTTTACAAAGCTTCAATACGTTTACGTGGTAAATAACAAGTTTGCCGGTGAACAAACGGGACTGGAGGCCGTACAAAACAAAAATGAGTAGGACTATCCTTATTAACCTCCTTAGGTTTATCGTATTGGTTTTTATACAGGTTTTCCTGTTAAAAAACATTACGTTCTATAATCTCGCGACTCCGTATTTCTATATACTGTTCATCCTCTTGCTTCCCTTTGAAGTACCCAATGTACTGCTGTTTGTATTATCATTCGTTTTAGGCCTCACTATTGATGCCTTTTACGATACGCCGGGGCTGCACGCTTCGGCCTGTGTGGTACTCGCTTTAGTGCGTGTGCTGTTCATCAGTATAACAGTGCAAAAGGATGGTTTTGATAACGAACCTGAACCTACATTGAGTATCATGGGCTTCAGGTGGTTTTTTACCTATGCTTTGATACTCACTTTATTCCACCACTTTTTCCTGCTTAATTTAGAGGTTTTTAGTTTTTCTGAAATACAATACACACTAAGCCGTGTTGTTTTAAGTTCATTGTTTACAGTATTTTTAATACTAATTTCGGGCCTGCTATTTTTCAGAAGGAAAGAACGTAAATGAATAAGTTTTTTGAACGCCGCTACGTTGTTACCGGTATCTTTATAGCTATTATTTTAGCCCTTTTAGGGAGACTCTATTATATCCAGATAGTTGATGACCGCTATACCATATACGCAAACAGCAATGTAAGGCGCACTACTATACTTTATCCCGCGCGCGGCCCCATACTTGACCGTAACGGCAAGATCCTGGTACAAAACGAACCTATTTACGATGTAATGGTTAACCCCAAAGAGGTTAAACCTTTTGATACCCTTCTGCTTTGCAAAATGATTGGTATCGATAAAGAAGGCTTTGATAAGCGCTTTACCAAAGCGCAAAGGCAATCGCCAGCCAAAGCATCGATATTTGAAAAACAGCTGTCTGTAGAGTTATACGCTGCCCTGCAGGAAAAGCTATTTGAGTTTCCGGGTTTTTCTATTGTGCCCCGCACTATACGTACTTATCCAGATTCGGTAGCAGCCCAGTTTTTGGGCTTTATTGGTGAGGTTACCGACAGGGACATCAAACGCTCAAACGGCTACTATCGCCTTGGTGATTATATTGGTGTTACCGGTGTTGAAAAGGCTTACGAAAACGTACTTCGCGGTCAGCGTGGTGTGCAGATCCAAATGGTTGATTCGCATGGTGTATTTAAAGGTTCATTTGCCAATGGCGCACTTGATACCGTGCCCCGTTCGGGCGAGCGCCTTACTTCATCATTGGATATCGACCTGCAACGCCTTGGCGAAAAGCTGATGCAAAACAAGCTTGGTAGTATTGTGGCTATTGAACCCTCATCGGGCGAAATATTATGTTATGTAAGTAGCCCCACTTATGATCCCAACCTGATGGTTGGTCGTGAGCGTGGTAATAACCTCGCTAAAATGTATAATAACCCGTATAAGCCATTTTTCATCAGGCCTATACAGGCACAATATCCTCCAGGTTCGTCATTTAAGCCTTTGAGCGCGCTTATTGCTTTGCAAGAGGGAATTATCAACCCAAATGAAACTTTTTATTGCACCGGTAATTACAGGGTAGGAAACCGTATTGTACACTGTAACCATGGCGAAGCACACGGCACGGTAAATATGGCAAAAGCAGTAGCCGAGTCATGTAACGGCTACTTCACAATGGTATTTCAGCGTATTGTTGACCGGTACGGCGTAAAAAACACAGCCGCTAATTTCACCGCCTGGCGAAATAATGTAATGAAGTTTGGCCTGGGCGCCCGGCTTGATCTGGATATGCCGGCAGAAAGCCGTGGCAACGTACCAACACCTTTGCACTATGATAACACCTATCGTAAAGGCGCCTGGCGCTCAAGCACCATTGCCGCGTTAGCTATAGGCCAGGGCGAATTATTAGCTACCCCCTTACAATTAGCTAACCTGGAGTGTACCATCGCCAACCGTGGTTTCTTTTATAAACCGCATCTCGTTAAAGCTATCGGCACCCAAAACGTGATCAAGAAAGAGTACATAGAGAAAAACTACGTTGGTATTGATTCGGGATATTTTGAACCGGTAATTAATGGGATGGAGGCCGTAGTTGAAAGTGGTACGGCCCGCAGGTCAAAAATTCCGGATGTTATCATGTGCGGCAAAACCGGTACAGCACAAAACCCCCATGGCGAAGATCATTCGGTATTCGTGGCTTTCGCTCCGCGCGATAATCCTAAAATAGCGATAGCCGTTGTTGTCGAAAACTCGGGCGAGGGCGCCCATTGGGCTGCTCCTATTGCCAGCTTTATAGTTGAAAAATATTTAAAAGGCAAAATTACCCCACGCGAATCAGGATTTACGGTTGATTACTTTGCTAATGCCAACCGTCTGCCTGATCTTAGTCTTTACGCGCAAGATCTGCAAAAAGAACGCAGGCGCGACAGCATCAGGGCAGCAAAAGTTGATTCGATCAAAAAGTTCAAAGCCGATTCAATTAAGAAATTCAAAGCCGATTCAATTAAGAAGGAGCGACGCGAAGCGGCTTATAACAATAAGCCGGCAAACTGGATTAAATCATTAACAGGCGGAAGGAGCAAGTCATGAGTACCCAGCAACGTAGTTTCTTCTTTAACGTAGATTGGCTTACAGTTTTCCTGTACCTGATATTGTGTACAATTGGCTGGTTTAATATTCACGCCGCAGTTTACGATCCTGCTCATCAAAGTATTGTTGACGTCTCAACCAATTACGGTAAGCAATTCATCTTCATTTGTATATCTGCTGTTGTAGGTATCGTTATCCTGCTGCTCGAAAGCCGGTTTATCGCGGCGCTTGCGCCCGCGTTTTACGTGGTCATAGTTTTGCTGCTGGTCCTGGTGCTCATTATAGGGCGAAACGTTGGCGGCAACCAGGCCTGGATAAACCTTGGCGGCGGTTTCAGGCTGCAGCCCTCCGAGTTTGCCAAGTTTGCCACCTGTTTATTGCTGGCGCGATACTTAAGCGGGACAAACATCCGCGTTACCGACCCAAAATCGTTTTTAATGGCCGCGGCCATTATCGGGTTCCCGATGTTGCTGATCATGTTACAGCCAGATACCGGCTCAACACTGGTATTTTGCTCATTGATATTCGTGTTATATCGGGAAGGCTTATCGCCTTATTTCCTGATCATAGCAGGTTTATTTATTACCCTGTTTGTTACATCCCTGTTGTACAATCCGCTTTATATTATCCTGATACTGGTTGCAATAACCGCGTTCATCATCTTTTTATTTAAGCGGAACAGACAATTGATTAAAACTATGCTTATTGGCCTGGCCATTTGTATAGCATTTATATTCAGCGTAAAGTTTATTTATACCCACGTTTTAAAGAAACACCAAACTGAGCGTATCAACATTTTATTGGGTATCACTACCGATTTAAGGGGAAAGGGCTACAACGTAAACCAATCAAAAATTGCCATTGGTTCCGGTAAACTTTGGGGTAAAGGCTATTTACATGGCACCCAAACGCAGTACTCGTTTGTACCCGAACAAAGTACCGACTTTATATTTTGTACCGTTGGTGAAGAGTGGGGATTTGCAGGTTCATTAACTGTGATAAGCCTGTTCATGTTCCTGATATTGCGCGTTATTCTGATAGCCGAGCGGCAACGATCACCCTTTACGCGTGTTTACGGTTACGGTGTAGCTTCAGTATTGTTTTTCCACGTAGTGATCAATATCGGTATGACTATCGGTGTAGTGCCGGTAATTGGCATTCCGCTACCATTTATCAGTTACGGTGGGTCATCATTAATAAGCTTTACCATGCTCCTGTTCACGCTCATTAAGCTCGACTCAAACAGGAAATCGAACGTTTAGCTTTTTGTCCGCAAGTCGGGAAAATCCGTAAGTCAGAAAGAGAGAATCCCTGCAACCAAACAATTGTGGTTATGAACTATGAACCATCAACTATGTACTCAATGGCTACGCAGTTGGGTACCTTCTTCTCAGCAAAGCATAAAACTTATCAGCTGTTGAAGCTTTACTTTCCCAGTTGTTCTTAACCACGTAATTGGTTTTCAGGAAGCGTTCGGCCTCTTCAAAAGTATTAAAGCGGTTTACAATCTCTATAGCTTCGCTGTAGGCCAGGCTGTAACCGTTAAACAGATCTTTTATATAAAGCAGCTTATCATTCAGGTTAATGGCCGATTTCAGATCGGTAACAGGCAATTCAGTTGTGGTGCTTGTCGCCGCGGCGCTGGCTTTCTCGGCTTTTTGAGCCATGATCCTTTGATTAAAGGTTAACACCTGCTGGCTGTTATCGGGTGCAGTAGCAGTAACAGGTTCGGCGGCGGGCGTCACAGGCTCAACTACGGGCAAAGGTTTTGGTTGTTCGGCAATGGGCACAATTTCAACAGGTTTTTCAGGAAGCTGACTGATCAGCTCTTCCTGTTCAAAGCGGTCGGCTTCATCATCCCAGGTGTCAGCCTCGTTTAAATTAAGTTCGAAGCTGCTTCCTTCCGAAATCTCCTGCTGAAACGAGTAGCTGTCGGTGTCTTTTTCTACAGCTATATCTATCTGCGGCTCGGGAGCTTCATTTATTTCCGGTTCTGGTGTAATCACTTCTATTTTTACCGGGTTATTAAACGGCGCCGGAGCAACCGGTTCAACGTTATTGGTAAGTTCAATTTTATCTACCGGAACAGGGATATGCTGTTGAACAACCGGCTCAAAAAAGCGCTGCTCATACAATGCATCCTGTTTTGCAGGTGGTGTTACAGGGGCTGGTGCCGGAGGAGCTACCGGGGTTATGGGTTTAGACTGCTCTGCTACCGGCTGAGATTTTTCTGCTGATGGTACAGGAACTGCCGCGCGCTCGTTAATACGGCGCAAAATTTCGGCATGGTCTTTTAAAAAATGGGCGTTGGCTACAAAAAGCTCTAATTCAAGTTCGTTTAGTTCGCTGGGATCAGCAGAAAGGTAGTCGTATTGATCATTAAGCTCTTTTAAAATCCCACCTATCTTTTTAAATACATCCATTTGCTTCATGGCCTCAATGTTAGGAAAATGCTTATCAAAAGTAGGATTAAATTCTGATATTTGCCGACTATAAAAGTCATAAATGGTATATCACGAAGAGGTTTTCAGGCGTAAAAGTGAGTTAGGCGGCAGTATTGAGGTTATCTGCGGATCAATGTTTTCGGGCAAAACCGAAGAGCTGATCAGGAGGCTAAACCGTGCCCGCATAGCCAAGCTTAAGGTCGAGATCTTTAGTCCGAAAGCCGATACCCGTTACGACGAAGAGGCCATTGTTTCGCACAATGCCAGCAAAATTACCTCTACCCCAGTTGATAGCGCATCTGCTATTTTACTGCTGGCCAGCGATGCCCACGTGATAGGTGTTGATGAAGCGCAGTTTTTTGACGATGAACTTCCCGAAGTATGTACCATACTGGCCAATCGTGGTGTACGTGTGATTGTGGCCGGTCTTGATATGGATTTTAAAGGGCGCCCGTTTGGCTCAATGCCAACCATCATGGCCATTGCCGAATCGGTAACCAAGCTACAGGCCGTTTGCGTTAGGTGCGGTAACCCTGCCCAATACTCGTACCGTTTGGTGCACGATAATTCAAAAATATTATTGGGCGAAAAAGAAAGCTACGAACCACGTTGCCGCGCCTGTTATAATACCGTTGCCGGTTAACATTTCATTAAATAATATATTTTTTATTTAATACTACAACTAAAACAAATTCAGGGTATTTGTTTGTTATATAGTTAAACAAAACAGGCCGAAAGGCTGATATTTAAATTATATAGCAATCAAAACTTATGGCCAAAAAGGTTTTAGTTATAGAGGACGATAAAGATATCCGCGACACCGTAGTGTATGTATTGGAGGAAGAAGGTTACGAAGTAATACACTCCGATAATGCCCGTATCCTGCGAACCCTCGCCTCTATCAACCCCGACCTGATATTGCTTGATAACTGGCTCACCGACTGGACCAGCGATGCCAATGGGCAACAACTAAGCAAAGGAATAAAGGACGATCCTGCCACCAGCCACATTCCCGTAGTGATCATTTCGGCAGTTAGCAATATTAAGGAAATAGCCAAAGCCGGGAATGCCGATGGCTACCTTGCCAAACCCTTCGACCTTACAGCACTTTCAGAGATCGTAAAAAAGCACATCACTAAGTAAGCAATCCTTATCAGTATAAATAAACGGCCCTTCATGAATTTGAAGGGCCGTATTTGCCTCACCCCAACCCCTCTCCAAAGGAGAGGGGCTTAAAGCATTTTCAAAGTCCTCTCCTTTGGAGAGGATTTAGGTGAGGTCAAATCTTCACACCAAAACCAATATTGAATGTGCGTCCATCGGCAGGTAAAATGCCAGGGCCGGGGTACATGTTAATACGGCGGGTAAAATACTTAGCGTTAAAAATATTGTTCACGTTAGCCGTTAGGTGATAGTTTTTCAGGAAACTATAGTTGAAAGCCCAGTCAAACAAATGATACGACGGCACAATACCTGTAGCGCCGGTAGCATTGAATGTAGTGTTATTGGCATCACTAAAGCTTTTGCCTACATAGCTGTATTGCAGGGTACTGCTTACATGGCCGCTTAAAAAGGTTAAACCAGCACGGTCAATCCAGTCCGGAGTGCCCTCAAGATGATTACCAACCAGGCTCACGTTTTTACCATTTTGGCTAATAGAGCCACTGGTGTAACGGCCGTGGGTATACGATAGCGAGTTAAACAAACGCAGATCACTTCCTGCCGATTTATCAAATGAGCGAATTAAAGAAACTTCGGTAAATGCCTCAATACCTTTAGCTACGCCATTACCAATGTTGGTCATGTAAAGATGCGTTACGTTGTTGGCATCGGTCTGCGTTAAGGTTCCTGCCCTTTTGCCATAATAAACATAAAACGCGTCTATGTCAAAACTAAATACAGTACTGATATGGCCGCGATAGCCCAGATCGGCATCATAACCTTTGCTGTCTTTAATATTAGGATCGATGATGGTCAGCTGATCTGCCGGGGTAACGGCTGCATAAATATATGGGCGATAAGCCTGCGAGATATTACCGTAAAACTGACTTCCGTTATCCAATTGATACTGTAAACCTGTCCCAAACAATGGAAAGTTACGTTTATCTTTATAACTTACCGGCACGGTGCGGTTTACAATAACGCCGGTGTTTGTGGTATTGATTTGCTCGAACCTAACGCCCGGTGTAACTGTAAATGCTTTGGTAACCTGGAACATATTTTCGGCAAAAGCGGCATAGTTTAAAGTGTGCAACCTTAAATCGATGCCGTAGTCCTTAACCAGGCTCAGGTCAAAATCAGAGCCTACTGTACCTGTACCTTTTTGTTTACGTTTGGTGGTTTCCTCAAAATACCTCACCCCGGCCGTGAATGAACTCTTAAGATCGCCCAGCTTATAATTATGCAGTAAACGGGCCTCGGTGGTAAAACCGGCGTAATAGTCACGGTCAACCTGGCGCGGGTTAAATGTTTTCAGGCTTGTATTAACCGTATCCGGAATGTTGGCTGTATTAATAAACTGCACACTGTTACGCTGGCCAAACAATACATGCGAGGTAATTTCCAGCCGGGTATCTTTATCAAACTGGTAATTGAACAACAATGCAGGGATATTAATTTCCGGGTTAAAAAAGTTGCGGGCACGGGTTGACTGGCGGTTATTGGCGTCAAACTGCGCGTCGGTTAAACCGCCTGCTATCTGCTGCCTGTAATCCGACCGTGAAAACTGGAAAGCAATGCTCCCCTTATCGTTAAACTGGTATTTGATGTTGGCATAGTAAGCGCGTGAATTAAAAGCGGCATCTGGCCGCCAACCATCTCCGGTACGGGCACTGTAAAAAGCGTAATAGCTCACTTTGCCCACCTTGCCGCCAATGGCATTATAGGAGTTGAAAAACCTGTTTGAACCGGCCGATTGCTCGCTTTCAAAACCAAACACTTTGGTACTGTCGCCTTCCTTAAGTTTAAAGTTAACCATGCCGCCAAATTGACTGCCAAATTGTAATGCGGCCGAACCACGCACAATCTGAATTTCACTCACAGCCTGAAACGGCACATTGTAATGATTTTCGGGATAGCCAAACATATCCGAGTTGGTGTTGTAGCCATTTTGCCTGATATTGGTTTCTATCGATCTGTGGGTATCCGTACCACGGGTGCCTATATTGAGCTGCAAGCCTGCGCCATCCATTTCCCAAACGTTAACACCCGGCACTTTAGCAAAGGTCATGCGGGCATTGTTATTGGCTAAATTGGCTTTTCCGGCATCAAGGAAAATATCGAAGGTTCTTTTCCCGGCAAAAATATTGGTGCCCGATACGTTAGGCAAATGCTTAGGCCTGCTTTCTTTAATGATAACACTATCCAGTTGCAAGGTATCTTTAACGCTTTTGTTTTGCGCATGGGCAAAGCCGGCGCAACCTGTAAAAAGCGCGGCTAATGAAATTTTATAAAGAGTATTCATTTATTCAAATTGAAAAATATTAGGGGTATACTGTTCAGCTGCAACAACCAGAATCATATATAAGCATAGCAAATTGCATAGCATATTATGCCATTCATCATGGGTGAGCAGAACAGATTAATTATCAGCTATAAATTCAGGCATGTGCCATTTCCGGAGGCTGGCCGCCAACGGATACAAAGGCATCGGGAATACTGATATAAACAAATGTACCGGGAACCTGAACAGGCTCGGCTGGTTTTATGAACGAGTACGAAATTTCGGGGCAATTATACTTAGCATCGCTCCCAAGTTTCTTTTCTGACGATTCGTGATTGCGCTTACTGATAGGTGTTGTATCGAGCTTCTTGGCGCAGATCACGTTCTCGTTCAGCAATTTTGTTGTTTCATAGTTCGGAATACACTGAACATAAACCGTATCGCGGGTAACTCTTAGTTTCACGTAATTGTATGCAACGCCATCCAACTGGAGCTGCCCGGCAATGTTTACATAATCTTCCCAGTCGTGTATAAAAGGCAAATTTTGTTTGATCTTAATTTCGATCAGATCACGGGTGTTGTATTTGCCTTTGGCAATTTGCCTGGCAATTATCCCATTATTTTTATTGGCAAAATATTGATTGAGCGCCATATACCCAAGTAAATTGAGCATATGAGTAATTAGCATTACTATGGCAAAGGTCTTTTTCAATCAATAATCGTTCTAAACAGTAGCAATGCTACACAAAATTTTAAGGATAAAATAATTTATATGTTAAAAACATTAAACCCGAATAATTAATTTTGGATAAATTCTGGATAAACGCATTATTGAGGGAACAAAACTGCACCAACATAACATACTCGTTCATTTTCACCACACTTTGTACATAATCATGTATACAAACATATGTTAATAAGATACGTGTGCTATAGTTTTATAACTGTCGCGAAAATGACTTTCAAAAACGCATAAAAATTTACAAAAGAAGGTAACTTATATATTACAATCACATTTTTTACGTAGATGTAACAAAATCGGTACGCGTTTTGACCTGCGTATTGTAGATTTATTTAATAATGTCCTGACGATTATTGAGATAAACCACTGGTTATTTCAAGCGTCACATTAAAGAATGAATATTGCATAAACTTGTTATTTAATCATAACAAGAAATAACTTTAGCACAATTAGCATTTGCTCAAATTACCCTAAAAGCCGGATATCCGGTTAGTTATTTCCTATCAATATCCATTCCCCTGTTTTATCGGTCATACAACCCTATAAACAAAACCTGCAACGCGGCAGTGGCATTATTATTTAACTATGACTGATATTACACTTAATGACTAAAAAAACACCCCGTATGGTACCCCCTTACCCAGCACAATGGGCGTCTGATAAATTAACAGTTTTTTTTACAGAACACCTGAACAGGATTTATTGCGCCAAAGCACACCTGGCCGAACGACTTTTGGAAATTGCAGATACCGATAGCTTTAAGGATCTTGATACTCCGATAAAAGAAACACTTAGCGACGCCGAAAAACAAATTGCGCGTATGGATGGCGTTTATGCGCAGCTTCAAAAACGTTACTCATTTGAAAATTGCGGCGGCCTCATCTCTTTACTCGAAGATGAATTTACAAACATACACCAGCATAGCGACGATGAAGTGCTGCGCGATATGTGCATCCTTTCATACCTGGAATATGTTTCAGATATCGAAAAAAACTCGATGCAGATATTACAATTAACCGCTATTGAAAAAAACAATGAGCCAATGATCCGTTTTTTGAATGAGCATTTGAGCAACTCAAAAACCAGGCATAAGCTTTATGATTTTTTATCGGCAAAATATGATAATAACCAACGGGCGGCTATCAGCTTGTAAAACTGTTTTGCTTTAAAAAAATATCAGCCCGTAAACCGCTTTCGCTCATCGTTTTTAAAAACATATAGTTAATATGTTTATAAACCCGTTCGGGCGGCTGTTTGATATGGTGCTGGTTTCTTAGTAAAAAAGCAAACATATATACCCGTGATAGCTTATACTCCATTTCGTTAATAATGAGGTTTGCCCATTCTTCCATTGTATCATCGGTTAATGAAAGTTGCTTGTAATTAAAATCAACTATGATCTTAATACAATTGAATGATGTGATCATAAGCGGGGTAAAGGCCCCATCGGCATGCCTGTAAGCGTCATCCAATTCAAAATATAGCTCCATAGCCTTATTTGTCTGCCCGAGGGCAAGATATTCTTCCGTTTTTATTCGTTTCAAAAAAAAGCAGTATACACACATAGTATTGCTAACAGGCCGGTAATATTTTTCCAGCATTGCAATAAAACGCAATGTTTTCAACGGCTTATTGCAAATCCTTAAAGTGTGCGCTGCTAACAAAAGTACCAGGTCATTTGAACCTGACTGTTCCAGGTGCAACGGTGGTTGAAAATAAAACCTTGTGAGTTCCTTAAAAAACTCCTTGTTAACAATACCATACTTAAGAAACTGATATATGGTATTGATACATTTTAAAGGATTAACCGAAAACTCATAATAGCTCACAGCGCCAAAGCCGCTCATTATTTTAAGATACTCTTCCAGTTTGTTCATTTCAAGCCCTATTACACTTATTGTAGCAAGGGCGGTATACACCAGGATCTTCTTTTTGTCCGAAAGCTCAAACTTGAGCAGCGTGTGCAGCGTTTTGGCATAATCATTATGAATAAACTCCAGGCCAAATAAATAATCAAACAGTTCATCGCTGCAATCCTGTTTAAAATATTGTACAAGCGTTTCGGTATCTTTTAAAGTACTTAATTCTTTTTCTAATAAATCACCCAAAAAAATGATCAGATCTGATTTTTCGCTGGTAGTAAGGCGGGTTTGTGATAAAAGCTGAAAGCTTTCCTGCTGCCCGCTTTTAATAGCATAAATGATGCTCCATTTTAATATGGATAACTTACGCTCCCCAGTAAAATATTTATTAATAATATTTATCAGGTCGATATTAAAAAGGTTATCATTATTATGAAGGAGATACCGGCTTATCGAAAACTCAAAAAAATGATCGTTGCTAAACTCAATGGACGCACGGTATTCAAAATCGCTGCTGGTGTTAAGCTCACGGATAAAACCAATGCTCAACAGTTCGAGATAGGCATGGTTATATTGCTTTATAACATTGATAAGCCCAAGCTTGCTGGCCTCAAATACACCATTTTCAAAATCCATCTGCTCAACTATAGCCTGGATCAGGTAAATTTTATCGGCCGAATACTGGCCCATGTAAACTTTGTTTAAAACAAAGTTTGATATAAGTTCATAAACACTCACGTGATCAACATCATTGAGCGAAAAGTTTTTCTTATGCTGCTTATAGTAGAACTGAAAATATAACGGGTGATTAAAGTTTTCGACCACATTTATCGCTATAAAGCTTTTTATGGCCGGATTAATTTTAATACAAAGCTCTTTTATTTCCTGGATACTGAACAGCGGTACATTTGACGGCTGATTGTGCGAACTGAAAAAACCTTCAAACCAGGGGCTCTGCCCCATCTCAATCAAATGCTTATAGTTCATCCAGGTTGATGAACGCATGGTTAAAACCAGTTTAAACCATTCATGCGACTGGTAAAAGGAAAAAATATCAACCAGTTGGTTTATAACCAATTGAAACTGATCGTTCTTAAACATGTGCTCGTCAACGCCATCAACAATCAGGAAAAACCGCCCTTCCTTACGTTGCTTTACGTCAAGCAGGGCTACAATATCTTCTTCCGTTGAATAACCAAGCAGGCCAAGCATCCAATCGTTCAAATCGCGACCGCTTAGAAAAACGTTCATTAAAGCACTGCTGCTAAAAAACAGTATGATGTCATTGCCTATTTGGTGTATTTTTTCATCAACCCAATGGCAAAGCGCTACTGTTTTACCATACCCTGCGGGGGCCGTAATCACGCTTGCAGTATAATTTCCCTGCAAAAAGGCGGCAAAATGATCATCAATAAACTGGCGTCTGATAGTTTGAGGATAAGGTATCCCGGTTTTATTTTTAATTGCCTGCAGCGTAAAAGAAGTTATTTTACCCGCGTTGGCTTTTAACAGGTCCCAATCAACAGTAGTGCCGCTTTGCTTTATGGATTCGGCCTCCTGCTTTCTGCAAAAATCATCCCAACCCTCATAGTCGCAATAGCGCGATAAGGTATTGAGGGTAAACATGGAAGGGTTGAATTTACTATACGCAAAACCGTAGATCCGTTTTAGCGTTGTTTCGCTAACCCGTTGTTTGGTTTTTTCGAGAATTAAAGCTTCCAGCATCTTACAATCGGCCGGAGCTATATTTGATAACCCCGCAACAGCAAGAACAGAATTTTTTAAGTTCTCTGAATAATGTTTTGAAAAACTCGTCATAATTGGCGTTTCAACTCAGCAAAACTTATTATCGTTAAGGGGGTACACCAATAATACGCTGAATAATATTTATTGTTTTATATACTTTACCTGTACAGGCTTGCTTATAATTAACAAAATAATTATGCTTAAATATAGTTATTGACAGGCCAAACTACCAAGATGAATAAAATGAATAAAATATTAAGGGTTGATGTTGAGTAGAAAACCCTTGCAAACGCCTGCCTTACAATTGTTTCAATATGCCTGCATTAGGGTACATAATTTTATAGTAAGTATGCCCATGGCAAATTGTTTTAATTAAATTGGTTAAATAAGCAAGATGCTTTTTTTATTTTTATTTGGATTTATTCTAAATAAGACATTCCTTTGTTGCTGTTAATACATTACAGCAATCCGTTAGTTCATGAAAAAAGTCCTTTACCTGTTAGTATTGCTAAGTGCGGTTCAGATTAGTGTTAAAGCACAATCAAAATTAGAACAGGACCGCGCGGCCATCCGTGCGCTTGGTGGTTTTTATAAAGTTACTTTTGATTATGCCGAAACCTTTTCTCCTGATACCGCTTATCGCAATCATCCGCAATACCACTCATGGGGCTACGAATGGGCCGCTGTTGAAGAAGATTCTCCCAAAAAAATAGTTATACAGCATTTATTGGTGATTGGTGATTCTGCAGTAATAAAACATTGGCGTGAAGACTGGGTGTACGAGGAGCCCACCCTGCTTAACTTCGATCAAAGCAGTACCTGGAAAAAGGGCACACTAAAGCCCGCCGAAGCAAAAGGCCGCTGGGTACAAAAGGTTTTTCAGGTTGATGACAGTCCGCGGTATGAAAGTATTGGCACCTGGGTACATGCTGATGGAAAACACTTTTGGCAAAGCGAATGCGACTCGCCCCTGCCCCGCCGTGAATTTACCAAGCGCAGCGATTATAATGTATTACGACGCGGCAACCGTATCTATTTAACTCCAAACGGATGGATGTTTGAGCAGGATAACCAAAAAATAATCCGCTCGGCAGGTAACGATAAACTTCTTGTACGCGAAAAAGGCTATGAAGAATTTACCAAAACAGATGAAGCCAGATTTGCCTTTGCAAAGGGCTGGTGGCAAAAACAGCAGCCTTACTGGACAGCCGTACGCCAGGTATGGGACGAGGTTTATGCGCAAAATACCATTGTTAAACTAAAAGGAAAAGTAGACGGCAAACTGCTTTACGAACGCCTGTTTGACCTTGCCGATCAATCGGCAAAAGAAAAATGGGATGCACAAAAAAGTAAAACAGAAGCCCGAAAGCTTATCAACAACTATTTGGTTACTAATGCTTAAAATATAAAGTCCTGTTCTGCATTTAAGTAGTTTTCATCAAACACTTAACCGGCAGAGCAGGCACCAATTCAAATTAAATTACCGGAATTTATGTGCGATGCTAAAATACTCAGCCAAAAGGGAACATCGGTAGTAAGCCGCTGCTCCGAATGCCAATGCATATTTATATGGCACCATAACCTGATCCTTAGCTTTAACCCGGAGCAATTTATCCAGTTTAAAAATTTCACTATCGATCTTGAATTCAGCGACCATTCTTTCCCTTTTCCCGACGGACAGGAGCGTGTGGTAATGCGTACGCCGGTTAATGATATACAGCTTACTTTTACCGTTGATGAATGGGAAGATTTTCATGCCTCAATGGATGAAGCCATTTATATGCAGGAAATTTACGCGATGGTAGAAGGCGGCAAGTAAGCGCTGTAGTTACCCATAGTATAAAAGAAGATATTTAGCAGTGAAACAATTGCATCAAACCGGCTAAAGATTACGTTAACACAATTAATACAACAGCTGCCCGGCAAAATGAAAGATATACCTGTACACCAGTTACATGAACGAACAAACTCGGGGTTTGAGATTAAGCACTTTGAAAGCGGCGAAGAAGATTTGAAAAAGCCGCCTATGGGAGCACATCGCGATGATCATTACTTGTTTTTCCTGGTTGAAAACGGTACTGCATCATTAATGATTGATTTTAACGAGATCCATTTTTGCGAAAACACTCTTTATTATATTTTGCCGGGGCAAGTACATCACAGGATAAATAATGCAATTGCCGGCGGCTGGTATGTTGCTATCGATACCCAACATATTCCATCCGATTTCCGGAATATTTTCGAGAACCAGCTTTTTCTGCAGCAGCCTTATCAACTTAACGATAATGAATTGAAACAATACCAGCAGATCCTTTGTCTGTTGCGCGAAAAAAATGCCGAAGATAGCAACAACGCTTTCTTTTTACCGGTTTTGCAATCGCTCATACAATCCTTTGCCGGTATGGCCGCAGCTACCTTTAGTAACGTTTATACGCCCGAAAAGCAGCTTTCCCGCCCTGCTCAAATTTCGCATCAGTTTAAAAAGCTTTTGCTTAGAAACGTTCGTACTGTTAAAGGCCCATCGGCTTATGCAGGCATGCTCAATGTGTCGGAATCATACCTTAACGAGGTATTAAAGAAAACTACCGGTTTCCCGGTAAGTTACTGGATAACCCAGGAAGTAATGCTGGAAGCTAAAAGGCTATTGTATTACAGCGGGCTCAACGTAAAGGAAATTGCGCATACGCTGGGTTATGATGATCACACCTATTTTTCAAGGCTGTTTAAAAAATCGGCATGTATCACACCGCTTGAGTTTAGAGACAAACACCGTAAATAATCCAATCTTTACCCCGAAATTACTATTTCATCGAGCTGAATTTCCGTGTTTATTTGTATTATCAAAATACAACAAACATGGAAACATCCACTCTACATAAATTAAAAAGAAGGGCAAGCAACTTGTTTGAGAACCAGCTTTTACAAAGCGGGCGGGTACTTGAAGTAAGGCACTGGGAACCGTCGACCATGATCGAGATCGACCTGCATTTGCCCCTGGCCGATATGCAAAACTGGCACGAGGTACCTTATATAAAAGTAAAAGTTGGCGACCTTACCTACCGCGATTATACCCCCGCCGGCTGGGATGCCGAAACCAGTACCTGCACCCTTTATATTGACGCGGCGCACAACGGCCCGGGTAGTAAATGGGCTAAGCAATTACAAACCGGCGATCCCATTCATTATTTCAAAATCCGCTCAACCAGGCACGCGCCCGCGAGCACTCCGGCTATAATAGGCCTTGGCGACGAAAGCAGCATGGGGCACCTGCTGGCCTTACAACAAATGGTATTACCCGCAACCCGTTTTTCGGGAGCTATAGTTATGGCCGATGAAAATCACCGGGGTTTATTTGGCGAATATTTTAAATCACCATTAAAACCTATTGAACGCAATGATGTGTACGGTCATCACAGCCTTATTCAATGGGTAATGGAACAGCAATACAATCTTGAACATTCGGTATTTTATCTTGCCGGTAACCATACCATGGTGGGTGAACTGCGCAAGCTACTGAAACTGCAAGGCTATCCCTCAAGCCAGATCAGGGCGCAAGGATTTTGGTCATAAAAGCTTCTTTTATAGCCGCTATCCCAGATTGATCATGCGTTCACCGACATTTTGTGCCGTTTCACCTAAAATATCTGTTTAATAAAAAGCCGGGGGCACATATTTGCGGCAAATAACATTATCATGAAAACATTTTACAATCCACTTATAGCTGCTATAGTCATCTTGCAGGAGCACAGCACTATGGTTATCCAGGCATTAACTAACCTGGTTAATTGATATATCAGCTACCTATGAAAACACAAAAGCCGCTTTATTAACTGTAAAGCGGCTTTTGTGTTTGGTAAGCATTACTTTACGGCTGCAGCCAAACTAATTTAACACCTTTATTACCGTGCTGGTTCTCAAGCTTCAGTGTTACGTAGACATTGTTTTTTCGATCATAATCAGATACGGAGAATAACGCGAGATCATGATCACGCTTACCTGCGGGATTGCCAAACACGTAATCACGTTTTAAAATAGGGTCGGCGCCTTTAAGTGGATAGTAAAAGCCATCGCAATTGCTAACTCCTTTAACGGTCACCAGGCTACCTTTTTCCAGGGCATCGTTATTTCTTTCGGTATCATTAAACAAAACAAAACTTTTAGGCCCTGCACTCAAAAATGCAAATGGTTTAAATTGATTTCCATCTCCCAATACCTGTAATGTCCCCTCACGCTCCCACTGATAAAAAGGATTTAGATACCAATTTGGCAACTCTTGATCCTTGCGTATAAGGTAGTCATTGATAAACTCACCCGTTTTGCTGTAATTTACTATAGCCAAATCGCCCAAAGTTGTTTTAGCATACCTGCCTTGTAACAGCGTCTTCATTTCTTCAGATACAATACTAAATGTGCCGTCATCATTTAAATACAGGTTTTGCGGCAAACCACTGAATCCTTTCTTTGAATACTGATTGAGCCGGTCGGAAGGCGAAACAACATTAACCCTGTTTATTTTTTTTGCATAAGGGTCAACAAAAGCCATAATGGGGATATAACCGTTGTCTCTGCTTTTCTCTTTTACCAGTGTTAACAAGATTAATGATTTCATGACCGGGTTATAGCGAACAATTCCCTGGTAAACTATAAGATCTTTTGAAAAATCGAGCTCAGTAAAGCTTACAGATTTTTCTCCCTTATCTAAATTTGCCAAAATAAGCGACCTATCTTTAGCTGTAGCCCCCCGGGTATTGTAACCATAAATCAACAGGCTCACTTTCTCGGTGCCAATAACAGCCATGTCCACACAGCGCAGGTATTTATATTTTTCTTCCGGAGATGAATAAAAAGCCCGGTTAATCTCTTTGTTATCACTGCCGTAAGCAATAATTTCAATCCGTTTACTTTGTTCGGATTCAAACCGGTTAAATATTACAACAGCATAATTGTCGCTGTTGGGGTCTTTCTGTACATAAAAGTCAGGAGCCGTCAAACCACCATATATAACATCAGATTCGCCGAAAAAAACACCTCTTTTACTTACCTCTGCTATTTTTTTGTCGTCCTTTACATTGCCGGTTTTACCATCAATTACAATACGGTACAACATAGGTGTACGGGAATCAATTACATTGATCATCATAACAACATCACCTGCCAGTTCAAAAACCGCATTAACACCTGCATTAATACTACCGAATGATGCATCAACATGAGTTATGGCTGTTTCCTGATGTGCTGCATTATATATCCGGATGTTCATTCCTTTTTTATGATCAATAAGAATAAACATGGTATTGCCATTTTTGAGCTGAAGTATTTTGGCTCTCCCGGCCTCTGGCTCTTCGAAGGCCGGGCTTTCGGCAAGAAATTTAAATTGTGCTTTTACAATGATGCCGCACAATAGCATTAACACGACCAACAAGGCAGTCTTTTTCATTTAGTGATAATTAATTAGGTGATAATTGTTTACTTATTTAGAATAAAAGTAACAAAATCATTGATCTATAAAATGGGCATCAGGCAAAATATTTCAACCCAATTGCCAACATAGCCCTTTTTCATTCCGGGAAGTTTTACCGACAGCAGTATTTTTTTACCGGCATTTCTCCGATGTTTTACCCCTGTTTACCGATAAGCGCGCTTGCTTCGCCTAATAAACCTAACGGCAGGGTGCCTTTTGTGCGCAATTTTGGGTCACTAAACAACAACAAATAAATGCCATGAAAACTCTACTTGCAATTCAATTGATCCATTTAGTTATAAAAGCCGCGGAACATGCCGTAGCTATCGCCCACTCAATCGGTCATTTAATAAAATAATGTCCCGGCACCCCGAGGGATGGTTATTTCATCTTTGTTAAATCAATAACAAAACCCATACGTTAATCAGAAAAGGTAAAGTGTATGAAAAAGGGAGATGAAGTAACCTGGAAATGGGGAAAATCACAGGCTGAAGGCCATATCGTCAAGAAGCACGACAAGCCGGTAAGCAAAAATATAAAAGGCGCGAAAGTTAAACGCAACGCCAGCAAAGAGGAGCCCGCTTATGAAATTGAACAGAAAAACGGCAGCAGAGTGCTGAAATCTGAAAGTGAATTAAAGGCCCCCTAACACCCTAAAGGGGGAATATTTGCGAAGCGCATTTATTTGCCCGGATGATAAACATCCGGGCTTTTTCATTTTCAAATGCTATTTGTTATCCGAGTTATAAAATCCGCGGCTTCTAAGGGAGAAATGACAAAAGGAGGCTGTCACCCTGAGCCTGTTGAAGGGTCGCGTGCAGAGGCACTACTCACCATGTTTCGACCGGCTCAGCATACCATGTCATTAGGTTAAGAGATTTATATACTGCACCAGAGGTGCAAAAGGTTTGTAGAAATCAAATGAATGGCATTTTTTGTGTGCCAGAGGTACACAACTCCGGTGTTCAGTACCTCTGGCACTGTTGCTTTTGGTATAATTACATTACTACAAACCTGTTCCCCCTCCGGGGGATTTCCTTAACTTAATGACATTGCTCACCATGACATCCGGTTATTTTTATGATGTCAAATAATATCAACGGAGCTATTCCGACGGGCAACGTACTTTCACCGTAAAAATTATGTGGTTCACCGAAAAACTCATGGTTATTTCATGAATCTGATGCATTTTTACCCTATGACAAAACAACCTATCATCACTGTAAACAACCTGGTAAAAAACTATGGCGATTTTGCAGCCGTTAAAGGCATTAGTTTTGAAGTTTACGAAGGCGAGATCTTCGGCCTGCTTGGCCCCAACGGCGCAGGTAAAACCACTACCCTCGAAATTATTGAAACCCTTCGCGATAAAACATCCGGCAGTATAGTAGTTGATGGTTTCGACATCGAAACCGATGCCGATAGCATCAAAAAGCGTATAGGCGTACAGTTACAAGCCGCCGGTTATTATCCCAATCTTAATCTTTCGGAACTCATCGTACTATTTTCGGGCTTATATGGCATCGATAAAACCCCGATGGAGATGCTGGAAAAAGTAGCGCTTACCGATAAGGCTAAGGCTAAATACAAAGATCTGTCCGGTGGGCAAAAGCAACGTTTTTCTATTGCCACTACACTGATCAATAACCCTAGGATCATATTTTTAGATGAGCCCACTACAGGCCTCGATCCGCAGGCCCGCCGCAACCTTTGGGATTTGATCCGCGAGATCCGCGACCAGGGAACTACCGTGGTGATCACCACCCACTATATGGACGAAGCCGAAGTACTGTGCGACCGTGTTGCCTTTGTTGACGGTGGCCACATCATCGGCATTGACACTCCCGATCACTTTATCGACGAGTTGGTAGCCTCCGGCTTCGAGCGCAAAAAACAAGTAAAGCTCGCCAACCTGGAGGATGTATTTATTAACCTTACCGGGAAGGAATGGCGGGAAGGATAGGTGCAGTTGGCAGTTCTGAGTTTGCAGTTAGCAGGCCAAAATGCTCAATGACCTAATGACGCCCCAGGCAAAATGATATAGTGACGCCGACAGGCAAAAATGACTAAATGACCTAATGACGCCCCAGGCAAAATGATATAGTGACGCCGACAGGCAAAAATGACTAAATGACCTAATGACGCCCCAGGCAAAATGATATAGTGACGCCGACAGGCAAAAATGACTAAATGACCTAATGACGCCCCAGGCAAAATGATATAAATTAATGAACAAACAGTACAGCAATACAAAAGCAACCCTGGCTATTGCCCGGGCAAGTTTCCGGTCGATATTACGCAGCCCTTCGGCGGTGGTGTTTACACTGGCTTTCCCGTTAATATTTATCATTGTTTTTGCCAATATTGGCGGCGGTGGCATGTCGATAGATGTGGGCTTAGCTAAAGGAAGCGATACTTCAGCCAACAACCCGGTTTATATCGCCCTGAAAAAAAACAAGATCATGCACCTCATTACCGATCAAACGGCCGATGAGATGAGCAAAAACCTGGCAAAGGGTAATATCGATGCCATTCTTGACCTGAAACCCTTTGCGCCACCTGCAGCCATGACTGTTCATGTGCAATACAGCCAGGCATCGGGCGATAAAGGCAGTGTATTGAAATCAGCGCTGAATAACATTTTTTACCGTATTCAATCAGAAGAATTGAAGCGGATTCAATCATACACAACAGTTAAAGTTCCCAACCTGATCGATTTAAAAGAAGAAACTATCAGCGGTCGCCCGTATAAATATATCGACTTTATTTTACCGGGGCAGTTGGGCTTTTCATTATTAAGCAGCGGCGTTTTTGGTACGGCTTTCGTGTTCCTGAGCTTACGTTTAACTTTGGTTATCAAGCGTTTTTTTGCTACACCGGTTAAGCGCTACAGCATTGTTTTGGGCGAGGCTATTGCAAGGCTTGCTTTTTCATTATTAGGCTCATTGTTTATCATATTAGTCGGACATTACATGTTTGGTTTTACACTAATCCATGGTGTTACCACTGTACTTAATATGCTGGTGCTTTCGGCAATCGGATTGATCATCTTCATGGGATTTGGGTTCACGGTATCGGGCATTGCCAAAAACGAAAGCTCAGTTCCACCGCTTTCTAATATCATTACGCTGCCCCAGTTTTTACTTTCGGGCACATTTTTTTCTATTACTGCTTTCCCTACCTGGCTGCAATACATTAGTAAAGTACTACCGCTTACACATTTAAACGATGCTATGCGTAAAGTAGCTTTCGAGGGTGCGGGCTTAGGTGATGTTACCCACCAATTGCTGATATTGTTGGCATGGTTTGTTGGCATTTACGCGGTAGCCGTAAAAACATTTAAATGGGAATAGTATTTTAAAGTTATCAAGGCCAAGAATGAGCTTAAAAACTTAACATTAATTTAATATTAACATCGTCAATATTAACATTGAGATAACATTTAGGAAATACTTTTGTAAAAAAGATTCCTAAATGACAGTGAGATATCCCATTTTAATAACTATTATATTCTTTTTATTAACCATACATTCAGTTAATGTTAATGCCCAAGACTCCAAAGTTGGCACCTGGGGAATAGCTACTGTAGTACTTCCTGGTGACAGTACGCATAAATGGGGTGGTTATACCGAGTTTCAAACCCGCACAAACAATGTGTTCAGCCAGTTTCAATACTATGAGGTTAAAGCTGGCGTGAGCTATGATATTGATAAAAACTTCACTGCGCTTTTAGGCACAGGCCGCTACACTACTTTTGATTACATGGATGTCGGCAAAGGCCCCACCACTAGCGAAACCCGCTTTTGGGAACAGATCACCAGTAACCAGTTCTTGTACCGTTTAAAACTGGAGCACCGCTACCGGGTAGAGCAACGCTGGGTTAACGGCGATTACCGTAACCGTTTCCGCTACAGACTTAATGTATTTGTACCACTCAACAATACTAAAATTGTTGCCAAAACCTGGTTTGTATCCGTTTTTGACGAGGTATTCCTGAATAATAAAGTCCCTAATTTTGAACGCAACAGGATTTCGGCGGCCCTTGGTTACCAGTTTGATAAATCGTGGATCATGCAAGCCGGTTGGATCAACCAGTACAATTATTCAACAACCGCTAAAAGCGATAAGGATAATATTATGCTGATACTCATGTACCGCATTCAGCGCAAAAATGCTGTGCAGCGTGAACATGTACCTACTACAAGTGATTAATTGTCTGAACTCGAATTAAACGAATTATTTGAATTTATTGAATCATTCATCAGTCAATTCGGCAAATTCAACAAATTCGAGTTCAGGCAACCAATTATATGTGTTGTCGTGGGGACACGACGACGGGATAGAAAAGCACATCAATTTTAACACTACCCGATCTAAAATCCCTTAATCCAGTTCAAAAACCTTGTGTTTTTATGAAAAATTCACTCATTCTATATTAAATTCATGTTAAATCGCACCTTAACGGGGCTATAATCGTTACAAATACAAAATTTCAATTGCGTTTTCCTTATTTACACATTAACTTAGCCGCCGTTATTAATAGTATTCATTCAAACCACACTCTGACAATTCACTATGAGCATAATAATTGATGTCCATGCCCGCCAGATTTTAGATTCTCGCGGTAATCCTACTATTGAGGTAGAAGTTTTAACTGAGAATGGCGCATTCGGTCGCGCTGCTGTACCATCAGGTGCATCAACCGGCGTTCACGAAGCTGTTGAACTTCGCGACAATGACAAGTCAAAATACATGGGTAAAGGTGTATTAAAAGCAGTTGCCAATGTAAACGACATTTTAGCTCCTGAATTAAAAGGTATCGATGTGTTTGAACAAAATGCTATCGACGCTTTAATGATTGAGATTGACGGTACCGAAAACAAAGGTAAAATTGGTGCTAACGCTATATTAGGTGTTTCATTAGCTGTTGCTAAAGCTGCGGCTCAGGAAAGCCGTCAGCCTTTATACCGCTACATTGGTGGTGTAAACGCTAACACTTTGCCAATCCCGATGATGAACATCGTAAACGGTGGTTCACACTCTGACGCTCCTATCGCATTCCAGGAGTTTATGATCATGCCGGTTGGCGCTCCTTCATTCTCTGAAGCTTTACGTTGGGGTACCGAAGTATTCCACAACCTGAAAAAAATCCTTCACGATCGCGGTTTATCAACTGCAGTAGGTGACGAAGGCGGTTTTGCTCCAACTTTTGAAGGTACTGAAGATGGCGTTGAAACCATTTTACAAGCTATTGAAAAAGCAGGTTACAAAGCTGGTGAAGATATCTTCATCGCGTTTGACTGTGCTGCTTCTGAGTTTTACAAAGACGGTAAATACGATTATACTAAATTTGAAGGCGAAAAAGGTGCTATCCGTACCAGCGCCGAGCAAGCTGATTACCTTGCCGAATTAGTTGAAAAATATCCTGTTATCTCTATCGAAGACGGTATGGCTGAGGACGATTGGGAAGGTTGGAAAATCTTAACCGACAAAATCGGTAAAAAAGTTCAGTTAGTAGGTGACGATTTATTTGTAACCAACACTAAACGTTTACAAAGAGGTGTTAGCGAAGGCATTGCTAACTCAATCCTGGTAAAAGTAAACCAAATTGGTTCATTAACTGAAACTATCAACGCTGTTACTTTAGCTCAAACCAACGGTTTCACCTCAGTAATGAGCCACCGTTCGGGCGAAACTGAAGACTCAACCATTGCTGACCTTGCTGTAGCATTAAACTGCGGTCAGATCAAAACCGGTTCGGCTTCACGTTCAGACAGGATCGCTAAATACAACCAGTTGTTACGTATCGAAGAAGAATTAGGCGCTAACGCTAAATTCATCGGTAAAGATTTCAAATACTTCAAAAAATAATCTTTTGATACTGAGAAGGCCATCTGTGTAAAGCAGATGGCCTTTTTTATTGCCCCTTGTTATGCTGAAACCAGTTCAACATAACGATATTTTATCCTCATCTCCAAGTATTTTTTTACCTTTGCGTCCGCAATCAAGGCCACATAATTAAACCGAAACAACTGCGTTATAATAACTTGTTAAAATAAACTAATGAACAGAAAAGGGATTTCGAGGATATTGGGTATAGTGCTGATATTGGTTTTAAGCATCGCGCTTGACAGGGTTACTAAAATCTACATAAGGGAACACATTCACATCAGCGATAACATTTTTGTTATCAAAAACTTTTTCACCATACTGCATGCCGAAAATACCGGCGCTTTTTTAAGCCTTGGCGATTCGTTGCAAAACCCATGGAAATTTATCCTGCTATCATTATTGCCACTATTGGCCCTTGCCTTCGGTGTTTTTTACGTGATGTTAAAACCATTAATAGGTAAATTAACCACCATTGGTATTGTTTTGGTCATTGCCGGCGGCGCAGGTAATTTATATGACAGGATGTTGTACGGCAGCGTAACCGACTTTATGCACATGAATTTCGGCATTTTCCAAACCGGCGTATTCAACGTTGCGGATGTATCTATCATGATAGGTATGGGCCTTATTTTGCTGGAATCATGGCAAAAAGACCGTAAGGCTAAAAAGGAACAGAACGCTCCCGATACCGAAACATTGGCAGCTTAATCCGGTGTAACTCTTGCCCTTAAAATTTTCTTAACAATAAAAAGCGTATCTTTGCAGCTAATTACCCGTTCGCTTTACGGTTTTGAGTTCCTGCATACTCTTCAGATCCGCTTATGCTTTCGCGTTAGCACACTTATATTTACAAAAGATCAAGAATGTCATTCGAAAATTTAAATTTGATTGAGCCTATCCTCAAGGCTTTAAAAACTGAGGGATATACCACACCTACTCCAATACAGGCGCAAGCCATCCCTATTATATTAAAACGCCATGATTTGCTTGGCTGTGCCCAAACCGGCACCGGTAAAACCGCGGCGTTCGCTATCCCTACCCTACAGCTATTGCACCAGGACAGGATAGCCCACAAAGAGCAAAAAACCATTAAAGCTTTGGTTTTAACGCCTACCCGTGAGCTTGCCCTTCAAATTGGCGAAAGCTTTACCAATTACGGAAGGCATACAGGCCTTAAAAACCTGGTCATATTTGGTGGTGTGTCGCAAAACCCACAGGTTGATGCTTTGCGTCGTGGTGTTGATATTTTAGTAGCAACCCCGGGCCGATTGCTGGATTTAATGAACCAGCGTTTTATTAACCTGGAGCATGTTAAATTCTTGATATTGGACGAGGCCGACCGCATGCTGGATATGGGCTTTGTTAATGATGTTAAGAAGATCATTGCCAAAGTGCCCGCTAAAAGGCAAACGTTGTTCTTTTCGGCCACCATGCCAAAAGAGATCCAGAGCCTGGCAGATAGCATCCTGAATAATCCCGAAAAAGTAGAAGTTACCCCGGTTTCATCCACTGCCGATACCATACAGCAAAAGATTTATTATGTTGATAAGAGCGATAAAAAATCGCTGCTGATCCACATACTGAAAGATAAAAATATTAAAACCGCTTTGGTATTTACGCGCACCAAACACGGAGCCGATAAAGTTGTAAAAGATTTAACCCGGGCAGGTATTACTGCCGAAGCTATCCACGGCAATAAATCACAAAATGCAAGGCAGCGCGCATTAACCAACTTTAAAAACCGTACAACACGTGTATTGATAGCTACCGATATCGCGGCCCGTGGTATTGATATTGACGAGTTAACACACGTTATCAACTACGAATTGCCTAACATACCCGAAACCTACGTACACCGTATTGGCCGTACCGGTCGTGCCGGGGCAGATGGCATAGCGTTTTCATTTTGCGATGCCGAGGAACTGGAGTTTTTGAAAGATATCCACAAACTGATAGCCAAACAGATCCCGGTTGAAGAAGGTCACCCTTACCCGCTTAGCCCGGCGGCTATGGCAGCTAAAATAAACGAAGCACCTAAAAAAGGTGGTTCAGGCGGCCAACGAGGAGGTGGCGGTGGCCGTGGAGGTAACCGCAGATCTGGCGGTAGCGGCAACAGCCGTTCAGCCGGAAATAACCGTTCTGGTGGCAATAAAAAACCAGGCGGTAACCGCTCAGAAGCATCTAAACCCGGCGGCAAAAGCGGCATGAGCGGAGCCAGAAAAGGTTAAGACTGGTTGATTGAGTGAGTAGTTGGTTAGGTGAATGGTTGTTTTAGTTATAGACAAAACCACTCACCTAATCAACTTAATCAACCAATCTCCAAAAAAATCCCCCTGTTAATAAGTTAATAAGCATATTTGTAGCGGTCGAAAAAATTAAATAGCTTTAAATGAAAATCATACAGCCGGTATCAATGAAACGCCTTATAGATCTTTTCAAGAACAAGTTTTTTCTGGTTACCCTTGCTTTTGTAGTGTGGATGATATTCTTCGACAGGAACGATCTTTTCTCCCAATACCAATACCATCAACAGGTTAAAAAACTAAGAGTTGAGCGCGATTTCTATAAAGCCCAAACCGATCAGGTAACTAAAGAGCTTAAAGAACTTACCACCAATCCACAGCAAATGGAAAAATTTGCCCGCGAAAAGTACCTTATGAAAAAAGCCAATGAGGATGTTTATGTGGTAGTACCGGAGAGTAAAGACAAGTAAACAAAAGATTAGCTTCTCCAAAATAGGAGCATCTTGCGACTGCCTCTTCTCCCAAAGCTACACCGTTACGTCCATTTTTGCGCCGTAGGTGCTACCTGTTTGTAGAAAAAGGACAGAAACAGTCTTGTGCGCCGTAGGCGCTACCCTAATCGGGCGATGTTTGCAATCAATGTTAAAGGGTAGCCTCTACGAGGCAAAGGATTTTCACCCTTATTTTGTTACAAACAAGTATCCCCTACGGAGAATTAAACCCTTAAAATCTATACCCCCTTATGATTTCCAAGGGCGGGTCTTGCGACTGCCTCTTCTCCCAAGGCTACACCGTTACGTCCATTTTTGCGCCGTAGGTGCTACCTGTTTGTAGAAAAAGGACAGAAACAGTCTTGTGCGCCGTAGGCGCTACCCTAATCGGGCGATGTTTGCAATCAATGTTAAAGGGTAGCCTCTACGAGGCAAAGGATTTTCACCCTTATTTTGTTACAAACAAGTATCCCCTACGGAGAATTAAACCCTTAAAATCTATACCCCCTTATGATTTCCAAGGGCGGGTCTTGCGACTGCCTCTTCTCCCAAGGCTACATCGTTACGCCCATTTTTGCGCCGTAGGTGCTACCTGTTTGTAGAAAAAGGACAGAAACAGTCTTGTGCGCCGTAGGCGCTACCCTAATCAGGCTATGTTTGCAATCAATATTAAAGGGTAGCCTCTACGAGGCAAAGGATTTTCACCCTTTTTGCTACAAACAGGTATCCCCTACGGGGAATTAAGCCCCTAAATCTATGTTCCTATAATGGTTCCCGGGGGAGGGTATCGCAATTGGCCACGCTTTTACCTGTCGTTTTTTCTTTCGATTTCTGCCCTTCTTTCCTGCCTCTTGAATCTTACCGTCTTGACTCTAATACGCTAAACTTCTCCTTCCCGCTTCCTCAAAAACCACTCCGTTGATAACAGCAGCAGAATCATTACAAACAGCCACTTCATATCAATCAGATCGCTGTAGTGCTTATCCTCATAAACTACCGTTTTAATGTTTTCGTTTTTGCGGATCAGATCGGCAAGCTGGTTAATTTGTGAAGGTTTGATCATTTGTCCGCCACTTTGTTTAGCCAGCGTATTAAGCAGTGAATGATTAGCGGCGCTTTGGCGGGCTTCGAGGTTAAGGGGTTTTATGGTGAATTGCCCTGTGGCTTTAAAATCCTGTTTTCCGTTTTGAGTTGAGGCGCTGTAAGTGTACTCGCCTATAGGCAACGCCCCACCGTCCAGTTGATAGCTCTGACCAGTACGGGTGAACAGGAAGCTGTAATTTTTTCCTGCCGCGCTTTTCAGTTCTATCTTTACATCAGGTGTGTTGATGAGTTCAAGCGCATCATTATACAATTCGGCATTGAGGATCACGTTTTCACCCTCGTCAAATACATTACGTGCCGGGTAAACACGGAAACGCTGACGGTTGGCATTAGCTGTTAAGTATTGTACGGTTTGGCTCAGCAGTTCATCAGTGGCGTTCCTGTTGCCATAGTTTTGAAATTCGGACAGTTGCCAGCGCCAGATCCCTTCACCGGTTAGCACAGCAATACGCCGTCCTGCTTCATCGCCAAAGGCAAGTAAAGGGTAAGTAGTAGCTACCGCGCCAATCTTTTGTTTCAACAATACTGAAGTGCCTGCCGCGGTTCCATAACTGCCAAACGGTGCAACCAATGGCGGGAATGCTGCAATCTTTCTCCTGGCCGAATCTGACAGTGTAAAAGCTGTAAAATCATTGGCCGGCAACGGAATTACTTCCTGGGTTTCGGCCCTGCCTGCACTTATGCGTACCGTGTTTTGTTCGCTGTTAATCGCCTGCAGGTTACTTTGCGAACCAACAATGTACCAAACGGGCGTTTTACTTTTAGCTATAAAATTCTTTATCGGGGCATATTCACCCGCCGAAAGTTGATACAGGACCACCAGGCTGTAATCGGCAGGTTTAATGGTAGCTGCATCGGCAAGGGAGCTTGCCTTTACCTCAAAGTTTTTGTTGGTTTCTATAGCCTGTTTAATCACCGTTAAATCCGGGTGCGGACCATTATACAGCAACAAAACTTTTTGCCTTGCATCCAACACTTCCACATAAATGGTTTCGGTATTGTTTTGGGTCGAGAGTTCGTTTTTTATGGACGCTATGCTGATGTTATATTTCCGAAGCCCTTTCTTTGCCGCATTTAGTTTTATGGAAACAATCTTTTTAAAATCATTTCCTGTTACCGGGATACTTTGCGTATAAACTTGTTTGCCATCTTCAGTAACAGCCAGGTTCATGTTTTCGCCATTGCTTTGATAAGCTGTGGCGAGCACTTCTATCACAAAATCGTTCCCTAAAAAGGCAGTCTTGTTATAATTTACGTTACCTATGAGTAAATCACGTTTGGTAGTGGTATCGCCAAGGGCTATCGTGTAGATATTGGTTTTAATATTCCGGGCTTCATATTGCGGATCGTTCCCCTGGTTATATAAACCATCGGTAGCCAATACCAATGCGCCGATGTTTTGATTGGTAAACCTGTCGTTAAGCTGATGCAATGCTCCGGCTATATCGGTTTGCTTACCACCGAAACTTTTTGAAAGACCAGTATGCAGATCTTTATCAAAATGAAATTCCTGCACATCATACTTATCACCAAGTTCCTGTTTGAGTTTAGCCAGATCATCAACAAAGGTAGAAGAGCTAAAGTCAGTTGGCTTAAACGTATTGACAGATGATGAATTATCCTGGGCAATAAGTACCAAAGGCCTTTGCGGCTCATATTTAACCGTTTTTACTAAGGGGGAAATGAGCAGCACCGTTATGAAAAATACGGTAATTGCACGGAAAGCAGCCAGTATATAGCGTAAATTTTTACCAAGATCAACCGGCTTGCGGTACATGAGCCAGGCATACCCTAAGCCAAGCAATAAGCCGGCAGGCAACCACCATCCCGAAACAGAACCCCATGTAAGTGAAAACATTTGTAGCTATAGTATCATTGTCAAAGGCGCGGGGCATCCGGCCCAATAAACATTAACTGCAAAATGCGAAATTATTGTGAAAAGAGGGGAATAAGTTTTAATTCGCCGGTTGAGATCGAGACGAACTTACCAGGATTTAAAAAACCATGTCATTGCGAGCGAAGCGTGGCAACCGCACGGAAGCAAAGCCGCCCTGTATAGCTACGAGATCGCTTCGTCGTTCCTCCCCGCAATGACATGTAGTAGAAATAAATATATCTTACAACATACCACCATCAACAGGGATAACCTGTCCGGTGATATAAGCGGCCATGTCTGAAGCAAGGAATACGCAGGCATTAGCTACGTCCTCAACTTCGCCGGCACGTTTAAGCGGGATACCGGCTGCCCAGCCTTCAACAACTTTTGGGTCCAGCACCTCGGTCATTTCGGTATGGATAAAGCCCGGGGCAACAACGTTAGTGCGGATGTTACGTGAACCCAACTCTTTAGCTACCGATTTAGAGAAACCGATGATACCTGCTTTTGAAGCAGCATAATTAGCCTGACCGGCATTGCCTTGTACACCAACAACAGAGCTCATGTTAATGAACACACCTTTACGGTTTTTCATCATGATTTTTGAGGCAGCTTTAGTAACGTTGAATATCGATTTCAGGTTTACGTCAAGCACTTCGTCCCAGTTTTCTTCGGTCATGCGCATCAGCAAACCATCTTTAGTAATACCGGCATTGTTAACCACAATATCAAGAGTTCCAAAATCAGCAACAATATCGGTGATCAATTTATCAGCTTCATCAAATTTGGAAGCGTCAGAGCGGTAACCTTTTATTTTAGTGCCGAAGCTTTGCAGCTCCTGCTCCAACGCCTGACCTTTTTCAACAGACGACAAGTAGGTGAAAGCTACGTTAGCGCCATGCTCGGCAAATTTTTCGGCAATCTTACGGCCTATTCCTTTTGACGCGCCGGTAACCAACGCGGTTTTTCCTTCTAATAATTTCATAATTAAAGTATATGATTTCAGGGCGGTGAAGTTAGCAGTTTTTTGTTTTCAATCATAGCTCTATTCCGACCATAAAATGCCCTTGCAAATATCATATTATATAATGATATTACTTAATATTTGCAAAACAGATAGTTAGATCCAATTTATAAACACTCACTTTTATTTTTAAATACTAATAATTTTAGTAATTTTACTTTATGCCTGGTAAAGACCTTTTCAGAAAGCCCTTCGATGAGGGAACTTTAGTTAAATTAAAAATTTATAAAGATTATTTTAAAGAATGGCTTCCAGTTTTTCTTTCAAAGAAAGAACCTATTTGGAGAACCGTACAAATCTTTGACTTTTTTGCCGGGCAGGGCAAGGATAAGAATGATGTTCCAGGCAGTCCTTTAATTGCAATTGCGATAGTCAAGTCAATTGAGCATTTTATAAAGGACAATGGAATTAGAGTAATTTTACATTTCAACGAGTTGGATCAAGACAACTATAATTTTCTTATTGAATCATTAAAAGATATTGAAGGGGATTTTGAAATCAAGCCTTATAAAGAAGATTTTGCTTCACTATTCTCATCCCTATATGAATCAATGAAAACATCTGCCAATTTTTTGTTTTTGGATCAAAATGGGATAAAGCAAATTACTTCAGAAATTTTCAATAAAATTATTTCCTTAAAACAAACTGATTTCCTGTTCTACATATCTTCTTCATATTTTAAAAGGTTTGCAGATACACCTGAATTCAAAAAATATTTTTCTTTTGATCCGATAGAAATACAGCAGATGAATTATTATCATATTCATCGAAACGTGCTTCAACATTACAAATCATTAATCCCTAATAATAAGAAATATTACTTAGCGCCGTTCTCTATAAAAAAGGGATCTAATATTTATGGTTTAATTTTTGGTACGAATCATACACTCGGGATTGAAAAATTCTTGGCTATAGCATGGAGAAATGATAAAATGCGAGGCGAAGCAAATTATGATATAGATAGTGAAAAAATCGATTTTAATCAGCCATTCCTATTTGATCATTTTAATAAACCAAACAAAAGACAGGTTTTCGAAAAGAATTTAACTGAACTTATTTTGAATAAAAGGCTGATAGATAAACATTCTGTTTATTTATATTCATTAGATGAAGGATTTTTATTTAAAGATGCCAATACTGTACTTGAAAGGCTTAAGAAAAAGAAAGATATAGATTTCCAATTTAAGCTAATTTCCTCAGATTTACATCGAGATAACGACAACACTAAAATTAGTGTATTAAATTAAAATATTATGAGTGCTTCCGGAATAGAATGGACAGAGCTAACTTGGAATCCAGTAACCGGGTGTAATAAAATAAGTCCCGGATGTAAACATTGCTATGCTGAATCTATGTCCAAAAGACTAAAGGCAATGGGTACCGAAAAATACAAAGATGGCTTTTTATTAAGAGTTCATCCTGAAACGTTATCGATTCCGTTTACTTGGAAAAAGCCAAAAGTGGTTTTTGTAAATTCAATGAGCGATTTATTTCATGATGACGTACCGTTCGAATTTATCAAAGCGGTTTTTTCCGTTATGAATAGTACTCCTCAACATATATATCAAGTTTTAACCAAGAGATCTGAAAGACTATTAGCACTTTCAACTGAACTTAATTGGACAAATAATATTTGGATGGGCGTTTCTGTCGAAAATGATGATTATACTTATAGGGTGGAACATTTGGCAAATACGAACGCAAAAATTAAATTTTTATCGATAGAGCCTCTTATTGGACCTGTTACTTCTCTACGTCTAAAAAATATAGATTGGGTTATAGTTGGTGGGGAATCAGGGCATAAAGCACGTCCGTTACAAAAGCAATGGATTGACTTTGTAAAAAATAAATGTAGCGAAGAAAATATTCCGTTCTTCTTTAAACAATGGGGAAAAGCCAAGTTCAATATTAATCCTAACGATCCTACAATAGAAGCAAATCATCCTAAACACGCTAAAGGTGGATGTGAATTGGATGGGGAAATTTATAGAGAAATGCCAACTAATGCGGCTTAAAAACCTATTTCAAATACTCCGCCGGGATAGGATTGTCCTTACGTTCGCCGTCATAAAACCAGGCCAGGATCCAGAAACGGGTGCCATCGTTAAACAGCTCAATACTATTGATACCACGTTCAGTTACAGGCCCCCCGGCGGTATTGCGCGATTCGTATGTGCTCCATACGTGATAAATACTACCAAACTTTTCTACCCGACGGGCTATCTCCCGTTCGTCAAAACCATTTTTTGACAGGGACGGATCGGCCAGTTTGTGGTATTCCTTCAACGTCATATAACTAAACTGCTGTTTGCCCTGCTTATCAATATAACCTGCGCCAACATGGGCGTTGGAAATATGCAGCAGACTGTCGCGCTCGTAACTTACCTTTTCACCTTTCTTAACGGTAACCACGCCATAATAGGCTTTCATGATACCGTCAAGGGTACTCACATTATCACCGTATTTGGTAATCACCTGCGAATGTGCAGGGAAAGTGATAGCAATGCTAACAATAGCGATGAGCAACGGCAGGATATTCTTTTTCATGAAGATCAAAGTTTATTAACAATCAGATTTTGATTGAATTAACAAAAAATATCCGGAATGGCAGGGTAAAACAACCAAATATTACACGGTAGCTGGAAGAAGCGTTTTAAAAATCCCTTCTTGAGAGAGAATACATAGCCCATAAAAGACTGGTACCGGAAATGACAAGCTGTATACTTGACTCACCCGGTCTGCGCTTCGCTGGACCACCCTCTCTATCCTTCGGATAAAGAGGGTAAGAAAAAATATAAATTAAAATCCCCTCTTTACGCGCAGCGTAGAGAGGGGTGACGAGCGCAGCGATGTCGGGGTGAGTAGATATGTGTGATAATTTTAAGTATTGTGTCTTTTCATAGGCCATTACTCTCAAGAGGGGAATCGCACATCCCGATGCTTTTAAAAAGTAAGCGTCCACGCTTACCCCTAAACCGGGAGCGTGGACGCTCAGAGTAACAGTCATTCAAACGTAGACGTTTGAACGTGCAGATGCAATAAAAATTAGAAAGTAGTATTCAACGATACACCATAGGTACGTGGGTTACCTAAGTGAGTCGCGCCAAAATCATAGGCATAGTCAATGTATTTTTTGTTGGCAATGTTGCTCTCCCAGAAAAACAGACCGAACCTTTTGGTGCTTACACCTACCCTCGCATTAAACTTGCTGTAACCTTTCTGTTCTATTTGGTTAGCAAGGTCAAAATACTGGTCGCCAAGGTAGCGCCATTCGCCACGGGCAATCAACTTAGTTTTTAGCGGACCACCCAGGTCATAACCATACTGCAGTGCAAGCATGCTGGTAATGTTAGGTGTATAAATTTGCTTATTGCCTTTCAGGTTCACTTCTTCGCCGTTGTTGCCTACTACCAATGTAATATAACGGGCATGGGTATATCCAAAGTTGTAATCAAATTCAAGTCCTTTAATTGGTGTGGCGTTAATTTCGGCCTCGATACCTTTGCTGCTTAATTTACCCGCGTTTTTGGTGATGGTAATAGCATCAGGCAATACCAGCGTTGGTACCTGGGCATCGGTAACACGGGTATAAAACGCGGTTACATTTACACGCAGGCGGTTATCTAAAAAGTCGTTTTTTGAACCCACTTCAAAATTATTGCTGTATTCAGGTTTGAAAGAATAAAGCGGTGGCGATGATGGATCAGAACCTAACTCCGTAATGCCACCCGCGCGGAAGCCACGGCTATAGGTAGCAAACAAGTTATTATGTGCCGCTATATGGTAAGCCAAACTCAGCTTCGGTGTAAAGGCCTTATAATGCGCAGTTGATGATGTATCTGAACGCGTAACAACCGACTCACCGCCCTTTGGCAGGAATTCGCCCATTACATTTTCTTTTTTGTGCTCATAATCATAACGCAAACCAGCCGTAACGTCAAACTGCTCGCTTACAGCGTAAGTAGCCTGCCCGTAAACAGCTAAGCCATAATTACGATCGGTATTGGTATTGATACTGGTAAAATCCGTCATTGGCGAACCAACCGCCGCCGCGTCATCACCAAAGTAGGTGCCCTGCCTGTTTGGAGCGTAGTGATAAAAACCGTAAGTACCGGCAGCCCATTTCAATTTTGCAGTCGAAGAAGCCGGAGAAGTAAAGCGAAACTCCTGGATGGTAGTTTTTACTTTATTCCATTTACCACCATAGTTATTTACAATAGATACCGCGTCGATAGGTGAAAAGTCGCCATCTATAGGCGTGGTATAATAACGGTTATTTACCTGGTAAGATGTTTGTGAGGTAAAGTTAAAATCGTTGCCGCTGTAGTTAGCCGTTAACGATGATTGAAAGGTATTGTCAACCATTTTGGTAGTAGCGTTCTGATTAACTTCAAACGGGTGGCTCAAAGCTTCATCAGGCGAACCGGCTAAAGTAAACGCGCCATTATTACGGTTGTTATAATTTTTAACATTCAGTGTAAAAGCAAGTTTTGAGGTAGCCAAAAACTTCAGGTAATAGTTACCCAAAAAATAATGCTGCTTATCAAAATGTGTATTATTAAATGTATTGGTATAAAAACCGTTAAAACCAGAATAAATACCGGCTACACCTAAATACAATTTATCTTTTACCAGCGGAGCTTTGATGCCTAAAGTATAACGCTGCTGATTGTAATTACCAACATCAACACCCGCAAAGCCGCTTAATGTATTTGATGGCTGCCTGGTGATCACATTGATTACACCACCGGTAGCGTTACGTCCGTACAAAGTTCCCTGCGGGCCACGCAAAACCTCTATCCTATCTACATCCAATAACTGAGGGATATAGGTGTCCAGCCCATACTGATTTACACCATCAACATAAGTTGCTACGGCTGGATCATATGATGTGGTAACAATACCACGGATACCTGTTACCGTACGGCCATCGCCGGGAGCACCTGAGTTTAAGTTAGGTACAATGGCAGTAAGGTCTTTCAGGTCCCAAAGCCTGTAATCCTGTATTTGTTTGGCTGATAACGTTGAAATACTGAACGGTACACGCTGTGCCTGTTCTTCTGTTTTTTGGGCCGATACCGTAACCTCATCCAACTGATTGCTGGCATCATTTAACTGGATTGTTATCGGGCGACTGGTGCCGATCATATTTACCGGTACATTTTTAGCCGCATAACCAATAGCGCTGATATGCAGGGTATATTTCCCGGTAGTAATATTTTTTAAAATAAACTTCCCGCTCCTGTCGGCGCTGGTTTGATAGTTTGTATTGAGCAGGTACACCGAGGCGCCTGCGATAGGTTGGCTTTTGCTATCGGTAATGGTACCCGAATAATCGCCCGTGGTTTGGCTCCGGGCCGAAAAAGCAATAATAAGTAGTAATAAAGTAAATAATTTACGCATAAAATAGGTATAGTTAAATGTGTACAGATCACACATTGTAATCGATTGTCAATAATAGCAAATGACAAACAATTAACACCTATCCCGCGTAAATATTACGTGATTTATATAAAAAAATATATTCTAACATTTAAGGTTGCTCCTATACACTACAAGACAAAGTAAAAGAAATGTTTCTTGAGCATAAGCTTCAAGTGAAAGAGGACAGAACAATGGTGGCCAGTGCCTAAGAAAGGGTATAGCAAGTTTTTGCAGAAGCGTTGGAAAGATGCGAGAGGTGTCTTTTGAGCAACATCATAAATATGGGCGTTGCCTGCGGCCCGTGCTATGCGCTCATACTACACAGGCCTTAACCACAAGGCCGGTATCCGCTCCTATCACTAACGCAGGCCCCCGCACACACCATCTAATTTTTTTTCATTACCTCAATTTTCCCGGGATTCTCTGGTACTTATTCAGCAATAGTGGGGAGCAAATGAAATATAGCAACAAGTAATAAAGTCTATTCATTCAGCATAAACTTATCTACCCCATCAGCGGGTTGCCACTTATCAGCAGGTTCAAAATAATGCCATAGCAGGGCCGATATTTTTTTGATCAGCAGGCCAGCTTCGTTGTTGGGCGTCCAGCTGGTATCTTTGTTATGATTGGTAATGATCGAAAATACATAATCGCCATGTGGAGCATTAACCAATATCGTTTCTGAGCGGGATTCGTCAACCGCGCCCTGTTTGGATATGGTGTGCACATACGGCGGTATCTGCGACAGCGCATGCTCATCCCAGTAAATGCGGCCCATGTTACGGTACATCCGTTCGCTGGCGGCTGGGCTAACTGCCTTTCCTTCCCGAATCAGGGTGAACAGCCGACACATTTCGCGTGGTGTACTTACACCCCAGCCGTATATTTTGCGCATAGCTTCGCGGCCCGGCGCCCTTGAATTTACACGCATCACCTTAAAACCATTTTGATCGAGCCAGTTGTTAATATATTCACTCCCCACCAGTTTTTGCAGCCAAAGGCTTGCCGTGTTATCGCTCATGGTGATCATCAGCATGGCTACTTTACTTAGTTGCACGGTATCTTTGTCTTTAAACGAACCCAGCAGGTCTTCACCGGCGTAAAGCAGCGAATCGCGGTAAACCAGTTTTTGGTTATATTTCAGTTCGCCCTTTTCTATCTTATCCATCACCCCGCATTGAATACTTACTTTGATCATACTTGCCGTAGGGAACAGGGTATCAGCGTTGATCTCGGCAGTTTTGCCTGTTTTAAGGTTATGCACATAAATGCCAACCTGGCCGTGAAAATCTTTTACGGCATCATTAAGTTTGGCAGTGAGTTTACCATCGGTTTGAGCAAAGGCAGATGCTGCAAACAACAGCAACAACAGGGTGAATTTATATTTCATGAGATGTGCGATCTTAAAAAATGAAAATACAAATTTTAATACAACGGGCAACCATCCCTTTCATGCAGAAGTACTACTCAAAACTACGTTTTCTATCTTTGCAAAAAATCCCAGAGCACATGAACCAGTTTGTTGATATCACCAACCGCAAAGTATTGTACCGTTTATTGCTTAACCTCGATGCGCAGGCTAAACCACTTTGGGGTAAAATGACACCCCAGCAAATGATCGAACATCTGATCACACAGGTTCAATATACCAACGGCGTTAGAATACCAACCTGGGATGGCCCTCATGAAAACACCGCCACACGTAAGCAAAACGGCATTTATACCAATAATGAAATGCCCCGCAATATTATCTTAGAAGAACTGCCCGACGCGCTAACCTACCCTGACCTGGAAACAGCCATTAATCAACTAATGAAAGAGCTGGATACCTTTGACAGGCATTTCAACACACTCGATCTTAAAGTGATCCACGGCGGTTTCGGTCCACTGGATTATAACGAATGGATCATATGGCATGGCAAACATTTTACGCATCATTTAAAGCAGTTTGGGGTGGTAGATTGATTTACTACCGGGATCCTGTCTGGTTTACCTGTTCAACATTAATATCAAACTCCCCGCCCGGGTTTACCTTAACTGTGCAGTTGTAATCTATAGTCACCGGACGCCCGTTTATCACCCCTGGTTTCCATCTGTAAGATGTTTTGATAAGCTGTACTAACTGCTTATCTACTTTGGTATTCCCGCTTGTTACAAGCCTGGCATTAACCGGGGTACCGTCTCTTTCTATCGTAAACTTAACAACAGTAGTGGCAGCTTCTTTGACCGATACCTTCTGCAAATTTGATCGGAGGTGATCATAAAACCGGGTTATCCCGCCAGGATATTCGGGTCGTGCAGAAACCAGAAATATCCCCATGGTAACCTGGTTATCTGAAGAATCGGCTGTCGCCTTTTGTTTAGCAGCGGTGGTATCGCTACCCGAAGCAGAGACTTTCTGCTGAGCAAAAACGCGGTTATTTAAAGTATTTAGTCCTAATGCTATTAATGCGGCCGAAAGCCAGCGGTACCATTTGGATTGAGGTGTATAGGCTATCCTTTGGGCATCAAAAATGCCACAGTGTATTTTATCGCCATTGTTCAGCGAGCCCAGGATCTGGGCCTCCTCCATTCCTCTAAAATCCATAATTATCCTGTTACAGCCGGCGCAATACCAGTCGCTGTTACAGGGTGAAAGATCATTTAGTGTTTTAGGACATTTGAAAGTAAGTTGAATATTTTGAAGCGGTTCCATAAGGTAAAGGTCATTTCGCTTTAAACGGATTAATGCACTTTTCATTATGCCTATCCGAAAAAACTGCAGTCCTTCAATTAAACAGTAACTTCTATAAATCAGCTTCAAATAGTAACTTTGTTGTTCTTCAGAAATAAACAAAGAAGAACGTCATTATAAGCAACAAAACAATGACGGGCTGAGAAATACCATATATGAAATTCCTGCGCTGGCTTTTAATTCCGTTTTCGCTTATTTATGGCCTTATTGTGGGGATCCGTAACTGGTGCTATAACCGGGGCATTTTTAAGAGTATCGGATTTGATATGCCGGTGATTGTAGTAGGCAACCTCGACGTTGGCGGGGCAGGCAAAAGCCCGATGACCGAGTATCTGATCAGGCTACTAAAAAACAGTTATAAAATTGCCACGCTTAGTCGGGGTTATGGTCGCACAACTAAAGGTTTTTTAATGGCGACTGCCGAAAGCAAAGCTTCGGACATTGGCGATGAGCCGGCACAATTCAAACATAAATTTCCGGATATTGATGTAGCCGTTTGCGAAAAACGTGTGAGCGGCGTCGAACAGCTGAAAGACAATCATGACGTTATTATTTTAGATGATGCTTACCAGCACCGCGCGCTTGATCCGGGCATGAGCATTTTGCTTTTTGATTACAGTCGGGTTAACGAACCTCACTTCCTGCTTCCGGCTGGCAACCTGCGCGAATCATTTGGCGGCCGCAAAAGAGCCGATGTGATCATCATCAGCAAATGTCCTGCTTCATTAACTGATCTGGATCAGGGCCGTGTAATTAAACGGATCAAACCCTATCCGCACCAGTCGCTGTTTTTTACTAATATAAACTATCTGCCGGCCCAAACTCTGGATGGTGTAACGGTCAACAACGGTATCGACAACCAAACCACCGTTTTTCTGCTTACGGGTATAGCTAATCCCAAACCATTACTGGCACATCTCAAAAAGCAAACACAACTGGTTATACATCATAATTATCCCGACCATCACCGTTTTAGCTTAAAAAATATCAGTAAACTTGCCGATGATTTTTCGGCCTGCTCCTCACAAAAAAAAGTGATCATCACAACAGAAAAGGATGCGCAACGTTTAGGGGAACAGGACCTGCTTCCGATGGTTAAAAAACTGCCTGTTTGGGTGCTGCCCATAGGCATTAGTTTTTTAAATAACGGGCAACAACAATTTGACGAATTAATACAAACATATGTTAGACAATATTGAAGGCACCGCCCGGTATATCAAAAACAAGATAGGCGATTTTGAACCTGAAGTAGGTATAATCTTAGGCACCGGTCTTGGCGGCCTGGTAAAGGAAATTGAGGTCGAAAAACAGTTGATGTACTCAAACATACCTGATTTTCCTATTTCAACATTAGAGTTCCATTCGGGCAAACTTATTTTTGGTACGCTTGCAGGCGTTAAGGTTGTTGCCATGCAGGGCCGTTTGCATTATTACGAAGGCTACAACATGCAACAGATCACCTTCCCGGTTAGGGTGATGAAATACCTGGGCATTAAAACCCTGTACGTGTCAAACGCCAGTGGTTCCCTTAATCCCGATTTCAAAAAAGGCGACCTGATGATCATTGAAGATCACATTAACCTGCAGCCTCAAAACCCGCTGGTTGGCCGCAATTATGAAGAACTTGGCCCGCGCTTCCCGGACATGAGCGAACCTTACCGCCATGACATGATCGAAAAAGGTTTGGCCATCGCCCAAAAAAACAACATTACATGCCATAAAGGCGTTTACGTAGCGGTAACGGGCCCTAACCTGGAAACACGTGCCGAATACAAATACCTGCGCATCATAGGCGGCGATGCCGTTGGTATGAGCACCGTGCCCGAAGTTATTGTTGCCAATCACATGGGCATCCCAACCTTTGCTATTTCAGTGTTAACTGATGAAGGTTTCCCTGAAGTGCTTAAGCCAATAACCCTTGAGGAGATCATCGCCATTGCGCAGGAAGCCGAACCCAAAATGACCCTGATACTTAAAGAACTGATAGCCGGTAATTAATGCGCCAAAAGCTCAAATATATTTTTTTATTACTGATGTGCCTGTCGGTACAGGCTGCCTTTGCACAGTATGGCACCCGTACTAATCCGCGCAACCTGCCTACCCGTGACACCGCGCGCCGTCAGGAAAAACAGATGACCGACGATCAGCTACTTGACAGTTTAAGGCGTAAGGAAGAAAACAAAAAGGATTCGGTAGTTTTCAGTTCCAAATTTATCCGCGTTACTAACGAGCGTTTGCTAAACGACAGTACGCAACTATTTAAGATTGATACCGGTATTACCAACTTTGAGATCTACAGTCCGCTGATTGATCCGCGGAGTCCGAGGATACATTTGGGTAATATCGGGTTGTCGCAACGGCCTTTGCTTTTTGAACCCAGCCGTACCATCGGTTTTGACCTCGGTTTGCACGCGCTTGATATTTACGCGCTTAAACCGCAGGATATCAATTACTATAATACGCGGGTGCCCTTTACCAGGCTTACCTTGTATAATGCTTTCGGTGGTTCGGCTATCCAGCTGTTTAATATCCTCCATACACAAAACATCAAACCCAACTGGAACTTCGGTTTTAACCTGAATTTCAACGGATCGAAAGGGTTTTACAATTACAACAACGTATTGGGCCAAAACGTAAGCGACCTTAACGCCTCTATTTTTACCTGGTACGAATCAAAAAGCAAGCGTTATAACCTGTTGGCCAACCTGTTGTTCAACAACCTTAAAGCACCCGAAACCGGTAGTATCCTTAACGACTCGGTATTTACGAGTACCAATGTAAACAATGCCTTTTCAAAAGACAGGGCGGCGGTACGTTTGCCCTACAGTTATGAAAACTGGAACGATAAAGGGCTTTATATTAAACAATTTTATTATTTAGGTCGGATAGACAGCCTGAACAAGGGTAAGGACAATTCTAAGATCCTCCCTACCCAACGCGTATCACACACCCTGCATATATCCAACAGCAGGTATCTTTATAAACAAAGCGGTGTTGATACCTATAATGTATTTCCCGATTACTACTACAGCAATAACCGCTCGCGCGATTCGACAGTGCTGACGCATATTCAGAATGAATTTTCGTACAGTTTTTACCTCCGCAGTAAATCGGTAAAGTTTGTAAAGAATGAGCTTAAGCTCGATCTTGGTCTGGTACACGATTTTTACTCCTACAACCAATATGTTAGCGATACTACGCTTAACGAGTACGGGGTAAAATACATACACCAGGACAAGGTGCAGCACAATACTTTCCAGGATATTACGCTGAAGGCCAAACTGGGTTATCGTTTCAGCGATCGGATTGCCCTTGATGCCGATTTCAGGCAGATTGCGCAGGGCCGCGATTTTGGCAATTATCTTTACGATGCCAAACTTACCCTGGCAGGTGGCAATAAAACCGGAAAAATCATTTTAGAGGCTTACTCACAAAACAGTTCGCCGCCGTTGGTATATAATAATTGGATCTCCAACCATTATATTTTCCATAACGATTTCAGCAATCAAAAAACTACCAGCGCATCGTTCAACTACATTAATGATGCCTTGCAAATTGATTTAAAGGCCGAATACTTTTTAATTAGCAATTACCTGTATTTCACAGCGCCAAATGGTGGTAGTGATGTGCGCCCGGCACAGCTTAACAGCTCTATTAACCTGTTAAAAATAAGTCTGGGTAAAAATTTCAGTTACCGGAGCCTGCATTTTGATAACTATGTGGTATACCAAAAAACCGATTATCAAAACACGCTTCGCACACCCGAAGTATATGCCTACAGCAACCTGTACATTAACAAGGTTTTACTTAACGTATTAAATGCCAGCTTTGGTTTAAACGGCAGGTATAATACAGAATACGTTGCGCCTTCATATGCACCCGGCTTAGGCCAGTTTTATAACGGAGCCAACGTAACCTTCTCGTCGTACCCTATATTTGGTGTTTACTTTAAGGCTACACTACAGCGTACTAACCTGTTTCTTGCTTATGATTACATTAATCAGCGCGCCTGGAGCAAGGGTTATTACACGGTTAACCGCTATCCTCAACAGGATGCTATCCTGAAGTTTGGCGTATCGTGGACTTTCTATAACTAATCAAAATCCCTCAATATCACAAAGGCCCGAAATAAACTAAACTTATTTCGGGCCTTTGCTTTTGGCGGCTTTTATCTTATCCCTTTAATTCCTCGCTAAACGTTAGCCTGTTACCAAACGGATCATGAACTGTCATCATGATAGCCTTGTCGTTCCATTCGGGTACTTCCAAACCCGGGCGATTGTATTTGTATTTTTTTGCGATGAGATGGGCATGATAATCTTTCAGCTCGGTAAAATCGTCAATGGCTATATGGCTTCCCGGACTTGCATCGCCATGATGTTCGGACAGGTAAAGTATCACATCACGCAGAGAAATCTGGATGTATACTGGTACGCCTTCGGGTTTGTGTTCCCAATCGGTTTTAAAACCAAGCCAGGTGATATAAAACTCAATGGCTTTATCGTAATCAAAAATCCGGAGAATTGGTTTTGTTATTGACATAGGTAATTAATTGATGAACAAATTTAACGGAAAATCTGGCTGCTTTTACACAGCAAACATGCTTGTTTTCAACCAACTGGCTTTAAATGTTAATAGATGTTAAATATGCCTTAAAGCATGTCAAAAGTTAGGTTTCCACGCAACAGATACTGTACTTTCGTCGGCACATTTTGCCCCCTCGTCTATTACATTGAATGCGGGTTTAAAATGGGGCTACCTTAGCATCATATGTTTAAAAGGATAAAACCGGCGTTGATCATCGAAATTTGTATCCATCTGCTGTTTTGGGCGCTGATTATTTTTACGCCCATCATTTCCAGACCAGATATGCGTGGTTTTCCACAGCCGGCTTTTTCCTTAGGCCATATCATTAGTTTTAATTTTGTGCTAGCTGCCGAGTTTTACCTTAACGCGTTTCTCCTCATCCCAAAAATCTTAAAAAGCAATATCTGGCTTTATTTCTTCGCGCTGATAGCTTCATTTGTAGTCTTTAATGTGATACTGATGGAAGTACGGCATTTTTTTCCCGTACCACATTTTCCGTGGATGGGCCAGCATCACCGGCCGCAGGCCCCCTTTCTCGTTATTTTTCCACTGCTGTCTATCACTGCCGGCAGCTTCGCGTATCACTACCTGGCCGATCAGTTTAAAGCCATCAACAAGAAAAAGGATATCGATAATGCTTCACTGATATCTGAACTGGCCTTTTTACGTTCGCAGATCAGTCCGCATTTTATTTTTAATGTGATTAACAGCGCTGTAGCACTTTCCCGTTTAAACCCATCAGCAGTTGAACCTACGCTGATTCAGCTTTCCAAGCTACTCCGCTATATGCTTTATGTAACCGACGCCGAAAGGGTTACGTTACAGCAAAAGGAAGATTATCTCCGCAGCTATATCGAACTACAGCAACTCCGTTTTCGTGATCAGGTGAAAGTCAGCTTCAGCTCAGATATTAAAGCCCCTGAAAAATCCATTGAACCTATGCTGCTGATCCCATTTGTGGAAAACGCTTTTAAGCATGGTACGGGAGATATTGAGAAGCCAGCCATAGCTATTACCCTGTTTAGCGACGATAAAAACCTGCGCTTCAGTGTGCAGAATGTATACAATGCCACCGAAACCAATAAAGATAATGCTTCGGGTATTGGCCTGGCCAATGTTAAACGCAGACTGGAACTGCTATACCCCGGTAAACATAACTTATATATAAATAAAAACGAGCAGGCATATATAGTTATGCTGCAATTGGAACTTAAATGATGCGATGTTTAATAATTGATGATGAGCCGCTGGCGCTCGACTTGCTGGAAGATAACCTGAAGCACGTGAACACCATACAGATAGTAGCACGGTGCCGTAACGCAGGCGAGGCAATCATAGCTATGCAAAAAGAACAAATAGACCTTATTTTCAGCGACATATACATGCCCGGCATTAACGGATTACAACTTATCCGGAGCCTTACGCATAAGCCTATGGTGATTTTTGTAACCGCTTATGAAAAATTCGCGGTAGAGGGCTTTGAGCTTGACGTGGTTGATTATCTGGTGAAACCGGTACCCTTAGACCGCTTTTTGAAAGCCTGCCACAAGGCGCTTGATCTGTACGAGCTTCGCCGCAGCTATGTGCCGCAGCAGCCTACAAGTAAAAACTACTTTTTTTTGCACGCCGATTATAACCTTGTAAAAATCAATTTTGACCAGGTTGAATACATTGAAGGCCTTAAAGATTATATCAAAGTACACCTCATCAATCAGCAAAAGCCGGTGCTGTCACGCATCAGCCTCAAGGCTATTGAACTGCAACTACCTCCCGATCAGTTTTTCCGTGTACATAAATCATATCTTGTAAATCTGGACCACGTATCTCAAATGCGCCGCGCCCGTATTAAACTTATTAATACTGAGATACCATTAAGCGATGGCTACAGGGATGTGATTAACCGGATGATAGGGAAAGTGTAAACCCCACAAAAAACATGTGGTGCTGTTTGAGGTCTGCGACCTCGAACTTGTAAACCTGTAGTTTGCAACTACAGGTTTACTAAAATCATAATCTTGTCACCTTAATAGCCTGTAGTCACAGACTACAGGCATAATTATCCGAAGGCAGAGACTTCGGATAGCGACGAAGGTGTAAAACCATACCAAAAACCATGTCATTGCGAGCGAAGTGTGGCAATCGCACGGAAGCGTAGCCGCTCTGTATAGCATGCGATTGCTTCGTCGTTCCTCCTCGCAATGACATTTTTTTCCTATCTCCTACCTCATCTTCTTCCATGTCCAGAAAGCACAATAAAAACTGCAACTGCTGCTAAACACTGGTACTAACAGTATCTGCTACTAAAAACTGCCGCTAACTGCTCAAAAACCCCTGCCACACATCCGGGCTATTTGTCGACACAAAGCCTCTCATGGTCGATTTTATTTGAGGTGCTTCAAAACAAGGTGCATTTTCGGCATCGAAAGAATATATACCCCTACATGAAGAAATTTTCCCTATTGTTAATAACCTCGTTCGTGTTTTGCGGTATGGTGACTCATGGTCAGCAAACGCAGCAGAAACTAAAAAAAATTGTAGTCAATCATTTTTTTTCATGCCCGCTTGATCAGTTATTTGATACTCTGGCCATGGATTACAAGGTCCGTATCGTATTTGAGCGGGAGCCTTTGCATGAAATGGACGTAGTAGAACACTTTTTTGAAGAACCTCTGAAAGAAGTAATAGCCAAGGTTTGCGATGAAAACAACCTCCATTACTGGATAGAATCAAGCGGAACTATCTACATCCTCCAAAATACCGACGATCTGGCCAGATTGCAGAAACTCAACAAGCTTTCGCTACAAGCTTCCAACGCGGTAAAAGCCAAAGAAATTGAAGCGCCTAAAGTTAAACCCAAACATTTCCTGGTGAGTATTAACGGCCGGGTGATCGATCAGCAAACGGGCGAGTCCCTCCCCTCGGCTACGGTCAAGATTCGGGGCACCGATCTCAATGTTATGACCAATGCCGATGGCTATTTTACCATGTTCAGGGTACCTTCGGATACATCGGTAGTGGAGGTATCCTACACCGGCTATCAAACAGATTATTTTAGGCTGAGCAGTGAAAAGCTGAATTCGCCGCTGATCTGTGGCCTCTACTCATCGCTTAACAGCTTAAACGAGGTTACTATTACCGGCAAAAAAAGTGGCGTTATGAATACCGATAGCAGGCAGGTTGGTGTGTTACAACTTTCGCCGGCCAATTTGGATAAGCTGCCAACCATGGGCGATAAGGACGTGTTACGTGCCTTTCAACTAATGCCCGGCGTAGCCGGCACTAATGAGTCATCATCGGGCGCCTATGTGCGTGGTGGTACCCCCGATCAGAATTTGGTTGTGCTGGATGGCTTTACCATTTACCAGGTCGATCACCTTTATGGTTTCTTTAGCGCCTTTAATGCCAGCGCCATCAAAGATGTGCAATTATACAAAGGCGGTTTTACGGCCAAATATGGCGGCAGGCTTTCAAGTGTTACCGAACTCAACGGCAAAGAGGGCAACAAGAACGAAACCAATATAGGTACCGATTTAAGTTTACTCAGCGCCGGTGGTTACCTCGAAACCCCGCTGTCAGATAAATCAACCTTGCTGTTAGCAGTTAGGCGCTCCTACCAGGGGCCGTTTTATAACAAGATCTTTAACCAGTTTAACCAAACATCAACTACCCAGGGCGGCGGCCCCGGTGGTGGCGGAGGCCGGGGCGGTTTTGGAGGTGGAGGTTTCGCCAACCAGATCACTCCAAGCTCTTACTTTTATGATTTTGATGCCAAGTATACCTACAGCATCAGTCCAAACGACAAAGTATCATGGAGCTTGTACACCGGTACCGATAAAACGGATAATAGCAGGCAGTTAGGCCTTCCGTCGTTCCTGTCGTCGGGCGGTAGTGGCATCAATATTACTGACTATACCAAGTACGGCAACCTGGGCAGTAGTATCAAATGGTTCAGGCAGTGGAATAAAAAACTATACTCCAACAACTACATTACCTATTCGTCTTACTTTAACGACAGGAACCGAAGCACCTCTGGTTTTGCACAGATCGACACCAACGGTATTTCGCATACCCTAAGCAACGGCACCCTGGAAACTAATAATCTGAAAGATGTAGGCTATAAATCTGAATGGGAATGGACGGCCAGCAACAAATACAAGTTGCTCTTCGGCGGTTTTGTATCCTACAAAAAAATAGACTATGAGTATACTCAAAACGATACCAGTAAACTCATCAATCAGCATAATAACGCGGTGCTGGCCGGTTTCTACACCGAGTTGGCTATCGACCCAAACAGTAAATTCCATATTCAGCCGGGCTTGCGTACTTCTTATTTCGGCCCTACAGCAAAACCTTATTTTGAACCACGATTGTCGGCAAGTTATAGTGTTAACGACCGCCTTACCATCAAAGGTGCAACCGGGCAGTTTTACCAGTTTGAAAACCAGGTGATCCGCGAGGACATTTTGGCCGGGAACCGCAATTTCTGGGTATTATCCAACAACAGCAATATTCCGGTTGGCATGTCAAGGCATTTTATATTAGGCACCAGTTATGAAACTGATGAGCTTTTATTTAGTGTTGAAGGATATTACAAAACACTTAGCGGCCTTACCCAGTACACCGTAAGGCAAACGCAACCTGCCGGCGGTGGTTTCAGGATGGATGTCAATCAAAACCAAACGCAAACAGTTACCGAAAACTTTTATGAAGGAACCGGCCGGGCTAAAGGCGTTGAGTTTTTGGTACAGAAAAAGATGGGGCGCTATACCGGCTGGATCAGCTATACCCTTGCCCAGGCCCAGAACAAATTCTCGGCATTTGGGAACTATTACTATGATGCTGATCAGGATGTTCGTCACGAGTTTAAATCTATCAACATGTACCATTACGAGCGGTGGAACTTTGCAGCAACATTCCTGTTCAGTACCGGTCACCCGTATACCGCTCCCCTATCAAGCTATAGCATTAAAACAGTTGATGGCAACGGTATCACCTATCTTAATATCAGCGATAAAAATGCCGAACGCTTACCGGCCTATCACCGGTTGGATATGTCGGTATCCTATGATCTGCTGAAAATAGATGGACATAAAATCGGTTCGATTGGTTTGTCGCTCTTCAACGTTTACAACCACGTAAATACCTGGTACCGCGAATACCAGATGCAAAACAACCAGGTTATCACCACCGATGTTAACTACCTCGGTTTTACCCCTAACGTTACATTAAGCTTAAGATGGAAATAAAAACATACATTCGATATACATACCTTGCATTGGTAGCCGCCTGCCTCATGACGGCATCGGCCTGCAAAAAAAACTCATTTGACGTAAACACGGTGAACAAACCGGTTGTTGAAGCCTACCTGGTTGCTGGTCAGCCGTTATCATTAAAAGTGTATCAACAAAAAGACCTTACCGACACGGCTACTTACGGGGCTGTCATTACCGGCTTAACCATAAACGTGAGTAATGGCGCGCAAACCGTTAAACTTACCGAGGGCGCCAATGGCACTTACACTTACAGCGATACTACTTTCATAACGGCTAACAAGACGTACACCATGCAGTTTACTTACAATAACATCAATGTAAGCGCATCGACAATTATGCCGGGCAAGCCTGCCGGTTTTAAACTAACTGATAGCGTATTCCATGAACCTAATGCGCTTGACCAGGCTTATAATGATAAAGTAAGGGCAACCGTTACCTGGACAAACCCCGATTCGTTGCAGCACATGCTGCTTTTCAAGAATATCGATAGCAATCCTTTCGAGATCATAGCCGTTAGGAGCAACAGAACCCCAAGCTTTGAGATCAACACCGAACGTGCTTCGATTTATAACATCACGCAAACTACCTTCAAATACTACGGCCATTATAAAGTGATATTGCTGAGGGTAAATGATGAGTATATTAACGTATTAACCAGTAACACCCGTGGCAGCTCCCAAAACCTGGTAAATACGCCAACCAACGTTGTTAACGGTCTGGGCATTTTCACCGCTATGCAGGCCGATACTTTAAATTTGAGGGTAACTACGGAGTAAGCATTATCCCTTCAATTCAAATCTTATGTCATTGCGAGGAGGAACGACGAAGCAATCTCGTGGTTATGCATATCGAACATGCATTGGCTACGAGATTGCCGCGCTTCGCTCGCAATGACATGTTAATTCGCCCTCCATTTCCCTCTTTTGTCAGCCTATTGTAAACACCAGTTTAAACGCCTATTGTAAAATCTACGGTTTGTATCATGTTAGTGTAACTAATACATGACAATTGCACTTTTTATAAAAAAATAAAATTTAAGCGTGTAACATTTAGGGTAATTTCGCCTCCAATTACCAAAATAATACTAAATGAAACGTTTTTACATACTTATTGCATTATTCTGCTTTGCGTTATCGGCTCAGGCTCAGTTTGGAGTTGGAGGTGGAGGCCCTTCGGTAACGGGTAGGATATCTGGTACTGTGATTGACTCACTGACCAAAAAACCATTGGACTATGCCACGGTGGGCTTATACCGTGTGGGCGGAAAATCGCCAATAACCGGTGTTTTAACTGATGAAAAAGGAAACTTTAAGCTGGATAATGTAAAGGCTGGCTCCTATAAACTGGCAGTTTCATTTATTGGGTACCCAACAAAATTCATTGAGCCGGTTACTACTACCGCCTCAAAACCGGATAATAAACTGGGCCAGATCTTTATCTCGCCGGGAGCTCACGCGCTGAAAGAAGTTGCGGTAGTTGGTCAGGCTGCTCTGATTGAAAATAAGATTGACAAAATAGTTTACAACGCTGAAAAAGACCTTACAGCAGCCGGCGGTAACGCTACCGACGTGTTACAGAAAGTGCCGTTGGTAAACGTAGACATTAACGGTAACGTATCTATCCGCGGAGACCAGAACGTTAAAGTGCTTATCAACGGTAAACCATCAGGTGCTACATCTGCAAGTTTGGCCGACGTGTTGAAAACCATCCCTGCCGATCAGATCAAAAGCATTGAAGTTGTAACTTCTCCATCTGCAAAATACGATGCTGAAGGTTCGGGCGGTATCATCAATATCATCACCAAACAAAAAAATGTATCAGGCTTTAGCGGCTCGGTAAGTGGTGGTGTAGGTACCCGTCAAAACAACGGCAACGTGAACGTTAACTACAACAAAAACCGTTTCAGCTTAGGTATTAATGCCGGTGGTAACTTAACCTGGCCACAAACCTCGTTAACTACTTTCGACCAGGTGATCAACACCCCGGCAAGCGGAACTGATCCGGCTGTTGAGCTGCATAACCACAACAATACATCGAGCAAAATTAAAAGGCATGGTGCTATTGGTTCGGTTACTGCGGGTTACGAATTTAACGCTTTTAACAGCATCAACAGTACCTTCAGGTTAAATGATGGTGGTTTTAACACCAATGGCGGTGGTGATTACAATCGTACACTGAATGGCAGCTCGTTAGATTATATCGGCAGAACCACCTCACACAACCATTTTGGCGGCTTTGACTGGAATATCGATTATACCCACAAATTCAAGAAAGAAGGCCACGAGTTGGTAGTTTCAGGTCAGTGGAGCCATAGCGATATCACAACCGACTATACCAGCTTATTTACCGCGGTAAACCCAAGCCAGGTTGGTGATAACAATGGTAAAAACAATGAGTACACCGGGCAGGCAGATTATACTTTACCGGTAAATAAAGTGTTAAAAATTGAGGCTGGTGCCAAAACTATCCAACGCCGCATCAATAGTAACTATGATATATTTAATACCGATGCCGATGGCAATAACCCGGTTAGGGACGCGTTAAACTCAAACCTGTACGATTACAATCAGAATGTATACGCGGGCTATTCTGTATTAACATTTACTTTGCCTAAAAGCTATTCTATTTTAGTTGGTGGCCGTATTGAAAACACCAGGATCAAAGGCGACCCGCAAAATCCTTTCCAGGAAGAAGGCAGCTCTGGTTTCCAAACGCTGCAGCCATTTACTGCAAGCTATACAACTTATATCCCAAGCTTAACATTGCAGAAACAGTTTGGCTCAAACACCATTAAGTTGTCATACAGCAAACGTATTCAGCGTCCAAGCTTACAGTTTTTGAACCCCTTCATTAACCGTAGCAACGTACAAAACCAAACTGTAGGTAACCCTAACCTGCAACCTGAGATTTCACAAACTGTTGAATTGAACTACAATACTTTCGTCAAATCATCGGTGCTTAACTTCTCGGTTTATTACAAACATACCAGCGGCCTTATTGAAGGTATAGCACAACCAATTACCGATACTATTAACGGTAAACCGGTTATTGCAACACGTACCACGTATTCAAACATTGGTATAAACAATTCAATTGGCGCAAGCTTCTTTGGTTCAATAAACCCTGTTAAACCGTTAACTATCCGCGCAAGCATTAACGCGTTTACTTACAGCCCAAGTCCGCAAGGCGTGTTTATTTCAAATTCATCGGCAACAGGTACCTATTTGCAATACTCTGCTTTCGGCAGTGCATCGTACCAGTTCCCGCATAATTTCCTTGCCGAGTTGTTTGGTTTCACCAACTCATCACGCAGGACCATTCAGGGTACAAACCCATCGTTCGGCATCTATGCATTCGGTGTCAAAAAGCAGTTTATGGATAAAAAACTGGCTATCGGCTTCAACACCGTACAGCCATTTGCAAGGGATAAACACTTTGATCAAAATATCAACAGCCCTGGCTTTACACAAACCAGCTCAACAGCATTCCCATTCCGTTCATTCGGTATCACGTTTAGCTACAGCTTTGGTAAGTTAAGTTTCAGCAATCCTAATCAGCAGAAAAAAGGCGTTAACAACGACGACCAAAAACAAGGCGATCAGGCCGGTGGTCAGGGTGGCCCTGGAGGCAGATAGGCTTCAAGAGTCAAGACTGTTAGAATCAGAAAAAAAGCCGGAAGCGTAAATGCTTCCGGCTTTTTTTCTGAATGGGAGCTTTGTCTGAACTCGAATTTGTTGAATTCAATGAATTGACAGAATTTTAAAATTCGATAAATTCCTAAAATTCGTTTGATTCGAGTTCAGACAAAATTCCGCTTCTGACTACTCCGCATCCACCTCAATCCCTATTTGTTTAAGCAATAACGAGGCGTTAAAAGTCTTGCATTCGCCGTGTTTGATCTTGTAATCAAACAACATTTCGCCGTTCACTACCTGGATGTCAAAATAAAAGTTGCGGACATAATCAGGGTATTTAGCTTCGAGATGGGCTATCTGCAGGTCGTGAGTGGCAACCATGCCTACCGCCTTTTTACGGATCAGCTGCTCTATAACCGCTTTCGAGCCAAGGTATTTATCAACAGAGTTAGTACCACGCAGCATTTCGTCAATCAGGAAAAATACTTTAGGCTCGCTTTCAACAGCACCTAACAGCATCTGCAGGCGGTCGAGTTCGGCTTTAAAGGTTGAGGTACTTTCATTAAGCGAATCTTTGATCCGCATGTAACTGATCATGGTGATCACCGATACCTGCATGCTTTTGGCACACACAGGCGCTCCGCTTAAGGCCAGCACGGTATTGATACCTACCGTACGTAAAAAAGTGCTTTTACCGGCCATGTTTGACCCGGTGATGATATCCACCTTAAAAGTGTTATCCAGTTCATAATCGTTCTCTATCCGTTTAGCAACATCAATAAGCGGATGGGCTATGGCCTGGGCCGTGAGGGTATAACCGGGCCGGTCATCAATTACGGGAAAACTCCATTCGGGGTAATTAACAGCTAAACCGGCAAGGCTCAGGAGCGATTCAAATTCGGCAATAACATCAAAAGCGGTCTCAAGACTGTCCTGGTTTTGGCGCTTCCAGTTTTCAATAGCGATGATCTGGCGGATATCCCATAAAAAAAACAGGTTGAGTACAAAGCCAACTATAAGGTTGAGGTGATAATTAAGCTTGTTGATCAGCTGGCCCAGCTCTTTTATTTTGGCCGATGTTTTATCAGTTTTTAATTGTTTGGCCAAAGAGTCGTTATAACCTGCCTGCCATTGCTGATCTTCAATACATTTAAACACATCGGCATAATTAGATAAAGTATCCCCTATTTTACCTGCAATCAAATCGGCCTTACGAATGTAGGCTGCTTTTGAAAATACCACGCCCATATTAAACAGACCGATAGCTGTTGCCACAAGCTTTGCCGGTGAATAGAAATAAGCCACTATCAACAACGCCGTAAAAAGGTAAGGGGCTATTTTGGTATAAGCGGCGAGCCACTTTTCGCCGGGCATGTCCAGGGGAATATGTAAATACTTAAACAGGTTTTTAAGCTGATTGATATCCTGCCTGATGGCGAAAACAAGACGTGTTTGCAGGTCCAACTTCCAGCTGTTTTTAGCGGCTATTTCTTTAACAGCTTCCTGCCGTTGCAATACAGTTTGCTTGCTTGCCGGGGCATTAAGCCAGCCCGCCAGTTTATTATTCCCCGGTGTAGTTGCTGCGCGATTTATTAACTGAAATAATGAAGCGTTGCCGTATATATCCAGATCGGACGTATAAAAATGTTTGTCGTTGGCGTAACGGGCACCATCGTTGTAAATATTGCTGTGAGCCTGGATACTGCCGATCTCGTTTTCATCTACCTGCTGCAGGTCATCATAATACTGTTTTTGCTTTTCAAAAGCACTTTGGCGCGATACCAGCCAGGCAAAAGCAAAAACCAGTAACACAAAGGCTACGGCTATGATGCTGAAATTGTCGTAGTGGATAGCGACGGCAATTGTTAAAGCCACCATAGCGAATATACCCAACCGCATCAGTGAGTAGCTATTGGCAAGACTTTTATATTTAGCGGCTTCGGCCGCGGCGAGGTTTGCCCTTTGGGTGTAATCTGTGATAATTGTTTGTTCCATTTGCAGATAAATTCAACCAAAATAAACACATATATTTTAAATAAACGTTTATTTGTTGCAGATATGAAGATCACGTTCCTTACTGTTGGCAAAACTGAGGATGCCTACCTGAAAGAAGGCATAGATAAATATGTAAAACGGCTAAAACATTATACCAAACTGGAGCTTGCCGAAATCCCCGAGCTTAAGAACACCAAAGCCCTCAGTCCCGAACAGCAAAAAGCCAAAGAAGCCGAGCTGATCCTCAAAAAAATCACTCCGCTTGATTTTGTGATCCTGATGGATGAAAAAGGTTCAGAGTTTACCTCAACCCAGTTTGCAGCTTATATCAACAAAAAGGAAGTTACCACATCGGCCAATTTGATATTCATTATAGGCGGCCCCTATGGGTTCGATAATTCCGTTTATCAGCGGGCTAACGACAAGATCTCCCTTTCGCGCATGACGTTTTCGCACCAGATGGTACGCCTGTTTTTTGTGGAGCAATTGTACAGGGCATATACTATTATGAAGGGTGAGCCTTATCATCATGAGTGATTAGAACCATGATTTTAGGGATTTAAGGATTACCCTGATAATTTATACTCATAACCAAATTCATGAAATCCTAAAATCAAGTTAATCAAGGTTCAGAACATGAACAACAAATGAATCTGCACATCTAAAATCTGCACATCTGCACATTTTCCCTACCTTTGCTAAATGTCAGCAGGTCACGATCATTCACACTCACATTCGCACGGGCATGGGCACCATCACCATGATCACGCCCCTAAGCTCGATCATTTAAATTCGGCTTTTATTTGGGGTATTGTGCTCAACTCAGTGTTTGTTGTGGTTGAGGCCATTACAGGCTTTATTACGCATTCGCTGTCCCTGCTAACAGATGCAGGCCATAACCTGAGCGATGTAGCTTCGCTTGCGCTGGCCCTGCTTGCTTTTAAACTCACCAAAGTAAGCGCCAACAGTAAATACACCTACGGCTATAAACGGTCAACCATCATTGTATCCTTCTTTAACGCCGTAATACTGTTTGTTGCCGTTGGCTTTATTATTTATGAAGCCATTATCCGTTTCATGAACCCCGAAGTGGTATCAGGCGGAACAATGGCCTGGGTTGCTTTTATAGGTATTGCTATTAATGCCTTTACTGCATGGTTGTTTGTTAAAGATAAAGATACCGACCTCAATATTAAAGGCGCTTACCTGCACATGGCTGTTGATGCCATTGTGTCTTTAGGAGTGGTGATATCAGGTCTTATCATATACTTTACCAAACTGTACTGGATTGATAGCGTGGTGAGCCTTATAATAGGTATTGTGATATTGCGCGGAACCTGGAGCCTGCTTATTGCCAGTTTGCGTTTGGAAATGGACGGCGTACCAGCCGAAATGGACCTGGATAAGATCAAAGCTGAACTTAAAAAAGCTAAAGGCGTAGTTGATGTACACCACATGCACGTTTGGGCGCTCAGCACCACCGAAAACGCGCTCACCGCCCACCTCGTGATCAAACCCGAGTCGATGGCCGATTTTGATAATATCAAGCACGACCTGCGTCACCGGTTGGAGCATCTGGATATCAGCCACAGCACCTTTGAACCCGAATTTTCGGAAGAGGAATGCAAACAGCCGGAGTGTTTGTAGACGTTACTTGAATTGATTTATCTATATTTATAGAGATATGGTCAATTTACAGATAAACAAAGCCAAGGCCTTAAAAATTATTTCCATTATTACATTTATCGAGCTCATAATATCGGTTGCTTGGCCTATTGAAATCATTTCCACGCATCCTGTAGGATTGGGAGTATTTGTTGTAATACCCATTTTCGCGATAGCTTTTATTTATTACGCCATCTTCATTATTTTTCTATCAAGATATTCAAAAAAAGCGGCCGACGATCAAAATATAGGGACGGTTATTTTTTTTAATGTATTGCCGGTTATCGCGGCCATCTTATTTTTATAAAGAGCATATTTTGTCTTACAGCAATCTTATTTTATACAAAGTATAGGGCCTTTATCCTTTATATAAAACAAGATCAATATCTTTCTTAAAATCCCTGATTTTCTTATTTTTATGGTGAAACTATCGCCTGAAGATGAGCAAAGCCCAAACGCTAAAAGTACTTTCCTTTATCACCATTCTTGAAATAGCCGGAATGGTAGCGTGGCCGGTTATATTGGGATGGGGCCAGCTTATAGGCCCGGCCGGAAAATTACTCTTTACAATTTTTCTTCTTCCGTTCTTCTACTATATCGCTTTCCTCATATATCTTCCACGTTACGCAAAAAGAGAAAAGGAGGATCAAAATATCGGTCTGATAATATTTTTAAATGTAATACCCATTATTGGGCTGCTTTATGTTTTGGATGTATTTTGATTGAGATAAGTAATACCCCGGTTTAAAATAAAAACGATGAACTAAAGAAATTTAGCATGGACGTTCAAGAACAAATCAAAGCGTATGTCGCTGGTCAGCCCGAACCAAAACGTACTGACATGCAAACTTTACACATGCGCATATTAGAGCTGCTGCCAGGCTGCAAATTATGGTTTTTAGACGGCAGGGACAGCGAGAATAAAGTTGTTAGTAACCCCAATATCGGGTACGGATCATACAACATAAAATATGCCGACGGTACAACCAAAGAGTTTTATCAAATTGGCATCAGCGCAAACACAACCGGTATCTCCGTTTATGTCCTCGGCATTAAGGACAAGACTTACTTGGCCCAAACCTACGGGAAAGAAATTGGTAAGGCCAGCGTAACCGGATATTGCATTAAGTTTAAAGCGCTGAAAGATATAAATATGAATATACTTGAAGCCGCGATACTTTATGGTGTTGGGGTAACCGGCGGGAGCTAAATTTCAAAAACAAGACGCTATCCAAAAACAACTTACAAACGTTTATTTAATAATTCTTGCTACCTTAAAGGCGATTATTTAACCTCTTATGAAATCAACCAGAAGAAAATTTATAACCACAACAGCGGTACTGGCAGCCGGAACAGTTACCGCATCGGCAATATCACTGAAAGAGCAAAAAGAAGAATGGCCAATAATTCACCATGTATTTTTCTGGCTTAAAAACCCAGGATCGGTTGAAGACCGTGATAAACTGGTGGCAGGTGTAAAAACCCTTGCCAAAATTGAAACCGTGCGCAAACTGCGTGTTGGTATTGTAGCCAGTACCGAAAAACGTGACGTGGTTGATAATTCATGGGCGGTATCCGAGCTAATGTTTTTCAGTGACCTGGCCGGGCAGGCAACTTATCAAACCCACCCTATCCACCTGGAGTTTATCAAAAACTGTAGTCACCTTTGGGAAAAGGTAATTGTTTATGATGCGCAGGATGCATAGCTTTTAACAAAAGCTTAATCAAGTTCCTGCAAACCAATCATTAATGTTGGAGTTAACAAATACAGTTAACCAAAACATTAAATGACATGAAAGTTAAACACCTGGCAATTTGCCTCGCTATTTCAAGCTTCACATTACATTTAAGCGCCGCCGTTAATCCAAAAAACGGAGGCGCCAATCACAAATCAACAACCGTCGCTCCTACTGTTGAAGGATGGTATTTCAGGGCGGTAAGTGGTTATCCTGCCGCCATAGCCTTTGAACCTGTTGTATTATTTAAAAACGGCGAATATTTTGATATAGGCGATGAACCTCTTGAAACGCTGGATGTAGCAGCATCCAAAAGCAGTCGCCCAAAGGCTTGGGGAACCTGGAAAAAAAACGGTGCAACATTCCTTCTCATCAACAACGAGGGTAAAAGCCACGATTACAAATTAGGTGCAGGCAACTGGTTCCCGGCATATGCCTACACAGGCGCCGTTAAACTAAAAAAGGGCTATGAAAAAGTAAGCGGCGGCGATTATGGCAATGGTACCAACGCACTCGTGATAAAAAAGATAAGCTTTATTGACGATACCCATTTTGCCGAAGGATCAAATGGTGGCGTTATGACGCCGGGTGCTACTGCCTGGAAAAAAACAGGATTTAAAGGCGGCACCTATAAAGTTTACGGTAATACAATCGAACTCAATTACGGCAGCAAGGTTATCAAAAAATCATTCGCCTTTGGGGCTACAGGTTCACCCGCGCACCCAACCAATACCATGATATTTATTGGGGGAGATGCTTATACCGATACAGAGTAAAAGAAGAAAATCTTTGTAAATAAAAAAAGCCGATTATTCGGCTTTTTTTGTGGCTTTTTTAGCTTTTGCTTTTGGAGCAGCAGGTTCGGCTTCCGGTTCAGCAGTTACTGTTTCGGCAACCGGCTCTTCTGCAACCGGGGCTGGCGCTTGGGTTGGATCGGCCTCTTCAAAAATTGGAAGCGGTTTTAATATCTGGAACCAGGCTATTACCTTTTTAATATCAGATGAGTAAACTTTCTCTTCATCATGATCTGGTGCTACTTCGTAAAAGAAGGTACGCAATGCTTTGCCGTCGGCTTTAACATCAGGTACGTTTGATGCTGATTTCATGCGCTCAAGTACATCAGTTAACCTGATATCATCTTCAACGCCAAAAATAGTGATCTCGCTTAAGGCAGCTAATTTAGCTGTAGAAAGGTTGGCTATCAGCTTTGTTTTTTGCGCGTCTAAACTTTCCAGCACATAACCGGTTTTGTTTTGCGCCAAAGCTTTCCATAAACCTGGTTTTCCTGATACTGATACAATTCCCTGTAAATTCATATATTTTTTGTTAGTCGGATTGACGAAGCGGATGATTTACCTTGATAACAGCTAAATCATCCGCCCTGTCAACTATTCACTTAGTCTTCTATAACTTCGATGGTTAAAATCTTATCTCCCTGGCGAATAGCGTCAACTACCTCAACGTTTTCAATCACTTTACCAAAAACGGTGTGGTTACGGTCAAGGTGAGCAGTGTTGTCACGGCTGTGGCAAATGAAAAACTGCGAACCACCTGTGTTGCGGCCAGCATGAGCCATTGAAAGCACGCCACGGTCATGGTATTGGTTGTTGCCAGTAAGCTCGCAATCAATTTTGTAGCCAGGACCACCTGCACCGGTACCGGTTGGGTCGCCACCCTGAATCACAAAATTAGGGATAACACGGTGAAATATCACGTTATCATAAAAGTTTGATTTTGCTAATTTTTTAAAGTTAGCAACGGTATTAGGGGCATCCTGATCGTAAAATTCTACGGTCATGTCGCCTTTTTCGGTTTTGATTATTGCTTTGCTCATTTTTTTGTTTTTTTAGAAAACAGTTGGCAAAGGTAATAAAATTGAGGATTAAAGAAAAAGGTTAAAACTGAAAGGTTAAAGGCGAAAGGTTAATGAAATTAAGGCTATTGCATAGTCCGAGGTTCAGTATGTTCCTGCTATCATGAGCTAATTCCCCGTAGGGGATACCTGTTTGTAGCAAAATAACAACAACAGTCTTTTGCCTCGTAGAGGCTACCCCTGCAATTTGGATTAGGGTAGCACCTAACGGCGCAAATGATTCTGAAATATGATGTCCTACAAACAGGTAGCGCCTACGGCGCATGCATGGGTGATGCCTCGTAATTTACCAGGGCGTAAACGTCATGATAAAAGTCTTCTCTTTGGGCGAATACGTAATCTCGCCCTTTCTTTTTGAGTCAAACATCTTGATCTCCGAAATGGGCTTTTTATAATCTTTCCCTAATTCGGCCAGCTGGGCAAAAAACCAGTCGATCCCTTCCTGGTCGCCCAGCGTGTTAGCAAACCAAGCCAGTTTTTGCAGTTCGACCAGGTTTACTTTTTCATCAGCAGTAAAAACGTAGGTCCACTTAGCTATCATCAGCTCGTCGGGCTTGCCAATTAACTGTGCCTGGCTTCCGTTGGCATCAATAGCAACATAATTAGGTAGCAGACTAATATCCGTATCGCGTTTAAAAACAAGACTGCTATCAGCCTGCATTAGCTTTTTAATTAACACTTCGCGATTAAGGCGCATTCCCGGATTGCCGCTTTGGGCCTTTGCAGATAAGCAGGATATCGATACGACAACTGCAAGGAAAACATTTCTGATAATAACAGATAAACTCATTTAAGGCCAGGATTAATGCCGCTATAAAACTAAAACAACATAGCCGATGCCCGAAGCCCTGATGTGTTAAAAATGGTTAAAATACATTAGCCGTTTATTCGTTACATTTGATAACCCGGCAATAATAAATCAACAAGGATTGTGAATAAATCATCAGGCTATAACTTTTCAACTCATACATTCCGTCTTTTACTCACAAAGCTCAAGTTCCTTTTGCCTTTCGCCTTTTACCTTTTACCTTTTACGGTAAAGGCTGCCTCTATATTAATCCCGATGGATGATGAGCAAAAAGATCATCTCAAATCATACGGTATAGCCTTTTGGGTGCTCAAAAACGGCGAGGAGGTTGACTGGCTGCTCAACTACCGCGGCGGTAGTTTCATGATGAAATACGGGCCTAAGGTCGAGGAAGAGTGTAAGATCCGCGGGGTAAGCTATGAGGTTATTGCCGATGCTAAAGCCAATGAAATCATAACCGAAGTAAGCGACCCTTCAGTAAATATGGATCTGGTTAAACTGGAGAAAGCGCCGCGAATGGCAGTCTATTCCCCTAAAAACAAACTGCCCTGGGATGATGCCGTTACCCTGGTTTTGAAATACGCCGAAATTCCGTACGACCTGGTTTACGACGAAGAAGTGATCCACGGCGAACTGCCCAAGTACGACTGGCTGCACCTGCACCACGAAGACTTTACCGGCCAGTACAGCAAGTTTTACGGTGCTTTCCGTTATGCACAATGGTATACCGACGATATCAAGATCCAGGAGGCCATGGCCCATAAACTGGGCTTCGGCAAAGTATCCAAAATGAAACTGGCTGTAGCACAAAACATCCGAGACTTTTGCGCAGGCGGTGGTTTCCTGTTTGCCATGTGCTCTGGTACCGATACTTTTGATATCGCACTATCCGCCGCAAATACCGATATCTGCGAACGTATGTTTGACGGTGACGCCGCCGATCAGGACGCGCAATCAAAACTCGACTTTAGTCAAACTTTCGCCTTTCAGAATTTTACGCTGGATATGAACCCCATTTCGCATTCATTCAGCAATATTGATGTAACTACCACCCGACAAGTTGACCGTACACGTGATTTCTTTACGCTGTTTGATTTTTCGGCCAAATGGGATGTGGTGCCCAGTATGCTTACGCAAGATCATGACAAAGTGATTAAAGGCTTTATGGGCTTAACCACAGCCTACAACAAAAGTATGCTTAAGCCCGGCGTTACCATCATGGGCGAAATGAAAACCGCCAACGAAGCCCGCTACATCCACGGTGAATACGGCAAAGGTCAATGGACCTTTTACGGTGGTCACGACCCTGAAGATTATCAGCATGCCGTAAACGACCCACCGACAGATCTTAAGCTACACCCCAATTCTCCCGGCTACAGGCTGATCTTAAACAACGTGCTTTTCCCGGCTGCAAAGAAGAAAAAACAGAAAACGTGATTATTGAAGCTTATTCCTAAAAACATGTTATTGTGAGCGAAAGCGTGGCAATCGCACGGAGGCAGAGTCGCTTATACTCGCGCTCGTTTGTAACGAGTGCGTAACTGGGCTTGCGTTTATAACGCAACCGGCGATACAATCGCCAAACCATATTAAGCATTCGTTACAAACGAGCGCAAGAGCAAAAAATGACATGATTTTATTACGACATCAAACAAAAAATCCCGGCCAAACAATGACCGGGATTTTCAAATATTAAAAAGCTTTTCGCTTTCGGCTTTCCGCCTTAAGCACTAAGCTAACTTAGCCAATTCTTCTGCCATGGCAGCACCAATTTCAGCTGGCGACTCAACTACGCGGATACCGCACTCGGCCATGATCTTCATTTTAGCAGCAGCAGTATCATCGGCACCGCCAACAATAGCACCTGCGTGGCCCATACGACGGCCCGGAGGCGCTGTTTGACCTGCGATGAAACCTACAACCGGTTTAGTACCGTTTGCTTTGATCCAGCGTGCAGCATCAGCTTCCATGTTTCCACCAATTTCACCAATCATGATGATACCATGAGTATCCGGATCGTTCATTAACAACTCAACAGCTTCTTTGGTTGGCGTACCAATGATAGGGTCGCCACCGATACCGATAGCTGTAGTGATACCCAAACCGGCTTTAACAACCTGGTCAACCGCTTCGTAAGTTAAAGTACCTGATTTTGAAACCACACCAACATTACCTTTTTTGAAGATAAAGCCTGGCATGATACCAATTTTGCTTTCATCAGCAGTGATGATACCCGGGCAGTTAGGGCCAATCAGGCGCGCATCCTTATCTGATAAATATTCTTTAACCGCAATCATATCCTTTGTAGGGATACCTTCGGTAATACAAACAATAACCTTAATGCCGGCTTCGGCAGCTTCCATAATGGCATCAGCGCCAAAAGCAGGAGGTACAAAAATGATGGATACATCAGCACCGGTTGCAACTACAGCATCTTTAACTGTGTTAAATACCGGCCTGTCCAAATGGCTTTGGCCACCTTTACCTGGTGTAACACCACCAACTAACTGAGTTCCATAAGCAATCATTTGCTCGGCATGGTATGAACCCTCTTTACCGGTGAAACCTTGTACAATAACTTTTGAATCTTTATTTACGAGTACACTCATTGGTTTTTTCGTTTTAGTACGGCAAAGCTAAAGTTTTTGCCCGAATGTCAAACCCTATTGTAATCTAAATTTATATGTTAACATAAAAGTGACTTTGGTGAATACCGGGCTATTATATCGTTAGGCGGGTCTACAGGGGAATATATGTTTAGGAGGTTGTATTTTCTTGTGATAAAGAGTGTTTATTCTGTAACCTAAAGAAGAAACTGCCTGCTGAAACCTACCTACTGCAAATCGATAACAAGGGCGTTACCTCCGGCCGGGCTATCCGCTCATACTGCACAGGCTTTAATCACAGGCCGGTATCCGCTGCTATCCCTAACGCAGTTGTCAGAATCAGAATTTTCAGAATTTAAGAATTAACAGAATATTTGTCTGAACCGGAATTCATGATTTGCCGGAATGCTCNATAACAAGGGCGTTACCTCCGGCCGGGCTATCCGCTCATACTGCACAGGCTTTAATCACAGGCCGGTATCCGCTGCTATCCCTAACGCAGTTGTCAGAATCAGAATTTTCAGAATTTAAGAATTAACAGAATATTTGTCTGAACCGGAATTCATGATTTGCCGGAATGCTCAGCAAATTCAATAAATTCCAATAATTCGTTTAATTCGAGTTCAGACAAAAATCCCAGGGAAACAAAAAAATCCATTAAATCCCGGTTCAGACAAAATCCGAACTCAAAGATTCGCAAAACGCTATTTTTTAACCATTGTGAATTCTATTACAGAAATCAGAACAACAACCAGCCACGTAGTAAAAAATATTATCGCTGCCTTTTTTAGCTTCAGCTTATTACCTGAAACGCCTGGAATAAAATTGACTAACGTAAACGCTAAGCCCACTAAACCAATTGTAACCTTCAAAATGGTGTACATATTTTATATCGTCATAATTACTCGATAACTCCCCCTTTAGGGGGTTGGGGGGTAAACTCTCCCTCACTCTTCGCTATCACAATGGTAGCCACGCCATTGCCTATTACATTGGTAATAGCCCGCGCTTCTGACATAAACCTGTCAACACCGATCAGTATCGCCAAACCTTCAACCGGGATTATTTTGATGGCGGTAAGCGTACTGGTGAGTACAATAAAGCCACTGCCGGTAACGCCTGCTGCTCCTTTTGAGGTGATCATCAGTATCCCGATTATGGTTAGCTCCTGGCCTAAAGAAAGCGGGATATTAAATACTTGCGCCAAAAATATCACGCACATGGAAAGGTAAATAGTAGTACCATCCAAATTAAAAGAATACCCGGTAGGGATCACCAAACCCACTACCGATTTGGAACATCCAAACTTTTCCATCTTCTCCATCATAGCTGGTAATGCCGACTCGGACGAGGATGTGCCCAATACAATCAATATCTCCTGCCTGATGTATTTAAGATACTCCCAAAGACTGAATTTGAACAGCCTGCAAATAATATTCAATATCACAAATATGAACAGGAACATGGTCAGGTAAACCGAGCCCATCAGCAGGGCCAGCGGCTTCAGTGTTTGGATGCCGTATTTGCTCACCGTAAAAGCCATCCCAGCAAAGGCGCCTATTGGTGCTACCTTCATCACTATTTTCATGATGTTAAAAAACACTTTCGAGAGCTTGTCAAACAATTGGATTACGGTTTGCCCGGTTTCACCCATTTTACTCAGGCCAAAACCAAACAATATGGCAAAAAACAGGATCTGCAAAATATCGCCTTTGGCAAAAGCGTCAAACATATTTGAAGGGACTATATGTGCTATAAAATCGCCCCAATGCATTTCGGCAGCGGCTTTTTCGTATACCGCTAATTTGGTGGTGTCCATTTTGGCGGCATGGTTTTCAAACCCGGCACCCGGCTTAATGACATTGGCCACCGTTACGCCTATGATAAGCGCGAAGGTGGTCACAATCTCAAAATAAAGCAATGCCTTACCACCTACCCGGCCAACCTTTTTCATATCGCTCATACCGGCAATGCCCAGTACAATGGTTAAAAATATGATAGGGGCAATCAGCATGGTAATAAGACTGATAAATGTCTTGCTGATCAGATCGGCAGTGGGTGCAAAACCTTTGACATAAAGACCGGCAACAACCCCAAGGGCGATAGCGATAAGAACCTGGAAAGTTAAGTTTGATAAGAGGCGTTTCATGGTTTATCTCCCGACAACCTAAAGGGGTAGCTACGGGTTAGTGCAGCAATATAGCAAGTTAATTTTCGCCCACAAAAAAGCCCCGTACCGAAAAACCGGCACAGGGCATGAACTTATTTGGCTGAAAGGTCTTTTTTATTAAGCCGGTGTTGATGTACCGGTTAACAAATCAACTAAGAATGTCTTGTTAAGGAAAGTAAGTTTAGCTTTGTGGTTACCCAGGAACGTGATAGTACCACTGTAATCCCAGCCGCCACCATTTGTTTTGCCTTCCGAATGGAAGGTTGCGGTACCGCTGGTGATATCAAAGTTATCGTCACCGTGTATATAAAGTTTGCTGAACACATAAGTGTTGTGAACCCTGCTGAAAGTTTTGTACCTCGGGTATTCATTATCGGCATAGGCTTTCATAGGGCCTTCCATCGAGAAATTGGAATTATTGGTGTTAACGCCCCTTACCTTGTATTTTTGAACGATGTTATACACGTAAGAGAAACCAGGCCCACTGCCTACGGTATTTAACGAATCAATTGAATCATAACCAACAGTTTTGTCATTCTCGCATACAAAGTAGTATTGAACGCCGCCGGTTTTAGTTGCCTTTAAGGTATCACCCTGGTTAAATACATAGTTCAGGGCGGTATCTACATAAAAACCGCAACTATAGGTACTTTGTACTTTAACTTTAGATGATGAATTAATTGAAGGGGCAACGCCATCTTTAACGCTGGAACCACCAAATGAACCCGCTAATGATTTTGCAAGGTTATCTGCAATTGCGGAGCTGGCTACGTTATCGCTTGCTTTTACATTTGAAGTATCGGGTTTTACAGCTCCTGATTTAGTACAGGCAGAATAAAGAACAGCCACACCTGCCAGGAAAGGGAGTAAGCCGCGTAGATTTAATTTCATAAATGTGATATAAGATTTAAGTTTAGAGCCTTTTCGCTCTATTTTGGCAACAAGCATACCATTGCCAAAATAACTTTTGCAAAACACCACATTTTATGCTTTCATCCTGATTATCTGAACAAAGCGAAAATAAACTCAGCTTTACAAGCTCTTATAGCATTTTAAAATAAAGCCATTCTTATCTAAATTCCCCGCTTTGAGGAATAAAAACGGGGAACTAATTCCCCAGTCCGGCAATCACTAAAAACTATGCCACCTTATTTCTAAATGGGGCTTTTAATACCGATAGAAAAGTACTGCACATAAAAAAGCCCCGCTTCCTATTCAAAGAAGCAGGGCTTTTCTATTTTTTACTGGATTAGTTTACTTCGCCGGTCATCAGGTCGGCGGTATAAACTGTACCTTCAATAGTGATCTTAGCTTTATGGCCACCTAAAAAGGTTATGGTTCCTTTATAATTCCAGGTGTTTTTGCCGATATTACCTTTACTTGCAAAGGTGGCACTACCGCTTAAAATAAAATCAGGGTCTTTGTTAGGATCAACAACAATTGATTTAAAATTATAATTAAACGTACCTTCAACATTTGGATTGTCGGTTGTTGGCTTGGTATAATCAACTTTAGCGTAATAATTCACCGGGCCATCAAATGAATATTGCGCGTGTGCAACACCCGGATTAAGGCTTCTCAGCGTCAGGTTTTCGCCCATTTTTAAAAGCAACTTATATTCGCCGCTTACCATAGTCATGTTTAAGCTATCGTTAGCAGTAACACCCGATGGAATGCCGTTAGTGCAGGTAAGCTCGTACTTAACCTTAGCCCAGATGTCAAGCTTAGAGGTATCGCTTTCATCTAAATTAAGCGAAATGGTGGTATCTTTTTTAGCACCACACTCGGGTTTTGGATCAACCGATTGTACTTTGATCTTCCCTTTTTTGTTCAGGGTAAGGTCGGTTGGCATGCTTAAGCCATTCTTAAAATCAAAGCCGCCATTTTCAGGATTAAAAATACCAACAAGGCTTTGTGCAATTTGCACGCTGGCTTCTTTTTTACTTACGGTACTTTGATTGGCAGGCGCCATATTAAGCTTATGGCACGAGGTGTAAATGGCAATAATGCCGGCAAGCAGCAATACTATAACTTTGTAGTTGTGTTTCATGTTTAGGATTTTACGGGTGCAAATTTAACTTATTATCAATTAATTAAAGAAATTTTGAAAATATTTAAGGGTAGAAGGGTTATAATCTCGTTTACATCCGCTTGTACGAAATGGTAGTGCAAAAGGTTAGGTAGTGTTGTGGAGTGCAATACCGGCAAAATACATAATTGTGCAAATCATCGCGCATATCTACTCACCCCGACATCGCTACGCTTGTCACCCCTCTCCACGCAAGCGTAAAGAGGGCGGTTTTGTTTTTTATTTTCTTTTCCCTCTTTGCGGCGAAGCCGGAGAGAGGGTGGTCCAGCGTAGCGTAGACCGGGTGAGTCAACTATACGGCATGCCATTTCTACTTCAAGGCCTTATCCATCTTTAATAACCGTTACTCTTGAGAGCACCACATAAAATCATGCCGTTCCGCACACAATTCCTGCAACTAATCCATTAATAACTACTAAACTAATAGGGAAATGCTTAATTTCGCAACCTCATACGCGTAAAAAATCAAATGGACTACCAATTTAAAGAGATAGAGCAAAAATGGCAGCAGTTTTGGGCACAAAACCAAACCTTCAAAGCCGAAGACAAAAGCAGTAAACCCAAGTATTATGTGCTGGATATGTTCCCTTACCCATCAGGGGCTGGTCTGCATGTTGGGCACCCGCTGGGCTATATCGCTTCAGATATTTTTGCACGCTACAAACGTTTAAAAGGCTTTAACGTGTTGCACCCAATGGGTTATGATAGCTTTGGCTTACCTGCCGAGCAATACGCTATTCAAACCGGTCAGCACCCTGCCATAACTACCGAAGATAATATTGCTACCTACCGTCGCCAGCTTGATCAGATCGGTTTTTCGTTCGATTGGAGCCGCGAGGTTCGTACCAGCTCGCCCGACTATTATAAATGGACACAGTGGATCTTTATGCAGCTGTTTAACAGCTGGTATAATAAAGATGCCGACAAAGCCCAGTCAATTGATAAGCTGGCTGCGCATTTTGAAACTAAAGGTTCTGCAGGTATCAATGCCGTTTGTGATGATGAAATTTTAAGTTTTACTGCCGATGAATGGAAAGCGTTCAGCAACCAGCAACAGCAGGACGAACTGTTAAAATACCGCCTTACTTACCTGCGCGAAAGCACCGTAAACTGGTGCCCGGCCCTTGGTACCGTATTGGCAAACGACGAGGTAAAAGACGGCTTTAGCGAGCGCGGCGGCTACCCTGTTGAGCAAAAGAAGATGACCCAGTGGAGCATGCGCATTACTGCCTATGCCGAAAGGTTATTACAAGGCCTGGACACTATTGACTGGCCGGAACCTTTGAAAGAAATGCAAAGGAACTGGATAGGCAAAAGTACCGGAGCATCAGTAAAATTCCCCATAGACAAATCAGGTCATAACGCCGCTTTGGATACCGATTTCATCGAAGTATTTACTACTCGTGTTGATACCATTTTCGGTGTTACTTTCCTGGTAATTGCCCCTGAGCATGAACTGGTAGCTTCATTAACCACAGCCGAGCAAAAGGCAGATATCGAAGCATACATCGCTCAAACCAAAAAGAAATCGGAACTGGACAGGATGGCTGACGCCAAAACCGTATCTGGCGCGTTTACCGGCAGCTACGTACTTAACCCGCTGAACGGTCAGCAAATCCCTATCTGGATTGCCGATTACGTTTTGGCAGGTTACGGAACCGGGGCGGTTATGGCGGTACCATCGGGCGATCAGCGTGATTTCCTGTTTGCAAAGCATTTTAATTTGCCGGTAGTACAGATCCTCGATATTCAAAACATCGAAACTGAAGCCGACCCAACCAAAGAAGGTAAATACATCAATTCGGACTTTATCAACGGCTTAGCATACAAAGAAGCGACCGCTGCCGTGGTTGCCAAACTGGAAGAGATTAGCGCTGGTAAAGCCAAAGTTAACTTCAGGATGCGCGATGCCATTTTTGGCCGTCAGCGTTACTGGGGTGAACCAGTGCCGGTTTACTTTAAAGATGGCTTGCCATACTTAATTGACGAAAGCCATCTGCCATTGTTGCTACCTGAAATTGACAAATACCTCCCTACCGAAACCGGCGAACCACCACTGGGCCGCGCCGAAGATTGGAAATATGAGGGCGGTTTGGCTTATGAACTAAGCACTATGCCAGGCTGGGCTGGTTCAAGCTGGTACTGGTACCGTTATATGGACGCCCAAAACGATAAAGAGTTTGCATCGCACGAGGCTATTGAATACTGGAAAGACGTTGACCTTTACATCGGCGGCAGCGAACACGCTACCGGTCACCTGTTGTACAGCCGTTTCTGGAATAAGTTTTTGAAGGATCTTGACCTTGTTGTGGAAGAAGAGCCTTTCAAAAAACTGATTAACCAAGGCATGATCCAGGGCCGTAGTAATTTTGTTTACAGGCTGATTGATGAAGAAGGTCGCGGAACTAATACTTTAGTATCACACGGTTTAATTAAACAATATAAAACTTCACCGATCCACGTTGATGTTAACATTGTGGAGAATGAAGTCCTGAACATCGAAAAATTCAAACAATGGCGTCCGGAATTTGCTGATGCCGAGTTTATACTTGAAGGCGGCAAATACATCTGCGGTGTCGAAGTTGAAAAGATGTCAAAATCAAAGTTCAACGTAGTGAACCCGGACGACATCATCGGCCGTTTTGGTGCCGATACTTTACGCATGTACGAAATGTTCTTAGGTCCGCTGGAGCAGAGCAAACCTTGGAATACCAATGGTATCGAGGGTGTGTTCAAGTTCCTGCGTAAATTTTGGAGGTTATTCCATAATGATGCCTGGGAATTTGGCGTAAGCGATGCAGCCCCGTCAAAAGCCGAGTTGAAATCATTACATAAGATCATTAAAAAGGTTGAGGAAGATATTGAGCGTTTCTCCTTCAACACTTCGGTTTCAAGCTTTATGATCGCTGTTAATGAGCTTACCGATCTGAAATGCAACAACCGCGCTATTTTGCAGGATATGGTGATCATCCTGTCATCATATGCGCCACATATCTGCGAGGAGTTATGGTCGCTGTTAGGTAATGCCGATGGTACTTTATCATATGCGCCATTCCCTAAATTCAATGCAGAATATTTGGTTGAAGACGAGTTTGCTTATCCGATCTCTATCAATGGTAAAATGAAAATGAACCTGAGCATCTCGTTAAGCCTTGACGTTAAAGAAATAGAAGCAACCGTTTTAGCTAACGCCGATGTACAAAAATACCTGGACGGCAAAACCCCTAAAAAACTGATTGTGGTTAAAGGCCGCATTGTTAATATGGTGGTGTAGCCCCCTCCGCCCCCCTAAAGGGGGTACTTTAAAATTTTAAGCCCCGGTATCGCTCTGCGATGCCGGGGCTTTTTTGTGGCCTGTCACCCTGAGCCTGTCGAAGGGTCACACGCAGAGGCCTGCCCGCCATGCTTCGACGCGCTCAGCATGACAAAACTTTTCATATTGGATCCTACTGCTTTCTCTTCGGCAATTTAATTAACCCCGATCTGTACAGATCGATAGCCTCATTCAAAATAAACCGGATGGTATCAACAGGCAAATCCTCTTCGGGATTAAAAATCATGATCTTGATCCGGGCGCGATCTTCAAATGTCAAATCGGGATGGTGCAGGTGCTTACCCTCAACCATACCTAAAAACGGCCACTGCTTTTTGGTATGCACCCACAGGTAGCAAAACATTTTGCCTTTATAATAAAAGAAAGGCATATTGTATTTCCACTCGGCGGTGACATCAGGATCTTGTGCCAGGATAATATCGCGCAGGGCAAGGAGGCAGCTTTTGTTGGGCTCCTCTTTAGTGAGGTAGAAGTGATCTATTGGGGTGAGTTGCATGAGAAAGTATTTCTATAATCATAAACATTCTCTTGTTTTGCCAAACTTATTTCAATAGAGAGACCATCGACTATAATCATTTAAAATAATTAATTAAGTCCTCATTTAGCGTCCGCCCCTTGTAATATCCTGTATAATTTAATTCAATTCTCATTTGCTGATTTTCGTAATCAACCATCTCTCTAAAATAAATTTTATTGTGATTTAAATTTTCGATATGTTTTTCAAAACTCATCCACTTGCCCAATATTTCTCTTACTGATCTATCTGCAAATTCATAGAAACTTTCACTTGCTATTTTGTTGTCAAAAAATTTAGAGGCAACTGAAACCACACAATATTTCCCATATCGTAGTGCATTCCCATAATTTAACTCCCCCTGGATATTTTTTGAATCCCTATCTAAAGCCGATTGAATTTCATCTAACACTTTAAAGCAAGTATAAGCATAGAAATATTCTCTATATCTACTTGAATCATTTAAGGTATTCTCAAAGTTCGATTGAATAAAATTGGCGGTTTCGCTATTTCGTCTTGCTTGAGCAGGCTTCAGATCACAAGATAAGCAAAGTCTTAAAAAATGATCTCGATTTATAATCATAGACCTGTCAATGTATTTATTCCTAATCCCGTCACCAAACTCGCCTCTTTTTCGTTCATAATAATAACCAAATTCTTGAAAGATCTTTTCCTGAATCTCGATCTGTATTTTATCATTCGACCTCCTATCGGATTCAGTAACTTCCGTTTGTTGATTTGTAGCCTTTGATATAGCTTCAATAAGTTCCAACTTCTTATCAGTATCTGGTTCGTCCTTATCAAATGTTATCACTTTTAACAAAACCTCTTTATCAATCAAAACCGTACTCGGATCCTTACCTTCTTTTACGTATAAATCGTATATGAGACTTAAGGTGTATGCTGTTTGACCGCCATTAATTATTTGACCATTTGTAATTGTAAGTTGTGCTCGATCTTTTACACCTACATTTTCATTATAATAAGTTTTATCAGAAAGAATCGTAATCCCATTATTAAATAAAGCAAATTCATTTGTCGTTCTATTTACTATTGTATCCCTAATTGCTCTATTAACTGTGCTACTGGCTAAATCAAGATAACTTCTCGGATTAAACTTTAGTATAGAATTTTTATATTTATATAGAATCTTCGCAATTTCTAAAGTCGGCACAAATAATACAGCAATATTGCATTCTTTAAACTCTGTCTTTACTTTATAACTAACTTTTGAACTTGAACCTTTATCACTTAAATTTATATTTATAGCTAATTCAGATAAATTGTAAAAAGTTCCAGTAACAACGGGAAATATCAACTCATTATAACATCTTTCAAAATCAAAAATAGTACAAGGAAATCCACCGGTCAGCGCTTTTAGTTTTGATGGTTTATCAATTTTAAGATTTGCTAAAATTATCACATGATAATTATATTTCCCTATATCTTCAATCGAACTAATTTCCCTAATTAGTTGTTTAATTTTCCCATTGTATTCTATTCCATCTTCATTTTTGATATTGCCCTCCGATATTTCAGACGTATCCATATTAAGTATCTCGGATAAAGTGATTTCCTTATTCTCAAAATTCTTACTATTCGTTCTAAACTTAGATTGGATAAAAAAAATCTTTCTCTCTTCCCTATCTATAAAATAACCATCAATCCCCCCGTCATTGGCCCCATCGGTAATAAAATGTTCGCGCTCTTCAAAATCAAGCAGGCCAAATTTAACTTTCAAATAAAGATGAATAAATGCCTTACTTCGAGCTTGATTTAATTTCTCAATGTCGTCTTCAGCTGGATAATAAAATCTATACTTTGGAGGGGCTTCGTTGCGGATCCGCTCTAATATATTTATCAAGGTTTCATATTTCATACTCTGATAAGGTTTGTTTATAATATTTTAAATATATAATTATCATTTTAAACTTTGTAATAAACAAATTAAGATATCACCCCATCTACATTTTGACATTCCCCTATCCCACCTTCAATTGCAAAATCCCTATCTTTGCGGCAACATAAATTACCCATCTATGCTTAAAGGATTTTTTAATGTTCCGGCACCGGTAAATGAGCCCGTTTTAAATTACGGTCCGCGGAGTTTGGAGCGTGTGGCGCTTAAAGCAGCTCTTGAGGCTGGTCGTGCCCAACAAATCGATATACCTATGTACATTGGCGGCAAAGAAGTACGTACCAACACCAAGTTGGAAATCCGTCCGCCGCATGATCATAAACATTTACTGGCTACCTTCAGCGAAGGTGACGCCAGCCATGTTACCGCTGCTATTGACGCTGCCCTTGCAGCCAAAGCCAACTGGGAAAACCTGGCCTGGGAACAACGTGCTGCCATATTCCTGAAAGCTGCCGAGCTTATCGCCGGACCATACCGCGCCGAGATCAACGCAGCTACCATGCTTGGCCAGTCTAAAAACGCTTACCAGGCTGAGATCGATTCGGCTTGTGAGCTGATCGACTTTCTGCGTTTCAACGTAGAGTACATGACCGAGATCTACAAACAACAGCCGCCTGTATCAGGCAAAGGCGTTTGGAACCGTGTGGAGCAACGCCCGCTGGAAGGTTTCGTGTTCGCGCTCACCCCATTTAACTTTACCGCTATTGCAGGCAACCTGCCTGCATCAGCTGCCATGATGGGCAACGTGGTGGTTTGGAAACCAGCTTACCCGCAGATCTATGCTGCCAACGTGATCATGAAGATATTTAAAGAAGCCGGCGTGCCTGATGGCGTTATCAACCTGATTTATGTTGATGGCCCTGTTGCTGGCGAGGTGATCTTTAACCACCCGGATTTTGCAGGTATCCACTTTACCGGTTCAACCAAAGTGTTCCAGAACATCTGGCAAACTATCGGTACCAATATCCACAAATACAAAACCTACCCACGTATTGTTGGCGAAACCGGCGGTAAAGACTTTGTACTTGCCCACCCAAGCGCTAATGCCGAAGTAGTAAGCACTGCACTTGTTCGTGGCGCATTTGAATACCAGGGACAAAAATGTTCGGCTGCTTCAAGGGCTTATATCCCGGCTTCATTATGGCCTGCGGTAAAAGAAAACATGCAGCGTGATATTACCTCGTTTAAAATAGGTCCGGTAGAGGATTTTGAAAACTTTGTAAATGCCGTTATCACCGAAGTATCGTTTGATAAACTGGCTAAATACATTGATGCTGCCAAAGCCGACGAAGGTGTTGAAGTTGTTGCCGGCGGTAACTATGATAAAACCCAGGGCTGGTTTATTGAGCCAACTGTATTAAAAGTTGAAGATCCGTATTACGTAACCATGTGCGAGGAGCTTTTTGGCCCGGTATTAACTGTTTACGTTTACGAAGACGATAAATTTGATGAGATCCTTGACATCGTAGATAAAACTTCAATCTACGCGCTTACCGGCTCAATTATTTCGCAGGACAGGTATGCTATCGAAAAAGCTACTACCCGTTTACGTAACGCGGCCGGTAACTTCTATATTAATGATAAACCTACAGGAGCAGTAGTTGGCCAGCAGCCATTTGGCGGCGCAAGGGGGTCGGGCACTAATGATAAAGCCGGATCAATGATCAACCTGTTACGCTGGGTATCACCACGTACCATCAAAGAAACCTTTGATCCGCCGAAAGATTACAGGTATCCGTTTTTGGCTAAGGAAGTGTAGTTTTAGATCATAGATAATGGTTCATGGTTCATAGCTTAACAGCAATGTACCATGAACCATTTTTATTTAAAACGGTTGAGGCCATGATCTATGAACCATCAACCATGAACTCTTCTTTATTTAAACTTAAACACAGCATCCATCTTCTCGTTACTGGATGTGCTTACCTTCATATCGTTTATAACACCTGTGCTCAGGCTGTAAACCCAGCCGTGTACAGAAAGGTCCTGACCGTTTTTCCAGGCGTTTTGTACAATGGATGTTTTGCAAAGGTTGTTTACGTTTTCTATTACATTCAGCTCAACCAAGCGGTTACTACGCTCGGTTTCATCAGTAATGGCGTCAAGCTCATCGGCATGTAAACGGTAAACATCTTTAATGTGGCGCAGCCAGTTATCAATCAGGCCGAACTGGTTATTACCCATAGCGGCATTAACACCACCACAGCCGTAGTGACCGGTAACAATCACATGTTTTACTTTTAACACATTTACGGCATAGTCAAGCACGCTCAGCATGTTCATATCCGAGTGGATAACCATGTTGGCAATGTTACGGTGTACAAAAATCTCGCCCGGAGCGGTATTGGTGATCTGGTTGGCAGGAACACGACTATCGGCACAGCCAATCCATAATACCGGTGGTTTTTGACCGTTAGCAAGCTTATCAAAGTATTCAGGATCTTCGGCTAAAGCGCCTTCAATAAACTTTTTGTTTCCTTCCAGTAACCCTTCGTAGGTGATGTGACTGGTGTCATGAATTTGAGAACTCATAATTTTTTAAGATTGATGTTTTAAGATGCGGTTTGGCGTTTGCCCGATGCAAACATACGGCTTAGTTTATGCAATGCAAGCGGCGAAACGTCATAATACATGATGGTGAGCAAAATAACCGGGATAAAATAAAAAATGGCAAACTCGTACAGGTTAAAGAAATAACCGCCCGCCAAACCACCGAATAAATAAAAGCCGAGTACTGTAAACCTGATCAATATCTTATTACCGGCCGCCTCGGTGTTTTTTGTACGGGGATGAAACCACTCGGCAACCTCACTGCCCAGATCGGTAAACAAACCCGTTAAATGACTGGATTTGATCAACCCGCCCGAAATGTTAGAAACCAGACTATTCTGTAATCCCATCGAAAACAACGTGGCGCTGATCACAATCTCGCGCTCCAATTGTGTTTCCTGGTAAAAATTATGACCATAAATAGCTACCGCCAGCAAAATAATTGCCTCAACTATCATCGGCGTAGAGTTGGCCTTCCAGCGGCTTTTGTCTTCAAAGGAGCGGATGATAAAACTGGATATAAAAGCGCCAGCGAAGAACATCATGAGCCAAACCACAAAAATGATCATCTGGTGATAGTTTTGCTCAACAATGTGCTTTGCCAGGTTGGCTACGTGCCCGGTGATGTTTGACGTAAAGGCCAGAAAAGCCAGCATTCCCGCCACGTTGGTAACCCCGGCCACAAACGCGGTTGATGAGGCCAGCATCAGGTTTTCTTTCAGCGTACGTTGTTCTTTTACAGCTTTAAGCATAAATATTTCGCGGCAGAGGTTTCAGTTAAAATTACAAAAAACTTAACCGCGTTTATATCAGCTTGTTTGATGCGACGGATAATAATTTAAACAAGTAAGTTGTATAAGTTATTATTTTGGCAACTTAAAGGAGATAGCCACCGGAAATTGAAACCTCACGGCACGGCCATTCTGCATTGCCGGTTGCCACTTAGGCGAGAGTTTCAATAAACGCAAAGCTTCTGCTTCCATTCCGGGTGTAGGGCTTTTTAGTATTTTGATGTCAGTAAGGCTACCATCACGCTCAACAATAAAAGTCGCGATAGCCCGTCCTTCAATTTTAGCGATCTTATCTTTTTCCGGATATCTTACATTCTTATCGATGAACTTAGTAAACTCAGTTATGCCACCCGGAAATTCTGCAATTTTCTCTGCCGAACTAAAAACAGTATTTGCGGCTGTGTCAGGCACCTGTTTAATATCATTGCTTTGAGCACTACAAAATGAGACTAAACAAATCAAGAAAGCCGATAACGCAAATATTTTCATGTGATAAATATACGTCATTGGCTCAATTTGTAAATATTAAAATACCAATGCAAAAAAAATCCCGGCCACTTCCTAAGTACCGGGATCAACTTAACAATCAAACCTCCCTTCGCCCCTTACAGCGTCGGAAGCCCTAATCAAATAATATTTAGTGTGCAGCCACCTCGTCAGTAGCAAACTCGTACACATAACCTAAGTTATGCGGGCTGCTGCTGGTTACCTGCTGGTCTTTAACCAGGCCGCTGGCCAGGTCAATTACCCAGCCGTGCACCTCAAGGTCATGACGCTCTTTCCACGCGTTTTGAATAATGGTGGTTTTGCACAGGTTATAAACCTGCTCGCTCACATTCAGTTCAACCAGGCGTTTAACGCGGTCAGCTTCGTCGGCAATAGCGTCAAGCTCTTTGGCATGTAAACGGTAAACATCTTTAATGTGGCGCAGCCAGTTGTCAATTAAACCAAATTGTTTGTTGCTCATAGCGGCAGCAACACCACCACAACCGTAGTGACCGGCTACAATAACATGTTTTACCTTAAGTACGTTAACCGCGTAGTCAAGCACGCTCAGCATGTTCATGTCCGAGTGTACGCATACGTTAGCGATATTGCGGTGGACAAACACTTCGCCTGGTTTGGTACCGGTTACCTCGTTGGCAGGTACGCGGCTATCTGAGCAGCCTATCCACAGCACTTCCGGGCTTTGGCCTTTGGCCAGGTTAGTGAAAAACTCGCTGTCTTCGGCCAGTTTGCGCTCAACCCAGGCAGCGTTATTTTTAATTAAATTGTTATAGCTGTTTGCCTGGGCCAGTTTAATATTGTTAATATCTATTACGGCTTTGCCGTTTGTATTTTCTTGTGTTGACATTGTCTTTTAAATTTAGTTGGGGTTATAAACCATTTCTTTCAAAGGAGGTACATCGTACTTCTCTTTTACTTCGTTCAATTGCACTATGATGCCCTTTGTATAGGCATTGTGCTTATAATTGTGGATGATCTCCAGCACATCAGGATCAATATACCTTGAGCTTGATCCGTCAATCACCACTTCGGCGCCTTGCGGTAAACTGGTAAGCGTTACCTGTATGGCAGCCTTATTCAGGAAGGATACTTCCTCGGCAAGCTTAATTCTGATAACTTTTTTGCTGCCGTTTTTCTCCAGATGATAGAAATAAGGGTTACGCAGATTAGTACGCAGAATATAAAAGATCCCCACCAGCATACCTATGCCTACACCAATAAGCAAATCGGTCATAACAACGGCTACTATGGTAACTACGAAAGGGATAAACTGGCTCAAGCCCTGATGCCACATGTGCTTGAAAAGGCTTATACGAGCCAGTTTATACCCAGTCATCAGCAGGATCGCTGCCAGACACGACAGCGGGATATGGTTAATTAAAGACGGTATTGCCAATAATGCAACCAATAAGAATATACCATGTATGATAGCGCTCATTTTAGTACGCGCACCGGCATTTACGTTGGCCGATGAACGAACGATAACCGCAGTCATGGGTAAGCCGCCAAGCATACCGCTCACTATATTGCCCGCACCTTGAGCAAGTAGTTCGCGGTTGGTTGGCGATATGCGTTTAATAGGATCTATTTTATCTACAGCTTCAAGGCTTAACAAGGTTTCCAGGCTGGCCACAATGGCAATAGTGACAGCTGTTATCCAAACCTGTTTGTTGCCTATCTGGCTAAAATCCGGCGATTTAAACAGCCCGAAAAATTCGGCACTGCTGTTTACCAGCGGAATACGTACAAACTGCTTATCAAGCAAGGCAAGGCCTGTTCCCGAAAAGGCAAGACTTAAGCCTATGCCGGCCAGTACTACCAATAAAGGAGCAGGAACTATAGCCAACTTTTTAAACTTCGGCCAGTAGATCATAAATGCCAAAGAAACCAGGGCTATGATCACCGCGCCGTAATTAATACGGGCAAAAGCCCGCGTTATACCCGAAAAAGTATTATGGTCGTCAACCTGCCTAAAGCCTTCATCACCTTCAAAATCGGCATCATAGCCCACCGCGTGCGGAAACTGCTTCATGATCAAAATGATCCCGATGGCCGCAAGCATCCCCTCAATAACTGATGACGGGAAGTAATTGGCGATAGTACCGGCTTTAATTATACCCAGTATAATCTGGAAAGCGCCGGCAATCACCAGGGCCAGCAAAAAGGTTTCGTAAGCACCTAATGATGTAATTCCGTTAAGTACAATTACTGTTAAACCAGCGGCCGGACCGGCAACGCTCAATTGCGAACCGCTAAGCGTACCCACCACTATACCGCCAATAATACCTGTTAACAGGCCGGCAAAAAGTGGCGCGCCCGATGCCAGCGCTATACCTAAACACAGCGGCAATGCCACCAGGAATACTACAAGACTTGACGGAATGTCCCTTTTTAAGTTTTTGGACAAAAAATATTTTTTCAGGTTGAGATTGCCCATAGCAGACTCACCTTGCTTGATTTGCATAAGAATGAAAGATTGAGTAAAATTTTAAAATGAATTATAAAGCATTGCTATCCGGATAGGGAAGTATCCGGTTAAATTCATCTTATGCGTTTGGCGGGGGCGTAGGGACTACAGGGTGATATACCTGTTTATATAATGCGTTTTCCTGGTTATGGAGAACCTTGGATTCGGTAATGAAGGTGATGAAGTTGATGGCGTGGAAATCATACGCATCGAAGGTCTTTTTCTCCTTCATCAAGTCTTTTTCCGGGCTGTCCTTTTCAGTTTTGCTTTCCTGCTCTAACTGAAGGATCACCGCGCTTACCGTTTTGTTATCAAGACATGAAAACAAGGGAGCAAGCGAAATGCCCATCTTTATTACAAAGACGGTCATGAACAGCGCCACTACCCATATTTTCTTATTCCTGATCTTCATCAATACAAATATATAAAAATCCGTTGTTAAACCATCGGCTTAACTAAGCAAAAGCTATTCTTACAATACAATTACCGTTTTTTAACACTTATTAACACATGCAAAAAACTAAAGCTTTATGACATAGACGCTAAAAACAAAGCCCTGTTACAAATTAAGAATCTTTTTTCCGGCATAGGTGTTGAGCTACCGCCCAATGTCATTAAGTTAAGAGATTGACAGGCTGCACCAGAGGTGCAAAAGGTTTGTAGCAGTAAGATATACCTGATTTTTAGTGTGCCATAGGTACACAACTCCGGTGTTCCGTACCTATGGCACGGTTGTTTTTGGGTATATTATTGCTACAAACCTTTACCCCCTCTGGGGGATTTCCTTTAACTTAATGCCATTGAGCTACCGCCAGAGCCGAGGTTGCTGTTTACACAGTAAAATATCTTATTTGTTTACTTTTGGGCTTTCATTTACCAAATTCGAAATCGAACATCCGAAATTAAAAATGTCAGAAGTATCTATAGAGCAAATTCGTCCGGAGCTTACCTGGCGATTGAGGCAGCGCGTTTTGTATCCAGAAAGCAAACTTTATGAAATGGAAATGGAGGAGGATAACCACGGCTATCACTTTGCTGCGTTTAAGGATAACAATATTATAGCGGTGATATCTCTTTTTGATAAAGGTACCGATTGGCAGTTCAGGAAATTTGCTGTTGACGAAACCATGCAGAACATGGGAATAGGCCGCCTGGTATTACAACATATAACCGACTTTGCCACCACAAACGGCGGCACCCGCTTGTGGTGCAATGCAAGGCTGTCTGCCATTAACTTTTATCTTAAAGCGGGCTTTAGCCACACCGGCAACCTATTTTCAAAAAACGGATTCGATTACGAGATCCTCGAAAAACCGCTTACTCCTGCTCAAGAGACGGAATAATGGCGTTTGCCCGAAAATTTTGTTGCTTTTCGTTTGATAATTTCGCCGCTTTAAGGGCTTCTTCGATATCGCCCTGTGCCTCATACAATACGGCAAGGTCATAGGCCGCATGGCTGGCCAGTTTGGGGTCGGGCCCATCAATAATGGGGTTCAGTATTTTAAAGGCTTCATGATACCGCTTCGCGACCATGTGGTTAATAGCTGCTTTCAGGCTGTCGTTATCAGCATAAAGCGGTCGCTGATTAGTTAAGGTAGATGGCAAATAATCCTTAATAGCGTCAATAGCCGCGTTCCCTGCCGATTGGTTTATTGCCTGCCCATTACCTTTTACCGTAGGATGCACGAGCAGGGCTGCCAATATGCCGTAATAACGGCTCTCCGAATGATAATCTTTTGCTTTACCTCTCAATATCTTAAAGTAATTGCCATTGCTTTCATACAGCGTAAATTTCACGTTAACCACCGTAGTATATACTTCCATGGTGTCAACAAGCTCCATGGGTATATCAGCACTTAGCGAATCAAGGGTTAAAACGTAATTGGCACTGTACTTTTCGGCAAGCATTTTTACCGGTGTAGTATCGGCAGATAAATTGGCAGAATCGGCAAGTACGGTTGTTTGAATATGCGGCAGCATATCAAGTTGTTTGGCGGCCATTGCAATAGCGCTGTAGGAGCCGCCTTTTAACACATTGCGTTTACGCTTATTTTTATTCGCTACCGAATCAACCGTAAACCGGTTTAACACTACAACCCTGGTTTCGTCATGTCCCAGTTCCAGTTTAGGGGCATAGTTAACCGGCACGGTAAGTTGATAATCGACACCGCAGGATGCCAACCCCAGGGCGGCAAGCGCACAAATGATTAATAAAGTTTTCAAGGTATTTGTAATAAGGTTGGTTTAGGTTTGGGCGCTTTATTCTTTCATCAAATCAACTATAATGGCTTTAGCATAATCATTAGGTTGTTTTTGATTGGATACTTTGGCCACATCAAGCGCGGCTTCAATATCACCCTGGGCTTCATACACTACCGCGAGGTTGTAAGCAGCCCTGCTGGCAAGCTTCAGGTCGGGACCATCAATAAGGGGGTTCAGGATCTGGAACGCCTTATCAAACTTTCCGGCTTTGATCAGCTCGACTGAACTGCTTAACTGATCGCCGTTGGCATAAAGCGGCCTGTCGTGATAATCTGTATATGGCAGGTAATCCTTAAGTGCATCTAAAGCCGAAGTTCTGATGGCATCAAACAAAGGCCCACCATGGGCAAGCAGGCTTGACGCACTACCATAAGCGTTATTATCATAGATCTCGCCTTCGCCATTTAGCTTTTTAGAGTAAAGGCCGTTTGCTTCGTAAAGGGTAAAGCTGGTAGTGATAACCGTTGCACGGTAAACAGATGGCACACCGTTATAATTGTCCTGTTTCCATTTGGTTTCGCCTTTAAAATCCTCGAAAGCCAGCACATAGGCAGCCTTATATTTTTTTGCCAAAAACTTAACCGAGTCGGTATTGGCAGTAAAATTAACCGAATCTACCAGCCTAACTACTTTTACACCCGGCAAAGCGTGCAATTGAATGGCAGCATTATTAATAGCGGTATAAGCAGCGGCTTTAAACGTAGCCAATACACGCTTGCCCCGGTTACGGGTCGAATCGGGCATATAATGATTAACAACCACTATAGTTGTCCTTCCCCTGCTAAAATTCAGTTTCGGAGCATAATCAACCGGAACGTTTACATATTGAGGAACACTGCACGCGGCTAAAAAGCAAGCAGCAAATAAGATACAAGTAAGCCTGAATAGTTTCACTTTATTAAAAATTAAATATCGCGGAAAGGTATAACATAAGCATGAAAGCATTATGAAATAGCCGGTCATTTTTGTATCAAAACAAACAAGCGCCTTCATTGTGACTAAATATTTTCAAAAACGTTTAATGTCAATCGTACATATTTAATACTCAGTTTATATCCGTCTTAATTTTAGCGCAATGTCACGAGCTTTATTATATTTGCTGTATTACACTTAGTTTGACATCAATCCGACATGGCTAAAAAGAAATCTGACGCCCCACAGCATACTTCTGTTGTAAATGAAACTTCACTCACGTTTTTTGAAAAATATATTAACAACCCCTCGCCTACCGGTTTTGAGTGGAAAGGCCAGGAGCTTTGGCTCGAATACCTGAAACCTTATATCGATACACATTATGTTGATAACTACGGCACAGCGGTTGGTATCATTAACCCTAAGGCCGATTACAAAGTAGTTATTGAAGCCCATGCCGATGAAATTTCGTGGTTTGTAAACTACATTACTAACGATGGTTTAATATATGTGATCCGTAACGGTGGTTCAGATCACCAGATAGCTCCTTCAAAGCGTGTAAACATCCATACTGATAATGGCGTAGTAAAAGCTGTTTTTGGCTGGCCTGCTATCCATACCCGCCTGGGTGGTGATAAAGAAGAGGCCCCTACATTAAAAAACATCTTTTTAGATTGCGGCTGTACTTCAAAAGAAGAGGTTGAAAAACTGGGCATCCACGTAGGTTGTGTGATTACCTATGAGGATGAATTTATGGTGCTTAACGACCGCTATTATGTTGGCCGCGCGCTTGATAACCGTGCAGGCGGCTTCATGATTGCCGAAGTAGCCCGTTTACTAAAAGAAAACAATGTAAAACTACCTTTTGGTTTATATATAGTTAATGCAGTACAGGAAGAGATTGGTTTACGTGGTGCCGAAATGATTGCCCATAAAATTAAACCTAATGTGGCTATCGTTACCGATGTTACGCATGATACGCAAACACCAATGATCAATAAAATTACCCAGGGCGATTTGGCCTGTGGTAAAGGTCCGGTAGTGTCATATGCCCCTGCCGTACAAAATAACCTGAATAAATTGCTTATAGAAAGCGCCCAAAAAGCAGGCATTCCGTTCCAGCGCCAGGCCTCATCTCGTTCAACAGGTACCGATACCGATGCTTTTGCGTATTCAAATGACGGCGTTCCGTCGGCATTAATCTCATTGCCGCTACGTTATATGCATACCACTGTAGAGATGATCCACAAGGAAGATGTTGACAATGTGATCCGTTTAATATACGAATCGCTGTTAAACATACATGCAGGTCAGGACTTCAGGTATATCAAATAACAAAAAGTTAATATAACCCGTAAAACAATTCGGGCTAATATTCATTTCTCTCATAAAAAATTAAAACGCAACCCAAATATTAAAAATCCCCAAGAATCTACTATGAAGCCAACTTTATTGATACTCGCGGCAGGTATGGCCAGCCGTTACGGAAGCATGAAGCAAGTTGACGGTTTTGGCCCCAATGGCGAAACCATTATTGATTATTCAATATACGACGCCATTAAAGCCGGCTTTGGTAAAGTAACCTTTATCATCCGCGAAGAGTTTGCCGATAGCTTTAAAGCTATTTTTGAGCCAAAACTGGCTGGCCGTGTTGAAACAGATTATGTATTTCAAAGTTTTGACCTTAAACCATTTGGTATTGATAAACAAATAGAACGCGCTAAACCGTGGGGAACTGCCCATGCGGTACTTGCAGCACGCAACCAGGTTAACGAGCCTTTTTGTGTAATTAATGCTGATGATTATTATGGTTATGACGCGTTTGAAAAAATGGCTAAATTCTTAACCACCGAAGTTAAAGACGACCTGTATTCGCTGGTAGGATACCAGATTGACCGTACACTTTCTGATTACGGTTCGGTATCACGCGGTGTATGTAAAGTTGATGATGCCGGTAACATGGTTGAAATTAGCGAACGTACCGAAGTTTATTTTAAAGAAGATGGCAGCGTAGCTTATAAAGACGCAACCGGCGAGCACCCGCTTCCTAATGATACCCGCGTATCAATGAACTTCTGGGGCTTTACTCCAGCTATCTTTAAACAAAGCGAGCAAATGTTTGTAGACTTTGTTGCTGCTAACGAAAATAACCCTAAATCAGAGTTCTTTATTCCGTTGGCTGCCGATAAATTGATTAAAGATGGTACAGCTGCATTTAAAGTGATCCCTACAGGTTCAAAATGGTTTGGTGTTACTTACAAAGAAGATAAGCCTATTGTTCAAAAAAGCATTTCTGATCTTGTAGCTAACGGTGTTTATCCTCAAAAACTTTGGGACTAAATATTTTTGATTCTTAAAACAAAAGCTCCCGTCGGATAACCGAACGGGAGCTTTTTTATTGATATGCTTAATTAAAAATTAGTCCTGGTAAATAAAGAATGTTTTTTGATCGTTTTCTTCATATACGTGCAGGTTTTTCTTAACTACCTGGTTGCCTGTTTTAACTTCCATAGTATAATCGCCATCTTCAAGTTCGGTTAAAACATAACCTCTTTCAACATCAGTTTTGGTTGATACTACATCTTTCAGCAACAACTCGTTATGTTTGCCATAAACACGTACAAATGAACGGCCGGCATCTGATTTTGCGATAGTTAGTTTAACACCACGATCGTGGTCAAGTGCGCGGAAAGATACTACCTCTTTAGCTTTTGGGGTTACATCGGCTGCTTTAGCGGCTGTAGTAGCAAAAACACCTGCGGTTAATAAGAAGAATAATGCTGATAATTTTATTGAAGTTTTCATGATTTTGAGCTTTTAAGTATGTTAAATATTTTGTGTTTGTTATTTTCAATGATCAAATGAACAACATTAATTTTAACTGCTAAAAAGTGTTATACCAGCGCTTTATAAATATAGACCAATCACAAAAAGCAATCGGCGAACGCTCAAAACGCATTAATTATCAATATTTTACGAGTTGGTCGAAAATTACGGGGAGTTGATCGGTCAGATTAACCGATTGGTCGGGCTAAAGCAATAACAGGTTATTTAAAAACATCATGCACCTTCAGGTTTATGCTTGCAGCCCCTAATATCAACATCGTTAATATTATTAAAGGCACGGCAAGTGCATAACCATCTGATTCAGTTCTTTGATGTTCATCTTCCCATGATTTAGTGGAAGTACAAAAAATGCCCAAGCATAATGCTACGCCAATCAAAACATAATGATCATTATTAAAAATAATCCCGTTGGCATTATAAGTTCTCTTATTGATGAAGCACAGTACAAACAAATCCCGGATAAGATTGAAACTTAAAAACAACATTGCGGCAGCAATACTTTTCGCAAGGCTTGATGCGCCTTGCGAGTCGGCGCCCCTTTTTGTTCTGCTTAGTGTATATATCGGTAATAGTATATCTTGAAGTAACTTCATTAAATAACCTTAGCGCCGTTAAAAGTAAGCAAGCAAACTCACATTTTACAAAACCAACCCAACCAAACAACGTTGCTTTTAAGTATCCTATCTATCCGGGTACACCACAGGCATGAATTTTCAAATAGCAGGTAACGTACAGGGCTTCAAACAACAGGATGGCATATTAATCATTAAAACCGCCGAAGCCGAAGCGAGAGTTTACATCTACAGTCCAACCATTATTCGGGTAAACATCAGCAGAAATTTTAATCCGGCAGATACTTCCTTCGCGGTGATCAGGCAGCCGCTGGCCGATTTTGATTTCGATGAATCCTCTGCCAATATTGATATAACCACGTCGGCATTAAAGCTTAGCATCCAGAAATCGCCACTTAGGTTTAATTTTTTTACTGTCGATGGGATTTCACTTAGTGAAGATGATGCCCGCTTCGGCACCAACTGGCAGGGCGAACGGGTAACCTGTTATCGTCGTATATTCGAAGGCGAAAGATTTATCGGCCTTGGCGAAAAAACCGGCAACCTTGACAGGCGCGGTTCTGCTTACGTAAACTGGAATACCGATGCCCCCAACCATACCCCCGAATCTGATCCGCTTTATAAAACATTTCCGTTTTTTATAGGGCTACACAGTGGCCTTACCTACGGCCTCTTTCTCGACAATACCTATAAAAGTTATTTCGATTTCGGTGCATCTACAGATGAGGAAACAAGCTGGTTTGGCGCCGACGGTGGTGATTTGAATTATTATTTTTTCGGAGCGCAGGGAGTTGCCAAAATTATTGAGGATTATACCTGGCTTACCGGCCGGATGGAAATGCCGCCGCTCTGGAGCCTGGGTTATCAGCAATGCCGATGGAGCTATATGAGTGCCGATGAGGTGTTGAACATAGCCCAAACCTTCCGCAAAAAACAAATCCCTGCCGATGTCATGTATTGCGATATCGACTATATGGACGGTTTCAAGATCTTTACCTGGAATAAAAAGACTTTCCCTAAACCCAAGCAAATGCTGGATCAGCTAAAAGCTATGCACTTCAGACTGGTTACCATTGTTGATCCGGGTATTAAGGTAGAAGAGGGTTACAAAGAATATGACGAGGGCATTGAACAAGATTATTTTGCCAAATACCCCGATGGCGAAAACTATACCGGTTACGTTTGGCCCGGTCGCTGCCATTTTCCAGACTTTTTCAGGGAAGATGTCCGCGAGTGGTGGGGTGCAGCCTTTACCGCGCTTACCAGTCCCGGCGTTGAAGGTTTTTGGAACGATATGAACGAACCTGCCGCATGGGGGCAAAACATTCCGTGGATAGTTAAATTTGGCGATAAGTTTATGCCGGAGGTGCGCAACGCCTACGGCATGCAAATGGCCCGTGCAACTTATGATGGCACCAGGAAGATCCTGGGCAACAAACGACCGTTTGTATTAACCCGTGCCGCCTACTCCGGCACACAGCGTTATTCGGCCGTGTGGACGGGCGATAACACCGCCACCGACGCCCATATGCTATTAGGCCCCCGGCTGGTGAACAGTTTAGGCATTACAGGCATGGCTTTCGTTGGTGTAGATATTGGCGGCTTCAGTGGTAACCCAACGCCCGAGCTGATGGTGCGCTGGAATTCACTGGGTACGTATACTCCAATGTTTCGCAATCATGCCATACAGGGCAGTAAAATGCGTGAGCCATGGGAATGGGGCACAGACAATGAGCAGATCATTAAAAAAGATATTGAGCAGCGGTATAAACTCCTCCCCTATTTGTATAGCAGCTTTTACCAATCAACCCAAACCGGCCTGCCGGTAAACCGTACATTATCTATTGAGCATACAACCGATGAAAACGTTTTTGACGAGCGTTTTCAAAATGAATTTATGTTTGGCGATGCCATGCTGGTTGCCCCGGTAGAGAGTACTAAACTTAATGAGGACATCTATTTACCCAAAGGTTCCTGGTACCGGCTAAGCAATGACAAATTTTATGATGGCGAACAAATAGTGAATGTGCCTGCTCCGCTGACAGACTTGCCCGTGTTTATAAAAGCCGGAAGCATTATTCCAATGCAAAGTGTTGTGCAAAGCACCAATGAACCCGGAGATGGCATATTGCAGATCCATATCTGGAATGGAAACGAGCCTAATAGCTTTGTTTATTATGAAGATGATGGTGTGTCGTATGATTACGAGCGGGGCGTTTATTATAAACGCGTTATCAGTTTTAATCCTGTAGAAAAGCGTATTAGTTTATCGGCGGTTGAGGGATCGTTTAAATCACGATTTATGCAGTTGAAGTTTGTTTTGCATGGGTTTGGGGCAGTTAAGTTGAAAGATGGGGTAATGAGGAATGAAAGCGGGGATATTGAGGTAAGGTTATAATTGTCATTCGTTATTTTGAAATTATTATGATACTAATTACATTCGGTCAAGCATCTTAATAATGGCCAATACCTTTTCGCAAATTTATCTTCAATTCGTTTTCGCTGTTAAAGACAGGCAGAGCCTCGTATCAAAAAATAACAAAGAAGAATTGCATAAATATATCACGGCGTTAATTCAGAACCGAGGAGTAAAATTACTTGCGATAAATTGTATGCCTGACCATGTTCATATTTTTGTGGGTTTCAAGCCAAGTCTGTTAATTTCGGATTTTGCAAAAGAAATTAAGGTTGAGAGTAATGAGTTTATCAATAGCAAAAATTGGATGCGGGGTAAATTTAGCTGGCAAGAGGGTTACGGAGTTTTCTCGTATTCACAATCACATATTGACTCTGTGATAAAATATATTCAAAACCAAGAAATCCATCATCAGAAACGCACATTCAAACAGGAATATTTAGAATTATTGGAAAAATTTGAAGTTCCGTTTGAAGAAAAGTATTTGTTTGATTTTATAGAAAAATGATTGAACAGACCACATTGTTGGTATAATACAGTAGGAGGCGCCTACGGAGCCAAAGCAGCCGGTTATTTTGGCTACAAACATGGTACTCCTCCGGAGTTCTATTTTAATTGGGTTCTCTTCCTAGAAAAAGTTTACCGATTTTGACATAATCCTGTTATGCATTTACTGTACTTTTTTAAAACTCCATAGGAGTACCATGTTTATAGCTCCATTGGGAAGATATAACAATGGCTCCGTAGGTGCCTCCTACTTCTATATCCAGACCAAACCCGCCTCCCCATCTCACAAAAAAAGCCCGGTCTGGAATTAACCAAACCGGGCTTTATATTATCGAAATAAAACTTATTATTTCACTTCTTCAAAATCAACGTCTGTAACGGTGTCAGAGTTATCCTGCGCACCGGCACCTGGGTTGCCATCACCTGGCTGACCTTGAGCACCTTCGGCAGAAGCTTTGTACATATCTTCAGATGCAGCAGTCCAGGCAGTGTTAAGCTCGGTTTGTGCAGCTTCGATAGCGTCAAAGTTTTTAGCTGAATAAGCTTCTTTCAATTTAGCTAAACCAGCTTCGATTGGAGCTTTTTTATCAGCAGGGATCTTATCGCCGTACTCTTTCAATTGTTTTTCTGTCGAGAAGATCAGGGCATCGGCAGCGTTCAGTTTTTCAACTTCTTCTTTTGCCTTTTTGTCAGCATCAGCATTAGCTTCAGCTTCGTCCTTCATCTTTTTGATCTCGGCATCAGTTAAACCTGAAGAAGCTTCGATACGGATCTTTTGCTCTTTACCTGTCGCTTTATCTTTTGCAGATACGTGCAGGATACCGTTAGCATCAATATCGAAAGTAACTTCAATTTGTGGTACACCACGAGGTGCTGGTGGAATACCATCCAGGTGGAAACGGCCGATAGTACGGTTACCCGCAGCCATTGGGCGCTCACCTTGTAATATGTGGATCTCAACTGATGGCTGGCTGTCGCTGGCGGTTGAGAAAGTTTCAGATTTTTTAGTAGGGATAGTAGTGTTTGACTCGATTAATTTAGTCATTACACCACCCATAGTTTCGATACCTAACGAAAGCGGGGTAACGTCAAGTAACAACACGTCTTTAACCTCACCGGTTAATACACCACCCTGAATAGCAGCACCGATAGCCACAACTTCATCTGGGTTTACACCTTTTGAAGGAGCTTTACCAAAGAATTTTTGTACAGCTTCCTGAATAGCAGGGATACGGGTTGAACCACCTACCAAAATCACTTCGTCGATATCAGAAGTGCTTAAACCAGCATTTTTCAAAGCTGATTTACAAGGCTCAATAGTACGCTTGATCAAGGTATCAGCTAATTGCTCAAATTTAGCACGTGTTAAAGTTTTAACCAAGTGCTTAGGCATGCCATCAACAGCAGTGATGTATGGCAGGTTGATTTCAGTTTGTGCTGAACTTGATAACTCAATTTTAGCTTTCTCGGCCGATTCTTTTAAACGTTGTAAAGCCATTGGATCTTTACGCAGATCAATACCTTCGTCGCTTTTAAATTCTTCTGCCAACCAGTCAATAATCACCTGGTCAAAGTCGTCACCACCTAAGTGAGTATCACCGTCAGTTGATTTTACTTCGAAAACGCCATCGCCCAACTCCAGGATAGATACGTCATGCGTACCACCACCGCAGTCAAACACAGCAATTTTCATATCCTTGTGTGCTTTATCAAAACCGTAAGCCAAAGCAGCAGCTGTAGGCTCGTTAATGATACGGCGTACTTTTAAGCCTGCAATTTCACCGGCTTCTTTAGTAGCCTGGCGCTGAGCATCGTTAAAGTAAGCAGGAACGGTAATAACCGCTTCAGTTACTTCGGTACCTAAGAAATCTTCAGCAGTTTTCTTCATTTTTTGAAGAATCATTGCAGAAATTTCTTGTGGAGTATATTTACGGTCGCCAATTTCAACACGTGGAGTGTTGTTGTCGCCTTTAACTACTTTATAAGGTACACGTGCCGCTTCACTTGTAACTTCACTAAACTGGTTACCCATAAAGCGTTTGATTGACGAAATGGTTTTTGTAGGGTTAGTGATAGCCTGACGTTTTGCAGGATCACCAACTTTACGTTCGCCATTATCAATAAAAGCTACTACAGACGGCGTAGTACGTTTACCCTCGCTGTTAGCTATAACTACAGGCTCGTTACCTTCCATTACAGCAACGCAGGAGTTAGTTGTTCCTAAGTCGATTCCAATTATTTTAGACATATATGATTGTTTTTCTTTTTTGATTTATTGTTTACTTACCACCGCTATTTATCAATGCGTGTGCCAATATGCCAATGGCAGTAAAAATTGCCTTTTATTGTCAGTTTGTGAACAAGGCGACAGGATAGCTTACTTTGCGATGACAGGTTGGCAGGAGGAATGAGGTAAAAGGCAAAAGGTGAAAGGCAAAAGGTTGTTGCCAGACTTGTAACTTGTCAGTTTATCTGTTAATTTGAAACACGCAATTACAAAATCGCCATGAAATATATCAGGGAAGGCAATAACAAGTTTGGAACGGTGCTTTACACCATCGATGGCAATTACGTGCGGAAAGGACAAGGTCGTTTCGGTGATATCTTATATACCATAGACGGCAAAATAGTAAAAAAAGGACAAGGAATGTTTGGCGATGTAGTTTGCAACATCGACGATAACCTAATCAGGAAAGGCCGTACTCTTTTTGGCGACGTGCTCTATAATATCGATGGCAACTTTGTACGCGAAGGGCGTAGCCGGTTTAATGATATTAAGTTTTATATTGATGAGTGATCTGAACCGGAATTTGTAGAATTAAAGAATTGACCGAATGCTAAGCCAATTCTAAAAATTCTTTAATTCGTTTAATTCGAGTTCAGACAATCACTGAAGCTTTCCAATTAAAAACCTTATTTTTATATCATAAAATAACCGCCTCTGTTACTTAACAAACCCAACAGGCTCATCACATTGCCTGGAATTGCATAACAAACAGCCACATTCCTATTGGCTGTACATTCACTTTTAAAAAGCGAACTGATTTTTTATTGTTATTTAATTCCAAACATTCCATGTTTTCTATTCAATCGCAACGGTTGCAAATGATACCGTTAACACGCGCGCAATTATTATTACTTAAACAAGATCGTAAACTGTTGGAGCTTTCATTAGGCTTAAATCCATCTGCTATGCTGATCGATCCATTATATGTCAAAGAAATTGACGAGGCTTTTGATAATTTCTGGCTGCCCAATACCCTTGCATTCCCCGACAAACACCTCTGGTTTACTGCCTGGGAAATCGTTCTTAAAAGCACCAATACCATCATCGGAGGAATGGGCTTCGCCGGATATCCTAATGAAGCAGGAGAAGCGGAAATAGGCTATATGATTGATGCTAACCATCATAACAAAGGTTTCGCCACCGAAGCTTTAAAATTACTATCCCAATGGGCGTTTACTCATGATTTTGTACAGGCCATCATCGTCCACACTTATGCCGATAATCTGCCATCGCGAAAGATCCTTGATAAATGCGGCTTCAGTTTGATTAATGATATTGAAGGACTATTAACTTATCAATTAAAAAAATAGGCAAATAAAAAAGACCTACGGTTAATCCACAACAGATACCGTAAGTCTTTATAGCCCTAATACGTGTATTTAATTATTTTGAAGCGTTGATAAGTGGCGTTTGATCATAGTAAGCTATCTCAACAGCTATTTTCCCGGCCTTATTAAATTCATCAAACTGGACCAAATGAAATTTAGCAGTCTTCTTTGTCTTTTTGTTTACTGTAGTTATCGTCCACCATGATTGCACAGTAAAAGGGTCTTTATCATATTGAAGGCCATCGGGGTAACCTACTTTAACAATTTTGATGTCTCCCCAGTCTTTAGCTATAGCAGCCCAGGCTTTCTTTTCCTCGGCAAAAGAGATTTTCTTTGTACTCGTCGGGTCGTAAAATATCGCCGTGTCAGCGTATAATTTCGCCAGGCCGGCCCAATCCTGCTTAATAAACAGATCGTTTGATTTGTTAACAATGGTGATATATGGATGTTCCTTGTAAATGATGCCGTTTTTCTTAGGGGCTTGTGCCCATGTACCACCGGCTAAAAGTACCAAAAGCACGATCAAAAGATTTTTCATTGTTTTAGGATTTAAGGGTTAAACTTGATTACATTACCTCTTAAATTTAACTACAATAAACCAAAAAATACCAACTAATCAACTGATTATTAGAAATTTATACAAAAATTGTAAAATTTCAAACAATGAAACTTTTGTAAGCCTGAGGAGATTAAAACAATACCAGGAGTTAAAGATTTAGTAAAAAGCATCACTGGCTGGCAAAACACACATTTACATTGTCTGTTCAAAACAGAGCACTTACAGATAAAAGAGCCTGATTAAAACAAAAGCGGCCCGCTCAATGAGCAGGCCGCTTTTAGTATCTGTTAAGATGAATAATTAATTATTCGCCTTTTTCAGCATTTTCTTCGTTCTCAGAAGGTGCAGGTGCTTCAGCAGCTGGTTCTTCTTTAACGTCTTCAACTACTACAGCTTCTTCTGCAGCTACAGGAGCAGCAGTTTTAGCTTTCGCGCCAGAACCACCACGACGACGGGTTGATTTCTTAGCAGGAGCAGCAGCGTCAGCACCGTAAACAGTGTTGTAATCAACAAGCTCAATGATTGCCATTTCAGCGTTATCGCCTAAACGGTTTTCTAACTTGATGATACGGGTGTAACCACCTGGGCGGTTAGCAATTTTTTCAGCAACTTCGCGGAAAAGGATTGAAGTAGCATCTTTATCCTGAAGGTAGCTAAATACTGTACGACGAGAATGCGTAGTATCGTTTTTTGATTTTGTTAAAAGTGGCTCAACATAACCGCGTAAAACTTTTGCTTTTGCTAATGTTGTAGTGATACGCTTGTGTAAAATAAGCGAAGTTGCCATGTTAGCCAGCATCGCTTTGCGGTGGCTGGTAGTACGGCCTAAGTGATTGTTTTTGTTTCCGTGTCTCATTGTTTTATTTATTTCACGTGCATACCGTTGGGCGATAGGCTCAAGCCCTCGGAATTATGCTTTCGCTTAAATGTTAGATTTGAGATATGAGATATTAGACGTGAAAGCTAAGCTTACAGATCTGCTATCCTGATCCCGTTTATTACAAATAAAAAAATGTTAGATTTTGAGGTGAGAAAATCTCGTGTCTCAAATCTAACATCTCATATCTTATTCTTCGTCTAACTTAAATTTAGACAGGTTCATACCAAAAGATAAGCCTTTTGATTTAACCAGATCCTGGATTTCAGTTAACGATTTTTTACCAAAGTTCCTGAATTTTAACATGTCAGCAACGTCATACGATACCAAATCAGCCAGGCTGCGGATATCAGCAGCTTTAAGGCAATTAAGGGCACGTACAGAAAGATCAAGATCAACCAATTCGGTTTTAAGGATCTTGCGCATGTGCAGGATCTCTTCGTCAACTTCTTTAGTTTCTTCTTTAGCCTGTGCTTCAAGCATCATGTTTTCATCGCTAAACAGCATAAAGTGCTGGATCAGGATTTTAGCTGCTTCTTTCAAAGCATCTTCAGGATGGATTGAACCATCGGTAGCAATATCCAATACTAATTTTTCATAGTCGGTTTTTTGCTCAACACGATAGTTTTCGATGGTATATTTTACGTTTTTGATCGGGGTATAGATCGAATCGATAGCTATAACACCAACGTTAGCGTCAGGATTTTTATTTTCCTCGCTTGGTACGTAACCACGGCCTTTGCCTACAGTAAGCTCAACTTCAAGCGTTACTGATGGGTCCATGTTGCACAGTACCAAATCAGGATTTAATACAGTAAAGTTGTTAGAGAATTTAGTAATATCTCCTGCTTTAAATGCATCCTGGCCATTTACAATAACAAATATTTTCTCGCTGTCGCCAGATTCACCTGTTTTCTTAAAACGAACTTGTTTAAGGTTCAGGATGATCTCGGTTACGTCTTCAACAACACCTTTGATGGTTGAAAATTCATGCGTTACTCCCGAAAAACGTACAGAAGTGATAGCAAAACCCTCAAGTGATGAAAGTAAGATACGACGCAGAGCATTACCAATGGTTACACCAAAGCCTGGTTCTAACGGACGAAATTCAAACGTACCATCAAAATCATTTGCTTTTTGCATGATAACCTTGTCTGGTTTTTGAAATGCTAAAATTGCCATTTATATCCTTTATTTATTGTTTACTAATTAATAGATCTGAGATTTGAGATATTAGATACGCGGCATTTATACGCCTGCTTTCAACTATCTGGTACCTAAGAACATTCTTATAATTGATTTGTTTACGTATGTAACCAGAAATGAGATTTGAGAACAAGTCCCAAATCTCACATCTAATATCCAATATCTTATTATTTTGAGTACAACTCGACGATCAGGTTTTCCTTGATGTTTTCAGGAATCTCATCGCGGTTAGGATAGTTAAGGAATTTACCTGTTAAGTTATTCGCATCCCACTCTAACCAGCTGTATTTGTTGATTCTTCTACCGGCTACGGAAGTAGTGATAGCCTCTAATGATTTAGATTTTTCACGTACTGCAACCACGTCACCAGCTTTTAATGCATAAGAAGCGATGTTTACAACAGCACCGTTAACAGTGATGTGTTTGTGGTTAACCAATTGACGTGCTGCTGAACGGGTAGGAGCAATACCTAAGCGGAAAACAGCGTTGTCTAAACGTGCTTCTAAGAATTTCAACAGGTTTTCGCCTGTGATACCTTCTTTAGCTGAAGCGCGGTGAAATAAGTTTTCGAACTGACGTTCTAATACACCGTAAGTGTATTTAACTTTTTGTTTCTCTTGCAACTGAGTTGAATACTCTGATTGCTTTCCACGGCGTTTTGACGCACCGTGCATGCCCGGAGGATAGTTTTTACGTTCTAACGCTTTGTCCGGACCGAAGATCGGCTCACGGAAACGACGGGCAATTTTGGATTTTGGTCCTGTATATCTGGCCATTTTTGTGTGTTCTTAAAGTATCATACAGCCTAAAGCTGCAGAATCTTAGCTTTAAAAAATATGTTAATTAAACTCTTCTTCTTTTTGAAGGACGGCAACCGTTGTGCGGAAGCGGTGTAATATCTTTAATCGTAGTTACTTCGATACCTGCAGTTTGCAAAGTACGGATAGCTGACTCACGACCAGCACCAGGGCCTTTTACAAATACTTCAACTTTACGTAAACCTAAATCATAAGCAACTTTACCGCAATCGGCAGCAGCCTGACCGGCAGCGTAAGGAGTATTTTTCTTTGAACCTTTAAAACCCATTTTACCGGCAGATGACCATGAAATAGCCTGGCCGGTTTTGTTGGTAAGGGTAATGATGATATTGTTAAAAGTAGCATTGATGTGTGCTTCGCCAATTGGCTCAACAATTACAATGCGTTTTTTGGTAACTTTTTTAGCTTTAGCCATTTTTTTAATTTTTGAATTAATGAATTACTGAATTAACGAATAACTCGGACTCATTAATTATAATTTTCAAATGAGGTATTCCTAATGAATTAAAGGTTATCAAGCGGCAACAAGCCAATCGCTAACCTCTAACCACCAATCACTATTTAGTAGCTTTTTTCTTGTTAGCAACTGTTTTACGTTTACCTTTACGGGTACGTGAGTTGTTTTTAGTACGCTGACCACGTAATGGTAAACCTTTACGGTGACGTGTACCACGGTAGCAACCAATATCCATCAAACGTTTAATGTTAAGCTGTACTTCTGAACGTAAAGCACCTTCAACTTTAATTTGCTCGTTGATGATACCACGTATAGCAGCTAATTGCTCATCGGTCCAGTCTTGTACTTTGATATTTACGTCGATGCCAGCTTCAGCTAAAATCCTTTGAGCTGTTGAACGGCCGATACCGTAAATGTAAGTAAGTCCGATTTCTCCTCTTTTATTCTTTGGTAAATCAATACCTGAAATCCTTGCCATATTTCTTGTGTTTATTGAGTTATCGAATCATTGAATTATCGAATCGCTATCATCAGTAATTCAACATTCTCCAATTCAGTAATTGTTATTAGCCCTGGCGTTGTTTAAACTTCGGGTTCTTTTTGTTAATAACGTAAAGTTTCCCGTTACGGCGGATGATCTTGCAATCAGCGCTGCGCTTTTTGATGGATGCTCTAACTTTCATCTTTTTATTTATATCTATAGGTTATTCTACCCTTTGTTAAATCGTATGGGCTCATTTCCAATTTCACCCTGTCGCCAGGAAGAATTTTAATGTAGTGCATACGCATTTTGCCCGATATGTGCGCTATAATCTCATGACCATTTTCAAGTTCAACCCTGAACATTGCATTCGACAATGCCTCTCTAATTGTACCGTCTTGCTCAATCGAAGATTGTTTAGCCATATTTTGTTGATTATTACTTAATTATCCGCCCTAAAACCGGGATGCAAAATTAATAAAAAATTATTTAATTATTATTTTTTTCTTTTAAAACATTTTCTACGTAATCAAACGTCGATAAAATGTCTGGAGTACCTTTGCGTACCGCTACGGTATGCTCATAATGCGCCGAAGGTTTTTTGTCTGAAGTTGAAACTGTCCAGCCATCATCCCAGAATTTAACACCGGCACGGCCGGCATTGATCATCGGTTCGATAGCTATCACCATCCCTTCTTCCAGCTTGATACCTGCACCACGTTTGCCATAGTTAGGCACTTCCGGCTTCTCGTGCAGCTTTAAACCTACACCATGGCCTACAAGTTCCTTCACCACACCAAATCCGTTCTTTTCGGCATGCTCCTGTACAGCGTAACCTATATCACCAATACGCATACCCACAACCGCTTTCTCAACGCCCAGTTTTAAGCACTCCTGCGTAACACGCATGAGTTTCTTAACCTGGTCGCTTACTTCACCAATAGCGAAGGTATAAGCCGAATCACCGTAGTATTTATTTAAAATAACACCACAATCAACTGATACCAGGTCGCCCTCGGTTAAAACGTGCGAGCCGGGAAAGCCATGTACCACCTGATCATTCAGGGAGATACATAGTGAGTAAGGAAATCCGTGATAGTTTAAAAAGGCAGGAACACCGCCGTTATCCCGTATAAAGGTTTCGGCAAGCTTATCCAGTTCAATTGTTTTAACACCCGGAGCGATAACCTTAGCTATCTCTCCGAGTGTTTTAGAAACAAGTAAAGAACTTTCTCTTATGAGTTCTATCTCTTCGACAGACTTATAATGGATTTTTGACATTACTAATTAAATCGCTGTCGGACTGGTACCGGCAGCGGCAGGCATAGCTGTACGTCCCTTAATACGTCCGGTTTTCATTAAACCATCATAATGGCGCATCAACAAATGACTTTCTATTTGCTGTAATGTATCCAGCACAACACCTACCAGGATGATCAGCGATGTACCGCCGAAAAACCTTGCAAATATTGGAGATACACCAACCAAACTGGCCAAAGCCGGGATGATTGCTATAATAGCCAGGAATACAGATCCTGGTAAAGTTATCCTTGAAATTACGCCATCAATAAACTCGGCAGTAGTACGGCCTGGTTTGATGCCCGGAATAAAGCCACCATTTTTCTTCATATCATCTGCCATTTGGTTAGGGTTAACCGTAATAGCGGTGTAAAAGTAAGTGAACAGGATAATCAGGATACCAAACAACAGGTTATGCTCCCATGAGTTATAGTTAGCCAAAGCTATCAATATACCATTTGATGATACGTTAGGGAAAAACTGCGATACAGTTTGCGGGATAAACATTAATGCCTGAGCAAATATGATTGGCATTACACCGGCAGCATTTACCTTTAAAGGTATATACTGACGCACGCCGCCATATTGTTTATTACCCACAATACGTTTAGCGTATTGTACCGAAATTTTACGGGTTCCCTGTACTATCAGTATAGTAAACATTACCACGCCAATAAGCGCTACAATTTCAACAATGAATGCGATCAAACCACCGGCACCGCCATTACGCGAAATGAATTCGGTAGCAAAAGCGCCCGGTAACTGAGCAATGATACCAACCATGATGATTAGTGATATACCGTTACCGATACCTTTGTCAGTGATCTTTTCACCTAACCACATTACGAATAATGTGCCTGCAGTTAACACGAAAGTGTTAAGGAAGATAAAGGTGAACGGATCAGCAATAGTCCTTGCATCAGCAGCAACCTGCGATTTAAGGTAACCTATAGCTTGTAAAAAGGTAATACCTATTGTTAAATAGCGGGTCCATTGGTTTAGCTTGTTGCGTCCGCTTTCACCTTCTTTTTGCAATTTGGTAAAATACGGAACGGCAATACCCAGCAGTTGCACCACAATTGAAGCCGAAATGTAAGGCATAACACCTAACGCGAAAATAGAGGAACGTGAAAACGATCCTCCTGCAAACATATTCAGCAATCCTACTAATCCTTCTGCCTTTTGGGTTGATGCTATCGCAGCGTTAACGCCGGGTAAAACAACGAATGAGCCTACACGATATATTAAAAGAAATAAGAGTGTGTTAGTAATACGCACTCTCAGATCTTCGATTTTCCAGATATTGGATAATGTGGTGAAAAATTTCTTCATCGAAATTATAACTTAACTATGGTACCACCTGCAGCTTCAATAGCTTTTTGGGCTGTAGCAGTAAATGCATGTGCTTTAACTTCTAATTTGGCAGTAAGCTCACCACGGCCCAGGATCTTAACCAGGTCGTTACGTGATGCTAAACCGTGCTCTTTCAAAGTATCAAAATCAACACTTGTAAGCGAGAATTTTGTTACTAATTCCTGAAGTACGTCAAGGTTTACACCTGTGTACTCAACACGGTTAGGGTTTTTAAAGCCTACCTTTGGCACACGGCGCTGTAAAGGCATCTGACCGCCTTCAAAGCCCACCTTGGTGCTGGTACCTGAACGTGAACCGGCGCCTTTGTGGCCACGGGTTGACGTACCGCCACGGCCAGAACCTGTACCACGGCCAATTCTTTTTCTATTTTTGGTTGAACCTTCTGCAGGTTTTAAATTACTTAAATTCATGATATTAAATATTTTCAACCGCTACCAGGTGGTTCACTTTCCTAACCATCCCAACTATAGCAGGTGTAGCCTCAACTTCCACACTGTGGTTAATTTTACGCAAGCCTAAAGCCTCGATTGTTTTTTTCTGGCGTTCCGTTCTGTCGATCACGCTCTTAATCTGTGTTATTTTGATCTTAGCCATGACTGATTATCCGTTAAATACTTTACCTAAACTAATACCGCGCTGTTGTGCTACTGTATTTGCATCACGTAACTGGGCTAATGCCGATACGGTTGCTTTTACCACGTTGTGCGGGTTTGATGAACCTTTTGATTTTGCCAATACGTTGTGTACACCTGCCGACTCTAATACGGCACGCATAGCACCACCTGCAATTACACCGGTACCGTTAGCTGCTGGTTTAATGAAAACAAAACCACCGCTAAATTTACCAATTTGCTCATGAGGTACAGTTCCGTTAATGATTGGAACTTTTACCAGGTTCTTTTTAGCATCATCAATGCCTTTAGCAATAGCTTCAGTTACCTCTTTAGCTTTACCTAAACCGTAACCTACAACACCGTTTTCATCACCTACTACTACGATAGCAGAGAAGCTGAAAGTACGGCCACCTTTGGTTACTTTGGCAACACGCTGTATGCTTACCAAGCGGTCTTTTAATTCGATCTCGCTTGTTTTTACTCTTTTTATGTTGATTGTTGACATTTCTCTTTTCGATTAAAAGTTTAAACCACCTTCACGTGCACCTTCAGCCAATGACTTAACACGGCCATGGTACAGGTAACCGTTCCTGTCGAAAACCACATCTTTAATACCTGCGGCAATAGCTTTTGAAGCTACTAATTTACCTACAGCTGTTGACTGATCTGATTTTGTACCTTCAGCGGCAAAATCTTTTGATAAAGATGATGCTGAAACTAAAGTTTTACCGGTTACATCGTCAATGATCTGCGCATAAATACCTTTATTACTTCTAAATACTGACAGGCGAGGACGCTCTGACGATCCTGAAAGGCGTTTTCTGATGCCTTTTTTAATCCTGTCTCTTCTTGATAGTTTAGCTCCCATGACGATTATTTTTTAGATGCTGATTTACCTGCTTTTCTTCTTAAAATCTCGCCCTGGAACTTGATACCTTTACCTTTGTAAGGCTCTGGAGCACGTAATGAACGGATTTTAGCTGCTACCTGACCAATTAACTGTTTGTCAATTGACTCAAGGATGATGGTTGGGTTTTTACCCTTATCAGCAGTGGTTGTAACTTTAATTTCTTGTGGCAATTCAAATACATAGTGGTGAGAGAAACCCAACACTAAATCTAATGTATTGCCGGTATTGGTAGCACGGTAACCTACACCCACTAATTCCTGGGTTATTTTGTAACCTTCGGTTACACCAATTACCATGTTATTTAAAAGCGCGCGGTATAAACCATGTAACGCTTTATGACGTTTTTGATCAGACGGGCGTTGAACCAGTAACTGACCGTCTTCCTGTGCAATAGTGATATCGCTATCAATTGCCTGTTGCAACTGGCCTTTAGGACCTTTTACAGTAACAACATTATCTGCTGCAACTGTAACGGTTACTCCTTGTGGCAGTGCTATCGGTGCTTTTCCTACTCTTGACATTGCTTAAATTTCTTCGATTAATAAACGTAGCATAAAACCTCACCACCAACATTTTGCTGACGAGCTTCTTTATCAGACATAACGCCTTTAGAAGTTGACAGGATGGCGATACCTAAACCATTTAGTACACGTGGCATGTTTTCCATACCTGCGTATTTCCTCAAACCTGGTTTGCTGATGCGCGAAATGCTGCGGATAGCAGAAATTTTAGTTATCGGGTGGTATTTCAAAGCAACTTTGATAGTGCCCTGAGGACCGTTTTCCTCAAACTTGTAATTTGCAATGTAACCTTTGTCGAAAAGCACCTTAGTGATTTCCTTCTTCAGATTTGATGCAGGAATTTCAACAACCCGGTGGTTGGCTTTAATAGCATTCCTTACTCTTGTAAGATAATCTGCGATTGGATCTGTATTCATTTTATTGTGTTATGATGGTGGTTTCCTTTAGGTAACATCCCTAACGACCTTCCATCGGTTAATTCATGAGATTAGAGATTAGAGATAAGAGGTTAGCGAACCTAATCACTAACCTCAAATCTCTAATCTCTAAATATTTAGCTGCTTACCAGCTTGCTTTTTTCACTCCCGGGATCTTGCCTTCAAGAGCCATTTCACGGAATGTAACACGTGAAATGCCAAACTGACGCATATAACCACGAGGGCGGCCGGTTAATTTGCAACGGTTGTGCAATTTTACCGGTGATGATGCTTTTGGTAATTTATCTAAAGCAGCGTAATCGCCAGCTTCTTTTAAAGCAGCTCTTTTTTCAGCGTATTTAGCTACTAATTTTGCGCGCTTTACTTCACGTGCTTTTACACCTTCTTTAGCCATTGCTATTTTGATTTTTAAATGGTAAACCAAATTGTTTCAACAACTCCAATGCTTCAACATCGTTTGTTGCGGAGGTTACAAAGGTAATATCCATACCTTGGATTTTATTGATTTTATCAATATTTATCTCAGGGAAGATAATTTGCTCAGTAATACCTAATGTATAGTTGCCTCTTCCGTCAAAACCTTTATCGTTGATGCCTTTGAAGTCACGGATACGTGGCAGGGCAACAGCGATTAAACGATCCAAAAACTCATACATTGTGTTGTCACGCAGGGTAACACGTACGCCAACCGGCATATTTTTACGCAATTTAAAGTTTGAGATATCTTTTTTAGATTTTGAAGATACTGCCTGCTGGCCAGTAATGGTAGTTAACTCAGTGATGGTGTTTTCGATCAATTTCTTGTCGGTAGTAGCACCACCTACACCCTGGTTAATGGCAATTTTCTGCAATTTAGGAACCTGCATTACGCTTTTGTACTGAAATTTATCTTTCAGTGCGGTGCGGATTTCTTCCTTGTATTTTGATTTTAATCTTGGTACGTAAGTCATTACTTAATTTCCTCCCCTGATTTTTTTGCTACCCTTACTAATTTGCCGGCTTCGTTCTTTTTACGGCCAACACGGGTTGTATTACCTGTTTTAGGATCAACCAGCATTAGGTTTGAAATATGTATAGCAGCTTCTTGTTTAACAATTCCGCCGTTAGGGTTAGCAGCATTAGGTTTAGTATGTTTAGATACCATATTGGCACCTTCAACAATAGCCCTGTTTTTATCTACCAAAACCTCAACGATTTTGCCTTGTGATCCTTTTGAATCGCCGGCGATAACTTTAACCAGGTCGCCTTTACGGATCTTTAATTTTACTTTCTTTTCCATGTTACAATACCTCCGGTGCTAATGATACAATTTTCATAAATTGTTTCTCGCGCAGTTCCCTTGCAACAGGGCCAAAGATACGTGTACCTCTTGGCTCGTCCTGGTTGTTTAACAACACAGCTGCGTTATCGTCGAAACGGATATATGAACCGTCTTTTCTGCGGATCTCTTTTTTAGTACGCACAACTACGGCTTTTGATACGGTACCTTTTTTCACGTTACCTGATGGTAAAGCGCTTTTTACGGTAACCACAATTTTATCGCCGATTGATGCATACCTTTTACCGGTACCACCCAATACACGGATCACTAAAACTTCTTTAGCGCCGCTATTGTCGGCTACTGTTAATCTTGATTCCTGTTGTACCATCTTATTTAGCCCTTTCTAAAATTTCAACTAATCGCCAGTTTTTGGTTTTGCTCAGCGGGCGGGTTTCCATGATCAATACTGTATCGCCTACGCCACAAGTATTGTTTTCATCATGAGCCTTGAATTTGGTAGTTTTCTTTACGAATTTACCATAGATAGGGTGTTTCACCTTACGCTCAACGGCCACAACAATAGATTTTTCCATCTTATTGCTAACTACAAGGCCGGTACGTGTTTTTCTTAAATTTCTTTCCATTTTTACTAATGTTTAAAAAATTAATTCTTTTCAGAAGCGGCCGCCGCTTTACGTTTTGTTAATTCAGTATTTAACTGAGCAATTCCTTTGCGTACTTTGGTTATACGGGACGGGTTCTCAATAGCCGAAACTGCGTGAGCGAATTTCAATTTGGTAAGGGTAGCCCTTTCCTCGCTGATTTTAGCAACAATCTCTTCAGTTGATAGGCCCAAAATTTCTGAGTTCTTCATTTTTCTTTGTTATTTGTTGTCTGTTGGCAAGTTTAAACGTTGTATCGTTTTATTAATGATGGGTGAAATTCGGCATCAACTTCACAACATTAAAACTTTACAACTTTTCAACTAACTCCTCAATTTATGCTTCTACGTAATCCCTACGTACAATAAATTTAGTTTGCACTGGTAATTTCTGTGCTGCAAGGCGTAAAGCCTCTTTAGCAACTTCCAAAGGCACACCTTCGGCTTCAAAAATGATCCTTCCGGGGCGTACTACCGCAACCCAGTATTCAGGAGCACCTTTACCTTTACCCATACGTACCTCTGCAGGTTTCTTGGTTACAGGTTTGTCAGGAAATATCCTGATCCAAACCTGTCCTTCACGTTTCATAAAACGTGTTACAGCGATACGTGCAGCCTCGATCTGACGGCTGGTGATCCATGCCGCTTCGAGTGATTTAACACCAAAAGATCCGAATGAAAGTTCAGCACCACGGGTGGCTAAACCTTTCATCCTGCCTTTTTGCATCTTTCTGAACTTCGTTCTTTTTGGCTGTAGCATTTTCTTAAGCTTTTATATCGTTATTCGATATTTGTCTTGTACTTTAATTATTATCTCTTACCTGGGCCACCTGGGCGGTTTCCACCTTGTCCACCCGGACGGTTTCCACCTGGCCTGTTGTTACCACCACCACGGCGGTCGCCACCTGGTTTCCTGTCGCCACGACGCTCACCGCCGCGCTCGCCGCCTCTTTCGTTACCACGGCCACCAAAGCCTGGTGCACCGCCTTCTGGCCTGCCACCTTTGCCGCTTGCGCTGCTGGTACCGCCAATGTTTGGAGAAAGATCGCGTTTGCCATAAACCTCGCCTTTGCAGATCCAAACCTTAACACCTATTTTACCATAGGTAGTTAATGCTTCTGCTAATGCGTAGTCAATGTCAGCACGGAAAGTGTGCAAAGGAATCCTGCCTTCTTTATATTGCTCGCTACGTGCCATCTCAGCGCCACCTAAACGGCCTGAAGTCATTACCTTGATACCTTCTGCACCCATACGCATGGTTGCAGCAATTGTGGTTTTCATGGCACGACGGAAAGAGATACGTGCTTCTAATTGTTTTGCAATGCCTTCTGCTACTAATTGTGCATCAAGCTCAGGACGTTTGATTTCGAAAATGTTGATCTGAACTTCTTTTTTAGTAAGTTTTTTCAACTCTTCTTTGATCTTGTCAACTTCCTGACCGCCTTTACCGATCACAATACCCGGACGGGCAGTGTGGATAGTTACGGTAATGCGTTTTAAAGTACGCTCAATAACTACTTTAGATACACCACCTTTAGCAATACGAGCTGAAAGGTATTTGCGGATTTTTTCGTCCTCAACTAATTTGTCGGAGTAGTTGTTACCACCGAACCAGTTAGAATCCCAACCTCTGATGATTCCTAACCTGTTACCTATTGGATGTGCTTTCTGTCCCATTTCAAATTAATTGTTTTCGTTTTTACTATCCACAACAAGTGTTACGTGGTTTGAGCGTTTGCGGATACGGTATCCCCTTCCTTGCGGAGCAGGGCGTAACCTTTTTAACTGACGGCCACCGCCTACAGATACTTCCTTAACAAAAAGGTTGCTGTCTTCAACACGTTTGCCTTCGTTTTTTGCTTCCCAGTTTTTGATGGCTGATAACAAAAGTTTCTCTACACGAATAGCAGCTTCTTTGTTAGTAAATTTTAATATGTATAACGCTTTCTCAACGTTTTCACCGCGGATCAAGTCAACCACCAAACGCATTTTACGTGGTGAAGTTGGGCAGTCCTGTAACTTAGCAACAGAAGCGCCACCTATCACAGCTTTAGCAGCTTCTTTTTGTTGCCTGATTAGTACAGACTTTTTAATTTTTGTTGTTGCTTCCATTGCCTGTTATTTTTTCTTTTCTGCGTGTCCGCGGAATGTACGGGTTGGTGCAAACTCTCCCAGCTTGTGACCAACCATGTTTTCTGTTACGTACACAGGGATAAACTTGTTACCGTTGTGTACAGCGAATGTATGACCAACGAAATCAGGAGAGATCATGGAACGACGTGACCATGTTTTTACAACTGATTTTTTATTTGCATCATTCAGCACCATAACTTTCTTATCTAAGTTATGATCGATGTAAGGTCCTTTTTTTATTGAACGAGCCATTATTTCTTCCTTCTTTCAATGATGTAACGATCCGATGTTTTCTTCTTGTCACGAGTTTTATAGCCTTTAGCCAATAAACCTTTACGTGAACGTGGGTGACCACCTGAGGCACGGCCTTCACCACCACCCATAGGGTGATCTACCGGGTTCATAGCTACACCACGTACCCTTGGCCTGCGGCCTAACCAACGGTTACGGCCTGCTTTACCTAACACCGCGTTTGCTCTCTCACCATTTGAAACGGTACCGATGGTTGCCAAGCAAGTTGACAAGATCATACGTGTTTCGCCTGAAGGCAATTTGATGATAGCATATTTACCATCGCGTGCTGAAAGTTGAGCGTAAGTACCAGCGCTGCGGGCAATAACACCGCCCTGACCTGGGTTTAACTCTATGTTATGGATGATTGAACCAAGTGGAATGTTCTTTAAAGGTAACGTGTTACCCACTTCAGGAGCAGCGGTTTCGCCTGCTACCACAATAGTACCAACTGTTAAGCCTTCCGGAGCAATCATGTATCTTTTTTCGCCATCTACAAAATGTAACAGCGCTATACGTGCCGAACGGTTAGGATCGTACTCGATAGTTGCAACTTTTGCCGGGATGTTGAATTTATTACGTTTGAAATCAATCAGCCTGTATGCTTGTTTATGACCACCACCTAAATAGCGCATAGTCATTTTACCGCTGTTGTTACGTCCGCCCGATCTTGTATTAGCTGATACAACCAACGATTTTTCAGGAACGTTTGTTGTAATATCTGAATTAGATACATCAACTCTGAAGCGGGTACCCGGAGTAACCGGTTTAAATCTCTTTACTGCCATGTCTTATATTATATATTGCTGTAAAAATCAATTACTTCTCCGTCCTTCAACGTAATGATCGCTTTCTTGTAAGTAGCTGAACGGCCTTGAACGGCGCCTGCTTTAGTATTGCGAGTTTTTAGTTTGCCGACGTATTTCATGGTGTTTACCGCTGTAACGTTAACACCGTACATTGCCTCAATGGCACTTTTAATCTGAATTTTGTTAGCCCTGTGATCAACTTTGAAAGCATAACGGTTAAGCTTGTCAGTTAACTGAGTAACTTTTTCAGTAAGTAGGGGTTGTTTTAAAATTTCCATAATTACTTAGCTAATGCTTCCTCCAAAGTTTTAACAGCACCTGTAGTAAGCAACAGTTTACCTGCGTTTAACACATCATAAGTGTTAAGCTGCTCAACTGAAATTACTTTGCTTTTTTTCAGGTTTCTGCTTGATAAATACACATTGTTATTTTCAGCGCCTGCTACTACTAATAATGTTTTATCATTAGTAACATTCAAATCGGCCTCCAACTTAATGTAGTTTTTAGTTTTGATGCTATCAAAATTAAAATCCTCTAACACTAAAATGTTGTTATCTTTTGCTTTGTATGATAAAGCAGAGTTACGGGCCAGTGATTTAAGCTTTTTGTTTAATTTGAAGCTGTAATCGCGTGGTTGCGGACCGAATACACGGCCACCACCGTTAAATAATGGTGATTTAATACCACCGGCACGGGCACCGCCTGTACCTTTTTGCTTATATAGCTTGCGGGTTGAACCTGCAATCTCATTACGCTGTTTTGATTTGTGTGTACCCTGACGTTGGTTAGCAAGATATTGCTTAACATCAAGATAGATAGCGTGATCATTTGGCTCAATACCGAAAATCGACTCAGGAAGCTGCACCTTGGCACCTGTTTGTTTACCTGATACGTTTAATACGTTAACTTCCATCTTATTTATCCACTATTACGAATGAACCCTTAGCTCCGGGGATGGAACCTTTAACTACTAACAGATTCTGCTCAGCGAAAACCTTAACTACTTCAAGGTTTTGTACTTTAACGCGAGCGTTTCCGGTTTGACCTGCCATGCGCATACCTTTAAATACACGTGATGGCCATGATGACGCACCCAAAGAACCTGGCGCACGTAAACGGTTGTGCTGACCGTGAGTTTGCATACCCACACCGCCAAAACCGTGACGTTTTACCACACCCTGAAAACCTTTACCTTTTGAGGTACCTACCACATCAACAAAATCTCCCGCAGCAAAAATCTCGACAGTAACGGTGTCGCCTAATGATTTTTGATCTTCGAAAGTTTTGAATTCAACCAATTTACGCTTTGGAGCGGTGTTGGCTTTCTGGAAGTGTCCTTTTAAAGGGGCAGAAGTGTTTTTTTCCTTTTTGTCGCCATACGCTAACTGAACAGCAGCGTACCCGTCTGCATCCACAGACTTAACTTGTGTTACCACGCAAGGGCCAGCTTCGATTACCGTACAAGGAATGTTCTTCCCTGTCTCGTCGAAAATGCTGGTCATTCCTACTTTTTTACCAATAATTCCTGACATTTTTTTAATTGTTTTTGTGCCCATCGAAGCAGTAGGGCTTCGTTCAAGGCATATTTCTCCCCCGAAAGGGACGGCAAAGATAGAAACTTTGTATTAATTATCAAATAGTTAGTAAGTTATTTTTTTATAATTTTTGCGTCCACGTTTTAACATATGTTTGAAAGGTATGTCGCTAAGCATTAGCCGCTTTAATTTTTTGACTTTTTAGGTCGGTTTTGAAGCGATTGCATCAGCACTGCCGGGTTCGCGGCGTAAAATTGACGAGGAGCCGGGGAAATTTTTTAAGATCTGGTGGGATTTGCGGGCAATTATCATGACAGAAGTCACCATTGTCTAAATTAGAAAACACTGTTTATCTTTACCACATGAAACCTTATTACCTAATAGTGGCCATCATGTTTATGTGCCATTTTGCATTTGCCAATACAAGCATGTATACTGATACCGTAAAAAAGCCCCGAAGCACAGGTGTTTTCACCAGTGTAGAGCAAGTTCCTGAATTTCCTGGTGGCTTGCCAGCCTTTGCCAATTACATAAGCAGGAACCTAAAATATCCTGATATAGCACGCCTAATAGGCATTAACGGTAGCGTAGTGGTAACATTTGTGGTTGATAGTATTGGGCGCGTAACCAATGTTACTCCAATAAATTGCATTGGTGCCGGCTGTGAAGCCGAGGCAGCTACTGTTTTAGAGAAAAGCCCCCGTTGGAAACCAGGCATACAAGACGGCCGGTTTGTTCGCGTGCAGTATTCGGTACCCATACACTTTAGTATACCAGCCGGTAAGGTTACCTTTAAAGATCTGCAAAAGTCTGCCTATGGTTTTATATTCGACATCAACCATCACCTTTATACGCTGGAAGAAGCACAGGCGGTACTTGGCAGAAGCTTTCAAAGTACCGACGTAGAAATTGCCGAACCTTTTTACAACTACGATAATAATGAGAAGTTCAAAGTTGCCGGCAAAAATGAAATTTACCTGTTAAAAATGAAGCCGTAAACTGCCCTCTGCCAATGCTCAAACAAAAAGTGATCTATATATCCCCCCGGGGGCTCTGGCCTGCAAACCTACTTCGGCCAGAGGCCGTTAAATAGGCGCCACCAGGCTGGAGCCGGGCAGCAGCGGGAGCCTAGGATCATCCTTTAAAGAAAGATGCTTTTTTGCAAGCTTTTTTAATTCACGAACAAATGGCGGCGTTGGCAGGATCTTAAAGTTCATCAAGTAATTCCTGTATCGTTTTTGCATCAACCTTACCCTGCTGATGCAACTTCACAAAGTTCACCGACTCTTCCAGATCATCCAACAACTGCTTTTTTTTCGTTTCCTTATTTGATTTTTTGCTTTCTTTTACAGAAATAACCTTCCCTCCCAACTGCTCAACCAGTTCGGCCAGCGTTTTCCCTGCCTTTTCAGATATTTCGATTGTAAGCGTTGTCATAATTCAAATTTAAACATTTATAATAACAATTGCTTTATTTGTGCAACCACACCAACTCCAGCGAATCCTGAAGCCGTTTTAACTGCATGTTGCGTAATAACCGTTCCCTGTGCACAAGAGCATACTGTAATCTGGCGTCCATATTTGCCAGACTGATCTCTCCTGCCCAGATCCGGTCATGAAACTCCCTGAAACCGGTTTTGGGCATGTTAAAATCAATTATCCGGCCCTGCGTTTTACCCAACAGCATAAACACAATGAAGTAAAACAGATGCAGTAACTGCCTCATCAAAAAAAATCGGGCCTGCTGATACTCATTAGCCTCTTCACCAAAATATACTTTTACAAAAGCGGCCTCATCTTCATCACTCCTCACTACGAAATTAGCGGCAATAGCCAGGTCAACATAACGATCGTTCAAAAAGGCGGCTTCCCAGTCAACCAGCCATGCCCTTTCGCCATCAAATAATGTATTTTCGGGCTTGAGGTCGTTGTGGCAGGCTACCAGGTCTTCAGTATTTCGCGGGTATATGTCCTTGATTTTTTTATAAAGATCAAAAATATTGGCAGTCATATCGGCAGGCATTATTTCGGCCGCCTGAAACTTCTCCATAAACTCCCCTATTTTATCAATATAATCCATCCGGAACGGGAAGGGCGGTAACGCGTGCAGTTTCCGGAGCAAGGCCGGGATTTTTACTTTAGCGTCATTCAGCTCAAAAGGCTTGGCTTCGATAAAATCCGTAATCGCAATCCGGTCATTCACATCGGTATACCAAACATGAGGTGCAATCCCGGCATCGGCTGCCACTTTCATACAGGCGTACTCATTCGTAGGATCGGCCATGGCATCGGTGCGGGTAATGATACGAAGCAAATATGGCTTTCCGAGCACTGTCATTTTAAACACCAGCGCCGAGGAGAGCCCCGCGGTAAGCTCATGAAGATCATCAAATTCGGGCACGCCAAAAGTTACTTGCAAGGCGTTACTAACGGCTGCTTTTTTGCTTTCCGGAATCATAAAATGTAGGGATAAATGAGGTTTATATACCAAATGTATATGCCCATTTTTACTTAAAACAGCTTTTTGAAGTATATTTTTTTCAGCGAAATTTATTGAAACTTTTTGCGTTAACCTTGTATAAAGTGAAGAGGTGGGATACGCAAACTTGCTTTTAAATAAGGTTTATTTATCCTATGAAACCTATCCCAATCTATTTTTTAGGCGTTACAATAAGCGCTATCAAAAATACTAAACTGCCTAACCCAAATGCCAAAAACACTGAAAACAGTTTGTCCTTTCTGACATCGTCAAGCGAAATATCGGTTGGTAAAAAAATCACAGGTTGTACGTCATTTAAACTATCCTTTGAACGCACCGCCGCGATGTAGTTTTCGCTCTCAGCTGGCTCAAGCCTGACAAGGTATTTAAAATCATAAAGATTTTTATTTTGTAAACTCTGCTTGCCCCCCTCAATTGCTGCCCTATATTGTTCATCTTTTTCAGGCTGCGGCAACTTATTGTCTATAACCGCAGGGTATTCGGCCCCCAGCCAGGCTATTCCTGACTTTTCGGTATTCGTAATCCCTGCTGCTCCGCTATTGTCAAAAAGCGGAGTCACCGCGAAAATATTAATAGCGAGATAATCATGACGCTTACCGCTAACCTTAACCGTTGTTTTAAAACGGGTAAACTGCTTATCGATATAAAAATTCTTTAGCTGATAATAATAATCAGGTGGATAGTCATTAAACTGGCTTACATGGTCAAGTACTATGAGCTTTGCAGTTACAGCCTTAATATAACTTTGAATGGGGATACACGGCGCAACCATAGCTCCCCAGGCCATAAACAAGCTTGACATTAAGGCTGGACTTGTATTACTAAAGCGCTTAAAACGAGGCAGGAGCAATACTAAAACAAACACGAGCATAAGCACCATCGGACTGCCAATATCATCCCTGAGGTTGAGGATTTTGAGCCTGACACATATTAACCAGAATAAAAATGAGTAAGTACTTATAGCCAGTACTGCTATAGGCAAAAAAGGAATAAATAAAAATTTAATCCGGCTAACAACTTGGTTCATGACAAGGCTTTCTGTTAATTAACAAAGCTAATATATCATATTAACCACATTTAACAGCGCCCCGTCAGCAGCCTCATTTTATCAGTTTGTAACTACCGAACTTGTTGGCGCCTCATCGGCATGCGAAAACGAACGTGTAAAACCGGCCTTATAGTATGACAGCTTATCTGTTCGGTTTTGTGCTTTTAAACTCTGATACATCCCCAGCATCGACCAGCCGTTACCCGGGTTACGTTCCAGGTCTTCGCGGTAAATCTGTTCGGCCTGCGGGTTATAATCTGTTTTAAGGAGATAAGCCCCCATAAATTGCCGTGCCGGAAGTGGCCATTCGGCAGGTTCAGAATAGATCATGTTATCTTCAACGGCAATTGCTTTTTTAAACGCGGCCATACCGTCATCAAACTTATTGCGGCCAAGCAAAATGGCACCATCCAGTATATTTTCGGCAACGGTTGCACCATCCAATGCAGTATTAAAAGGGATGTGCCGCTGTTTCAGGGAAGGTTCATCTAACCGGCTGCGCAATAATGCCAACTGGGCAACTGCCGAATCCTGTTTGCCCGTATAAAGAAAAGCCAATCCACGCGAAAAATGGTACAGCACACGTGCATAGGCCCACTGGGTGTTGGGGCCGATGCTATCGTTCAGCAACTCATGCCATTTGCCAAGGCGCACCATGGTAATCACGGGCATCATATAAAGATATTGCGCGTAAGTATCCCCGGCCGAAGGTTTTACCGCATTGCGGCAGCGTTGTGCAGCTTCCATCCCACGCCCGTACATGGCTCCGTTAAAGGCGCAAAGCGTTTCAACCGCGTAAAAGTGCGAGTTGATTTTTGTAAGCTTTAAATTTTTCTCCATATCCGAATACACAACAATACATTTGGCAGCTTTTTCATTGGCATCTACCCCCTGAAAATACAAGCCATTACGCTGGTATACATGACTCGACATATGTACCATATGCCCAATACCCGGGAACAACTTTTTTAAAGCCCCCGCATTGGCCAGCGCCACGCCCGGATTACGCGAAGCCTCGGTCAGGTGGATATAATAATGCAGTGCCGCCGGATGATCCGGATTGGTAGCCAAAACGCCTTTGCACAGCGTAACCAGTTCAGACGTCCATGGTTTGTCGGTACCATCGGGCGCCCAAAAATCCCAGGGATGAATAAGCATTACAGCATCAATGTATAGCATTTTAAGGTCGGCATCGGCTTGGTAAGTCTGCATCAGTTTTTTCATACCCTGGGCATAGGCTTCGTTATCGCTGGCTTTGGTACCAGCCTCCGGATAGCGCTGGTTCATCACCGCAATTAGCGCTTTTTCCTTTTCGGGAGCATTCCCGGCGGTGGCATTCATTTGCTTTAAAACAGCCGGTAAGCCCGAAGGTGCAACATAAGGACCACCGGCATTATAATACGGGCCCAGGCTTAAGGCCTGTCCCCAATACGTCATAGCAGCCGAAGGATCAAAGCGCGATGCCTCTTTGAATGAAGCAAAGGCCTCTTTCACGTGGTAACTATAGTACATGGTTAAACCCTGGTTAAAGTAAAACCGGGCACTATCGTTATTGGTGGTTATAGCGTAGCTATGATGTCCCCATCCGGGCAGGCGTTGGATAAATTTGCCGTTCCTGGTTGTATCCACCTCTCCCATTATACCCGATCCACACATCACCGGTGTTGAGGATTTTATGACACGCGGCACCACCGTCCTTTTACCCTGAAACGCGAACAAATACGTAGCAAATAACACTACAGGAAACACGAATAACAGCGATACCTTTTTCATCTTCGGTTATTTTAAATGATAAATGAGGAACCGGGAGGCTATAATTGATTGGTTAAGAAAACTTACTCTAATATAAGGTAATATGGGGAGATTTAGATGAGGGAAATATTTGGATTGAAGGTAATGTTTGTAAATTACAGAGGCTATTTATAACAAGTAACACAATAGCAAATAAGTCGGAGGTAATTTTTATTTCAAATGAATCTATTAAAAAGGTTATTCGGCGCTAAAGCGCCTCAACTCGAGGATAGTTATGTAGTAACAATAACCCAAGAAACCATTAGTGTTTATCATCCCCAATGGCTTACACTTACAGGCTCAATCAAATGGGATGACATTCACACAATACTACTGATTAACACAGATGAAGGGCCGTGGCTACCAGACGTATGGCTAACTCTGGTTGGCGATGATAACAGATGCATGATTCCACAAGGCGCCAAAGGCTTTGAAGATATTTATGATATAGTTTCTAAATACGAAGGGTTTAACTTCGAAAATGCCGCAAAATCTATGTCGTGCACAGACAACGCCGAATTCATGCTGTGGTCGAAAAGAGAGCTTCAAAAAACTTAAAACTTTCTATTTACAATTTAGCACAATGCCCACAAACGAGAAGGCTTGCGGTAGCAATGGGCTCGAGAGGTCTGTATGCGCGATGTTCTTAAATTAACAAAACCCTATTACTATTCCCTTAAAGCAGTTTTCTGTTCATCGGCTCTGTGTTCCTTTTTTAAAAATCTCATCTCAAAATTTTTCAAATTTTTGATCCTAAATAACTCCAAAAAAACCCAATACAACATTAAGCCAATGATGGATGACGCAAAGATCCACACCAGCCTATTTCCATTCCGGCTCTCGAACGGTTCGTAAACCGGCGAAAGCATGGTTTGCTCACCTTCTGCAACATCATTGCGTGAATTTATAGCTGCCTGGTAATTGGCAACATCGCCATCATCGGATAAACGGGTAAGGTATGTAAATTTGGTTAAAGGTTCATCCTTAAAAGTAGCATCGCATTTCCTGGCAAAAAAGGCAAATTCTTCCTTCTTTTCGGCCACAGTTAAATTGTTACTAACAGTTTTATGGTACTTGAGCACAAACCAGGCGGCGGGCGCTATTTTAATAACGGCAGGCTGCCTTTTAAACTTATATCTCCAGGTTACCACGGCTAATGCACCGTACTTACCAGAATCGCCGTATCTGGGCATTACCATGGAAGGATTGACATAACGCATTATCCGTACCGAATCGGCAGGTAATTTTTTTAGCACTTGCATGTTACGCAGTGTATCATTAATGATCACCAGCGCTTTCGGGTTTCTGTTGCGCATGGCGGCTATGCGATTGGTATCAGGATAAATACGGTCAAAAACAGGCACCGCTGTATAGGCATCCATATTAAAGTCCACATTGTTTTTACCGCCAACTGAAAATATCACTTTAATGTGCGCCATATTTTTGTTAGGATACATCTGCCTGACAGTATAATACTTAGTAGGCGGCAAATAGTGTACTTCGCTCATGCTGTCCAGTCGGGTAAGCCTACCGGTAGCCGATTCAAGATAATTTTGAGCAATACAAATAGGGACAGCAAATGTAAAACCACCTACCATTAATAAAAGCACTATAGGATCGCGGCTTGTTGCTTTATAGGCCTTTAATTGTCTCAATTTAGGAAAAAGCAAAAGCTGAGGCAATACCAGACCTGCAATACCTGGAATAAGAAAATCAGCATCCTTATCCTTCAGCGCAACAACACCATACCTGATAACCAACAGCCAGTGCAAAAAGGTGTAAATTAATATAGTGCTAAAGCCAATAACAATAAAAGGTAAAAAGATATGCTTAAACTTGGCCTCAGACTGACGCATGTAAAGTTCAGGTGCTAATAAATAAGTCTTAAATATACCGAACAAAGAAGTTCAAACAAAAAATTTATATCCTACGCCGCACCACCACCTCCACCGGTCGAAGTTTAGCGATAGCGTAACTTCGTCCTAAAATAAGTTAAGCTTTCAACTTAACCAGCCTTGCGTCATTGGCTATTTACTGACACCGTCCTGTCAGTGTTCAATTTTCAAAAAATAGGATGTTCAACTTTTGGGGAAGTAATTTCATAACAGGCTGACCATCAATTCCATCACGTTCAAAACGGCAAATAAACGCTTTTATACATTTTATAAACTACTGATTATCAACAACAATAAAAATCAAAAAACAACAAGTGTTCACACTTTAAAAAATTGAACACCTGATAATCAATCCGAAATCCAACATCCGAATTCCCAAATCAAAATTATTCCATCATCAACCTGCGGATCAACTCCGCACTTTGGGCTTTCCCCTCTTCAAGCCGGTGGCTGAAAAAAGCCTGGGTATCATTAAAGTGTTTTTTATAACCCTCCATATCGCCATACCCAATAATGGCCGACCATTCCCTCACCGCCGAATGGAATTCCAGATCATCGCCACGGATGGTTTTATCATACAGGGCTGTTTCCAACGATTCTTCCAGCAGTTCTTCATTCTTAAAAAGGTATTCGGCAATACCTAAACGCAGGCGGAAAGGCGGGGTTTGGCAAATGAGATTATCATACGGGTTAACGCCGAGGTGGTACCAGGCATCAACCATGCTCAGGATACTCAGGTGCGAGTTTGGCTTTTGATGATCGGCATGCTGTGAGAGCGAAAACTCTTTCATCACCGTATCATTAAGCATAATAGGTTTACGGCTTTCGTGGAAAACAAAGTCGCGCGCACGGTAAAGACGCTGCTTAAACGCGTCGGCTTCCTCTTTGATCATCAGCTTAAACAATTCCGATTCCGATTCGGCATAACGTTTCACCTGCTGACGGGCATAAGGGTTAAGAATAGCCAACCCGGCGTAAACGTGTGCCTTGTAGCTGAATATACGCAGGGTGGTCAGGATCTTGACATTATCAATACCACCTATATATGAGGCATTTTCCCAGGGAAAAAATCCGGCAGATTTCCAGGCTGTGCCCATGCTTTCAAAACCAACATGGGTTACCGCCTGCGTATCGGCAACGATACGGTCGTGCTCGTGGTAATCAGCAATTTCAACTATGTTGCTGCCAATAGCCGTAAACAAATCATACATCCGTTGGTAAGCATCGGGTGTTGAGCGGTGCGGGATCAGAATCAGCGTTTGCCCCGCGGGTTCAAAACCGGGGCCGTGCATACCATGAAAAGTAACTATCTGGGCGTCGGCAGGCAGGTGTTTTTCAAAGGTGGCAATCTCAGGGTGTTTAACCGAAGTTTGCCCGGCTACAATGGCGCCGTACTTGGTTGAAGGGCCAAATTCGGCCACTACACGCTCCATACTTTCGGCCTCAACCGAATAGATAATCAGGTCGTTGATCCGCGCCACATCGCTGCCATGATCCATAACAGTAATGCCAAAAGGCGCGAGTTCTGCTTCAAGTTTTTCGCGGTTGGCGGGCAGGTCGCAGCCCGAAACTGTGTAACCTGCTTTGGCGAAAGCCTTCGCGTACAGACGGCCCATATCGCCCAAACCAATAATACCTATATTCATGCCGCTAATATAACTATGAGTAGGTTAATTACGTACGAAAGCTTATTTTAGCCTCAAAATAGCAGTATGTATATAATAAAAACCGTATATATCCTGTTTTGTTAATAGCATATACCTAATTTTACACTTGATGAACAAGCATTTACTACTTACGATAACGGTTTTAATAGCGATGATAACGGGCAGTGTTACAGCAACCTTTGCTCAGGACACTACTGCCAAAAAGAAGCCCGCTACTTTAAAGCCTAATGCTATTCCGCCCATTGTAAAATCGAGCCCGGCAGCACTTAAAAACCCGGCAGTAACGCCCCCGGCACCTGCTAAGCCAACTTATTACGCACAGCCAAGGGCAACAGCTGCCGACTCGGCCCTGCAAAAAGATAAAAGCCTCAACGGGCAGTATCAATACCTGCTCAGCAAATTATACCACTATCAGCAGCCGCTGGTTGCCGCCCTGTGGAAAAACATGAAAGATACCCTTAACACCGAGCGTCGCCAGCTTAAAGAAGCAAAAGCCAGTCTTGCCGAACAGGGTAAAAATGTTGAAAGCCTTAAATCTGATGCCAATAATAAAGAGCAGGCCCTCAACGAATCAAATGCTAAGCGCGATGAGATCAGCTTGCTGGGTATTCCGTTTACCAAGGCAACCTACAACCTGGTGATGTGGGGACTGGTAATTGTTTTTGGTGTTGTTGCCGTTATAGTGATAGCCCGCTCAGGTGCTCACAGCCGCGAAGCCAAATACCGCATCAAACTTTACGAAGAGCTTGACGAAGAATACAAAGCTTTCAAGGCCAAAGCCAACGAAAAAGAAAAGAAACTTGCCCGCGAACTCCAAACCGAACGCAACAAACTTGACGAGCTTTTAGGCAGAGGATAGTTTGATTTCGGAATTATACACCCATGTCATTGCGTAGCGTGGCAATCGCGAACTGCACAGAGTTGCTCTGCATCCGTGCGATTGCTTCGTCGTTCCTCCTCACAATCACATAATTTGATCATACTTTATGCCCAACACCAATCTACTTTCCCTCATAACCCAACTACGTTCTGTTGCTGATACCGGCCTGTTGTACGCCAAAAACGAATATGATATTGAACGCTACCAGGAACTGCAGCACCTAAGCACTAAAATGTTTGAGGAGGTTAGCGGCTACGGCACCGAAACCATTAACCTGTTGTTTCCACAAGCTGCAGATTACCCTACCGCCAAAGTTGATTTAAGGGGAATCCTGCTTTCGCCGGATAATAAGATTCTGCTGGCCCGTGAAAGTGGTGATGGCAAATGGTCGTTGCCAGGTGGCTGGGGCGATATTGGCTATACGCCCAAAGAAACCATTATCAAAGAGTTTTGGGAAGAAACCGGTCTGCAGGTAACTGCCGACAGGTTACTGGCTGTATTTGATAAAAAAATGCACCCGCACCCGCCACAGCCTTTTTATGTATATAAAATGGTATTTTACTGCAAAGCTGTTACTACGGAGATCAATAAAGGTTTTGATGTGCTGGATGTGCAGTATTTTGATATCGATAACCTGCCCCCACTATCAGAAGACCGTATCCTGAAAAGCCAGATCGAACTGCTTTATCAAAAGATCATCAATAATGATATCAGCGTCTGGGCTGATTGATTAAGCCATTAACAAAAAGCGTCATTGCTTCGTTACAGCAATGACGCTTTCTTATTTTTAACCTTTTTTAAAAGCCATCCATCCAAAAACTATTCTTTCAAATCGGGCAAAGTACGTTTATCGGCAGGTAAAGCCTGGTATTTCTTGTACGAATCGTTGATGTAAACCGCCAACGACGGGCCATTGTTGTTTTTGATGAACGCGTATGATGGCCTGTACAGGGTCATGAAATTCTCCAGTTCCTGACCGCGCAGCGGGATAATGCTTTGCACATAGTTCATGGTGAATACTTCGTCAACATGGCGTTCTTCTTCTTCGTGCTTAAAATATTTTTTCAAACGGCGGGCATCCTTGGCTTCCTTGCTAAACCACGAGGTAGGTGAAAGCGGATAAACTTTGGCGCGGGTGTATACTTCAGGATATTCTTTATGGGCATCAAATGCTTCACGTTTGGCGCTGATGTTAACCTGCCTCAATGCGATGGTCTGGGCAACCAGTTCTATTTTCTTGTTGGTAAAATCGGTAACGTATAAGGTATCTGATACATACCCGGGAGAGCTGAAAACAAGCGTATGGCCGGTTTCGGTACGGATGCTGAAATTACCTTTACTATCGGTAAGCGTCATTTGCCTGTTTTGATTGTCGCGCACAAAAACATCACCCAGTTTGTTGTTTTTACCCGATTCAACAACGGTGCCTTTTACAGTGGTCTGGGCATTTACAGTACAGGCTAAAAATAGTAATGCAGATAATATAAGGTATTGGTATTTCATAGTAGATTATTTGTGCTGTAAATTAAACTTATTTTTTGTTCCAAAGGTTTTCAATTTAACACTTTTTCCCCCCCGCCTTGCCTTAAATGACAAAAACCTGAATCACCGCTACAATATGGTACAAAAAAAACGCTCCATCAAATTGATGGAGCGGATGGCAATTCATTATTGTTGTATTATGTCCCGGTATCTTTTTACTCAGGATTTAGGTTAATATCGGTTTACTTTAAAATCAGAGATACCGCCACTCATGTGTATCAGGATCCTGTTTTTAGCGGCATCAAAGCCATCGGTTTCGTAGTCGTTATCACTCTTTTTACTAAAGCCCGCAAACTCATTTGATGAGAGGCCGGTATTGGATGTGATACGGCAGGCAGCGTCTTTCGGAACGCTTATAATAACCTCAGATGCACCGGTTGAAACCTCTACATTTGTGCTTCCAACAGGGGCTCCGAGCTTCACATCAAATGATGCTGCTCCGCCCTTTAAAGATAAGGTTTTTATTTTGAATTTTGAAAGATCAAAATTTAAATCTGTCGCGCCCGTAGTTACATCAATATCCCACACCGGATTTGTGTTTAATTTGATGTCGGCTTTATTGTTTTTACGGTCGTTTGAGTCAAAATGAAAACCTTTATTATTCTTCAGATTAAGGTTAAGCACATACACCGAATCATCTTTACTGTGGTTAAAAGTGTATTTACCATAAAGCTCCTGCGTTTGGGCACTGAATAAATCGGCAGTACTGTCGGCTAAATTGTATATGGTTCCGCCACCGCTGATATTAAGGCGGGCATGTTTAATATCGGCCGAGTACGATTCCCTAAAAGTTTTATCGCCGCCAATTTTTACTACACCCTGGTCGGTATTTGTGGTATCGCTGTCATCACTGTCGTTATCATCATTATAATCGTCGCTGTGAAAGGTCCAGGCGTTTGGCCAAAAGTGGTAGCGTTTACCAAAGTTGCCAAATACCAGCAGGGCAAAGCAGCCAATTACTACTGCAAGTTTCAGGATGGTAGCCAGTGGCGACCGGTTGCCGGCAAACACCAGGCTGATACCGCCCATAATTAAAAATATAGGCCACAGGTACAGGATGTTCATCCAGTCGAAATTTATTACGTGGAAGTTATCCAGCAGGAATACTACTCCCAACAACACCAGGATAGCGCCTGGCACAAGTTTATCGCTTTTCATAATATTATATAGTTGGAGGTGTATCTTTAGTTTCTGTCTCGTCTTTAGTAGGTTCTGCCTCTGGAACATCAGTTACCTCGTTAGCATGCCAGTTTTGTTTTTCCCAGGGCTGTTTCTTTGCTCCGGAAACAATAAGTGCTATGCCGGCACCTACCAGCATTACAGGCCAAAGGTTTTCAAAATCCCAATCGGGCATCAGGTCAAGCTCGTTAAGCAGGAACACCGAACCCAAAAGGATCATGGCCACGCCAAATATCAGCCCCACTGTTGAAGCCTGTTTTTTAGGCGGATTTACAAATGGCGGAGGATTAAAAGGCTGGCCGCCAAATTTAGGATCATTCATAAAAGGGTTATCCTGTGGTGGCACCCTATAGTCAACACCCGGTGTAAAATTGTAGCCCTTTTTTGGCAGCACTATCCACAATACTATATATATAGGTAAGCTGAAGCCTTTTAAAATAAGCGTTACTAAAAATATCGCCCTGATAACTGCCACATCCGTGCCGAAATGCTCGGCAAGGCCCGCGCAAACACCGCCTATTACCTTTCGGTGTTCATCGCGATGAAGTTTCTTTTCCATAATTTATGTTCGTTTATGTTTAAAGTTGATTTATCATAACTGGCCCGGCGCAGGTTTGATGATGATTTCGTCGACATTGGCTCCGGGGCTCATTCTGTAAATATTGATGATTGCCGACGCTATGTCTTCGGGCAGCACCATGGTATCTTTATCCACCACCGCGTCTTTCCATGAATCCGTTAACGTTGATCCGGGTATTACGGCAGTAACTTTTACACCATGCTCCTGCATCTCGAGCCTCATTACTCTTGTTAGACCTAACAGCGCATATTTTGTTACAGTATAACTGCCCGCTTGTGGAACAGGATTTATAGCTGCTACCGAACATATATTAAAGAAGTGTCCTTTATTTGCTTTTGCCATGGTTCTGCCAAAATAGCGGTACAGTTCATAGGCAGGCATTAAGTTAGTATTCATTTGGATCTGGAGGGTATCTTCTTTATCATCCAATATACTTGAAGGGATATACGTTCCCAGGTTATTAACCACAACGTCAATAAAACCGAACTCAGCCTCGGCGGCCGCGGCAAATCTGAACAATTCGGCTTTTTTGCTGCCATCGGCTTTCATAGCAAAAACCTTCACTCCCGGATCAATTTGTTCCAACTCATCTTTAAAAGTTAATAATTCTTGCTCATTCCGCGAACAAATTGCCACGTTTAATCCTTCATTAGCAAAAGCAATTGCGATTGAGCGGCCCATGCCTTTAGTTGAACCGGTGATGAGTACGTTTTTCATATTGTTTAAATTAATTTTTATAGTTACTGAAGCTTTATGCCCGCAATTTACGTAAGCAGAATAATTGAAGCGCTTATAAAATTGAATTTAAATGACTTGTTTTAACACCTGACCATTTAGGCTTAAAGGTAAAAAGCGTATTTTTAACCGATTTTTTATACATCTGCATGTTTCATAGCTTAGGAAAATATATACTTTTACTGCGTTTAAGTTTCAGGAAACCCGAAAAATTCAGTGTATACTGGGCCGAGATCATGCGAGAGATGGTTTCGGTGGGTATTGGCTCGCTGGGCATTGTTGCTATCATTTCGCTTTTTATTGGCGCGGTAGCTACCATCCAGACCGCCTTCCAGCTTATCAGCGATTTTATCCCGAAAACAGTAGTAGGCGGCATTACCCGCGATTCAACTATACTGGAATTTAGTCCAACTATATCGGCGCTGGTACTGGCCGGCCGTGTAGGTTCGGCCATGGCATCGCAAATTGGTACCATGCGCGTTACCGAACAGATAGACGCGCTGGAGATCATGGGCGTAAATGCGCCGGGATATTTGATATCACCCAAAATTATTGCAGGGGTTACCATGATCCCTTTGCTGGTTATCGTATCTGTAGGATTAGGATTAACCGGTGGCTATATTGCCTGCTGGGCATCAAATGATGTATCAACCAATGATTACCTCAGAGGGCTTACTGATGGATTTAACCCTGTAATAGCAACGGTTTGTGCCGTTAAAGCGATATCTTTTGGTTTTGTGATTACATCAATATGCTCATATCAGGGCTTTTATGTTAACGGCGGATCACTTGAGGTTGGCCAATCAGCAACGCGCGGGGTTGTGTGGAGCTGTATCATGATCCTATTCTGTGACCTTATCATTTCACGCCTGTTACTATGATCGAAATACAAGACGTATATAAAACCTTCGGTGAAAACGAAGTTCTGAAGGGCATAACTGCAACTTTCCAGCCTGGAAAAAACAATCTGATCATCGGCGGTTCCGGTTCCGGTAAAACCACTTTACTTAAGTGTATAGTAGGCCTGCATGAACCAACTAAGGGAGAGGTGATTTTTGATGGCGAAAATTTCACCAATATGAATTTCGAGCAACGTGTCCCTATCCGCACCCAGATAGGTATGCTTTTTCAAAACTCGGCCCTTTTTGACTCCATGACCGTTGAGCAAAACATCATGTTTCCGCTTAACCTGTTTACAGATCAATCAAAAAGCGAAAAACTTGACCGTGCCAACTTTTGCCTGGAGAGGGTTAATCTTACAGGCAAAAATAAATTATATCCTTCCGAATTATCTGGCGGTATGAAAAAGCGTGTTGGTATTGCCCGCGCCATTTCCATGCAGCCTAAATATTTATTTGTTGATGAGCCTAACTCAGGCCTTGACCCTGTAACTTCTATCCTGATAGATGAACTGATCTCCGAACTTACGCAGGAATACAGCATTACAACCGTAGTGGTAACCCACGATATGAACTCGGTAATGGGTATTGGTGATCATATTATTTTCCTGCACCAGGGCAAAAAGTGGTGGGAAGGATCAAATAAAGAAATAGCTAAAACCGATAACAAAGAACTTAACAACTTTGTATTTGCCAGTCCGTTCATGAGGGCAGCGAAGGCCTCTTTATAGTTGGCAGTTTTCAGTGGCAGTAAGCAGCATGTGCAGAGTTATCTGCATGTATTTATAATAACTATATTTGCAACCAATTTATTGACTGGGGCGTGCAAACTGCCAACAGCATACTGCAAACTGAATAAGAATGATCCAACTACTTACCCCAACGCACTGGAAAGATTACGAACTGATTGATTGCGGCGATTTTGAAAAGCTGGAACGCTTTGGGAACACCATATTAATCCGCCCGGAACCACAGGCGGTGTGGAACAAAACCCTGCCCGCTTCTGAGTGGCAGCGCTTACATCATATTAAATTTAAAGGCCGTTCGGCAACTACCGGCGAGTGGGTAAAAAAAGATCTTAAAACTCCCGACCGCTGGCATATCGAATACAAAAACAAAGAAGCGGCTATTAAATTCAGACTGGGGCTTACCTCATTTAAACACGTTGGCATTTTCCCCGAACAAGCTGTGAACTGGGATTATATCAGCCAAAATGTAAAACGCTTTAAAACTCCCGAGCCCAAAGTACTTAACCTGTTTGCCTACACTGGCGGTGCTTCCTTAATTGCAAGGGCGGCAGGTGCCGATACTACCCACGTTGATTCGATAAAACAAGTGGTAACCTGGGCCAACGAAAACCAAGAAATTTCGGGGCTTAAAGATATACGCTGGGTAGTTGAAGATGCTTTGAAGTTTGTCAAACGCGAATTGAAACGCGGTAAAAAATATAACGGAATCATCCTTGATCCGCCGGCTTATGGCAACGGACCTAACGGCGAAAAATGGAAACTGGAAGATAATATCACCGAGATGATGCGTGACGTAACCCAACTGCTCGACCCTGAAGAGCACTTCCTGATCCTGAATACTTACTCACTTGGCTTCTCATCTGTAATAGTTGAAAACCTCATTAAAAGCTCGTTCCCGCAGGTACAAAACCTCGAAATTGGCGAGCTTTACCTGCAGGCCACAGCCGGACCAAAGCTGCCTTTAGGCGTTTTTGGAAAGTTTCATAAAATTAAAAGTAATTAATTTCCAATATCTATCTTTGGCCGCAACCGAACCAACACAATTGCTGCTATATAAGTGGCTGGAAATTAATTTAATTAAATAAGCCTCACATACACCTGCATTATATTGAACGTTAAAAAAATGAAATTAAAAACGCTTGTACTATCCGCTACATTTGTGGCGTCGGCAGCTTTGCTTTTAAACAGCTGCTCACAAAATGGCAACAGTGCCAAAACAGACGGTAAAAAAACCGCCGCTGCAGTTAAAGGTGATTCGGCCCAGGCCGAGGCAGCAGATACCTTAAGCGTTAAAAAATCTACCTACCCTCCTATCGATAAAAAACTGTACGATTCGTTGATGAAATTCAACGCCCATGGTGATACAAGCGGCAGGTGGCCTGTTAAAAATACGCCTTATCCAATAGGTGGTGCTATTTTGCCATTTAAGCGTGTAGTTGCTTTTTATGGTAACCTTTATTCAAAGAAGATGGGTATTTTGGGCGAATTACCGCCAAACGAAATGCTTGCCAAATTGAAAGGTGAAGTAAAACATTGGGAAAAAGCCGATCCTAAAACGCCTGTTCAACCAGCGTTGCATTATATTGCAGTAGTTGCCCAGGGCGATGGCGGTAAAGACGGAAAGTTCCGTTACCGTATGCCATTTAAACAAATTGACAGTGTGTTGGTGTTGGCTAAAAAAGCTCATGCTATCGTTTTCTTAGACGTTCAGGTTGCGTTAAGCAACATCCGTGCTGAGTTGCCATTGCTTGAAAAATACCTTGAGTTACCACAGGTACACTTCGGTATGGACCCTGAGTTTTCAATGAAAGACGGTACCCACCCGGGCAGAAAGATAGGCACCTATGATGCAGATGATATCAACTATGTATCAGACTACCTTACCAAAATTGTTAAGAAAAACGGCTTACCGCCAAAGATCCTTATCGTTCACCGCTTTACCAAAAAGATGGTTACTAACTATAAAAACATTAAGTTACATCCTGAAATTCAGCTGGTAATGGATATGGACGGTTGGGGCGAACCTGATTTGAAAACCGGCACTTACCGTTACTTCATTAACCAGGAGCCAGTTCAGTTTACAGGCTTTAAATTGTTTTATAAAAATGATATCAAAAAAGCTCCTCATCATATGTTAACACCAGAGGAGGTTTTATCAAGATACAAACCATACCCGATTTATATCCAATATCAATAAATCGGAAGCCTTAAGTTCTAAGTCGAGAGTCTTAAGTCTAAAAGTCCTGAGTAGGTAATAAAACATTATTTACTCGGGACTTTTGCATTTAAAGCTATATTTTCGATAATTAACTAAAAAGACGTCATTACGAGGCACGAAGCAATCGCGAACTGTACAAGGCGGCCCTGCTAACCAGGGATTGCTTCGTTCATCGCAATGACGATCATAAATAGACTTCAGACTTAGAACTATGATAAAATGGGGCATTATAGGTTGCGGGCGTATAGCGCACAGGTTTATGCAGGGCTTTGCAGCTGTTCCGGATGTGGAACTTGTGGCTTCTTATTCGCGCAGGCCCGAAACCGTTGATGCCTTTGTTGCGCAATATGGTGGCATTGCTTGCCGAAGTGTTGAAGAATTGCTTGCAAGCGATATCAACGCTGTTTATATAGCTACACTTCCCGACAGTCATTCCGCTTACAGTATCGCAGCCCTTAAAGCAGGCAAGCATGTGCTTTGCGAGAAACCGGTAACCGTTAACCTTACCGAACTGGATGAGGTGCTTGCTGTTGCCCGGCAAACCCGCTTGCTTTTTATGGAAGGAATGAAACCTCCATTTTACCCGCTGTATGGCAAGCTGAAGGAATACCTGGCTAATGATCCCATCGGACCAGTAGGATATGTTCGCGCTGGATCAGCCGTGGCCGATTGCCCACCCGATCATCCAAATTATAACCTCGAACTTGTTGGCGGCAGCCTGATGGGAATCGCTATTTATGAAGCTTTTTTAGCACTCGACTGGCTCGGCCCCATGCAGGATATCCAAACCATGGGCAGGTTTGGCGAAACCGGAATTGATATGTTTGCCATTTTCCAAACACTGCACCAAAACGGATACGCGCAATTATACTGTGGCTTTGATATGCACGGCAAAGGCGACGCGTTAATAGTGGGCACACTGGGACACATAACCATCCACAAAAACTGGTGGAACCCTGCAAAGGCAACTATCAGCTACCTCGACGGCCGCACGGTACAACTTGATGAGCCATTCACCTCCGGAGGACTTAACTATGAGATCATCCATTTTTGCGAGCTCATTAAACAAGGTAAAACCGAAAGCCAAATACTCCCGCATGAACTATCCCGGCAAATGATAGCCATGATAGATAAGGCCCGGGAGCAAATAGAGTTGAAATACCCGGTGGAGAAATAAATATCTTCAACTCTGTTGTAGTAACAAAAAAAAGGTGTCATGCTGAGCTTGTCGAAGCATGGTGGGTGAGGCCTCTACGCGCAACCCTTCGACAGGCTCAGGGTGACCTCTCACTGGCTCTCACTGGCGCAAGTTTTGTGCGATGGTCTGGGCAGGGCTAACTTGTGCCTTCTTCACCATACAAATATCCGAAATTGAAATTCCGAAATTCGAAATACTACTACAGTTTAGCCGAGTTTAACACTGGGTTTTGGCTGGCGTTTACCTGATATGTGTAGATGGCATTTTGCTCATCCACTTCAACAATGCGGTAACCTTTATAATCAGTACCCCAATCGCCACCAATGTGCGAGTCGAAAAAGTGGGGCAATTTATCAGTGTAGCGCACGCCATCCAGTAAATGATCGTGGCCATGAAATACCGCTTTTACATTAGGATAAGCGTGTAACAACTGGATAGTTTCGGGGCAGTCAACAAATACATCATTCTTAACCCATTTGGTAGGCGGAATGTGCAGCACAACAAAAACGATCTTCTTATCAGTAAATTTATCTAACGATGCTTTAAGGAAGGCATTATTGGGGCAGGTATAGATACCCTTAGTATCAGCTGTGTGAGCCAGAACAAAAGCGATATCACCAAATTCTACCGTGTATTTATCCTCGTAGCCGAAAGCGTTTTTCCAAACTGTAGCATCGGCAAAGTCATGATTACCGGGGATAGTATGATAAGGAACATTCAATTTATCAAGGTATTTGGCTTTGATCTCCGGGAGCAGATCCGGACGATTGTGCACCAGGTCGCCGTTTACGATCACAAAATCCAGGTGGTTTTTGCTATGATCCTCGTTAAGCCATTTAATCATGTTACCGGTATGTAAAGCGAAATCAGTTTCCGGCTGACCGTAGTGGATATCAGATGCCAAAGCAAATCTTAATTTTAGTTTGGCTTTGGTAGCGCGGCTGTACCGGTTATTTTCGGCAGCAAAACTGTTAACGGCAGGTAGAAGACTTAAGGCGGCAACACCTGTTAAGGCAGTGCCAAAAAATTCGCGGCGCGAGGTCATAGGCTATTATTTTATTGCAAAGGTAGCCTCGCCGTGTTAAATGAAGGTTAAGAAATAAACATAAATGTCATTGCGAGGAACGAAGCAATCGCATGCTATACAGGGCGACTTTGCTTCCGTGCGATTGCCACGCTTCGCTCGCAATGACATGATTTATACTTACACTTATTTTTACCTCAGCCCCTTTTCCCTCAAAAATTTCACCAATGCCGCTGGATGATCTGTTTGCAAACCTTTCAAGCCTGCGGCGAGGGCTTTGTTCCAATCTGCCGGACCTTCACCTGCACTTTGGATATCTGGCCAAACCGGGATGTGGTACTCCCCGGCCAAGTTTACCATATCACTGGTGTACTGGTTATAAGATCCGTCAAGAATATCAGGATGGTACTGTTCAATGAAATTTTTCACGCCGACGGTATTTTTAACACTGTCCGGCAGGCTTAACATCAGCGGCATTTTGGGGGCGGCTTTACGCCAGCCCGTAAATTGGGAAGCGCTGTTAATATAAACCAATACCTGCCTTTCCATACCATATTCTTTGATCATCTGATAGGCCTGTTCAGGATCGGCAGCTTTAAAATCAAGATAAATACCTATCCTGTTTTTACACATCTGCAGGATCTGCTTAAAGGTTGGAATCCGGTATACTTCTTTACTCGTAGTATCCTTACTCTTTACCTTCAACTGCAATAACTCGGTGAGGGTAAAATCTTTTAGCTGACCTTTGCCATCCGTCATACGGTTAATACTGCCATCGTGCATGCTTACCAACTCACCATCCCTGGTTGTACGCAGGTCAATCTCTACATAGTCTGCCTCATTTTTTATGGCCTCTTTGTACGCCTCTATGGTGTTTTCGGGATAAATGACATGATCTCCACGGTGAGCGGCAACAATAAATTTATGCTTTGAAACAGGGGCCGGGTTAGGCTGCCATCCATCACCGGGAAGCAGCCACAGTAAACCCAAAATTGTTAATAATTGAAAACGCATGTTAATTTATTTTTTTCCGGTAACGCTCCCAATAGCATCACCCACTTCGTGCCCTGCAGCAGCCTTAAAATCAAAGCCTAATAAACCGGCTATAGTTTGGGCCAGTTGTTTATGATAGGTTGTTTCGCCTTGTTTCATTTCGCCTGAAGCCGGGGTATCCGGACCAATAACGGCAAACCAGGTTTGTTCTGAATGTACCACGTCCGATCCGTGATCGTGCCACTTTTTCATTGGCTCGTCGCCCCTGCCATGATCGCAGGTGATGATCAATGTAGTTTTGTTTTTATAAGCAGGCTCCGATTGGATGTAATCCCAAAGTTGCTTTATAAAACCATCTTCCTGTTTGATACGGTCAAGGTAAAATCCGTAGTTACCTGCATGGGCCAGATCATCCGGTTCGTCAAATGAAACATACAGGGCACGCGGCTTGTATTGCATCATATAGTTTTTGGCAAACTCAAACGTCAGGAAATCGATCCGGGTTGAATCGCTGATGTAACGCGGCACCTCCAACTGTAACTCATTCAGATGTTTCAGGCGATCGTTCATACCAGCAACTTCCAGCGGCATAAAACCAGCGTTAACCAAAATATTGGCGCGCTTCGGGCTCAGGATCTGCGAAAAACGCTCCCAGGATGCAAATGCTGCTACCTTGTTTTCAAAGCCTTTTTGTTTGTTCAAAAACTCAAGCACATTCATGTTTGGGTTATAGATACCATCGTTGGTATTCATCCTTTTATCAGGAAAACCGGTAAATATTTCATTGTAGCCCGGGTATGAAAAATGATAAGGATTAGCCACTTCATCTTTGCTACCCAAATCGCGGTTACCATAAAGCTGACCTTTTTCAATTAAAGTACTCCAAAAGAAAGGCATCAGCAGTTTACGACGATCTACAGACGCATCTGTCCAGAAATTTTTACGGGCAGCGTTTTTATCTTGAGTATCTTTTGAATTGATAATGGCCGAATCGGCACCGCGGAAAACTTCCTGCCAGCGCAGCCCGTCGATAGTAACGATAACTACATTTTGTGTTTTGTGCTGGGCATATAACGCCGAAAAACACATAGCGAATAACGTAAATAAAATAGCTTTTTTCATAGTTGTTGTATTTAATGATAAAGGCCCCAGATTAGCGGGGCCTTTATGCAGATTAATTAAAACGTATAAGCTGTGGTTATTTAAGCAACCACATAACACCATTAATGTCATCGCTGCCGCCAAATTGAGCGGTTAATGCAGCGTTATAGTTTGTAGCGTTAACTGTACGCTCTGATGTTGGATACTCGAAACGTTTAGGGATACGGCTGCTATTACCTGTACCCGGACCGGTAGTAAAGTTTGGCACGCCGGTACGACGGTAGTTGAAATAAGCCTCTAAACCCGAGTGACGGAACATAGCAAGGTATTTTTGCTGCAGGATCTGGGTAAGGCCAGTTGTACCATCAGCATATTTCACTGTTGGTTGTGCGTAATAGGTTGTCCAGTTTACAGTAACCGGGAACACGTCATAGCTTGATTGATCGGCAGGGCCTTTGGTTGCACCTGGCCTGTAAAAATAAGCTGAGTATATACTTGGGCCGGCAACTGTTGGGAGGCCATAAAACTGATATGATGCCTGGATACCGTTAACATAATAAGTTTCAGCATTACCAGAAGCCCAACCGCGGTTAATACCTTCGGCAATGTTGAACATCAGTTCAGGGTAACCGATCTGGATGCTTGGCTCACCGATATAAGTTGAATAGAAGTGTTTACGGTTGATGAATGAATAACGCTGTAAAGTTGCGTTGTTATACATTACACCAAGGTCAAGGCCCGGATCGGCGCCAACAAATGAATCAAAACTTGTTGGGCTTTGTTTCAGGGTATCAACCAGGTAACGTGAAGGCTCGGCAGTAACAAAAACCCTCGGATCTTTTAAGCTGGTAAGTAAACCAACATAAGTAGCCGATGAATTTTGCCTTGAACCATTTTGACCAAAGTTATCAGGGTTTTGAGGATAATAGTTGCTTGGCGCTACAAATTTATATTGCAGGTTATCATCGTTGCTGCTCATCAACGGGTATTTAGTTGGGTTACCAACAATAGCAGCAAACTGACCTTTAATATCAATATCAGCAGTTTTCTTGCTCAATTCAAGCAATAACCTTACGTGAAAAGTGTTTACTGTTTTTTGCCATTTTGAAAGATCATTACCAAAATAAATATCGTTTGATAATGCGGCACCAACACCTGTACCACCTGCATTCGGGTTAGCAATAAGTGCAGCCATATCGGTATTTGCCGACTCAAGCCATGCAAGACACTGTACCATTACATCTTTTTGCGTATCATATTTTGGAGTAAGGTTATCCAAACCTTTCAATGCATCGGTCATTGGGATATCACCTTCTTCCAGACTCATTTTACTGAAGAAGTAAGCCCTGAAAAATTTACCCAAAGCTTCGTACGGGTTTACTGCGGCACCGCCGGTTGCAGCAGCACGCTGCTCCATTACAATTACGTTTTTTAACGTATTGTAGTAATTGTCGCCGCCGTTTGCAAAGCCGTCATAACGGTTGTTACCATAGTAATCATAGTTATAAATATAATACTGGCCATAAATCTCGTTGTTTGATTGCGGCAAATCGGCCATTTTGTTAAGGACACCGTTAAATAATAATGATGCAGGCACAACACTTGGCACATTATTATTTTTGGTAAGGTCCTCAAAACTTTTCTTACATCCGGTTACTGTTAGCAATGCAAACGCCGGCAGTATTAAAATTCTAAATATCTTTTTCATAATCAATCGTATGTTTTATTAGAATGATACATTTAAGTTAAAACCATAGCTACGTACTGTAGGCGACTGCAATACAGTTGAAGAAGTAGCATAGTTATACTGATCTAAATCCACATCCTTGAAGCGTTTGTCTCCGTAGAAGTATAAAAGGTTACGGCCATAAACTGATACCGATGCCTTTTTGATAAATGATTTATCAAGCCATGTTTTAGGAAAATCATAGCCAATTGTTACTTCACGAAGTTTTGAGAAGGTTTTGCTCATGAGGTTTGACTCATCAACATTGTAGTATTTACTTACATAATCCTGTACCAGCGCAGTTTGCTTGTTAGGAGCATATTGCAAAGCACCGTAGTTGGTGATTTTACCAGTAGCAGGGTCATAGTTAATAGCCGCGCCGTTTGATACGGTTACACCTTCGCCTACGTAGCTGCCGTTATAGCCTGCTTTACCAAAGTTTTGCCAGTCTTTATAACGGGCATCACCCAAAGCACCTGTAGCAGTTTCGATGTTTGAACCACCACGCATGGTTTTGTTGTGCATATAGTCGATGATCACACCACCAACCGAGCCATCAAACTGGAAACCGAAATTAATGTTTTTGTAATGTAGTTTGTTGGCAAAGCTCCACTGGTATTTTGCATTTTCATTACCTAAATACTGTGGAACAGGTAATGCTAATGGTTTACCTGCAGCATCGTTGATGATTTGACCCTGAGGAGTTCTTGCAAAAGCGGTACCATATAATTTATCTACGCGGTCGCCTTTTTTGAAGAAGGTTTGGTAAGTCTGCTGGTTTGGAGGTAACTCTTCGTAAATATCTTTAAATGTTGATACGTTAACCAAAACATTCCAGCCAAAACCACCAAGGTTTTTAATAGGTGTACCTTCTAATGAAAACTCGTAACCGGTTTTCTTGGTTTTTAAAGCGTTCAGGTATAAAGTGGTGTAACCGGTAGCGGTTGATATTGAGTTAGCCAAAATCTGCGGACCGTCAATATATTGGAACGTTGTAGCCGATAAACCTAAACGGTTTTGCAGGAATTTGATATCGAAACCTTCTTCGTAGTTAACACGGGTTGAAGTTTTGATGTTTGGCTGATATAAAAAGTCAGATGCAGAAGCTGCCGGCTGGCTGTTATATGGTTTGCTGGTTAAGTAAAACGGATTAAGCTGATAGCTTGGGCCATTATAAGGTGAGTTATAAGTACTACCGTAACCAAGCGGGTTTAAGAATAATGGGTTTGAGTTAGGGTTACTGGTAGTTGTTGAACCGCCGTAAACCGAAATAGCGTTAAAAGGAGCAGGGCCAATTGTAGCGCTTGAAGCATCAGCTTTTACTGTTGAGTAAGATGCCCTTGCTTTTAAGAATGAAATAATCTCTGGCAGTTTAACGTAATCAGAGATCACCGTTGCTGCAGATATACTTGGATAATAATAAGTAGTTACGTTTTGGAAAGCCGATGATTTATCGATACGGCCTGTGCTTGATAAGGTAGCATATTTACCAAATGTAGCGTCAATTGAGTAGTAACCGCTTAATACACGTTCTTGTGATGAGAAATTGGTTGACTGTACAGCATTTTTTGAGTTGCTGAAAGCATAAACTTCAGGTACGTTCAAATAATCTGTCGAAGTCCAGCTTGAGTTATAGTTAAAGCTGCGCAGGTTTGAACCAACTAAACCTGATAAGTTCACAAAGTTTTTGATCGTATAGTTGTAGTTAACAAATAACTCGGTGTTGTTATCAAACAAGTTACGGCGGTCTTCGCGGTAATCGCCCTGGTTACCTTCACGACCGTAAGGGTGGGCCGAAAATGGCAGGTCTTCAGTACGCAGGATATTATAGGTATCAATTTGCGAACGTAAAGTAACGTTTAAGTTATCGTTGATCTTGAAGTTACCTGACAAATAACCGTAAATGTCATTTTTGTAATGACCACGGGTCCATTTTTCAGTTAACAGGTAAGGGTTATGGTAACGGGTGTACTCAGCAAATACCGATTGTACGCCTTCTTTACCTGGCTGCCAGATGGCTTTGATATCAGGTGCGTTGATATTCCAATCGGCACCAGTCCATACAGCAATGTTATAAATGATACTGTTAGGACCGTACTGTACGTCTGGGAAGTTATCAGTTGATTGTCTGTTGAAATCAACGTTTGCTTCAAATTTCCAGCGTTTTGACGGAGTGAACTGACCGTAGAAGTTAGCGTTGGCTATATCAAGGTATTGAGAAGGGATATAGCTTGTTTGGTGTTGTTGTGAAACCGAAAAACGGGTTACATAAGTTTCACCAACCGAACCTAATGAAATGTTGTTATTGGTTTGGTAACCAGTTTTCAGGAAGTTTTTCAGGTTGTCTTTACCACGCGCAACCCATGGAGTACCCTGACGTACGCCATTGACAACAGGACTGTCGTACTGAGGGATCAGCTGGCCTGCAAAATAAGGGCCCCAAACGTCGTAATCGCTATCCACACCACCTGGAGCACCACCTTTACCGTCAACAAAGGTATAAAAGGTGTTTTCGCCCGGGCCAAATGTGTTTTGAGTGCGGGGGAATGCAAGGAAACCGGTATTCATAACGGTACTGCTGTTTATATCAACAGTTAAACCTCTTTTGTTTTTCTCGCCTTTTTTGGTGGTGATCAAAATCGCGCCATTTTGTGCACGGCTACCGTAAAGTGCCGCAGCCGATGGGCCTTTTAACACGGTATAAGTTTCGATATCATCAGGGCTGATGTTATAAGTATCAGTATTAATAGGGAAACCATCCACTACGTATAAAGTAACTGAGTTACCCCTGATCAATACAGAAGGATTACCCAGTAACTCGGCAGATGGGCCTACTGATAAACCGGCTACTTTACCTGTTAAACCTGTAATAGGGTTAGGGTCACGGGCAGTAGTAACATCGGCGCCGCTTACCGATTGTGTTGAGTAACCAATGCGGCGGGTTTCTTTCTTAACACCTAACGCGGTTACAACAACCTCGTTCAGTGCTTTACTGTCGCCAATCATGCTTACGTTTACAGTTGTTTTGTTATCAACCACTACATAAACAGGGGCATAACCAACAAACGAGTAAATAAGTGTTTGACCGGCAGTTGCAGTAATGCTGTAATGGCCTTCAATATCAGTAACAGTGCCTTTGTTTTGTTCTTTGATCTTTACACTTACGCCCGGCAGTGGCAGGTGTTTGTCATCGGTAACAGTACCGCTTATTTTGGTTTGTCCGAATAAGATAGATGGAGCTACGCAAAATAATAAAACCGTTATTACGGCTCTTAATCTCTGGTAAATCTTGTTCATCTGCTAAAGTTTAAGGGTGAAATATTTGAGTTTTTCATACAGCAATACTAAACTTTGTTTATTATTAGTAAACCAATTTAATATTAAGCTATACTTAACTTGATGTTCACCCTGTGTTAAGCAGGCGATTTTTGTAACAAACAGGTTATATATTAGTCACAAAAACTTAATATGTTATTTATTCATTTACCACTTGCAGATGTGCGAGGGCCATAGCTTTTAAGTGATCTATATTATTTACAGGCACGTGTGTCTCTTTTGCCATGTCATCCCAGTAGCGTAACCTGATGATAAGCTCTGCATCCTGGTTCAGTTCAAACTCGGCAGCTTCCTCAGCGGTCATCACACCGCCCTGAAATTCGAGGGTTGCTTTGCTGGCATCAGATAAACGGTTATAATATTCGGGGTATTTGTAGGTAAGGTATCTTTTGGCAATTACATGGCCTTGTACCAGGTTAGCAACCCTTTCAGAAAAACCGCGCTCAAGCAGGTAGTCGGCACCGAGGCGTTCATGATCAACATTGCCCATGCCATCCATGCTGCCCGCTTCTTCGGCATCGGCACAAAGATGGCCTATGTCATGGAAAAATGCGGCAAGCACCACTTCGTCGTCATAACCCTCGGCTTCGGCCAGGGCGGCAGCCTGCGACATATGTTCCAGTTGGGAAACAGGCTCTCCTATATAATCGGCGTCACCAAATTTTTCGTATAACGAAAATACTTCGTCAACCACAGCTTTCGGATTATATTGAGATGGTGCCATATCTTAAAATTTTTCAGGTGCAAATAAACAGGATAAAGGTTATTAAAATATTAAATGTTTGTGAATTATAGGCACATGTATTTACATTTAAGAATTTGTTAACACAGGTAATAATCAGCGAATAACTTAAACCCAGACGTTTTTTGTTCGTAAAAAGAAAGTAGTAATGTTAGTGGTAACAAAAAAATCATTTTGGATAACTACACCTATTAATTACTTTGCGCAGCGAATAACCTGCTATAACAATACAAATAATGGAAGAAGACATACTGATACAGATCAGTAACCGGATAAAAGAACGCCGCCGCGACAAAAATATAACCGTACAGGAACTTGCCGTAAGGGCCAACGTAAGTAAAGGCCTCATTTCACAAATTGAAAACAGCCGCACCATTCCCTCGCTTATCGTATTAATAGATATTATTAAAGCCCTGGAAATAGACTTGAACGAGTTTTTTAAAGACATGCGTTCAAAAAGCGATCACATGCCTGTTTTGGTAAAACGGAAACACGAATATGATCACTTTGAAAAAGAACATGCCGATGGTTTTCACTACCAGCGTATTTTTACACAATCAATAAGCCAAAGTACTGTTGATATAGTAATACTTGAGCTTGAGCCAAATGCTACGCGTCCGCTTGTTGAAACTGAAGCTTTTGAATACAAATATATATTATCGGGCGAGATAGCATACCAGTTTGATGATGATCTTATAACCCTTAACCAGGGAGATAGCATGCTTTTTGACGGTAGGATACCACATACGCCAAAAAATACGGGAAACACCACAGCCAGTATGCTTGTTGTCTATTTTTTTGAGGAGAAGAAGTAGATTAGTGAGTGGTTACTTAGGTTGATTAAGTGAATGGTTATTATAGCGAAGATTACAGATATATGCATTTGGGGCATCTGATTTACAGATAAAATAAACTACTCACCTAATCAACCTAATCAACTAACAACCTCCCCCTTAACCAAACCTTAACACTAATTTAGTTTAATCTTAATAAAAAAAGTTTAGTATTGCTAAACAATTATATTTATTTTTATGAGCATAAAATTAGTGTTAGCTGTATGAAACTGGTTGAAAGTTTACGTGCAAAAGTAGCCCAATGGCCCTATGCATTAATTTCAGTTCTGGCAGCGGTTTCGGCTTTCGGAACGTATACTTCCATGTATGCATTTCGTAAGGCCTTTGCAGCGGCTACTTTTACAGGTCATGAGTATTTTCATGTAGATTATAAGGTTTGGCTGGTTATAGCCCAGGTTATAGGCTATATGAGCAGTAAGTTTTACGGCATAAAATTTATAGCCGAGGTAAACAGCAAAACCCGGGCACGCTATATTTTAACCCTGATAGGTATTGCGTGGGCCGCCCTCCTTGCCTTTGCCTTTGTGCCCGCCCCCTGGAATATCGCCTTTCTTTTTATTAACGGTTTCCCATTGGGCCTGATCTGGGGCCTTGTGTTTGGTTACCTTGAAGGCCGCCGTTCAACCGAATTTATGGCGTCGGTATTATCTATCAGCCTCATTTTCGCGTCGGGCTTTGTGAAAACAACCGGCCGTACTTTAATAAGCAGCTTTCACGTAAATGAATACTACATGCCTTTTTTAACCGGGGCTGTATTTGCATTACCACTATTGTTTTTTGTAGGTTGCATGGAACTCATCCCCCAGCCTACTGCCGAGGATAAACGTTTACGCGCCGAACGCACGCCAATGAATGCCGCCGAGCGTAAACAATTCATTATTCGTTTTTTACCCGGCATTATACTTACGCTCATCGTTTATGTGCTGCTCACCATCATGCGCGATGTGCGCGATAATTTTGAGGTAGAGATCTGGGCCAGCCTGGGCATTAAGGATAACAGCATTTTTACTACTACCGATATTAAAATTTCATTGGTAGTGCTTGTAGCTATGAGCTTGCTCATCCTTGTACGTAAAAACTTACGCGCCTTTAGTATCATCCACCTGATGATCATTGGCGGATGTGTGCTGGTAGGTATATCAACCATCATGTTTACCTTTAAAATGATAAGCCCAACTTTATGGATGACCTGTGTTGGCCTTGGCCTTTACCTGGGCTACGTACCTTATAACGCCATATTTTTTGAAAGGATGATTGCCTCGTTCCACTATAAAAGTAATGTAGGCTTCATCATGTACGTTGCCGATTCGATGGGTTACCTGGGCAGCGTAAGCATTTTACTGGTAAAAGAACTCGGCCGCCCAACCATAAGCTGGGGAACCTTTTTTCAGGAAGGCGTAATGATTGTGGCCCTGGTTGGAGGTATTTGCGGTATTTTATCGCTCGTGTACTTTTTACAAAGTGCCGCTCGTGATAAAAAAAAGTTAAGTGAAGACAACGAAGAACAGATAAATTTTCAGGCGATAAGTCCACAGTCATGAGTTCAAAGTCAAAAAATGACCAATGACACAATGACCTAATGAAACAATATAATGAACAATAACAAGAGTGCAATCATCATTGGCGCAGGTATAGTAGGTTTAGCTACTGCTCGTGCGCTGGCCGTTCGTGGCTATAAAGTAACCGTATTTGAGCGCAATGAACGTGCGGTGGGCGCTTCCATCCGTAACTTTGGTATGGTATGGCCCATTGGCCAGGCTACCGGCCCAATGTACGAACGCGCCATGTTATCAAAAAGCATCTGGAAAACAGTTTGCGCCGAAGCCGGGATCTGGCATGATGAAGTTGGCTCATTACACCTTGCCTATCACGATGATGAATTGCAGGCAATTGAAGAATATGTTGAGGTAAATCACAAATACCGTGATTGCGCGGTGCTTGATCCGGGGGCTACCGTACACAAATCAGCAGCAGTAAATACCGATGGTTTAAAAGGCGCGTTGTGGAGCAGCGATGAAATGATCATTGAATCGCGCGTGGCTGTTGGGCAGGTAGCTCAATACCTTGCCGAAAAGTTTGGTGTTGAATTTCACTGGAACACCGCCATCAGCCGTATCGAACATCCCAAAGTAAGCTCGGGCACCAGAAGCTGGGAAGCCGACGAGATTTACGTTTGCAGTGGCGCCGATTTTGAAACATTATATCCAGAGCTGTTCGCCCAAACGCAGATCACTAAATGCAAACTGCAAATGATGCGTTTGGTTACCCAACCCGATGAATGGCGCATTGGCCCGTCATTATGCGGTGGTTTATCTATGATCCATTACCCTGGCTTTCAGGCGGCGGCATCATTACCGGCCTTGCGAAAACGCTATGAAGATCAATATGCTACGCATCTGAAATGGGGTATCCACGTAATGGTATCACAAAATGGCAGCGGCGAACTTACCATCGGCGATTCGCACGAATATGGCCTGGTTCATGACCCTTTCGACAAAGAATTTATTAATAATTTAATAATCGAATACTTACATACGTTCGCCAATTTTAAAGACTGGAAAATGCTGCAGTCATGGCACGGTATCTACCCTAAAATGACCAACGGCGCATCCGAACTGATAGTGGATATTGAGCCCGGAGTTACCGTGATTAACGGCCTGGGAGGTAACGGTATGACGTTATCATTTGGCCTTTGCGAACAGGTGATCGCGCAGCGGAAAGATAATTAGGTCATAGTTGATAGTTCATGGATCATAGATTTTAAAAACTTTGCTATATCTTGAAGGCCTAAAAACAACTGGGATTTACCGATCATCACCCATTGACCCAAAAACTAAAAACACCATGATCTATCATCCATAGACCATGAATTAAATAAAAGATACACATGTCTGATTCAAGGAGAGATTTTCTTAAAAAAGCAGCGTTATTAACCGGAGCAGCTGGTTTAGCCAGTGTTTTACCAGAGTCTATTCAAAAAGCGATGGCCATTAACCCGGCACCGGGCAGCACCTATATGGATGCCGAGCACATCGTGATCCTGATGCAGGAAAACCGCTCGTTTGACCATACGTACGGGATGCTTAAAGGGGTACGTGGTTATAACGATCCGCGGGCTATTGATCTGCCTAACAAAAACAAAGTTTGGTTGCAATCAAACAAAAAAGGCGAAACCTATGCTCCTTTCCACCTTGATATTAAAAACACCAAAGCAACCTGGATGAGCTCATTGCCACATTCGTGGGGCAACCAGGTTAATGCCCGTAACGATGGCAAATTTGATCAATGGCTTAATGTTAAGCGCAACAGTATTAAGGAATACTCCAACATGCCCTTAACCATGGGTTTCCACAACCGTGAGGATATCCCATTTTACTATGCTCTTGCCGACGCCTTTACCGTTTGTGATCAAAATTTTTGTTCGTCGTTAACAGGTACCAACCCTAACAGGTTATATTTCTGGAGTGGTACCATCCGCGCAGAGCAGCATGAAAATTCGCTCGCTCACGTTTGGAACGATGATATGGATTATGGAACCCTGAACTGGGCCACCTTCCCCGAGCGTTTGGAAGATCATAACATATCATGGAAACATTACCAGAATGAAATTGCCATTGATACCGGTTTAGAGGGCGAAGAAGATCCGTGGTTATCTAACTTCCAGGATAACCCGCTGGAGTTTTTTGGCCAGTACAACATTAAACTGTACGATAAACACATAGCCCATCTGCAAAAAAAATCAACTGTTTTGCCGGATGAGATAGCTGCCGTAGAAAAGCAAATTGCCGCTTTGCCTGCCGGCGATGCGCATATAGACCATTTGCAAAAACAGCTTAAGCAAAAACAGCACGACCTCGAAAACACCAAAAAGGATATGGCAAGCCTTGATCCTAACAAGTTTGCCGGCCTGTCGCAGCGCGAAAAAAACCTGCACCAAAAAGGTTTTGTAACCAATACTAACGATCCGCATTATCGTACGCTGAGCCCGTTAAAATACAATGATGAAGGTACCGAGCGCGAAGTTTTAGTACCCAAAGGCGACGTGCTGCACCAGTTCCGTGCGGATGTAAAGAGCGGTCAGTTACCTACAGTAAGCTGGTTATCGGCTCCTGAACATTTTTCTGACCACCCAAGCTCGGCCTGGTATGGTGCATGGTACGTATCCGAAGTTTTAGACATCCTTACACAAAACCCTGATGTTTGGAAAAAAACGGTTTTCATTTTAGCTTATGATGAAAATGACGGTTATTTCGATCACGTTCCGCCATTTACCGCTCCAAACCCTCATAAACCGGGTACAGGTAAAGTATCAGCAGGAATTGACCCAAGCGTTGAGTTTGTTACGTTAGAACAGGAAAAAGCCCGCAATAACTTCCCCGAAGTGTTTGATCGCGAAAGCCCAATAGGTTTAGGCTTTCGTGTTCCGCTGGTAGTTGCTTCGCCGTGGAGCCGAGGCGGCTGGGTTAACTCAGAGGTGTTTGACCATACCTCGACACTACAATTTTTAGAAAACTTTTTAAGCCACAAAACAGGCAAAAAAGTAACTGAGCCTAACATCAGCGAATGGCGTCGTACGGTTTGTGGTGACCTTTCAAGCGTTTTCCGTCCGTATAACGGCGAGAAGATCGAAAACCCCGAATTTGTTGCAAGGGAGGCGTTTTTAGAAAGCATTCACAAAGCGCAATTCAAAAAACTCCCGTCAGACTATAAATTGCTTACTGCCGATGAGATCGCCCAGATCAATAAAGATCCGCATTCGTCGCCATATATGCCTCAGCAGGAAAAAGGTATTAAACCGTCATCGGCCCTGCCTTACCAACTGTATGCCGATGGTAAACTGAGCGCTGATAAAAAATCGTTTGAGATCAAATTTAATGCAAGTAACAAGGCATTTGGCTCAAACGCGTTAGGTTCGCCATTTAACGTATATGCTCCCGGCAAATACGCAACCATGAACGATCCGCAAAAAATGGAAGACCTGCGCACCTGGGCCTATACCGTTAAAGCTGGAGATACCCTTGCCGATGTTTGGCCTTTACATGAATTTGAGAATGGCGAATACCATTTGCGTACCTATGGCCCTAACGGTTTCTTCCGCGAATACCAGGGCAATGCGGCCGATCCGCTGGTGGATATTGTTTCCGAATATGAGCAGGTTAACGGTAAGCTAACGGGGAATGTTAGTTTGAAGCTTACCAACCATTCCAGCAAAGCACAAAATATAGCCATAACAGACCACGGCTATAAAACCGGCGATCATAAAGTTGCTGTGAAAGCAGGAGCAAGCACAACCATTGCCCTGAACCTAAGCAAAAGTCATGGCTGGTATGATTTTAGTACAAAGATTGATGGCTTTGAAAAATTCGCCAAACGTTTTGCCGGTCGCGTAGAAACAGGAAAATCAAGTTTCAGCGATCCTTTAATGGGTAAAGCATTAGCATAACAGCTAAAACAATATAGAAAAGTAAAAGCCGGGCTCATGAGCCCGGCTTTTACTTTTTGTACGCTGTCCGAAGTCTCCCGACTTCGGACGACTATGCCTGTAGTTTGCAACTACAGGATTAAAAATGGAACTGGCCTTATACATGTAGTTACAAACTACATGCATAAGGATTCGAGGTCTTTGACCTCGAATAGCGATAATAGCTATAGATCTCCAATGGCAATTAGCCCAACTTTCCGCTTTACCGGCATTTATGAATTGCCGATGACATTGATTTATAGTTAGCTATTGCATTTTTTAAATCAACATTATATATTTGCGTAATCAGTTACATAATTAGTTACTTATTTTTATGGAATTTTTTAATAAAGTAGGAAAGATGGCTATCGGCAGCCGGCTCAGGATGCTTACCGAAACCGTTGGTGAAGACGCGGCAAGGATCTACAATTTATATGATATCGATTTTCAGCCTAAATGGTTCCCGGTTTTTTACGTATTGCAGGACGGCGGAGAGTTTACCATTACTTCAATTGCCAAAGAAATTGGCCACTCCCACCCTTCTGTAAGTAAGATCATTGCCGAAATGGTGAAGAACGGCTTTGTTGTGGAGAAAAAAGATAAAACCGATGGCCGCCGCAATATGGTAAGCCTTTCGGCCAAAGGACTTGATGCCGCTGTAAAAATCAAAGACCAATATGCTGATGTTACCGGCGCCGTAGAAGAAATTCTTTCGCAGGCCAATCACGACTTGTGGAAAGCTATTGAAGAATGGGAATATCTGCTCGAACAAAAATCATTGTTACGCAGGGTACAGGAACATCAAAAGATCAGGGAAAGCAACAAAGTACAGATAGTACCCTACGAGCTACACTACGCCAAAGCTTTTAAAGCGCTGAACGAAGAATGGATCTCCAAATACTTTAAAATGGAAGAAGCCGATTATAAAGCCCTCGACAATGCCGACAGCTATATCATCAATAACGGCGGCCTTATATTGGTAGCCCTTTATAACGATGAGCCGGTTGGTGTATGCGCGTTATTAAAAATGGATGATCCGGATTATGATTTTGAGCTCGCTAAAATGGCGGTATCGCCAAAGGCACAGGGGAAAAACATAGGCTTTTTATTAGGGCAGGCTATTATTGAAAAAGCAAAAGCTCTTGGTGGCCATAAGCTTTACCTGGAAAGTAATACCATTTTAAAACCGGCTATCAGCCTGTATCATAAACTGGGCTTTGTTAAAGTAGCGGGCAGGCCATCACCTTACGAACGCGCCAATATTCAAATGGAGCTTGAATTGAAATAGTTACCGTTTAACGATATGAACCAGATAAAAATAGCTATCGTAATTAAAGACCAACTGGCAGCGTGGCAAAAGCTTAACGTTACTGCATTTTTAGCCAGCTCTGTTGCTATTGCCCATCCCGATACACATGGTGCCGAACTTATCACAGCATCGGGGAATAATTATATGCCCTTTATGAAATACCCGGTGCTTGTTTATAAGGCAGATACCGATGCTCAGCTACAGCGGGCCTTTAACCGGGCTAAAGAGAGAGGGCTTCACATCGGCATTTATACCCAGAGATTGTTCGCGACAAAAAATGAAACGGACAATCTCTCGGAAATTGCCCGCCACACCGATGCAGACCTTGATCTGGTTGGAATTTGTTGTATATGGCGAAAGCAAAAAGGTTGATAAAGCACTGGACGGGCTCAGGCTTCATGATTAAGATTGGGCTCTCTTTAAATTGTGCATTACCTTCAGCAATAGATATATTAACTATTGTATAACAATTGTGAATAAAATTAACAAACAGTTTACTTTATTCTTTGTTTATTGCAATTGAAACTTAAACACTATATCTATATGAAGCACAAACAACTCCTGCTCAGCTTATTAACCATAGCTGGTTTAGTCACGGGCTTTAATGCTAACGCACAATTTGGAAGCTTACTGCAAAAAGCAAAAGACAAAGCCGCTCAAAAAGCCAGCGATGCTTTTGATAAAAAAACCTCATCACCATCATCTTCTTCCTCCTCATCAACCTCCGGCGCACCTAAAAGCAATAAGGTAATTATTAACTCGGGATTTGATTTTGTTGCGGGAGATACCGTATTATTTGCCGAAGATTTTTCGGGGATCCCGGTAGGTTCTTCGGCCAAAACGTTTAAAACCAATGGGTCCGCCACGATAGTTTCTGTTGGCGGGGAAAGCGGCAAATGGCTGGCCCTTGCCGATAACGCTACCTACAAATTCACCAAACAGCTTTTTTATCCAAAACACTTCACTGTTGAATTTGACATCCTTGCGGCAGCTGATAAAATAAGCGATATCTATCCGGTAAATTTTGGCTTTGTAACTGATAACAGCGTTCGTGATTATATCAGTAGTGGTGGCGCTTACGTTACGCTAAAATATTATAACAATGATGATGTATCTATAAACAGCGAGTTCCTGAGTAAATACCTCAACAGCACCTTTGATTTAACCACATTTACTAACCGCAAAATGCATGTTTCTTTAGTTGTTGACGGCGACCGCATGGTGGTTTATCTTGATCAAACCAAACTGGCCGATACCATGGCCTTTATGCCCACAACTGCTAAAAATCTGTACATCAGTGCACCAATGCAATATAAAAATGGTTCAAAGGTTTTGGTAAGTAATATCAAGATCATGGGCTTTAAAAAGGCTTAAGTTTGCCTATCCAAATTGAGACTTACGAAGTTTTTGAAAATTCGTAAATAAGAAACGCCATTGCAAGGTACCTCGCAATGGCGTTTCTTATTATGTGATACTAATTACGACACGATTATTTGGCCGTCAACACCAAGGTTTTACTTTGTAAGCCATCGGCTGATGCAGTCAAAGTTATAGTACCGGCTTTTTCTTTAGCCTGAACAATAGCAAGTGCAAGGCCATGGAACGCCTTGCGATAATCTGCCTTGAACGGATCATGGCTAACAGGATCGCCGTTATCAACGCTTGCTATAAAGCCTTCGCCATTAATTTTAAAGTTTACTTTATTATCGGCATCGGGCACAACATTACCGTCTTTATCTAATATTTTCACGGTAACAAATGACAGGTCCTTACCATCAGCTTTAATTTGTGAACGGTCTGCTATCAGTTCAATTTTAGCAGGAGCGCCGGCGGTATGAATTTCGCGGGTTAAAACTGTTTTGCCATTTTTACGCGATACAGCCTTAAGCGTACCTGGTTCATATTTTACACGCCACATTACGTGCAGGTCGTCACCTTTTTTCTTTTGGATCCCTACCGATTTACCGTTCAGGTAAAGCTCAACTTCATCGGCATTGTTGTAATATGCCCAGATATCGATCATTTTACCCGACTCCCAGTTCCAATGAGGGAAAATATGCAGTACAGGTGTGTTTGTCCACTCGCTTTGATACATATAGTAAACATCCTTAGGGAAACCTGCCAGATCAATAATACCAAAGTATGAACTGCGCGACGGCCATGAATACGGCGTTGGTTCGCCAAGGTAATCAAAGCCTGTCCAGATGTACATTCCCGAAAGGAAATCATACTTTTTCATGATCTTCCAGGTCATTTCATGTGTTGAGCCCCAAGGTGGTCGGGTGTTATCATATGCCGAAACATTGTTGCCATCTCTTACAAAAGGTTTATCCCAGCTGGTAGGCCATACACGGATACTGTCTGATGGCATTTCATAATATCCCCTTGTTTCTAAGCCCGAGGTAGTTTCGGTGGCTATGAATTTTTTGCCTGGGTAACGGTCATGAAATTTGGCATAATCAAATTCGTGATAGTTATAACCAACCAGGTCGATAGCACCGGATTTAACGATCTTGTTGGTAGTATCCGGACGGTCATTTGCCGTAGTAAGCGGACGGGTTTTATCCAAACTGTGAACAATGGCCGCCAGCTCCGGAGCGATACGTAACGCGCTGCTATCTGCTTGTTGAGGGATCTCGTTACCGATGCTCCAGATCATAACGCTCGGGTGATTGCGGTCGCGTTTGATCTGATCTTCCAAATCACGTTTATGCCATTCTTTAAAAAACAGGTGATAATCGTAAGTAGCTTTTTTCCACTCCCAGCAATCAAATGCTTCATCCATCACAATAAAGCCCATTTTATCACAAAGGTCAAGCAGTTCGGGTGCCGGAGGATTGTGCGATGTACGGATGCCGTTGCAACCCATTGCTTTCAGCATTTGTAACTGACGCTCAAGGGCGCGGTTGTTTAAGGCCGATCCAAGGCTACCCAGATCATGGTGATCACATACGCCCAGGATCTTCATTGGTTTGCCATTCAGGCTGAAACCTTTATCCGCGTCAAAGTTAAAATAGCGGATGCCTATAGTTGTTGTATACTCGTCCAATACCGTTTTGCCTTCAAGCAGCTGGGTAACGGCTTTGTATAAGTAAGGGCGCTCTACCGACCAAAGTACCGGATTTTTAACTGTTAGTGTATTAGTTATTGTTAATGATGTGTCTTTACTTTGTGCGGCAGATAAAGCATCGCCACCCAATGATACCGGCTTACCGGCAGCATCATAAAGTTTGGTGCTTATCTGTAGTCCGGGTTTCGTTTGGTAATTATGTAATTGCACCTGCACATTTACTTTGGCAGAAGCACTGCTAACATCAGTTGTGGTTACATAAGTGCCCCAATGATCAATAGCGGTTTTATTAGTGGTAACCAGCCACACATTACGATAAATCCCCGATCCCGAATACCATCGTGAGTTTGGCTGTACCGAGTTATCAACCTTAACAGCAATAACATTATTACCACCGAAATTTAAGAAAGGCGTAAGTTCATACCTGAACGAGATATAACCGTTTGGCCTGAAGCCAAGGTGATGACCATTGATCCAAACATCACTTTTTTGATATACGCCATCAAAATCAATATAAACCAGTTTACCTTTTGATGAAGCCGGAACGGTAAATGTTTTACGGTACCAGCCTATACCACCGGGCAAAGCACCACCTTCGGGCGTGGCGGGGTTATCTTTTGAAAAGGTGCCCTCAATGCTCCAGTCATGCGGGAGGTTTAACGTGCGCCATTTGCTATCGTTAAGCGTTGTTTTTTCACCGTTTTCAACAGCGCCGAGATTAAAGCGCCAGCTTTTATCAAAATCAAGTTTCTGCCGGGTTTGGGCAAAAGGTTTCAGGGCGGCCAGCATCAGCATAGCAAGCAGGCACGCGCGCAGGTAAACCTTAGCACCATGGGGTTTTATTGATGACATAATATCAGTTTGGATTAATTGTATTTTCGACACTAAATTATAAATAATAGCCAAAAAGAAAAGGAATTAACACAAACATCTTGAATTTTCATTTCTTGCGGTTGGTGGTAGTGCCTACAGCGCCTTTAATCCATATTTAAATAACAAAAACGGCCCCGATTTTCATCGAGGCCGTTTTTGTTAATAAGTGTCTTTAATGAACCCTATCGGTTTTATATACCGCCAGCGGGCCATCTATAACATCAGTTATCTGCCGGCTGAATAACTGAAAATGTTCGCGCTTAACATGCTCATCAAGCCCTTCCTGACTGGCCCAGGTTTCATGGAAAATAAACTGGGTTTCGTCTGCTGTTGATTGATACAGTTCGTATTGTAAACAGGCTTCTTCCTGGCGGGATGCTGCTACCAGCTTATCCAAAAACTCTTTCATTTGGGCGGTAGTGCCGGCCTTACACTTCACTAAGGCTGTTAAGTAAATTTTCATGGTTTGGGTTGTTTTGAGTAAATAGATTATTTAAATGCTCCTGGTAGCGTTGCAGGTTTTCCTCGATATTAGCGTTTTTCATTACATCATAAAAGTGGATACTGTCTAATTGCTGCATGCCGGTAAAGGCGTTCATCCGGTGAAAACCAAACATTGGTCCTTCATCAACGCTGTGCTCATTAAAAAATTCACCAGGCAGCGTGAAAGCTGTAACCGGGGCATTCCATGAGGTGGTAAGCATATACTTTTTGCCGTGCATCAGCCCACCGGTTCCATAGTTAATACCCGGATTTTCGGCTGTACGACCATCGCTACGGTAAATACCGTTTTGGTAACCTGCGGTAAAAACCTCATCTATATATTTTTTTAAAGCATGCGGCACCTGGAACCACCAAACTGGAGTATGGTAAATAATGATATCGGCCCATTTATAGTTTTCTGCTTCCTGCATAGCATCGTACGCATGATTAACATCGGTTGAACGTACTTCAAAATCAGGATGTTCAGTAAAATATTGTACTGTGGTATCTAATAATGTTTTGTTAAACTTTCCGCCGGAGTGACCGAAGATCTGTCCGCCGTTTATTACAAATATATTCTTCATTTATTTTCGTGTTTTAATTCTTGTCAAAATTACGGCCCGATCATCTACTATTAAAATAGTATAATTTATACTTTTGTATTATAATTATAATAGATTAGCTATGGTTAATTTTGAATGGTTCCGCACATTTAAGGCGATATATGAAACCGGTTCGCTAACCGGGGCGGCCGAGGCCTTGTTTATCTCCCAGCCGGGGGTGAGTCTGCATTTAAGCTCATTGGAAAGTTATGTAGGCTATAAACTGTTTGATCGTACTTCGCGCAAAATGGTATCTACCGAACGAGGAAAGATCCTGTACAATTACATCCAGGAGTCTATCAGCAAATTGGAAGAAGCCGAGCGGCACTTCCACAAAAGCACCGAAAAGGATGTGCCCACCATAAGTATAGGGATGTGCTTTGAAACTTTTCAGTTTACGCTTGAATCCTATCTGCCTACGCTGCCTTTTAACGTCATCATCAAATTTGGCGAATACCCCGAAATGCTGGCCGACCTGGACGGCGGTATCCTTGATATGATTGTGACACCTCATAAGGGCGACTATAAAGGCCTGGAGTATAAACCGTTTTTTAAAGAACGGATAGTGGTGCTGGCCGGGGCACAAACCCCAACCGAAGAGTTTACCGAATTACTAAAAACTAAAAACCTCAACCAGATCCAAACCTGGCTTAAGGCACAAACCTGGTACGGTTCATCGGGCGATATGGAACATCTCCGACGCTTCTGGCATATCAACTTTGGCAAACGCCCCGATTTTAAGCCCAACTTTATTGTGCCTAACATGGGTTCCATTATCCGCTGCCTGAGCGATGGTAAAGGCATAGCGGTAATCCCCGACTTTCTTTCCAAAAAGGAACGCGATAGCGGCAATATCAAATTGCTTTGGGAAGGATATAATAAGATAGAAAATACACTGTATTTCGGTACACGCAAAAAATCCATCTACGCAGAACAGGTGGGCATGATCCAGGAGATTTTTGAACGGGAAATGGCGTAATGAGTTAAAAACTTAAATCATGTCAATTGCGAGGAACGAAGCAATCGCATACTATACAGGGTGGCCCTGCCTCCGTGCGGTTGCCACGCTTCGCTCGCAATGACATATTTTTTTATCGTTAAATGAGATGGCTGATCATACCGTTGGCGTTGCCGTAAAAATGCTGGTATAATATTTACGGTAGGCAAACAACAGAAATACTTGTAAAATTATAACGGCAGATCCAACGGGAATACCTGCCGGTGCCAAAATGGCATGAAACAGGAAAATATTAAGCGAAATAGGAAGCAGCACCAATACAAATAATGCGGTAAAGCGATTAATGAGCAGGAAAAAACCGCTTGTTATTTCTATTACCTTCATGTACTGAAAAAAATAGCCCGAACCAAACAATCCGCCGCTAAAAGCCTGTGCTTTATCTGTCATAGGCGGCTGGGCCATATGCAGGAACTGGAAAAAGAAGTTTAAACCAAACACCACGAAGATGAGGCCCAGCAAAAGACGGGCAATTAATGCTGCAATTTTCATAATTAATAGGTTTAATATAAGGTTAAACACTAAGTTTGGTAATTTAATTGACATATTCAAATCACCCTCATACCTAACCGTTTAAACAGGCATTACTTTTGACTAAACGGGATATATGAACATTCAAAAAATAACTTTCGGCAACGGTTGCTTTTGGTGCACCGAAGCCGTTTTCCAATCGCTTAAAGGTGTAACATCAGTAACTTCAGGCTATATGGGTGGTAAGGTTATAAACCCAACTTATGAGCAGGTTTGCACAGGCGCTACCGGCCACGCCGAAGTGATCCACCTGGAATATGATGCCGATGTGATTTCGTTTGATGAATTGTTGCTGGTTTTCTTTAAAACCCATAACCCAACAACGCTAAACCGTCAGGGCAATGATGTAGGCACACAATACCGTTCGGCTATTTTCTATTATAATGATGAGCAAAAACAGGCTTCAGAAGCAATGATCAAAACGCTTACTAACGAGCATGTTTTTGACGATCCTATTGTTACCGAAATAACCCCGGCAACTGAGTTTTACAGCGCCGAAGACTACCATCAGAATTATTTCAACGATAATCCTAACAAGTCATACTGCGCGTTTGTTATCCAGCCAAAACTCAATAAATTTGCCAAGGAGTTTAAGGATAAAATAAAACCGGAGTTGTTATAAGGTGACTTGTCATGTTGAGCTTGTTGAAGCATAGTGGGCAGGCCCCACCGCACGGGTCTTCGACAGGCTTTATATGACATAATAAAAAACGGGTGTGATGCTGAGCCAGTCGAAGCATAGCGGGTTGGGCCTCTGCGCGCGTCCTTCGACAAGCTCAGGATGACAATCCCTCCACACCGACAGCATTTTTAATCAACCATCATGAAAAAAAGCTATAGCTATTTACTTTCAGGTCTGTTATTATTCAGCGCCTGCTCATCAGTTAAAAAAACTACCGGTTCAAATACCAGTATTACTAATGACGGTAAAATTTGGGCTTCATTATGGCAACAACGTGCGGCAGAATACAAGGCATTGTGCTTCCAAGCTTATAATATAGCCAGGCTTAGGGTTGATGAGGGTATTAAAAATCCCGGCGATAAACCGCTGGCCATTGTCACCGACATTGACGAAACCTTACTGGATAACAGTCCTTATGATGCGCACCGCGCCCTGCAAAATTTAGATTACAGCGACGCCACCTGGAAACAGTGGACAGATAAAGCCATAGCCGATACCGTACCCGGTGCGCCTGCCTTTTTTAAATACGCGGCATCAAAAGGTATTACCATATTTTACATCACCAACCGTAACGAAAACGAGCGGGCAAGTACACTAAAAAATCTGCAATTGTATAACCTGCCTTTTGCCGACGATGAGCATTTACTACTGAAAACCACAACATCCAGTAAGGAAGCACGAAGACTTAATGTTTTAAAAACACATCGTATCCTGCTGCTTTGCGGCGACAACCTGCCCGATTTCGATATGCTGTATGATAACCATCCAGGGGAGGATAACAGGACAATAACCACCCAAAAGCTCCAAAAAGAATTTGGCAGCAGGTATATTGTTATTCCCAATCCATCGTACGGTGATTTTGAAGGTGCGTTGTTTCAATTCAATTACAAGCTTACCCCTGTCCAAAAAGATTCTGTTATCCGGGCTAAGATCAAATCTGATCAATAAGGCGGGGTTCATTTAAGGGTTGATGGGTGACAGCTATGGGGTTAGGTGGTATAACTTAGTTGGATGCAATTACGTATATTTACACAATTATACCTTCGGGGCTTAATTATTTTAGTCGGCTAAAAGCTTTTTACTTAGTTTAATAAAATAATTAAATGTTTGGATGGTGTCATAATGTTGTGGCAAAATGTGCATAAAACGCAAATAAATTGCAAATTTGCATACTGCATTATTCAGTTAACCCCCTGTTTAACTATGAGTGATAGAACTATTCTGGTTTGGTTTAGAAATGACTTGCGTATTCACGATAACGAAATTTTGTTAGAAGCTGTTCGCAAGGCTGATAAAGTACTGCCGGTTTATTGTTTCGATCCTTATTATTTTCAGCCCACATCAAGTGGCGCACCAAAAACAGGGAGCTTCAGGGCAAGGTTTTTATTGGAAGCCGTTGCCGATCTCCGGAAAAACTTACAGGGCTTTGGTGCCGAACTTATGATCCGCATTGGTAACCCTGCCGATGTGATCCCGCAGCTTGCCGAAGAATATCACGTAAATGAGGTTTACCATCACCGTGAAGTGGCTTATGAAGAAACCAACATTTCTGAAGAGGTTGAAGCGGCCCTGTGGAAAATGAGGCTTAACCTCAAGCATTTTATCGGCCATACCATGTACCATAAGGAAGATCTTCCTTTCCCGATAAAAGATATTCCCGACAGTTTCGCGGTTTTTAAAAAGAAAGTGGAGCGCGACAGCAATGTTCGTTCATGCGTGCCAACTCCTGATCATATCAGCGTTCCTGAAATTACAGATGCGGGTGAATTACCAACCTTGCAGCAGTTAGGCTTAACCGAGCCGGTTGATGACCCCCGTGCTGCCGAATATTTCCAGGGAGGTGAAACTGCCGCGCTGGTACAAATGCATAAGTACTTTTCGCAACTTGATATCGCTGTAAAACAAAAAAACGGTCGCAATGGTACCGAGTTTTCTTCAAAACTTTCTCCATGGCTTTCCATAGGCTGTATTTCGCCACGTCAGGTTTACTGGGAAATTCAGAAGTATGGCAGCAATGGTAACTTGTTAAAGCTTGAACTGCTTTGGCGCGATTATTTCAGGTTCATGTTTAAAAAGCACGGGCAAAAATTCATCAAAGCCAAAGATGAAGTGCAGGACCTCGCGCCCGATGCTGAGCTACTGCTCCAGAAATGGAAAAATGGCGAAACAGGCGTGCCGCTGATAGATGCCGCCATGCATGAGCTTAACGCTACCGGTTTTATCTGCAATCAAAACCGCCAGGTAGTTGCCGGCTATCTTGTAAATACCCTCAAGGCCGACTGGACCCAGGGCGCCGCTTACTTTGAAGAAAAGCTGATTGATTACTCGCCGGCCAGCAACTGGGGCAACTGGGCATTTATTGCCGGTGTTAATGATGCCAAAGAAAGCAAATACGCCATTGCCACCAAGCTTCCTAAAGAGCTTGAAGCCAAAACCGATTTTGTTAACACCTGGCAACCATCGTCTATAGATGAGGCAGGAGACCTGGTTAGCGCCTAAATATTATCCGCATCAAAATATTTTCTATCTAAAGCAAAACAACAAGCCATAATTTGAGTTTTCACCCCAAAAGATAAAATAAGCCTAATAGTGGTTAAATTTCTTTACAATTAATTATGAAGTATATAGGGGTATATGCTTACTTTTGTACCGTTTTAAAGACAATTTCACATGGATCGTCTCAATTATATAAATAGCGGAAACGCTGCCTACATATCTTCCCTATACGAACAGTACAAACAGGAACCGGAATCGGTTGATTACGGATGGCAAAAATTCTTTGAAGGATTTGATTTTGGTAAAGACACTGACGCCTCTGCCGCAATTGCGCCGTCTGCTGTTGGCGAAGCAACTCCTGAACATTTCTTAAAGGAGATCAACGTATTAAACATGATAGATGGTTATCGCTCGCGCGGGCATTTGTTTGCAAAAACAAACCCGGTTCGCGAACGCCGCCATTATTTCCCAGGCAAAGAGCTTGAAACTTTTGGTTTAAGCGATGCAGACCTTGACACCGTTTTTAACGCTGGTGTTGAAGTTGGTTTAGGCGCTGCCAAATTACGCGATATCCGCCAGTTGCTTGAGGATACTTACTGCCGTTCAATAGGTACGGAATATAAATACATCCGCAACCCTATTAAAATAAAATGGTTTGAAGAGCGGATGGAAAGCCGCCGCAATACACCTTCTTTCACACTTGATGAAAAGAAGGAAATGCTTAGCAAACTGAACGAAGCCGTAACTTTCGAAAACTTTTTAGGCACCAAATTCCTTGGTCAAAAACGTTTCTCGTTAGAAGGAGCGGAAGCGCTGATCCCTTCAATGGACTCGGTAATTAAAAAAGGTGCCGACTTGGGTATCGAAGAGTTCATCATTGGTATGGCGCACCGCGGTCGTTTGAACGTGTTGACCAATATCATGGAGAAAACCTATAAAGAGGTATTCTCTGAGTTTGAAGGTAAAAATTACGATTCTGAATCACCTTTTGGTGGTGACGTGAAATACCACTTAGGTTTTTCAACCGACGTACTTACCAAAAGCGGCAAAAAAGTTCACCTGAGCCTTTGCCCTAACCCATCGCACCTGGAGGCTGTTGATCCGGTTGTTGAGGGTATTACCCGTTCAAAAATCGACTTTAAATATGGCGGCGACCATTCAAAGATCGCTCCGATCCTGATCCATGGTGATGCTTCAATTGCCGGTCAGGGTATCGTATATGAAGTTTTACAAATGGAAAAACTGGATGGCTACCGCACTGGTGGTACCATTCACCTGGTTATCAACAACCAGATAGGTTTTACCACTAACTATAAAGACGCGCGTTCAAGTACTTACTGTACTGATGTTGCCAAAACTGTGCTTTCGCCGGTTTTCCACGTAAATGGTGACGATGTTGAAGCTTTGGCTTACGTTGTAAACCTGGCTATGGAATACAGGCAGGTATTTAATGAGGATGTTTTTATCGATATCCTTTGTTATCGCCGCTATGGCCACAATGAAGCTGATGAGCCTAAATTCACCCAGCCATTGTTGTACAAGGCCATCGATGCGCACCCTAACCCGCTTAAAATCTACAATCAGAAACTGATTGACGAAGGCAGCATTAATGCTGAGTACCTGAAAGGCATCGAAAAAGCCTTTAAAGATGAGTTACAGCAAAAACTCGACGAAGTAAAATCAGAAGAAAGGTTTACCGATACCATCGCCATGTTTGAAGGTGCCTGGAGCGGCCTGCACCTGGCAAGTCACAAAGAGTTAGTAAGAGCTGTTGATACTTCTGTAGCCGAAGAGGAGTTATTGGAAATAGGTAATAAACTAACTGTATTACCTCCTAATAAAGAGTTTTTCAAAAAGATTGAAAAGCTTTTTGAAGACCGCAGCGCCATGGTAAACAAAACCAAGGTATTTGACTGGGCTATGGGCGAGTTGCTTGCTTATGGAACTTTATTAAAAGAAGGTTATCCTATCAGGCTAAGCGGTGAAGACGTAAAACGTGGTACTTTCTCGCATCGCCATGCGGTATTAACGCTGGTTGATTCGGAAGATGAATTTACACCGCTTGCTGCCATTAATCCAGACGCTAAACTAAGCATCTATAACTCTTTATTATCTGAGTATGGTGTTTTAGGTTTTGAATATGGTTACGCGCTGGCAAACCCTAACGCTTTAACCATTTGGGAAGCCCAATTCGGCGACTTCTTTAACGGTGCGCAGATCATTGTTGACCAGTATATTGCCAGCGCCGAAACTAAATGGCAGCGTGGTAATGGTTTGGTAATGTTATTGCCTCACGGTTACGAAGGTCAGGGCCCCGAGCACTCATCTGCACGTGTTGAGCGTTTTATGGAGCTTTGTGCCGATGATAATATCCAGGTAGCTAACTGTACTACTCCTGCGAACTTCTTCCATATTTTGCGCAGGCAAATGCACCGCGATTTCCGCAAACCCCTGATCGTCTTTACACCCAAAAGCTTGCTGCGCAGTCCTAAATGCGTATCGCCAATTGAAGATTTTACTAATGGTAAATTCCACGAGCTGATTGATGATACTTATGTTGATCCTAAAAAGGTAAAACGTGTATTGCTATGTACCGGTAAGGTATACTATGATCTGTTAGATAAACAGCAAGCCGATAACCGCAAGGATGTAGCCATAGTACGTGTTGAGCAGCTTTACCCAACTCCGATTACCCAAATCCTGAAAGTTAAAGCCAAGTACGAAAAGGCAGAATTTATCTGGGTACAGGAAGAGCCTGAAAATATGGGTGCATGGCCTTACATTTGCCGCAAATTCCACAATGATAAATTGATTAACCTGAGCGTTATCTCAAGAATTGAAGGCAGCAGTACTGCAACCGGGTTTGCTAAACAGCACGCTGCTCAGCAGTTGTACATCGTGTCAAAAGCTTTTGAAGCACCTGCCGGTAAAACAGTTAAAGAATCAGTAAAAAAAACAACAAAGAAAATGGCTGATGCCGGTGCTGATTGATCAGTCAATAAGCATCCCGACATAGTCCATTAAAAAATATAAAATCTACAAACTACAATATGAGCTTAGCGATTAAGGTGCCTACCGTAGGCGAATCAATTACTGAAGTAACCCTTGCAAGCTGGAAAAAGAAAGACGGAGACCATGTAGAAATGGACGAAGTTATTGCCGAGCTGGAATCAGACAAGGCTACTTTTGAGCTTACTGCCGAAAAAGCCGGTACTTTAAAAATCGTTGCCAATGAAGGCGATGTATTAGCCATTGGCGCTGTTGTGGCCAATATTGAAGATGGTGGCGCAGAAGCTGCTGCTCCGGCTGCACAACCACAGCCAGAAGTTGTAGCCAATGCACCTGCTCCTGCACCAGTTGCCGCCGAGCCTGTCGCTGCTGCCCCTGCTCCATCAGGTGCATCAGTTGAAATTAAAGTACCTCCGGTTGGTGAATCTATCACAGAGGTTACTTTATCACGCTGGATCAAAAAAGACGGTGAAGCGGTTGCTATGGATGAAGCTATTGCCGAACTGGAATCAGATAAAGCTACATTTGAACTTACTGCAGAAAAAGCAGGTACATTAAAAACTATTGCTAAAGAAGGTGATGTATTGCCTATTGATGCCGTAGTTTGTACTATTGAAGGCGCAGGCGCTTCTGCTCCTGCAGCTACCCCGGTTACTCCTGCAGTAGTTAGCGCTGCTGATGAATCACCTCGTGGTGGTGCAGCTGCCGAAAGTGCTAAAACTTACGCATCTGGTACACCGTCACCTGCTGCCGCTAAAATATTAGCCGAAAAAGGCGTTGATCCAAAATCAGTATCAGGTTCGGGCGTTGACGGCCGTATTACTAAAGGCGATGCCCTTGGTGCGCAGGCTCCTGCAGCCAAACCAGCTGCTCCTGCGGCTCAACCTGCTGCTGCCGCTCCGGTTGCAACGTCTACTGGTGGTGCCAGGGACGAAAAACGTGAGAAAATGACCTCGCTGCGCAAAACCGTTGCTAAACGTTTGGTATCGGTTAAAAATGAAACGGCTATGCTTACTACCTTTAACGAGGTGGATATGCAGCCCATCATGGAATTGCGCGCTAAGTACAAAGATAAATTCAAAGAGAAACACAATGTGGGCTTAGGCTTCATGTCGTTCTTCACCAAAGCGGTTACAGAAGCTTTGAAAGACTGGCCTGCTGTTGGTGCACGCATTGAAGGGGAAGAGATTGTTTATAGCAACTTTGCTGATATCTCTATCGCTGTTTCTGCCCCTAAAGGTTTGGTTGTACCGGTTATCCGTAATGCCGATAGCATGAGCCTTGCCGAAATTGAAAAGGCCATTGTGGTACTTGCAGGTAAAGCCCGCGAAAACAAACTGACCATCCCTGAAATGACAGGCGGTACATTCACCATTACTAACGGTGGTGTGTTTGGTTCAATGTTGTCTACACCTATCATCAATGCCCCGCAATCGGCCATTTTAGGTATGCACAACATTATTGAGCGCCCGGTAGCTGTAAACGGACAGGTAGTTATCCGCCCAATGATGTATCTCGCTCTGTCATATGATCACCGCATCATTGATGGTCGCGAGTCAGTAAGCTTTCTGGTAAGGGTTAAACAATTATTGGAAGATCCTGCAAGGTTACTGTTAGGTGTTTAACGTAACTTTCAACAGACATAAACAACAAAGCCCGGCGAAAACGTCGGGCTTTGTTGTTTTAATATACTCCTTGTTATTGGAAACAAAAAAGCTCCCGATGGTTAACCGGGAGCCCTTCATTTATTTACTTAGTGATCAGGTTGTATAACTCATCAAGCTTAGGGGTAAGCACGATCTCTATTCGCCTGTTCTTCGCACGGGCTTCGTCAGTAGCAGTAGCATCTATCGGCTGAAACTCGCTCTTACCTGTCGCGGTAAGCCTGTGCGGATCAACACCTTCTGTTTCGGTCAGGTAGCGGGTTACCGAAGTAGCACGTAAAACACTCAGGTCCCAGTTATCTTTGATCTGGCCAAGGTTCTTCACTTTCTTATCATCGGTATGGCCTTCTACTGCCATATTGATATCAGCTTCCTTATTAACTACCGCGGCAAGCTGTTTCAATGCTGCCTTTCCTTTATCATCAATAATAATACTTCCGGAAGGAAACAGTAACTTATCGGCTAATGACACATAAACCTTGCCATTTCTGATATCTACGGTTAAACCGCTTTGTTGAAAGCCTAATAATGCCTTCTGCAATTTATCTTTAAGCGCATTGGTAGCCTCGTCTCGTTTCTTTAAAATGTCTTCTACCTCTTTTAAACGCGCTTCACGTTTTTTCAGATCAGCTTCCAGTTTATAGGCCTGAGCAGCTAATTCATTAGCTTTTGACGATGTGGCATCAAGGTTACTGTTCAGTACACTATTGTTTTTACGCAGATCGTTAAGCTGCCTGTGCAGGCGCGCCGTATCTGATTGTAGTTGCGCAACCTGTCCTTCTAAATTTGATGTACGTGTGGCTAATGAATCGCGTTCGGCAACAAGTGTTTTGTATGCTTTTGGCGACATGACCTTACATGAGTACATTGTTACACACAGAGCAGCGGCTAAAATGCTATATCTAATTTTCATAGTACATTGGGGTTTAAATATATTATTACGCAAGCGCGTTCTTCAAAAACACATTAAGCGGATGGATCCTGCTGCACATATCTATGATAATTTTCTCCGATCCGGCCTGAGTTAAGTCCTTATCCGTAAGCTTATGCCAACCCACAAAGCTTTTAAGCTTTATCAGGTCGAGATTTTCATTATCGGCCTCGTAACCCTTCGGCAGCGATTTTAATTGCTCCTGTGCCCTAAAATCGCCAAAGAGCTTAACAAACTCCTTGTCATCTATGATCTTTTTCAAATCCGCCGCGTTATAATCAATTTCCTGGCGAATAGCTTTCAAATGCGGAGCCTCAGGCATCCAGTATCCGCCGCCAATAAATGAATTGCCGGGCTGGATATGCAGGTAGTACTCAACCCCGCCGCCCTTTAAGCCGGACGTTGGTAAACTTACCCCAAAATTATTCTTATAAGGCGCTTTATTTTTACTGAAGCGGATATCGCGGTAGATACGCATCACGCACTTTTTGGCATCAAGGTTTTCATCCATGCCCGCTTCAATTTTACGAACACCCTCAAGCACGGTTGTTGTAAAATCAATTACATTTTCGCGGGCTTTTTCGTAACGCTCTTTATTGGCGGCAAACCATTCGCGACTGTTATGCTCCGCGAGATCTTTTAAAAAATCAAGACTTTCCTGGTATATCATCAGTATCTAAATAGCTTTGGTAATGTATCTTGGGTGATAACCAATACAACAAAAACACCCGCGAATATCTGAAATTTACCGGAGCAAGCGCGAAGCAGCCTAAAATTATAGTACCAAGATACAACCAGGGCGAATCCTGGTTATGGGTTAAAAGATAGGTAAGCCAGGCTATCCCTAAAGCCTCGCCAACATTTAACGCGTAACTCACATACATGGCGGCGTAAAAGTAACCCGGTTCTATCTCAAAGAAAAGGTCACAATGCGGGCAATTAAGATTTATTTTATTGGAGAAACTGTAAGGGCTATCCTTAAACATATCGCCCCGCCTGCAGCGGGGGCATTTACATTTAAGCATAGCCCATGACTTTGGTGTTTGAGACACGTGGAAGTATCTTATAAGATTATGACAGCGCCCATTATAGGGTCGCGTTCTCTTTATTAATTCAGATTGAGTTTTTCGGGGCGCATTTCAAGCTTAACATCTTTACGACGGTATTTTTTATACCAGATGTAGCCGCCTAATGCAACTGCAAAGTAAGGCGCACCCAATAAAAACAGGATGCCATTATTTAATCCCCTTGTTTTTGAGCTACCGCTTTGCGCGTTGGTTTCAACTGTTGCTGCACATTGCGCACACTGGGCTTTTACCGGCTCGCGGGCAATCAACATAAGGCCAAGGGCCATTACAAAAAGGATAACTTTAAAACCTTGTTTCATAGGTGCAAATTTAACTAATTATAAATTAAAAATGATAAAACGGACGGATCATTAAGTAAACCACAACACCACTTGCAGTAACGTATAACCATATCGGGAATGCCCAGCGTACCAGCTTACGGTGTTTTTCAACCTGCATTTGCAAGCCACGGTGAAAACTCATCAATATTAACGGTAAAACGGCTGCGGCAAGTACAATATGGGGCCATAAAATGACTAAGTAAACTGTTCGCAACCAACCAACTGAAGCCCTTTCTGCTTCTGACAATTTTCCGTCGCCATTGATATCACCATAAATAATTTCATTCCGCATCAGGTAATGAAACAGGATATACGATACCAGGAAAAGCGAAGACAAGCAGAAGGTAACAATGTTAAGGCGCTTGTGTAAGGTTATATTACCTTGTTTAATCTGATAAAGCGATAAAAGCAGCAACAGCGTACAGGTGCCATTGAGCATCGCGTTAAGCATTGGCAAATACGGAGTAAACGCGGGGGCAACTGCCGGACCGGGAATAAGGTGCCTGTTTAATAAAACAACAACAGCAATTACAAATATGGTAACACCCGCAACAAAGCGGATTATAAATTTATCACTCATAGTCAATTAATATAGGGCCTTATCAACTTTACGAAGCTCTTCGGCAATAAGCACTTTAATCTCATCGTTAAGGCGGTTAACCTCGGGGGTTACAGCGGCCTTGTAGTATCCTCTGATGCGATGTTCCTGATCAATCAGCACGAAGTCATCACTATAAACAAAGTCGTTACCGGCTCTTGCAGCGTTAACAAAAAGGCCATTGCGTGCAAAGCTGTAAACAGATGAGGTATCACCGCTGCACATCAGCCAGCGGTTTGATTCGGGCTTAAAGGTTTGCAAGTATTTATTTAGTACCTCCTGCGTGTCATGCTCTGGATCAACAGTGATGGTCAGAAAATAAACCATCTTGTTTTTATAGTACGTTCCTACCAGCCAACTCATGTTTTTATTGATGGTTTGACAAACAGTTGGGCAGTTGGCGTAAAAGAAGTTTACTACAAAGATCTTTCCTTTTAGGGTAGATAAGGTAACCGGTTTACCTTCCTGGTCGGTAAGTTTAAAATCAGGAATGGTGTGGTAAATGGTATCCGGGATATATTTGCCGTGATACTTATGGCCGGTTTTGGCAACCTCCTTGGGGCCGAAAACAGCGAGAGGTTTATACCTGTTTTTACCCTTTGCGGTAAGTAAATAATATAAAAATCCTGGTACTGCTAAGATGAGCACCAGGATCATAATCTTTTTTAAGATGGAAGCCTTGTTCATTAGAACCTTAAGTCAACCCAGTGGTGGCTTTCGTTTGTAAGTACCAGGATTAAACCGATTATAAATATAATTGGGATTACTAAAGAAAGGATCAACCCCATTTTTTCAAACTTCAAGTGCATAAAGTATGCAACTATATAAAATGCTTTAAACAAAGTTAAAACAATGTATACAGGGTTAGCATATTTCAAAAGTTCGGGGTGACTTGGAACTATAGCAAGCGCAATGATAAACTCAATACAAGTAATAAAGGTTAATATACCGGCTACCTGCCATATACGCTTTTTGCTCATTGATTCGTGCTCACCATCGTGGTGAACTTCGTGCGATTCTGCTGACATATGTAAATGTTTTAAACTAAGTAAAAGAATGTAAATACGAATACCCAAACAAGGTCTACAAAGTGCCAGTATAAACCAACTTTTTCAACCATTAAATAACTGCCGCGTTTTTCGTATGTGCCCATCAACACGTTAACCGTGATGATAATGTTAATAATAACACCCGTAAATACGTGGAAACCGTGGAATCCTGTGATGGTAAAGAACAGGTTAGCAAACTCCTGAGAAGTCATATGCTGCACAGCCTCGGTACCACCCGTGAATAACTTTTTAAGCTCTTCTGCAGGAGGAACACTTCCCCACCAGAAACCTTCATGATGTAAATGGCCCCACTCCAAAGCCTGGCAGCCAAGGAACATTAAACCACCAATAACTGTAGCTATCATCCAACCTACCACTTCGCTTTTTGCGTTACGGTGACCAGCCTCAACAGCTAATACCATGGTAACAGAGCTTGCGATGAGGATGAAGGTCATTAAACCCACAAACACCAGTGGTGCACCGTGATCAACTAATCCCGGTACTGATTGAAAAACCTTATCAGCACCTGGCCATACGCTTGCACTGAAACGTAATGAACCATAAGCTATCAATAATGATGAAAAGGTGAACGCATCCGAAAGGAGGAAAAACCACATCATTATTTTTCCGTACTCCACGTTGAACGGGGATCTTCCTCCCGACCAGGGCGAAGTTTTTACTTCGTCAATTTGTGAAACTGTTGTACTCATCTGTACTAATCTATGGGTGTATTAATTATGATTCAAAAGTAAAAAAACATACAGATAAATCCATATAATATCGAGAAAATGCCAGAAAATGGAGGTTAATTCCATCTTAAACATATTCCGTACCTGTGGGATATTACGGTATGTACCTATAAGCGTATTTATTAACAATAACAGCGCGGCAAAAATGTGCACCAAATGCGCGCCTACAAAAACGTAAACAAACGAACGTGAAGCATTAGGATCAACAAAATAGATCTGCATTTTGTAGGTTAACACGTAGCAGGCATAGATCTGTAAGGCAAAAAATGCCAAACCTAAGCCCAACGTGATCCATAAATACAGCTTCTGCTTATCAAACTGCAATGCTTTTGCAGCCCTCGAGGCCAAAAACAACGTACCGCTGCTTAATACAATAACAATAGTGCTATACAAAAACGACTGAGGCATGATCACGTTTAAACCGTGGCCACTACCACCGGCATAAACAATAAAACCACTGGTAAATGCTGCAAAAAGCATAAACGATGTGAATATGAAAATCCACATGTTAAACTTTTTGGCACCCAGGTTAAGCCTGTCGTTATCTTGTTCCATCCTTGCCATCATCTCACTTAACTATAAAATCTACTAAAAACATTATCTGAACTACCGGCAGGTAAAAAAACGAGCCGAACATTAATTTGCGGGCCTCGGGTATTTGCCTGGTATGCAACAGCATAAATGACTGGTACAAAAATATAAGGCTGCATATCAGCGATACGCCCCCTACCCAGTAACCTCCGTAACCATAAATGGTTGGCAGCAAGCTCACAGGTACTAATACAATGGCAAATATAAACGTAATTACCGCACTTGTTAAATCTCTTTTACCCGATGGTAGCAACCTAAAACCGGCCAGCTTATAATCGTCATCCAGAACCCATGCAATAGCCCAGAAATGAACAAATTGCCAGATAAACTGGATCGAAAATAAAATTATCGCGATCTCATCGATCCTTCCGTGTACCTGCGCGGCCACATAACCAATAAGTGGAGGCAAAGCACCGGGAATAGCGCCAACAAAAACCGCTATGGGCGATTTACGCTTTAACGGTGTATAAGCAAACGCGTATAATAATATCGAGAATACTGATAATAATCCTGTTAACAGGTTTAAACTGCCAAGCAGGTAAGTACCAGCCATGCCCATACCTAAACCCAACACCAATGCCTGACCGGTAGTCATTTTACCGGAAGGAATCGGGCGGTCCATGGTGCGCTTCATCAGCTTATCAAGATCCTTTTCGATGATCTCGTTAAAAGCATTAGCAGCTGATGTAACCAGGAAACCACCAATGATAAGTTTTACCCAATCAATCCAAACGATATGACCGTTTGCACGGCTTCCGATTAAAAATGATATTGATGCCGAAAACACCACCAACGAGGTGAGCCTCGTTTTAATTAGTTTTGAAAAATCAGCCCATTTCATCTGCTTACCTCCCTACCCTTAACACCTTGAAATAAATTCAAAAGCAAATAAAACTGTGCCCCAAATATTAAACTCGCCAGTACAATATGTGCGGCCTGGGCAACCGGCGGCAAAGCGAGGTATGATAATAAGATCCCGGTTACTATCTGTAGCGTGATCATTAAAAATGTAAAGCTCATCAACTGTTGTTGAATAGAATGCCTGTTAAAGCCCTTACGGATCAAAACAAATAAAGCCACGTTAAGCACCAATACCAGGATAGCGATATCCCTGTGATGCTGAAATATCTCGCCGGCGTTAGTAATCCAATCTTTGCGGTAACCGCCCTGAAAATGGTTAGCAACCGCGTCTATCTTCTCCCTAACTTCAGTACCGAAAGCGATCTGCAGGATACTTACAAAAACTGCTGCAAGTGTTATGATGTAAACCAAAGGCGTTGAACCCGCAGTTTTCTTTCCGGAGATCTTCGCAACGTGGTAAGTGTAAATACAAATCGCTAAAATGGCCAGGGCTAAAAGCATATGTACAGTAACTATCCAGGCTACTAAATTGGTAGATACTACAATTGAACCCAACCAGGCCTGAAATCCAACCAAAACAAGATTGAATATGCTCAGGATAGCTATCCTCTTATCTGTTTTCCAATAGCTAAAAGAAAATACCACCGAAAGCAACAGGAAGAAGCCGGATAACGCACCAACTAAACGATTTATATATTCAGTCCAGGTTTTACCTGCATTAAAATCTTCAGGAACAAGGATAGAACGGTCTTCGCGGATACGTTTAGCCAAGTCGCTGTAGCCAAACACATCAAGTGTTTTAGCAAAACGCTGGTTCTTCTCCAGGCGTTTGGCAACATATTTTTGCTTGTAATCTTTTGGGAGATCGCTTATATCGGTAGGTGGGATATACCTTCCGAAACATTTTGGCCAGTCGGGACAACCCATACCTGAACCCGAGCTACGTACAACACCACCGGCAAGAATCAAAACAAACAGCAGAACAATGGTTGTAATATTGATCTTTTGAAACCTATTTTTTGCGGCTGTGCTCATCTAAAATATTTCTAAAAATTTAGGGTACCTGCCAAGCCGGAAGTTCCAAGCAATAAGTTCTCAGTTGTTAAACCTCGTACTTAAAACTTCCGACTTAAGACTTAACTGGTACCCTAAAAGATCAGATAAGTATTAAAATTATTTTACTTGTTCGTTTGCTTTCAGCGTACTTGTAAACTTGTTCAGTTCTTCTAAACCTGCAGGATTATCTTCAAAATCGTGAGGCTGGTTCGAGCTCATTGTTTGCGAGTAAGGAACAGTTTGTGGGATATAATCCTCTTCTGCACCTGGTTTGCTGTAGTCATATGGCCAACGGTAAACAGTTGGGATTTCACCTGGCCAGTTGCCATGCAGGTGCTCAACAGGAGTAGTCCACTCTAAAGTATTTGACTCCCATGGGTTTTGAGTTGCTTTCTGTCCTTTGAAGATTGATACAAAGAAGTTGTAAAGGAAACCAAACTGTGTAAGCGCGGCGATAATAGCAGCCCAGGTAACAAAGGTATTGATGGTTAACCATTTTTGCATTGAAGCAAATTCGGTGAAGGCATAGTACCTACGTGGCACACCGTCAAGACCCATAAAGTGCATTGGGAAGAATACCAGGTAAGCACAGATAAATGTTAACCAGAAGTGCAGGTAACCTAATTTCTCGTCCATCATACGGCCGAACATTTTAGGGAACCAGTGGTAAACACCTGCAAGCATACCAAATATAGCAGCAGAACCCATTACGAGGTGAAAGTGAGCAACTACGAAATAAGTATCATGTAAGTTGATATCCAAAGCAGCGTTACCCAGGAAGATACCTGTTAAACCACCAGAGATGAAGAACGACACCATACCGATAGCGAACAACATAGCAGGCGTAAACCTGATGTTACCACGCCAAAGTGTAGCTAACCAGTTGAATGTTTTTACAGCCGATGGTACAGCGATGATCAGCGTAGTGATCATGAACACACCACCAAGGAACGGGTTCATACCGGTAACAAACATGTGGTGGCCCCATACGATGAACGATAATACAGTGATACCGATCAAAGAGTAAACCATCGCATGGTAACCAAAGATAGGTTTGCGTGAGTTTACCGACATTATCTCAGATGAGATACCCATCGCAGGCATAATTACGATATATACTTCCGGGTGACCTAAGAACCAGAATAAGTGCTGGAACAGGATCGGGCTACCACCTTCAAATGGTTGCTGTACGCCGTTCAATACGATATCAGATAAATAGAAGCTTGTACCAACGCTACGGTCAAATATCAACAATACAACACCGGCAACTAAAACCGGGAATGCAAGGATACCTAAGATAGCTGTAAGGAATAATGCCCAGATAGTTAAAGGCATTTTCCAAAGGTCCATACCTTTTGTACGCATGTTTAATACAGTACTTACGTAGTTGATACCACCCATTAATGATGATGCTACGAACAATACCATACTAATTAACCAAAGGGTCATACCTTCACCAGAGCCTGGCATCGCTTTAGGCAATGCAGATAACGGCGGGTAAATTGTCCAGCCACCACTGGCAGGGCCTTTTTGTACAAAGAATGATGACAACATGATAACGCTGGCTAAAAAGAAGAACCAGTATGAAAGCATGTTCATGAAAGGCGAAGCCATATCACGTGCACCTACCTGCAATGGAATTAATAAGTTGGCAAAAGTACCGCTCAAGCCGGCAGTTAATACGAAGAATACCATGATGGTACCGTGAATGGTAACCAAAGCCAGGTAAAAATCGGGGCTGATACGACCGTTAGGAGCAAAACGACCTAACAGGGTAGTTAACAGCGGGAATGTTTTATCAGGGTAAGCAAGTTGGATCCTAAACAGGATTGACAAAATCATTGCGATAACCGCCATAGTAATACCTGTGATCAGGAATTGCTTGGCAATCATCTTGTGGTCCATGCTAAATACATATTTAGACAGGAATGATTGGTCATGGTGATGTTCGTGACCGTGTTCGTCGTGGTGTGTTCCTGCGTGGTCGTGAACTGCTAATGTTGACATATCTATCTTTCTTATCTTTATTAATTATTTAACGCTATCCTATTTGTTGAAGCACCGCTCTGCTCGCTGTTTGCTGCTGCAAAATGAAGCTCTTTTCTTAAAGCGTCATTCAGGTAAGGCTTTTGCCTTGACAGCCATGACTGATATTCGGCTTCGGTAACAACACGTACAACTTTTTGCATGTTGTAGTGGCTTCCACCGCATATTTTGTTGCAGTAAAGGGTATATTCAAATTTAGGATCGTCCAATTTAGTCCGCATTTGAGCGGTAGTAATAGTTGGGGTAAATTTAAAGAAGGTTGGCAAACCAGGTACAGCGTTCAATTGAACTCTGAAGTGAGGCATGTAAACACTATGGATCACGTCCTGAGCAAGGATATTCAACCTGATTGATTTATTAACCGGCAGATACATAGTATCAACCTTTAAATCATCAAAGCTGCTTTTCTTTTTGAAGTTAACACCCAGGTTATTTGCACCTGTAACCAAACGGAAATCTTTAGGGCCCAATACACCATCTTTACCAGGGTAACGTAGTTCCCATGCAAACTGGTGACCGGTTACGTCGATGTTGATATCATCCTTAAGGTTCTCGCTGTTCATGATCTTCTGCCAGGTAAAGAAACCAAATACTACCAGGATGGTAAGAACGATAGCCGGAGCAATTGTCCAAACTTTCTCGATGGTGTTATTGTGAGGCAGGAAGTGCGCACGACGTTTATCAGAATGACGGTACCGGAACAGGAATGTAAACAGCAAGATCTGGGTAACGAAAAATACTATCATCGTTAAAACAGTAGTGACGGTAAACATCTCATCTATTTTAACACCGTGAGCTGATGCAGCTTCTGGCAAAGTCATGCTGCCTTGTTCAGTAAATGACCAGTAAGAACCATAAAGACCAGCAAGAAGGAAGATGATACAGATCACCGCCATAATGTTGTTCCATTTGATACCTTTTTTACCCTGCATTTTCAGGGTAAGGTCATATATCTTAAGGATTTTGCCAACAATAGCAATACCTAAACAGATCAGGAAAAATATAGCTACATAATATGCTACCCCGGTCCAGTCAACCTTAGGGGCTTCCTCCTGTGCCGCACCTGCGGCCGCAGTTTGCGCCATCAGCAGGTTTGTGCCCAGGAGCATAAACGCAGCGAAGAACGATAGTAATTTTTTAGAATTTATTAGTTTTCTGAATCCCATTTTAGTAAGCTGTTTGGTATTCTGTATTTTGGTGCAAATGTAATAATTATTATATGTGATGATGAAGGCTTTCCTGCAAGAACGGGTGTTTTTTAGGAACAAGCGACTTGAACTTGGTTAAAGCAGTCATCGCTGTGAAAGTAAATAAACCACCGAAACCTACGAATACGCCTATCTCAATCGGGCCAATTTCAGTTAACCATGATGAAGTTGGGCCAACTGTACCAGGCATGATCATCATAAAGTAATCTAACCAGTGACCAACGATCAGGATGATACACATAATCTCAACTGTACGATAGATACGTTTAGAGTCACGTGACATCAACACCAATAACGGAGTAAGGAAGTTAACAACAATGTTAATCCAGAACCATGGTTTAAACTCTGGCTCCCAACGTTTAAAGAAGTAAACAGTTTCTTCAGGCATGTTAGCATAGTAGATCAGCAAGAACTGAGCAAACCATACGTAAGTCCAGAAGATAGAGAAACCGAAGATGAACTTGGTTAAGCTATGCATGTGATCTTCACTAACCCATTCAAAATAACCGATACGTTTCAACCTGATCAATGTAAGGGTGATAACCGATAAACCGCTTACCCACATGGCAGCAAAGTTATACCAGCCAAACATGGTTGAAAACCACTCAGCTTCTAATGACATAATAGTATCAAAAGCGTAGATAGGAGTAGTAAAACCAAAGATCACCAGGAACAGACATGACATGTTAAAGCTCTTTTTGTAGTAGAACATACCGCCCAAATCGTCTTCAGCTTCTGAATATTTAGCTAATAAACGACCGAATATGCAATATGAACCAAGGAAACAGATCAAACGGATCACAAATCCTACTTTGTTCATGTAACCTGCTTTACCAGCGATGATAGCATTATAGTTTTCGCTGTGAGGATCAGTAACGCCAACAGCAGCCCAAATTTTATATAAGTAAGGGGCAACAACCTGCTTACCTTCCTCGTTGGTTACTGTATGTGTTAATGAAAACCCTGCAATTACTACCAAAATAAGGGTAACTGCCGCAATCGGCAAAACTTTACCGAAAGCCTGAGGGATCCTGATCATTGATGCAGACCAACCTGCCTGAGCTGCATATTGTACGGCGCAAAAGAAAATACCGCACATACAAACCGCTGCAAAGTAGTAGGTCATCAGCAATAGGTTGGCAAAAGTACGCTCGGCTTGACCAAGCGCAAAGCCACCAAGTATGGCAACCAAACCAATCACGATGCATATCAAGCTCCATGTTTTGGCTTTGCCGACAAATTCGTATTGCCCGTCAAAATTATTATGAGTCTTCATTAATATCTTTTTCTTATAAGGTTTGTAAATGGTGAACATACATGATCACTTTCCAGCGTTCTTCGGGAGCAAGCTGAGAAGCGTATGAACCCATAGCATTTACACCGTAAGTAATGGTATGATAAATTTTACCGTCTGTAAGGTCTTTCATGTTACCACCGCGTGATGACTGGCCTTTTGAATATGATGGAGGGGCCGGATAACCGTGCTGAACCACTAATCCGTCACCCTGTCCGTTAACACCATGGCAAGGAGAGCAGAAATGCTCAAACAAAATCTTACCATCAGCGTAGTTAGCCTGGGTTTGCGCCAATACTGATTTAACCTCTACGCTGGCTAATTCATAACCTTCTTTGGTATTTGGATAATCAAATTTGGTAAAGCCAACCGGGATTGTTCCGGCAGGTGGCAACTGAGCCGTTTTACCATCTTTGAAATTGTTATTTTTTTGATCCGGATCGTATGCTAAATGCTCGTACATATTAGGTGCATACTCCCAACCGGTACTCCTTTTATCTTTGCACGATGTAAAAATTATCGAAGCAGCGATAACGGTAACTATTGTTCCTAATATTTTAATTTTATTCATAGCTAACATATTTTCTGTCGTTATGCTTCACTTCTGTAGCGCCCGCTTCTTTTAGTAAATTAGTTATATCCTCGTGTGGAATGTTTCCTTTAGCGTTAATGGCAATTACAAACTTGTCATCTGTCGCTCTTAAATCCATTACCCTTGGCGTACGGCCCGGGAACAGGTGTGACGCGAAGAAGAACGTAAATGTCATACCAAAAGAAGTCCATAATACCGTCCACTCAAATGTAACCGGGATAAAATCGGGGATAGCGAAAAAGTTTTTACCACCGATGTTAATAGGCCAGTCATGAACAAGCATATAATACACCATCGAGAACATGATCGTGCCACCTAAACAGCCGAACATAAATGCTGCATAACCAAGACGCGAATCCTTAATGTTCAGTTTAGCCTCGATACCGTGGATAGGCATAGGAGTGTAAACATCATAAATTGGTACGCTGTTTTTTTGCAGCTTATCAATCCCGTGCATCATTTCATCGGGATCATCAAAAACGCCTAATATATATTTAGTGCTACTCATTATAGTATTATGCTTTTAAGTATTCAGACTGGTTAACACTATCAAATTTCTCAAGTGAAGCGATGTAGAACTCAGCCTCAGCCGGCTCAACATGACCTTCGTCCATAAGTTTCTTCTTAGCTTGCTCGCTTGAGCTTTTCAGCAACAGTTTCACCTCGGCCATAGCCACTGAAGGTAATACCCTGATGAACAACAGGAACATGGTAAAGAATACACCAATTGAACCGATGAACACGCTCACGTCAACCCAGGTTGGATAAAACATAGCCCAGCTTGATGGTATAAAGTCACGGTGCAATGAGGTAACGATAATTACAAAACGCTCGAACCACATACCGATGTTAACCACGATTGATAATACCCATGACAACGGGATGTTGGTACGGATCTTTTTGAACCAGAACAGCTGTGGAGTAATTACGTTACAGGTCATCATACTCCAGTAAGCCCACCAGTACGGACCGGCGATACGGTTTGCGAAAGCATACTGCTCATACTCGTTTTGTGAGTAGAACGCGATGAACAACTCTGTTAAGTAAGCCACACCTACTATCGAACCGGTTAACATGATGATCTTGTTCATCGATTCGATGTGGAACATGGTGATGTAATTTTCAAGTCCTAATACTTTACGTGCGATAAGCAACAGGGTTTGCACCATAGCAAAACCAGAGAAGATCGCACCGGCAACGAAGTATGGAGGGAAGATGGTAGTGTGCCATCCTGGTTCCAATGAAGTTGCAAAGTCCATGGATACAATGGTGTGTACCGAAAGTACCAGTGGGGTTGAAACACCTGCCAGGATCAATGATACTGTTTCAAAACGCTGCCAGGTTTTAACTGAACCTGTCCAGCCGAAAGACAATACCGAATAGATACGGCGGCGAAGACCTTGTGCACGGTCACGGATAGTAGCGATATCAGGCAATAAACCAGTATACCAGAATACTAATGAAACCGAGAAGTATGTTGAAATCGCAAATACGTCCCAGATAAGCGGTGAGTTCCAGTTTACCCATAATGAACCGTACTGGTTTGGTAACGGTAATGAATAAACAGCCATCCATGGACGACCCATGTGAGCGGCGATATAAGTAGCCGCGCAAATTACCGCGAAGATTGTCATCGCCTCGGCCGAGCGGTTAATGGAATTACGCCAGTTTTGACGGAACAGTAACAACACCGCAGAGATAAGCGTACCGGCGTGACCGATACCTACCCACCATACGAAACCGGTAATGTCCCAGGCCCATCCTACTGTTTTGTTCAGGCCCCACTCACCAAGACCGAACCAGAAAGTCCAGCTGATCGCGAAAACCCAAAGTGAGGCGCCAAGCGAAGCCACACTAAAACCGATCCACCAGGCTTTACCCGGCATATTTTCTACAGGGCGTAATACATCATTCGTAATTTGTCCATACGTGATGTCTTTACCCGTAATTAACGGTTCCCTTATTATTGATTCACTATGAGATGCCATATATCTTAATCTCTGTATATAAAAATTTATGCCTGAGCTTCAGTTTCTATTATATTTCTAACTTTTGTCTGGTAACCGATACCTGGTTGTACGTTAAGTTCTTCAAGCACGTAGTAAGTTCTTTCACTTGCAAGTGCTTTTGAAACTTCAGAGTTAGGATCATTCCTGTTACCGAACACGATAGCGTTGGCAGAACATGTTTGCTGACAAGCCATTTTGATTTCGCCATCCTTAAGAGGACGTTTTTCAATTTTAGCTTTCAGTTTACCAGCCTGGATACGTTGGATACACATTGAACATTTTTCCATAACACCACGGAAACGTGTAACTACGTCTGGGTTAAGTACTAATTGTGTATGCTCACCTTGCAGGTAGTTATCAAAACGTGCATCGTTCCAGTAGTTGAACCAGTTAAAGCGACGTACTTTGAACGGACAGTTGTTAGCGCAATAACGTGTACCTACGCAACGGTTGTAAGCCATGTGGTTTAAACCTTCTGATGAGTGAACGGTAGCTAATACCGGGCACACAGTTTCGCAAGGCGCGTGATCACAGTGCTGGCAAAGCATTGGCTGGTGAACAACCGATACATTGTCAAAGTTATCAAGCTTATCAATTTCCTTTTCTTTAGTAACTGCTTCTTCGCTGTTACCATGGTCATTGTAGCTATAGTAGCGGTCGATACGGATCCAGTGCATTTCACGACGACGTGAAACCTCATCTTTACCTACAACCGGGATGTTATTTTCTGCAGAACATGCAACCACACAGGCACCGCAACCGGTACAAGCGTTAAGGTCGATAGCCATTACCCAGTCATAAACAGGGCGGTCATGGTTATCCCAAAGTGATTCGGCATTGTAATCTTTACGGCCATGCTCGTTACCGCTACCTGCTGCAGGGTTCTTTTTGTATTCAACAAAAGTAGCCTCGCGGATCACGCTCCTGCCCTCATATGAGTGGTGGGTTTGTGTTTGAGCAAGCGGCGATTTGTAACCAGCCGATTTGAAAGTAGCTACCGCAGCAGTTTGGAAGGTGCCATTGCTTAAGCTAAAGAATGGGAAAGCGTTTTTACCAACGTTGTTACCAACCGGACCAGCATTTGTACGACCGTAACCTACAGCTACTGATAAAGTGCCCTGAGTTTGACCTGGCTGAGCCAATACCGGCAACTCAACTGAATAACCGTTAGCATCAATTTTGATCACGTCACCTTCTTCCAGTTTCAATTTCTTCATATCAGAAATTGACATGGCAGCGAAGTTATCCCAGGTAACTTTTGAAACCGGGTCAGGAAGCTCTTGTAACCAAGGGTTGTTACCGCGTTTACCGTCACCGATAGCCTGGCTTACATAAAGCTGTAACTCAAATTTGTCGCCATCAGCAGCAACTGCTTTGCTTTGAGTTAATATTTTTTGAGTTACACCGGCAAGGTCAAGGCTAAAGCTGTAAGCACCTGCTGCTGCAGGAGTAGCTACAACCATACCTGCTTGTAATAAAGCTTCCCAACCTTTTTGACCAGACAGGCCGCCTTTTGCTAACAAGCCTGAATCCCAGGTTTTGCGAACGTAGGTGTAGTAATCTTTTATAGGATTTTCCATCCAGGCCAGTAAGCTATGCTCTGCCTGACGGGTGTTGTAAACCGGGTTAATAGCCGGCTGAATTACAGTATAGTAACCTTCAACAGCGTTAGCATCACCCCATGACTCAAGGTAATGGTGGTTTGGCGCGTTAACGGTAGCTAATAAAGCTGTTTCGTCGGCATGATCGGCAAATGATACCGATAAACGAACGTTCTTAAGAGCAGCTTTGAATTCGTCGGCTTTGTAGTAATCGTAAGCAGGGTTAGCGTTCAGGAATAATACCGCGCCAACATCACCACGTTTTACTTCGTTTACAAACTCAACAAATGCAGCATCGTTACCAGCGTATTGTTTTGATGGGTTATCAAGATCAATAGTAGTACCGTAGCTACCTAATAAAGAGTTGATGGCGTTTACTAATACTTGTGTAGCAACATCATTTGAACCGGAAACTACTAAGGCTTTACCTTTTGCAGCAACTAATTCTTTAGCAGCTAACATAATAGCGGTATCAACTTTTTTGCTGCCGGTTGCTTTTGAACCTGGCAAAGTAGTACCTGCAATAGCATTGTATAAGTTGATCAATGCAACACCAATTTCAGATGGTTTGGTAGTGATACGGGCATCGGCGTTAGTACCGGTCATGCTCATACCAGTTTCAAACTGAATGTGGCGGGACATTTTTTTGTTAGCAAGTGATTTGCTGTTACGATTAGATACGTACTGACGTGTAAATTCTTCGCCAGAGATCCAGGTACCTAAGAAATCAGCACCAAAGCTTACAATTACATCGGCTTTATCAAAGTTGTAGTGAGGCAATACTGCTTTACCAAAACTGTTTTGATTAGCCTGGATGATACCTGTATATGATACGGTATCATAATTGATATGTTTAGTAGTAGGGTATTTAGCTGTGAACTCAGCAATAACTGCTAAAGTTGAAGGGCTGTACACCGTTGAAGTAACCAAACGGATACCTTTACCTGAAGCGGCAACCGCGGCAAGCTCTTTCTTAATGTAAGCGTCTGTTTCTTCCCAGCCAGCCTCAACGCCTTTAATACGCGGGCCCTGCAAACGGTTTACATCATAAAGGTCAAGTACAGAAGCCTGGGCCTGTGCACTTAAACCACCTTTTGAAAATAAATCGTTAGGGTTACCTTCAACTTTGATAGGACGACCTTCGCGGGTTTTAACCAGGATAGCCTGACCTTCGTAGCTTGAAGTATAATAGTTAGCCACACCCGGGGTAACCTCTTCAGGCTTAATCAGGTATGGAATTGATTTATGCACAGGTACTTTTTGACAAGCCGCCAATGTAACTGCACCAACACCAAAGCCAAGCGCCTTTAAAAAGTCGCGACGTGGAGTTTTAGATGACAAACCAGATCCGCTAAGCACTTCCTCGATAGGAATTGGCTCTGCAAATTCGTTCTTATTTTTCTCAACAAATTCTGGTGTTCTGTTTAGTTCTTCTAAACCTTTCCAGTATTTTTTATTGCTGTCCATTTAAGCTGTATAAACTGTAATGCTAAAATTCTTTTTATTAATAGTGACACTTACCGCACTCGATACCACCTAACACGGCGGCTGTAACCTTCTCACCTTTCTTGATCTTATCGTGTGCAGCCAGGATGCTGTCATAGTAAGCATTGCCTTTACCGTTAACTTCGGTACGTTTGTGGCACTGGATACACCATTTCATGGTAAGCGGAGAGTATTGGTAAACCTCTTTCATTTCCTGTACCGGACCGTGGCACTGCTGACATTTAATACCGCCAACTTTTACGTGTTGAGAGTGGTTAAAGTAAGCTAAGTCAGGCAGGTTGTGGATACGTACCCACTGGATTGGTTTAGCCTGGGTGCTGTCATACTTCTGTGTTTTTGGATCGTAACCCAAAGCGTCATAGATCTTGTGTATCTCTTCCGACTCAGTTTTAACAACTTTGTGGCAGTTCATACATACGTTCAATGATGGGATAGAAGCATTTTTTGACTTGTATGCACCTGAGTGACAGTACTGGCAATCAATTTTCATGATACCGGCGTGTAACTCGTGTGAGTATTTAATTGGCTGTACCGGCTGGTAACCCTGGTGTACGTTGGTAGTCCATAAAGAAACCCAACCCCAGCTGCACATAGCAACAGTACCTGCAACCAATATAAAGAATACCAGTTTTTTGTTTTTAAGGATCTTGGCGATGAACTCTTTTTTAGCGTCAACCGCTACAGCGCCATCTGCAGTAACTTCGTCCTCGATAACAAGGTCTTTGTTTTTAAGCAGGATACGCTCTAATGAACCTACTACCTTGTTTAATACCAGGATAACGATGAAAGCGATAACGATGATACCGATCAAACCGAAAACAACCATATCACTTGGTCCGCTTTCAACTTTGGCACCCGGAGCAGCAGCACCAGCAGCTGGCTTAGCCTGATCTTCTTTCCATGTGTTACGAACGTAGGTAATAATGTTACCAACATCGGCATCGCTAAGGTCAGCGAATACGGTCATACCCGATTGGTTGTACTCATTGTAAATTTTGAGTGCCTTAGGGTTTTTAGCAGCAATTAATGCCTGGTTGTTCTGGATCCACTGGATAAGATATTTATCATCAGTTTCTTCAGTAAGTTGCGGACCTAATGCCGGACCAATTAAGCGGCTTTCGATTTTGTGACAGGTAGTACATTTTGACTTGAAAATGGCCTCGCCTTTAGCAGCGTCAGTCTGCGCGTACGCATTAGATAAACTCCAAAAAGCAAACCCGGCAATCAGTAAAACCGACCTTGAGAATTGTTTAAGAATCAATGAGAAACTTCTCATACAGTGTATTTATGCTAAATAATTTTTATATTAATGATGGAAACTGTTGTAAGATGTATGTTTCATCGGATAATTACAGGCACAAAAGTATAATTTTATACACTATCGGTGACACATAAATGACACCAACCTATAATTTATAATCGTTCTAAATAGACAAAAAACCGCGTTTAAACGCTGCTAAATGCATATTAATGTCATTTGACATTTTTTTGGAATAATTACAATCCAACTTTAATTATAAAATTTTATCTATTGTTTTAGTAACCAGGCAAAAATAAGTGGTGCAACAATGGTTGCATCGCTCTCTACTATAAACTTAGGGGTATGGATGTCAAGCTTGCCCCAGGTTATTTTTTCGTTAGGTACAGCGCCTGAATACGAACCATATGATGTGGTTGAATCAGAGATTTGGCAGAAGTAGCTCCAGAAAGGAACATCATGCATCTCCATATCCTGGTAAAGCATAGGTACAACACAAATCGGGAAGTCGCCCGCTATACCGCCACCAATCTGGAAAAAGCCAATGCCTTTGCCCGATGAATTTTTAGTATACCAGTCGGCCAGCCATGCCATGTATTCGATACCGCTTTTCATGGTTGATGCTTTAAGCTCACCTTTAATTACGTATGAAGCAAAGATGTTGCCCATGGTTGAGTCTTCCCATCCCGGTACAACAATTGGCAGGTTCTTTTCGGCAGCAGCCAGCATCCATGAGTTTTTAGGGTCTATCTCATAGTATTGCTCCAGCTCGCCGCTTAATAATATTTTGTACATGTACTCATGCGGAAAATAACGCTCGCCGCTGTCATCAGCATCTTTCCAAATTTTGTGGATATGTTTTTGCAAACGACGGAAAGCTTCTTCTTCCGGGATACAGGTATCAGTAACACGGTTGTAATGATTTTCAAGCAGGTCCCACTCTTCCTGAGGGCTCAGGTCGCGGTAGTTAGGTACCCTTTTGTAATGCGAGTGCGCTACAAGGTTCATGATATCCTCTTCCAAGTTGGCGCCTGTACATGATATGATAGCAATTTTATCCTGACGAATCATTTCAGCCAGTGAAATACCCAGCTCGGCTGTACTCATGGCACCGGCTAAGGTAACCATCATTTTACCGCCTTCTTCAAGGTGTGTTTCATAGCCTTTAGCTGCATCCATTAATGCCGCGGCGTTAAAGTGCAGATAATTTCTTTCAATAAACTGCGAAATAGGTCCTCTTGTAGTGCTCATAATATTTCAATAAAATTTCTGCGCAAAAGTAGACATTTTAGTTAAATTGAATTTTAAATGAAACTTTATCTTTTTATAACTATTTCGTTCTGAAATTGTCATCCCTTCACCCCTACCCTCGTCCTTATATGTCATCCTAATTTTAAAATATTGTTGGCAGAACCTTATACACCAAAATGGGTTATATTAGCCACCGTAAACACCTATGAAAAAACTCGTTACCTTATTGCTTTTGTGCGCTATTTCAACCGGTGCCTTTTCGCAAATATCCCGTGTAGTAAAGCGGATGTATTTTGATAAAGATACCACACGCAAAAGCAGTTTTGTTATATTACCCGTTTTAAGCTCGGCCCCCGAAACCGGCCTTGAGGTTGGCGGCGCCGGATTGTTATCTTTTTACACCGATACATCCAAGCTCAATACCCGTGTATCTAATGTTTTTGCCTACGCTACTATAACCACCAAAGGTCAAAGCCGTTTAAGCCTTACCAGCAGCTACTGGACTCCAGGCAATACCTATCACCTTACGGCAGGCGTGAGTTATATCAACTTCCCCTTTGATTTTTATGGCATTGGTAATAATACCTTAAAGGCCAACTCCGACAGGATTGGTCAAAAACGTTTCAAAGTAAACTTTGCAGGTGAAAAAAAGATCACCGATAATTTATACGCAGGTATAAACGCCGGTGCATGGGACTACCATTTCAGTGATGATGATAAAACAGGTATATTTTATACCGATCCGCGTGTTGAAAATCGCGGAGGCGGGCCAAGCGTATATATAGGTCCTACCATTACATTTGATAACAGGAACAATAATACTTACACCACCAAAGGCCTTATTATAGGTGCTTATTTCCAGGCTATACATGGCATGTTTGGCAATAACGATTACAAGGGAGGTTTCTTTAATATCGAATATTCGCAGTTTTTTTTACTTGCGCCTAAATGGGTGCTTGGCCTCGATGTGCAGGAACAAAGCCTTACCGGTTCTGCTTCGCCATTTTATTTACTGCCCGATCTGGGTAGCGACGAGCTGATGCGGGGTTATTATAACGGCCGTTTTCGCGACCGCAACATGATAGCCGGACAAGCCGAACTGCGCTACCGCCTAAGCAATCGTATAGGCTTTGCAGGCTTTGTCGGCACCGGTGAGGTTTTTAAAAACAGCTTCAGTTCTTCGGAACTAAAACCAAACTACGGCGGTGGCCTCCGTTACTTTTTTGATGTTCAAAAAGGCCTCGCTGTCCGTGTAGATTATGGCGTAGGCCAGAAAATCCCTAACGAAAAAAGATTAACCGGATTTTATATTGGATTGGGGCAGTCGTTTTAATGTTGTCTGTCAGAACTCGAATTAAACGAATTTTTATAATTCATCGAATGCCGCTTTCTTCTGAATTCCATTTTTTCAAAATTCCGCCCATTCAATTAATTCGTTTAATTCGAGTTCAGACATAAGCTATCAATACCTCACCCTGAAATCCTCTTTACTCATCCCCGGTTTAAAAAACACCATCCCGATAAAATATAGATCGATAGTAGCCCTAACCTGTTGATTTAATTTAAGCTGCTCCCATGATTGTTGGGCTGCGGAGTTGCGATGGATGTTTGTAAATATTAAAACGGTATCGTCATGAACGGATGGCATAACCTTTTCAAGATAACTGGCAGGGTTTTGTTTTAAGGCATCTGCCAGGATCATGTCAGCCTGACGAGTGCCAGATGTTGAAGATGAAATACCTTTAACTTCGGGGTTAGCTTGTTTGATAACAAACGCTGTGATGTAATCCGCTGTATCAGCTAACAATACTGTTTGTGGTTTAAAGTAAACAGCAAACCGATAAAGCAAACGGTAAAATTTCAAGGGTAGTGTATTTATCACACTCTTGTCAGAATGTTGCTTCCTGCAAATTTCTTTGATATCACGGTACACTTTTTGGGAAGTATAATCGTAAATAACCGTATCAATCAGCTTGTAAACAAATGGAGAGTGTATGCCATGCCTGTTATTGGCCAAAAAACGGTGCCGCAGATAACTAAGCCCATACCTTATATTATACATCGCTGTAAAAATAGAAAAGGTTTAGTATTTTAGCATTACAGTGTATGATAAATCCAACTGAAGTTAATTCATTGATCCGCCTGCTGGACGATCCGGACAGCGGCATTTATGAACATGTGTATAACAAATTGTTTTCATATGGAGCCGAAGCTATCAGCTATCTTGAGTCGGCTTTTGAGCAGGCTTTTGACCCTATTTTACAGGAGCGTATTGCCAACCTGGTACACGAAATACAGTTCAGCAGCCTTAAAAACGACCTGAAATTATGGAACCAAAGTGGGGCGTTTGATCTGCTGCAAGGCATCCTGATCATTAACCGTTACCAATACCCGGATCTTGACGAGCAAAAGATCATCAACCAGATAGAGGCCATTAAGCGTGATATCTGGCTGCAAATGATGAACGAGGCCAGTCCGAAAGAGCAGATCAAGCTCATTAACCATGTATTTTACAACATCTACGGTTTCAGCGGCAACACCTCCAATCACCTCGATCCGCAAAACAGCTACCTGAGCCAAGTATTGGAAACCAAAAAGGGCAACCAGATTTCGTTAGCCATCATTTATTCTATCATAGCGCAAAAACTGGATATCCCGGTATATGGCGTAAACCTGCCGCAACACTTCATCCTGGCCTATCTGGATGAAAGTATGCAAAGCGAATTTGAAAGTGGCATCCTGTTTTATATTAACGCCTTTAATAAAGGCTTCTTGTTTGGCAGGCGCGATGTAGATATGTTCCTGAAACAGCTTAACCTCAAATTTGATAAGCAATTTTACGAACCCTGCTCTAACACCGATATCATTAAACGTGTGCTCCGTAACCTCATCAGCGCGTATGAAAACCTTGGCTCTGCAGATAAGGTAAGAGAGTTGAATGAGTTGCTGGAGATAATGGATGCCCCCCCCGCCCCCTAAAGGGGGTGCTTTTGATTTGCGCCGCGTTGTGATTTTCAACTATCGTTCCCCCTTTAGGGGGTTAGGGGGCTTCATCCCACCAGGATCCGGTTTCATCCCATTTATTTATTCAGTAGTATTGTGCATTATACCTTGCGGGCATAATTCAAAACACTATGAACGATCTGCTGAAAAAAAACCTGAACCTTGGCAAAATTGAATTTTGGGCCGCAACCACCATTTATGCTTTTGCACTTATACTGCTGTTAACCAAAGTTGCCGACAGTAACTATAAAGAAATATGGACCCCATACAGGTACATGTTCAACAATTATCACCTGCATTATTCGTACTCTAAATTTTATTTTTTTCCGGAGGTATTCAGATATACCGGATACTATGGTGCCTTTTTACTTTGGAACTTTGTTATCATTCCGGCCTTAGCCGAAAAACGGCGCATTGCCTGGCACATCATTTTAGGGTTAGCTCTTCTTACCGCTCTTTGGGGCTTGTTTGGCATAACCGATACATGGCTAAAGGGCTACCTGTTTTACCATAAGTCTCCAGATTATGTGTATAACCTTGTTTTCAAAACTAATGTGCTGTATGCTTTATGGGTGATGATGATGCTTACTTTTTACAGCATGATCAAGTATTCGGCAAATTTCCTGTTAAGTAACGTAGATAAAATACAAGCCAAATACCGTGTGCTTACCCACGATTGCATTATAGCGATTGTGATTTGCATGATCGTTGCCTTCATGATGGCGCTTGCCGATTTCCCGGTTGAGTTGATCACTACTTTCGTAATTATAGCACCGGTAGCTATAGGCATTTACGCCTTGTCTTTCTACAGTTTAATACCGCAAACGTTGGCCAAAAATCGTGGCATTTTCAACTACCTGCTTAAAACTGCAGGTGTTATGTTACTGATCAGCATCCCAATAGGCATTTTAACAAGCCTGATATTTGAATCATCGGAGCCAACATTTATTGTTGGCGGTTTTAATTGCGGTATACAACTGCTTATTACCGGCCCTTTTGCCTGGATAGTTTACAAACGCAAAATGGCTGGCAACCAGGAAATCACCTATTTAAAAACCGCCCTCGGCCGTTCGACAGCAGATCTGGACTTCCTTCGCTCACAAATTAATCCGCATTTCCTGTTTAACGCCTTGAATACTTTGTATGGTACCGCCCTGCAGGAAAATGCCGAACGCACCGCTGAAGGTGTGCAGCGCCTTGGCGATATGATGCGCTTTATGCTACAGGAAAACATGCAGGAAAAAATACTGCTGGTACGCGAAATCGATTACCTGAATAACTACATCGCCCTGCAAAAGCTACGAACCCAAACATCGCCCGATATCAGTATTGTACTACAAATTGAAGAGCATGTAAACGCCCTGCAGATTGCCCCCATGCTGCTAATCCCTTTTATTGAAAACGCCTTTAAACACGGCATCAGTCTGCGCCAACCATCGCATATCAATATCAGTCTGCAAACCAAAGAAAACACGCTCTACTTTGATGTGCATAATAGCATCCACCCAAAAGTGTTTAACGATACCGAAAAATATAACAACGGCATTGGTCTGGAAAATGTGAAACAACGGCTGATACTCCTGTACCCTAACAAACATGAGCTGGTGATCCGCGAAAGTGCCAGGGATTTTTTCATACATTTAACTATACAACTACAATAAGCTTTGATTACCGCCATAGCCATTGATGATGAACCGATAGCGCTTGATGTGATTCGCTCGCATGCCGCCAAGGTGCCATTTCTTGACCTGAAAGCCGAGTTTACTGATGCCTTTAAAGCCATGGATTACCTGCAGCGCGAACAGGTAGACTTGCTATTTCTTGATATTAAGATGCCCGATATCTCGGGCATCGACCTATTAACGTGCCTCAACAAAAAGCCGCTGGTTATATTCACCACCGCCTATACTGAACATGCTGTAACCAGCTTTGAGCTCGACGCGGTTGACTACTTATTAAAACCTTTCGCGCTTACCAGGTTTATAAAAGCCTGCAATAAAGCCTACGAGCTTTACAATTTCAGGAACACTGCCGATGTTAAGGATTACATTTTCCTGAAAACCGGTTACGACCAGGTACGTGTTAATTTTGATGAAATCTATCACCTGGAAGCCACAGGTAACTATGTCAATTTTATGCTGAAGGATAGCAAGGTGGTTACCCGCATGACCATCACCGAAGTGGAAAACCTACTCCCTGCCGAAAAATTTATCAGGATCCATCGGTCGTTTATTGCCGCCGTAAGTAAAATTGATAAGATAGAACGCCACCAGGTGACCATTAATGGCTTTATGTTGCCCGTGGGTGGTGCTTATGTGCAGAATTTGGGGATGACTAAATAATTTATTCGCTTACGCCTGCATAAGACTTACGAAGTTTTAAAAACTTCGTAAATCTTAAATATACCCGGCAATCATTACCTTTAGTTCATGCAACAACGTGAACTTATCATCAGCAATTATGTAAAGGCCTATAACAATTTTGATGTTGAAGGCATGCTTAAAGATCTTGCTCCAACCGTAAAGTTTGAAAACGTATCAAACGGCGATGTAAACATGGAGCTTGATGGTATAGAAGCCTTCAGGAACCAGGCTGAACAGGCTGTAAGACTTTTTGAGCGCCGCGAGCAAATTATCCGGTCATTTAAGCATACCGGCAACAAAACCGAGATAGAAATTGATTACAACGCCATTATAGCCATCGACCTGCCGAACGGTTTAAAGAAAGGTGATGAGCTGAACCTGAAAGGGCATTCAATTTTCACTTTTGAAGGAGATAAGATTGTTGGGATAATGGATATTAGTTAATACATAGATTAAACATAATGCAAAATATAACTGACATTGTTAAAAAAGCCATGAGCAGAGATGATGTCCTTTGGAGCATATATGAGTTTTTTTACTGCCTTGAACGTTTGAGCAAGGAAGGATATGAGATATCATACTGCGATGATGATGATGAAAAAGTGGCCATAATAGCACTGTCAGATAAAATCATTGGATATATATGGAGAAGATATCCAATGATTTTTACCCTTACAAGTCAATTGGATGATATACGAATAGCTTTAAAGAATCAACTTTATATTGAGTATATCACAACAACGGATTTAAACAACGAAGATTTTGTTTTAGATGAGGATCCGGAAATAAATGACGTTATATCTTATATCATATGCAAAAGCGGTTTTTCAGCCTCGGATTTTTGGTTCTACCATGTGGTTTAAGACCGCCAAGCCTTTATTATCTCACTGCCAGCACAGCAACTTTACTCCACTACCAACTTCTTCAGCGTTATTCCAATAGTAGCGGTTTTCCTTTTCACTGCTGCCCCATAGCTAAATGCAATCTTATACATCTTTTTTGATTTGATCCAGTTGACAAACTTAGGGTCGCATACCGGGTTCAATTTATAAACATATTGTTCGGGCTTGGGCTTAACCTCAGACACCGCGATATAAATGGAACCCGGCGTTTTGCAATCTGCCGGGGCATCAACATCACCCTGCTGATCGGCTACAAGGTATACCGCAATGTTCAGCGTTTTATGATCTGTATAAACGTAACGCTTTTGCAGGTTATTTAAAACGTAGGTAAGATCCTGGTTAGATACGTTTTTGAACTTGATAGTTTGGGCAATAACATTAAAGCAGGCACCGGCAACGAATAACACTGCTAACAGTATTCTTTTCAACATAAAATGATCATTAAGGTCGAACTTCGTACTTTTTGAAAAAAGACTGTTTACCTCAACAATAAAATTAGCCTACTGTTTTCACAGCAGAAGAAAATTACTTATCCTTAATTATTTTCCGCCTAAAAAGCCATTCTCTTCCAGCCATGAGGCAGCCCATTCAAACCACTTGCCTTTGTTTTTAGAATTGTTCATTCCAAAACCATGCCCACCTTCCTGAAAAAGGTGCATTTCGGCTTTCACTTTGTTTTTTAACAGGGCGTCATAAAATAACAGGCTGTTTTGTACCGGTACTACGGTATCATCCTCTGCATGCACCAAAAATGTAGGCGGGGTATTAGCAGTTACCTGTTTTTCGTTCGAGTATAACTCAAGCTGTGCTGCCGATGGACTTTTACCTATCAGGTTTTCCCTTGAGCCAACGTGGGCATATTCGCCAAAAGAAATTACAGGATAGATCAGCATCATAAAATCAGGACGTACGCTGATGTTCTCTTTATCTTCAATAACAGGTTTATCGAAATGCGTTCCTTCGGTTGATGCCAGGTGCCCGCCTGCCGAAAAACCGATGATACCTATTTTTGACGGATTGATATTCCACTGGGTTGCATTTTTACGCACGATATAAATTGCCATTTGCGCATCCTGCAGCGGCCCGATAGATTTATCAGCCATGATATCATCGCTTGGCAAACGGTATTTTAACACAAAAGCCGTTACGCCAATTTCCGCAAATGCCCGTGCTATAGCCTTGCCTTCGTGATCAGAAGCCAATCCGGAATAGCCACCACCCGGGCAAACAACAATAGCGGCACCGTTTGCTTTACCCTTTTCTGGCAGATATGGAGTTAGTGTTGGTTCTGTCACCATCGAAATCCAGCTCCTGTCGTCAGTTTTTTCGACATAAGTTGACGGAGCTTTTTTTGAATTGGGAACGCCCTTCGGATAAAGCGGCATCGGTTTTTCCTGCGCGAAGGAAACAAAAGTTATGGCTGTCAATGCAAAGGCTGATAAAATGGTTTTCATATCTATTAAAGGCAAATTGGATCTGTCCAAAATACAATTAATCTGCCTAAAACAAAAAACGGAGTATCATTTCTGATAACTCCGTTTTATATCGTAAATAAAGCCTTGGGGTGTCATCCTGAGCTTGCCGAAGGACGTGCGCAGAGGCCCTACACGCTATGCTTCGACAAGCTCAGCATGACATCCGCTCTACCGTCTACATTCCTTTTAACTCTTCGGTCCGCCAAATTCCATGAGGTAGGCTTTCAGGAAGTCATCAAGATCGCCGTCAAGTACTGCAGCGGCATTTGAGGTTTCGTGATCGGTACGCAGGTCTTTAACCAGTTTGTACGGGTGTAAAACATAGTTGCGGATCTGCGAGCCCCATTCAATTTTCTTTTTATTGCCTTCAATGGCGTTGGTCAGCTCCATACGTTTACGCATCTCAATTTCATATAACTGAGACTTCAACAAGCGGATGGCGTTATCCTTATTCTGTAATTGCGAACGCGACTCCTGGTTTTTTATAATGATACCTGAAGGCTTGTGATACAAACGAACGGCGGTTTCTACCTTGTTCACGTTCTGGCCACCCGCACCACCCGAGCGGAAAGTTTCAAACTCGATATCGGCAGGGTTTACCTCAATTTCAATGGTATCATCAACCAAAGGGTACACATACACCGAAGCAAATGAAGTGTGGCGTTTGGCATTAGCATCAAAAGGTGATACACGCACTAAACGATGTACTCCATTTTCGCCTTTAAGATAACCGTAGGCAAACTCGCCTTCCAGCTGCAGGGTAACCGTTTTAACACCGGCTACATCGCCCTCCTGGTAATCCTGTTCGGTTACTTTATAGCCATTTTTTTCGCCCCACATAATGTACATACGCATGAGCATACCGGCCCAGTCGCAGCTTTCGGTACCACCGGCACCGGCCGTGATCTGTAACACCGCGTTAAGCTGATCCTCTTCGGCCGAAAGCATATTTTTAAATTCAAGCTCCTCAACCGCTTTTATAGCTGCATTATATTGCTCCTGCATTTCGGCTTCGGTAGCATCGCCTCCCTGGTAAAATTCAAAAAGTACGCCGGCGTCATCAACAACAGCTACCACTTTTTGGAACGCGTCTGTCCATACTTTTTTTACCTTGATGGATGCGAGTACCTTTTCGGCCTCTTTAGGATGGTCCCAGAAATGCGGGCCAATGGTTATTTCCTGTTCTTCTTTTAATAGTTCCAGCTTCTTATCAATGTCAAAGATGCCTCCTCAGGGAAGTTACTCTATCCCTTAAATCCTGAACTTGTTCTTTAGTCATACGGCAAATATATATAATTTGAAAAATTGCCATAAATAAAAAGGCCTGCAAATTGTTAAGCAATTAGCAGGCCCATTCATTAGGCAGATGTAATAGTATGTTAGGCAACCATCAGGTCTTTCACAAGTGGGTTCAGATCGGTACGGTTACCATTCAGCTTAGTAAGCATAGTGCCCAATGCAAATTCCTTGGCTTCGCCGCTTTTGGTTTCTTTAACCAACTCGTTCATCACAGTTGGGATTAAAGCCTTGGCTGCAGCTAAAGCATGTGCAGGATCAATGCCATAAAAATTGTTAAGCTTGTTAGCAAAACTATTGGTAATGCTCGATACTAATGAATTGTTGTAACTACCCGAAAACTGAAAGTACTTTATAAGTTCCTTTACCTTGCCGCTTTCAAGCTGGCCTTTTAATACTTCAATGATTGAACTTGAAGCTTCATTAATCACTGCATCGTGATGTTTAGCAGGGATCACCGGGTTGTTGATAACGGCCGTCCCGGCATTATCTTTTACAAGCAAAAACAGTTTCTCAAACATAGTAATACGTGCTTTTAAAGTAAATTTACAAAATGATGATAAATACCTCATTTGATTACCATCGACACAAATATATTAAATAAAAATTTTAAACTTCAAAATATATTTGTAATTCCTTTGTAATTCTCATAATTTTTCGGTGTAAACTAAACACTATCCCAGCCGTGTTTAAACAACACTAAGACAGACAATTATTTTATTTAATAACCACCTTACAATTAACTTTTTACTTTTGTCAAAAAACAAAACAATTATGCTGCCAACTACCGATTTTACAACAACCCAGGCTTACAAATACCTAACAGATCATTACATTGATATTGTAGCAAAAAGCCTGAAGGAAATGTTTGACGCTGATGACCAGCGCTTTAATAAATTCTCGATTCAGTTTGAGGATATATTACTGGATTACTCAAAGAACCGTATCGACGATGAAACCATCGCCTTATTGATACAGTTGGCCAAAGAGTGTTCATTAAAAGAGGCAATAGATGCCATGTACTCGGGCGAAAAAATCAACGTTACGGAAGGCCGACCGGTACTGCACATCGCATTACGTAACCGCAGCAACACGCCAATTTATGTTGATGGCAAAGATGTTATGCCTGATGTAAATAAAGTGCTTGACCAAATGAAATCTTTCAGCGAAGCCATCATCTCCGGCGAGTGGAAAGGCTACACAGGCAAACCTATTACCGACGTTGTTAACATTGGTATCGGTGGTTCTGACCTGGGCCCGGTAATGGTTACCGAAGCATTAAAAGCATACAAAAATCATTTGAACCTTCACTTTGTAAGCAACGTGGATGGTACTCATATAGTTGAAACCCTGAAAGCGGTTGATCCTGAAACTACTTTGTTCCTGGTGGCTTCAAAAACTTTTACTACCCAGGAAACTATGGGCAACGCTCACAGCGCACGCGACTGGTTCCTGGCCAGTGGCGCTACCGAGGCTGATGTGGCTAAACACTTCGCGGCACTTTCAACCAACGCGGCAGCTGTTGAGAAATTTGGTATCGACACCAAAAACATGTTTGAGTTTTGGGATTGGGTAGGTGGTCGTTACTCTTTATGGAGTGCTATCGGTTTATCAATTGCCCTGAGCATTGGTTTTGAAAACTTTGCCGACTTACTTGCCGGCGCACACGCTACAGATAATCACTTTAAATCTGCCGAATTTGACCAGAACATCCCGGTTATCATGGGTTTGATAGGTATTTGGTACAACAACTTCTTTGAGGCAGAAACCAACGTTATTTTGCCTTATGATCAGTACCTGCACCGTTTCTCTGCTTATTTCCAGCAGGGCGATATGGAAAGTAACGGTAAACATGTTGATCGTAATGGTAAAGATGTTGACTACTCAACAGGCCCGATCATTTGGGGTGAGCCCGGTACAAACGGTCAGCACGCGTTTTATCAGTTAATTCACCAGGGTACTAAACTGATCCCTGCCGACTTTATTGCTCCGGCACAATCACACAACCCACTTGGCGAGCACCACAACATGCTGCTTTCAAACTTCTTCGCTCAAACCGAGGCTTTAATGAACGGCAAAACCGAAGAGGTAGTTATTGAAGAGCTTAAAGCAGCCGGAAAATCTGAAGAAGAAATTGCTAAGATTGCTCCGTTCAAAGTATTTGAAGGCAATCGTCCAACAAACTCATTCCTGATTAAAAAGATCACTCCATATACTTTAGGTGCACTGATTGCGGCATATGAGCACAAAATCTTTACCCAAGGTATTATCTGGAACATTTACAGCTTTGACCAATGGGGTGTTGAGCTTGGTAAACAACTTGCCGGCAAAATCCTTCCTGAGTTGAAAGATGATGCACAGATCAGCAGCCATGATTCATCAACCAATGGTTTGATCAATCAGTATAAAGCCTGGAGGTAAGCCCTCCTCTAAGGATAAGTTTAAAAACAAGCAACGCCCGGATCTTTCGGGCGTTGCTTGTTTTTAAAAAAGTTTTAATTTATAGCAGAAACTTTTCCGGCGGTTTCGGCTAAAGCCGACTCTAATTTCACTCTTTGTTCCGTTGGTTAAAACCAACGGCAATGAATTGATTGTCTATGGAAAAACGCCAAAACAAAGCATGTTCTATTCACCCATTTAAAACAATTCTCAAATTCTTTTCATCACCATTGGTTCAAGTTGAACAGAATTATAATTGACAAAATAACTCTAACCAATATAACTGTCCCGTTAGGATAAGAAAATCTAAACTCTTTCCTTTCATTGCCGTTGGTTTTAACCAACGGATTCGTTAGCAGTGATAGCTTGGCTTTAGCCAAAATAAGCCATACCTTTAGGACAAGAAAACCTAACTTTCGTTTCATTGCCGTTGGTTTTAACCAACGGATAAGATCAGTTAAAATAAGTGGCTTTAGCCCCAATAAACCATATCTTAGGACAAAACCCATAAACCATGTCATTTGTAAAAATCTGGATTCATTTGGTTTTCGCTACAAAAGACAGGCAGCCATTGCTTGTGCAAAATGTAAGATATCAGGTACACAAACACATCATGGAAAACTGCAAAGAGAAAGGAATATTCTTACAGGCCATCAATGGCTATACGGATCATATTCATTGCCTGATTTCTTTAGGTAAAGATCAAAATATTGCCAAAATAAGTCAGCTAATTAAAGGCGAGTCCTCTCTTTGGATAAACAAAATGAAGTTAATTGATCAGCAATTCAGCTGGCAGGACGATTACTTTGCAGTATCGATAAGTGAATCACAAGTATCAACTGTCATTAGCTATATTAACAACCAAGAAAATCACCACCAAAAGAAATCATTTAATGAAGAGGTTGAAGAGTTTATGACCAGGTATGGCTGGCAATACGTCAATAATTAACCACAAAACGCCCGGAAAATCCGGGCGTTTTGCATTATTAAAATAATTCTTTCAAACTGTAATTCCCCCTTTAGGGGTTAGGGGGGCTTACGGAACCGGCACAAATTTAACCTGGTACAGGTGCGGCCATTTCTTACCTGTTACAAACAGGCGCTGACCTTTTGCATCCCAAGCTATGCCGTTTAATACATTATTGGTCCAATCCCTGTCCTGCGGACGGCTTGCTACCGGGTAGATCTCTTTCATATCCACAATTTGCTCCACAGCGCCGGTTTTAGGATTAATCACCAATATGCTATCGGTTTGATAAACGTTAGCATATATTTTGCCATTGATGTATTCCAACTCGTTGATGGAATCAATCTGTTGTTTATCATCGCATACGTCGACGTGGCCAATTGGGCGATAGTTGTTTTTATCCAGGAACCAAAGGCGATTGGTGCTATCGTCCATATACAGTTTATTACCATCAAAGCACATTCCCCAGCCTTCAGGACCAACATTGTTGGTAAAGTTATTGAGTAGTTTCAGCGTGTTCTTATCATAAACAAAACCAACTTTCTCTTTGTAAGTAAGCTGTACTACTTTATCGCCAACAACCGCGATCCCTTCGCCAAAGTATTTTTTATCAAGTTTGGTTTCCTGTAAAACTTTACCTGTGTTTAAATCCACCTTACGGATTGCCGAATGTTCATAATCTCCAATGCTCTCATATAAAACGCCGTCGACATATTGCAGCCCCTCGGTATATGCAGCTGTATCATGCGGAAAAACCTTCTCCACTTTATAAGTGTATCTGGCTGGTGCTTTAGCCGCCAGTAACAGGATATTGGTTGTTACCTCGTTACTTTTACCGGCTTCATAAACTTTAGCAGTGATCATCCTGATGCCTAAGCCAATGGTGTCTGTCTTGAGGCTGATACCCGAAGTATCTTTACTGGAAGCAATCTTCGCCGAATCGAGCAGGTAAACTACCGAATCAACTTTACTGCCTGCAGGAGCATGGACTTTAATATCGATCTTATCGCCTGCTTTGTAGTTTGCGCCCGCGTCGGGGCTTATGGTGTAGTCTGTAGCCGCGCTTTCAGGTTTATGGTTACAGCTGCAACCTAAAGCTGTTAGGGCAAGAACGGCAAAAAATAGCTTTAATTTATTGTTATTCATAAGTGTTATGTGGCCGAAGGCCAAAACGCATCTTCTATATGGTTTAGTATATAATTTCCGCTACGGTCAAACAAAATGGCAATGATATCAAACCGCACTTCGCCCTGATGGTTCATGAGGTAAATATATTCATCGGCAGCTTCGGCCAGGAGTTTTTGTTTACGGTTATCAACAAAATCTTCAGGTTGGCCAAAGCCATTGCCCGTGCGGGTTTTTACTTCGGTAAATATAATAACCTTGTCTTTATAAGCAATAATATCTATTTCGGCTTTTCCGTAAGTCCAGTTTTCGTCCATGATTTCGTAGCCTGCTTTTTCGAGGTGGGTTTTGGCCAATGCTTCGCCGGTTCGGCCAAGTTCAAGGTGTTGCGCCATTATTTGATGATTACGGAGCCCAGAAAGTCGGATATAGATTTTTCCACTTTTTTCATGCGCATATACTGGTTAAGCAGTATCTCCTGGTCGGCCTCGCTGTCTGCTTTTTGAAGCTGCGAGCGTAGGTCTTCCAGCATCTTGCCCACCTTATGCTTTTTGAGGTGAAAAATAGCACCGAGGATAGTGGCTTTCATATTCACCTGCTCATCATTCACGGTAATCCTATGCATTTCGTACCAATTTTCGCTGAGCGAATATTTGCTGGCCAGCATATTGATGGTTAAATCAACAATGCCTTTATCTTTATGGTGAATAAAATAGTTATCATCGGGTAACACACCGTTTTCAACTTCACGGCGATAAATTTCTGTAATTTGCTTACAAACCTGATGTTCAAAAGCAACGTCGCTTAACTCGGCTATAATGAAAGGACCGATGTAGGTGTTTGCAATACCGTCCCAGTCAATCATACGACCGCCGTAATGCAGTAATAAACGCACAATTTCCTTTTCCTGAAAAGCATCATCTTTTGCAACCGGAGGTTCCAGTTCAACGGGCTCGTCAAAAAAATGAGGCTCGTCAGGCATTTCCGCAAACCTGTTATTTTGTTGCTGCCGTTGCTGCTCCTCCTTTTTGGCCTTGGCCGCACGCATTTTGTTAAGCTCGGATAAAAGGGCGCGCTCATCTATCTGTAATAAGCCGCTACACTCTTTTATAAATACCGATGCCTTGATGCTATCCGGAATTTTAGCGATACTTTCAACCACCTCGCGAATTACGTCGGCTTTCTTTATCGGGTCATTGGCAACCTCTTTAAGCAGGATCTGGGTTTTATACAGGATGAAATCCTTTTTATTTTCCTCGATATGCTTTTTGAAGGCACTTGATCCTTTTGATTGTACAAACGAATCGGGGTCATGTCCATCGGGGAACAATACCACTTTTACGTTAAGCCCTTCTTCCAGGATCATATCCAAACCTCGTAACGAGGCTTTGATCCCGGCAGCATCACCGTCATATAATATGGTGATGTTTTTGGTAAAACGGGCAATAAGCTTGATCTGTTCGGTTGTAAGTGATGTACCTGAGGAGGCCACCACGTTTTCAACCCCGGCCTGATGCACCGAAAGTACGTCGGCATAGCCTTCTACCAGGTAGCAATTATCCTGCTCGCGGATGGCCTTTTTGGCAAAATACAGCCCGTAAAGTACGTTTGATTTATGGTAGATCTCGGACTCGGGCGAGTTAACGTATTTGGCTACGTTTTTATCTTTTTTGAGCGTACGACCGCCAAAACCGATTACCCGGCCCGTAAAACTGTGAATCGGGAACATTACCCGGCCGCGATACCTGTCATACAAAGCACCGTTATCACGTTTTACCGACAGGCCGCTTTCAACCAGAAACGGTTCTTTATAACCCTCGCGCAAAGCCTTGCCTGTAAAGGCTTCCCATTGATCGGGCGAGTAGCCCAGCTCAAATTTCTTTATGGTTTCGGCGGTAAAGCCGCGTTCTTTAAAATAACTCAAACCAATGCTTTGCCCCTCTTCGGTTTCGAGCATGGTTTCATGGAAAAACTTGGCAGCAAAAGCCGATACGATCATCAAACTTTCCCGGCGAAGTTCTTCCTCGCGATTTTCAGGCGCTTCAACGGTTTCTTCTACCTCGATACCATATTTTTTGGCCAGCCACTTTAGGGCTTCGGGATAGCTGAACTTTTCCAGCTCCATCAAAAATGTAACTGCAGAACCGCCTTTACCCGTCGAGAAATCTTTAAAAATGCCCTTAGCCGGCGACACCGTAAACGATGGGGTACGCTCATTAGCAAAAGGCGAAAGACCTACGTAGTTGGCACCACGTTTTTTTAACTGCACAAACTCCCCTATCACCTCCACAATGTCGGTGGCTTCCATAATACGGTCGATAGTGGATTTTTGAATCATGCGTTAAAAATGCAAATGTAGGGCAAAACGTAATTGGATAATTAACAATCGTCAAGATACTATTTTATTTGCCTGATTACGTGGCTTTAAAAAAGTTACGGCTATTCCGCCCAAAACAATTACACTGCCAATGATCTCGTTAAAACCTAAACGCTCCTTCAATAAAAAAGCGGCCAGCAAGCCCGCAAAAACAGTCTGACTTAACAACGCGATAGATACCCTGGTTGATTCGAGGTAACGTAACGAGTAATTAATGGTGAGCCAGCCTGCTAATTGGCATATAAGCCCCATACCTATAAAGCAAAGCCACACTTTTAATGAAAGATGAATAATGTCATTATGCATATATCCATTTATCACCAGTAAAAAAATGCTGGCGCTAAGCATACTGTAAAACATAAAGCTAAACACATCAATACCTGCCATAATATTTTTGGTGATCATGATATAGGTAGCATAAAAAAAGCTTGCCAGTATGGCTAATAATATGCCCGTGTTAAGTTCCATATGTAATATATGTTCATAACCTACCAATACCACCATACCGGTAATTGCTATGAGTGTACCAATCCAGAATAACAGGCCCGAACGTTTTCTTAAAAACAAGAAACTCATCAGCCCCACCCAAACCGGTGCCAGGTTGGCTATCAGTGTTGAAACGGTGGCACTTATTTTCAGCAGGGAAATATTCCAAACCGCGATATCCATCGCGAAAACCATCCCCGCAGCTATGGATATAAGCAACTGTTTTTTATCTACTTTAAGTTTCTTTTTTATTACACAAAAAGGGGCGAGGCATATCCAGGCTACAAACACCCTGTAAAATGCCGAACCTATCGGCGACACCCCGGCAAGCTTTACAAATATCGGCGAGAAGGAGATACATAAAATGCCAATAACGAGACTTAACCTGGGGTTCATGAGCGGTAAATTTAAATGAGGGGCAAACTTACTGAATGCCTGTATAATATGCCCCTATTTTTAAATATCTTTATATCTCCTGTACAATTAGTTAACCTGTCATCAACAAAGCAATGAAATATCCCTGGTTTATGTTAGCCATAGCCGTGGCCCTGCTTTTTTCGGCATGTAAAAAGAAAGATTGCTGCAACTTTCCCGTCGCGCCAGATTTTATACTTGCGAAAAAAAATAATACATTATGGGAGGCCGACCCAACCGGTTCAAACATATTGGGAGATACCATCACGGTATCAGCCAAAAGCAGCATTTCGGGCGAGGAAGAAGAAGTTGGTTTTAAGTTTGTATTTGATGGCGTTGGCTATTACACGCTCAAGGCAAACGAAAATTATTACCAAATTAAAAAATCCGGCACACTAACCGGTAAATATGTTCCCGATCCAACCCACCTTAGTTCAATAACCATAATTTCATATAATCAAACCAGTAAAATACTACAGGGATTTTTTGAATTAAGGTTCCTGAAAGTGAGTGATAATCCGCCAGGAAGCCATCCGGATAAGGTTTCTTTTGGCGAGGGCAAGTTTAAAGCTACACTTAGTATTAACTTTTGTATTACTGTAACTTAGCTTACTTATCATTCGTATTAGTTGTAAATTTGTTTTATGAAAAAAGCTCTATTATTAATCGCCTCAGTATCATTCATGTTACTGGCTGGCTGTCAAAAAAATGGCGTAGCGCCCGCACAAGACAGTGCTACTGCTAAAAAAAGCATTCTTAATCAGTCATTGAATAAAGGCAAAGACACGATTATGATTGGCAGCAAGGCGACGCCAAGCTTACGTCGTGACACCATTATGGTATCAAGCAACTAAGCTTCAGAAAAAGAAATAGCCGGGAGCGTGCTGTGCTCCCGGCTGTGCTTCCCCCGCACATCTTTTTCTTTCTTCTCCTCTTCCCTTAATAATCCCCGCCTTTTCGCCACTGCCCTGCACTGTGTTTTTTAGCTGATGTTTCAAAGTAAGCTTTGATAATTAATTGTATTTTTGCGATTCTAAAAATTATACAGTTTTATACAGAATTACACTTTATGAGTCAGCGAACTAAGATCAAAGCATTGCTGCAAAGCCAGCAAACCGAAATTGATGTAACAGTTAAAGGATGGGTGCGTGCATTCCGTTCAAATCGTTTTATTGCTTTGAATGATGGCTCAACTAATAATAATATCCAGATAGTTGTCGATTTTGAAAACACCGACCCGGCTTTGCTTAAACGCATTACTGTTGGCGCCGCGCTAAGCGTTCAGGGTAAACTGATTGCCTCTTTAGGTAAAGGCCAAACTGTTGAAGTTGTGGCAAGCGACATTGAAATTTTAGGCGATAGCGATCCCGAAAAATATCCTATCCAACCTAAAAAACATAGCCTGGAGTTTTTGCGTGAGCATGCTCACCTGCGTTTCCGCACCAGCACTTTTGGCGCTATTTTCAGGGTACGTAACAGTCTGGCATTCGCGGTGCACCAGTTTTTCCAGGAGCGCGGGTTTGTTTACCTGCATACACCGGTAATTACCGCTTCAGACGCGGAAGGTGCCGGCGAAACATTCCACGTTACCAACTTTGACCTGGATAACATCCCGAAAACCGAAACCGGGGAGATAGATTTCAAACAGGACTTTTTTGGTCGTGCCACTAACTTAACCGTATCCGGCCAGCTGGAAGGTGAACTCGGCGCTATGGCCCTGAGCGATATTTATACTTTCGGTCCAACTTTTCGTGCAGAAAATTCAAACACAACCCGTCACCTGGCCGAGTTTTGGATGATTGAACCCGAAGTTGCATTTAACGACCTGGTTGACAACATGGACCTTGCAGAGGACATGCTGAAATACGTGATCAAATATGCATTGGATAAAAATGCCGATGATATTGAGTTTTTAACCCAGCGTTTAACCGAGGAAGAGAAAACCAAACCGCAAAACGAGCGCTCAGAAATGACACTGCTTGAAAAACTGCAGTTTTGCTTAAATAACGATTTTGAGCGCCTTACTTATACCGAGGCCATCGACATCCTGAAGGAATCAACCCCAAACAAAAAGAAAAAGTTTGTTTACCCGATTGAAGGCTGGGGCACCGATTTGCAGAGCGAGCATGAGCGTTACCTGGTTGAGAAACACTTTAAAAAACCGGTGATCCTGACAGATTATCCGAAGGAGATCAAAGCGTTTTACATGCGCCAGAACGATGACGGTAAAACCGTACGCGCCATGGACATCCTGTTCCCGGGTATTGGTGAAATTGTTGGTGGCTCTCAGCGTGAAGAACGTTTAGACAAACTGGAGCAACGTATGAACGAAATGGGCATCCCTACCGAGGAACTTTGGTGGTACCTGGACACCCGTCGTTTTGGTTCTTGTCCGCATGCAGGCTTTGGTTTAGGATTTGAGCGGTTGGTGCTGTTTGTTACCGGCATGGGCAACATCCGTGATGTGATCCCATTCCCAAGGTTCCCTAAAAACGCGGAATTTTAACCGTTGATTATTTTTTGATTTTGATGATTACGCTGATTATTACACGAGCGTAACACTATATTTAGGCTGTCGTTAAACGACAGCCTTTTTTGCTATAGCTTATGCCTTCACAGATCTTACTCGCTACCCATATTAATGCCCCCATTGAAAAAGTATTTGACATTGCCCGTAATATCGATGTACATATAGAATCAACCAAACACACCGGCGAGCAGGCTATTGCCGGACGTACAAGCGGCCTCATTGAACTTGGCGAAAGCGTTACCTGGCGGGCAAAACATTTCAGTGTATGGCAAAACCTCACTTCTAAAATCACCGAAATGGAATACCCTAATCATTTTACGGATATCATGGTTGAGGGCGCGTTCAAAAGCTTTACGCATGAGCATTATTTTTACCCCATCCTTAACCAAACCATGATGCGGGATATTTTTACGTTTGAATCGCCGGGCGGGATCTTAGGAGATCTTGTGAACGGACTTTTTCTTTCAAACTACATGACGAGGTTGTTGCTGAAAAGAAATGAAGTGATCAAACAGATTGCTGAAGCCCCCCAGCCCCCTAAAGGGTAATAGCCCACGAGTTGACAATTCCCTCCCCAGGGAGGGGTGCGTTAGGATCGCGAGTAGGCAGGGAGGGGTTTATACGTCATTTAGTGAATAAGCCTGTCGATGAAACCCCTCCCTACACCCTCCCAGGGGAGGGAATCGCACAGCCCGCACTCTTAAAAACTTCTGACTGTCTTTTGATGGGCTATTACCCTCTAAAGGGAGAGCTTAACTCCTTTAGCCTACTACGGGCAACTGTTTAAAAATCCATATATTGAGCATTCAATTATCAGACAATTTAACACCTTACCGAAATCATGACTTTCAACGCTGATATTCTTATACATCCGGGATTGGGTAATTCAGGCCCTCAACACTGGCAAAGCATTTGGGAAAAGCAGTTCAATTTCGCCCGTGTTGAACAACAGGATTGGGAAACCCCGGTTTGCCGCGATTGGGTAAAAACTTTGAACAACTATGTAAAACGCTATGATCCGTCAAACGTAATTTTAGTTGGTCACAGTCTGGCTTGTGCTGCCATAGCCTATTGGGCAAGGCAATACAATATCGGGATAAAGGGCGCATTACTGGTTGCACCGAGTGATACCAAAGCGGATAGCTATCCAACAGGTACAAGTGGCTTTACGCCGATGCCTTTAGGCAAACTGCCATTCAAATCTATAACAGTGATTAGTAACAATGATTTCTACGTAACCCCGGAACGGGCCCACCTATTTGCAGACAGTTAGGGAAGTGAAGTTGTGAATATTGGTGACGCAGGCCATATCAATGCGTCAGCAAACTATGGCGACTGGAATAAAGGGCTGGATTTATTGAAAAAACTGGATACGGGATACTAATTCATAACGTTAGCTGAAGCCATGCTTAGCTACGGACTTTAAACCTGCGGCAGCGATAATTACCTTCCCTCATCCGCACACCTGAAATTTGCACATCTGCACATTTAAATCCCCGTCAAACCAGTGTAAACATCAACTCGTAAAACATTATATCGCTCCAAATTGTCGTATCTTTATATAGATTAAAACATCGGGTTGAGCTCATCAACCGGTGAAATTAAAACCAATCGGAGTAATCAAAATATATGGAGTACAATCAATTAACGCCCGAAGAAGAAAGGGTAATATTATACAAAGGCACCGAACGTCCGTTCACAGGTTCATTGCTTAACAACAAGGCACAGGGCTTATACGTTTGCAAACGCTGCGACGCGCCGCTGTACCGTTCGGAAGATAAATTTGAATCATTTTGTGGCTGGCCAAGCTTTGATGATGAAATTCCGGGAGCTGTTCGCCGTGAGGTAGACGCGGACGGCCGCAGGGTTGAGATCTTATGCGCAAATTGTGGCGCCCACCTGGGCCACGTATTTGAAGGCGAGTACATGACCCCGAAAAATACCCGTCATTGCGTGAATTCGGTATCGATGAAATTTGTTCCGCTTGAGGACGCAAAATAAATCGTAAAACTTTGAGGAATACGCCCGTAAGTTGATGATTTACGGGCGTATTTGTTTTCCACATTTTTACAGGATGTGCAATTTATTTTACAATTTTAATTTTGATACTTTCACACAGCAAAAGCATTTCACAATTGGCAATAATTGTCGGTAAAACGTCAAGTAATTTACAATGTTAAATTATCGTAATCTGCAAGTTTCGAAGGCATTAATTTATAGCTGTGATTTTAACCCCCTCTTTTCAAGTTCATTAATTTTTAGTGTTAATAACTCCCATACACATAAGTGTTGATAACTCGGCTATTTGTGAAAAACTATCATTCACAAGTACACAACTCAAACATTAACTTTGCTCAACAAGTAATAAAAAAGGCATTCAGCCGGCAGCCCGACGCACTCGTCAATCCCTAATTAAACAATTGGCTGTCAGAAAGTTACACAACATAATTGCTAAGGAGCAATCCGATGGCATCAACAATGTAAGGCTTTATCAAAAAGTAAGGCCCGCTTTCGTGTCTGAATACCTCAACTGAAGGAAAATATAAAAAAGGTAAACGTTTATGAGTTTGGAAAACGAATTATTACTACGGGAAAACAAGGACCGGTTTGTTATCCTTCCCATCAAGTATCCCAAAATTTGGGAGATGTACAAAAAAGCGGAGGCCAGCTTCTGGACGGCTGAAGAGATCGATCTTTCGGACGACCTTAAACACTGGGAAAATCTTAATTCGGGCGAAAAACATTTCATTTCACACATCCTTGCATTTTTTGCCGCAAGTGATGGTATCGTGAACGAAAACCTGGCGGTAAACTTCATGAGTGAAGTGCAATTGCCTGAGGCCCGTTGCTTTTACGGTTTCCAGATCATGATGGAGAACATTCACTCTGAAACTTACGCCCTGCTGATAGACACCTACGTTAAAGATCCGGCCGAAAAAGACCGCCTTTTCCACGCCATAGAAACTGTACCATGCGTAGGCAAAAAAGCCGAGTGGGCATTAAAATGGATCAACAATGGCAACTTTGCCGAGCGTTTGGTTGCATTTGCGGCTGTTGAAGGTATTTTCTTCTCAGGTAGTTTTTGCTCTATATTCTGGCTTAAAAAACGTGGCTTAATGCCGGGCCTTACTTTCAGCAATGAGCTGATCTCGCGCGATGAGGGTTCGCATTGCGAATTTGCCTGCTTATTATACAGCATGCTTGAAAACAAACTTCCGCAAGAGCAGGTTACCAAAATCATTACCGATGCGGTTGAGATAGAAAAAGAATTTGTAACCGATGCGTTGCCGGTTAACCTGATAGGCATGAACGCCAAACTGATGAGCCAATACATTGAATTTGTGGCCGACAGATGGCTGAGCGAACTGGGTTACGATAAATATTATAACGCGACCAACCCGTTCGATTTCATGGAAATGATCTCGTTGCAGGGAAAAACCAACTTCTTTGAAAAACGCGTAGGCGACTATCAAAAAAGTGGTGTACTGAACGCATCGGCCGAAAGCAAGAGCTTTTCGCTTGATGATGATTTTTAGGTTTGGAGGTCAGAGGTTGGAGATTAGAGGTTAGGCTTTACTCCAATATCAGGCAATCCTCAAATCAGGAAAATCAAGGTTCAGGTTCAAGAAAATAATCAAATCACAATAATATTAACTAAAAAAGCTTCGCTTTTAACGGGGCAAAAGGAGGGGGAAAATGTTCGTAATAAAAAGAGACGGTAGAAGAGAGTCCGTAAAATTTGACAAGATCACAGCACGTATTGAAAAACTGTGCTACGGGTTTCAGTTAGTTGACCCTATTGATGTAGCTAAAAAGGTAATTGAAGGTTTATTTGATGGCGTAACCACCTCCGAGCTGGATAACCTGGCTGCCGAAACCGCCGCTTCATTAACCACCAAGCACCCTGATTATGCTTTGCTGGCTTCGCGTATAGCGGTATCAAACCTGCATAAAAACACCATCAAATCGTTTTCTGAAACCATGCGCCTCCTGCATGAATATGTTGACAAGAAAACCGGTAAAGATGCCTCACTTATTGCTGATGATGTTTGGGAAGTGATCCAGGAAAACGCTGAGTTACTTGATAGCACCATCATTTATGACCGCGACTTTGGTTTCGATTACTTCGGCTTTAAAACCCTTGAAAAATCGTACCTGTTAAAAATAGACGGTAAAATTGCTGAGCGTCCTCAACATTTGTTCATGCGTGTATCGGTAGGTATCCACAAACACGATATTGAAAGCGCTATTAAAACATACCATTTAATGAGCGAGCGTTGGTTTACACATGCTACACCAACCCTGTTCAATGCTGGTACACCAAAACCACAAATGTCGTCATGCTTCCTGTTAACCATGAAAGATGACAGCATTGAAGGCATCTACGATACTTTGAAACAAACCGCTAAAATTTCGCAAAGCGCGGGTGGTATCGGTTTAAGCATCCACAATGTAAGGGCGACAGGTTCATACATCAGCGGCACTAACGGTACCAGCAATGGTATTATCCCAATGCTGCGTGTATTTAATGATACTGCACGTTATGTAGATCAGGGCGGTGGTAAACGTAAAGGCGCTTTCGCTGTTTACTTAGAACCTTGGCATGCCGATATTTTCGAATTCCTCGACCTGCGTAAGAACCACGGTAAAGAAGAAATGCGTGCCCGTGACTTGTTCTATGCCCTTTGGGTATCTGACCTGTTCATGCAACGCGTTGAAGCTAATGAAGATTGGAGCTTATTTTGCCCGCACGAAGCACCAGGCTTAGCCGATTGCTGGGGTAAAGAATTTGAAGAGCTTTATACCAAATACGAAAAAGAAGGCCGTCAGCGCCGCACTGTAAAAGCACAAGAGCTATGGTTTGCAGTACTTGACGCTCAGGTTGAAACCGGTACACCATACTTATTATATAAAGATGCTGCCAACGGTAAATCAAACCAGCAAAACTTAGGTACCATTAAAAGCTCAAACCTTTGCACCGAGATCATTGAGTATACCGATGCAAACGAAGTAGCTGTTTGTAACCTGGCTTCATTAGCATTGCCACGCTACATCAACAATGGTGCTTTTGACCATGATAAACTATACGAAGTAACTTACCAGGCTACCGTGAACCTTAACAGGATCATTGATGGTAACTACTACCCTGTTAAAGAAGCCGAGTATTCAAACTTACGTCACCGTCCTATCGGCTTAGGTGTACAAGGTTTGGCCGATACTTTCATCCAGCTGCGTATGCCGTTTGAAAGCGATGAAGCTAAAAAACTGAACATCGAGATTTTTGAAACCATCTACTTTGCAGCTATGACAGCTTCAAAAGATATGGCTATAAAAGATGGCGCTTATGAAACATTCAAAGGCTCACCACTGTCACAAGGTAAATTCCAGTTTGACCTGTGGGGTGTAAAACCGGAAAGCGGTCGTTGGGATTGGGAAAACCTGCGTTTAGATGTAATGAACCATGGCGTACGTAACTCATTGTTAGTTGCGCCTATGCCAACAGCGTCTACCTCACAGATATTAGGTAACAACGAGTGCTTTGAACCATATACCTCAAACATTTACACCCGTCGTGTATTAAGTGGTGAGTTCATTGTAGTGAACAAATACTTATTACGTGACCTGGTTAACCTTGGCTTGTGGAGCACCAGCATGAAAGATAAGATCATCAGTGCAAATGGTTCAATCCAGGAGATTCCTGAGATCCCTGCTGATATCAAAGCATTGTACAAAACTGTTTGGGAAATCAAAATGCGTAGCATTATTGATATGGCTGCCGACAGGGGCGCGTACATTTGCCAGTCGCAATCATTGAACCTGTTCATCAACTCGCCAAATGCTTCAAAACTGACTTCAATGCACTTCTATGCATGGAAAAAAGGCTTGAAAACAGGTATGTACTACCTGCGTACACAAGCAGCTTCGCAAGCGGTTAAATTTACCGTTGAGAACCAAGGTGGTAAAAACATGGATCCGGTTATCCCAGCCGTTGTTGACGCCGTTGCCGACGAAATTCCTGCAGGCCCAACCTGTTCAATGGAAGAAGGCTGCGTAACTTGCTCAGCGTAAGTTTTTAGTCGGGTAAGTCCGTATATAATTTTCAAAGCCCATAGACTACGGTTTATGGGCTTTTTGTTTTAGTGGGATTTCGTTGACATTCAATTTATGTTTAATTGATACTTTTGATGATCGGCATTTGCAGCTCCATCTTACGGACTTGCGGACTTACCGACTTTCGGACTAAATAAAGAAATGCCCAAACACGAGATTATCCGCTGCGAACGTTGCGAAACGCCTTTTGAATGTAAAGCCAACTCATTCACCAAGTGCCAGTGCAGTACGGTTCAGCTTACATTGAATGAGGTTCAGTATGTAAGTGAATTATATGATGGATGCTTGTGCGCCAACTGTTTGCTCATTATTCAGCAGGAGTATAGGGAGAGCATGGGGTTGGTTTGATTTGAAATGTGGCCACTCTATTTTTTAAGATAAACAACTACTTATTACATCCCGTCAAAGCGAGGTACGAAGACAACCAACCGAAGGGAGCTCATTAATACCTATAAAAACAAATTATAATTATTAATAATCCGCGAGCAGCAAAGCAGCTATAAAGGTTAGCCCTGTATAGTTTAAGATTGCTTTGTACCTACCCATGACATAATTAAAAAACGGGGTCATGCTGAGCCTGTCGAAGCATAGCGGGGTGGGCCTCTACGCACGTCCTTCGACAGGCTCAGGATGACAAGCCCTCCACACCTAATGTCATATCACCTTCACAGGCCAATGGATTTAAATACTAAAAATGAAGTTTTTACCATTCCATTTTCATTAAATACCCACATCAAATTAATCCTTTTCATTTTCCATTAGTCATATATGTGTACATCTTCAATAAAGATGATGGATTAAAGAATTTACGCCATGAAAAGGAAATTTGTTGCTTTGGCACTATTAATATCAGCAGTAGTATCTGTAACCTCAGGTTGTGTAGTACGTGAAGATTATGGTCACCATCACAGGTACCGCAACGGATATAATAACGGTTATAATAATGGCTACCAGAATGGTAGCGATCATGGCCATTATCACGACCGCGGTTATTAAGATTGTTAATTTAAGTTTTCTATAAGTAGTTTAGTGAGTGATGAAAGAGGGCGTCGGGTTTTACCGGCGCTCTTTTTATGGTTAAAACAAATTATATATCGAATATTAAAAAAAAACGAAATTTAATTTTAAAATATTCAAATTAAATTTTATGTTTGATGATAAATTAACCATTTTTCCTAATTAACTAAAAGATATTATGGGCCGGCCCGCTGTCACCTAAACCTGGTTACATCGGTAACCGGCCCTTTTTCTATACACACATATTTGCAATAGGGATGGAAGTGGATACCGGCCATTGCGCGTAAGGCCGGCAGGCGTATGAACGTACAGCCCGGGCCGAAGGCATTGCCCAAGTTATCTGAACCGGGATTAAACGGATTGGCGGATTTATCGGATTTGTCTGAACTCGAATTAAACGAATTAAAGAATTTATTGAAATTATTGCTTCTGTTAATTCTTTAATTCCAGAAATCCGGGTTCAGACAAATCCGTGTTTAGAAAGAATTACAACCATCACGCCATCAACTTCTTCCCCTCAAAAAAACTTTCACACAACTACTTGAAAATCAAAAATAATGTTCGTACTTTTGCAGTCCCGAAATGCGGGATAAAATAATTAGACAAAAAAGCAAGAAATGCCTACTATTCAGCAATTAGTTAGAAAAGGTAGAGTAGCTCTGGTTGACAAGAGTAAGTCACCAGCGTTGGACAGCTGTCCACAGCGAAGAGGCGTATGCACACGTGTGTATACCACTACCCCTAAAAAACCAAACTCAGCAATGCGTAAAGTTGCCCGTGTGCGCTTAACCAACGGTAAAGAAGTAAACGCTTATATCCCAGGTGAAGGTCACAACTTACAGGAGCACTCTATCGTTTTGATCCGCGGTGGTCGTGTTAAAGACTTACCAGGTGTACGTTACCACATCATCCGTGGTGCACTGGATACATCAGGTGTAGCTGGCCGTAACCAACGTCGTTCAAAATATGGTACCAAACGTCCTAAACCAGGTCAGGTAGCAGCAGCGCCAACAAAAGGTAAAAAGAAATAATTAAGGAGGATAGAAAGCAATGAGAAAGTCAAAACCAAAAAAGAGAATTATCCTTCCTGATCCAAAGTTCAATGATACTTTGGTAACAAGGTTTGTAAACAATATGATGTATGATGGTAAAAAATCTACCGCATACGCTATATTCTACAACGCCGTTGAAATTGTTGAGAAAAAAACAAGCGAAAACGGTTTAGAAACCTGGAAAAAAGCTTTGAACAACGTAATGCCTGCTGTTGAAGTAAAAAGCCGCCGTGTAGGTGGTGCTAACTTCCAGGTACCTACAGAGGTTCGTCCTGAGCGTAAAGTAGCTTTGGGTATGAAATGGCTGATCAGCTATGCTCGTCGCCGTGGTGAAAAAACCATGATGGAGAAATTAGCCGGCGAAATCATCTCAGCAGCTAAAGGCGAGGGTGCCGCTGTTAAGAAGAAAGAAGATACGCACAAAATGGCTGAGGCTAACAAAGCGTTCTCACACTTCAGGTTCTAAAAGATTTAGATTACACCGATTTAATAATAAGATTACACCGATTATTTACGTTTACACTTTTTAATCGGTGTAATCATTAAAGGGTCAAGTGAAATCACAAAACAAATAAAATGTCAAGAGATCTAAAATATACAAGAAACATTGGTATTGCCGCTCACATTGATGCTGGTAAAACTACCACTACCGAGCGTATCCTTTACTATGCTGGTGTAAGCCACAAAATTGGTGAGGTACACGAAGGTGCCGCTACTATGGACTGGATGGCCCAGGAGCAGGAACGTGGTATCACCATCACTTCGGCTGCAACAACCGTAAACTGGAAATACCGTAACCATAACTATCACATGAACATCATTGATACCCCGGGTCACGTGGACTTTACCGTAGAGGTAAACCGTTCATTACGTGTACTTGATGGTTTGGTGTTCTTATTCAGCGCGGTTGACGGTGTTGAGCCTCAGTCAGAAACTAACTGGCGTTTGGCTAACAACTACAACGTACCGCGTATTGGTTTCGTTAACAAAATGGACCGCTCTGGTGCCGATTTCTTAAACGTGGTAAAACAAGTTAAAGAAATGTTGGGCAGCGTTGCTATCCCATTGCAGTTACCTATCGGTGCTGAAGACCAGTTTAAAGGTGTGGTTGATCTGATCAACTTCCGTGGTATTGTTTGGAATGAGCATGATAAAGGTATGACCTTTACCGAAGTGCCTATCCCTGCCGATATGCTTGACGAAGCTACTGAGTGGAGAGAGAAATTATTGGAAGCAGTTGCTGAGTTTGATGACTCTTTAATGGAGAAATTCTTTGAAGATCCTACAACCATCACTGAGCGCGAAGTATTAGACGCTTTACGTCAGGCTACTTTGGCCGGCAAAATCGTTCCGATGACTTGCGGTTCATCTTTCAAAAACAAAGGTGTACAAACCATGCTTGACTATGTGATGGAGTTAATGCCTTCACCTCTTGATTCAAAAGGTGTTGTTGGTACTAACCCTGACACCGGTGCCGAAATTTTGGTTAAACCAGACGTTAAAGAACCATTTGCAGCATTAGCATTTAAAATTGCTACCGACCCATTCGTAGGTCGTTTGTGCTTCATCCGTGTTTACTCTGGTAACCTTGATGCAGGTTCATACGTGTACAATATGCGTTCAGAAAGCAAAGAGCGTATCAGCCGTATATTCCAGATGCATGCTAACAAGCAAAACCCTATCCCTAACGTGGGTGCAGGTGATATTGCTGCGGTAGTAGGCTTTAAAGATATCAAAACAGGTGATACCCTTTGCGACGAGAAACATCAGTTGGTTCTTGAGTCGATGGTATTCCCTGAGCCGGTTATCGGTTTGGCAATTGAGCCTAAAACTCAGGCCGACGTTGATAAATTAGGTATCGCTTTAGGTAAACTGGCCGAAGAGGATCCAACTTTCCGCGTACAAACAGATCAAGATACTGGTCAAACAGTTATCTCTGGTATGGGTGAGTTACACCTTGATATTTTGATGGACCGTTTAAAACGCGAGTTTAAAGTGGAAGTTAACCAGGGTGCTCCTCAGGTAGCTTACAAAGAGGCTATCACAGGTACTATTCAACACCGTGAAACTTACAAGAAACAAACTGGTGGTCGTGGTAAATTCGCGGATATCCAGGTTGTTATCTCTCCAGCCGACGACAACAAAGAAGGCTTGCAGTTTGTTAACGAAATTGTTGGTGGTTCAATTCCACGTGAGTTTATCCCATCTGTTGAAAAAGGCTTCAAAGCCGCTATGGACAATGGTGTACTTGCAGGTTACCCACTTACAAGCTTAAAAGTTCGTTTGATTGATGGTTCATTCCACGCTGTCGATTCGGACGCGTTATCATTCGAGATCGCCGGTCGTTCTGCTTACCGTGAGGCATTGCCTAAATGTAAACCGGTATTGCTTGAGCCAATCATGAAAATCGAGATCTTAACCCCTGAAGAAAACATGGGTGATGTTATCGGTGACATGAACCGTCGTCGTGGCCAACTGCAAGGTATGGACACCCGTAACGGTGCACAGGTAATCAAAGCAATGGTACCACTTTCTGAAATGTTTGGTTACGTAACTCAATTACGTACTATCACTTCAGGCCGTGCAACTTCAACTATGGAGTTTGACCACTACGCTGAAGCACCTCGTAACGTACAGGACGAAGTTGTTGCCAAATCAAAAGGCCGCAAACAAGTTGCTATCGACTAATAATCAATTTTAAATTACTGAATCAGCTACTATAGCTGATTCAGTAATTCAATAAATAATAAAAATCAACTATCCCTAATAAATAGCTCTTAGGGTAGTTAAAATTCAAATTAACAATGAGCCAAAGAATCAGGATCAAATTGAAATCTTACGATTACAACCTGGTAGACAAATCTGCCGAGAAAATCGTAAAAACAGTAAAGCCAACTGGCGCTGTAGTTAGCGGACCACTTCCGTTACCAACCGAAAAGAAAATCTTCACCGTATTACGTTCACCACACGTAAACAAAAAAGCACGTGAGCAATTCCAACTTTGCTCATACAAGCGCTTATTAGACATTTACAGCTCTAACTCAAAAACTGTAGATGCCCTGATGAAGCTTGAATTGCCAAGCGGTGTTGAGGTTGAGATCAAAGTTTGATAGACGACCGGCCCACTGAAAGGTGTGGGACAAAAAATAAAAAAGACCATTTGCGTAAGCGGATGGTCTTTTTTGGTTGGATATATTTATTGCATTAGCTGTAAGGAAATGAAGCAATCATCACCAGCCGTCATTGCGAGGCACGAAGCAATCCCCAACTTTACCGGACAACCATGCCAATCTCCCCTGTATAGTTCGCGATTGCTTAGTACCTCGCAATCACGTATGTTTTAACAATTTATTTAAGCAAGCTGCTGTTGGGGGGCGTTGCCTGCGGCCCGGGCTGTGCGCTCATACGCCTGCAGGCCTTATTCACGGGCCGGTATCCGCTCCCATCCCTAACGCGGAACTTTGTCTGAACCATGATTTATAGGATTTACAGGATTATAGGATTTTCCTGTATAGAGGTAGACTAAACTCAAGAAATCCTAAAATCAAGTGCATCAAGGTTCATAATCAACGGTTATCTTTGCCGCTATGCTGATATCACCATCTACCCTACGCTCATTCACCGAAGATATATTTAAAGCCATAGGCTGCAGTCATGAACACGCTGTATTAGCTGCTGATGTGCTGCTCAAATCTGATCTGCGGGGTATTGACTCGCATGGCGTGGCCCGTTTAAGCGGCTATGTACGCCTGTGGGAGAAGAAACGCATTAATCCTACTCCCAACATCCGGATAGTTCACGAAACGCCTACAACAGCTACCATTGATGGCGATGCGGGTCTTGGATTGGTGATTGCACCTTACGCGATGGAAGTAGCCATAAAAAAAGCCGAATTATATGGTTCGGGTTGGGTTTCGGTGCGTAATTCCAATCATTTTGGTATCGCCGGTTATCACGGGCTCATGGCTGTGGAGAAAGATATGATAGGCTTTGCCATGACTAATGCAAGTCCGTTGGTGGCGCCTACTTTTTCAAGCGAACGACTTCTGGGTACCAATCCCATGTGTTATGCTTTTCCGGCAGGTAAATACCCACCGGTGATAGTTGATTTGGCAACCTCGGCTGCGGCTAACGGTAAGCTGGAAATAGCCCAGCGTTTGGGAAAACAAGTGCCCGAAGGTTGGATCCAGGATAAAGAAGGTAATTATACAACAGATCCTCACGCATTGAAAACCGGCGGCTCACTCCTTCCCCTGGGTAGCGACCGTGATCATGGCAGCCACAAAGGTTTTGGGCTCAGCGCTACGGTAGATATTTTATCGGCAGTGTTGTCTGGCGCAAATTATGGCCCATGGGTACCACCGTTTGTAGCATTTCTTGATCCGCCTAACGATCCGGTTGGCGCAGGCATAGGGCACTTTTTAGGCGCTATGCGCGTTGATGGCTTCCGCCCGGTAGACGAGTTTAAAAATCATTTAGATAACTGGATAGAACGCTTTAAATCATCGGCGACAGTTGGCGCTGATCAAAAAGTGATCATCCCCGGCGAACCCGAACTGGAAGCCGAAGCCGATAGAATGGTTAATGGTATCCCGTTAGTTGATTCCGTTGTTGAAGATTTAAATAAACTGGCGGAAAGGTTTGGAATAGAGCCACTACCGCGGGTTTAGCACAGCGTAACCCGTTGGGACTATGGTTTCAGCTTACACAAAAGTTCAGCTGAAAGCTGAAACCATGCTAAACCACGGGCTGGAAGCCCGCGGCAGTTATATAAAAGTAAAGGCCTGTTTTGCTCCGCAAAACAGGCCTTTAACTATTGTTCCCCCCTTTAGGGGGTTAGGGGCGTCGACTAATGGATCAGATTAAACAACCTGCTCCAGCGGATCTTGTGGATAAACGAAGCATTATCGTCAACACTCATCCAGATAAACAATGCCTTGCCTACAATATGATCTTCAGGAACAAAACCCCAGAAACGTGAATCTTCTGAATTATGACGGTTATCGCCCATCATAAAATAATAGTTAAGTTTAAAGGTGTAACTATCCGCTTTTTTACCATTAATCAAGATGTCGTTACCATTCACCTCAACCTTGTTGCCTTCATAAACCGCAATAGCGCGACCGTAGATTGGGAACGTTAAACTATCCAGTTTTACTGTCCAGCCAGCTTTAGGTACTATGATAGGTCCGTAATTATCTACGTTCCATTTATAATCAGGGGTGTTTGCCCCTAATTTGTAATTAGAGAATATGGTTGGATAAACCGGGTTCATTGGATCGGACGCGCCTCCTGGCGTTAACCTTGGTGTAACCGATTTGATGTTAGAATATCCTCTTAACGCTTTCGCTGACTCTTCGGTGGTATTGGTTATAAACTCGTTGTTGTTTATAGATGAGAGATCTGACAGGTGTAGATCGGTTGCAATCTGCGGATTAAGCTCATTTCCATCTGTTTTAACGTCATAAGTGATCTCACCTTTAGGAGGCGTAATAGCCGCCTTGCCATTTATAAACACCTGTGCGTTAACAACACTCAGTGTATCGCCTGGCGTACCCTGACAGCGCTTGATATAGTTCTCACGCTTATCAACCGGCCTAAAATACGGCGAATCGGCATCCATCGGGTAGTTAAATACCACCACATCGCCTTTCTTGATATCGGCTAATCCTGGCAAACGGTAGTATGGCAGTTCGATACCATCCCAGTAAGCCTTTGTGTTAATAAGCGGCATGGTATGGTGTGCAAAAGGGAACGCGACAGGTGTCATGGGTAAACGCGCGCCATAGTTCACTTTGCTTACAAATAGGTAATCGCCAATAAGCAATGAGCTTTCCATCGAAGCGCTGGGAATCACATAAGCCTCAATAAATAAAGTACGGATCAAGGTAGCGGCAATTACCGCAAAGATGATAGCATCAGCCCACTCACGTGCCTGGGTCTTCTTTAAGGCAATCTTATATTTTGTCCTAAACTCCGGACTGGCCGATTGACCTAAATATTTAGTGTCTTTATCATTACCCCATTTAGGGAAGTAAATAAAAGGCAAAACAACACCCTGGGCATGTTCGGCAAAGGTGAACTTACCGTACGATTTCAAAAAATCAACAATCAGGCCTAAAGCTATTAAAAAGTTTAAACCAGGTATAAGCAACATGATAAACCACCATGCAGGCCTTCCGGTGAGCTTAATGATGATAAAAAAGTTATAGAGTGGTACAATGCCCTCCCAACCTGGTCTTCCTGCCTTTTCAAACAGTTTCCACAAACCTGCAAATGGTAATACTATAAAAAGAACAAATGCAATTACTAATCCTATTCCGTTCACTTCAGTGTTTTTATATTTTCAATTAATGTATGCCCCTGAACAGCCTGTTCCACCTTATTTTATCAAAGAAAGTGGCTGTACTGTCAATACTCATCCAGGTAAATAATGCCTTACCTACCACGTGATCTTCAGGAACAAAGCCCCAAAAGCGCGAATCTTCCGAATTATGACGGTTATCACCCATCATAAAATAGTAGTTAAGCTTAAAGGTATAAGTATCGGCTTTTTTTCCGTTAATCATGATATCCTTACCAACAACATTTACTTTATTGTTTTCATAAAGCTCGATAGCGCGCCCATAAACCGGGAAAGTGAGGCTATCCAGTTTAACAGTCCAGCCTTTTTTGGGGATAATAATGGGCCCGTAGTTGTCAACATTCCATTTAAAATCCGGGAAGTTAGGCGTGATCTTATAACGTGGATATTTGACTGGATAAACCGGGTTCAGCGGATCGCTGGTGCCTTTAAGTGTAACGGCCGGCACAATTGATTTTACGTTTGAATACGTTTTCAAGGTAGCTGCAGACTCTTTTCCCATCATCATTTCGTAACGGTTACCGGTATTTCCCCTGATCTCTATTTTAAGTTCATTTAAAATAGCCGGGTTAAACTCCTGACCGTTGGTTTCAACAAAATAACCTTCTTTGCCTCGTTCAGGACTTGGTGCGGCTTTGCCATTGATATAAACCTGCGCGTCTACAACACTTAAAGTATCGCCCGGAGTTCCCTGGCAACGTTTGATAATGTTCTCGCGTTTATCAACAGGCCTGAAATAAGGCGAATCAGCCTCTATCGGCGCGTTAAATACAACGATATCCCCTTTTTTAATGTCGCTTAAACCCGGCAGACGATAATAAGGTAATTTTACACCACCCCAATAGGCCTGAGTGCCCCATGGCGTTGTATGGTGCATAAACGGAAACGAAACAGGTGTTATCGGCATCCTTGCACCATAGTTAACCTTGCTCACAAACAGGTAGTCACCAATTAAAAGCGAGTTCTCCATCGAACCGCTGGGGATCACGTAGGCTTCGATAAATAGCGTACGGATAAGGGTAGCGGCTATTACTGCAAATATGATGGCATCGCCCCATTCACGGAGCGCGCTTTTTTTCTTTTTTACTTTACTTGAATCTTTCTTTTTCCAGAATTTCCAGTTCATATTCTTGATGTGCAAATGTGCTTCAATGTGCAAATTTCAGATGTGCAAATGTGCAGATTTTTTAATGTTTATATTTTATGTATAAGATATATGTTACACGTTATATGTTACGCTCTTCAATATTAATTATTGGTTCCGGAAAATCCCTCATCTGCACATCTGAAATTTGCACATCCGCACATCTTCCCCATCTGCACATTAATTAATCCTCCTAAACACCCTATCCCATCTGATCTTACACCATGATGGCGAATTAGCATCCCAGCTCATCCACACAAATACAGCTTTACCTACAATATGATCTTCCGGAACGAAACCCCAAAAGCGCGAATCTTCCGAATTATGGCGGTTATCGCCCATCATCCAGTAATAGTTCATTTTAAAAGTATAGCTATCCGCCTTCAAACCATTAATCAGGATTTCATTCCCTTTAACCTGTACCTTATTATTTTCATACACTTCAATAGCCCGGCGATAAAAAGGCATAGTTGTGCTGTCCAGCTTAACCGCCCAACCCGCTCGCGGTATAATAATTGAGCCGAGGTTATCCTCATTCCACCGGAAATGGGGATCATGCGGAAAAACCTCCGGGTCGTATACACCTCTTAATTTAATATCCGGCCTTACCATTTTAATGTGGGAATAGGTTTTCAGCTTTTCGGCCGATTCTGCTGTGGTATTGACAGTAAAATCTACCTTAGTAAACTGCTGGATATCCTCCAGGTGCAGATCATATTGCGTACGGCGGTCAAACACACTGTCTGAGCCATCTGTACGCACCCGGTATTCCATTTCCCCATTTGGCGGATTGGCTATTAAGCGGTTGTTTACATATACCTGCCCGTATTCCATTTTTATGGTATCGCCGGGAGCAGCCTCACATCGTTTGATATAATTTTCCTGCTTATCTACTGGGCGGTAAAACGGCGAATCGGCATCCATAGGATAATTGAACACAACCGCGTCGCCCCTTTTAACTTCGCTAAAACCCGGTAGCCGGTAATATGGCAGCTTTACGCCATCCCAATAAGCTTTGGTACCTGTAAGCGGCATGGTATGATGTGCAAAGGGAAAGGCAATTGGGGTCATGGGCAGGCGGGCACCATAATTGATCTTGCTCACAAATAAAAAATCGCCCACCATTAGTGAGCTTTCCATTGATGAGGTGGGAATGGTAAAAGCCTCCAGGAAAAGTCCGCGAATTACCGTCGCCGCTATTACGGCAAACAAGATAGCCTCTGTCCACTCCCGTACGCGTGATTTATCCAGATCATGGTATTGCTCCCTGAAATCACTGCTTCCCGAGGGCCCAACATAGCGGGTATTTTTATCAAAGCCCCATTTAGGGATAAAAATAAAAGGCAACAGTACCGACATGGTAATTTGCCCGATTCCTACCTTCCCGAACGATTTAATGAAATCAACAAGGATACCTATGCTTATAATGAAGTTTATGCCCGGTATTAAAAGCAGCAAAAGCAACCATAACGGCCTTTGGCTAAGTTTGAGCATGATGTAAAGGTGATAGACCGGGATGAGCGCCTCCCAGCCACGGCGCCCCGCCTTTTCGAAAAGCTTCCAATACCCGGCCAGTATTAAAATCAATAGCGGGCTTATCAAGATATAAAACCCAATATAGCCCGCTATTGTCATTTATGTTTTAAGCTTATTAGCTATTAAAATCAAACATGGCCTCCACCGAGTAAAAGCCTTTTTTGTCATGCAGCCATTCGGCAGCCAAAACAGCTCCTAAAGCAAAACCGTTACGGTTGTGCGCGGTATGCTTAAATTCGATACTATCCACTTCCGAATCATAAATAACAGTATGCGTACCCGGTACGCTGTCTATCCTTAATGATTCAATAAGCAATTGGTTAGCTGATACATTAGCATTGGCATCGCTATCATCGGTGGTTAAAACATTAACCCACTCGTTTTTGGTATCGGTATTATTGATAATACCTTCGGCGATAGTTATGGCAGTGCCGCTTGGCGAATCCATTTTTTGGGTATGATGGATCTCCTCAACCTGTACCTCATAATAAGGATACCTGTTCATTACTTTAGCCAGCAGCTTATTAACGTGAAAAAACACGTTAACACCAACGCTAAAGTTAGATGCCCATAACAGCGACTTGTTTCCGTCAATACATTGTTGCTTTACTTCGGGCAATTTCTCATACCAGCCGGTTGTGCCTATAACAACAGGAACATCGGCATTAAAACAATGCTCAATATTTGATAATACGGATGCCGGGGTGGTAAATTCAATTACAACATCTGCTTTCTGCAGGTTTTCGGGAGTAAGGTCATGAAGGGTTTCATGATCAATGGTAAGTACAATTTCATGCTTGCGGCTAATGGCAATCTTTTCAATGATCTTGCCCATTTTTCCGTAGCCAAGTAGTGCTATCTTCATTTCAGGTATTGTGGTTTTCCTTATTAAAACGTAAAGGTAACTTTTAAACCCGGAATATAAGCATTATTAGCACCCTGAGCGAATACCGGCTGATTAATTAAACCTGGGGTTACTTTAAACGACAGGTTATTATCCACCGTGTACGAATGGATAAACTTGGCATCGATATAAGCATCAACAGCCTGGATACCCCATACCGCCAAAAATCCAAAGATACTCAGGTCGCGGTTACGCCTTGAGTTTTCACGGGCGTCATTCAGGTTGGCATCAGGTACCTGCGCATACTGAATTGATTCGGCGTAATACGGATCGCCCGGCTTGGCCGGAGTACCCTGACGATACCTTGATAATATCAGGTATTCGTTATAGTAATGCTGGTTGTATATAATAGCCGAAGTTAACAGCCCTAAGCCACCATAAATCAATGGCACTTTCCACCACCTGCGGTTATATACCTGGCCCCAACCCGGCACCATTAATGAATGGATTACTGCCTTATGCGGGATATGATTACTATCCGGGTGATAGATCTTTTCTTTAGCGGGATCAATTTTTGGGGCGAATGAGCCCGATGGCGTTTTAACAGGATGCTTTACTTTTAGCGTATCACTTTTTTTAGTCCCCGTACTATCAGCTATCTGAGCCTGGGCGGCAAAAATAAAAAAAGTGAATACACCTAAAAAAAACAGGAATTTATACATTTTTAAAATTAACAATTACCAATCAAGCATTTCAAGGATGCGGCCAAGATCATCTTCCGAAAGGAAAGGGATCTCGATAACACCGCTTCCGCGGCTGCCTACTTTTAGTTTTACCCTTGTACTAAATTTTGAAGCAAGATCATCCTGGATCTTTTGCAATTGGTACGATACCGGCTCGGGTTGTTTACCCTCCTTTTTTACAGGTGCCTTTTGCATATCCCTTACCAATTCTTCAACCTTACGAACGGATAAACCTTCCTTTATAATATGCTGATGTATAAATAATTGTTTCGCAGGATCGGTTAGTGTTAAAATAGCTTTGGCATGGCCCATAGTAAGCTCGCCATCACGAATAGAAGCCTGGATAACCGGCGGCAACCTTAAAAGCCTCAGGTAATTGGTAACTGTCGAGCGGTTTTTGCTTACCCTGTCGCCCAATTCTTCCTGTTTCAGGTTACATTCCTCAATCATCCGCTGAAAGCTCAGGGCTACCTCAATGGCATTCAGGTTTTCACGCTGAATGTTTTCGATAAGCGCCATTTCCAGCATTTGCTGATCATTGGCCGTACGTACGTACGCCGGGATCTGGGTTAAGCCAGCCAGCTTCGACGCTCGGAAACGACGTTCGCCCGAAATCAGCTGGTATCTATGAGCGCCTAATTTCCTAAGCGTAATTGGCTGAATTAAACCCTGAAGCTTGATCGACTCTGAAAGTTCAGTCAGCGCCTGCTCGTCAAAATCGGTACGCGGTTGAAAGGGATTAACCTCAATCTCGGCCAGTTTTATTTCATTAACCGAGCCAAGGTCATTGACCTCGGCAGGGCTTGCTGTTTCTTTATTTCTGTTTTGGTATGGTTGTACGTTAGGCGTGTCATTCAATAGCGCACTCAGTCCCTTGCCCAGGGCATTTCTCTTTTCACCACTCATTTACTATACTATTGCTGTAGCTGTTGCCGATTCACCTTTAACCAATCCGTTTTTTTCCAAAATTTCGCGGGCAAGGTTTAAATAATTAATTGCACCCTTACATGTAGCATCATGCATAATTACCGATACACCAAAGCTTGGCGCCTCGCTTAAACGGGTGTTACGTTGTATAATGGTATCAAAAACCATATCCTCAAAGTGGGTTTTAACCTCATCCACTACCTGGTTGCTCAGGCGTAAACGTACATCGTACATGGTTAACAGGATACCCTCTATCTCCAGTTGCGGGTTAAGGCGCGACTGAACAATTTTGATGGTATTTAACAATTTGCCCAAGCCCTCTAACGCGAAATACTCGCACTGTACCGGTACAATTACCGAATCGGCAGCGGTTAAGGCGTTAATGGTGATCAAACCTAATGAAGGCGAACAATCAATGATGATAAAATCATACTCATCGCGCACCTTGTCAAATACCTGTTTCATTTTGTACTCGCGGCCGCTTAAATTGATCATCTCAATTTCGGCACCTACCAGGTCAATGTGCGCAGGTAATAAATCAAGGTTTGGGGTATCTGTTTTCTGAATGGCCTCATGAGGGTCAACCTCATTGATGATACATTCATAAATACTATTTTTAATATTACGGGGATCGAAACCAATACCCGAAGTTGAGTTAGCCTGAGGATCGGCATCAACCAGCAAAGTTTTATAATCTAATACAGCTAAACTTGCAGCCAGATTTATAGATGATGTAGTTTTCCCTACGCCGCCTTTCTGGTTGGCTAAAGCAATTATTTTACTCATTCTATAGTTTAAAAAAATTTATAGTTCTGTGATTTATAACAACGTTAAATAGAAACAGAAATTTCTACTTTCGTAAAGTTTTTATCCGGTGATAAAGATACGGAATTAAATAATGTAGAATTCCACAGCTTTTGTCTATTTACAAACAATATTGATCAATTAGTAAAATATCGGCAGGGTAAGTTTTTAATATTATTACTTAAATCATATTTAAAAACAATTAACTCATTAACAAAAAGTTAACAGTTAAAAACCAACGATATCACTGACCAGATCATGCAGCAATTTACCAATAATAAATGATAACCATTATAGCGTCAACAAACAGGCCCGGAAGTTCAACACTTAAACTGGCGCATGTTTATCAACAAAAACTACGCGAAAAAGGTGTAGAAGCAGGCATTTTATCTCTTGCTCAACTGCCTCCAAACATTATTGAAACCGACTTATACAATAAACGCAGCGCGGAGTTTGAACCTATCCAGCAAATAGTTACCGATACCGATAAGTTTATATTTCTTATACCTGAATATAACGGCAGCTTTCCGGGCGTACTCAAGGTTTTTATTGATGCCTGCAGTTTCCCTCAAAGTTTTTATGACAAAAAAGCTGCTTTAGTTGGCCTATCATCAGGCAAATATGGTAACATCAGGGGTGTTGATCATTTTACCGGCGTTTGTCATTACCTGCACCTTAACATCATGGCGCTTAAACTGCATATAGCCGCCATACACAAAGAGTTTGACGAGGAAGGAAACCTGTTTAAACCCGATACCATCAAGTTTGTAGACGAACAGATTGAAAAGATCATTAAGTTTTGATTGGATTGATTTCAGTGACATAACAAATAAATATGTCATTGCGAGCGAAGCGTGGCAACCGCATGCTATACAGGGCGGATTTGCTTCCGTGCGATTGCTTCGTTCCTCGCAATGACATGGTTTTTAAGTCGTTTTTTGCCTATAGATTGCATTGTTAAATCATTCCCCCCAAATCACCTCATCAAAAACACCCATCCTGATATCCTTCGGGTTCCGGTTTTAAGATCGATCATATAATAATAAGTCCCCATATCAAGGAGTGATCCGTTTCTTGTACCATTCCATGGCGTACTGTAGCCAACACTTTTAAAAACAATACTTCCTCCGCGGTCATAAACTGTTAAAACACAATCGGTATAAGCATCAAGGTTAGTGATATCCCAAACATCGTTAACGCCATCGCCGTTGGGTGAAAACATGGTGGGAATACTTAATTTGGGTGCGCTTGTTATAAACTCAATATCATCCAGCATCAGATCATTACCCGGGCCTCCGGGAGCACTGTTGCTAATTTTCAATACCAGGCTGCTTACGTCATCAGGCGTTTTAAAAACCAGGTTATATTTTTTCCAAACCGGGCCCGATGTAGCAGGAATTGGCCCGGTACGCAACGTTTCAAGTACTTCGCCGGTTGTTTTTTCAATAGAAAAAAGGATATCGGGCTGTTGCACCGTTGGGCCAATCACCGTGTTTTTTAACAAGTTAAGGATATATGCCGAAAACTCATAGGTAGTAGCCGGGCAGAGAGAGGGCACCATTCGGGTAAAAAACATACTCGGCTCGTTCGACGCGTTGATCATCATCATATAGCCGTTGCTATTCCCGGTATGATCATGCATTACTTTATGCCATGACTCTTCCGAACAACCTTCAGAAGCGTTAACCAGTGTGTAAAATCCATCGGCAGGGCAATATGGCGTATATGCCATGTTAGTAACACCTGCCGGTAAGGCAGGGCCATGACCTGTGCCAGAGCCAAAATCTTCTTTAAATAGCCAATGCCCCAACTTGCCGGTACAATCCGTACTTTGGGCAAAGACATTCGTATAAAACAATATCAACAGAAAAAAAACCGGGGAAAAACGCGCCTGCATGACCAGATCAACACTTAAAACTTTAAAGGTAAGTTCAAGCGCCCGGTAAAAGGCAGAACTCAACGGTCAGTTTTTATTTCGATATACTATACTGGTAATATCGGGTCATCAAAATCAATGCACAATAAACACCCAGCCCGATAATAATGGCGCACCATTTTTAAGGTCGATGACGTAGTAGTAAGTCCCCGAAGGCAAAACATATCCTTTGTAGGCGCCATTCCAGGGTTTATCATAACCGATAGAGGTGTATACTTTTTGCCCGCTGCGGCTAAACACATTCATTGTACTTTCCGGATACGTTGATAAAGCCTCAATATCCCAGTAGTCGTTTAAACCATCGCCATTGGGCGAAAACGTAGTTGGAATGACTATTTTTTTATAAACCCTTACAAAAACACTGACACTGACAGACCCGCATCCAATGCCCGACGAGGCTTTCAGCGTATAGGTAATATCATCGGTAGGGCTGGCAACGGGGTTCATTTTTGTCGGATCATCAAGCCCCTCGGCTGGCGTCCACAAGTAAGTATCGGCATACTGTGTTTCGGCATCCAGCACTACCGACTGGCCTTCAAAAATCTTTTTCTGCGAGCTTATACTGGCTTCAGGAACAGGCATAACGGTTACAGTTACCTGTTTGGTTGATGTACAACCTTCATTACTGGTTACAGTTACGGTATAGGTAGTGGTTTCCGCAGGTTTCGCGGCAGGACTTTTTGCAGCAGGATCCGACAACCCGGTAACCGGCAACCAGCTATAGCTTTTTGCGTCGGGAGCATCCGCGCTAATGATAGTCGCGCTACCCTTGCAAATTGGCGGGGGCGCATTAACGGTTATTACAGGTTTTAAATTCACAACCGCATGCAGTTTATCCGATGTTCTTGAACAGTCGCCGACCGAAAAAACGGTAACCTGGTAGTCCCCTATATCCACCGCAGATGCATTATCAATTACCAGCGGGTTCTGAGCTTTATTAGCTTCGGTAACACCCGGTCCAGTCCATTCATATCTTATTGCACCCGGCGTAGCGGTGAGTGTAAGCGCATCGCCTTCGCACACTGGGGGAGCGATGATTGATGGTTTATCTGGGTAAGCATTAACCCTTATAGTAAGCGACTGTGAATAAGTACGGCAGGTTGGTGAGTTAATGTTATTCCCATCGGCAGCCGCAAGCCTGTACTCATAAGTCCCTACAGGTGTGCTGTTTGTGACAGAAACAGGAAGTTGCGCGCCGGTTGCTCCGGGCAGGTCATCCCAGTTACCGTTAGGATTTAGTTTTTGCCATTGCAGCCTTGTATCTGTATAATCGTTCCCTACCCTTGATACCAGGGTAAAATTCTTTGTTTCCCCCACACATACATCCTGCGGCATATTGGTAGCAATGTCTGAAAAGCCGACCGGCATAGTTGGGCCACAGGGCCTAAATTGGATATCATCAAGCATCAAATCGTTCCCATTTAGGCCGGGTTCGTTATTGATCATTTCAATGGTAATTTCGTTATTACCAGAACCGGTAGAAAACAACATGCTATACCGGCGCCAATCTTCCGGATCGCTGCTTGCCGGAATTTCGCCGGTATCATACGTGGTTTTTTCGCCGTTGGCATTAGTTATTACAAAAGTAATATCAGGCTCATGAACGCCAGGGCCTGCATGCGCCTGGAATATCAGGTTAAAAACCCACGCCGAAAATTCATACTTGGTATTCTGACAAAGCGTTCCGGCACTAATTTTATAAGTAAAGAATTTTTTTGGGTCTTGCGAAGCATTAACAAGCATCATGTACCCATTAGTATTGCCTGTATGATCATGAGTTACAACTTGCCACCCTTCCGGATGGCAATTACCATAGCCATTATTCACGTTTATGTTAGTTGTATTTACTATAGTATATTGACCATCTTCGGGGCAACCCTGTATATAGGTAAAATCAGTTACATCATTTCCCAGGGGGGCGCCATATCCTTGTCCTGATCCAAAATCAAGTTTAAATACCGGATCGCCAAGACTTCCATTACAAACAACTGCTTGCGCGTTTACCTGCGCATGAGTAAATGCAAAGGCAAGCAATATTAACAGAAATAATTTAACGGGGGTAAAACGCATTAATGGTTTGGAAAATAAAAAACATCGAGCCACCAAAAATATATTTTTTTGTTTACGCCGATGCATAAAAAGCTATTAAAGCGTGAATATATTACACCCTGCAAAACAATCATTTAGCCCAAACAATCCCAGCCCTTGGAAAGTTAATTATTAGTATACAAAACCCTACTGAAATGAAAAACAGCCTCATCATATTTCCTTTTATTATCGGTTCCATGCTTATGGCCTGCAAGCATAAAAAGCCGGCTAATTATAACAATGCCGATACGGTTATTAACAAAAGCGATCAGGAAGTTAAACTGGCTGCACCATATGAAACCAAGGCTGTAAAAAACTTTTGCGATGTTATTGGCTGGCCAAAAGGTAAAACCCCGGTTGCGCCTGCAGGTTTTTCGGTAAGTCTTTATGCCGATGGATTAGATAATCCGCGTAATATTTACGTAGCCTCAAACGGCGATGTATTTGTATCCGAAGCCAATACCGAACTCAGCGGGATAAAAAAGATTGGCGCTGATATTGTTGGAGTGAGTAAATCACAAAATTACGGCAAGAGCGCCAACAAGATCCTGCTGTTTAAGGACACCAACGGCGATGGCATGCCAGATTCAAAAACCGTTTTTCTGAGCGGGTTGAACCAACCCTATGGTATGCTTATCGCCGGCGAATGGTTTTACGTTGCCAACACGGATGGTTTGTGGCGTTACCCCTATAAAATGGGCGAGATGAAAGTAACCGGTAAAGGCATTAAAATATTAGATCTGCCCGCCGGCGGCTATAACAATCACTGGACCCGCAATATTCACCTGAGCGCCGATGGCATTAAAATATATGTTTCGGTAGGATCAGGCAGTAACGTTGCCGAGCATGGGATAGCGAACGAGAAGCGCCGGGCCGATATCCTGGAAATTAATCTTGACGGCACAGGCGAACGGGTTTATGCTTCAGGCTTGCGTAACCCTGCAGGTATCGATATTCAGCCGGGCACTGGTGTTTTGTATACTTCCGTAAACGAACGTGACGATCTCGGAGATCAGCTTGTGCCCGATTACCTGACCAGTGTTAAAGATGGTGGGTTTTATGGCTGGCCCTGGGCCTACTTCGGCCAGCATGAAGATCCGGTATTGAAACAGAAAGACCCAAACCCGGAAATGGTTAAAAAGACTATCATTCCGGATGTGGCCCTTGGTTCGCATACCGCATCACTTGGTTTAGCTTTCTATAACGGTACACGCTTTCTGCAAGAATATCAAAACGGGGCTTTCATAGGGCAACATGGCTCATGGAACAGTTCAAAACTGGTAGGTTATAAAGTAGTTTTTGTCCCGTTTAGCAACAATAAACCTACCGGCCAAACGGTAGATTTTTTAACGGGCTTTATTGCCGATACCGCAAAGCGAAAAGTATACGGTCGCCCGGTTGGCGTGGCTGTAGCAAAAGATGGATCATTACTGGTGGCCGATGATGCGGGAAATAAGATCTGGAGGGTTGCGCGCTGATATTGTAGACGGTTGATAAACTTACGAAGTTTTTGAAACTTCGTAAGTTTAAGGATGTTTGAATCGTTCAATCATCAAGATATTTACAAAGCGGCGATACAGGTTTATGGGTATAAACACCTATTTTTGGTGACGTCCCTGATCATCAACCTATGTTAAAACCGTTTACTATTATAACTTTCGCGCTGGCCGCTGCTATTTCGGCCAATGCACAAAACAAAAAGCCTGCTAAAAAAGATACCACCGAGCTTAAAACGGTAATTGTAAAAGGCTACCTGAGCGATCAACCCGTAATCAGCGTACCCGCCTCCGTGAGTGTGCTCGGTGCCGCCCAGCTCCGCATCCAGCCCGATAACTCGTTCGTAAGTGCCTTAAATACTGTTCCGGGTATCCGTACAGAGGAGCGCTCGCCGGGAAGCTACCGTTTATCAATCAGGGGCAGCTTACTGCGCTCGCCATTTGGAGTGAGGGATGTGAAGATCTATTTTGACGATATCCCGCTTACGGATGCCGGGGGCAACAGCTATTTAAACGCCATCGATATCGCATCGATACAAAAAGCGGAGATCTTGAAAGGGCCCGATGGAAGTTTATTTGGCGCCAATTCCGGCGGCGTGGTAATCCTTAGTCCGATTAACCGGTATAATGACAGTACTTATATTTCGACAGGCGTAAACGGTGGCTCATACGGACTGTTTCATGAAAAAGCGGCGGTACAATTAAAAACCGCCAATTACCTGCTCAACATTAACCAGAGCTTCCAAACCTATCATGGTTACAGGCAAAACAGCGATACCCACCGCAACTACCTGCAACTGGCCGATAGCTGGAACTACAGCGGCAAAAACACCTTAAAAGCGCTGGGCATTTACTCAGATCTGGCGTATGAAACGCCCGGAGGTTTAACGCTGGCTCAATACAATACCGATCCTACGTTGGCCCGTCAGCCCACACCAACTTTACCGGGTGCTATCCAGCAACGCATTGGCATTACTACCAAAATGTATTTGGGCGGTTTAACTAATGAGTATCATTTTAACGATCATCTTCGCAATGTCCTCGCCGTATTTGGCAACCATGTTGATTTTGCCAACCCGTTTATTACCAATTACGAACAACGGAGTGAAAATACCTACGGTTTCCGCACGTATTTTGAGTTAACCGGCGATAAAAAACCAAGTTTAGACTGGAAAGTAGACCTCGGTTTTGAATGGCAGCAAACCAACTCGCGCATTGCCAATTATGGCAATAAAAAAGGGGTAAAAGATACCACCCAAACTATTGATGATATCCACACCAATCAGCATTTTGTATTTGTGTGCTATGCTGCTGATGTGTACAAACGCCTGCATGTTGAGGCCGCCGTAAGTTTAAACGATTATGGGTACGATTTCAAAAACCTATACCCGCTTAATCAAAACAATTTTACTAATCGCAACTTTAGTGCACAGTTGATGCCGAGATTGGCCTTGTCATACCAGGTGAGTAATGACTTTGTTTGGAGGGCAACCATAAGTCGCGGATACTCTACCCCCACTACTGCCGAAGTAAGGCCAACCGATAATATAGTAAACACCAGCCTGCAGGCCCAATATGGCTGGAACTACGAAACCGGCTTTCGCCTGCGGAATCACGACGAGAGCTTAATGCTGGATCTATCGATCTTTTACTACCGTATTACTAATGCCATTGTACGGCGTCTGAATGCCGATGAAACAGAGCATTACATTAATGCCGGCGGCACTAATCAGCCGGGCACAGAATTATCTTTTTATTATTGGATAATAAAACAAAACAAAAATTCATTTATTAGGGGCTTACTGTTTAATGAATCATACACCTTCAATCAGTTTAAATTCAGAAGCTATGCCAATGCAACTAATAATTACAGCGGCAACAATCTCACCGGAGTGCCTGATTTTGTTTATGTAACAAGTTTGCAAATAAAGTTCCCTCAATATTTGTCATTGTTTATCCAACATAATTATACTTCCAGTATGCCCCTTAACGATGCCAACACTGTTCGTGCCGGGCATTACAATGTACTACAGGCAAGGGTAAGCTATCAGCCAACCATCGGCCGTAAAACACACTTTGAAATATTTGCTGCCGCGGATAATCTGCTTAACCAGAAATACAGCCTGGGTAATGATTTAAATGCTGTAGGCAATCGTTACTACAATGCTGCTCCGCTGAGGAATTACTCAGTTGGGATGAATTTTATGTATTAGATAGTGGGTAGATCATAGATGATGGTTCATAGATCATGGTGAGAGAAATAAAAAACATGTCATTGCGAGTAGGAACGACGAAGCAATCTCGTAGCCACACAGATCGGATATGCATTGGCTACGAGATTGCCGCGCTTCGCTCGCAATGACATGATTTATAGTCGCTGTAGCGTTACGGCTAACATGGTTAATTAAAAAAGCCCGGTATTTTGTTTTACAAAACACCGGGCTTTTTTACGACCTGCAAACTGCAAACCTAAAACTGCAAACTGAATTAGGGGTTCAAATTATTACTTCCTCCCTCAGCAATATTGCTTCCCCGGCCTTTTGGATCAAAAGCGCGGAATTTGATAACACCGCCATTATAATTGACCGGACCAGTGTATACTTTGCTTGTAGCGTCCGGATCTTTGCCATTAGTTGTATACCTGATGGTTAATCCCGGGAACTCTACATTGCTCAGGTATTTACCATCCTGCAGACTGATGCCTGGCTTTGGTACGCGGTAATCATAACCGCCATTGTAATACGTAAGGCGCGGCAATTCACGTTTCCCTAATACGTTCAAAAAGTTTGACCAGGCTAACTGGTATTCTTCTTTACTTTTTGCCGGATCTTTTTCGGTGGCCCATGCAGGATCTTGTGCCCAGGCACGTTCTGCCAAGCCAAGCAGGCGTGGAAAAATCATGTAGTCCATTCGTTCCGGGCCTTTAACTGTTTCGGCCCATAGCGCGCCTTGCAGACCTACTATATTACTTTTGCCAAAGTCGGTAAGGCGCTGTTTGCCGATAAAGATATTCCTGTTTATTGGGTTACCTTGCTTATCAACATCGGCGTTTTTAAAGTAATCATATGGGATAAACGAGAAGAATTTGTCGATCCCCAAAAACGCGCCCCAGTAGTAACCCGGCTCATCAAAAGATTTGTAATTGGCCATATCAAAATACAGGTTGGTAACACAGGTTAACGCAACCTTGTAACCGCCGTTGGCCAGGCGATAGGCTAAATCTTCCTGCCCGGCACCTAAAACATTGTTCCAAACATCAACCTGTAAATGCTCTTTTGTAAAATCAGGATTAGGCACATACGCCGGCTGGCCATCAAGCGTGGTTTTACGAAGCGCCATTTCTTCCCAGCCCGAAAGGCGGATGCCTTTTGCTTTCAGGATGTCATTAACACGACCGTAGAAGTAATACCATAGATCATTGGTGCTTTGTATTTCGGGATGAGTAGCCTTAAGTGCCGCATAAGCCGGTGATTTTTCCCATACATTGGCAGGAACTTCATCACCACCAAAATGAATTGTTGGTAGCGGAGCATCTGCTTCTTTATAGGTGCTGATGAGGTCATTAACTACAGTCTCCACAAAGTTATAGGTTGAGGGTAGCGATACATCAATCACGTTATCGTTCCAGTATTGTACCGAGCGATATTCGGACTTATCATTTTGATCATATAGCAGATATTTTTCAGCTTCAGCCTTTTTGCCTTCGGCCATTAATCTGTCATAACGAGCATTCATCGCCTTAATAGCTCCGCGGGCATGACCCGGGGTTTCAATTTCAGGCACTACGGTGATATGACGGTCATTGGCATATTTCAGGATCTCTATATATTCGGCCTTAGTAAAATAACCAGTACCAAAAGGATTGTTAACCTCCGGACCGGAACCGTGTGATGGGGGCAGGTGCTGTTTGCTATCCAGCGTATGACCACGTTTCGACGCAACCGAAGTTAGCTCAGGTAACGAAGGAATCTCTATTCTCCATCCTTCATCATCTGTAAGGTGCAGGTGCAACGTATTCAATTTATACAAGCTCATAGCCTCCAGCAGCTTCAATACTTGTTGTTTTGACTGAAAATTACGCGCCACATCAAGCATTACCGCGCGATATGCAAAGCGCGGCGCATCGGCAGCTTCAACACAAGCAATTTGAATCGAAGTCGGGGTTTTGGCCAAAGCACTCGCCGGGATCAGGCTTTTGAATGATTGGATACCATAATATATTCCCGTGCTTGTAGATGCCCGGATAACCACCGTAGTTGGTTTTACGCTTAACTCATAAGCCTCATCGCCCAAACCGGCTTTATATTCAAATGAAATTACATTCCCCGAAGATTTACCTGTTTCCTTTTTAGCAAAGATGCCAGTAATAAAATTACGTAAAACCGTTGCTTCCTTACTGAACCTCGCATCGGCAGATGAAACATTAACACCCGGAGCAAAAGAAAAACTACCGCTGCCCTGGTTATAACTTACTGGCGTAGGGAAAACTTTTACCAACTGATCGGCAGGGATATCAGTAACCGTTTTATTTCTATCGTAAACAATCTCGGGGGTTATCAGGCCCAGGTAAGTAGGTTTATATGGCGTGATATCATATGAGCCGAAAGAATAACCTTTTTCAGGGGCATTATCCCAAACCAGGTAAGGGCCTTCAGGGGCATCGGTAATATTCACCACAGGATCATCGCACACAAACTCGATACGGGTGGTTCCGCCGGGTTTCAGGTCTTTAAAGCCTGATGTTGGGCTGATGCTGTACATATCCCCGTTTACTTGTTCAATTAAAGCATTGTTGCTTACAGCTGCCTTGGTAAAATCCCGGCCCGAGTTGAAATAGATCTTCCATCCCGCTGCCGGCAATGTTTCATGACTTTTGTTGGTAATTATGAGCGCGGTTAATGCTTCATTTTTATTTTGATAGTTATTGTCCATCACCTGCCAGTTAAGGTGCAGGTCGGCAACGTTTGGCTTTTTATCATCATTAATTTTAAAACCGCTGCATACAAAAACCGCCGCGATAACCATCATCATAAAAATTTTGTTCATAATTGATCCTGTGCCTGAGAGATAGCAGACAAGTAAATATATAGCTTTTTAAATTATTTTAATAAGTATTTCGAAGAAGTCTTTGGTCTAAAGCACTAAGTCTTAAGTAAAGACTGGGATAGACTGTATCTGTCGCAGGGTTAACGATAGCGTACCCCGTGACAGACATTATCGAAGCTTCCAGTGTCACCTATCACTTAAGCTAAAAGCTTAAGTGATACTACACCACAGGTTACGCTATCGCTAAACCTGCGGCAGATTTATTATTACAACGAGAACTTAATCCACCCCTCACCCTCATGTCCAAAAATAAACTGCTTAGGGCGGATGATTTCAGCCAGGATCTCGATGGAGTCGACGATACGGGGGCCGGGGCGATTGAAATATTGGTTACCGTCGGCTATATAAAACCTGTCGTTCTTTACCGCTTTGAGCGATGCGAAGCCCGGACGGTCAAGTAACAGGTTAATTTCGCGCATGGTACGTTCAATGCTGAAACCGCAAGGCATTACTACAATAACTTCAGGATCTTGTTGCAGGATATCATCCCATATTACATAAGGAGAATGCTTGCCGTCCTGCGCCAATACTGGTGTTCCGCCTGCAATATTTACCAAACCAGGCACCCAATTTCCGGATATCATTAAAGGCTCGAGCCATTCAATACAAGCCACCGTTGGCTTACTGTCAATGAATTTCAGCTTATGTTTAATGATATCAACACGTTCCTGCAGACTTTCAAGCAGTTCGGCACCGGCTTGCGGCACGTTTAGCGCATTAGCTACGTTGGTGATGTCAGTAAAAATATCTTCAAGGCTATTGGGCTGCAGCGATATAATCTGAGCTTGTTTATCAAGATAGTTTTCCAATGCTTCCTCTACATCTTTTAACGATACGGCACAAACCTCACATTGGGCTTGTGTTATTACTGCATCGGGTGCGAGTTCTTTAATTTGCTCACGCTTTACGGTATAAACCGAAAGCGCGTCGGCCAGGATCTCTTTTACTTTTACATCAATATCCGCACTGCTCAGGCCATCCGGAAAATTAGCTTCGGTACATACCGGCAATTGCTTTACTGCTTCCGGAAAATCACACTCATGCGAGCGCCCTACCAGGTTTTTCTCTAATCCTAAAGCACAAATTATTTCGGTAGCGGCCGGCAGTAATGAAACTATTTTTTCAGTTGGCATGTTCACAAGTTAAAGTTTGCAAATGTAAGAATTATAGATGTGCAAATTTCAGATGAGCAGATGTGCAAATTATGATAAGAGGTACAGATTTCAAATGTGCAGATTCCAGATGTGCAGATGTCCAAATCAATAAATTAAATTGGGGGCATTATTGTGGTTGCGCCAATCTTTACATTTGAAATTTGCACATCTGCATATTTGCACATCTTCATATCTACACATCTGAAATTTGCACATCTGCCCATTTGCCAACTCCAATTAACACCTTATCTTTGCTGCGATGATATTTTTGACTTTTTTCATCGGGCTTATAGCTAATTTCATAGGCTATATACCACCCGGCAACATAAACCTAACTTTAGTACAGATCACTATAAACCGTGGCATTAAAGAAGCCGTACGCTTTATAACCGCGTTTTCGGCCGTTGAATTTTTCTTTACATATTCCATCATGCATGCTGCCCGCTGGCTTTCCGGACAGTTGAAATTGAGTACCATCATCGACTGGATCATGGTTGTTTTGTTTGGTGTAATGGGATACATCACCTGGATCCATCGCAACACACCACCTAAAGCCAATTATTCTGAACATGCCAGCATTAAATACGGTATCTTATTGGGGTTCTTAAATCCAATGCAGGTACCCTTCTGGATGGTTACAGGCACATATCTTATTACGCACGAATGGATACTGGATGGTCGCGTAGCCCTCGTTATTTTCAGTTTAGGTTCGGCAGCAGGTGCTTTTTTATGCCTGTTTATTTATGCCAAATTTGCCAAATACATACAGGATAAATTTGCATTGAGCAACAAGCTTATTAATACAAGTATAGCGGTATTATTTTTCGCTTTTGCAGCGTATCATGTTGTGAAGCAGATCTATCTGTCGTTTTTTAAGCATTAAAAACAGAACCGTGATTTGCCTGATTTAAGGATTACCTGATACTAATCTCAAGGTAATCCTCAAATCCTAAAAATCATGGTTCAGATCAAAATTCAAGACTCAATACATCCACCTTATCCTGCGCCAGCTGTACTTTAAGCTCATCAAGTGATGAAAACTTCACATCGCCACGGATATAGTGATGAAACTCCATCCGGATGGTTTGGTTATAGATCTCCTGGTTAAAATCAAAAATATTTACTTCGATATTACGGGTAAGACCATTAACCGTTGGGCGGCTGCCGATATAGGCCATTCCCTTATATTTCTGACCGGCAATGATTACCGTTACGGCAAAAATGCCGTCACATGGAACAAGCTTGTATTTCTCTTCAATAACGATATTGGCAGTCGGGTAACCAAGCTGACGACCAATCTGATCGCCCCGAACAACATTTCCGGTAATAAAGAATGGATAACCTAAAAAGGCGTTTGCAAGATCAATATCCCCGCTTAATAGCGCGTTACGGATCCGGGTTGAACTGATGGCTACCTCGTTTATGTCCTGCTCTGGTATTTCAACCACGTCAAAGCCATAAACAGGGCCAAGACGTTGCAGGTCTTCAAAACCGCCCTGCCTGTCTTTCCCAAAACGGTGGTCGTAGCCTATCACTATTTTTTTGGTGCCGATCTTATTTACCAGCACATCACGGATATAGCTTTCTGCCGATTGGTTAGAGAAATCCCTGGAAAAAGGGGTAATGATCAAATGATCAACACCGAGCTTTTCCATAAGTTCGGCCTTTTCGGCTATAGTAGTTATCAGTTTAAGGCTTTCATCTTCCGGGTGCAATATCATGCGTGGGTGCGGAAAGAAAGTAAGGATCACGGTTTCGCCACCGGTGCTTGCAGCCAGCTCCTTAATACCTGATATAATTTTACGGTGCCCGATGTGTACCCCATCAAATGTGCCGATGGTGACTACCGCATTGTTTACCGCTGTAAATTCGTCAATGTTATGATAAACCCTCATTAATTATATGAGTAAAACACAAAGTTAATTTTTAGTTGATGGGATTAACAACAGGAGTGTTTGCGCTTTGTAAATTTCCTTTACCGTGCCGCGTGCGTATCTGATGTCTTCAATTCCCTAACGGTATTTACCAGCTCCATTACTTCCCAGGCATCCTCAATCCTAAAGTTGCCGCTGCGTGTACGCCTTAATTTTGACAGGTAGGCCCCGTTATTCAAGGCAGCTCCAAAATCATTTACCAGCGACCGGATATAAGTACCCTTGCTGCACACCACCCTGAAATCAATCTCGGGCAACTCAACTCGGGTTAATTCAAATTCGGTTATAGTTACGTTGCGCAACTTCAACTCCACTTCCTCGCCCCGGCGCGCTTTTTCATATAAACGCTCGCCATCAACTTTTATGGCTGAATGTGCCGGAGGATATTGTTGTATATCGCCTATAAACTGCCCGCAGTTATTACGGAGCATTTCTTCGGTGAGTTGGCTAATGTCAAAACTTTTGTCAGGCTCGGTTTCCATATCATACGAGGGCGTAGTAGCGCCTAATACCATGGTACCGGTATATTCCTTTTCTTCGGCCTGAAAGGTATCTATCTGCTTGGTCATTTTACCGGTGCAGATGATCAGCAGACCGGTAGCCAACGGATCAAGCGTACCCGCGTGACCAACCTTTAATTTTAGCGGTTTAAATGAATTGCGGAGCTTGCCAACCACATCAAAGCTTGTCCATTGATAAGGTTTGTTAACCAGTAAAAGCTGACCTTCAGCAAATTCCTCTATTTTAGTGTACGTATTCTTCAAATCTTTTATTTAGTCGGATCAATCCATCCGATTTTTTCGCAAAGGTACGATTTTAGACACGATGGCGGAAGAAAGGGTAAATAACTACGCCGGATCACCCTCTTTACTCAAAGACGATGATCCGGCGTTAGATAAAAATAATAGGAAAATTAAAAAAACTATTCCATCTGTAGCTGATGACCGCTAAGAATTAGACCAATGATGATAGCTCCAACAATGATTCTATACCAGCCAAACACTTTAAAGCCTTTGCGTTCAACGAAGGTTATAAAGGTTTTTATAGCCAATAAAGCTACTATAAAAGCAATTACATTCCCTATAGCCAAAAATTTGATCTGTTCGCTGGTAAATAACGTTCCAGTATGTGTTTTACGAAAATCCCAAATCTCTTTTAAAGTTGCACCAAACATAGTAGGCACCGCCAAAAAGAACGAAAATTCTGCAGCGGCTGTGCGGGTTAACTTTTGACTCATGCCACCAACAATAGTCGCAGCCGAACGTGAAACGCCTGGAATGACTGCCAAACATTGAAACAAGCCTACTTTAAACGCCGTTGCATAGCTTATTTTTGCTTCTTCTTTTACAGCAGGTTTGTTAAACCATTTATCAACAAATAATAGTATTACGCCACCAATTAAAAGGGAGAATGCCACTACAAGCGGACTTTCCAATAAAATATCAATCTTCTTTTTTAGTAAAACACCAACTATTACAGCAGGTATAACGCCAACTACTAATTTGAAATAAAAATCGAGCGATCTGAAGAAACGCTTGAAATACAAAATTACAACTGATAAGATGGCTCCTAATTGAATTGCGACTTCAAATAGCTTTACAAAGTCATCATGACCTATCCCCATAAATGATGAGGCTATAACCATGTGACCAGTAGATGAAACAGGCAAAAATTCTGTTATCCCTTCAATTATAGCAAGGATAATGGCGTAGATGAGATTCATTGGGGATTTAAGGGGTTGAGGTAGAAGTATACGTTATTTACAGCAGGTATGTTTGTTTGATTTGAACATACCTGCTATAAAAACCAGCATGATTACTGTTTAATTAGCCGAAGGCTTTTTAAGAATAGCGAAGAAACCTAAAGCAAAGCCGCCCAAAACTACGATGGGAGCAATAACTATTTTGGTTGTACTGTAAATATCAGTTGTGCCCGACATTAGCACAAAACCCAAAGCTACAACCGCAACGCTGATGATCAGCATACGATAATTGCTTTTATCAAATATGAATTGTACCGGTTGCGCCGGCGCAGTAGCTTTTGCAGCACCTGTAGTCGTTGCCGAAGCTGTAGCTGCTGCTGGTTTTACAGGAGTCGCTGGTTTAAATTTTTGTGCCATATATCTTTTTAATGACTGAATTAGTGATTTAATGAATTCGTGATTAAAGCTCAGATCAAACCTTTCAGTTTTATCCTTTTGCCTTTAACCTACTATCTGTACAGATCGTATATTTTTAAACGTAAAAACTTGTTAACTGCTAAAAAGGTACTAAAGCCCGATATAAAAATACCCAGACCAACAACACCTAAAAACACAATACCAAACTCGGTATAGTTTTGCAAAAACACCAGGTCGGGCACATTATCATAAGCAACATATAGTGTTCCTATCAGCAGGATAATAGCAATTAACCCGCCCAGTAAACCATGCCAGATACCATATAGTAAAAAAGGCTTGCGGATAAACCCTTTAGTAGCTCCAACCAACTGCATTGATTTGATCAGGAAACGCTGCGAATAAATAGCCAGCCTGATAGTATTGTTAATTAACGCTACCGAAAGCACCACAAAAATACCTGCGAAGGTAAGGATGATCAGGCTGATGGTAGTCACATTCTGGTTCATCTGATCAACCAATGATTGCTGATATTTAACCTCTTTTATCAGCGGATTTTTCAGCAGTTCAGCTTTAAATTTTTCTATATCCTTATTGTTGGCATAATCGGCTTTCAGGTAAACATCAACCGATTGTGATAATGGATTATAACCCAGAAACTTCACAAAGTCTTCGCCAAGGTCTTTTTGCAGGTTACGGGCGGCAAGCTCTTTACTCACGTATTGGGTTTGTTTTACCATTACGTTGCCATCCAGTTGTTTTTGAAGCTGCAATACATCGCTTTCGTGGGCGGCGTCATCAACAAAAATATTAAGCACGATGTTTTCCTTAACATAGCTCGAAATATTTTTAGCATATACCAGTATTAACCCCAGCAATCCTACCATTAACAGCACCATGGCAATACCAAATACAGTTGAAATGTAGATGGTTTTTGTTTTTTTAGAGGATGCGCTTGCTTCAAATTCTTCCATTTACGTTTGTTAGATGTTAGATATCCGATTTGAGATTTGAGGCCACTGCCCCCTCAAATTAATATCATATTTCTGCGAAAATAAGAAACCCACCCTAAAGGTAAAAGTTTATTGCTTATAAATATGTTTAATAGCGCTTTAGCTAACAGATTTAACATTTATTAACAGCTAACCATTATTGTTTTGATTGCGCTGATTACGTTGATCTTTTGTCTGAACTCGAATTCATCGAATTAAAGAATTAACAGAATTCAAAAAGTTCCGTTTCAGACAAATTAAAAACCAAATTCTGATATAAATCTGGAGTTAAACAAAGCGCCATTGCCATTGTTATTGAATTATGACAAAGCCAGCAAACGAAAAAGATAAACCTTCACCATCAGATACCCCGACTCACAGGCCGGCCGATGATGGGCATAAAAGCAAAGTGCGAAAGGAAGATAAACAATATCATGCAGATGACCCGCATGGCGGCGACATTGCCAAAAAACATGAAAAAGAAGAGCAACCGGTACATTCGGTTAAAAGTGTGCCGAAGAAGTGAGTGCTGAATCGGAAGTCTCAAGTTCTAAGTAGTAAGTCAAGCAGATTATCCGCTTAAGACTCAGAACTTCTGACTTAAGACTTACGACTTAACAATCCCTGCCGAGTTAAACTGCAGGTCATACAACTTCCGATAATGGCCGTTCTCAATTTTAAGCAGTTCCTGGTGGGTGCCCATTTCCATGATCTCGCCGTGATCAAGTACTATGATCCTGTCGGCGTTTTGAATGGTTGAAAGCCTGTGGGCTATCACTATAGCTGTACGGCCTTCCATTAATTTATTAATAGCATTCTGGATCAGGATCTCCGTTTCGGTATCAACAGATGAGGTAGCTTCGTCAAGCACCAAAATTGCCGGGTTATAAACCAACGCACGGATAAACGAAATCAGTTGCGACTGCCCTGCCGATAGTGTAGACCCGCGTTCCATCACATTATAATCATACCCCCCGGGCAGGCGCTCAATAAAATCATGTGCGCCAACATCTTTGGCGGCAGCAATGATCTGTTCACGCGTAATGGTCGGATTATTCAGACTGATATTATTAGCAATGGTATCGCTAAATAAAAACACATCCTGTATCACAGTAGCAATCTGCGAGCGCAGATAATTTATATCAAAGTCATGAATATCGTGCCCGTCAACTTTAACACAACCCTGGCCTATCTCATAAAAACGGTTCAGGATATTAATAGTTGATGATTTACCGGCACCGGTTGCACCAACCAGGGCCAGGGTTTCGCCGGGTTTGATATGAAAGCTAATGTTTTTGAGTACCCAGTTTTCATCGTTATAAGCAAACCATACTTTATCAAAGCTGATATCGCCCTGCAACCTGCCTGTGGTAAGCGTACCCTTATTTTCAACAACCTCATCGGTATCCAATACTTTAAAGATCCTGTCGGCACCTACCATACCCATTTGCAGGGTATTAAATTTATCGGCCAACTGGCGGATAGGCCTGAACAGCATATTAAGCAACACGATAAAGCTGGTGATCAGGCCTGGGGTAATTCCCTTGCCAGATACGGTGATAGTTGCCATCTGGCTGTCGGAAAGCATCCGTTTACAACCATACCAAACCAGTAAGCCCATACATATGGCAAACAGAATTTCCACCACCGGAAAAAATATCGAATAATACCAATTTGAACGGATATTGGCATCGCGGTATTTTTCATTAACCGCTTTAAACTTGCGCATTTCCTGGTCTTCCCGGGCGAAGATCTGGATCACGCTGATCCCCGAAATATGTTCGGCCAAAAACGTATTGAGCCTCGCCACCTGCGTGCGCACTTCCTGAAACGATGATTTGATGGCCTCCTTAAATACATAAGTTGAAGCAAACAGGAACGGCATCGGGATGAGGGTAATCAGGGCCAGCTTCCAGTCCTGCCAAAGCATATAGCCAATTACGGCAACTACCAGCAGCATATCACCCATAATAGAAATTAACCCCTCCGAAAAAATATCGGCAATAGTTTCCAAATCTGATACCGTGCGGGTGATGAGCATCCCGATAGGTGTACGGTCGAAGTATTTTAATCTTAAACTGGTAATATGATTAAAGATATCAATCCTCAAATCGCGGATAACGTACTGCCCCAGGGCATTGGTGGAATAGGTTTGATAATACTGGGCAATGGTTTGAATAATAAGCTGGCCTATCATGAGCTCGACCATAAAAACCAGGCCGTTATAATCGTCGTTCAGAATATTAACATCCAACGTACGCTGAATCAGAATAGGCTGTATCAAAGCGTTGACCGCAATGAAAATGGTAAGGAAAGTGGCTATAACAAATGTTTTGTTGTAGGGCTTAACATAATGCATTACCCGGCCGAGCAGCTTCCAGTCTAAAGCCTTCCCGGTTACGCCCCCTCCGCCTCCGCCAGCTGGCGGAGGCGCTGCTTGTTTGGTCGCTTCCCCATTCGTTGATGTTGAAGCTTCTTCCTTAGTATCTTTTTTTTCTTTAGCCACTATTTCAAAGTTAAAGTATAATTATATATCATCCAATCTCGCCTGCCCTCCGCCATAGTTCCCCCTTTAGGGGGTTAGGGGGCCAAGTTGGTACGGATATTTAACCTCCGTCAAATACAATCCGCAGGCAGGTACACTTGTACCGGCGTTTGAACGGTTCTTACTTTCAATAATTTCGCGGATAGCTTCCGGCTTCAGTTCTTCGCGGCCAATCATCATTAGGGTACCTACAATAGCGCGAACCATGTTGCGCAAAAACCTGTCGGCAGTGATATGGAAAACTATTCCGTTATCCGTTTTCAGCCATTCGGCCCGGGTTATTTTACAGTTATTGGTTTTAACCTGGGTGTTTGATTTGCTAAAACAGCTAAAATCAATATACTCCATCATGACAGCCGCTGCCTGGTTCATCAGCTCAAGATTTGGCACATCGCGCAACTGCCATGAATATCCGTGTAAAAATGGATCTTTATTAAAGTGGATATGATACAGGTATGACCGTGCCGTAGCATCAAACCGGGCATGCGCATCAGCATGAACAGGGATCACATTTTTTATGGCGATGTCATGAGGTAGCAGGGCGTTTAGGCCTCTAACGGTTTGTCCATAGTCGATAGTCGATAGACCATGGTTGGTGGATTGACTATCGACTATGGACCATGGACTATCGACTCCAACATCAAAATGCGCAAAAAACTCTTTTGCGTGTACGCCGGTATCGGTGCGGCCACAGCCGGTTGTGTCAATCGGCTGACGAAGTATGGTGCTCAGGGCTTTATTCAACAGCTCTTGCACGCTTACGGCATTTTGCTGTACCTGCCAGCCGTGATAAGCAGTACCATTATAAGCCAGTTCAATAAAATAACGCTGATTGATGTTCACAAAGGCAAAGTTAATAATCTGCCAATGATGCAGGGTTCATAATTTGGTCATAGTATTTCGGGGCCGCAACAAATCGGCTACATTCTATAAGCAAAACAATTATATTTGCCCATATAATTTTAATACTATGCTTCAACGCATCCAAAGCATTTACCTTTTATTCGCCAGCCTTGTGCTGTTTGGCCTTTTCTTTTTCCCGCTTGCCCATAACGTTTATATTAATGATAAACCATCAAGCATTATGGTTACCGGTATTTACCAGGATGTTAACGGCGCGCAGCAACATACCCAAACATTTGTAGCGCTTACCGCCATAACCGCTATTGTAGCCCTCGTGCCGTTGGTTATTATCTTTTTATATAAAAACCGCAAGCAGCAAATAGCATTTTGCTACAGCGCTATACTTGTGCTCATTGGTTATAGCTTTTGGATGGCGCAAACCGTTAAAGGCGTTGCCGGTAGCATTACACTTGACACCCACACCATGGGTATTGGGCTGTTCCTTACCTCGTTAAGTATCATACTCATCATCTTTGCGCAAAAAAGCATTCAAAAAGACGAGAAACTGGTGAAATCGGCCGACAGGTTGAGGTAAGCCTATATTAACATTAAGTCAACAGTACTAAGCCAGAAGTCATAAGTCTGGCTTTTTTCTTTTCTATGTTTTTAGTTTGGGTTAAATAACAAGCTGATTCTTGTGATCCGGATGTAAAAAAAGACTGAAAAACCTGTAGTTTTCGTCGTTGCAAACAAGCTCTTTATCAAAAAAGCAAGTTCAAAAACCCTCAAAAAATAAAATTCATGTTATGAGATCATTAATTAACTGGTTTTTTTTCAGCTATTTAGTAGCTTATTCGCAATAATATCATCAAACGCAATTTTATCCTAACCAAGCTATTGGAATTGTAAAACATTAACACTATCTTTGCGCCCGATTTGACGATGTTGTCAAATTCGTTATTTAAATTCATGAACAACCCATTTATTGAACTGGGAATCCGTCATGATATTGTTAATGCCATCTCTGAGTTAGGATTTGAAAATCCTACACCAATCCAGGAGCAGTCAATCCCGGTATTGTTAACAGGCAGCAACGATTTTGTCGGATTAGCCCAAACCGGGACCGGAAAAACTGCTGCCTTTGGCCTACCATTGTTGGAACTGCTTGATTTCGAAGAAAATCATCCACAGGCACTTGTTTTATGCCCAACACGCGAACTTTGTTTACAGATCGCGAACGACATTAAGAATTACGCCAAAAAAATGAACAACGTACATGTTGTTGCAGTTTATGGTGGTGCAAGCATTATGGATCAGTTACGCCAGATCAAACGCGGCGTACAGATTGTAGTTGCTACACCAGGTCGTATGCTTGATATCATAAACCGTAAGGCTATAGACTTTTCGGCTGTGAAGTATGTAGTATTGGATGAGGCTGATGAAATGCTCAATATGGGCTTTCAGGAAGACATTGATAGTATCTTATCTACCACACCCGAAGAGAAAAAAACCTGGCTATTCTCGGCCACCATGCCTGCAGAAGTTAGGCGAATTGCCAAAAAGTACATGGACAATCCGTTTGAGCTTACCATGGGCGCAAAAAACACCGGCAATGCCAATATCGAGCATGAGTACTATATAGTACGTGCCCGTGACAAGTATGCCGCGTTTAAACGTATTGTTGACTTTAACCCTGATATTTTTGGTATCGTATTTTGCCGTACTAAAATTGAAACCCAGGAAATTGCTGAGTCACTGATTAAAGACGGCTACAATGCCGATTCATTACACGGTGACCTGTCACAGCAACAACGCGATAAAGTGATGAAACGCTACCGTGAGCGCAGCCTGCAATTGTTAATTGCTACTGACGTTGCAGCACGTGGTATCGACGTTAACGACGTAACACACGTTATTAACTATTCATTACCTGATGAAATTGAAAACTACACCCACCGTAGCGGCCGTACAGCCCGTGCAGGTAAAACAGGTGTATCAATCTCTATCGTTAACGCTAAAGAATTAGGCAAAATTCGCCAGATTGAGCGTGTTATTGGTAAAAAGTTTGTAAAAGCCGAAATCCCAACAGGTTTTGATGTTTGCGAAAAACAATTGTTCTCTATCGTTCACAAAGTACATAATGTAACTGTTAACGAAGAGCAGATTGAGCAATACCTGCCACGTATTTACGACGAGTTTAAAGACTTCACCAAAGAAGATTTCATTAAACGTTTTGCTTCAATTGAGTTTAACCGTTTCCTTGATTATTACAAAAACGCTCCTGACCTGAATGCCAGCATCGAAGAAGGCCGTAACAGGTCTGAAGATCGTGGCGAACGCGGCAACGGCGTACGTGGCAACTTTACCCGTTTATTTATAAACTTAGGTTCGGTTGACGAGTTTAACCGTGGCGATTTGTTGGGTTACATCTGTAATACTACTAAAATCAGCGGCCGTACCGTAGGCAAGATCGATGTTAAAGGTGTTTACTCATTCTTTGAAGTTCAGAACGAAGACGTTGATAAAGTAATGACCAGCTTCAAAGAAGCAGAATACAAAGGTCGCCCGGTAAGGATTGAGATTTCAGGCGAAGGCACCAGCGAGCGTCGCGAAGGCGGATACCGTGGTGGCGAGCGTCGTGAAGGTGGTGGTTACCGTGGCGGAGATCGTCGTGAAGGCGGTTACCGTGGTGGCGAACGTCGCGAAGGCGGTGGTTACCGTGGCAACGAGCGTCGCGAGCACAATGGTGGCGGTTTCCGTGATTTTTCAGGCAAGCCCCGTGAAGATCGCCCGGAACGCAGAAGGAGATTTTAATCATCCATCATAAAAAAACCACCATGTGCAAAGCATGTGGTGGTTTTCATGAGCTTCCTTTAGTAAGAAGCATTAGTTTTAGTTTAGTTTTGTTAACAAAGCCTTTTAACCGCTGCATACGGGAATAAAGGCTTTTGTTGTTTAACGGCTAAATTCAACAATATCCGAGTCGGGATAACAAAGCGTTAGCTTACTATCGGTAAGTTCCTTAATACAAAACTTGGTATAAGGCCTGCTCCCCTGGTATGAGGTGTAAATAGTATCACTTTTTACAAAATAATCCTCTTTACTGGCCTGCCCATCATCCATAATAAAATCTTTATCGGTTATGGAAAGCTTGGTTGAACCATCTTTTGATTTCCAGTTACCTTCCAGCTTTTTGTTAGGGGCCGGCGCGGTAGAACAAGAATATACCAGTAACATGCCTGCAACTGCAGCAAATATCGGAGCAAACTTTTTCATGACGGATCAGGATTTTTAGAACGGCTTACGCCTTTTGTCGAATTTAATTATTGGGCCGGCTTATCAACCAGCTGAGATTTTTTTAAGTACACACGATGCCCTTTCTTATCCACATAAAAATAGTGTGAGTATTTATCAATGTAGATGGTTTCGCCATTAGGGCCAACTTTGCCGGCATATTTTTTATCGGCTACCGCAGCTGCGCCTTTAACGGCAATTTCTGATGTTTTGTGCCCTATCTTTTTAGTGGTCTTACTGATTTTACCGCCAAGGGTCGAATCTTTATGCGTTTGGGCAAAGCCGGGGCTAACCATAAATGTGCCAGCGGCAAACAAAGCTACTTTAAACAGATTTTTCATAAGTGACAGTAATTAAGTTTCTTTTAGTAAGAATCAACTCAATTTTTCGGCCAAATTTCTCATTTCTATCACAGGTGAGCGTTTTTGATACAAAATAGCATAAACGGCCTCGCAAATAGGGATACTTACACCATATTGCTTATTAACCTCGTGTAGGCAATTTACTGCATAGTATCCTTCGGCAACCATATTCATTTCCAGCTGTGCCGATGTTACAGTATACCCTTTGCCTATCATATTACCAAATGTACGGTTACGGCTAAACTGTGAATAAGCGGTAACCAGCAGATCGCCCAGGTAGGCCGATTCTTTTATATCCCTGTCAATAGGGTGCACAGCGGCCACAAAACGCTCTAATTCGCGAATGGCGTTTGAGATAAGCACAGCCTGAAAGTTATCGCCGTAGCCAACACCATGGCAAATACCGCTGGCAATGGCATAAACATTCTTTAATACCGCGCCATATTCGGTGCCATATATATCGTCAGAAATATTGGTTTTGATATACCGGGTATTAATCATACCTGCAAATTCCGAAGCCAGCTCGGTATCACCGGAAGCTATGGTGAGGTACGATAATTTTTCAAGCGCAACCTCTTCGGCATGGCACGGACCACTGATCACCATAAAGTCATCAAACGATATATCGTATTTTTGATGAAGAAATTCGGCAATTATCAGGTTTTCGTCAGGCACTATACCCTTTATAGCCGATACTATCTTTTTCCCCTTCAAATCGGCCGCAGTAATATCTTTTAGCGCTTCTTTCAAAAAAGCGGCAGGTACGTTAAGCAGTACGATATCCGCAACCGCGATAAGCGGCTTCAGATCGGTAGATATATTTTGTTCGGGAAGTTTGATCTCTACCGAGCTTAAGTAGTGCGGGTTGTGCGCAAACTTTTGCAAATGTTCCACAGCTTCGGCATTACGCATCCACCAAAAAATTTCTTTTTCGGTAGTGTTGTCGATAAGCATTTTAATATTGGCCGTAGCCCAGCTTCCCCCGCCAACAACTGTGATCTTGTTTAATTTTTTACCCATTAATAAATAATAGAAATATTGCTGCCTGGTTTTAATCGGCACAGCAAATTAATGAAATATTATGCAGATTGGCCTAATGACTTTTAGATGCAGCAATTTAAGGCAAGAATTGATTAAATTTGTATAACAGCGATTAAAAAATGACAACAGTAACAGTAGACATTATAAATGAAAAGGCAATGAAGCTTCTGGAAGATATGGAGCTGCTTCAGTTGATTCGCGTACACACAGAGGTTAAGGAAAATTCCAATAAAAGTTGGATTGCCAAATATAAAGGAGCAATGACTAAACAGCCTATTCCCGACGTTGATGCCCAATTAAAAGAATTAAGAGACGGATGGGAGTAAAATATCTTTGGGATAGTAATATTGCTATCTATTTTCTTCAAAAACAATTTCCACCCGAAACAGAAAAATTCATTGAAGATTTATTAGCAGACAGCCTCCCCTCAATATCTGCAATTACCGAGATTGAGTTACTATGTTGGAAAACGGCTTCTGACTCCGATCTCCGATTGCTGACCGATTTTATTGGCGATGTAACTATTTTTGAACTCGAAAATGCTATAAAGCTTAAAACTGCTGAAATCCGCAAAACAAATCGAATAAACTTCCCGACGCTATTATTGCAGCTACCGCATTAGTTCATGATCTGACTCTTGTTACAAGGAATATTAAAGATTTTGATAAAATCAGCGGGTTAAAAATTGTTAATCCATGGATTTGATTACTCCTTTACACTGCCGCAGGTTTAGCGATAGCGTAACCTGTGGTTTAGCATTGGGGAAGCTTCCAGCTTCCGGAGAATATAAGTTAAGCGGAAAAGTTTAAACCATTTATACACTACGGGTTACGCTATCGCTAAACCCGCGGCAGTTAATATGATATCTCTATGCATAATAAAAACGCCCGGCTTCGCCGGGCGCTACAAAATCTAACTCTTCATTTGCACATTTGAAATCTGCGCATCTAAAATCAATTACTTGGTATTATCAGCGTTAAATAGCTTTGATTTATCTACTTTCTGAACCATTTGACCGTCGCTAAGCGTTTTTGAAATGGCTGAATACGGAGCCGATACAACCTCTTCACCTCCTTTTAAACCGGATAAGATCTGGATATAACTATCATTCTGGATACCGGTGGTTACCTGTACCTGTTTCAACTTACCAGCATTCAACACAAACACATACTCCTTAGCTATCGGGCTGATCTGTGGCTTGCTCTTATCGTCATCTGCTTTAGGTGGACCATTTTCTTCTTTCTTTTCCTCACGGGTAGTTACCGATTGAATTGGTACCGACAATGCTTTAGCAGAGTTAGTGCTGATGTCAACAGTAGCCGTTAATCCCGGACGGAATGGTGACGGGTTATCGGCGGTTTTCTTTAACAAAGCAACATACGATTCAGCATTGATCCTCACTTTTACGGTAAAGTTGGTTACCTGGTCGGCAGATGTACCTACAACGTTTGCCGAGCTTCCTATTTCAGTTACCACACCGGTAAATTTCTTGCCTAAAAACGCGTCGACCTCAATTTTTGATGAATCACCGAGAGAAATACGGTTAATGTCATTCTCATTCACATCAACATTAACATCCATTTTGCTTAAATCAGAAATTGTCATGATCTCGGTACCGGCAAATTGTTGCGTACCCAAAACGCGTTCGCCTTTTTCAACTGATAATTTTGAAACCACACCATCAACCGGCGAATAGATGGTAGTTTTTGCCAGGTTATCCTGAGCTTCCTTAACCGATGCCTGCGACTGGGCTAAACCATACTGTGAACCAACCACGTTTTGTTTGGCAGCCTCAAGAGATGCTTTAGCACCTTCGTAAGCAGCTTTGGCATTTTCAAATTCCGAAATGGTTAATACCTTTTTATCAAAAAGCTCTTTACTGCGTTTGTAGATACCTGCCTGGTTATTATAGGTGGCTTCGGCTTGCTTAAGCATCTGGTTTGAATTACCTACGCTTGCTTTTTGCGTATTGTATGACGCGATAGCACGGTCATAACCTGATTTTAAAATATCTGGCCTGATCTTACAAAGCAGCTGGCCTTTCTTTACCACATCACCCTCTTTAATTGGCAGTTCAACCACCTCACCAGATACTTCCGGGCTTATCTTAACCTCAACATGCGGTTTGATCTTTCCGCTGGCCGATACGGTTTCATTGATTTCACGTGTTTCGGCCTTTTCGGTAGCTACCTGGGTTAGCGCAGGCTTACCTATCAGGCCCGTTGCCTTAGCAACAATCAGCAGGACAATCAGGGCGCCAAGACCTATCAGAATATATTTAGTAGTTTTTCCCATGACGGTGAATTTGGATATTTTACGGTTAAGATTTTATTATAGTGTTATAGGGTTACCTAAATAATAGTCAATGACTTTGCTTCTGAAAACCACCTGATATTGTGCCTCAATCATATCAAACTGCGATTTATTGAGATTGGTTAATGATGTATTGTAGTCAAGTGAGTTAACCAAACCTACAGTATATCGTTGCTGTATAATGTTAAACGCGTCTTTATTTGCATTATAGGTTTGCGTAGCAGATACATAACGCTTGTCGGCAGCCTGCAAATCCCAAACAGCCTGGTAAATGATCTTACTCAGGTTATTACGGGCCAACTGCGCGGTAACTTCCGCATTTTGGTTTTGCAATTTAGCTTTGCGTACCGCGGTGCGCGAAAGGAACCTGTTGAAAATAGGAATCTGCAAGCTAACCCCTACCGATTGATTAAAGTTATCGCTCAGCTGCCTGAAAAATGGATTACTTTTATAGCCAACCTTATAGTTGGGTACTACAACCGCTTGTTGCGAATTTTGAACAAAACCAACGGTATCAAATTTACCTGTTGGCGTAACACCAAAAGGTGTATTCTTCGCATCAGAAAAGTATGAACCTGCAGCACCAAATAATACCACCGATGGATAATAATTACCCCGAGCTATTTTTACACCCTGCGCGGCAGCTTTTTGGCGTTGCTCTGCTAATAATACGTCGGGGTTTACAGCGAGCGCAGTTTTCACTACTTCCTGGGCGTTATAAACTGTTTGTACATTATTGAGCTTGCTGATATCCGGCCTTTCAACTTTAATATCTGTACCCGGATCCATTTCCATGTATTGCTTTAAGGTTAGCAATGACTGCTCCAGCTGATTTTCGGCATTGGTATAGTTGAGCTCGTTGGTAGACAGCTGTGCTTTGGCCTGTGACAGATCGGCAAGAGTTTGATTACCTACGTCGAAATTTTTCTGGGCACGATCTAAGGCTATTTTGGATACATCAATTTGTTGCTGAGCAGCAGTTACCAAATCCTGATTAGTTAGCACCAACAGGTAAGTAGTAACCACATTCAGGATCAGATCATTTTTCACCTTGGCCACGTTGGTTTTATCGGCATCAAGTAAGATCTTATTCTGGATCACCGTGTTACGCAACTGTCCGCCTTGAAATAAAGTCAACTGCGAGGTAAAGTTGCCGTTAACCGCCAGGATACGCTGATTGCTGAACTGGTTGGTTGAAGGGTCGATATTACGACCAAAATTGAACGAGCCTTGCGGACTAACCGCTAAATTTGGCAGCTGGTTATACTTTGACTGTTGAAGGTCTTCGTTGGTAACAGCAGCGGTAAACTCGGCTTGTTTAATGGTAAGGTTGCGATCAAGGGCAAGATCTACCGCCTTTTGCAGGCCAATTACTTCCTGCGCGCGGGCATTAAAGCCGCATACCGAAAATATAATTGTGCAAATGAGCGTTGCTTTAACTGATAGTAGTAATTTTAGTTTCATAAGGTTTTTCTATACAATGGTAAGCAACTGTTCATTACATTGCAGTGTTTATTTTTGTTAAATGTTGTTAATAGGGATAAAACACAAACTACCTCATCTGTATGTACCTGGTTAAAACTCCCTGGCTGCTGAAAAAGCTCTATCCCGAACTAACATGGGATATAAGATCAACTGACCGTTGCATTTATCTCACTTTTGACGACGGCCCTATACCAATTGTTACACCGGCTGTATTAAATATTTTAAAACAATATGATGCCAAAGCCACCTTTTTTTGCATTGGCGACAATGTACGCAAACACCCCGATATTTTTGAACAGGTAAAAGCCGATGGTCACGCCATTGGCAATCACACATTCAACCACCTTAAAGGCTGGAAAACCGATACTCAGACCTATCTCGATAATTTTTTAGAAGCCGATAAATTGCTGGATACACCCTTGTTCCGGCCCCCTTATGGGCGGATAAAGAGGGCGCAGGTCCGCGCGTTGAAAGCGGCCAAACCCGATCTGAATATTTTTATGTGGGATGTGCTCAGCGGCGATTTTGATATGGCCCTTAAACCCGAAGACTGTTTAAAAGGTGTGCTTAAACATACCGAAGCAAGATCAATGGTGGTTTTTCACGACAGCATCAAAGCCTTTAAGCGATTAGAGCATGTATTGCCCAGGGCTTTAGAAGTTTGGAGTAAGGAAGGGTATAGTTTTAAGAGTTTACAGTAGGCAGTGGCAGTTTGCAGCAATAAATGGCCTATTGCTATCACAAGGCACAGCTTCCGGTAGCGGAGGAATTTCAAAGGGTAAGCCATAAATCCTACATAAAAACGTCATTGCGAGGCACGAAGCAATCGCGAACTATACAGGGCGGACCTGTTAATCGGGGATTGCTTCGTGCCGCGCAATGACGTGGAGGGCTACTCCGCTACCACCAGGCTGTACCTTGCGGTAGCAGAGGGTATGGTTTTCTATTAATGCTATGAGTTATTGTTTGTAAGCAGTCTTATTACTTCGAGTTCCCCGGAGGGGATACCCATTTGTAGAAAAATAACGCTAATAATTTTTTGCCTCGTAGAGGCTACCCTCTCAGCATTAAATATAAACATCGATGATTAGGGTAGCACCTAACGGCGCAAGAAACTGGAGATGTGTGCCGACAGCTTCCTCAAAAGGAAGTTTCGTATAAATCAAAAAAGCCGCATGTTCATAAAATATACAGCTTCTTGCTATTTGAAAAATGCTTTTATTTATTTTTTGGCGGCAGCATTTTCCGCTGCTTTGATAATTACAGCTGCAACTGCTTTTGGTTGAGACATAAATACCACGTGGCTTCCTTTTATTTCGGTTATTATGGTATTTGAGCGTTTGTACATGGCACGTTCGATATCTGGGTTGATACTTTTATCCTCGGTAGCAACTATGCCGTAAGCAGGTTTATTTCTCCAGGCAGGGTTAGAGATAGGGGTAATAAATCCTTTAGCATAAAAGGCGCCCTGTGAAGCATACATAAAATCGGCTTCTTCTTTGCTAATATCGGCACAAAAACCGGCATGAAATTTAGCTTTGTCATAATAAACTATGCCTTTATCGTCGGGTGCTAATACGCCATTTTCAGGAGCTGGAGGAGCAGTCTGCAACCATTGAACGGTTGTTTCGCCTTTATCTGGCTGAAAGGCTGCTATATAAACAAGGGCTGCTACTTTTGGGTGGTTACCCGCTTCGGTAATTACCGAGCCACCCCATGAATGTCCTACCAGTATAGCAGGGCCGTCTTGTTTGTCGAGAGCAACTGTTACAGCTCTAACATCGTCTTCTAAAGAAGATAGTGGGTTTTGCACCACAGTAACATTGTATCCTTTTTTGGTAAGTTCGGTAAATAGTGCTTTGTAGCCAGATCCATCAGCAAATGCGCCGTGAACTAATACCACATTTTTAACGGCCTGAGCCTGTGCAGATGATTTAAAGCCTAAAACTGTTACAAGGACTAATACAAGACTAAGCAAACCTGCTTTAATACTGCTTTTGAATGACGGAGTTTTCATATTGTTTTGTTTTTAAATGTTGTGTTTGATTTAACAATACAAAAGTGCCCCAAATGTGGCAGGTGCGAAATGTCGCCAGTTCCCGAAAGATTGTAATTTCTTCCCGAGGGATTAAACAACCCCTGTAAAAATGAAAAAGCCGGCAAATAATTTACCGGCTTAAACTAAAAAAAGCTTTAATTATGCCAATACAGGCTGTGTTTTTTCGCTTCTGAATTCGGCAGGCGATTGTTTGGTATGCCGTTTGAAAAAATTGCAGAAATAGGCCGGATCTTCAAAACCCAGTTCATACGTAATTTGCTTAACCGATTTGGTAGTATAGCTAAGTAACCGCCGGGCTTCAACAATAATACGCGACTGGATCACTTGCTGAGGGGTCTTATCGTTATAAAGCGAGAAAATATTCGATAGTGTTTTGGGCGATTTATTCATCAGTCCCGCATAAAAGTTGACTGAATGCTCGTTTTTGAAATTCATTTCAACCAACAGGTTAAACCTCCGGAATATATCCAGCTTTTGATCCTGGTTGTTCTCCGCAGGGATATATTCTGTACGGGCCATCTGCGTCACCATAATGATCAACCGCTTTAATAGCATGATTAGCATCTCGTTCTGGATGTTATCTTTAATATGCAGTTCCTGGGTAAAAATATCAAGTAATACTTTCAGCTTTAAAGCATTAGGATCATCCAGTGGAATGAACAATAAATCTCCCATGCCAAAAAGGAAGCCCACACAGCTTACTTCGGTATCATGATCAACTATACAGTAAAATTCGCGGTTAAACTGCCAGGCAACAATATCGGCAGGTTTTTCGAAAGTAAAGGTTTGATCAAACATCAGCGGCAGTAATGTATTCGTGTTGAATAGGTGATTGGTGCCATCTATGTTGATAGTTTGCTGCCCGCCCCTGTTCCAGGCTATGGTAAAATATTTCTTTGCCTTATCCCGGGTGTAAAAAAAGCGATCAAAACTTTCCTCCCCGCTGAGCAATAATAGATCTCCCCCGGTTTTATGATCTGATACGGTTAACTTCATTGAACGTTTTTTGCTGATAAATATAGGGCAGTTTGATGAGGTTTTAAATAAAACATCCGCATACACGTTTTAATGTACACGGATGTTCATGATATAGTATTAAACTGCTTTTAAACTTCAGAAGCTTTTTGTGCTGCTTCAATGATCACTCCGGCAACTATTTCCGGCTGCGACATGAAAATCACATGACTGCCTTTTACCTCGGTAACTTTGGTGTTTGACCGTTTGTACATCGTATGCTGAATATCCGGGTTGATGCTTTTATCCTCTGTGGCTATCAAACCATAGGTTGGTTTATGCCGCCAGGCCGCGTCTGTTATTGGTGTAACAAAACCTTTTGCATAAAACGCTCCTTGCGAGGCATACATAAAAGCAGCTTCGTCGGCATCGATATCGGCGCAAAACCCTGCGTGAAATTTGTCTTTATCATAGTATACAATACCTTTTTCATCAGGAGGTAGCACACCGTTTTCAGGTGCCGGAGGCGCAGTTTGCAGCCACTGTAATGCCGACTCGCCGTTATCCGGCTGAAATGCCGCAATATATACCAGTGCGGCCACATTTGGATGGTTACCTGCTTCGGTGATAACAGCGCCACCCCATGAGTGTCCGGCAAGAATGGCCGGTCCGCCAATTTTGTCCAATACAACGTGTGTTGCTTTTACATCATCTTCCAATGAGCTTAGCGGGTTTTGTACAACCAATACATTATATCCTTTTTGGGTAAGGATTTGATAGAGGGCTTTAAAGCCCGAACCGTCGGCAAACGCGCCATGCACGAGAACGACATTTTTTAAGTTTCCCATAGTTAATCTGTTGTTTTATAATGGTTTGATTTATCACAAAGCAACAAACTGTTTGAGTTTAAAACAATGTACGAATAGCGGAAACACATGTACAATTAGCGGTATTTTTTCCGGAAGGCCACCGGCGACATTTTTACCATACCAATAAACATTCTTGAAAAATAGGTATAGTCGGCATAGCCCAGCTCGTAAGCAATGGCCTTAATGGTTTTATCGGTATAGATCAGCAGGCGTTTAGCCTCTATCATGATCATGTATTGGATCCAATAACTAACTGTGTTACCTGAAATCTCTTTAACTGCCTCGTTCAAATAGGGAGTAGATATATGCAATGCCGAGGCGTATGATGAGGGCTTCTTTAATGTTTTATATTCCGCAAAAATCAACCTTTTAAATGCCGTAGTGATCCTGACAGCGCTCGAATCCTTTCTTCCATGCGCTATTGCGCTATCAGCATATTCCCCGGTAAACATACCTGCTACCGCATCTATTAAACCGCGTTTAACGTGCTCTTTAAAACTATTAAAGCTTTTATCTGTGACCTCGGCAAGCAATAACGAAATAGCAGTTTGCAATCTTCCGGCCTTTAACGGATTTATTGCAACCGGCGTTTGAGCAAAACAACCTTCATCAAGGATAAACTTATAAGTTTGATGAAGCAAAAAGGCATCCACGGCAATAACGTAGGCATCGGCTTCGGTATCAAAATGCTGCATTACCTGGCCCGGCAAAATATAATAAACAGATTGAGCGGGTATCAACACCTCGTGTGAATCAACGATGAGTTTCAGGTTACCTTCCTTTACCAACACAAAAAGATAATGTTCGTTGCGGTGAGGGCTTTTAAGAAAATGAAGATCGCCTGCCTTTCTATAGTCAACCACTTGCAAACCAAGCTCAATTACTTCATCAAGTTTGATTGTAGGAATAAGTTCATTGCCCATCTTGTTAAATTTAATACAGGTATTGCACTGTTGTTTAATTAATTACACAAAGTTGCTTATTCATTAGCTTAACATAGCTATGTTTAATTCCCGGATGATTGTAATTATTTCCTGTTGACGATACCAGCTCAAAATCCACGCATTACAAAATAACAGTGTTTTGAACTCTTACTTAATTATCTTTCCTTTGCACCCATGAGCAACGAACTCACCGACAAGGCCTTTTGGGCTGGTTACTGGGAATCAAAAAAAGACCTGGCATTTAATGTGCCGGCTAATTATACTTTTCATAAGCTGCTAAAAAACATTACGGATGTTAACAAACCAGCGTCGGCCATTGAGCTCGGTGGCTTTCCGGGTTATTTCGCTATTTTTTTGAAAAAGTACTTCGGGTTAAAAACCACCCTGTTTGATTTCTACGTTCACCCTAAAGTTTTGAAAGAGGTACTGGATGCCAATCAGCTTGATGACAAAGATATCGCGGTTATTGAAGGCGACCTGTTCAAATATCAACCCGAAACCGAATATGACCTGGTGCTTTCATGCGGATTGATTGAGCATTTTAACGATACCAAAGGCATCATCGAAAAACACCTTTCTTTCCTGAAACCAGGGGGTACGCTGTTCATTACCCTGCCAAACTTCACCGGGGTTAACGGATGGGTACAACGCAACTACGATCTTAACAACTACGAAAAGCACAACGTCAGCAGCATGAACCCAGCCTTACTGGCCGGCTACTGCAAGGAACTTGGGCTGAAAAATGTTGAAGCTTATTACTACGGCAAATTTTCTGTCTGGCTGGAAGACAAGGCAAATAAGCCCGCCATTGCTAAGGCAATCACCAAACTGGTTTGGGTAGCAGGCAAGGTTTTCACCAAAATTATCCCGGTTGAATCAAAACTGTTATCACCTTATATCGTAGTGACAGCTACCAGGTAAATCTTAATCGTTTCCTTTTAATGGACTGTATTTTGCCAGTTTCTGGTATAAATAACTGCGCTTTTTCATCGCCTCCGAAAGTGTCTTATCATCAGCCGGATCATCACTGAGTTTGGTTACACCAATTCTTTGCGAACCATAGATACCGGTATGCCCGCTAAAAAGGTAGGCGGTAAAGCAGGCCACGGCAAACAATAGGGCATGTTCGCCTCCAAAAAGCTCAATACCCATAAAGGTACAAGCCAGCGGCGTATTGGTTGCCCCCGCGAAAACAGCTATAAACCCTAATGCGGCAAACAAACTTACCGGCGCATCCAGCAAGCCGGATAACGTATTGCCCAAAGTAGCGCCTATATAAAACAGCGGTGTTACCTCGCCGCCTTTAAAGCCGGTGCCAAGTGTTACTGTAGTATAAATTGTTTTCCAGAGCCAGCTCCAGGTATCGGCACCTCCTGTATGAAAAGCCGAGGGAATAGTAACGGCACCCAAATGTTCGGCATCCACACCTAAGCTCAAATAATCGGGTTTTCCGTTAATGAAAGTAAGCGCTATGATGATCAAGCCGCCAATAAAAGGGATAAGCCAGGGCGTTTTTATGTATTTGGTAAAAAAGCTTTTAATACCATGAACCATTTTTGCAAACAGGTAACTGGTAAGGCCGAAGGCGATTGAAGCTGCTATAGTTTTAACGATCAGCAACAAATCGGTTGAAATATAGCCTGAAAACCAGTGCGGCATAACAGGAATAATATCAATATGATAAGCTGTATGATGAACGCCCCAGGCGGCCACGGTTACATCGCCAACAATGCCAGCGATGAGGCAAGGCAGCAGTGCGTTATATTGTACCCGGCCAATGGTTAATACTTCCATGGCAAAAACAGCGCCGGTTAATGGCGTGCCAAACACCGCCCCAAAACCTGCGGCTATACCCGCGGTAAGTACTGTTTGCGTATCAGCATCATTCAGCTTAAGCCACTTACCTATCATTTGGGCTAAACTGCCACCCATTTGCACGGCAGTGCCCTCGCGCCCGGCCGAGCCACCGAACAAGTGCGTGATAATGGTAGTAATGAGCACCAACGGGGCCATCCGTTTAGGAACCCCTCCGCCGGGATTATGGATCTCGTCGATAATTAAATTATTCCCTTTTTCAGCAGAACCGCCAAAAAGCTTATAGATAAAAAAGATGGCTACACCGGCCAGTGGCAACGGGTACAACAGCCATTTGTGTGCAAACCTGAAATGAATGGCCCAGCTTAACAACCACAAGAACAAAGCCACCGCACTACCTATAACTACAGCTATAGGAATGATAATGATCGTCCACCGGAGGGCATTTTTTAGGATTGCGAAATGTTGCGAAGAAAAAAGTTGGTTTTGCATACTGCTGATATTTATTTGCCCACAAAAAATTAGCACAGAGCAAAGCCTGTGAGTTAATTATCTGTAGGCGCCATCAGCTTTTTAGAGCGGTTAAATAGGAAGACACCATTTCCTTTTGTGATGCTAATATAGGTTTCTTTTTTCTAAAACAAAATAGCCTTACTTAGCAAGTATGCATGAGTAAGGCTATTTTTCCAGGCCGGTTTGAACCGACCGGCTCAAGTTATTCTACTTAAGCAATGCTTAGTGTTTCCACATCCTTCAGAGCCAGAAGCATTAATTTACCCTGGTATTCCACCCAGATGTCGGCGAAACTATTCTCATCGTACCCCATAAATTTTAATGGATGACCTATATGCAGGTTTTTCCATTTCTTTCCGATGTACTTAAGGAGTTGTCCGCTTTTTAGTGTGTGCTTTGCCATAAGTTTTAACTTTTAGGAGTGAAAAACTAAATTAATTAACGAAACCGATAAAATTTAACTTTTTAAGAATATTTTTAGAATTGTATCAGGTTTATTACAACTGTTGGTTAAACAGCCTTAGCCTTATTTTGCTCAATTACTTCTAAATAAAAGTTCTCGTACTTGGGCAAAATGGTAGATAATTCGAACTCTTTGGCGTGCGCCAGCGCATTTTCCTTAAATTTAGCTAAACGTTCTTCATCTTCCAAAATAAATATTGCTTTTTCTGCCATACCATCAATATCGCCGGGCTCTTTCAAAAATCCTGTTACTCCGTCAACATTTAATTCGGGCAAACCACCTGCATTACTGCTTATTACTGGCACCTTACAAGCCATAGCTTCCAGTGCCGCCAAACCAAAACTTTCTGATTGAGATGGCATCAGGAACAAATCAGATACAGAAAGGATCTCTTCAACAGCATCCTGTTTACCCAAAAAGCGTACATTATCAGTAACACCCAAATCGCGGCAAAGCTGCTCGCACATAGAGCGCTCAGGGCCGTCGCCCACCATTAACAATTTAGATGGGATCTTTTTAATCACCTTGGCAAAGATTTTCACTACATCCTCGGTACGTTTTACTTTACGGAAGTTGGACGTGTGCACCAGGATCTTTTCGCCCGACGGCGCAATCGCTTTCTTAAAATGATCTTTGGGTTTAAGGCTGAACCTGGTAAGATCGATAAAGTTAGGGATCACGAGGATATCCTTTTTAATATCGAAAAACTTATAGGTATCGTCCTTCAGGTTTTGCGATACAGCCGTTACACCATCACTTTGGTTGATAGAAAAAGTAACAACCGGCTTAAAGGTACGGTCCTTACCAACCAGGGTAATATCGGTACCGTGCAACGTAGTTACTACCGGGATATAAATGCCATAGGTCATTAATATTTGCTTAGCCATAAACGCGGCCGAAGCATGGGGGATAGCATAATGCACATGTAATACATCCAACTGCTCATGACGTACCACATCAACCAGCCTGCTTGCCAGGGCCAGCTCATATGGCGGAAAATCAAACAACGGATAGTTAGAAACCGAAACTTCGTGATAGAAAAGGTTTTCGGAAAAGAGATCCAACCGCGCAGGTTGGTTATAGGTTACAAAATGAACCTGGTGACCACGGTCTGCAAGGGCTTTACCAAGTTCGGTGGCAACAACCCCGCTTCCGCCAAAGGTTGGGTAACAAACAATCCCGATTTTCATTAATATGAATATGTTTTAATTGGTGCAAGTTTAACAGCAATTTACATCAAATGTGTTAAGGCTGTGTAAAATGATGACCGGATGATAATATCGCTTAATGGCCCCGCAACTTAAATTTATTCCGTGTGTTTAAACGTATATTAGAAGCTCAAACAAATAGCTGATTATCAACATGGCAAACGTTATAAATTTAGCAATTAACGGCATACAACATATAGGTATACCGGTAACCAACATTGAAGTATCACAGCAATTTTACAGCAGACTGGGCTTCAACAATGTAATGCAGGCCCCATTTACCGACAATGGCGGCACAGGTACCTGCATCATGATGCAGCGCGGCAACATGATCATGGAATTGTATCAACTTCCCGAAGCTTCATTAGCTGGGATCCGCACGCGATCAAACGGGCATGTGGACCACGTAGCTTTTGATGTAGATGATATCGACCTTACCTTTAAAACCATCAAACAGGCCGGCCTAAATATCCTTGAACCCGAGCCGGTATTTCTGCAATTCTGGAAAAACGGCTGTAAATATTTTAACATCACCGGGCCGGATGGTGAGCGGTTGGAGTTTAACCAGATTTTGTGATTTCGGAACTCGGACGTTCGATTTCGGATTTAAGCCTTGTCATGCTAATTAACTCCAGTGGCCAGGCCTACCAGTCTGAGCTTGTCGAAGACTCGCGCGCAGAGGCCCTGCCCACCATGCTTCGACAGGCTCAGCATGACACCCGTTTTTTAATCAAACCATCTTCCCTAACAAACAAAGCATCTATACAGAATGAAGAAGCTGCTTCGCTCCTAAGCATGACAAAAGTTTAAAACGGCCTGAACAATGGGCGGCTGATTAGTGGCGAAAACGACCACGGGATTGAACTTAGTATTACCAGTAGGGCAATAGTAAGCCAGATAGCCAGAGTTTTAAATTTCTCCGGATCAGTTGTTTTTCGTTTTGCTTTGGCTGATGCAATGGTGATCAGCGTAATACCAATAAGCATCATGGTGATGTGCTCCATGCCGAAAAACCTGATCTGGCGATTTTGTACACCTTCTTTAAAATGGCTCAAAAAATAACTTACTACCGGGCTTATAAAATATAGCCAAAGTCCCACAACCAGTTGGATGTGTGCTACTGTTGCCGCGATGATTCGGGCGCGATTATCTAATTTGGAATAAACTTTATTACCCAGCCATCCGGCATAAGCGCGATACAGGGCAAAAAGCAGGCTGGCCAAAACAAACCAGCGAATAAGAGAGTGCAGTGCTAAAATAAAGGCGTACATATATTATAGTATGACGACCCGCAAAGGAAAAGATTTTAAATGAAATAAAATTAATTTGATGCCTAATAGTATCTGACCACGAACCAATCATACCAGGCTTTTATATCACCCCTGATCTGATCACTGCTCGCACAAATTTGCCCCGCGACATAATTTTTGCAGCGTTGCTGATTATTTTTGTTTACAGTTAAATACCCACGGAACCTTTTATGATCATCTAAAATAATAGGCGGATATTTAGCATTTTCATTAAAAGGAGAATATTGACTGCTGACGCTGCCATATTTCCCAAGCTCATTCCAAATAGCCTTGGGCATGTGCCTTGAGCCATAGTCGCCAAATGTGCACCAAATAGATTTCAACTGGTCATCACCACAGGTTAAGCAACCCAAATATTGATCGTGATTTTTACCGCCATAAATATGGAGCTGTTCCTCGTGGTATTGTTTTATCGATCCGGCGAAAACCAATACCAATGAAAATATAATTAATTTCATACCGGATCTATCTTATATGAATAGTCCCCGGTTTATCATTGGGGTTCGGCTTATAAACAATTCCTTTACGGGCGTCAGGTGCCAGCATCCATATATTGATTGTAACATCAGCATCACCGCTTTTATCCTTTTTCCAGGTTAAGTTTATTTCGTTGATATCCTGCCTGGAAATGAGCAAGCTTTCATCGTCAACAAAATAGCCATCAAGGGCAAACCGAACTTTACCATCTATATTAAACCTCTTCTTTATATCATTGAAAGTATTCGTTTCAATTTTCGCCTCCTTTTTAAGCGTTATTAAGATAACGCCAAACCTGCTCAGATTAGCCAAATTTGCCGCCGGGACATCTTTGCTCTTCAAAACTGTTAATGAAGTAATGTCATTGGGATTTATATAGCTAAGACCGCTAATGATATTTGAATTGACTATAACTAATGGCTGTTTTTCCTTTGCGTTAGGTAAATGGCGATATAATGAATCAGTAGCATTAGTTACAAGAGGCCTTTTAACAGCATGCACACTATCAGATTGCGCCATCGCAATTGAGATACTGAAAGCAGTAATTAATACGGTAATAAGTTTTTTCATGGTCGATAATTTATGGATAAGATGCAGGCGTTATGCAATTTCCATAAATTATCTTGAAAAAATCACAACGGATTAGTGATCCACCAGGTATTCCCAAACGAATCTTTTACACCAGCGCTTCTACCGTATGACTGATCGGCTGGGGGTATAATACTTTCAGCACCATTGTCGAGTGCTTTTTGGTAAGTTTCATCGCAGCTTTCAACGTATACAAACATGCCGGCATTTTGCTGATGATAGGTTTCGGTAGCATCGGCAAACATGATGGTCGTGCCATTAATGTTCACCTCGGCGTGCATAATGGTATGCTCATCGCGCATAGTTTTAAACTGTTCTGTAGCGCCGAAAACCTTTTGGGTAAAGGCTATAAATTGGGCGGCGTTTTTAACGATGAGGTAAGGCATTACTGCCTGGTAATTTTCGGAAATGTTTATTGTTGCCATAGCTTGTTGGTATTTTTATTCAAAATTAGGCCCTCCACAATTCTAAAAATTGTAAAAACCGGACATTATGCATTCCGATACTCCGTCCCCTCGGCTTTCCCCGAAAAATAAAAGCTAGGATGATAGCCCGTAAACTCTTTTACATCATGAATAAAATGCGACTGGTCATAATACCCGCATTCCATAGCTATCTGGGTTAGTGTTTTATTATCATTGTATTGTTTCAACGCATCCTGCAGGCGTACCAATCGCATATAGGTTTTAGGGCTAAAGCCCGCGTGCTCCTTAAATTTACGATCAAATTGCCTTGCCGATAGATTATAAGCGTCTGCCAATTGGGTAACTGTCCTGTATTGTTTATTGTGAATTACATCCCTGATCGCAGTAGCCATGAGATCATCTTTTAACACATTTTGACGTAACCGGGTTATTAAAAATTCGGATAGAATTTCTGCACGCTTATAGTTATCGGCAGCCAGCACAATCCGTTCCTCCAGTTCCCGGCCGGGCTGGTTTAAAAAAGTATCAAAATCAAAAGCAAGGTTACTGGTTTCACTGCTTGGAATGTTAAAGAAACAGGGCACAGCGAAAGGATAAATATATGCGCCGAAGATGCCAAAGCTTTCCGTTGTAATAAAACGCCGGTATTGTGTGGTTTGAAACTGAATACCCGACGGACCTGCATTTTCGCCGTTTTTATTCCCCAGCTCATCAAACATGGAGCGATAATGAAACACCATTTCGGTACAACCATCAGCTACGGAGCGATAAATATATGACGGCTCATCAGCGCCCAGCTCATGTTCAAGCACCCAGTAAAATCTTACATAAGGTTTGAGCTCGGCCGGTGGTTGAATGGTGAAATAGCGCATCGTTTGATTTGGGATTGCGGATGTTCGATTTCGGATTTAGATAAAGTTAAGACTTTATTTTTAGAGATTAAAAGGCACAAGTAGCCCTCACATGCTTCCTGCCCTTCATACTTGCGCCAGAAAAGTATTATAATTGCAGGTTAACTTAGCTTTAGTCGCCTACAATTATAAAACCATCTTTAACACTTTCAAGACGAGCGATCAAGTCGTTTAGTCTTTCCTGAACTCTTTGTTTATCTTCCTTTAGATTTGACAAATATTCCTTAGTGAGCGATATGATCAATTTGATATGGCCTGCATAAATTCGCGTAGTACCATAAGGATCAATTGTTATTCCTGTTGTTTTCTTAAAACTTGAGAAAACTGATTCTACGATTTCAAAGTCGGCATATTCAATTTCAAACAATTTATTATTTAAATGAATATCGTTTATATCGTACAAATCCAGCGGCATTTTATTGGGATAATCAGGCCTAAAATTCAGGGGATTATTTCGTATAATGAAATCTAAGCGAGTAAACCGTTATAAGATGATCTTCTACCTTGTAAACAATACGATGCTCCTGGTTAATTCGCCTTGACCATGCACCCGAAAGATGGTATTTAAGGGCTTCGGGTTTACCAATTCCTTTGAAAGGATCATTTTGTATTGCCTGAATTAATTGACGAATCCGTTTAAGAACAATGACATTTCCGCTTTTCTTCCAATATTCAAGATCGGCTAAAGCTTCATCAGTAAAATTTATGGCTTCCATATATCGTCAAGGTTAAGCCTGGTAACTTTACCTTGTTGTTCTTGCTCAATTGATTTTTGCAGATGTTGAACATTTGCCTCTGATGAAAGCAAATAAGAAGTGTCATCTTCTATTTCACTCGCTTTATAATCAACATGCAAAGCATCCAAAAAAATGCGGATAGCAGTTTCCTGGTCTGCGTCTGCAGGATGTATAGTTAACGTTGTCATAAATCAAATATACCCGTTTTTAATTTAACTGTCAAACCACCCAAAATATATTGACAAAATGCTTAAAAACGGTGTAGGCTAAATCCGAAATCGAAAATCCCAATTCCGAAATCCGCTTACAAGCCTTTACCTATCGCTTCATACACCACATCCTGAATCCTCGGCCTGATGTTAAGGCTTAGTAGTTTACTGGCTACCGATGGGTTTACACGGTTTGACAGGAATACATAAACCAGGTTATATTTCGGATCTACCCAAATACACGTCCCCGTAAAACCCGTATGACCATAAGCCTGATCTGATGCCAGTTTTGATGGATAATGCCTATCGGCTATAGGATCCCAGCGGTCAAAGCCCAAACCACGGCGGCTTACCGGCGATTGCTTAGAAGTAAACAGGTCAACCACCTCTGGCTTAAAATATTGAGTACCGCCATAACTACCCCGGTTTAAAACCATTTGATATAGTATAGCCACATCATTAGCGCTGCCAAATAAACCGGCATGCCCGGCAACTCCACCTAAAAGCGCGGCTGTTGGATCATGCACATAACCATCAAGCAATGACATGCGGTATTCCTTGTCGTTTTCAGTAGGTACTATCCTATCGGGCGAAAAACGGTACAATGGCAAAAACCCTGCAGTTTGCATGCCCAGCGGGTTATAAAAATGCTGCAGCACATACACGTTGATTGGCACCGCGGTAATATTTTCAACAACCTCCTGCATAAACAGCATGCTCACATCGCTGTACACATATTGCCCGCGCGTTTTTAGGGGAGAACTAAGCATATCCGGAAACATTACATCTTTGTAATAATCTTTCCTTAAATAATAATGATCCGATACTTTAGTTGGATAAGCGGCGGATGAATCAGTACTGTGATCCGTAGGTTTTACCTTTTCAAACGATTTGATATCCGGAATCAAACCCGCCTGGTGCATCATTACTTCGCGGATCTGGATATCATTCTTATTACTTTTACGGGCCAGCGGAATATAATCGCCAAGGGTTTTCTCCAGGCTTAACTTACCCTGATCGGTAAGCTGCATAACTTCCATCGTAGTGGCCGATACCTTAGTCATGGAGGCCAGGTCAAAAATATCGGTAAGCTTATCAGGGATTACATTATCATAGGTATGATACCCGTAGGCTTTGTTAAATATCACCTTGCCATCTTTGGCAACCAACACAACACAGCCGGGAGTAGCATGTTCGCGGATAGCTTCCTGCGCAATATTGTCAATGCCCTGCAGATTGGCGGCATTAATACCAGCCTCTTCAGGCACGGTGTACTGAAGTCTTGTTTTGTCGGTAATAAAACCCATGCCCGTTTTATAAACAGAGCTGTAATTTTTGGTTAATTTCTGTGAAACGCCTATCCCTCCAAAAATAGCCTCGGCGCTATACATAGCCGATACCTGCGACACCCGCTCCGTCCAGATCACCGGGGCGGTAACAGCATCAAGCTTGCCCAAAACAGCACCATTGCCAAAAGCGGCAACAATTACATTTTTATTTTTTTGATTAGAACTGATAAAATCTATCAGATCCGGGTTGCTCAGATCGGCGTCATTTACCTGCACTATAACGGTATTATAAAACTTCAGGTCGGAGGTCAGATTGGCCAGCGTTTTATTGCCCGAATAAGCGCTGCCATCAAACAGATCAACCTTATTATATTTGTTCAACAGGCTGTCAAAAACTGCAGTATACTGGTTGCTGAAATGTACGCTGGCTATTTTTAAATCCTCCAGTTTTTGAAGGGGGATTAAATAGGATGCATTATTAAGCAGTACGGTTGAGTTACCAACCAGTCTTTCTTCGGCAATGAAGGCCTGCCCTGTTAATGGCGGATTTTGCGCGCAAGCGTTATTAAATAATGCAAAGCCCAGTAGTACTAAAGGAACACGGCCCCATTTATTTTTTATCATATACTTTAACTCCGTTTATATAGGTTTTTGTCACTTTGGTTGTCGGGATTTCGCTGCCTTTTACTTTCATGATGTCTTTATTCAAAATCACAAAATCGGCATACTTACCGGGTTCAATACTGCCTTTTTCTTTTTCTTCAAAATTGGCCTTGGCAGCCCAAATGGTCATACCTTTTAGGGCTTCAATCCTGCTTAAAGCATTTTCAGGTTGGAAGCCACCTTCAGGAAAGCCCTTCAAATCTTTACGTTCAACCGCTGCATAAAACGTATAAAGCGGGTTAATGTTCTCAACCGGGAAATCGGTACCTAATGGGATCCAGCCGTTTTGCTTCAGCAATTGTTTATAAGCATAAGCGGTTTTAAGCCTTTCTTTACCTAATCTTTTTCCGGCCCAATACATATCAGATGTAGCGTGCGTGGGCTGTACCGATGGGATCACGCTGTATTGGCCAAACTTATCAAGATCTTGCGTTGATACGATCTGAGAGTGTTCAATCCTCCACCTCAAATCATTTTTACCTTTTAGGTTAGCAGCGTAAATTTTAAGCATCACGCGCACTGCCGAATCGCCGATGGCATGGGTACACATCTGGAAACCATGGGCCGCTATTTTGGGTGCTATTTCTTCAAAATGTTTAGGATTGCTCAGCAAAAAGCCATTCCATTTGGCCGAGTCGGCATAAGGTTTCAACAGGCAAGCCCCTCTCGAACCCAGGGCGCCATCCGCATAAACTTTAAAAGCCCTCACATTTAAACGAGGTGTTTTGATAATGCCGTGCTTAAAAAGATAATCATAATTCTCCTGTCTGTCGGCCAGCATCACATACATGCGCATTTTCAGATCGCCTTTGTGTTGCAGTTCGTTAATGGTGTTTACCATGGTATAGGGTAAGCCGCAATCATCAACCGTGGTTAAGCCAACTGCAAAACAATTGCTTTGTGCCGAAAGTAGTGCGGTATCAACCATAGCCGCTGTAGGTTCCGGAATTTTACGGGTAACTATGCCTACAGCGTTATCAACCAGTATGCCGGTAAGCTTACCGTTATTGGTTTCTATCTCTCCACCGTTAATGGTTTGTCCGGGTTTAACACCGGCAATATTCAGCGCTGCCTGGTTAGCTATAGCTGCGTGACCATCAACGCGACTAAGTATTACCGGGCGCACCGGGAACAATGAGTCCAGCTTTGCTTTATCGGGAAAATGCTTGTTTGTCCAATCGTTTTGATCCCAGCCATTACCAATGATCCAGCCATCAGTATTGCGCTCGGCATAGTTTTTTACCGAGTCGATAATTTCGGGCCAGCTGTGTGTACCTACCAGGTTTACTTCCTGCAGGCCCATGCCATACTCATAAAAATGGGCATGAGCGTCAATAAAACCGGGATAAACCGCCGCGCCTTGGGCATCGACCACTTCGCGGGCGTTGTATTTTTGTTCAAGAGAATCGGCATTGCCTACTGCAAGTATTTTTCCTCCACTTACTACAAATGCGCTTGCTGTTGTAAAATTACTGTCAACGGTATAAACAACCGCGTTTTTCACCAGCATATCGGCATTGTATTCCTTCTGTTTGCAGGCTGCTGCCAGTAATAGCAGCGCGGGCAATAGTCTCTTCATAAAGTAATTGTATGTTTATTGTAATTGTAACAAACCGCAAAAGTATATACAACTATCCAATGATAAAGTTATGCCATCAAATATTTAATTTAGCATCGAAATAGAAATTGAAGGGAATTTTTTTTAGATGTCAGATATTATACAGCTTTTACCGGATGCCGTTGCCAACCAGATTGCCGCGGGCGAAGTAGTTCAGCGACCGGCCTCTGCAGTAAAAGAATTGGTTGAAAACGCTATTGATGCAGGTGCAGACAAGATCCAGCTTATTATTAAGGATGCCGGTAAATCACTGATACAGGTTATTGATAATGGCTGCGGCATGAGCCTTACTGATGCCCGCATGTGCTTTGAGCGTCATGCAACCTCAAAAATACGCAAGGCCGACGACCTGTTTGCCATCCGTACCATGGGTTTCAGGGGCGAGGCTATGGCATCAATCGCGGCTATTGCTCAGGTTGAGCTTAAAACCCGCCGCCATGAAGACGAACTGGGCAGTTGTATAACTATCGAAGGTTCGGAGGTAATTAGTCAGGAACCCTGTGCAGCTAACACCGGCACATCAATCTCCGTCAAAAACCTGTTTTATAATACGCCTGCACGCCGTAACTTTTTAAAAAGTAACCCGGTGGAGATGCGTCACATCATTGACGAGTTTCAGCGTGTGGCTCTGGCGCACCCACAAATATTTTTCACGCTTCATCATGATAGCCAAGAGGTTTACCACCTGCCGGGCAGCACGCTTAAACAGCGTATTGTACACCTGTTTGGTAATAACTATAACCAGCGCCTTGTACCGGTTGAAGAGGATACAACCATTATCAAGCTTCGTGGTTTTGTAGGCAAACCAGAATTTGCCCGTAAAACCCGGGGCGAGCAATTCTTTTTTGTAAATAACCGCTTTATCCGCGACTCATATCTTAACCACGCTGTTACAACAGCATTTGAGGAATTGCTGCCGGACGATTGTTTTCCTTTTTATGTGCTGTTCATCGATATTGATCCTTCCAAGATCGACATCAACGTGCACCCCACTAAAACAGAGATCAAATACCAGGACGAGAAAGCTATTTACGCCATTATCCGTTCGGCAGTAAAACGATCATTAGGAAGATATAACATTACCCCGAGTTTAGATTTTGACCAGGAAAACAGCATCGAGCACCTGATCACTCCAAAACCATTGGAGGAGATCATCGCGCCTACTATTTCCTTCAACCCAAACTTTAACCCCTTTGCCAATAAAGAGGAGAAACCCAAACAGGAACATCCTTTTTTAAGGGACAGCGGCGGTTATAAAAAAGATCCAATTCCGCAAAATTGGGATACGCTTTACGAGATCAGCAAAAAGGAAACGCTTTTTCAGCATGAGATCCATGAGGAAAAAACCATAGCTGTTGATGAGCAGGATGTAAGTAAGCCCAGCGAGCGGCAACTGTTCCAGATCCATAACCGATTTATCCTATCGCAAATTAAATCGGGCTTTATGCTCATTAACCAGCAGGCGGCGCATGAGCGTATTTTATACGAGCGTTTCTTGTTGCAATTACAAAACCATTCGGGTGTAAGCCAGCAAAGTTTATTTCCACAGTCGGTAACACTAAACGGTGCCGATTTTGAGTTATTGAAAGAACTTTTGCCGGATATCAGGGCTTTGGGTTTTGACATCCGCGAGTTTGGGAAAAATACTGTGGTGGTTGAGGGGATCCCTGCCGAACTGAACAATGTTGGTGAACTTGAACTTTTAGAACATTTGCTTGAAGGTTTTAAAAACAATTTGGCTATCCTTAAATTAGATAAACGTGATAACCTTGCACGCTCCCTGGCGCGCAACGGTGCTATTAAAACAGGTACCAGGCTATCACTGGAGGAAATGAACCAGCTTATCGACCAGCTTTTTGCCTGTGAATCGCCCAACCAGGCGTTGAATGGTAAGCCCGTAATCAGTACCTTTACTATGAACGAATTAATTGAACGATTTGAAAAATAGCCCTTGGCTAAATATATATGAACGGTTATAACAGATCTCCTTTTGCCAATATCACACCGGTTGTAAAAAACCTACTGATCATCAATATCATATTTTTTATCGCAACATTTACCCTTAGCAAGGTAGGGATAGACTTATACGACTGGCTGGCGGGCTACTATTTTGATTCACCCAAATTTCATCCCTGGTCGTTTGTAACCTACATGTTTATGCATGCCGGCATTGACCATCCCGAACATATCTTGTTCAATATGTTCGCGTTGTTTTCCTTCGGGCCGATATTGGAGTATTCAATGGGGTCGAAAAAATTCTTCAATTTTTATTTTATCTGCGGAATAGGTGCCATGGTTTGCCATATGCTTGTTCAGGCCTATGAGGTACATGCAATTACCGGGAGTTTTAAGTTAGTCGAGCTCAGCGATCAGGTACTAAGTCAATATGGTCCTCATGCTCAAAAGCTGGCAGAAATATATCTTGTACCTATTGTAGGCGCATCCGGAGCGATATTTGGCTTGCTCGTAGGCTTTGGCATGTTATTCCCTAACCTCGAAATGCTGATCCTGTTTATCCCTGTTCCTATTAAAGCTAAATACATCATTCCAACGTATATTGTTATTGAGTTATATTTGAGTATTAAACAATATGCGGGCGATTCGGTGGCGCATTTTGCACACCTTGGCGGGGCGTTAATTGGATTTTTAATGGTGAAAATCTGGCGGCTGCAACGACCAAACAATTTTTATTAATAACAGTAGTTATCTTTGTAATACGGCTTTATTATGAGCACTCTTTGGCAAAATATCCAGTATAAAATGCTTCGCTCCGGCAATAGGCTTAACCTGCTTATTGGCATTAATGTTATAGTTTACCTGGCTATCAATATTCCCGCGGTATTAGAGCAGTTATTCAGAGGTTTTGGCAATAGCTCTATATATTTATTCGCAGATAAATACCTTAAGCTTTCGGCGTATTTACCCAATATACTTGTCCATTTCTGGACACCGGTTACCTACATGTTCATGCATGCTAGCATTTTCCACATCCTGTTTAATATGCTATGGCTGTACTGGATGGGGCAAATTTTTGAAGAGTACCTCGGCAACAAACGCACCATAGGTTTATATTTAATGGGAGGCCTGGCCGGCGCGCTATTCTATGTAGCGGCTTTAAACCTGCTGCCTGCTTTTACAAGTTTAAATGCAGCACAGGGAAGTTCAATTGTAGGTGCATCGGCAGGTGTTATGGCCATTGTGGTGGCTACGGCAACCCTGCTGCCCAACTACACCATTTCCCTAATGTTTATTGGACCTGTAAAGCTAAAATGGCTGGTAGTGTTTTATCTTGTATTTGATTTCCTAAGCATCATAGGGCCTAACGCTGGCGGAGAAATCGCGCACCTGGGTGGTGCTTTAATTGGATTTGTGTATATTAAACAACTGCAAAAAGGCAATGACTGGGTAGGCGGAATAGCTAAACTATTTAAGTCTAAACCAAAGCTAAAGGTAGTTTCAAATAATATGGGTAAAAACGCGTCTGATTATCCCCGTCAGGAAGAGATCGACCGTATTTTAGATAAAATATCGCAATCGGGATACAATAGCTTAAGTAAACAGGAACGGGAAATTTTATCGCGCGCAAGCAAACAGGACTAAATGATTAAAAAAAAGCAAAGTATTTTTAGCAGGGTATTATTATGGATAAACCTGTTTTTCTGTTTTGCACTGTTATTAAGTTATTTTGCCCCCGCTGTTGATCCCCGAAAATACTGGTTATTTGCGTTTTTTGGCCTCGCCTATCCCCCACTGCTTTTAGTCAACATAATTATGATGCTTTACTGGCTGCTGCGTAAACGCTGGCAGGTCATGTTTTCGCTGATTAGTATTTTACTTGGATGGGGCGTGCTCAACAACAATATTGGCTTAAGATTAAAATCGAGCTTTTCATTACCTCCGGGGCTCAACGTGGTGCACGTGATGACCTATAATGTGCATAATTTTAAGCATTTTGGTTTCAGCAACGATATATCAACCAAACAGGAGATCCTGAGCATCATTAACGCCGAACAGCCGGACGTGATAGGTTTCCAGGAGTTTTATACCCGCAATAAAGGCCAGTATGAAACTCGCGATTCCATCTGCAAAATTCTGGGCAGTAATAATTTTTATTTTGAGCCTTTTAACTTCAACAGTCTTGAGGCAATTGGTATGGCTATCTTTTCCAAATACCCCATTGTTTCAAAAGGTATGATCCGCCTTGTGGCCGATAAAACATCGGGCAACCAATGCTTATATGCCGATATTAAAAAGGGGGATAAAATTTTCAGGTATTACAATATCCACCTGCAATCCATCAACTTTGACCCGGTCGATTATAAATATCTCGACAGCTTATCCAAAAAAGGTAAAACGGATATCAAATCAACCCGGCGGCTGGGCAGTAAACTTAAAATAGCCTTTATGCATCGTGCCGAACAGGTGATCAAAGTAAAAGAACATGCTGCCCAATGCCCGTACCCATATATCATAGCCGGCGATTTCAATGATACCCCCTCATCCTTTGCGGTTAATCAAATGGCTAAAGGCCTAAATAATTCGTTTCGCGAAAAAGGATCGGGCTTAGGCCGTACCTATAATGGCGACTTCCCAAATTACCAGATAGACTATATTATGAGCAGCCCTCAATTCTCGGTTTTTAATTATAAGGTTATCGAAAAAAAGCTTTCGGATCATTACCCTGTACGCAGCGACCTGATATTAAACTGACCAGATCTTTGCTCTTCATTTGTAAAAATAAAGCCTAAAGCCAGCGGGCAGTGGCTTAAAATTTAAAAAATCGTAAGTTTGCGCTCATGCAACAAAATTTGTTTGTTTACAACACTTTAACACGTAAAAAAGAATTATTTAAGCCCATTAACGCGCCGCATGTTGGCATGTATGTTTGCGGGCCTACTGTTTATAGCGATGTTCACTTAGGCAACTGCCGTACTTATATATCTTTCGACCTCATGTTCAGGTACCTTACTGCCATTGGCTACAAGGTACGCTATGTACGTAACGTTACCGATGCCGGTCACCTTGAAGGTGATGCAGGCGATGAAGGCGAAGACAAAATTGCAAAAAAGGCCAAGCTGGCCCAGCTTGAACCTATGGAGATAGTGCAAAAATATACCGTAGGTTTCAGGGATGTGATGAAGGTGCTAAACAATCTGCCACCAAGCATTGAGCCTACTGCAACAGGGCACATCATTGAGCAGATAGAAATGGTAAAAGTTATCCTTGAAAAAGGATATGCATACGAGGTAGATGGCACTGTTTATTTTGATGTTGAAAAATACAATAAAACTAAAGATTACGGAATCCTGAGCGGCCGTAACCTTGACGATTTACTTAACAATACCCGCACACTTGGTGGGCAGGAAGAAAAGCATGGTAAACTCGATTTTGCCCTGTGGATAAAAGCTAAACCAGAGCACCTGATGAAATGGCCTTCGCCATGGGGTGTTGGTTTTCCGGGCTGGCACCTGGAATGCTCGGCCATGAGCCAGAAATATCTTGGCAGCCACTTTGATATCCACGGCGGTGGGCTTGACCTGGTTCCTACACACCATACCAACGAGATTGCTCAAAACGTAGCATGCTGCGGTACCAACCCGGCCAATTACTGGGTGCATACCAATATGCTTACGGTTAACGGGCAAAAAATGTCGAAATCATTAGGCAACAGCTTTTTACCACATGAACTGTTCAGTGGCGAAAACTCGATACTAAACAAGGGCTACACTCCCATGACTGTGAGGTTTTTCATGCTGCAGGCACATTACCGCAGTACGCTTGATTTTGGCAACGAAGCCATGGAAGCTTCCGAAAAAGGCTTTAAACGTCTTATGAACGCCTTTGCCCTACTTACCGATGGACTAAAAGCATCTGCCACTACTGAGGTTGAAATTGCCCCCTTAATGGAGCGTTGCTATGCAGCCATGAATGATGATTTTAACAGCCCGGTGTTAATTGCCGAATTGTTTGAAGCATCGCGCATTATCAACTCGGTATATGATGGTAAACTGAAAATTGATGCGGCTAACCTTGAGCAGTTAACAGTATTGATGAATACGTTTGTGGTTGATGTGCTTGGCTTACAAAACGAGCAGGCCGCCAATGACGATTTACCAAAAGTGTTAAACTTTATTGTTGATCTGCGCAGCGGCGCTAAAGCCAATAAAGATTACGCTACATCAGATAAGATTCGCGATGGCCTGTCACAGATAGGTTTCCAGCTAAAAGACAGCAAAGAAGGCACCACTTGGAGCAAAGCCTGATAACAACAAGTTACATTTTAAAGCGAGCTGTAATAGCTGAACAATTTGGCTAATGCAGCATCGCTTTTAAAATCAACTTTGTTGGCTTTAACATATTCCTGTATTTTGTCCGCTTTATCGCCTAATGCCGCGAGGATAGTTTTTTGCGATGGCTTAATTCTGGTCATCTTATTATCGGCAAACAGGTAATAGCTGGTTACAGTTATGAAAGTTTTGGTGGTTACCTGCGAAGCAAATCCTGTTGATTCCTGCACCTTCTTTTTATAATAGTGAAGCAGTTTCACTTTTCCATCTCCTACTACCTGGTAAAAAGTCTTTGCTGTCTGATCGTCAACAGCCGGAAAACCGTTGCTGAAATTCATATCTGTTTGGTCGCTTCCTTCAAGGGTGATGCCCTTTATTGAAAAGCCCTTTACCGGATCAACAAAAGCCTGCACCGATGAATCCTGCGGACTTTTAAACAGCAACTCGTCGCCATAAACATTGTAGTTTAATATCGCATTAGCTGTTTTACCATTGGCAAAGTCAACGGCACCTTTCAACCAGTTATCTGTAAGCAAAGCGCTGCCTTCTATCCCATCATTAGTTTTAAGATAATAGGGGCGACCGGTGTAATCAGATATGTATTGCGCCTTAGCCTGAATACATAACAGCAGGAGTACGGCTATGCAAAAGAATTTATACCTTTTCATGAAAGCAATTTATATTGGTTTAAACAAAAGTGGATATGGTTGGTTATGAAGATAACTGTTTTTTGTACAATTTCATAACTAAGTAAATTTAATCATTTACGCATATTTTACATGATCAAAACCGCTCTCTGCAATTATTTGCGCATATCTTCGTTTCAGCATAAAATAAAAATAATACAAGTGTTAAATTATGTTATGCTGCCCGACGCATTTTGAGTATTGCGTTCCCCACTAAAAATTTATTACTAAATTGCTCCCTAAAACCCGAATATAAATATGAAGAAAATAATATTAGCTGCTACATTTATTGGTTATAGTGCTTTTGCCTTTGCGCAGGACGCTGTTAATGTAAACAAGGTAGTTAGTGTTGAACAAGCTTTTGATAAGTTAGTTGAACGTAAAGGAATAAAAGATGGTTTCCTGGCGGTTGCCGACCCTGAAGGCATCATATTTAAGCCCGATGTAGTTAAAATTGTTGATTTTTATAGCAAAATAGATAAACAGGCCGGCAAGCTGAGCTGGGATCCTAAATTTGCCCGCATTTCGGCCAACGGCGACCTCGCTTTCACCGCTGGCCCTTACATTTATCAGAACGGCAAAACCGAAGATGATAAAGTATTTGGCGATTATGTATCTATCTGGCGTACCAATACCGATGGTAAGCTGAAACTCCTTATCGACTTAGGCATTCAGCATCCTGAAGCGGAAGAGGAAGCTGTCACCGATTTCAAAGAACCGGATCCAGCACAGCGTTCAGGCCCAAGCAAAGACCCTTTTGGCGCTAAAAACGTTATTATTGGTACCGATAAAACTTTTAACCATGGCTTAACGCTATCGGCGATGGCCAGCTACAAAGAGTTTTTAAGCCCTGAAGGCCGCTATTACTTCCCCGGCTTCCCGCCAATGACCGGAACCGATGTGGTAATGAAGTTTATCAACAATGAAGCCATAAGCATCACTGCCGAAACTACCGATGGCGGTCGCGCGTCAAGTAACGACCTTGCCTATACTTACGGTCATGCCCGCATCACCAAAGGCAATGTTGTAGGCAATTACAACTATGTAAGGGTATGGGAAATTGACAAATCAAAAAGATGGAACATCCTGCTTGAGATTTTCTCGCCAATTGAGAATGAATAATAGAGATTAGAGGTTGGAGGTCAGAGATTAGACTTTCAACACGATTTATAAAAAAGAAGAAGGCCTCACGACTTATCGTGAGGCCTTCTTCTTTTACAATGGCCCACCAATGCCCGTGTCCTCTCGGGCCATTGCATGCACGGAGAATTATCATACGAAAAGGACGACGGGTTGTCCGTGAGGACACGGGTAAGCGGTAAATAAATAGGGCCTTGAAAATTGAATTTTCAAGGCCTTATTCCTTATAAGTTTTTATCAAGACCAATCTCTGACCTCCAACCTCTAGTCTCTTAACGCAAGCAACCTCTAATCTCCACCTTAAAACAACTGCTCTATAATATCAGCAGCCGATAATCCTTCAGCTTCGGCGTGATAGCTGCGTACTATACGGTGGCTTAAAATAGGTTTGGCTACGGCCTGAACATCTTCAATATCGGGTGAGTATTTGCCGTTGAGTACAGCATGGCATTTAGCGCCTAACACCAAAAACTGCGATGCCCTTGGGCCTGCGCCCCAGCTTAGCAGGCGGTTGATCTGCGGCGTGGCAAACTCGCTGTTGGGGCGGGTTTTTGATACCAGTTTCACCGCGTATTCCATCACATTATCAGTAACGGGGATATTGCGCACCAGTTGCTGAAAATAAATGATCTGTTGGGCGTTTAATATTTTGCTAACCTCTACTTTGTTAGTGCTTGTAGTATTTTTAACCACCTGTAGCTCCTCTTTAAACGAAGGATAGCTCAGGGCTACGTTAAACATAAACCTATCCAGTTGGGCTTCGGGTAGCGGGTAAGTACCTTCCTGCTCAATTGGGTTTTGGGTGGCCAGCACAAAAAATGGCTGTGCAAGTTTATGGGTAACTCCGGCCGCTGTTACAGCTTTTTCCTGCATGGCTTCAAGCAATGCAGCCTGCGTTTTTGGCGGCGTACGGTTTATCTCATCGGCCAGGATAATGTTTGAAAAAACCGGGCCGTGAATGAACTTAAAGTTACGGTCTTCACCTAATATTTCAGAACCGATGATATCCGATGGCATCAGGTCGGGCGTAAACTGAATCCTTTTAAAATCAAGATCAAGCACCTGCGATACCGTTTGTACCAACAGGGTTTTTGCAAGCCCGGGTACACCAACCAATAAACAATGCCCGTTACTGAAAATAGATATCAGCACAAATTTTATCACTTCATCCTGGCCTACGATTACCTTGCCTATTTCGGCGCGAATTTGCTGGTAAGCCTGCTTTAAAGCGTCTGCAGCTTCTACATCAGAACGGTGTTGCATAAAATTATTTAGACGATGATTTGATTTTGGTTTCAGGGATCACCAGTGTGGGGTTGGTGTTTACCCATTTCTTCAACACATCATATTGCTGGTACTCTTTATCAATTTTGATAAAGGTTTCTTTGCGGCGTTTTTCAAACCACTGCGATACAGTTCTGTTAACCTTATCATTATAGGCGTATTCCTTAAGTTTAGGAAAATCCTGCTCTAAGTTAGCTTTATGGGCATTAGTGGCCGATTTCAGCAATAAGATCTTGTAGCTTTTTTTACCATCGGCACCGGTGAACAGATCAGGTTTTGAAATACTGCCTACTTTCATAGTATCGGTAATCAGGGCCACTTTAGGATCAAGCTTATCAGTTGGGATGAAGGTTGAACGGCTTTGTACGTCTTCAGCATTAAGCATCATACCACCGTTATATTTGGTATCCTTATCATCTGAGTAGTATGCCGCCGCGCTTGAAAAATCGATAGCCATGTTTTTATCCTTTACAAGCAAATTGTAGATACTATCGGCCTTGGTCTTGGCCCTGTCTAAACTGGCCTGCGTAACTATCGGCGTAACCAGGATGTGCCTTACGTGTACCTGCTCACCGCGGCGTTCAATCACCTGCAAAAAGTGGAAACCGAAATCCGTTTCAAATACCTGCGAAATCTCGCCGGCTTTTAGCTTAAACGCGTTAGCGGTAAACTCCTTCACAAAAGTTGTACGATCGGCAAAACCAAGGTCACCACCTTCAGGCGCCGAACCCGGATCCTGCGAGTAAAGCCTTGCCAGTGTACCAAAGTCTTCGCCTTTTTTAACACGTTGCCTTAATTCCTCGGCTTTAGCTTTATAAAGGTCTTTTTCTTCCTTAGTTAATTTAGGCTGAAAGACGATCTCTCCAACTTCAACTTCCTTGTTAAATGAAGGGAGACTATCTTTAGCGATGCCATCATAATATTTTTTAACGTCCTGCGGGGTAACGTTCAGTTTTTCGGTGATGTGCTGCTGCATTTTCTGGGCAACCATCTGCTCTTTCAAATCGGGCCTGATCTCGTCTTTATACTGAATAACCGAACGGCCTAAAAAGGCTTCCAGTTTTTCCTGTCCACCGGCACGTTGCGTCATCTCGCGCATACGGCGGTCAACGTTAGCGTCAACATCTTCTTCTTTTACCTCGATACTATCTATAGCGGCCTGTTGTGCAAGCAGTTTTTGAGTTAGCAAAGTTTGTAAAATACGGGCTTTAACCGACGGATCTGGCTGGTTTCCCTGTACCAGGAAATTGGCGTATGACAATTCGATATCTGATAGCAGTATCGGGCTGTTACCCACTACCGCTGCAATTTTATCAAGGGTTTTGCCGGGTGTTGGTGCAGCAACCGAATCGGCTTTAACCAGTTTTTTTGCTGCCGTATCCGATGCTACCTGTGCCTTTGCAAATGTTATTGTTAAAATAAAACTAAGTACTAATACTCCTAACTTTCTCATGTAACGCTGTTATGCTAATAAAACGGGATACGCTAACCCGTTAAAAACTACGAATTTCGGTAAAATTTATTAATTATAGCTGAACAAATATTTTCTATAAAATCAGCCGCCTATAATTGTGCTAATATGCCTATAAAGCTTGAGATCGTTTAACTACTTTTGGTTAAAATTTGTTAAAGTGAAAGTTGAGAACCCGGCCGCGTTTCGTTTTTTGTTAGAGGATGAACTTTACCTGCTTAATGCAGATAAAATGTTGTATGATAAAATTGCTGAACCTGAACCTATCCTGGCAGTACCATCATCTCCTGTTATTGAAAATACAAAAATCGAACCGGTAATAACCAGTCCTTCTTTAACTCCTGAGCCTCAGCCTGTAATACAAACGCCGGCTGCCGGATTTAAGTATATGGGGCAAAACTTAAAGAACTTCCTGGTACTTACACATTATACAACTGCCGAATTTATAAAGGCCGAACATTTAGCTGCGCTTGAAAGCATCCTGAAACGTAAGGAACTTGCCCCGGATGATATCGCGATATTTAACCTGGCTAATTACAGCGATACTAAATTTAGCCAGCTGAAGCCGTTTTTTAAACCAACCAGGGTACTTGTTTTGGGCGGAGACGCGCTGCCGCAGGATATCAAAGTGCTTAAACCCAATAAACCGGTAACCTCAAACGGAATTACCGTGCTTTACACCTATTCGTTTGATGAAATGATGGATAATGTGGATAATAAAAAGGCTTTCTGGGAACTGGTAAAAACATTATAAACCAAACTCATCATTAAATACCATGCAGCAATTAGTTTTCGCTACCAATAACCGTCATAAACTGGATGAGGTTTCGGCCAAACTCAACGGAGCTATTCAATTATTAACCCTGCACGATATTGGCTGTTATGATGATATTGAGGAAACCGGTACTACTTTTAAAGCTAACGCTTCTATCAAAAGCCACCATGTTTATGCCGAATATAAACTTAACTGCTTTGGCGACGACAGCGGCCTGGAAATAGATGCCCTGAACGGCGAACCCGGCGTTTACTCGGCCAGGTATGCCGGTACGCACGGCAACCATGCTGCCAACATCAGCAAGGTGCTTGATAACTTAAAAGGTGAAACAAACCGTAAAGCCCGTTTCCGTACTGTGATCTCTTTAATGTGGAACGGCGAAGAACATTTTTTTGAGGGAACAGTAGAGGGCACCATCCGCCAGGAACTAAGCGGTAGCGGTGGTTTTGGCTATGATCCTATTTTTGAACCCGAAGGTTATGATATAACTTTTGCCGAAATGAGCATGGCAGAAAAAAACGCCATCAGCCACCGGGCAAAAGCAATGGAGCAACTGATTGCTTTTTTAAACAAGGCAGATAAATAATAATAATTCCTAAACGGCCAACGCCACTTAACTAATACTTAAACGCACATCTACACAGGATTTTTTTCTTATAAACTCCTGTGCACTAACATTAGATAAAACGTTTAACTGAATTTTATTCAATATTTTTAAATTTCCCGCAACCTTCCTCGTATTCAACCCGTAAAATAGAGCTATAAGGAATAACCTATGAACTTTATAAAACGAATCGGTAAAATTTTATCGGACAGAGACACCAATCCTAAGTTTGTTAATAGCCTTAAAAAGGTTCGCGAGGCCGATCAGCTTGCTGAAGCTATAAACAAAAGGTTAAATGAATTAGAAAAGCGCACACGTCAGCAAGCAGTGAATTTATAATTGTGCACTTTGGCAGGATTTATGCTATTTATGCATAAAATATACTGTCATGAAAAAGCTAATTCAAACCTCAATCGCAATCCTATCGCTTGTTCTGGTCATTTCGGCCTGTTCTTCAACCAAAAACACCACTACGTCTAACGTATCGCGCGGAAAATTTGTTGGTACCTGGACCTGTAATAATGTAAGCTATGATGGCCTTGTACAAAATGCAGTACAAAGCGTATTTGATCAGGCACCTCCCGAAGCATTTGTAGGCAGCACCTGGAAACTCACTAACAGCGGTAACGGTATTTATACCTTAACTAACGGAACATCTCAAACTATATTCTGGTCGGTTTATAATGGCGGTACAACCGGTACCCAATTCCAGTTCAAAAAACTTTATGAGGGAGATAAAGCTAAAAACGTAGCCGAAGGTTACCGTTTGGATATTGCCAATAACGACGGCTCGGCCATGACCCTGAAATCGCCAGTTACTGTAGGTAACAGCACAGGATATATTGTTTATTCATTTACTAAAAACCCGTAATTTAGGATAAAGGTAAAAGGCGAAAGGTTAAAGGTGCCTTTCCAGTCCATAAAATAAAAAAGGCGAAGTTTGGGATATTTCAAACTTCGCCTTTTTCATTTTATGCGATAGGCAAAAGCCTTTCGCCTTTTACCTTTATCCTTTCACCTTACTACTATCCTTTCGGCTTACTCCGCTGGTGTAAATTTTAAGCATACCGGGTTACCGATATCAACTTTTATACCTGTTTGGTTAAGTTTACCGGTGTTAGGATCTATCTTGAATACCCACATGTTATCGCTGTTTTGGTTTGCTACAATCAGGAAGTTACCTGTTGGGTCAATAGCAAAATCGCGCGGATTTTTACCGAAGGTTGCCTGACGGGCCACAAAAGTAAGCAAACCTGTTTCAGGGTTTACCGAATAGATATTGATCTCGTTGGTTTCTAAACGGTTAGAAGCATAAAGAAAACGGCCATCTGGCGAAAGGTGGATAGCCGCGCCCGCGGTTTGACCTTTAAAGCCATCTGGCAACATGGTGATAGATTGCTTTTGTTTAAGTTTACCATTGTTATAATCAAACACAATCACGTTCGATCCCATTTCGGTTACCAGGTACACAGTTTTTTTATCGGCCGAAAACTCCAGGTGCCTTGGGCCTTCGCCTGGCGCAACACTCACAAAGGCAGGTGTTGCCGGTTCAATACGAGGCTCTTTTGATGGGCGATAACGGAATATGTTTACTTTATCGGTACCGAGGTCATTATACAATACATATTTTTCATCGGGAGTAAGAACTGCCATGTGCGCATGTGCCGACTCCTGTCTTTCTTTATTTACGCTATGGCCATCGTCATGCACAGTCTGAATGCCATTAGCAATCGAACCATCTTTATTTAAAGGCATCACCGCCACATTCCCGCTCGAGTAGTTAGCTATGAGCAGGTTTTTCTGCGCCTTATCAACCGAGATATAGCACGGATCGGCCCCCAAAGTTGATTGTTTGTTGATAAAAGTCATTTTACCGGTTTTAGGCTCAAATGAAAAGGCGCTTACCTCACCTTTAGGCAACTCGTTAACGGCATAAATAAATTTATTGTTGGCGCTTAATGTCAGGTAAGATGGGTTATCAACACCATCAATTTCACTAAGATAAGCCAGCTTGCCGGTTTCGGCGTAAAAGCGGTATACAACAATACCTTTGCTTTTGCCTGTAGTATAAGTACCCACTACAAGATCGAAAGTTTTAGGTCCCGTTTTTTTATTTTGTGCAAATGTGAGCGCCGGTGAAAGCATAGCTATGATCAAAAGAAATTTCTTCATGGTTGATTGTTTGATGGTTATTGCTGTGCAAGATAGTAAAATAGACAAAAAAAATGCCCCGCTGTTTAGCGGGGCATTTTTTTTATTTCATCAGGTGTTTTAACTGGATAATCTCTTTTTCGTCGAGGTAACGCCAGCGGCCACGTGGAAGGTCTTTTTTGGTAAGGTTGGCATAAACCACCCTGTCCAGCTTTACAACTTCGTAACCAAGGTGCTCAAACATACGGCGAACGATACGGTTTTTGCCGCTGTGGATCTGAATACCGATCTCACGTTTTGAACCACCGGTAACGTAAGATACCGAATCAGGCTTAATTACACCATCTTCCAGTTCAAGACCAAAAGTTAATTTATTTAAATCGCCCTGGCTTAAGCTTTTGCTAAGTTCAACCTGGTATAGTTTGGTGATGCTGTTACGTGGATGCGAAAGCTTATCGGCCAAGTCACCATCGTTTGTCATTAATAACAAACCGGTAGTGTTACGGTCAAGACGACCAACCGGGTAAATACGCTCACGTGTAGCTTTTTCAACCAGGTGCATTACTGTGCGGCGCTCCTGCGGGTCATCAGTTGTAGTGATGTAATCCTTTGGTTTATTTAATAATACATAAACCATTTTTTCGCGTTTAAGCGTTTCGCCGTTATATTTAATAGTGTCTTTAAGCGGGTTTACTTTAGTGCCCAGCTCAGTTACCACTTCACCATTTACAGATACTACGCCCGCGGCAATCAACTCATCGGCTTTACGGCGTGAGCAAATACCTGCATTTGATATGTAACGGTTTAAACGGATCAGCCCGTCGTCTTCTGTTTTTTTAGCAGGAGCGTTTTTACGGCCACGCATGGTTTTAGGGGCATCCTGTTGGTTTTCCCTGTCATGCGGCCTGTGCGCAGGCCTTTCGCCAAATGGCGATTTTTCTTTAAAACCGCCTTCGCGTTTTTTGAAGCCGCCCTCGGTTCCCCGCGGTGCAAACTTACGCTCGCCGGCAGCATCACTACCAAAGCTTCTTTTAGGTTTGCCTTCAAAGCTTGCTGATGAACGGGTACGCGGAGATGAGTAAGGTTTTTTCTCGCCTTGCGCATCGCCACCGAAACTTCTTTTAGGCCTTTCGCTATCACCGGTTGTGGGTCTGCCGCTATAAGGTTTACGTGGGCCACCGCTAAATGACTTTCTTTCGCCGGTACTATCACCGCCGAAATTCCTTTTTGGCCTGTCTTCACCGTCGCTGGCAGGCCTGCCTGAGTATGGCCTTGACTTACCGCCTGATCTTTTATCGCCAGATGATGAACCGTCCCTAAAATTGCTTTTGGGCTTATCGTCACTGAACCTGTTGCTTTGGAATGTTTTTTCCGGTCTGGAAAATATTTTTTTCTCTCCGTTGGGAGTAGCTTTACCTTTTGGGGTTGATGCTGATTTTTTTGGTCGGTCGTCGGATTTTGAACTCCTTGATGACGACTTTCCGGGTTTGTCGTCGCGACTACCTGCTGGTCTCTTAAATACCATAATTTTTTGTTTAGCGCTTTCGCAGCGTGAGGGTCAAAGTTACGCTTTTTTGCCAATTTCCATCTAAAAAAATCAAAAAAATATCACTAAACAAAATCGCCGTTTAAACGGTTTTAAAGGCGGTTTTTGAACCGAAAACCACGTCTAAAAAAATTAGCAAAATGCTAAGTATTTGATTATGTGATTCGTATGACATACCTTTGCAGCGCATTCTACCCAATGTATAGTTAAATGATAGGACAAGAAATGATTAAAAAACACTTACTTACGTGCTCCGTAACGCTGGTGCTGGTTCTCATTTCCGGGCTTAATATTTTCGGTAAAATTGTTACCCAAAAAGGCACAAAAAAAGCCTCTTTGAGCCCCCGAACCTCAGATTTTATTTTTATTAAAAGCACATCGGCTGTTACTTACAACTTTGCCGATGAAGCTTTACCAGTTAATGACGCAAGAGTTACCTTTAAACTCAATAAATCGCTCAGGCAACATGACTTTAAAAGTGTGCAAAGCAATATTTTGCATCGCAAGGCCGAGTTGTGGTTCCCGATTATTGAACCGATTTTGAAGTTTTACGGTATCCCTGAAGATTTTAAGTATGTACCATTGGTCGAGTCGGGCCTTAAATCTGGTACATCATCTAAAGGCGCGTCGGGTTTTTGGCAATTTATGCCGGGTACAGCACGTACCTACGGACTCAGAGTAGGCCATGGTGTTGATGAGCGGAAAAACCTTCGCAAATCAACCATTGCAGCCTGCAAGTATATCAAAGAACTATACGATCAATTTAACAGCTGGACACTGGCGGCTGCAGCTTACAACAATGGCTCAATCAAATTAGCACGTGCCATTAATAAGCAAAATGAAGATAACTACTTCCGCATGAAGCTGAACCGCGAAACCGGTTCATATGTTTACAAGCTGATTGCCATGAAAGCTATTATCGAGCAGCCGAAAGAGCACGGATATGATAACTATTTTTATATCCCGCCTGCATCGCAGTTGCTGGCAATTAATTAATGACAGTAATCATACTGTAAATTAATTAAAAGATTACATTACGGAGCACTTTGAGGCCGGTTATCCACAGTGGATAACCGGCCTTTTTTGCTTATATTTGTAGCAAACTATTGATGGTTTAAGCCAAAAATTTTAGGAAAGCAGCGTTTTGTAAAAATCTGGCAACTATAATAATTAGCTTCAAACAATGTCAATAAATCCATATTAATAAAGTATGAGTACAAAACCTCTTGTTGACCTGGGCGAGCAAAGTGAAGTTGAAGTTTATGGTGCCCGGGTGCATAACCTGAAAAATATAGATGTTTCGTTTCCGCGCAATCAACTGGTGGTAATTACCGGGCTTAGCGGCAGCGGTAAATCATCACTGGCGTTTGATACTATTTACGCCGAAGGCCAGCGTCGTTATATGGAAACATTTTCAGCCTATTCGCGCCAGTTTATGGGTGGTATGGAAAGGCCGGATGTGGATAAGGTATCGGGCCTGAGCCCGGTTATTGCCATTGAGCAAAAAACAACCAGCAAAAACCCACGTTCAACTGTAGGTACCATTACAGAGATTTACGATTTTATGCGTTTGCTGTTTGCCCGTGCGGGTGATGCCTATTCTTACACCACCGGTGAAAAGATGGAGCGCATGAGCGAAGACCAGATCCTGAAAACCATCGCCGAAAAATTTGACGGGCAGCCGGTTAATATCCTGGCCCCGGTGGTAAAAGCCCGTAAAGGACACTACCGCGAATTATTTGAGTCTATCCGTAAGCAAGGTTTTTTAAAGGTTTGGGTTGATGGCGCCATTGCCGATGTTGAGCCCAAAATGCAGGTTGACCGTTACAAGATCCACGATATTGATATTGTGGTTGACCGCCTGGTGGTAAGCGAAAAAGACAGCAAGCGTTTATATACCTCTGTTCAGCAGGCTTTAAAAATTGCCAAGGGCATTATTCGTATTGCAGATAAAGACAATAACGTATCCTATTATAGTAAATACCTGATGGACCCGGTTTCGGGTATCTCGTATGATGAGCCTCAGCCAAATACATTCTCGTTTAACTCGCCTTATGGCGCTTGCGAAAAATGTAATGGACTGGGTTATATTTTTGAGGTTGATGAAGCTTCGGTAATTCCTAACCCGAAACTGAGCATCATGAATGGCGGTTTAGCCCCTATTGGCGAGTACCGCGAGACTTGGATTTTCCAGGTGCTGAAATCGCTGGCAAAAAAATATGAGTTTTCGTTATCAACCCCTATCGAAAAACTTAACCGCGATCAGCTGGATATGATCCTTAACGGTGCACCTGAAACATTAAGTGTTGCCGTTGAATATAACAAGTGGAACGTTCAAAGCTACCAGATCACGTTTGAAGGGATCATCCGCATGCTGGAAGAACAGCAGGAACGTCGCAACGACGAAGGCATGGACGACATGGAGAACTACCGTGTGCTCCGCACCTGCCCGGTTTGCGAAGGGGCAAGGCTTAAAAAGGAGTCACTACATTTTAAGGTAGATGGCAAAAATATATTTGAACTGGCCTGCATGGATATCAATCACCTGCAGGAGTGGTTTGATGGACTGGAAGACCGCCTCAACGAACGTCAGAATGTTATAGCCAAAGAGATCCTTAAAGAGATCCGCGCACGTATTGTGTTTTTACTGGATGTTGGTTTAAGTTATTTAACGCTTGACCGTACGGCTAAAACCCTTTCGGGTGGTGAGGCCCAACGCATCAGGCTGGCTACGCAAATTGGTTCGCAACTGATGAATGTGATGTACATTTTGGATGAGCCAAGTATCGGTTTGCACCAGCGTGATAACGAGCGCTTGATTAACGCGCTTAAAAACCTGCGCGATTTGGGTAACACCGTATTGGTTGTTGAACACGATAAAGATATGATACTGGAAGCCGACCATGTAATTGACATGGGCCCGGCAGCGGGTGTGCATGGTGGCCAGGTTGTTGCCGAAGGTACTCCTGCCCAGTTAATGGAAAAACACACGCTTACTACATCATATATTAACGGTGAACGTGAAATCGCTATACCTAAAAAACGCCGCGAAGGCAATGGCAAAACCCTGAGCCTGAAAAAAGCTACCGGCCATAATTTGAAGAAAGTATCGGTCGATTTTCCATTGGGCAAACTCATAGGTATAACCGGCGTATCCGGCAGTGGTAAATCAAGTTTGATCACCGAAACATTATACCCTATCTTGAACCATCATTTTTTCAGGGCAAAAAAACAACCGCTGCCTTATGAAAAAATTGAAGGACTGGAGCATATCGATAAAGTAATTGAGATAGATCAGACGCCTATCGGTCGTACGCCGCGTTCAAACCCGGCTACTTATACCGGGGTGTTTTCGGATATCCGTAATTTGTTTGTGGCATTGCCCGAGTCAAGGATCAGGGGGTACAAACCGGGCCGTTTCTCGTTCAACGTAAAAGGCGGCCGCTGTGAAACCTGCCAGGGTGCCGGTATGAAGGTAATTGAAATGAACTTTTTACCCGATGTACAGGTACCTTGCGAAGAATGCGGCGGCAGGCGCTACAACCGCGAAACACTTGAAGTGCGTTACCGGGGCAAATCCATCAGCGATGTACTGGATATGAGCATTGAAGATGCTACACCATTTTTTGAGCACATCCCGTCTATCTATCGTAAAGTAAAAACACTGAACGATGTAGGCCTGGGTTATATCACTTTAGGGCAGGCTTCAACTACGTTATCCGGCGGTGAAGCACAACGCGTTAAACTGGCTACCGAACTATCTAAAAAAGATACCGGCAACACTTTTTATATTCTGGATGAGCCAACCACAGGTTTACACTTTGAAGATATCAACGTGCTGTTAGGAGTACTTAATCAACTGGTTGATAAAGGCAATACCGTTTTGGTTATTGAACACAACCTTGATGTTATAAAAGTGGTTGACCACGTAATTGACCTTGGCCCAGAAGGAGGCTCTGGTGGTGGTAACATCTTGTTCTCTGGCACGCCCGAAGGCCTGTGTAAGGTAAAGAACAGCTTTACCGGTAAGTTTTTGAAAAAAGAAATGGGATTGTAGAAACTTACGAAGTTTTAAAAGCTTCGTAAGTTTATGTCTTTAGATAAAACAGGAATGGTATGTACAGAAACTTGTACATACCATTCCTGTTTTGTACCTTTATAAAAAGCAATCATAATGGAGATTACAACTTACACTGCTTTCAGGCAGCAGCTAAAATCCTTTTTAGATAAAGTGCGAAATGATCATAAACCTTTGATTGTGACAAGCGCCAATGCCGAAGATATCGTTGTAATATCGAAAGCAGATTATGAAAGTATGGAGGAAACTTTCTATCTCTTAAAAAACCCTAAAAATGCCGAAAGATTAATGCAGGGGATTGAGGAATATGAAAAAGGCTTGGGCAAAGAAAGAAAATTGCTTGAAGAGTGAAGATAATTTTCCAAAGCCCCGCATGGGAGGACTATCTCTATTGGCAAACCACAGATAAGTCTGTTTTAAAGAAGATCAACTCCCTCATTAAAGAAATCGAACGAACTCCCTATGAAGGGAACGGAAAGCCCGAACCTTTAAAACACAATTTAGCAGGTTGGTGGTCGCGCCGGATAAATCTCGAACACAGATTAATTTACAGGGTCGAAGCCGATTCGATATTTATTCTGCAATGCAGATACCACTATTAATTATATTTTCCTTTCCGTAGCTTTATCCTTTTAACAACACCTTCATGAAAAAAATATTACTCGCGCTATTCATAGCAGGTTCGTTTGCGGCCTGTAATCAGCCTAAATCAAACGATACAGGCAGTGCAATTCCAGCCAATAAAGATTTGGCAAAAGTTTTTGAAGATTATTTTCAGGATGGCTTAAAGCTTTACCCGCTTAATGCAACCTATATTGGCGACAGGCGCTATAATGATCTGCTACCTAACGATGGCTCCGCCGAGTTTTTGAAAAAGGCTTATGATTATAACTCGGTTTACCTTTCGAAAGTAAAAAACTTTGAAAGGGCCGAATTGAATACCGACGATCAGCTATCTTATGATATTTTCACTTACGAGGTACAGCTATCGCTTGATAACTTTAAGCACCATTTTGAGTACATGCCCTTTAACCAGTTTTATGCCCTGCCAATTACTATGGGGCAGCTGGGTTCAGGTTCAGGGGCGCAGCCTTTTAAAACCGTTGTTGATTACAATGATTGGCTAAAGCGCTTATCAGCGTTCCAGATTTGGGCGGATACTGCCATCTCTAATTTTAACAAAGGCATCAAAGCGGGTGTAGTATTACCAAAATCGTTGGTTGTTAAAATGATTCCTGAAATGCAGGATCTGGTATCAAAAGACGTGGAGAAAAGTTTATTCTACGGGCCGGTTACCAACATGCCTAAAGATTTTTCGGATGCTGACAAAAAGCAACTGACCGAGGCCTATAAAAAAGCTATTACTACCATAGTTAACCCAACATACCAAAAACTGGCCGATTACCTGAAAAACCAGTACCTGCCACATGCGCGTACTACCTCAGGCTTTTCATCGCTACCGGATGGTACTGCCAAATACACCTACTTAGTTAAGCAGCAAACCACTACCGACAAAACCCCTGAAGAAATTTATCAGCTGGGCCTAAAAGAAGTTGCCCGCATCCGCGGATTAATGGATAGCATCAAAACCAGTGTTGGCTTCAAGGGCGATCTGAAAGCGTTTTTTGAATACATGAAAACCGACCCTAAGTTTACGCCTTACAAAACACCAAAGGATGTACTTGATGCTTTTGAGAATATCCACAAACGCATGGAGCCCCATCTGAAAAAAATGTTTAACCATGTGCCTAAAACGCCATTCGAGATCAGGCAAACCGAGGCTTTCCGAGCGGCGTCAGCCAGTGCGGAGTATAACCAGGGTTCGGCAGATGGCACCCGTCCGGGGATTTTTTATGTGCCGATACTTGATGCTACCAAATTTAACACCACATCAGGCATGGAGTCGTTGTTTTTACATGAGGCAATCCCTGGTCATCATTACCAGATCTCTTTAACCCAAGAAAACGCGTCATTGCCGAAATTCCGCCGGTTTGATCCCGGAGAAACGGCATACGTAGAAGGCTGGGCGCTGTATTGTGAATCGCTGGGTAAAGAACTGGGATTATACACCGACCCATACCAGCATATGGGCGCCTTGGGCGATGAAATTCACCGTGCTATCCGTTTGGTAGTTGACGTTGCTATCCACACCAAAGGCATGACCCGTGAACAAGCAATTAAATATATGATGGATAACGAAGCCATCAGCGAGCAAGGAGCAACCGCCGAAATTGAACGTTACATGGCTATCCCCGGTCAGGCGTTGAGCTACAAAATAGGTGCGCTCAAAATCCGTGAGCTACGTAACAAATATGAAAAACAATTGGGCAGCAAGTTCAATATCGCCGAATTCCATAACCAGGTACTAAAAGATGGCGCTATGCCGATGGCTGTTTTTGAAGCTAAAATGGATGCCTGGGCAGCGAAGCAGTAATTGGGAATATAACCAATAAAAAAAAGCGTCATTGCCTCGTACCCTTACAGCAATGACGCTTTTTTTGATCTACAGGGTTTCCTCAACTAAACACCGCCAGTACCCCAAAGTAAATCAGCATACAACCCGAGCTTATAAAATTCATGCGCATGGCATTTTTAAAATTGGCATTAACTGTTGACTTACCTACCTTATAAAACCAGTAGTTGAAGAAAATAAATATCGGAGCCGCACATACTAAAAAGAAATAAAAGTTAAGCATCATCCCGGCCAGGTGCCAATAGTAGTAAGACAAGCCTATTCCCATCGCAAACAATACTCCCGAAAAAATAAAGGAGCCTTTGTACCCCAAAACAATGCTGAGTGTTTTATCCCCCCGCCTGCTGTCTTCCTCGTGCTGATAAACCTGGGTTAAAGGATAGGATGCCCCGATGAGACAGGAACTGATGGCTCCGGGAATAATCAACCCTAAATCCCAATGGCTAAACAGGCTTGTGCCGGTAAGGGCCGTGTAAGTGGTATAATAGATAAAACATCCCTGGAAAATAAACACCGTTAAAAAGCTAATGATGGGATACTTTTTTAAACGGGTAGCCGGATGGCTGTACAGTTTTGACATAATACCATAAATAAGTACCGCGAAGGCAAATTCCCAGCTAATGATAAAGCCCAGCAGAAATGCTACAGCCTCCAGCAAAATAGAAAAATAATAAAGACTGATATCTACTTCGGGCGGTTTGGCTAACAGGGCAATACTATCTTCATCCTTATCAAAATAACTGTTATAACCATTGCTGGCCGGGAAAGCTAAAAAATGCCAGATAAAAAACACAAGCACGGCTGTTGATGTTTTCACCGTATCGGCCTGACTAAAGGCAAACAGGTACACCGGCAGCAAAAAAACAGAAAATACAAACCTCAAATGCGCCCATGCCGACCGGGTAGGAATAAATTGCTTAAATTTCATTGTTGCCGTTTGCTGATAATACTTTCAAAAGCAACTTTCAGTTGCCCCGGTACCGTTATAAACTTACAACCTTTTAAATAAAAAATTGTCCCGCATAAATTATTATGTTTGGGAATAGCGTTAATGTAACATCATGAAGAAAATTTATATAGCAGTACTTTTAATATTCGCGGCGACTGCAAGCTTCGCGCAAACGGTAACTAAATCAGACATCAGCTTTAAGATAAAAAATTTGGGCTTTAATGTGGGCGGCACCTTCGGTGGCTTGCAGGCCGATATCAAGTTTAAACCTAATGACCTGGCAGGTAGTTCTATCGAAGCATCCGTAGCTTCAAATACCGTGAACAGCGATAATGAAAGCCGCGATAACCACCTTAAAAGCGAAGATTATTTTGACGTGGCCAAATATCCTAAGATCACGATGAAGTCGGTTTCATTTAAACGTAAAAGCGGGAGCAACTATACCGGCAATTTTAACGTAACTATTAGAGATAAAACAAAGTTGATTGAAATACCTTTTACTTACGTAGAAACGGGTAATACTGCTCAGCTGAAAGGAAGCTTCATGATATTGCGGACAGATTTTGGCATAGGCGGCAAAAACCTGATCCTTTCAAATGAGGCCAATGTTTCGGTTGAGGCAGAGATCAGCAAATAAAACAGGTTTAACTATTTTTAATGGAGAGTTGCATCAGTGCTATCGGGATAGCAAATCCCGCCAATCGTATTGCCCAGCAGGATATTTACCATTTTATGGCTAATGCCTTTGGTTTGGATGCAACTAACGCGGCAAGGCTGAAAGGCATTTACGATCATTCGGGAATTGACTACCGCTATTCGGTGATCCCTGATTTCGGCTATCGCGATGCGGCGGATTTCACTTTTTTTGAGCAGTCGCCCGGGCTTGAACCATTTCCCGACACCCAAAAGCGCTTAAAGCTTTATGAAAAGGAGGCCATTGCCATAGCGGTAAACGCTGCTAAAAACTGCCTCCAAAATTTCGATAATGACATTACCGGCAACATTACACACCTCGTGACTATCAGCTGTACGGGGATGCATGCGCCTGGTATTGACATCGAGCTGGTAGACCGGCTTCAATTGAACCGGGATACCGAGCGTACCTGCATCAATTTTATGGGTTGCTACGGCGCCATAAACGGCCTCAAAGCAGCCGATTATATTTGTCGTGCCGATGCCAATGCTAAAGTGCTTGTAGTAAGCGTAGAACTTTGCACCCTGCATTTCCAAAAAGTGAACACATTGGATAATTGGGTTGCCAATTCCCTCTTTTCGGACGGCGCAGCGGCTGTATTTGTTGAAAATACGGCTAACCGCTTAGGCAACGGCAATTATCTCTCGCTTAAAAATTTCTATTCGGAATTTGTTATTGAGGCCCGTAATGAGATGGGCTGGTATGTTGGCAATACCGGTTTTGAGATGAAGCTTACCTCCAAAGTATCCAAACAAATCAAAAAACACATCAAGCCCCTTACCGAACGTTTTCTGCAAAAAGCGAAAACCCATAAGAATGATATTATGGCTTACGCTGTTCATCCCGGCGGGCGCACCATTTTAGAAGCAGTGGAAGAAGCGCTGGAACTGCCCGAAGAAAGCAACGCCTTCGCTTACCAGGTTTTGCAGGAGTACGGCAATATGTCATCGGCCACTATTTTATTTGTGTTGGATAAAATGCTGAAAGCAGGTAACCTGATCGATCAAAAGATCCTGAGTTTTGCCTTTGGGCCGGGTTTAACGGTTGAGGGGATGATACTTGAAATGCACTAAGCCGTTATGAGCGATGTAATTGTAATTGGCGGAGGCCTGGCCGGATTGTTCAACGCCATATTGCTTAACCGTGCGGGGCTTCAGGTTACAGTCATCGAAAAAAAGACTTATCCCATGCACCGCGTTTGTGGCGAGTACATCTCCAATGAGGTGATCCCTTTTTTATCTTCCTTAGATATCGATCTCAATCAACTCAACGTTGCCCGCATTAACCGGCTTGAAGTAACAGCGGCTTCCGGCACCAAACTTTCGCAAAAACTTGATTTGGGTGGCTTTGGTTTAAGCAGGTTTACTTTTGACAATTACCTTTATCAGAAAGCCATTAACGAAGGGGTTAAGGTTTTAGTGGGAACCCGTGTGGAAGACATCCGTTTTATTGACGAACAATTTGAATTGGTAACTCCCGGCGAAACTTTGACTGCACCATTGGCTATCGGCTCGTTCGGCAAACGCTCCAATCTCGATCAAAAACTTAAAAGGCCTTTTTTCTATAAACGCAGTCCTTACCTGGCCGTTAAATTTCATTTGCAGATGGATTTTCCTCAGGATCTTATCCAACTCAATAATTACAAAGACGGCTATTGCGGCGTAAGTAAAACCGATGGCGACAGGTACTGTATGTGCTACATGGCCCATCGCGATGACCTTCGTAAATATGGATCGCTGCAAGCATTGGAAGAAAACGTGATCCGCAAAAACCCTTACCTGGATGAAATTTTTCGCAACGCTAAGTTTTTGCTGGATAAGCCGGAAGTGATCAACGAGATCTCATTCGAGAAAAAAGCACCTGTTGACAACCACATCCTTATGAGCGGTGATACCGCCGGGATGATAGCCCCACTTTGCGGCAACGGCATGACTATGGCTATCCATTCGGCCAAGATCCTTTCAGATAAAATCATTACGCATTACAAGCCAGGCAATTTTAACCCTGATAAGCGCGCTAACCTTGAACAGGACTATACCCAAAGCTGGAACAAACAATTTGCCCAAAGGCTTTGGGTGGGCCGGCAATTACAACGCTTGTTCGGCAATGATAACATGACTGCCATCACCTTAAATACGCTCAGCCGCCTGCCTTCAGTGGCACAATACCTGATAAGTAAAACCCATGGCCAACCATTTGCATAGTTCAGGCGTATTATAACATATGCCCGATTTAAGTTACCGTACGGATACCCTGGAGATCATGGATGATTTTGATCTGCCATCACACGAAATAAACCCCGTGCTTGAAGGCTTGGGGAAAATGAATGCCCTGTTTGGCGGTCATAAAAGCATTATTGCCTCGTTAAAGAAATTCCCGGTAGAAAATCACGCTACAATAAGCGACTGGGGCTGTGGCGGTGCCGATACATTGATTGCTATTGCAAAATGGGCAGAAAACGAGCAGATACACCTCAAATTAAATGGTGTTGACGCGGCACCGGCTGCTGTAAATTACGCTCAGAAACAATGCGCCGCATATAAAAACATAAGCATTACACGGGCCGATGTTATTGATGAATTGTACCTGATAAAACCTGCCGATATTATTATCTGCAGCTTGTTCACTCACCATTTTGATGATGAACGCTGGGTAACACTTATTCAGAATATGCATGCGTCGGCACAAAAAGGAATTATCATCACCGACCTACACCGGCACTGGCTTTTGTATCATGCCATAGTGTTTATAACCCATGTTTTTACCAGGAATGCAATGGCGCAAAACGATGGTCCACTTTCGGTTAAAAGGGGCTTCAAAAAGCACGAATTGTTAGATTTATTGAAAAAAGCACAAATTGATAACTTTAAATTAACATGGCGTTGGCCATTCAGATGGGAGTTAATCATCTATAAATCGTAGCTTTACGCTATGAATTTGCGTGTACTGGTTTTAACAACCTCGCTTGGCGTGGCAATTACGCTATCTGCCGTTAACTTTTATTTTCAGCACAAGTGGTACGATGTAATGGTTACTTTTTCGGTAGCCCTTGGTGTAAGTTACTTCGTTTTCTACTACCTCATCGAAAAGTACATTTACTCACGTATCAAGTTAATTTATAAACTGATCCATAACCTGAAATTAGGTCGCGACCTCAGGGATGCACTTGGCGAACACGTAAGCGCTAACCCTATTGCCGATGTGGAGCAGGAAGTAAAAGAATGGGCCAAACAAAAAAAGACCGAAATTGACGAACTACGCAAACAGGAAAAATTTCGCCGCGACTTTTTATCTAATATCTCACACGAGTTTAAAACCCCGCTTTTCGCAATACAAGGCTACATAGAAGCACTTCAGGACGACGATTTTGACGACAAGGAAATGGCGCGTCAGTTTCTGGAAAAAGCTTCAAAAAACGTTGACCGGCTGAGTTATCTGATCAAAGACCTTGACGAAATTTCAAAACTTGAATCGGGTGAGATGCCAATCAATTATACCAAATTCAAGATCAATGACCTGATCAAAGAAGTTTTTGAATCACTGGAGATCAAAGGCAAGCAGTATCACATCAAACTTATATTTAAACAAAAGTATGATGAGCCCATAGTGGTAAATGCCGACAGGGAAAAAATCAGGCAGGTGCTGGTAAACCTGATAGATAACTCATTTAAGTACGGAAAAGAAGAAGGCAACACTTCAGTAAGCCTGTTTGTACTGCATGACCAGGTTTTGGTTGAAGTTACAGATGATGGCATAGGTATTGAAGAAAAGTTTCTTCCAAGGTTATTTGAACGCTTTTTCCGTACAGATAGCAGCCGTTCAAGGCAGATTGGTGGCTCGGGACTGGGGCTTGCTATTGTGAAGCATATTATTGAAGCACACCAGCAAACCATCAATGTGCGCAGCACCGAAGGATTGGGTTCAACTTTTGGTTTTACTTTGGCAAGGGCAAAGCAAACTATCCCATTCCCGAATTTACCTGCGTTAAAAAGTTAACAATAATTTAACATAGTAACCGTACCTTTACAGCAATTTTAATCATTATGTCGCTTAACAGTATATTCCAGTATTTTGTACCAAAGGATAAAAAAATATTCTTCCCGCTGTTTGAACAAGCCGCAGCCAACGTTGTAGCCATGGCAACAATACTGGTTGAGGCAGTTAACTCCAATAACGCTCAAACCCGCGAGGACCTATACAAACAAATTGATAAACTGGAAAACAAAGGCGACGAATATACCCACCAGATTTACCTGGAACTCGGCAAAAACTTCATCACCCCGTTTGATCGTGAAGATATTCACGCCCTGGCTACAGCGATTGACGATGTTGCCGACTATATACAAGGTGCTGCCAACCGCATGAGCCTTTACAGAATAGATGATTTAAACGAGCACATCCGCAAACTGTCTGACCTTATCCTTCAGGCCAGTATCGATCTGGAAAAAGCAGTAAAAGAACTGAAAGACCTTAGGAATGTGCGTAACATAGCCGATTCATGCATCAGGATAAACAGTGTTGAAAACCAGGCCGATTATGTTTTTGACCGCGCCGTGGCAGATCTGTTCCTGTATGAAAAAGATGCTATCCGCCTTATCAAATACAAAGAAATATTGGCTGCACTTGAAACTGCAACAGATATGTGCGAAGATGCAGCTAACGTTATGGAGTCAATCTTAGTTAAAAACGCTTAAGTAAATCTTATCCCCAGCTAAATGGTTACTTCCCTACTTGTAGTTATTGTTGTACTCGCCCTGTTGTTTGATTACACCAATGGCTTCCATGATGCCGCAAACTCCATAGCTACCATCGTATCAACCAAAGTATTAACGCCATTTCAGGCAGTGTTAATGGCCGCGGTATTTAACTTTGCAGCTTATTTTTTTATCAAAGACCATAAAGTAGCCAATACCGTATCTAAAATTGTATTGGAGCACTACGTTACCCTTCACGTGATCCTGGCCGGCCTTGTAGCCGCCATCACCTGGAACCTGTTTACCTGGTGGTTCGGGATTCCGTCAAGCTCGTCACACACGCTTATCGGCGGTTTTGCCGGTGCAGGTATGACCAACGCGCTTTATATGGGTTCTAACGCCCTTCAGGCCGTTGAAATGCAATATGTTCTTAAGATTATTGCTTACATCGTACTTGCTCCATTCATAGGCTTAATTATAGCTTATATTGTAACTATACTAATATTGCACCTGTGCAAATCCGCAAGACCGGCTACAGCCGAGCGTTGGTTTAAACGCATGCAGTTGGTATCATCTGCGGCATTGAGCTTTGCTCATGGTGGTAACGATGCCCAAAAAGTAATGGGCATTTTATATGTAAGCCTTATTGCTTCAAAAGTTATACAACCAGGTACCGCAATGCCTGAGTGGATCCCATTGGCTTGCTACTCCGCCATTGCTGCTGGTACCATGTCTGGCGGCTGGAAAATTGTTAAAACCATGGGCTCAAAAATAACCAAGGTTACCCCGCTTGAGGGTGTGAGTGCCGAAACTGCGGGTGCAATTACCTTGTTTATTACCGAGCGCTTTGGTATCCCGGTTTCAACAACGCATACTATCACAGGTTCAATTATCGGTGTGGGCTTAACCAAACGTGTATCGGCAGTACGCTGGGGCGTTACTATTAACCTGGTTTGGGCCTGGATCATTACGATACCTATTTCGGCATTAATAGCAGCCGGTGTATTCGCATTGTTACATTTCTTTGCATAAGCAAACCGGCGGCAATTTTATTAGCTTTACTCTTACTATGAAAACAAGACTGATCATCATTCCCGCTTTAATAGCTTTTATTACATTAACAAGCTGCGATACTTTGAACCAGGTGGCCAATGCTACTGTTCAAAATCAAGGTACTCCTTCTTCGCTGGAGATAGGCAACGGCCTAAAACAGGCACTTGAAATAGGCACCGGCAAAAGCTCCGACCAACTATCGGCAGTTAATGGTTTCTTTGGTAACGCTGCCATCAAGATCCTTTTCCCACCTGAAGCTCAGAAAGCGGAAAAAACCTTACGCGGTCTTGGCTTAAACAGCCTTTGCGATAATGTGATCCTTTCACTTAACCGTGCCGCCGAGGATGCTGCAAAGCAGGCAAAACCTATTTTTGTTGATGCCATTAAGCAAATGACCTTGCAGGATGTTACCAACATTTTATTAGGCAACCAGGATGCGGCAACACAGTATTTTAAACGTACCACCACCGAAAAGCTAAGCCTACAGTTTAAACCGGTTATTCAAGGTAGTTTAAACAAAGTAAATGCTACCAAATATTATTCAGACGCGGCTCAGGCCTACAATAAAGTTCCATTTGTTAAAAAAATGAACCCGGATATTACCGACTATGTTACCCAAAAAGCTATTGACGGCTTATTTGTCGAGATAGCCAAAGAAGAGCTTAATATCCGCCAAAATCTTGGAGCGCGCACAACGCCGTTATTGCAAAAAGTGTTCGCTTTTGCCGATAAGAAAAAAACTACAGGACAATAACATCAAACAAGAAATATAAAAAAGGGCTGTGTCGATTTCATTCAACACAGCCCTTTTTTATTGATATTTTCGGTTTCTTATTTCTGCTTTTGGAACTTCACTTTCACCGTAACAACTTCCGGTTTATTATTAGTGCTGCCAACCCATGACGGGCCACTTTTAATGAGCTCTATGGCCTTTTGGTCTGCCGTTTCATTCAGGCCCTTTTTAACACTAAACTCGTCGATTATACCGCTCGGGAATACCGTAAATGTTACTGTCACAGTACCTGTAGTTCCATCTGGCAACACGGCGTTTGTTTGCAGGTATTTTTTCAGGCTGCCCCAGCCCATTTGCGGATGTGCTGCCGTGACGCTAACCTCGCTATCGTCGGTTTTGGGATTAGACACAACAACCTCAGCTAAAGCCCTCGAATCTGGCTTAAGCGCTACTTTAACGCTGTCGCCGCGAGTGGCACTAACCTGCCTTGGTTCGTAACCAATATAAACAACATCAAGCGTGGCTTTGTTATCCGGCGAGCTGAGTGCAAATTTTCCGTTTACATCAGTTACCGTACTCCGGTTGGTACCTTTGATCCTGATGGCCGCGCCAATTAACGGAGAGCCGTCATCTCTTGAAATAATGGTACCTGCAATGTACAAAGATTCAGCGGCGGCTTTATTATTATAGCCGGGAGCCGGTGATGACGTAACACCGTCAACTTTTCCGGGAAGTTTAAACTGCAGTGGGCCTTTTGATTTAGCAACAGTTGTATTAGCCCTTAACGATATAGCATCAGATTTTGACGAGTCTTTTTGCGTAAGCGGGGCTGTGTATCCGAATACAATTCTTTCACTTAATCCGGCCGCAGGCGCCTCCTTTAATACATCTTTGTCTTTAGCAGGTGCAACCGGTTCTGCCAACGAATTGCTGCCTGCAGGCGGAACAACATTATTTGAAGCCGTTTTATTATCGGCAGCCGAAATGTCTTGCTGATAAAGCGCATTAGCTGAAAGCTTTCCTTTTCTCGGCTTTTTAGTTACCGCAATTAAAGGAGCCTGCACCGTTCCAACCGGGTTTGCATTAGTCTTTCTAACCGTATCGGCTGTCTTTATGGTATCAGTGGCCGCTACCAGAGGCGGGGTTGAGTTTTTATTTTCTGAAATGTTACTACTTTGCAGTTCCGGCTTAGACGACCTGTTGAGATAAAGGCCACCCAAACTTAAAGCAATTAAAACCGAAGCCGCTATGGGCCAAACAGTCCATGGTATTACACGGCCTTTTCTTTCTTCTGTGCGTTGCTGCAACCTCGTTGTAAGATCAGCAAGATTTAACTGTTGACTTGTCCCCATGTTTTCATATCCTTCCAATGCATCCATCAAAAAAGGGTCGTTTAGTGCCTCCATTTCCAACTTATGCATAGCACGTGCATCAAGCTCTCCGTTGAGATACTTCTGTATTTGCAATATGTTTGCCTTGGTACTATGCACTGTTCCGCTCGAGGCAAATTTTCAAATTCCTTTTACCGTTCTGGATATAGCTCTTCACCTCATTTAAAGTATATCCCGTTATTTCGGCAATTTCCTTATAACACTTCTCTTTTAAATAAAACAGATCGATGCTTTGCTTTTGTCCGCCGGCTAAGCCTGCAATACAATTTTCCAAAGCTTTCAAAGCCTCTTCCCTGTTATTATCTTCAGGATGCAGCAAAGGGGTAAATTCCATAACCTCTTCTAAATTAACCAGCTCCATCTTTTTGCCGCTCCGCAATTGCATCAAACAATAATTGCGCCCAAGTACATAAACCCAATTTCTGAACTGGTTAATTTCATGCTTTTTAACCTTATCAACCAGTTCCTCAAAAATGCCCATTACAGCATCCTTAGCCAGTTCTTCATCTTTCAGATATTTAAGGCAAACGCCATAAATAAGGGACATATATCTTTCGTATAAGTTGCCCAAAACAGTTAGGTTACCGCTTGCGCGATAATCACTAAGTAGTTCCTCGTCTGTTGATTGCCCTGGTTTTTTGGGTTTTATAAATAGGTTCATTAAACATACAAAATTAATTGTTTAAAACGGTTTATGGAAATTAACGGCCTGTATAACGCTCTATTTAAGGAAAATAAACAAGTAACAAGTTGTTTTTCACACAATTTTTTTCAAAACAGGACAAAACAAAGGCACAACAATCAGGAATAAAAGCATTCAGAAAACCACTTAAAATAAAAAAGCGACACGGTTGAGGTGTCGCTTTTTTTATATACGATCGATAGTTATTACCTTGCCGGTTGCGGTTTTGGTAACGCCTTACGCGGAATCATTTCGGTGCGTTGTGATGTATGATAAACAAACGATGCTACAATTGTGGCGGCCTGCTTCAGGTCGTCTTCAACAAGTCGGTCGTAAGTATCCTGGTTGCTGTGGTGGGTACGTGTACCGTAGTCAATAGCATCCTGGATAAACTGGAAGCCCGGAATGCCCACCGCGTCAAATGAAAGGTGGTCGGTACCGCCTGTGTTGCTGATAGTAAGTGTGGTAGCGCCAAGATCTTTAAATGGCTCAAGCCATGCTTTAAAGATAGGTGCAGCAGCAGAATCGCCTTGCAAATACACCCCGCGGATTTTACCGGTACCGTTATCCAGATTATAATAAGCCGAAAGTTTAGCTTGCTCGGGCTTCAATTCCATAGTTTTAGGATCGCCGAAGTGGTTGGCCACGTAACCGCGTGAACCAAATAAACCCTGCTCTTCCGAACTCCACAAAGCAATACGAATGGTGCGCTTTGGCTTAAAGTTAATAGCTTTCAAAATACGCATGGCCTCCAGCATTACCGCGCTGCCCGCAGCGTTATCTGTAGCGCCGGTTGCAGCATGCCATGAATCAAGGTGACCACCAATCATTACTACCTGATCTTTCAGCTTTTTATCTGTACCAGGGATTTCCGCTACAACATCATAACCTTGCAGATCATCGGTAATAAACTGCGTTTTGATATCGGCTTCAAATTGTACCGGCTGACCGCCTTTGATCAGACGTAAAATGCGTTGGTAATCTTCGCTGCTGGTTTCAAGTTCGGGAGCTACCGCTTTGGCCGTATCGGCATATGAAGCGCCATTAGTCGTAAACACTGTACCATCGGTGCCACGGGCCTGACTTAATACCAGTCCGGCTTTTTCATCAACCAAAAACTGGCTTAATTGCGCCCGGAAAGCACGTAGCTTACGGAAAGTCGCCATTTGAGCCGCGTTAGGATCAGCAGCATTTCTGCGCGGAGCGGCAGGGCCTGCTTTAGCCATTTCAGCAAGCTCCTCATCGGTATAGCGGGCTGCATCAGATTTCCAGCTGCGTTCTGTAGGGGCTTTGGTATCAAATATTACGATTTTGCCGGCGAGCTTACCTTTGTATTGTTCAAGCTCGGCTGCCGAATCTGCTTTGAGCAGCATTACTTCGCCTTTAATTACACCGTTGGTACCCGGTGTCCATGCTTTAGGTATGGCGATGATGGCGTGATAATAAGGAACAGTAATAGCCGCATAGTTTTTTTGAACTTCCCAGCCTTTGCCAAATTTACCCCAGGCTTCTAATTTAGCATTAGCCATGCCCCAGGTTTTAAGCTGATTAACCGCCCAGTTTTGAGCACGCTTTAAGCCGGGCGAATTAGCAAGCCTCGGGCCGGAAACATCGGTAAGGTAAAAAGCCGTTTCCATTACTTTGGAATGGTTAAGGCCTTCTTCCCTGATTTTTTGAACCATTGCCGCGTCAACAGGTTCCTGTGCAAATGCGGGTACTGCAATACCCGCCGTAATTAAACACGAAAAGAGTAGTTTTAATTTCATATAATGAATAATAAGATCAGTTAGTAACAAACCTATTTATTATAAATTAAAATCGGGAACATATTGCATTAACAAATTTGTTACATGGGATTGAATTACGAAGGTTTCTGGCCGGAGTTACATGACATGTGATAATGCCGGATGTTGTTATTGCAATTGTACACCCAGGCCAATGCTCATTCCCTGGTTGGTGTTCAACTTTGAAAGTGTGAACACCCTGTGTTTTTTCTTAAATATAAACTATTGATAATAAGGCGATTATATTTATAAAAAATCTAAAACAAACCACACTGAACAAGCAAGCATTGATAGCCAATGATTTACAAAATTTCAGCTTAAAAAATTGAACACCCTGTTTTTGAAAATTGAACACTGACAAAATATTATCAGTGTTCAATCACTGATCGATGTTTAACAATAGCATAACTTCGACCAGTTCCGCTGTTATGTCATTGAGGAGGAATGACGAAATAATCTCGTAGCTATGCGCCTTCGATATGCATTAGCTACATCACTGGTCGAAGTTTAGCGATAGCGTAACTTCGACCTGAAATAAAGCAAGCATTCTGCTTGCGTGCGATACCAAAGACCTTTTAAAATATACCCAAATTAGAACAAGTTAAGCTGAAAGCTTAACCCATTTTAGGACGAAGTTACGCTATCGCTAAACTTCGACCAGTTTCCGTAACTTCAACCAGCTTCCAGAATTCTTCTACCAACAAAAAAGGGCTCATCTTTTCAGATAAGCCCTTTCATATTTTAAAGCTGCCTATTGTTATGACAGCTTGCGTTTAACTTCTACGTTTTCGTATGCTTCAACGATATCGCCTACTTCAATGTTGTTAAAGTTGTTGATGTTCAAACCGCACTCGTAACCTGCGTTTACTTCTTTCACGTCGTCTTTAAAGCGTTTCAGTGAAGCCAGTTCGCCGGTGTAGATCACCACACCATCACGGATGATACGGATCTTGCTGTTACGGTTAATTTTACCATCCAATACCATACAACCTGCAATAGTACCCACCTTGCTGATCTTGAAGGTTTCGCGGATCTCAACGTTAGCCACAATCTTCTCTTCAAAGGTTGGTGCAAGCATACCTTCCATCGCCGCTTTGATCTCGTTGATCGCGTCGTAGATGATAGAGTACAGCCTGATATCAATCTGCTCGGCCTCGGCCAGTTTACGGGCACCACCTGAAGGGCGTACCTGGAAACCGATGATGATAGCATCAGATGCAGATGCCAGCAATACGTCTGATTCGGAGATCTGACCTACCGCTTTTGAGATAATATTTACCTGGATCTGCTCGGTTGACAGTTTCAGTAATGAATCTGACAAGGCCTCGATAGAACCATCCACGTCACCTTTAACAATGATGTTAAGCTCCTTGAAGTTACCCACTGCCAAACGACGGCCGATTTCATCAAGCGTAATGTGTTTTTGTGTGCGTAAGCCCTGCTCACGTTGTAACTGTAAACGTTTGTTTGCAATTTCACGTGCTTCAACTTCGCTTTCAAGCGCGTTGAATTTATCGCCCGCTGTTGGTGCACCCTGCATACCCAATACCTGTACCGGTGTTGAAGGTCCTGCGGAGTCAACACGCTGACCACGCTCGTTGGTTAACGCTTTTACACGACCGCTGTAGCAACCTGCCAATATCGGATCGCCCACTTTTAAGCGACCGGCCTGTACAAGGATAGTAGTAACAATACCACGACCTTTATCTAAAGCAGCCTCAATAACAGTACCTACGGCACGTTTGTTAGGGTTAGCTTTAAGCTCAAGCAATTCGGCTTCAAGCAATACCTTCTCCAATAACAGGTCAACATTTAAGCCGGTTTTGGCCGAAATTTCCTGCGACTGGTATTTACCGCCCCACTCTTCAACCAAAATGTTCATGGCCGATAATTGTTCCCTTACCTTATCGGCATTGGCACCCGGCTTATCAATTTTGTTGAAAGCGAAGATGATTGGCGCACCTGCAGCCTGCGCGTGGTTTATAGCCTCGCGGGTTTGCGGCATCACGCTGTCATCGGCAGCTATCACTATAATTACAATATCTGTAACCTGTGCACCCCTTGCACGCATCGCGGTAAACGCTTCGTGACCCGGTGTATCCAGGAAGGTGATCTTACCTTTATTATCAGGCAATGTTACCTCGTAGGCACCAATGTGCTGGGTTATACCACCCGCTTCACCACCTATTACGTTGGTTTTGCGGATAAAATCCAGTAATGAGGTTTTACCGTGGTCAACGTGGCCCATGATGGTTACGATTGGTGCACGTGTCACTAAATCGGCCGGATCATCTGGCTGGTCAAGGTTGGCTTCCTCATCCTGAGGCTTAACAAATTCAACCTGGTAGCCAAACTCGTCGGCCACAATTGAAAGTGTTTCGGCATCAAGCCTTTGGTTGATCGAAACGAACATACCCAGGCTCATACAGGTAGATATAATCTGGGTTACAGATACATCCATCATGCTTGCCAGCTCGTTTGCGGTTACGAACTCGGTAACCTTCAATACTTTTGATTGAAGTTCCTGTTCCATTGCCAGTTCTTCGGCACTTGCAGCAACGTCATCACGTTTTTGACGACGGAATTTAGCACGCTGTGCAAATTTACCCGACTTACCCGCACCGCTTAAGCGTGCAAGTGTAGCCTTAATCTGGTCTTGTATATCCTTTTCTGAAGGTTCTTCCTTCGGAGTAGAATGTTGAGGAGGGTTATTCCTGTTGTTCCTGAAATCCGGACGGTTACCGCCGCCACCGTGATGACCACCGCCACCCTGGTTTGGCCCGCTATTGCCCGGAGCACCGTGTGTACGGTTCCTGAAATCCGGACGATTAGGGTTAATGGTACCACCACCGCTTGGCTGCTGGCCCTGGCCTTGAGGGTGATTTCCCCCGCCGCCTTGCTGCTGGCCATGTTGATGGTTGCCACCGCCTTGCTGCGGATTGCCCTGGTTATCTTTACGCTTACGTTTGCGTTTATGATCGGCCGAATTATTATTATTTGCATTTGACGAAGCTACCGGATTGCGTTTTGGCGCGTTAACCGGCAACTGGATCTTACCAATAATGTTTGGACCTGTTAAACGCTCGGCCTTGGCACGAATTACATCCGGCTCCTGGCTTTCGTCATGTGCCGGTGCGGCCGGTGTTTCAGCAGCAGCCGGAGGTGTTACAACCGGTGCTTTTTCAACAACAGGTGCAGCAGGCGCTTTAGGCTCTTCCGCTTTAGGTGTTTCAACAACAGGCGGCGCAACAGGAGCTACCGGTGGTTTTGGAGCCTCAACCTTTGGAGGTTCGGGCGCAACCGGTGCAACTGGCTTTGGCGCTTCAACTTTGGGCTCGGCTGGTGCCGGGGCCGGTGTTGGCGCAGGTGCCTGAGCAACAGGCTCTGGTTGTTTAACAACTTCCACTGGCTTTTCAACAGGCTTCTCTGCCTGTGGCTGTGGCTTAGCATTCAGGTTGCTAAGGTCAATTTTTCCAACTACCTTAACACCCGGTAATACGTCATTGCGCTCATCAGAACGTGCAGGAGCTTGCGCTGCCGGAGCAGGCTCGGCCGGTTTTGGTTTCTCAACCTGCGGCTGTGCAAAGTGCCCTGTATTCTTGATCAGTATCTCTTCGTTCTCAAAATCGCGCGAACGGCGGTTCTCAACCGGCTTTTCAGGAAACTGTGCAGCAGGCTCTTCTTTCCTTATCTTTCCGATACTGATCTGCTTAGCTTCCTCCTTAATACTCTTGTCAACAGCAAATTCCTTCAACAGGGCATTGTACATGTCGTTATCCAGCTTGGCCATAGGATGTTTGTCAACCTTGTATCCTTTGGTAGCTAAAAAATCGACAAGGGTACCCATGCCAATGTTCAGTTCTTTTACTGCTTTAATTAATTTTATGGATTTGTCTTCTGACATTTAATATTACTTACTTTCTCTGCTTATTTGGGTGCAAAAATACGATTTTAATTTTGCTTATTACGCTTATTCAAACTCCGCATTCAAAATTGATAGCACTTCTTTTACAGTTTCTTCCTCTAAATCGGTGCGTTTTACTAATTCACCAACGGTTAAGGCCAGTACTGATTTTGCTGTATCCAAACCAATGCGTTTAAATTCATCAAGGATCCAGCTATCAATTTCGTCTGAAAATTCTTCAATGTCCACATCTTCGTCATGCTCATCGGCCTCACGGTAAACATCAATTTCGTAGCCGGTCAATTTTCCTGCCAACTTAATGTTGTGTCCGCCCCTGCCAATAGCTAATGATACCTGGTCGGGCTTTAAGTACACAGCAGCTGTCTTTTTCTCATCATCTAATTTAATAGAAGTGATTTTGGCAGGTGACAATGCACGCTGGATATATAACTGAACGTTATTGGTAAAGTTGATAACGTCGATATTTTCATTCTTTAACTCACGCACAATACCGTGAATACGTGAACCTTTCATACCTACGCAGGCACCGACCGGATCAATACGGTCATCATATGATTCTACGGCTACTTTAGCACGTTCGCCCGGCTCGCGTACAATTTTCTTGATAGTAATTAAGCCATCAAAAATTTCAGGAACCTCAAGCTCAAACAAACGCTGTAAAAACTCAGGCGCTGTACGTGAAATGATGATTTTAGGGTTACTGTTCAGCATATCTACCTTAGATACAACAGCTTTAACACTGTCACCTTTCTTAAAGTAGTCGGCCGGGATCTGCTCTGTTTTAGGCAGCAACAACTCGTTACCTTCGTCATCAAGTACCAAAGTTTCTTTTTTCCAAACCTGGTAAACCTCGCCGGTAACTATTTCACCTACGCGGTCTTTATATTTTTTGAAGATCTCGTCTTTCTCTAATTCCAGAATCTTTGATACCAGCGTTTGGCGTGCGGCTAAAATAGCACGGCGGCCAAAGCTCTCTAAAGTGATCTGTTCAATATAATCATCACCAACTTCAAGGTCGGCGTCATACAGGTGTGCTTCGGCAAGTTCAATCTCCAGGTCGTCGTCTTCGCTAAAGCCATCTTCCATAACTTTACGTGTACGCCAGATCTCCAAGTCACCGTTATCGGTGTTAACAATTACGTCGCAATTTTCGTCCGTACCGTACTTTTTCCTGATCATGCTTCTGAAAACGTCTTCCAGTACGCTCATCATGGTAGGGCGGTCAATGTTCTTGAAATCTTTAAATTCCTGAAAAGAATCAATTAAATTAATATTGCTCATTTTTACTTAAATGATATTAAAACCTTTGTTTCTGTTATTTGCTCCATCGGGATAACGCTTTCAATAACCTGCGCTTTTTTCCCTTTTTCTTTTACTTTTTCTTCAATGGTGATAGCATCTTCGGTAAGGCCGGTTAATACACCTTCACGTTTTGCACCATCTTTCATTTTAATGCCCAGGTTACGGCCAACATTTTTGGCGTATTGCCTTGGCGATGACAGCGGAAAATCAATACCCGGCGATGATACCTCCAGGTTATAAGCCGTTTCAATCACGTTTTCCTCTTCCAGATGGAAACCTACGTGCCTGCTTACCTGTACACATTCATCAATGCCGATACCGTTATCGCCATCAAGCAGAATGATCAGCTTACCGTTCGAGTGCATTTTAATATCCACTATAAACAGGTTTGGCTTATCTGCTATCTTTTCTTCTACCAGTTCTTTTACCCTTTTTTCAATATTCATTACCCACCGGTGTTTTTGACAGAATAATTTTGATTGATAAAATAAAAGAGGGGACTAATTGCCCCCTCTTTTATTAACGGTTGCAAATATAATCAAAAATATTAAATTTTCAAGCATCAGGATGGTTTATTACTTAAAAATCAAATCTGTATAGTGCAAAGTTCCGGGTTTGCTGCGGCTTTTTATCAAATCGGTCAGCGTACCGCTGGCCCCAAAATCATAGTAACGGAAAAAATAGGTTTGTTGTGTGCTGAAAGCGGTATCCGGTGTAAAAATAACTACATTATCTTTAATTACATAGCGCCCCGGCTGTATGGGCTGCAGGTTGCGCATAGTAGTATCTGCCGGCATGCGATAAACAGCCATTAAGGTTTGCCAGGCCGTTGCCGATGAATCACGACTGATATCGTTAATAATAGCCGGATCAAAACCTGTTATCTGCAATGATCTTCCGTTATTAACAGGACTAATGGTTACTACCGTTTTGGTTGATGTTGCTGTACAACCAAACAGGGCTAATAGCAGGAGTAAAAAGGAAACACGGTTTTTCATCACGCAAGATAGGTTTATTGTAATAAAAAGCCGATATTTCTGTTTACAACCCAAAACCTAACGCAATTGAAACCTAAGCTATTACTCCCTTTTTTCCTGCTGCTTCTCTGCTGCATAAAGGTTAAAGCAGATGTTCCCCGCATTAGTACCAATCAGCTTAAAACGAAAGCAAAACAAAGCCTTGCGTTTTGCCGGCAGCGGGGATACAATACACGGTATTGTATTTTAATTGATATGTCTGCACCATCAGGTGTTAAGCGTTTTGTGGTATGGGATTTTAAGAAAAACGATTCATTAATCAGCGGCTTGGTAAGCCATGGCTGCGGCCGAAACCCGTGGAGCGGCGTATGGTCAAAAGATAAACCAGCATTTAGCAACCTTGATGGGAGCCATTGTACCGCGCTGGGCAAATACACAATTGATAGCCGCGCCTGGAGCGCCTGGGGTATCCATGTAAAGTATTACCTGACAGGCTTAGAGAGCACCAACAATAATGCGTTGGCAAGGCAAATCGTTTTTCATTCCTGGGAACAGGTTGCCGAAACCGAAGTTTATCCCAACGGCACACCCGAAGGCTGGGGTTGCCCCGCTATTTCCAACAATACCATGAAAATTGTGGATGCTTTACTGAAAAAACAAAAGAAGCACGTGTTGCTGTGGATATATCAATAGGCGGCGTTAACGCATGATTAATAATCTCCGGCCGTGGGGACACGGCCGCTGGGGGATAGGAGATCATTTAAAACCTCAATCCCAAACCCGCGTCATTATTCAGGATATACCTTCCATCCTCAAAATCGGGCATTATGTATGGGTTATTGCTTACCAGGAACGGGCCGTCAAGGTCAACCCAATCTGCCTGTGGCGCAATGGCTAATCCAGCGAGGGCGGCGCAGCTGGTTTCGGTCATGCAGCCTATCATAATCTTCAGGTCAAGCTCGCGGGCTTTATCAATCATTCGTTTGGCCTCATACAAGCCTGCCGATTTCATGAGTTTAATATTGATCCCGGTATAAACACCTTGAGCCTTTTCCACATCTTCAAAACGCTGAACGGCTTCATCACCAATAATAGGAATAGGGCTTCGTTCGGTAAGCCAGGCATTGCTGTCGGGATCGGTTTTGAGCATGGGCTGCTCTATCAATTGTACGCCTTGCTCATGCAGCCAGTAGGTCATATCCAGGCTTTGCTGCAAGTCTGTCCAGCCCTGGTTGGCATCTACATAAAGCGGTACATCAGTTACCGAGCGGATAGTAGTAATTAATTCCTTATCGGTATCGCGCCCTAATTTTACCTTGATCACTTTAAAACCCTCAGCTTCTTTTACTTTTTTGATGATCATCTCCGGCGTATCAATACCAATAGTAAAACTGGTAACGGGCATGAGCGCCGGATTACTACCAAGCAGCTGCCAGCAGGATTGTTGTTTCAGTTTACCATCCAGATCATGCAGGGCAATATCAATTGCCGCTTTAACCGCCGGATTGCCGGGAGCGATGCTATCGAGGTAATTAATAACCGCACCAAAATCAAAAGGGTAGCTAAACTGATTCACATCAACCTTGCTTAAAAAATCGGTAGCGCTTTGATGGCTCTCGCCCATATAAGGCACCATCGAAGCTTCGCCGTAGCCGGTTTTACCCTCGTGACTGATCTGCACCAGCATAACCGGGGTAGAAGTGCGCGAAAATTTGGCTATCGTAAAAGCATGCTTCAGCTGAAGCTCGTAGGGTTGATATGTCAGTTCCATGTTAAAAACCAAAGCTAAAATTTTAGTACGAAAATCGTGCTTATCTTTGCGGCCATGCCGGCACAAATTTACTCACCGTTCACCAATTTCAATTTCAGCAATAATAAATGTTTCCTTACAGGGCAAAACCTTAATTCGCCCGAGGAGCAGATCCAGGTATTTCCGCAATGGCTTATGAGCCGCTACGAGCTGGAAGACAAGCCTTTTAAACTGCTTGACGAAAGCATGGCAACCTATAAAGACCTGAAGCTGCCCTGCACCGCCGAGATTAATGAGCTTTACCTTGAGCCGCTCGAAAATGAAATTGCCGCCGCTTTTGAAACCGGTTATGAAGCGCTAAAAACGCTTGATGAGGATAAACTGTTTTTATGGGCCGGCAAATTGCTGTACGGAATTATCTTTAACGAGATCCAGGCGGGCATCAAATTACAACACTCACAAGGCGAAGAGTTTAACATCTCGCAATCCATCATCCATAAATTCAATAACCTGCACATGATGCTGCAAAGCCTCAATCTCCCTATCGAGTTTGATGGCTTTAAGCCTTACAGCCTTGTTTTATTTAAGGTAGATAATGCTGAAAACGTTTTTGGCTACCGCGATGAGATCAACACGCTTACGTTTTCGTTACGGATAAAAGATTTTGGCTTTATTCTGTGCCTGCAGGATAACGGCGCCAACGCCCGTTACCATAAGGAGGCCTTAGATAAAATTGCTAACAACAAGTTGCACCCCATCCAATTTGAAGAGCTGAACGCCCGGTTCTTCTATTCGGCTTATTTATTTAACCGTTTGCCGGAGTATGATATTTTTAATATTGGCGATGCCATATCCTTAGAGGCCCTGCCCCTGCGCGGCACCAGCAGCAAGCCCCTGTTTGACGACTGGATGAATAAAATCTACGGACAGGTACTGGAAAACTTTTGGAAAAACTGGGGGTTCCTGCTGTTAGAGATCATCAAGAACCCCGAGAAGCCTATGAGCTTTTTATTTAATGCCGATGGGGAGTTTAAAGACGGAAATGAGCTGGGGCTTCAGAAATAATTTGCTGAATAAAATCGCCTAAAACATGGTGGTTAAAAACGATGGTGATTATCAAACCGCTTATTGCTCCAAAAAAGTGCGCGTCGTGATTGATTTGGTCGCGTGAATATTTTGAAGCATAATGGCAATATACCAGGTACAGGATACCGAAAAGCCAAAACCAGATGCCAATGGGAATGGGCATTATGTAAATGGTTTGCCATGGCATAAATAAAACTATACTAAAAATCACAGCGCTAACAGCGCCAGAGGCACCAAGACTATAATAATTATAGTCGTTTTTATGCTTAATTACGGTTGGCATATCGCTCAGTATCAAGCTTAACACATATAGTATTCCAAACTGCAGGTGCCCTATTATAGGCTCGAGTGTGAACGCAAAAAAGTAAAACGACAGCATATTGAAAAACAAATGCATCCAATCGCGGTGAATAAGTCCGCTGGTGATGATGGTATGGATATCCTTGCCACGGGAAACCGTGTAAGGATGCAGCATCATGCGGCCATAAAGATTATCGTTTGAGAAAGCTAAAAGCGAAGTAATAATAGTTATTGCAAAAATAGCGCAGGCCACCGGGGCCGTGTGAATAATTTCCATTTATTTAAGGTCGAGTTTGGTATTAGTTAAAAGCCTGCCAACAGGATAGCGCATAAAAGTTTTTTCAAAATAAGGCGAATTGCGGTAAACAAAGAACAATTGCGCGCCTGCGTTATTGGCCAGTTGCGGATCTTTCGCTTTGGCATCGTCCAGTTTTTGTTTAATCGACGGATCTTTTTTTAGCAGATCGGCGGCGATATCCTCAAAAACATAATCCGAAAAATATTCCTTTTCGCCCAGCACCGAATCAAAAAAGTTCCATGCAAAAAACGAGTCGACACCCTGCGGTTCCAGCGTTTCCACGATATAACGGTTAATAGGCTGATTAGTATACACCACGTAATCGCCGATATAAAATTTAATTGGCATATCAACCGGGTTAAGCTTTACGCCAGTATGCAGGTAATGTCCTTCAAAAGGTCGGGACGGAGTTTTCAGATCGGCTATATAATACATTTGCAGGTTAAGCGTGGTATCATGGGCCAGTTGTTTCATCTGTACCCCATTCAGCTTAAACAAATCAATCACCTTGCCCCAGGCCTGCGGAATTACATAAGCCATCGGTTTATCGGCAGTAGCGGTAACTTTATAGGTATTGAAATACCTGATAGTTTTGGTATATGGCTTATCACGGTCATAATATAACCTGGGCAAGCCGCTGACGCCGCTGGTTTTGTGCCCTGCTTCATACCCCTTAAAGGTGATGGTATCAACCTTATCCATATCAACAGCCCAGCTTAATGCAAAAGTTTTTTGATTGATTACTTGTTCATCAGCCTTGCGTTTCAGTTCACCTATCAGTTTGGCATCGCGCTGGTTAATCTCAATCAGGTGCTGCATAAAATCATACGTGGCATACACGCGCTTATCAAAAGGCTTGAGCATATGCGTTTCGGTAATATAACTGATGATGTTATGCTGGGCAGTAAAACCGGTAGCAAATCGTGGTGTTTCCAAAAAGCTTACAATGCCCGAATCGGGCAAACCTTCCTCGCCTGCACCATAAGGAATCATCTCATACCCGCTCTTTTTCATTTTGCTGTACAGGTATGGGGTTAGGGTTTTGGTGGTATAATCGGCCAGGATGGGGTTTTGCTTTTCTTTTTGCGTTTCTATAAGCGTCATCACGTATTGATAATCGGCGCCATCGCTGGTGTGGTTATCTAAAAACACCTCGGGTTTCCAGGTAGTGAGGATCTGGGTAAAAGCTAAAGCGTTACGACTGTCGGCCTTGATGAAATCGCGGTTAAGGTCCAGGTTGCGGTAATTTCCCCTAAAGCCATAGGCAGATGGGCCATTCTGACTTACACGGCTCAATCCGCGGTTAAGGTTGCCGTCGATATTATATAAGGCAATAAGACAGATCACCACATCTTTGGGGAGCGTATTATTTTTAAGCAGATCCCGCACCAGCATCATACTGGCATCAATGCCTTCCGGCTCACCGGGGTGAATGCCGTTATTGATCAACAATACGCGTTTATTCTGCTTTTTGATAACTGCCGGATCAAACACCTTATCTTTTGAAAGTACTACAAGCGTTAAAGGTTTGCCCACATCCGTAGTGCCGTAGTTTATAAGCTTCATTTGCTGCGGATACAACTTATTAAGCTTTTGATAGTAATCAATCACCTGGGCGTAGGTGGCCGTATAATTTTTGTCCTTACTTAACTCAAATGGGGTGAGTTGGGCTTTGGCGGATAAGGTAATAAAACAGGCAACAAGGGCAGCGAAAACTATCTTCATGAGTAAATGCGTTGCTCAAATATAGTTTAACTGCGGCAAAGCCGGGAGGTGTAAGGTTATTTTTACGGCTTAACTACCAATAAGCCCGCCGAATCATCGTTATGCTTCGGCAGACTTATTGTAACCGGGCATCTTTTACCGCAACACCGGGATATTGACGTAACTATCATTAAACCATTTTATTTGCAACGGTATTTTAGCATCAAGGATGGTTTCATCGCTTACATTTTTGCCCGTTCCGTAATTGATCTGCTCAAAAGGGCTTTTGTTAATATTGAGCAGGATCACTATCCGGCTGCCCTTACTAAATTGCCTGCTGGTGATATAGGTGTTAGTAAATGGAATGCTTTCCATTTGTCCCGGTTTTAATAAATGTCGTTTCTCAGGATTTATAGCATAGCTTGCCCGGCCCATAAAGTAGGTGAGATAAAAATATTTGCCATCGGGCATCTCCTCAAACATCACCACGTGGTAGTCCATGTCTTTTTTATTAATGATGGTTTTTAACAAACCCGAAAACGCCCCGCTAACAGTAAGCGGCCCGGTAAGCGGGTCACTTTTAAAAACGAGACTATTGCCGGTGTTCAGTGTATCATAAATAAGCTGGTTTAAAAAGTAATAACTACTGATGCTGTCCCGGTTAGCGAAATTAATATTTTGCGCTGCGAAGGCTTTTTTCAGCGGTTTAGCGGGATTTAACCGCGATTTATCCAGGTAAAACTTCAACGTATCATTGCTCATTTGCTTTAATGAGGGCACATGCTTCCACTGGTTTGTACCCATAACTTCAAAATTGAATTTATCCTTCAAAAAAGCTGGTTTGGGTTTATTTTTGAAGATATAATCAAACCACTGATAAATAATTTCATGGATATTAATCCGCGCGGCGTCATCAATGCGGTAACCATTTAAAACAGAATCAGGATGCCCCTGCGAACCGAAATGCCCGTACGGACCAATGATCACATAATGGTTGGCTTTGGCGTTATATTTCAGGTGCTCACGATAATAATACATACCGCCAATTTGCCCGCCATCGTAATAACCGGTAGTTGTTAACACCGGGATGTTAATATCAGCAAATTCCTTTTGATAAGGGATCAAGTTCTGCCAGTATTGATCATAAGTAGGGTGCGCTACCCAATGCCCGAACATATTGTTAACCCCTCTGCCGGTAAGGCTATCGAGCGTGTGATAGGCTAAACCTGTATTATACCATTTCCAGTACAGCTGGTTCCACTGCGGGCCGTTGTAATCTTTTTCGTCCAGGAACTTGTTATTGCTGGTGTAGTAAGTCCACGAAAAAACAAAGCTCATTTGCACATTATTGGTCATGGGCACATCAAGCCCCGGTGCTACGGCAGCCGATGGCACGATAGTCTTAAGCGCCGGATGAAGCTTTTTGGTAGCCGCCCATTGGGTGAAACCGTTATAGCTTCCGCCATACATGCCTACCCGGCCATCACTCCAGGGTTGCTTGCTGATCCAGTCAATCACATCATAAGCATCCTGACCGTCGGTTTCATAAGCCAGCGGCTCACCCGGACTGTTCCATTTGCCCCGGGTGTAAGCCATTACGCCAACATAGCCTCTATCAGCTGCCTCCTGAATTTTTGACGTATCGCTGCGGCGGGCGTAAATGGTAAACTGAAAAATAGTTGGCAGCTTTTCGGTTATGCCTTTTTTGCGGGCTATCATTACGGTAACAAACGCGCCATTATGTGTTTTTAGAAGCACGCTATCCCGCAGGTAAACACCTGTAATTTTTTTGCTTTGTGCCGATGCTATACTACTCAAAACAAGGCATAGCAGTAGCAAGGAGAATAATTTTCTCATCATTTTTTATTGTTTAATATGTAATGGTTGATTTATCTATAAAACATTTTTCCGATGCTTTAGGCTCCCCTGTTGAGAGGGTAATAGTTCATCAAAGGACAGTCAGAAGATTTTAAGAGAGTGGGCTGTGCGATTCCCTCCCTTGGGAGGGTGTAGGGAGGGGTTTCATCGGCAGGCTTATTCACTAAATGGCGTACAAACCCCTCCCTGCCAACTCGCGATCCTACCGCACCCCTCCCAGGGGAGGGAATTGTCAACTCATGGACTATTACCCTCTCAAGAGGGGAATCGCACATACCCACGCTTCTTAATTTTATATTTTCCATCCTGTACTTACTTACCTGCCACCCACTGCCTGAATTTTGCCGATTGCCGTTCGGAAACTTCCAATTGGGTGCCGGTATTAAGGGTTATTTTTAAACGACCGTCGGTAGTTGCCATAGCCTGAATAAATTGCCGGTTGATGATCTGCGCGCGGTTGATCCTGAAGAATATTCCATCACTTAACTTAGCCTCCAGTTGGTTAAGCGAACTTTTCAGGAACACATTTTTATCGTCAAAAAAAATCCGGGCATAGTTATCCATCGACTCAATGAGGTGTACCGAACTCCATTGAATAAAATGATACTGCTGCCGGTCTTTCACAAAAATCTGCCCGGCGCTATCTGCCTTGCCCAATCGCTGCCTTGCCTGTGTTATCGCTTTTTCAAATCTTTCCTCACGGATAGGTTTCACGAGGTAATCAAGCGCGCTTACCTCAAAGGCTTTAACGGCGTATTGGTCGTAAGCGGTAGTAAAAATCACGGCGGGAACTTGCTCCATTGATTCCAGCAAGTCAAAACCTGATTTTTCGGGCATCTGGATATCTAAAAAAAGCAGATCGGGATTTTGATGAGCTATCATTTTCAGGGCATCATCAGCATTGATGGCTTCTCCTATAATTTCAAAATCAGGATAACCGGCAAGTAAGCGCCTCACTTCATTTCGGGCGGCACGTTCATCGTCAGTGATCAAAACCCTTATCTTTTTCATACCCGGGATATTTTAATGGTTGCGGTAACTATGTCGTTAGCTTCGCCGATGACAAAATAAGCCGAACCCTTGTATTGCAGTTCCAAACGTTCGTTCAGGTTTTTGATACCTAAGCCACTATTTTCTTTCACAGGGTTTAACCTGCCCGGATTACTTACGGATATAATCAAACCGTTGCGGTCATGATTTAAATTTATGCTAATAAACCCTCCTTCCTTTTGCTGGCTGATACCGTGTTTTATAGCATTTTCGACCAGGGTTTGGATACACAAGCGAGGAAGCGCCGTGTTTTCCGGCAGGTTGTTGGTTTCAATATGATATTGCAGCCGCTCTTCAAGCCGGAGTTTTTCCAGTTCGAGGTAATCTTTAACCGTTTCAAGCTCTTCTTCTACGGTGATCATCTGGTTATCGCCACTGTAGAGGGAATTTCTTAGCAGATCGGCCAGGAGGTCAATTGCCCGTCGTGCCGATTTGGGATCATCAATAATTAGCGCCTTAATATTGTTTAAAGAGTTGAACAGGAAATGTGGATTAAGCTGTGCCGAAAGATTGCTCAGTTGCGCATCCCGGGTAATAACCGAAAGCCTGGCGTTTTCCCTGGCAATATTGATCTCGCGCCTGGAATAATGATACATATGATAGGCCAACAGCCAGATAGACATCAGGCGCACGCCGGCCACGAAAATACTATCACGATAAAAAGCAAAAAAATCCCCGAATGATTGTGAAAATCCAGATTGAAACCATACCCTGAAAAAGTAAACTTTTAAAACCGTTACAAACAGGTAAACCAAACCTAATACCACAACTGTGGGGATGAGCCTTGGTAATAGTTTATGAAGTCCGAGGTTTTGCCAGCCTTGTTTTAGGGCAAAGCAACGATAAAGATGTGTAATGAGGATGTAAACGGCAACATCCGTAGTAAACTGAAGAACGCCCAGCAACCAGTTAAAGCCCGCTTTGCTATAGCCTGTATAGCCCCAGTAAAGCGCCGCTACCGACCAGCCAATAAGCTGACATTTCCAATAAAGCGATATGGTTACGTGTTGTTTCAATTTACTTGCTGCCTAATTTTGATCAAAGCAACAAAAACTATTATACAGTTAAAAGATAAAGTACATGAGTGCAGATATTTAGGGGATGAGTGAGGAAAGAGGCAAGACTTTTAGACATAAGAGCCAGGAGCCTTATAACTTAATAAAAGCAGAAGACTTACGAAGTTTTGAAAACTTCGTAAGTCTGGATTCGAAAAACGGGTGTCATGCTGAGCTCGTCGAAGCATGGTGCGATGGGCCTCTGCGCGCGAGTCTTCGACAAGCTCAGACTGACAGGCCATCTACACCTAATGTCCTCTTAAAGCCCGCAAATTAACAGGTTCTATCTCCCCTGCGTCAACCTACCCCAACCGGCAGCGTAATCGTAAACACAGTATACTCGCCTTCTTTGCTTTCAATATCAATTTTACCGCCATGCCCTTTTACCACAATATCATAACTGAGCGATAGACCAAGCCCCGTTCCCTGGCCGGTTGGTTTGGTGGTAAAAAACGGCTGCATGATCTTTCCCTTAATATTATCAGGGATCCCCATACCGTTATCCCGAACCGTAATCACAACCGATTTTGCCCCCTCTTTTGCTGGCTTAACGGCAGTTGTAACTACAACTTCAGGCTTGTACGCTTCCCCTACTGCTTTTTGCTTTTGATGTACCGCGTAAAAAGCATTGTTATACAGATTGAGCAGCACGCGGCCAATATCCTGCTGAACGATATTAACCTGTGGCAAACTATCATCAAAGTTGGTGACCAATGCCGAATTAAAAGTTTTGTCTTTGGCGCGAAGACCATTGTAGGCCAGCTTGAAATATTCGCCGGTAAGGTTGTTGATGTTTACCTGCTCTTTACTGCCGCTGCCTGCCCTTGAGTGCTGAAGCATATTTTTTACAATAGCATCTGCACGCTTGCCATGATGGTGGATCTTTTCGAGGTTCAGCTTCACATCGGCAGCTATGGCTTTGGCTTCTTCGGCATCGCCATTGGTTAGCTCGGTCTCCATTTCATCTATAAGCTCCATGCTCACCTCCGAAAAGTTGTTTACAAAATTCAGCGGGTTTTGAATTTCATGGGCTATCCCGGCAGTAAGTTCGCCCAGTGAGGCCAGCTTTTCGGCCTGGATCAATTGCTGCTGGGTAGTTTTAAGATTATCAACGGCATCGGCCAGCTGATCGCGCTGGGTAATAATTTCTTCCTGCTGCTCGCTTAATTCTTTATTCGCCTTGCTTAAATCATCGGTACGTTGCTTTACTTTTTCTTCAAGCAACTGATTTTCATATTTAAGCTGGCGCGAACGATAGGCGATAAACGCGTATACAGCCGACGCGAATAGAACAATATAGATGAGCCATGCCCACCAGCGCAAATACCAGGCTGTAGCAATAACGATAGTGATGCTGTCGCCGGTTTTATTCCACACGCCCGAACTGTTGGCCGCCCTTACATGAAATACATATGTACCTGCCGAAAGGTTATTATAGGTTACCGAGCGGTTGGTACCTGCCTGTACCCAGTTCTTGTCGTAGCCATCCAGCTTGTAGGCATAAATATTTTGCGCAGGGTTATCATATTGTAAACCCACATAGTTTAACTGCACCCGGTTTTGATCATAAGGCAACTCCAGTGTTTTACGGCCATAGGTTGTCACATTGTTTATGGCATTGCCGCTTGATTTTGGATTGCTGTAGGCAACAGATTCGATGTGTACAACGGGGGCATATGTGTTATCATTTAAATCATCAGGATTAAAAACGGCGATACCATTACTTAAGGGGAAAACCATCCTTCCATCTGCAAACCTGTTCACATTATCAATTCCCCTGAAAACATCCTTACCGGGCAAAATATCGTCCATGAAAAAGTTTTTCAGCCTCATGGTACGGGGATCTATCCGCGTAAAGCCCCGCTCGGTTATTACCCATAGCCGACCGTCAATATCTCCATTAATGCCCATTACCGAGTTAAATATCAAGCCGGAATCTTCATTAAAATGTTTTACGTAAGCTTCCTTTTTCCGGTCGAATAGGAACAGGCCGTCGAGGTAGGTGCCTACCCAAAACCTGCCGGCTTTATCCTCAAAAATATTATCTACACAGGCGGCCTTTCGCATGTCGTTGTTAAAATAGGATATGAAACGGCCTGTTTTCCTGTCGAAACGGTTAAGCCCCCCGAAATTGGTACCTATCCAAAGTGTATTTTCATGATCTTCATAAAAGGTAATAGCGCGACTATCATCAAGCGCGTATTTATTTTTTGAAGTTATTTTTTCATAGGAGCCCCGGTAAGGATAGCGGGTGAACTTTTTGGTTGCCGGGTTAAAAGAGCATATACCGGCATCAATATCGGCGGCTATCCATAGTATCCCGGTATGGTCCTGGAACAGCGAGTGTACATAATTGCTGATAATAGAAGTACTGTCGCCGGGGATACTGCTGTATTTTTCTTTTTTCCCGGTGATGGTATTGTACACCAATAATCCGCTTTCAGTTGCCACATACAGTGTGTTGTTTTGCCCATAGCAAAAGCCCGGAAAATAACCCTCATTGGGGGCCACATTGTATATCTTTTTGTATTGATTGGTAATAACATTGCCTTTATATATACCCTGTCGGGTGGTTAACCAGGCGTCGCCATTGGGCCATGTTTTGAGCGTTACCAATTTGCCGGGATAAGTACCGGCTTTTGCCGGGTTATTTTTAAATATAGTAAAGGCGCTTTTTAATTTATTTATACGTGCTACACCCGCGTTTCCAAAACCGAGCCAAAGGCTATTGGTATGATCAATTGTTTTACCGCCTATGCCCAGGCTCGGTAACGCACCCGGATCATCAGGGTCCGTTACATAGCGTTTAAAAACAGATGTTATAGGATCAAAATAAACCAACCCGGCCGATGATGAGATCCAGAGTTTACCATCCCGTGTTTCACTGAAAGTGATAAACTGGTTTTTAATAGCAGAGTTTATGGTATCAACAGGGATATAGTTCCTGAAAGTATGGGTTTGCCTATTAAATTTTGATAGGCCTTTATTGGTGCCTATCCACAGGTTTTTGCTCTTATCTTCATAAAAGCTATAAATGCCTGCGCTCAACAGGCTGTCTTTTGCATTGGCCTGGCCATACTCTTTAAGTTTACCTGTGCCAATGTCATAACGGGCAAATTTAAGGGCTTCATCATGGCCATGAAAAGTATTCATATACAATACCCCCGGTTCAGAAGGGGCCTCATAAATAGGGTTAGCAGCCCGCATTTTTGAGGTATCATTTGAAACAAGGTATTCACTAAAGCCTTTCCCTGCGCCGTTGTACCGGTATATGCCGTTGTTTGAGCCAAACCAGATGTTGCCATCGGCTGTTTTAACAGGGTTATAGTAAACTGTTGCCCTGATATGATAAATGCCCTTTTGGCTGTTGCTGAAAAGCAGATATCGCCCTGCACCCGGCTCAAACTTCATTATATTTTGACCGCTGGTTGCTGAGCCAAAGCGCCCCCATAAATTACCATCATTATCTATGGCACCCACAATCAGTTGTCCATAAGTCAGGCTTGCCGGGTAGGGATATTGGGTAAAAGAATCGGTTGCCCGGTTGTATCTGAAAATGCCGTTGGCAAGGGTAGTTATCCACAGGGTTTTATTTTTGTCTTCAACTACATTAAATACCAGCGTTGATACCTGCTTATTCAGTTTAGGAGAGCCGAGTTTGTATATTTTGTAGCGATAGCCGTCATAACGTACCAGTCCGTTTTGTGTAGAGAACCACATATACCCCTGGCTATCTTCAATAATGGAACCAACATTTGACTCGGGCAGGCCTTTCTTGATATCAAAGCGATCGAAGTATAAATGAGCTGATTGTGCGCCGGCATACAGGCTTATGCAACAGCATAAAATCAGCATTGTGATTTTTTTCATTAAGGTATAAGTTAACAGGCTTAAAGTAAATATTTTATCCTGTAAAATAAAATGGAGGCTTTAACGGGGTTACTTCTTAGGCGCTTTGAGCTTCTTTTCGCGCTTATTGTCGGATATCATTTTGACAATAGTTTTGCCATGGGTTAGTTGTTTGGGATCTTTTACCTTGGCCAGCGAGTTTTGCCAGGCCTCCTCTACCAGCTTTTTTATTTCCTGCTCAGGGAAAGCAGCAAGGTCATTTATTAGTAGGTAGCGGTACTGTTTACCATCACCAATTAATAATTTCTGCGGATCGGCAAGTTCAGAGCCCCAGTAAAAACCGAAATGTGTATTGTAATTAACGCCACGGTATATGGCAAAGGAGCAAAATATATGGCTCATTTTTTCGGTAGGCGACCAGCCTACAGCCAGGGCATTATAATTATCATAAATAAGCTCATTGGCCTGCGGGTACAAATCCCATACAAAATCGCGCAGCCATAAGGCCCGTTCCCGCACTTCGGCAGGGAACATTCTTAAAAAGAAAAGCAGGTCGGCAACTTCTTCCTTGGGCATAATATAAATATACAACCTTTTATTTGTCAGCAATAATAATTAGCTTTATATCACCCAATTATAAACCTAAATACATCCAAATTGAAAAGCATCCAATCTACCCGGCCGGTATTTGTTTGCATGATGAAGCGGGGTGCTTTCGCGTTTTCCCGCCTTATCATTATAACAGCTATTTTATTTTTCAGTATTCAAAGCTATGCGCAGGAAAAAGCCCCTGCTTTACGCTTAATCGCAATGAAATCAATGCTGGATAGTGTCACGCGTCAAAACCCGGCCGAGAAGATCTACCTTCAACTGGATAAAAACACTTACACGCCCGGCGATACCTTATGGTTCAAGGCTTATCTTTTTAATGCTCCTACACTTAACCTATCGGCTAAAAGCGCGGTAATGTATGTGAGCATTGTTACCGATAGCAATACTGTAGAAAAGCGCTTACGTCTACCTGTTGAAAATGGGCTCAGTTGGGGCAACATCGGCCTTAAGGATTTACCTGCAGGCACTTACACCCTTGTTGCCTATACCCAATGGCTGCAGAATTTTAACCAGGATTGTTTTTTTCGTAAAAAATTTACCATTGCCGATGATGCCGGCAGCAACTGGCTGGCCAACTACACCTGTTCAAGCGTAATAACCGACGGTAAGGAACAGGCCCACGTTAAACTGATGCTCAGCGATGCTTATAAAACAGTTATAGCAGGCAAGCCGGTACAGTTGTCAGTAATGAAAGGAAAGAGGCGTTTATACCGGCAAAGCCTGCAAACCGACGAAAAGGGAATGATAGATATCACCTTTAACCTGCCGGGCAAGCCGGGCGATATCCGCATTATTGCAACAGATGGTGCAGGTAACCGTGTAAATATACCGCTAAACTTTAACCGCCCCCAGGATGCCGATGTTCAGTTTATGCCCGAGGGTGGTGAACTTGTAGCCGGATTACCCGCACACCTTGGATTTAAGGCTATAGGGCTGGATGGCAAAGGCATCAATGTTTCGGGCCAGGTACTGGATCATGAAAAACAGGTAGTAGCTAATTTTACAACGCAGCATTTGGGCATGGGGAGTTTTAACCTGCCGGTTGTTAATGCTGGTGAAAATTATACAGCTAAAGTAACCCTGCCCGGTGGCGCAATCCGTGAATTTCCGTTGCCCGATGTTAAAAACGATGGGATTGTATTGAACGTGATCAATCCCATTAATGAAGATTCGGTAAAAGTACTGCTGTCGGCAACCGATAAAATTGCCCGCTTGGGTGAAAGCTATTTCCTGGTAGGCAAAGCCCGCGAAATTATTTGCTATGGTGCAATGGTCGATTTTAAAAACGGCACGTCCATCAGTCAAAAAATTAACAAAAAGCTTTTCCCCTCTGGCATCACTCATTTTTTGCTACTTGATAAAAACAGTAAGCCACTAAACGAGCGGCTGATTTTCATTAACCGGCATGACAACCTGCATTTAAACATTAATGCAGATAAAATGGCTTATAACCTGCGCGATAGTGTAGCGTTACACATTAGCGCGAAAGATGCACTCGGTAATCCGCTTGCGGGCAATTTTTCGATGGCGGTTACCGATGACGCGCAAGTACATCAGGATAGCCTGAACAATGAGAATATTGTTACCCGCATATTGCTTACATCCGAATTGAAAGGCTTTGTGGAGCGCCCCAACTATTACCTCGCCGCTAATAATGCACAAGCCAAAGAGGCGCTTGATAACCTGTTGCTTACACAAGGCTGGGTAAGCTACAACTGGCCAGATGGCAAGGATAACCAGGGCTACGCTGCCGAAACCGAGTTGGCGGTTAGGGGGCGGGTAATTAATGTTTTTAACAAGCCCATTAAACAAACTAAAGTGCAGCTATTTTCCAAATCGCCTGTAGTGGCAACTGATATGCTCACTGATAAGGATGGCAGGTTCGCGTTCCGTAATCTCCCGCTTGCAGATACCCCGGCTTATTTTATTAAAACCGCTAAAAATTTCAATGTTGGTATTGTCATGGACGATGCGCCGCCGCCTGTACTGCTGGCATCTGCCGGCCCCACACCAATGCCCTGGTATGTAAGCAATGACACTACCTTGTTCAATAGTTTAAAAAATAACCGGATGCGGCAAAACCTGGCCGACAACCTGCCTGCTAACGCTAAGGCTTTGAAAGAGGTAAAAATTACAGCCAAGAAAATAGTTAAAGGCTCGCAAAATTTAAATGGAGCAGGTAATGCTGATTTGGTTTTTGACGAAGCCGACATGGTGAAAGCGAGTAAAAAGAGCCTGCTGAATTTTTTAGAAGAACATGTTCCAAACCTGAGATGGGCGACTTTAACCCACAAGTATAATTTAAGGTATGCATTGCAGGATAAATCACTTGATGAAGTTAACGCGATAATGCAATTTGTCCGTGAGCCTCCATTACCTACTATTCCGTGGTATTTGATAGATAACAAACCCATGAAGCTAATAATTGACGGTATCTCCTTTGGTAGCGTATTTAAGATAATGTCTCTTAACGAGCCGAATGGACTTGATATGAAAACCTATCTTGAATCAAATACGGCCGAAGATGTTAAGGGGATTGAGGTTAACAGTTCGAGCAAATATGGTTGGGAATATTTCTGGGGATATATTCATTCGGATTGGAAGCCTTATTTAACTCCAGGCTCGATCTCTTTTGTAGAGATCACTACACGTAGCGGTAAAGGGCCGGGGATAGCGCATACACCCGGATCTTATTTATATAAACCCTTGGCATTAAGTATTCCCGCCCGGTTTTATCGTCCACGTTATCTGCCTTATAATACCATTAAACATACTCCGGATTTGCGCTCAACCATACACTGGGAGCCCAATATAACAACCGGTGCCGATGGTAAAGCAACCGTATCATTTTATGCGGCAGATAAGCCATCAACCTATACCTATATTTTAGAAGGCACCAATATGGATGGCAGCATTGGCTACACTTATGGTAAAATAAAAGTAACAGGCAATACCAATCCATGAAAAACATGATAGGCCTTAAGCAACCGTTCCATCGCAAGTTGTTATCCTTGTTTTTAACAGCATGGCTTATCTGCATATTATCAGTTCAGCATGGATATGCACAACAAATAGCTCCCGCTGCCCGATTGCTTCGGGCCAAAAATGTTACCGACAGTCTTGTTCGGCATAACCCTGCCGAAAAGATCTATCTACAGTTTGATAAAAGCTCCTACACTCCTGGGGATACTTTGTGGTTTAAAGCTTATCTGGTTAACGCGCACCTGTTAACGCCATCTGCCAAGAGTGGTATTATGTACATCACTATCCTTACCGATAGTAATGTGGTGGTGAAACAGCAACGCTTGCCTGTAGAAAATGGCCTTACCTGGGGAAATATCAGCCTGAGCGAATTGCCGGCAGGCACGTATACGCTCACAGCCTATACGCAATGGATGCAAAACTTTAACAAGGACTGCTTTTTTTATAAACAGTTCACCATAGCCGACGATGCTACGAATAACTGGATGGCTAATTATTCCAGTTCAAGCGCTATGGTTAACGATAAAGAACAGGCGCATGTTAAGTTGTTGCTAAGCGATACTTACAAAAAAGCGATAACCAACAAGCAGGTGCAGCTTGCCGTAATGAAAGGTAAAAGGCGGCTATATAAGTCATCATTACAAACAGATGAAAAAGGCCTGATTGATATCACATTCAATTTACCGGGCAAGCCAGGTGATATCAGGATCATAGCCAATGATGCCGCAGGCAACCGGGTAAATATTCCCCTCAATTTTAACCGCCCGCAGGATGCCGATGTACAATTTATGCCTGAAAGCGGCGAGCTGGTGGCAGGCTTGCCTGCCCATGTGGGCTTTAAGACTATTGGCCTCGATGGCCTGGGCATTAACATATCGGGTGTTGTGCTTGATGAAAATAAGCAAACGGCAACGGATTTTACATCGGGACATTTAGGCATGGGTAGCTTTGATATGATACCCAAGGCAGGCGAAAGTTATACCGCTAAAGTCACCCTACCCGGTGGACGGGTTAAAGAATACGCTTTGCCGAAAGTGAAAAACTCGGGCATTGTTTTAAACATCCAGAATAAGGCTGATGCCGATTCGCTGATGATTTCTTTATACGCTACCGAAAATATAAGCGGGTCGGGAGATAGTTATTTTTTGATTGGCAAGTTGCGCGAGGTGATCTGCTTTGGTGCTGTCGTGAACTTTAAAGGAACAACAGCTATCCGTAAAATGATCAGCAAGGCACGGTTCCCATCTGGCATCGCTCATTTTGTATTGCTTGATATGAAGAACCGTCCGCTTAATGAGCGGCTTACTTTTATTGACAGGCATGATGATCTGCATATCAATATCAGCAGCAATAAAACTATTTACGCACTCCGCGATAGCGTTGCCGTAGCTATCAATGTCACCGATGCATTGGGCAAACCGGTTGAAGGCAATTTTTCATTTGCCGTTACCGATGATACACAAGTACATCCCGACAGCCTGAATAATGAAAGCATCGTGAGCAGGATGCTGCTCACCTCCGAGCTGAAGGGCTACGTGGAAGAGCCCGGATATTACCTAAACAGCAATGATCCAAAGCGGAGTATCGCGCTCGACAACCTGCTGTTAACGCAAGGATGGGTAAGCTACAACTTGCCCGAAGAAAAAAGACAACCGGTTTACGCCGCGGAAACAGAGGTAGCAATTAAAGGCAGGGTGCTTAACATTTTTAATAAGGGAGTTAAAAAAACAAAAGTGCAGCTATTCTCTAAATCGCCTTTACTGGCTACAGATACGTTGACCGATGCAAACGGAGGCTTTGTATTTCGTAATTTACCGCTTACAGATACGCCGGCTTACTTTATCAAAACGGCCAAAAACTTTAATGTGGGTATAGTAATTGATGACCCACCACAGCCGGTACTCGCAGCACCGCCGGCCGCCACCATTATACCCTGGTATGTGAGTAATGATACCACGTTATTCAATAGTGTTAAAATTAACCGGATGCGTCAGAACCTGGCAAATGATCTTCCGGCCAATATGCGTACTTTAAAAGAAGTAAAGATCAAGGCCAGGAAAATTGTAAAAGATTCAAAGAACCTAAACGGCGCGGGCAATGCCGACTTTGTTTTTGATGAAAATGACCTGCTAAAAGCCGGAAAGAAAAGCTGGATGGATTTCCTGCAAGAGCATGTTAAAAGTTTCAGGTCCGGAACTATCATGAAACAAAAAGCGATAGTTTATGGTGTACAGGGTAAAACCAGGAGCGACGTTCAATTTGGCTCTTACAGGTTACCGCCAAGCATCTTTTTCCAATGGTATTTTGTTGATAACAAGCCCATTTGCTTTGTTATTGATGGCATTCCATTTGGCACCATATTTAAAAGCAATTATATAGAAGATCCTGACTTTTTAGCAATCAAACAATACCTTGAATCAAACAGCGCCGAGGATATCAAGGGTATAGAGATTAACACTACTTCTAAATACGGCAATGAATATTATAGCCGTTACATCTCAACAGATTGGTTAGGAACCAATGTAGGGGATTTTACTTTTATGGAGATAACCACCCGTGGCGGGCATGGCCCCAACATCAGTAAAACACCCGGCGGTTATCTGTATAAACCTTTGGCATTGAGCTTTCCATCGCAATTTTACAGTCCTAAATATGCGGTTAATGCTACAAGCAAAACCAAAACAGACCTGCGCTCTACCGTATACTGGCAACCAAACGTAAACACCGGTACCGATGGCAAAGCATCCATCAGTTTTTATACTGCCGATACACCAACAACATATTCCATAATAATGAACGGTACAGATATGAATGGCAATTTTGGTTATAAACGGGGAACGTTGAAAGTTAGCCCACGCCCCCTGGGCCCCTAAAGGGGGAGTTAGCACGATGCTTCTTGCCTAAAAAGCTTTAAGCCTTTAGCTTTCGGCTTTAAGCTCCTCTATCAGGCTTCATCAATATCTGGGCCTTTGATCTTGTCCCGGTCAACTCCGCCTTCAAGCGAAAGTAAAAACGCAGGTAGCAAAGTCAGGTTGCTGATCATGGCCACCAGCAGGGTAATAGAAAGTAATACGCCTAATGCAACTGTACCGCCAAATTTTGATATCGCGAAGATGCCGAAACCGAAAAACAATACTGTAGCAATAAAGATCATGCTCACCCCGGTTTCACGAATGGTATCCGAAACTATTTTCGAGATGCTTTTTTTGCTATGACGTAGCTCGTGCCTGTAACGGGTGATGAAATAAATGGTCTGATCGGATGAGATCCCCATCGCTATGCTGAAAATCAATATGGTTGATGGCTTAAGCGGGATACCGAAAAAGCCCATGATACCTGCTGTTATCACCAGCGGAATGATGTTAGGTACCAATGATATGGCAATCATTTTTATGCCGCGGAAAAGAATCCACATCACGCCCGCGATAAGCACAATGGCCCAGGCCAGGCTTTCGTAAAGGTTTTTCAACAAATAGTTGGTACCCTTTATAAATATGATGCTCGAGCCGGTAAGCTCAACATGGTATTTCTTTGGGTTAAAAATAGAATCGATACGTGGCTGTAATTCAGCCAGTACGGTATTCATTTTTTTTGAACCGGCGTCAACCATTTCAAAAGTAACGCGGGTTACACGATGTGTGCTGTCAAGATAGGTTTTCAGCAGGCCGCTGGTTCCTTTGCCCGAGTTTCCGGCATAGTTGAGGATAAAGTTTTGCTCCAACCCATCAGGCAAACGGTAATACTCAGGATTGCCGCCATAAAATGCCTGGGTACTAAATTTCAACACCTGGATTAATGATACCGAACGGCTGAATTCTGGGTAGGAGGAGATCAGTTTTTCCAGCTTCTCTACCTTGCGGATAGTAGCCAGGTTCATTACTCCGTTTTTGCGTTTCGTATCGATACTAACTTCCAGCGGCAAAACCCCGTTAAAATTCGACTCAAAAAATTTAAGATCGTGCAGGGTATTATTACTTTGGGGCAAATCATCCACTACATAACCATTAATATTGATCCTGACCATGCCAACAATGGCAATAACCACCAATATAGCTGTGGTTAAATAAATAGTTTTACGTTTGGTATGCACCAGTTTATCTAAAGTGGCCAGCAGGCCATCCATCAGTTTACTGTCTTTAATACCGGTTTGGCTTGCCTTTGGTGCAGGCAGAAAGCTGAAGATAATAGGCACTAAAATAAGGCTCAATGCAAAAGTGCCCATAATACCTATTGAAGCAATGAGGCCGAACTGGGTAAGCAGTTCGCTGTTGGTAAAGCATAACACGCCAAAACCTATGGCAGTAGTAACGTTGGCTATAAAAGTGGTGATACCTGCACGCTCAACAGCTACTTCTAAAGCTGCCATTTTATTTTGGCTGATGCCATACTCATGAAAATATTTATTGAGGATGAATACACAATTCGGGATCCCGATAACTACAATAAGCGGCGGGATGATACCAGTTAACAGTGTCATTTCGTAATGCATCATCTGTAACACGCCCAAACTGAATATCACACCCAATATCACAATCAGTACCGGGAAAATAACCGGGAATACCGAACGGAAAAACAGCAGTAAAATGAGCGCGGTAATAATAACCGAAAGGCTCAGGAATAATGAAAACTCATGAGCTACCAGATCGCCAACCACGGTACGGATAAGCGGCAGGCCCGAGTAATGTACCGTGATATGATGTTTCTTTTCAAATGCCTGTCCAAGCTCATTAATCTTTTTAATAATAGGTACGCGAAACGGCGTATTGATAATTTTATCATCAAAAGTAATTGCCATCAGGGTACTCTGACCATCGTTGCTTACAATCAGTCCTTTGTAAAAAGGCATGGATGTAAGCTGTTGCTTTACACTATCAACAGCCGCGGTGGTTTGCAGCGCACCGGTAACTAATGGTTTTAATACAAATTTATGCTGAAGGGTATCCTTTTGCAGATTGTAGATATTGGCAGCCGAAATCACTGCTTTAATCCCTTTTACTTTCTTTAGTTGTTCGCCAATCTGGTACCAGTCGTTAAAAACATCCTTATCAAAAATATTAGGCGACTTAATACCGATAACCATCGATGAAGCGTCCTGCCCGAAAGTTTTCTTAAACTCGGCATAACGGATAAAAGCCGAATCGGTAACCGGAAGCACCTTACCACCGTTAAAAGTGATCTTTACTTTTGAAGCTTCGTAGCCCATAAAGGCGCTTAGCGCCAAAACGCAAATAAAAATTATGAGCCTGTTTTTAAGAAGTGCAGAAGCTATATGTTTCCAGAACATTATTAACGTGATATGTAAAAGAGAGGCGCAAAACTACGAAAAATGCGCTATCTGCCTATTACTGATAGTGATAATGTGACAAAGAGTTAACGGGCAGTTTACAAGGCCCATCATGCGGTTGGCTGTATTTATAGCTAAACTTTGTATTTTTGGGCATGAAAAGGTTGATACGCAGTTTTGGGTTTGCGTTTAAGGGTTTAGGATACGCGGCTCATACTCAGCCTAATTTCAGGTTTCATTTGGTGGCCGGTACAATAGCCATAATCCTGGGTTTCCTGTTCCGAATCTCAACCGCCGAATGGCTTTGGCTCATGATCAGCATAGCCATTGTGCTTATTGCCGAATTACTTAACACCTCGCTCGAAACGTTGACCGATCTTGTTTCGCCGACATACAATGAGAAAGCCGGTCGCGTAAAAGATGTAGCTGCCGGTGCCGTTGTTATAGCAGCCTTATTCGCGCTGATAACAGGGGCCATGATTTTTTTACCGAAGATCATTTTAGCCTTAGGAAGCCATGCTGCATAAAACCCGCGGCATTATATTCAGAGCTACCGATTACGGCGAAAGCAGCGTAATTGTGCAGATCTTTACCGAAAAGTTCGGCTTGCAATCGTACATTATCAATGGCGCTAAAAAACCCAAAGCTAAGATCGGCAGGAATATGCTGCAGCCCCTTCACCTGCTGGATCTGGTAGTTTACCACAAAAATACCGGCAGTGTGCAGCGTATTTCCGAACTCAAAAACGCGCCCGTGCTACTTAGCATTCCTTACGATGTCATTAAAAGCTGCATTGCCATATTTTTGAACGAGGTGCTGTATAAAGCCATCAAGCAGCAATCGCCGGATGAAAACCTGTTCGATTTTGTTTTCAGCGCCATTGAATGGCTCGATCATCAAACCGAAAGCGTGGCCAACTTTCACCTGGTATTTTTAACCCGCCTAACCCGCTACCTCGGCTTTTACCCCGACCGCTACATGGCCGACGAAGCTGATTATTTCGACATAAAAAATGGGCAATTCACCCGTTATAAGCCCGAAAGTATTTCATATCTCTCGCCCCCGCACACCCGGAATTTTGCATTAGTACTACAAACGGGCTTTGAAGACATGAACCAGCTTAAGCTAAGTAATGATGAACGCCGCTACCTGGTTCAAAAGCTGCTTGAATATTATGCCATGCACATTGAAGGCTTTGGCAATATCAAGTCGGCCGATGTGCTGGAAGAAGTGTTGGCGTAAGGGGCCGACTTCATTGAGCGTTAAATTCGCTTACCATTAACAAGCGTCATTGCGAAGCAATCGCACAAAGGCTGGTAACGACTATCGTTGTAATAAACTTACATCGTCGCGCTCTTGGCCGCGCGAGGGCCAGGTACTTTTGTCGCCACAAAAGTACCCAAAAAGGCTTGCAGCAGAAAGGCTTCTTTGCCCTCAGCCAGTCGCTCAATTCCACCACACGGCCTTTGCCCGTGCAAAACGAACAGAACCACGGGCTGCAATTATTTTGCCCCGATCCCCACTCACCCCTGCTTCTGCAAAAACTTGCTATGCCCCTGCAGCCGCACATTCCCCGCATTGTTCTGCACGTTTTCACCCGAAGCTGATCTGCCGCGGAAAACGTGCTTCTTCCAACTTGTTAGATGCGGGGCTGTCACCCTGAGCTTGTCGAAGGGTCGCGCGCAGAGGCCCTACCTGCTATGCTTCGACAGGCTCACCCATTTTTTAGTTTGTCATGCTGAGGAACGAAGCATCTTCTTCACCTTGCATAACAGGCCCGCATCTTGAAGAAGATTCTTCGCTATCGCTCAGAATGACAGGCAGTTTAAAACTTATCATTCCCCCATTTTATCGTCCCATTTCCTCTTCCCATCTGTATTCTTCATTCATTCATCGATAAAACTTGCTATTGTAAAACTTAATTTTTACTATTGTGTAATAATGACACAAAGAACATAACCAAATTGTCGTTATTACCAATTAGCCCCTTTAACCTATTTAATTTTTAAACATGAGAATGAGCTACAAATTACACGTTGCTTGGGCAGGTGTTTTGCTTGCCGGTGGCATCCACCAGGCAGCACAAGCCCAAAGTAAAGCCCCGGCACCGCAACTAAGCGCGACTAACATCAAACAGGTTGTCGCGGCCATGACACTCGAAGAAAAATCGAAACTGGTTGTGGGGATGGGTTTTAAAATGCCCGGAGTGCCACCGCCCTCAAAAGATAAAAAGAACGAGCCGATAGATATTGGCGGCTTTAAATTACCTCCGTCTGACCCCGACGCTTATAATATTCCCGAAAAAGTTCCCGGAGCTGCCGGCCGTACCCATGCTATTGCCCGTTTAGGGATTCCGTCAATCACGGTATCCGATGGGCCTGCCGGTTTAAGAATCGAGCCTATCCGCAATGGCGATAAATCAAAAACTTATTATGCTACGGCGTTCCCGGTAGCTACTTTGCTGGCCTCAACCTGGGATACGCAGCTTGTAAATAAAGTAGGCGTTGCCTTTGGTAACGAGGTGCGCGAATACGGTGTGGATATTTTACTTGCACCGGGCATGAACATTCATCGGAACCCGCTTGGTGGCCGTAATTTTGAATATTACTCTGAAGATCCCCTTGTGGCTGGGAGCATGACCGCGGCCATTGTTAACGGTATCGAATCGAACGGAGTAGGCACTTCTATTAAGCACTATGCTGCCAATAACCAGGAAACCAACCGCAACTCCATCAATACCATAGTAACTGAGCGTGCCATGCGCGAGCTGTATTTACGTGGTTTCGAGATAGCGGTTAAAAAAGCACAGCCATGGACGGTGATGTCGTCATACAACAAACTGAACGGCACTTTTACCTCCGAAAGGCGCGACCTGCTTACCACCATCCTTAAAAAAGAATGGGGTTTTAAAGGCTTCGTTATGACCGATTGGTTTGGCGGAAAGGATGCAGTTGCCCAAATGAAAGCCGGTAACGACTTGCTGATGCCGGGTAATCCAACCCAATCTGAAGCTATAGTTGCCGCAGTTAAAGATGGCACACTTAGCGCCCAACAACTTGATGCCAATGTAGAGCGTATCCTGAATGTGATAGTTCAATCGCCAACCTTCAAAAAATATAAATACTCTGATGCCCCTGACTTGACCGCGCATGCTGCTGTAGCACGTGAGGCAGCCGCGCAGGGTATGGTGTTGTTAAAAAATGAAGATCATGCTTTGCCGTTTGGTGCCGGTAAGAGGATAGCCGTATTTGGCAATACCCCTTATGATATTATCGCGGGCGGCACTGGCAGCGGCGATGTGAACAAGGCCTACACCATTTCGTTAATGCAAGGTTTAGCCAATGCTAATTTTAAACTGCAGGAAACGCTTTCCAATAATTATAAAGCGTATCTTACTGATATGAAGGCCAAACAGCCAAAACCTAAAAACTTTTTCGATCATCCGGCCCCTATTCCTGAAATGGATGTGAACACCATTGTTGCCGAAGAAGCTAATGGGGCAGATGAAGCACTGATCACCATTGGCCGTAACGCGGGCGAAGGTGCAGATCGCAAACTGGAAAGTGATTATTATTTAAATGATGCCGAAAAAGGGTTGATCAATAGTGTTGCCAATGCTTTCCATGCCAAAGGCAAAAAGGTAATTGTTGTGCTTAACATAGGCGGCGTAGTGGATGTTACCGCATGGCGCGATAAGGTTGACGGTGTTTTGCTGGCCTGGCAGCCCGGTTTGGAAGCCGGTAATGCTATTGCCGATGTATTGAGCGGCAAAGTAAACCCATCGGGCAAACTGGCAACCACATTCCCTGCCGATTATAAAGACGTTCCATCTGCAAATAACTTTCCCGGCACACCCGAGGGCAAGCCTACGCAGGTTATTTATGAAGAGGGTATTTACGTAGGCTACCGTTATTATGATGCAGCTAAAGTTACACCGGCTTATGAGTTTGGTTATGGCTTGTCATACACCAACTTTAAATTCAGCGATCTGAAGCTAAGCTCAAAGGTTTTCAAAAACGTAATCACCGCAACCGTAACTGTTAAAAATACCGGCGATGTAGCAGGTAAAGAGGTTGTACAGTTATATATTGCAGCCCCTAAAAAAGACCTGGATAAACCGGAGGATGAGTTGAAAGCTTTCGGCAAAACCAAACTGCTGGCTCCAGGACAATCGCAAACATTAACATTTACCATAAAGGCATCCGACCTGGCTTCGTTTTATACCGACAGGGAAGCCTGGATAGCCGACCAAGGAAGCTACAAAGTGAAAATAGGTTCATCATCACGCAAAATAGAAGAAACCGCATCTTTTAGCCTGGCTAAAGATATCACTGTCGAAAAAGTAAACAAGGCACTGGTGCCTCAACAAACCATAAACGAACTAAAACTAAAGTAAAACCAACCCGGCCTCTGCAATATTTTTTGCAGGGGCTTTTTTCTTTAACCTGAATCATGAATGATCATGGCCAAACCAATTAAACTGATAACCCTGCTGGCCCTGTTGCCCGCAACTGCAGCTATCGCACAAAACAAATGGACAGAAAGAAAAGCAGGTGATATTGCTTTTGTTACCAATACCGGAGGTCAAAACCTGGGCTATGCCAGCACATCCGGCGTAAAAATATTAACTGTTGACGGTTTCGCTTTTAAAGACCTGAACAAGAACGGTAAGCTGGATAAATATGAAGACTGGCGTTTGCCGGTTGATGAACGGGCTAAAGACCTTGCCTCAAAAATGAGTGTTGAGCAAATTGCCGGGCTAATGTTGTACAGCCGCCACCAGCCTATCCCGGCGGCGGCAGGCGGACCATTCGCAGGTACTTACAATAATAAAGTTTTTGCCGAGAGCGGCGCTAAAGCATCTGACCTATCTGATCAGCAGAAACAGTTTTTAGCAAAGGATAATGTGAGGCATGTGCTGGTGACATCGGTACAAAGCCCCGAAATTGCAGCACAATGGAACAACAACGCGCAGGCATTTGTGGAAGGCCTGGGCCTGGGTATTCCCAACAATAACAGTTCCGACCCTCGCCACGGCACAGTAGCTACAGCCGAATATAATGCAGGGGCGGGCGGCGCTATTTCCATGTGGCCGGGCTCGCTTGGGTTGGCCGCTACCTTTGACCCTGAAGTGGTTAAAAACTTCGGTCATATCGCAGCTCAGGAATACAGGGCTTTGGGCATTTCAACAGCGCTTTCACCGCAGGTTGATATCGCGACTGATCCGCGCTGGGCACGTGTTAGCGGTACTTTTGGCGAAGATCCGCAATTGGCGGCCGATATGGCCCGAGCCTATATCGATGGCTTCCAGACTTCGGCTGCGGAAAAAGAAATTAAAAATGGCTGGGGTTATAACAGCGTAAACGCCATGGTTAAACACTGGCCGGGTGGCGGTGCAGGTGAGGGTGGTCGCGATGCGCATTATGCTTATGGTAAATACGCGGTTTATCCGGGTAGTAATTTTAACCAACACCTGATCCCATTCACCGAAGGTGCTTTTAAACTGAACGGTAAAACCGGTATGGCTGCCGCCGTGATGCCTTACTATACCATCTCCTATAATCAGGATGTTAAAAATCACGAAAACGTAGCCAACAACTATAACTCGTATATCATTAATGACCTGCTCCGTAAAAAATACAAATACGATGGTGTGGTTTGTACCGACTGGCTGGTAACCGGCGATGAAACCACGGTTGATTCATTCCTTTCGGGCAAATCATGGGGCGTTGAGGGACTTTCCATAGCGCAACGCCATTATAAGGTGCTGATGGCCGGAGTAGACCAATTTGGTGGCAATAACGAGGTAGCCCCGGTTACCGAAGCTTACCAGATTGGTGTAAAAGAGCATGGCGAAGCATTTATGCGGGCCAGGTTTGAGCAGTCGGCAGTGAGGTTACTACGCAATATTTTCAGGACAGGGTTGTTTGAAAACCCATACCTGGAACCCGAAGTTTCCAAACAAACTGTTGGTAAACCCGAGTTTATGGATGCCGGTTACCAAGCGCAGCTTAAATCGATAGTGATGCTGAAAAACAAGGCCAACATTTTGCCTTTGCAAAGCGGCAAAACTGTGTATGTACCTAAAAAATTTACTCCTGCCGGCAGAAATTTCCTGGGGATGGAAACTCCCGAAAAACTGGAATACCCGGTAAACATGGAAACTGTTAAAAAGTATTTCAAAGTAACAGACAATCCGGATGAAGCCGATTATGCCCTGATATTTATAGCCAGTCCCAACAGCGGTGGCGGTTATAATAGTGCCGATGCTAAAAACGGCGGAACCGGATATGTACCCGTTAACCTGCAATATGGCACCTACACCGCTACCGACGCCCGCGCGACCAGTATAGCAGGCGGCGACCCGTTGGAGAAATTTACCAACCGTACCTACAAAGGCAAATCAAGCACAGCTATTAATATTACGGATCTGGCTATGGTTACCGATACCTATGCTAAAATGAAAGGCAAGCCGGTTATTGTATCTGTTAACATGAGCAACCCGATGGTATTTTCAGAATTTGAGAAAGATGCCAACGCCATTTTTGTTGATTTTGGCGTTCAAGGCCAGGCTTCGCTTGATATCATGACCGGCAAGGCAGAACCATCGGCATTGTTACCGCTGCAAATGCCCATAGATATGAAAACCGTTGAAGCCCAGTTTGAAGATGTACCACATGATATGAAATGCTATGTTGACGAAAATGGCAATAAATATGATTTTGGTTTCGGCTTAAACTGGAAAGGTGTGATTAAAGACGCACGTGTGGATAAGTATGTGAAGAGTGTGGTGAAGCCGTAAATATTAAAAACGCCTATTAAGAGTAACATGGAATATTTGCCATAGGCAAAAAAAGCCCGGTATTTCAATACCGGGCTTTTTAATAATATTTAAAATTTACTTAGTTAGCCGGTTGTGAGCCAACGCTGGTAAATTTATTGTCAAGGCTGATATAGTCGGTCATGATTTGGCCGGCTTCGCGTTTAACAAAGTCAAGATCTTCGTTTTTAGGTTTGGTTTGGCCTTTTTTAAGGGCTGGTAAGCCTAAAGCCACACGGCGCAGGTTGTTACGGTCAAATGATTTTTGCTCGTCGTCGTCACGTTGTTTTTTCAGATCAGATTCTTTTAACGAGATACTGTCATCAGCATCATGCTTTTTGAAATCGGCGATATCTTCAAGCAAATATTTGTAGCTGTCGCTGCTGCTCATACGCTGATCGTGCAGTTTTTTAAGCTGTGGCAGCACGCCAGTGAAATCGCCGGTTTTGGTAAAATCAGTTTTGGCAATCACGTCAAAAGGCATTGCTGATGGCTCGGTATCTTCACCGTATTTATCCAACGGAATAACCGACGGGAATGAGATATCAGGTGTTACACCTTTATGCTGGGTTGAGTTACCGCTGATACGATAGAACTTGGCTATAGTAAGGTTAAGCTGACCATAAGTGCTCTGGCTGCCGGTTGATGTAGTCTTTTTACCACCGCCAACTACACCCGCAATTTTATCGCGAAGCGAAGAGCCTATCACCCTGTCAAGATCAATGGCGCTTTGTACCGAGCCTTTACCATAAGTTTGGGTACCTAATATCAAGCCGCGGCCGTAATCCTGGATTGCACCAGAGAAAATTTCGGAAGCCGAAGCGCTGAAACGGTCGACCAGTACAGCCATCGGGCCGCTGTAAGTAATATCCGGATCTTCGTCTTTATCAATTTCAACCTGGTCTTTAGTGTCACGTACCTGTACTACCGGGCCGGTTTTAATGAAAAGGCCTGTAAGCTCAATAGCTTCCATTAACGAGCCGCCGCCATTTTCACGCAGGTCGATCACGAGGCCGTCAACGTTTTCTTTCTTTAATGAGTCAAGGATGGCCTTAACATCATGTGTGGTGCTTTTGTAGTTAGGATTGCCTGCTTTGTAATCGTTAAAATCGATATAGAATGCAGGGATAGATATTACACCTATCTTAACTGTTTTACCATTGCTGTTATAAGTACGGATCTCCTTTTTAGCCGATTGGTCTTTCAGGATGATTTTTTCGCGCACCATTTCAACCACTTTTGGTTTAGCAGAAGCGTTTACACCAGCAGGTAAGATCTCAAGCCTTACCGTAGTCCCCTTAGTACCGCGAATGATAGCGATAGCGTTATCAACACGCCAGCCTACTACGTTCTGAAATTCGCCGGTTTTACCTTGTGCCACCGCAACAATACGGTCATCAACGCTTATCTGGTGGCTTTTATCGGCAGGACCGCCCGCTACAATGGTTTTAATGGTTACGTATTCGTTTTCTACCTGTAATGAAGCACCAATACCCTCAACCTGGCGCGACATTTCGATATTGAAATTAGCAGCGTTTGATGGGTTAAAGTAGTTGGTGTGCGGATCGATAGCTTCAGTAAAAGCATCCATGAAATACTGGAAAACGTCCTGGTTAGATAACTTGTTGGTTTGGGTCAACAGGTTTTCGTAACGTTTTTTAAGCGTTTCTTTATTTTTAGCCATATCCGCGCTGGCCAGTTTCAGGTTCAGCAAATCGTATTTAACACGCTGGGTCCACATAGCATCCATATCGGCTTGTGTTGCTATCCAAGGCAGCTTGTCACGGTCGTAAACAAAGGTTTCGGTTTTGTTGAAATCGAAGTTTTTGTTGATCTGCGCCAGTGAAAATTTTACGTGCTCAATATATCTTTTCTGAAAAACGTTGAAGATGTAAAAAGCATCGGCAAGGTTACCTGCTTTAATATCATCATCAAGTACAGTTTTGTATTTTTCAAAATCCTTAATATCTGAGGCTAAAAAATAGCTGTGGTTTTCATCAAGCGATTTGATATAACGGTCATAAATTATAGTCGATACTGAATCATTCAGCGGAACTTTTTTATAGTTATAGTTAGATATCAATGCTGCTACCTGCTTACAAACAACGCTTTGCTGTTCATCGGGCTGTAAATCATTTGAACCTGCTACTTTAACCGGTTTGGATGGGGATGCTTTACAGGCGAGGGCAGCGCCCAGCACCAATAACAAATATACTTTCTTAAACATATCTTTTACTGTAGTTAAATCGGGGTTGGTGTAAAACATCAATACTTGTGCCTATTATTAATTTGCTAATGTAAAATAAAAAAGAGACAGTCAAAATGCTGTCTCTTAATTACTAATAACAATAATACGATTATGTTTTACTAAAAGTATGTGGGCAACACCATTTTACCATTTTGTTACAAAAAATTACTATTTGTTAACAGGTTTAGAAATGGTACCGGCATCTGCAGTTTCTGCAAAGCGCGTTTCGGAGTGTGGTGTTTTAAATTTATTGTCCTGTAAATAGCGCGTTTTTTTCTCAACCAGCGCCAGGTCATAAGTTAAACCGCGAGACACAGCCAACTGGCGCGCTTCGGCCAGGTCCTTTTTGGCCTGTGCAAAATCTCCATAATCGGCTTTTACCGCGGCAAGGTCAAGCAGGTTGGCTATGGTATGCCTGTCGTCGTTTTGCTGGCGCGATATGGTGATGCTTTGTAGCAAGAACCATTTGGCTTCGGCCAGGCGGTTTTGTTTCATATACATCTGTGCCAAATCACTAAAGTTGTAGCTGGCGGCGTTGTATACATGGAAACGCATATTGTGCTGAGCGGTTCTCATCACCGATTCCTCGATCATAGCCATTACATATGGCGTATGCTCAATAGTAGTTGGCGGAATTTTTACTTTAGCAACAGTTGGGGGAGGCAGCCTTTTAATGGAATGACTTTGCGCATAGGCCATTTGCGGATACCGGGCACGCTTGTTGAACGGTTTATAATACCACTGCGCGGACGCATTGAACCCAACAGCGCACAAAATAACAAGTAGGAAATATCTCATCTAATCTTTTTTCCTGGGTTTAAACTGTATAATTTTAAATTAATCAGCTTAACAAATGTAATTATTTGTTAACGGTAAAACAATAGCTGTAAAATGATAACAGCAACATAAACGCTTAATTATCACTGATATCTTACAGATATCGAATTTATGCCTTTCTACGGAAAAAATAAATTTAGGTTTTAGTTAAATACTTCTACGTCGCCGTCATGCAGGGCCCAAACCATGTAAGGGTGTGTATCTGAGTGATATATCTGCCCGTCGGTAGTAATGCCTATCACACCCGCAAAGCCGTCATAAGGCTTCATTTCGTCAAGGGTTTTTTCGGTAGCGGCCATGAGGGCCATGCCATCGGTTACGCGTGTAACAATTTTAACAGCTACTGATCCGCTTACAATATCCTCGCCTACGCCGGTACATGAAATGCCGGCAAACTCATTGGCGTAGTTGCCCGCTGTAGTTGCCGAATCACTTACACGGCCGGGTATTTCAAAGCCTTTACCTCCGGTGCTGGTGGCGGCAGCCAGGTTACCGTGCACATCCAGCGCTACACAGCCCACGGTGCCAAGCCTTATAGAGTCGCTGAGTTTTTGTTCGTACTCATGACGGCGTTGTGGGATTTCGGGATTATAGTATTTGTGTCCGTTTTCGATAGCAAAGTCGCATGCTCCCTTACCGCTCAATACACGATCAACATAGGCTTGAAGTTTTTCAGCTACGCAGATAGGGTTTTTAACATCTTCAATGTTAATAACGCCCGAAAAGCGCTGGGTTTTGCCATCCATAAGAGAAGCGCTTAGGCGTATTTTGCCATCGCTCTGGATCTGTGAACCGGTGCCCGCATTAAAAAGCTCGCAGTCTTCAAGCAGACGTACTGTATATACTACAGTTTCTGCAGCTGTATGGTGTTGCAGGTGTTTGTATCCTAACTGCACAATGCCGTTCAGGGCCTCCTGCTTGGCCAGCTTTACTTCCTGGTTGGTAAGCGATTCGCTAAAAAAACCGCCGTGAATAATTATTTTCATAATTATAAATTAAGTAGATGTACCTGCATAAATAAGGCCAGGGTATCTATAAAAACTTTATGCAGCGTAAATTATTGTAAAAGTTTGCTTCCCGGTGCCTGTATAAAAACACCTTCTTCAACTTTCATGTTCTTTTTTATGATTAAACGGTGCTGCACCAGGTCGTATTTATCAAATATCGACATGACGTGCACCCTCAGATTCTCGATGGAGATTGGTGAACCAAGTTCTACGTCGTATATATTGGTCGACACAATGTTGCGTCCGTCAACCAAAATAATAAGGCCCGAACCAATGGCTTCCATCATATAACCTTCGGTGATAAGCAAACCCGTGTCTTCGCCTAAGCCTATCCCTAAAATACCGGGATTGGTTGCTACAGCATACATTAGCCTGCCAATGCGACCGCGTTGTACAAAGTGTGTATCAACAATTACCGAGTCGATAAAGCCAAGACCGGCGGTTATCTGTACCTCGCCTTTCACCAGGGCTTCGTTGCTTTGCCCGCGGTAGATCATGTGTGTTGATGCCGCCGCCGCGCCTGCCGAAGTTCCTGCTATTACAAAGTTTTCTTTTTGATAACGTTGTTTCAGGATCTGCAAAAACTCGGTACCGCCAAAAATAGCTGTAAGCCTTAGCTGGTCGCCTCCGCTAAACATCACTACATCGGCTTTACGGATCCTGTCTAAGTATTCCTTTTTCGCGGCGTCCTCACGGTTTTTAATGTGCAATACATCAACATTGGTAACATTAAGCTGGCCAAACGCCTTGATATACTCATCGCCAACAAGCTCGGGGATCTGCGACGCGGTAGTAATTACCTCAATTTTTGAGCCCTCATGCTTAGCCGACTCGTTAATAATGCGCCTTAAAATGCCTTGTTCAAAAAACTTGATATAATCCGGCTGCAAAATATGCTCCTGGAGGGTAACATTACTCCCCATATCAACCGCGCCACCTATTATTATTAGTTTACCTTTCGGGACAATCATGATTATTTCACACTATCTTAATACAACTATATACAAATTACGATAAAAACCAGCAGAAACACAGGAACTAATAATAAATAATGGATTTCGTCATCAAAAACTTTATTGATCTGTTATGTTTCTATAGCTTTAAGGGAAATTTTATAAGAAAAAAACGGCCACTACTTTATGAACATTGAAAACATCCAGGTTTTACGCGGACCAAATATTTGGAGCATCAGGCGCAAGAAATTAATACAAATGCGGCTTGATTTGCAGGAGATGGAACACCGCCCCACTAATGAAATTGACGGGTTTTATGAGCGACTCGAAAAATTACTGCCATCGCTCTACAGCCATCGCTGTTCGCCCGGCGTACCCGGAGGCTTTTTTCAGCGTGTTATGGCCGGCACCTGGATGGGCCATGTTATTGAACACATCGCCCTTGAAATACAAACCCTTGCCGGCATGGATACCGGCTTTGGCCGTACCCGCGAAACTAAAACTAAAGGCGTATACAATGTAGTATTTGCCTACCTGGAAGAAAAAGTAGGTGCTTTTGCCGCCGAATCGGCCGTGCGCATTGCCGAGGCGCTGATAAAAGGCGAAGATTATAATCTGGAGGCCGATATTCAGCAAATGCGCGAAATCAGGGAGAATACGCGTTTGGGGCCAAGCACCGGTTCAATTGTTGAAGAGGCTATTGCAAGGGATATCCCCTGGATCAGGCTTAACAACCAATCATTAGTGCAGTTGGGCTATGGTAAAAACCAGGTACGTTTCCGCGCTACCATGACCGAAAAAACCAGTAGCATTGCCGTTGATATTGCCAGCAACAAGGAAGAAACCAAACGCCTGTTACAGGAGCAAGCCATACCTGTTGCTAAAGGTATAACTATCTCATCCGCATCCGCTGTACCTGATGCCATCCGCAAGGTTGGCTTTCCGCTGGTGTTTAAGCCGCTTGACGGCAATCACGGCCGGGGCATTTCTATCAATATAAAAACTGAAGAGGAAGCTATCGAGGCTTATGAACACGCCGCTAAAATATCGCGCCGCGTAATTGTTGAGCGCTACGTTACCGGGTTTGATTTCAGGGTATTGGTGATAGATAACAAGATGGTTGCCGCCGCGCTACGTAAACCGGCCAATGTTACCGGCGATGGCAAGCTGAATATCCAGCAACTGATAGACCTGGAAAACACCGATCCTCGTCGTGGTTACGGGCATGAAAATGTGCTTACAGAGATCTCTGTTGACCGTGACACGCTCGACCTGTTGGAAAAGAAAGGTTATACGCTTGAAACCGTTCCCGAAAAAGATGAGGTGGTTTATGTGAAATCAACCGCAAACCTGAGTACAGGCGGCACCTCTGTTGATGTAACCGACCATGTGCACCCGCAAAACATTTTTATTTGCGAGCGGATCTCCAAGATCATCGGTCTGGACATTTGCGGCATCGATATCATGGCTAAAAACCTTACCGAGCCACTTACCGATACCGGCGGCGTGATACTGGAAGTTAATGCCGCGCCGGGCTTCAGAATGCACATTGCACCAAGTGAGGGCTTGCCGCGCAACGTGGCTGGTCATGTAATTGATATGCTTTATCCGGCAGGCAAATCGGCCAGGGTGCCTATCATATCTATTACCGGTACAAACGGAAAAACCACTACCACACGTTTGATAGCACATATCGTAAAAAATAACGGGCACCGGGTGGGCTTCACCACCTCCGACGGTATTTATGTACAAAATAATATGATGCTGAAGGGCGATACTACCGGGCCGGTGAGTGCTGAGTTTATTTTAAAAGACCCAACGGTTGATTTTGCCGTACTGGAAACTGCCCGCGGCGGTATCCTGCGTTCGGGTTTAGGCTTTAACCAGTGTGATATCGGTGTGATCACCAATATCCAGGAAGATCACCTTGGTTTACAAGATATTCATAGTCTTGAAGATTTGATGCGGGTAAAAAGCGTTGTGATCAATTCGGTAAAAAAAGATGGGTGGGGCGTTTTGAATGCCGATAACGAATATTGCGTACGCATTGGCAAAAAGGCCGAATGTAATATCGCTTATTTCAGCCGGAACGAAAACAACCCGATCATTAAATCGCATTGCAAAAAAGGAGGGATTGCCGCTATCTGCGAAAATGGATTCATCACCATTTTAAAAGGCGACTGGAAGATCCGCGTACAGCGTACCATTCTCATTCCGTTAACCTTTGGTGGTACCGTGCCGTTTATGATTGAGAATGTGCTTGCCGCAACACTGGCTACATTTTTATGGGGATTTAAAACAGAGGATATCAAGATCTCGCTTGAAACATTTATTCCTTCGGCCTCACAAACGCCTGGCCGTATGAATATTTTTGAGTTTAAAGATTTCCGTTTCATGATTGATTTTGCGCATAACCCGGATGGCTACAACGGCGTAAGCGAGTTTTTGAAACATATCGATTCGCCGCTTAAAATAGGCATCATAGCCGGTACCGGCGACAGGCGCGATGAAGACATCCGCGAGTTGGGCAAAATTTCGGCAGGTATGTTTGATTACATTATCCTTCGCCAGGAAAAACACCTGCGCGGCCGCACCGCCGAGAATATTATCGGTCTGCTCAAAGAGGGTATCTATTCTGTAGATCCGGAAAAAGGAGTAGAAGTTGTGCCTAAAGAAGTAGACGCCATTAAACATGCTATGAGCCTGGCCCGCCCGGGATCATTCATCACCGCATTGAGCGATGTGGTAGATAATGCCATCGAAACCGTTCAGGATTACCAGGAACAGGAACGGAATGGGTTGTTTAATGTGTAATGATTGATATTAATATAAAAAATTGTCATTTCGATAGAGCAGGGAGGGAATAAGCGCCGGGGCGAAAGAGAAATCTTATACGTCCTGTTAAGGCCGCTTTGCATGCGGCTCACCAGAACGTATAAGATTTCTCTTTCGCCCCGGCGCTTATTCCCTCCCTGCTCTATCGAAATGACAATTTGTTTTTACTTTTTTAGGGACTTACGCGGCGCCGATAAATAATAATGCCACAAAATCATCGCTGCTACCGTGCGGTATGGTTTCCACTGCTCGGTCAGCAATAACAATTCCTCTTTGGTGGTTTCTTTTGGCAGATTTTTTACCCGCTTAAGTGCGTTTACCGCGGCAAGGTCACCAATGGGGAAAACATCGGTATGTTGCAGCACAAACATGAGATATACATCGGTAGTCCAGTTGCCGATGCCTTTGAGGGCGGTTAGTTTGGCACGGATAATATCGTCGGGCATTTGTTCCATTTCGGCAAGGTTGATTTGTCCGTTTACAATGGCTTCAGCAAGATATTTTATATAAACAGTTTTTTGGCGACTTACATAACAGGCCCGGAATTCTTCATCGGTGAGGAGCAATACCCGGGTTGGGGTAATTTCTTGTACCCGCTCCCTGAGTTTATTTAAGGCAGATAATGCCGAAGCTAATGATACCTGCTGTTCCAATATGATGTGTACCAGGGTTTCAAAACTGTTTGGCCGGGACCATAATGGCGGATAGCCATGGTTTTGAATGATTTGCGCTAAATCCGGGTCATTAGCTGCCAGCTTATCGCAAATAGCATGGAAGTTTGAATGGGAAAATTGCTCAAACATAGGTTGATGATATGTTGTGCAAGATGAGGGATTGGGTTGGGAATTGCAAATTATGGATGTAGAGACGCATTATCCCCAGACAATTAATGGAAAGGTTTTTTAAATCCCCTCTTGAGAGGGGGCGCGACGGTTTTGTGCGAGAGCAGGGGTGTGTTTCTGCATCATTCATAAACCGAGCGTAGAAACACACCCCTCCACCCCTCTCAAGAGGGGAATCGCGCAATTCCTACGCTTTTTTAAAAAACTAATTAAGCGTCTCTACAGAAAATTTACTCGTAACTATGCCGCTCGAAATCATAATCAGATTGTGAGCTGATGATCTTTTTTCGCCGCTGGATATCCGTATCCAGGTTATGATCATAAATATTGTCGGTAACGGCCATGTCCCGTTCTTTGTCCCGTTCGGCGTAATGAATATTGGCCTCGGCCGTTTTGGCGATAGCCGTATCATAAGGACCCTTCGGCGACATCAGCTTTACAAATACTGGCAAACATTCAAACAGGATAAACAGGTAGCCGATAAACGAGATAGCCAGATAGGTATCGAGGTCGCGCTTGCCGTTTTCCGTATAGGTTAGCTGACCTAAGGCCCAGTTACGGTCTGAGAAACCTGCAATGCTGGCCAGGCTATCCAACTGGTGTTCGGTAAATAAGCGCGTGCTGTTTAGCCCTTCATAATCCTTGCGGGCGCTCAGGTATTGATCCATTTGCCCCAGATTATCTGTAACAGTTTTAAGGCGGGCTTCCTTTTCCTCCAGTACACCTTGTTTTTGTTTGGCGTAAGTACCATACCCGGTTATGCCAGAGGTTTGGTTGGTTTTATCACCAAAAACTTCCTGGTTAAGTTGATAACGTGAGCGGTTGATATCCCGTTCTAATGAGTCCTTTTCCTTTTTCAGATCGGTGTTTTTGCCCAGCTCCATAGCATACTTCTGCATGTATGTTTTTTCGAGGGTGTCGATTTTGCTGCGCTGGCCTTTTAAATAGGCGGTTTTAAGTTTCTGGCGGATCTCCTTGTCAAAGATCTTAAGTTCAAGCGGGCGGGATATCACAACCCCAATCATGATAGCCAGCAAAATACGCGGCGAGGCCTGCAAGATCTGCTGGTTGGTTGTACCTTCTTTATTGATGCTGGATACAATGTAACGGTCCATGTTAAAAATGGCCGTTCCCCACAGCAAGCCAAATAGTATAGCAAAGCCTACAGCAAAGGCATCACCATTAAAAACAAAGTACATGGCGTAGCCGCCCGATAAAGCTGCGAACAAAGCGGTGAAAAATATAGTAGCCCCAATACCAACATACTTATTATGTTCAATGGGGTACTTTTTTAGGGTATCGATATGTGCTCCTGAACAGAACCAGAAAAAGCGTGTAACTTTTTTCATTAAGTAATTATTGTGTAAACATATATGAAACGCTCATACACTTTGATTGTTACAAATAACAAGCCTAAATATTTGATTAAGAAAAAAACTACCTTTGGATTATAATTACATTTAACATGAACGAGATAACCGTACAGGAACTAAAAGAGAAAATTGACAAAGGCGAAGATTTCCAACTAATTGATGTTAGGGAAGATTTTGAATACGAAACTTCAAACCTTGGCGGACAACTTATACCGCTTGGCGGCGTAGTGATTGAATCTGAAAAGATTAGCAAAGATAAACCGGTAGTAGTAATGTGCCGTAGCGGTAAACGCAGCGCGGCCGCCATCATGCAGCTGGAACAGCTTGGTTTTACCAACCTGTCAAACTTAAGGGGCGGCATCCTTGCGTGGCAAGCCGAAATTGATCCTGAATTAAACGTATACTAATGGGTTTTAAATTAGTGCTCAATGTACTTTACACCATGGGTGTGGCATTGTGCTTTATTGTAGCTTATAAAATGTTTACCACCCACAATTACCCGGTAATGGTAGGAGCCATGATTGTTGGTGTAATTGTGATTTTTATGAAGCTAAGGCTTTTGAAAGAAGTTAAAGAAACACAGGAAGCCCCGCAAAATAAAAAAGGTAAAAGCGCGAAGTAAACAGACTTACGAAGTTTTGAAAACTTCGTAAGTCTTCTTCAATAATCTCCCATGGCGTAAGTTTTAGTTCCTCTGGCGCAAGGTTTGCGTGGCGGCCTTGAGCGTCGGCTAACTTGTGCATTTCCGGTACTTAATCCCCCTAAAAATCATTCTTTTACAATAAGCTTGCAGCATGCAAAAAAAGCTTAACTTCATTGCATGTTTATAGCAGTATTAGGAGTAATTGTACTCATTGTGGGTATAGTGCTCAAACGTTCGCCTGAACCGGCCGGCCGCTTTAATGGTGTGGTAACCGCGGTGGGTATAGCCATGATTGTGCTTGGCTTATTACTTAATGTTTTTAAAGTTATTGAGCCAGGCAAGGTAGGCGTGCAGGCGCTGTTTGGCAAGGTGCAAGACCATGTGCTTGAAAGCGGTTTGCATATTGTGAATCCGGTTGTGGAGATCACCACCTTTGATATCCAGACCCAAACCTATACCATGAGCGCGGTAAACAATGAAGGCCAAAAAGAAGGTGATGACGCTATTCGTGTGCTGTCTTCGGATGGGTTGGAAGTCACTATAGATCTGTCGGTATTGTATAAAGTAAAACCCGAGAAAGCGCCTTACATTATGCAAAATATTGGTGTAAATTATGTGGACAAGATAGTCCGCCCGGTTGCCCGTACCGCTATTCGTGATAATGCTGTTGCCTATGCGGCCGTTGACCTCTATTCGACCAAGCGACAGGAGTTTCAGGATAAAATTAACCGTTACATTACCGCCAGTTTTGAAAAACGCGGATTAGAGTTGCAGCAGATCCTGGTGCGTAACATTACCCTGCCAGCCTCGGTTCGGGCCAGCATCGAATCAAAGATCAATGCTGAGCAGGATGCGCAAAAGATGGAATTCGTACTACAAAAAGAACGTCAGGAAGCCGAGCGTAAGCGCGTAGAAGCCCAGGGTATTGCCGATTACCAGCGCATCCTTTCGACAGGTTTATCGGACAAACAATTACAATACGAAGCTATAAAAGCTCAAAAAGAAATAGCCCTTTCGCCAAATGCCAAAGTGATCATTATTGGCGGAGGGAAGGGAAATCCTATTATGTTAAGCGATAAATAGAGTAGGAAAGACTTACGAAGTTTTTGAAACTTCGTAAGTCTGGATGTTTACAGAGGCAATAGAATGAAAAACATGTCATTGCGAGCGCAGCGCGGCAATCGCTTGCTTTACAGAGCGGCCATGCTTCCGTGCGATTGCTTCGTCGTTCCTCCTCGCAATGACATATTTGTTGCCTACATCTACTTCTTCAACGTCTCTTCAAATAATTTATAGATCCGTTTATACTCATCAGCCCAACTGCTTGGTTGTTCAAAACCGTGATCTTCTACGGGGTACGAAGCCAGTTCCCAGTTTTCTTTATGCAGTTCTATCAGTTTTTGAGTAAGACGGATAATATCCTGATAATTTACATTTTGGTCTATCATGCCATGTAACATCAGCAGGTTACCTTTTAATCCGTTGGCAAAGTAAATGGGCGAGCTTTTTCGGTAAGCTTGCTCATCTGTAAAAGGTTCATTAAGGATATTTGAAGTGTACTCATGATTATAGTGCGCCCAATCGGTAACGGAACGGATAGCGCCGCCTGCCGCAAAAACATCCGGTTCGGTAAACATGCCCATCAGCGTAATAAAGCCACCGTACGAACCTCCGTACAAGCCAACATGCTTAGGATTAACGCCGTATTTATCCACCAGCAGCTTTACACCATCCACCTGGTCGGTAAGGTCTTTACCTCCCATATGACGGTAAATGCCGGTACGGAAGTCGCGGCCATAACCAGAGCTGGCGGTATAATCGATATCCAGTACGGTATAGCCATTGTCGGCCAGCATGTTGTTGAACATATATTCACGGAAATAGTAACTCCACGAATAGGTAACGTTTTGCAGGTATCCCGCACCATGTACAAAAACAACGGCCGGCTTTGCCGGATCGGCTTTTTTAGGCTGATACAACCGGGCATAAACATCGGTACCGTAACGATTTTTAAAGCTGATGATCTCGGGATCGCGCCATGGGTATGACAGGTATTCGGCCGAAACCGAGTTGGTTATTTTTACCGCTTTAGCTCCGGGCTTATTAGCCTGGATATATAGCTCCCAGGGGCGGTTTGAGTAAGAATACCGGATAGCCAGCCATTTTTCATCGGGCGAAAGGGTAACCTCGTTGCCACCTTTCATACTGGTAATTTTAACCGGGGTACCGCCATTAACCGGAATGCTGTAGAAATGCGTTATCCCCGGATGATCAATATTGGCCGTAAAGTAAAATGTCTTTTTATCCTGGCTTAACTGCAAGGTTTGCACCTCCCATTTACCGCTGGTAAGCTGTTTTTTAGCGCCGCTGGTTACGTCAACTACATAAATATGTGAGTAGCCGCTGGCTTCGCTCTGGTAGTAAAAGTGGGTATCGTCAATAAAGCCGGCATTCCCCGGATCATCAATCCCGGGACCACCAATCCAGGCCTCGTCGCGCTGACGGTCGAGCAGGCTTAGCTTGCCGCTTACCGGGTCAAAGCGCATAATCCAGCAATCTTTGTTATCCTGTGCGGATATAATTACAACCGCGTTGCTGCCGCTTTGGTTCCACAAAACACCATCAACGTTTACTGGCCTATCGGCGTTTTCCTTTTGGCGGGCTTTTAACTCTTCGGGATAATCTTTTAAATAATCGGGCAGGTCTTTGATGCCGGGGATGTCTGATGTGATCACCGGGTATACCGCCTCGCGGCGCTTATCGTAAATAAAAGTTTCGGAAGTTGATGATGGGCGACCAACCTTTGATCGGTTAGGAATATCTTCGGTAAAACCCGAAGCTGTAACATAGTTTGGTACGATGGCATTTTGAACACCATCGGCCCGTTTGGTAAGTCGGTAGGTAATAAACCTGCCATCCGGACTGATCTCTACAGCGCCTAATCTTTTATCGCCAAAAGTTATCTCTTTTAACTTGTCAGGTTTAAGTAGCGCAGTTTCGGTAGAGTCTTTTTTGTCGTCTTTCGCTTCCTTTTTAATGATATCAAACAACTCCAATTGCTGTTTTTTGAGCCATTGTTCTTGTTCGTTAGGCTTGTCTTTACTTTTTTTATCGTTTGCCGCACGTACAAAATTGGTAAGCTGTACAAGGCCGCCTCCGTTAAGGTTCAGGGAGAAAAGGTTATTGTCTTCTTTATAAATGATCTTTGCTTCATCGCCGCTAAATTCCGGGCTGTCTTCCTGGCCTACGGTATTTGTTAAACGGACGGTTTTATTGCTTTTTACATTATACAAAAACAAATCGCCGTTTTTACTGAATACCTTTTGGTTGTGCTTTTTGTTCCACTCGCCGTTGCCTGTCGCCAGTTCCCGCTGCTCCGCGATGCTAACCTTCTGCACACGGTTATCACCCGGGATGACTGAATATAATCTGGCATCGCCCGAAGCATCATCATCCCATTTAAAATAGATCTTTTTACTATCGTTGGCCCAGCGGATATTGGAGGGCGATACGCCAATCCATTTAGGGTCGCGCATAATTTTTTCGATGGTAAGAGTATCCAGTTTTTGGGCAAAAACGCCTGTTGCCGGGATCAGGAACAATAAGCTTAGCAGTTTTTTCATATCTTAATAAAGTATGCAATTTAGCAGTTTAGCCAATGATTGCTATTTTTAAGCATTTTATTGTTACAAAATGGAACTACAGGGCAACGGATTTTTATTGAGGGCATGGCAACGGGGCGATGAAACATCACTGCAAAGGCATGCAGACAACGTGAAGGTGTCGGCTTTTTTGCGCGATAGGTTCCCGTACCCCTATACCCTGGATGATGCCTTGTTTTGGGTGAACATGGTAAAAGATCAGCAGCCGTTAACCAGCTTTGCCATAGTGATTAACGGCGAAGCGTGTGGTGGGATAGGTATTGAACTAATGACCGATGTAAGCCGCATTACCGCTGAAATAGGTTACTGGCTCGGAGAAGAACATTGGGGCAAAGGCGTCACTACTGCGGCATTAAAACTGGTAACCGCTTATGCTTTCGAATATTTCCCGTTGGTACGTATTGAGGCCGGGGTATACGATAAAAACGGGGCATCAATGAAGGTGCTTGAAAAAGCAGGTTATATAAAAGAGGCTGTACTACGAAATTCGATCATTAAAAACGGCGAGGTGATGGATAAGCACATGTATGCTATTTTTAGAGATTAACCGATATTTGGGAAACGATTTTATCGCAAGCTAATGACAACTAAAACAACTAACATGGATATTAACGAGTTTGCTTCAAAAGTGCTTGAAGGCATGAAGCGGGCAAATCGTAAATTGGTTGAGGCCGCTGCTGCAAATAACGAAAGCCTTATCATTGGCGAGAAGGATGGCAGCTTTAAAGCGGTGCCCGCTAAAGAGCTTTTAAAAACACTTCCTCCAAAAGAAGCTTAATTACAGTTCTTTCCGCATTACATAATCGTTCATCCAGTAGTTGCCGATAGCGATATCTTCTTCATAGACCACTGTAAATCCCATCTTTTCGTAAAACGACTTGGCGTTATTATACCTGTTCACGTTAAGTTCCAGTGTTTGCTTGCCTGCGTCTTTGGTTTTTTGGGCCACCTCGTTAATCAGTACTTTCCCGTAACCTTTGCCCTGGGTTTCGGGCAGGCAGTATAGCTTGTGCAGTTTATAGATTTCAGGATCTTCTTCACGGGGCGAATAGGCCGCGAATGCAACCGGCCGTCCTTCTTCTTCCAGCAGTAGGAAAGTTTGCTGGTTTTCCTTAACCTGTTTGGTTATTTTTTCTGCCGAATAGATCTCGCCCAACATAAAAGCTATCTGTTCACGCTCAAGAATAGGGCTATAGGTTACCCACCATGTCTTATCGGCAATATTGCGGATGGTTTCCACATCCTTAACTGTGGCCGTACGTATCGTATACATCTTCAAATTTAGTTGCGTGTTGTTAATACTAACTTTTTTCCTCCCAGATCATGCACAGATGCAAAATGGTTTCAACCGCTTTTTGCATATCCTGAACGGATACCCACTCGTGCCTGCTGTGGAAAGCATGTTCTCCGGCAAAAATATTAGGGCAGGGCAATCCCATAAATGATAACCTTGAGCCATCGGTACCGCCACGGATGCTGCACAATTTGGCGGTTAAGCCAGTACGATTGATGGCCTCCATAGCATAATCCACAATTTGCGGGTGCTGATCAAGTATGCCCTTCATATTGCGGTATTGCTGACTAACATTAATATCAAATGTTGAGCCCGGAAATTTCTTCAATACTTCAGTTGCTGTTTGGCGAATAGCCTCTACATGATCTGCAAGTTTAGCTTCGTCAAAATCACGGATGATAAAATCAACAGAGGCGGTTTCTACATGACCTTCTATGCCTACGGGATGTACAAAACCCTGCATCCCTTCGGTATGCTCCGGCGAAAGATCTTCGGGCAGCGCAGCTATAATTTGCCCGGCAATTTTAATGGCGCTTTCCATTTTTCCTTTGGCAAAGCCGGGGTGCGAGCTTACACCGTTAATAGTAAGTCGCGCGCCATCTGCCGAAAATGTTTCGTTTTCCATATTGCCCGCGCTTTCGCCATCCATAGTATAGCCGGCAAAAGCGCCAAGCTTGACAATATCCACATGGTCAACACCATGGCCAACTTCTTCATCCGGTGTAAACAGGATCCGGATATCGCCGTGTTTAATTTCGGGATGGTTTATGAGCTGGTAGCAGGCGTCCATAATTTCGGCCACGCCCGCTTTATTATCTGCACCAAGCAATGTGGTGCCACTGGCGGTTATTACATCGTTCCCTATCTGGTTTTTAAGGTCGGCATATTCGGCCATTCGGATCACCTGGGTAGTATCATCGGGCAATATTAAATCCTGCCCCTGGTAGTTTTCATGTACTATTGGTTTTACGCCTTTCCCGCTGCAATCGGGCGCGGTATCCATGTGCGAACAAAAGCAGATCACCGGTACCTGCTTATCCGTGTTGGAGGGGATGGTTGCATAAACATAACCGTATTCATCCAAATGCGCGTCGGTTACGCCAATAGCCAAAAGTTCCTCAACCAACAGGCGACCAAGATCTTTTTGCTTTTCTGTTGATGGAAATGTAACCGAAGAGGGGTCGGATTGCGTATCAATGGTAACGTAGCGCAAAAAGCGCTCCGTAACAGTGAACTTAATGAATGAACTTAAATTCATATAAAGCTTTTATATTAGTGCAAATTTAGGCGGCGGCAAACACCATCTCCAATTGTAAATATTGATTAAAATTATACATTGAAAAAATATTTTCTGCTTTTTGTTTTGGTTTGTGCCGTGGTTATGGCAAAAGCCCAAAGTGGTTACAATTATTATGAATGGGGTTTTGGCGGCGGCGTCAATTACGCGCGCGGTTTTGATGACCTTAAAAAGCAGGTTTGGCACCCCGGCGGTACGCTAAACCTAACCTATAACTATAGTCCCTATGTGCCTATAGCGCTCGATTTTCATTTTGGTACCCTTGAGGGTGGTGGCCTTACTCCGGCACAGGATGAATTTGGCCGTAAATCAAAAAATAATTTCCTGGCGCTTGCCCTACGTGCCGATATGCAGATGGGAGAGATCATTGATTACGAAAACAGTGGTTTTTTAAACGTAGTTAAAAACTTTTACGTAGGCGCGGGCATAGGTGCGATAAAAAACAAGATGGCGTTTGTACAGCGTTCAAATCCGCCGGGATATGAAAACCATGGACCAGTGGGTGACCTTGAAGGTTTTCAGGGTAAAGACAAGAGTATTAACCTCATGATTCCGCTGCGCCTTGGCTATGAATTTAAAATTTATGATGATTACGACCAGGTAGGATATACCATAACCCTCGGCGTTCAGCACAGTTATACTTTTGGCGAAGGACTTGATGGGTACAATGACAACCCTCAAAAATATAAAAACAACGCGCCCGATCAGTTTGTTCAATACAGCATAGGTTTCAAATATAATTTTGGCAATACGGTATCTTATACCAAACTGGTCAGAAACTTCAGGTAATGAACATAGAAGAACTGCGCGATTATTGTTTGCAAAAACCGGGGGCAACCGAAGGTTTTCCGTTTGGTGAGGATACCCTTGTTTTTAAAATTGCCGATAAGATCTTTTTGTTAACCGGCCTGCAAACCGGCGACAGGTTCAACGTTAAATGCGATCCCGAATGGGCTGTTGAACTCCGCGAATGCCATCCCGAAGTGCAGCCAGGCTACCACATGAACAAAAAGATGTGGAATACTGTGCAAATGAATGGCTCCCTTACCCGTAAGCAACTTTGCGAAATGATTGATCACTCCTACAATGAAGTGGTTAAAAGCCTGCCCAAAAAACTGCAGGCAGAGATAGCAGCCTTGTAAAAGATATTTAGTGTTTACTTTTATTAAGTACAATCCAGACTTACGAAGTTTTTAAAACCTCGTAAGTCTTATACTTCAAGCCCTATAATTTTTTAATCTGGATATTCCTGTACCAAACATCGGCGCCATGGTCCTGTAATATGATGTGGCCGGTTTTAAACGTGCCAAAATCTGGCCATTCTTTAAATTTGCTTCCTGCTACCAGTTTTTTCCAATGATCGTCCCAAAGGGTAGTTGATAATACGTGTTCACCGTTTATGGTAAAATCAAGCTTGCTGTTGTTACAAACAATCTCTACCTGGTTCCATTCGCCGGCAGGTTTTACTACTTCTTTTGATATCGAGATGAGGTCATACAGATCGCCCGCGCGGTGTTTGATAAGTTTGCCGTCTTCGTTTTCCTTATTATCAACAACCTGGCATTCGGGGCCGGTAAAATAGCTGTATTTGTATTTGGTAGTATCTTCTTTAACATGAAACAAGATGCCGCTGTTACCGCCTTTGGAGATCTTCCATTCCAGCTTCAGATCAAAGCTTTCATATTCACCATTGCTTACCATATCACCACCGTTTTTGGTTTGCCAGTCGCCTTTTTCTGAAGCGTCAAGGTGCAGTACGCCATCCTCTGCTTTCCAGGCTAAGCCAGGTGCCGGTTTACCGTAAGCATGCCAGCCATCAGTAGTTTTACCATCAAACAATGATTCAAATCCCGATGCAATATTATTTGTACTATCCTTTTTTTGATTGGTATCAGCAACAACGGTGCTGTCCTTATTATAGTTTTTTGGTGTAGATGAATGACAGCTGCTTATGGCTACCGCTGTTAGTGCCATTAAAAATAACTTGTTCATTGGTGCTATGTTTAATTAGTAAGTTTTAAAGATTTCCCTTTTTTAATTCGCCCACGGCATAGGTAGCAGCACGTGCCGTTAAAGCCATATACAATATAGATGGGCTTTGGTTTCCGGTAGTGGCCATGCAGGCGCCATCGGTAACAAATACATTTTTACATAAGTGCAGCTGGTTCCACTGGTTAAGCATCGATGTTTTAGGATCTTTACCCATACGTACCCCGCCCATTTCGTGAATATCAAGGCCCGGCGCCTGTTTGTTTTCATGCTTCTGAACATTGGTGCATCCCGCTTTTTCAAACATATCGGCGGTTTGAGTTAAAAAATCCTGGATCATGCGTTCATCGTTATCATCATACTCAACAGAGGTTATCAACAACGGAATCCCCCATTGGTCTTTTTTATCCGGACTTAACCGCACATGGTTGCTGATTTTCGGTATGGTTTCGCCTTGCAGGTACATGTAAGTGCTCCATCCACCCGGTTCAGTAAGCGAATCTTTATAAGTACCTCCAATCTCACCTTCGGAAGTTTCCTTTGGTCCCCGGTTACGGTAAGCGCCCATAAAAGTGGTGAAGCCGCCTTTATAGTCGGTTTCCTGTTTGTGCAGGTTGCGGTAGTTAGCCAGGATCAGCTCTGTTGGGTTTCGGCCAAAATAGTAGCGGTCTAAAAAGCCATCCATATCGGCTGTTACCGATGCCCGGTAATTTTGAAAGGCGATATACTTACCCAACAAACCATTGTCATTACCAAGCCCGTTGGGGAAACGAGTTGATTTTGAGTTTAGCAGGATAAGGTTAGTATTCAATGCCGAGGCGTTCATGAAAATAACGCGCGCTTTGTAAATAAACTCCTGTTTGGTGTTGGTATCAATAACTTTTACGCCTGAAGCTTTGCCCAACTTTTCGTCATAAATGATAGAGTGCACCACCGAAAATGGCCTTATAGTAAGGTTACCTGTCTTTTTTGCCCAGGGCAAGGTTGAACTTACCGAACTGAAATAGCCGCCGAAGGGGCAGCCGCGCATGCAAAGGTTGCGCGCCATACATTTAACCCGGCCCTGATCTATATGGATTTGCTCAGGTTTGGTAATATGCGCCCAGCGGGCATGTACCAAATGCCTGTCGGGGTAGTTTTCTTTTATCTTTTTGCTGATGTGTTCCTGTACAGCGTTCATATCAAAAGGCGGCAGAAACTCGCCGTCGGGCATGGCTTCAATGCCATCTTTATTACCGCAAACACCTATAAACTTCTCTACATGTGAGTACCATGGTGCTACATCATCGTAACTAATGGGCCACTCAATGCCATAGCCAAAACGTGCCGGATTTTCAAATTCATACTTGCTCCAACGCTGGCAAGCCCGGCCCCAGGTAAGCGATTTGCCACCAACCTGGTACCCGCGGATCCAGTCGAACGGCTTTTCCTGTATATACGGGTGATCATTATCCTTCACAAAAAAATGAGCATCATCTTCGCCATAACCTGCCGCCCGGCTAATGAGCGGGTTTTCCTTTAAAAAGGATTTGGTCATTTCGCCGCGATGCTTAAACTCCCAGGGATCCATGGTTGCCGTAGGGTAATCTTTAATGTGCTGCACATCTCTGCCGCGTTCAAGTACCAGGGCTTTTAAACCCTGCTCACAAAGTTCTTTAGCTGCCCATCCGCCGCTGATGCCTGAGCCTATTACAATGGCATCATAAGTAAACTGATCGGCAGTATTTTTAGGTTCATCAGGCATGTGTACAATTGGTTATGGTTAATAAACTATTTAATTGTCAATAGGTTTTAGTTGAGCTAAAAGCCGAAGGCAGAAAGCTTAATGCTTTAACTCTAAGCTTAAAGTACCAGATCGGAAACTTTAATTTTTTTAGCTTTCAGCCTTTAGCTCCTAAGCAAGCTGCGCCGCTGCTGCATCATCCAGAAATACCTGCCCGTTTTGCAATGTTTTAAATATGGAAGCAGGTATATCATTGGTAACACATCCCTGCAGGGCCTCGGCTATAATGGGTGCTTTTTTGCTCCCGCTGGCTATAAGTACCGGTACGGCAGCTTCGGCCAGATGGCGTAAGCCAAGGGTGATACCTTCGGTTAAAACCGTATCCCTTGTAAAATATTTTTGAGCTACATCGATAGTAATAGGTGCCAAAGGCGAGTGGTGTGCATACGAATGAAAATCGGCCCCGGGCTCGTTAAGGCCGATATGGCCGTTAAGTCCCACGCCAACCACCATCATATCCAAACCGCCAAGGTTATCAATATGTTTATTCATCGCCTGGCATTCAGCATCAATATCATCGGCAACAGCATTAAAAAACTTCACTTTACCGGGCGAAATATTAAGCGGCGTAAAAAAATGCTTTTCGAGAAAATAGGTACAGCTGCCATCGTTAGTACGGTCGAGGCCAACCCATTCATCAAGACCAACAAAGTTGGTTTGGCTAAAATTAACCCTGCCGAGGTTTGCGTATTGAACAAGGTAGCTAAACATGCCGGTTGGCGAATCGCCGGATGGGAAGCAGATCAGCGCGTTGGGCTTTTGGCTAACCAGGGTAACCACTAAATCGGCGGCCGCCTTCGACATGGTGTTATAATCAGGATGTATATGTAGTTTCATTTTCTATTTATTATTGAGCCAAAGATTTACAGGTTTATCAATCTTTGCCGAAAACGGCAACTCAATTTTTTTTCCGGCTCCGGCCGATGCGTAAGCCGCGTAGATGAGCTCAAGCACTGCTCTGCCGTCCTCGCCGGTTACCAGCGGGGTTTTGTCATTCTGTACGCAGTCAATAAAATGTTTCAACTCGTGCGGGTAGCCCTGGTTAAAGGCTTCTTCAAAAATGGTAAAGCTCCAGCCCTGTGTGGTGTCCGATTTCTCCATGGCATAACCGTATCCATCCTTGCTGTAGGTTACCGCGGCATTGCCCATGAATAAATCAGCATAAATAACACCACCAAGACCGTGAATTTCGCAGCGGTCGTCCATGCCGCCATGCTTGGCCCAGCTATTTTCGGCCACGGCAGTTACGCCGTTTTCAAACTCAACAATAATTACCGAATTATCTTCGCCTTTAGTGCGGCCTTTATGCAGCACGGTACTCATGCTGGCATAAACACTTTTAGGTTTGACATTGTTAAGCATCCACCTGAACCAGCCCAAAGCATGGCAGCCCATATCCATGATCACCCCGCCACCGGCATAGTTGATATCATAAAACCAATCTGAATGCGGGCCGGAATGTTTTTCGCCCTGCTTAAGCATATAGATGTCGCCAATAGCGCCCTCTTTAACCAGATGCCTGGCCCGCTCATATTTTGGCGCGAAGCAGAGCTCTTCGGCATACATCAGTTTTACATTGTTGGCCTTGCATACGGCAATCATTTCATCGGCCTCTTCAAGCGTAACAGCAAGCGGCTTTTCTATGATGACATGCTTGCCCGCTTTGGCGGCTTTAATCGTGGCTTCGGCGTGCAGGTAATTAGGCAGGCAGATATCTACTACCTCACAGCCTGATTCGGCTATAAGTTTATCGATGTCATCAAACCATTGGGCTATGTGATATTTTTCGGCAAAGGCTTTGGCTTTTCCGGGGTTACGGGCATAGCAGGCTACAACCTCGGCTTCGGGGATAAAGCGATGGTACGATTCCATATGGATATCGGTGATAAAACCGGCACCCAGTATGGCAACTTTAGTTTTGTTCATAAAATGTATCTATAATTAAGCGCCGATAATTGGAACAGCGCGCAGGATTTAACCGGTTCAGAATACTACCCAAGATTAACGAATAATATTTTAAAACTGAAAACTTTTGGAAGATGCGTGTTAGTAGCGGATGTCTGCAAATTGAGGTATTAATAAAACGCTTGTCATGCTGAGGAACGAAGCATCTTCTTCGCTAAGCAAAGCCGCTTTTTATATCGCAAATATTGTTCGCTACTTTACGGCCTAACAAAAACGAGTGTCATGCTGAGCTCGTCGAAGCATGGCGGGGTGGCCTCTGCGCGCGTCCTTCGACAGGCTCAGGATGACAGTCCCTCCACACCTAATGTTATTTCAGCTANGTATTAATAAAACGCTTGTCATGCTGAGGAACGAAGCATCTTCTTCGCTAAGCAAAGCCGCTTTTTATATCGCAAATATTGTTCGCTACTTTACGGCCTAACAAAAACGAGTGTCATGCTGAGCTCGTCGAAGCATGGCGGGGTGGCCTCTGCGCGCGTCCTTCGACAGGCTCAGGATGACAGTCCCTCCACACCTAATGTTATTTCAGCTACAAGTACAAAACCAGGCGCAACCAACTATTGCTCCATGATGTGTTTCTTAATAAACTCAATGGTTGAATCGGGCAGCGCGTTGCCGCTTACCTGGGTAAGATTGCCGTTGGCCTGTAGTTCAAGCTCGGCGTTGATATTATTGTCGATAAAAACATGCAGCTTGTTTTGTTCTTTTTCAACACGGCAGGTAAGCTCACGTTCGGAGTAGTTCATCAGGAATTCGTACTTCCCATCTTTAGCAGCCGGTTTGGTGTCTTTTTGATCAATCATGGCGGTAGTGTTTATTGGGATAACACGCCGGGGTACATGATGTTTACTTTATTGATAAATAAAACAGCTGTTTAAACATGTTTTAAAAATGGGGCAGAAAAAAAAGAGATAGCCCGCCGGCTGTCTCTTTTTTAAATTTAAGTTGACTGACCTCATTATTTATCATAAAGAACTAATTGGTTAGATCGATAATAACAATTAGTCAAATATAAGCACTATAGAATTAGTAGACTAATTTTTTTGATAAAAAATGTTACTTTTTTTTCATTTTGGGTCAGTTTTTCTTAACAGATGGCGTTTTGTTAACAATACTGTCCTTTTTCTGCCCATTTCCGGGTAGTTTTGGCGGAAAATTCTTGATTGTCGTATCCTTTTTAATTTTTTGGGCATTATTCTTTCCGGTATCAACTTTTAGGGTGCTATCCGGCATCATTTTTTGTCCGCCCCCTTTTAGGCTATCTACCTTCAGGTTAGTTCCCGGCTTTACAGCGCCCGGCTTACCCGGTGGGGTTTTTGCCGGAGATTTAGATGAAGCTACCTTTTTAGGTCGTTTTTTTATGATATCCTCTTTAGATGCGGGTCGCTCTTTAGGCTTCCATAAAAAGCCTTTTAGGATCTTATCATCTTCCTTAACTTTTTCTATAGGGATGTATCGGTTTTCGGGTTTGGTTATGAAGAAAATCCGGTTTGCCTGGTTGTTTTTAAACGAGGTACGGATCCGGCTGCTCAAAGATCGCTGCATACCCGATACCTTACCGCTGTCGCGCTGAAAATAGATGGTTTCGGCATTGCCATAGGTATACATCTGATCCAGCTTGTCATCTTTAAAGTATCCCCGCATTTTTTTGCCTGCTACCTGGTTAAAATGCGTTGAATCATCCTTTTCGATGTTTACGATAAACGCCGACGGGAACAACTCAATATTATCCAGCTTTTTCTTACGCATTTGCAGGTATACGGTATCGCCGCTTAACTGCGATCCCTGTGTCCAGATAATAGGGTTTACGTACATGCGCATGGTTGAGTCGCTGTTACTGTAAAACACCGAATCAGATTTTGCCTGCAGGTCTGATTTAAAGATCTTGACATGGTGATGCCCGATGAGCATCCTTACACGCGCCGTATCTTTCACATCAACAGGATATTGCTTGAAAACCGGGTCGCGCTGCATTTGCACACGGTATATGCTATCCTGTTTTGCTTTTTTAATAGCGGCAAGGGCGTCTTTTTTGCGCTGCAACGAATCGTTTATTGGCTTTGGCTTACCAAAAAAATCACGGTGAAAGTAGCTGGTATCTTTAGGCACCTTTATATAATAAGCGGTCAAAAACTTCGAGGATTTTTTATCAGCCGCTACTTTGCGTTGTTTTAAAGTGGTATCGCGTAAAGTACGCTGGCGCTCCTGGTAAATTTTCTGGTCTTTATAGGTCATGATCTGCGTTTCGATGGTATCGGCAGTCATGTATATTGAATCGCGTTTAATATGGCTGGTATCTTTTGTGGCTAAAGGCGTTTTTGCAGGCAGCAACTTGCCAGTTACTTTTGCAACACCCGGTTTTATAGCATCGGCTACGCCGGCCAAACTGCCTATGTTTTTAATATTGGCTTTGTCCTTATTGTTTTTCAAGGCCGGAGCTGCCGCCTTCAGTGCCGAGTCGATCACCTTTTCGTTGCCCTTTTTTGCCTGGGTTGCGGCTTTGATCAATACGTCGGCATTGGCGTTTTTATTGTTTTTCAACGCGTCCTGCGCCAGTGCAGCTGCCATTTCAACATTAGCGCTGTCTTTTTTACCTATGGCAAACGGCTGTTTAACCGGCATGGTATTAGGCGGTGCTTTATGGATGCTATCGGGTTTTATAGCATTGGCAATTTTTGTTAGATCGGTGACTTTTTTGGCTGTTGCCTTAGCATTCTTATTATCAACCGGTAGTTTTTTAACTGTTGTATCGGTTTTGCTGGTATCCTTTTGTTCGGAAATCAATACTACATAAGCGTTTTCGGTAACAACGGTTTTTTCCTCGGCCCTGTAGTAAGTTCCCAGATCACCTTTTATGGTTACCTTTTGCTCACGGTCTTCAAAAGTGATGTTTTTTACCGCGCGACCGTAGCCTTTCAGCTTGTCATAAAAAAGACTGTCGCCTTTTAATGATTTGGTGCCTTGCCTGTACGAGTTTTTCTTTCCGAAATAGGCCTGCTCGGTAACAGTGTTGTACAAACCATTTTCGGTATACAGGGTGTCTTTATCCTTAGTGCCGTAAATATTGGTTGGCCCGAAGAAATAGGCTATACGCGTGCCCGTGTTATACTTCAGTGTATCTGTTTTTATCAATGCGTCAGGTGTGGTAAGCACTACATCGTACCGGAAATACGAGTCGCGGCTGAAGGCAAAGTAATAGCCGTTTTTGCTGGTAAGCACATTATCCTTATTTACCAGTTTACCGCCGCCCGTGTAAGTGCCTATGCGGCTGGCCGTGTTATAAGTAAGGTAATTGGTAGTTAAGGTTGCATCGCGGTCAACCATTTTAACATTATTGGTAAGGATTGCTGTTTTGGTATTACCGTTATAATTCAGCTTATCTGAGAATATATTCAGCGTATCGCCCTGGTTTATGTTTACGTTACCAAAGGCATCAAAAGCGTTGTCGCTTGGATAAAAGTAGGCGCTGTCTGACCGTAGGATAGAATAATCCTGCTTGAACACGCCTTTATACACTTTTACCATCTGCTTGCCATTAATTTTTCCGGCAGTGCTTCGTTCAGATTGTATCAGGTTTACAATTGATTTTTTTTGAGCCATAGCTGCAGTCGCTATCGCCAAAAACAAAAAGCATAAAACGTATTTCCTCACAATGGCAAAATTAGTTTTTTGTTGGGGTTATTAAATTAATAATTTTGATGAATGCTGCCAGTTAATCAGTTTGTTAATTTTATTGAGCAAAACAGCTTATTTACACCCGCTACCAAAATCCTGGCAGCTGTAAGCGGCGGCATCGATTCGGTTTTAATGGTGCATTTGCTTAAAGCCGCAGGGTATGATTTTGGCATTGCCCATTGTAACTTTCAGCTGCGTGGCGATGAAGCCCTGCGCGATCAGGCTTTTTCCCGCAGCCTTGCCGCAACGCTTAACATTCCTTTCCATACTGTAAACTTTGATACTGAGCAATACGCTGCCGATAACAAGATATCAATTCAGATGGCGGCCCGTGATATGCGCTATCAATGGTTTGACACCATCAGTCAGCAGTCAGGTTATGAGGTTATTGCGCTTGCTCACCACCAAAACGATACTATTGAAACAATATTGTTAAACCTTACACGCGGTACCGGAATTGCCGGTTTACATGGTATTTTACCTAAAAACGGTAAGCTGGTGCGCCCCCTGCTGTTCCTTAGCCGTGCGGAAATACAGACCATTGTTACTGCCGAAGGTTTAACATTTGTAGAAGACAGCTCCAATGCCTCTGCTAAATATGCCCGTAACAAGATCAGGCTGGAGGTTGTACCTAAGCTGAAAGAACTGAATCCTTCGCTCGAAAAAACTTTTGAAAACAACCTGCTCCATTTTCGCGACCTGGAACTGTTGCTGGAGCTTAAGCTTGAGGAATTAAGACAGGCGCTACTGCAAATACATGATGATGGTATTTATTTATCCATTATTGAAGTAAAGAAGCTTAATCCCAAAAGGTTGTTACTTTTTAAGTTACTTAACGAGTACGGCTTTAATGAAGCTACTATTGACGACCTGATTGATTCGCTTGATAAACACTCCGGCAGGGTATTTGAATCGGGGACGCATACCTTGTTGATTGATAGGAATATTATCATCCTGAAACCCAGAACAACCGTTTTACCGGTTGAGATTATTATTAACGAAACAGACCATGAAGCTAATTTTGGCGTTTACAGGGTGAATTTATTGCATGATGATAGTGCGCTGATTGTAAAGGACAACCCGATGGCGGTATCAATAGATGCGGATAAACTGGTATATCCGCTCAGGGTGCGTACCTGGAATGAGGGGGATTATTTTTTTCCCTTAGGGATGAAAGGGAAGAAGAAGCTGAGCGATTTTTTTATCAATCAGAAAGTGCCGCTGCATCAAAAGGAAGAAATTCCTATCCTTGTGAACGGCAACGGTGAAATTATGTGGATTGGCGGCTACCGCCCCGACGAAAGGTATAAAGTGAGTGATAACACTAAAAAAGTTACTATCTTCGAACTGTTTAAACTAACATGAGCGATAAATCCGTTTTTACTGAAAAGCAATACCTTGGCCGGGAATTTATACCGCTAACCATACGCCTGGTTTTAGCCATGTTCTGTTTTGCAGCCTACTTTTTTACCGACGAACGTGAACGTAACGGCGATTTGCTTGTTGTTGTAGGCTTTGCCATCATTATTATCTCCATTATCCTGGGCTTCCTGCTGCATTTCCGCACCCGTGTGGAAAACAAAAGCGTTATGCTTGATGGCCTGTGGACAACCAAACTTGTAAAAATAGATCTGAACAGCATTGTTAAGGTAGAAAAAGGCACGTACAGCCGCTATCTTTTCAATAACCCGGTTTATAACCTGCACACCAAAGGCACCATCCGCTTTTTTACTTCAGGCAACGAAGCTATCCACCTTACCGACCGTGATGGCCTTCTGTATATCATCGGCTCCAAACACCCCAACGAGTTTTTGAGGGCGATAAGGGAAGAGATGAAGAAGTAGTTTTGGCCGTGGGGGCACGACCGTGGGAAAGAAATATATAATCCTGTCATTTCGAACGAACAAGTGCGGGGATGAGCGACAGCGTGAGGAGAAATCTTATACGCCCTGCTTGTAAACTTAGTAACGCACTTATATGGCGTACAAGATTTCTCTTTCGCCCCAATGCTCAAGCCACTACAGGCTCTATCGAAATGACAAAAAGTTTCTACTCACTCTCCATCACCCGCATCAATTCTTCAATAAACAAAATGGCAGCCCGTTTACGATAAACACCTTTTTGCCACAGGATGTATGATTGCCGTTTGATCTCTTTTGATTCAATGGGAATGGCGGTTACTTTATTCCAGCCGATGATGGCTTTTTCGTTCAGAATGGTAGCCCATTGCCCATTCTCAACCAGGGCCAGTAATGAATGTACGTCATTAAGCTCTATCTTAATATTAGGCACTATTTTTTTGCGATTGAAAAGATCATTAATAAAGTCGCGTGAACTGAAGCCTTTTCCAGGCAGGATTAAATCAAGCCTGGCTAACTCTTCCAGGCTTATTTTTTTGAGCTGCGCCAGCGGATTACTCTTGGATACCACCATTACCACGCTCGAGCTAAATAACTCTTGCATCTCTAGGTCTTCGTCGTCGCTTTCGTTATGAAAAGCAAGGATCATATCCAGTTCGGCCAGTCGCAGTTTCTTTTCCAATTCTTCCGGGCTGCCGTAAGTAATAAAAATCTTAATACCCGGATATTTGGTGCTGAACGGAGCCAAAGCTGGCAATAACAATGAAGTGAACGCGTAGGAAACGCCGAGGTTCAGTTCGCCGGTGGTGGCGTTTTGTAACTCGCTGATGGCTTGTTTACTTCGCTGTACGTCATTCAGTATCTTGCGGGCATGGGTTAAAAATATATGCCCAGCCTCGGTGATGCGTACGTGTTTCCCAATCCTATCGAACAGGAGCATGCCCAGTTCCTCTTCCAGTTGCTTAATCTGTTGCGATAGCGTGCTTTGTGTAATAAACACAGCTGCCGCAGCCTCGGTAAAGTTCATAGTTTCCGCCGCTTTAACAAAGTATTGTAACTGGCGCAGTTCCATAATCAATCGTTTTTTCCTATCAATTCTATTAAAATAATCTATTTTACAAATGTATCAATAAGGGCGATATTTGCATCATAAAACAATTCAATAGTCTTGCATTAAGTACTCCCCTGAATTTGCTTTTGTTATGAATTGAACAAATGAATGTGTTTCGCTCTTTAAAGTACCGTAATTTTAAGCTGTTTTTTTACGGTCAGTCAATATCCCTCATTGGCACATGGATGCAAAAAACAGCAGTGAGCTGGCTGGTTTACCGCCTCACAGGTTCGGCTCTTTTACTGGGTATAGTGGGTTTTGTGAGCCTGATCCCATCCCTGATATTAGCCCCTTATGCAGGCAGTATTGTTGACAGGCATAACCGTTACCGCATTTTGGTTATCACCCAGGTGGTATCTATGTTACAGGCAGCTGCCTTTGCTTTCATGATCTTTTTCAAGATCTATAACATTCCCGCCATTATTGGTTTAAGTTTACTACAGGGCATCGTAAACGCTTTTGACGTAACCTGTCGCCAATCATTAATGGTGGATATGGTTGATGATAAAGCCGATCTGCCTAATGCCATCGCTCTAAACTCTACTATGACAAACCTTGCACGTATTGCGGGGCCGGCAATTGCAGGTATCGTTTTAAGTGCCTTTGGTGAGGATGTTTGTTTCTTCGGTAACTTTTTGAGCTATGTTCCGGTGCTTGCCTGTTTATTTATGATGAAGCTGAACACTATTGTTCCCATCCGTTCAGAAAAAAGCATCTGGACAGAATTGCAGGAAGGTTTCAGATATGTATCTGGCGATAGCGACCTGAGCAGCATGATCCTGATGCTTACCGCAAGCAGCTTGTTCGTTATTCCTTTTAATACGCTGATGCCCATTTTTGCCAAAGATATTTTTAATGGCGATGCCAAAACTTTCAGCTGGTTTGAGAGCGCAGCTGGTTTAGGTTCAGTGATCAGCGCAGTTTACCTGGCTAACTTAAAAAGCAGCAAAAACTTAGTGAAGATCATGAGCGCGGCGAGCCTCATTTTTGGTATCAGTGTGCTGATGGTGGCTTATGCAGGCAAACTGCCTTTCGCTTTAACATTCATGGTTTTTACCGGTGTTGGTATGATGGCGCAAACATCAGCTATTAACACTTATATCCAAACCCACGCTATCCCAAGCATGAGGGCAAGGGCAATCAGCTACTACGTGATGGCTTACCAGGGAATGATCCCGGTAGGCAGTTTGATGGCCGGCTGGTTAGCCAATGAAGTTGGTCCACGCCGTGCAGTTTGTGTTGAAGGTATTATTGGCGTGTTGGCTACCGCATTATTTGTATTGTACAAGAGAAAGCAGGCAGCTTTGGATGGCGTTGACGGCAAAGCGGCACTGGCTAAATAAATTTATTTCATCTACCTGTTTAAATGCAAAAGCCCTTTCAGTTTTGGAAGGGCTTTGTTGTTTGTAAAAGACGTCATTGCGAGGAACGAAGCAATCCCCAATTGGCAGAGACGCTTTGTATAGTTTGCGATTACTTCGTTCCTCGCAATAACATAATTTTGTTTGCTACATTTTCAATCCAATCTCTCTTAAACGCTCATCCAGATATTCACCTGCAGTAATATCTGTATATAGCTTAGGATGCTGTTCATCAATACATGAATCAAGGCTGGTTAAGTCCATACCTGATTTTGGGTGCAGGAAAAACGGCACCGAAAAGCGGGAAAACTTCATCAACTCACGCGGCGGGTTCACTACACGATGGGTGGTTGATTTCAGTTTATTGTTGGTTAAACGCTGCAGCATATCGCCAACGTTAACCACTAAGTCTTCCCCATAAGCTTTAACCGGGAACCAGGTATTATCGCGGGTTAACAATTCGAGGCCATCTGCGCTGGCGCCTATCAAGAGGGTAATGAGGTTGATATCCTCATGAGCACCTGCACGAACCGCGTCATCAGGTACCGAATCCGGATCCAATATCGGGAAGTAATGCAGGTTACGCAGGATAGAGTTTCCGTTATGTACTTTATCGTCGAAATAATTCTCAGGTAATTCCAGATAAACAGCTATGGCGCGCAGCAAATGTTTGCCTGCGGCTTCCAGCTTTTTATAAACTTCGATAGTGGTTGGGTTAAACTCAGAGAGTTCGTTCACCTGTACATTTTCCGGGTATTGGGCTTTAAGCGCGTCGTCATCGGTCACTGTCTGACCGATTTGCCAAAACTCTTTCAAATCCGGCGTTTTAAAACCTTTGGCGGTTTCTTTGCCTTTGCCGGTATAGCCGCGCTGACCTGCCAAACCAGGAATTTCGTATTGTTGTTTTACCGCGTCGGGCAGGGCAAATAAGGCTTTTACCTGCTCGTAAAGTTTATCTATCAGCTCTTTACTCAAACCATGGTTTGTGATGGTAACAAACCCGGTTTCATTAAAAGCTTTACCAATATCGTTCGAAAATTGTTTGCGTTCTTCGGCCGAGCCGTTTATATAGGTATTCAGATCCAGACGTGGAATATTTACTGTACTCATAGTTGTAGTTTATAAAAAAACAGGTAGCAAAATTATTTAATTTTTAAGCGTGGTACACAAGATAACAATAAAATTTTATCCCCATAATTACACTGGCTTGGTTTATGTTAACCCTTTAAAACAATTTTTGCTTTAAACGTTTTATACTTCTGCCTGTCATATGTTTATAGACGTAAACCTAACAGCGCTATTTTAACTTAAAATACTATGAAATTCATCAATAAAATATGCGGTATCAGCTTAATAGCATTTTTACTAATGCTTGCCGCGCCAAACATGGGTAAAGCCCAGGAAGGAGGCTATGTATCCGACCAGGAGTTTTACGACGAACTTGATCCTTACGGCACCTGGGTAAGCGATCCGCAATATGGTAACGTTTGGGTACCTGACGCAGGTGACGATTTCAGGCCATACGCTACCCGCGGTCACTGGGTGGTAACGGATTATGGTAACACCTGGGTATCTGATTATGAATGGGGCTGGGCGCCATTTCACTATGGACGCTGGCGTTATGATGACTATTATGGCTGGGAATGGATCCCGGGCCACGAATGGGCTCCGGCATGGGTAAGCTGGAGGCATGGTGGCGGTTATTACGGCTGGGCTCCTTTGCAACCTGGTATCAGCATCAGCATATCTTTTGGTAACAGCTATAATGTGCCAGATAATTATTGGGTTTGCGCACCGCAGGCGTATATTAACAGGCCAAACATTTATAACTACTATGCACCGCGCACCCGTGTTGTAAACATTATTCATAACACAACCATTATTAACAATACCTATGTTAATAATAACCGCACCTATGTAACCGGGCCAAGGATTAATGAGATCAGGCAGGTTACCAATAACCGTAATGTAAGGGTTTATAATATCACCAATGTTAACCGCCCGAACGGCGGAGGCAGGGTGGTGAATAACACCGTAAACATTTACCGTCCGGAAATAAGGAAAGCGCCTGATGCAAGACCGGCAAGGGTAGTAAACGCTGCAGCTTATCGTCAGCAAAATCCTAATAACGGTATAGCCAGCAGGCAAGCAGGTAACGCAAACATAAACCGTAACAATGCAGCACGTTTGCGTGAAGTGGCCCGTAATGAAAAACCTGATAATAAAGTGGTACAGGTTAATCGTCCAGGCCCGGTAGCCCGCCCTAACCCTGCAAACGGATCACGACCAAACCAGCCAAATGCAAGGCCCGGCGATAACCAGGCTCAGCGTCAGCAGCAGGCACAACAACGTTTGCAACAGCAACAATCCCAAAGGCAGCAACAGTTAGATCAAAAACAGAACGATCAAACCCAGCGTCAGCAACAACAGCAGGCACAGCGTCAGCAGCAATTGCAACAACGCCAGCAGGATCAAAAGGCCAGAGGTGAGCAACAACAGCGTCCGCAAAGCCAGCAGGATCAGCAAGCGCAAAGGCAGCAACAGACACAGCAGCGCCAGCAACAACAGCAAGCTCAAAGAGAGCAGCAGTTGCAACAGCGTCAGCAACAACAACAGCAGCAACAGGCCCAGCGTCAGCAGCAGGAACAGCAACGCCAGCAGCAACAACAGGCCCAAAGGCAGCAGCAGGAACAACAACGTCAGCAACAACAGCAGGCTCAGCGTCAGCAGCAAGATCAACAACGTCAGCAACAGCAACAAGCCCAACGGCAGCAACAGCAACAAGCCCAACGGCAGCAACAGCAACAAGCCCAACGGCAGCAACAGCAACAAGCCCAACGGCAGCAACAGCAACAAGCCCAAAAGCAGCAGCAGGAACAGCCACGCCAGCAGCAACAGCAGGCTCAGCGCCAGTAGCAGGAGCAGCAACGTCAGCAACAGCAACAAGCCCAACGTCAGCAACAAGAACAACAACGCCAGCAGCAACAGCAGGCTCAGCGCCAGCAGCAGGAGCAGCAACGTCAGCAACAGCAACAAGCCCAAAGGCAGCAGCAGGAACAACAACGCCAGCAGCAACAACAAGCCCAAAGGCAACAGCAGGAACAGCAACGTCAGCAACAACAACAGCAGCAGCAGGCTCAAAGGCAGCAGCAGGCGCAGCAACGTCAGCAACAACAGCAACAACAACAAGCTCAACGTCAGCAGCAGGAACAGCAGCGCCAGCAACAGGAAAGACGACCTGCAAACCGATAAAATAAATTTATAACCGCTACAATAAACAGCACGTATAAAGCATTATATACGTGCTGTTTTAGTATTGTGAATACCTTATAATAAGAATGAAAAAAATCCTGCTTACAATCTGCTTTGTTATCCTGCTTAATATTACTTTCGGTTTTAATGCCCAAGCTCAGGCAACCCTAAGCAAGTCATCAACCCAAATCAATTTTATTGAAAACTCGTGGACCGAAGCCTTAAAACAGGCAGCCCGCCAAAACAAATATATTTTTGTTGATGCTTATGCCAGCTGGTGCGGCCCCTGCAAAATGCTCAAGGCCACTACATTTAAAAATAATAAAGTAGCCGATTTTTACAACGACAATTTTGTAAACGTGGCCATTGATATGGAAAAAGGGCAAGGCCCGGCGCTTGCTGCCGAATGGGGCCTGCAGGCTTATCCAACCATGATCATATTTACCAGCAAGGGCAAACCCGTTTCGGGAACGGTAGGCTATATCAGGGCTAATGATCTCATCAAATTTGGGCAGCAGGCATTAAATAAATAATTAAAATTCGGGCATAAAAAAAGACCGGAGCTATTGCTACCGGTCTTTTCATTTCTGAAGGATATGCTATTTAGGTATAAATAAAAGTACCTACTAATAAAGCCAATACCTGGTCCATAGATAATGGTTCATCAAAAGCTGCTGTAGCAATAGCAACAGATGTTGTTGAACCCGATATACTTGGCAATGTAGTAACATTCACAGGTCCCTGGGTAACATTTTGTTCTCCATCATAATTACCGTTTACCTGCGATACTCCGGTATCGTTGCCTAATGTTGCTGTACTGGTGATCCACGGAGATACACCCAATAACTGGCGGATAGCCGACGCGTGGCGGGCTTCAACCGCGTGGATAGATAAGGCTGCAGTCAAAATATCTTTGTTTCCAAGCAAGTTGGGGGCCTGACCTTTGTAAGCACGTACACCGGTATCCTCAAAAGCTAATGCCACTTTTAAAAACAGGGTATAATTACTAAACAAGCCTTTAAACGGACCATTGCCGGTACCGCCGCCTGCGGTAAAATCAAATTTAGGCGAAGTAACAGGTGTGCCGCCCGAAGCAGTAATAGCAGTTTTCAGGAAAGCTACGTGCTGGTTCTCATCATCTTTTACGGTGTTGATGTAAGATGCCCCCGCGGCGGGGATTAAACCTGCCGAAGCCGCTCCCTGGTTGTAAAATGATGATTCGAGGTATTCAAGCGTTAAGGCATAGTTTAAAACCTCAACAACTGTTGGGGCGGCAGTAGCGCCGTAGGCTCTTTTGAGCATGGTGCCCATAGCAAACGGCACGGCGGCCATAGCCACTTTTGAACCAAAGCTTGTTATATTTTTGATGGCTGCACGACGCGGGTTAAGCCTGTCGTTTAATTCCGGATCAAATTTTTCTATTTCGTCTATTATGTTAAATAAATTCATGGCGATGTGGGGATTAAGCTACGTAACTGTAATTAGTTGCACTCACTTTGGTTTTCAGATAGGTATTGGCGATAGGCAATACCTCTGCAATGGTTGCTGATTTATTCAGTCCATTGCTATCTACCTGGTCATCGGCAGCAAATGAGCCCGCAACAAGCATATTGCTGATGAGTGCCGCGTGCCTGGCCTCAACCGATACAATTTTACCTGCAATGGTCAGATAGCCTGCATCCTGTATCAAATAACCTGCACCATCATAAGCTTTAACCCCGGTATCTTCAAATGCTTTGGCGGCACCAAGCACAGCAGATTTTTTAGTAAAATCAATAGTGCTAAAATCGACAGTAAGTGAAGGGATAGCGTTACCGCCTAAGGCAGCCTTGAAAAATTCACGGTGAAGTACCTCATGGTCGCGGATACTGGTAAAAAGCGCTTTCTCGTCGGAAGTCATACCAGAATAAGGAGTGGTAATTACCTGGATATAGAACGCGGCTTCCAGTTGCTCAAGTGCGTAAGCATAATTGAGGATGGCAAGATCGCCTTTGGCGCCGATATCAATGCCGCCGCCAACAACTACCTTATGATCTTTGTGGCAAGCCGCAGTAGCTAACAGGCCGGCTGATGCTACGCCTAACCCCGCATAGCGTAAAAATGACCTCCTGGCCATGTTTGCCCCGCCTATGCTTTCTTGTTCAGATGTTTTCATAGAGTTCGATTTTTTAATGTTATAATTAGTTGTTTTGTAGATGGATATACGCCTGTAACAACATGGCGGATTGCAATTAGTTATTACTTATTACACTCTTAATTAGAGTATTTAACTTTTGGTAAAATTTAAATAGCGCTGTATTAGGCTTTAAAAGCCATCTGGGAAAGCTATAGCAACAAAAAAGGCCGAAAACTTCTGACAGTTTTCGGCCTTTTTTGAATTATCAAAGTAGTTTTATGAGAATTATTAATATGTAATAAGGAGTCTTGTTATTAAGCTACCTGCAGCCGGATTATGCCGCGGGTAAACTCAAATAAAATGTAGTACCTACGCCCATGGTGGTTTCAAACCAAATTTTACCATTAGCGTTTTCGATAGAGTTTTTGATGAATGCAAGGCCTAAACCTGTTCCGGAGCTTTTGGTAGTGAAGTTAGGCTCAAAGATCTTTTCGCGCATTTCTTCAGGGATCCCGTTGCCGTTATCTTTAATAGTAAGCAGGATGTTTTTGCTGGTTACCAGGTAATTGATATCGATGATACATTTCCTGTCATGCGGCGTAGCCTCGATAGCATTTTTTAGCAAATTATTAAAGCAACGCAATAATTGGTCGCGGTCGGCATTGATGGTAAACACGCTTTCGGGTTGCTGATAGCTGATCAGTACGTTATCCATTTGCTTAAAAATTATAACGGCCTGGTTGAGCATATCAAAAATATTGATCTGCTCAATACGGGTATCCGGCATCTTGGCAAAAGCCGAAAACTCTGATGCTATTGACGACAGGCTCTCTATCTGCTCAACAAATGACTTGCTGAAACGCTCAAATTTCTGGTCAAACTTAGGGTCTTTATCCTTCCATGACTTATCAAGCAGCTGCAAACCAAGTTTTAACGGTGTAAGCGGATTTTTAATTTCATGGGCAACCTGCTTAGCCATTTCGCGCCAGGCGCTTTCACGTTCAGATTGCGCCAAACGCTGGGCGCTGTTTTCCAACGCCGAAATCATTTTGTTATACTCTTTAACCAATGCCCCGATCTCGTCATCGCGCGACCACTTGATCTGCTCGTTCTTTTTACCGTAGATGGTTTTACTAAGGTTTTGCTGGATGAAGTTTAGCGGTGCTGTTATTTGCCGGGCAATGATGATAGCAAACAAACCTATAGCTATGAAAACTATGGCATAAACGTTTATCATCACGTTAAGCAATGAGCTTATCCGTTCCTTGTAGTCGGCTTCATTACTGAAATATGGCACCTGGATATAAGCAACCGTTTTGTTCGAGGCGGTAAGCGTTATCGGAGCGTAAGCAGCCTTATAGCTCAGGTCGCCTATTTTTTCATCGTTAACAAACTCGGTTTTTTGCAGCTTGCTCAAAAAAATGAATGCGCGCGCGTTCATCCGTTTAGCAACCAGCCCATTCTCGTAAACTTTGGGTTGCGTAGTTAGCAACGGAATACCGTTAGTATCAAATACCGTAAGATCGGTTGCATAGGTATTGGCCAGATCATTAAAATGTACCTGGCTCTCCTCGTTTATGTGTTCAACGTATTGGGTAAAAAGACCGTTTTCAAATGCCGATGCTATCCGGGTTATTTTATCCCTGATCATTTTTTCCTGCTGAGTGTGGTACTGATTGCTGATGGATAAAAATGTAATAAAGCCTACCAGCACCAATGTAACTACCACAGCCAGTATCATCGAGATCTGGATACGGGTTTTGTACAATACCTTATCAAAATTAATCCTGAAGTTTATCTTCAGGCCATCTTCGGCAATGTTGAAGATTTTAATGCGCGCCCATAGCCATCTGATCGTGATCAGGATGGCACTGAAGATCAGTATCACCACCAAAAAGAAAGTAAGCGAAGTGACGGCGTAATAAAGTGAGTTTTCCTCGCGGCTAACAACAATCAGGTTCCTTTCGCTGGGCTTGTATATCAGGTGATTGTATGTGGTGAAACTTTCATACCAAACCGTGCTGTGATTTTGCGTGGTTTTCTCAGTGTACTTTTTTAGGTCACTTTTAAACTCGGTGTTATCAAGCGAATAAACATAAGTACCACGTTGGCTTAGTAGTTTATTATCGCTGTAAAAGGCGTATGAATAATCTTTAAAATCATTTTCAGGGTTGATATTCCCGTCAATCAGCAACTCGGGGAATGCCCCTGACGATTGTAGCGGCTTCGATTTTAATTCGATTACAATGGTACCTAATTGCTTATTACTGGTGTTTACCGGTAATATGGCAAAATAGTTCTGATATCCGAATGATTCGTTTTCACGATAAAAATAATCGGACACTTTAAATGAACTGTACAGCACCAGATCTTTAAATACACTCAGTGAATAATTTTTATCTGCCGATGTTGGCTCTTCATTTGCATCATACTCATGAACCTTAAACTCATACTTTGAAAGATAGCCATCAAAATAAAGCTTCTGAAAACGGGTTTTAAGATAATCGCCATTATGCAGGCCATTTGTAAAATAGCGCATTATGGCCGTATCTGTGATAATCTGGTTTTCTACCTTTTTGAAAATATAGTCGGCCGTGGCATCATCCGGGATCTCCAGCTTTTGTATGAGGGCTTTCCGGGTTTCGTGTTCTTTAAGGTCTTCAAAATGGTTAAGCTTAATGGCTGCTATCAGGGCGCAGACAAACACTATCCCTAAAAACGAAGTAGCAAAAAGTTCCTCTTTTTGATAAAGAAAGCTGTAGGCCCTTATCAATACCAATATGGCCCATAGTATATAAAACAGCGTAAATTCCTTGTAATAAGCAAATGCCAGGGTGGTTAGGGCAATGCCGGATAAAAACAGGAAAAGCTGATGTGTTTTAGGTACATTGGTTTTAAAGCATACGGTCAGGACAACCTCGTTCAGCAGGTAAAATATCAAAAAGCTAAAGCATAGCATCAATACCCCCAGCAGGCTAAAGCCGGTTAAGCTAAGCACATTATTTACATCAAAATTGATTTTTGAGTTGATAACTAAACCGTAAAATAAACGCAACAGAGATGTTGATACTGCTATAAGTGTTAAAACACCGGCGACAACTATTACATAGCCACCTGTTTTAGTTTGTATGTTATTAAAGAAACTGCGACGCTGCTTGTACACATAAGCCACAAACCAAAAAATCACCAGGATATTGATGCAAAAATCGCCAAGCGAAGGATAAACCAGGCTCGAACCATAAAATATGGGATTGAAGATACTGAGCTTATAGGTAAAATCGGGCAGGTTATAATGCAGGTTAACAAACCTGAACAGCACTATATATAAAGCCAGGAAAATGATGGATAGCAACACATAGCCCTTAGAAGCTACATAATTGCAGATATTATGCATCAGGATACAGAGCGTAATAGCTGTCAGGATCCAGAATGAAAGCTCATAGTAAACAAAATCATTATTGGTGTCGTTGTTTTTGAGCTTTACCGAAAACAGGTATTCATTATCGCTGCTGTGTACTTCGTAAACATTGATATCTGTAAAATCGGCTATATCAATGTTATCGTCGTCAAGCAGGTCTTTGGCAAATTTGTTTTGGAGATACTTATTCTGAAAAGCGTAATTGATTTTTACCGGGATAAAAAAGATAACCGAAGAGTTACCTTCCGTTTTCCTGAATGTTTCATAATATCCGTTGGGCTGCTGGATAAACGAATAACCCTCCTTGATGGTATTTGTACTATCGGGCAATACTTTGATGCCGCTCCAAAAACTAAGCTTGTTGTTGGTTAGGGTAATAAACCAAATGCCGTTTTTGGTAGTGAAGCTTTCAATGGCGTTAATGGCATCCTGCTCGTTATTGCGCAGGTTCATTAGCTTTTTAAAGCTCCATTTTTCCTCCAGCTGTTTGCTTATAAAGATCTCCTTGTTGTGAAGATTATCTTCCAGTACCCGGGCAGATTGCACAAGACTGTTTACCGGCGTATATGTTTTTTGAACAATAATGGCCGTAAACAGCAAACTAAGCCCCAAAAGAGCAAGCAATAGGCGTATTTTCCCCGATGTAGTCAAGATGTTGCTATACTATGGATTTTTTGATTAATACAAGCCTATAACAAAAATAAAAGCCACATGTTGTATGTGGCTTTTAAAATTTATTGCGGTAATACAGCGCTCGCTGTCGCGACGGTTTTATCAACCTTTTTTACAAGGCCTTGCAGTACGTTACCCGGCCCTACTTCGGTGAATGATGTAGCGCCATCTTCAATCATATGCATAACGGTTTGGGTCCACCTAACGGCGCCTGTTAGCTGTGCTATCAGGTTTTTCTTGATCAATTCAGGATCGGTGTATGGCTTGGCATCTATGTTTTGGTAGATAGGGCATACCGGGGCTTTAATTTCGGTAGCAACAATAGCTGCTTCCAATTCAACCCTTGCAGCTTCCATTAACGGCGAGTGGAACGCGCCGCCTACTTTAAGTTTTAAAGCACGTTTAGCACCGGCTTCGGTCATTTTAATACAGGCTTCGTCAATACCGGCAATTGAACCGGATATTACCAGCTGACCCGGGCAGTTGTAGTTTGCAGGCACAACCACTTCGCTTATGCGCTCGCAAATATCTTCTACCGTAAAATCATCCAGACCTAAAATAGCGGCCATGGTTGATGGTTGAATTTCGCAGGCTTTTTGCATGGCGTTAGCACGCGCGGCAACTAAACGTAAGCCATCTTCAAATGATAAAGCTCCGGCAGAAACCAAAGCCGAAAACTCGCCTAATGAATGGCCGGCAACCATTTCCGGCTGAAAATCATCGCCTAAAACTGTAGCTAAAATTGTTGAGTGCAGGTAAATAGCAGGCTGGGTAACGTTGGTTTGCACCAAATCTTCGGCAGTACCTTCAAACATCACATCGGTAATACGGAAACCCAAGATTTCGTTAGCTTTTTCAAACAGCTCACGTGCTTTTTCTGACTGGTCGTACAGGTCCTTGCCCATACCCGGAAACTGGGCACCCTGGCCCGGGAAAATATATGCTTTCATTAGCCCCCTAACCCCCTAAAGGGGGAATTTTTGTTTAGTGTTTATAATATAATTGTTCAGCTCCCTCACTCCCCCTTTAGGGGGGCGGGGGGCCTTAACTCAACTTAGAGCTTATCAAATTTAAAAACTCAGTCCTGGTTTTTTCTTTCAGGAACTCGCCGGTGAAGGCCGAGGTTGTGGTTACCGAATTTTGCTTTTGCACACCGCGCATACTCATACACAGGTGACGGCATTCAATTACCACGCCAACACCGATAGGGTTCAGGGTTTGCTGAATGCAATCACGGATTTCGTTGGTTAAACGTTCCTGTACCTGCAGGCGGCGGGCAAATACGTCAACCACACGAGGGATCTTGCTTAAACCCACTACGTGCCCGTTAGGAATGTATGCCACGTGCGCCTTGCCAAAGAAAGGCAGCATATGGTGCTCGCACATCGAATAAACTTCAATGTCTTTTACTACCACCATCTGGCTGTATTCTTCCTTAAACTTAGCCGAGTTCAAAATTTCTTCGGCATTAAGTTCATAGCCATGGGTTAAATAAAGCATGGCTTTGGCTACACGCTCGGGGGTTTTTAGTAAACCTTCCCGTTCTGGCTCCTCGCCTATCTGCTTTAAAACGTTGTGATAGTTATCTTTTAAACTATCAATGCGTTCCTGGTTATAACGATCTATTTTGATGTAACCGCCGAAATCGTCGTCGTCGGTATCCTGGCTAAATTGTGAATCGCTCATTTTATAAAATTAACCGCCAAAATACTCGGCAGAATTATTTTCGGTTTCGTACAGTTTTACTGAATGTAAAAACACGCCTTCGTAAGCTTCAATAGGTGCTTTCAACTGATTAAAGATCTCAATGCAGAGCAGCTCTGTCGATGCCATTTTGCCGGCCATAAAGTCAACATCCTTATTGATGTTTTTATGGTCGATCTTTTCAATAACATACTCATTGATGATCGTCTTGAGCTCTTTCAAATCTATCAGGTAGCCGGTAGCGTGCGTAACTTCGCCCTTTACAGTTACAAACAAGTTGTAATTGTGACCATGCCAGTTGGGGTTGGCACATTTGCCAAACACCTCAAAGTTTTTTTCAGCGCTCCATTCCTCACGGTACATCCGGTGAGCGGCATTAAAATGTTCCTTGCGCGTTATATGTATCATCATAACAAAAGTGGGTGCAAATATACAAAACAAAAACAGGTGAGTTGTTTTATATTAGCCGTCAAAATAATGCAATATGCTTATACTCATTGCTGCAGCCACCAAATTTGAGGTTGAACCGCTTGTCCAGGCCCTGGGCAATAAGGTTGATGTACTTATAACCGGCGCGGGCATGGTGCCAACAGCCTTTGGTATGGCCCGTCAGCTCAGCAACCATACTTATGATTTAGTACTAAATCTTGGCATCGCAGGCAGTTTCGACCGTAATTTTCATTTAGGCGATGTGCTGGAAGTTACCGAGGATACCTTTGCCGAACTTGGCGCGCAGGATGATGAGGCTTTTATTTCTATTGACATCCTTGGCTTTGGCGAAAGCGTTTTTAAACCGGGCACCTCGCTTAACGAAGTTTACCCGAACTTTTATCTTAAAAAAGCAAAGGCCATTACGGTTAACACGGTTCACGGGCACGAACCTTCTATTCAAAAGGTGCAGCAACGGCTAAATCCGCAGTTGGAAAGCATGGAAGGGGCTGCTTTTTTTTATGCCTGCCGACAGATGAATGTACCGGGCATGCAGATCAGGGCAGTGTCAAATTATGTTGAAAAGCGTAACCGTGACGCCTGGAACATTGGGCTGGCCATTAAAAATCTGAATACATTTGCCATCGACCTGGTTAGCCAGATCATTAACAATTAATCTACTACCCGTATGAAACTTACGCTCGGATTTTCACCCTGCCCTAACGATACTTTTATTTTTGACGCCCTTATTCACCATAAAATTGATACCGAAGGCCTGGAGTTTGAGGTGTTTTATGACGATGTGGAAACACTTAATCAAAAGGCCTTTCGTGGCGAGCTGGATATCACTAAGCTCAGCTACCACGCTTTTGCTTACGTGACTGATAAATATGTACTGCTTGATTCGGGCAGCGCGCTGGGGTTTGGCGTAGGACCTTTGTTGATTTCGGATTTGGAAATTTCGATTTCGGAATTAGAAAAAGGAGAAATCCGAAATCGAAAATCCGAAATCAAAAATCCGTTGATCGGTATCCCCGGTAAATACACTACCGCTAACTTTTTGTTAGGCCTGGCTTTTCCTGAAGCTACCAACAAACAGGAGTTGGTGTTTTCAGAAATTGAGGATGCGCTACTTGACAGCCGAATAGATGTTGGCTTGATTATTCATGAAAACCGTTTCACGTACCAAAACAAAGGCCTCAAAAAGATTATCGACCTTGGCGATTACTGGGAAAAACGTACCGGCTGTGCCATCCCATTAGGAGGTATTGTAGCTAACCGCAATTTACCGCTGGATGTTCAGCATAGAATAAACCGGGTGCTGCGCAAATCAGTCGAATTTGCTTTTGCCAACCCAAAATCAGGCTTAGAGTTTATTAAACAGCATGCCCAGGAAATGAGCGAGGAAGTGATGTACAAGCACATCGAGCTTTATGTAAACCAATACTCGGTTAATTTGGGTGAAGAAGGCCGCAAAGCTATCAACCTGATGTTTGATACCGCGCTGGAGAAAGGTATTATTCCGGAGATAAAGCAAGGGATATTTTTGACTGCCTGAAAAATCTGAAATTATTCATGTCAAAAATAACGTCATTGCGAGGAACGAAGCAATCCCTAACTTTACAGGGAGGCTTGCTCTGCTAACCGGGGGATTGCTTCGTTCCTCGCAATGACGATTTTTATATTATAGCTCCTTTTAAAAAATCAGCTATCAATACAATAAAGCGTCATACGGATATCTCTCCGTATGTATCGCTTTCACTTCTTTATACAGTAAAGCCCTGAATTCCTCAACGTTTTCTTTTTTTGTTGCCGAAATAAATATGGCTGGCGCGTTGTTTTTGGCCATCCAGCTTTGTTTAAAGTCTTCCAGTGTTAACGGTTCTTCCTGCTGGGCTACCTGGTGATCTTCGGGTTTAAAGGCATCTATTTTGTTAAACACAGTGATAATGCGTTTATCAATAGCGCCAATATCCTTCAGCGTTTCGTTAACGGTATAGATCTGGTCCTCAAAATTTGGATGAGAAATATCAACCACATGGATCAGAATATCGGCCTCGCGAGTTTCATCAAGTGTGGATTTAAAACATTCCACCAAATGGTGAGGGAGCTTACGGATAAACCCTACCGTATCCGACATCAGGAAAGGCAGGTTCTCGATCACAACTTTTCTTACCGTGGTATCCAGCGTGGCAAACAGTTTATTTTCGGCAAATACTTCCGATTTGGCTATCATATTCATGATAGTTGATTTACCCACGTTGGTATAGCCAACCAGCGCCGTACGCACTAACTGATGGCGGTTTTTGCGCTGGGTTTCGTTTTGTTTATCAATCTGTTTCAGCTTATCCTTTAACAACGATATTTTATTCAGGATCAAACGGCGGTCGGTTTCAATTTGCGACTCACCCGGGCCGCGCATACCAATACCACCTTTCTGACGCTCAAGGTGAGTCCAGAGGCGGGTAAGACGGGGCAGCAGGTATTGCAACTGCGCCAGTTCAACCTGGGTCTTGGCCTGGGCTGTTTGGGCACGGCTGGCGAAGATATCCAGGATCAGGTTGTTCCTGTCAAGAATCTTTACCTGTAGTTCGTTTTCAATATTACGCAGTTGCGAGGGCGATAGGCCATCGTCAAAAATAACTATATCTATTTCCTCTTCCTTAACGTAGGCTTTTATCTCTTCTAACTTGCCCGAGCCAACAAAAGTAGCTCTATCCGGGCGCTGCAATTTTTGAGTGAAATGATTAACCGTTAACGCCCCCGCGGTACTGGCTAAAAACTCCAGTTCTTCAAGGTGTTCCTTTTCTATTTCGTCGGTTTCATTTGGTGTTATCACCCCAACAAGTACAGCTTTTTCCTGCTTCACAGCAGTATCATAAAATTTTTGCTTCATTAATTACTATATATCAATCAAAGTGCCAATTGAATAAATGTACGTAAACCGCTGCGCGATATGAAATTTTAATGTCAAAATAACATGGCGCCGGCTAATTCGTGACATAGATTACATTTTTAGCAAATAAACAAAATGGCTAAAAAATTTCGCTTTTAAATATCAGGTTAATTATTATTTTTGATTTGATTAAACCTCATCACGATGAACAGGCTTTTAATGCTGCTGTTTAGTACAGTCCTATTTACGTTACCCGATAACGTATCGAAAGCGCGAAGCGCATTTTCAATTTTCCTATTTTATAAGTCGAATTACCAATCGTGAAACGGGCATGAGCCAGTTAGCGCCCTTGCATGTCCGGCAAGTATAATTCTTAATACCCTATTAGCAAACTCAAACCAATTACATTATAGCTAAACCCTTACAATTAATTTAAATGAATAAGTTATTAACCCTTATTGCAATGGGAGCCTTTGCAACTGCTGTAAAAGCACAAGCTCCTGCTATTCCAACCGCCCAAGCCTTTGGCAAGGTTGACAAAGCCGACCTGGAAATGAAGGCCTGCGATTTTGAAAAAGATGCCAATGCCGAAGTCCTTTTTGACAAAGGCGAGGTGTATTTTGATACACAATATCAGATCATATTTGAAAGGCACAAGCGTATCAAGATATTTAACGATAATGGCAAGGATGAGGCCAATATTCGCTTAACTTATTACAGTGTTAACCACGCTGAGTTTATAACCGGGCTACAGGCCGAAACCATTAACCTCGAAAACGGCGTGGCTACGCCTATTAAGGTTGATAAAAAACAGATTTTTACACAAGCCGTTGATAAAAACCGTTCGGCAATAGTTTTTTCGTTTCCTAATGTAAAACCTGGTAGTATCATCGAATTCAAATACAGGCATACCATTGCCAGCCTGGTTGATTTTCCGGATTGGTATTTCCAGGGCGACCTGCCAACGCGATACAGCGAGCTTAATACCAATATTCCGGATATTCTCACTTATAAAAACCTGGTGAACCTTCATTACCCGCTGGTGGTTGATAAAATGTCGGGCAGCAATACGCATACGCAGGCTATGGCCAATATACCATCGGTAAAGGAAGAACCCTATATGGATGCCGTAACCGATAATTCCGAACGGATCCTTTTCCAGTTATTAAGTATCCGCGGAACGTTTATGCACAGCTTTTCCGATACCTGGACAAAGGTTGGCGAAAACGTTGTTAAATGGGAGGATTTTGGCGAGCAGCTTAACCGTAAGCTTACCGGCGAAGAAACCATTGTAGCTAAAGCTAAAACTTTCAAAACCGACGACGAGAAAATAGCCTACATTTTTAACGAGGTTAAAAACACCATGAAGTGGGACGAGAACTATGATAACACAACCAACGATGGTACAGTTAAGGCATGGGAAAAGAAAACAGGTAACTCAACAGAAGTAAACCTGATCCTTTACCATTTGCTCCAAAAATCGGGTTTAAAGGTTTACCCAATGATGGTAAGTACCCGCAAGCATGGCCGTATAAACCCGGCTTATCCAAACTCATATCAGTTTAACAGCACAGTGGCATATATCCCCGTAGATAGCGCGAAATATTATGTACTCGATGCTACAAGTAAATACAACCTTTACAACCAGGTGCCATATAATTTCCTTAACTCGTTCGGTTTTTTAATCAATAAAGCCGATAACGTTTATGACATGACGTTTTTGCAAACCACAAACCCGGTGAGGCAGGTGGTTTTGATCAACGCCGAAATTAAGCCCGATGGCAAAATGGCCGGAAGTGCCGATATCAGCAGCTTTGCCTACAACAGGATCAATGTAATAAGGAATTATAAAACCGATGGCGAGAAAAAGTACATCGAAAACCTGCGCGATAATAATAACAACCTCAAAATATCATCGCTAAAAATTCAAGACATAGATATTGATACACTACCGGTACGTCAAAATATCAACTTCGATCTTGATCTTACCGGTTCGGATGATAACTATATCTACTTTAATTCAAACCTGTTCACCGATCTGAATAAAAACCCGTTTTTAAGCGAGAACCGTACAACCGACATCAACTTTGGCTATCGTGACAATTACGCCATAACCGGTATTTTTAAACTACCTGCAGGTTATAAGGTTGACGCATTGCCTAAAAGCGTAAGTATGGCCACTCCCGATAATTCAATAGTTTTTAAACGGATGGTAGCCGAACAGGATGGGCAGATTATGGTGCGCCTTAATATCGACCACAAAAAATCGATATACTTTAAAGAAGAGTACTCAGATTTTCATGAGTTCTGTAAAAAAATGTACGAAATGCTTAACGAGCAAATAGTGCTCAAAAAGTCATAACGAGAAATATGATCAGTAAATATTTTAACAGGCTGCTGCTAACCGCGGCAGCCATGTTTGTTTTAGTCGTTAAAAGCTATAGCCAGGATAAAACCATCCCTAAAGATCTTTACGTAGCCTCAACTATTCCGGATTCATTGAAAGAGGATGCAAACTCGGTGGTGCGCTACTCATCAGATGAGATCACCGTTAAAGCAGCGGGTAAAATGGTCAAAAAGCATCATGCTATCATAGCCGTTTTAAACGAGAAAGGAGATGAGGCCGCGCAAATTGCCCTGGGTTATGATAAAAAATTCATTAGTGTTGAGGATGCGCAAATGCTGGTGTATAACGCCGGCGGTACAATGATTAAAAAATATCGCAAAAGTGATTTTTATGACCACGCTGCAACCGATGGGATCTCGATTGTAACAGACGACAGGGTATTGTATGTGGGCCATACGGTATCTACATACCCGGCTACTATCGAAGTTATTTTTGAGCAGGATCTGAACAGTTATCTTGATTTGGGCGAGTGGCAGATACTTACACCCGAAAGCGCTGTGCAAAGTGCAGAATACTCGGTTTTGGTAAATCCTGCTGTTGGTTTCAGGTATATGAACAAAAACACTGCCATTAAGCCCGAAAAAACACCGGCCGGCGAATTTGAAAAATACACCTGGCACGTAAAAAACTTAAAAGCGATAAAGCCCGAAGATGATGCCGTTTCCTGGCAGGTTATGCCGAAAGTTATGTTTGCAACAAATACCTTTCAATACGGAGGCATTCCGGGCGATATCAGTACCTGGCAAAACTATGGAAAGTGGCAGCAGGCACTTAACGCCGATGTTTGCAGCCTCAGCCCTGAGCGGGTTGAGGAGATCAAAAAAATGACGGCAGATATTAAAACGGATAAGGAGAAAGTCAAATTTTTGTATCAGTACATGCAGCAAAACATGCGTTATGTGAGCATCCAGTTAGGTATTGGCGGTTTAAAACCTTTCCCGGCCACATTTGTGGATCAGAAAAAATATGGGGATTGTAAAGCGCTTTCAAATTATATGTATGCCTTATTGAAAGCTGTTAATATACCTTCATATTATGCAATAATAAATGCAGGCTCCAACGAAGAACCTGCTGATCCGGCTTTTCCGAGTGACCCGTTTAATCATATTATTTTGTGCGTGCCTTTCAAAAGTGATACCACCTGGCTGGAATGTACCAATATGCAAAAGCCATTTGGCAAACTTGGTCCGTTTACCGAAAACAGGTATGCACTGCTGGTTACAGAAGATGGCGGCAAGCTTGTTAAAACTCCCCGCAGTATCGATGTTGACAATCAGCTGAACTCCGAAGTACATATAGTACTTGACGCGGAAGGCGGCGCGAAGGCCCAGCTCAAAATTTCAAGTACCGGCGAATATCGTTCTGATTACCTGGGTATAGCCTCATTAAAAACCGACGAACAGAAACAATACCTTATGCGCATGCTTAATATGAAGCAGCCATCGCTTTTTGAGTTTAAGCCCTCAACTGATAAAGATGGTGTTAAAGAAGTAGATATCGACCTGGAATATGACAAGTTTTGTGATGTATCAGCCGGTAATAAGCAATTTTACAGGCCCCGGGTGTTCGATTTATGGAAGACAACCGTACCGGTACTCGAAAAACGTAAAAGTGATTTCTTTTTTGAAATCCCAATGTTAAAAACATGCGTTACCACGATTGATTTGCCCGCCGGTTTTGAAATTGACGCCATGCCTGCCGACCAGAGCCTGAAGTTTACCTATGGCACTTATGATGTTAAGTATGTTTATGATGCAGCTAAAAACCAGGTGGTAAGTACAACCAAATTCAATTTAAAAAATCATGTGATCCCTGCTGCCAAATACACCGAAATGCAGGTTTATATGGATGCTATTGCCAAAGCCCAAAATAAAAAGCTGGTGATACGCCGTAAAGCATAAATTTGCGCCTGATGATATTCAGGCTCGACGAACGTTTAATATTTCCGAAGCCCGATCTGGCCGAACCAGACGGGCTTTTGGCTGTTGGCGGCGACCTGAGTACCGAACGTTTGCTGCTGGCTTATCAAAACGGGATTTTTCCCTGGTATAGCGATGATACGCCTATTTTGTGGTACTCGCCCCATGAGCGTTTTGTGTTATATCCTGAAGAGTTAAAAGTATCCAAATCCATGCGGCAGGTATTGCGTTCGGGCAAATTGCGGGTTACGGTTGATACTTGTTTTAACGATGTGATAAGCGCCTGCTCAACTGCTCCGCGTGAGGGGCAGGATGGTACCTGGATAGTTCCCGATATGATAGCCGCTTATAACCGTTTGCATGCTGAAGGTTATGCCCATTCTGTTGAAGTATGGCAAAACGATGAACTCGTTGGCGGCCTTTACGGGGTACACGTGGGTGATGTTTTTTGCGGCGAAAGTATGTTTAGCCGCGTTAGCAACGCTTCAAAAACGGCGCTTATCCACCTATCTCAAACAGGGCTTTACAAACTTATCGACTGCCAGGTGCACACCGGTCACCTTGAATCGATGGGTGCACGGATGATATCCCGTGAACAATACATGGATGTATTGCTAAATAATTTAGTTTGATTAGTTACCTTTGAGCCTATGCAGCAGGCAATAAATTTAAAGGAGAGGATCATTTTGGGGATTGACCCGGGTACAGCTGTTATGGGTTACGGAATCCTTAAGGAAACCGGCCCCAAGATTGAACTGCTGGCCATGGGGGTAGTTAAAATGCCTGTTACCGATGATCATATGCTTAAGCTGCAGCGCATCTTTGAAAAAACCGTCGCCCTTATTGATAATTACCACCCCGACTGTCTGGCCATTGAAGCCCCTTTTTATGGCAAAAACATTCAGGTAATGCTTAAGCTCGGTCGCGCGCAGGGCATGGCGATAGCAGCTGCATTATCCCGTAATATTGAGATTACTGAATATGCTCCCCGTAAGATAAAACAATCTATAACCGGTAACGGCAGCGCCACCAAAGAGCAGGTAGCGGCCATGCTGCAAAGCCTGTTAAAGTTCAAAGAAACTCCCGATTTTCTGGATGCTACCGACGGTTTGGCCGTTGCGGTTTGTCATTCTTTTCAGCGGATCCCTACCGGGTCGGGTTCGGGAAAGGCTGGTACTAAAAAGTCATATTCGGGCTGGGATACCTTTGTGAAGGATAACGCCAAGCGGGTTGTAAAGTAAAAGGATTAAGTCATGGATAGCGGGCAAATCGGGATCCCTGACGCTCTTTTGTATCGAATTTATATTCACTCTGTAAAAATCATCAGTCATTATAAAAGCCTGTCCGCTAATACCCTTGCATTTTGTAAATTTGGCCTCTTACAAAAAATAGATACTACGTTGAAAAATAATATCCTTATTGTTGATGATGTGCATGCCATATTTATGGAGATGGCCGAAGCTAAAGGTTACACCTGCGATTACCGTCCGCTGATTAAGGTTGACGAAGCCATGCAAATCATAGGCGACTATGCCGGACTGGTGATCCGCTCAAAATTCAGGGTGGATAAAGCTGTACTTGATGCCGCCACCAACTTGCAGTTTATAGCTCGCGCCGGCGCCGGTATGGATAATATTGATGAAGATTACGCCATTCAAAAAGGCATAACACTCATTAATGCTCCCGAAGGTAATTCAGACGCGGTGGGTGAACATGCTATAGGTTTATTACTGTCATTAATGAATAACCTGAACCGTGGCGATGCCGAAATCCGTGACGGCAAATGGCTGCGTGAAGCTAACCGCGGCTATGAGCTTAAAGGCAAAACAGTAGGCATTATCGGTTACGGCCACATGGGCGGCAGCTTTGCACGTAAACTTTCGGGGTTCCAGGTAAACGTTATCGCATATGATAAGTATAAAACCGGGTTCAGCGATAAATATGCGCGTGAGGTGAGTATGGAAGAAATAGTAAAGCACAGCGATGTACTAAGTCTTCATATTCCACTGACTACCGAAACCAACGGACTTGTTGATGATGAGTACCTGTTCCACTTTAAAAAACCGATATTTTTCCTGAACACCTCGCGCGGCAAAACCGCTAAAGTAAGCGCTGTGTTAAACGCCATACGCGAAGGCAAAATATTAGGCGCCGGTTTAGATGTGCTTGAGGTTGAAAAATTCCCCGCCCTCGCCGAGCAACCATGGTTTGAAGAATTAAGGCAAAGCGGTAAAGTACTGTTAAGCCCACACGTTGCCGGCTGGACATTTGATTCGTACCGGAAAATCAGCGAAGTAATGGCTGAGAAATTGGTTGATTTGAAGGGGTAAATTTGAACCTTGATTTATAGGATTTGAGGATTGCCATGAGTTATGCGTTGTCTGAACTCGAATTAAACGAATTTTAAGAATTTATCAAATTTACATAGCATTCTGTTAATTCTTTAATTCCAAAAATTCGGGTTCAGACAAATATCAGCCAATCAAAATCTTTCAACCCATTGTTAACAATCTTTTTTTGAATTGTAAGCCTATTCCCTCAACTTCGCAGTCCGAATTTTGATTATGAGCATTCATTATAAAATAATAGCTGCAGAGCTTTCTGTAGCCGAAAAACAGGTTACCGCTACAGTAGGCCTGCTTGATGAAGGAGCCACTGTTCCGTTCATTTCCCGTTACCGTAAAGAGCTTACCGGCAGTTTGGATGAGGTACAGGTTGCCACCATTCGCGACCGCGTACAGCAACTGCGCGAACTGGACAAACGTCGCGAGGCTATCCTGAAATCGCTTACAGACCTGGGCAAATTAACGCCCGAGTTGGAGAAGCAGATCAACGAAGCCGAAACCATGGTTACTTTGGAAGATATCTATCTTCCTTATCGCCCTAAACGCAAAACCCGCGCCACCGCAGCCCGCGAAAAAGGCCTGCAGCCGCTGGCCGATATTTTATTAGCGCAAAACAATATCGATCCTGAACTGATTGCTGCCGAATACATCAGCGATGAAAAAGGCGTTGCCAGTGTTGAAGAAGCGTTGGCCGGTGCAAGGGACATCATTGCCGAAACCATTGCCGAAAATGCCGAAGTACGTACTAAAATCCGTGAGCTTTTTGTAGAGAAAGGCACTTTTGCATCACGCGTAGTTGAAGGTAAAGAAGAAGCCGGTATTAAATACAAAGACTACTTTGAATGGACAGAGCCCGTTAAATCAGCTCCATCGCACCGGATACTGGCTATGCGCCGCGGCGAGAAGGAAGAGATCCTGTGGCTTGATCTGAAACCTGAGGAAGATGACGCCTTGGAGATCTTAGAAAATTCTGTTATCAAAGCCAACAACCAGGCGTCAGGGCAGGTTCGTTTAGCTGTAACCGATGGCTACAAGCGCCTGCTGAAACCATCAATGGAAACAGAGGTGCGTTTGCTTACCAAAAAGAAAGCCGACGAAGAAGCTATCCGTGTATTCGCTGAAAACGCGCGTCAATTGTTACTTGCTGCACCGCTTGGTCAGAAAAGAACAATGGCTCTTGACCCTGGCTTCCGTACAGGCTGTAAATTGGTTTGTTTGGATGAGCAGGGCAAGTTACTTGAAAACACTACCATTTACCCGCATACAGGCGCAGGACAGGCGCGCGAGGCCGAAAAAACGGTACAGCACCTGTTCCAGAAATACAACATTGAAGCAATAGCCATTGGTAACGGTACTGCCGGCCGCGAAACCGAAGTTTTTGTGCGCAACCTGAATTTAGCAGGCGCAACCATTGTAATGGTAAATGAAAGTGGCGCTTCCATCTACTCGGCATCGGAAGTAGCAAGGGAAGAGTTCCCTGATTATGACGTTACCGTTAGGGGAGCCGTATCAATCGGTCGCCGTTTGATGGACCCGTTAGCCGAGCTGGTAAAAATCGATCCAAAATCAATTGGCGTTGGTCAGTATCAGCATGATGTTGACCAGAACAAGCTGCAAACCTCGTTAGATGACACTGTGATCAGCGCGGTGAACGCGGTAGGTGTTGAACTTAACACAGCCTCAAAACAGATCCTGGCTTATGTATCGGGTCTTGGACCGCAACTGGCACAAAACATTGTTGAGTACCGTAACCAAAATGGAGCCTTTAAACGCCGTGAGCAATTGAAAAAAGTTCCGCGTTTGGGCGATAAAGCATTTGAGCAGGCAGCAGGTTTCCTTCGCATCCATAATGCCGAAAATCCGCTTGATACCAGTGCCGTTCACCCGGAGCGTTATGGTTTGCTGGAGCAGATGGCAACCGATATGAAATGTACGGTAAAAGACCTGATGGGCAACCCAACACTGCGTAAAAGTATCCCACTGCAAAAATATGTTTCCGAAACCGTTGGTCTACCAACCCTGAATGATATCATGGCCGAGCTTGCCAAACCGGGCCGCGACCCGCGTGAGCAGTTTGAGGCATTCAGCTTTACCGATGGAATCAATGCCATTGGCGACCTGAAAGTGGGCATGAAGCTGCCAGGCATTGTTACCAACATTACCGCTTTTGGTGCATTTGTTGATATCGGCGTTCACCAGGACGGCCTTGTTCACCTGAGCCAGATCACCAACCGTTACATTAAAGACCCTAACGAGGTGCTTAAAGTACACCAAAAGGTTGAGGTGACTGTTACCGAGGTTGACGTGAACCGCAAGCGTATTGCTTTATCTATGAAAGAGAACGATAAGAGCGAGCCAAACAACCAGCGTCGTAACGACGACCGTCGGCCACAGGGTAATAACAACAAGCCAAACTTTAATAAAAGAGTTGAAAAAGAGCCGGAAACCGATATGGCTTTGAAACTGGCTGCTTTGAAGGGTAAATTTAAGTTGTAAAATACGTTCAGGCCAATAACAATAATTAAAAATGGGTGTCATGCTGAGCTTGTCGAAGCATGGTGGGTAGGGCCTTTGCGCACGACCCTTCGACAGGCTCAGGGTGACAGCCCCTTCTTTGCTTAATGTTATTTCGATTTCAGAGGCACTGGATTTAAGCGTCCGCAATGCTGCGGTAGAGAGGTTACTTATTCCTCATAATATGAAAAAGGTCCCCAACCGGTGAGGTTGGGGACCTTTTTCATATTATTTAATAGTCAATTATGCTACCGTGCCCTCTTTTAATTTCTCCGCGTTTTCGGCAAACTGAAGTGACTCAAGGATTTCCTGCAAATCGCCGTTTAATACACCTGGCAGGTTGTAAATGGTTAAACCAATACGGTGCTCGGTTAAACGTCCTTGTGGGTAGTTATAGGTACGTACCTTGGCCGATCTATCGCCGGTTGATACCATGGTTTTACGTTTTTTAGATGTTTCTTCCAGGTGCTTTTGAAGCTCCATTTCGTAAACCCTCGAACGTAATACCTGTAAAGCCTTATCGTAGTTTTTTAATTGCGATTTCTGATCCTGGCACTGGGCAACAATACCTGTAGGTAAGTGGGTTAACCTCACAGCCGAATAAGTAGTATTTACCGACTGACCGCCCGGCCCTGAAGCACAGAACAAATCTTTACGGATATCACTTACCTGCAGATCGATATCAAACTCATCAACTTCTGGTAGCACCACTACAGATGCTGCCGAAGTATGTACCCTGCCCTGTGTTTCGGTATCTGGTACACGTTGTACGCGGTGTACGCCCGATTCATATTTTAGTGTTCCGTAAGCGTCTTCGGCGTTTACGTTAAATACAATCTCTTTGTAACCGCCGCTGGTACCTTCGGTATAGTCAACCAGTTCGGTACGCCAGCCGCGTTTCTCGCAATAGCGCATGTACATACGGTAAAGGTCGCCGGCAAAAAGGGCTGCCTCATCACCACCAGTACCACCACGAATCTCGACGATAGCGTTTTTAGAATCCTCCGGATCTTTAGGGATCAGCATCAGACGGATCTCTTCTTCTTTTACTTCCTGTTGAGCAAGTAATTCATCAAGTTCCATCTTGGCCATCTCACGAAACTCCTCGTCTTTTTCGGTAGCCAGAATTTCCTTATTGGTATCGATATTGCTCATAATGTTGCGGTATATAAAATACTCATCAACAATTTTAGCAAGGTCTTTATATTCTTTGTTTAACTGGGCAAAACGCTTCATGTCCTGCATGGCGTCAGGACTGCTCAGCTCACCTTCAACGTTTTTCCAGCGCTCGTGTATCAGTTCTAATTTATCTAACATATGTTATAAATAATGATGCAGCCAAACTGTTTGATATTGAACCGGCTTATGAAAGTTTTGATGTTTCGGGGCGGTTTACAGACTTACTGCAAAAAAGTGCACAAAAGTACGCATTTTTTCTGTAAGAAAATGCAATGTATCGTTCCATGACCGCACTGCAATCAGCTTATTACAATCGGTAAACACTGGTGACTATCGAAATGCTATTAGTTAATCACCGCACAGAATTCATTGCCGTTGACTTTAGTCAACGGAATAATGATGAAAAGCAAACGGCTTTAGCCAAAATGCCACGCGCTGAGTTGGGCTAAAGCCCGGTTATTTGCTCTCTCAACCGTTGACTAAAGTCAACGGCAATGAATAGAACCGTTCAACGCTCCTAAAACTATTCAGCAGCTTTTTCAAAGTATTCCAATTTCAGTTCCTTGCCATCAAAAACAGCATAGGTAAACTGTGTAACCCATTCGCCAAGGTTAATGTAGCGGCTTTGTGGTGTTAATTGAATATCGAGCGGAATATGGCGATGCCCAAAAACAAGGTAATCGTAAAAGTTGGTTTTAAGCTCTTCGCGGCAAAAGGTTACCAGCCATTCTTGCTCTCCGGGTTTGGGGTTATCTTTCTTTTGGTTGGTATCGCGGCTGTGACGGCTCCATTTATTGGCTATACCTACGCCAAGATTTGGGTGGATACGGGCAAACAGCCACTGGCAAAATCCACTCCTAAAAAAGCCTTTCAAAAACTTATAAAAGCTATCACCCGGACCAAGCCCATCGCCATGATGTATATAGAACTTCTTGCCACCGCGCTCAATTTTCAATTCATTGCTGATGATGGTAGCGCCGAGCTCATCTACAAAATAATCAAACATCCACATGTCGTGATTGCCCTTAAACAGGGAAAGCTTAACGCCGGCATCTGTAAGTTCGGCAAGCTTACCCAGGAAACGGATATAGCCTTTAGGTACTACAGTTTTGTATTCAAACCAAAAGTCAAAAACATCGCCCACCAGGAACAGTTCTGCGGCATCGTGCTTAATACTATCGAGCCAGCGCACTATCTTATCTTCGCGTTGACGGCTTGAGGCATATGTACCTGTACCTAAATGGAAATCAGAAGCAAAATAGAGTTTGTCGCGAACCGGCATAGCGGCAAAAATACGTTTTAACCATCAAACAGAAAAGATAAAGATTGTTACACAATAAGCATCAAACAACACCGTATCTTAGTGGTTATTCACAATACATTAAACATTAAAATTATGGCAATCCCCGAAAATCCAAATCTTGATGATGCCCAGGAAGATAAAGACCCAGGCAATGAGTATGAGCAGAACGAAGGCCAGGATACCGGCAACGAAATAATTGACAACAGCGAGCCGGATGTAGCCGGATTAAACGCGGCCAGTCGCGCGGCCGAATCGTCATTCACCTTAAATTTTGAAGATGGATACGCTCCGAAGGAGGATAAAAAAGATGAAGACCAGCAATCATTAAAACACTGATATATTAAAAAATGAAAAAACTATTACTGCCGGCATTACTCCTGGTCGCTTTTGCCGGCAAAGCATCGGCACAACAATCTAAAGGTTTTACCATGGCCGATTTCAAGAACAACGTAGGCAAAGTAGGCACACTATGTGATACCGTTTACTCGTACAAAGCGGTGAGCGATACGCTTACCCTGCTAAATATGGGAGCGGCTTATCCAAGGCAAAAATATACCATAGCTGTAAAAGGCAGCCAGATCAAGCTCGATTTATCCAGCATAAAAGGAAAGCACATATGTGCTACCGGCACATTTGAGTTTTTCAAAGGTCAGCCCGAAATTGTGGCCGATAAGCCAGAACAGATTACGGTTAACTGATTATTCAAATGACTATAAAACAAAAAAGAGCAGATCAATGATCTGCTCTTTTTTGTTTATTTATCTGCCTTAAGCTTTAGGCATTCTGCTTTTAGCTTTTATAGCGATTAAAATGCCTTGTATAATCCGAATATGATCTGACCTTCAGTAATTGGCTGCTTGGTTACCAAACGACCAACGTTAAGCGTACGACCGGTTGTTTTTACATCATAACCCGGTGAGTTTACGTAGTTACCTTTAAGCGATAAACCCCAGCCTGCACCCATATCAAACCTGATGGCCGCGCTGCCGCCATACGCGAAAGCATAGCCTTTTGAGCTTTCCTGGATAATGCTCCCGGTTTGAGCACTCACGCCGGTAACGCTTATAGTTAACTCTGGTGAGGTTTGGCTTTTTATAGCACCTGCGGATGCTCTTACATCAAATGATAAGCTGCGCCATACAAAAGTATATTGCGGACCTACCAACAAGTTAAAGCTACGGTAGCGTTTATCTGCAGATACTGTTCCCTGGTCGGCTTTAAAATCGGTGGTGTAACCTTGTGATAAGATCAAATCATCATCGTACGAAAAATTGCTCTGATCCTGGTATGAAAAGGTATAACCGATACCAAAATTGCGTTTCAGGTAAACCGCTCCGTCAAGTTGAAAGGTAACGCCCCTGTTTGCAAAGCCCGATTTATTGTTACTGTAATCTGTTTTTTTGAAGTTGCTGAATGGATAAGAAATACCCATGCCTAAACCCACATAAGGTTTTTGTTTTACCTTGGTTTCATCATCTTTATCGTTGGTATCCTGAGCTTTTGAAGTAAAGGCCAGCAGCATTAAAAGGCCTGCTGCAAAAAAAGTAAGGGTTTGTTTCATGTTTGTTATTATGTAACTGTATTACTGTAAGTTTTGCCCTTGCAAACTTAGCTGCAAAGCAAACGTGCAAAAAAACGCATTATTATTGATACTTATGTGATTACCGGCTACCGTTTCGGGCTAAAAATCACAATAGTTATCAGGTGCAAAAACTAAGGCGTTAACTTTTAACTGCTTGCCCTTGATTTAAAGCTATTTTTTTACGCCGCTAATATAGCCCGACACGGCCAATTAAACAGCAACCGGCGGCAAAATTAACAACTTTTAACCTTTGAAGCGTTATTACCTTACGGCGATATGCCCTAAATAGCTATCTTTAGTAGCCTGTAATTTAAACTATCATGACAAAAACGTTCTGTTTATTATCGTTAGCTGTTTTATTTTGCAGCTATACACACGCACAAATGACTATAAAAACCCTCCCATATCCTAAAGCAAAAAAAGTTGACGTTGTTGATACCTATTTCGGAACCCAAGTCCCCGACCCATACCGCTGGTTGGAGCATGACCATGCCGATGATACCAAAGCCTGGGTACAGGACGAAAATAAAGTAACCTTCAACTATCTTGACCAGATCCCTTACCGGGCCGAAATTCATAAACGCCTGGAGTTTTTATGGAACTATGAAAAGTATAGCGCTCCTTTTAAGGAAGGCAAATACATTTACTTTTATAAAAACGATGGCCTGCAAAGCCAGAACGTATTATACCGCCAGTTAGGCGATACCGGTACACCTGAAGTTTTTCTTGATCCTAATAAATTTTCCGCAGATGGTACAACCTCACTACAAGGCATCGAGTTTAGCAAAAATGGTGAGTTAGCAGCCTACCAGATCTCAGAAGGCGGATCGGACTGGCGCAAGGTTATAATTATTAACACCGAAGATAAAAGTGTAGTTGGCGATACGCTGAAAGATGTAAAATTTAGCGGACTTGCATGGCATGGTACCGATGGATTTTACTACAGCAGCTATGACAAGCCAACCGAAGGCAGCCAGCTTTCGGGCATGACACAGTTTCATAAGCTTTACTACCATAAGCTGCGCACGCCTCAAAGTACCGATAAATTGATATTTGGAGGCGATAAAACTCCCCGCCGCTACATAGGCGCTTACCTTACCGAAGATGAACGTTTTTTGGTGATCACGGCAGCTACATCAACAACCGGCAACGAGCTTTATATCCAGGACTTAAGCAAGCCCGGCAGCCAGATCGTAAACGTGGTGAACAATTTTGATAATCAGCACAGCGTGTTAGATAATGTGGGCAGCAAGCTTTATATCCTCACAAATATCTACTCACCCAATTTTAAAATTGTTACTGTTGATGCTGCCGAACCTGGCATAACCCACTGGAAAAACCTGATCCCCGAATCAAAAAATGTACTCAGCGCCACTACCGGCGGGGGTAAAATTTTCGCCACATACCTGCAGGACGCCACCTCGCTGATACAGCAATATAGTATGGATGGCAAGCTTGAGCGTACCATTCAGTTGCCCTCAATTGGTTCGGCCTCGGGCTTTGGAACAAAAAAAGAAGAAAAGGTAACTTATTATACCTTTACCAATTACATCTATCCGCCAACAATTTTTAAGCTGGATATTGCAACCGGTGCTTCGGTGATCTATAAAAAATCGGGGGCGAAGTTTGATCCAGAACAATATGAATCAAAGCAGGTGTTTTATACATCAAAGGATAAAACCAAAATTCCGATGATCATCACCTATAAAAAAGGGACTGAACTTAACGGTCAAAACCCTACTTTACTGTATGCTTATGGTGGCTTTGGCGTTAGTTTAACTCCTGCGTTCAGTACTTCAAACATTATATTGCTTGAACATGGCGGCATTTATGCTGTTCCTAATTTGCGGGGTGGTGGCGAATACGGGGAGCTTTGGCACCGCAAAGGCATCAAACAAAAAAAGCAGAATGTATTTGATGATTTTATAGCCGCGGCCGAATATCTCATCAAAAATAAATATACCTCTAAAGATTACCTTGCTGTTTCAGGAGGATCAAACGGCGGGCTACTCATCGGCGCTGTGCTAACCCAACGCCCCGATCTGTTTAAGGTAGCGTTCCCGGCAGTAGGCGTATTGGATATGCTCAGGTATAACAAATTTACTGCCGGCGCGGGCTGGAGCTATGATTACGGCACTGCCGAAGATTCGGAGCAGATGTTTAAATATCTATATAACTATTCGCCATACCACGCCCTTAAACCCGGGATTTACCCAGCAACCATGATCACCACAGCCGATCATGACGACCGTGTAGTATCGGCCCATTCCTTCAAATTTGCGGCCCGCCTGCAGGAGTATCAGCAGGGCACAGCACCAACACTTATCCGCATTGAAACCAACGCAGGCCACGGCGCCGGGCAAAGTACAGCCCAGCTCATCAACGGGCAGGTTGATAAATGGGCATTTATGTTCTGGAACATGAGTGTTAATTGGCAGTAGTATTAAATTTTTGAATACGTAAAATGAAAAAGTATCTGTTAGTGGCCGCCTTGTTGTTCGTGGCCTCAACTATAGCGTTGGCTCAGCATAAGAAGAACGCGCTCAATATTGTATTTATCGGTAACAGTATAACCCAGGGTGTTCAACTCGCCGATGCAGCTACCGAAGCCCCGCCCGCAACCGCGGTAGCTTATCTGCAAAAGCAGAAGAACCTGGATGCGGTAAATTTCAGCAACCAGGGGCATAGCGGCTATACCACCCTTGATTTTTTGCCAGGCACAGATACTTTTACTAAAGTAGAGCAAGCGGCAAGCAACTTTACCGATAAAGACGCGTTATTGATATTTTCAATAAAGCTGGGCACGAATGACAGCGCCATTCAGGGGCCACATGGAGCGCCGGTATCACCCGATAACTATCAAAAAAATTTAAAGACCATAGTTGATAAACTATTGGCCGATTTTCCAAAGTCGATCATCATTTTTCAGCACCCGGTATGGTATAGTCCAAACACCTATAATGGTGGAAAATATTTACAGGAAGGCTTAAGCAGGTTACAAAGCTATGTACCAATGATAGATGGCCTTGTAAAAACATATGCTACCGCAAATCCCAAACATGTTTTTGTAGGCGATACCAAGGCTTACGCTTATTTTGAAAAAAATCACCTTACTGATCTGATTCCTGAAAATGGCAAGCAAGGCATATTCTACCTGCATCCCAATAAAAAAGGAGCCGAAGCTTTAGGCAAGTTTTGGGGTATAGCTATTGATAAGGTTGTAAGGCGAAATTTTTAAATGATGCAGGATAGCAATAGCAAAGCAATAAAAAACTGAAAATCTATTAGTTATCAACTAAACAAAACGTTACAAAACCACATAATAATTGTTTTATTCATTCCGTTCAGTTTTTTTTAACCATTGGCTAAAAATAGGCGTTTGCTTAATTTTATGTTAATGAAATATTTACTGCTTTACATTCCTTTAATCCTTTTTATCATATCATACGGTTACAGCCGCAGATATTATCGTTTCATTGATAATGGCCGTGCCTCTGAAATTGTCCAGGCAAACCTGCGGTCAAAACAGTTCTTGAACCTGGCTGTATTCTCGTTCGTGGCGCTTTTAATAGTACTAAAACTACTTTAAGTTTCATCAACGTAAAATCACTACATACCCCGAAAGAACCTGGTTATTCATCTTTGTATTTACTACATAGTAGTAAGTACCTGACGGCATCTGTTTTCCCTGGTAAGTACCATCCCATGGTTTAGGATATCCTACCGAGTGGAACAACGGTTGCCCGTAACGGTTATAAACATCAACAGTACTGTTTTCATAAGCTACAAGGCCTTTAATCTCCCAGTAGTCATTTATGCCATCACCATTAGGTGTAAATGTATTGCTGATGTTTATTACCGGCGAAACCTTAACAGCAACTTGGCTCTGGTTTACACATCCGTTTGATTTCTCGGTAATTTTAAGCTGATAAACAATATCCTGATCGCCGGTTACAACCGGATTTTTAACGTTAGTGCTGCTCAGGCCGGTGGCCGGGGTCCATTCATATGTTACGTTATCACTGCTCACCACAGGGTTTAAAGTGATGGTATGGTCTTTCAAAACATACCTTGTATCGCCTGCGGCATCGGCTTGTACCGTTGGCGGCGGAACAAAATTAATAGTGATGTCATCAGTAGGTGTATGACAATCATCTGCCTGGGTTGCTGTAAGCGTTAATTTAACCGAGCCTTTGGCAATATCAATCGGATCTGGTTGAAAGGTTACATTTCTATCTACATCTGAGGGAATGAATTTACCCAATCCCGAAGCCGAAGTCCACTTTACGGTATTACCGGAAAGCGGCTGGCCACTTAAAGCCACCATAGGATTCTGATTACAAACATTATCAATACTTGGCGGCCCGGCATCTGCGCCAGGGCTTGGCGCAAAAGTAATGGTGACATCGCTGTGTACCGGCGCGCAATCAACGCCGGTTGATGTAAGTGTTAAAGTAACCGACCCGAAAGCCCTGTCTGCGGCGGATGGGAAATATTGAGTCTTAGGATCACTTAAAAGGGCGAATGTTCCCCCCTGGCCACCACTCCAGATCCCGCTTCTGCTAACAAAGCCTTCAAGTTGTATAAACGGTACGCTAACACATTCTGGATGTGAAGGACCGGCATCAATCCTTTGGATACTGTTTACCTGAACCGTCTTAGTACTTGGCTCGCTTGGGCAGGTATTCAGGATTATAGATAAACTGTAGTCCCCGGTGTTGACGGCCGTAGCATTAGGAATGGTTACTATCGGGCTTGTCCCTTCTGATCTGAAATTATTGGGGCCTGTCCACAAATATCTGGCATTGGCTACAGGTACGGTTTGCAGTGTAATCTCATTCCCTTCGCAAACGGGTGTGCTAACAAAAATTTCATGCATTGATGTTTCGGGCATTACTGTCACGTTATACTTAACCGGCGTGCTGCTACAGCCAAACGCCATAGGTGTTACCAAATAAGATACCTGAATAGGGTTAGTTGTAGTATTCACCAGGGTTTCGTTGATAGGGTTTGCTGTTGCATTAGTAACCGCCGCATTACTGATACCGGGCACAGCCTGCCTGCTCCACAAAAACGTAGCCGACCCTACATTGGATGTTAAAGTGAGCCCCAGCGGCGTGTTGTTACATATAGGATCTGGTTGAGGGGTGGTAACCGACGCTCCCGGATTAACTGTTACGTTAAGCGGATATTGCGCGCCCGGGCAGTCATTAGTTTTAAAATTAAACATGTAAGTAACCACAATGGGATCATTAGTGGTGTTGTAAAGCACCTCTTTGATGGTTTTGGAAGCCTGTCCCGTTACGGCGGCGTTACTGATACCCTGAACCGCGTCCCGGCTCCAGGTAAAGCTTGTTACCTGCGGATTAAATTTAACCTCATAATTAGGGCTTGCAGCATTACAAACCGGAGGCGGAGGATCACTCACAACAACAGGCGTAGCATTTACGGTAACTACATATTGAAACACCTCCCCAGGGCAACCATTCAAATATGGCGTAATGGAATAAGTTACATCAACAGCTGCCCCTTTGGTGTTAATAAGTGTTTCGGTAATGGAGCTTGTTGTTTGGCCTGTTACAGCAGGGTTGCTGATGCCGGCCACAGCCTGGCGGTCCCATGAAAAAGTTGTACCGGGCTGGTCGGCAGTAATGGCATAATTTAACGCGGTACCGCTGCATACCGGATCGCTGGTAGGGCTGCTGGTTATCTGCGGAGCAGGCGTAACTACAACATCAACCCTTTTACGCTCGCTAATACAACCATTAACCGAAGTTTCTACATAATAAGTTCTGTTGATAGTTAACTGAGCTGTAGAAAAAGTACTGCCATTATGTATCGGGGTGCCTCCAAGAGGTAAATTATACCAGGTATAGGTACCGGTTGAACCACTTGCCGTAAGTATGGCGGAAGTCCCTTCACAAACCGGTGCCCATGTAACCTCCGGCGCTGCTGGTTGTGGTGTTGGATGAACTAAAACAGGAGTCCTGTTGCTTGTAATGCCACCTATAGTTGTTGAAACGTAGTAAGTAATATCATTAAGTATTGGCGGAGTAGTAAATATAGGCCCGGTTTTAAGGAGTGTACCGCCGGAAGCATCGCTATACCAACGGTATGTTCCGCCTGGTGCTGTGGCTATGAGGGTAGTTGTGCTACCCACGCAAACAGGTTTAGCAGATGCCGTAGGGGCGGTGGGCACCGGGTTTATATATATAGTAACGGTACTCGATTTAAAACTACAGGGACCGGCAGGATCATCGGAGGTTAGCGTAAGTGTGACTACTGTCTCCCCCGGAGCAGGAGTGTAAATAGCCCTCTTATCTGTAGGGTCGGAGAATGAACCTGCCCCACCGCTCCATTTTGTTGCAGTGTTTCCACTACCAGCCAGTTGTACCGGCACGCCCGGTGGTACAGGCTGATTTGGCCCGGCATCTATTATAACTGCATTGTAAAGGGTTACGGTCCCCGTGGCAACGCTTGCCGGGCATCCGCTGCTTGCTGCAATTGTATTAGTTACGGTATATGTTCCTGCCGTACTGTTCGCAAGATCTATCTCACCTGTACTGGGGTTTTTAAACTTAAGTCGACCTGTAGGCTCACTGAAAACTCCGGCACTGGCGCCTGTTGCAAAAATTGGCAAGGGGTTCTTAGCATCCTTACAAAATGGGGTATTGTAGGTAAAACGGGCATCAGGTGTTGTAACTATCGATATACTTTGACTGGCTGCCCCCGCGCATGTACCACCATAGGTAAAAATGACGGTATATTTTCCCAATGCGCTTGCTGCTACATTGATCTCGCCGGTAGTATTACTTACAAAAACAAGTCCCGCCGGTGTTGAAGTAAAAGTGCCGCCGGCCGGGTTATAAATTGTTGGTGAAACGTTACTTCCGGAAGTACAAACCGTACCGGATGGATACCGGAACTGTGGATCAATAATAGGAATTGTAGATACGGTAAAGGCAGTTCGCGGACTTACGCATGAACCATTATTTGCCTGCGCGTAAAACGTGGTTTGACTAAACACCGGATTTGTAGTATAGGTGTTACCCGTAAACAAAAGCGTTCCGCCGATAGCATCGGTATACCACTCAATCGTTGTCCCCGACGCGGGAACACTCAGGGTAGCGGGCTGGCCAGGGCACACCGTTGCTGTACCATTAACCGCCGGGGCCGCTGGAGGATTGTTAACATGCACCGTTACCGCAATACGTGCACTATTGCAGCCATTGGCTATACTTTGTACATAATAGGTTGCATTTGCGGTTAACTCTGGGGTAACATAAGTATTACCGGTTATCAGCAGATTGCCACCGGTTAGCTGATCATACCACTCATAATCATCGGGCGAGCCTGTTACTGTAAGCGTGGCCGAAGATCCGGCGCATATTGGCACATCAGCCGATGGAACAGGAACCGGAATGGCATCAAGTACAGTCACCGTAATTGGCGACCTGTCGCTTACACATCCACCAACAATAGTTTGAACATAATAGGTTGTAGTGGCTGTTAACGCCGGGGTGTTAAATGTATCGCCGGTAAAAAGAGCGGTACCGCCGGTAGCCGTAGTAAACCATTGGAAAGTTCCGCCTTGTACAGAAGATGTCGCAGTTAAAGGTGTTGACGTTCCGTTACAGATCACCGGCCCGTCGGGCATAATCGGAGGTTCGGGTGCCGGGGTTACTGTAACAGTTACCGGTGTACGGTTGCTTGTGCAACCACCGGTAGTATGCTCAACATAATAAGTTGTATTATTTGTCAATACTGGGGTAGTAAAATTATTACCTGTGCCTACCGGACTACCACCCGTTGCCGATTTATACCAGGTATAGGTACCTGTAGGCGATGGGTCGGCAGTTAACGCGGCGCTTGTGCCATAACAGGTGCTGGCTGTTTGAGATGGCGGCGCGGCAGGTATTGGTGTTACAGATACAGGTATTGGTATACGGTTACTTGTACAATCGCCTACACGCGTTTGCGCGTAATAGGTAACAGGAGATGTAAGTACCGGGGTTGTAAAATCAGGGCTTGAAATTAACGGAGTTCCTCCTGATGGTACATCATACCATTCAACCACCCCGGAGGCATCGGCATGCAAAGTTGTTAACGATCCCGAACAAACGCTATATGTTGCGTTTACCACCGGCATAGCAGGTGGCGCGTTGATCCGTGCCACCACAGGTATCCCCGCGCCGGTACAACCCCTAATTACTGTAAAAAGATAATAAGTAGTGTTTGTAAATAAAGGAGGTGTCAAAAACGTGGCGTCGTTGCTTAATGGTGTACCCGTACCCGATGCATTGTCATACCATGCATAACTATCGGCACCTGATGCTTTTAACGTTGCCGAAGTACCATAACACACCGGATCTGCCTGAATACCCGGTCCTCCGGTTACATAAACATAGACCGAGCTTCTTGTACTGGTACAATTGTTTAATGTTGTTTCTACATAAAAAAGAGTTGCCTTATTAACCGGAGGTGTTACATATGGATTACCCGTATACAAAAAATTGCCATCAGCATCATACCATTGGTAAGTACCTCCCGGCGCTTTGGCTGTCAACGTTGCGGCTGTATTGGGGCAAACAGCCTGTGCATCAACTACAGGCGGGGTTGGCGATGCTACAGCAGTGACACCAAAGTTGGCTACCTTTGGCTGGCAACCCGGGGTTTTATCGCTCACGGTAACGGTATAATTTCCACCCTGGTTTACGTCAATAGATTGGGTGCTTTCGCCAGTATTCCAGACATAGGTAAACGGACCTGTGCCTCCGCTTGTATTGGCAGTCAGGGTTACACTTTTTCCCGAACAAATGGTTGTAGCTGTTGAGGTTATTGAAACATTTAACGTGCAGTTTTGGCTGTACCCGGCAAATGAAGTAAGGATCAGCAAAAGTAGTAGTATAAGTAACGGCTTATTAATCTTCTTCATAAGTCTCTTCATACTCAATAAATGTGACCGCAAGCAAGCCTTCTTTTTTAAAAGAAGCCTCTTATTGAGCACAGATTTTCGGGCTGGCAGATAACGACATTGTACGCCAGCCAGGTATTGATGTGTGCCCTTTTACGTAAAATACCGAAATATGTTCGATAAAACATGAACAAAATGAACAATGAAACCCCTGTGAAATTATTTCTATTTCTGGTTAAAAAAAATGCCCGGCTATATCCTAACCGGGCATTAAAAACAATCCTGATGTATTTTATGCTATTTGCGGAATAGGCTCAGCAACCAGTTTATGGCCAGCCAAATCGTAGTAGCTGCATAGCATCTTTTGTGTATCAATCACCCATTTTTCAACACCGGCTTCGGCAGCCTGATTACAAAAGGTGATAAAATCTGTTTGCCCTTGCTGATGAATGGTTATGGTATGTTTCAATTGCTCGGGCGATGAATCTTTGGCTATATCCAGCAAGGGATATTTAGGCTCGCTGTTTATTACATGATCATTTTCACCATAATAGATGATGCGGCCATTATCAACCCAAAATTCATATCTCAGCAAGCCAAGCTGTTTTATTTCATTGATATATTGGGGGAAATCGGCTCCGGTTTTCACCTTGCCATGCGCTGCTTTTAACTGTTGTTCTGTAAACACGATATCGTTTTAACCGGGTTATAAAATTATAACAACGCAACAAAATCGCGCATGGCTTGTCCTGGGTCAGGCTGCTTCATAAAGGTTTCGCCAATAAGGAAGCCATTAAAACCTTCCAGCTTAAGATGGCGAATAGTTTCCGGATCGCTAATGGCGCTTTCCGAAATCTTCATAAACTCGGCAGGGATGTGCTTGGCCAGTTTATATGAAGTTTCCACCGATACGGTAAAATCGGCAAGGTTGCGGTTGTTTACGCCGATAGCATCCAGGTTAGGGTTGATACTGCGCTCAAGTTCCTCAAGGTTGTGTACCTCAAGTAATACATTTAAACCTAAACTTTTAGCCAGTTTGGCAAGGTTGTCAATTTCGGCCGGGGTAAGTATGGCAGCTATAAGCAGGATGATATCCGCGCCTAATGACTTGGCCTCTATAACCTGGTACTCATCTATCATAAAATCCTTGCGCAATACAGGAATATTATTCACCGAACGGGCTTTTACCAGGTCAGCTTTTTTTCCCATGAAAAAATTGCGATCGGTTAAAACTGAAAGAGCAGAAGCGCCTGCAGCGGCGTAATCGGTAGTAACGGCGCTAACCCTCACTTTGTCGTTAATGATACCTTTTGACGGCGATTTACGCTTAAACTCGGCTATGATACCGGTACGTGCCGGATCAAGCAAAAACTCCTTAAATGAGTGAGTATCGCGGTGAAAATATTCCGATTCTTCAAGTACAGTATACGATGTGCGTTTTTTTGCCGAAGCAACTTCTCTTTTTTTATTGGCAACTATTTTATCAAGTATGGTCATGTGATCGAAGTACTAATATTTATGTCATTGCGAGGTACGAAGCAATCTCGTAGCTGTCCCTGTAGAACTACTCGCATGTTTGCTTTTCATGCTACGAGATTGCCACGCTATCGCTCGCAATGACATATTATAGATTTATTTCTTTAATAATCAAAGAAAACAAAGTTATCATAATTCCTTAAAACTAAGCCTTTAGCCAGTTTTGCATCATTTCTTTCCCAAAATCGGTCAGGATTGATTCGGGGTGAAACTGTACGCCCCTTACGTCATATTGCTTATGCCTAAGCGCCATGATCGAATTATCGGCCTCATCAATGGCAGTAACCTGTAATGAATCGGGCAGATCATTACCACTTACCACCCACGAGTGGTAACGGCCAACTTTAAAACTTTCGGGCAAACCGGCAAAAAGCTCTTCTTCTCCATCGGTGACTTTTATAGGCGTTGCTATACCGTGCATCGGCTGGTTAAGATTGTACAAACTGCCGCCAAATGCTTCGGCAATGGCCTGCTGCCCAAGGCATACGCCAAATATGCTTTTAGTAGGGGCATATTTTTCTATCACATCCAGCAATAAGCCTGCTTCAGAGGGAATACCAGGTCCCGGCGAAAGGATGATTTTATCAAAAGTATCCACATCTTCAATGGCAAACTGATCATTCCTCCAAACCTCGCACTCCAGACCAAGCTCATTAACCAAATGCACCAGGTTATAGGTAAAGGAATCGTAATTGTCTATTATTAGGATTCGCCCCCCCCGCCCCCTAAAGGGGGTGCCTTGATTAGTATTTGTATTTTCGTTCATTGTATTTTTATCTTAAAACTATCTGTATATCTATATAACTTCTTTGTCCACCATTGTTCCCCCTTTAGGGGGTTAGGGGGCGTAACCTACAACTCCTCCGCCAACTCAAAAGCCCTGCGCAAGGCCGAGATCTTGGTATCAACCTCCCTCAGTTCGCTTTCGGGTATAGAGCCGGCTACAATGCCTGCACCTGCCTGGTAATGTAAAGTGTTATTCTTGCTCAGGAATGAGCGGATCATAATGGCATGGTTAAAGTCACCATTAAACCCAAGGAAACCTATCGCGCCGCTGTAGAAGCTGCGTTTAATATTTTCATTTTCGTCGATAATTTCCATAGCGCGGTATTTGGGAGCGCCGCTCAGCGTACCTGCAGGATATGTATCAGCTACTACTTTAAATGCCGATGCGCCGGGTTTAAGCTTACCGCTTACGTGCGATACCAGGTGGATAAGATGTGAATAGTACTGTACCTCTTTAAAGGCTTTAACCGTTACATTTTCACAATGACGGCTCAGGTCGTTACGGGCCAGGTCAACCAGCATAACATGTTCTGCCGATTCTTTTGGGTCATTCTCCAGGTTACGGGCCAGTTCGGCGTCTTTCTCGTCGTCGCCGCTGCGTTTAAATGTTCCTGCTATCGGAAAAATATTGGCTACATTATTTTTTATGGTGATCTGTGCCTCCGGCGATGAACCGAAGATCCGGAAATCGCCAAAGTCAAAATAAAACAGGTATGGCGATGGATTGATGGAACGCAGGGCACGGTAAACATTAAATTCATCGCCCAGGAAAGTGCGCGAAAAAGCTCTTGAAGGCACTATCTGGAAAACATCGCCACGGTAAATATGCTGCTTCATTTTCTCTACTATAGCAATAAACTCATCGCCGGTGAGGTTTGATTTTTCATCGCCGTTACTTTTGAAGCTGTATTCGGGAAAGTTTTTGTTTTTGATGAGGTATTCCAGTTTTTCGATACCGCCATTGGTTGGAGCGCCTTCAGGCTGGTTGTGGAAGATGTAGAGTTCGTTCTTAAAGTGGTCGATAGCGATGATGTACCTGTAGATATGGTACTGCATTACCGGTATTTTACGATCGGTATTATCGCTTTGCTTTAGTTTGATGGTTTCATAATGTTCAACCGCCTCATGGGTAAAATAGCCGAACAAACCATTGGTGATCATTTTTAGCGGCAACGAGTCAGTTTCAAAGCTGCCGATGAAACTGTTGATCTGTTCTATCAGCTCAAACGTGCCGGGCTCATGGGTTTCATGGCTGCCATCGGGGTATTGCTTTTTTAGCACGCCATTATTCAGCACTATGCCGCTTAATGGTTCGCAGCAAATGTAGCTGGTGCTGTTTTCGCGGCTGTGGTAGTCAGAACTTTCCAGCAACAGCGAGTTGGGAAATACGTCGCGCAAGCGAAGGTAAATGCTAACCGGCGTAGTGGTATCGGCCAGTAGCTTTTTATAAGTGGTAGTAATTTTAAATGTGCTCATGTTTATTTTTTAAATGTCTTAAAACAAAAAAAACCCGGCGAATTGGGGTCGCCGGGTTTCCTATTTAGGTTCACAATTGATTAGGTTGTCTCTGATCAAAACGCGCGAGCCGGCTGCCAATTTAATTGGTGCCACCAGCTGTTTTTATGTGTGTTTTTAATCATCGCGGTCACAAATTTATAAAGAAATTTGAATTGTCAAATTTTTTGTGAAATTATTTATTTGCTAAATCCTATTAGCTACGTAGAATTACTGTGGAATAAGCATTATACCTACCGAAATCAGTATAATTCCGATCAAATAAAAGATAGCGATCGCTTTATGCTTAGCTTCTGGCAATGCCGCTTTCTTTGATTTGCTATGACCAATGGTGATCAGCGCGATAGCGATAAGCATAATAACCCAGTGTTCAACCGTAAAGTAACGGGTGATAGGATTTTTCATGGTATCCTTGCTAAACTGCACCATCGGGCTAATAAAAAACAGGATGATGCCCAGCAAAAACTGCGTATGCACCGAAATCATCGCAAACAGGTTAAGCTTGCGGTTACCCTCGCCATAAGGTTTTTTACCCAGCCAGCCCATAAATGCGCGTACAAGGGCCAGCAATACCAATACAATAACAATGTACCTGAAACCGGAATGGAATTCCTTAAAAAAGCTATAAAGTGTCATACATCAAAATTTGCTGTGAATATACAATATAAAGGTCATTGAAGCCATTAGGTCATTATGTCATTTTTTGCAGACATTGAATGCCGTTAATAAAACCATGTCATTGCGAGGAGTCGGCAAGGAACTGAGCTCGCAATGACATGGTGTTAGTAATGATATGAAGCCATAAAAAAAGCGATGAGCCTAAACCCATCGCTTTTCCAAATCCGAAATCGAAAATCCGATATCCGAAATAATTATATCAGCAGCCTTACTGGCTCTTCTAATAATTGTTTTAATGTTTGCAGGAAGGCCGCAGCTGTAGCACCATCAACCACACGGTGATCGGCACTCAGGGTAACCTTCATAAGGTTGCCAGGTACTACCGCACCATTTTTAACAACCGGAACAGCCTGGATACCGCTTACAGCAAGGATACAAGCGTTAGGTGTGTTAATGATAGCAGTAAACTCGTCAACACCAAACATACCAAGGTTTGAAATGGTGAAAGTTGAACCTTCCATTTCGTTTGGCTGCAGTTTTTTAGATTTTGCTTTGCCGGCAAAGTCTTTCACTTCAACCGAAATGTGACTTAATGATTTACCATCGGCAAATTTGATAACCGGAACCAATAAACCTTCGTCAACAGCAACAGCAACGCCGATGTGAACGTGTTCGTTAGTGCGGATCTTATCACCCAGGAATGATGAGTTGATAGCAGGGTGTTGCCTTAAGGCTACAGCACAAGCTTTAACAACAAAATCATTAAATGAAATTTTAACCGGGGCAATCTCATTCATACGGGTACGGGCAGCAATTGCCTGATCCATATCAATGGTCATGGTTACATAGAAATGCGGAGCAGTAAACAAGCTTTCGCTTAAGCGGCGGCTGATGGCTTTACGCATTTGAGTAACCGGTCTTTCGCTAAATTTCTCTTCGCCTGTAAAGGTTGGCAATACGATAGGCGCTTTTGCAGCAGGTGCAGATGCAGCAGCCGGAGCAGCTTCGGTTGCAGGAGCTGCAGCCGGTTTAGCAGATGGTGTATATTCCTCAACATCCTTTTTGATGATACGGCCGCCTTCAGCGCTACCTTTTACATCATTAAGATTGATGCCTTTATCTTTAGCTATTTTACGTGCAAGCGGCGATGCTTTTACGCGGCTATCGTCATCAGTAGCAGAAGCTTCAGTGGCAGCAGCAGGTGCAGTCTCCCCGGCTTTAGCTTCAGCAGCAGGTGCAGCCTCGGCAGCAGGAGCCGAACCACCATCCTGTAATAACGGAGTAATGTCGGTACCTTCTTTACCTACTATAGCAATGATATCATTCACTTTAGCGGCTTCGCCTTCTTTAACACCTATATATAATAAGGTACCAGCCTCATAGCCCACAACTTCCATGGTAGCCTTATCGGTAGCCACATCAGCCAGTGAATCATCAGCTTTTACTTTATCGCCAACTTTAAAGTTCCATTTCTCAATGGTACCCTCGGTCATGGTGTCACTCAATAACGGCATACGGATAACCGTAGCCGGGATGCTTGACAAATCAACCTTTGGAGCGGCTGGTGCCGGAGTAGCGGCAGGTGCTTTATCAGCTACAGGAGCAGCTTCTTCGGCCGGTTTAGCAGCAGCGCCGCTGCCAGCCTGATCAAGTAAAGATTTGTAATCTTCGCCTTCTTTACCTAAAATGGCAATTACAGCATCAACCGGAGCAGCAGCACCTTCCTGTATACCTATATACAGCAATGTGCCATCCTGGTACGATTCAAAATCCATGGTAGCTTTATCGGTTTCAATCTCGGCCAGTACATCGCCAGATTTAACCTTATCGCCAACTTTTTTATGCCATTTAGCCAATACCCCTTCGGTCATGGTATCGCTCATCTTAGGCATTTTTACTACTTCGGCCATATATTAATAGTATTATAAATTCAGTATAAATATAGTCTCTTCTTAGCGAGAAGTCTAAAGTCTGAAGTTTTTAGTCTGAAGTCTTTATCCGACTACCAATACTATAGACCCTCGACTTAGTACTTTCGACTTAAAACTTAGTCCCTGATGTAAGGGTAATCTTCCTGAACATATACATCGGTATATAATTCAGAAGCATCCGGCCATGGCGACTCTTCTGCAAATTTAACAGCCTCGTCAACTATAGCTTTGATCTTAGCGTCCATTTCGTCAAACCATGCTTCATCAGCATATTTTTCTGTAAGGATAGTTTGTTTAACGCTTTCGATAGGGTCTTTTGCTTTGTAGCTTTCCAACTCCTCTTTAGTACGATACTTTTGCGGATCGGACATAGAGTGACCTTTGAAGCGATAAGTACGCATTTCAAGGAAAGTTGGGCCTTCGCCTGCACGTGCACGCTGAACGGCTTCATCCATTGCTACGTGTACAGCAGCCGGATCCATACCATCAACAGCTGATGAAGGGATACCGTATGGCAAACCTAATTTATAAATATCAGTTTGAGCTGTAGTACGCTCAACAGAAGTACCCATGGCGTAACCATTGTTTTCGCAAACAAAAATTACAGGTAGTTTCCAAAGCGCAGCCATGTTAAAAGTTTCGGTAAGTGCACCCTGGCGTACAGCACCATCACCCATGTAGGCGATGTTCACAAACTCGGTACCTTTATATTTTTCGGCAAAAGCAATACCGGCACCCAGTGGTACCTGACCGCCTACGATACCGTGGCCACCATAAAAATTCTTTTCCTTATCAAACATGTGCATAGAGCCACCTTTGCCCTTTGAGCAACCGGTAACTTTACCATACATCTCGGCCATAATGGCGTTTGGAGTTACACCTTTAGCAAGCGCGTGAGCGTGATCGCGGTATGCGGTGATCAAACTGTCTTCAGGTTTAATTACAGACATAGCTCCGGCCAAAACAGCCTCCTGCCCAATGTACAAGTGGCAAAAGCCCCTGATTTTTTGTTGTCCGTATAATTGTCCTGTTTTTTCTTCGAACCTACGCATTAACAGCATCTGTTCGTACCACATCAGGTAGGTGTCCTTGTTTATTTCGATTGAACTCATGTATTAAACAACCTTTTTGGAGTAAAGCGCAAATCTAATTATATCCTGCAAAATATCGAAACCTCAAGCAAATTGTTGCAAAATTTTATTTGGTGGCCCAGGGCGGTGTTTAAAACGTGTAAATCGCACAATTATAGGCCTTGCATAGCAACATTCGGTAAAATTAAACTTAAAAAAACTCACGCCCCAGGCAATAAATTATCGTTTTATGAAGTTTATAGAGGGTTGTTGTTATCTGAATGCTAAAAAATAATTACAACCAAATTACATTGTTAAACGTACAAGAGCCTGCTTATTAAATTGATGTGTAATAAAAAGCACTTTTTTATATTTTTCGAAAAATAAGGCACTTTTATTTGCAAATTTAAAAAATATAAATAGTTTTGTAGAGCACAATAGACATAGTGTCTGATTTAATAAACAAAATTTGTTGCCCTAACTCAACAAACAAACTGATTAAATGAAGAAATTTGCCCTGGCTATTGCCTTACTTTTCAGCGTCGTAGCTTCACAAGCTCAAACAAAAAGTGCCCCAAGCACCAGTGATGACAACAAAGACGATCAGGAAAGTTTAGGTAAAGCATACTTTTCCCAAATTATGGGAGTTGCTTTATCTGCCACCTCAAACATGAAACTCTTTCACTTTGTATATGATTGGATTGGTACCCCTTACCACTTTGGCGGAAGCTCAAGAAGAGGTATCGACTGTTCGGCATTTACAAAAGAACTATACAGCGAAGTTTTTAACCTTGACATCAAACGTAACTCACGCGATATTTTCAGCATGGTTAATCCTGTTGCTAAAGACGAGTTAAAAGAAGGCGATCTGGTTTTCTTTAAGATTCACAGCCGCAGCATTTCGCACGTTGGTATTTACCTGGGCAATAATAAATTTGCTCATGCCTCATCAAGAGGTGTTGCAATCAGCAGCTTGGATGATGCTTATTACAGCCGTTTCTTTTATAAAGGCGGCAGGTTGTTAGCTTCGTTTAAAGATGAGTTTAAAGGTTCGGCATCCACGGGTAACAACGATATGGGCGACGACGTAGACGAAAGCAAGAACTAAACGATTTTGAAATAAATAAACTAATTTAGTCCCCTCATCCTCAATGAGGGGATTTTTTTTATAATGAAATTTCATTTATTGCTTACAGCAGCCTGCCTGGCGCTGTTTTTACAGGCGTGTAATCACCCGCCCAATAAAAAACAAATACTGGCGCCTGCTCCTAAACCTAAACCCGATACCACCGCCGCAATTGCCAAACCTGCAGTTGTTGTTAATCATGATGCTATATCTATAGCTGCCGTTGGCGACATGATGCTTGGAACATCATACCCTAATGATTATACCCTCCCACCGGATAGCGCCAAAAACAGCTTTACTGTTATAGCCGACGAACTGAGAAATGCCGATGTAACATTTGGTAACCTTGAAGGAAGTTTGCTTGACGGGGGTAACCCTGCCCACTATAAATTGCATCAACGCAGTAAAGCTTACTTATTCAGGATGCCGACAGCCTATGCCGGCGTTTTTAAAGATGCAGGGTTTAACCTACTTAGCCTGGCTAATAACCACATCGGCGATTTTGGTGACACCGGCCGCATGAGTACCACTCGCGTACTCGATAGCATAGGCATTAATTATGGCGGCTTGCTTAGCCATCCATCAACCGTATTTGAACGTAATGGTGTTAAGTATGGTTTTTGTGCCTTTGCTCCCAATGCTAATACCCTGCCTATCCTCAACCTAACAAACGCTACCCGTATCATCAGCGAACTGAAACAGCGATGTGATATTGTCATCGTATCTTTTCATGGTGGCGGTGAAGGTGTGGACTATGAGCACGTACCTTTTGCCATGGAATCATTCATCAGCGAAAAACGTGGAGATGTGCATGCCTTTGCGCATAACGCCATTGACGCGGGTGCCGATATCATATTAGGTAATGGCCCGCATGTGAGCCGCGCAATGGAGGTTTATAAAAACCGGCTCATCGCTTATAGTCTCGGTAATTTCTGTACTTATAAAAGTGTGAGCGTGGCAGGTGTTTGTGGGTTGGCTCCTTTACTAAAAGTGAAACTAAATAAAAAAGGGGAGTTTCTGAATGGCCGCATTATATCCCTGAGGCAAGCACATGACAAAGGCCTGGGGCTTGATTCGCTCAACCGGGCCGCCGTCCGGATCAAACAACTTACTGAAACCGACTTCCCCGATGCAGGCTTGATAATATCCGACACCGGGGAGATTAGCCTGAATCCGGTTATTCAGAGCGAGAATTTATAAACAGGAAAGGGGCAAGAAGTGGGTGCCGTATTAACTCACCCCGACATCGCTACGCTTGTCACCCCTCTCTACGCAAGCGTAAAGAGGGGCTCTGTCTTTTTATTTCTATTTCCTCTTTGCGGCGAAGCCGGAGAGAGGGTGGTACAGCGAAGCGCAGACCGGGCGAGTCAATTGTACAGCCTGAATCCGGCTATTTAAGCCGCTTCATCTTTAGTATTTTTTACCAGGCCAATACCTGTTGAGAAAAATATGAGCGAAATGATTCCTATTACCACCATAGTGGTTACCTGAGCGCTGTGGTTTATAATAGCTATGCCTGTGTATATCAGACCAATGATACCAAGCACGCTCAATATCGTTCCGAATGTTCGTTTTAAGTTCATGATAGGTGCGCTGTTTTTTATGAGCATTTTTTAAAAAACAAATAGCACACCAATAATTAATGCTACTTTTATTCTAAACATAATAAACCGAACCATGCCCGAATCAGTTGGATCATTGGTAACAATAATCATTTTTGTTGTTATCCTTATTACCATTTTTACTTCGTTTGTGTCTGTAAAACAGGGCACAATAGTAGTTATCACCGTATTTGGCAAGTACCGCCGCATCCTTACTCCGGGGTTAAATTTCAAGATCCCTTTCATCGAAAACATCTACTCCAAGATCTCTATCCAAAACCGCTCTGTCGAGCTGGAGTTCCAGGCCGTAACTTATGATCAGGCTAATGTTTACTTTAAGGCGATGCTGCTTTACTCAGTTCTGGATCAACAGGAAGAAACCATTAAAAACGTAGCTTTTAAATTTGTCGACGAACGTAACCTGATGCAGGCCCTCATCCGCACCGTTGAAGGATCCATCCGCGCCTTTGTAGCTACCAAACGCCAAAGCGAAGTATTGATACTGCGCCGCGATATTGTTGAGCACGTAAAGGAACAACTGGACGTGATACTGGAAGGTTGGGGCTACCACCTGCAAGACCTGCAATTAAATGATATTACTTTTGACGATGTGATCATGAAATCCATGAGCCAGGTTGTGGCATCAAACAACCTGAAAGCCGCTGCCGAAAACGAAGGACAGGCCTTGCTCATCACCAAAACCAAGGCCGCAGAGGCGGAGGGTAACGCCATCAAAATATCGGCACAGGCCGAGCGTGAGGCAGCACAATTACGAGGTCAGGGTATAGCGCTGTTCCGTGAGGAGGTTGCGCGTGGTATGACCGTAGCCGCCAAAGAAATGGCCGAAGCTAATATGGATACCTCGGTGATTTTGTTCACCATGTGGACAGAATCCATCAAACACTTCTCGGAAAACTCAAAAGGGAATGTTATTTTCCTTGATGGCTCAACCGATCAGATGCAACATACGTTAAAAGAAATGATGGCCTTAAACCTTTTACATACCGACAACGTCAAAAAGTAAAAGTTTAAAACCGCCATTTTTTTAAATGAAAAGAAATATAGTGAAAGGGATAGGCCTAACGGCCATGTGTTTTTTTGCAGTGATCACGTCGGCTTCGGCGCAATCATTTCATCAGCTTACTGCCAATGATTTTTGGGGAACGCCGCGGGCTAATGCCGGCGGCGTTGTTGCTTATACAAACTGCACCATCGATTACCGCTACCAGGCCCGGCGTGAGGGCGGGGGCTACCGGCTTAATTTTAATATCAGGCTTATCCTTAATAACAACAAATCGTGGCTGGACAGGAGCCGGGTTAGTACCCCTCAGCAAATGACCGAGATCTTAAAACATGAGCAAGGGCATTATACTATCGCTTTTTTAGAGCAGCAGGAATTGTTACGCATAGTAAGCCGCACCCGCTTCAGCAATAACTACAACTACGAGGCTATGTCTATCTTTAACCGCATCGATGCCAAATACAAACAGCTCAATGCAGATTACGACGAGGATACGGTTCATATGACCGATCGTAAGCAACAGCATAGCTGGGATATGTATTTTCAGCAAAAGCTTAGGTTTTTGCCTGGGGATACGGAGAGTTAGTTTCTCCTTTGCATGCTCAAGCGTCTTTCGATTGAACCATGGACAAAAACTTTGCACTTGCTCGCAACCAAATGTGCTGGAAAGAGAATGGATTGTTGGGAACGTTTGTGCAAAAAACTATGTCATTGCGAGGAGGGACGACGAAGCAATCTCGTAGCTATGCAGGTCGGACATACATTGGCTACGAGATTGCCACGCTTCGCTCGCAATGACATGGTTTTTATTTGTTTTTCAGGCTACTTTCATCTTCAGCATTTATGGCCTGCAAAGAATGTGAGTTAAGAAAGATTCGTAATGCAAGCGTGGATGCTTACCTCTGTTTGGGTTCACCGACATCTATACTTTGCTATAAGCCTGCAACCCGCCTATATTTGCTTTCATCACCATGACGGAGCAATCGTCCAATACACATCGTAAAATTATCCATATTGATATGGATGCATTTTACGCGTCGGTTGAGCAGCGGGATTTTCCGGAATACCGGGGGAAGCCGCTGGTTGTTGGCGGTTTGCCCGAAGGGCGTGGCGGCGTGGTTGCAACAGCAAGTTATGAGGCCAGGAAGTTTGGAATACGGTCGGCAATGTCATCAAAAAAAGCTTTACAGCTTTGTCCGCATGCTTTGTTTGTACGCCCCCGGTTTAATGTTTACCGGGAAGCATCACAACATATCCGTGAAATATTTAGTCGCTATACCGATCTGATCGAACCACTTTCCTTGGATGAAGCTTATCTGGATGTAACAAACGACAAGCAGGATATTGGTTCGGCCATTGAGATAGCCAAACTCATTAAACAGGCTATTAAGGATGAGCTGCAGCTTACCGCCTCGGCAGGCGTATCCATCAATAAGTTTGTGGCTAAAATAGCATCAGATATCAATAAGCCGGACGGACTTAAATTCATCGGCCCTTCAAGCATCGAAAACTTTATGGAGCAACTGCCTGTCGAAAAGTTTTTTGGCGTGGGAAAAGTAACTGCTCAAAAAATGAAACAAATGGGTCTGCATACCGGCGCCGATCTTAAACGACTGGAAGAAAGTGAACTTACCCGTCACTTTGGGAAGGTAGGCAAATTTTACTATCAGATAGTACGAGGCATCGATAACCGCGAAGTACAGCCACATCGTGAAACCAAATCACTGGGTGCTGAAGATACCTTTGCTTATGATTTAACTACCCTGGAGGAGATGGAGGCTGAACTTGATAAGATAGCAGTAACGGTACACAATCGCCTGCTTAAATATGAGTTGAAGGGCCGTACCATCACCCTCAAAGTAAAATATCACAATTTTAAACAGATCACCAGAAATCAATCGTTCCAAACGCCTGTAAACGATCTTGAAACCATCAGCAATACGGCCAAACAACTCATGGCTGCTACCGGCGTTGACGATGTAAAAGTACGCCTGCTGGGTATTTCACTTTCAAACTTTGGCGAGCTGCAGGTTAAGCAGCGCGATGACCGTGAGCTTGGGCCCGGCGACCAGTTGGAACTGGAATTATAAAAAATGTTAGACTTCCGAACGGGATATCGCTTTATTATTGACCACTGTATACCATTTGGATAGCTTGTTCATCAGCTCATCCAATTTTACCGGTTTGCTCAGGTAATCATTCATGCCGGCCTGTAAACATTCCTGCTCGTCGCCGGTCATGGCATTAGCGGTGAGTGCTATAATAACCGGTTGTTTAACGCCATCTTTCCGGATAACCCGGGTAGCTTCCAGCCCGTCCATAACAGGCATCTGCATATCCATTAATATCAATCCATAATCGTCCTGGTACAGGGCTTCAATGGCGTCAATGCCATTTTTAGCTATACCCGGCTTATAGCCCATTTTACTTAAGATGTGCTTAATAACGTGCTGGTTAACCTCATTATCTTCGGCAATGAGAATCCTGAACGGATACTTATCGCTAAAATCTACCGAAAGTTTGGTTTTAGCCTGCTTGTCTTCTGTTGGAGTCGAGTTATTTCTAAGCGCCATGAAAACCTGTTTACCAAGCACCTGTTGTTTGATAGGCTTGTTCATGATAGAAGTGAAGAGTGAGCGCTGATCCTTTATAAAGTCTTCACCTACTGAGCTTAATAATATGATCGGTAAATGGCTATAGCCCTCCTTAATCACCTTAGCCAGCATAGCGCCATCCATCACCGGCATGTGCATATCGGTAATAACCAGTTCAATATCCTTACTTTTTTGGAGTATCACTAATGCCTCAGCAGCTGATTCGGCGGTTATGGCTTTAAGGTTCCAGTTATCAAACTGGCGTTCCAGGATAGAAAGGTTGGTTTGGTTATCATCAACCACCAATATTTTCTTCCCTTCTAATTCACTGAGGTCAAAGCCAGATGTATGCTGTTGCGATGCCTCACCCGGGTAGGCATTAATGGTAAAGGAAAACTTCGCTCCTACACCGGGTATGCTTTTAACCCCGATAGTACCGCCCATGAGCGTCACCAGCTTTTGACAAATTGCCAAGCCCAAACCGGTACCACCGTATTTACGTGTAGTGGATGAATCAACCTGTGAAAACGCGCGAAACAGTCGGTGCAGTTTATCTTTCGGGATACCAATGCCCGTATCCCAAACATCAAAGCCCAGTTTCAGCAAACCGTCAGGTTGCCTTTCAACACAACTTACCCTGATACCAACCTCTCCTTTTTCGGTAAACTTAATGGCGTTATTTACAAGATTGATAAGTACCTGTTTAAGGCGCAGCGGATCGCCAATGATATTTGGAGAAACATCTTCATCAATTTCATAAACCAGATCGAGCCCCATTTGTCCGGCTTTAACGGCAAACATATCCATTACATCCTCAATGCTCTGCCTCAGGTTAAAATCGTCCTGTTCAAGATCAAGGCTGCCCGCTTCTATCTTGGAAAAATCAAGGATATTATTAATCACATGGATCAATGTTTCGCCACAATTGATGATGGTTTCGGTAAACATCCGCTGCTCATCATTAAGCTCGGTTTCATTCAGCAAGGCCGACATACCGATAACCCCGTTCATAGGCGTACGGATCTCGTGGCTCATGGTAGCCAGGAAAATACTTTTCTCCTGGTTGGCCTGATCGGCCGCGAGGCGTGCTTTTTGAAGTTCGAGATTTGAATGGTTCAACTCTTTATTTGCCGCTGCCAAAACCTCCTCATTATGCTTCCGCTCCAGCGATAGCTGTGCTTCACGCTGCAGATCGGCCATTTGCAGCGTTTGTATTATCCTTAATTCGTTGTATTTACGCAACTGGTATGCCCACAGCCCGCATATAAACATGATTACCCCGGTAAGCAATACGTGGATAATGAATGTTTGGAGATCGAAGTAATTGAGTTGGGTGAAAAATATATTACCATACCCTATATCCTGCAAATAGCTAAAAGTAGCATGATGGATAATAACCACTATCAACAGAGGAATTTGTAGTTTCCAGTTTTGATAAGTGATGAGCAACGCGCTTGAAATAAAGGCAAAAAAGTGCATTTCAAACATACCGTGCATTTGGTATATATACTGGGCCATAAAAATGCCGAGCACCGAGGCCAATACATATTGATATAGCGATGATTGAGGCAGGGCAATTTTAGCGGTATAATAAGCCAGCAGGCAAAGGCCACCAACGCCACAGGCTATAAGCCAGGTATCATAAAAGAAGGCCAGCGCCAACCCAACCGCAAAATGCACAGGCAGGAAGTAATCCATCAACCGGTCTGAGCGATCCTTGATCTCGGTTTGGAAGTTAATGTTATGAGCTATAGCTGCAGTCACTATTATTTGAACTTAGGGGTATGTTAATTATGACAATCGGGCAATCGACAGCCATATGATATTAGCGCCAATTTATTAAATGTGAGTCGGGTATTGTTACTAAGTAAACCGTTAATTGCTATTTTGGCAAAGCTCGTCTTCTCATCGGTACAGTAACGGCTTATATTATAATTGCCACGATAGTATAATTTATTCTCAGTATCAATCAGCGCAACCTGTGGTGTGGAGTAAACCCCGCAGGCTTCGGCAATGGAAGGATCAAATATTACAGGTAGTTTCATGCCAAACTTGTCCTGGATCTCGCTTTCGGTAAAATGCTTGCTGCTCATGATCACGATAGCGAAGTTTACCCGCCCGCGATACTGCTCAACAATAGCTTTAAATTGTTTAACATTAAACCTTGAGCACGGGCAACCGGGGTTAAAAAAGTGCAGAAACAAAGGCTTGCTGTGGTCTTTAAAATGCCTTGGGTTGATGGAAACAACTGTACCTGATTTTACCGGTTTATAGTTTTCGGGTACCGGCGTAGGCAACTGATATTGCAACTCATTATACCAAAATAATGCGCCAACAATAGCAAGTAATAAAACAAGCCAACCAATAACTAACGTTTTCCTCATTGTGCCAAAGCCTTCTGCATATCACTCAAAATGAATGAAAAACTGCAAAAAACCACTTGTAAAAATAACGCTTTTTGGTGTATAAAAAACACTTCTTCAGCATTTTAAACATACAGGTTTTAAATCAACCTGCACTAAAGGGCGCGTTATTTAACCTTTAATTTAATGACCAAAAAACCTTGCTTTTTACTTAATAGCCTGTTTTCGTTTTTCAGTAAGATAGCGGCGCAAAGGGATGTCGTATACCTTCATAACAAGATAAGCAAATGCTACCAATACAATTAATCCGGGAATAATGATGTATGCCAGGTGAAGGGCATCGGGTTTGTGCGCCGCGAAATAATTGCCAAACGCCCACATCACAGCATAGTGGGTCATGTATAAGGGATAGGAGATATTTCCCGAAAAAACACATATTTTACGTAAGCCGTTGTTAAGAACAGCACCTGCTCCCAGCGAAACCATTAACGGGAAGTAAATGATAACTATGAAAGGCTCGGAAAGCCAGTTCCATGATGAGAACGGCGACAGAAAAGCCAGCATCAATAAAATAGAAAGCCCGATAAAACCAAGCTTATTTTTAATGATGAGATTATAGCGGTAAACCAGCAAGCCCGCGGTAAAGGAATAGGCTATACGTACACTACCATCCCAAAACGTACCACCGCTCCAGCCGCCCATTAAATTACCCGAATGCGCAGCCACATAGCAAATACCAACCGCTGAAACTGCAGCAAGGATGATGAGATAACGCCTGTGAAGACGACAAAGCACAAGCGCATAAACAATGTTAGCTATATACTCCCAAAACAATGACCATGACGGCGCGTTAAAACCAAAGAGATTAAAATACCGCTCGTCCATTGTGGCGTTAGGAATCATTAATACCGAACTAAGAAATAACAGTAATATACTCCCTGCACTCCGGGTTATAGCCTGCGTACTGAAGGGATCAAACAAAAAGCTTAACAAACCCAATACTGATCCTATAACAACAAGCGGGTGCAACCTGATCAGCCTCGACTTAAAAAACTCCATAACACCCATCTTCCCAATCCTGTCATCATAAGCGTAGCCAATTACAAAGCCCGAAAGGCAAAAGAAAAAATCAACCGCCAGGAAACCATGACCTATAAAATCCTTGCTATAGTCGCTATAAGCAATCTCCATAAAATGGAAGGTAACTACTGCTATTGCGGCTACGCCCCGCAGGCCGTCAAGAATTTCAAAATGTTGCTTGGTTTTAAGGATTCCGGGATTTAGTTTTTCCATGTTGATATTATCCAGGTTAGATGCAGGAACCTGATTTGCTAAATAAACAAAAATCTGCCGGATAAAAGACCCGAATTTTATGCCGATGAAAAAAATAAAATATTTTTTCCCCATTTTGTCCAATCTGCAAACCATGGTTGTCATTCGGTTTTAACAACATAAATTTTAAAACAAAATGGAAAAAAGATTGAGCATGTGGGAAAAAGGACAGAACGCCCTTAAACCATTATTTGCCATGGGAGCTTATATCAAAAAATCATCACTTGAAGCAGCGCTTCTTGAATTGGTAAATTTCAGGGTATCACAAATTAATAAATGCGCTTACTGCCTTGATATGCATTATAAAGATGCACGTGCAAAGGGCGAAACCGAACAACGCTTATATGGATTAAGCGCCTGGGAAGAGTCGCCATACTATACAGACCGTGAAAGGGCGGCTTTTGCCTGGGCGGAGGCCGTTACCGCCTGCCATGTAAGTGATACCGTATACGCTACCGCTAAAGCACAGTTTAGCGATGAAGAGTTGGTTGACCTTACCATGGCCGTTACAACCATTAACACCTGGAACCGCATCAACCTGTCGTTCCCAAATACTCCGGGTACTTACCAGGTTGGTCAGTATGCATAAACAACCTATATTAACAAATTAAAACATAGCCTTATGAATGAGTTTTTGTTAGTGATCCACAGGGATTTGAAAAGTAAGGATGCCAGCCCTTCTCCAGAGCAAATGCAGGCGGCAATTAAACCCTTCCAGGATTGGATAGGCGGCATCGCGGCCCAAAATAAACTGGTTGCTCCACCCAAACGCTGGGATGGCGATGGCAGGGTGATCAAACAAAATACAGTGATCAATGGTCCTTATGCCGAAATTAAGGAATCTATAGGCGGCCTGTTAATGATCAGGGCCGAAAATTATGACGATGCTGTTGAGATTGCCAAAGGTTGCCCGGTATTACAATGGGGAGCTACCGTTGAGGTACGAATGGCTGTGCCTACTGTATAAACCAAGAATGCCTTTGTACTTTTGCAAAGGCATTTTTATTTACCTATGCAACCTAAAGAGCTTTTACCTCACCTGTTCCGTACCGAGTATCGTAAAATAGTGGCAGTACTTTGCCGGCTTTTCGGTATCGAACATATTGAAATTGCCGAGGATATTGTAAGTGATACTTTTCTGTCGGCCACCGAAAACTGGAGCCTGAAAGGTTTACCTGATAACCCTACGGCCTGGCTTTACACGGTTGCAAAAAATAAAACCAAAAACTATCTGAAACGGGACACCATTTTTAAGCAAAAGCTTTCGCCCGAAATAAAATATACTACCGATAGTACCGGCGAAATAGAGATAGACCTATCCACCAAAAACATTGCCGATAGCCAGCTGGCCATGATGTTTACGGTTTGTAACCCAGCGATCTCCGCCGAATCACAGGTGGCACTTGCCCTTAATTTGCTTTGCGGTTTTGGGATCCAGGAAATTACCGATGCCTTTTTAGCAAACAAAGAGGTTATTTACAAACGGATAAACCGCGCTAAAGATAAACTGAAGGAAGCCGGTATCCAAATCAAACAGCCAACCTTGAACGAGATAGGCAACCGGCTGGAAACCGTTTTGACAACCATCTACCTGTTATTTTCGGAAGGATATTATTCTATCTCTCAAAATATCACGCTCCGTCATGACCTTTGTGCCGAAGCTATGCGGCTCAATTATCAGCTTATCGAAAACCCGGCTACCAATACCCCGGCAGTGAACGCCCTGTTTGCCTTGATGTGTTTCCATGCCTCACGCTTTGAGGCCCGCACTAATGACAATGGCACCATGATCCTGTATGAGGATCAGGACGAATCGCTTTGGGACAGGAATTTGATTAATAAAGGTATCTACCATCTAAACCAGGCATCAACCGGAACAGTTATCACCAAATATCATCTTGAAGCGGGCATCGCCTATTGGCATACCATTAAGGAAGATACGCCCGAAAAATGGGAAAATATTTTGCAGCTATATAACAACCTGCTTATTATGGAATATTCGCCTATAGCCGCCTTAAACCGCACCTTCGCCCTTGCCAAAACCAACGGCAAGCCCGCCGCGATAGCCGAGGCAGAAAAGTTAAACCTCAACAATAACCATTTTTATTACTCGCTATTGGGTAATTTGTATACTGATGTGGATAATCAAAAAGCATTACAACATTACCAAACGGCCATGAAGCTGGCCACATCTGCAAATGACAAGGCTACAATGAACAGGAACATTGAGCAGATCAAGCAATACCTAAATCATTAATGACATTAGAATAATTTGCTGAGCGAAAGAATAAGAAATGAGATCAGGTTTGATTGTAATAAGGATAGGCAGAAGCACCATGGATAATATTATCTGTATTTAATACTGCTTTGAGTCAGCATTTTCATTTTCTTTTAATGACGTATTTGATATCAACACAAGCCAGATAATATTGGTAATGACATAACTTACAATTGCCATCAACAAGCTAAGATTAAATCGTTGCTGATAAGGGACCTCCCGACCTTCAAAAATGATTGCATCGTTAAGCGGAGCTGCAAGTTGCTTGTTGACAGCGGCAAGATATGCTTGATATGATCCGTTGTTATACATCCGTTCCATATAATTAAACACAGGTTGCTCTTTTCCTTTGAAACGGCGGGTAGCATCGTTAATAAAATCTTGTATTTGCCGGTTATTGTAACCGTCTTCTTTTCCTGCACTTACAACTTCTTCGTATTCTTGTCCAAACCAACAAACCGGCCTATTTAAGCTATTTAAAACAGTATCGTACTCTGCTTTAGTTGAGCCGTCGTAAATGGGGCAAACAAAATATACGTTAATATTAAGATTTGAAGCTCTTTGTTTAGTCCGCTCGTTGGTTGTTATAAAGGTGTTACATTGAAAAGAACTATGCTGCCTGTCTATATAAACATTTGATAATTTATAGTATTTGGCAAGCGGCTTATCAGTAACCCTGTTTATATGATTTGAAACTTTAAGTTTTCCGGCGGCTGCACCAATATAATATTGAGCAAATATTGTTGGTATGAGCAAGCAAGCCAAAATAACCATATAGTAAGGAATTAATGGATATCCCTCTTGCGCTTCGGGCTTAAGTAAATGTATCCCGGGCAAGCGCCATATAAGTAGCACAGGCAGCCAGCATAAAATAGCCGGAATAGCTATCGCTGATATTCTTTCGGTAGGTTCAAAAGCTTCAAACCGGGCTATTACCAGCCAATGTAAAAGAGTATATCCAATTATAAAGCCAGTGAAGATCAGTAAATGGGGTAAAAAAATACGTCTAAACTTGATTTTTAAATCAGGCATGGATAATAAGGCTTAGCGAACCGGAACAAATATATTAAAGCTTTCATATTCAAACGAAAGATACCATCAACTGATATTCACACTTGCACTGCTTAACAAAAAGCCAAACGGGTAAGGAGGTAGCAATTAGAGTTTTGAGTTGTTGTACATTACCTGTTAACATGTTACAGGCCATTAGTTTGATTGAAAATTCCTCCCTAAAAAAATTTGGATAATAAAACTTAAATCACTTATCTTCGTTAAATACCAAAAAAGCAAGACTATGTAAGCTGCGGACTTATATAGTCTTGTTTGCTTTTATAAGCGTTGCGTCCTTTCTTAAAATAGGGAAGGGCGGTTTTTTTTGGATGACCAACAGAATGAATATTAATTAATTTTTGCGTTATGGCAGAGGTATCATACTATACTAAAGACGGTATAGAGAAATTAAAAGAAGAACTACAAAGATTAAAAACAACCGGCCGTGCCGATATATCAAAAGCTATTGCTGAGGCACGCGACAAAGGTGACCTTTCGGAAAATGCCGAGTACGACGCGGCAAAAGAAGCACAGGGCTTGCACGAGGCTAAAATTGCGCAAATGCAGGAAACATTAGCAAATGCCCGCCTGCTTGATGAATCAAAAATAGATACTTCAAAAGTACTGGCTTTATCCGTTGTGAAGATTAAAAACCTGAAAAACGGTGCAACCATGAGCTATCAACTGGTATCAGAGAGCGAAGCCGATCTGAAAACCGGTAAAATTTCAGTAGCATCACCAATAGCAAAAGGCCTGCTTGGCAAAAAGGTTGGTGAAAGAACCGAAATTACCGTACCTGCAGGTAAAATCGAATTCGAAATTCTGGAGATAAGCAGGTAGTAATTTAGGTGAGTGGTTGATTAGGAGAATAGTTTTATTCCATTTTCATAATCAGCCACTTACTTTACAACATCCAACGAAACTACTCACCCAATCAACATAATCAACCATTCACCATCCATGACCATCTTTTCAAAAATAGTTGCGGGCGAGATTCCCGCTTACAAAGTAGCCGAGAACGATGAGTTTTTGGCTTTTCTGGATATTTTTCCGCTTACGGAAGGTCACCTGCTGGTGATCCCTAAAAAAGAGGTCGATTACCTTTTTGATCTGGACGATGAAACTTATACCGGCTTACAGCTATTTGCAAAGAAGGTAGCTATCGGCTTAAAAGAGGCCGTTCCTTGTCCGCGGGTTGGTATAGCGGTTATGGGTTTGGATGTACCACATGCGCATATCCATCTTATACCGATGAATGATATGAGCAGTATCAATTTTTCGCTCCCTAAACAAAAATTTACACCGGAGCAATTTAATGCCACCGCCGAGCGGATCAGGCAGGCAATTGGATAATAATTGAAAGCGTTTTAATAAAAAGCCGCGTCATTTATATTATGATGCGGCTTTTTCGTTGACGATAGTGGTGGAAAACCCCATCACCTGGTGAGTGGGTAGCTCCTTTGGAGCAAAAAAGATTGGGGGCATTCTTTTTCTACAAACAGGTAGCCTCTACGAGGCAATCTGTCGCTTTAATAAATCCCCCTCACTCTACGAGGCGGTTTGTTGCTTTAAACACGCCTCTTTCTATCTCTTATTACTTGATTCCAGTAAATTCTTAATAACGAAACAGGTTAGGCGAACAATCATCATAAATTATATCAAATTAAAAATGCCCTATTTGGGGCTACTTGTTTGTAGAAAAACACCAAAATAAATCCTTTGCCTTGTAGAGGCTACACAACGAAAGAGAAGGAATCAATCTATCTCTTATTACTTGATTTCAGTAAATTCTTAATGACGAAACAGGTCGGGCGAAACAATCAGCATAAATTGTATTGCGTTAAAAATGCCCCATTAGGGGCTACCTATTTGTAGAAAGACATGAAACAAAATCCTTTTGCCTCGTAGAGGCTACCCAAAACCGGGGAAAAGCAAATCTAATCTAACAGGTCTTTAAAAACATATCGCTCATCATATTCTACTGAATAATCTTTTAAAATATCCAGATACTCCTCTTTGAACGATCTTTTCAGATGATGCTGTTTTTGATTTAAGATATACTTTACCACAGCATCAATTTGCGAATTACTGTTGCTGAAAGCACCATATCCTTCCTGCCATTGAAATTTGCGTGGGGTATATCTTTCCTTGTTTATAAATTCAGAACTATCTCCTTTTACAAGGCGTATCAATTCAGAAACGGATTGATTAGGATTTAATCCTACAAAAAGATGAAGGTGATCTGATACGGAATTTACAGCGATGAGCTTGTGGCCATTGTTTTGAACAATCCCTGTTATATAACGATGAAGATTGGCTTCCCATTCCTGATTTATAACAGCCTGGCGGTATTTTACCGCAAAAACAAAATGAATATATAACTGAGTATAGGTATTAGGCATATCCAAATATAATAGCTGGATATGCCTTTAACAACCGCACTATTAAAACTCAACGTGCGCCCTTAACGACAGCACATTTACAGGGCCTCTGTCTCTATTATATGCCGGGTTCAGCAAAAACTGGTAACCTGGAGTAATCCAGAATTTCTTTTGATAAGCGTTTATCTTATAATCGAGCTCTGCAATAAACTCGGTGCCGTAGTTTAGCTTACCATCGCCAATAATGAAACCATAGCCTCCGGCGGCAAGATAGTCACGATGAGCATTTGAGATACCATTAGCCACAAAGGCCAGGCCCAATTCATCATCACCACGGCTCCAGGAGGTACCTTTAAGTACGCCGCCAAAACTTAGCGAGCGGTCAATTTCGGTGAAATACCAGGTTTCGGTTTTGCCGTTATTGTAGCTTACTTTGGCAAATACGCCAAAATCTTTTGTTAAATATTGGTCGGCACTGATACCGAAACCATATTTGTGCCTGCCCCAGGCTTGCGTAGTATCAACATTAGGAGCACTTGGACTAAGGGCGATGGCCTGACGATAATCACCCATTTTTCCGTTATTCCGGAAACCGAGGATTCTAAAAGTGCCTTTTTGTCCGTTAAGCGTATAGCGTTTTTCGTATTCTAATGTCTGGGTGTTGGCTTTACCTATTTTCTGATCCCAAATGGCACCATTAGCTGTGGTGGTAGACATGGTGAAAGCGAAGCGCAAGGTCCAGTTTGGTTGCCCTAATTCGGTATGTACACCTAAAACATAACCACGGGTATTGGCCGGATAATCCCACGCGCCGTTATCCATCAAACTCCAGTTCATAAACTGCGTACGCGGATCATGGCTAAATTCATTGCCGTCATAAAAATCGGCCATGCCAAATTTACCTACGGTAACCGAAAAATAGCGTTTGCTTTTTAAACCTGCCAACTGGTTTGCATCATCGCTGATGGTATCTTTTTCCTTTCCCCATTCAAAATTTTGGGTAAAATATAAACGGGCTATATAGATCTTGGGCTCAGCACCACCTACCCGAAAAGTTTCGCCATTAGGAAAACCGGCAGCCCCCAAGGTTTTGCTCAGGCCCGAACCACCCGACAGTTCAGGGTTAAAATAAGCCTCAGCACCTTTCCAAAGCCTTGCACCACCAAAAAGTGTGGTGGTAATGGAGCTTTGAGTTTCTTCGCCTGTAAGCAAGCTGTTATCGCCGGTATAATCGGCATGAAACGATGGCTTGTACTGAGTAATTACAGTTTGCTGGAAGTGAAAATTAAAGCGCTGACGTTTAACGGTATCCTGGCCAAAAGCAAGGCCCACCATTAAAACCGGAATTATAGTAAGTATAAGTTTCTTCATGGGTATCAAAATTTGGCGCAAAAGTAAGCTTTCGCGTTAACTATGAACCACATTCTGCAAAAAACTGTTTCAAATAATCTTCCATAAAGGCGTGCCTTTGCGCGGCAATCGCTTTCCCGGTGGGGGTATTCATCTTATCCTTAAGCAAAAGTAGCTTTTCGTAAAAATGATTTATGGTAGGCGCAGTGGTATTTTTGTATTCTTCTTTGGTCATGTTAAGGTTGGGTTCAATTTCCGGGTTATACAATTCCCGTCCTTTAAAGCCACCGTAGGTAAAGGCGCGGGCAATACCAATAGCGCCAATGGCGTCAAGCCTGTCGGCATCCTGCACAACCTCCAGCTCGGGCGAATGGAAGGATTTTTTATCAAAGCTTGCTTTAAACGACATATGCCTGATGATCTGCTGCACATGCTCAATAACACCAGCATCAACATTCATGCTTTGCAGGTAATTACCGGCAGTACGCGGACCAATCTCTTCATCGCCGTTATGAAACTTGCTATCGGCAATATCATGCAATAATGCAGCAAGTTCAATTACAAGCTGATCAGTTTTTTCTGTCTGGTTGATGAGTTTTGCGTTTGTCCAAACGCGATGAATGTGCCACCAGTCGTGGCCGCCTTCGGCATTTTTGAGGGTATCGCGTACAAAATCAACAGTTGCGGCAATCAGTTTATCGTGTTCCATCTTTTGCAAAGATACTAAGCAAAAGATGGAACAGCAGGATTGTTTATAAAACCTTAGGCTGCAGCTGTTTTTTCTGTATTTATAAGTCCTGCAACCTCAACTTCTAAAATTGAAGCTATTTGGAACAGCCTTTCAACGGTTATTTTTGTATAACCTAATTCTATTTTACTGTAGGCATTTTGCGATATACCTAACTTGGCCGCAAGGTATTCCTGGGTATAATTTAGTCCTTCCCTGGTATGCCTGATGTTAGCGGCTATGGCCTTGATCTTAAAATTTAGCATATCTTTCATCCAAATATTTTTTAGTTCAACTATAACTAACGAGAATAATTGAAGTCCGGATTTTAGATTTTGTAAAAAAATGTCAATTCCCCCGCCGACTGGTAAGAGATTTTTTTAGGTCTTAATTAAAAATTAAACATCTTTATGACATTCAACTATAGAAACGAAATAAAACGCACTTTGGTTTTAATTAAAACTATATTTTTTTATAAATGTTTTTTTTTATAAAAAAAAGCGACGACCCCATGGGCACGTCGCTTCAAAATATTTTCAGCCTCCAAACTACTCGCTTAAATCGTAGCTAACCGTTACTGAAGGTAATAAGGTAGCTGCTTCCAGCGGAACCTGGTTATAAGATATGATAGGCCTGCGTTTGCTGTAGTAATCAAATGCCGCTTTAATGGTTGCGTTGCTGGCATTAGCAGGAGCGTTAAAGCTGATAGAAAACGGCAAAATAAAATCATGAAGTTTTTCATGATCAGGAATGATCCATTTGTGGTTTGATTTCTTCAACGCCTCAATGATGGGCACTACCAGTATAGCATCATCGGCATAGTAAACGATGATCTTTTTGATAGTGCCTTTATCATCAGCAGTAAATTTAAACACAGCCGTGCCGGTAGCTTTCTTTTTAATGATCTCGGGTGATACCACAAGACTATCTTTAAAAAAGCGCGACATGATAGGGCTACCGCCCTGAAATGGGAATGCTAATTGTGTTTGTGCCTTAACTAATACTGATGATAAAACAAGTGTTATAAATAACAGGATCTTTTTCATTTAATTTTCTTCTTTTGGTTCGCGTTTGCTGCCCAGGTACAACTCGTACTCAAACAGGCGGCAATCAAGCTTACCATTATAAAATTCAATTTTGCGGGCCGCCTTTAAGCCTATCTTTTTAGCCAGATCAGGATTGCCCGTAAAAACATAACCATCATACCCAAGGCATTTCTTTTTCATGAAATCGCCCATACGCTTATAGGTGATCTCCAGTTTTGTGTGCACACCCAAACGCTCGCCGTATTCAGGGTTAAACATCACTACGCCTGGTTGCTCAGGCACCTCGGTATCTTCAAAGTCACAAACGGCAAAATCAATTAAATGTTCTACACCTGCGGTCCGGGCGTTTTTGCGGGCTATATCAACCGCGTCTTCCGAAATATCGGAGGCAATGATCTTAAAGCCGGTTTCCTTTTTTGCTTTATCTTTTAAAGTACGGCGTTCCGCAAAAAACACGGTTTCGTCATAACCTAAAATGTGCATAAAGGCATAGTTCATCCTGAACAAACCTGGTGATTTATCTGTAGCCAGCAATGCGGCCTCAATGGCCAGCGTACCCGAACCACACATTGGGTTAATGAAAGTGCTTTTCATATCCCATTTTGTCGCCATGATGGTTGATGCAGCCAAAGCCTCCAGCATAGGTGCCTTACCCGGTATTTTACGGTAGCTGTGCTTGGCCAGTGTTTCGCCGGATGTATCCAGGAAAATTTCGGCACGATCATCCTGCCAGTACAGGTGTACCACGGCTTTATTAACCTCCGGTCCCGAATCTGGCCTGATACCTTTTACAGACTTAATCCTGTCAACAATGGCATCCTTTACCTTAACGTTAGCAAACAATGGGGTAAGGATGTGCTCGTTATTTACGTTTGATGATACCGAAAAATAGCCGGTAAAATCAATGAGCTTTTCCCATTCAATGGTTACCAGCTCCTCATACAGCTCTTTCGGGTCGCGGGCGGCAAAGGTTTTTAACGAATACAGCACCTGACTTGCGCAGCGCAGGTTCAGATTAAGCGGAATAGTATCTGTAACGGTTCCTTTTAGTTCGACCCCGGTGGGGAAAACGCGGACCGGCTCATAGCCTAAAGCTTCAACCTCCCTTTGCAGGTAAGGCGAAAGCCTTTTGTTACATGTAATTATGATTTTACTTTCGGTGTGGAAAACTTGCATATTAATTCGGCAAAATTAAGAATTAAAAAGCCCCTATTTTAATTTCTTAACTATTAACTTTACATTTTTAAATTATTTGAAGACTAATTATGGAAGTTAAAGGTAAGGTACATGAAGTGTCGGCCACTCAGCAAGTAACCGATTCACTTAAAAAACGCGAACTTATACTTGAATATATTGAGAATCCTCAATACCCTGAATATTTAAAGTTTGAGGCTATCCAGGATCGTTGCAATTTACTTGATAACGTTAAGATTGGAGATGACGTAGAGGTTTCTTTTAACCTTAAAGGTCGCCCGTGGACAGATAAAATGGGTAAAAAAAGCTATTTTAATTCATTGCAATTATGGAGGGTTACTCCGCTTGCAGCAGCTAACAACGCGTCTGCTGCTCCGCAATACGCTGCTCCTTCAGCAGATATCAGCTCATCAGCAGATGATGACGATCTGCCATTCTAATAAAGCAATACAGATATTTCAAAAGGCCCTTATCAAGGGCCTTTTGTTGTTTATGAACATTTTGTTAATAAATCTCGTTTTAAAGCATACCTAAAGCTATTGAAATAATAAAATATTAAGCAACAGAGTTTTAAACTTAAATCGCATTTGTTAAATTTTGTTAAATGCAATTTTTGTGTACCTATTTCAGATAATTTTGCTTGTTAATAAATGAAAAAGAGGAGCATAGGATTAATTATTGGGTTGATGGGGTTCGCGCTTTTGGGCGTGATGGCTATGCAATTTTATTTTCTGAGGCAGGCATATCAAATGCAATCCGACTCGTTTGACCGCCAGGTGCGCGAAGCCATGAATAACGTGGTTGATAAAGTGACCCGCCAGGATGCCAACAACTTTCTGAAAACTAAAACACAGCAAACTACCATCAGTACCGAAAACGAGGAACCTGGTGTTAATACCATAAAAGTTATAGGCGATAAGGCAACAAGAAAGCACTCAACCGCCCGCGAAAAACGGATTGCATTGCTGCGCGATAGTTTACAGCGCATGATCCAGCGTAAAAAAATGGATGATGAGCTTAACGGCCTACTCCAAACAGAAGGCACAGTTGATTTTAAAGTGCATGTTGAAGAATATACCGACGAATTTGGCGTAGTGCATGAGCAGTTAACCCCCGAAATTGTACATACCCGTATAACCCGCCGCATAACCCAGGCCAAAAAGCTTCATAAATACGATACGCTGAGGTATGTTTATGTAGATCCTCAGTTTGGCAAGCAAATGATTTCAGTGCCGCGTATAAACCCTTTATGGGTACAGGAGCAAACCCGTAAACAAAAGGAACGGCAGTTTCAGCAGATCAAAAAACTGGTTGAAAGTGATTCGGTTGAAAAAGCCAACGATGCAGGGGCTAAACCCACAGTTATCGAAAACCTGGCCGAGGAATACCGCAAATCGGGCGAGCCGCTGAATAAACGGATCAATCCTTTCTGGATAGATTCCTTGTTGCGCTTTGAGCTGCACAACAAAGGCATTTATCTACCTTTTAGCTATGAGGTTACAACTGCCAACAGCGATTCATTGATATTCTCGAACGCCAGCGATAACCAGGGCGAAAAACTGCCGGTATTTGTTGCGGCCAATACCTATCAAACCCCTATTTTCACCAAAGAGGTGATCAATGATCCGGGAAAGATCAGGCTTTCGTTCCCGCAAAAAAACTCATTGATATTGCGCAACATGACCGCTACAATGGCCACAACCGGCGGCCTTACCATGGTGCTCATCCTTTGCTTCGGTTATACCATATTTTCGATACTAAGGCAGAAAAAGATCTCAGAAATGAAGATCGATTTTATTAATAACATGACCCACGAATTTAAAACTCCGGTATCAACCATTATGATAGCCAGCGAGGCTTTAAGGGACAATGAAATTGCCGAAGATAAAAACCGGGTAGCCCGCTTAGCCAATATCATTTTTGAAGAGAACGCCCGCTTAGGCAGCCATATTGAAAGGGTATTAAATATAGCCCGCATTGAACGTAACGACTTCAAACTGGAGAAAAAACCGGTTGATGTTAACGAAATGGTCAGCGTTGTACTTGATAGCATGGCACTTAAGCTGCAGAAATGCAATGCTAAAACCACCCTGCACCTCGATGCCGAAAATGCATACATCATTGCCGACGAGCTGCATTTTTCAAATGTACTATATAACCTTGTTGATAACGCCATTAAGTACAGCAATGAAGAGCCCGATATAACCATAAGCACATTTGTTAAAAGCGGACAGGTTGTTATCAAGGTAGCCGACAAGGGTATAGGTATGAGCCGCGATCAGCAATCAAAAATATTTGAACAGTTTTATCGCATCCCTACCGGTAATGTGCACAACGTTAAGGGCTTTGGTTTGGGCTTAAGCTACGTAAATACTATAGTTAAGCGCCTAAACGGTACAATAAGCGTAAAATCAGAGAAAGAAAAAGGCTCGGAGTTTGAGCTGAAGTTTGCGATAGCGTAAGCGCAGTCGGAAAGTCGGCTTGTCCGAAAGTCCGTAAGATAAACTCAGACTCTTGCTCAACATACACAACGAACTTACGGACTTTCCGACATCGGATTTCCGGACTAAAACGAACAATCTTCCGGACTTTCGGGCATCCCGACTTTCGGACTTGAAAATATATGAAGAAAATACTACTGGTTGAGGATGATGCCAATTTGGGCTTGTTACTACAGGATTACCTGCAATTGAAAGGTAAGTTTGACGTGGTTTTATGCAAGGATGGCGAAGAGGGTTTACGGGCCTTCACCAAACAAACATATGACCTATTGATACTGGATGTGATGATGCCTAAAAAAGATGGTTTCACGCTTGGCAAGGATATTCGTAAAATCAATGCCCAAGTGCCTATCATTTTTGCCACGGCCAAAGGGATGATAGAGGATAAAACCCAGGCTTTTAATTTGGGTGGCGATGATTATATCACCAAGCCATTCCGTATTGAAGAGTTACTGCTGCGTATAAACGCTCTTTTAAAGCGTACCGATAATACCGGCAAAAAAGAAGAGGAAAAACAAACCTCATTCAAAATTGGGAAGTATACGTTTGATTATACCACCCAGATGATCACGATTGGCGAAGCCCAGCAAAAACTCTCAACCAAAGAGGCCGAATTGCTGCGCCTGCTATGTGTACATAAAAACGAGGTACTTACCCGCGAAGAAGCCCTGCTGAACATCTGGCACGATGATAATTATTTTAACGGCCGGAGCATGGACGTATTCCTGAGCAAGATCCGTAAATATCTGAAGGATGATTCAAACGTTGAGATTATTAACGTTCATGGCAGGGGATATAAGCTGCTGATCAATTAAAATTAGCAGCTACACTTTATCTGAAATGTCCTCACCAAAATGGATAATGTTCCCATTATTATCTAAAATGCTGAATTCTTTTGTTTTCCAGGGGCGGATCTGCAAATCGGCATTCGGATGTACTATATCCAACGGCTTATATTCAGCATAAAGCTTATCCACCTCTGTTACAAAAATGTAGCAGCCTGTATTTTGGGCTATCTCGGGGTTGCTGCATGGCCATAAATGGATAAACAGATTATCACGGTTCATGATGAGATAGCCGTCCCAGCTTGCATTAAATGTAAAACCAAGTTTTTCGGTGTAAAACTTAACTGTTTCTTCCTCGTTGAGTGAAGCCAGAACAGGGATTGCGGTCTTAAGCATAATTGACAATTTATGTACATAAATGTATAAGATCATTTACATTTTTCAATTCCCCAACCTTAATTTCTGTTAATTAAAGGCTGCAAAAATCACTTCCACTCACCTGGCTGCAATTTCTCTGAATATCTTATTTAAGTTCTTAATAAAGAATTATTTAAGAATGCGTGTCACATCTGTTTCACTGCAGCCGTAGTTTATATTTATAAACCTTTTCGTGTAACACGATTAATACACGTTGCCTTAACGTATTAGCAATTGGGTATTTGGTAATTAATTGAAAGTCATGTAAATTTCATTTTTATAAAAAGCCTAAATGATTAAAACTATACTCCCGGTCTTAATTATCACATTGAGCATATTTGCAAACGGCCGTGTTTGTGCGCAATCAGAAATTGACAGCACCGGCTTAAACCATGTAATAGCTAATTACAATACAGCCATTGATCAACAGTCACATCTGTATAACGGTCCCGAGTACGAATTTTATGATCCTTTAATCAAAGGCAACGCCTACGTTTTTGATGTTAAAACCTTTTCTACCGGCAATGTAAATTATAACGGCACATTGTATAACAACATCCCCATGATGTATGATATCAACAAGGATGTTATTGTGATACTGCTATATAATCATTTTACAAAAATCTCTTTATTAAGTACCCGAATCCCGGAATTTTGGCTGCTTAACCATCATTTTGTACGTATCAATTCCGACTCTACCGGGAGAGCCGCTCTCACTACCGGTTTCTATGATCAGTTGTATGCAGGTCAAAATACACAGGTTCTTGTAAGAAGGGAAAAAAGTATTCAAACCGCTACAGGTAGTAATACCGTCGAAACCTTTTTCCGTGAAACAAAAAACTATTACGTAAAAAAGGGGCCCAGCTACTTAAGCTTTAGTAGTAAAGGGGCATTATTAGACATCTTCAGAGATAAAAAGAAGGAACTGCGTCAATATATCAAAACAAACAATATCGACTTTCGCGAAAACTTCGAACAGGCAATAACCAATGTGGCCTCCTATTATGATCATTTAACTAATTAGTGTACTGCCCTCACCGCAAAGGCAGGGGCAACATTACATTTAAAATATACGGCAGAAAATAAAATAACCGGATGAAAAAAATTTACCTTCTAAGTTTCTGTTTTTTGATTTTAATTAAACTGAGCTATGCCCAGCAAGGCCAGGTAAAATCAATGAGTGTAAACTTTCAGCAAGCTACTATTGAGCAGTTTGTAACAGAACTGGAAGCAAAGTCAGGCTATCATTTTTTTTACGACCCAATGCAGTTTGACAGCCTGAAAGTAACCTTACAGGTAACTGACAAGCCTATTGAAACTATATTAAACCAGGCTTTTAAAAACACCGGATTCAACTTTGCCATTAAACAGCAACAGGTGTTTTTAACCAAAGGGCGCGAAATACAAACCGGCCTTGCAGTGGGCTATTTTGGCATTACAGCTGCCAATGCTACTACAGCCAACATAAGCGTGTCCCCTGCCAATGCCGATATAGATAAGGATAAAAAAATTCCCGAAGCAACCACCGAAAATAAGCTGTATGAAATAGGGATCAAAACCAATACCATTGAACAGGGCACTGCTACGCTATCGGGCTATATAAAGGAAGCTAAATCGGGCGAATCGGTAACCGGGGCCAGTATCTATGTTACCAATACTAAAACCGGTGTCGCTACAGACCAGTTTGGTTATTTCACCATCAAATTACCCAAAGGCCGGCAGGTGCTAAGCGTAAGGGGAATTGGTATGCGTGATACCCGCAGGCAAATCATCCTGTATTCGGATGGTAAAATTGTTATTGAAATGCAGGAGCAGGTTACCAGCCTGAAAGAGGTAAAAATATCTGCCGAAAAAGTAGCCAACGTTCGCAACGTACAATTGGGCGTAAACCGGCTTGACATTAAAAGCATTAAACAGGTGCCAACCGTATTTGGCGAGGCAGATATATTAAGAGTGGTACTTACCCTCCCTGGCGTTCAGTCGGTAGGTGAAGCTACAACAGGGTTTAACGTACGCGGCGGCTCTGCCGATCAAAACCTGATCCTGATGAATGATGCCACCATTTATAATCCATCACACTTCTTCGGCTTCTTTTCGTCATTTAACCCGGATATCGTTAAAGACATCGAGCTGTACAAAAGCAGTATCCCCGAAAGGTTTGGCGGCCGCCTTTCTTCTGTGTTAGATGTAACTAACCGCGAAGGAAATAAAAAGAAATTTACCGGATCGGCAGGTATTGGCTTAATCACCAGCAGGCTTAATGTTGAAGGGCCTATTATTAAGGACAAAACCTCGTTCTCCTTTGGCGGCCGCACCACCTATTCAGATTGGCTACTTAAACTACTCCCCGATGCTTATAAACATAGCTCGGCCTCCTTTTATGACCTCAACCTGGATATAAGCCATCAGATTGATGATAAAAATAACCTGTATTTAACCAGCTATTTGAGTAAGGATAAATTCAGGCTTAACAGCGATACAGCCTATAGCTACAGCAACAGGAACATCAACCTTAAATGGAAGCATAATTTTAATAATAAACTGTTTAGCGTTATCACGGCCGGGATAGACCGGTACCAATATGATATTTCAAGTGCCGACAACCCGGTGAATGCTTACAAGCTAAACTTCGATATTAACCAAACCAACTTTAAAACCGACTTTACTTATTATCTCAACCGCAAAAACACTGTCGACTTTGGTTTAAGTTCCATTTACTACAAACTCCATCCGGGTAACTTCCAGCCGCTTGGCACCCAATCATTGGTGGCGCCCGACGTTGTTGCCGCGCAACAGGCATTGGAAAGTGCTTTATATCTTGGCGATAAGTTTGACGTAACCGAGGACTTATCAATCAGCGGAGGTATCAGATACTCCATATATAATTACCTGGGGCCGCAAACGGTTTACAACTACGCGCCTAATCTACCTAAAACAAGCACCAACATCCTGGATAGTACCAATTACTCGAGTGGTAAGTTTATCAAAACTTATTCAGGTCCGGAGATCAGACTTTCGGCCAGGTATCAACTGGGCGACAACCTGTCTATAAAAGGCGGCTACAATACGCTCAGGCAGTATATTCACCTGTTATCAAATACAACAGCTATATCCCCTACCGATGTTTGGCAATTAAGCGATCCTAACATTAAACCTCAATATGGCGACCAGGTATCTCTCGGGCTTTATCGCAACCTGAAATCAAATACCATCGAAACCTCAGTTGAGGTGTATTACAAACGATTAAGGGATTATCTTGATTACAAGAGCGGGGCAAACCTGGTATTAAATCACCACATCGAAACAGATGTAATAGGTACGCAAGGCAAGGCGTATGGCATTGAGTTTTTAATAAAAAAGGCTACCGGTAAAGCCAACGGCTGGATTAGTTATACCTACTCGCGTACATTCCTGAGGCAAAATGATCCTAATGCAGGCGATCTGATCAATGGCGGAGCCTATTACCCTGCAAACTTTGATAAACCTCATGATTTTAATTTTATTGGCAACTACAGGTTTTCGCACAGGTTTAGCGTTTCGGTAAATGTTACCTATAGCACAGGGCGGCCTATCACACTGCCTATTGCCAAATACGAATACGGTGGATCCGAGCGTGTGTTTTATTCGGACAGGAACCAGTACCGCATCCCTGATTATTTCCGGTCGGACCTTTCAATGAACATTGAAGGCAACCATAAGGTACACCAGTTAACGCACAACTCGTTTACCATAGGTGTGTACAACTTAACGGGCCGGCAAAACGCATACTCAACATTCTTTACAGAACAGGGCGGAGCTATTAACGGATATAAACTATCCATATTTGCCAAACCAATTCCGTTTATTAACTACAATATCAGGTTTTAACTATAGTGATGATGACAGGGAGAAGATTTTTATTGTTGTTTTTGTTACCGGGCATCGTTTTTATCGCCTGCAAGAAGCCTTATAACCCTCAAGTTGTAAATGCCCCCAACAGTTATTTGGTTGTGGAGGGAGTGATCAATAACGGCAGCGATTCCACCATAGTGAGATTAAGCAAAACAGTCAATATTTCGGGCAATGCAAAAACAAGCGGGGTTGATAACTGCACGGTATCGGTTGAAGGCGAGGGCGGAGGTACGTATTCGCTTATCCCCCAGGGCAGCGGAATGTATGCTATAGTTGGGCTTAGCCTTAATGTATCAAAAAAATACAGGTTACATATCCTTACCAACGACAGTAAAGAATACGCCTCTGATTATGTTGAAGTAAAAAAGACCCCGCCGATTGATAGCATTGGATTTAATATTAAAAACAATACTATGCAGCTTTATGCCAACGCTCATGATGTTGCAAATAGCACGAGATACTATCGCTGGAGCTTTGAAGAAACCTGGAGATTTCACTCCAGATTCCAGTCCTCATATATAGTTGATCCTACAATCAAAGGAATTATTCCGCGGCCACCCAGCGAAGACAATTATTATTGTTTTGCCGGCGATAAGTCAAGCTCTATAGTTATAGGTTCATCAGCAAAATTATTGCAGGATGTAATATTTCAGCAGCCCATTACAACCATAGCATCCACTTCCGAAAAAATTGAAATGCGGTATACCATTTTACTTAAGCAATATGCCTTAACAAAAGATGCCTACCAATTTTGGGAAAACCTTAAGAAAAATACAGAACAATTAGGGAGTATATTTGATGCACAGCCTTCGCAGTTAACAGGTAATATCCATAATCTTAAAGACCCGGCGGAGCCCGTAATTGGTTATATAAGCGTAACTAATATTCAATCAAAAAGGGTGTTTATTGATAATACGGATGTTCCCCGTGAGTGGACAGCGGCCTATCCATATGATTGCGGGCCTCCGGATTCTGCCCTTTTTGTTAATCCAAAAACAAAGCAAAATGATGTAGTTAACTTTATAATTAACGGAGGCGCAATACCGGTTAGTGATATAACTCAGCAACGGAGTACGATAGGTTACACCTATTCAACAGTTGAATGTACCGATTGCAGGATCAGAGGGCGGGTACAAGCCCCCTCTTTTTGGATTGAGAAAAAATGAAGCTATTTAAAAGATATATTTTTTATATGGCGCTATTAACGTGGCTTGTATGGGGATGCAGAAAATCATATAATCCACCCATTGTAAACGCCCCTAACCATTACCTGGTGGTTGAAGGGATAATAAACACCGGAAATGATTCGACAATTATAAAGCTCAGCAAAACGGTAAATATATCGGGCAATGTAAATTCGATGATTATTGATAATGCCGTTGTTTCGGTTGAAGCCGAGGATGGCGCCAGTTATAATCTTCAATCTGCGGGCAATGGCAATTATATTTCAACAGGGTTAAATCTCAACACCTCAAAAAAATACCGGCTGCATATTAATATTGATAACAATACAGAATACGCGTCTGATTATGTAGCGGCAAAAGCCAACCCAGCAATTGACAGTATAGGCTTTAACATAAAGAACAATAAAGTAGATATCTATGTAAACACGCATGATGCCACTAACAGCACCCGGTATTACCGGTGGAGCTTTGATGAAACATGGCGGTTTCATTCCAAATACCTGTCGACCTATATTGTTGATAACAGTATTCACAAAATCGTATTCAGAACACCGGCGCAGCTTAACTATTATTGTTTTGCAGGTGACAGGTCAACTTCAATTGTTTTAGGCTCGTCCATAAAACTTTCGCAGGATGTTATATTCCAGGCACCTTTAACCACAATTGACGCCACATCCGAAAAAATTGAAAAACGGTATACCATTTTATTGAAGCAATACGCCTTAACCAAAGAGGCCTATCAGTTTTGGGAAAACCTCAAGAAAAACACTGAGCAATTAGGAAGCATATTTGACGCCCAGCCATCGCAGTTAACAGGCAATATCCATAATCTCAAAGATCCAAAAGAGCCTGTTATTGGCTATGTGAGCGTAACCAACATACAAGCCAAACGGGTATTTATTGACAATCTTGACTTGCCATGGGACTGGACAGCAAAATACCCTTACGATTGCGGACCTATCGATTCAAATTATTTTGTTGATCCGCACACGATGTCAAATACAGTTGACAACAACATTATTTTTGGAGGCGCAATACCGGTAGATCCTATTTTGGTGAACGGCAATCTCATTGGTTACACCTCGTCGACAGTGCCTTGTGTGGATTGTACCATCAGGGGAGTTGTTAAAGCGCCTTCTTTTTGGAAAGAGCGATAAATAAGATTTTATAATAATGCCATGAAAATAGATCAATTAGGTTTAGGCTATGAAAGAAACTAAAAAAGTTATAACTGCTCCCTTGCTTTTTGGCATGTTACTGTTATCATTAAACAGCCTTGCACAAACTGCAAATCAAATTACCGACAGTTTTAATAAGTACTGGCAAACTACAGTGCAGGAAAAAATATTTGTGCATACCGACAAGAGCGCATATATAACCGGCGAAATCTTATGGTTTAAGATCTACAATGTAGATGCTACCTACCACAAGCCATTGGGCCTAAGTAAAGTAGTGTATGTTGATGTATTGGATGATAAGCAAAATGCCATTATACAAACAAAAATAGAGATGAAAAACGGCCTCGGAAGCGGCTCTGTTTATGTTCCCATTTCGGCAAGCAATGGCAATTATAAGTTACGGGCATATACCAGCTGGATGAAAAATTTCAGCCCCGATTATTATTTTGAAAAGACGATCGCTATAGTTAATCCCTTAAAATCACCAGAAGTCCAGGCTAAGGCACAATCATCAGCCTATGACGTTCAATTTTTTCCCGAAGGCGGAAACCTTGTTGCAGGGATTAACAGTAAAGTAGCTTTTAAAGTTACAGCGCCAGATGGTACAGGACTAAGCGAATATCGGGGATTTGTTGTTGATCAGAAAAACGATACTGTAGCGAGGTTTCAACCATTGAAATTTGGTATCGGTAGCTTTTCATTTACACCGGCGGCGGGGAATGTTTATAAGGCCATTATCAAACCGGCCAATAGCGCCGCCGTTAACAAAGAGTTACCTGCCGTTAATAATCAAGGTTATGCTATGTCGGTAAAAGATGCCGGCAATGCGCAAATAGAAGTGATAATAAACGGGACAGGTGTGGATAGCCGTGAATTGTATCTGTTTGCACACACAGGAAAACTGATTGATGCAGCAATTACAGCGGCGTTTAATAACGGAACCGCCAGCTTCACGCTTGATAAAACTAAATTAGGCGACGGTGTATCGCACCTAACCATTTTTAATGGTGCCCGGCAACCTGTATGTGAGCGGCTTTATTTTAAGCGTCCTAAACAAAACCTCAGCATTGATGCTAACGCAGACCAGGCCCTATATAGTCATCGCAAAAAAGTTAGTGTAGCTATAGCTGCCAAAGACTTATCCGGGCAAATAAAGCCCGCTAATCTGTCAATATCCGTTTATAAGATCGATTCGTTACAAAACATGGATGCAGCAGGTGAGATCTTTAGTTACCTGTGGCTAAAGTCGGATTTACGCGGGCATATTGAATCGCCGGGTTATTATTTAAAAAATACAGACGCGGAAGCTGATGCCGCGCTGGATAATCTTATGCTTTCGCAAGGCTGGCGAAGGTTTCAATGGGATAATATGTTTGGCAATAAAACAGCGTTTAGCTTTTTGCCGGAATATGACGGACACCTGATAACCGGAAAAATAACCAATACCCAAGCCGGTGGTGCGGCCAAAGATATAGTTGCTTATTTAAGTGTACCCGGAAAAAGGGTTCAGCTTTATGCCGCAAGAAGCGATTCGGCAGGCCGGCTGACCTTCAACACGAGACAACTTTATGGTCCGGGTGAGATAGTAGCCCAAACCAATTCAGAACGGGATACCAGCTATCACATCGATATTTTAAGCCCTTTCTCTGAACTATATTCAAAATACCCCATGCCTAAATTGAACCTGACCAGGGGCATGCAAAAGGCCATTGAGGAGGCCAGTCTTGCCACACAGGTTCAAAACATTTATTTGGCTAACAAACTTAAGCGCTTTTATGAGCCCGGCGTTGATAGCTCCGGCTTTTATGCAACACCTTATAAAACCTATCTTTTAGATAACTACACCCGCTTTACTACCATGGAAGAGGTACTGCGGGAGTATGTAAGAGAGGTATGGGTTAACAGATCGCAGAAACGATATCATATTAAAGTACTCAATGGCACTGGTTTTTTAGATGGTGATCCGTTGGTAATGCTTGATGATGTTCCTGTTTTTAATATTGATAAGGTAATGGCTATTGATCCGCTAAAAGTGCGCAAGCTTGAGGACGTCCCTTTCCGGTATTATTGGGGACCATCAGTATACGAGGGGATCTTAAGCTTTACAACCTATAAAGGCGACCTTGGCGGCGTTGAAATAGACCCGCGGGCCGTAGTGCTGGATTATGAAGGATTACAGCTGCAGCGCGAATTTTATTCGCCCGTATATGATACCGAGCAGACGACAAAAAACAGGATGCCCGATTTCAGGAATCAGCTTTATTGGGCGCCTGATATCAACACACCAGCCCAGGGGAAACAGCAACTGTCATTTTATACATCCGATCAAACCGGGAAATACATAGGCGTTGTGCAGGGAATTACAGCACAAGGCGATGCCGCAAGCCAGTATTTTAGCTTTGATGTGAAATAGTTTTTTTAAAATTTTCAATAAAACACACCTTGCGATCCCTGATTTATCGGCTGGTTATCAATGAATTAAAGCACATTAAAAAAAGCGAACAAATCAAAAAAGTGCCTAATTTTTCAAATAACGCACTTTTTTGAAAAAACAATTTGCGTAAAATAAAATGGTTTGTATATTTGCACACCCAAACGGAGGAGTGGTAGTTCAGCTGGTTAGAATACATGCCTGTCACGCATGGGGTCGCGGGTTCGAGTCCCGTCCATTCCGCTAAAAGCCTTACTAAAAAGTAAGGCTTTTTTGTTTTTAAAGATTTTTTAGATTTCAATTTGTGTAAAATAAAAAGGTTTGTATATTTGCAACCCCAAACGGAGTGGTAGTTCAGCTGGTTAGAATACATGCCTGTCACGCATGGGGTCGCGGGTTCGAGTCCCGTCCATTCCGCTACATCAATATTAAAATTGAGCAAAACCCTTCAAATGATATCATTTGAAGGGTTTTTTGTTTTCGGAGCTCACCAAATTATTCATCTGGAATCATAATTCTGGTGAGTAATGCGGTGAGTCAATCAAAGCAGCTCAATGACTCACCGATTCTTTTGCAACTGTTTGATATGCAAGCGGTTCAGGATATGAACATCTTGCGCTCAAGTGATGAGAAAATTAATTTTGTTTCATTATTAATCCTCATTTCCATGAGAACAAACGTCAATCTGCTTTTCTATTTGAAAAAGCCAAAGAACTATCAATCGGGCCCAATGCCCGTTTATCTCCGGTTTACTGTTGACGGTAAACGATCAGAAGCCACTACCGGGAGAACCTGTGAGCCGTCCCGCTGGAATAATAAAGCCGGAAGACTTACAGGAACGAAAGAAGATGTCCGCGCTTTAAACAATTATCTCGATGGATTGCAATCCAAGGCCTTTGATTGCCACCGGATCATGACACTGCACGATGAATTAATTACTGCTGAAACCTTGAGGAATAAATTTATCGGTAAGGCAGATAAGGTAAGAACAATTATAGCGGTATTCGCAGATCATAATCAAAAAATGCAAAACCTGGTAGGGCTGGAATTTGAGAAAAGCACTTTGCAGCGTTATTCAACTTGCCTGATGCATATTAAAGATTTTATGCAATGGCAATTCAATGTATCGGATCTGGCTGTTACCAAGATTAGCTTTTCCTTTTTAAATGATTTTGAATACTATTTAAGAAGCATCCGCAAATGTGGTAACAACTCTGCGATCAAATACATTAAGAACTTCGGTAAGATCGTTCGAATCTGTCTTGGTAACGGATGGTTGACCGTCGATCCTTTTCTCAACTATAAACCGAAGACTTCAAAGGTTAACCGAATAGCACTGACTAAAGACGAACTGAATGCCCTCTCAGAAAAGGAGATGCCAATGGAGCGACTGAAACTGGTTAAGGATATTTTCCTGTTTAGCTGTTACACCGGCCTTGCCTACGTAGATGTAAGTAAGCTTAAACGTTCTGAAGTGTTGAGGGGAATTGACGGCGAAAGTTGGATTTACACAAACCGCAAAAAAACCGATACGCTCTCCCGGATCCCCTTGCTTCCTGCGGCCCTTGAAATCATGGAACGATACCAGGAAAACCCGCAATGTCAATGCGATGACCGGGTATTGCCGGTATTAAGCAATCAAAAGATGAATTCCTATCTCAAGGAAATAGCCGATCTGTCCGGAATCACTAAGGTACTTACTTTCCATATTGCCAGGCACACATTTGCTACTACCATCACGCTGAACAACGGCGTGCCGATAGAAAGTGTTGCAAAAATGATGGGGCATACCAGTATCAAAACCACGCAGATCTACGCTAAAGTAATGGATCATAAGATCAGCGAAGATATGAGTCTGCTGAAGCAAAAGTTAGCTGCAAGTTGATCTATGATCCAACACGGGGTAGTCTGCTATCCCGTGTTTCATTATCAAAATCAAAGCTCAAAGAATTTGAAGATGATGAGAATAACAAAGGGAAATTAAAACATGAAGAGATTAAATGTAATTATTTACTGCAATTTTTACAGTAGAAATATCACTGCCAGGAACGGAAAACTTTCTTAAATTACAATGTTAAAACCGGTCACAGATCATGTATCCATTCCTGCTAAAAAAATTAAACGCTATATACCTCAAACTCGGTAGCTACCTTCACCCTGAAGAAAACGTACAACCTGAAACCGCAACATTACCGTATCACTCTCTTTCACCGATCACCAATGCAGAGGCAACCCATTATACCAACGCGATCCGATGGGCGCTGGATAACCGAAAAAAAGAATCAATCTACAACATTGCCCTAACCGGTCCCTATGGTTCCGGTAAAAGCAGTATTTTACAGACGTTCAAGGCAACCAACACAAACCCCGATTACGTTTTCCTTGAGATCTCGTTGGCTACTTTCAAGGAAGAAATCGATATGGATGAGGACACTGAAGGATTCGACAACGATAAAGTAGGAGGCAACGAAGGAAATGCAAGGCTAAAAAAAGTCCGGAGTAATGAAGACATCCTTCGGCTGATAGAACTAAGTATCCTGCAACAGATCTTTTATCATGAGGAAGATGAACGAATCCCCGATTCTAGGTTCAAAAAGATCAGAAGCTTCAAGAAGAAAAGCTTGCGATTTATTACCATAGGGGTTATGCTAGCGCTTACATTTGGGCTGAACTTATTCTACCCAGAAAAAGTTCAGACACTTTTGATGATCGAATTCGATGGGGTTTTCGGTATGATGCTGCATTGGCTTTCCCTGTGCGTATTTCTGACGGCACTTTTCTTCGTTATTTACCGTTCCATACGACTTTTCTACGGTTTGAAGGTCAGTAAACTGAAATTCCAGGAAGCAGAGATTGAGATTGATAAAAATATAAGCAAGTCAATACTTAATAACCACCTGGACGAAATACTTTACTTCTTTGAAGTTACAGATTATTCAGTTGTACTAATCGAGGATTTGGACAGGTTCCGTCAGGCGGAAATATTTACTAAACTTCGGGAACTTAATCTGCTAATCAACAAATCAAAGAAGATAGATCAGGCCGTCGTTTTTATTTATGCGGTACGGGATGAGATATTCCGCGATAAAGATCGAACGAAATTTTTCGACTTCATCATCCCGGTCATCCCAGTGATTAATGGTTCGAACTCAAACGACAAGCTGATCAAGCTGGTAATAGATAACAACTATAACATCTCGAACGACCTTATAGACGATGTTTCATTGTTTATTGACGACATGCGGCTGCTTTACAATATCATCAATGAGTTTCATATTTACGGCTCATTGCTTGATTCGGCTTTGAATCAAGACAAGCTGCTCGCTATGATCGTTTACAAGAATATCTTTCCTGATGATTTCGTACTTCTGAATGACGGAAGCGGTAAGCTTTTTGACTTGATACGGAAAAGATCCGAATATGTGAGTAATCAGATAAGGGAGATTGATGACGAGATCAAAGAACTTAAGGATGAGATCAGGCAAATAGAGCGCAACCAGTTTAAGAACGGTGATGAGCTTCGCTGGTTATATGTCGCGAGATTTGTAAATAAAACAAACGGCTTTCAGTATTTTAATTTCAGTGGCTCACCCTCCACGATGGAGGATGCCGCAACCAGGGAGCGGTTCGACTATTTCAGGAGAGGAAATTTCAACTATCTCTGTAACCCTCCCTTAGTTCGGACTGG
>NZ_QPCG01000004.1 GCF_003351025.1 Mucilaginibacter endophyticus | reverse complement strand
AGGCCCGGTTGATTGAACCGGGCCTTTTTCTTTTGAACTAAACAGTTCCGCCACTGCTGCCCACTGCAAACTCGCAACTGCAAACTGCCTAATGTTTATTCCCAAACCCAAACTCCCTATAGGTATTCGGGGTATCGTCAGTATTGCTGAACGCGAAAGTGAAGGTAGCTGTCCAGTTTTCATAATCGGCTTTTTTGTCCTGAGCCGGTTCAACGTGGGTAGAGCTGATCATATAAATCCCTTCGCGGCTTAGTTTAAAAAACACCAGTCCGTTATTATCACTTAAAAGCTTCTGCGGAATGATGGTACCGTTAAGTGTACGTACGTATTGAATTACCGCGGCATCCTTCATAGGTTTGCCTTTAAACAGAATCTGTGCGGTAACATCATCTCCGTATGCCGACTTATAAGGGTTTTGCTGTATCACAATCTCGTACTCCTCGCCAAGTGGTTTATCAAAGTCTTTTCCATTGGCCTTATCAACAGAAATCAGCGTTTTGGAGGATTGGTGATACCTTTCAACAAAGTATTGCTGACTGCTGGCACGGGCTTCTTCGGCCATTTTATCAAGGCCTTCGCTTTCAAGCGCCCTTATAAATTTATTCCTTTCCGATTCTGTTTCATCCTCTCTTACCAGTTCAAAAAGTGCAAGACCCGAGTTTTGAAGCTCGTAAGTAAGTAAACTACTGTCGGCAGGGTTGCTGCTTTTTGAAAGGTCTGTTTTTTTAGAGCCCTCATACAGCATAAACTTAGTTGCCTTTGCTTTAGCGTAAATAAATTCATTTTCAGGCTTAAACTCATTACCGCTCAGTAAATGCAGGTTCAGCTTATCGCCTTTGTGCACGTAAAAATTATGTGGCAATAAGAAAAAATCCTGTGAGCTGGCGGCAAAACCGATCAGCAACAGTAACACCAAGAGTAAAATCCCCGTACGTTTCATAGTTTTTTGATAGTATCATCAAACATACAAAGTTTTAAAAACTTCAGTAGTTTTACGTTATGATTTTTGACAGGAAAAACCTCGATAATGATACTTTGCTGGCATTTTACAAAAAACTGCTATTCCCACGCATGGTTGAAGAAAAGATGCTGATCCTGCTGAGGCAGGGGCGCATTGGCAAATGGTTTTCGGGCATTGGCCAGGAAGCTATAGCAGTTGGCAGCGCCCTGGCTATGAATACCGACGAATATATTTTGCCCATGCACCGCAACCTGGGTGTTTTTACATCCCGGGGCATCCCTTTATCAAGGTTAATGGCGCAATGGCAGGGCAAACCCTCGGGCTTTACCAAGGGGCGCGACCGCTCTTTCCATTTCGGTACCCAGGAATATAAGATTATCGGGATGATATCGCACCTCGGCCCGCAGCTTGCCCTTGCCGATGGAATTGCCCTGGCCGATGTATTATCGGGCAAAAAAAAATCAACACTTGTTTTTACCGGCGAAGGCGCTACCAGCGAAGGCGATTTCCATGAAGCCCTTAACATAGCTTCCGTTTGGAAGTTACCGGTCATATTTTTGATCGAAAACAATGGTTACGCCCTTTCTACCCCAACCAACGAGCAATATAATTGCCGCGAGCTGATTGATAAAGCCATAGGTTACGGCATGGAAGGTCGCCGGATTGACGGCAATAACCTGCTTGAGGTTTATAACACCATCACCACACTTAATAAAGCCATCCGTGAAAACCCGCGCCCAATTTTGTTGGAATGTATGACCTTCAGGATGCGTGGCCACGAGGAGGCATCAGGTACCAAATACGTCCCCAATAATTTATTTGAATGGTGGGCGGGAAAAGACCCGGTTACAAACTTCGAAAAGTACCTGCTTACCGAAGGGGTTTTGCTTAAAGATATGATCCCTGCTATCCGCAAGGAGTTCGCCGCCATCATCGAAACCGAAATTGAAAAAGTTTACGCCGAGGCAGATATCATACCTGATATAGCCACAGAGGAGCAGGACATGTATAAGCCCTACAGCTTCCCAGCTGCAAAACCGCAACCTGTTGTAGTTACTAACAAGCGCTACATAGATGCCATTAGCGACGGCCTTAAACAAGCTATGCGTAAACACCCCAACCTGGTGATCATGGGGCAGGATATTGCCGAGTATGGCGGCGCTTTTAAAATTACCCAGGGCTTTGTAGAAGAATTTGGCAAAGCCCGCGTACGCAATACGCCCATCTGCGAATCGGCCGTTGTAGGTGCAGGCATGGGGCTTGCCATTAATGGCTACAAAGCTGTTGTTGAAATGCAGTTTGCTGATTTTGTCACGTGCGGCTTTAACCAGGTTGTTAATAACCTGGCCAAAACGCATTACCGATGGGGGCAGGGCGTTGACGTGGTGATCCGGATGCCGACGGGCGCGGGCACTGGTGCAGGCCCGTTCCACTCCCAAAGTAACGAAGCCTGGTTTACCAAAACACCCGGTTTAAAAGTGGTTTACCCGGCCACCCCGGCAGATGCCAAAGGCCTGCTGCTTGCCGCTATCGATGACCCCAATCCTGTAATTTATTTCGAACACAAATACTTGTACCGCAGCATCAGCGCCGATGTGCCCGATAATGAGGTAATGATTGAGATTGGAAAAGCCAACGTCATTAAACAAGGCGAAAAGGCGAGCATTATTACATTTGGCCTCGGTGTACACTGGGCTTTAGAATATGCGGACAAACATCCGGAACAATCTATCGAGATCATCGACCTCCGCAGCCTCCAACCCTGGGACCATGAAGCAATTGAAGCCAGTGTTAAAAAAACAGGACGCGCGCTGATCTTGCACGAAGATACCCTTACCAATGGTTTCGGTGCCGAAATTGCAGCCCACATTGCCGAACATTGCTTTAAATACCTCGATGCCCCGGTAATGCGTTGCGGCAGTCTGGATACTGCCATCCCCATGAATAAAGCTCTGGAAGATCAGTTTTTGGCAAAGGCAAGGTTGGAGCAGAGTATGGAGAGGTTGTTGGCTTATTAGTGGCGCCAGACCAACAGTACCGCTTCATTTTGGCTAAAGCCAACACCGAAATGATCTNCAGTACCGCTTCATTTTGGCTAAAGCCAACACCGAAATGATCTTCAACCGTTGACTAAAGTCAACGGCAATGAACTCTAAGATATCTCAAACAAGCAAGTATAGTTTTTCATTGCCGTCCCTTTTAAGGGACGGATCAAGTATCGCCATTAAATGGCTTTAGCCCAAATCTCCATTACCAGGCATGCCTCTAAATCTCCTTATCGCCACACAAGTAATGGTAAAGCCCCCGAAATTCGAAAAGCATTAAGCCACCGATTAATTACTTAAAACCCAATTCGCTTCTTCATTCGCCGCTAACGTAATCACAGCATCTGAATTTTCTATTTTTGACTTACCAGCCAATTTCAATTGCTTGCCCTTAAACACCGATGATAGATCTACGGAAAAACGCCTTGGCTTGTTGGACAGGTTCTTTAGCTTAAACCCTTTTGCAGTAATTGTATAACGAATATTGTATAGTGGGTTTGTGAAGTCAATTGTTCCGTATCCATTAACCTTGGGCTTAATGCTCAAATCGGCATTCAAGGTATGTTGAAGCCCTAAATAGTTATCTATCAATATGGATGTATAAACACATGGATATTCATAATACATATCCGCGCCGTGCCAGTCTTTATTATCAACGTAGTAAACATGGTTCATATCATAACGTTCGCCCATGTAATAAGAGTCTTTAAGGGCTTCGGCGGCAACGGTTTTAAGCTGCTTGTAAAGCATATCGTTGTTGTTAAGCCATTTCCAGTATGAAGCATCCCACCACCAGTAACGTCCGGCGGCGCAAAGGTCGTAGGGGCCGCCGTCGCCAATTTCGTTTTTGTCATAACCGGCAACATCTGCCGAGATAAAACTTGGAAACCTTTGAAACTCGGCCAGGTTTGAGTTTACCAGTTTGGCTACGGCCTGGGTTTGGACTTCATTTGTATAGCCAAATATCACGGGCAGAATATTTGCCAGTAAGTGGATATGGTTGTGTTTCACACCGCTTCTGTCTACCCAATCCACAAATCTTTGCTCCTTTTCATCCCAAAAACCCTGTGGTAATGGCTGAACCAACTGATGAGCTATCTTTTTTGAAAACCCGGCGTAGTAATCTGATTTATCTCCCCGGTTCAAAATGCTTTCCATTTGCGCCAATAACTTAAATGTATAAGCTGCTAATGCGCCTGACATGGTTTCCCGGCCATCTTTCATTACCTGGTCTTCATAATATACATCAGACCAAACACGCCCATATTGGTCAGTATTTGCGATAGTAAGCGCGGCGGCCTTTTCAAGGTTTTCGATGTTTTTACTGAGCCATACAGAATCTTTGGTTGCCTCAAAATAATGGAATGCCTCCTCCTGAATTTCCATATTGCCAGTTAACAAAAACATATTGGCATTCACCTTATTGTTTTGACTGTTCCGGCGGATGTGGTATTCGCGCTCACCGCTGGGCTGTACAGAACATGGATCCCTAAACAAACCTTCCGGATCATCCTGCATTAATTTAAACTGGAGCTCCATCATGCGCCTTACCACATCGATATCAAGGTCGGAAGCAAAAGCAAGCCGCCCTTTTATCTGAAATTCGTGATCAACATCCGGGTATGAACCGGCATAGGCCTTAGGGTTTAATGTACTGATTACGTACCCGCTTGAATAAGGATAGTTTTTAGCCTTTGTTTTTTCTATTACCGATTGCAACATGGTTCCCCAGTAAAAACCGGCCAGGGTGTTTGCAAAAGCATCGCCGCCTTGTATGTTGAGGGCATAACGGTTATTAAAACAATCGCTATGCGGACGGGCCTCGGCGGTATGCAACTCAAATTTTTTAGAATATACATTTACCCTCAACTGGTCGTTTTCAGAAACCGCCGTCACAGAGTCACTTCCCGATAATTTGATCAAATAAGCCTTATCCTTCGAAAGCGCGTCCTGAGGCAGGATCCACAAATTTGTATTTGCGCTGATTTTACCAGAGGCGTCATTTAAAGGCAGAACGTACCATTTATTATCTTCCCGGCTTACACCAACGCAGGTATGCGTTTGAAAAACCAGTTCAATAGGTTTGCCGCCATCTAGGGTAGCTACTACCGAAAAGTCCTTTAGCTTTTTGATATTGGCATTTTTATCATTTAACAGAATACCCGAGGGCTTAATTTGAGCCTGGCTTACAAAGCCGTTTAGCAAAAGAAACGCGATTAAAAGTTTTCTCATATGATTATAAATTGGGGGAGCATCTTAAAATTTGCACGTCATTTTAGACTCGCCAAATAATGCACAACCAGATAATGTCAGCTTTACAGTTATTTTATTGGTTAAAAAATAAGGCATAAAGCACACAGCCTTATTGCCTTTTCTATTTCAGGTTTATTAGGTAACGAATATAGATGTTTATCTCTGCAAAGCAGCTTTTAGGGGAATATTATATAATGCGTTGTGTTAGAATCAGGTCAACTGTTGCAACGCTTTTACGCCGCATTAGATATAAACTTCACCAAACTCCTCTTAGCCACCGGTAAAAGCGTTTGCTCAAGCGGAAAAGTAATATCACTGTGCACATAATAAACAGCCGGGTTGGGTATAAACTTATTACGGTTAATGAGGTGCAACTTGATACTTTCGGGAGTATTGGCTATGCTTTGCTCATAGGTATCAACAAAAGAGATATTGATACCGCGGTATTTATCGTCCTTACCCTCAAAAATGGTGATCTGGTATTCATAGATCCGGTTAGTGCTTTCCTTGCCGTTATGCAACGAAAAATAACCATGGTAAGGCATTAAGGGGATAATGCCAACCGGATCGATATTAACATGCCGTTCTACAAAATCATAAATATCCCTGCCGGTTTTTATTGCCGGATCTATCTTGCCGAGGGCATAGGTGATGATATGCTCTATCTCCTGCATGCTCTGATCGTCGGTAATGATCTTTTGATAGGTAAGCTTTACGGCATCAATATCGGCCTGGGATAAGCGTTGCGGAAAAGCCTGCTGTAACAGTGATTTATTCGTTTTGAAATCGATGAGGTTGTTGTAGTGGAAAATCAGGTCGGCCAGGTTAGGATATAAGCGGCTGTTATCAAAATGGCTGTTAATTTCCTGCAGATAGCTTAACAGGATATATTTTTTGTATTCAAAATCAATATGACCTTCAATAAACCAATTTGCACCTAACTGTCTCATTTTTCCGCCTCCTTTTGATAGCTTAATTTAAACAAAAAACACCAACTTTGCAATATGCCCTATGGAACCCTTTATTTAATTCCCGTACCATTGGCCGATGACGCGGCCGCTAAATCATTTACGCCATATCTGGTTGATACCATTAACAGTATCAAAGAATACATTGTGGAGAATGAAAAAACCGCCCGCCGCTTTTTAAAAGAGGCCGGTTTAAAAACCCCGCAAAGCGAACTCGTTATTCACGATTATGGCAAGCATAACCGCGATATGGGCAACGCCGACTTTTTTAAAGGCCTGCAAGCCGGTAATGATGTCGGCCTCATGAGCGAGGCTGGCTGCCCCGGAGTGGCCGATCCCGGTGCCGATATTGTGGACAAAGCCCATCGCATGGGCATAAAGGTTGTTCCGCTGGTTGGCCCAAGTTCTATTTTACTGGCGCTGATGGCTTCGGGCTTTAGCGGTCAAAGTTTTGCCTTTCATGGTTACCTGCCTATTGATAAAGTGCTTCGCGCCAAAAAGATCAAAGAACTGGAAAGTACGGCCATAAAACTTGATCAAACCCAGATGTTTATTGAAACACCTTTCCGCAATAACCCTATGCTGGAAGAGATCCTGAAAAGCGGTAACCCTAAAACCAAACTTTGCATAGCCTGCGACCTCACGGCTGCTACCGAGCTGGTGCAAACAAAAACCATTGCCGACTGGCAAAAGAAGGTGCCCGATCTGCATAAACGCCCAACAATCTTTTTACTCTATCACGGCAATAAATGACCATAAGCCAGCAGCATACCCCGGTTGTAATTGTAGGCGCCGGTCCGTCAGGTTTGATGATGGCCGCCCAGCTTTTGCGCTATGGTGTGCAGCCGGTAATTATAGATAACAAACAGGGGCCAACCACACACTCAAAAGCCCTGGCTGTGCAATCGCGATCTATGGAGATCTACAAGCAAATGGGTATTATCGATAAGGTACTCAGCGATGGCAAACGTGGTGGCGGCGTACAGTTTAACCAGGAGGGAGAAGAGGTAGCCAGCCTTTCGCTTTCAAACGTTGGCGAAGCACAAACAGCGTTTCCGTTTATCCAGATGTATCCGCAAAGCAAAAACGAGCGGTTATTGCTGGATTTTATTACCCTCAATTGCTGCCCCGTTTACTGGAATACTTCGCTGCTATCCTTAAGCCAAAATACCGAAAAAGTAAGCCTGCAGCTGCAAAGCGGCGAGGATAAGCAAACCATCACCTGCGATTGGCTGATTGGAGCCGACGGCGCGCACAGCACCGTACGCAAGCAACTCAATATTCCTTTTAATGGTGATACCTATCAGCACCAGTTTTATTTGGCTGATATCAAAATAGATGCTGATTTTGGCGATAAGGTAAACCTATTTCTGTCAAAAAAAGGGTTCGCGGGCTTTTTCCCAATGCCCGATGAACGGAGTTATCGCGTGGTAGGAAACCTGCCCGATGCTTTTGATAAGAAAGATGAGTTGCAAATTGAAGAGGTATTACCGCATCTGCGGGAAGTAACCAAACAGCAGATCATTGTTGAACAAACCAACTGGTTCACAACTTATCGTCTGCACCATCGCATGGCCGATAAATTCAGGGAGCAGCGCTGTTTTTTAATTGGCGATGCCGCACATATCCATTCGCCGGTTGGCGGGCAGGGCATGAACACCGGTTTGCAGGATGCCTATAACCTGGCCTGGAAACTGGCCGGTGTTGTTAATAACCAGCTTAAAGTATCGGTTTTGGATAGCTACGCGCAGGAAAGAATGCCCGTAGCCAAAGACCTGCTCAATACCACCGACCGTATTTTTAAAATGATCCTGTCGCGCAACTGGTTCATCAATTTACTGAAGAAGTATTTACTCCCCATAGCTTTAAAATGGGTATGGAGTAAGCCCAATTTGCGTGAGGCATTTTTTAAACGTGTATCACAAACAGGTATAACCTATCGCGACAGCAGCATAAATCTTAACCTAAGCCATGCCAGCCAGATCAAAGCCGGCGACAGGCTGCCTTACCTCAAGGTTTTCGACGAAAAGCGCCAACTGGAAACCGACCTGCATGAATGGTGCAGCAAACCCGGCTTTACGCTCATTTGCCTGGGCAAACTCAAAGAGCTCGACCTGTTTACAGTAGCCAAATGGATCACTCAAAACTACGGGGCCAGCCTCAACTTTTTTTACCTACCCCCATCAACCAAAAACCAACACATTTTTGATGCTTTTCACGTCAAAGAAAATCAAAAGAAAGCACTCATCATCCGTCCCGATATGCATATTGGGTTTTTAAATGATGTAGTGGATATTGACATGATGGATAATTATTTGCAGAATATAGCGGGGGTAGTTCATGGTTTATAGATCATGGTTCATGGTAATGGCCACCTTTGTTCACTTTGCAATTCGGCTGTTGACTATCAAGCTAAAAGCCATCCGCCCTGCAATTCAGCTATGAACTATGATCCATCAACAATGAACTAAAAAAATCATCTCATCACCATTACCCAGCCACTCATTACATTGCCGTTTTTTAGATCTATTACGTAATAGTATGTGCCCGATGGAATATCCTGGCCGCTGTATTTGCCGTCCCAGGCTTTGGGGTAGCCGGTACTTTTAAACACCAGGCCACCGTAGCGGTTAAACACCTGTGTAGTTGAAGTTGGGTAGGTGTCCAATGCTTCAATGTTCCAGGTATCGTTAACACCATCACCATTGGGTGTAAAAGTATTGGGGATAACTACTTTTTTATAAACACGCACAAATACCTCGTCGGTAGCTTCATCGCCGCAGCCGGAGTTTGATACCACGTGCAGGGTGTAGGTGATATCTTCAAGCGGTGATGCCGTTGGCTTAAGTTCAAGGCTGCTGCTCAGGTTATCGGTCGGGGTCCAATAATAGCTTACGTTTGTTCCCTTGGTACTGCCGTTCAGCGTTACCGATTGCCCCTGGGTAATATGCCTGTCGGGACCAGCATTAGATACCGGCTTTTTAAGCACATTAACCTGAACCTGAACGGTTGAAGTACAGGTTCCGTTACTCACTGTAACCGTATAAAGCGTAGTATCTGTTGGGCTGGCTACCGGATTGGCAATGCCGGCATCAGAAAGGCCAGTACTGGGCGACCATGAATAGGTTGAGCCGCCACTGGCATTTAAAGTTACCGAACTGCCCTCGCAAATTGGCTCAACCGGCGCTACAGCTGCAACAGGCTGGGCATTCACAATCACTGATAGCGGAACTGTAACCTCGCATCCCGATGACGATTTAATGGTAACGCTATAAGGTCCGGCAGCAGCAGCCGTCACATTATCGATGGTTGGGTTTTGAAGTACCGATGTAAAACCATTTGGCCCAGTCCATTTATAACTTACGCCGGTAGATGCATTGAGCGATAAAGTCGTGCCCGCGCAAACTGGTGTATTGGCGGTTGCGGTTGATGAAGGCGGAGCCCCTACAGTAAGCGTAAGCACATTTGATGCCGACCTGCAAAGCGCCGAATTGATGTTCCCTGCCTGTGCCGTTACGGCGCGGTAATAATAAGTTCCGGCCACAGTTGGCGATGTGATCTGGTATGTTGAGCTGGTATTGTTTGCCCCGGCAAGATCCGCCCAGGCGCCATTGCCGTTTTTAGACTGCCATAAAACCGTATACCCGCTGGGGATAGTAGTGCTAAGCGTATAAGTTTGCGGAACATCTGAACAGGCCGCCGCGGTTAAGGTTGAGCTTGAACTGCTGAAACTTGCCGCTATGACGGGCCCATAAGGACGAAAAACGATATCGTCAATAGCCAGGTCGTTGGCCGGAGCACCCCCCGCGCTGTTATTGATCATCTTGATAACTACATCACCAACACCCGCCGGCAAGGTAAAATTAAATGACTCCTGTACCCATTTATAAGTGCCGCTGGTACGGGCAATGGTACCGGTATTATAACTCTGGATAGTTGTCCCGTCGGTTTTTTCAATAGCGAAAGTGATATTTGGCGGACTGATATCATTGCTCCTCAACAAATTCACCACCCAGGCCGAGAACTGATAGGTGGTATTAGAGCATAACCCGGTAATGGTACGTTTATAAAAATAATCGGTTTTGGATACACTGGCATTTACTACCATCATATAGCCTCCTGTATTACCTGTATGATCTGTTGCCGACCACCAAACATTGCCCGCACCAGCAGTAGTATTTTCAATGGTATAATAACCATCACTCGGAAAATCAGCACTGCTGTAAGGATAGCTCGTCGACCCTGAGTCGGCAGGCAATGCACCAGAGTGTGTTGAGGTGCCTGAGCCAAAAGTGATACTCACAACCGGATCGCCGAGGCTTTGCGCATTTGTTTTACGAACCAATAAGATGAGAAAAAAGCTGATTAGGGGGAGTAACTTTTTTGCTTCCAACGGAATACTGTTTTTAAAAAAGCGCCTGCATGTACTACTAACACACAGACGCTACTATCGCAACTATTATGAAAAGGGGTACTAATAAACCATTTATGGGGTTATAATTGGTTTATGACATAAATATGCGGGCATGGCGGCTATTCATCAATATTGTATCGATGAATCACAGTTTTGTATAGGCGAACTTAACGGGAGTGATAAATTACCGGCAAATAAGGCGAAACCCTTGAAATACTTTTACTTCTGCTTTGCCCAGTTACGGGCGAAATCGTTATAAGTTTCGCTTATGGGCAGCTCAACATCTGTTAGCTGAACTTTGCGGTTTTGAATGGAGCGGATCTTGTTTACAGGTACGATATAGCTGCGATGGATGCGCTGAAATTTGCTTGTGGGGAGTTTTTCCAATACCTTTTTCATAGGCATCAGCGTAAGGATGGTTTTCTCGTTGGTGATGTGGATCTTGATATAGTCCTCCATGCTTTCTATATACTCAATGGTACCCAGATCTATCTTAACCATACGGTATTCGGAGTACACATACAGACTTTCCTCCGCCGCTTCTTCGGCGGGCTTGCTTCTGTATTTGTAGTAATCAACGGCCTTTTCAACAGCTTTGGTAAAACGCTTAATATCAATGGGCTTTAAAACATAATCAAGGGCTTCCAGTTCAAAGCCTTCATACGCGAAATTTTTATGGGCTGTGGTAAATATCACCATGGGCTTTACGTCAAGCGAACGTACCAGGTCGATCCCGGTGATGTCGGGCATATTGATATCAACAAACAGCAGGTCTACCGGATTGTGTTTTAAAAATTCCGCGCCGGATATGGCGTCTTCAAAAGTATTAACCATTTGCAACGCCGGGAAACGGGATACATAATCGTTGATGAGCCTTAAGGCCAGCGGCTCATCATCAATGGCTATACATTTAAGCACCATATTATTTAAGCTTGTAAAGTAAGTTGAACAATATACTCATTATTCAGACTGCTTATGCTTAATAAATGTTTGTTGGGGTATAAATGCTCCAGGCGCTTTTTGGTGTTATTGATGCCGATGCCCGTACGCTGATAATCGCTTTTTTGTACACCGAAGATGCGATTTTTGCAGTAAAACGAGATTTTCAACCCCTGGATATCTATGCTGATATCAATATCAGATGGTTCATGTTTACTCACCCCGTATTTAAAAACGTTTTCTACAAAGGTCATCATTACCAGTGGGGCTATCTGTTTGTGGTCGATATCACCTTTAACCTCAAAATTCACTTTGGTGTTTTTACCGATACGAAGACGTTGCAGCTCGATATAGTCGCTGATACAATCTATTTCGCTTTGCAGCGGAACAAAATCTTCGGCAACATCATCGGTAACATAGCGCATAATATTTGATAGCTTCATGATACTGTCGGCCGCGTTATCATCTTTAATAGCCGCAAGGGTATAGATATTATTCAAGGTATTGAACAAAAAATGTGGATTGATCTGCGCTTTCAGAAACGACAGTTCAGCATTGGTTTTATCGGCTTCTGCCCGGGCTGCGCGTTGCTCGGTCAGCTGCCATTGCTGCACCGTTTTTATTGCCATGCTCAGCGCCATGATCATCAGGAAGATGAACAGGCTGGTGCTATCGAGCGGTCGCATACGGTGCCGGCGCCACTGAGACTGCGCTTTGAAATAGGCCGAGTCAGAGCGGAAGGGCGGGCGGTCAAACGCGGCGGCGGTATCACCCGGAGGAACGCCAAAAGGGCCATTACCAAAACGCTCTCCACCAAATGGAGGGCGATGCCGCATCATCATGCCGTTCATCATTCGCCAGCCATCGGTACTGCGCATTAACTTGTCAAAAGGGCGAAGCAGGTAAACTCCGGCTAATAATACCACAACTATGACGCTGTAAATGGCATATTTCTTTTTCAGAAAAAACCTTGGAATGAAAACGTACGCGTTTGAATAAAAAAGCACCATGTAGGTAACGCAAAACACCCAGTAGGCCGGCTTCTGTAAAAAAGTGGCAATGGAAGTATTGTAAAAAGCCCGGCTATTTAAAAACACCAGCGGAAAGGCCATAAATAGCAACCACCCCGCAATATGTATCACAACCGAAAATGCTTTAAAACGCGACATTATGTAAAATAACGCATTATGTTACAGCAATAAAAACAAGTGTCGGTATTTTAATGATTTGTGTGGATGAGTTTTGTTAAGTCACAATTCTGAAGCCGGTAGTTCTAAGTCTTAATAAGCCGTTTCAAAATGGGAAAATGTTGTTTACAAGGCTGCAAACTTCATTGCCGTTGGTTTTAACCAACGGAATAATAGTAACAAAGAAGGGGGCTTCAGCCTAAATCTGCTTATTTAATTAGGCTAAAGCCAGGGACTTTCAGTTTTTTTACCGTTGGTTAAAACCAACGGCAATGAATGTCTTTTCACGAGCAGCCTCCAGGTAAAAACTTGATACTTTTAACTTAGAACTACCGACTTAAAACTTCGGACTTAAGACTTAACCATGAATGGTTTCACCTTTGCCGTAATTCTGGATCACATGGGCTTCATACTCCAGGAATTGTTTCCAGCGGGCATCAACATCTATTTCTTCGGCGTATTTTTTGGCCAGGCGAATGAACATGGAGTAGTGGGTTGCCTCGCTTATCATCAACTCGTGGTAAAAGGCAGCTAATTGCTCATCATTAATATTTTCGGAGAGCACCTTAAAACGTTCACAACTGCGGGCTTCAATCATGGCCGAAAACAACAGCCTGTCAATCAACTGAGCTTCGCGGCCACCACCCACAATAATAAATTTTCTGAGCTCATTTACGTAGTTATCCTTACGCTCGCGGCCAAGGATATAGCCACGCTCAAGAATAATATCATGCACCCGTTTAAAATGATCCATTTCTTCCTGCACCAGCAGCGCCATCTCCTGTACCAGTTCGCTCAGGTTGGGGTTTTGAACAATAAGGGTAATAGCATTACTTGCCGCCTTTTGTTCGCAAAAAGCGTGATCGGTCAAAATTTCTTCGATATTACTCTCCACCACGTTCTTAACCCAAAGCGGATCGGTAGGCAGCTGCAGTTTTAAAATGGTTTTCTCGCTCACGGTACAAAGATAACTCTTGGAAGTGAAAGTTGGAGGCGAAAGGTTAAAGGCGAAAGGCAAAAGGTTGTCGCTACGAAGGGTAAAAAAATAAAGGCCATCCTTTACGGATAGCCTTTATTTTACTTTTTTATTGCTCTATTTTTTTGAGCTTGATATCAAAGATCACGATAGAGTTAGGCGGGATCTGGCTGGTGCCGTATACACCGTAAGCTAAACGGGAAGGTGCGATAAGCAGGATCTCACCTCCGGCGGCGATCATGGGGATTCCTATTTGCCAGCCGGTAAGCAGCGTATTTAGCTTATTGCTGTAATCTGTTTGCCCATTTATACTTACACCACTAAGCAATTGCGCCGAGTAGTCGATAGTAACCGTCGCGTTTGGCCCTGCATGAGTACCTGTTCCCGGTGTGATGATCTGATAATAAAGTCCTGAAGTATCTTTTGTCGCGGTTATTTCCGGATGCGCTGCAAGGTAAATTTTGATATTGCCGTCCTCGTTCAAAACGTTTTGCTGCGGATCGGCCGATTTATCTTTAAAACATGCAGACAGCACCAATAGCGGCGCTAATAACAATAGCAACAGGGTTTTTCTCATTTCAGGCTTTGGTAATTGAATCAGCTAAAACTAAGCAGATCAATCGTAAATACCAAAACCGAGTTTGCAGGGATACCATCTTTAGCAGTATTGCCATAGCCCTCCCTTGAAGGGATCACCAAAATGATACGGCCTCCGGCTTTTAAATAAGGAAGCCCTGATTGCCAGCCAGCGATAAGTCCGCTGAGGCTCTGGTTGATAGTACCCGAATCAAATGTGGTTCCAGCCAATAATTTGCCGGTATAGGTTACCTTAACTGTTGATGACGCGGTTGGCTTTGCGCCGGTGCCTTGTGTTACAATTTTATAATAAACACCAGAACCATCGGCGGTAGCATGAAAAGCAGTATCAGTACCGATGTAAGCTTTAATAGCGGCGTCATCTGCAGCGGCTTGTTTTGAAGCGTCGAATTTGTCTTTTGAGCATGAAGCGAGGATCACCAGGGGGGCGAATACGAATAATAGAAATTTCTTCATTGAGTTAATAGTTCTGTTTTAGTTAATTTGACGGGTAAAAGCTACAGAACGCTACAACATTCAACTTATTTTGGCCGATTTACTTAAATTCTGTTAAATCTACAGTGAACACCAATACTGAGTTTTCCGGGATGCGGCCTACGCCATTAGCACCATAAGCAAGCCCCGAGGGTACGATGAGTAATATGGTACCGCCCTCTTTCACCAGCGGAATGCCTATTTGCCAGCCTTTAATTAAATGATCCAATGGACTTGAAAAGCCGCTTGCCTTATCAACCACCATATCATTTAGTAAAGCCGCGGTATAATTTACCGTAACCATCGAGCTTTCGGTAGGGTGCTGGCCTTTACCTTCAGCCAAAACCTGAAAGTAAATGCCCGACGAATGTTTTTGCACTTTAAGCTGCGGATTAGCTTTCAGGTAAACGCGAATCAGCGAATCATCCATTTTAGCCTGTTTTTCCTGGTTTATTTTAACGGAGTTATCGCATGACATCATCAGCGTAATGATAACCGCGCTTAGCAATAAAAGGTATTTTTTCATGATGGGTATTCAAATAAAAGCCCCCTTTGCAATAAAGGGGGCTTAGTTTATGTTTTGGGTTGATTAAACCGTTGTTTTAATTTTCAGTTCGGTCATTTGCGCTTCGGCAATGGTTGATGGCGAATCGATCATCACATCGCGGCCCGAGTTGTTTTTAGGGAAGGCGATCACATCACGGATAGAATCCAGACCGGCAAATATTGATGCCAGGCGGTCAAAACCAAACGCGATACCACCATGCGGAGGTGCGCCATATTCAAAGGCGTCCATCAGGAAGCCGAATTGCTTTTGTGCCTCTTCCGGCGAGAAACCAAGATGCTTGAACATCAGTGATTGCAAACCACGATCATGGATCCGGATAGAACCACCGCCAATTTCAGTACCGTTAATTACCAGGTCATAAGCATTAGCGCGTACAGTTCCGGGTTCGGTATCCAACAGATTAATATCCTCCGGCTTAGGCGAGGTGAACGGATGGTGCATAGCGTGGTAACGGCCGCTTTCTTCATCCCACTCCAATAGCGGGAAGTCAACTACCCATAGCGGAGCGAATGTGTTTTTATCGCGTAGGCCTAAACGGCTACCCATTTCCAAACGTAATTCGTTCAGTTGTTTGCGTACTTTATCAGCACCTCCGGCCAAAATCAACATTAAGTCGCCTTTTTCGGCACTAAATGCGGCTGCCCAGTTGGTTAGCTCATCTTCATTATAGAATTTATCTACCGATGATTTCAATGTTCCGTCCTCATTGTAACGGCAATAGATCATGCCTGTTACGCCAATTTGAGGGCGTTTTAACCATTCGGTTAGTTCATCAACCTGTTTGCGGGTATAGCTTGCACAGCCTTTGGCGTTGATACCAACAACCAGTTCGGCATTATCAAAAATGCTGAAGCCTTTGCCTTTAACAATATCGTTCAGCTCAACAAACTCCATCCCAAAGCGTACATCCGGCTTATCCGATCCGTACAGGCGCATCGCATCTGAATACAGCATACGCGGAACCTCGCCCAGGTCAATATCTTTTACAGTTTTGAACAGGTGGCGGGTAAGGCCTTCAAAAATATTCAGGATATCTTCCTGGCTTACAAATGAAAGCTCGCAGTCAATCTGAGTAAACTCAGGCTGACGGTCGGCACGCAGGTCCTCGTCCCTGAAACATTTTACAATCTGGAAATAACGGTCGAAACCGCTTACCATTAGCAATTGTTTAAAAGTTTGTGGCGATTGCGGCAGGGCATAAAACTCGCCCGCGTTCATGCGGCTTGGTACCACAAAGTCGCGTGCACCTTCCGGGGTCGATTTGATCAGTACCGGGGTTTCAACCTCAATAAAGTCGAGCTTATCTAAATATTTACGCACTTCCTGCGCCATTTTGTGACGAAGTACCAGGTTGTTACGAATAGGGTTACGACGCAGGTCGAGGTAACGGTATTTAGCACGTAATTCCTCGCCGCCATCTGTTTCGTCTTCAATCAGGAAAGGAGGCAATTTGGCCGCGTTAAGCACTTCAATATCCGTAACAACAATTTCAATTTCGCCGGTTGGGATCTTGGTGTTTTTACTGGCACGCTCAATTACATTACCGGTAACTTTGATCACAAACTCGCGACCAAGTTCACGGCTTTTTTCGCGCAGCGTAGCATCTGTATCTGTGTTAAATATCAATTGGGTTAAACCATAACGGTCGCGCACGTCGATAAAAGTAGTACCGCCCAAATCGCGCGATTTTTGTACCCAACCGCATAAAGTAACGGTTTGGCCTAAATGGCTGATATTTAATTCGCCGCAGGTATGAGTTCTAAGCATAGCAATGTTTTATAAAAGTTTGCTAAAGTAGGATTTTGATTTCGGATTTCGGATTTTGGATTTCGAATTTAGTAACCTGTTAATTTAAAAGCCAATAAAGGGGATAAAAAGGTAGTTTACCGTTGATGGATTGGTAAGATTTCAATTAGATTTTTTGCGCAAAGGCGAAAGGCATGCTTTACGTAGTAGCGTCTTTGCGACCCTTATAAATTCTGCCCCGTTTTGGTAGCAACTTTATTGTAAACAGGAGATATTCTTCAAAAATCCGAAATCCCACATCCAAAATCCGAAATCAAAACATATCTTTGCCTCAATACAATTCTCAAGGGGTGCCTTGCTTTGGTTGCAAAACAAACTACAGATTGTTTTACCAAACTGAAAGACGGGCTGAGATCATACCCAGGGAGTAAGTCATAAGTACTAAGTTCTAAGTCTTAAGTCAATCACGACTTCCGGCTAACGACTTCCGACTCGCGACTTCCCCCCACACCTGATCCGGATAATGCCGGCGTAGGGATAAAGGTAAATAAGTTAAGTGTACTGCTGCTTCTCCCTGGCGTGCAGATGGTTTAACTCAAATTTTTGTTTTACACATTTTGAAAAATTTATTTGTGGCCGTTATGGCCCTGCTGTTGCCTGTTATGGCATCGGCCCAGCTTTCCATTTCGGGGAAAGTGACCAATCAATCAGGCGAAGCACTGCCCGGCGCTACTGTTACTATTTTAAACCCGCAGCAAAACAGCATCACCGACGCTGCCGGTAAGTATCGTTTCAATAATTTAAAAAACGGAAACTATACGCTAAAAGTCAGCTATATAGGATATAAACCCGTAACCATAACCGAAGCCGTCAATGCCAATAAGATTCTTGATTTTACATTAGGCTCAGGAACATTAACTACCGACGAAGTAACGGTAATTGCCACCCGCGCAGGCAAAAACTCGCCAACGGCATTCACCAACCTCAGCAAAAAAGACCTGGAAAAGAACAACTTCGGCCAGGATTTGCCTTATTTGTTAAATCAAACGCCATCCGTAGTAGTTAGCTCTGATGCCGGTACAGGTATTGGCTATACAGGCATCCGGATCAGGGGTTCAGACGCGTCACGTATCAACGTAACCGTTAATGGCATCCCATTGAATGATGCTGAAAGCCAGGGCGCTTTCTTTGTCGATCTGCCGGATTTTGCTTCGTCTATCAATAACCTGCAAATTCAGCGTGGCGTGGGTACTTCAACTAACGGCGCAGGCGCTTTTGGCGGTAGCATCAACGTACAAACAGCAACCCGCCGGGACACCGCGTATGCCCAGCTTGATAATTCGGCAGGTTCATACGGTTCGGTAAAAAACACGGTGAGCATGGGAACAGGCTTGCTTGGTGGCAGGTTTAGTATTGATGGCCGCTTGTCCCGTATCCGTTCCGACGGGTATATCGCCCGTGCATCTGCCCGGTTAAAATCATTTTTTGTGAGCGGCGCTTATTATGGCGATAACAGTACTTTAAGATTAAATGTGTTCTCGGGCCATGAGCGTACTTATCAAGCCTGGAACGGCGTGGCCGATTACGTGATAGGCGATGATACCCGCCCGGATAACCGCACTTATAACGAATTGGGCTATATGGGCAACAACGCGTTTTATAAAGACGAAGTTGACGATTACCTGCAAAACCACTACCAGTTATTGTATGATAAAAAGTTTTCGGATAAACTATCATTCAGCGGAGCCTTACACTATACCCATGGCGAAGGCTACTATGAGGAATATAAAAAAGACGACGACGTTAGTAACTATGGATTAACGCCTGTTATTTATGGCACCGATACCATTAAAACCACCAATCTTGTACGTCGTCAGTGGCTCAATAACGATTTTTATGGTGTTACCTATGCCTTAAAATATCAGCCTACCACAAAACTGAACTTCAACCTTGGCGGTGCTTATAATGAATATAAAGGTGCGCACTATGGCAATATTATTTCTGCCGAAGAAAGCATAGGTGTTGGCCCTAATTATCAATATTACCGCGATGATGCCAAAAAGAAAGACTTCAATATTTTTGGCAGGGCCGAATGGCATGTAGACAAGTTTTTGCTGTATGCCGATATGCAATACCGTCATATTAATTATTCGTTTTTTGGTATCGACAAAAACCTTAACAACGCACAGCAAACAGCGGAGTTAAACTTCTTTAATCCTAAAGCTGGTGTTACCTATCAGTTTAACGAACATAGCAATGTGTACGCTTCCTTCGCTGTAGGTAACCACGAACCTAATCGTGACGACTATGTACAATCGCCTCCGCAAAACCGCCCGAAAGCCGAAAACCTGAAAGATTTTGAGGCCGGTTACCGTTTTAGCTCACCTGTTTTCAGCGGCGAGTTGAATGGTTTCTATATGTTATATAAAAATCAATTGGTATTAACCGGCTCACTGAATGATGTAGGCAGCCCGGTGCGTACTAACGTAAAGGACAGCTACCGTGCCGGTTTAGAGTTTAGCGGTAAGGTAAAAATTACCAGCCAGTTAAACTGGGGCGTTACGGCTACTTTAAGCACCAACAAGATCAAAAACTATCACCAGTTTTTCTCTAACTACGATAACGGGGCCTTGGTTGAGGAAACATTTGCCAAAACAGATATTGCCTATTCACCTTCACTTACAGGCTCAAGTGTGATCAGTTATAGCCCTATCAAAGGCGGCGAGATCGCTTTTATCAGCAAATATGTAGGCAAGCAATACCTGGATAATACCATGAACCGCAATCCTGAAGGTTTTGGCATAGCGCCGGATAATGCCGCTAATCCTTATGCTGCCAACCGCTTGCTGAACAGCTTTTTTGTGAACGATGTGAGGTTGAGGTACAGTTTCAGTGTACGCTCGGTTAAAAACATAACTGTTGGCCTGCAGGTTAATAATATATTCAGCGAGAAGTATGAAAACAACGGTGCTACCTATCCGGATATTGAGGGCGGCCATGTAATTAACTACAACTATTATTTCCCGCAGGCACCGCGAAACTTTATGGCTTCGTTAAGTTTAGGGTTTTAATTAAGCAGGTATGAATCATTGGATAGACTTATTCATTGAACAAATAAAGGAAACCACCTGGCCGCAATGGCTTGCCGTTGCGCTGGGTGTTACCGAAGTGCTGCTTGCCCGGGTAAATAATATATGGCTATACCCGGCGGGTATCCTGGGCACGGCCATATCCATATACCTACTGATGGACGTTCATTTATATGCCGAATCGTTATTAAACGGGTACTATATTGTGATGAGCGTTTACGGCTGGATTTACTGGATAAAGAAACGCAATGAGCCCCCGGTAAAAATTACTTATTCCACAAAAAATGAATGGGTGATAAGTATAGCCATTAGCGTTATAGGCTGGGTGGTATTTTATTTCCTGATCAAAAACCTGCCTGCCAAATATTTCACACCTTCAAACGTACCGGTCTGGGATGCTTTGGTATCTTCAACCGCATGGGCAGGCATGTGGCTATTGGCCCGCCGCAAAATGGAGAACTGGATTTTCCTGAACATCTCCAACTTTTTCGCGGTTCCGCTATTGTTTTATAAAAAACTACCCCTATTTGCCATGCTTACCATCTTCCTGTTTATTATAGCGATATGGGGATATTTTGAGTGGAAGAAACAGGTGGAGCGGGAGAGATTAGTGGTTGGAGATTAGAGGTTAGGCGGTCTACTTAAAAATAGGGATTTACAATGCATCCATCACAAAACTTAAAACCCGAATGGGTTGATATAATCAGGAAAGCAGCCCCGGCAGCCGAACAGGCGGGTAAACTGCAACCTGACCAGCTGGCACTTATTTATGAGCAGGGCTGGTTTAAATTTTTAGTCCCACAAGTTTATTCCGGCTTGCAATTAGCTTTACCGCAAATGGTACGCCTGGAAGAAAGCCTGGCCTGGGCTAATGGTAGCCTGGGTTGGGTAGTAACCTTGTGTAGCGGAGCCGGCTGGTTTGGCGGTTTTCTTAATGCCGATTTCGCGGCCGGGATCATGACTAACCCACAATTATGCTTTGCCGGGAGTGGCGCATCAACCGGAACAGGTACCATTAATGGCGATGGCTACATCATCAACGGTACCTGGAAATATGCCAGCGGGGCGCATCATGCTACACATATCACGGCAAACTGCATCATCAAAAACGGCGATGAAACCGTTTTAAACAACGAGGGCGAGCCGCTGATATTACCTTTTGTTTTTGACAGGAAAGATATAAGTGTTTTCCCGGCATGGAAGTATGTTGGCATGATGGCCACCGGGAGTGATGCTTATGAGGTAAAAGATCTTTACGTTGATAAAAACCGTTGTTTCAGGATCGATCCGGAGTATACAGTTGTAAAGGAGCCTTTATATCGTTACCCGTTTTTACAATTGGCCGAGGCTACCCTTGCCGCCAACCTTTCGGGCCTGGCGGTTCATTTTCTTGACCTCTGCGGATCAGCCTTCGATGAGCGCATGAAAAACCCAAGGCTAACCGATCCTCAAAAGGAATATATCCAACAATTACTGGCTGAACAAACCACATTGGTTAATGAGGTCCGCGCTGCGTTTTATAAAGCGGTGGATTATTCATGGAATAACTTTGAATCGGCCGGCGACAGTGGTTTGCAGGAAGTTAGTATCATGAGCCGCAAACTGGCCATGGTATCAAGAGACAGCGTAGATAAACTTTATACTTATTGCGGGTTATCAGCGGCAAATCCTGACACGGAGATCAACCAGGTATGGCGGGATCTTCATACGGCAGGGCAACATTCGTTGCTAACGTTTGAAGACTAAAGATATTCGCTTAACACATTTCTTAAAATAGCTACCAGTTCAGGATCATTGAGCTGGTAGTTATCTTCAATATCAAGCACAACCAGTTGCTTTCCATTGATGCTGAAGCGCTGTTTCAGTATCTCCTTATGCTTCTGCTCCATCACGAAGATCACATCAGCCCGGTCAATCATCTTTTGATTTATCCTCACGCGCGCCTTTTCACTCGTCCCTGCCGATGAAGCTTTGTGCTCAGGATGATTCCTGAATAAAGCTTCGGCTGTAGGGCTTCGCCACTGGTTTTTACTGCAAATGAAAAGGAGATTGGGCATAGAGAGTAGCTATCGGGAGCCTAATTGTTGTTACGATTATTTATTAAACCACTGTCATTTCGACGATCCGGTAGGGGATAGTGCAATGGAGGTGAGGAGAAATCTTATACATCATACATGGTCGCTTTGCAGGGCGTATAAGATTTCTCTTTCGCCCCGTCACGCTGTCCCACCCGCCGCTCATTCGAAATGACATTTTCTTTTTGACAAGGTGTATACGATTCAATATCCAACGCACAAACCTTTCTCCTTTTACCTTTATCCTTTCCCCTCAAACTAAACTTTCACCAACCTCTTAACCGTTTCAGTTACATGTGCCAGGTGATGGTTACTGTGCCAGGCATACGTAGCAAGGCCTTTTTTTAGCGATATGGTTTCGCCCGAAGCGGGGTGTACAAATGTGCGGGCCCATTCATTTTCGGTAAAACTTTCAAACAGGGCTACAAAATGCTGGTGAATGCCCTCAAGCATCTTTAATGAGGGTTCAACCGGCAGGCGATAATCGGGCAGTAACGCCCAATCGGCCTCTTCATAGGGTTTTATGGTTGGATTATCCTCTGTAAGGGCAAGCTTAAAACGGGTGATAGAATTCATGTGACTATCGGCCAAATGGTGAATTACCTGGCGTATTGTCCAGCCGCCGGTACGGTATGGCGTATCCAGTTCCTGGTAATTAAGCCCGGTGATGGCGTGCCTTAACTTCCCCGGCAGGGTGGCTATATCTTCAATCCAGCCACGCATATCTTCGGCGGTGTATGAAGCCGGGGGCGCAAACTTCCCGATTGGGTATCTCATTTGTTCATCTGTCATCATAAATGTTAAAAAAATTTAAATTAGTTATTATTTTATAGTACCACAAGCTTTTGGCCTATTTTAGCGTTCTGTAGATTGTTCAATTTAACTGATGATAAAAAAGCTACTGGCTGTACTCTTAGTTTTTAACTGTACGCTATCCTTTGCACAAACCATTAAAACCGACATATTAGTAATAGGCGGAGGCGCAAGCGGAACAGCGGCGGCCATACAGGGCGCGCGAAGCAAACTCAAAACCATGCTGGTTGAACAAGGCCCCTGGCTGGGTGGCAGCATTACCGCGGGCGGCATGTGCATCGTCGATGGCAACCGCAATTTACCAACAGGGATCTGGGGCGAATTCAGGCGCAGGGTAAGGGATTTCTACAGTAAAACACCAGGTTATGATACCACTTATAACGCCACCTTAAGATTTGAACCCTATACCGGCGCCGCCATTCTCAAAAAAATAACAGATACAGTAAAAAATCTCACCGTAAAATTAAATACTCCCTTTACCGGTATTAAAAAAGACGGTACGGGCTGGGATGTGAGCATTTCGCTCGACGGGAAAACAACCACTGTAAAGGCTAAAGTTGTAATTGACGCTACCGAAACCGGTGATGTTGCCGCCAAAGCAGGCGAAACTTTTGTTTATGGTTTCGACAGTAAAAAACAAACTACAGAAGACATGGCACCCGATAACGAATCGGTACAATTACAGGATTTAACTTGGATTGCCATTTTGAAAGATTTTGGCGCTTCGGCCGATAAAACTATTCCCAAACCCGAAGGCTATGATGCCTCGGCTTATGCCTGCCTTAAAGGAAAAAATATTAAGCAAATGCTTACCGATGGCAAGCTGCCCAATGATAAATACATGATCAAATGGGCCGAATGCGGGAACCAGTTCCCGGTTTCCGCCGATAATTTAAAGCCCGAAAACCGGGATGCCTTTTATGCCAAAGCCCGCCTGCACACATTAGGATTGATCTACTATCTGCAAACCGAACTCGGCTATAAAAACCTTGGACTCGACGAAGGTTTCACTACGCCCGATCATTTGCCATATATTCCATATCTGCGCGAAGCCGGTCGTGCTACAAAATGCTTGGTACGGATGATGCTGGATGATGTGTACAAACCTTATAACCGTGAATCGAAACTTTACCGCACAGCAATTGCTGTTGGCGATGCTTATCCGGGCCAGCATTATACCGATGCAGGAGCTCCGAAAGTAAACTATCCGCCTTTCCCGGCTTATGGCGTGCCGCTTGGGGCTATTGTGTTAAAAGATCTGGATAATTTGCTGGTGACCGAAAAAGCCATGTCGGTAACGCATCTGGTAAATGCAAGCACCATGTACCCATCGGTACAAATGGCTATAGGGCAGGGGGCCGGAGCTACAGCAGCCTATTGCGCGTTTTTCAAAACCACTACACAAAATTTAAACGTGCGGATAATCCAGGGCGAACTACTTGATTTTAAAGCATGGCTTATGCCTTTTACCGATATTAAACCAAACGATCCCTATTTCAGGGCGATACAACAGGTAGGAACGTCAGGATTATTAAAAGGGGTACAAAAAACAGAGGGTAATTCTACTCGGTTACTTTTCCAGCCCGATTCGTTGGTGGCTACTACCGAAATTAAACCAACACTGGAAGAAACCTACACCCGCGGGTTTTTATGGTTCAACAAAGAAAAGCCTGGCGCTGTATTTACTGTAGGCAACCTGCTATCCTTCATCAGCGAAACCACGTTAACCGATCCGCACACGCTGGAAATTGCCATGCAAAAGGCATGGAAGGAACAGTATAAGTTTACATCTCCCTTTGATATGAAACGCCCTGTAACCCGCCGCGAGTTTGCTATTTTGGCCAACAGGTTTTTCAATCCGTTTGCGCGGTCGGTAGATATTGCAGGAAGGATGGTTAATTAAGAAGTATTTTCCGAACAATTAAGCTTTTTTACTTCGCTTTGCCGGATCAGTCTCAACATGAGCGTTAAACGCTTTGCCTTGAGATGCCTTTTCCTTATCAAGGATATATTCAACAATCAAACGCCCCAGCTTTTGCTTACCGATGGTTGAAAGGTGGCCTGTATTACGGTACAATATTTTATGCTTTTCGTAATCGTCGCACACGAGGTTAAATGGCACAACAATGGTCGAATCCTTAAGCCGGGTGTCTTTCAGCATTTCATTGGCTTGTTTACGGTATCCGTCCAGGTTATGGGTGCTGCCATTATCAATAAGCAGTGATGCAAGCTCATTACGTACTTTCTTCAAAATATCAAGGCTATCCTTTTCTTCTTTAAAACCAAACTCGGGCATGGTTACAAAAACCGGCTCGATATTATTACGGGCCAGATCGCTGATAATGAGCGAACAATAATAGGCATAAAACTTAGCGCCCATTTCACCCTCTGCATCACTGGTGCCGGCCAAAACAATGCAATAGTCTAAATTATGGTGCAGTATTTCGTTACTTGAAAATGGTTGACCGGGATTGGCGTACAGGTTATCGTAAATCTCTTTTGTTTTTGCTTCCGGCTGGCCAAAGGCTATCACGTCTGTGTTGATGCCGCGTTTTTTAAATTCATCTCTGATAATGGTATCTATGGTAATGCCGGTGGCCCAGCTGTCGCCGATGATCCCAACACGTAAAGTATCGTTCTTATGCTTTTTTTCGGGCACAAGCACATGCCGTTTCTCAAGCGAATAACGTTGGTACAGGTAAAAACCAAAACCGGTTGTTACTATCAATAAAAATAGTAGCAGAAGCCTTAATTTTAATTTCATTCAGATATAAATTCCAATTATTGGGGGCGATAATGAAACCATTGTTCAAAGCTATCGGGTGTAAAACTATCACTTTGAACATTCACTTTTTACGATAAAAACAACTAAATGTTAGCTTCTGCGCTCAATTTATCGTTCATGCACTATTCCTAACTTTTTCTTCCAATGAAAGCATCCGGCAAGTGATATGTAAAAACATTTATACAAAATGTATGAACATTAAGTTTTTCATCCTATATTGAGCCCGATAAATCGATTTGGGATGCATATATGTATTTGCAAATTGTGGTATAAATTACATAACTTTAATATCTGCTTAACCAATTTAAACCCATGTACCGGAAGTTGTATTATGTGTGGCTTACGATAGCCATTTGCATGCTGTACACGCTTTACTCCTGCCATTCATCGGGCGGGGTGGCCGAAGAACAGATTCCTGATACCATCAGCTACAACTTTAATATCCGGCCGATACTTTCAGATAAATGTTTTAAATGCCATGGCCCCGACGCCTCCCATCGCGAAGCAGATTTAAGACTGGACATTGCCGAAAGCGCCTACAAAGCTTTAAAAGATAATCCATCATCGCATGCCCTCGTTCCCGGCGAGCCCATGCAATCTGAGGTTTATCGCCGCGTATCCACTAAAGATACTACCGAGCAAATGCCTCCCGCGTCATCAAACCTGAAAAGGTTATCGCCGTATGAAGTTGAGCTCATTCACAAATGGATAAAGCAGGGCGCTAAATATGAAAAACACTGGGCTTTCGTTGCTCCGCACAATTACCCTGTTCCACAGGTAAAAAACACCACATGGCCTAAAAACGCCATCGATAATTTCGTACTGCAAAAAATGGAGCGGGCTAACCTTGAACCTAATCCCGAAGCCGATAAAGAACGTTTGTTGAAACGCATCTCGCTTGATCTTACCGGTCTGCCACCGTCCATAGCATTGATGGATGAGTTTTTAGGCGATAAAAGCCCTAACGCTTATGAAAAAATGGTGGATAAGCTAATGGCAACCCCACAATACGGCGAAAAAATGGCGCTACACTGGCTGGATGTTGCCCGCTATGCGGATTCGCATGGCTACCAGGACGATAACTACCGCACCCAATGGCCATGGCGCGACTGGGTGATCCATGCCTATAATGAAAACCTTCCTTATGATAAATTTATCACCTGGCAGCTGGCCGGCGATCAATTGCCTAACGCTACCAAGGAGCAATTGCTGGCCACCGGGTTTAACCGCAATCATAAAATAACCGAAGAGGGGGGCGTAATTGATGAGGAATACCGTGTAAGCTATGTAACCGACCGCACCAATACATTTGGAAAGGCCATGCTGGGCGTTACGCTTGAATGCGCCCATTGTCATGATCATAAATACGATCCTTTTTCGCAAAAAGAATACTACCAGGTTTACGCCTTTTTTAACAACGTGAAAGAAGTTGGCCTGCAATCAACCGTGGGCGGGCCCGAAACCTACGCCAAAAATCCGATGATGCAGATCAGTAACGACGATGTTAAAAAGATCCTGACCTTCGTGAACAAGCGCGATACGGATAAGCTCATCGTATCTATCATGACCGATAGCGACAAGGTGCGGCCGACTTATATCCTTAAACGCGGAAACTATGATGCCCATGGCGATCAGGTAGAAGCAGGTACACCCAAGTCAATACTGCCATTTACCAATAACTATCCTAAAAACCGCTTAGGTTTGGCCGAGTGGCTGTTCAATAAAAACAATCCGCTTACCGCACGTGTGTTTGTAAACCAGACGTGGCAGGAGTTTTTTGGAAAGGGAATTGTAAAAAGCTCCGGCGATTTCGGCATGCAAGGCGATCTGCCATCGCATCCCGAACTGCTGGATTGGCTTGCTATTGATTTCCGTGACCATGGCTGGAACATCAAACGACTGGTAAAACAGATCGTAATGTCGGCCACCTACCGGCAATCGGCAATTGTAACACCAGAAAAACAGAAAGAAGACCCTGATAATACCTTATTAGCCCGTGGCCCACGAGGCCGTTTGCCTGCAGAGTTTGTTCGCGATTTGGTTTTGGCCAGCAGCGGTTTGCTTAACCCAACAATTGGCGGGCCAAGTGTCAATCCTTATCAACCACCCGGTTTGTGGGAAAACGCCACATCGGGCAGGGGAATTTTGGCCAATTACAAGCAGGTGCATGGCCCTAACCTGTACCGCAGGGGAATGTATACGTTGATCAAACGCACCGTTCCGCCTGCATCATTGGGTATTTTTGACGCCAGTAACCGCGACCAGTGCGAGGTAAAACGCCTCCGCACCAATACGCCATTGCAGGCTTTGGTTATGCTTAACGATCCAACCGTATTGGAAAGCGCAAGGGTTTTAGCAGCCAAACTATTGCAGGATAAAAGCACATCGACAGAAAAAATCACTAAAGCTTTCAGGCTTATCCTGAGCCGCCATCCGCAGCAAAAAGAACTGGCTATTTTAACTTCATACTATGCAGATGAGTTAAAAACGATGAAAAAGACCGATGCTGAAAAACTACTGACTGTAGGCGAGTACCCGGTACCGCCCAATCTGGATAAAGTAACGCTGGCTGCCATGATGAAAGTGGTTGACACCATGTATAACCTGGAAGAAGCAATAACAAAAACCTGAGCACATGGAAAAAGATTTTTTAGAAAACAGGCTTAACATTAACAGGCGCAGGTTCCTTTCAAGACTTAGTTTGGGTATCGGCAGCGTGGCATTGGGTTCGTTGCTCATCCCGGATCTGTTTAGCGGAAAAGGTGATGAAGCCGAGGCGGATTTTATCCCCGGCATACCCAACTTTGCGCCAAAAGCCAAACGGGTGATCTACCTGTTCCAGGATGGGGCACCATCACAGTTAGAGTCATTTGATTATAAGCCCAAACTGCGCGAAATGATGGGGCAGGAGCTACCGGCCTCTGTCCGCGGCAACCAGATCCTCACCGGCATGACGGCCAAACAGGCTTCATTTCCACTGGTGGGTTCGTTTTATGATTTTAAACAATATGGCGAGTCGCGGGCCTGGATCAGCGACATGTTTCCGCATATAGGCAAAATTGCAGATGATATTTGTATCATTCGCTCGCTCAACACCGATGCCATCAACCATGATCCCGCGCTTACATTTTTTCAGACAGGGGCACAGCAGGGCAATCGCCCAAGTATGGGTTCGTGGGTAAGCTACGGCCTCGGCAGCGAGAATAAAAATTTACCTGCTTTTACGGTATTACTCTCTAAGGGAAAAGGAAACGGACAGGGGGTTTACTCCAAACTGTGGAGCAACGGCTTTTTAGATTCTATACATCAGGGTGTACAGTTCAGCAGCGGCGAAGATCCGATCTTATATCTAAATGATCCCGAAGGGTTAAACCGTCATGAGCGCCGCAAAATGCTGGATAAACTGGCCGAACTTAACGACATGAACTACAAAGAGTTTGGCGACCCGGAAATAAACACCAAGGTGCAGCAGTATGAAATGGCTTACCGCATGCAAACCGCCGTACCCGAAATTATGGATGTAAGCAAGGAGTCGGATGATATTGTAAAAATGTACGGGCCGGAATGCCTTATTCCAGGCACTTACGCGGCCAACTGTTTACTGGCCCGTAAGCTATCTGAAAACGGAGTACGCTTTGTGCAGCTCTACCATCAGGGCTGGGACCAGCACAGTAACCTTCCGCAGGAAATGGCCGGACAAGCCAAAGATGTAGACCAGGCATCGGCAGCATTAGTTACCGATTTAAAACAAAGAGGACTATTGGATGAAACCTTAGTGATTTGGGGTGGCGAGTTCGGACGTACCAATTACAGCCAGGGCAAACTGGAAAAAGCCAATTACGGCCGCGATCATCATCCGCGCTGTTTCAGTATCTGGATGGCCGGAGGTGGTATCAAACCCGGCATAGTTTACGGCGAAACGGATGAATTTGGATACAACATTATAAAAGATCCGGTGCATGTTCATGACTTCCATGCCACCATCTTAAATCAATTAGGTATCGATCATAAAAAACTGACTTTTAAAAGCCAGGGCAGGAGGTACAGGCTAACAGATGTGGCGGGCAATGTGGTGAAGGGGATCATAGCGTAAGCCCCACCCAAACCCTCCCCTAAAGGGAGAGGGCTTTAAAAACAAAATGACTGCCGCGGGATACGCTACGCCAATCCCGCGACAGCAATTAATAAGCAAAATATAAATTTAACCGTCATTGCGAGGTACGAAGCAATTCCCAAAACGCAGAGCGGCTAAGCAAATCCGCCCTGTAAAGTTCGCGATTGCTTCGTTCCTCGCAATGACATATTAGGGGTACAAATCAACGCAATCAGAAAATCAACGGTATGGAAAGAAGAGAATTTATCAAGCACACTTCAGTTTTATCAGCAGGCTTTTTTATAGCCAAAGACATGTTAGCAAAAGATAACGGACCAATTTACGGTCATGGTAATATGCGCTACCGCATGGACAAAAACTGGAGCAAAGCCGATTCGCAGAAAAACCCGGTGAATGATTGCCACGAAATGGTGCAGGATTCAAAAGGCCGCATTTTACTGCTTACCAACGAAACTAAAAACAATGTGCTTATCTACAATAAATCGGGCAAATTATTGACTACCTGGGGACACGATTTTCCCGGCGCGCATGGCCTAACCCTGTTTAATGAAAACGGCACCGAAGTATTGTTCATAACCGATACCGTAAAACACCAGGTTTACAAAACCACACTTGATGGCCGTATTTTAATGACCATTGATGTTCCGCTGGAAACCGGCGTTTACAAAAAGGCCGAAGAGTTTGTTCCCACCGAAACCACCATCGACAGCAATGGCGATATTTTTATTGCCGATGGTTACGGTGCGCAATACGTTACGCATTACGATAAAGATGGTAAGCTGAAAGGTTTCTTCGGCGGTAAAGGCGAGGGTGACGAGCACCTGGATAATGCGCACGGCATTGTGATTGACAGGCGCTATGATACCCCGACTTTATTGGTTACCGACCGTACCCGCAATTGCTTCAAACGCTTCAGCATGGATGGCAAACTGCAGGAAGTGATCAAACTGCCGGGAGCATGCGTTTGTCGCCCGGTGATTAAGGGAGACCATTTGTATGCAGCCGTACTTCGTTCACCAGATCTGAGCAAGGAAAACACCGGCTTCACCACTATATTGGATAAGAACAATAAAGTAGTATCGAACCTTGGTGGTACCGAACCGGTGTATACCGATGGCGTACTGCAACCTATGAGCCAGGCTGAAAAGATTTTCTTGAACCCACATGATGTATGTGTGGACAATGACGAGAACTTGTATGTAGCGCAATGGGCGTCGGGTAAAGTGTACCCTTATAAATTCACAAGGGTTTAATTAACTGATACAGTCCGGCGTATATGAAAAGCAGCCATAAAGGTATTGCAGAGGGGGCATTGTTTGCCCTCAATATTTTCGTTATAGTACTACTCATAGCAGGCGACAGCCTGGTTGTGCCGCGCTGGCTTCAACCGGTTGGCCGCATGCACCCGCTTATCCTGCATTTCCCGATAGTGATACTGATGCTGGCTATGGTGATGGAATTTTTCCGTTACCGGGAAGAGTTTATTAATGAAAAACTGTATCAAACTTTTACAAGCTACCTGTTGCTTTTAGGTGCGCTGTTATCGTCAATAACCGTGATCATGGGCCTGTTCCTCTCGAGGGAGCCGGGTTATGAGGGTGATACCCTGCAATGGCATAAATGGTTTGGCGTAAGTGTGGCTTTTTCCGGCTATGGGGTTTACCTTATCCGCCATACCTCAAAATATACAGTGAGGCTGGCTAAAGCCGGGGTGGTAATAACTGTTTTTTGCCTGATTGTTGCCGGGCACCTGGGCGGTAACCTTACCCACGGTCAGGATTTTGTTTTAGGGCCGGTGATGGATAACAGCAAAAATACCGTGCCTATTGATCAGGCACTGGTATACAACGATGTTATCCGACCTATATTTGAGGTAAAATGCCAGAGCTGCCATAATCCCGATAAAATGAAAGGCGGCTTAATGCTTACCGATTCGGCGGCTATTATGAAGGGCGGTAAAAATGGCAAGCTATTTATAGCCGGCGACCCGGCCATGAGCCTCTTGCTGCAACGTGTACACCTGCCCGAGACCGAAAAGAAACACATGCCACCAACCGGTAAAACGCAGCTTACCGATGATGAAAAGATGTTGCTTTACCTATGGATAAAAAGCAAAGCCAGTTTCAGCAAAAAAGTGATTGACCTGCCGGCTGCCGATTCATTAAGGATGATAGCCGCTACCCGCTTAAAACCCGCCGAAAGTACAGATGAAGAATATGATATCTCGGCTGCCAGTGAAAAAGACATCCAAAAGCTCAATAATAATTACCGCGCGGTATATCCGTTGGCCAATGAGTCGCCGGCGCTGGCTGTCAACATCTACAATAAAAGCACCTACAATGTTAAAGTGCTTGACGAATTAAGCCCGGTTAAAAAACAGGTAGTTTCACTTGACCTGAATAAGATGCCGGTAAAAGATGCCGACCTGAAAACCATTGCCAAGTTTGAAAATCTGCGCCGACTCAACCTTAATTTCAGCGATGTTACCGGGAAGGGCTTAAAAGAACTATCCGGTTTAAAATACCTTAAAAGTGTTTCGTTGGCTGGCGTAAAACTTACTACAGCCGATGTAAAACAACTCATCGCCATAAAAAGCCTTAATGAGCTTGCTGTTTGGGATAGCGGTTTGAACCCTGCCGATCTGCAATCACTTCAAAAACAAAATCCTAAGCTCAGCTTACTAACGGGTTTTAAGGATGATGGTAAAGTAATGAAGCTTACCAGTCCGCAGTTAAAAAACGCTTCGGTTATATTTAAACAGAGTTATGCTTTACAATTGAGTAACCCTATAAAAGGGGCCGATATCCGTTATACTACTGATGGCTCTGCGCCCGATAGTATCAAAGCAATCTCCTTTAAACCGGGCGTTGTATTTACCCAAAGCACGGTGATCAGGGCCAGGGCATTTAAAGCCGGCTGGTTAGGTAGCGATACGGTACAGTTTAATGTTTACAAATGTGCTTACACACCTGATAGCATTAGCTTTATCCAATATCCGGACAATAAATATAAAGGAGATGGCGCTAAAACAATTATTGATAAAGAATTAGGCGGCGGTAATTTTGGCAACGGCAAATGGATCGCTTCGCAAAAAGATCTGGCCGTTATGATGTGGTTCAATAAACCTATCGATCTTCGTTCACTTAGTCTGAATGTAATGCGCAATATAGGTTCTCAAATCTTTTTACCTGCAGCAGTTGAGGTTTGGGCTGGGGCAGATCAAAATCACTTAAAATTGCTCAGCACGCTTAAAATCGGGACGCCTGCCAAAACTGATCCGTTTGCGTTGATCCCGCTGGAGTGTAAGCTAAAGTCAACTCAACAGGTATCCTGCATAAAACTGGTTGCGCAGCCGCTTAAAAGTGTACCTGACTGGCATCCGGCTAAGGGAAAACCGGGCTGGGTGTTTTTAGATGAGGTGTTTTTGAATTGATACGGGACAGACTGTTTCCCTTTCATTGGTTGAAGTTTAGCAGTAGATTTCTTCTTTATGTCATTGCGAGGCACGAAGCAATCGCACGGAAGCATAGCCGCTCTGTATAGCATGCTATTGCTTCGTCGTTCCTCCTCGCAATGACATTTTTTATTTTCGCTCAAAAAAACATGTATGTCACATGCTTCAGCACCTGGCGCAGTTTTTCAAGGGCGATGCCCATCTGGCGTTCAACGGTTTTGGGGGAGATATTTAACTGCGCGGCAATTTCCCTGTACTTCATATCGCTGAAACGGCTCAGCACAAAAATCTCGCGGCATTTTTCGGGCAGGGTGGCTATGGCGGCTTCTATTTGTAAGGCGAGTTCCTTTTCTTCAAGCCCGTTTTCGAGCGTATTACGCAACTCATCAAACAGGTTATTTTTTTCGAGGTAGTTAACGTAAAGGTTTTCTATTTTCTGACGCTTGAGGTAATTAAGGCTACGGTTTTGCACCATTTTAAAAAGATAGGAACTTACCGATGCGCAAAAGGCAACCTCATGTCCGCGCTCCCACAGGTGGGTAAACACATCGGCGGTAATTTCTTCGGCAACGGTTAAATCGTTTACAAAGCGGTTAGAGAACAAAGTTAACCGGGTATAGTATAGCCTGAACAGGGTTTCAAACGCTTTCGCGTCACCCTGAGTAAATGAGGTTATAGGTAGTTTGTTTTCCTGGATCATTAATCCTGCCTTTAATTAATCCGAATACTTTTTAAAAAACTTTAACAAGTTACAAAAATTTTCGCTCCGTATCAAATTTAATATGGAAATAATAAAAAGCTAACCCTAAACATTCTGTAAAAAAACGGTTACGCGTAATATGAGGGGTGCATTTAAGCCGCTTGCCGAATAAAATTGAAAATATTTGATGCGGCTTTGAGGGTATCCGTTTTTTCGATTGTCTTAACGATAATATTACAAATGGATAACGAAGAAGTAAAACTACTGTTGGTAAAATATATAACCGGCGAAGCAACTGTACAGGAGCTTGAGCAGGTTAAACAATGGATAAGTGCGCACCCCGAAAACGAACAGTATTTTGCACAACTGTACGAAACCTGGCACAACATGCTTTACCTGCAACCCGCGGTTGTAAATAAAGATAATGCCTTTAATAAGCTTTCGGCCGATATAGAGCCGAAGCTGCCATCACGTTATGCAAGGCTGATAACCTGGGGTAAAGCGGCGGCGGCAATTGCGTTGCTAACTGCGGTAACCGCTACCTTATATAACAGGTATTCAAAAAATGTGGAGAGTGTAAGGCAAATAGCCGCTAATCCCGGCGCCATTAAAAAAATTGTTTTGAGCGATGGCACACAGGTTTGGCTTAACGCGGGCAGCAAGCTTAACTACACTGCCGATTTTGGCAAAACAACCCGCACCGTTTACCTGGAAGGAGAGGCCTTTTTTGATATCGCGCCGGGCAAAAAGGATATTCCGTTTATCGTCAACACAAAAAACTATACCATACGGGACATCGGTACCAAGTTTAACCTTAAGGCTTACGCCACCGATCCGTTCTTTGAAACTACGGTAGTAAAGGGGGAGGTATCTGTTGAGGGCAATGTTGATAACAACGCGCACGAAATGAGCCGTATTTATGTGAAGCCACGGCAGGTGCTCAGGATCTATTATCACCCTAAAAAAGAAAGCTATAGCTATACCGCACCTGATACCAAAAACCTGAACGAGATCCAGGTATCGGAAATTGATTCGGCAAAGCTTGACCGTTACGACGGCTGGAAAGAAAACCTGCTGGTATTTGACGGCACTACCCTCAGCGACATAGCTAAAGTGCTTGAGCGAAGGTACAATGTAACCATAAACATGACCGATGCTGAATTAAGCGGCATCCGGTATTCGGGCAGCTTTAAAAACATCCCGAGTATTGAAAAGGTGCTGGCCATTATAAAAGCTAATACCGCCATCAATTATTCGGTAAACGGCAATACAGTAAACATTACACGAAACAACAATAATGATTAATCTAACTAAAACAAAAAAGCAAACTATGATCAAAAACTAACATTCTCTTTTACATAAAAAACCCGGATGTGCTACCAACACGCCCGGGCCTAAAGCAATCAAAGCTAATACCCTACGCTTGGGGAAGCATCGTATTAACTGATTAACAAACAAATTTATGATTAATTTTTACAGAAAGTCCGCTCTGGCCGCCGGCCCGTGGCAAAAAACGATCAAAATTATGAAGCTGGTAACCGTTCTGCTCTTAACGGGCATTATGCAAATACACGCTGCCGCTTATTCACAAAACGTTTACAACTTTAGTGTAAACAATATTTCTGTTAAGCAAATGTTTAAGCAGATTGAAAAAAGCAGTAAATACACTGTTTTTTACAGGCTTGACCAGGTTGACGTTGACAAGAAAATAAATGTGGACGTGCAGGATGCGCCTATTGAAACCGTAATGCAGAAGGTGCTGCAAAAACAGCCTTTAACTTTCCAGGTGGTTGATGATATCATTATCATAAAACCGGCCGACGACAAACCGATTGTGACATTGACCGTAACAGGTGTGGTTAAAGACATTAACGGACAACCCTTACCGGGCGTAAGCGTAAAGCTCAGGGGCAGTAACCTGGGTACCGTTACCGATGTAAATGGTAAATATACCCTTACCATGCCCGACGGAAAAGGTACGCTTGAGTTTGGTTTCCTGGGCTTCACTACGCAAGCTGTACCGGTAAACGGACAAGCAACTATCAACATAACCCTGCTTGAAGAGTCGAAAGCACTGAACGAGGTAGTTGTAGTTGGTTATACCACTCAGAAAAAGAAGGACCTTACCGGCGCCGTTGCTGTAGTTAACGTTAAAGACCTTAATAAACAGGCCTCATCATCGGTTATTAACCAGTTACAGGGCCAGGCATCGGGTGTTACCGTAACAGGCTCGGGCCAGCCCGGCGAAGAGCCGCAGATCCACATTCGTGGTTTCAACACCTTCGGCATTAACACACCACTATATATTGTTGATGGTGTGGAAACAACCGACGTGAGCACCGTTAACCCTAATGATGTCGAATCGTTCCAGGTGTTGAAAGATGCCAGCTCCGCTTCAATTTATGGTTCAAGGGCAGCTAATGGGGTAATCATTATCACCACCAAAAAAGGCAAGGGCAAAGTAAATATCCAATATGATGCTTACTACGGCACGCAAAAGCCTAAAGGCGGCAATGTTTGGGATATTTTAAGTCCGAAAGATATGGCCACCCTGAAAATGACCGCTCAAAAGAACTCTGGCATCACCGATTTTCAGGATGATCAGTACAATCCTGACGGAACCGGTTCAACTTATACGCTGCCTGATTACATTACACCTGCGGGAGCGAAAGAAGGCGATCCGGCTGTTGACCCGAAATTGTATTATGTGAACCCAAATTACACATCGCCTAATGACTATAACAGCTTTTACCGCATCACCAAAGCCAATAAAGCCGGTACTGACTGGTATCATGCTATTTTCAAAAATGCGCCTATAACAAGTCATAACCTTTCTATAAGTGGTAGTACAGATCAGGCCAGTTATTTATTCTCTTTAAATTATTTTAACCAGCAGGGTACTTTGATAGATACCTACCAAAAACGTTATAGCCTGCGTTCAAATACAACCTTCAACTTAACTAAACACATTCGCGTTGGCGAAAACCTGGCTTATACTATCACCAAAAATCCAAAGGTAGGCGCTAACGACCCGGATGGTGTTATCACCATGGCTATCCGCGAACAGCCTATTATTCCGGTTTATGATATTAAAGGGAATTATGCAGGCAGTTACGGTTCTGGTCTGGGTGACGCCAATAACCCGGTTGCTATACAAAACCGCAGCGCTGTTAACGGTGCTATCGACTACAGGATCCTGGGAAATGTTTTTGCCGAAGCAGATATCATCAAGGGCCTTACTTTACGCACCAGTTTTGGTGGCGATATTGCTAACGGGCACGATCATTATTTCTCGTACCCAACCTACGAAAACGTTGAAAACTCGTTAACTAACAGCTACAGCGAAGATTCATACAGCAACTACAATTACCTGTGGACAAATACGCTGACTTACCAGCGCGAATTTGGCAAACATAGTCTCAAAGCGTTGGTAGGTACCGAAGCTGTTTCTTACTACAACTCAAGCCTTGGCGCAAACAGTAAAAACTATTTCTCGTTTGATCCCAACTACGTGAACCTTTCAACAGGTACACCGGGCAGCAATTACAGCAACAAAAGCTCTCATTCGCTTTTCTCTGAGTTTGCTCGCCTTGATTACGCTTATGATGATAAGTACTTGTTCAATGCAACAATCCGCCGGGATGGCGCATCAGAGTTTTCAGAGAGCAACAAATACGGTTATTTCCCGGCGCTTAGTGCAGGCTGGCGTATCTCGCAGGAAAGCTTCCTGAAAAACACCCAATGGATCACCGATTTGAAGATCAGGGGCGGCTGGGGTATTATGGGTAACCAAATCAATATCAACCCGGAAAATGCCTTCACTACATTTAACACAGCTATTGGCCAGTCTTATTATCCAATAAACGGCGGACCAGATATAGTTCCAGGCTTCTTCCAGGCGCAGATAGCTAACCCTAATGCAAAATGGGAAAAAGATATCAATACCAACTTTGGTTTTGATGCTACCTTGTTTGCCGGAAAGCTTTCTATCACCGCCGACTACTACCGTAAAGATATCCGCGACTTGTTATTTAACGCGCCTCAGTTGGGAACAGCGGGTAACGGAGCGGTACCGTTCATAAACGTGGGCAAAATGAAAACCGATGGTTTGGACATATCGGTAACAGGTAACTTTAAAGCCAGCAGCGACCTTAGCTTTACTACTACCGGTACATTCACCACTTACAGCAACAAAATTAAAACCGTATCAACCGGTGCCGATTATTTTTATGGCAGCCACTTAGGCAGGTTTGACAACTTTATCAGCCGTAACCAGGTTGGCCATTCATTAGGCGAGTTTTATGGTTACCAGATAGATGGCTTCTGGAATTCACAAGCCGAAATAGATGCAGCCAATGCATCGGCGCAAAAAATTACCGGCAACCCCGATGACGTTTACCAGAATGACGTAAAGGTTGGCCGTTTTAAATACAAAGATGTCAATGGCGACGGGCTCATCACTGATGCCGACCGTACTTTTATCGGTAACCCCAACCCTAAGGTTACCGCAGGCTTAAACCTGAGTGTTAACTACAAAAACTTTGATGCAAGTGTGTTCCTTTATGGTTCGTTTGGAAACAAGATCTGGAACAGCGTAAAATACTGGACAGATTTTTACTCATCGTTTGAAACCGCTAAGAGCCACACCGCGCTGTATGACTCATGGACACCAACCAACCATAATGCTAAAGCGCCTATCCAGGAGCTTGACGCCTCTACCAGCAGCGGCTCAACACCAAACTCTTATTTTGTTGAAAATGGCACTTACGTACGTATGCGTAATGCGCAGATTGGCTACTCATTTAACCTGAACAGCCTTAAGAAAATAGGTGTACAAAAACTGAGGATCTATGCTTCGGCAACCAACTTGTTTACCATTACCGGTTACAAAGGTGTTGACCCTGAGCTTGGCGGCACTACCAGTACTTTTGGTATTGACGAAGGCAGTTATGGCAGCCCGCGTACATTTTTATTCGGTGTTAACTTTTCATTATAACAGATTATTCAAGAAGGATTACGATGAAAGCATTAAAACATATCACAACGATACTGCTGGGGGCCTTAGCACTTAGCGCATGTAAAAAATCATATTTAGAAAAGCCGCTTACAGGTGCGCTTGAACCACAGTTTTTACAAACAGAAGCTGGCGCCAATGAACTGCTGGTAGGTGCGTACGCTGTTCTTGACGGACAACAAGGCGGTGATGCCGCTGTTGGCGGAGGCGGCGCATGGGAAGCAGCACCGGATAACTGGATTTATGGTGGCGTAGCCGGTGGCGATGCATCTAAAGGCAGCGTGGCCGGTGACCAAACACCAATTGAGCCTATCATGAAATATAACTCGGATGGCAGCAACGGCTTTTTTGATAGTAAATGGCGTGCTGATTATGAAGGTGTTTCGCGCTGCAATAACACCATCAAATCAATCATGAGCGTTCCTAAAATATCTGATGCCAATAAAGCTAACCTGCTTGCACAAACCCGTTTTTTAAGGGCGCATTATTATTTCGACCTGAAAAAAATGTTCAACAATGTGCCTTACCTTGATGAAACCACTACCGATATCAACCAGCCAAATTCGGGCGTTGATATCTGGGCCAAGATTGAGGATGATTTTAAATTTGCCTACGCCAATCTGCCAACTACACAGCCAGACGCTGGCCGTGCCAACAAATGGGCAGCAGGTGCTTACTTGGCCAAAACATATCTTTTTGAGCACAAGTACACCGATGCCAAACCTATTTTTGACGCGGTGATAGCTCAGGGGGTAACTGCCAAAGGGCAAAAATATGCCCTTAACGCTAAGTTTAATGATAACTTCCGTACGGCTACCAACAACAGCGCTGAATCTGTATTTGCGGTGCAGGCTGCTGCCAATGCCGATCCTAACGGACCATCACAAGCTAATAACGGCGATATGCTGAACTTCCCTTATGGCAACAGCAGTCCGTTCAGCTGCTGTGGTTTCTATCAGCCATCTGTTGATTTGGCAAACCACTTCCGTACTAATCCAACAACCGGCTTGCCTTACCTTGATGATTACAACAGCCATGCCATCAAAACCGATATGAATATTGCTTCATCAAAAGACTTTACGCCAGATGATGGTACTATCGATCCGCGTTTAGACTGGACTGCCGGTCGCCGTGGTATCCCATATCTTGACTGGGGATTACACCCTGGCTCCGATTGGATCCGCGACCAGGATTACGGCGGCCCGTATTCGCCGCTTAAAAACGTTTATGGCCAGGCCGAGCAGGAAACCAATGGTGATAATACTTCATGGGCCCCCGGCTCGGGCATCAACTATAACCTCATCCGTTATGCCGATGTACTGCTGATGGCTGCCGAAGTTGAGGTGCAGGTTGGTAGTCTGGACAAAGCAGAAAGTTATGTAAACATGGTACGTAACCGTGCCGCAAATCCGGAAGGCTTTGTACACAAATATGCAGATGATGAAGACCCAACGGGCGGCTTTACTGATGAGCCGGCTGCTAACTATAAAGTAAGCCCATATCCGGGAGGCGCTTTCGCAAGCAAGGATTTCGCGTTAAAGGCTATATATTTTGAGCGTAAAATTGAGCTGGCAATGGAAGGCCACCGCTTTTTTGACCTGGTACGCTGGGGCATTGCCGATACCGAGCTTAACGCTTACATCAGCTTTCAAAGCACCATCACCAATGATGTTAAAGGCGGTAAGTTCCTGAAAGGTAAAAACGAATATTATCCTATACCACAAAAGGAAATTGACCTGAGTGTAAAAGGCGGGGCGCCGGTATTGAAACAAAACCCGGGTTACCATTAATAAAAGCAAAACGCGCAAAGCCAAAAGCTATTAAACCGGCGTTCAGTTTTGCAACGAGCTAATGCGTAAAATTGATTACAAACTTACAACTTACCGGGATTGCACAATTCCCGGTAAGTTTATTATCTTGCCTTAACACCCCTGCTTCTGGAAAGCTGATTATAAACTTTTTTAAACCCATTTATGGACAAATCATCATCGCGGTTTTTATCGCTGGATGTGTTTCGTGGCATGACTTTATGCTTCATGATCATTGTAAATACGCCCGGCAGTGGGGCAGCCCCTTTTTCGCCGCTTGAACATGCCGCATGGCACGGCTTCACCCCAACCGATCTTGTATTCCCTTCATTCCTGTTTGCTGTAGGCAATGCCATGAGTTTTTCAATGAAACGTTACCAGGAAATGGGTAACGCGGCAGTGCTAAGCAAGATCTTCAGGCGTACGCTGCTCATTTTTTTAATAGGTTACCTGATGTATTGGTTCCCTTTCTTTTCAACAAACGGAGGCTTTCATTTAAAACCTATTGCACATACACGCATCATGGGCGTTTTACAACGCATCGCGTTGTGCTATTGCTTTGCCTCGCTCATGATCCATTTCCTATCTAAACAAACGGTTTTTATTTTATCGGGATTGTTTTTGGTGATCTATTGGATCATCCTGCTCGTATACGGCAACCCGGCCGATCCGCTAAGTATGACCGGCAACGCAGGCATTTATCTCGACAAATTTTTATTCGGCACTAATCATTTGTATCATGGCGAAGGCATTCCGTTCGATCCGGAAGGTGTGTTAAGCACTTTGCCCGCTATTGTTAACGTAGTGGTTGGTTATTATGCGGGTAAATTTATCCAGCAAAAAGGAAAGGGCTATGATACCACAACCAAACTACTTTTAACCGGTTGTTTGTTTATCTTTTTGGCCTTATGCTGGAACATGGTTTTCCCAATCAATAAAAAACTATGGACAAGTTCATTCGTGCTGGTTACAACCGGTCTTGATCTTGTGATCCTGTCGGCGCTGATTTACACGCTGGAAATCAATAATTGGAACAAAGGTAACTGGGCTAAATTTTTTACCACCATGGGTAAAAACCCGCTGCCTATTTATGTGCTTTCGGAAATATTACTGATCCCGGTAAGCATAATCATTATAGGCGGCACAAATGCCGTAGACTGGATAAACACGGCTTTTTACCAGGCCATAGCGCCCGGGCCAATAGGCTCATTGCTGTTTGCCATCAGCTTTATGCTAATCTGTTGGCTGGTTGCTTATATACTTGACAAGCGGAATATTTATATCAGGGTGTAATTCGGAATTTCGAATATTCGATTTCGGATTTTTTTATCCTCCGGCGGCCGTGTCCTCACGGCCGCATGCTGGTGTTTTTGTCTGAACCCGAATTTTAAAGAATTAAGTAATTACCCAAATGCCCTACAAATTCAAAAAATTCCAACAATCCCTTAAAATTCAGGTTCAGACAATATCCTGCTCATCTTTAAATCATAAAAATCATGGTTTAGAAATTACTTCTTAATATTATTTAAAAAGTTTAATTTGCGTACATCCAATTAAATAACAATTCTTTATGAAGAAATTATCCTTATTGCTTTGCGGCTGTATGGCGCACCTGCTCTCTGTAGCCCAAACAACCAAACCGGCCCTCGCGCTTATCCCGCAGCCGGTAAAAGTTACTCAAACAACCGGCGAGTTTGTATTGCCCAAAACCGTAGTTGTTGAAGCCGGCTCATCTGCCGAGGTGGCAAATGTTACCGCCTATCTTAAACGCAAATTATCTACTGCTACAGGTTCACTTATTACTGTAAAAAGTACCGCGCCTACAGCCACTATCAGACTGGTTTTGAATAAAATCGCCGATACAGTGATCAAAACTGAAGGTTATAAACTATCCGTAACCCCTAAAAAAGTAGTGATCCGTGCTAATGATGCTGCTGGCTTATTTTATGGTGTACAAACATTTTTCCAGTTGCTGCCTAAAGAAGTTGAAGGACAGGAAGTAGCCAAAGGCATAAAATGGACAGCTCCTGCGGTTGAAATTACCGATTACCCAAGATTTGGATGGAGAGGTTTAATGTTTGACGTATCACGCCACTTTTTTACCAAAGCCGAGGTTAAGCAATATATCGACGCTATGGTTAAATACAAATTTAACCTGCTGCATTTACACTTAACCGATGATGAAGGCTGGCGTGTGGAAATCAAAAGCTTGCCGAGGTTAACCGAAGTAGGATCGCACAATGTTAAAAAGGTAGGTCAGTTTGGTACGTTTACGCCACCAACCGCTGATGAGCCACGCACTTACGGTGGTTTTTATACCCAGGAAGATATCAAAGAACTGGTACAATACGCCAAAGACAGGTTTGTAAACATCCTGCCCGAGATTGATGTGCCGGGTCATAGCCTTGCCGCCGTGGTAGCTTATCCCGAGCTTTCATGCACACCGGGAGCCGATAAATATGTTGTAAACTCTGGCGAGCCTTTCATGGACTGGAGCGGGCCGCATAACCGCGCTATTGTTGATAATACCCTTTGCCCGGCCAACGAAGCTGTTTATACCTTCATGGATAAAGTAATTACCGAAGTTGCTCAACTTTTCCCATTTGGCTATATCCATTTAGGCGGCGATGAGTGCGCTAAGAATTTCTGGGAGCAAAGCGATGCCATAAAGGGGCTAATGGCTAAAGAAAACCTGAAAACCATGAGCGAAGTACAGGCTTATTTCGAAAAACGATTGGAAAAAATTGTTGAATCAAAAGGCAAAAAATTTATGGGTTGGGATGAGATCATTGAAGGCGGCTTGGGGCCTAACGCGGCGGTAATGAGCTGGCGCGGTATCCAGGGTGGTATTACCGCGGCCAAAGCTGGTCACGAGGTTGTCATGAGCCCTACAACATTCGCTTATCTTGATTACATGCAGAGCGACCGTGTGAATGAAACTAAAATTTATGCTTCCCTCCGTTTAAACAAAACTTATTCATGGGAGCCGGTTCCTGACAGCGTTGATGCGCGCCTGATCAAAGGGGGCCAGGCTAACCTGTGGACAGAACAGGTATATAACATTCGCCAGGCCGAATATATGACCTGGCCACGCGGTATGGCCATTGCTGAGGATGTATGGTCGCCAAAAGGCACTAAAAACTGGGACGGATTTTTCAGTAGGGTAGAGAAACACTTCCCCCGCTTTGACGAAGCCGAGACTAAGATAGCGCCAAGTGTATACGATCCGGCATTTGATGCTACGTTAAACGCGGACAGCACCCTAAAAATCACCCTGACTAATGAAGTAAACGGACTGGACACCTATTACAGCTTTGATAACTCGTTCCCCGACAGGTTTTACCCTAAGTATACAGCGCCAATAGATGCCCCTAAAGATGCTACTACGTTAAGAGTGATCACCTATCGCGGTAAAAAGCCGGTAGGCCGTATGGTTACCATGCCGCTGGCCGAGCTTAAAAGCAGGATCAAGAAATAAGATAATTATTAGTTAACAAAAGCCCTCCGGATTAAATTTCGGAGGGCTTTTTATTTTCTTGTAATTCAGAGGAGATACTTCAGTAGCCTCAAAGATATTCCCTCCGCAGTTTTATAATTACGAGTCACCACCCTCCCGCCGAAGCTGCTGTGCACTTCTATCTTTTTTATCATCAAAGTGTTAAAAAATGTAAAAATCAGTCAATTACGTTAATCAAAAAGGCTTTTTCATCTCAATTTCATAAAGCGCCGCTACTTTAGTTTTTGTAAAGGAGTGATGTAGCGTAATTGATTTACTCTGCGTAAGGTAATTACAATACATTGTGTGTTCATTTTTAGATACTTAAAACTAATTTTATGCTGGCTATAAAAACTTTAACCGATAATTTAACAGTCTACAAGCGTGAAGTACGTTTAATGGGCGATAAATTTGAGATTAGTGTGGTGGGTAACAACCCATTACTGGCCGATGAGCAAATAGACATTGCCATTGATGAGATTAACAGGGTTGAAAAACTGCTTTCGGCTTTTAGCGATGACAGCAGCATCAACCAGATAAACCGTAATGCAGGTATTGCCCCGGTTAAAGCCGACGGCGAAACCTTCAGGCTTATTGACCGGGCATTACAAATATCAGAACTTACTTACGGCGCTTTTGATATCACCTACCTGGCTGATAACTCGGTTAACGACGACGCTGCAGAATCAGCTTCGGTAAAAACAGCTAAACGTACACTGGCCCTTGCCAGCTACAAAAACATAGCGCTTGATGCTGTAAATCAAACCGTATTTCTGAAAGAAAAAGGAATGCGTATAGGTTTTGGCGCCAACGGTAAAGGATACGCCGCCGACAGGGCCAAATATGTATTGCAAATGAATGGCGTAAGCAGCGGCGTAATTAACTTTGGCGGCGACCTGCTTGCATGGGGCTTACAGCCCAACCTGCAGCCATGGACTGTTGCCGATGCTGATAGCACTCAACAAAACCAGCCATTTGCCGATCTGGAGATCAGCAATCTTGCTTTTGCCACCTCGGTTAATGCCGAAAAATATGCAAGCATCAGCACAAAAAAATTCACCAGCGTATTTAACCCCAAAAAAGGTTTTCCGGTTAGCGGCATTACCAGCGTAAGCATTTTAAGCCCTACTGCCGAATTTGCTGACGCTTTGGCAACTCCAATACTCTCCATTGGTGTTAACGCGGGCCTGTACATGATCAATCAGCTTAACCAGGTTGCCTGTGTTATTATTGATGATCAAAACAGGGTTTATCCGTCAAAAGATATAGTTCTTTAATTTTCAGCAATTAAAGTTAATTCATAAACCTTTCATCATAATTTGTGAACCGTATTATTCAATTGCATCGGCATTTTTACAAGTGCCCCTGCAATTGAATTGTTATTATTGTACCTTTCTCATTTTGGTGTAAACATTTAATTTGACCGTTATTTGAGCCTTATTTTTACCTTTTCCTCTCCTCAATGATAAAGTGGTTTGCGTATATTGTCCTGTTTTTGATATTTGCAACACGTATATCATCTGCCAATGCTCTTACAAAAAACATTGATGTGCATGCCTATACCGGTAACAAAAAGCTGGTAACGTTGTCGTATACCCTATTAAAGACCGATACAACCAAAACAAAAAAGCAACAAGAGGAAGAAAAGAAAAAAATCAAAGAGATAGCCAAAGCAAAGCGGCAGGTTAAGCCGGCAACCGTTGATGACGACGCAGTACCGCCTAAACCCAAACCAAAAAGGCAGCGCCGGCCCGAAGGCATGGAGCGACCGCCCGAAATACCGAGAAGGAATGGTAATTAAACAGGTTAAACAGTTAAATATATTGATGAAATACCTTTGCTTACTTTTATTTATAGCTGCAAGCAGTTCCGTATTTGCCGCGGATGCTGATTTGCACCTTTTTGCCGGTAAGCATTCTTTAGTAGCCGACTCAGATACCATTATCCGCAAACGCTCTGTTTCGGCCGGGGTAAGTTATGGCAGCGATGTGCTGTTTTTTGGCCGGACCGGGCCTGTGAAGTACCCTTTTGTGACAGCAGATTTGATCTATAATACTAAATCGGGCATATTTTTATATAGTTCGGCTTTCAAGGTTTTGGGCTATGCCCCTGTTGATGAAGTTGATGTGGGCGGCGGCTATTTTTATAAATTTTCAAAGGCGTTTTCAGGATCGGCAAGTTATACCCGGTTCTTTTTTGCCCGGGATGCCGCGCAGGTTATTAAATCGGCCTCATCAAACGACATCAATTTCAAAAACTCATACGATTGGAAATACCTGAAAACGAGCGCGGTAGTTGATTACCTTTTCGGTAAATCAAACGATATTTTCCTGACGGTTAGTAACTCCAAATACTGGGAAAGCAGCTGGAGCATTTTTGACGACCAGGATTTCCTGTCATTTAATCCATCGTTCAATTTTATCCTGGGTACACAAAACTTTGTTCAGCGTTATTCGCTCGATCATCATTTCAGGGACGAAGCGGCCAATATATCTATCGAGTATGATCCGCGTTACGCCAGTCGTAACCGCCGGTTCAATATGCTTAATTATAGCTTCAAAATCCCGGTGGCTTATAACCGGCCACATTACACGTTTGAATTTTCATATAAATACTCTATCCCCGTTAACGTAGAAGGGGTATTGCTCAATCGCCGGGAATCGTTTTATAACTTAACTTTTTATTACGTTTTTTATTAGCCATAATTCATGAATGTTTTAGTAATAGAAGACGAAGAAGCACTTGCCCACGAACTGAAGATCTTTCTTTCAAATTATAACTACATCTGCGAGGTTTGTTTTGATGGCACTTCGGCATCCGAAAAGATCGCTACCAACCTGTATGATTTTATATTGATCGACCTCGGCTTGCCCGATTATGATGGTCTTGACCTGCTCCGCGAATCAAAAAAAACCAACTCGGAAGCCGCCTGTATCATATTAACTGCCCGTGCCGAAATCAACGACCGCATTAAAGGCCTTGACCTTGGTGCCGACGATTATCTGCCTAAGCCCTTCTCGCTGCTTGAACTACAAAGCCGCATGCAGGCCATCATCAGGCGTAAATTCGGGGTAAAAAACAACATTGTTGAGCTGGGTGGTTTCCTGATTGACCTTACTGCACGTACTATATCTTACTACAACAGCGTTGTTAATACCATCACCAAAAAGGAGTTCGACCTGATAGCCTATCTCATTTTACATAAAAACCGTACGCTTACCCGTATGCAGCTTAGCGAACATATCTGGGGCAGCGTGGTGAATAACGACTACGACAGCAATTACATCGACGCGCATATAAAAAACATCCGCAAAAAATTAAATGCTTACGCCCCGCCCGATTGGCTGGAAACGGTACGAGGTTTGGGCTATAAAATAAAGATCAACGCCTGAGTATTTGAAATTAGGAACAAAACTTACCCTTTTTAACGCCATCTCCAAGCTGGTTATCGTGATACTGTTTGTATTGCTTGTTCCTGTATTGATCAAAAACATCAGTCGCAATTACGTTGACAGCAAACTCATCAAACAAAAAAACAAGCTGCTGCAAATTGTAAAAAGCAAAGGCATTGAAACCTATATCGAAAATGGAGAAGCCTATGGCAGTTACCTGCCGCTTAAGGACGAGTACATCAGTTTGGATGAAGTTGATCCGGACTATTTCCTGGATACCATAAAAAGGGGCAAGCGCCTTTTTAGTGAGGGTGATACCTTAGAGTATCGCATACTAAGCCACACCTTTAAAGTTAAAAACAAAAATTACCTTCTGGAGATAGGCAAAAGCGTGGATACCCTGGACGAAACAAGTGTGCCCCTGCAAAATATCGCCTTCCAGGTGTTGCTGGGGATGATCCTGCTTACCGTACTGGCCGACCAGGTATATTCAACCTATGTACTTAAACCGTTAAGGCTTATTATCAAAACCAAGCTTGTAGGTCAAAAGTTCCCTAACTTTCATACCTACCGGCAGGTTCGCACCACTACGTCAGATTTTCAGCACCTGGATATCAGTATCCACAACATGATTGAAACCATTGCCGATAAGTTTCATAAAGAGCGCGAATTTATCTCCAACGCTTCTCATGAGCTCATGACGCCGATCTCGATCCTCCAGTCAAAAATTGAGAATATGTTTGAGGAGGAGGATATTAATGATGAGCTTAAGGTCAGGTTGCTGGAAATGCAAAAAATCCTGAACCGGCTAAAAAGCATCACCAAAACATTATTGCTCATTTCCCAGATAGAAAACGAACAGTTTTTGAAGGAAGACAGGGTTTCGGTATCCGAACTATTGCAGGAGGTTTATGACGAAATTTCGATCCGTTTGCAGGATAAAAATATAGAGTACGAAATGTCGATGCCCGAAAACTGGCATTTTGTCAATATCAATAAGTTTTTACTCTTTAACCTGTTCTTCAATCTTATTAACAACGCCATTAAATATAATAATGAGGGTGGCAGTATCAGGGTAACCGGCGTAGTAGTGAATCATAAATACATGATCAGCATAACCGATACCGGGATAGGCATTGATGAAGACGCGATCCCACTGATCTTTAACCGCTTCAAAAAATTCAGGCAATCGCTGCAGCAGGATAGTTTTGGACTGGGACTGCCCATTGTAAAATCAATCGCAGCTTTTCATGATATCGAAATTGATGTAACGTCTGAAAAAGATAAGGGCAGCACCTTTAAATTGATATTCCCGGCTACACTGATAGTGGTAAGCTGAGGTGTGAAATAAGCTGCCAAATTGTACTGTATCAAAAATTTTACTACCGCTTTGTACTAAAAATCGGGCAGTAGCTAAAAAATCCTCAATTCAGCATTCTTTACTCCGTTGAAATTAACTTTACTAATCATTAAAAAAATGTTGCTCTGATTGAGAAGGTACATTCTTTTAAAGAATGTGCTTATTAAAACTGCCATCGCCCTTTTTTGGCATCTGCTTTGTAAAATGCACAGTATACATAATTATACAAGTACAATGAGAACGCTTAAATTAAAAGTAGCCACCCTTGGCATAGCATTAGCAACAGCAGGCATATTAGGCTCAGGATGTAATTCACTTACAAAAACACAAAAAGGAGCTGCCATTGGCGCAGGTGCCGGAGGTACAGTAGGTGCATTTATTGGTAAAGCCGCAGGTAATACTGCTTTGGGCGCTATCATTGGTGGTGCTGTTGGTGGTACCGCGGGCGCTTTTATTGGCCGTAATATGGACAGGCAGGCTGCCGAAATTAAACAAACGGTACCTGGCGCAACGGTAACCCGGGAAGGCGAAGGTATTTTGGTGAAATTTGATTCGGGTATTTTGTTTGATACCAATAAATCAGATTTGAAACCTGATGCGCAAACAAACCTGCAAAACCTTGCAGCTTCATTGCAAAAAAATCCGGAAACTAATATTAGCATCATCGGACATACCGATAATACCGGCCCCGATAGTTTCAACCAAACGCTTTCGGTAAAAAGGGCCGATGCTGTAAAATCATATTTAGCTGCGGGAAATGTGGCTTTATCACGCATGACAGTTACCGGAAAGGGCTCAAGCGAGCCAATTGCTGATAATACTACTGCGGATGGCCGTACAAAAAACCGCAGGGTTGAAATAACCATTACAGCTAATGATAAAATGAAGGAGCAGGCTAAGCAGGCTCAATAATTAAAGAAGATAATAAGATCAGTTAATAGTTTAATGAGGAAGTCCCCGGCGCAAGGCCGGGGCTTTTTTGTATATGCAAAAATCACTATTTGCACATTTGTTAAACTATCTGTTACCCAAACTGATAAAAACATTTTGTAATCAACAAGTTAATCACTTATTTTTGCGATATGGTAAAAAGATCAGGAGCAATATTACTCACTATGCTGTACACAGTTACAGTGTTGGGCTTTGCTCTTAATTTCCATATCTGCGGCGATTATGTAGCATCGGTAAAAATTGATGCCCCGGCTGTTAATTGTAAAATGGACAAGCAGGGCGGCAAAATGAAATGCTGTAAAGACAAGCAGGTTGAAGTAAAAGTGAAAGATGCCCACCAGGGTGAAAGCACTTCATTTTTGGCGAAAATGTTTGGGTTTGAATTGCCAAGCTGGTCGTTTGATAGCTTGTTTCCGGCATTGCCTGCTTCTTCTTCAGACAAATTTTATGACCGCGGCCCGCCAGATCCTCCAGTGAAGGGCATTGCTTCATTTATCCGCAACTGTATCTTCCGTATTTGATCTGTTAATTGTTAACCCGATAAACCTTATCTTCAGTTTATTATCTAACAATTAATTACACGATCAACATGAAATCTTTAAAAATATTCATCCTTATATTTTCGCTTTCTATAACCGCAGCTAAAGCACAATTCACCAAAGCCGAACTACAGGTTAGCGGCCTTACCTGCGCCCTTTGCGCCAAATCAACCGAGAAAGCGTTACGGGCATTGCCTTTTGTTGGTGATATCAAAACCGACCTGATCCGCAATACTTACCTCATTACCTTTAAAAATGATGTGCCTGTAAATTTCGAGCAGATCAGCAAAAAGGTTCAGGGTTCCGGCTTTTCGGTTAACAGTTTAAAAGCCACTTTTAACTTCGCTAACACCAAGGTTGCCGAAAACACTTTCAACTATGGAGGCGATACCTACCGCCTGCTTAACGCTGCCGATAAATCATTTACCGGCGATGTAAACTTTACTGTGGTTGATAATGGCTTCGCTCCAAAATCAGTATCCAAAAAATATCTTGGCCAGGTTACCGACACTGCTCCGGCAAGTGGTCGCGTTTATCATTTAGCTATATAAGCCCTTCATTTAACATCATTTTTTATGAAGAGGATAATATTGGCTATTTGCCTTATGGCAATGGCTTGCCCGTTGTTTGCACAGGAGCTGTATGTAAATACCGAGCCTGCCAGCAATATGGCAACCAGTTCATTAGGCATTCGTGTCGAAAACCAGGGATATTTTTCGCCAACCTATAAAAGCCGGAGCACCATTGAGGCCATGTACGGTGTTAGCCGCCACCTTATGGTTCATGGCTCGGTTTATATGTCTGATTACTACAGTAACAATCAACATTTTGAAGGCGGCAGCGTGTATGCCAAGTACCGGTTTTTATCTATTGATACCGTTCAACGCCATTTCAGAGGTGCTTTTTTTGCCAAACTGTCAAGCATCAATAACCCTATAGTTAACCGGGAAATTACTTTAGAAGGCGACAACAGCGGCGCGCAGGGTGGGGTGGTTTTCACACAACTGCTGCATAAACTGGCGCTTTCCGGATCGGCAAGCTATTTGCGCGCTTTTAACAATAGCGGGAACTATGAACTACCGGTGGATAGGGTGCGCAATGCCGTGGCCTATACATTGTCGGGAGGTTATTTGCTGCTGCCGCGCAATTACCGGGATTACAAACAGGTAAACCTTAATGTGTATTGTGAGTTGCTGGGTAAAACCAATCCGGGGCATGGCGAAAGTTATCTGGATGTTGCCCCGGCCCTGCAGCTGATCTTCAACAGTGCCTGCCGCGTGGATTTCTCGTACCGGACGCCTATCTACAATGATATGCAGCGAAACACCAAAAACATGTACCTCATCAGACTGGAGTACAACTTTTTTAATCTGTAACCCCTACAACTACTATTATTATGAAAAAATATATATTGTTCATCGCCATATTTTTGGCTGCTTTCGGTGTATCCGCTCAGCATCACCATGATATGCAAATGAGCGATACCACAAAGAAAAACCTACGCATGAACAGCACCAAACCCATGGTTATGGATGGCATGGACATGAGCGGCATGAAAATGGATACCCCTATGCATCATCATATGACGATGACCAGCCAGTTCTCGCGTGATCTCCCCATGAACCGCGATGGCTCAGGAACCTCATGGGTACCGGACGAAACACCGATGTACGCCTATATGATCCATGGTAAAAAATGGATGAGTATGGTACACGGTAGTTTTTTCGCCCGGTATAATAATCAGGACCTGTTTAACTCCGGTAAACGCGGAGGCAGCAACAGGATTGATGTGCCTAATTGGCTCATGTTTATGACTCAGCGCAAAGTTGGCAACAATGGCCTGTTCTCTATCAACACCATGTTCTCGTTCGACCCTTTTTTGGTAGGTAATGGCGGCTATCCGCTGCTGTACCAAACCGGCGAATCGTACAAAGGGCGCAAACTGGTTGATAAACAACACCCGCACGACCTTTTTGCAGAACTGAGCGTAGCTTATACCCAGCGGGTGGCGAAGGATGCTGATATCTCCCTTTCCTTCGGATACCCGGGCGAGCCTGCTTTAGGTCCGCCGGTGTTTATGCACCGCCTTTCGGCCATAAATGATCCCGACGCACCGCTTGGTCACCATTACCAGGATGCAACGCACATCACCTTCGGGGTAGCAACATTAGCCTTCCGCATAAAAAATGTAAAACTGGAAGGCTCGATATTTACCGGCCGTGAGCCGGACGAGCACCGTTATGATTTTGATAAAGCGCGGTTTGATTCATATTCGGCCCGGTTGTCCTATAACCCATCCAAAGAGTGGGCATTACAGGTGTCCGACGGATGGATCCATAGCCCCGAAGAAGCCGAGCCCAGCCAAAACGTGAACAGGTTTACAGCATCGGCCATCCATACCAAAATGCTGGGTAAAAACAGCTACGTGGCAACCACAGTGGTTTACGGGCAAAATCATTATTCGGACAACAAAAAAACACAGCCATCCGTTTTGCTGGAGAATACTTTCCAGCTCAACAAAACAGCTATTTACGGCAGATATGAATTTGTGCAGAAAGATGCCGAAGAGCTGGATATGCATGATACCTATCCGCTTAACCCAAACTTTAATATCAATGCCTTAACATTGGGGGTTAACCATATTTTAAGCAGCTTTAAAAACACCAATGTAACCGGTGGGATACAGGCTACACTCAATGTTTCACCATCGGCATTGAAGCCTCTTTATGGCAGCGCTCCGGTCGGGTTTGAAGTTTATTTAAGGATAAGCCCGGCGCTGATGAGAATGTAATCGGCCGGTGTAAATCAGGCAGAATCTTATACGTCATCTCAGCTAATTGAGATGACGTATAAGATTTCGATTATCACTAATGCCTTTTTGAAGCAGGCGTACATATTATTCTTATTTACCAAACATATTGCCAAGCCCGCCCAGGCCACCAAACATACTTTGGGTCATGGCAGCCATTTCGCTTTGGCTAATGTTTTCTGCTTGTTCAATGGCTTTGTTAATAGCAACAACAAGTAACTCTTCCAACTCTTCCTTATCAGCATCAGCTAAAAAATCCGGGTCTATCTGTACTGACTGGATCACCTTATTGGCGTTAGCATTAACAACTATTTTACCGCCCTCGGCCGCGCCTGATACACCGATGGCATCAAGGCGTTTTTTCATTTCGCCAGCCTTTTGCTGGGCTTCCATTAATTTATCAAACATGATTTTATTTATTAAGTGAGTGGTTGATTGAGTTAATTAGGTGAGTAGTTGGAAGTGTCAAAAAATGAATCGATATAGCTCTCTGCCCTTAACCATTCACTTAATCAACTATTCACCACAAAAAATTAATCATCACTGGTATCACCATTACCGTTATATGCACTTTTACGTACAACAGGCATGCCAACTGTATTAAACAGATCGTCGAGTTTAAGCAAACTGCCATTGGCCAGGTTGGTAAGCAGCACAACGGTGATATCATTCTTCATATCGCGCAGGTAAATATGCCTGAACCCGTGCCACCAACCGGTATGATAAATTACTTCCTGGCCAGGGGCGGTAAATGTACGCCAACCATAGCCGTAGCTAAAATGCCCATGTACCATTGGGTTGCGTGGCACATATGCCGAATCAAGTGTTGCAGGCTTTAATAGCAAGCCTGCACGCAGGGCACGATCAAACAGGAATAAATCGCCAACCGTGCTGTAAATACCTTTATCACCTACAGGGCCATCCAAAAAGTTTTGTACTACCGAGTAGCGCCACTGGCCGCGATCGTGACCAACAACATCAACCGGAATTTTATCATATACCGCTTTTGAGTAAACATGGGTATGCGCCATGCTGGCCGGTTTAAATACATTTTCCTGCATAAATTGCGCATAGCTCATTCCGCTCACTTTTTCAATGATAGAGCCCAGTACCATAAAGTTGGAGTTGTTATACAGGAAGCGCTTATTAGGCTCGTTGAAACGTGTTGGCTTATAATCGGCAATCATTTTCATGGCCTCAGCATTGGTAAGTCCTTTGCGTTGGTTCAAATGATTTTTTCGGTATATGTCATCGATAAAATATACGTAATTCATCATTCCCGACCGGTGTGTGAGCAGCAGGCGAATGGTTACGCCATCGTAAGGAAAATCAGGGAAAAACTTTTTAACGTCGTCGTCAAGTTTGAGTTTGCCGCGCTCCATCAGCATCAAAATAGCTGTTGAAGTCATGGTTTTAGTAACTGAAGCCAGCTCAAACTGTGAGCCTATCTTCAGGCTGTCGCGATGCAGGTAGTCGGCCCAGCCTATGGCTTTTTCATACACTATTTTACCTTTTTTTGCCACCAGCACATTGCCGTTAAAACCACGGGTACGGTGCAGTTCCTGCATTACGGCATCTATCTTTTTATCGGCATTTTTGGGATTATAAGCCAGTAGCGCCGCGGTATCGAGCGGCTTGGCCGTAACCTGCGATTGCGCTTGGTCTTTATTTTTATTTTTTGATGAACAGGATAACAGTAACAGGGGGGCAGTAAACACTACCAGGCTTTTGTACACTAATCTCATAAAGCAATTTATCTCACACTAAACGAATGCGAAAATTAGAAATTATACAGCAGGTATTAATTAAAGTTTTAAAATTTTCTGTTAGTTAGCACCAATTAGTATGTTTAAGTATGATTTGGTTGAAAAAAGGATTGCTTATTATCGCTTTTATGCTTGCCGCCGGATTAACGCAGGCTCAAAATACTGACATAAACAGCATTATAAAAGAAGGTATAAAACTTAACAGCGAAAAGGATTATACCGGGGCTATGACAAAATATAACCAGGCCCTGGCCACCGATCCTGAAAATGCCCAGGCCAATTACCAGATGGCCTACACACTCAATGCTGCCGGAAAAGGGACAGAAGGTATCCCATACTTAAATAAAGTTATAAAAGCCGGCGGCGACCTAACCGGCCCCGCTTATGAGCTCATGGGCAGCATTTATGATGCCTCGCATCAGCCGCAGCAAGCCATTGAGGCGTACCAGAAAGGAATTAAGTTAAAACCTGATTATCAGCCCTTATACTTTAACTTGGGGATAGCCTATTTCCGTGCGCAAAAATATGCCGATGCCGAACAGGCAGCCATTGAAGCCATTAAGCTCGATCCCAAACATGCCAATAGCCAGCGCCTTTACGGGTTGGTAACTTTCCACCAAAACAAAAGGGTACCGGCATTAATGGGCTTGTGCAGCTTCCTGCTTCTTGACCCGGAAGGCTCGCGCGCAGATGAAGCCTATACCAACCTACAAAGTTTACTAAAAGGCGGCGACCTGAAAGCAGGAAAAGCAGATGCCGAAACGTTGCTCCTCAATAAAACCTTAAGCGCCGCGGTTGCACCGGGCGGTCAATTGGAAACCCAATTGAAAAATATCTTTACCGCTGTTGGCAAACTCGGAGAAAAACCGGGCATGCAATCCTTCTTTTGGAACTACTACGCGGCCTTCTTTTATAAACTATCTCAGTCGCCCAACTTTTCAACCGCTGTTAAACTGATTAGTCTGAGTGCCGATAAAGCGGGCGCTGCTAACTGGTTGCAAAACAATACCGATCAGCGTAAAGCATTGGACGAATGGATGGCATCTGCCGAAAGAAAATTTTAGGTCGGTTCTTGTTTTTTGCAAAACAGGTTTCGTAAATTTCGGTATGAAAACCTATCACAAAATCCTTTTGCTATTTATAGCGGTAACCCTGTCATTTAAAGTTAAAGCGCAAACCAACCAGGAAGCCGTTAATCTTGTAAAGCAGGGTGTTGCCCTTCACGATGAGGGTAAATATGCCGAGGCTATTGAAAAGTACCAGGCCGCGCTAAAGCTGGATCCTAATTATCCCACCGCCTATCACGAAATGTCATATACGCTGTTTAGCAGTGGCAAGGGAAAGGAGGCTATTCCTTACCTTGAAAAGTTAATGAAGCTGGATCCTAAAAGTGGCGGCGCATACGATATGTTGGGCAGCATTTATGACGACGACAATCAACCCGAAAAAGCCATTGAGTTGTTTCAAAAAGGTATTTCGATAGATCCGGATTATCAGCGCCTCCATTATAATTTAGCCATAACCTATTACAGGGTAAAAAAATACAAGGAAAGTGAAGATGCCGCTGTAGATGCCATTAAACTTCAGCCCAAACATGCCAGCAGCCAGCGGGCGTATGCGATGGCGCTTGCGATGGAAGGCAAGCGGGGTTGCTCCCTGTTGGCTTGGTGCAGCTTTTTGATGCTCGAACCCCAAACTAAAAGATCGGCGGGGGCCTACCAAAGCATCCAGTCCATTTTACATTACGGCATTAAAAAAACCGGCGAGAAAAGTATCAATATGACGATTGATAAAAATGATCTCAATACCGGTAACCTGATTTTGCCCATGGCCATCGTTAATGCAACATCGGGTAAAACTAATCTCTCAGTTACCGACTCGCTTAAATTTCAGCTTATTGAAGCATTTAAGGTTTCTTCAAGTTTTTACGGCGATCAGAAAAATGATTTCTATACTCGCTATATGGCCGATTATTTTAAACAACTTGGTCAAAGCGAAAACATGGACGCGTTTGCACATCTGGTATCATTAACCGCTAACCAGGAAGAAAATGCCAAATGGTTTAAGGAGAACGAAAAGCAACTAACCGCACTGGACACCTGGGTAGCCAACACTAAACGCGAGTTTTAAAACGGACAAATATATTTCCGATAAATCATCACTATGACATATAGAAAATGATGATTGCATAATTTACATATCCATAATTGCGAAAACCAAAGTTTTACTATTTTTGAGCACACAAAATTTAATGACATGAATTTTCCAGCTGAATTAAAATACACCAAAGATCACGAGTGGATTAAGGTTGAAGGCAATGTAGCTACCGTAGGCATCACCGAATTTGCTCAGGGCGAGCTGGGCGACATTGTTTATGTTGATGTTACTTCATTAGGTAAAGAAGTTGCTAAAGACGAAGTTTTTGGCACTGTTGAAGCAGTAAAAACTGTATCTGACCTGTTTATGCCCGTTACCGGTACTGTAACCGAAGTTAACCCGGCGCTAAACAATCAGCCAGACCTGGTAAACAGCGATCCATATGGCGAAGGCTGGATGGTAAAAATTACCGTGGCTAATGCAGCTGATGTTGACGCTCTTTTATCTGCCGACGAGTACCAGGCGGTTATCGGCGCATAAAATGAAGCTGTTTTTAAAATATCACGGGCCCGCTATTTTGTGGGCCTTATTTGTTTTAGTGATCTGCTCGGTACATCTCGACTCAGTTGATAAATCGCCGTTGTTTTTTGAAGGCTTTGATAAACTAACGCATTGCGGTTTATTTTTCACGCTGATTGTATTGGTTTGCTTTGGCGTAATAAGGCAACAAAAGCCTAAGCGACTTACGTATACAGGCATGTTCATCATTTGGACTGTCAGCATAATTTTTGGGGGGCTTATCGAAATACTGCAGGTCTCCATTTTTACCTGGCGTACTGGTGATTGGAACGATCTCTTTTGTGATGTACTGGGTGCCTGCATGGGCGTTTTTAGTGTTATGCTGACTATTGAGGCGATTGGAAAAAATGAAAAAAAATAAACTGGTTATTTTATTAGGCGCGCTGCTGTTAATGGCAATATCATCATGTGGTATTTTTCACAAAGGATGCGGCTGCCCGCATTTCGGGAAAGTTAAAGCGGCAGATTCCAAAGACACTATGCAAATGATGGCGTAGATGTGCAGATTTTATTTAAATGTGCAAATGATTGCTTAACCTACTGGCAAAGCACAGTTACTATTCAATTTATGAGTGTTCAATTTTTTAAAGTGTAAACACTTGCAATTATTTCCAACAAAAACACCGCTGATAATCAGAGAATTAATTTCAACAACTATTGACTGATTATCAAACATGAACAAATCATCTTTGATAATCAGCGACTTGCATTTTTTAGAAATTAAAAGTTGAACAATCCTTTTTTAAAAATTGAACACTGACGGGATCATGTCAGTAAAAGCAGAAAAAGCAAAATCGATAGCATTAAAAAGTCGTTTGCACATTTGAAATCTGCACATCTGGAATCTGTCTTATTTCCCTCCAAACTTCACGCTAAAGTCATTTGCACAGCTGCACATTTAAAATCTGCATATCATTACTCGTCTTATTTGGATTTAATATAAATAAGCTTACATTTGCTACGTTTTATATTATAAATGATGAAGCTGTCACAACTGGAAGTAGGCGAAACTGGTATCGTAAAGGAATTTACCGATCTTGAAATGTCGGTAAAACTGATGGAGATGGGTTGTTTACCCGGCGAAGAGGTGCGCATTTCGCGTATTGCCCCCCTTGGCGATCCTATTGCCATCAGCGTATCAGGCTATCAGCTTAGCTTACGCAGGTTTGAAGCGTCTACCATCATTTTGCAGTAGTTTTGTAAGCATTGAAAGCCGATATAAGAGTTGCACTTGTAGGAAATCCCAACACCGGTAAATCAACTCTCTTTAATATACTAACCGGGTTAAATCAAAAAATCGGAAACTTTCCGGGGGTGACTGTTGATAAAAAAACAGGTTTTTGCGCCCTGCCCGACGGTCGTACGGCCGAAATCATTGATCTTCCCGGTACCTATAGCATCTACCCAAAAAGTAAAGACGAATCCATTGTATTTTCGGTACTGGCCGATAAGTCAAAAGGCATGGTGCCCGATCTGGTAGTGGTGATCCTTGACGCATCAAACCTTAAAAGAAACCTGCTGCTTTATACCCAGATAGCTGATTTGAAGATCCCCGTTGTGGTGGCACTCAACATGATCGATGTATCTGAAAAAGCAGGCATCAAAATTAATATCGATCTTTTTGCCAAAAAGCTGGGTGTGCCTGTCGTACCTATCTCTGCAAGGAAAAATACAGGTATCGATAAACTCAAAAATGCCATTGCGTTTGCCAACAGCGTAGCGCTGCAACAGGATACCATTGATATTGAAAGCATCGCTCCGGGCATAATAGCGCAGATAAAAGGGGAGATGCAGGTTGACAATCCTTATGTAGCCCTGCAGCTTGCCCACCAGCATGAAACACTGAGCTATCTTTCAACCACCGAAAGCGACCGCATTGAGCAACTGGAGCAGGAGCACTCCTTCCACTCGCAAAAGGCGCAGGCTACAGAAACCATTGCCCGCTATAATTTTATTAATGACCTGCTTTACGATACGGTCACCAAGCCCGAAGCGGCCCATGATGAAACCATCAGCAACAAAATAGACAAGATCCTTACGCACAAAGTATTTGGCTTTGTGATCTTCTTCGCCATTTTACTGTTCATATTCCAGGCTATTTTTTCATGGTCGGCATACCCGATGTCGCTCATCGAAGATCTGTTTATCTGGCTACAGGCCGGTGCTGCTAAAGTATTGCCAGCAGGCCCGCTGAGCAGTTTGATCATCGATGGTGTGCTTGCCGGCCTGAGCGGGGTATTGGTGTTTATACCGCAAATAGCCATTCTGTTCGCCCTTATTTCTATCTTGGAAGATACCGGCTACATGTCGCGTGTTACGTTCATGATGGATAAGGTGATGCGCAAGGTGGGCTTGAACGGAAAATCGGTAGTGCCGCTTATCGGCGGTTTTGCCTGCGCGGTGCCATCTATCATGAGCACCCGCACCATCGAAAACTGGAAAGACAGGATGATCACCATCATGGTAACACCATTGGTGGCCTGCTCTGCCCGCTTACCGGTTTATACGTTATTGATTGCGTTGGTTGTGCCTAACCGTAATGTTTGGTGGGTATTTAACCTGCAGGGCTTAGCGCTTACGGCCATGTACGTGCTCAGTATCTTTTCGGCTATCATCGTAGCCTTTGTGATGAAATTTATCCTGAAAGCCCGCGAGCGTGGTTACTTTATTATGGAGCTGCCTGTTTACCGTATGCCAAGGTGGAAAAACGTGATATTTACCATGTACGACCGTTCAAAAACCTTCGTACTGCAGGCCGGTAAAGTAATCATAGCTGTATCCGTGATATTATGGGTAATGAAATCATACGGTCCAGGCGACAGGTTTGCCCGGATAGATAAGCAGTACGCCCAACCTCAGTATACCAAAACCATGACTCCGGACAGCCTGACCAAAGTCATCGCCTCGGAGAAACTGGAAAACTCTTATGCCGGTGTGTTTGGTCATGTTATTGAACCCGTTATTAAGCCACTTGGCTTCGACTGGAAGATAGGCATAGCGCTGATTAGTTCATTTGCCGCGCGAGAGGTATTTGTGGGCACCATGGCCACCATTTACAGCGTTGAGGGCGATGCGGATAAGCTGCAATCGGTACAGGAAAAAATGCACGAGGCCAAAAATCCGCAAACCGGTCAGCCCGTGTTTACGCTGGCGGTGGCGTTTTCGCTTATGATGTTTTATGCCTTCGCCATGCAATGCGCCAGTACAGTAGCCGTTGTTTACCGTGAAACCAAAGACTGGCGATGGCCTGCTGCCCAGTTTGCCTATATGACGGCGTTGGCTTATACGGCATCATTTATTGTATATCACTGGCTGAAGTAGCTTTTTTAGTTCATGGATCATAGTTGATGGTTCATGGTAAAAGCTTTTTAGTATCCCATTTAATTTTTTGCTTAAGTCATAGAACAATAACAAAAAAGCTATGAACCTTGATCTATGAACTATACGCCACAAAAACCTTATATTTGTGTTGAGGTAAACATTGGATAAAGTAAAAGTTTTAGAGAAATATTTACCGGCAGAAGCGGCCCCGCTTATTGCCCGGTGGATTGACTACTTCAAATGCGAATTTAAAATTTCGCGTAACCGCAACAGCAAATTTGGCGATTACCGTTCACCTTACGGAGGTAAAGGTCACCGGATCTCGGTTAATTATGATCTTAATCCCTATGCGTTTTTGGTAACCACCGTGCACGAGTTTGCGCACCTGCATACCTGGAACGAGCATAAACAAAATGCCAAACCCCACGGAACCGAATGGAAAAACAATTTCAAAAAAATGATGCAGCCATTTTTTGAAAAGGAAATTTTTCCGCCTGATATTAAAAAGGCCATCGTAAACTACCTGGATAATCCGGCCGCGTCAAGCTGCTCGGATTTGAACCTATACCGTTCACTGCGCAAGTATGATCCGCCAAAAGAATCGGAAGCCATTTTAACGGTAGAAAAGATCCCGCTTAAGGCATTGTTTAAACTAAAGGATGGCAGAGTGTTCCGCAAGGACGAAAAGCTGCGTAAGCGCTTTAAATGCACCGAGGTGGCAACCCGAAGGGTTTATCTGTTTAGCCCGGTGGCCGAGGTAGAGTTAATAGAAGGGGCAACGGCAGCGTAGCGGACTTTTTTATTTAAACTCGTCATTGTAAATGGCCGAATCGGCGCATTTGAAGGTGAAATGACAAAAGGAGGGCTGTCAGTCTGAGCCTGTCGAAGACTTGTGCGCAGAGGCCCAACCCGCTATGCTTCGACAAGCTCAGCATGACACCAGTTTTAATTATGTCATCCTGAGTAATTTAAACCCGTTAGCCTGTGAAGGAGCAACAACAAAAGTATAGGCTGTCACCCGGAGCAACGTCATTAAGTTAAGGAAAATCCCCCAGAGGGGGTAAAGGTCTGTAGCAATATTATATCCCAAAACAACCGTGCCAGAGGTACGAAACACCGGAGTTGTGTACCTCTGACACAAAAAAAATGCCATTCATTTGATTTCTACAAACCTTTTGCACCTCTGGTGCAGTATATTAATCTCTTAACTTAATGAACTTGCTCGGCATGACACCCTTTTTGAAACTTGTTATGGGTAGGAAGGATCTTCTTCACCATACAAAACGGCCCTTCTTGTTGAAGAAGATTCTTCGCTATCGCTCAGAATGACAGACATCTTTAATTATGTTGTAATTACGAACGCACCTTCAACCTTTCGCCAATCTTATTCCCCCAACACCCAATCAATTTATTCCGTACTTTTACCGCATGGCAAAAGTTATATCATTTGTAAATAACCCTTACCAGGAAAACACCTACATTTTGTACGATGAAACCGGCGAATGCGTGATCATTGACCCGGGCATGTACACGGCACCTGAGCAAAACACGGTGGTTAGTTTTATCAAAAACAACAACTTAAAACCCATTATGCTGCTCAATACGCATTGCCATGTTGACCACGTATTGGGCAATAAATTTGTTTTTGACCAATACGGGCTTAAACCCCGTTTCCATGTTGGTGAGTCAGAAACATTGACCGCTGTTGTGGCTTATGCCCCATCAATGGGTTTCCGTTATGATGTATCGCCTATGCCCGATGAATTTTTGCCCGAAACCGGCACAATCCATTTCGGCAATACAACCCTGCATTTGATCTTCGCGCCAGGCCATTCACCTGCCCACCTTTGTTTTTATGACAAGGAAGATAAAATCCTGATAGGCGGCGATGTATTGTTCAGGAACAGTATTGGCCGTACGGATTTACCGGGTGGTAACTTTAGCTTACTTATAGATAATATCGAAACCAAGCTGTTTACCCTGCCCGAGGATGTTACCGTTTATCCCGGCCATGGCCCCGAAACAACCATCGGCTACGAAAAACAAAACAATCCGTTTTTAACTTAGTTAACAGCTTAATAACGTTTATCGACTAAAGCAAACCTGAACGCATAATCCCCCGCACAATTGAACACGTCCATTTACATAGCAAAACGTTACCTGTTTTCGGGTAAAAAGATGCATGCTATCAATATCATTTCGGGCATTTCTATGCTGGGGGTACTTATTGGCAGCGCGGCTTTGCTCATTATTCTTTCGGTGTTCAATGGCTTCGAGAAGGTTATTCTTTCGTTATACAGCAACTTTACGCCCGAATTGAAGATAGAGGCCAAACTAGGCAAAACATTCGACCCTAATACGCCCTACTTTGCCTCATTGCATAAAGATGCCCGCGTTTTTTCCTTCACCGAAGTTTTGCAGGAAAAAGCCCTGATCAAATACGGCGATAACCCATTTTTGGGTACCGTAATGGGTGTGAGCGAAGATTTTTTAAAAAACCCGCAACTCGACAGTACCATTGCCAGCGGATCGTTCACACTTAAAAGCGGCAATCAAAACCTTGCTGTAATTGGCGCTACCATCCAACGTACTTTAGGCATCAATGTACATGACGAACTTACACCGATACAGGTATTTTCGCCGCGTCGCGATGCCGAAAATTCGGCCAATCCTTTAAATGAGTTTGTTGTTCGCAGCATCAATCCATCGGGCGTATTTGCCATACAGCAGGAGTTTGACGATATAACCGTAACACCAATTGAATTTGCCCGCGACCTGCTTGACCAACCCGTAAATGTGTCTTCGCTCCAGATAAATTTTAAACGCGGCACCAATATCGATGCCGTTCAAAAAGACATTATTGATAAAATAGGTAAGGATTTTACCGTTAAAAACCGCAAGGAGCAAAACAGCGAGCTTTATAAAACCCTCAATTACGAAAGCTGGGCGGTTTACATGATCCTTACCTTTGTGCTTATTATCGCAATATTTAATATCATTGGCTCGTTAACCATGCTGGTTATCGACAAGCGAAAAGACATAGCCATTTTAAGCGGATTAGGCGCTAATAAAAACATGATCCAGGGAATCTTCTTTTTCGAGGGGATGATGATCACCGCCGTTGGCTGCGTTATCGGTATTATATTGGGCACCATTTTCTGCCTGTTGCAACAGCATTATGGCTGGATAAAAATGGGTGCTAAAATGACGGTGTTGGATGCGTACCCTATTGATCTTAAGGTTAAGGATTTTGGCCTGGTGCTGTTAACCGTTGGAGGTATTTCGGTAATTGCGGCCGGTATAAGCGCCCGTTTAAGTATTAAAGGGTTGGATGAAATCAAACAGGATTTGTAAATTTGTTAAATGGGTATGAGGTACATCAAAGTTTCTATTTTCTTGCTTATTGTTATTGCTGTTTATGCATGTAATAACGATGCCCATAAAAAGGATCAGGTTACGCTTTATAAAGGTTTATACAGCGCCGGCCCCGAAATAAAATCATTCAAAGATTGCGATAGCGGCCAGGAGTTTTGGGCTGTTGACAGTTCGGCCCAGTTAGAGCTGCAGTACTCACAGCTTAATTTCGAAAAACCTTACGAGCCCGTTTATGTAGAGGTAGAAGGCATCAAATCAAAATCGGGCAAAGCAGGAATGGGGTCTGAATATGACAGCACCCTTGTTGTAAAAAAAGTAGTAAAAATAACCAAAGAGATACCGCAGGACGTGTGTAATTAACACCCTGCCGTCATTGTTAATAAAAGCCAAAAACAATAACTTAGGCTTTTGCATTAAGCATTAAACACTCATCTGCCTTATCGGCGTTAACTAATAACCAATGGAATCAAAACGTCAGCAAAAATTTGCCGGAGTAATACAGGAAGACCTTGCAGCTATTTTTCAGCGCGAAGGCATGAATTATTTGCCTAATACACTGGTAACCATAACCAAGGTACGTGTAACACCCGATTTGGCCATAGCCCGTATATTTTTAAGCTTTTTAGGTAATCCTAATGTGCAAACGGCTTTGCATACCATCAAATCGCACGCTTCAGAGATCAGGTATAAGCTGGGTGCACGCATTAAAGATCAGGTAAGGATCATCCCGCAGCTTGAGTTTTTTATTGATGATACCAGCGAGTACGTTGAACGTATGGACAAGATTTTTGATAAAATAAGCAAAGAAGAACGCCAGCCCGATACCGAAGAAAATTAATTAATGGACCGGCACGCGTTGTTAACAAACTTTATCAACAATCACCCGGAAGCCATTGGCAAAGTGGTTGATTTTGATCATGAACGCGACCGCCTGTACCAACTTGACCTTACTGCCGCCAACAATGAACTGACGGCAGAGGTCATTAATAATACACCACTGTTTAGCAGCTGGGTTAACAACAAGCTACGCGGTAATAATTGCCGCTATGGCATTGGTGGCTATATGGAGCACCGCACCATTTATGCTTTCAGCAGCCATTTTGATGCTGATGATGAGCCCCGGCGCTTACATTTAGGTGTTGATATCTGGGGCGATGCAGGCACTCCGGTTTATACCCCGCTTGATGGCCTGGTGCACAGCTACCAGGATAATAACAACATTGGCGATTACGGCCCAACTATCATTTTACAACACGATTTAGACGGCTTAACCCTTTATAGCCTGTATGGCCATTTAAGCCGTAAAAGTTTGGAAGGGCTTTTAGTTGGTATGCCTGTTTTTAAAGATCAGCAGATAGCAACCCTGGGAGATATTGACGAAAATGGCCAATGGCCACCGCACCTGCATTTTCAACTCATGTTTGATATGGAAGGTAAACAGGGCGATTACCCCGGTGTTTGTAAATTTTCAGAAAAAGAGATCTGGCAAAAGAATATTCCTGATCCGGGTTTGATTTTGAGGTTTCCGGACGCGGTGAATGCAGGGTAACTTAATTTCCCAACACAGATAAATCATTATTAAACATTGCGAAAAAACTAAGTGTTTCCCCGCAATGTCGAATCTATTTTGATTAAGCTTCTATTTCAGTTCCGGGAACTTAGCGGCTTCAAAAATGCTTTTCTCGGTTGCTGCTTTTTCAACATCCTGCCATTTACGTGGCGCATCAATAGACAGGATGGTACCACCATCTTTACCAATTTGTACATCATCTTCAATGCGTACGCCAATATTCCACCATTTTTTATCGCATGGGCTGCCGGCAGGGATATAGATACCCGGCTCAACGGTAATCACCCAGTTCTCTTCCAAATTACCGCGGCCGCCTTTGTCATGCACATCAAGTCCCAAATGATGTGAGCAGCCATGCGGATAGTATTTACGCACTTCGGAAGCGTTTTTGATGATACCCAGTTTGATCAATCCGGCGGCTAATACCTCTGCCGATTTTTGCTCAAGGCTCGCATACGGAACACCTGCTTTACATAACTTAAAAATCTCCTCCTGGGCATCGTACACCAGTTGATAAATCGCTTTTTGCTCTTCAGTAAATTTACCATTGGCAGGTACTGTGCGGGTAACATCAGCAGAGTAACCATGATATTCGGCACCAACATCCATCAGCAGCAACTGATTATTGATTTTTGTGGCCGAATTTTCTTCGTAATGAAGGATACAACCATTGGCACCTGCGCCTACAATTGGGGGATAACCTTCATCTTCCGCTCCATACCTTTTGTGTACATAGGTCATGATGCCTTCAACCTCGCGTTCGCTCATAGTTGGCTTTACCGATTTCATCACTTCCAGATGTGCAAGGCTTGATATTTGAACTGCTTTCTTTAATACAGCCAGTTCCTCGGTGGTTTTTACGCCGCGCAGCTTGCTTGTAAAAGTGTTGAAACCTACATTACCTCCTAAAGTGTTACCTATTTTAGCTTTAACCGCCATCAGTGTAACAGAATCGGGCTTGGCTAATAATTCCTGCACCAATGGGCTCGCCTTTGTTATATCGTTATTATACCTGCTTTTAAAGAAGGTAACCATACGCGATAAGTTTTGCGGCGTTGTACGATTGGCAATCAGGTTCATATCGTTTACCGCTTGCCTGTCAACATCCGGGATCCCCGCTTTTGTTTTAAAAGCAGCTATCAGTTTTTTTAACTCACCTGTCGATCCATCTCCTGTAACATCTTCGGGCAGGGTATCATAATATACATTGGTAAACTTTTTAAAATCAACCGGGAACTTCGCGAAATCCTCGCTGTTGTAAGCGCGTTTAAAGCCCAATTGTGATTTAGCACCTTCAACGCCTAAACGCCTGCCAGTCCACTGCTCGCGACCGGCATCTCTATGACGCACAAACAGCACTTCGTTATAACTGCTGTCGCCATCGGCCTGCGTATCTTTAAACACCAACAGCACCGAGTTTGGCTCTTTATATCCCGAAAAATAATACAGGTCGGGGTTAGGGTGATAAACGTAATTAACATCATTTGAAAACACCTGCTCCGGATAGGAGAAGATCACGGTTACCGAATTAGCGGGCATCAGGTCACGAAGCGCCTGTCGTCTTCCGGCATGAAATTCTTTGCTTAAATAATCGGTGGGTAGGTTTTCGGCGGCTTGCCCAAAACAGCGGCTGCTACCGGCAAGGGCAAGTAATAATACTAATGCCCGAAAAAATGATCGCGTCATAATGATAAAGGAATAAATGTCAGTCAAAAAAAACGGTTTAAGATACTAAATATCAGGAATTATCAAGCTCACCCTTTTAGGGGGAAATAAAGATTGATGTGCAGATGGGAAGATTTCAGATGTGCAGATTGAGAAACTTACGAAGTTTTTGAAACTTCGTAAGTTTTGCCAGAAATTATATCAAAATATGTCATTGCGAGGAGCAGGCCAGGGATATCGGCAGGGCGCGACGTGGCAATCTCGTAGCTGTGCATTTCGAAAATGCATTGGCTACGAGATTGCCACGCTATCGCTCGCAATGACATAAATTAAAAGTTTTTGAAACTTCATAAGTTTTTCCGGGGAGTTACGTACACTGCAAACTCCCCCTTTAGGGGGCTGGGGGGCTACTTAATCTTCCTTGCTGTTACACCTTCATTGGTGATTTTCACCGGCAGGATCTTGCCATCCTTGTCAAAATACATTTTGTCGATACAGGTTACACGGTGGTTGCCGTCTGTTTCGGTTAACGGGCGTCGGTGGTAAACGATGTACCATTCATCCTTACCCGGTACCTGGATCACCGAGTGATGACCTGCACCTGTTGCTATACTGGCATCCTGTTTTAATATTGTTCCAATGCGGTTAAACGGACCAAACGGCGAGTCGCCAATGGCGTAGGCTACCCGGTAATCCGGGCCTGTCCAGCCGCCTTCGCTCCACATAAAATAGTATTTGCCTTTACGTTTAAACATAACCGGACCTTCAACATAATCTTTCGGAGTGATCAGCTTGTAGGTTTCGCCATCTTTAAACGGCTCGATGCCTGTAAAGTCGTTTTTTAATCTTACGATATTGCATTGCCCCCAGCCACCATAGATCATGTAGTACTGGCCGTCATCATCTTTAAAAACAAATTGATCAATAGGTTGAGCTTTATTGATGATCTGCCCGATAAGCGGTTTACCTAAAAGATCTTTGAACGGACCTTCCGGTTTATCAGCAACGGCAACGCCTATACCACCAACTTCATTATTGTTCTGGATATCATTAGCGCCAAAAAAGATATAGTATTTGCCATCCTTTTCGGTCACGGCCGGCGCCCACATAGCGCGCTTAGCCCACTTTACAGCAGCAGTATCAATAATGCGAGGGTGTTTTGTCCAGTTAACCAAATCGGGCGATGAAAAGGCATCCATAAATACCTGGTCGTTATATTTTGCCGAATAGGTAGGATATACCCAATAGTGTTTGTTAAAGATCTTAGCTTCAGGGTCGGCATACCAACCTTCCACAATGGGATTGCCGGATGTTTTTTTCTCCTGCGCTAAAGCCTTATTAGCTATTGATGACAATGCCAAACCAGCGCCCAGCAGGAACATGATTTTTCTTGAGATAAACATGGTGATACAGATTTTTGGTTCTAAAGATATAGAAATAGATAAAACGTTTTAGTTTATTTCAAAAAAACAACACCGGCCGTGTTGCTTATGCTTTTGGGTTACCGGTGTTTTGCTGCTTTGGTTTCTTTTTTCCCCATCTGCGGTTGGGTTTCTTTTTAGCATCGCCCTGTACAGGCTCTGGCTTAAGCGGTTGTATGGTGGCCAGCTCATCAGGCAATACCATCAATTTGATAGGCTTTTCTATCAGCTTTTCAATGTTCTTAAGCTTACGTTCGTCGCGGTGGTTTACAAACGTAATAGCGGTGCCGGTTGTTGCTGCACGGGCTGTACGGCCAATACGGTGGATATAATCTTCCGGATCGCCCGGAACATCGTAGTTGATCACCAGGTCTATACCTTCCACATCAATACCCCGCGAAAGGGCATCGGTACCAATAATAACCGGCAATTGTTTGTTTTTAAACTTAAGAAGGATTTCTTCACGCTCTTTCTGCTCCAAATCGGAGTGGAATGACATGGCGTTGATCTTGATGGCCTTAAGTTCTTTGTATAATGATTTAACTATCTCCTTGCGTGAGGCAAAGATGATGATGCTTGTAAATGCCGAATCTTTGAGGATATGTTGCACCAGCGGCGTTTTTTGCTGATCATGCACCCGGTAAACTTGTTGATCGATACCGACAGCCGGCTGCGAAATGGCGATATTGATCTGCTCCGGATCTTTCAAAATGGCTTTAGCCAATGAACGGATCCGTCCCGGCATAGTGGCCGAAAACAACAGTGTTTGACGCTCTTTAGGCAAGTAGCTGATGATCTTCATAATATCATCCGAAAATCCCATGTCCAGCATACGGTCGGCCTCGTCAAGTATCAGGTGGGTAAGGTGATTGAGCTTTAACACACCTGAAGTAAGATGGGCTATAAGCCTGCCGGGAGTGGCCACAATAATGTTTACATTATTCTGGATACCACGACGCTGCTGTTCGTAAACAATGCCGTCGCCACCGCCAAAAACAGCGATAGAGCTGATACCGGTAAAATAGGCAAGGCCTTCAACCTGCTGATCTATTTGCTGGGCAAGCTCGCGGGTAGGGGCAAGTATAAGGGCACTGGTATGGTGTTTATTGGTTTTGCTGATGCTGTTTAAAACAGGCAGCAAATAGGCGCCGGTTTTACCGGTACCGGTTTGAGCGCATGCTATCAGGTCGCGCCCCTCCATAATGGCCGGGATAGCCATAGATTGAATGGGGGTTGGGTTTACAAAACCCATACTCTCTACACCTTCAAATAATTGCTCGTTAAATTTAAAATCCTGGAAAGTCACTATATCTTATAAGTAAATTATGCAAGGTATACATTTTTAATGGTAAATATCCTGTTTGGCCTTAAATGAACTACGGTTAAAGGCGGGGTAAAATCATCGTGTAAATACAGGAGGCGCCTACGGAGCCAAAAGGATTTGTTTCATTTCTATAAACATGATACTCCTATGGAGTTCTATGCATGCTTTTTAAACTCCATAGGAGTATCATGTTTACAGTCAAAAACAAGGCAGATATTGAGGCTCCATAGGTGCCTCCTATTACATTTCAAGACCGTGCGCCGCAAAATTCGCTTGTGAAACCCATTAATTGACATATGTTTTACCTAAGTAATGTACAACACAGGTTCAAAAAATATATTTTTGAATACCTATGAATATTATCACCCAAACGCCGCGCTTGCTCATCCGTGAACTTACAGCCGAAGATGAAGAACTTTTACTCATAATAGACGAAGACGACCGGCTTACCCAATACGTAAAGAAACGTACCCCGCAGGAGAGTAAGCAGGTTTTTAAGGATACCCTGAAAGAATACAAAAATGGTTCGGGCCTGGGCAGGTGGGGAGTATTCAACATTGCCGACAATGATTTTATAGGTGTTTGTGCCCTCAAACCCAGCGACTATGACAAGAGCCGGATTGAATTGGGCTACCGCCTGCACCTCAAATACTGGGGCCAGGGCGTTGCCACCGAATTGGCAGAGGCCTTGGTTAGCTATGGCTTAAATAAAATTGGCCTGAAAGAGGTTTGTGCCGTTACCCATCCGCAAAACGTGGCATCACAAAGGGTACTGATCAAAGCCGGGTTTGCAAAGGAAGGAATTGTATTCTGGTACGGCGAGGATGTGCCGTTTTTCAGGATTGAGCGGTAGGTAATAAAAGAGATGTCATTGCGAGCGAAGCGCGGCAATCTCGTAGCCATACAAGGCGAATATGCACAGCTACGGGATTGTCACGTCGCGCCATCGCACAAGGCCGTGCAGCTCCTCGCAATGACATAGGATTTTACCTCAACCCTTCAATAATATCTTTACAACCGCTTTCAATCAATTCAAAAACTGGCTCAAACTGGCTGTCATCATAATAAGGATCCGGCACTACCTTATCGCCTAACAGGAGTTTTACTTTTGCTGCCTGTTCTTCGTTGCGGGCCATATCAAGTACATCGCTCAGGTTATTGCGATCCATTACAAAGATGTGGTCAAACTCGTCAAAATCGGCACGTTTAAACTGGCGGCAAACCTGCTTGCTGATATCTATACCGTGGTTCCGTGCAGCACGGATGGAGCGTCTGTCGGGAGCTTCGCCTATATGCCATCTGCCCGTACCCGCCGAATCCACATCCCAGCCCAGGCCGTTTTCATCTGCCAGATGCTGCATGATCCCTTCGGCCAGCGGCGAACGGCAGATATTGCCGAGGCATACCATTAGTATTTTCATTTTTTAGGTTGATTGGGTGGAAGGAGAGTGGTTGATTGGGTTGATTAAGTGAGTGGTTATGTAACTGCTTAACTACTCACCTAATCAACCATTCACCAATCAACCAAAAATTTGATTCAATACACCGGCCAAACGAACGCCGGCTTTTACCATCTGGTCGTTTAGGATACCAATGTATTTGAAGTTGTATTTGTAGCTCAGGTTTTCGCCTGGTTTAACATCAGTGTACAGCTTTTCGGCAATCTGATTGCTTTCAAACAACCATTGGCTTATCGGGTCTTTCTGCAATTTGGCGCGCTGGGCAGCAGTAGTATGGTTAATCATGGTTGCATACTCGGTATAGCTCAACTGCTGAAAATCAATCAGCTGGCTGTCCCAAACCGAGTGCAGGTTGCTGTCTTTTCCAAACCACTGAACTTTTACATCGTTACCGCCTTTATCGCTGGTATGGCCGGTATGAAGTGGCTGGTGTACGTCTTCAACGATGTGTATCAGCATCCGCAGGTAAAGCAGCTTGTTGGTTTTGGTGGTAGTTTTCTTTTTAATTTCAGCAATCAAAAAGTTCATTTTAGTGTAGGCATCAACGGCTGTATCCGCTTTTAGATAGCCTTGCAGCTCCGGATAAGTATAAGCCTTATCTAAATCGATAAAATGCCAGTTATACAGGTAACCATATGCAGGATCTGATTTGATAAAATCGGCCCAGTTGCTGGTAATCGCAATTGACTCGTTGCCTAAAATGGCCTCTATGGCTTTACGGGCTTTAGGGGTAAGGTAGCTATCGGCAACCTGTCCGCAAATGCGGTGCCCGTTGGTGCCCCAGGCCATACTTTGCAGGGGGATATAAAATATAGCCACCAGCAGTAAAAGTTTCTTTAAAATTTGTGTTTTCATTACAATGGTTTTGGAATACAGCTTGTTCTTTTAATTAGATGCGCGTTGATAGGTATCACGTTGGATGTACTTACAAACCTGATGAGCGAATCGCCAGTGAGGTGAACTTTAAAATATTCTTCATAATCGCCAAACCTGAAACAGCCCTGTTCATTTTTATACGAGCCGTCGGCATTACAAAACTGACCTTTAATGTGCAGCGTATCCTGTCTTTGCGAGTAAGTTCCCCGTACATATTCGGCCCAATGTCCTTTGCTCATGCAGGTATCCGCACCGTAATTAACCTTGCTCACGGTACTAATCTTCAAAAGAAATGAATCGCAGCTGAATTTAATGTCGTATAGCGAATATGTTACCAGGCTTTTTTGCGCCGGTACCGAATCCTGCCGCCACTCCCCCTGCAGTTTGCTATCTCCCGGCTCCTGCATATCAGGGTTCCTGCTGCAAGAGGCTACGATTAGGCAAAAGGCGAAAGGTAAAAGGCGAAAGGCTTTCTTTGAGCTGAAAGCGGAAAGCGGAAGGCTTAAAGCGAAAAGCCGAAAGCTGAAAGAAAAAAAGAGAAAGCTATAGCGTTTTTGCATAAGCGAAAATTAAAAAGCCCCTCTCCAAAGGAGAGGGGTTGGGGTGAGGCTACTATTTTAAGCTGCCTATCATATTTTCAGGGCGTACCCACTCGTCAAACTGCTCGTTGGTTAGTAAGCCTAAGCCAATAGCTGCTTCGCGTAGTGAGCTGCCGTTTTTAAGTGCTGTTTTAGCAATTTTAGCCGCGTTTTCATAACCGATATGAGGATTAAGCGCGGTCACCAGCATTAATGAGTTTTCAAGGTGTTTTTTGATACCTTCATAGTTTGGCTCAATGCCTACCGCGCAATGATCATTGAATGATACGCAGGCATCACCAATTAACCTTGCCGACTGCAGGAAGTTAGCGGCCATAACCGGTTTAAATACGTTCAGCTCGTAATGGCCGTTTGAACCACCGATAGAAATAGCCACATCGTTACCCATAACCTGTGCAGCTACCATGGTAACAGCCTCATTTTGGGTTGGGTTAACCTTACCTGGCATGATAGATGATCCAGGTTCGTTATCCGGAATATGGATCTCACCAATACCCGAACGCGGACCAGATGCCAGCATCCTGATATCATTAGCAATTTTCATCAACGAAACCGCTATTTGTTTCAGCGCGCCATGGCTTTCAACAATGGCGTCATGAGCGGCAAGGGCTTCAAATTTATTTTCGGCGGTGATGAATGGCAAGCCGGTGAACTGGGCTATATACTCAGCAACTTTTACATCATAGCCTTTAGGAGTATTGATACCTGTACCTACGGCAGTACCGCCAAGTGCAAGTTCTGATAGGTGGTCAAGCGTATTGCGCAACGCTTTTAAACCGTGGTTCAATTGTGAAACATAGCCTGAAAACTCCTGGCCTAAAGTAAGCGGGGTAGCATCCATCAGGTGGGTACGACCAATTTTTACTACCGATTTAAATGCCTCAACTTTTGCCTGCAAAGTATCGCGCAGTTTTTCAATACCTGGAATAGTTACATCAATCAGGATCTTGTATGCCGCGATGTGCATGGCAGTTGGGTAAGTATCGTTTGATGATTGTGATTTGTTCACGTCATCATTTGGGTGAATGAAGGTTTTACCTTCGCCCAGTTTATTGCCTTGTAATACATGTGCACGGTTAGCAACAACTTCGTTCACGTTCATGTTTGATTGCGTGCCCGAGCCTGTTTGCCAGATTACCAGCGGAAACTCCGAAGCCAGCCCGCCAGCCAGGATCTCATCGCACACCTGTGCAATCAAATCGCGTTTTTCTGCCGGCAATACACCTAAATCGGTATTAGTAAAAGCGGCAGCCTTTTTCAGGTAAGCGAAAGCGTCGATAATTTCCTTTGGCATTGATGCTTCCGGACCAATTTTAAAATTATTGCGTGAGCGTTCGGTTTGCGCTCCCCAGTATTTGTCGGCAGGTACCTGTACCTCGCCCATGGTATCGTGTTCGGTTCTGAAACTCATGGTATTAAATTTTGCAGGGGCAAAGTTATGTTTTTATATGATGCGGGGGAACGCAGGGTGTAAACTTTTTGATGGGAGAGTGTCTGAATCCGAATTTACGGAATTCAGGAATTAACAGAACGCCCGTCATTGTTGATGTTGCCATTTAGTTTTGCTAAATGATTCCAGACGGATAACTTTCGATGATATTATAGCAGCTCATTATTTTTCAATGCTTTGTCTTGTTCGGCTCTGTATTCATTCCAAAGGTTGTTTACGGTTTCTTAATTTGGAAAATCTGTTGATTTTGTATCGATAAAGTTTAAAAAATCACTATCTGTTGATGGTAATCTAAAAGTGTTATCATACTTTAAATAAGTTCGTCCATTAATTACAAACTTATTGTCAGAGAAATCTATTAAGCCTCGCCTTTGCAAAATCATAAAAAGAGGTTCATAAGGATGAGGTAAATTAATAAACCGCGTAACTTCTTTTTCTGCTTTAAAGATCTCCCAATTCACAAATAAGAACATAAAATATCCCATAAACTCTCTATAGCCGGAGCGGACAAAGTGCCAGCCCGCAGAATTCAAGTCTTTCACTATCTTATCTTCTGGTACCAGTTCTTCAATCCAGGCTGGATTCAAGTCAGTAAAAAGATTGTGGTAAGATTTCCTCTTATTGAAGAAGTCGTTTCCGTCAAAATTCAAAGCCAACTTCCATGCAAAAAGTCTGGATTGATATTCCCGAAAAAGCAGGACATTGGAAAAAATAAATCTGGTTTCGACTGAAACACTTAACTCAGAAATTCTTGATATTTCCCGATCGTACTTTTCGCTTATACTCATATGATATAAAAATTTCTCTCGCCGTTGTGGATGTACAACGGCAGGGGGCTTTTTTATCCCTATGTCTCCCCACTACCACTTCACATCTTCAATTTTTACTACCTTATAATCAACACCCAGCCTTTTAGCATTTTGTTCAACAGTTTGATCAAAGCCAGCTTGTTTACGGCGTTCGTTCACTTTAGCGGCATCTTTGATGGGCCAAACATAGTAACCCACTTTTTGACCGTTGCGTAACGGCTTTGATGTAGCCTGCGAACCATAGATCTGTTCTTTGCCCTCATACATCAACTGCCTGTCGAGCATCATGGCGTATAGCCTGAAGGGTAGTTCTTTATTTTCGGCAGCAGTTTTTATAGCCGGAAGGTATTTATCTATTTTAGGCGAATGCTGCACTACCGACCATACAGCCTCATTGGTTGGCTCGCCAACAAGTGATTTGCCGGGATAGCCGTATTTTGCAACTACGTTCTCAATAAAAACAAGATTGGTTGAATCGGCCAGGCTTTGGAGTCTCCAATAGTAGCCTGTTGCTTCTTCGGGTTTAACAGGCAGCGTTTTCAGTATCGAATCCTTTTTACCCGGATCCATCAAGTAAGTTAGTATTTCGCGGTATTTTTGATCAAGGGCCAGCACACTGTCAAGCTGCTTTTTTAAAACAGGGTTAAACTTTTGCTGCGCAGATGCTGTGCAGGCCATCAAAAGCAACAGGGCGAGGATCAGGTTTTTCATAGTAAATAAGGTTTAAGCAAATAAACGCAAAAACCTGTGTTACAAGTATAAGCTATCGGCCTTTTCAAACAGTTTCCTGTTGCAGTCCGTAGCACCTAACGAGTAGTTAAACCGCGATAACGCGTATAACAGCGGCAACTTGGCCGGCGCTATCTCATTTTGCTGCAAATCGGTAAGCCAATCGGCACCATCAAACTCAGTCCGGTATTTTTTCTCAAGACGCTCGTAGATCCTGTAGGCATCATCATGATCAAGCCACTCCGGTTTAATGTAAAGGCCGGTAAGGTCGCCCATTTTTTTGCGTTCTTCGGCCTCTGCCGTATCGGCGCTGCCAAATACAAAATAAAAGTACAGCCATAACAATAAACCTGCTCCCCCAATTATAGAGGCGGTTGAATCACGCTCGATAAAAAACAATATAAAAGCTATAAAAGCGATGATCAGCGAAAACATGCGGGCATAACCGGCAATAATGCTTTGATAGTTCAGCGGGATATTAAACCCGTTACGGCTTCGCCAGGCCGATCGGGTTACCAACATAGAACTGGTTGGGAACAGCGGAATGCCAATAACCACAAATTTGGTCTCTATCCACTGCCCGTTTACTTCATGCACCTTGCCCAAAAACAATGATCCTATTAACATATCAGGTATAATTTAGTCGCGTTATTATAAACCTCAACTTATAAAAGTGCTTTTAAACAATTGTTAAATATTCATTAATATGTGAATAAGAGGGTGGAGGTCTTTATTAGCTGATAAAGAGAAATAATATGTGATATTCTCCCGTACGGAAAGGTAATAGCCGCCCAGACGGTAATTGTGTAAATGATCGCGCTTTATCGACTCACCCCGACATCGCTGCGCTCGTCACCCCTCTCTACCCTCCGGGTAAAGAGGGGAGTTTTAATTTTAAACTTTCTTACCCTCTTTGCGGCAAAGCCGGAGAGAGGGTGGTCCAGCGTAGCGCAGACCGGGTGAGTCAGCTAAGAGGCCTGTCATTTTCCGCATTGCCCTTTTATAACCTATTACTCTTGAAAGAGAGTTAAAGAAAAGCAGTTGAGTAACTATGATTGCGCTCAATCTTAGTTATTAAATTTTACAAATAAGAAAATCAAACTTAATTAACTATAAAATGTTATAACTGACAAACAAACACATAAAACACCTACTATGAAAAAGTTAAGTTTAATAGCGATGATGGCACTTGCAGCCTTATCGTTCCAGGCGTGTAATGGCGGCGCTAAAAATGGTGCCGCAGATAGTTCGGCAGCTGTAAAAGATACTGCCGACAGCGCCAACAAAGTTAAAGACACCACTACTACCGGCGCTACGGGCATCGCGGTTACTGCCGACGACGCTAAATTTGCTACCGGTGCAGCCAATGCAGGCTTAGCCGAAGTGGCAATCGGTCAGTTAGCCAGCGAAAAAGCTACCAACGCCAAAGTAAAAGACTTTGCCAAAATGATGGTTACCGACCATACCAAAGCCAATGACGAGCTGATGGCGCTTGCCAAAACTAAAAACATCAGCCTGCCAACTGAGCCGGATGCCGATCATCAGAAAAAGAAAACCGAGCTTGCCGCTAAATCAGGCGCCGACTTTGACAAAGCTTATGTTGATGCCATGGTTAGCGGCCATAAAAAAGTAGCTTCAATGTTTGAAGATGCTTCTAAAAACTGCAAAGATCCTGACCTGAAAGCGTGGGCGGCTAAAACATTGCCTACCATTCAGCACCACTTAGCCGAAATTGAGGCGATACAAAAAGGCATGAAATAATCAGCTATTGATTAATTCAGAACGGAAAAGGGAGATGTAACAATCTCCCTTTTTCTTTTTTATAACTTGTACGGGTGTAGCTAAAACGATACTTTTAACACAGTAAAATCTACTTTAAACATTATGTCGAAACCAATAGTAACCGGCCTCATGGCCTACGGAATGTCGGGACGGATTTTTCATGCCCCGTTTTTAACTACCAATCCCGGCTTTACTTTTAAGGCTGTAGTTGAGCGCCATGAAAAAAAGGCCGGTAAAAAATATCCGGATGTAATTAGCTATGATACTATCGATGAGTTGCTGAATGATGACGAAATAGAACTAATCATTGTTAACACCCCAAACAATACCCATTTTGATTACGCCGTACAGGCCCTGAACGCGGGCAAGCATGTTTTGATCGAAAAACCGGCTGCGGTAACTTCTCATGAGGTAAAAGCGCTGTATGATCTGGGTAAAAAGCTTGATCTGAAAGTGATGATCTATCAAAACCGCAGGTACGATAGCGGCTTCCTTTCGGTAAAAGAGGTAATTGAAAGCGGCAGGTTAGGGGAGTTGATGGAGGTTCATTTCAGGCTTGACAGGTACCGCATGGCCATCGGTGTTAAAAAGTTCAAGGAAACCGCGGGCGTTCCCGGAGGTGGCCTTACTTATGACCTTGGTGCGCATTTGGTTGACAACGCTATCAGCATTTTTGGCCGACCATTGAGCTATGAAAAAACCACTGCCGCGTACAGGCCAGGCTCGCAGGTTGATGATTATTTCAACATCCACCTCAAATACCCCAACCAGCTTAATGTTTACCTAACATCGGGCCTGCTGATTGCCGAGCATACTTACGGCTTTGTAGTTCACGGCACCTTGGGCAGCTTTGTTAAAATGCGTACCGATGTTCAGGAAGCCCAGCTTGATGCTGATATGATGCCTACCGACGAGGGCTTTGGCATTGAACCGGAAGGCAGCGACGGCAAACTGGTACTAATGGGTGCCGACGGCCAAAAAACCATAGAGTGGATAAAGTCACCAAAAGGTAATTATAACGGGATATTTGACGCCGTATATCATACCGTGCGCGAAAACGCGTTATTCCCTGTAACCGAAGAGCATGTTGCCTGGCAAATTGAATTGCTTGAAAGCTAAAAATGTTGTAACTATGCTTATTAAACGCTAATTAAAATAATGAAGAAACTGTATTTACTGCTTTGTCTGATTATTGCCACCGGGTGCAGCCAGGCACAAACGCCACCTGCCAACTCGGGCTTACCGCCATATCACATCCTCACTACAGACAGTGTTTACGTTACTCCTGCAAACCTCAAAAAAAACAAGCCGGTAATGGTGATCTATTTTTCGCCTGATTGCAGCCATTGCCAGCACCTGATGTATGATCTTAAACCCGAGCTGCCTAAATTAAAAGATGTGCAGATTGTGATGATCACCTTTATGCCTATGCTTAAAGGCATTCAAACATTCCAGCGCGATTTTGACCTGGCCAAATACCACAACATCACCATTGGTACCGAGGGTTATACATACCTTGTGCAAAGGTTTTACGCCGTACAAACCACCCCATACATTGCTATTTATGATAAGTATGGTAAACTATTCCAGTCGTATCCAAAAGTGCCAAAAATTCCGGTGCTGATGGAAACGCTTAAAAAAGTATAAAGTATTTTAATGCTGACAGAAATCCGGTTAAACTTCGTGAAGTTTAACCGGATTTTTTGTTTAACCTCCCATCGGAGACACCTCGGATATTTAAGTTTTGCCCCTCCGGGGCAAAGGAACATTACCGAAAATATAGGCTACAAACCTTTTGCACCTCTGGTGCAGCTGTCCTTAAGCACATCTCAGTTAATACTGTTTATTAAAATTGTAAAAATCCCCCAGAGGGGGAAAAGGTTTGTAGAAAATAATGTCCCACCCCTTATCCGAACCCCAGAGGGGTTCAACTTACTTAAACTCGCAGAGGCCGGTGAGAAAATCATAAAGCAATCAACATAATCAAAACCAACCAGGGGTACTGATTACGATTCAGAATAGTTACCTTTGCGGCCAATATTTAAGTTGACGATGAAGAATACCGCATTAACCGATATCCACGTAAAAACCGGCGCCAAAATGGTTCCATTTGCCGGTTACAACATGCCCGTTCAATATGCAGGCATTAACGCCGAGCACGAAACTGTGCGTAAGGCAGTTGGCGTTTTTGACGTGAGCCACATGGGCGAGTTCATTTTAAAAGGCGATAACGCGCTTGACCTGATCCAGCGTGTTACCAGCAACGATGCCGCGAAATTATACGACGGCAAAGTGCAGTACTCTTGCCTGCCAAATGAAACCGGCGGTATTGTTGACGACTTATTGGTTTACCGTATCGATGAGAAAACCTATATGCTGGTTGTTAATGCCTCAAACATTGAAAAAGACTGGGACTGGATCTCTAAATACAATACCAATGGTGTAGATATGAAAAACATATCTGATCGTACCTCACTATTGGCCATCCAGGGACCAAAAGCTGCTGAAGCCTTACAAAGCCTTACCGAAGTTGATTTGGTGTCTATGGAATATTACACTTTTCAAAAAGGAACTTTTGCAGGTATTGATAACGTATTGATTTCAGCTACAGGCTATACCGGAGCTGGTGGTTTCGAGATCTATTTTGAAAACCAATACGCAGAGCAGATTTGGGACGCCATTTTCAAAGCCGGCGAGCCATTCGGTATTAAACCAATTGGTTTAGGCGCACGTGATACCTTACGTTTGGAAATGGGCTTTTGCCTTTACGGTAATGATATTGATGATAACACCTCACCGCTTGAAGCCGGCTTGGGCTGGGTTACCAAATTCAACAAAGAATTCACCAATGCCGAAGCTTTACAGGCTCAAAAACAAGCAGGTGTAAGTCGCAAACTGGTTGGCTTTGAAATGATTGACCGTGGTATTCCACGTCATGATTACGCTATTGTTGATGCCGATGGTAACAATATTGGTAAAGTAACTTCGGGTACGCAGTCGCCATCATTACAAAAAGCTATTGGTATGGGCTATGTAGATACCGCTTTCGCTAAAGAAGGTACCGAAATCTACATCAGCATCAGGGACAATAAAATCAAAGCGCAGATTGTAAAACCTCCGTTTTATAAATAGGTCTCGCCCCCTAACCCCCTAAAGGGGGAACTACCTGTAAAGTTTTAAATAAATTACACAACAAATGTCCGAGAATATTAATACACAAACTCCCCTTTCAGGGGGCCGGGGGGCACACGTTTGCCTTACCCCCGCATTGCTGCCACTTTTTAATGTGGAAGATTATATTGTAGTGGTTATTGATATTTTCAGGGCAACATCATCTATATGTTATGGTATTGAAAACGGTGCTGAGGCTATTATACCGGTATCACAAGTTGAGGAGTGTGCCGCGTATAGAGAGAAAGGGCTGGATTACCTTCTTGCCGCCGAGCGCGACGGATCGGTAGTTGATGGTTTTGATTTTGGCAACTCGCCATTTTCATACACTAAAGAAAAAGTAGCCGGTAAAACAATCGTGCTAACTACTACAAACGGCACGCACGCGCTTCATTTATCACGAAGTGCTAAAAAGATTGTTATCGGTTCGTTCCTGAACCTTACCGCCTTAAGCAACTGGCTTAACACCCAAAATGAAAACATCCTGCTGGTATGTGCCGGCTGGAAAAATAATTTCAACCTGGAAGACACCCTGTTTGCAGGCGCTGTGGTTGACCAGTTAAAAGATAAAGGTTTTGTACTTGACGATGCCGCTATTGCAGCCAACGATCTTTTCCAGGCTGGGAAAAACGATATCAATGTTTATCTCAAGAAAACATCCCACGGCGAACGCCTTAAGAAATTAGGCATCGAAAAAGATATTGAGTTTTGCTTACAAATTGATTTTACTACGGCTATTCCAATTTTAGAAGGGGAGAAGCTGGTGAAATTGGCGGTATAAAGAAGCGATATTTAAAAAACAACACTGAGCGAAGGCCTGTCAGTCTGAGCTTGTCGAAGACTCGCGCGCAGAGGCCTTCCCACCATGCTTCGACAGGCTCAGCATGACAGCCTTTTTTAAAACGTCATTGCGAGTTACGAAGCAATCCCAAACTTTACAGGTCGAACCTAATCGGGGATTGCTTCGTACCTCGCAATGACGTTTTCTTTTTATTTACGCCGCGGTAAACTCCACCAAGGCCTTTTCAATCCTGCTGATGGTTTCTTCTTTACCAAGCAGGGCAACGATATCAAATACATGCGGGCCAAATTTGCCACCTACCAGCATAATGCGGAATGGCAGCATCACATCGCCCACCTTTAAGCCTTTTTGCTCACCAAGTGCTTTGAACTTAGCCTCCAGTTCATGCGCATCGATAGTAGATTCATTATTTAACAGGGCGATGAACTCGCGATAAAACTCTGTTTTGGTATCAGTCCACTTAGGTTTTACCGCGTTAATATCATACTCCTTTGGCTGCTCAAAAAAGAAGCCTGCCTGCTGATAAAAATCAGGCAGTAACACACAACGGTCTTTGATCAACCCGATAACTTTTGCCAGGTACACATCGTCGTTAACAACAACGCCTTTATCAGCAAACACTTTTATAACATCCGACTTCAAACTTTCAACTTCCGACTTCTTAATCCACTCGGCGTTGAACCATTTGGCTTTTTCAAAATCAAACTTAGCGCCTGATTTATTAACACGCTCTATCGAGAATTTTTCAATCAGTTCGTCAAGCGTAAAAATTTCCTGCTCGGTACCATCGTTCCAGCCTAAAGTTGCCAGCAGGTTCAGGAATGCTTCAGGCAAAAAGCCCAATTCACGGAAGCCCTGCGTTAATTCGCCCGATTTTGCATCAAACCAGTTCATAGCATAAACCGGGAAGCCCAAACGGGCGCCATCGCGCTTGCTCAGTTTGCCATGTCCATCCGGTTTTAATATCAGCGGTAAATGCGCCCATTGCGGCATATCGGCTTTCCAGCCTAAATATTCCCAAAGCAGTAAATGCACGGGGGCAGATGGCAACCATTCCTCGCCGCGGAAAGCGTGGGTGATTTTCATCAAGTAATCATCCACAACAACGGCCAAATGGTAAGTAGGCATACCATCGGCTTTCAATAATACTTTATCATCAACCTGGCTGGTTTCAAAGCTCACGTGGCCACGGATCATGTCGTTAAAATTAACGGTTTCGCCCTCCGGCATTTTAATGCGGATCACATGCGGTGTTCCGGCAGCAAGCAATTCATCCACCTCGTGCTGCGGTAATGAAAGCGAGTTTCTTAAAGTATGACGATAAGCTAAGCCGTACTGAAAATTAGGAATTTCCTTACGGTTTTTGTCCAGCTCTTCGGCAGTATCAAAGGCATAATAAGCATGACCTTCCATCACCAGGCGTTCGGCGTATTCGCGGTAAAGCACTTTACGCTCGCTTTGGCGGTATGGCGCATACGGGCCTCCGGCAACTGGGCTTTCATCCGGGTGCAGACCGCACCATTTTAGGCAGTCTAAAATATATTGTTCCGCACCTTCCACGTAACGGGTTTGGTCGGTATCCTCAATTCGTAAAACAAAATCGCCGCCATGTTTTTTGGCGAATAAATAGTTGAACAATACGGTGCGCACACCACCAAGGTGTAAACCACCGGTCGGGCTCGGCGCAAAACGGACTCTTACTTTTTTATCGGTCATGATGGGGGCAAAGATAGGTTATTAAGCGGAAAGCTTATAGTTCATAGATCATGGTTCATAGTATTATAGCAGAAATGGCGCAACTATGAACAATGAACCATCAACTATGAACCACTAACAAAAATTATATTTTACAAAGCAATTTTACGTTATTTGGGCTGTGCCCAGCATGAACCCATATCAACAGAAAAAACGTTGGAAATATTTACTCCTTACGTTTGCCGTAGTAATTGCAATTGGCTCATTGGTTTATACCCGTTACCTGGTAAAAAACATTGCCCGCTCCGAGCGCACACGCGCCCAGGTTTGGGCCATGACGATGAGGCAGTTACTCAATTCGGACGATGACGACTTTTTTAACTACGTAATTGCTGTACGCGACAGCTTAACAGTGCCCGCCATTATTACTGATGAAAAAGGAGAGATCATTTTAAGCCGTGGATTGGACACCTCCAAAGTATACACCAAGCTGGAAGCCGAGTATAAAAAGAAAAAATACGACCCAAGCTATTTTAAGGAAGAACTGGCCTACATGAAGGAGCAGCATGCACCTATCAAATTTAAGGTTTTGGGCGATGACAATTATGTTTACTATAAAGATTCGCCGCTGCTTACGCAGCTTCGGCTCTTTCCATACGTCCAACTCACGGTAATTGCCATATTTTTACTGACGGCCTACACGGCTTTTAGTTCCTCGCGCAAATCGGAGCAGGACCAGGTTTGGGTAGGTTTGGCCAAGGAAACTGCCCATCAGTTGGGCACGCCCATATCATCGCTCATTGCCTGGATTGAGTTGATGAAGGAGAAATTTAACGCCGAAGACGATGTGCTGATAGCCGAGATGGAGAACGATGTAAAACGCCTGGAAATTGTGGCGGATCGTTTTTCTAAAATAGGCTCCAAATCAGTTTTGGAAGAGCACGGTGTTTATGCTGTAGTGAAAGATTTTGTTGATTACTTTAAAGTCCGCGTAAGCAAAAACATCAGCTTTGAACTTACCGGAAACCCACACTTAAAAGCCGGACTTAACATTCCGCTGTTTGATTGGGTGATAGAAAATATACTAAAAAATGCCGTTAACGCCATTGAGGGCAAGGGCAGTATCAAGGTGGAGATCAGCGGAAACAAGGTAAAAAACCAGATCTTTATTGATATTACGGATACCGGCAAAGGTATCCCGCGTTCAAAATTCGATACCGTTTTTCAACCGGGCTATACTACGCGCAAGCGGGGCTGGGGACTGGGCTTATCGCTTACCAAACGTATAGTGGAGAACTACCATAACGGGCAAATTTTTGTGAAAGATTCGGAAGTAGGGAAGGGAACAACTTTCAGGATAGTATTAAAAAACACGCGCAATGATAACAAAACCAAAACCAGGTGATTATTCGCCATTTGCAGCGGGATATGTAGGGCTTGTTGGCGACAATGATGTAATTAACATGCTTGAACAGCAAATGGATACCAGCTACAAGCTGTTCAGCAATTTAACCAACGAGCAGGGTTTATATGCCTACGCTCCGGACAAATGGACAGTTAAACAGGCTTTGGGCCACATGATTGATACCGAGCGAACCTTTGCCTACCGCGCGCTGGTATTTTCACGCAACTATACCGAACTACCTGGTTTTGATCAGGACGTATATGTTAACAACACCGATTTTAATAGCCAGGATATAAAAGACCTTGCCGAAGAGTTCCGGGCCTTACGCCAGGGTAACCTGTATATGGTTAAAGCTTTCACCGATGAGCAATTAGCCCGCACCGGGATTGCCAGTAACCACCTTTTTACCGTTGCATCATTTGTGTATATGCTGGCCGGACATGAACGTCATCATTTAAATTTATTTAAAGAGCGGTACGGGATTGAGTAGAACACTCAAAATACTTTTCTGGCAATCAGCCATCCGTGCTTTACAGCGATAACTCTCAACAAAAAAAGCCCCGTTCTTTTGACCGGGGCTTTACTCACTAATGTGTTATTATAATTTCTCGATACGCTGCTCTTCTTTATCAAGCACTTCCCTTTTTTCGATGCGGTATGATAAAAACAGACCGGCTCCTCCAAAAACAGCTATTAGCGATACATATAAAAAGAAAACATCGTCATCAAAACTATTGAATATACCACGGTTTAAAACATAGGCTAAAAACAAGCCGATACCTGAACCGATGAGCAGCAAGCCCCATTTTAAATTTTGATAAGGAGCCGACTGCGGTTTATAACTCCTTGGATCCATGTTTCTTTCGATCATTGCTAATTTCTCCCGTTTGTTTAAATAAACGATCCCGAAGATCATTGCGAATAAGCTGAGGGGTATTATTATTCCTGCTAATACACCCAATTCACCTGCGCCCATAATATTTGTTTTTTTAATTAAGTTAATATTGTTCTTTATCTCTGCAAATACCCCGTTGTGGCGTATTTGTAAACTATGACCACACGTTTTTTAAACAGGTTACACCCAAAATAAAAAAATAATAAACTTTTGTTTATTGACAGAAATGAGCACCTGATAACATATTTAAAAGCGGCTGTCATTCTGAGCGAAAGCGAAGAATCTTCTTCAATATACAGAGCCGTCGTGCATGGTGTAGAAGATCCTTCGTACCTACCCATGACATAATTAAAACCGGATGTTTTTCGCAGCAGAGCAGCTTCGGGTGAAAGCGGGCAGAACAATGTGGGGAACGTGCGGCTGCAGGGGCATAGCAAGTTTTTGCAGAAGCTGGGGATAGGGCGAATCGGGGCAAAATAATTGCAGCCCGTGGTTCTGTTCGTTTTGCAGGGCAAGGGCCGGGCGGTGGACTTAGGGTAGGGTGTGCGCAAAGAAGCCTTTCTGCTGCAAGCCTTTTTGGGTACTTTTGTGGCGACAAAAGTACCTGGCCCCGCGCGGCCAAGAGCGCGACGATGTAAGTTCATTACAACAATAGTCGTTACCTGCCTCTGCGCGATTGCTTCGTGCCTTATAATGACGCGGCGGATATGTCATTTGACCTTCACCGATCTCTATTTTCTTCCACCCAGCATGACAAAATTTTTATATGTGGATCAACAGAATCAATCAACTTAAAATTTCGTAGTACATTTGCCTTAATGATTAGTGCGGCTACTTCTTTTAACCTGCTGGGGCAGGATCTTTTATTATTACCACAAAAAGCTATTTACTGGCATCAACAAAACGCCCTGATCATTGCAGATGTGCATTTGGGCAAGGTTGGGCATTTCCGCAAGGCGGGCATAGCAGTACCGCGCGATATGGAGCAAAGCGACCTGGCTGTACTGTCGGACCTGATTTACGAATACAAACCGGAGAAGTTAATTTTTCTGGGGGATCTGTTCCATAGCGATATGAATAACGATTGGGATTGGTTTATTCTTTGGAGAAGCCAGTTCCCGGCATTACAGATTGTGCTGATCCGGGGCAATCATGATATCATTGCCGATAAACATTACCACAACCTGAATATCGAGCTGCACGACGAACTATTGATAGGCCCATTCCTGATGATGCACCATCCGCTGGCCAATGATCAGGAGGAAAAAGCGGGTTACGTTTTCTGCGGGCACATCCACCCCGGGGTAAACCTGAGCGGCAAGGCGCGCCAAAGCATTACGCTCCCTTGTTTTGCCTTTGGAAGCAAACAGGGGGTCTTGCCCTCGTTCGGAAAATTTACCGGCCGGATAGCTATCCGCAGTGTTCAAACCGACAGGATCTTCGCCGTTTTAAAAGATAAGGTTGTGGCTATTGCTTAACGATGCTTTTTTAAATACTGCTGAACTTCTAAATAAACCTGGCTAAAAGTAATGTCCCGCTCAATGATATGCCAATCGCCATCAACCAAATCATAGCGTGGCAGCCGGGTTACGCTCCAGTTCTGGGTATTAGGCGAATCATCGCCTTTCAGGTCTGATACCTGTGTCCAGGTTATTTTATCTTCATCAACGGCGGTTGTCCACCAATCCCGTTTGGTATCCATCGATACGCTGATCACTTCAAAGCCACCTTTGCCGAGGTCTTTAAGCATAGTTTTAATTTCAGCATGGTTGATCCGGGCAATCTGGTTTCCTGCCCTCCAAAAGTCCACCAGGAAAATTTTCTTGTGCATGCCCTTCGGATCAAAAGGCTTACCATCTATCAATTTCCCTGCAATGGGTGGCGCTTCGTGGCCGGGTACCAATTTTATCAGTTTACTTAATTTATCACCAATCTCTTTGCCATCTTCGGTAGCCTTAACTGCCGGGCTAAATTTCTGGTAGATCTTGTTATAAAAAACCGGATCGCTTTCATAATCCTGCCTCAGCATAACATGCGCGCCTATGGTATTCTGTGGGTTTTCGGTTACATACTTTTCAAATGCCTGCTCCACTATACCATACTTTTTACCCTCCAGTTCAGATACCGAATTAAGGAGGGCGTTAAACTGATCCTTGGGTAAGGCATCAGATGCTTTACTGTTAACTTTAGCGTTTAGCTCGGCCAGTTTTTGGTTCAGGTCGCCATTCATCTGGTCAACCATGGTATAAAATGCTGTTAACTGCTGTTGCGTAGCAGATGAGGGGGCGGTTATTTTGGGGTAATTTGCAAGCTTATCCGCTTCGGCCTCAATGGAATATTTCCCATCTTCCAGGTAAATCTCAAAGGGATTGTGCTGCTCCCGCGAATTGGCATCATCGGTTATATCCATCACATAATAGCCGGGCACCTCAAGCACCTTGCTTTCTATATGAAATTTGCCATCTTTAATATTTACTCCGTAAAGCGAGTTTTTTGAATGGTCTTTAACAATAAATACGCCGCTTTTAACGCCTTTAGCGGTTCCTTCAAACTCAACATGAGCGTATTTGGTAGTGCATCCGCTGATGGTAAGGGCAAGTAAAACAACCGAAAAATATTTCATAGATAAAATTTAGACAGCACTAATATAGTACAACAGGCATAATTGGCATAAAAAAAGAACGCATTGCTTTAGATTGATTCTAAATAGATTTTTGGTGTTCAATAAGCCAAAACCTCTTCTATGTTTTGTTATTTAATAAATACTTTTGCCTTATAAATCCAATTCATAATGAGCGAATTCAAACAAACCTTAAACTCGTCGCTGGGCAAAAAGCTGATCATGGCTTTAACAGGCTTGTTTCTGTGCACGTTTTTAATTGTGCACGTAGGCGGCAACCTGCTATTGTTTAACAACGATAACGGTTTCAGTTTTAACGTGTATGCCAACTTCCTTACGCATTTCCCGCCTATTGAAGTTATAGCATACCTGTTGTACCTTTCTATTTTGGTGCATGCACTATACGGCCTGATCCTGACTGTCAAAAACCGTAAAGCCCGCCCGGTACGCTATGCAGTAGCGGCAAAATCTGATGCCTCATGGTCATCAAAAAACATGGGCCTTTTAGGTTCAATCATGTTCCTGTTTATCGTTATCCACATGGGCGATTTCTGGTTCCGTTACCACAACGACAAAACCATGGGCTTTAAAGAGTACCGTACCGATCTGGCAACAGGCGAAACAAAAGTTAGTGATTATACTCCTGCTAACGCCGAATTCAGTCACTCGGTATCAACCGAAAACAATGTGGAAGTTGTTAGGGTAAAGGACTTGCACGCACGTGTTGCTTATAGCTTCAGCAACCTTATTTACGTTATATTTTACGTAATAGCCATGGGCGCTGTAGCATTTCACTTGTTACATGGTTTCCAGAGCGCGTTCCGTACGCTGGGCTGGGTACACCGTAAATATACTCCGGTAGTTTATTTTATTGGCACATGGCTGTTCGCGGTTATTATTCCGCTTGCTTTTGCCGCCATGCCGGTTTATTATTACTATTTATCAACCCAGGGAGCTCACTAAGTTTAGCTGGCCAAAAGCCATAAACATAAATACAAAAAGAGATGACATTAGATGCTAAAATTCCTCAAGGCCCATTAGCCGAAAAATGGAGCAAGCATAAATTTGATCTGAAGCTGGTTAACCCCGCCAACAAGCGTAAATACGATATCATTATTGTAGGTACCGGCTTGGCAGGCGCTTCGGCAGCTGCCACCTTGGGCGAGCTGGGTTACAACGTTAAGGCATTTTGTTTTCAGGACAGCCCCCGCCGTGCGCACTCTATTGCGGCACAAGGTGGTATCAATGCCGCTAAAAACTATCAGAACGACGGCGACAGTGTTTTCCGTTTATTTTACGATACCATTAAAGGCGGCGACTACCGCGCCCGCGAATCAAACGTTCACCGTTTGGCCGAAGTTTCGGTAAACATTATTGACCAGTGCGTTGCACAAGGCGTACCTTTTGCCCGCGAATACGGCGGCTTGCTGGATAACCGTTCATTCGGAGGTTCACAGGTATCCCGTACTTTCTACGCAAGGGGCCAGACAGGACAGCAGCTTTTATTAGGCGCTTACTCTGCCCTTAACCGCCAGATCCATGCCGGTAAGGTAAAAATGTATACCCGCCACGAAATGCTTGACGTGGTAACTATCGACGGCCACGCCAAAGGTATTGTTACCCGTAATATGCTAACCGGCGCCATTGATACCCACGATGGTCATGCGGTATTGTTATGTACCGGCGGTTACAGCAACGTATTCTACCTGTCAACAAACGCTATTGGCTCAAACGTAACGGCAGCCTGGAGGGCACACAAACGCGGTGCTTTCTTCGGTAACCCTTGCTATACTCAAATTCACCCAACCTGTATCCCGGTAACCGGCGATCACCAGTCTAAGCTAACGCTGATGTCTGAGTCGCTGCGTAACGACGGTAGGGTATGGGCTCCTAAAACTGTTGAAATTGCCGAGCAATTACGCAAAGGCACTTTGAAAGCAGACCAGGTTAAAGAGGACGATCGCGATTATTTCCTTGAGCGTAAATACCCGGCTTTCGGTAACCTTGTTCCGCGCGACGTGGCTTCACGTAACGCTAAGGAAATGGTTGAAGAAGGTAAAGGTGTAGGAGGTTCGGGCTTCGCAGTATTCCTTGACTTTGCCGATGCTATTAAGCGTTTAGGCGAAGAAACCGTTAAAGCCAAATACGGTAACTTGTTTGATATGTATATCCAGATCACCGATGAGAACCCGTATAAACAGCCAATGCGTATTTACCCTGCGGTTCACTATACCATGGGCGGTCTTTGGGTTGATTATAACCTGAGCACTACAATCCCCGGCTTATATGCTTTGGGCGAGTGTAACTTCTCTGATCACGGTGCTAACCGCCTTGGTGCATCTGCACTGATGCAGGGTTTATCAGATGGCTACTTCGTGATCCCTTATACCCTTGGTGATTACCTGGCTAAGATCGGCCCTAAAAAGGTTGACACTAACCACCCAGCTTTTGCAGCCACCAAAAAAGACGTAGTTGACCACGTAAATAAATTACTGGCCCTTAAAGGTACTAAAACTACTAACGAATACCACCGCGAGCTTGGCCACATTATGTGGGAATATTGCGGTATGGCCCGTACCGACGAAGGTTTGAGAAAAGCAAAAGGCCTGATTCAGGCATTGAAAGCTGATTTCTGGAAAAACGCTATCGTAACCGGCGAAAACGAAGAGGTAAATGCTTCGTTAGAAAGAGCTGGCCGCGTGGCCGATTTCATTGAACTTGGCGAGCTGATGATAGATGACGCTTTAATGCGTAAAGAATCATGCGGTGGCCACTTCAGGGTTGAATCACAAACTGCAGATGGCGAAGCACTACGTGATGATGAAAACTTCGCGTTTGTAGCTGCCTGGGAATTCAAAGGTGAAAATCAGCCGGAAGAATTGCATAAAGAGCAATTGACATTTGAAGCAGTTCACCTGTCTCAAAGAAACTATGCTTAATTAGAGAATGGTTGATTAGGTGGGTGGTTGATAAAGTTAAACCCTTCACCCAATCAACTACTCACTCAATCAACAAAAACAACGATAACTCAAATCTAAAACAAAGATGAGTAACGGAAATATGAACCTGACGCTTAAAGTATGGCGTCAAAAAAATGCTCAAACCTCGGGTAAATTTGTAAGCTACAAAGCCGAAAATATTTCGCCTGACATGTCGTTCCTTGAAATGCTCGACGTGGTTAACGAAAGCCTTACCCATAAAGGCGATGAGCCAATTAACTTTGACCACGACTGCCGCGAGGGTATCTGCGGTATGTGTTCATTATATATCAACGGCCACCCACACGGACCAAAACGCGGTATCACTACCTGCCAGCTGCACATGCGTACCTTCCACGATGGCGAAACTATCACCATTGAGCCATGGCGCGCTGAAGCATTCCCTATCGTAAAAGACTTAGCGGTTGACCGTTCAGCTTTTGACAGGATCCAGCAGGCAGGCGGTTACGTTTCGGTAAACACAGGTGGTGTACCCGATGGTAATGCAATCCCAATCCCTAAGGTTATTGCCGATGAGGCTTTCAACTCGGCTACCTGTATCGGTTGCGGAGCATGCGTTGCGGCTTGTAAAAATGCTTCGGCAATGCTGTTCGTATCAGCTAAGATCACCCAGTTAGGTTTATTACCACAAGGTCAGCCAGAGCGCTACCGTCGTGTGCAATCAATGGTTGCTCAAATGGACGAAGAAGGTTTTGGTAGCTGTACCAACACCGGCGCCTGCGAAGCCGAGTGCCCTAAGGAAATTAAATTGACCAACATTGCCCGCATGAACAACGACTATTTCAGCGCGAAACTGTTCAGGGAAGATGAAGTACACGAACAGGGTCATTAATTGACCTTTTGTTTAAGATATAGTAACGGCCCGGTTTATCCGGGCCGTTTTTGTTTTAAGAGTAATACAAACAGACATAAACCATGTCATTGCGAGGAACGAAGCAATCGCACGGAAGCATAGCCGCTCTGTATAGCATGCGATTGCCGCGCTGCGCTAGCAATGACATTTTTTTACCTTCATCATTTTTATAATAACATTGTTAATCTTTTACTTACTTATGTTCCCAAAATCATAAATTTAATTCACGAAAATTACAAGCCCAGCATCCACATGCAAATCGACCCCGAAAACCACGTTAACAAACTTTGCGGGCAAGGAATGTTATTAGAAGGCGAAGGCAAACCAAATGAAGCATCGGCCCTGTTCCATCAGGCATGGGATGAAGCAACCAATACCACAGAAAAGTTTATTGCCGCCCACTACGTTGCCCGGCACCAACAAAGTGTTGCAGATAAACTAAAATGGGATGAAACAGCTCTAAACCTTGCGCTTGGTATAGAAGGGGACGAGGTAAAAGCGGTTTATCCCTCACTTTACCTTAACATAGCTAAATGCCATGAGGATCTGAAGAACCTTGACAAGGCGCTTGAAAACTATCAATTGGGTTTAAGTTTCACCCGGTTTTTGCCTGATGATGGTTATGGCAATATGATCAGGGCAGGGATTAACAATGGGATAGAGCGGGTAAGCATCCTCTAAGAGGTTAAAAGCGATTCTAAAAATCACATCATTTATAAGACACGAAGCAGTTACGCAATGGACATGGCGTTTGTTTCAGTCCTTTTATTTTGTATATTTTTGCAGCATGACTAAAATCTACCATAGTCCCGCTATGCTAAGTTCAGTTAAGCATGCTTTTTATTTACGTCACAAAAGCTTGTCAACCAAAAATCAATCGCTTAATAACTTAGGATGAAGCCTTCTTTACGTCTTTTCGACTTTTCGCAAAAAATCAACTATAAAAAAGAGGTCCTGGCCGGATTAACGGTAGCCATGACCATGATGCCCGAATCATTATCGTTTGCTATCCTTGCCGGCTTTCCGCCGCTGATGGGATTGTATGCCGCCTTTATCATGGGCTTGATAACTTCCATATTCGGTGGCAGACCAGGACTGGTATCCGGCGGGGCAGGGGCAACCGTTGTGGTGCTTATCGCCCTCATGAAATCGTACGGGTTGGAGTATGTTTTCGCGGCGGTGGCCTTGGCTGGTGTAGTACAAATTCTGGTCGGCTTGTTTAAACTGGGCAAGTTTATCCGCCTGGTGCCGCAGCCGGTAATGTACGGCTTTGTTAACGGTCTCGCCGTTATCATTTTCATGGCTCAACTGGAGCAATTTAAAACCGTAGTTAACGGCCAGGAAATCTGGCTCAGTGGCACGCCGCTGCTAATCATGGCCGGGTTGGTAGCTCTAACCATCGCCATAGTAATTATTTTACCTAAGCTCACCAAAGCTGTTCCTCCATCGCTTGTGGCTATTATTGTAGTGTTTGCACTGGTTTTTGGTTTCGGGATCCATACCAAAACAGTAAGAGATATCGCGGCAGTAAGCGGGGGCTTTCCTCCGTTTCATATCCCGGCTATCCCACTTAGTATCGATACATTAAAAATCATTTTCCCTTACGCGCTCATCATGGCAGGAGTTGGCCTTACCGAAGGCTTGTTAACCTTAAACCTTGTTGATGAAATGACTGCTACCCGCGGCAACAGCAACCGTGAATGTATTGCCCAGGGAAGCGCAAACATCCTCAATGGTTTCTTTTCGGGCATGGGCGGTTGCCCAATGATTGCTCAAACGTTGGTTAACCTGTCTGCGGGCTCACGGGCGAGGTTATCAGGTATCATAGCATCTCTGACCATCCTGTTTATTATATTCTTCGGTGCGCCGGTTATTGAAAAGTTACCTATGGCCGCGCTTACCGGGGTGATGATCATGGTGGCCATTAGTACTTTTGAATGGATCAGTTTCCGCATCATTAATAAAATGCCTAAACAGGATGTATTTGTTGGGATCCTGGTAGCACTAATTACGATAAGGCTGCACAACCTTGCCCTTGCGGTATTGATAGGCGTTATTATTTCGGCGTTGGTTTTTGCATGGGAGAGCGCCAAACGCATCCGGGCGCGCAAATACATTGATGAAGCGGGTGTAAAGCATTATGAAATATACGGCCCATTGTTTTTTGGTTCGGTGATGGCGTTTAATGAAAAGTTTGACATCGCGGGTGATCCGGAAGCAGTAGTGATCGACTTTAAAGATAGCCGCATCGCGGATATGTCGGGCATTGAGGCGCTAAACAAACTCACCGAAAAATATCGCCAGGCCGGCAAGAAACTACAGCTAAAACACGTAAGCGAAGATTGCGTAACACTGCTCAAAAACGCCGAAGGGATCATCAACGTTAACATCCTCGAAGATCCATCTTATCGGGTGGTGGTTGAAAAATAGCGACGATTTTTCCATAACAATAAAGGCCCGGAAAATCCGGGCCTTTATTGTATCATCTATTTAAGATCGCAGGCACATTATTGCCTTTTAACCATCTTATTTGGGCCCGTAAGTAACCACTGGTACAATCATTTCTTCTAACGAGATCCCTCCGTGCTGGAAGGTTTCGTTGTAGAAATTCACAAAGTGGTTATAGTTGTTCGGGTATACGAAATAGCTGTCTTCCTTGGCAAAAACAAAGCTTGAGCTAATGTGCAACCTTGGCAGCATGGCATCATGCGGGTTGCGGATATGGAACACCTCTTTGGCATTATAGTTCAGGTTTTTACCTTGTTTATAACGCAGGTTAGTGTTGGTATTCCTGTCGCCCACAATTTTACTCGGGTTTTTTACGCGGATAGTACCGTGATCGGTAGTGATCACTACACGTACTTGTTTCTGCGCTAAATATTTTAACAAGTCAAACAATGGCGAGTGCTCAAACCATGACAGTGTTAATGAACGGTAAGCAGCGTCGTCACTCGCCAGCTCACGGATCATCTGCATGTCGGTACGGGCATGCGACAGCATATCCACAAAGTTGTAAACGATCACATTAAGCTCATTGTTCATGAGGTTATTTACCGACTCGTTAAGAGCACGACCTTCGTCAATGTTCAGGATCTTGTGGTATGAATGTTTACAATCTTTACGTAATACACGCTTCAGGTGATCGGCCAAAAACTCGGCCTCGTAAAGGTTTTTACCACCTTCATCCTCATCGTTTTGCCACATGGATGGATAGCGTTTTTCCATATCCAAAGGCATCAGGCCAGAGAAGATGGAGTTACGCGCATATTGTGTTGCCGTTGGCAGGATACTGTAATAAGTATCTTCTTCCTCCAGCCTGAAATATTCAGAAATAATGGGGTTAATGATCTTAAACTGATCATACCTCAGGTTATCTATCAAAATAAAAAACAGCGGGCCTTTGCCATCCAGCTTAGGAAATACCTTCTTTTTAAATAATTGAGGCGATGAGGTTGGCGCCAGGTCCGGATTTTTGATCCAGTTCAGGTAATTGCGTTCCACAAACTTGCAAAACTGCATATTGGCTTCGGCCTTTTGCAGCGTCAGGATTTCGTGCATGCCAGCATCCTCCAGCTTTTCAAGCTCAAGCTCCCAGTAAATCAATTTTTTGTAAACGTCAACCCATTCCTGGTGGCTCAAGTTATCGTTAAGTGTCATGCCCAGTGTCCGGAAATCCATCTGGTAAGCCATGGTGGTTTTCTCGGTTACAAGGCGCTTGTTCTCGGTCAACTTTTTAATGGTCAACAATATCTGCTTAGGATGTACCGGCTTAATCAGGTAGTCGTCTATCTTGGAGCCGATGGCATCTTCCATCAGGTATTCTTCCTCGTTTTTGGTGATCAGCACTATAGGCACATCATTATTGATGTTCTTGATCTGCTGCAAGGTTTCCAAACCGGTAAGGCCTGGCATGTTCTCATCAAGAAAAACCAGGTCGAAATAGTTGCTCTTGAACGAGTCAACAGCATCGTAGCCATTGGTTACGGTAGTTACTTTATAGCCCTTTTCGCCCAGGAAAAGTATATGTGGTCTTAGCAGGTCAATTTCGTCATCGGCCCATAAAATGGTGGTGTCTTGCATGGTATGTATATGTTAAGGTCAGAACCGGAATTTATCGAATGAATGAATTCATCGAATTTTAGTTCATCCGGCGTACAAATATCGGATTGAAATTCAGGTAATTCTTTAATTCGAAAAATTCGAGTTCAGACAAATTCCGCGAATTCTGATTCAGACAATAAACCCCAAAGAGATGTATTTGTTGTTGCACAGTAAAGGTATTAACAAAATTTAACAAACCTGACGCTCTTATTTTACCTTTGTTTTACATTTTTGCATTTACACAAGCAACATTGAATAAAAAGAAAATAATTAACGACCCGGTTTATGGTTTCATCAGTATCCCTACCGAACTGATATTTGACCTTATATCCCATCCATACTTTCAGCGGTTACGTTATATAAAGCAACTAGGCATGACCCACCTGGTTTATCCCGGCGCGCTGCACACCCGTTTCCATCATGCATTAGGGGCGATGTACCTGATGGATACAGCACTCGAAACACTACGCAGCAAAGGCCATCAGATCTCGGCCGAAGAGGAAGAAGCCGTAACCATTGCCATACTACTGCATGATATCGGTCACGGGCCATTTTCGCACGCTTTGGAAAATACCATAATTGATGGCATAGCCCATGAGGATATTTCATCAATGCTGATGAATAAGCTTAACGCGAGGTTTGAAGGTAAGCTTACCATGGCTATCGATATTTTTAATGATACCTATCCGCGTAAGTTTTTGCACCAACTGGTATCCAGTCAATTGGATATGGACAGGCTGGATTACCTTAATCGCGACAGTTTCTTTACCGGGGTATCCGAAGGTGTGATCAGCTCCGAGCGTATCATCAAAATGCTTAATGTTAAAAACGATCATGTAGTGGTTGATGAAAAAGGCATTTATTCGATAGAAAAATTTCTGATTGCCCGCAGGTTGATGTACTGGCAGGTTTATCTGCATAAAACAGTAATAGCAGGCGAGGAGGTACTCACCAAAATCTTCAGGCGTGGCCGGGAGTTGATATCGCAGGGCGAAAACCTATTCGCGACACCCGCGTTGATGCATTTTTTAAAGAACCGCATCAGTCGCGAGGCATTTATGAATGAAGACCGCCACCTGGAAACTTTTGCCTGTTTGGATGATACCGATATTATGGCCTCGGTAAAAGTGTGGGCTTACCATCCCGACCTGGTACTTTCTCACTTATGTAAAAACCTGGTACAGCGCAATCTTTTCAGGGTTGATATCACCAATGATTGTCCGGACGAGGCCTTTGTTGAACAGCTTCGTCAAAAAGCGATGCAGAAATATGGTATAAGCTATGAAGATGCCGCGGCATACTTTGTGTTCACCACATCCATCCGCAATAATGCTTACAACCAGAACGATGGCAACATTTGCATATTAATGAAAAATGGCCAGGTAAAAGATATTGCCGAAGCCAGTGATAATTCAAACCTGGTAGCTTTGGCAAAAACAGTAAAAAAACATATCCTTTGCTATAATAAGGAGTTGTTGAATAATTAGTTCTAAGCCTTAAGCCCAGAGTCTTAAGTCGGATATATAGAGGCGTGACTTAGAACTTACGAATAAAGCTTGCGACTTAGGACTTCACAAATGAAGATATGGTGAAAAATAAAACGCATTGACAGTCAAAACTTTTTAACGCGTGTTCATAACTCATTAATAATTTGTTGCTTCAATTTTAACATTTAAATTTGCCCGATGCAATTTACCGCTCATGATATAAGTTTACTGCTCAACGGAACTGTTGAAGGCGATTCTTCGGCAACTGTTAGTCAGCTTGCCAAGATAGAGGAAGCCGGCGCAGGCAGTCTTTCTTTTTTGGCCAACCCTAAGTATGAGCAATTTTTGTACACCACCAATGCCTCCATTGTTATCGTTAATAACGATCAGCAATTAACAGGCCCGGTAAAGGCTACGCTCATCAGGGTTGAGAACGCTTATAGCTCATTCACCGTTCTGCTTGAAAAGTATAATACTTTCAGGCTTGATAAAAAAGGTATTGAGCAACCAAGCTTTATCCATCCAACCGCGCAGGTTGGGGCAGGGGCATACATCGGCGCTTTTGCTTATATCGGCCAAAATGCAACCATCGGCGACAATTGCAAGATCTATCCTAACGTTAACGTCGGCGATAATGTAACCCTTGGCAATAATGTAACCCTGTTTGCAGGCGCTACAGTTTATTTTGACTGTGTAATAGGCAACAATGTAATTGTACACTCAGGGGCCGTAATTGGCAGCGATGGCTTTGGCTTCGCACCTAATCCGGATGGTACTTATACTAAAATTGCACAGATTGGCAATGTAATTTTGGAAGATGATGTTGAAGTGGGTTCAAACACCACTATAGACAGGGCAACCATGGGCTCAACCATAATACGCAAAGGTGCTAAAATTGATAACCTGATCCAGATAGCGCACAATGTTGAAATTGGCGCAAATACCGTAATTGCAGCGCAATCCGGCATATCGGGCAGTACCAAAATTGGCGAAAGAGTTGTTATAGGCGGGCAGGTAGGTTTTGCAGGGCATCTAAACATAGCCAATGGGTCGCAGTTTTCGGCTCAGACTGGCGTAAACGGCTCTGTTACAGAAGAAGGCAAGGCATGGGGAGGTTCTCCATATATGCCATATAAAGACTACCTTCGTGCCCATGCTAAGCTGCGAAAGCTGCCAGAGCTTGACCGTAAGGTTTATGAGCTTGAAAAATTGATTGAAGAACTACGTAAAGGCAAGGCGAGCGAATAGCCTTAGCCTGTAATTTTAAATATGAACGTTAAACAAAGAACTATTAAAGCGCCGGTTTCGGTATCAGGAACAGGCTTGCACACCGGACAAAGCGTTACTATGACCTTTAATCCTGCCCCTGAAAACCACGGTTATAAATTCAGGAGGGTTGATATCCCCGGTGCTCCAATTATTGATGCCGATGTTGATAACGTAAGCGATACATCCCGCGGAACATCTATCAGCCAAAACGGTGCTACTGTAAATACTGTTGAACACGTACTGGCCGCTTTGGTTGGACTTGAAATTGATAACGTACTGATTGACCTTGATGGCCCGGAAACACCGATCATGGATGGCAGCTCGATTCAGTTTGTTGACGTAATTACCGAAACAGGCCTTGTTGAGCAGGAAGCCGATCGTGAATACTATCACATCCCATATAACATTCACTATTCTGAAACCGACCGTAAGGTGGAAATGGTAGCTATGCCATTAGATGATTACCGCTTTACCTGTATGGTTGATTATAACTCGCAGGTGCTGGGAAGCCAGCATGCCAGCATTTCAACCATCAGCGAGTTCAAAAAAGAGATTGCCTCTTGCCGTACCTTCTGCTTTTTGCATGAACTGGAAATGCTGTTAAAGCACGACCTGATCAAAGGCGGTGACTTGAACAACGCCATTGTGGTTGTTGATAAGGATGTTGACGAAGAAGAACTTAATCACCTGGCAAAACTGTTTAACCGCAAGGATATCAGCGTTGCCCCGCAAGGTATTTTAAATAACATTGAACTTCGCCATCAAAATGAGCCGGCACGCCACAAGCTGCTGGATATGATTGGCGATCTGGCATTGGTTGGTGTTCCGCTTAAAGGCCATATCATGGCTGCAAGGCCGGGCCACGCGGCTAACGTAGCTTTCGCTAAAAAGATTAAAGCTTTAATCAAGAAAGAAAAAAGCCGCAAGCAGGTTAAAACTTATGATCTGAATGCCAAACCTCTTTTTGATACCGTTGATATTATGGGGATGCTGCCTCACCGCCAGCCGTTCCTGATGATCGACAAGATTCTGGAGCTTACCAAAAACCACGTTGTTGGCTGTAAAAACGTAACCATTAACGAAGAATTTTTCAAAGGGCACTTTCCAGGCGCACCAATTTTTCCGGGCGTACTGCAAATTGAAGGCATGGTTCAAACCGGCGGCATCCTGGTGTTAAATACCGTTCCCGATCCGCAAAATTACCTTACCCTGTTCCTGAAAATTGAGAACGCGCGCTTTAAAAGCAAGGTTGTACCCGGCGATACCATTATTTACATATGTGATCTTACAGCCCCAATCCGCCGTGGTATAGCTACCATGAAAGGCGTTGGTATGGTAGGCGACCGCGTTGTTGTTGAGGCCGAACTGATGGCTCAAATTGTTAAAGTAAAAGAAACAGAAGCATGATCCAGCCATTAGCATATATCCACCCACAGGCCAAAATTGCCGACAATGTGGTAATTGAACCCTTCGTTACCATCCACAAGGATGTTGAAATTGGCGAAGGTACCTGGATCGGCTCCAACTCCGTAATTATGGACGGCGCCCGGATAGGTAAAAACTGCCGTATCTTCCCCGGCGCGGTAGTATCTGCCCCGCCACAGGATTTAAAATACAAAGGCGAGCAAAGCACCGTAACCATAGGCGATAACACCACCATTCGTGAGTGTGTTACCCTTAACCGCGGTACCGCGCTTGATAAAAATACCACCACCATTGGTAGCAACTGCTTGCTGATGGCGTATGTACACGTAGCACACGATTGTGTTATTGGCGATAATGTTATTGTTGCCAACGCGGTACAGTTGGCCGGTCACATTACAGTTTATGATTATGCCTTCATCGGTGGTTCATCTGCCGTACACCAGTTTGTTGAAATTGGCGCGCACAGTATGATCTCAGGTGGTTCATTGGTACGTAAAGATGTGCCTCCGTATACCAAGGCTGGTCGCGAGCCATTATCATATGTAGGGATTAACTCCGTGGGCTTACGCCGCAGGGGCTTTTCGGCAGCTACAATTGCCGAAATCCAGGAGATCTACCGGATCATATTCCTTAAAAAATACAACGTAACCAAAGCGCTTGATATCATCGAGGCTGAGTTTACCCCAAGCGTGGAACGCGATGAGATCATCAACTTCCTGCAAAACTCGCAACGCGGTATCATGAAAGGTTTTGGGAATACCTAAATGGTTGATGGGTTATAGTTCATGGCACATAGCCGGATGCTTGTCCGCTTTATATATGACCATGAACTATAATTCCAAAACAGGATTCAACCATAAGCTATAAACAGGTTCTTCGGCTATGAACTATGAACCATCAACCATAAGCTCCCTATGATCATCACCCTCCAAAACATCGGCCGCCGCTTTAACCGCGACTGGATTTTCAAAGGGGTGGATTATACTTTTACCTCCGGCGAGTCTTATGCCATCCTTGGGCCCAATGGCTCCGGGAAATCAACTTTATTACAGGTTCTAAACGGCAGCCTGTCGCCTTCTATTGGCCAGATTGATTTTACCAACGATGGCAAAGCGGTTGAGATAGATACTGTATTTACCCATTTAAGCCTTGCTGCCCCTTATCTGGAGCTTATTGAAGAGTTTACCATGAGCGAGATGGTTGACTTTCATTTCAGGTTTAAAAGCTTTAAACAAGGCATGGATAAAGCGCAATTGATCGAACTGCTCAATCTGCCTAAAAGCACCAATAAGCTTATCAAATACTTTTCATCGGGTATGAAACAGCGCCTTAAGCTTGCACTCGCTTTTTGTGCCGATACCCCCATGCTCATGCTTGATGAGCCAACCTCCAACCTGGATACCCAGGGTGTCGACTGGTATTTAAACCTCGTACAACAATTTGCCGCCGGCCGCCTTACCATAGTATGCTCCAACCAGGAACATGAGTACAGCTTCTGTAATCACAAGCTAAGTATTGTGGATTATAAGGTTTAGCTTTTAGTGAATGGTTGATTGGGTTGATTAGGTGAGTGGTTTGAGCTGTGTATGTCTTAATTACGAGGCTCCTACGGAGCCAACAAACGCCTCTCGCTTAGCTACAAACACGATACTCCTCCGGAGTTTAATTTTACCCGATATTACACCCCATAGGGGTGTCGTGTTTATAGTAATCTATCCATAAATAAAACAGCTCCATAGGAGTTCCGTATACACGCCAGAAACAATTTATCATGATTTAAAGGCATTCTAATAAATAGAAGAATCCTTAATTCGATAAATTTCAGTTCAAAAACCGTTTTTTCAGGCCCGCTAACAACTCTTCAATAAATCGCCTATTCCTCATCAAAACAGTAAACCACTCACCTAATCAACCCAATCAACCACTCACTAAACCACTAACTACTTGTTTCTTTGCGCTTAAGTAACTAAGTTTGCGCCTCAATATTATTTTATGGCTAAGGCATCAGATGTTAAAAATGGAAATGTACTTCGCTTCAATGGCGAATTAGTTCAGGTAGAAGAGTTTTTACACCGTACCCCGGGCAACTTACGCGCGTTTTACCAGGCCCGCATGCGCAACGTTAAATCAGGTAAATTGGTTGAATACCGTTTCCGTACAGATGAAGAGGTTGACATAGCCCGCGTTGAAACCAACGATTATCAGTATTTATATGACGAAGGTGATTCATTAGTAGTAATGGACAACGTTACCTACGATCAGCATAACGTGCCAAAAGCATTATTTGGCCCGGCAGTTAAATTTTTAAAAGAAGGAATGAACGTAATTGTTGCCTTTGAAAGCGAAGAGCCTATCATGGGTTCAATCCCAGGTTCTGCGGAATTGGAAATTACTTATACAGAACCAGCCGTTAAAGGCGATACTTCAAGCGGTGCCATGAAAAACGCTACAGTTGAAACCGGCGCGGAGATCCGTGTACCATTGTTCATCAATATTGGCGATAAGGTTAAGGTAGATACCGCTACTGGCGCTTACGTTGAGCGCGTGAAAGGATAGCCCCCGGCCCCTAAAGGGGGAGTGATGGTTTTAATAAAAAGAGAAGGGGTTTCGCGTTGCGAAACCCCTTCTCTTTTTGCTCTTATGTCATTGCGAGCGATAGCGTGGCAATCCCGTAGCTGTGCTCAGCGGCTTTGCATGTCTCACAGGCATAACGACGAGATTGCCGCGTCGCCCGCAGTTCAGACCCTACTCCGCTCCTCGCAATGACATATAATAGTTAGTTATTAGTTCAGTTTCGCCACAATTTCGTCCGCGGTCAACTTCTCCTGCACGCCGCTGGTCATATCCTTAAACGTCAATAAGCCGGTTTGCATTTCATCGCCGCCGATAACTACCACATAAGGGATGTTTTTATTGTTGGCATATTCCATTTGCTTTTTGATTTTCGCGCCTGCCGGATAAAGCTCGGTATTGATATTATTGCGGCGAAGCGCCCGCAATAGAGATAAACTATAAAGTTCGCCTTCTTTATCGAAATTACATATAAGCACCTGGGTAGTCTGGTTACTGCCTGCAGGGAACAGGTTAAGCTCCTCCAGTACATCATAAATCCTGTCGGCACCGAAGGATATTCCCGCACCGGTAAGGCCTTTCAAACCAAACATGCCGGTAAGATCATCATAACGACCACCACCGCCGATGCTGCCCATGTTCACTTCGTTGGTTTTCACCTCGAAGATAGCGCCGGTATAATAGTTCAAACCACGGGCAAGCGTAATATCTAATTCAAGCTTGGCAGTTTGCAGCGGGCAACGCTCTATATAGCCAAAAACAGTTTCTATTTCATCGCAGCCTTTTAAACCAATCTCTGATTGTGCCAATGCATCACGCAGACTTGCCAGCTTTTCAGTGTTATTACCTTCAAGCAGGATTACAGGCTTCAATTTGTCGATATCGGCATCCGTAAAGCCTTTTTCAAGCAGCTCCTTGATCACACCATCAAGGCCTATCTTGTCCAGCTTATCAATAGCTACAGTCAAATCAATAATATTATCAGCTTTGTCTATAACCTGAGCTATTCCGGATAGTATTTTTCTATTATTGATCTTAATGCTGAAATCCTTAAGGCCAAGATTGGTTAAAGCCTCGTCATAGATCATAATAAACTCGGCTTCGTTCAACAGTGAGTCGGAACCAACCACATCCGCATCGCACTGATAAAACTCGCGGTAACGGCCGCGCTGAGGCCTGTCGGCACGCCAAACCGGCTGCACCTGGAAACGTTTAAACGGAAAGGTGATCTCGTTCTGGTGTTGTACTACATAACGCGCGAAGGGCACGGTAAGGTCGTAGCGCAGGGCTTTTTCAGAAATCGCGACCGCAACAGAATTTGAGTTACGCTCAATAAGTTTTTGCTCATCAACTTTGGCAAGATAATCACCACTGTTAAGCACTTTAAATATCAGCTTATCCCCCTCTTCCCCATATTTTCCCATTAAGGTTGATGAATTTTCCATCGTCGGTGTTTCTATCTGCTGATAGCCGTATTTGCGGAAAACAGATTTAATAGTATCAAAAATATAATTGCGTTTCACCATTTCGGCCGGTGAAAAATCGCGGGTGCCTTTGGGTACGGATGGTTTAATGGATGCCATGCCGCAAATGTACAAAAAAGAGGGTTATGCGTGTTGGGATGAGCGGGGTTGCGTAATGTGTTACCTGACCTGAGGGCCACAAGCCACAGGCTTGCGGCAGCGATTAAAAAGTTATGTCATTGCGAGGAGGGACGACGAAGCAATCTCGTAGCTATGCAGATCGGTCATGCATTGGCTACGAGATTGCCACGCTGCGCTCGCAATGACAGGGTTGTTATTTGTTTTTCCAGATAACTTTACTCTTTCCAACACTTGTAAGCTGGAACCGAGCAGCGGCGACGATTTAAAACAAAAAAAGAGGGTTCGAAAACGAACCCTCTTTTTTGTAATCCTATTCAATGATGAGCGATAATCCTACCGCTTATGCGCGTTAAAAGTCAAGCTACTTGCAAAGCCAATGGTAACATAACCATAGCTGTCTTCAAAAAACTGGTTATAATCGTCCTGACCACGATAGCCGCCGCCAATCATGAGGGCAGCATCGGGCATAAACGGAAACTGGTAGTAATATTTCAGGCTCACGTTTAAACGTTTTTTGAAATCAAAGCTCGAGTAATTATCATACTTATCGGCAATATAAGTGAAGTCGAACCGGATCCGCTGCCAGTTTTGATAGATCTTTTTGCTTTTATCTGTAGGGTCTTCATAGGCCTTGGCAAAGTTGTACATACGGCTGCCGTTGATGCGGATAAAACCGTAATGATCTTTCAATCCTTCAGACAATCCCAGGTTAAACAAACCGGCATGAACCTCTAAACCCAGGTTATCGTAACGGTTAATGATCAGGTCTTTTTTGTCGAAGCGCTTACCGCTATAATAAGTTAAAGTATAAAAGTTGGTAGTGAACTTCCCACTATCGCGGTTAAAGCTGCCATCAGGGTTAAGCGATGGGCCGCGTACCCCGTTTGAGTGGTGCGAGTAACCAAACGAGAAGAATTTTGGATTGTAGGTATCCTCGTTCACCCTGAAATACAGGGTAGCGCCCGGCATAAAGCTTGGCGATTTTACCGGCGCACCTTGCGAGGCCAGCAAACGGATTTTCACCCTTGCCGTAAACACGAAGAAGAAACGTGATTTTGGCGTACTGAATAAAACAAAGTTCGGCGCCAGATCGGCAGTGAGCTGTGTTTTTATCTTGTTAAAGTAATCGTTGCCACCTTCGGATACACGCAGGTTTTGCTCATAAATATGATCGAAAGCCTGGTTAATCAAGCGCTTTTTCATCAGCGTGCTATCGGCCAATGAGTCTGCCGGGGCAGGGGTGTTAATGCCGGCAATGGCCTTTGAGTTATCAACTGCGATAAAAATGAGCAGCGCACAAATTGCTTTTAACGCAAACGTAAAATTAGGACGGAGTGTTAAAGCGGACTTCTTAAAATCCGGTTTTATAAAATAAAAATTGATCAATGTAGTAAGTATTGTTTTACCGATAATGCCTGGATTATAGCTGCTTATGGTTAACCCTATGTGTTAACATACGGTTAAGAATAACGGCGCAATATTACTTATTATAAGTTTTTGTACAATCAGGGATATGTCAGGGCTAAGTAAATGTATCTGCAGTTTGTTTCTTATGACATTTGCCGGAAATTATACACGTTTGTTGGCTGTTTATATCGTTAAACGAATATTGTAACCAAGCTTTTACCTCTGTTTTCGCCGGCTTATACTTTATTTTTGCGATAATCGTTTTAGCATTAAAAAAAAGCCAATATATTTATCGCAACCTAAAAAATGTTCGCTTAATTTGTAATTAAAACGTTTTATCAAAATATAGTTCTTAAACAGTTTTAAACTTTTTAAGTCACATACCTTGTACAGAGCAAATACTATGAAACCAACAGGAGCCGCTTCAACCAACCAAAGCTATTTACATGGCGGTTCCGATACTATAAAAAACAATTATAACTTATGAAAAAGATCATGCTTGGCCTTATGGCCATCCCTGCCTTTTGCCTGTCGGTATCGGCACAGACCAAACTTTTCGACGGGAAAACCACCAAAGGCTGGCACACCTATTTAAAAAAAGAAGTAGTAGGCTGGAAAGTTGTTGACGGCGCTTTACAACTCGATCCGAAAGCAGCAGAAGGTCATGGTGACTTGGTTACCGACGGCGAATACGAAAACTATGAGCTTACCTTAGAGTGGAACATCAGCAAAGAAGGTAACAGCGGTATCATTTTCGGTGTGCATGAAGATCCTCAATTTGGCGCAACCTACCTAACCGGTATGGAAATGCAGGTATTGGATAATAAAGATGCCGAGGACAATAAAAAAGCAAACCACCTTGCGGGCTCATTATACGATATGATTGCCCCATCAAAAGATGTATGCAAACCTGCCGGCGAATGGAACAAAGTAAAGCTGCGTAAAAAAGATGGCCAGCTTACTTTCTGGCTTAACGGCACCCAGATTGTTGACGTGAAAATGGGTAGCGAGGAGTGGAACAAAGCATTGGCAGATAGCAAATTCAAAAACTGGAAGGGTTTTGCTCAATATCCTAAAGGCCACATCGCTTTACAGGATCATGGTCACCTGGTTAGTTACCGTAACATTAAACTTAAAGAGCTTTAATATTTTTCATGAACAGGGTACGTTTATAGCGCCCTGTTCATATATTTATACCTTAACTTAAATTGTGTTTAACATGCTATGGCATGTGTAATTTCCTCTCCATATAAGAATAGAAGGATACTTTGATATAATATGAGCGATCTGCAAATTAAAAAATCATCAGCCACCTATGACGTGGTGATTGTTGGTTCGGGTGCCGGTGGGGGTATGGCCGGTTACGTTTTGGCCAATGCCGGTATAAAAGTTTTAATGCTTGAGGCCGGTGCCTATTTTGACCCTGCTAAAGATTCACAACAGTTAAAATGGCCGTGGGAATCACCACGCCGCGGTGCGGGCACAACCCGTCCGTTCGGCGATTTTGACGCGGCCTTCGGTGGCTGGCAAATTGATGGTGAGCCTTACACCACTAAAGATAAAACCGAGTTTTTCTGGTTCCGCTCGCGTATGCTGGGCGGCCGTACCAATCACTGGGGCCGTATCTCTTTAAGGATGGGCCCGCGCGATTTCCAGGCCAAAGACGGACTTACCGACGATTGGCCAATCACCTATGACGATGTAAAACCTTATTATGATAAGGTTGACCGCATGATTGGTGTTTACGGTACCAAAGAAGGTTTGGAAAACGAGCCGGATGGTATTTTCTTACCTCCGCCAAAACCAAGACTTAACGAGCTGTACATTGTACAGGGTGCTCAAAAAGCAGGCGTTAAAATTATTCCGGGCCGTGGTTCGGTTTTAACAGAAGCTTTACCGGGCAATAAAGATCGTGGCGCCTGTTTCTTCTGCGGCCAGTGCGGTCGTAGCTGTAAGGTTTATGGCGATTTCTCGGCTTCTTCTTGCCTGGTTATCCCGGCTATTAAAACCGGCAACTTAAAAGTGATCACTAATGCCATGGTGCGTGAGGTGATAACCAATGCCGAAGGTTTAGCCGTTGGTGTATCATACATTAATAAAGAAGATTTACAAGAGTACCAGGTTAACGCCAAAACGGTTATCCTCGGTGCAAGTGCCGGCGAATCTGCCAGGATCCTGCTTAACTCAAAATCAGCTCAGCACCCGGGCGGTTTAGCTAACAGCAGCGGTGTTGTTGGCCGTTACCTGCATGACTCAACCGGTTCAAGCGCGGGCGGTTTCCTTCCGCAACTGGTAGACCGTAAACGTTATAACGAAGATGGTGTTGGTAGTGTGCATATCTACTCACCATGGTGGCTGGATAATAAAAAACTGGACTTCCCTCGTGGTTACCATATTGAATACGGCGGTGGTTTACACATGCCATCATACGGTTTCAGCGGTGGTATCCAAAACATGAACGGCGTAGTGCCCGGTCGCGATGGTAAAATGAAAGATGGCGGTGGCTATGGCGCATCATTGAAAGACGATTATCGTCGTTTTTATGGTACCCAGTTTGGCATGGCCGGTCGTGGTACTGCCATAGCCCGTTATGATAACTATTGCGAAATTGATCCTAACGTAGTTGATAAATACGGTATCCCGGTATTGCGTTTCCATTATAAATGGGCTCCTGAAGAAATTAAACAGGCCAAACATATGCAGGAAACCTTCCAGGAGATCATGCACAATATGGGTGGTGCCATTTATGGTCCGCCGCAAGGTCCGGAAACCAATTACGGTTTGGAAGCACCAGGTAAGATCATCCACGAAGTAGGTACTATCCGTATGGGTAACGATCCTAAAAAATCGGCCCTTAACAAATGGTGCCAGGCCCATGATTGTAAAAACCTGTTTGTAGTTGATGCTGCTCCGTTTGTTCAACAGGGCGATAAAAACGCTACATGGACAATCCTTGCGTTATCAATGCGTACAGCAGAATACATTATTCAGGAAAGAAAAAAATTAAACGTTTAACAAGCACATCCATAAAATATCATGAACAGACGTGATTCCCTTAAAGCATTAGGCTTTACCACACTTTCGGCAGGATTATTACTGGAGGCCTGTAAAACCGATACTAAAAAAGGCGCGGAAGAAACAACCACGGCTGCTGCAGGTGACGAAACCGGTCGCCAGCCGTTTGAGGTTGAGCGCGACAAAAAACTGCATGCCGATAAATTTTTCACCGCGGCAGAAATGGCCACCATCACCGTACTTGCCGACATTATTATCCCTAAAGATGACAAATCAGGCAGTGCCTCCGATGCTAAGGTTCCTGATTTTATCGAGTTTATCGTAAAAGATATTCCGGACCATCAAACACCAATGCGCGGTGGCCTGCGCTGGCTTGACTTGCAGTGTCTTAACCGCTTTGGCAAACCATTTACCGATTGCACTAAAGATCAGCAGATCCAGTTGGTTGATATGATCGCTTACCCAGCTAAAGCCAAGCCAGAAATGGCCCAGGGTGTTGCTTTCTTTAACCGCATGCGTGATCTTACCGCCTCCGGCTTTTTCACCAGCGAAATTGGTGTAAAAGATATTGGCTATGCAGGTAACCAGCCCGGCAAATGGACAGGTGTTCCTGATGATATCCTGAAACATTACGGTATGGAGAACGTGAAGGCTTCGGCTTCGATGTAGGCCACCACTCGCTTCAATAATGTCATTGCGAGGAGGAACGACGAAGCAATCGCATGCTATACAGGGCGGCTATGCTTCCGTGCGATTGCCACGCTTCGCTCGCAATGACATGTGATAAACAAATAAAAAGGGGCTTGAAGCCCCTTTTTATTTTAACGCCCAGGCCGCAACGCCAAAAGCAGGCAAAGTAACCGCCAGTTTTCTATCTTTCAGCGCCGGTTTAACATCACCAATAATACCAACCGGATTCCCACCGGCATCAATGTTTGCCCCGGTTTCTTTATCCGACAGATTTATGGCCACCAATATGGTTTGCCTGGCGTCCCTTCTCATAAAAGTAAAAACATGATCGTTATCATTACCGATAGTTTTATAACTGCCGTCAACAAGGGCGGGGTTTGCTTTGCGAATGGCGATCATCTTTTTATAGTAATGCCATAACGAATTAGGATCCTGCTGTTCTTCCTCTAAAGAGATACCATCGTTCGGTTTATCGCCATTGAACTGATCTTTCCAGGGGCCTGTTTGCTTATACCATAGCGCCATGCCTTTGCCGGTATCGCTTTTATACCATTCAAATGCTTGCCTGTCGGGAATTTCATTGGCATCAGTAGCGCCAAAATTTGCCGAAGTACCGGTCATCCCCAATTCCTGTCCATAATAAATGGTAGGGATGCCGCCCATCAGCAGGTTAAAAGCACAGCCCACCTTCATCTTTGTCAAATCTCCCTTCACTGCATAGCTAAAGCGGGGAACGTCATGATTTTCGATAAAAACCACCTGCTGTTTGCCGGGTGGCAGCATAGCCAGCGTTGAATCGGCATTGGCTAAAAGCAGCTTTTTATCAAACGACCGGATAGCGAAGCACAAACGCAGCCCAAACACCCGATCAACACCGCCATGTTCCAGATATTCGTTACCCAGGCTAAACCAATTAGCCTGTTCGGCAACTATTTTTATTTTAGGGTTGATGGCCCTTAATTGAGCTAACATCGGGTTCCAAAACGTATCAAACAGGTGGGGAAGGCGACCTTTATTATCCAGATCGTCCATCATATGATCAAGCCGGAAACCATCCACACCATCATCAAATTTGCCATCGCCGTTAGGATCAATCCAGTAGCTGAACAGTTTAAGATTATAAGCTTTTGAGGCGTCGCTGTTGAGATTAGCAGTGGTTATTTTGCGCGTTATGCCGTCGTAACCTTTGAGCCCGGTGAGGTTATATACTATGGTCGATGGCTTTTGATTGTCCTTATCATCCCATAAAATATAGTCGCTATACGGCGATTGGGGATTCCCGAAAGCTTCCTTCCACCATCGGGAATCTTCAGTCACATACTGGGTTTCCATGTCCATATAAAACTTCATTCCACGGCGATGCAATTCTTTAATCAGCTTAAGATAATCAGCAAGGGTACCGTACTTTGGATCGATCTTTTCAAAATCGATAGCGAAATAATTATGATAAAATGCCGATTCATACAGCGGGGTTAACAAGATAGAGGTCACCCCGAGGTCCTGCAAATAATCCAACTTTTGCCGGATGCCATTCAGGTCGCCATGATAATCGCCATTGCTGTCATAAAAACTTCGCTGAAATATATGATAAATGATTTCATCGTTGCTTGCCGCTTTAGGCTTTGCGCTAATTGTCGTGAAAATTAACCCAAACAACAAACAGCTGAGGATAAATTGCCTGTTTAGTTTCATAAAAGTTACAATCGGTTTTTAAAGTAACATAAAGCCCTGATAATTAACAATTACTATAAGTGAGAAAAAGTGGCTTATTTTATCCCTCGCTGTGTCAAACAAGCGGCAAAATTACTCAAAAACAAAGTCCTGGATAAAATAAGCCACTTTTTGGACAATTTGCTAAAGTTTTAAAACCAAGTGTTAGTATATTTTTGTTTTATAAGTTAAGCATATTTCGGCTACGCCGGTATGCTGCTTTAATGACACCTATATTGTTAAGCGGGGCCAATGAAACAACCTCAATATATATCACGATTATGGATATAACGTGCAAGGCTGCTATTGCCAATGGCAAAGGCGGGTTTTCGATACAGGATATTGTGGTGAACGAGCCCAAAGACGATGAAGTGCTGGTTAAAATAAAAGCCGCGGGGCTTTGCCATACCGATCATGATTCCCTTAATTGGGGTAAACAACTCATTATAGGCCATGAAGGTGCCGGCATTGTGGTTTCTGTCGGGAAAAATATTAGCAGTGTGTTACCCGGCGATAAGGTGATCCTGAACTGGGCTATGCATTGTGGCAAATGCTTTCAATGCCTGGAAGGCAATCAGCATTTGTGTGAAGTAGCCTCGCCGGTTGCAGCCGGCGGCAACGGCTACACTCCGGGCCATGCCGAACTTGAAGGCACCACATTAAACGGCGAACCCATTTTAAGATCATTCAACATTGGCACTATAGCCGAATATACCCTGGTAAAAGAATCGGCGGTGGTAAAAAACACGTCCGAGAGTATGTCGTTCCCGGCGGCGAGTATTATCAGTTGCGGGGTAATGACGGGTTATGGCTCTGTTATAAATGCCGCTAAACTAAAAAAAGGCTCATCGGCCGTAGTGCTGGGCACCGGCGGCGTGGGCCTTAATGTGATACAAGGCGCAAAGGTTGCAGGCGCAGGAAAGATCATCGCCGTTGATATTAACCCAGCACGGCTTGAAATGGCTGTTAAATTTGGCGCCACGCACACTGTTCTGGCCTCAAAAGATGATACCGGCCTACTTAATGCAGCGCAGGAAGTAAAAAAACTTACTGATGGCCGCGGTGCCGATTATGCTTTTGAATGTACCGCCATCCCCGAGTTAGGAGCGGCGCCTTTAGCTATGGTTCGCAACGCGGGCACTGCCGTGCAAGTAAGCGGCATTGAACAGGACATTACTATTGATATGCGCCTTTTTGAGTGGGATAAAATTTATATCAATCCGCTTTATGGCAAATGCCGCCCGCAAATTGATTTTCCGGATATAGTACAACACTATACCAGCGGGCACTTATTACTTGAAGAAATGATTACACGTACATACCCTATTAACGAACTTGATAAGGCTTTTGACGACATGCTGAAGGGCAGGAACGCCAAAGGTGTTATCGTTTTCGACTGAACAAGCTCATGCCATTTAAAACCACAGAAATTTCCAACCCGCAATATGAAAGCAATCATCTACGGTTTATAACTGTAAAAACCCCAAACCTGAAGGGCAGGGGAGATATTTGCGTATATGTTCCGCCAGGGAACAATAAAAATGAAGTACTGCCCATTGTGATATTATTGCATGGTGTATACGGGAGTGCCTGGAGCTGGGCCATGAGTGCCGGCGTTCATTTAACCACCAACGAACTCATTAAAAAAGGCGAACTGCCAAAAATGATCCTCGCCATGCCGTCAGACGGGCTTTGGGGCGATGGCTCTGGATACTTACCGCACAGCGGCTTCAATTTTGAGCAATGGATTGCCGATGATGTGCCTACAGCAATAATGGAAAACATTCCCGGCGCAACACCAAATTCGCCTTTGTTTATTGCAGGCCTATCTATGGGGGGCTTCGGCGCTTTAAGGATAGGTGCAAAATACGGGTATAAGTTTAAAGCTATTTCGGGCCTTTCATCTATAACAAGCCTGCCGCAGATCAAACTTTTTGCCGGAGAGCCATTGAAAACCTACGCGCAGGATATCATAGCCGACGAAGACGTATTTGCAACATTTAAAAAGTACAGGGACCAGCTGCCTCCTGTGAGGTTTGATTGCGGAACCAATGACCTGCTCATCAATTACAACCGCGACCTGCATAAAAAGCTGACCAAGGAAAAGATAGAGCATATTTATGAAGAAAATACGGGCGGGCATGAATGGTTGTACTGGGCAAAGCATATTATATCAACCCTTAAGTTTTTTGCGGGCAAGCTGTAAGCGAGGCCTTTAATATAAACTAACAGTTGTATCATAATATGCGAATATCATTATTTTGTCAGATTTGATTAGTCGAACATACCATTATCACTATTAGTAACGTTTACCTACTTTGTAGGTTAACACCTGCAAATAGTGATAAGGTTTAGGTTTAAAGCCCCCAAGCAGCGAGTGCAAGGGGGCTTTTATTTTTACAGCTCCATTTCTCTGCCCATATGTATTGATCTTTTCTTCTATTTTAGTTTTTTGTTTGATATTGAAAATGGACGATCTGAAGAAAGAATTACATCAACTATGTGTTAATCATGTACGCAAAATTATGGAGGCCGCAGAGCTTGCCATAGCCGACGCGCAAAAGGCATCAACCGATGATACCAAAAGCAGTGCAGGCGATAAATACGAAACCGGGCGCGAAATGATGCAACAGGAAACCAACCGTAATATGGCCCAGCTTAATGAAGCCAACAAGCTGTTGGTTGCCTTAAACCGCATTCCAACTACCGGTATATCAACACATGCCGAACCTGGCAGTGTGATAATTACCAACAGCGGCAATTTTTACCTGGCCATAAGCGCGGGCAGTTTAGCGCACGAAGGCAAAACCTATTTCGCGGTATCACCGGCATCGCCGGTGGGTAATATGCTTAACGGTAAAAAAGCAGGGGATGAGTTTACACTGAACGGAAAGCCCTATAAAATAGCGTCAGTTGCTTAATTTTTGCCGTCTGTTATGTCCGAAAAATAATTTTTTTGTTACGTTAATATTAAAAAAATATGGTTGCACGTGTTTTCCATATTTATTTTACAAAAACACCTTGTTTTTAAAACAAAATGTATATCCCTTTGTAATAATGGGTTGCCTAATGCCAATTAGGCGCTCAAAACCTGAAAAAAAATAATTTTTTTTAAAATAAAAGCACTCATTCACATAAACATGCAGTAATCATCAAATATCTATTACTATATTTGATGTTAACAAAACGTGGGTAATTAACAAGCATGCCCATTAAAAACTAAATATTAATGAACATATTCGTAGGAAGTCTTCCTTTTTCTTTAGGGGAAGCCGATTTAAAACAGCTTTTCGAAGCTTATGGTGAAGTTAACTCAGTAAAAATTATTATTGACAGGGAATCAGGAAGAAGCAAAGGGTTCGGATTCATTGAAATGGCAGATGATGAGGCAGCACAACAAGCTATAAGCGGCCTAAACGGTTCTGAAGTTAAAGGAAGGTCAATTGCAGTAAGCCAGGCAGAAGAGAAAAAACCAGGCGGTGATCGCAGAAGCAGCGGTGGCGGCTACGGCGGTGGTAACCGTGGTGGCGGTGGTTATGGTGGTGGCAACCGCGGCGGCGGTGGCGGCGGCTATTCAAGAGACAATCGTGGCGGCGGCGGCAAAAGCTGGTAAAAAATATAACCTAAATTAAAATACCGGGTTCCTTTGATCCGGTATTTTAATTTAGATAATGCACTGTAAATCTACCTTTCCGGAAAACAATTTATTTAAGGATATTTTGCCTTACGCAATTTTCTATGTCCTGAATTTTCCAAACAGTTAGATTTTTATTATTGTATTTTTTGTGGCAGCCTTACTTCAAATACGGCTCCCTGGCCATGCTTTGAGTAAATATTTAAGGATCCTTTAAGCGTTTCAATAAGGTGTTTTACCAAAGCCAGTCCGAAGCCAAATCCGGCTTCGCCGGTTGTTCCTGTTGTTGAGGCGGCATTGCCTTTCAATATTTTCTCGATACCTTTTTCGTCAATGCCAACCCCATTGTCTTTAACCAGGACCTGTAATATGCTGATATGATCGTTTACCTCAAGGCTCAGATCAACATCAACAGCGCCACCGGCAGGGGTAAATTTTATGGCATTTGAGATCAGGTTGCCGGCTATTTGCAGCAGTTTATTACGGGCAATGGGTATCTGTTCCGACTCGGACGAAGTTTTAACTGTAAGCAAAATGTTTTTGTTGCGAGCTTGTGGGATAAACAACCGCTCAATCTTATCCTTAAAAACAAGCAGATTGAAATCGGATCCTTTGGATATGGGTTTGTGATCTTTTTTATCGGCACTTAAAATCTCATCTGCAAGCTCCAGTATTGATCGACCGCTTTTATGGATCAGGTTGATAAACTCCAACACTTCTTCTATCTGGTTTGCCTCGCCCTGCTCGCTGATCAGTTGCGCCAGGCCGATAATGCCGCTTAACGGCCCGCGGATATCATGGGCAACCTTTTTTTGTGCTTCGTTAGCTTCAGAAAGCTTGTTTTTTAACTTGCCTATTACTTTCAGGTCTTTTAACCGGTTAACTATTTCATCGGCAATGATCTTTAAAAGCTCAACCTTTTCGGGGGAGAGTTCCTTAACGTTTTTATCGAGCACACATAAAGCGCCGATATTGTGATCATCGCTCGTTTTTAACGGAATCCCGTAATAATACCTCAGTTTGGGCTCATCCGTAACGTAAAATTTATTCTTGAACCGCTCATCCCTTTGCAGGTCTTCCACCTCAAAATATTCGCCGTTGATGATGGTATACTGGCAAACCGAGTCTTCACGCGGCATTTGTTCAATCTCGAGCCCATGGCCGCTGATACTCCATTGGGTGTACGAATCAATCAGGTTTACTAACGAAATTTCGGTGCCGGCAACCTTGGCGGCCAGCTTGGCCAAATCCTTAAAACTGTCTTTATGTTCGGCATAATCAAGATCAAATTCCGACAGGCTAAAAAGCCTTTCCATTTCATTATCAGGAATTGGCGGGACAGGCATATTATATAATATATTGGTTATTATTATATACGTGTTTCTAATTCATAAGGTTCCATGAATAATAAACAGGTATGCATTAATTTTAGATAATTGTAGATTACATTATCATAAATTTATGCCGGCCAATTGCAGTGCCGTTGACAACTAAAACCGCGATACAGCCGTATTTGTTTTAAAACAAACCCCAGAGCTTTAACTAACATTAAACTTTTACCCATGAAAAAACTATTTCTATTAACATTATTTATTGGTTTAGCTGCCATAACTTTTGCTCAACGTAAAGTAGTTTGCTGCAGCAATCCATCTGCAACACAACAGTTTGCCATGCTGGCCTCAAGCCCGCAGTTCAAAATGTCGCACAAAAACCCTTTGCCATTTCGCTTTCAAAGCAGCATAGGGCAGACCATCACCTACAAAACATCAGATGGCAAACAGGCTTCGGCTTTTTTTATGAAAGCCAAAAAACCCACTAATAATTATTTACTGGTGATACACGAGTGGTGGGGCCTTAATGACTATGTAAAAAAGGAGTCAGAAAAATTATATAACGCCCTGGGCAACGTAAACATCATCGACCTTGATTTGTACGACGGCAAAGTAGCCACTACACGCGAAGATGCCGGCAAATTTATGCAGGCCGTAAATGACGACAGGGCACGCGCCATTGTAAACGGAGCTATTGCCTATGCCGGTCCTGCTGCGCGTATTGCAACCATTGGTTGGTGCTTTGGCGGTGGATGGAGCCTGCAAACCAGCCTGCTTGCAGGTAAAAAGGCTGTAGCTTGCGTAATGTACTATGGCATGCCCGAGCAGGACGTAAATAAATTAAAAACCTTAAACACCGATGTATTGGGCAATTTTGCCAATAAAGATCAATGGATCAATCCAAAAGTAGTAGCTAAGTTTGAGGCCGATATGAAAGCCGCCGGTAAAAAAGTTTACCTGCACCAGTACGATGCCGACCATGGCTTTGCTAATCCAAGTAATCCTATTTACAATAGCGAGGCCACAAAAGATGCTTATGCCAATACATTAACGTTTTTAAAAGCACGATTGAAGTAAACAAAACTAACCGTGTAGTGTTGTATGGGGCAAGTTAATCCTTGCCCCATTTTTTTGTAACATTGCATAAAATTTATCTACTTGACAGGTTCTACTAAAAAGGTTGTTTCTTATCTTCTTAAGGCTGGTATATTAATAATTGCGGGCTGGTTTATTTACCGGCAATTCAACAAAAAAAATAACGACCTAAAGCAGTTTGAACATTTTGCATCGCAAATAAGTACTACCCACGTTGTTATCGTGATGGGGCTGGTAGTTTTATTGATGTTTTTGAACTGGTTTTTAGAAGCGCTGAAGTGGCGTTATGTAACCAAAACACTCATTAATATTTCGCTGTGGGAGGCTGTTGAGGCCGTTTTTTGCGGACTTACATGGGCGGTAACCACACCTAACCGCCTGGGCGAATATGGTGGACGGGTTATGTTTTTACCTCCCCGCAAACGCGTGCCGGGAATTTTTGCCATGGGCGTAGGCTCATTTAGCCAGGGCTCGGTAACCAATGTTTTGGGGGTAATAGCTATGGCCTGGTTTGTGGCCACCTACCTTCATACCAATTTAGTATTGGCATGGAGTGTAACTGCCGTTTGCGCCATAATTGTGGCCATTCAGCTTATTTTTTACTTTAATATTAATTGGGCCGTAACCTTGCTCGACAGGGTTCCTTTCATCAAAAAGTACCATCGTTTTTTTGAAGTAATGGGGCGGTACCATACCCATGAGCTCATAACGATAATGGGGTTCAGCATAGCCCGTTACCTCACGTTTTCGTTCCAGTATTTCCTGGTATTCCAGATGCTGGTACCTAACATGAATATTGGCCCCATGATGATGATGCTGACATTGTTTTTCCTGGTGTCGTCGGCTATACCATCACTTGATCTTTTTGATATTGGTGTTCGTGGCTTTACCGCCTCGCATTTGTTTGTTTATGTGACAGATCAAAATATCGCCGTAATAGCCGGGGTATCATCAATATGGCTTATTAATTTATTTATTCCTGCTATTTTAGGATCGTTATTCGTTTTAAAACTGAAATTCTTTGACCGCGCTGATTAGTATTATTTCGTTGTTTTCTATAGGGCTTTATGTGGTGTTGCTGATTTATCTGCGGATAGGCTGGGCAAAGGTCACCACGCCGCCCATTGTTGCCGATTCTGTTAACACTAAAGTAACTGTGCTCGTCGCGGCCCGTAACGAGGAAGAAAAGATCAGCCTCACCATTGAAGATATTTTAGCCCAGGATTATCCCAAACACCTTGTCGAGATCATTATTGTTGATGATCACTCGACGGATAATACTGCCGCCATTATAAGCAGCTATGCGCCGCAGGGAGTAAAACTGCTAAAGCTTAGCCTCGGCGAAACGCTCAACTCTTACAAGAAAAAAGCCATAGCCGAAGCCATAAAACTTTCAACGGGCGAGCTGATGGTAGCAACCGACGCCGATTGCCGTATGGGCAATCAGTGGCTGCGCAACATAGTTGTCTTTTATGAACAAAACAACCTGGTGATGATCTCATCGCCGGTAACCTACTTCCAGGAGCAATCGGTATTTGAGCGGATGCAAACGCTTGATTTTTCGTCGCTCATATGTATGGGCGGCTCGTTTTTAGGGCATGGCTTTGCGGCTACCTGTAACGGCGCAAATTTTGCCTATCGTAAAGATGTTTTTTATGAAGTTGGAGGTTTTACCGGTATTGACGACCTGGCCTCGGGAGATGATGAGCTGCTATTGCACAAAGTAGGGGAGCGCTATCCCGGCAGGATAGGCTTTTTAAAGCGTCGCGAAGCGATTGTATACACCCACGCTAAACCAAACTTAAAAGAGTTTATGCAGCAAAGGCGTCGTTGGGCATCAAAATCAACCAAGTACAAAAACAAAAAAATGGTGGCTTTCGCGCTCAGCATTTGGCTGTGCAATTTCATGTTGTTATTTACGGCTGTGCTGGGGATTTTTAATATCTATTTCCTGAAACTGTTTTTGCTCACCATCGGGATTAAATACGCGATAGACCTATTTTACATGACGCCGATCATGAACTTTTTAAAACGACGCGAACTGCTATTATATGTAAGCTTCGTTTTGCCCCTCAACGTGCTCTATTTCGTAATCATTGGCTTTTTAGGAAAAAACAAAAAATACGCGTGGAAAGGCCGCGTGGTTAGATAAGCTTGAGGCTGAAAGCCGAACGCAAAATGCTGAAAGCTAAAAGCCCCAAATAGCAACTTATCACTTTAGGCTTTTAGCGTTAAGCTTTTCGGCTATATAAATGTAAAGAAACCGTCCCTTATTGCTAATTGCACCTATTTAAGCGATATTTAGCCAATACACATGAACTATTAACACATTGGCCGAAATTACACCAGCAAAACGCACCTGGCGTGTTTTTAAGCATAATAAAACTGCTGTAGCCGGACTGGCATTTATCCTGCTTACCTTATTGGTTGCCATACTGGGCTATCTCATTATGCCCGACGATACCCCGCTGGCCAATAACATGATCATTCAGCTCAGTACAAAAAAGCCGGGATCAGCTTACATGATGCTAAAACTCCGCAAAGCGGAGCCTGTTGATACCGTAAATGTGCTTGCTAAAATGCTGTATGGCCAGCCATCTTTCTATAAAGATGTACCAATAACCGGCTACCGCTTTGTTAAAGATTCCATTTATGTAAACGGCTACATCGGCGATGAAGACAAGCCCGAAAAAAAAGCATATAATATTTTTGAGGTATTGTCCGGACAAAAGCCCGTTTATAGAAACGGTAATGTTATCTTCAATGATAATGGCCAGGCGACAACGGTACCCGCCTCTGCTGCTGTTTTTCAAAAATACGATGCCCGGATCAGGGACGAGAACATTGTCTTTAAAACCTTTTGGCTTGGCACCGATGGCTATGGCCGGGATATGCTGAGCCGACTGCTCTTAGGTACCCGAATCTCGCTTGCGGTAGGTTTAATGTCGGTTATCATCAGCATGTTGTTGGGGGTAACCGTTGGGGCTGTTGCGGGTTACTTCGGTGGCTGGGTTGATGCATCGTTAAGCTGGCTCATGAATATTTTGTGGGCGCTACCGGCGCTGTTGTTGGTAATTGCTATATCATTTGCATTGGGCAAGGGGCTTTGGCAAATATTTATAGCCGTTGGCCTGTCTATGTGGGTTGAGGTTGCGCGGTTAGTACGCGGGCAGGTAATGGGCCTTAAGCAGGTAGAATACATTGAGGCGGCAAGGGCCCTGGGCTTTAGCAACAAGCGCATTATAGCTAAACATATTTTACCCAATATCACCGGGCCAATACTGGTACTGGCGTCATCAAACTTTGCATCGGCTATACTCCTGGAGGCCGGGCTTAGCTTTTTAGGCTTTGGCGCACAACCACCTACGCCAACCTGGGGCGGCATGATCAAGGAACATTACGGCTATATTGTTATGGATTCGGCGTTTTTAGCTATAATTCCGGGCTTGGCCATTATGCTGCTGGTTTATGCTTTTAACCTGGTTACTGTTGGCCTGCGCGATGCCTTTGATATAAAATCACAAAGTACTCGTATTTAAAAATTATTTCTTCTATTTTAGTCAGCGGACTTATATCAATATGCTGAATATAGACGACGGTTCCGGCGAAGACGAATTGATCAGGCTTTTGCTCAAACGGCAGTCGGAATTAAATTCTTTATTGGAAATTACGCGGGCGATAAACAAAAACACCGCTACTCCTATCCTCATTCAAATGCTGGAGGTTATTCTGCAAAACTATTTGCAGGTAGGCAAGCTACGTTTTTTAATTGAGAAGGATAATAAATTTGCCTGCATAGCCAAATATGGCGGTGATATTGAGTCGTCGGTAGTGCTGGCCCGTGCCTGCAAAAAACTAAGTAAGGTTAAAGCACCAACTGCCATATCCGGCCATCACGATCCCATCCTTAAAAAATACAACTATTTCATCCCGGTATATCATAAAAGTAAAGCGCTGGCCTACGCCCTCATAGGCGATTTCAACACCTCCGGCGAGATGCTTAACAACGATCTTAACTTCATCCAAACGCTGATGAACGTGATCATTGTGGCGCTGGAAAACAAAAAGCTTTTTCGCGAGCGCCTGCAATCCGAACGTTTTCAGCGTGAAATGGAGCTTGCGGTAGAGGTACAGAACATGCTGATCCCTATGCGGGAACATAAGGACGATAGTGTGGAGATTGGCGCCAAATACCTTCCGCACCAAAATATTGGCGGCGATTATTTTGATTTCATCCGCCTTAATGAGCATGAGTTTTTATGGTGCATTGCGGATGTATCCGGCAAGGGAATTTCGGCGGCATTACTGATGGCTAATTTCCAGGCCAGCCTGCACGCCTGGGCTGCCGTTGATGGTGATTTAACCAATATTGTTGACAGGTTAAACAAGATAGTACTCAACAACACCAAAGGCGAGCGGTTTATTACCCTGTTCCTGGCGCGTTATAATCAAAATACCCGCAGGCTTAATTATATTAACGCGGGGCATAATCCAACCATATTGTATTCAGAAGGAGGGGCCATCCCGCTTAAGCTTGGCACCACCATGATTGGCGTTTTTGAAGACCTCCCTTTTTTAAACGAGGGCGAGGTTGATGTGGAACCCGGCAGCCTGATCTTTAACTATACAGACGGGCTCATGGATTTTGAATCGCCAAGTTCCAAAATATGGAACGAGGACAAGCTACTCGATTTTGTACTGGCCCACGGCGAGCTATCGCCCGATAATTTCAACCAGGCGTTAATGGACTACCTGAGCAATGTGCATAAAAGCAAACCCATAGACGATATTACGCTGCTCACCCTAAAGATTTTTTAACGTCAAATGGAAGAAGGTGCATGTGATGCGTCTCAACAAGAAACAAAACCGTTTAAGCCTCATAATCCACTATGTTGAAAAACGGATAATACTAATTACTTCACTAACCCGTTTACTACACTTATTATATTTGCAGGATGTTATCAGCCAGGTACCAATACGAATTTTTGGAAGCAGGATGCGACGAAGCAGGACGTGGATGCCTTGCAGGGCCCGTTTTTGCCGCTGCGGTTATTTTGCCGCCCGATTTTGACCATCACCTGCTAAACGATTCCAAACAACTTACCGAAGAGGTGAGGTACCAGCTCCGCGCTGAAATTGAAGCAAAAGCTATCGCTTATGCTGTAGCCTCTGTTGATAACCTGGAGATAGATGAGATCAACATCCTCAACGCGTCTTTCCTGGCTATGCACCGCGCTATTGAAAAACTACATCTCGAACCACAGTTTTTGATCATAGACGGTAACCGATTTAAAAAATACCGGAGCATTCCGCATGAGTGCATCATCAAAGGCGACGGAAAATATTTCAGCATAGCGGCTGCATCCATATTGGCTAAAACTTACCGTGATGATTATATGATGCAAATAGCAGCCGAGCATCCGGAGTATGAATGGCATACCAATAAAGGCTATCCAACAACCAAGCATCGTGAAACGGTAATGAAAATTGGTTTTACGCCATATCACCGCCGTACTTTCAGGGTAACCGATCCGCAGTTAAGTATTTTTTAATGAAGTTTTGAATACCACCGTCAGGATGGTATTTTTGTTAAAAACCCAATCCACCGTTTGAAGATCCTAATTTTAACACATCGTGTACCATTTCCGCAAAATGGCGGCTATGCCATTGTGGTTTGCAATACCATTAAAGGGCTGATTGCTCTTGGGCACGAAGTTGCGCTGGTAGCTTTAAACGGAAAAAAATATCACGGCAGCGTTCAAACCACCGAAGATGAGTTGTTGCAAAAAATCCAATACACATCGTACGATATCAACATCAACGTATCTGTACTTGATGCCATAGGCAACCTGTTCAGCAAAAAATCAAACGATGTCGACCGTTATTACGATGCCGAATTTGAAAAGCTGCTGCTGCGCGAACTACGCCAAACAACATACGATGTTATCCAATTTGAGGGACTGTTTGTAACACCTTACCTGGCTGCTGTCCGTAAGCATGCGAAAGCGAGGCTGATTTATCGGTCGCACAATATTGAACACCAGGTATGGATGCGCCTCGCCCAGCAAAAAAGCGACCTGTTTAAGAAATGGTACCTGCATTTGCTGGCACGCAAGGTAAAGGATTACGAGTTGCAACAACTCAATAAATTTGATGCTATAGCGGTATTTACTAACGAGGATAAAAAAACGCTGTTGTCATACGGCGCCACTATCCCGGTCGAAATTTTTCCGGTTGGTATTTCCCTGCCCGATTACAAGCCCAACTATAACAAAACAGAATTTCCGAGCTTGTTTTTTCTTGGCTCATTGGATTGGATGCCGAATAGAGAGGGGATCGAATGGTTTATTGAGAACTTTTATAAAGACCTTACCGATGGCGACCTGCGCGTAAGGTTTTATGTTGCCGGCCATAACATTCCCGATAGCTTTGATGATTACGAGGTGATGGGTAAGATTTTTATCCAGGGCGAGGTTGACGACGCTTCGGAGTTTGTAAACAGCAAGGCTATCATGGTAGTACCGCTGCTTTCAAGCGGAGGCATGCGGGTTAAGATAGTAGAAGGTATGGCCATGGAAAAATGTATCATCTCCACCTCATTAGGAGCCGAAGGCATCAATTTCACCAATGGTTCAAACATCCTAATTGCCAATAACCGGCAAGAGTTTTATGATGCCATTGAACGCTGCATTACCGACGAGGAGTTTTGTCGCAATATAGGCCTCAACGCCCGCCGCCTGATTGAAGAACAACACGACGTGCATGTTGTAGCCCCCAAGCTGGTTGCTTTTTATCAGAGCGTGGAACCTTGATTGGCTTGATTTAAGGATTTCTTGAATTGAGATTAGGTGACTATGCTGTTATATCCATAAATACTCGAAAGATGAGTATCGGTTGAAAATGCTGGTTAAAAAATCATGTCATTGCGAGCGAAGCGTGGCAATCTCGTAGCCAATGCATATCCGACTTGTATAGCTACGAGATTGCTTTGTCGTTCCTCCTCGCAATGACATGACTTTTTAAAAGAACTCTCTGCAAACTGCTACTGCTGCTGCTGTTGTTGCTGCTGAATGATCTCCATATATCGCTGATAGCTGTTTTTAGGAAACTCGGTCACCGCGTGCATAGCTGGCGCTTCATGGGTTTTATCTTCAAAAACAATAGTATCGGCATCATCTACCACAACTGATACTTCAAGCTTATGACCGTATGCGCCTTTGTAAACACCTTTAACCGGCGAGCAATCGGAAAAATTGCGACCTACAGCCAAACGCACATGGGTTTCATTCGCGATGCAATTGTTGGTTGGGTCGATGCCAAGCCAGCCGTAGTCGGGTACATACACCTCGGCCCAGGCATGAGTAGCACCTTCACCACGCATGGCGCTGCTATGGGTACAGATATAGCCACTTACATACCGTGACGGGATTCTAAGCTGACGGAGCATCACCATCAAAATATGGGCAAAATCCTGGCAAACGCCTGCTTTAAGTTTCCAAACCTCATCAAGCGTGGTTTCAACTGTGGTTACACCTTTGATGTATTCAAAATTATTGTACACCCAGCCACAAAAACGAAGGGCGACCTGGAAAGGCGTTTCGTCCTTACGCCGCTCTTGTTCAACTATTTCCTGCAACTCGGGGAGGCCTTCAAAATATTCCTGTTTTAAAAAATCAATGTAAGGCACCATGTATTGCAGGCGCTTTAGGGCTTCCCACTGTTGCTCCGGAAAAATATCGTTCACCGGCAATGGACGCTGACGCGTAACAACAACCAGTTTTGAATTAATCACCAGCATGTTGTGCTGATCGCTATAAGTAAAACTGCCAACCTCATTGCCATAATAATCAATATGGGTATCAACCACAGGGTTACCGGTTATGCTCAGCTCTTGTTTTACCACCTCCTGGTATTCATCTTTTATGGGGAAAAGAATGATCTGGTTAGCGCTGTCACGAACAGGGCCCGCATAAGTGTATTTGGTGATGTGTTGGATCTTAAATTCAGGCATCTTTTCTTTAATTAGTTAATTAGCTGATTTGAAAATGACGTTGAGCAAACATCTTCAAATTTTCAAATCGACACATTTTCAAATCGTTTTTATGAATTAGCAAAATAGTGCTGGTTCAATGAATTACCCACACCGTATAGTTCGCTCCTGATCTGGGTAAGAAACAGGTGCAAACCTTCCTGTTTAATGCTTTTTACCGAGCTGTATTTTATACGGCTTTGCAGCCTGCCTATCTGGAACGACATCTCCCGGTAATCATCTGCATTACTGTCGTTTTTTAACCTGTCGAAATAACGCTGAATATTGTTTACCGAATAAATAACCGAGCGTGGAAAGTCGTTATTCAGCACAACCTGCTCCAGTACGTTTTCGGCCTCAAAACCCTCCCGATAGGTTTTTAAATATAACTCATAACCACCAAGGGAAAGCAACAGGTGTTTCCAGTAAGTGGTATCTGTAAGCAGGTCGGGGTTATCACTTATCGAACTAAACTTGGTATCCAAGATATCAACCGACTGGATGGCCCGTTCCAAATACTTACCAATATTCATAAAGGCCCTGCCCTCGCCGCGCTCCATGGTAATTTCAACCGTGCCATAATAAAGCATCACCTGTTTTATTAAAACATCCAGCACACCTATTGGATCCTCCCGGTGCAGGGCACGTTCCAAACGCACGTCTTTTACGGTGTGGTAATATTCATTAAGGCATTGCCAAAGGTCTTTGGTGATGTGTTCCTGTACCCCCCGGGCATTTTCGCGCGCGAGCGTGATAATGTTGAGTATGGAATTGGGATTGCTCTTCCCCGTAACCATGTACTTTAAAACCGACCGGCTGTCATTTTCCAGCTTTTCGGCCTCAACGGCATCCAAACCTGCAAAAATCCTCATAACAGGCTCCCAGGTAAACTCCTGCACGGTATCCTGCGATGAGGCATAATTAATTTTGAGCATCCGCAGCATACCATCGCTGCGCTCAATGTAACGGCTTAACCAATAAAAACTTGCTGCAACCCTGCTTAACATAATGCCCCCTAACCCCCTAAAGGGGGAATGATTATGCCGGCGGTAAAATCGCCGGCCTTGTTAATTATACTTTTGTACTTTATTCAAAAAACGCGGACTTGTGCGATTCCCCTCTTGAGAGGGGTGTAGGGGTGTGTTTATGGTTGTAATAAACTCATCCCAGAAACACACCCCTGCTACCGCGCGGTCCTTCGCGCCTCCTCTCAAGAGGGGATTTTATTCGCTATTCCTTCCTCTTTCACCTCAGGCTAATACCCACGTATCTTTACTACCGCCTCCCTGCGAGCTGTTAACCACCAGCGAGCCTTCTTTTAAGGCCACCCGGGTTAAACCACCCGGTACTATTTCAATGCCATCGGGACCATAAAGCGCGTAAGGTCTTAAATCAACCCGGCGCGGCTTTAACTCGCCCTGCATATAACATGGCGCGGCTGAAAGACTGATGGTTGGCTGCGCTATGAAGTTACGGGGATCTTTAAGGATCTCTTTTTTATAATCGTCTATTTCTTGCTCGCTTGCCGCATGCCCCATCAGCATCCCGTAGCCTCCGCTGCCATTGGTTTTTTTAACCACCATATTATTGAGGTTTTTAAATACCATTTCGCGCTCATCGGGGTTACCCAGCTGGTGTGTTGGCACATTTTTGAGGATAGGTTCTTCGTTCAGGTAATAGCGGATCATATCGGGCACATAGGCATAAACCGCCTTGTCATCAGCAACACCTGTACCTGTCGCGTTTACAATGGCCACATTGCCTTTACGATAAGCCCCCATCAAACCCGCTACGCCCAGCATACTTTCCGGGTTAAACACCAGCGGATCAAGAAACTCATCATCTACTCGGCGGTATATTACATCAACCTGCTGCAGGCCGGTTGTGGTTTTCATGTATACCTTGTGGTTATTCACTACCAGGTCGCGCCCCTCTACCAGTTCAACACCCATTAAACGGGCCAGCGTAGTATGTTCAAAATAGGCCGAGTTATAAATGCCCGGCGTAAGTAAAACAATAGTTGGGTTATGGATTTGCCGAGGCGATAAGGCCAGCAGGTTTTTATATAGTATCGACGGGTATTCGGTAACGCTCCGCACGCTGCATTGCGGCAGCAGATCGGGAAATAACCGCTTGGTGATCTCCCTGTTCTCGAGCATATAACTTACGCCCGACGGGGTACGCAGGTTATCTTCCAGCACATAAAAAGTACCATCTTCATCACGAATAAGGTCGATACCTGAAATGTGCACATAAATATCATAGGGTACCTGGAGCTGGTACATCTCACGTAAAAAATGCGGGCACGAGTAAATGATATCAATGGGTACTATGCCATCCTTTACAATAAACTGATTGTGGTAAATATCTTTCAGGAACAGATTAAGCGCGTTAAGGCGCTGCTTAATCCCCCGCTCAACAAAGGCCCATTCATCGGCAGTGATAATACGGGGGATGATATCAAAAGGGAAGATCTTTTCAATGCCTTCGCCGCTGTTGTAAACGGTAAAGGTAATGCCCTGGCTCATGAAAAGTCGTTTGGCAAGTTCTTCCTTTTTATTCAGATCATCTGCCGATTCTTTTGAAATGTAGTCAATAACTTTACGATAATGCTCACGAACATTAGCATCAAGGCCATACATTTCGTCCCAAACATTATTAATTGGGCTATATTTATCAAAATAAGCTGATTCTTCCATGAAAAATTACAATAGTTTAAAAATTGACAATCAGTTATCTTTAAGAATTGTAATTTATGAAGTGTTTTTGATAAAAAAGCAAATTATTTTGAAATTTTTGAATTTATTTTAATCAAATTTTCAATTTTATATAATTTTCGGAATAAAAATTTGTGCTTTTATCGACTGTAAGATGTAAAACAAATGGTCAAAACCACTAAACAGCCAAAGACGGCTCACCGCCAATCTTCCTAAACTCAGAAGGGTTAACATGACGGTACTTTTTAAAAATTCGGTTCAGGTGGCTTTCATCATTAAAACCAAGTTCATTGGCTATTTCAACCATGCGCATATTACTATGCAACAGGCGATTTTCAATCAATTTAAGTTTGTATTTAATAATGTATTGTTGCAGAGTTTCGTTAGTATGCTTTTTGAAATAACGGCCCGCGTAGGTTTCTGAAACACCCATTTTATCGGCAATAACATCAACCCTGAGCTTTTCGGGGGAGTAGATATTGGTCTGGATATACTGCAGAATATCGAGTACTTTTTCTTCTGTATTTTCATCTACCTCATCGGGCATGCTCATGGCCACATTACGGGCAACAATTACAATAACTGTATTGATATATTGCTGCAAAAGCTCTTTACTGTAAAGGCCGTTTTTTTTCTGTTCGCTGATGACGGCCTGCATAATGGGCTTTACAACAGCAACATCCTCCTGATTTTTCAATACACACCCGGGCGCCTGCGCCGCGTTTTTCAGAATAAAATCCAAGTGCTTAACCGCGTTACCGGGCAGCTTATAATCTTTAATATAAGCCATATTGAACCGGATAAACAGAAACTGCGTAAGGGTTGCAATTTCAAAATAGTGGGAGTCGTTAGGAGTAAGCAAAAACAGGTGGCCTGCCTTATAGGTAAACTTGCTGTTGTTGATACATTGCTTACCTGTTCCACTCACTATATAAATAAACTCAAAAAAGCTATGTGAATGTTCATTGCGGGGGCAAGCTTCGAGAGGTTCGCGCAACACGATCTCAAAGGGCTGGTATAAATTATCTTTAACCATAGTGTAAATGTACAATTATTACGAGGATTTGTACAAGAGACTCATCCTGTGGCCGGTATACCTTTGCATTGTAATTAAAACCAAGCAAATACTACAATGAACACTCAAAATAAAACCATCATGCAAGCACTGATAGCTTCCGAAGCGAACGCCCCTTTTACCCTTACGGAAGTTAAACGCCCGGTAGCCGCCGCAGGCCAGGTACTGGTACGCATTATAGCCAGCGGCGTAAGCGTGCTCGATAATAAAATCCGTACCGGCAAAGGCGCTCATGCCAAACAACCACTACCGGCCATTTTAGGGATGGATTTTGCCTGCATTGTTGAAGAAATTGGCACAGGCGTTACCCGCTTTAAAATTGGAGATGAAGTATACGGACTTGCCGGTGGTATTGGTGGCCTGCAGGGCACCTACGCACAGTACGCGGCTTTCGATGCCGATCTGCTTGCCATAAAACCATCAAGCCTGAGTATGCGTCAATCAGCTTCTATGCCCCTTAATTTCATAACCGCCTGGGAAGGCCTGGTTGACAGGGCAAATGTACACGAAGGTCAAAAAGTGTTAGTTCATGGTGGGGCAGGAGGTGTTGGTCACCTTGCCGTGCAGATAGCAAAAGCTTTCGGAGCAGATGTTTATGCCACCGGAAGCGCGGCCCAACAACAATACATAGAAAGCATTGGCGCTACATTTATTGATTACCGCGAAAAAACAGTTGAACAATATGTTAACGAGTATACCAACGGCGAAGGCTTTGATATTGTGTATGACACTTTAGGCGGAGCAACTTTAGATGCTTCTTTTACTGCTGCTAAATATTATACCGGCCACGTGGTAAGCTGTCTTGGCTGGGGCGAACACAAGCTGGCGCCACTATCATTCCGCGGGGCTACCTATTCCGGCGTGTTTACCTTAATGCCTATGATCACCGGGAAAGGCCGTAAACACCATGGCGAAATCATGCAGGAAGCTACCAAACTTGCCGAAGCAGGTAAACTTATACCACTGGTTGATGAACGCAAATTTACTTTGGCAACCGGCAGCGAGGCCCACGATGTATTGGAAAAGGGCAAAGCAAATGGAAAGCTGGTGATTGATGTAGCGGAATAATATCATCTATTCAAAACGGGGTCATGCTGAGCTTGTCGAAGCATGGTGGGCAGGACCTCTGCGCGCGAGTCTTCGACAGGCTCAGACTGACAGCCCTACTTTTACTATGACACCTTCAGGGGACTACAGATTTTCCAACTCAGAAATTCAAGAAAATCAATCTTAGTTAAAAACAAGCGAGCCGGAGATGATACATCTCCGGCTCGTTTGTTTATTTTATCAATTAACATTTTAAAACTCCAGCTCAAGCAACACCGGACAATGGTCAGAGTGTTTTGCCTCGGGCAATATTGCCGCGCGGCGGATCTTATCTTCAAGCGGTGTACTGGCCATGGCATAATCAATACGCCAGCCCAGGTTTTTACCGCGAGACCCGGCACGGAAACTCCACCAGGTATAATTATGTGGTTCTTTATTTACATGACGGAAAGTATCAATAAACCCGCCTTCAATAAAGTTCTCCATCCATTCGCGCTCTTCCGGTAAAAAGCCCGATGAGTTAGCGTTTGATTTTGGATTGTGGATATCAATAGGGCGATGACAAATGTTATAATCCCCGCAAACTACCAGATTGGGGTATTCTACTTTAAGCAGGGTGAGGTATTTGCCAAACTCATCCAAAAAACGATATTTAAAAACCTGCCGCTCATCGCCGCTTGATCCGGATGGGAAATAAACACTCATTACCGATACCTCATCAAAATCTACGCGAATACAACGCCCTTCACGGTCAAAATCAGGAATACCGCAGCCATATTCAATATGCTTAGGCAAAATCTTGGTAAAAATGGCCGTACCACTGTAGCCCTTTTTTTCGGCCGGAAACCAGTAATGCTGATAGCCCATCTGGTCAACCAAACCAAGATCGGTCAGCACATCGGGCGTCGCTTTAATTTCCTGCAAACAAACAACATCAGCGTCGGTAGCCTGCAACCAGGCCAGCCAGCCTTTGTTTATTGCCGAACGAATGCCGTTTACGTTATAGGTAAGTATTTTCATATGAGATTTCGAATGTTCGATTTCGGATTTAATTTGAATTACGAAACTACGACAAAATTGTGATTTCGGCTGAGCTGAAGATGGCCAAGGGGGCTTAAGAGAAATCTTATACGAGCGACAGACATAGCGAATTTGCTTATTGGCTGTTCGAGGTATATAAGATTTCTCTCTCGTTCCTCGTTCGAAATGACATTGGTTTTTATTTCACTTTCGGGAAAAGAATTTTATCTAACTGCTTACATTCCTTTTTGCTCAGCAACTCAACAGTCATCGGCACATCCGCTACCGGGCGATCGTTCCCGTCTTTTTTAACAGCGGCAATACGGTCTACCATATCTATGCCCGACACTACTTCGCCGAAAGCGGTATAGTTTTGATCAAGGTGCGGAGAACCGCCAACTGATTTATACCATTCCCGTTGCCACGTTGGGATCTTACGGCCTTTAAGCCTTGTATTTTCAAGCGTATCCAGCTTACCATCGGTAAAGCGCTTACCCTCTACAATATAAAACTGACAGCCGCTCGATTCTTTTTTAGGGTTATCGTCACGCGCGGCAGCAAGCACCCCGCGCTTATGAAAAATACTATCACGAAATTCGGCCGGGATGGTATAACCAACATCACCATTGCCCAGCTCGGCACCTGGTTTGGCTTTTATCGGATCTTTCGAATCTGGATCGCCGCCCTGGATCATAAAATTCTGGATCACCCGGTGAAACAGTGTACCATTAAAAAAACCTTTTTTGGTAAGCTTGATAAAGTTATCCCGGTGCAAAGGCGTTTCATTATACAGGCGAAGGATGCAATCGCCATAAGTAGTATGGATGCGCACATACTGGTTTTTAGGCGGACCGGCAAAGGCGGCCGTAAGGGTTAATAGCAGAACGCTTAAGGTAAAAAGTTTCTTCATAGACCGTTGATTGTTTTTGATTTCGCTGATTGAGTTGATTTTTTCCTGATTTCAATAACCCTTATTGTTGATATAGATAAATTATAGGTGTTCGAATAATTTAAGTTCCCTCCCTCGGGAGGGGTCCGGCTGTCAAGTGTGTCGGCAGGTAGGGATTTATACGCATTGCCAATTAACAAGTATAGTCGAGAAACCCCTCCCTACACCCTCCCTGGGGAGGGAATCGCACGTATCCCCAGCTCAAAAGTCTTTTACAAATACATTATCCGTCTCCAACCATTCACCTAATCAACCAATAAACCACTCACTAATTTTCTCCATCCATCTCCTCAAAGTAATTCACGATGAGCGATTTCATGAGCATTTCCTGCTCAAGCAGGGTATAATTAGGGATTACTTTTACGCGCTTCCAGTGTGGCCAGCCATCCTGGTCAAGGCCTTCAAGTTCGTAAAAACCCATCATACTCATTAAGCGGCAGGTAGCAATATGCATCAGCTCTTCTTTTTGGCGCTTGCTAAACTTCCGCGGACCTTGCCCCAATTCCTGGACCCCGATCAAAAAAAGCATCACTTTAATATCGGGCTTTTCGTTGTCAAAGTCCTCAGCTATCCGCTGCTGCAGCACATCCCATTTTTTATTGATCTCGGCAGGTGTCATAATTGGCAAAGATAGGTTCATTGGTTCACTTGTTCATTGGTTCATTAGTGAAAAGTTTGACAACTTGTTTTGACGGCGACTGTATACGCGAGAACGGACCAATAAACCAATGAACAAGTGAACGAATGAACGATAGCATTATTGTTACAATGTTGCATTAATATTCCCGTTTTAATACTTACTTTTGCCGTATTCCGTTATATGGAATGTTGACTGTGAAAAAAAACCGCCTACATATTGTATTCGCGTGGCTGCTGCTTATCTGCTTTGTGGCCGGGCAATATATGGTTTATTCGCACCAGCATGCCCTCATTAAGGGGATCACCAAACACAACCACCTGGCAGAGGGCCGGCAAACCGTTAAAGAAAAATGTTTAATGTGCGATGCCATGCACCATACCGATGCTGTGGCAGTTAGCAATACCTCATTTTTAATACCCCTCGTAACATCCGATCATGTTTTTAAGCCTGGCGATTATGACTTTATAAGCATCGCGCTTATCCTGTCGGCCGGGAGGGCACCTCCGGTTAGGGCATAACGCTGTCCTATATTTTTTCTTAAAAACAACTCCGTTATCATTAAACGGTAATTATCGATTTTCTTAAATTTTCATCATGAAATTAAAGCTTATAAGCTTCATTATATTGTCGTTTGTGCAGGTTTCTGCATTTGCTAACAAGTATACTACTATTATAAACAATAAAACCGAAGATGCTATTGGCAGTCTTTCGGGTACTATTACCGATAAAGCCGACGGCAAACCAATCATTGGCGCTACAGTAAACATTCCGGATTTACGCAAAGGGGCTATTACCGATGTAAACGGCAAATACAGCTTCGGCAGCGTCCCTAAAGGCGTTTTCCTTGTTCAGGTAACTTATATCGGCTATTTAACCGTTAACCAACGGGTCGACTTTTCAAAAACAAGTGTATTTGATGTTAAAATGCAAACCTCATCGCTTGAAGCCGGTGAAGTTGTTATTACCGGTGTAAGCAAAGCCACCGAAATAAAGCGCAGCCCTGTACCAATGGTTGCAGTAGGTAAAACCTATTTGGAGCAGCGTGCGGCATCCGGCAATATTATTGATCAGATAGCTACCCTGCCAGGTGTAAGCGCAGTTACTACAGGCCCCAACGTATCAAAGCCATTTATTCATGGCCTGGGCTACAACAGGGTGATCACCCTGCAGGATGGTATACGCCAGGAAGGTCAGCAATGGGGCGATGAGCATGGTATTGAAGTAGATCAAAACTCGATAGACAGGGTTGAGGTGATCAAAGGACCTGCAAGTTTAACCTATGGCTCAGATGCTATCGGCGGCGTGGTAAACCTGATATCACCGGCACCGGTACCCGAAGGGAAAATCCTCGGCTCGGTTCAGGGATTGTACGGTACAAACCAGGGCTTATATAATGGCTCGTTCAGGTTACAGGGAAACCAAAACGGTCTTATCTGGGGTACCGTGATCTCGGCCAAAGGCAGTAAGGACTATCAGAATGAGCATGATGGCCGTGTATACGCTACCAACTACCGTGAAAAAGATGCCCGCGTAATGGTGGGCCTAAATAAATCATGGGGTTACTCATACCTGCATGCATCGGTGTTTGATGATGAACAAGCTATTCCGGATGGCAGTCGCGACTCGCTTACCCGCAAGTTTACCCGCCAAATTACCGAAGATGACGCCTTCAGGCCAATTGTTCCGCAGTCTGTTTTAAACTCGTATAGCATCCCTACTTTGCACCAGCATGTACAACTTTACCGCATCTACAATAACAGTAACTTTATTTTAGGTAACGGAAACCTGGCAGTTAACCTGGGCTATCAATACAGTCACCGTCGTGAGTTTACCCACCCCGAAGCCGGCGACATTGCCGGGCTTAACCTGCACCTAACTACTTATACATATGATGTTAAGTATAACTTTAACATCGGCAACGAGTATGAAACAACCTTCGGCATTAACGGCCAGTACCAAAACAACACCATCGGCGACGCGACGGATTTCCCCATACCTGCCTATCACCAGTTTGATGTAGGCCCTTTCTTTGTAATAAAAAAGAGCTTCGGCAAACTTGACCTTTCGGCAGGCGCAAGGTACGATACCCGCTCATTCAGCAATAGCGCGGCGTATGTTGATACACTTGGCCGCAACGGATTCCCGCAGTTATATACCGGCAGCAATCCCGAAACCACAGCAAACGTCACCAAACAGTTTGATTCCTTTAACAAAAGGTTCAGCGGATTTTCTGGCAGTTTCGGAGCAACTTATAATGTGTCAGACGCGTTCCTGATCAAAGGCAATATTTCTCGCGGTTTCAGGGCGCCAAGCATAGCTGAAATTTCGGCCAACGGCCCAGATCCGGGCTCACAGATCTACCACATCGGTGATAAAAATTTCAAACCGGAGTTTAGTTTACAGGAAGATATAGGCACTTTCCTTACCCTGCCAAATATTTCGGCCAGTGTTGAGGTATTTAACAACAACCTGTCAAACTATATTTACCAGCAACAGGTATTAGCTGCCGATGGTAGCCCGGTTTATACACAGGGTTATACCACATTTACTTATGTGCAAAGCAAAGCCCACATTTATGGCGGCGAGGTAAATGTAGACCTGCACCCTATATCATGGCTGCATTTTGAAAACGCCTTAAGCTTAACCTATGGAGAAAACAAAGGTAACGGCGGCCCGGTTGCTGATAGTTTAAAATATCTGCCTTTTATTCCGCCTTTGCATACACATTCCGAGCTGCGGGGTACATTTAACGGGGGCTTTGGTAAAATCAAAAGCATTTATGCCTTTGTTGGGTTTGACCACTATAGCGCTCAAGACCGCTTTTTCGCTGCATACGGCACAGAAACCTATACAGCAGGCTACAACCTGTTAAGCGCCGGTTTTGGAGGCAACATTGTTAACAAGGCTGGCCAGCCGGTTATCAAACTTTTTGTTGAGGGCACTAACCTTGCCAATGTTAACTATCAATCAAACATGAGCAGGCTTAAATATTTTGATAACCCTAACGTACCTGAAGGTGTACACCCGGGCATATTTAATATGGGGCGTAATATCAGCTTCAAAGTGGTTGTTCCTTTTGGGTTTAATAGCAATAAAAAATCCTGATAACATTTAAACTATTAACCGAAAGTCCCGCCTTTGTGGTGGGACTTTTTTGTTTATATGACTATTTATTTCTTATTTCCTTTGCCATCCTTAGCAACCATGAAGGTTCTTCGCAGCTGCTGTTTAAGCTTGGTGATATAGCTTACCGGTAGATAAAACTTCATTGCCGTTGGTTTTAACCAACGGAGTAATGAGCAACAATAAGAGGGCTTCAGCCTAATCCGCTTGTATAGTTGGGCTAAAGCCAGGACCTTTCAACTTTTATTCCGTTGGTTAAAACCAACGGCAATGAATATTTTACATTGTTAATATCATCCTGTCACCTTCCCGCTTGCGAGCTTGTTACTTTAGGCAGCAATCGTCACCTACAGGTCAAACTCCCTTTTTAGGCAGCAGGAGCCAAACATTTAATTCCGTCTCCTGTATCTTTTGTATGCGTAAAATACTGTTACTTCTTGCTCTCGTATTGGCAAGCATTGTTGTAAATGCCCAGTCCGATACCCTTTCCATCACACTCGAAAACGTAAAGTACCCGTATCCGGTAAACTTTATGCCCATCAAAGTGGAAGGGCAGGATCTCCGCATGGCATATATGGATGTAAAGCCGGTTGCCCCAAACGGTAAAACCGTGATGCTTTTTCACGGAAAAAACTTCGGTGGTTATTACTGGACGGATGTGATTAAGACACTAACCGGGAAAGGCTATCGCGTAATTGTACCTGACCAGATCGGCTTTGGCAAATCCTCGAAAGCATTTATTCACTATAGCTTTCATCTGCTGGCAAGGCTTAATAAAAACCTGCTGGATAGTTTAGGTGTACAAAAAATCACCTTAATGGGACACTCTATGGGAGGGATGCTGGCTACCCGCTTTACGCTGATGTATCCTGACAGGGTGGAAAAACTGTTGCTTGAAGACCCTATCGGCTTAGAAGATTACCGAACTTTTGTACCCTATAACAGCGCAGAGGATGATTACAAAGCCGAGTTAAAAACCAGCTACGAAAGCGTTAAGAAATACTATCAAACATCCTACTTCACATCCTGGAAACCCGAGTATGAATACCTGGTTAACATTGGAGCAGGGGTAAGTAAAAGTGCCGATTTCCCGCGTTATGCCAAAGTAGCAGCATTAACATTTGAGATGATCTATGAGCAGCCTGTTTGCTACGAGTTCGGACTGATTAAAGTGCCTACTGTATTATTCATAGGGAAAGAGGATAAAACAATAGTTGGCAAAGCGTTGCTGAGCGACGAAGAGAAAGCTAAACATGGGCAGTATAAAATATTAGGCCCGGAAACCGCTAAGAGGATTCCCGGATGTAAGCTGATTGAATTTGACAATTGCGGTCACATCCCGCATATTGAAGCTAAAGAAGCCTTTTTTAAAGCACTTACGGCTAATTTATAATTTAGGGATTTTGAGTATTTTTGGATATAGAACAACATCATTACACGTGCAACTATCTGTAAATTCACTATCTCAGTTACCGCAGGCTGCCGAAGCCATCCTGGCCAATTCGGCGGGGAACAAAATCTTTCTTTTTTATGGCGAAATGGGGGCCGGGAAAACCACGCTCATCAAAACCTTGTGCGAGCAGTTGGGGGTAACCGAACAGGCCACCAGTCCAACGTTTTCTATTGTTAATGAGTACATTGGCCGGGACAGCCGGATCTTTCATTTTGATTTCTATCGCCTTAAAAACCAAACCGAAGCACTGGATATGGGCTATGAAGAATATTTTTACAGTGATGCCTACTGCTTTATTGAGTGGCCCGAAAAAATTCCGGACCTGCTTCCCATCCATTATACCACTGTCAGGATCGAGATATCAGACGCCAATTCGCGCCTCATCAGCATCGAAAATATTTAGTTTTATCATCCATCGTTTTTTATTATCTTCAACAGCCTTTAAAACAATACATCATGAGTTCAGGGATCTATAGCGGGTTTTCGGATATTGCCAAGCAAGCAATGATGCAACCCCAGGAATCGTTGCTGGAGGTAAAAAGCAAAAAAAACAAGCTGTACATCGGCATTCCCAAAGAAGTATCCTTCCAGGAAAACCGGGTGCCTTTAACACCGCTGTCGGTAGCTTTATTGGTTAACAATGGGCACGATGTATTACTGGAAAACAATGCGGGTCAGGCCGCTAATTTTTCGGACAAGGACTATAGTGAACAGGGAGCCCAAATAGTTTATGATACCAAAAAGGTTTATGAAGCCGATATCATCATCAAAATAGCCCCGCCCACCGCACAGGAAATTGAAATGATGAAGCCGGGACAGCTCCTGATCTCAACCCTGCAAATGGCTACGCTCAAGGCAGAAAATATTCAAGCCCTCATGGCTAAAAAAATCACGGCCTTAAGTTTTGAACATCTTCGTGATGAAGGCAATATTTTGACCGTCGTAAGGGCCATGAGCGAAATTGTAGGCGCAACCTCTATCCTCATTGCTGCCGAATATTTAAGCAATGTTTTTGAAGGCAAAGGCCTGATGCTGGGCGGCATAACCGGTGTTCCGCCTACAGAAATCGTGATTCTTGGCGCTGGTACAGTAGGAGAGTATGCCGCACGTACCGCCATATCACTTGGTGCCGAAGTTAAAGTGTTCGACCCCTCAATATACAAGCTTCGCCGTCTGCAAAACAATATTGGCAACCGGGTTTTTACTTCTGTTGTTCAACCCATTGTGTTGGAAAAAGCCATTACCACCTGCGATGTTGCCATTGGTGCGCTCCGTGCCGAAGACGGTCGCAGTCCATGTATTATCTCAGAGGCTACCGTTAGCCGCATGAAACGCGACTCGGTAATTATTGACGTAAGTATTGACCAAGGTGGCTGCTTTGAAACATCCGAGGTTACTAACCATACCCACCCGGTTTTCCGCAAGTATGATGTAATCCATTATTGCGTGCCTAATATCGCGTCGCGTGTTGCCCGTACGGCTACCTATGCGCTCACCAATATTTTTGCGCCTATTCTGCTTGATATTGGCGATATGGGTGGCATCAAAAACCTGATTTGGGAAAAATCCGGCGTGCGGAATGCGGTTTACATTTACCACGGCCAGCTCACCAATAAACATATCGGCGAGCGTTTCTCCATCCCATGTAAAGATCTTGACCTGCTGATCGTATCTCACAGATAATATGCTTCGCAGATATTTGATCTTATTGGTATTTGTCGCCGGCTCATTGCATGTTAGCGCGCAGCATTATAAGTATATCGACAGTACAAAAATATGCGGCGTTGCCCGTTATAAAGTACAGGTTAAGGCCAATCCAGATAAACAGCTTGTCGAGATCAAAAAATATATTCCGGAAATAGTTTTAGACCTCCGGTATGCTACCACCAACAATTTCATGCACCGCCGCATGTATACAACGGCTAAGGCATTTGCACGTTTGCCTGTGGTAAAAGCACTGCAGCAGGTGGAGGCCCAATTAAAAACCCAGGGCCTTGGCCTTAAAATTTATGATGCGTACCGGCCATATTCCGTTACCGTTAATTTTTATGAAATGGCCCCCGATACCAATTTTGTAGCCGACCCGCGCAAGGGATCAAAGCATAACCGGGGCTGTGCTATCGATCTTTCTCTTATCAACCTTAAAACCGGGAAGGAACTGGACATGCCAACGGGCTTTGACAGCTTTAGCCGTAAGGCCGGTGCAAACTACATGGATTTACCGGCACAGGAAATTTCCAATCGCGAGCTATTAAAAACCGTAATGGCCAAATATGGCTTCAAAGTGATCTCAACCGAATGGTGGCATTATGACTTTACCGGCTGGCCCGAGTACGAATTGCTGGACATTCCGGTTCAGGCGCTGTAACGCTTTTGATACCTCCATTTAAAACTTACACCTTTTATTACAAACACCTTACAAAAGGCATCAATATTGTATAATCTTTCGCAAACAGATGTTAACCTTTAATCTACCGGCATGAAGTTTTTTAGCAAAGAACATTTTAAACAACTATGGAAGGTACTCCTGGCGTCCTTCACTGGCTTTTCAAAAGATAACGGCTTAAAATTAAGTGCTTCGTTGGCTTATTACACGGTATTTTCAATCGCGCCTTTATTAATCATTGTGATATCAGTTGCCGGGCTTGTTTTTGGGCAGGATGCAGCAACAGATCGTTTATACCCGGAAATTGTTCATTACGTTGGAAAAGGGCCGGCAGCTCAAATTCAGGACGCCCTAAAACACCTTGCATTGTCCGGAAAATCGGGCATTGCTGTTGTTATTGGTGTTGTGACGCTGTTATTAGGTGCGAGCAGTATCTTTATTGAGATCCAGGACTCGCTCAATATGATATGGCGGGTTAAGGCTAAACCCAAAAGCGGCTGGGTGCAATTGCTAAAAAATCGCTTTGTATCATTTTCACTGATCATCAGTCTCGGGTTTTTACTCCTGGCTACACTTATTATCAATATTGTGATAAGTGCCGTGCAAGACCAGATTCAACGCTTCTTCCCGCAGATTGATTCTATAACACAAATCCTTGTTAAAGGCATAAACCTGGGTATCACATTAGTGGTGATCACCACCCTGTTTGGTATCATATTTAAGTTTCTGCCCGATGTTAAGATCAAATGGCGCGATGTACGCAGCGGTGCGGTATTTACAGCTATCCTGTTTATGATTGGGCAATACCTTATTAGTCTTTATATACAGTATACAGCGCAGGGTTCGGCCTACGGCGCGGCGGGTTCCATCATCGTGATTTTGGTGTGGATCTATTATACTTCAGCAATATTATATATCGGTGCCGAATTTACGCAGGTTTACGCCGAGGCCAGCGGGAGCCATATTGAACCGGCTGATTATGCGGTTCATGTTCAGCAAACTGAAGTTGAACACCGGGTAAAAACACTTCCAGCCCAAAACCCACAACTTGAAGGGAATTTAAAAAAGGACGGAGAAGGAAAAGGTTAGATTCTTTGGAACAGCAAGCCGGGCACAAGTGAGCCCCGCATCATCCATCGCGCAACACTTGCGACAAAAAGGGAGTTTACTCGCTTTGCTTCTGTGCAGTTGCTTCGTAATTCCACTTACCAACGACACGTCAAAAAAGAGTCTGTCATTCTGAGCGAAAGCGAAGAATCTTAGGCAATATGCAGAGCCGCCATGCATGATGAAGAAGATCCTTCGTGCCTTACCCATGACATAATTAAAACCGGATGTTTTTCGCAGCAGATCTGCTTCGGGTGAAAACGAACAGAACAATGCGGGGAATGTGCGGCTGCAGGGGCATAGCAAGTTTTTGCAGAAACTGGGGATAGGGCGAATCGGGGCAAAATAATTGCAGCCCGTGGTTCTGTTCGTTTTGCAGGGCAAAGGCCGGGTGGTGGACTTAGGGTAGGGTACGGGCAAAGAAGCCTTTCTGCTGCAAGCCTTTTTGGGTACTTTTGTGGCGACAAAAGTACCTGGCTTCGCGCGGCCAGGAGCGCGACGATGGAAGTTCAATACAACAATAGTCATTACCTGCCTCTGTGCGATTGCTTCGTGCCTCGCAATGACGCGGCGGATATGTCATTTTACCTTCACAAGTCCCTATTTTCCCCGCTCAGGATGACAATAAGAGTTAATGTCGTTTTCCTTCAAAGCTCCCAATTTTGCCCACTCGCAATGGCATATTTTTATTATACATTTTAAAACTCCTCATGGATATACGTCATGATCCTTACCATTTCATCCCTGATTTCGCGGGTTGAGCGGGTAAAGTTATTGTTCATGAACGCGAAGGCCAGGTGCTTGCCTTTGCGGGTAACAATGTAGCCACTTTGGTTATGGTTATTGCTTAACGATCCGGTTTTAGCCCACACAAAGGGCTGCCCGTTATCTGTTTTATAAGCGCTTTTGATTGTACCGGCTACGCCGCCTATCGGCATCATGCTGTGCAGCAGGTTTTCGTCTTTCACCTCATCCTGAATTTTAAGCAGCAGGGCTACAATATCCCGCGGTGTAAACAAATTAAAACGCGACAGTCCTGAGCCATCAACCCATTGCGGCACATCGGGCAAATCATTTAAAAAATGCGTTTTTGAATAATTGATCACCGAATCGGTGTTAAGGGTATTAAATTTTAATGACGAGCATACCAGCAGCAATTGTTCGGCGATAAAATTATCGCTTGGCTGTAGCATTCTTCGGTAAACCGAATCGGCACTGGTATTGTAAACAGTTTTGGCGTCGGCGGTCATGGGTTCCTGTAACAGGGCCACCTGCTTTTTCAGTGTATCCTGCAGTAACGCCATAGTTAACTGCAAGCTTGTTTTCCATGGAATTTCCTGTTTATAATTTACCGGGATCTCACCGGCCGGGTACACAAAATTATTGCTGATAACATCACGCTTTACCTTAAACTGTTTGGGGCGATAGTTGATATCGGCATTCAAAAACCTTTTTAAATAATTGGGCTTTACCTGCATATTGCCGTCCCAATCTGCATAAAGCAGGGCAACGTTATCTTCAAGGGGCAAGGCTGTAATTTCGGCCTGGTAATAATCGTTATAATCATCCCAGGCCCAACCGGCGCCAAAAAGTTCGCCCGTATAATTCCCTGGCGAATAAAACAGCTGTTTATTGCTATTCCTTAAAAAGTTAAGCCCATTAACCCCTTTTAAATCGCTATGCAAAAAGGAAGGATCGCCGGTACCCCAAAATATCAGCGAATCGCCCCGGGTTTGGTAGCGTAATGCAGGGATCGAATCACCAAGCATTTTAAGACAAGTATAAAAAGTAAAAAGCTTGGTATTAGATGCCGGCGTGAAGTATTTATCGGCATTTAATTCATATATCATTTTATGCTCGTCCAAATCATAAAGGGCAAACCCTGTAAAATGATCATTAACAATTTGCGAATGCCTGAACAGTTTTTTAACCTTTCTTTTTTTTATTGAACGGGCATAAATAGTATCATGGCAAAGGGATAAAACACAAACAATTAACAGAAATGAAATTGTTGACTTTCGCATAATAAAATAATTATTTAACAAATAAATCTCGTAAATTTAATACACCAACTATAACCGATTTGTTACACAAGCTATATTATAATTTACGCCTCCCGGGGGCATTGTGGCTTGCATTCGTGTTAACATTTTGCTTTGCTGCCACAGCCCGGGCCCAGTACTTTGATCTTGATGTGCATAAAAAAAAGGTGACTATTCCGTTCAAACTGGAGCGGAACCTGATGATCATCCCACTCAAAATCAACCATAAGGGGCCCTTTAATTTTATATTGGATACAGGCGTAGGCCTCATGATCATAACCGATCCTAAATTAGCCGATTCTATCAGCATTCCTAACAAACGTATATTAAAAATCCCCGGCCTTGGCGAGGGAGAGGATTCTGAAGCTTATGTAACCTCAACTTTAGATGTAGCTATAACGGGCCTTGTTAGTTACGATGTTGCCGCAGCTATTTTAAGGAAAGATATATTTAACCTTTCGGGCTATGCGGGCATGCCTATCCATGGCTTACTTGGTTATGAGTTTTTTAACAACCTTGCGGTAAAAATTAGTTTCCAGGACAGCACCCTTACCGTTTGCAGGCCTAAAGACCTTAAGCCGTTCAGGAAATCGAATAAGATCCCAATGTCTGTTGAGGACAGGAAAGCATATGTATATGCTAAGGCCTTTATGCCTGGTATCGCCCCCATAAAAACCAAACTGGTTGTTGACCTTGGCGCAGGCCACCCGGTATCCATTGAGCGTTATATCAAAACCTACGGGCTTCCGCAAAAATTCATTTCTTCAGCTAATCTGGGTATTGGCTTAAATGGCCCCATAAATGGCTTTATAAGCAGGATGGAGGAGTTTGACCTGGGTAAGTTCAGGATGAAAAAAGTAATAGCTTCTTTTCCGGACGATGGCAATAACCAAACCCACCTGGCTGTTCCGCGAGATGGAAACCTGGGCGTAGGCATTCTGAAGCGCTTTACAGTTATCCTTGATTACCCGGATAGCGCTATGTATTTAAAACCCAACTTTACCTATAATGATCCTTTTGAACACGACATGAGCGGCCTTGAATATTATGCGGCAGGTGATCATTTGGAAAGGATAGTCATCAGCAGGGTTGAACCCGGTTCGGCAGCTGATGAAATTGGCCTTGAACGCGATGATGAAATAATATCGGTGAATTTCAAGCCCGTTTCAAGAATGAACCTCCAGGAAATTGATGAACTTTTTAAATCAAAAGATGACAGGAGCCTGTTGCTTGAAGTTTATCATGATAAACGGGTTGATAAAGTTGTGTTAACCCTAAAACGCCGCATATAATTAATAATACTTGTAAATTATTAATGATAAAACGCTTTATCAGCAAAAAAAGAACTGCTTTTTATATAAATTTACGGTTAAAACTATTGTAATAAATGAAAAAACATTCGCTGCCGGGTATTTATTTACGCGGCTCAGTACTGGCACTTGCTGTTTTGGCTGGCTCATGCGCTACCAAAAAGCAAGCTGCAAACCAAAGCCTCACACTAAAAACCACTACTACAGCTAACGGAACTGTTGCTACCGCGACAACCGGTGCCCCCAAAAAAGAGGGAATTAAAAAATTCAGCGACCTTATTCCGGCTAAAACCAAGGCCGATAGCGGACTTTTTAATACTTATAAAGTTGATGGCAAATATTATTATGAAATACCCGATTCGTTAATTAACCGCGAAATGCTTGTGGTTACCCGCTTTGTAAAAACACCAGGCGGCTTAAAGACATTTGGCCAGCAGTACGGCGGCGAAGAAATTAACGACCAGGTTTGGAAATGGGAAAAGCACGATAAGCAGGTATTTATCCGGGTTCCAAGCTATTCGTTACGTGCCGATAGCACCAGCGATATGTATCAATCGGTTAAAAACTCCAACCTGGATGCAATATTGGCCTCTTTTGAAATAAAAGCTTTTAACAAAGATACCACCGGTGTTTTAATTGACGTTACCGATTTTTATAATGGCGATATCGCCGCTATCGGTCTGTCTGACGATATCAAGAAAGCCTACAAAACCATGGGCGTTGATAACTCTCGTTCATACATCGATACCATTAAAAGCTTCCCGATAAATATTGAGGCGCACACCTTAAAAACTTACCGCGCCGGTGAATCGCCAACCGATAACAGCATCGCCGCGGTAACATTTGAACTGAACACCTCCATGCTGCTGTTACCTAAAGTTCCGATGAAGTCCAGGATCATGGACCCGCGCGTGGGCTTTTTTGGTCAGCGCCAAACAGATTATGGCACCAATGCGCAGAAAGCCCTGGTTACTGCTTACATCCACCGCTGGAAACTGGAGCCTAAAGATCCTATTGCCTATGCAAAAGGAGAGTTGGTTGAGCCAAAAAAACAAATTGTATTTTACATTGACCCAGCTACCCCTAAAAAATGGGTGCCATATTTAATACAGGGTGTAAACGATTGGCAAAAAGCGTTTGAGTCGGCAGGCTTTAAAAATGCAATTACTGCTAAAGAAGCTCCAACAGCCAAACAAGACCCTCAATTTAGTACCGAAGATGCACGCTATAGCGTAATCAGGTATTTTGCATCGGATGTTGAAAACGCTTATGGCCCTCACGTAGCCGACCCACGTAGCGGCGAGATCCTGGAAAGCCACGTTGGCTGGTACCACAACGTAATGCAATTACTGCGCGACTGGTACCTGATCCAAACAGCGGCAGTAAATCCAAATGCCCGTCACGCACAATTTTCTGACGACCAGATGGGCGAGTTAATCCGCTTTGTATCATCTCATGAGGTTGGCCACACCTTGGGCTTACCACATAACTTTGGTTCAAGCTATGCCTACCCGGTTGACTCGTTACGTTCAAAAACCTTTACCGACAAACACGGTACCGCGCCATCTATCATGGACTATGCCCGTTTTAACTACATTGCCCAACCCGGCGATGGCGTTACACACCTGTACCCACAAATAGGGGAGTATGATGACTGGTCTATTAAATGGGGATATACCTGGTTCCCGGGTAATAAAACTCCGGAGCAGGAAAAAGAAATATTAGCCGTATGGACCAACAAGAATGCGGGTAACCCTGTTTACTACTTCGGTCGCCAGGGCACTTCTATCGACCCTCGTTTACAAAACGAAGACCTGGGCGACAATGCCATGAAAGCCAGCGCTTACGGTATCGCCAACCTGAAACGTATTTTGCCGAACCTCGAAAAATGGTCGTACAAAAAAGATGAGGACTATAGCGACCTTAACGAATTATACAATGAAGTTTTAGGACAGTTTTATCGTTACATGGGCCATGTAACCACCAACATTGGCGGCATGAACGAAAACTTTAAAACCTATGATCAAAAAGGTGCTGTATATGATTTTGTGAGCAAGGCCCGTCAGCGCGAAGCCGCTTTATTCTTAAATCAGCAACTGTACGCTACGCCATCATGGCTTATTAACAAACCGGAGCTCGCAAAATTTGATAACGGCGTTATCATAAACCGTATTAAAGCTATGCAGGTTTCACTATTGAGCAACGAGCTTAATCCGTCAAGGTTGGCCCGTATGTATGATAATGAGGCAAAGAACGGCGCTAACGCATATACCGTAGCTCAATTATTAACAGATCTGCACACCGGCATATTTGGTACCGCTAAACCAGATGGTTATCAGCGTAACCTGCAAAGAGGGTACATTGAAAATCTGAAAAACCTGTTAAACACAGATGCAAGCTTTTCGTTCCCGGGTGTATCAAGCGCGCAGCTGGCGAGTTGGGGCTTTACCCCAATCAACATCGTACTGTCTGATATCAGGCCTATGGTACGTGCCGAGTTAAAGAAAATTGATACCGGCTTACCAAAAGGCGGCGATGCCATAACAGCAGCTCATTATGCCGACCTTCACCTCAGGATAAAGGAAGCCCTTAACCCGACAAGACCGGTTGTAAATATCGGAGGGGGAATGATCAGGGGTATAAGCACCGCTAACCAGGATATACTGAATGAGAAAACAGGAAGTATGAATTGCTGGCCACGCACCAATGTTGAAAACTAATTTGAGGTAACCCTTCAAAAATCCTTCTTAAAATCCTGCCTTATTTTTAGGGCGGGATTTTTTATTTTATGGGCATATTAAAAACCCCGCCAAATTGCTTAATACTATAAGGAATAGGTGTCAGAAAAGGCCCGCCTGCTATTTAAGCTGACTAATATTATCAAAAAAAGCAACCTGCAAGTCAAGCAGCGACTTTACATTTATCTTTTCACCGTAAGCATCGAAGCACAAAAACTTAGTGGCCTCCGGTTTATTTTTCTTTGATTTTTCGAAAAAATTAAAGGTTTCAAAAAAATAATGATTGGTTGTAATATGGCTTTTGCTGTTGGTTTGCGATGTGTTGAGCCGGAACCCGATCGTATCTATCCATTTGTGCACTTTTGCGTGCAGCGTGTTTCCAATATTGTTCATAGGTTAATGTTTGGTTAAGTATTACGAAATACTGTGCCACAATGTTACTATTGTATCAACGGATTTTAAACAATAGTTTATTTCTTGTGTGAATTACTTAAACGTATCAGGATCATTATTGGTATCTCTCACAACAATTAATGAAACTAATTTTCCACATTTTCGTAATAATGCTTAAAGCAAGTGAATCACTTAATCATGGCCTTGCTCAAACCCGAATCTTATTACATGATTACGGTACACACTTAGGTTTTGCAACACTTAACAGCCTATAAAACTTAAAACGCACCGGTATTCGCCCTCATTCCTGCCCGAAATTGACTGACTGATCTTAATAACAACCTCAAGGCCGGAAAATTCCGGCCTTTTCATTTAATATTTTGTAACATTAATATGATTGATAGGCCTTTACGGGCTTTATGTGTAACAATAATATATTGATTTGACTTTATGTATATTTTAAGTTGAACATTTGTAGTTCATATTACGTCTATATACCCAAATACAACAATCGTACGCTGAAAAAACATTTATGAAACCCCTACTTCTTATCTTGAGTTTTATTCTTTTATCTGCCTTTGGCTCCTACGCCCAGACGGGGCGGGAGGTAAAGGGAACTGTCGTTGATTCCACAAAGCTATCCTTACCCGGGAGTAGTGTTAAGCTGGTTTCAAACGGCGGTGATAGCACCATCGCTATTGCCGATGCTGCCGGTAAATTTTCGTTTCCGGTGGTAAAGGGCAACAAACTAACCATTACCATTTCGTCAATAGGTTTCACAGCCATAAAAAAACATTATTCGCTTGATGCCGGCACCCAACCGGTTGATCTTGGCGCGATAGTGTTAAAGGCCGAAACCAATATGCTTAACCAGGTTACCATTGTTGGTGTTAACCCTGTAATACTAAAAGAGGATACAACCGAATATAAGGTAAGCGCTTATCCCGTACGCGAAAATGCCCCGGTTGAAGACGTATTAAAAAAACTGCCCGGCGTTGATGTGGATAAAGATGGCAACGTAACCGCCCAGGGCAAATCGGTTACCAAAGTGCGCGTTAACGGAAAGGATTTTTTTGGAGGCGATGTTAAAACCGCTACCAAAAACCTGCCTGCCGACGTAGTAGAAAGCATCCAGGTAATTGACGATTATGGCGATCAGGCCAACCTTACCGGTATTAAAACCGGTGAGCCCGACAAGATCCTGAACATCACCATCCGTAAAGACAAAAACCACGGCTACTTCGGCCAGGCCACAGCCGGCGATGGCGAAGACTTTTTACCGAAAGACCAGGGCATAGCCAACGCCAACCGCTACATCGGCGATCTTAAATTCTTCAACTTTAACAATGAGCAGCAGATAGCCGTGTTGGGAACTATAAACAACACCAACGTAAATACATTCACCTATGGCAGCGCTACCTCAGGTGGCGGAGGTGGTGGTGGATTTGGCGGCGGGGGCGGCGGCAGGGGCAACGCATTGCGTGGTTCCAGCAGCTCAACTACCAGCGCGAACGGTATCACCAACGCGCATGCCATCGGTGCCAACTTCCGCGATCAGTGGGGTAAAACCTTATCTGTTTATGGCAGTTACAGCTATACGGATAATACCACCAACACCCTTAGCTCGTCTATCCAAACCAACAATGTCCAAACTCCAAGTATCAGTACACAAAAAAGCAACCAGACTGATAACCCAATCAATCATCGCTTTAACTTTAACCTGGAGTGGAAGCCCGATACAATCAACTATTTAAAGGTTGTACCAAACTTCACTTATTCAAGTACCAATACCAACGCAAACGAGTCGGTATCGTCAACCATTGGCGGGATAACAAACTCATCGTATACCTCATTATCCCACAGCGATGGCACCACGCCAAGCTATGGTATTAATGCTTTGTATAACCACCGTTTTAACGGACATGGCCGTAATTTAAGCATTAACATCAGCGCCAATACATCAAAAACGTCACAGTTTGACAATCCAACCTATGATTATGCCGATGGCGCGCCACGCCAGGCACCGGCAAATCAGCAAACCAATACAGATAGCCGCGTAACCACTTTTGGTACCAACCTCTCATACATTGAACCAATAAGCAAACGGGGGTATCTGGAATTAAATTATGCTTTTAACCGCTCAAACACCACAAGTGATAAGGAAACTGATACACTTAATACAGCCAATACATATGATCATTACGACAGGCTGAGCAATAATTATAAATACAATTTCACCACAAACCGGGTTGGCTTAAACTATCGATTTATTGAGAAAAAATACAACCTTACCTTAGGGATTGGCGTACAGCCGGCCACCTTAAACGGCCTCAACCTTAAAAATGATTCGGCTACCCATGTAACCACCTTTAACGTAATACCAACTGCACGTTTCAGTTATAATTTCTCAAGAGGCAAGGCTTTAAACTTTTTATATAGCGGATCAAGCAACCAGCCATCATTTACTCAGCTGCAGCCGGTAATTGATTTCACAAACGCGCTTTACCCGGTACAAGGTAATCCTACCCTGCAACCAGAGTTTGCCAACAATTTTTCGTTGAGGTATAATAATTTCAGCTTCCAAACCGGCGATATTTTCTTTACCAATTTCAATTTTACGGCAACACAAAATAAAATAGTACAAAACACCATTTCTTATCCACGTAAATTTAGCCAGGCTGTATTGGCCGCAGACCCAGCGCTAAAAAGCTTCGAGGGAACTAACCTTACCAACTACTTAAACGCCGGCGGCTATTATACCGGTGGTGCTAATGTGGTATATGCAAAACCGTGGGCCCAGCGCAAATTTACCCTGCAATTCAATGGCGCTTTAACGTATACCAACGGCGTTGCATTCTCTAATACTATCGACAGTAACAATGTTGCCGCATCTGCCGCGCCTTTAAAAAACATTGCTAAAAACCTCAACTTTACTCCGGGTTTAAAATTCAGGGTGAACATTGTTGATATTATCGATGCAGAAGCCAGCAGTAGCTACGGTATCAATAAAACAACCAACTCTATCCACAGCACACTTATTGACGGTAGTTCAAACTTCCGTACGTTGAATTTAGGACTGGCCGGAAAAAACTATTTCTGGAAAGACTGGACCCTGAGCTACGACTTTACCCGTACAGTAAATTACGGTTATGACGCCAGCCTCGATATTAAAAACCCGAACATCCTGAATACCTATGTTGAGCGCAGGTTTTTGAAAGACCATCGTGCCACTATCCGCTTGGCAGCATATGATTTGTTTAACCAAAATACCGGTTATACATCTGTTGTAAATGGCAACATCACCACGCAATCAACAGTAAACAGGCTCGGTCGTTACTACCTGTTAACATTCACGCTTCGTTTGCAAAAATTTGCGGGTAAAGCTCCAACCCAAGAGCCTGGCCAGCGCAGGTTTAACCGCGATGGCGGAGGTCCGGGTGGGCCAGGCGGCGGCCCGGGTGGGGGTGGACCAGGCGGCCCAGGCTCTTTCTAACCTGCAGCACACATGATTTAAAATATTAAAAAATGCCGATCGTAATTGATCGGCATTTTTTATTTAAGCTGGGTTTTAAAACCAAGCGCGTTTATTTTCCATATCTCAATGAATACGGAATAGGTGTAATCTTCTTTTTGGCGATGTTATCCGGAGTTACATATACAAAATCAAGTTTCCGGCCTCCTTCTTTTTGAAAATATTCTATCCGCAATGGATAAAACCCTTTTTTCAGCGGAACGATATATGACCGCTCAATATCACCGTCATGCAAACCATCCAGATCAATGATAACCTTATCATTCAGATACACTTTACAACCATCGTCCGATCCTAATCCAAAAATATAATAGCCGTCCTGTTCAACTTTAAATTGCCCGTCTATAACCAAGCCAAAATTGTTTTGGCGCGGAAGCTTATTAATATTGAAGAGACTGTCTTCTGTACCTTCTTTAACCGGTTTTAATGTCTTAAAGTCGGGCAGCTTATCCCATTGGCCTTCGTAATAAGCATAATGAAAGCCGCCGGGTTTATAGTTTTTCCTGAGTGATGACGCCGGCAGATAGGCCCCTTCTTTAAATTCCCCGCTGGAGGTTTTATCAAATTTAGGCCGCCCGGCAATCTGTCGCATGGTAACCGTTGCAGGACCGGCTAATTCAATCTCAGATTTTACAAATGGCGATGTCGTTACCGGCTGAGAACCGTCAAATGTATAATGCACCTTAGTTGTATCATCAAAGTACCAGATCTTTATCGGCTTATTTTTTAGCACAATCCCCCGGGACGGGTGAAACTCCAACGGCTTGCCTCCATAATCATTATAGGCAAACCTCAGGCCATCATAAAAGTTTTTCAGGCGTACCGTTCCATGCGATTCTTTAGGATACGCCTTAACAACCCATTCAAACCCGGCCGGCGCGTCCTTTTTTAACAGGCTATCCATTGGGGTAATCCTCATTTCTTTCATACCCTGTCCCTCGCGGCCACCTATGTAAAGCGACTTTTGCAAGCCTGCAAGTGACGGCAACTTCTCTTTAACCTGCTTAAGCATAACGCCATTATCCCACCAATAACTCGGGTCGCCGGCAACGTAATTATTAAAAAGCCGCGGCTCGTTCAACAAAGCATAGGTAACAAACACACCACCAAAGGAATGACCGAAAAGCGTGTTATCACCATCAGATGGATAGGCTTTATTGATATAAGGGATTAGCTCATCCTTAAAAAACTTCAGAAATTTATCGGCTCCGCCCGATGTTTTATTGCCACTGTTATGCGTTGGCAAAAAATCTTTGTCCCGGTCGGTATTTAACACGCCTACAATTATCATTGGCGGCATGGTGTGCTCGTCAAAAATGAAATGCTGTATATCGCGCCCCAATTTTATATTCCAATCGTCAAGGATATACAACACATCGTATTTAGTTGTTGAGCCTACTTTATAACCATCGGGTAGTATTACCTGTATCACACGTTTCTCATTCAATACAACCGAATTGATAGAATCGCGCTTACCGGGCATGTCCTGAGCATTTACACGGCCCAATAGGCCGAATGATAGCGCCATAGTAGCAGCTAAAAAAAGATAGGTCCTGGTTTTCATCATGATGGGCATTTTGGTTATAAGTAAGACTCCGCCCTAATAAAGATAGTTACAACAGCCTCTTAAAAAGTAATGGGGCTGCATCTTTTAACTTTGATACAGCCTCTTTGTTTTACCGTTTACTTATCAGTCTATTTTGTGCTCAGCTTATTAAACTTAATGCTGTAAGTAACCATAAAATAGCGTTTCAATGTATTGTTCTGCACATCGTTAACCGAGTTGCTGTTGATGTAACGGTACACACTTACGTTTTGATTAAAGATATCATAAACAGAAAACTTCAACTCGCCCCGGTCTTTTTTAAGCATTTGCAGGGCCAGTGATGAACTCACTACGTTAACGCCCTTTTTAAAGCCTGCCGTAACCTGGCCATTGTAATTAAAATCCTGCTTGGTTTCCCAGATTATCTTTTTAGGGAACCTCACCACCAGGCTATTGCTTATGTTATAGGTACCCACTCTTACGCTCCTGAAATCATCATAATGGTATTTGGTATTTGATTGATTAAAGCCCACGCCGGTATTCAGGTCAATCACATCTTTCCAGTTTACGCCAATGTTTTCATGTACCCCATACGAAACCGTGTTCTGCCAGCCTTCAACATTATTAAGCAGGTTAAGGCTTTGGTAATAGTTACCATAAAAATTGGTTGATGTGTTAACCTGCCACTCTTTAACTTTTTTAAACCGTTTAAACACCCCAACAGAAAAATTATAACTTGGCCTGCCATCGCGGTTAACCGTTGTATTGGTTTGCGCCCCGTCCGAGCTAATGGTTTGCTGCGTAACCGCCATGTTTTTTTGCGAAGAGATGTTGCCGTATGAGTAAATCCCCAATTGGCTGTCATTAAAGTATTTAAAAAAGTTAATGTAATAGTTGTTGTTTATGCTGGGCACAAGGTTAGGATTACCCGTATAGCTATACAACGGACTGTAAACTATAGTAATAGGCTGTAAATTTGATATCCCCGGCTGGTTAACACGGCGCTCATAGCTAAAGGATATCCCATAAGCCTCGATACGGATAGTTGGCAGCAGGAAAAAATAATTTTGCATAAGCCTGCTGGTTACAAAGTTATTGTTGATTTGCTGCCATTGGGTATTAAGCCCTGCGATGATCTGTGTTTTTTTGTTAAGCTGATAAGTAATACCCGGCTTAATGTTCTCCGTCCACTGGTCACGCTTAAGGTCAGAACTTTGATTGCTGATCAGCGAGTCGAGGCCGGTTTTACGATCATAGGTAAAAACCTGGTCGCTGGTTTTGTTGTATATGCCCGATGTGGTTACATCAACAATAAGATTTTTGGTTACGGGGTAGCGGTAACTAAAATCGAGATTACCCGAAGCATTATTTGACGTATGGACAGAGAGGCGGTGCAAGCTATCCGATAAGTCGGGGCGCTGGTAATTTACCACATCATTATTGTTGAAATTGTTGCTGTGGTTAGGGTTAATACTCAGGTTGTGTGATATGGTAAACGATTCCTTGCTTTTGTTTTTAGATCGTTTATGAAAGTAAAAGCTTTGATTAAACTGCGTTGAATGCCAATCGTTCGTGGAGTTTGATACCGACTTGTTTACCGGCATATCAAAATTGTTTGACGTATTGCCCAAAGCAGAGGAACCGCTGTTATTAGAATTATAACTTAACGATGGATTATAGCGCAGGTTTCGGACAGTATCCGGCTTCCACTCCACAAGCCCGCTGATCGTGTGCGTATGATTGTTTGCATACCTGTTGCTTGAGGCACGGGTTAAGAGCGTGGTATCTTTCAGAAACTGCTGCTGAAAATTAGCCGATTCAACCGTATTATTCCGTTGCGTATAAAAATATTGCAGGTTAAGTTTTAGTTTTTCGCCATAGTTCTGGTTAAGATTAAAGCCTCCTGAGGTGATCTTCTCAATACCGCCACCCCAGTTACGGCCACCGTTAAAGGAGGTGTTACCACCGCTGCGGTCAAACCCACCTTGGGCGTTAAGCTCCTCACGCGAAAAACCAGTATGGTTAAGGTTATTGCTTAATCCGATAATACTTACCTGCAAAGTATCGCGAAACATATTGAATAACCCACCGGCCTCGTACCTGTCGCGCGAACCTGCACCGCCGAACACCTTACCGAAAATGCTCTTCTTAATAGCCTTTTTTAGTTTGATGTTGATGATCTTTTGTACCTGGGTCTCGCTCACCAAATGATCTGGGTCGTTTTCCCTGTCGTCATAAACCTGTACCTGGGCTACAATAGCTGCATCGAGGTTTTTGGTAGCAATTTTGGGGTCGGAGCCAAAAAACTGCTTGCCATCTATTAATAGTTTGCTAACCTGTTTACCGTTAACAGTAATTGTTCCGTCGCCATCAACCTGTACGCCGGGAAGCTTTTTTAATAGTTCTTCGACAGCAGCATTGGGCCGGGTTTTAAAAGCGGCGGCATCAAACTCAATGGTGTCCTTTTTTACTTTAATAGGCACCCGCTCGGCACGTACCACAACCTCGCTCAGCATTTTGCTGTTGAGCGCAACGGTGCCTAAATCAACGATATCGCCTTTTTTAAAATTAAACCGGCGGATGTAACTTTTGTATCCGGCAAACGAAATAACCAGGCGCACTTCTTTATCAACAGGTAAGCGCTGGAGTTCAAAATCGCCATTTTTTTTACTGAGGGTATAAGCAATAAGCGAGGTATCTTTCAGATCGACCATCGCGACGGTACTTAGTTCAAGAGGTTGCTTATTCAACGAGTCGGTGACTTTGCCTTTAATAGCAGCCCGGTTTTGGGCAAAAGACGCCGAAAACAGGCATAGCAGGATCAGTGAAAGAAAAATTGTTTTCATCCAGGTTTAGGTGCAGATGTTATAAGGTTAGATTAATTTATAGGTAGAGATGTAGGGCCGTGTGGTACTGTTAGGAAACTTAATTCATGAGGTAGTATAGGGTTTAGATGTTAGTGCTCTGGTTAATTATTTTGTTGATAAACGCGCGTCCTGCAAATATCAACTGTAAAGGTTTAAAGCATAAATAACCATCCTCTACTTATCCACTACACTACAAGCCTACAAGGCTACATTATATGCTATAAAGATGCCCTTATAACAACAAATTAACGCAAATATTGCGTTGTCTGCGTTCAAAACAGCCTTTTGACGCCGTAATCTGGGATTTGTAACATTTGTTTTACCAAAAATTTTCTCTTTTTTCATCAATATGGCAAAAAGTAAGACTATTCCCTCCGGTGCGATATTTTTTTGCGATATAAGCATCAAACCAAATAAATGAATACAAAAACGATAAAAATCAAACACAATCGCAATAAAATTTTGCCGATTCCGTTTTTAAACCAATATTGTGCAAGTAATATTATTTTGCACCGAATTAATTACCTAAAACCATAACATTATGAAAGCAGCAGAAACCTACAAATCCATTTATGTAACGTTTTACAGGTGGAATGTTAAAAACTTTGGTCATGGCGGATTGCCAAAAGCCAACGCGCTTTTCGGGGCGAGTTTTTTAATGATCATTTTGCTGGCCATTTTAGTAAGCGTGGCGCAATTGTTTTTAAATGCCGGCTGGTTTCAATTAACCCCGCTATCAGGCTTAATGATTTTGATGGGAGCGACAGGCGCGTTTATACTTAACTATTTTGTATTGTTGAACAGCCGCTTCTTCAAAAAAATCAATACCGCGTTTGCCCGCATCAGCAAACACAACCCTAATACATGGTCAATAATGCTGATGGTTTGCGTAATAGTTTCCTGCACCATGCTGTTGATTGTTTGCGAAGCAGGCGCGTTTTTAAGATAGGATTAAACATTGTTATTATAACGAAACCCGCCGGTACCGGCGGGTTTTTTGTTTTATACGGCGCGGCTTTATCACCTCATCAAAAATCTATATCTTTCGCTTCAAATAAACTTTTATCACAGTGTTGGTTAAAACCTTTGGAAGCGCGGTTTATGGGATACAGGCTATTACCATAACGGTTGAAGTGAATATTGCATCGGGAACTAAGTATTTTATTGTTGGTCTGCCCGATGTTGCTGTAAAAGAAAGCTATTTCAGGATAGAATCGGCATTAAAAAACTGCGGTTTCAGGATGCCCCGCCAGCAGGTAGTAGTTAATATGGCTCCCGCTGATATTAAAAAAGAAGGTTCCTCTTATGATCTTACCATCGCTACTGGCATATTAGCAGCATCCGGACAGATAGAGCACGAAACCCTTGATAAATTCATCATCATGGGCGAACTTTCGCTTGATGGAAGCCTGCAGCCGATAAAAGGTGCTTTACCTATAGCCATACAAGCCCGTAAAGATGGCTTTAAAGGTTTTATCCTCCCTAAACAAAACGCCCGTGAAGCAGCCATTGTAAATGATCTTGAGGTTTACGGCGTTGAAAGCATTAAAGATGTAGTTGAGTTTTTTAACGGCACATCTCAACTAAAACCCGAAATAGTAAACACCCGCGAAGAGTTTTACGATAGCCTCTGTAATTACGACAGCGACTTCAGCGAAGTAAAAGGTCAGGAAAATATCAAGCGTGCATTGGAAATTGCCGCAGCGGGCGGCCATAATGTGATCCTGATCGGTCCGCCGGGAGCAGGTTATGTAAAGTCGATTATTATGTAAAGTTATAACGTTTTGATTTTAAGCTATGGGAATTTTGGCCTTTTTGCTTTGCATAATTCCAAAAGAAATTATTTTATAGATTTTTAAGCCAGCTCAACAAATCATCATTTGCCATCCAACTAGCCGATTCATCTTTGACTAAGCCAACATATGCCTTTTCAATAGCTTCCCTCTTTTGCATTGAATCCGCCCTCGCATATACCTCTGTCGTTTGAACAGAAGCGTGACCGAGAATATCACGTATGTAGACTAGATTAGTTCCATTTTGCAACAAGTGCATCGCTTTGGAGTGGCGCAAAGAATGACAACTTACAGTCTCTGGAATAAGTTTAGGAGATTCAAGGCGAGCAGCGTCAAGGTACTTTTTTAGTATATGTGCCACTCCTGCACGAGTAAGCTTTTCCTTTCGATAATTGCTAAAAAGTGGATATAAGTTGGCATGATCGTTTAATAAATCATGCTCTCGCATATAGCGTTCAATGTGTACCGTTTGTTTGTTTAAAAGAGGAACTATTCTTGCCTTATTTCCCTTTCCAATTAGTTTTATCGTTGGGGGGTTATTCAGACGTACCATTACCGGCGTTAAGTCAATAATTTCCTGCACACGAGCAGCGCAATCATACATTAACGCTAACATGGCTAAATCGCGACGGCCCCCCATTGTCGCTTGATTTGGTTGTTCCAATAAAAGCCTAATACCATCAACGGTAAGGTAGTTAATAGATTTTTTATGGCTCCGTTTCATACGGATAGCCAAAATGCGCTGCCATTCGTACAAGCTTTCAGGCATTGAATATTGAAGATAACGCGTAAAAGAATGAAACGCAGCCAAGCGTACATTTCGAGAAGAATTAGAACATTTACGTTTAGTTTGCAACCAATTTAAAAACTTAACCACTTGTTCCTGCGTGATTTCTTTAAGATTGAGCTTTGTAACGGGTATGCCAATCTCACTCTCCATAAAGGTAATGAACAGAATAAAGGTGGTTTTGTACGATTGTATTGTATTAGTGCTCATGCCCCTTTCGCCAGGTAAATATTTAGAAAGGAAGTCTGTAAGGCTTTTGGAAAAATCAGTCGGTTTCATCGTTAGGTTGATTTAAAAGATCAGGAAATAAATAAGGCGATAGTTTGTTGGCTCCCGCTATTAAATCAGGATACATTTCGGCGGTTAATCTGACATATTTATCGGTTGATTCAATTTTATCATGTCCTAGATATTGGGATAATATGGGTAATGAATAATACAGATCAACGCCAGCCTCTGCCATCGACGCAAGGGAATGTACACTAAATGTATGTCTAAAATCATGAAGTCTTGGCCCCAAGCGCTTGCCGCCATGCGGAATTCCGGCCTTATATATAACTGTGCGAAACCAGGCATAAGCTTGGTCTTTGGAGCAAGGTTGACCTGTCGGTTTGACAAAGAAAAATGGTGAAGCGTCTTCAATAGCCAATGTGCCTCGAAAATTTAGATACTCTTTACATATCCGTGTTAATGATGCAGATATAGGAATTAAACGGTCTTTGCCATTTTTACAACTACGAAGGGTAAGATGATTGCTTTCTAGGTTTACATCGTCAGTATGTAAATTAAGCGCTTCACCTACTCTAATACCAGTTCCATAAAGCAATCGAAATAATGCAGGGGCTGCGTACATAGCTGAATCAGGGCGTCCATTGGAAACGTTCAGACTGTCACATATTTCAAATATTGACGCAATTTGTTTCTTAGAAAATATGTAAGGTGTATATGTACTAACGAACTTAGGCACAGGCATCACATAGGACTCTTTATTTTCTGTCGTCCTAAGATATACGGAGAAACCATTTAGTAGCGATACTCTTTCCGTTCTCGTCTTTGGAGCTTCACCTGGCCGACTCTTTCCCCATTCCTCTGCGATCTCTTTGGATATGCCTACTTCGGTTTCACCACGTTGAAACGCTAACTTATCAAACAGATAAAAAGTATATTCTATATCCCTATACTTGAATCCAAGATTTCTTTTATGACAGATATAACGCTCAATATATTTACCGTATACACTAAAAAAAAATCGATTCATAAATTGCCTCCTCTTTTAGGATAAAAAGAAAAAGGAATCGATGGCACTTCCAATGCACATTGCCTTAATGTGTCACTATCTATGCGCAAATAGGTCATTGTAGACTGAGTTCTAGAGTGGCCCATCGCTTCTGATATAATTGGCAGAGGTGTTTTTTGATCCAATAATTGACTTGCAAAGCTATGTCTTAACGCGTGAGGGCCATGTTTTCGACCCCGAAGGTTAATTCCAGAGCGAGCTAAATGTTGTTGAGTTAGTGACCCTACTTCGCCGTATTTCATAGGTGAATAAGGCGACACTGCCTGGAGGAAACAAAAATCCTCTTTTGATTCTTGGCGTCCGTATTTAAAATAATCTATTATTGCGTTGCCTATTTCAGGCATTAAAGGCAACGTAATGTCTTTACCCGTCTTCCTTTGAGTAAACTTAATAAGATTCTTGTCCCATAAGATATTTTCAAACCTTAAACCCATTATATCGGATGAGCGCATGCCCAATTTCACAGCAAGAAGCAAAATTGCATAATCGCGCTTTCCACGAGGGTTTGCACGATCTACACAATGAAGTAAAGTACTAATTTCGTCTTTTGTGAACGTTGAAGGTAAGCGTGGGCTTTGCTTATAGTTAACTTGTGGGGGAATAATTATCAGGCAATTAGGTATTTTTTTGATGTCGGACAGATAAGTAAAAAAGTTTTTTAACATACCTGCCATAATGCACTTTGTTGCTAGCTTATTCTTGTCTAGACTTTCAATAAAGCTATATACAACCGACTGCGTTATTTTTTGTATGTCGTCAACTCCCTTAGTTCTTAAAAAGCTAAGAAATACATGTAAATGGTGGTGATAACTTATAATTGTACGTTCAGCGGAATTGAAAGCCGCTTTTCTATAAGCTATATAGTCTAAAATATATTCTCCAATGGATCCATCAAATACCTTGGGAGGTATTTTGAACGACCTAACAATCCGTCCCTCATCCTGAAACTCCCCTAAAGCCAATAACTCATTTATCATGCGCTTTTGACCTGGCAAAAGTGTTTGGTAAGAGTATTCGCCAAATAAAAATGTCAAAAATTCTTCAACAATGTCTTTACTAAAAACGGTTATATTTCGAGTTGACATGTATGCTTTTAATTTCCCCCAAGAGTAACTATAACCCTCGATGGTACTTTGTGAACGATTTATGGATTTTAAATAGGCAATAAAATCACCGGTTAATCGGTCAATAGTTTGTTGTTTTTCTTTCATTACATCTTTTTAGATATGTCACTACATAATTATGTATATTTCAATATATTTCGTTGTGTATTGCAATGTTCATAATATATTACTATATTGTATGTGAATAAATGTAATAATTATAACGGAATTGACAAAATGGCAAATCAGTTTGAGGAAGGAAACTTTGGTGACAAATTGAAAAGTTTACGTGTGAAGAAAGGACTGACAAAAAGAGATTTGGCGACTTTATCGGGAATATCTAATGTTCAGATAAATCGCTATGAAAATAATACAGCCAAGCCATCTGACTTAGTGATTAACAAATTAAGCGCTGCACTAAATATACCTTTTGAAGAATTAGCCGGCATAAGCGTTAACACGAAGTTTGATTTCGCCGGCTTTGAGAGCTCACTTGAAAAGTTGAAAGAAATGCCGACCTATGATAAAATTATTATAAAAGAAGTAATTGATCGATTCATTGGAATCAAAAAAGTTGAATCGGTAGCGATAAAATGGAAAATGGAAACCAATCTGTAATGCTATATTTGCAATTATATAGAAGCACAGCTTAGCTGTATAACAATATTTGAATGCTTTGCGTTCGCATAGGATCTCGTATTAGAAAACTGGTAACTTTCAAAGAAGAACGAGGGAATAAGCGCAACGCTCACGCTATTGGCGTGGGCTTGCTTATTTCGTTCTTCGGGTATACCAGTACCTCTAATACGAATAAGTAATAACCCGCGCCATACTTTTTTGCGCTGGAGAGATTTAATAATAACCGTTCCAACACCCGGCGACGTGAAAATCCAGGCAATTAAACACCAAGAAACAGAGTTTGTACATTTAATAATGGATGGCCGCTTCTATATAGTTCATCTATTAAGTGATTCGTTATTGTATTTGCACTGTGACTTATACACCAGACCTGACAATGTCAACCAGGAAAGATACCACCATCGGGTGGAGGTGGCCACACTGTGCGACGATAAAAATTTTCAATTAGTTATTATCCGGACCGACTTTCAATTCAATACCGCGTGGATTTTAGTATTAAAAGCGACTGCCTGGTTTAAAAGTTCGGGTATCATTTCTTTTAAGGCAGAATATATGGTGCCAAATAAAACAACCCCAAGCGGATAAGAGGTTTGTAAGAGCAACAGTATGAATGCACTGTCTGCCTATTCCGAATCAACATGCTTTTCAATTAACAATAGTCTTGTATACCCAAACTTGGAAGTGAAATGCCTGCATTTGTCAAACGATTTTTTCAGACTAATTATTTCCTTCATATAACTTTGCCTAGTAATTCTAGAAAAATTCGTTGGCATCGCCTCATCGAAAAAATCATCTTGGTGAGTTAACGTTCCAACCTTGCTAAGTTTTTTTGAAACTCTTTTAATATGTTCTATCAATTGATTGTCAATATCATCATTAAGTCTTTTTAAAAGAAAATCATCAAGATAAATAAATACCAGCTTCGGCCCAACGGGAAAAGTTCTATTCTGAATAGTAATATTAAAGAAGCTCATTTTTGCCAGGGCCTTAATTACAATTCCTATACAAAACGAAACCAACAATGGGTTATCCTTAGGATGATAGTTATTTATAGTTAAACTTCCATTAATGACTAATAGCGTCAGTAGGTAAGCTAAAGTGCCATATATAAAACTGTACCAAAGCATGTATCTAGGCTTTTTCATGACGAGTAAATGGTTGAATTTATATTTGCCGTATAAGATTTCAATACAACATAGGCAAAATGCCAAAACGCCTGAGATTAGACAATAATAAATATTTTCCATTATTGCCCTCGCGCGTTGTCAGTAATTAATATCTTTTGCCAGTTATCCTGATAGACCAAAAAATGTTCTGAGTTAAAAAATCTCAAAACTTCTTCCAATTCTTTCATCGGCATATTTGACAAAACCGAAAGCTTTTCAATTGTAATAGGCTTATCCTGATCAAGCAGTAAAATAGCTACTTTTTCGTATTGAATATTTTCCATGCCATTAAATTAACAATTGTGAATATAACGAATTTGTAGCCTCATTTCTACTAAACAATTGAAGAATAGTCAAGCATTAGATGAGATACTTTAAGAGGTTTATTATTTGTCTTTGTGTGAATTGAGGTATACCGACCTAGTGCAGACTGCTCTATCAATTTTAAGGGAGCAGGGCTAGATACTTCAATCAAAATCTCATTTAGATTCTGGATGTTTTTATCAGTATCGATTTCTTTTACGACAAAGCCAATCATTCCACAAACATTGTTGTATGATGGATATTTTAAAACGTCGACAAACCTAAAAACGCCTTCCTTTATATACTCATTGTTTAAATGTCTACTACCATCAATTCGTTTGCATTCAATAATATAGTAAGCATCTGAATTACTTAAGCTAATTGTTGTTAAGACTTTTATATCTGTATATCCAATCTCTTTATATTGGGTGTCTATTTCGGCACATTCACACTCAAACCGGCATGGAAAAATATCAATTAATTGCCTTGTTTGATTTGAATTTAAAAAGTCTTTATATAGTCGGTTTCTAATTTTATTTTCATTGTTTTCAATCTGCTTTCCTTGATATTTTTTTAACATCAAGTGATAGCATTGAAGAACAAAATCCATTATTTGATTAAATTCATAATCGTAAATTAAAGCGCTGTCTTGAAATATGTCTGCATTCATTAATTCATATATTGTTTTGCTCCACTTTTAAGTATGGCATCAATAAATTCCGCTAAATCCAATCTTGCTATGGCTCTATGCCAGTTTTTATATTCGTTAGGTTTTATAATATAAAATGATTCTGCCTCAAACCCTTTAACATCCCTTTGAATATATAATTGTTTACTAATTTGGGAGAAAGAAATGTTATATAATGTTTTTAAATCATCCATAACATCGTTTGAATTTTGAATTACGAAATCTAAATTTTCCGTTCCTGTACTAAATATAATGGCAATGAAATCATTATCCATAATCACTTTGGGTGTTAAACACCGATTTACTATTTTTAATCTTTTATCAAAGTAGCTTTTAAATAATTGGGCATAGGTATTGATAATGCCCTCATCAGGGTTGATAGAGCGGCATATTTTGTTCAACTCACTAGCCTTAGTAAGAGGAATTGAAATGTTTTTAGTATAATCTAATAAATCCTTTTCAACGTCATTGATATTATAAATTTCAATAATGGCTTCATCCAATTCTGACAAGTTATCTATTGACTGATTGATGAAAATTAAGCTTTCATTACTTTTAATAGATGCTTCAATTTCATCATTAAGTACAGCAAGCTTATCATCGATAACCACAGGAAAAGACAGCTGCTCAATTTGATTTGCTCTTATAAAATCTATACCAGTACTAGACCCTGTTAAAAAAATATAATAGGCAAAAAGGTTAGAATTAAACAAGGACACCAATGATTTTAAAATGTTTATTTGATCTTCCGTCCCTTTTATTGCTCTTACAGAATGTGTAAAGATGATAGGGCTGGGGGAAAATGCTGACACACCTTTATATCCGGTATCTAAACCTTCCTTAATTAAAGCTATTGGACCTTTAAATAAGATTGGAAAGTTATTAACATCTACTTTATTGGGGATTGCTGCAGCCGTCAATTCTTTCCAATTAGTAGAAGGCTTTATTGAAAATCGGCGAAACTCTTTTTTGTCAGTATCTAAAAAAGGATGGTTAAGTAAACTCCTGGCATCTTTTGCTCTATCTGCATCCTTTCTTTTAAGCCCTACACCATGCTCCAAATCATTTTCTTCAATTATCTCTTCAACTGATTTAAATTCATCTTTTAATCTTTTTATAAAGAAATAATCTAGTGTATTTCCATATAAAAGTACTTTCCATAACCAATCATCGCCCCCTAGACTTTCTATGAAATACTTTTGCTTTATAGTTTTATAATCGACTTTTTCAATTATAATAGTTTTAAACAAATTAAAAAACTTGTTTGGTTTTAGTGTTATGTGACGAATCACATTTTCGGAAACATCTAATTTATCGTGATTATATGAATAAAATAAGATGGCAGCTGGCCATTTAGCCCCATTGAAAATTTTGGTATTTACTGCTGATAATTCAAATACTTCGTCGACAAAAAAGTTAGTTAGAAAATATTTCCTCCAAGATTTTGCATTATAATTATATAAAACCTTGCTAGTGACTACTAAGGCGCATTGGGTATTTGCTTTCGAAAAGTCGCTAACTCTAAGTATAAAGGCTTGTGCTATTTGTCGATCGCTAATATCAATTTTAACTTTTATATCATTTTTTTGACTTTCATTTTTTTCTCTTTCCCGGCAGTATTTTATATATAAAGAATTATTGGTTTGGCCCCATGGTGGATTGCCAAGGATAAAATCAAAATGTATGTTATTTAAAATTGCGTTGAATGAGTGAGAGGTGTCAAAAAAATCGGCTTCAGGAAAAAAGTTAATATCTTTCAATTTTCTAAAAGTAAAATCCTTAGCGATAATTTTAGGTTCAACATAATCTAAGACCGTTACATATAATGAGAAAATAGCAACCTCAATAGCATTGGGGTCTATATCTATGCCGAAAATATTTTCGTGTACTAACGACCAAAGCTTATTATTATCGATACTATTATCACCGCGACTTGCAATATACTTCTCTATAATTTTTCTTACAGCTTCAATTAAAAAAATTCCAGAGCCGCATGAAGGGTCAAGGACTTTGCATGATATATCGCCATTTTCTGACAGCTTTTTTGTAACTGATTCTGTCAAAATATAGTCTACCAAAAAAGATGGTGTGTAAAATGATTTGTTTTGCAATCTTTTGCCATCACCTATAAATTGTTCGTAAATGTTACTTATTAATTCAATCGGAATTACTTTAAAATCATATACGTCAAATAGCGAACCTTGAATATGGTAATCATGATTACTATTATAATAGGATTTTGCGCCTTGAAAAAGGTAATACAAAACCTCTAAATGGGATTTATTTATTATGCTTCTTTCTTCTTCGGTAACCGGGAAAAGATCACCATTTAGTTTACGCTGTAGGTAATCAAAAAAATGATATAAGTTAATCGGATTTCCAATAAGAACTAAGAATTTTTGATTCCTAGCATATTTATCTTTCCCTGGAAAATAATCATCATCCTTTGAGTCTTCTTTTCGAAATTCAACCCCCCTATCCACTAAATATTTAATAAACAACAAACGTCCGATGAGGCTATTGACAATCGAGGGGTTTATATCGAATTTATCAATTAAAACATTTCTTGCTTGGCTAAGATTTTCTAGTAGATATTCATCTATTTTCTTAATGTCATTAAATCCTTTAGTTTGAAGCCAGCTATTTCCACTAAATAGTTTCCTATAGTTAAAATTCGGTAATACTTCGTTTCCGCCTATTTTTAATAGTTTGTAATTTTTGCTTTTATTGTCGAATTGAAGTCCATTAAAAACTTCAATTTTGTTTAGCTTGTCTATAAATATAACAGGGGATTGACCAAAACTAAACACCTGTTTGTGAATTTCTTCTTCTTGAATTTTAGAAGGATTATCGAAAAAAAGTATTATAGGTTGGTTGAATGGCTTAGGGTGATTCTCAAGTTCGGAATTTAATTCTTCTACCGGCCCTGATTTTAGTAAACTGTATATTGCATAGGGTTTTATTTCCAATAATGCCCGCAAAATCCGAAAGGGAAACCGGCTCTTCCATTTATCAAAGTCAGAGAAATAAAACAACCCGTTTTCTGTGTTTAAATCTAATGACTCAAAAATGCTGTTAATTGGACTGGGGTATATTGCTTTACTTTTCCAACTATCAAAATATTTACATAGGTCACTTATGTATGATAACCTTGTTTCTTCGTCCAATAATTGGATATTATCAAAAGTGAGTTGTTTCTTTAAATAATATGATAGAAGATCGAAATTATACTCGTAAGCAAAGGTTTCATTAAACTGTCTTTTATGGGAACGTATTGGTTTAATTTCATCTACCTTGATATCAAAACTAAATGAATATCGATTTAATATGTCATAAAGCTTTTGCGCAAAGTTTTTACTTCTTCCGTCGTAAATAGTCAAATGCGGATTGAACGATTCTTTATAATCTTTTTTAAACCAAATGTCTTTAAGTATTGGCGAATTGCATTTTAAATAAATTGTATTTTGCCCATATTCAAAGAAATTAGCCACCCCGTCGACACCTACATTCTTATTTCGAATGATGTCATTAATGTTAGTTAGAGATTCTTCACGTATTTTTTGTTCATAAGGTCCCCTTACGGTGATATGAGCAAAATGCTTTTCGTCTGGATTTGCTAATATTCTGATACCGTCAATGATAGTTTGTAAATTTCTATCTTTAATATCTATAACATAAAATATCTTTGGTTTAGCCATTAGATAACTAAGTATTTTAATATTTCAGGGCTTTTATCAGTCAATTTTATAATCAAATCGAAAAGCTTTCCCCCAAACTCGCTTCGTCCCTTTTCAAATGCCAAATCACGATTAGCTTCAACCTCAATATATTTAAACAGCTGATCTTCAGGCTGATTGCATAAATCTATAAACCATGAGTATAACTCCAAAATTTGCTGTATTAAACCTGATAAATTATTGTCAATTAAAGCTAAATTATTCAGCCTTTCTACCGGTGTCATCTTGACTATTTTTAATAAAAGAGCATTATCTAACGACTTGTAATTTGCAATAACCTGTAAGACGAAAGAATAGCAGGTTAACTTTCTGCTAAAAACTAGCTTCAGGTTTTTAACATATGTTTTAAGTTTCCTTTTACCTTCATCAACCTCTGTATTTCTTCGATGTTCATAATTTAGGCAAAGAGTCTTCCAATACCTAATGACATCATTTACCAAAAAAATAGGTAAAAAGTCTTTAACGTGTCTATGAAAATCACGATAGTAAGTCTCTATCATTTTAGCTACCGATTCGTCATAAAACTCTTCGTTGTATAATGGAGAACTCTCTAATAGTAATAACAGTCTAGCAGTAAAATAATTGCTAAAATCATCTTTCGGGCTTCCCAAATGGCTTATAATATCCTCCAAAGAATGAATTTGTAAAAACTGTCCGTCATTACTAAAAGGCGGAAATCCCATTTTATCTATTAATCTAATGAAATCGGCATCAATAAGTGTTTTAGACAATTTTGATATTTGATCTTCTGTCTCTGAATTAATAAAAAAAATGTCTACGTCAGAATACTCCGTCGCCTCTTGCCTTCCAAAGGATCCAGTAACATAAATGCACAAGTTCTTATGTTTTTTAAGTTCTTCAATTTCCTGTATTGAAGCCTTAATTAAATCTATTTTTGATTGACTATATTCCTTTCGGGCATTCAAAGTCGGCGTTAATAAGTTCATTTAGGTTTTTTAACGAAGCTATTAAAAATTAAATGAATTAGTATATTTTTTAAACACACAATCAAAGCTAAAAAAATTAGCAATAAGTGTTTAATTTTTTTTTATAAAAATGCTATCTAATACTTAAAAGAACCTCGTGAAATCAACACATGCAGAATTCTAAATTTTATCCTTTAAGTTTTAAGGGTGTGTTAGTGCCTTTTTTGATTCAATAGATGGAACGATGAATAATTTATTAGTAATCTAAACTATAAAGTGTTAAACAGTTGAATTTTTAATAACATGGGCCAAAGGTATTTATCAAACTCGTTTACGAATTAATCTATAGTAATTCTTCCATGATTAAATGACTTATAGTTGAGTCATTATTTTCATTAACAAAATGTAAAGTATAAATGAAGATAGATCACTGAATTAGAACAATGCAGCGAATTAAAGAAGACGGCTTTACATAATTATTTACTTTCCATAACCTGAATTATGTAAAGCTTTACATAATGCAGGTAAAACCATGCTGGCGCGCAGACTGCCATCCATTTTGCCGCCTTTGAGTTTATATGAATCATTAGAAACCACCAAGATCCATTCGGTAGCGGGTAAGCTTGCAGCTGCAGACGCGCTGGTGACCATCCGTCCGTTCAGAAGCCCTCACCACACCATCAGCGATGTTGCTTTGGTAGGAGGGGGAAGTAACCCCGCTCCCGGCGAAATTTCGCTGGCCCACAACGGTGTTTTGTTTTTAGATGAATTGCCTGAATTTAAACGCAGCGCGCTGGAAGTAATGCGTCAGCCTTTGGAAGAGCGTCGCGTTACCATATCGCGCGCCAAATTTACGGTTGATTATCCCAGCAGCTTTATGCTGGTGGCCAGTATGAACCCGTGCCCCTGCGGTTATTATAACCACCCCGAAAAAGAATGTATCTGTCCACCAGGCATGGTGCAAAAATACCTGAGCAAAATCTCGGGTCCGCTGCTTGACAGGATTGACCTGCATGTGGAGGTTACACCCGTAAACTTCAGCGAACTATCATCTGACCGGGCTGCTGAAAAAAGCGAGCTCATCCGTGAACGGGTGATCCGGGCGAGGGAAATCCAGGTAGAGCGATTTGGCAACCGGCCCGACATGCATGCCAACGCGCAAATGAGCTTCCAAATGGTTCGCGACCTTTGTAAGATTGATGCCGCCGGTCAAATGCTGCTTAAAAAGGCTATGGAAAAACTCGGCCTCTCGGCCCGGGCCTACGACCGTATCCTCAAAGTATCCCGCACCATCGCCGATCTTGCGGGAAGCGAGGAGATCAAATTGGAACATTTGGCAGAAGCCATACATTTCAGAAGTTTGGATAGGGAAGGCTGGGCCGGATAATAAGAAGCGATACAATGGATAAAATATTTTTTCTGGCGCAAGTATGAAGGGTAGGCCATGCGTGTAAAGGCTACTTGTGCCAAATAGAACGCTATGAGTAACAAATATAAATTTCACGATCAGGACAAATTATACTTTGTAAGCTTTTCTGTTGTATACTGGATAGACCTTTTCATAAGAAACGAATACAAACAGATATTGCTTGAAAGCTGGAAACATTGCCAGAAACATAAAGGCCTCGAAATATATGGATGGTGTATCATGACCAGCCATGTTCATATGATTATTGGAAGTAATGGCGACAAAATGGAAGACATTTTGCGGGATATGAAAAGGCATTCTGCAACTGTACTCAGAAATGCAATTGAAAATAATCCCGTTGAAAGCAGGAAGGAATGGATGTTATGGATGATGAAGCGTGCCGGAACAAAAAACAGCAATAATGAAAGATTTCAATTGTGGCAGCAGGACAATCATCCTATTATGTTATTCAATCATAACGTATTACATCAAAAATTAGATTATATTCATAACAACCCTGTTGAAGCCGGCTTTGTAGAGAAACCTGAAGATTATTTATATAGCAGTGCCCGGAATTACTATGACTTACCCGGCCTGTTAGACATTATATTAGTTGATCCGCTGCTGGTCTAAAAGAAAAGACGTCGAGGCACAAGTAGCCATCGCTATGTCCAACCCTTCATACTTGCGCCAGTAAAAAGCAATGTTATAAAGAAAACAACCAACCTTACACATATGACAAATAGATTTCCGAATGCTTTAAGCATTATTCTGCTAACAATCAGCCTCAGCTCCTGCAAAATGTACAACATACCTGTAGGTAGTTTTTTAGAACAGGTGCCGAGCCTGGAAACGGTGAACCTAAAACAGGTTACCATGAAAGATCCATGGGGCCATACCCAAACCTACAGTGTTTATCCCATTGATTCCATAAAATGTTTCGATAAAGACGGAACTCCTTATAAGTTAAAGAACGGCCCATCCATTGAAATACGTTTTACAGATATTAACGGCAAGCGATCTACCTTTTATTTCGACCGAACCTGGGTTGTACGGGATTCTGTTATTGGTCTTGAATCAAGATTTCTTTCGCTTAAAAGAACAATAGCTATAAGCACTATTAAAACCATTGAAGTACAGGATGGTGGAAAAAAGCACAAGTACGTTAATAAGTAGTACGGTGTAAAACAGCTTATGTAGTATTACATGGCCGGAATTTAATTTCTTATAAAAAACATTTTCAAAATTAAATTCTGATTTTATTGCTTTTATGTACACTAAATTCTATTTTAGCATACATAAACCGATACAAACACGGTTTTAAACCCAACCTATGAAAATCTTAAGCAAATCATTGATCCTCCCCCTGCTGTTGTTTATACAGGTAGCCGTTCACGCGCAGAATAACAGTCAGGATAAAATCGCACAAGTAGAAAATAACCTTGTTGGCAATATCCAGATCGAGGGAGAAAAGCCGGGGAACCTGTTAAACCGAATGGCTTACTATAAAATTCCGGGATTGAGCATTGCCGTTATTCAAAACTATAAAATTGTATGGGCTAAAGGCTATGGCATGGCAAACGACAGCACGAAAATTCCGGTAACCGCAAAAACTCTTTTCCAGGCGGCATCTATCAGCAAATCCCTTAACTCGGTCGGGGTGCTTAAGCTGGTGCAGGATAAAAAACTCGATCTTAATACCGATATCAATGTTTATCTTAAAAGCTGGAAGTTTCCTTACGATAGCGTATCCAAAGGCAAAAAGATTACCATAGCAAACCTGTTAAGCCATAGCGCCGGTTTAACGGTGCACGGCTTTGGCGGATATGAACCGGGAGTTCCATTGCCTACTATTGTTCAAGTGCTTAACGGTGAAAAACCGGCCAATTCACCTGCCGTTAAATCTATGTTTGAGCCGGGGTCGCGCTATGAATATTCGGGCGGCGGCACTACCATTACGCAATTGATTGTGATGGATATAACTCGTATGCCATACGCCGATTATATGAAAAAGGAAGTATTAAAACCCCTCGGCATGACAGGTAGCACATACGCCCAGCCGCCCTATGATGTGGATCAGAGCCTACTCGCCGTTGCCTATAATCCTGATAGAAAACCAATAAAAGGCAATTATCATATTTACCCCGAGCAGGCCGCGGCAGGCTTATGGACCAACCCAACCGACCTGGCAAAATACATTATTGAAACCCAGTTGGCCTATGAAGGTAAATCAGCCAAGGTTTTGAACCAGGAAACCACTAAGATCAGGCTCTCTGTTCATGCTGGGAATGATGTGGGCTTTGGCGCGTTCATAGATAAAAAGGACAGCGTTTTATATTTCAGCCATAGTGGTGTAAACGAGGGCTTTCGCTGCATTTATTATGGAAGTATGGAGGGCGGCAATGGCGTAGTTGTAATGGTTAACAGCGATAATGATAACGTTATCCCTGAACTGATCAACAGCGTAGCCAAGGTTTATAACTTTAAAGGGTTGTTTCATTCCAACATCAAGAAAGTTGTATCGGTGCCTGCCGACGTTTTAAAAAGCTACGCCGGTAAATTTTATATCGGTCCGCCACGAACTTTAACTATAAGCGAAGATGGCGGCAAGCTTTATGCCCTGGCCAGCGGCGAGGGTAAGCGGGAGCTTTATCCGCAATCAAACAACCGCTTTTTTATGAAAGATCTGCCTTACGAACTGGAGTTTAGCAAAGATGCCGATGGCAAAATTCACGTTACGCTCTTTGACGGTGGCAATAAGATGGAACTGAAACGGGCGGAGTAAAGCAGGCAATTATTTCTTGTGTATTAAGCTACTGCGTGTACACAGCTTTTAAAATAAAAACGCGTTGTCATTTCGAACCCTTTGAGGGGGAAATAGAGAGGGCAAGGGTGAGAAATCTTATACGATATGCATTATATATCATGCTTGAAACCGCTCGTATAAGATTTCTCCTCAACCCATAGTGCAATTCCTCCCACTGTTTCATCGACAATTTATTCTTTTGAGTATTAAAACACCTAAAGATCTGTACACAGTAGGTGTATTAAGAGGGGGATTTGTTAAATCTTCGCCCTCAAATGTTAAATCCAACATTCAGATATATCTTTTAACCTGGTAAATACGTTTTCATGATTATCATTTAAACCTATACCATGTATCTGAAATGCTTCTGTTTATGCTTAGTTATACTATTTTCCTACAAAAGTAAAGCGCAGGAAAAGCAAAACTTCGCCCAACCGCTTCACATAGCCGACTCCCTATTTGCAGCAAAACAATACAAAAAAGCGGCTCCGGTTTATGCTAAGGTACGTGAACTCAATTATGGCGTGTTGGATACCACGCATTTGTATAAAGCGGCTGCCAGCTGGGCTAATATCGGTAAACGGGACAGCGCCTTTTTATACCTTGAATTTATAGCCGGCCATGGTTTTGAAAATGAAAGGATGCTATCTGCCGATCCGCTTTTTACCAGGTTACACCGCGATAGCCAATGGGAAACTATCTTAGCCGCCATTCATCAAAACAGGGTTAAGCTTATTCCATCGGTAGCGATGGAGCTGTCTCAAATGCTTAAAAATTATAAGGAAGATTTTGAGCAATACCAGCAACTGGTTGACCAGCATGGTAAAACATCCAAAGAGGCAACATCATTTAAACTCCACCTTCGCGAAACGGATTCGGTTAATTATATCAAAATAACATCCATAGTTAACACTTATGGCTGGAAAAGCAAGGAATACTTTGGCCCCGACGGACCGGAAGCCCTGATCACAACCTTGCTCCATGCCAATATTGCTAACCAGAAAAAATACTTTGCCATAGTGCGGATTGCCGCGCTCAACGGATCACTCCCGGCCGAAGGTTTTGCTATACTGGCCGACAATATCGCGTTGTATGAAAATAATACACAAATCTATGGCACACATCTGCGGCTCAACAATGGGCAATACGAAGCTTATGCCATTGCCGATGAGGCCGGCGTTGATACCCGGCGAAGCCAGATTGGTTTATGTACGTTAGCAGTTTACCTGCAAAACTTTAGGTCTTACAGCCAATTGTACTATTACATAAAATAACCCGGCTAAACCAGGTTTAAAAAAAACATGGCCCGCGGCTGCTGCCAATTGGAAACTTGTTAACCCTGCCGTGCTGGTGATCGCAATGCGTATGATCACGATACATTTTTTGATGCGGTGGCTGACAATTTACGGATAATGGTTGTGTAGTCTCAGTCTTATCAGGCTGACAAACTATGTTAGCTTGTTTTTTCATAACGAAATCCCCTGTTTACTGTTTAGATTATACTGATAATTGGTATAATAAATTTAACTATAAAAACAGTTAATTACAATAGCTTTTATAAGAAAAATAATATTATTTCTTTAGCTATTGAACGGTGTTTAGCGGAGTTAATAATATATAAATGCAAAACAGCCGGCGCAAATAATAATGCACCGGCTGTTCAATATGGTTTAGCGTTTAAATATTATTTACCCTTCCAAAACTGCAGGTAATGCAGGTTATACCCGCCATTGTTGGCCAATACTTTTATTTTGTTTGTACCCGCTTTTAAAACAATGTTTTTAACGGCAATAACCTGCCATTTTTTTAGCCCTCCGGTGTTAGGTACAGCCACTTCTTTTGCCTGGGTGGTGTTGTTAACCAATACCGATAATTTACCATCATCTGTTGCTGATGCTACTTTCATACTAATGGAATATACGCCTGCTGTTTTAACCTGAACGGTGTATTGTGTCCACTCGCCGGTTTCGATATGATCTACATAATAGCTGTTATATTGGGTTGAGTCTTTGCTGATATCAACGCCATCATTGCGGTAAACATGCCCTTTGTTGCCAACACCCGGCTTGCCAGATGTATGATAGTCGGCAGTATCGGTATCAAAATACGCGTAGCCATTACGACCCAAGTCATAATCTACCGCGTTGATGGTAATTCCGTTACCTATTTTATTGGCCTTAAACGGCTTGGTAACCGTTGTATGGGGCTGGCGGAAAATGGCATCTATCACATCATGGTGGATGATGGTGTTTTCTAATTTGGCATAAGTGGCCAGTTCCAGCGTACCGCTATACACATTGCTTTCTTTAGGTTTGTGCTTGCCTGTGTTCATGTATTTGGCAACATCATCGTAGTTCAGGTTTGAAACAATTTCCATTGGGTTATTATTACCCAGTTTTTTCAATGGCCATAACGACCAGCCAATGTTGTTTTTCTCCAACAAACCAATAGCCTCGGTTATCCAGGTATTGGAGTTTTCGCCAGTTTCGCCCAGCCACACCGGGACGTTATATTGGTCGCGGACTTTTACGATATGGTCAACCGATTTTTGATCGTTAAAATTCCAGTATTTATGGAAGCTGAGCACCATGTTTTTATCCCATTGAGGTAAAATACCATTGTAGTTATTACCCCAGCCATTGCCTTCAATAATGATGATGTGTTTTTTATCTACCTCGCGAATGGCGGCGGTAATATCAACCATCAGTTTTCTTAACGGGCCATTGGTTTTTTCTTTCAACCCGTTCTTGTCATTCTGCGGATCATCAAAGCCCCAGTTTGGCTCATTGATGATATCGTAGGCACCAATGTTTGGCTCATTTTTATAACGCTCGGCCAGTTTACGCCAAAGGGCAATGGTTTTTTGCTTATTAGCCTCGCTATCCCAAAGCGATGGTTTATCGGGGTCACGATCGGAGATATTCAGGTCGTTTCCCTGACCACCAGGGGTAGCGTGCAGATCAAGGATCAGGTACATGTGGTTAGCTTTACACCAAGCCAGCAAATCATCGGTCATTTTAAATCCTTTATCCAGCCATGTATTTTGCCCGGCTACCGGTTCTTTTTCAACTGGCAGGGTGTACAGGTTGTAGTGCATCGGCAGGCGGATAGAGTTAAAACCCCAGCGTTTCATCGAGTCCACATCTATTTTGCGGGTATTGTTGGCCAGCCAGGTATCATAAAACTCTTTGGTTTCGGCGGGGCCCATCAATTCTTCCAGTCGTTCGCGGATGCGATACTGACGGCTGTCCTTATTGATATGCAGCATATAGCCTTCCTGCAACATCCATCCGCCCAAGCCCATGCCACGCAGCAATACATTCTGGCCTTTTTCATCAACTATTTTTTTTCCATCGGCCTTTAAGAAACCGGTTTGCGCGTTGGCTTGCAGCGATACGAACAGGGCAGGAGCCGCGGCCAGCAGGACCTTAATTCCTGATTTTAACTTTATATTTTTTATTAACGATGTTAACATGTTGTTGTGCATTTAATTTTTCTGAACCTGTTTATACTACCAGATATATGTTCCAACCGAGCCTTTATCGAGCTTAACAGCCAATATTTTGCCCTCGTATTTGATGTTGAAATCCTGCGTACCTTCGCCGGTATTAGTCACAATCAGCACTTTTTTACCATCGGGCGTTTTGAAAGCCACGTTAGATAATGTTTTTGAACTGTTTGAGGCTATGCGTACCGAGCCCGGACGCACAAATTTAGAAGCATGGGCAACTGAATAGTAAGCCACATTTTTCTTAACGTTATTTTTATCGATAGTTACAGCACCCTGGCACATCGGGCACCCCCCGCGATCTGTATATGGTTTATATTCGGGATCGGCGGCAAGGTTCCATTCCAGCACGTTACGGCTCCAGTTACGGGTAGCACCAATGATCAGGCTTTTAACAGGCCATGCTATATTGATGGTGCTTTGGTTTTCCGGCTCAACGGTCATCTGTTCGGTGAAATAGATATTTTTGTCAGGATGGGCATTATGCACATCGGTAAGGGCCGAAATATCACCACCGTACAGGTGGAAGCCTGAGCCATCCACGTATTTACGGGTTGCAGGATCATTCAGTATCGAGATAGGGTAGTCAGGCCTGTCGGCATTATGATCATATAGAATGATCTTGCTTTTTATGCCGGCAGCTTTAAATGCGGGGCCAAGGTTGTTTTTGATAAAATCGCCTTCGTCTGGTGCAACCATCAGCAAACTTGGGTTATTGCCGGGGTGTAATGGTTCGTTCTGAATGGTAATGGCGTCGATATTAATCCCCTTAGCTTTCATGGCCTGGATATATTTAACCAGGTATTTAGCATAAACCGGGTAGCAATCGGGTTTTAACCTGCCGCCACGAGTATCGCTATTGGTTTTCATCCAGGCCGGTGGCGACCATGGAGAGCCCAGTATTTTAATAGCAGGATTAATAGCCAATATCTGTTTCATTACCGGGATCACATCTGTTTTATCCGGGCCAAGATCAAAATGCTTCAGCGTTGGGTCGGTTTGGCCCTCGGGCATATCATCATAGGAGAAAACTTTTTCGTTCAGATCCGACGCACCGATGCTTAGCCTTAAATAGCTAATCCCAATATCGTTCCCGGTTACAGCAAAAAGGTTTTTCAATAAGGCGGCCCGGCTATCTGCACTCATACGGATGATATGCATGGCGCTCCCCCCGGTTAGTGCAAACCCAAATCCATCTATAGGCTGATAGTGCTGCTTATCGTCAACAGTAATAGTTGTGCCCGCGGCTTCCCCGGTTTTAAATGTAAGCGGGTCTTTTTGTTGTTCAAAAAGTACCGACCTATCGGCCTTAGTGAGCCACAGGCTTGCCTTTGTTGTTTGTGCGTTTACTGCAGCGGTAGTGCCCAGCAGCATAGCGCCCAATAAAATCGATTTGATTTGCGTATTCATGAAACAGAATTTACAGGTGTATTTGTTGGTATAACAGGAATTAATAAAGGGTTAATGAAATTGGATAGGTAAAAATATTACTGTTTTCAGTAAAACGCCGTAATTAATCGGTTACAAAATCAATTATCAGGCTTTGTAGTGGTTAAGAAGTGGTATTTATTATGATAATTTGAATCAAAAAGAGAGAAAAACCCGTTTAAACACGCTAAATTTAATTAGGAATTTAAAACATTTGGTTTAATGAAAAGATGTTTATAAATTCACGTACAACTATCTCATGAGTACTTCACACAAAAAGATTGTCATATTTGATGACGACGAGGATATCCTGTCTATTTGCAGCTACATTTTGGAAGAACAGGGATGGGAAGTACATACCTTTAGCGATTGCAATAACATCATTGAAAAGGTTTCGGGCATTTTACCCGATGTTATCATGATGGATAACTGGATCCCCGACTCGGGAGGGATCATCGCCACACAAACCCTTAAAAAAACAGAAGGCCTTAAAGATATCCCTGTTATTTATTTTTCGGCTAACAGCGATATTCAGATCCTGGCCAACCACGCCGGCGCTCAAACCTATTTAGCCAAGCCTTTCGATCTGGAAGATCTGGAGAAGGTGATCAGTACGGTTATTGCCGCGTAGCTTTAAAATATATTTTCACAGCCCAGCGATAGAGCGGAGGCCGGTGCGATTCCCCTCTTGAGAGGGGTGGAGGGGTGTGTCTTTGCGTATCGCCTTTTATAATAACACACCCCTGCCATTGCTCTTTCCTCTACGCCCCCTCTCAAGAGGGGAATTAAACGTTCCTTAATAATTATTAATTTCTCGGAAGATCCTTGTTATTTATTCTCTTCAAAAGTTGCCAGCAGATTCACGTTCGGATCGATCTTTACATCCACAGGCTTTGCTTTTAGCTGAAAACGCGCTGTAGTAGATTTTTCTTTTACCGGCACTGTCAGCAGTTGCCCATCAACAGAAATCTCCAGCGCCAGGTTGTAAACATTTTCCTGGGTTTGGGTTACATTGATAGTGATATTATTATCCTTTTCATCAAACTTCCAGCTAACAGCCAAATTTGGATGCCCTGCTATACGCAGCCATTGGGTAAAAAACTGTTTAAGATCTTTGCCGCTGGCTTGCTCCATCACTCGCCTCAAATCATCGGTATTGGCATTGCCTCCCTGGTATTTTGAATAGTAGTTTCTTATCCCTCTCCAAAAAATATCATCTCCCAGTTTTCGCCTCAGCATGTGCAGCACCCAACCACCTTTTTGGTAGCTGTTGGCATTAAGCAGTTGCATATACTGGGTTTTAACGGCAGTATCCACAACCGGCGATAATCTCGACTTTTCAAACTTAAGCACTGTTTTGCGGTCGGCTATTAAGCGGGCTTTTAGTGTATCCGCGCCATATTTACTTTCGAGATACAGGTTAGTCATATAAGTGGCAAAGCCCTCGCTCAGCCATAAATGCCCGAAACTTTTTTCACTTGCTCCGTCACCAAACCATTGATGAGCAATTTCATGCGCCATCAGCTCTTCTATCTCAGGACTTTTAACCGATTCTTCAAAATAGAATATGGCGCTGGCATTTTCCATGCCGCCAAAAATGGTTTTTGACTGTACGTTGGCCAGTTTCTCATAGCTGTAAGGGCCAACATTTTTTATAAAGTAGGGGAGAATGTCTTTAGCCACCGCGTAGCTTTTAAAACCAGTCTCTTTGCTTTCAGGAAAAACATATGTAAAAACCGGGATACCATTAACATCACCCGGACGATCAACAGCAAATTCGGCCACACCAATTACCATCACTTTGGTTGGCAGGGCAACGGTTTCAACCCAATGGGTTAGCTTCATTTTTCCGTCGAGCTGTTTTTCTTCGGTTTGCAGGCCGTTTGATACCACCTGGTAATGATCAGGCGCAGTTACAATAAAATCAACCGGGGCTTTGTCGGCAATATTATCAACACAAGGCAGCCAGTTATGCGCGCGGTTTGGCCAGTTGTCACCAAAAAAAGTACGGTGGCCAAAGGCATTGGTTGATATGATGAGCCCATCAGCAGGTACGCCACTATAGCTTATAGTATAGTCGCGGGTGTTGCCTTTATATGCGCGGGTACTTATTTTTAGTTGTTCATCGTCCTGGGTAAATTTTACCGGCTTTCCGTTTTCGGTTACGTCCGAAACCAGCATCCCTTTGCCTGCTGCATTCTTTTTCACCAAATCAAGGTTAAAGCCGTCCGCAGCATTCAAAAATCGAACTGTAACAGTGGCTTTTCCTTCAATGTTATTATCGGCATCATTCAGTTTAATATCAAATGTATAATGCTTAACATCAATTGGCGCCCCGGGAGCCTGGGCGAATGTTGGTATAGTAAATAGGGTAGGTAACGATAGAAGAACTAAAAATATCCTGCGCATAAGCTTCCTGCTGTTTGTTGTGTTCTGCAACAAAGCTAATAAAAAAGCCTCCTCTTTTTTGCTTCGCGATGCGCTACTTTAACAATGCCTTAACAGCGGTATCAAAATTTGTTTTATTGATATTGATCAGGCTGTTTACTGTTGCCAGATAGTTATCATCGCCCTTGCCACAATTGATCAGCGCTATAATTCCTGACGTACCTTTTTGTCGTTCCACTTCATCGCATATAACACCGGAAATAACCGATCTTACTTTGGCCATTGAATTAAATATCGTCGGATTTTTCGAAAACATATCATATAAACTGGCGTTGGGGTGTTGCTGCAGATACAACCTCAATTGTATCACCAGGTTCTTTTGCAATATCATTTCACCTTTTTCATCTGTATAGTAGGCATTTCCCCAACTATATGCAATACCTTCTTCCGCGGCTGAATTCCGCGGAGCCTTACGTACTTTGGCTGCATAATAGTGAAATAAATCATGCGAAAAATCTTCGTTGTGCATTACGGAGAAAATACAATTAGCATCAACACCATAGCCATTCCTGGTATTGCCGTTAGCTTCTGCACTATACCCTAATCCCAACAGTGGCAATATTTCCTGGTAGTTATTACATAAATAAAAATTCAGGACCTCGGGTTGCAGGCCTAATTTGGTTGAAATGAGCGTGTTCTTTTCATTGAATTTCTTAGCACGGTCGATATTGATCTCATCCTGATAGTGATAAATGATGTTGCCTACCTTCCGGATCTTCCATAAGCGGGTGAGATAGTTTAGCGGCAAAGCGAAGGTTATTTTTCCGCCTCTGTCACATGCTATCAAATTAATAATCTTTTTTAACGAGGGAGCGGGGCCGCTTGAGCTCATTACAGCCATCGAAATAAAATATTGCCCCAGCGCAACGGGATACATATTGATCAACTGTTTTTGACTTGTAGTATCATTTATATCTGCCTGCTGGTCTTTTAAAATGGAAACGGTTAACCCGCCTTTATCCTGTTCAACATCATTAATATTTAGCTTACCGGCCCCAATTTTATATACGAGGCTATCCAATGCATTAATTATCTGCTGTTTAGTTATACCCGGAATATCTGTATGAATGTTTTTGCCAACCGTAACGGATTGCGCGTTTACTTGAGCAGCAATAAATAACCCAATAACAAATAGCAGTTTCTTCATTGTATTAAAAATAGATATAACCCCCATCAATACCAATGCATGCATACGTTCAGATTTGAAAATATTTTGGCTATACAAAAAATGCCCCTTGCGAAAACAAGGGGCATTTTATAATTCAGATAAAAAGTTGTTTTACATCTTCGGCATCCTGCGCATCATGTTGGCCATTGCTGCGGGGTTGCTCATTTGCTTCATCACCTTTTTCATATCATCAAACTGCTTCATTAAGCGGTTTACTTCCTGTATATCGGTACCCGAACCTTTGGCTATGCGGTTACGGCGACTTTGATTGATTGTTTCAGGATTTTCTTTTTCAAACGGGGTCATTGATTGGATAATAGCCTCGATTGCTTTGAAAGCGTTATCATCAACCTCAACATCCTTCATCATTTTACCAACTCCAGGAATCATGCCCATCAGATCTTTCATGTTACCCATTTTCTTGATCTGCTGGATCTGGCCGTAAAAGTCATTAAAGTCGAACTTGTTTTTGCGGATCTTCTTTTGTAGTTCCGCAGCTTCCTTCTCATCAAATTGCTGCTGCGCGCGTTCTACCAACGATACCACGTCACCCATGCCCAGAATCCTTGACGCCATACGATCAGGGTGGAAAACATCAAGCGCTTCCATCTTTTCGCCGGTACCAATAAATTTGATAGGCTTGTTAACAACCGATTTAATAGATAATGCAGCACCACCACGGGTATCACCATCTAACTTGGTTAATACAACACCGGTAAAGTCAAGGCGATCATTGAACACCTTGGCAGTATTCACCGCATCCTGACCGGTCATGGAGTCAACTACAAACAGGATCTCATGTGGTTTCACCGCATCTTTTACCTGTTCAATCTCCACCATCATGGCCTCGTCAATAGCTAAACGGCCGGCGGTATCTATAATTACCACGTTGTTGCCGTTTTGCTTTGCCTGTGCTATACCTTCGCGGGCAATAGCCACAGGATCTTTCGAATCGCGGTTAGCATAAACCGGGATACCTATTTGCTGTCCCAATACCTCCAGCTGGTCAATAGCCGCAGGGCGGTAAATATCATCAGCAACCAGTAAAGGCTTTTTGTTGCGTTGTGTTTTTAAGTAATTGGCAAGCTTACCGGTAAAGGTGGTTTTACCAGCACCGTTCAAACCTGCAATTAATATAATGGTAGGCGTGGCCGGGAAGTTCAGATCGGCAGTGGTACCACCCATCAAGCTGGTAAGCTCATCGTTCATGAGCTTGGTAAGCAACTGGCCCGGCGAAATAGATGTTAATACATTATTACCGAGCGCCTTTTGCCTAACATCATCTGTAAATGCTTTGGCGGTTTTATAGTTTACGTCGGCGTCAAGAAGGGCCTTGCGGATCTCCTTCATGGTTTCGGCCACGTTTATTTCTGTAATTGTTCCCTGACCCTTCAGGACCTTGAACGCCCTGTCGAGTTTATCCGAAAGATTTTCAAACATTATATTAAAAAACTTTAATCTTTTTTATAAGGATACAAAGGTATGATTTTGAACTATATTAACTCAATTACTTGGCACATTAACTTATAGCCCAATTGCACTTTCTGCAAACAAAACAGGCTTCATAAATATGAAGCCTGTTAATGTTATTAATATTTTACAAAATCCGTTACGGGAACCGGTATAGCATCCCCAGTCCAATACCTTCATAGCCCTGGGCCGCAGAGGCGGTGTGTTTATCGTAAAGCAAGGTTCCGTTAACTGTTGCACTAATGAGCCTGTTAACCTTTGCCGATAATACCAAATCGACACGGTGCGTGATAAATTTGGGTGATTGCGCATAGGGAATAAACAGCGCGTAACGCGTATTAAGGTGAATGTTTTTAGCAATATCTTTATCAAACAGGGCTACGATCTGGAATGCCAGATCATTCTTCACCGTTTTTAATGTATCCACACCATAGTTATCTGTTTGGAATTTATGAATGGCGTGATCAAGTACAAAAGTTTGTCTTGCGGTACCGGTACCTAAACGCAAATCGAACCAACTTTTTGGCTTATACTCAAAACCGACAGATTCGGTTAAGTAGCCCGGTGACATGAAATTGGATATATACTGCGGCGTAAATGTTCCGTTGCCATTATCAACGTAATTAAACCCTTTATCAAACTGCGACTCGAAGGTTAACGCGCCGAAAAAGTACCAGCTTTTTGATAATTGAGAAGCTACTTTGTTGTCAAAATAAATACGGTCCTGCGTTTTACGCTTGCCCTGGCCTTTGTTTTTTGATACACCGTAAGTGAGGTTTAGCTCGGATACATAACTGAATGGAGCCTTGTTATATTCTGTATGGTAAATAAAGTTTGAGCCCAAAGCTACCGCGCTTACACCACCCGCCGCGTAATTGTTACTAAACGCCGACTGGCTAAAATTGAGGCCAAAAGTAACGGCTTTTTTCCAGTAGTTTACTTTGTAGTCGAGCATGGTTACCGGTACCATTTCGCGTTGAATTTGTATGGGCCGAACCCGGGTTGGGATAGCGTTTTTGCGGGAATTTATCCGGTATTTATTGAGTACCGCGGTGTCTATTTTAACAGTGTCTTTTTTCAGGGAATCCGTTTGTGCCCTGGCTGGCAAAATACACGTGACTAATAATGCAAGTAATAGAAATCCAGGTAGTGTTTTAAACATAGTAAACAAATTAAAGCAAAAAATCTTCTTTTTTACCTACAATAAACAAAATTGTTGCCCCATGGTTTAATCAGGTTAACGACTTTGACGCAAAAATATTGGAATTATCGGATATTAAAATGAACCTTTTATTAAGGTTTATCAAAGTTAATCCTTACCCAAATCCTTCTTGCTGTCTTCGGGGGTAACAAGAGGGGTAAGCGAATACGGGCGTTTTTTATACTTTAAAAAACGGTTAAGGTTGGTTTTAATAGAGGCTATAAACTCATAATCGCTCGCGGTTTTTACCAGGTAATAGCCGGGACGGTACCTCAGCATAAAATCGGTAAGCTGCTGATCTTTCAGGTTAGTTATAGCCCCTACGTAGGTACGGTTAAAGCGGTAGTCGATAACGTTTTGCTGGTAATCTTTTTCGATAGTTTCACGAAGCTTGGCGGCATTCCGTCCACTGCGGCTTAGCGCATTATAAATGGCATCAATGCTTAAGCCAGCTCCGCCGGGGCCAAAGCTCAGCAAATCTTTATTATTGAGCGGACCGAAGATCCTGGTATAGTCGTTTTTGGTAGCAGCCAGCCGTTTTTGTGGGTTAAGCAAAGTATCGCGTACAATAACTTCCTTAAGCTGTATGGCCGTACGCTTCATGTACACAGCCAACGATTCGCCGCCTTGAATTTTTAAGGTATCGGGATGATGGTCGGATTTAGTAAAAACAAGCACATCGCCCGGCTGGGCTTCTATTTTAAATTCGCCTTTAAAAGTGTTGTAAATGGATTTGCCGGTTGTGATGTTCTGTACATTTACTTTGGCTATCCGATCCTTGCTGTCTTTATCAAACACAACCCCGTCAACCGTTTTTTGCTGGGCAAAAACATTAGCTGCAGGCAGCGCAAAACATATCAAGAGCGTCCACAATTTCATTGAGTAGGCAAAAATACGTGTTGCACAACGGGTAATCATATAATTTAACAACAATTAACTTTTAAGGGGGGAGACAGAATCAAGATGTCAGGAGTCAAGATACAAGACAAAGTGGAGTGGGTTGCTTCCTCTTTCTTCTTGATTCTTGAATCTTGCCGTCTTGGCTCTATTCCTTACTTGACTACAACAAGCTTCTGGCCAATTTTAATGCTGTTGTCGTTCATACTGTTTAACGCCCGCAGGTCGTCGACAGTTATTCCAAAACGTTTAGAAATGTTGTATAGTGTATCGCCCTGTTTAACGGTGTAGATCTTATCGTCGGGCGGGGTTTTGGATAGGGTATCCTGCGCGGGTTTATTGATGTTGTTATTGATCTGGGTCAAAACACGGTCTTCCCGTTTAATTTTGGCTATTTCACCTTCAGGGCGATCATATTGGGCCAGGTTGTATTTTTCAATGATATTGATCAGCAGCTGAGGGTAATTTGGATTGGTTGCATATCCTGCCTTTTTTAAGCCATAAGCCCAACCTTTATAATCATCCTTATCCAGCTCAAAAAGCTTGGCGTAGTTTTTACGTTTTAAAAAGTTGGAGTGGTCACGGAAAGAATCTTCGGGGTTATCATAAACACGAAAACAATCGTTCACGTTGTCATCATCCTTGTAATAGCTTTTGCCTGCCCAGTCGCTGGTGCATTTTATGCCGAAGTGGTTATTGGCATATTTAGCCAGATCGCTGCTACCGGCACCCGATTCAAACAGTCCCTGGCCAAGAGTAATACTAGCCGGGATACCATACTGGTTCATTTCCTGTATGGCAATAGCTTTAAAACGCTCAATATATTCTAAAGAAGTGTATGATTTGTAGTTAGCAACGGCATCTTTATTTGCATTTTGAATACTGTTGTTATTCCGCCGGGCATCGCGGTTTGATACAGTCGACGTTTTTTTACGGGCAGAGCACGAACTGAAGCAGGCTACAGCAATAAACAGGTATATAATTTTTCGCATTATGCTTAAATCTTATTGAGTGGCATATAAATAGGGGCCAAATTAAGATTTATAAACGTAAATATTATTGTTTAGTTGTCGCGTCGGCCAGTTGCGTTTGGGTTGCCGGGTTTTCGTCAAGTTCGTTAAGGTCATATTTATTAATAATACCTAATACCTGCGCGGCCCATTTGCGGCTGCCTGCATAACCGGCACGCTGAATACCTTTTGCCCATCCTTTATAATCATAATGGGTAAGCGCGTCGGCCAGGTGGCTGAACTGTTTACGCTCGGTCATGATACGGGCAAAGTCCTGGAATGAATCAAAAACCGAATCGTATTTTTTGTATGAAGTACGGACTTTTTTGTTGTGTTTGGTATAAACTACAGTGTTGTAACCTTTTACTCCAAACTGGTTATTAAGGTTTTGTGCGATGGTGCTGTTACCGCAGCCCGATTCGTGCATGGCTACACCTAAAACGATGCTTGCCGGGATTCCGGTTTCGTGCATGATGCGAATGGCATCATCTTTGAATTTATCAATGTACGATAATGAGGTATTTTTCTGTGCTGAAGCAGCTAATGTTGAAATCAACAGTGTTGTAATCAGTAAGATTTTCTTCATAATTTATTTTTTTCTGATAACCAGCAGCCCGTCGCGTACTGGCAGGATCAACTTTTCTATCCTGCTATCAACAGCTATCTGGTCATTTAGTTTGCGGATTCCTTCAGTATCGGCATCTTTTTCGTGGCCGTATACCTTTCCCTTCCACAAAACATTGTCAATTATTATTAATCCTCCGGATCTGACTTTGTCAAAAACTAATTGAAAGTAAGTATAATTATTCTTTTTATCCGCATCTATAAACACCAAATCGAAAATATCTTCCTGTAAATCAGCAATAATGGTCTCTGCAGGCCCAAAATGCAGTTTTATTTTATTTTCAACATCTGTTAGTTTAAGGTGTGAATTGATGATTTCCTCCATCTCGCGGTTAACCTCAATGGTATGGAGGATGCCATCTTCGGCCAAACCTTCGGCCAGGCAAATAGCAGAGTATCCTGTGTAGGTACCTATCTCCAGGATGCGCTTAGGCTGTACCATTTTGCTCAAAAAACTAAGCAAACGGCCCTGGTAATGTCCGGATAGCATGTTAGGTTTTAACACCTTGATATGCGTTTCGCGGTTGAGCTTTTTAAGCACTTCCGGCTCCGGGTCGCAATGGTCATCTAAGTAAGCCAATAAGGCATTAGGGAGAATATCCATGGCGCAAAGATAAACAAAAACCTTGATTTTCTTGATTTAAGGATTTCCTGATGCTTTACATCGCTCCATTTTGAACCTTGATTCGCTTGATTAGCGTATTTCCTGATGATTTTTGGATGCTTATTTTTGATGTTATATTTTTAATTTGATTTTAACCTTATCATGAAATACAAAGAGCTTACCGAAAAGATAATAGGCTGCGCCATGCGGGTTCATAATACACTTGGCAATGGTTTTCAGGAGTTGATTTATCAGCGAGCATTGGCTTTAGAATTAGCTAAAGCTGATTTGAAATTTGCCGAGGAACTTGAAATGATCATTTATTATGACGGTGTTAATATAGGAAAACGCAGGGTAGATTTTTTTATTGAAGGATGTATTATGGTTGAAATAAAAGCCATCATATCCCTGGAAGAAGTACACCTTGCTCAAGCCATGAATTATCTCGAAGCTTACAAAATGGAAATAGGGTTGCTCATAAACTTCGGTTCAAAAAGCTTGCAATTTAAACGAGTTCATAATAACAACCCTATCTTCTAAATTTATCTACCTACTCAAGAATTATCTTCGGATCAAAAAGTTTACAATTTAACCCACATAGAAATAATCTCCGATTATCTAAATCCATCTATCAGGAAATCCTTAAATCAAGTAAATCAGGGTTCCAACGTTGGTCTATCTTTTATCTGCTCCAAAATTATCTCCGGCAAATAAGGCCTTCCGCCGGCTGAGATACAGGTACCGGTAAATACGCCTGTGGTCATAACTTTGCCACGACAGGTAATAGTTTGTTTAAAATGTAAACGGGGCAGGCCTTTGGCATCGGCATACAGATCGCAGCTTACGGTAAATTCATCGCCGCTTTTTAGCGAGCGTACAAATTTTATTGAGTATTCTGATAACACCATGTTTACGCCCAAATGTGCCTGTTCTTCAAAATCAAAGCCAAGTACTTCGCGGATAAAATCGTGGCGGCACCATTCCATATAAAAAGGATAGTATAACCCATCCATGATATTTTGAACGTCAATATGTTCTTCTTTTACAGTATAAGTTTTAGTAAAGCTCATTTGCAGCTTGTTTTTAACGGTTGATTAAAGGATATAGTAACGAGAAACAGCACCACAAATTACAGTCCATGAAGAAATTCTTTCATCATGCAAATCATGGTTCAGAATCTTGTCCCCATCCAGCTTTGCAGTAAAATCACGGCCGATATGGTATCTACCAGCTCCTTGTTTTGACGGTTCTTTTTGTTCATGCCGCTTTGCGCGATAGTTGCCGAGGCCATTTTAGAGGTAAAACGTTCGTCAACCATTTCAATAGGCATTTCCGGGAAAGTTTTCTTCAACAGGTTTACGAAGCCCTTTACGTGCACGGCCGATTGTGAAGGGGTATTATCCATCTGCTTGGGTTCGCCCACAATAAAACGCTCTACCTGTTCGGTCTGAAGATATTTTTTTAAAAACTCGATGATACTGTTGGGGTGGATATTATCAAGGCCGGTCGCGATGATCTGCAGGGGGTCGGTAACCGCTATGCCGATGCGCTTGGTGCCATAATCAAATGCCATTACTCTCATTTAGATGTGAGATATTAGATGTGAGACGTGAGATTTCATTTGGTAAAGATAGGTGATGTATGATTAGATGTATGGTTTTGGGTTTTTTATATCTCGCTTTCTTTAATATAAACCAACCTCATTCCTTTCTCAAATCTCACATCTAATATCTCACATCTAAAATCTAATTACTATTTTGCACCAAATGCAGTTTAAAGAAATAGTAGGACAGGAAGCAATAAAGCAACGTTTACTTAACACGGTGAGCGAGAACCGGGTAAGTCACGCGCAATTATTTTTGGGCCCCGAAGGTTCGGGCAGCCTGGCGCTTGCTGTTGCCTATGCTCAGTATCTATCCTGCGAAGATAAACAGCCAGCTGATTCATGTGGTGTATGTTCTTCATGCAGAAAGTATCAAAAACTTATGCATCCCGATCTGCATTTTTCGTACCCGTTCTTCGCTAAACATAAGGATGATACGGCGCTTACTTTTATTGAGCAATGGCGCGGAGCTTTAACCACCAACCCGTATTTAAGCCTTGATATTTGGCGCGGATATTTGGATGCCGAAAACAAACAGGCCAACATCAACATTGCCGAATGCCACCAGATCATCAAGAAATTAAGCTTTAAACCATTTGAATCGGAATACAAGATCCTGATCCTGTGGTTGCCCGAGTACTTGGATAAGGAGGGCAACTCGCTGCTTAAAATTATTGAGGAACCGCAACCTAACACCCTGTTTTTATTAGTTGCCCAAAACCAGGATCAGATCCTGAATACCATATTATCACGTACGCAGCTGGTTAAAATACCATCGCTGGAGTACGATGAAATTAAAGAACATTTAATAAGCTCCCATCACCAAACCGAAGAGGCCGCTGCTGAAATAGCCTATTTGAGCAATGGCAACATGACCGAAGCTTTGGCCATGTTGCAGCAAGACAACAAAAGCTATCATGAGCTGTTTGTTCAGTGGTTGCGCTATTGCTTTGGCAATAAGGGCATCGAGGTGATGGCCTTTGTTGAGCAGTTTGCCAAAATGGGGCGCGAAAACCAAAAGAATTTTTTGCGTTACGGCACAAGCTTTATCCGCGAGTGCTGTTTGCTGATTGCAGGAGCAGGCAGCCTGGTACATTTGCCGGCTAAGGAATTGGATACCGCTCAAAAAATGAGCAACGTGCTGAGTATTGGCAAATCGCAAATGATTATTGATGAGCTGGAAAAAGCGCATTATCACGTGGAGCGAAACGCTAATCCTAAAATCTTATTTTTAGATGTATCTTTACAAATTATTAAAATACTAATTAATAAAAATGTCCCTGCGGGGAATCAATATATGCCAAGTTAATTATGGGATGTGGAAGTTGCTCAACAGGTGGCGGATGTACGCCTGCGGGCTGCAAAAGTAACGGCAGTTGCCTTACTAATGGTTGCAGCAAATTAGATGTTTACGATTGGCTATCCCACATGGATATGCCGACTAACTATAAGCCTTTTCAGGTAATTGAAGTTAAGTTTAAAGGCTCGCGCAAAGAGTTTTATTTAAACAACGATAATATATACCTCGAATCAGGAGAGTTAGTAGCTGTTGAAGCTACTACCGGCGGTTATGATATAGGCCACGTTTCGCTAACCGGCGAACTGGTGCGCATGCAAATGGTTAAACGCCACGTGAAGGAAGCTGATGTGGTTAAAAAGATCTATCGTAAAGCTACCGTTGCCGACGTTGACAAATGGAAAGCCGCCAAAGATATGGAATGGGAAACCATGCACAAATCGCGCAAGCTGGCACTTGACCTTAACCTGAGCATGAAGCTGAGCGACGTTGATTACCAGGGCGATAAAACCAAGGCTACATTTTATTATACAGCCGAAGGCCGTGTTGATTTCAGGGAACTGATCAAGAAAATGGCCGAAACCTTCCGCATCCGTATCGAGATGAGGCAGATAGGTATGAGGCAGGAAGCAAGCCGCCTGGGCGGTATCGGCTCATGTGGCCGCGAACTGTGCTGCTCAACCTGGCTTACCGATTTTAAAACGGTATCAACTTCGGCCGCCCGTTATCAAAATCTTTCATTAAATACCCTGAAGCTGGCAGGCCAGTGCGGCAAATTAAAATGCTGCCTTAACTACGAGCTGGATACTTACATGGATGCATTAAAACATATCCCCGATAATGTAAACATACTCAGAACCCAAAAAGGTGATGCCCGTCTGCAAAAAACCGATATCTTTAAAAGGATGATGTGGTTTAGCTATCCTGGAGAAGAATCATGGGTTCCGCTGCCAATAAAAAAGGTTAAAGAGATCCAGCAGCAGAATAAAGATGGCGTGATTCCTGAAGATCTGGGCGAAATTGTTGTGGTTGAAGCAGCACCAGCAAAAGTACTTGATTACGAAAACGTTGTTGGTCAGGATAGTCTTACCCGTTTGGATGAGCGCCGCAATAACAATAAAAAGAAGAACAAAAACCGCAATAAAAACCAAAAACCCGGAGGTCAGGCACAAGCATCAGAAGGTAAACCGGCTAATCAACAGCAGCAACGCCCGCAGCAGCCTCAGCAAGGCTCTGGCAATCAGCAGGAAAAACCGGCACAACAACAACGTCCTGAAGGGAACCGGCCTCAACAAAACAACAAGCCACAGGGAAACCGTCCTCCTCAGCAAAATAAACCGCAGGGAGAAGGAAAACCACAGGGTGAAGCTAAACCACAGGGTGAAGCTAAACCACAAAAAGAAGGAAGACCACAAGGTGAACCAAGACCTCCGCAAGGTGAGGGAAAACCACAAGGTGAAGGCAGCGGTAATAATAACAGGCGCCGCAGGCCAAACCGCCCAAACCGGAATAATAACAACAACAATCAACAGGCAAAACCTGAATGAAACGGGCTTTAAATATTATTTACCCGGCAGCATTGTTACTGATAACGATGTTTGCCGGGTCTTGTACCGATCCTAACAGTATCATTGATACCAACACCGAAATTGCCGATCACAACTGGTCGTACGTTAACCGCGTAAATTTTGATGTTAAAATTAATGATGAAAAAGCAGCCTATAACCAGTACCTCAATTTGCGGGTAACAGGCAACTACAAATACTCCAATATATTCGTTTTGGTTTACCAGACAACGCCTGATAAAAAAACACAAACTACTCGTTTTGAAGTAAAACTGGCCAATCCTGATGGCGAATGGCTGGGCAAAGGATCGGGCAATTTATACAGCTATCAAGTACTTTTGCGCAAAAATTATCATTTCCCTGCAAAAGGCGTTTACCGGTTTCAGATAGAGCAAAACATGCGTGATAACCCGCTGCATGAAATCAGTGATGTAGGTCTACGGGTAGAAAAAGCTCAATAATCCGGCTTAAGGAATATCATAAGTTAGAGTAACCGAACCATGGGTAACTATTTCCCTGTCTGTATCCTGTACAACTACTTTGTCGTTATCGGAAATTTTGTAGGTTACTGTATTGGAAACATCTGACGCGACAACCAATGTCACTTCGTCATTTTGGTTCAGTGTAGTGGTATAACTATACGAAGATCCCTGCACAACGGCTTTCGCATCAACTATTTTAGGCCCACTATCCGTTGTTTTATATACAGATAATGAAACATTAAAAGCATCTGCTCCGCTTACCGTAACTTTTATGGTGTGTGGCTGCGGTGGTTGATCCGTGCTCTTTTTTGAGCATGATACAAATAGCACGCTTATTAGTAGCCCGTAAATCAGTTGCTTCATAATTGGTTTTTATTTGTGAATATGCTTAATTTATACCAGTCAACAAAATTTGCTTTTAACTTACCGCAACAAAACTGAACTATTTAATAACCGTTAAACCATAAACATCACTTATGAAAAAATTCATTTTTCTGTTTTTAATTACTGTTACAATAGCGTTTACAGCCTGCCACAGCAACGATAAAAACCCAAACCGTACAAATGATACCAGCGCGGCGAAAGGCAGCGGCGGCCCCGCCGATTCAACCAAAACTACAACATCCGGAAACAGTGCATCTACACCTAACTCATCTGATACTACAACACTTGGTGCAGATACAGATTCGGCTGTACACCCGGTGCATTAATTTATTAGCATTTATTAAAATTAATACTTTACTTTGCTAATATTTTTATCAAATAAATGACTGGTATTATATTAGTATTTGTATCGCTGATCATCCTGCTGATTGCTGTTTTTTTATTCCTGAAAAAGCCAAAAGCGGTTGAGCTGATCTCTGCCGAAGAGCTGAATAAACTTCGTTATGATCATGATCAGCTTAAAATTTTATTGGCCAAAGCCGAAGAAAAATCTAACGGCTTAGCTGCTGAAAAAGAAAGCATTACCAACTTTTTAAAGGAGGAAAAGAACCGCCTGATTGATGAGCTTTTATACGAGCGCTCCCAGCTGGCACAGGCCAATCAATCCTTAGAAAGTGCCCGGGCCTATTATAAATCGCAGCAGGAAAAACTGCAGGAGCAAAAAGCAGAAATAGAACAGATCCGTACGCAATTTCAGCGGGAATTTGAAAATGTGGCCGAAAAGCTGCTTAAAGAAAAATCGAAAGAATTTACTGATATCAACCGTAGTAATTTAGATGTTATCCTTAACCCCTTAAAGGAAAACCTGAAGGCTTTTGAGGATAAGGTAGAGAAGGTTTATAACATGGAAGCCGCGGAACGAAACACGCTTAAAGGCGTGATCACCCAGCTGATGGACCTGAATAAACAGATCAGCGATGAGGCACAAAACCTAACCAAAGCACTCAAAGGCGATAACAAAAAGCAAGGCAATTGGGGCGAGATGATCCTGGAGCGGATCCTGGAGCGCTCAGGCCTGGTTAAAGATCAGGAATACCGGATTCAGGCCGCTATGCAGGCTACCGATGGTACAAGATATCAACCCGATGTCATCATCGATTTACCGGATGATAAGCACCTCATTATCGACTCCAAAGTATCGCTCATAGCCTATGAAAAACTGGTTAATGCCGATACCGAGGACGACCGAAAACTCTTCGCAAAGGCTCATGTTGAATCCATTCGAGGCCATGTGGCCGGCCTTTCTGCCAAAAAATATCACGATTTGTATAAGATCAATTCCCCTGATTTTGTGTTGCTTTTTGTGCCGATAGAGTCCTCATTCAGTATAGCGGTACAACTTGATAATGAATTGTTTAATTACGCCTGGGACAGGAAAGTAGTAATCGTTAGTCCGTCGACATTATTGGCAACGCTGCGTACAATTGCCAGTATGTGGAAACAGGAACGTCAAAACCGTAATGTACTGGAAATAGCCCGCTTGAGTGGTGATATGTACGATAAATTTGTCGGCTTTTTAAGTGATATGGATAGCATTGGCAAAAACATTAATCAAACACAATCCTCCTATAATAATGCTGTCAATAAGTTATCGGAGGGTAGGGGTAACCTTACCATTACCGCCGAAAAGATCAAGAAACTTGGTGCTAAAGCGGATAAGCAAATAGATCAGAAGTTTATTGGGGAAGAGTAAATAAGTAATAAAATTGCCACATAAAAACCATGTCATTGCGAGGTACGAAGCAATCGCATGCTATACAGAGCGGCTCTACTTCCGTGCGATTGCCACGCTTCGCTCGCAATGACATAAAATATTTCGGAGCCGAGCGGTGGCTAAGTTTTCTTTTTTAATTATACTTCCGTTCAAACCACCAATCTGCCTGCTTGGTAAACATCAGAGCCCATCCCCATAGCTCAACAATAATCTCGGCGAAGGTTAAAATGATAAGGTAAACCGGCATTTGGATAGCCTTTTTTGCAACGCTGCTATCATGCAAAATCCCAAAACTATACAACAATGACGATCCCAGGAAAAATACATTCAGCAGTATCAAAACCGAAAGGATGATCCTCGCCCATTTTTTTCCTTCACCGGTTACAAAAACCAGGAAGCCAACGGCAAAAAATACAAACAGGATAGCCGAAAAATTAAACCCATCGAGGTAATTGTTAACCGTTTGGATCAGTAAACCCAGGTAAAGCAATAAAATTCCCTTTACAAATATCACCGGCGGCTTGCCATCGGGATGGTTGTTAAGGTAAAATTTATCAAATGCTCCCTGTAACATTATTCTGCTTTTTTAAACGCGTTCCAACCCTGGGCTTTCAATTCATGAACAGTGCCACTTTTGGTGATCAGGTTACAACCGGCCGATGGCTCGGTGATATACCCGATAATGCTGATATCCATTTTAAATTTGATCTTATCGTAATCGGCCTGCTTTACGGTGAACAATAATTCATAATCCTCACCGCCGCTTAAGGCACAAATAGTGGGGTCGAGGTTAAATTCGCGGGCGGTTTCAAAAGTCATCGGATCAAGCGGAATTTTCTCTTCGTACAGGTTACACCCCTTATTACTTTGCTTGCAGATATGCAGTAACTCAGAAGCTAAACCGTCGGATACATCGATCATAGCAGTGGGTTTAACCTCTATACTTTTCAATAGTTCAACCACATCACGGCGCGCTTCGGGTTTGAGCTGACGTTCAACAATGTAGTCCTTACCTTCCAGATCTGGCTGAATATTAGGATTTTCCAGGTAAATCAATTTTTCACGCTCCAACAGTTGTAAACCGGTATAGGCACCCCCCAAATCTCCGGATACACAAATCAAATCACCTTCTTCGGCACCGTTACGGTACACAATATCAGCTTCATCGGCATAGCCAATTGAAGTTACACTGATAACCAATCCTTGTTTTGAAGCGGTAGTATCACCACCTATCAAATCCACATTATATTTTTCACAGGCGATATAAATCCCCTGGTAAAGCTCCTCAATGGCTTCGAGCGGAAATTTGCTCGACATGCCGATAGATACAGTGACCTGCGACGCTATGCCATTCATCGCATAAATATCACTCAGGTTTACTTGTATCGCTTTGTAACCCAAATGTTTAAGCGGCGTGTAGGCCAAATCAAAATGGATCCCTTCCAACAGCATATCGGTACTTACCAGCACTTTTTTGCCGGCAAAATCAAGTACCGCGGCATCATCGCCAACGCCCTTTTTTGAGCTTTCGTTGGTGAGCTTGATATTTTTGGTGAGATGACCGATAAGGCCAAATTCGCCAAGCTCCTCTAAATTGGTTCTATCCTGATTTTCAAACATATTTAACCCTTTAAATTTCTCCGCCGAAGGCGGAAAAACTTTTAAATTTTTTATTCTTTACATTTTGGGCCGCAACCCGGTTTACTCCATCCGCCGAAGGCGGGAAAAATTTTTTGGATTTTTAGGCTACTTCAAGCTTCAGACCTCCAATTACCCAGAAATTGGGCTACAAATATATCGACGCCTATCCCTGTTTGCAGCTTATCCCCACCTTATACTTTTTAACAATAATGTGGATAACCCAATTTTCCGGGCCGCAACCTGTCTACATTATATCCGCCTTTGGCGGAAAAATTTTTTATGATTTTTAGCCTTTTTACCAGCCTGAAGGCACTTTTCCAGTAAAAATACCTTCATTTTTATGCCTCCGGGTTTTCCACAATTACCCGGTTTATAAGTTTTACCAAGAGGCCATCTCACCAACAAAAAATCAGTAAAATCAACCTCTATATTTTCAGACTTACGAAGTTTTAAAAACTTCGTAAGTCTTTATTCTTCTACAATCCCAACTGGGCCGAAATTTCAAGCATGCGCTCTATTGGTTTTACCGCTTTTTCAATAATATGCTCTGGTACAATTACCTCAGGCGTTTCATTTTTCAAACACAGGTACAATTTTTCCAATGTGTTACGCTTCATATGCGGACAATCGTTACATGCGCAGTTGTTATTTGGCGGCGCCGGAATAAATATTTTATCCGGATTTTCCTTCTGCATCTGGTGTAAAATACCCGATTCTGTTGCTACAATAAATTCCTTATCCTGGCGGCTGCCGGCATATTTCAAAATACCGGTTGTTGAACCAACATAATCGGCCATTTCCAGGATAACATCCTCGCACTCAGGGTGCGCCAGCAGTTTTGCTCCCGGATGCCTTTCTTTCAGCTTAGTGATTTTTTCTCTCGAAAATATCTCATGCACCATACAGGCACCGTTCCACAATACCAGGTCGCGACCGGTTTTCTTGGCTACATACGCGCCAAGGTTTTTATCAGGACCGAAAATGATCTTCTGATCCTTCGGTAAGCTCTCCACAATCTGTACGGCATTGCTTGATGTACAAACAATGTCAGTTAAAGCTTTCAGTTCGGCCGTACAGTTTACATACGTGATCACCAGGTGATCGGGATAGTTTTCCTTAAACTTTTTAAACAAGTGAGGCGGGCAACTATCTGCTAATGAACAACCTGCCTTCATATCCGGCAGCAAAACCTTCTTTGTTGGCGACAGGATCTTGGCTGTTTCTGCCATGAAATGTACGCCTGCAAAAACAATGATGTCGGCATCCGTTTTGGCAGCTTGTTGGGATAATCCCAAACTATCGCCAATGTAATCGGCAATATCCTGTATATCACCGTCCTGGTAATAGTGCGCCAGGATCACCGCATTTTTTTGCTTTTTTAATTTTTCAATTTCCGCGAAAAGATCAAGCGTCGGATCAATTTCTTCATCCACGTATCCTTTCAGATTTATTTCTTCGAAGGTATTCATTTCCACAATTCAATTAATAACAACTAATTTTTAATATAAAAAGACTTATTGTTTATTGGGGTGTTGGTAATGTGCAAAAGTCGGAGTAATTTTTGTTTTAAAAGTTAGTTTTCACAATTTATTAACACTTATAAACATTTTTCCACCAAAAGTATGCTGATTTTTAGATATCTGTGACAATCAATTTTTATTTGAAAAAGTTTTATGTTAATATTTTCAGGGTTGACAAAATGTTAGCTTTATGACTAAAGTGTCGGAAAAGTCGATCAAAAAATATTGATATTCGACCTGAGAAAGGGAGTTATACACACTGTAAACTATTTTTCACTTTTTGTTTACATAAACTTAACAGGTTTTACAGCTGTTATTAACATTAGTACTACTTTTACACACATTTCATATAAAACATGACCCGAACTGTTGATTTCCTTGTAGTGGGTTCAGGAATTGCCGGATTAAGTTTTGCGCTCAAAGCCGCGAAGCGTGGTAAGGTTCTGATAGTTACAAAATCTAACGAAGATGAATCCAACACCAAATATGCCCAGGGAGGCGTTGCGGTGGTTGTGGATAAAAAAGAAGATTCTTTTGAAAAACATATCCAGGACACCTTAATAAGTGGAGATGGCCTTTGCGACCGTGAAGTTGTTGAAGCTGTTGTTAAAGAAGGTCCGGCGCGTATTAACGAAATAATTGATTACGGAACCAATTTCGACAAGACCAATGAAGGCGTTTATGACCTGGCAAAAGAGGGTGGACATTCTGAGTTTCGTGTACTACATTATAAAGATGTAACTGGCTGGGAGATAGAGCGTTCGCTTTTAGAAGAAATTCATAAAAACCCTAATATTGAGATACTTACGCATTATTTTGCTGTCGATTTGATCACACAACACCATTTAGGTGAGCTGGTGGGTAAATCAAGTACCGATATTACCTGCTTCGGGATTTATGCCTTTAATACAGAGACCAAGATTGTTGAAAAGATCCTTTCGAAGGTTACAGTAATGGCTGCAGGTGGGGCAGGGCATATTTATGCGGTTACCACAAACCCAACCATTGCTACCGGTGACGGCATCGCTATGGTTTATCGTGCGAAGGGTAAAGTACGTAATATGGAGTTTATGCAATTCCACCCTACAGCCTTATATAATCCTGGCGAATATCCATCATTCTTGATATCTGAAGCTGTACGTGGTTTTGGAGGTGTGTTGAAACGTACCAATGGTGAAGAATTTATGCACGAGTATGACGAGCGTAAATCATTAGCGCCCCGTGATATTACGGCAAGGGCTATCGATGCCGAGATCAAAAAATCTGGTGAAGACTTTGTTTATTTGGATGTTAGGCATCGCAGTAAGAAGGATATCCTGAACCATTTCCCTAATATTTATGCTAAATGCCTGGAAATCGGTATCGATATGACCAAGGATATGATCCCGGTTGCGCCGGCCTGTCATTATATGTGTGGCGGTATTTTGGTTAACCATGTCGGTCAATCGTCTATATTAAGGTTATATGCCTGCGGCGAATGTTCGTCAACAGGCCTGCATGGAGCAAATCGTTTAGCTTCAAATTCGTTATTGGAGGCACTGGTTTTTGCGCATCGTATTTATGAAGATGCCATTACCCAATTTGAAAATAACGTGATCCCGGATAATATTCCTGACTGGGATGAGAAAGGTGTTCAGCTGTCAAATGAAGATATCCTGGTGACCCACAACGTGCGCGAAATGCAGAAGTTAATGAATGACTATGTGGGTATTGTTCGGTCTGATTTCAGGCTGGATAGGGCCTTGCGCAGGTTGAAATTATTATATGAAGAGACTGAAGATTTCTATAAAAAAACAAAGCTTTCTGTAAAACTTTGCGAGCTGCGCAATCTGATACAGGTTTCATTTATTGTAGTAAAATCGGCTATGCTACGTAAGGAGAGTAGGGGGTTACACTACACTACTGATTATCCTGAACATGCTGATAAGGTACAGGATACGGTGTTTTAAAATAGTATTATACACTACGTCATTGCGAGGTACGAAGCAATCCCCAATAAGCAGAGTAGCTAAGCAAGTTCCTCTGTATAGTTTGGGATTGCTTCGTACCTCGCAATGACGATTATTTAAGAAAAATTTTGTGAGTGAGCGAAAAACGGGATTCGAACCCGCGGCCTTCAGTTTGGGAAACTGACGCTCTACCGACTGAGCTATTTTCGCTTATTTTATATTCAAACATAACTAAAATTTCGGATTTCGGAATTTAGATTTCGGATTTTTAAATTACCATTTAATAATTAATCTATGCCTGTTATTTTGCCTGTGAAGGATAAAAGCCCTGTTTGGGGTAATGATTGTTTTATTGCCGAAAACTGTACTATAGTTGGGGATGTGGTGATGGGTGATAATTGTTCGGTATGGTTTAACGCCGTGATCCGCGGCGATGTACACTATATTAAAATAGGTAATAATACTAATATTCAGGATGGCGCGGTGATCCATGCTACTTATTTGAAAGCTCCAACCAATATAGGTAACAGTGTTTCTATTGGGCATAACGCGCTTGTACACGGCTGTACTCTGCACGACCATACTTTGGTAGGCATGGGTGCTATTGTGATGGATCACGCGGTTGTAAATGAGTTTGTGATCATAGCTGCAGGTGCTGTGGTGTTGGAAAATACCATCTGTGAGTCAGGGTATTTATATGCCGGTATTCCTGCAAAAAAAATAAAGCCCCTTACTGATGAGCAAAGGGCTATGTTGAAGCAATTGCCTCAAAATTATATTATGTACTCCGGCTGGTTTAAGGAGTAACTTTTTCTTTTGGAATAGTGACCGTTTCTTCGGCTTCCCAGTTTGGCCGCAGGGTGATGAGTTTTTCGTTCAGCCAGATATTTTCGGGTTGCCGTTTTAGCTTTACGTTACCGCTATCCCATTTACCGTTTTTGTTTTCATCATAAATGATCCTGACGTAATATTTGGCTGCCAAAATACCCTTATAAACCAGCGAGGTACTTTTAGTAATGGCATCACTTTGAATAAGCTTTTTGTCTTCGCTTAAAAGCTCAACGACATATGCTTTTGCCGTATCGGGAACGGTTAGCTTCACAGTAAGCTGGCTATAATTGTCGAGCTTATTGATTTGGAATTTTTTGGATAAGCGTTTATTCTTATCGCCGTAAATATCGGTTAAAGCGCCATCGTTAATTATCAGTTCATATTTACTGTTTTCGCGCCAGCGGTATTTTATATTAAGCAGTTTATAGTTTCCCGTATCTTTTTGGATGGTATAATCGCTTGTGGCAACCGAATCCTCATTTAAAGTGATTTGAGATTGGTCGAAGTTTTCAATAGGTATGCTTGCGGTAACTACCAGGTTGCCGCCCGGTTTTAATTTACTGTCGTTACCAATATTGTAGCTTGCTGTTAAAGTGCGTGTAAAGCTTTCGTTTTTACGTTTTAGCTGGTAAATGGTATCTATCGCTTTACCTTTATCAAATATGGCTACCCGTAGGGAGTCAAAGTTCATGTTGCGCAGGTAAACAGATGCGGTATCCTTGGTACGGGAAAAGGATACTTGTTTCCGGTTATCTACATCAGAAGGGTAGAGGATCTTAACGGCCGGCTGCGTTAAACCTTTATTGAAAACCAACAGTAATTTTCCGTCGGTATCAAAACGCTTTTCTGATACCCTGAATTTTTCGGGATCCTGCTTAAATAAGTTTAATTGGATGTTTGATGTATCAGCCCTAAGATGGATCGGTTTTTTAAGGAAAGCGATCAACTCATCATCTCGGTTAAATATTTTATCCGGGCTTGCTTCTTTCAAAGCGTAGATGCGGTAGTCGTCTTCGCGTAAATTATTCAACGCGAAATTTCCTGATGAATCCGTAAGTGCGAAAATGGATGGCTTCTTTTTTCCGAAGAGTGTATCCTGTTTCACCGGGAAAATAAATACCAGTACGTCTTTCTCTTTTTCCTGGGTGAGCGTGTTGGTGACAGAACCGCTAATGCTTAACGAGTCGATATGACTGCCTGTCGAAAAAACGTAAGTGAAATTTTTCAGGATGTTACTTTCGTTCACATCTTGTATCGCCTTCCCAAAATTGATAACGTAAGTTGTATTTTTCAGAAGGGTGTCTTTAAACTCGATTTTTAATTTTCTTTTGTTGGATGAGTACTCGGGTTGCTTCTCCATAGCCGGGCTCATGCTGATCTCCTGGTAAGCGTTGGTGAGTTTGATAAACTCGTCAAATTCCAGGTCGATTTGTTTGGCATTAAAATTCCTGGTTTTATTTCCCGGAATTGCCTTCACTAATTTGGGCGGAGTCTGGTCGCGCGGCCCTCCTTGCGGTGGTTGCTGGGCCGCGCATCCAAAAATGAATAAAACGATAAAAATCAGTAACGAATTTTTGTAAAAAATAGCCGATTTTGTATTTAACATGGTTTTTAGGCGATATAAGCGATTTTTATGTTTTTATAACAAGTACTATTAAAAATTAAAAATAATCGATTTTAAAGGATATTTTGTAATTAAATAATTATCAGTTATTTACGTGTTATCTTGATACGTGAATCATTAAAACAGAGATATCGGATGGTGAAACGCCAGAAATTCGTGATGCCTGACCTAAAGTGCGTGGTTTTATCCGCATTAATTTTTCGCGGGCCTCTTTTGACAACGACACCAAAGTGTGATAATCAAAATTTGGATTGATCTCACGGTCTTCCATTTTTTTCATCTTGTCTACAATCTCCATCTCTTTGATGAAATAACTCTCATATTTGATTTTTATTTCAGCCTGTTCAATAGTTTCTTTATCATAGGCCGAAAGCAGTTCGGCCAAGGGGGCGTCTGCTTTTTTAAGATCATCAAAAGTTACCTGCGGACGGCTCAGTAAATTGAATAGCTTGTTGCTTTGAGTAAGAGCGCTGGTGCCTAATTCTTCTAACAAGCCGTTTACTGTTGATGGATCGATTGACTTGCTTTTGGTATAAGCTACAATATCGTCGGAGTTTTTTATTTTCTGATTAACTTTTTCCAGACGCTCATCACTGATCAGGCCTAACTCATGACCCATAGGCGAGAGCCTGATATCAGCATTATCCTGGCGTAATAACAAGCGGTGCTCAGCTCTTGAAGTGAACATGCGGTAAGGCTCTTCAGTGCCTTTTGTCACCAGGTCGTCTATCAAAACCCCAATGTATGATTCTGATCTTTTCAGGATCAATTCATGTTTATCATTAATTTTTTGGTGTGCGTTGATACCTGCAATGAAGCCTTGCGAAGCAGCTTCTTCATAACCGGTGGTACCGTTGATCTGGCCGGCAAAGTACAGGTTACTGATCTGTTTGGTCTCCAGCGTTAAACCTAATTGTGTAGGAGGGAAGAAATCGTATTCAATTGCGTAACCTGGTCTGAACATTTTGGCATTCTCAAATCCTGGAATTTTAGTGAGTGCCTTGTATTGTACGTCCTCGGGTAGTGAGGTTGAGAAGCCATTTACATAGATCTCAACTGTATTCAATCCTTCCGGTTCAACAAAAATTTGGTGACGGTCGCGCTCAGCAAAACGGTTGATCTTGTCTTCAATTGATGGGCAATAACGGGGGCCTAAACCTTTAATTCTACCAGTAAACATTGGCGATTTTTCGAAGCCTTCTTTCAAAGTTTCGTGTACATCGGTATTGGTATAGGTAATCCAGCAGCAGCGTTGCTCTTCTATAAAAGGTACATCGGTGAAAGAAAATTTGCCTCTTACAGGGTCACCCCATTGCTCTTCCATCAGGCTATAGTTTAAACTGCGACCATCTACACGGGGTGGGGTACCAGTCTTCATACGGCCCGCTTCAAACCCTAATTCAACCAATTGCTCGGTTAAACCAGTAGCTGCTTTTTCTCCCGTACGACCTCCGCCAAACTTTTTTTCGCCGATATGGATCACACCATTCAGGAAAGTTCCGTTGGTTAATACCACTGCATCCGCTTCAATTTCGATGCCTATAGAAGTACGTACACCACAAACGGTGTTATTTTTTACTAATAATGAGGTTACGGTATCCTGCCAAAAATCAACATTAGGAGTACGTTCTAAGGATAAACGCCACTCTTCGGCAAACCTCATGCGGTCGCTTTGAGCACGTGGGCTCCACATTGCAGGGCCTTTTGACTGGTTAAGCATCCTGAATTGGATAGATGTTTTATCAGTTATAATGCCCGAATATCCACCCAGCGCGTCAATCTCACGTACTATCTGTCCCTTGGCCACACCGCCCATAGCAGGGTTGCAGCTCATCTGAGCAAGAGTACCCATATTCATGGTTATCAGTAAAACTGATGAACCTAAGTTGGCAGCAGCAGCGGTAGCTTCACAGCCCGCATGCCCGGCACCAACTACAATTACATTATATTTCCTAAACATTTTATCCTCCTTGTTCCGTTTTTAGAAGTATCAAGTAATAAGTTCTAAGCCTACTTGATTTTTGGCGTTCTACTCCGACTTGATTGTTCCACGTGGAACGTTTTTTTAAAGTATTGAGTGGGGTTTTATGTTGATTATTTTCGACCTGAAACCTCACCTTGTTAAGATGTTCCACGTAGAACATCTGTATGAATTTAATGCTGAAGTTTATTGACTTTTAACTTTTGACTTTTAACTTTTGACTTGGTGCTTCAGACTTATTAATGAACTACAAAATTACCTCATCTAAGCAGATGTTCCACGTGGAACTCTGAATAATGATATTAAAGCTACAATTGCCCAAATGCTTTCTAATACTACAAAAGGGTAGAAGCTGATCATATATGAAGCATAGCCGCAGGTACCGGCTCCTATGAAATTCATTAAGCTGTAAAGCTTGCTCTGGGCTGATAGTTTGCCGGCTAAATTCAATAGGAATGCAATCAAAAGTATGATTACACCCGTTGTAGCTATGATATCTGATGGTTTCATTATCCTTCGTTTAACTCGGTTAATTCCATCCAGCGGGCGCTTTTATCGTCCAGTTGTTTATTTAAAACCTCTATTTGTTTTAATATCTCATCAAGCTTTTTAGGATCGATGCCTATTGTATCAAGTTGTGCAGTTTTATCCTTTATACTTGCTTCAATAGTGTTTATCTCGCCTTCTATGTTTTCTAATTCCTTTGCTTCTTTAAAGCTTAACTTGCTCTTTTTAGCTGCTGAGGTAGTTGTTTGAGCTACGGGAGCAGGTTTCTTAGCTTGTTGTTTGGCTTCTTCCAATTCCAAACGATATGATGAATAGTTGCCATTAAAGATCCTTACATGGCCTTTTTCTTCCATGATGAAAAGCTGATCGGTTAATTTATCCAGTAAATACCTATCGTGCGATACCATCATTAATACCCCGCCGTAATTGGTCAAAAACTCTTCCAGTACGTTTAAGGTATCAATATCCAAATCATTAGTAGGCTCATCCAGTATCAGGAAGTTCGGGTTCTTCATCAGGATGCTCATCAATTGCAAACGTTTCTTTTCGCCACCGCTTAGCTTTGATATAAAACCATATTGCTTGGCAGGAGGGAAGAGAAACAAGGTAAGTAATGCAGAAGCCGAAATAGTTTTACCATCGGCCATGGTAATAAACTCCGCAACGTTCTTTACTATATCAATAACACGCTCATCATCCTTAAAAGTGATACCTGCCTGGTGAAAATAGCCTATTACAGTTGTTTCTCCTTTTACTACGGATCCTTTATCGGGCTGTAAAGCGCCGGTAATGATGTTTAATAGTGTTGATTTACCGCTACCGTTTTTACCGGCTAAACCAATCCTATCGCCTTTTTTAAATATATAGCTGAAGTTATTGATATAGGTATTACCATTGAACGACTTGTACAGGTTGTCCATCTCCATGATCTTGTTGCCCTGGCGTGCTGTTTTAACACTCAGTTCAACTTTATCACGGATACCGCCGTTCTTGGTTTTCTCCTCTAAGTCGTAATAGGCATCAATACGCGCTTTAGATTTAGTACCACGGGCCTGGGGCTGGCGGCGCATCCATTCCAGCTCTTTCCTTAATAGGTTTGAGTTTTTCTGAAACGCTGCTTCATCTGCTGCTTCACGTTCGGCTTTCTTTTCGAGGTAATAACCGTAGCTGCCGTTATAGGGCTGAATTTTGCCACGATCAATCTCCAATATCTCGTTACATACATTATCCAGGAAATACCTGTCGTGGGTAACCATTAAAATGGTTTTGTTTCCTTCCGTTAATAATTTCTCCAGCCATTCGATAGTATCAATGTCCAGGTGGTTGGTAGGCTCGTCCAGTATATAAACTTCAGGATCTTCAATAAGCAGCTTGGCTAAAGCCAAACGTTTCTTTTGGCCGCCCGATAGGGTAGTGATGTGCTGATTGAGGTGATGAATATCTAAACGGCCTAAAATGGTCTTGATCTTGTACTCATATTCCCAGGCGTCAACCTCGCTCATCTCTTCCATTACCTTTTCAATGGCCTTGGTATTTTCAGGATCGTTCTCCATCAACTCCTCATACCTGCGGATCAGTTGCTGCTGCACATCATCGGCATGAAAAATATAGTCGCTGATGGTAACCGCGTTTTTGAAGTTTGGATCCTGCTCCAGGTAACCCATATTAAGGTCACGGGCCTGTACTACTTTACCTTCGGTAGGTTTTATAGTACCACCTAATATTTTTAAAAGGGTTGATTTGCCGGCACCATTAACGCCTACAAGAGCAACCTTACGGCCGCGGTTAATACCTATGGTTACATTTTTAAATAACCAGTTGTCATGAAATTGATGGCCAAGGTTCTCGGCAGAAAGATAAGTACTCACGATAGTTGTTTTATTTTATCCGACTCGTATATAAATACACCAGTCGCGTTTTTTATTGATTGTTGATACATGGCCGTAGCAACCGTAGATGCCGCTATGCTTCGGTATTTTTTCCAGCTGACAAAAAGCAGTGGATTTACCACTTTCATTAAGCCATTGACAAATTTCTCCATCGGCCTGCTTTCTTGCCTGTCACCGGCTAAAAAGGATGGTCTGTAAATATGTACAGCGGGTATCCCTACAGCACTTATATCGGCTTCGGTTTCACCTTTGGTTTTAGTATAGAAATTAACTCCGTTTATATCGGCTCCTATTGATGAAACTAAATGATATTGTTCAATCCCGTTTTGTTTAGCTAATTGCGCCAGTAATAACGGATAATCATGATCAATCTTGCGATAAATAGTTAAATCGGGCGTTTTCTTTTTGGTTGATCCTAAACAACAAAACAAAGCATGGCCAGTCAGCTCTTGCTGGTATGTTTCGGGCTGTTCAAAGTCGATAACAAGCTGCGTTAATTTATGATGCTGAACTGGCAACTTTTTTCTGACCAGGATCAATACTTCATCATAATAGGCTTGTTCCAATAAAATTTGCAGGAGGTGACTGCCAATAAGTCCGCTTGAGCCTGCAATCACAGCTTTTTTTGCCATTACTTATTGATTTTCCGCAAAAATACGCATAATTAAATTGTGGAATAAATATTGTGTGTTTAAACATATATTTTAAATAACATGAAAACAATATTTTATCCCGAAGCAGAACGCGGACATAACGATATAGGCTGGTTAAAAGCAAATTTTTCATTCAGCTTTGCATCTTATTACAACCCGGAGAAAATGAATTTTGGCGCATTGCGCGTATTAAATGATGATATCATTGCAGCCGGTCGTGGTTTTGGTAGCCACCCTCATGATAATATGGAAATTATCACTATACCTTTAAAGGGAGGGTTGGAGCATAAAGACAGCATGGGCAATACCGGTGTAGTTAATGCCGGCGAAGTACAGGTGATGTCGGCCGGGACAGGTGTTTATCACTCGGAATATAACGCTTGGCATAAAGAAGCGGCCAATACCCTGCAAATTTGGCTGTTTCCTAAAGAAAGAAATATTCAGCCCCGTTATGACCAGATGAGTTTTAAAGACAGGTTTAAATTGAATGAGCTAACCACCCTGATCTCTCCCGAAAAAAGTAACAACACACTCTGGATAAACCAGGATGCTACATTTTCAATGGGAGAGTTTGAGGCCGGGCAAACCATTAACTATGACATTAAAACTGAAGGCAACGGTGCTTATGTGTTTGTATTGGATGGAGTGGCTAAAATAAACAACCAGGTTTTAAACAAAAAAGATGCGCTGGGCGTTTATGATACAAGTTCACTTACAATTATAACCGAAGAGCCCTCCAGTTTCCTGATCATTGACGTACCAATGTCGTAATCAGTATTTACCTAAGTCCAGAAAGTGAATATTACTGAAAGTTCAAAAACAATTGAGCCTTGCTTTGTTGTAGTTAACAATTATTTAAGATTCACTGATGGAAGCACAGCAGGAACTAAGCGGATGGAGAAAATGGCTTGAAGGCATAGGCGACTATGTAGTATTCTTCACGCGGTTTTTTCGCAACATATTTGCCGGCGGCTTTGAATGGTCGGAGTTTGTGAGGCAATGCTATGAAATAGGCTACAGATCCATGATGCTGGTGGGCATTACCTCCTTCATCATGGGCCTGGTGCTTATTTTGCAACTCAGGCCATCGCTCATTACACTCGGAGCCGAAAGTATGTTACCCAAAACACTTTCGGTTGCGCTTGTTCGTGAAATAGGGCCGGTTATTACTGCCATTATCTGCGCCGGCAAAATAGCATCAAGTATTGGCGCCGAGCTGGGCAGTATGAAGGTTACCGAGCAGATTGATGCCATGGAAGTATCTGGCGCCAACCCAGTGCAATACCTGGTGGTTACACGGATATTGGCTACCAGCTTCATGATCCCATTATTGGCCATTATAGGTGATGCTATCGGCCTGTTTGGTGGTTTTCTGGCGTTAAACTTTACTGATAGTATCAGTTTCTCTCTTTACTTCAACAAATGTATAGCCTCGCTTGATTTTACTGATCTGTTGCCCGCTGTAGCTAAAACTGTGCTTTTTGGTTTCGCGGTGGGCTTTGTGGGATGTTATAAAGGGTATCACTCCGATAAAGGTACCGAAAGTGTAGGCGTGGCGGCTAATTCGGCCGTAGTGACTGCTTCGTTATGGATCTTCATTATTGACGCGATAGCTGTCCAGATCACCAGTTTGTTATTTTATAAATAAAGATGAAAAAAGCAGACGAACATACCGAGCCTAAGAAAAAGGAACCTGAACAAAAGCAGGAGGTGGTGATCCATGCTAAAGGCATCAAAAAATCCTTTGGCAAAAAGAAGGTGCTTAAGAATATCACTTTCGACCTGAAGAAAGGCGAGAACATTGTGGTGCTGGGTAAATCGGGTCAGGGAAAATCTGTGACCATTCAGTGCGTGGTTGGTATGCTGCAACCCGATGGTGGTGAGCTGGAAGTTTTTGGTGAGAATATAACTGCCATGAACGATGACGAGTTGAAGCAGTTAAGAATGAAGATAGGCTTCCTTTTTCAGGGAGGGGCACTGTATGATTCTATGACAGTCCGTGATAACCTGGAGTTTCCGCTTACGAGGGTGTTAAAACTCAAAGACCAAAAAGAGATTAATAAAAAGGTGGAAGGTGTATTAGATGCCGTTGGTTTGTTAGACGCGATAGATAAAATGCCTTCAGATCTGTCGGGAGGGATGCGAAAAAGGGTAGGCCTGGCCCGTACGCTGATAGTTAACCCCGAGATTATGCTGTACGATGAGCCTACTACAGGGCTTGATCCCATTACATCCCGCGAAATTAGTGAGCTTATTAATCGCCTGCAGCGCAAATATGAAATATCATCAGTCATCATTACCCACGATATGGAATGTGCCCGCATTACGGCCGACCGGATCCTGGTAATGGATGATGGCGAATATATAGCCGAGGGCTCCTATAAAGAGCTCGAAAAATCGGATAACGAAATGGTTAGATCTTTTTTTAATGAACCTTCATGAAAACTACGTCATCTCAAAAAATAAAAATAGGCCTGTTTACCTTTTTGGGGCTAGCGGTGCTGTTAGTAGCTATATTTTTAATAGGCAATCAAAAAAGTCTGTTCAATTCAACCTTTCATGTTTACGGGCGGTTCAAAAATGTAAGCGGCTTACAGGTAGGTAATAATGTGCGGTTTGCGGGTATTAACATAGGTGTAGTACAGTCAATTAATATTGTTACCGATAGTTCGGTACGGGTTGACCTTACACTGAATAAAAGCGTTAAAAAGTTTATCAAGAAGGATTCGAAGCTAAGTATAGGCAGCGATGGTTTAATGGGGGATAAGCTGGTTGTAATAGCACCGGGGGGCATTGTTAGCCACGAGGAGATTGAAGACGGCGGAAAGTTAGGTTCGATAAACCCGGTTGATGTAGACAGGATTATCAATAAACTTACCCGTGTGGCAGATAACGCCGAATCGCTGACCGAAAACCTGACCGGCATAGTTGCCAAAATCAATAACGGGCAGGGAAGTATAGGTCGCCTGTTGAACAGCGACAAAATGGCCCGCGACCTGGAAGGCACCGTTAAGCAAGCCCAGACTACCATAAAAACAGTTCATAGTACAACCAACACGCTTAATGAAGACCTTACCGCTGCGCAGCATAACTTTTTGCTGAGAGGTTTCTTCAACAAGAAAAAGAAAATGGAGCAAAAACGCCAGGACAGTATCCGAAAGGCAAAGGAGCAGATTCAGGAGGATAAAGAAAAGGCAGCCAAAGAAGCCCAGAAGCAAAAGGAAAAAGCTGCTAAAGAAGCTGCTGATAAGCAGAAGGATAATAATTGATTAAACACTAATGTCATTTCGACGAACAAGCCCGGATATTGTGAGGTGGCGTGAGGAGAAATCTTATACTACATGCGCGATCGCTTCGCATGGCGTATAAGATTTCTCTTTCGCCCCGGCGCTAATACCTATCCCTGCTCTATCGAAATGACAGTTTTTTTAATTTAATATACTGTAAATCAGTGTGTTAAATTAATTAACTTTCTCCAATCTCGCTGCCCAGCCACCTCCGGAAGCCAACTTAATATTCAGCTTATCTTTTGAGGTTAAATTAACTACAGTTCGCTTGTAATCAGTGCCATCCTTGTCGGCATTGATGCCATCTTCAAAAATTACGGCTTTATAAGTGCCTTCGCCTAAAAAGGAGAGATCGATAGCTAATTCACGTGCATCCCAATTAGTCATTGCGCCAATGTGCCACGTGGAACCTTTTCGACGGGCAATGGCAACGTATTCGCCTACTTTCCCGCTCAGGGCAACGGTTTCATCAAACGTTGTGGGCACGGCTGCTATAAAATCGGTGCTTTCCTGTTCTTTTTGATAGGCCGTTGGGTTATCGGCCATCATTTGTAACGGGGCTTCAAAAATGGTGTACATGGCCAACTGATGGCAACGGGTCCCCTGGCTCATGGGGTTACCATTAACCGGGCGAAAATTGGCTTTACTGGCATTACGCATAGCTCCGGGAGTATAGTCCATCGGGCCGGAAAGCATCCGGATAAATGGGATACTTACGTCGTAAACAGGATGATCTTTAACACCCCATTTTACGTTTTCCAGGCCTTTAACTCCCTCAAAATTAAGAATATTAGGAAAAGTACGCTGGATGCCGCTGGGTTTATACATACCGTGGTAGTCTACAATCAATTGATTGTCAGCTGCTTTTTGAGCTATTTCATATAATGAAGAAACCATCTTTTGATCATCACGGTCAATAAAATCTATCTTGAAACCTTTAATGCCCATTTTTGAAAATTTGGCCATAGCCGCATCCGTTTGCCGGGTGAGGGCGTACCAGCTTGTCCACAAAATAAGGCCAACATTTTTTTGTTTAGCGTAATCAATCAGTTCCTGCAGATTAATATCCGGCGAAATCTGGTTCAGATCGACAATGTTCGACCAGCCTTCATCCAATACTACATATTCTACCTTATTTGCCGATGCAAAGTCGATGTAATATTTATAGGTTTGGTTGTTGATACCCGCTTTAAAATCAACATGAGTGATATTCCAATCATTCCACCAGTCCCAGGCTACTTTACCGGGCTTTATCCAGGACAAATCTTTGATACGCGATGGTTCTGATAGTCTTTGAACTATATCATTGTTAGCCAGTTGTTTATCATCTGTACTGATGATCACAACCCGCCACGGAAAGCTGCGCGTGCCTTTGGTTTTGGCTATATAATCGGCGCGACCGTTAACCACATAATTCATATTGGCATACCCGCCGGTAGTTTCAACTGTAGGATATTTTGCGAATGCACCCTGCAAACTTTGCTCATTTCCGGTTAAATACATTCCGGGGTAATCCTGCAGATCGGCTTCAAGAATAGCGACTTTTTTATTATTCCCAACATCCACTAAAACCGGCAAAAACGCCAGGCTGTCCTTAGTTACTTCCGAAAGTTTAAGCTTACTATACAATGCTTCGAAAGAAGTTGTCCATCTATCTTTATTGCGGTAATCATTTACAAAGGGGAGATACGCTTTATCATCATCCTTAAAGTTGAAATTGGCTTCTTCATTCATAATGGTGATATCGCCTTTTTTCTGCGTGATGAAACGATAAGCCACACCATCATCATAAGCCCTGAATATCAGCGAGTAGTCTCCTTTTAAATTGATAATGAGCTGATTGTATTGATCGTGTACTTTATCTTTTTTATAGATAGGTGTATTGAAATACTGATCAACTGATGTGGTTTTTGCGTTTTTTACTATGGGTGATTTTCCCAAAACTTCGCCGCTCTGAAGTGTCATAGATATATCCGATGGCATGATAATCTCAGTATCCTCGTGTTTCACCAACCATGTTATCTTATCTCCGGTTGCCACGCTCAGATTTATCTTGCCATCCGGCGATTTAATATGATAGTTTTTTGTCGTTTGGGCAATCAAGATTGACATGGAAAGACAAAGGAAAAGCGTACATAGGAGTTTCATCTTCATCGGGAGCGGTATTAAGGGTTTAAATGATGGTTTACAGCAATCTAAACTAAGTAATAATCAGCTCAATGAATGATGATTTTATGACGATTTGTGGTGAGATATATACTAAAACCATGTCATTGCGAGGAGGGACGACGAAGCAATCGCATGCTATACAGGGCGGTTATGCTTAGGTGCGGTTGCCACGTTTCACTCGGAATGACATGTTTTTTAAAAAACGCATGCCGACGCTCGGCTCCAGCCGAGTGTCAGTTATTGCCCGGCCTCCCGGCCGGTGTATGCCGTATAAAGGCCAGAGGCCTTGGGATAGTTACCACTCGGCTGGAGCCGAGCGGTGGCGGTTTTTTTAAAAACCGGTGTCAGCGTAGAAAGCTTTACAGTGAAACTACCAACCCTCCAAATACCCTAAATCCGTTCCTGAATGCGCCATTCATCTGGGTTTTATCAACTTCTCCGCTGTTGAGATAAAGTTCGTCGGTACCATTACCGGTTTGCCAGTGCAGGTACCCGCCGCCGGCTTGTATAGCCATAAGTTTGCTGATGGAGTAGGCCAACGTGCCATTCATATTTAAGCCATAGCCGTTAGCATGGTGGCGGTAACTAACCGGATGCTGAAAAGTAGTGATCAAATTCCAGTTGCCCTGTGCATTGTAACTTACCTGGTTATAGGTGATATCGGCGTTAAATCTTAACTTTTCTATTATTTTAAATGAAGCTATAGCCTTAATAAATGCACCTTTCCATTGGGTTTGATAACTACTGTTTAAGCCTGGAAAACGGTTAGCATCATCATATAAATATAACGATTGCCTGTTATCACTGTAGCCAGCATAAGGAGTAAGCTTAAGCCAATTGTCATTAATTAATTGATATCCAATGCCTAAAGCCCAGCCTTGTGTATGGCCTTTACCTGCATTAAACGTTTCGTTATAAGTATTGCCGGTGCGGTTATCACCGCTGTAATCCGAATCATTTACTGTGCCCGATGTGATAAATTGGCGGGTATAATCAGCATAAACACTAAACTTTTGATATACATTCCATTGCAGGGATGCGGCAATATTTTGTCCGCCGAGTTTTGTCCATTTTAATTCCGAAAAAACATTAGGGTTTTGACCATTGCTGTTGCCGGCTATCGACCAGTGAAAGCTTTCGCGCTGATAGCCATCGGTAATATTAAACTGCAGTTTGTTATTACCAGATTGGGCATATAACACAGGAGTGCTTATCATCAGCCAAAAAAAACAAAAGCCGGTAAGTTTTTTCATGGATAGGTTTATAAAACAGAAGCCTGCCCTTTTAATCAAGGGCAGGCTAAATATATCATTTTAAATTATTGATTTACACCAAAAGCCTCCCAGCCCGATGCTGTTGCACGGGTACAGGTCATGGGTTGAGTACCGTTTTCGCTTGAGATAAATTTGCCGTTATTACCCCTGAAGGTAACTTTTCCGTCGGTAGTTGGCACCCAGTCAAATTTTTCCCAGTCGCCTACGGTAGTGCGGTTACAGGTGATGGCTTGAGTACCATTTTCGCTTGATACATATTTACCCATAGCCTGTAGCGCTACTTTGCCGCCGCCTGCGTCAACTACAGTAAATTGTTCCCAGGCCGATGCTGTAGGACGGTTACAATTCATGGCTTGTGTGCCGTTTTCGCTGCTAACGTATTGGTTGTTAAAGCCTTTTAGGGTAATAGTTTGCCCAATAGGTGGGTTAGTGCTGCTACCGGAAAGGTCATAAACCCGCACATAATCAACCACCATATTGCAAGGCAACGCGCCATCGTTAATGGTATTACCAGGTAAATCGCCGCCGATAGCCAGGTTAAGGATGATAAAGAACGGATTATGGAACGCTCCGGTATTGTTAATGTTATTGGCAATGTTACCGGTTACATACAAGGTATTATCTACATACCAGCGGATAGAATTGGCATCCCATTCAACCGCGTAGGTATGGAAGCCGGTTGGCGTTGTGGTAGTGCTGCCGCCATATTGCACATGGCCGCCGTTGTTATACCAGTGCATGGTGCCCAAAATAGTATTGGAGGTGTTTACCTGCTCCATAATATCTATTTCGCCGCATTGCGGCCAGCCTACGGTGCCGATATTTGCACCCAGCATCCAGAATGCGGGCCAGGTACCCTGAACCCCCGGAAGTTTGATGCTTGCCTCAATACGACCTGATGTTGGTTGGTATTTACCGGCAGTAGTCAATTTGGCCGATGTATACGGCTGACCGCCAACTGTTTGCTTGCGGGCGGTAATAGTGAGGAAACCTCCTGATACCGTGGCATTTGCCGATTGGTAATATTCTTTTTCATTGTTAACCCCGGGGTTGCCGTTATCAATGTTCCAGTTAGCTGTGTTAACACTGGTGCCGTTAAATTCATCGCTCCAGAGCAGCGTACCGGCCCTTGGTGTGGTGCTTGAGCCGCTTGTTGTTTCATCGGCTGTTTTAATGGCAGGTGCCGGCCTGTTCAAATCCTTGCTGCAGGATGAAATTAAGAGCATGAACGCCGACGCGGTAACGGCACTCTTCGCAAAGTTTAAAAGTTGTTTCATAATGATGGTATTGATGAATAATTAATTGGTTTCGTAAGTAATTATTGGTTTACACCAAAGGCTTCCCAGCCCGATGCCGTAGCGCGGGTACATGTCATGGCCTGCGTGCCGTTCGCGCTGGAGATAAATTTGCCGTTATTGCCCCTTAAGGTAACCTTGCCGTCGGTTGTAGGTACCCAGTCAAATTTTTCCCAGTCGCCATACGTTGTGCGGTTACAGGTAATGGCCTGTGTGCCGTTTTCTGATGATACATATTTACCCATCGACTGCAGCGCTATTTTGCCGGCCCCTGCATCAACAACAAGAAATTGCTCCCATGCAGATGCTGTAGGGCGATTGCAATTCATAGCCTGAGTGCCATTTCGCTGCTTACATATTGATTATTAAAGCCTTTTAGGGTGATAGTAGAGCCAATAGGCGCGCCAGAGCTTGAACCGCTTGATTGTGTGCCTGTCCATTTAAAGGTTGCTACAGCACCCGCGGCTAAAGTGTAAGTGAAAGATTCGGCACCCCATTTTACTTTAAAGCTGGTGCTTGACGAGCCATTGTTAAGGGCGATAAGCACTTTGCTACCATCCGCGTTTTTGAAAGCCACATTTTGGATACTGCCTGATAGGTTTGAGGAGATACGCACAGCACCCGGACGTACAAATTTTGAGGCATGGCCGATGATATAATAACCAACGTTACGGGTAATAGATGTGCCGCTAACGGTGATGCCGCCTAAACAGGTGCTGCAGCCCCCTGCTGTATGCGGGTTATTGTTTGGATCGGCTGCAAGGTTCCATTCAAGCACGTTACGGCTCCAGTTGCGGGTTGCGCCAATAATCAGCGTGTTAACGTGCCATGAAAGGTCGCCGCCAAAATTGCTTGGTGCGCCAACCCATTGCTCTGTGAAGTAAACGTTTTTGTTAGGATAGGCATTATGCACATCGGTTAGAGAACTGATATTGCCTGCGTACAGGTGAAATGCAGAGCCGTCAACGTAAGGATTAGCACCACCATCGGCAAGTACGGTTTCGGGATAATCTATTCTGTCGGTATTATGATCATAGGCTATGATCTTGGTTTGGAAACCCGCCGCCCTGATTTGCGGCCCGAGGTTGTTTTTGATAAAATTAGCCTGCTCATTGGGCTGCATCACCATGCTTGGGTTGTTGTAAGGATTAAGCGGCTCATTCTGAGGTGTAATGGCATCGATAGTAATACCCTGGGCCTGCATAGCCTGCAAATATTTTACAAAGTAGCGGGCGTATGCATCATAATAACCGGCTGCTGTGTTTAAGCTACCGCCGGTGTATCCGTTATTACCGGTTGTGTTCACCTTCATCCAGGTGGGGGCTGTCCATGGGGTAGCTATAATTTTGATGGATGGATTTATGGCGATGATCTTTTTAAGGATCGGCAGCAGGTCCTGATTTTCGGCACTGATGCTGAAGTTGTTCATGTTAAAGTCGCCGGCGGTTTGGTTGTAGGTAAAATCGTTGGCGCTGAGGTCGGAAGCACCAATACTGATACGGATATAGCTGATACCAATTTGTCCGTTGGCCGTACCAAAAAGCTCATTAAGTACATTGGTTTGATTGGCTCCGAGGCCGTTAAGCAGTCCGGCGCTGCCACCGGTTAAGGTAAAACCAAAGCCATCGATGCCCTGGTAGGTTTGGGTTTCGTCTACCGTAATGGTTGTTGCATTGGTACCGGCATCGGCAGCAAAGTTAAAGCTAGTTTGAGCCTGTAAAAGCTTAGATTGGTCGGCAGTTGTAAGCCAGGCGTTTACTACTTCGTTGGCTGCGCGGGCCACGGTACCGCTTTGCTTTTGATCAGGCGCTTCAGGGGCGTTTACATTCTTTTTACAGGAGTAAAAAGTAGCGGCAGAAAGCAGGGTGAGGGCTGCAAGCCGCATTAATTTGTAATTGATTTTCATTTAGTTATTATTTAGTTGATTGATTTGATATTCAAAAAACATCACATAAGCCGCTATACAACAGTTAAATACATATAATGATATTTAACTGTCGCTTAAGAATATCAAAGCATTGTTTTGGGGCAGATGCGCCCATACAATACTGTTTTCCATAAAGCAGAGCTATGTATAGCTTAAAATTGGTTGTAGCAAATCTACAGGAATTTAAACGGATCAATCAAATAAAATGTTCATAAATAATTGATTTATAGTGTATTATATGGATTTTAATACGCTTGCATCACATGGTTTAAAACTGTAAAAATTACTTTAAATGGCCTGTGCAACGTTTTTGTTGCAATGAAAATTTTTTTGTGATACGCTTATTTCACAATTGCTTTTAAAGCAATAAGCAGTAATTATAGCTTTGAGCTATAAATAAATAACAGGAGAGGGGGTAGGAGTAAAAAGTAGACAGTGTAAAACTTCCCGGTTTCACTTTTTACTGGCGCAAGTATGAAGGGCTGGCAATATGGGTAAAGGCTACTTGGGCCTTTCTACGGAAGATTAGCTGTGGGTGGCTTGTCATGCTGAGCCTGTCGAAGCACGTGCGCAGAGGCCCACCCCGCTATGCTTCGACAGGCTCAGCATGACCCCATTTTTAATTATGTCATGGGTAGTGACGAAGGATCCTCTTCACTATGCATTGCGATTCTGCTTAGCGAAGAATGACGATCTTTTTTAATACTCTTGAAACTAATTACTTATCTGCTGCTCCCGAATTATCAATCACCAATTTGCTCCATCCTTTATCACCGGCATTTTTGATCTCTTTTTTTCGTTGCTCCATTACTTTTTTGATGCGTGAGCTATATGCCCAACAAGTACTTTGGCGAATAGAGAGGATTTCGGAAAGTTTATGTGATGAGATCTTGCCCTTGGTTGAGTACATCAGGAAGATCATATAAAAAGCTTTATTGATAGGGATGCGGGTATTTTGCAGAATGGTGTAGGCTATCACCGATTCTTCATAACCACATTTTGAACATCTGCGACTATAGGGGAGATGCCCGCTGCCATAGTGGGTGTTGCTGCACTTGCGGCAGGCATAGCCATGTTCCCATTTCAGGTCGGATAGGAATTTGAAACAGGTCTCCCTGTCCGGATAAATGCGGCTGAACTCTTCAAAATCAACTTCGGTGAGCATTACCCTGTCGTGGGTTACTTTTTCGATATCGTTGTGCAGGATGATATTATCTTTTTCGAGCAGCACATTCATGCGCGAGATCTCTTCGGCTTGTTGCTGCAGCAATTCGTTAACTGATTTCAGTTCTTCATTTTGTTCGGCAATCATTGATGATTTTTCAACCAGCTCACGGGTACGTTCCTGAACCTGGACTTCGAGACTGCGGTTAAGCGTATCTTTCAGCTCCTCATTTTGCTTCATCTGTGCTATGATATTTTGCTGGGCAACGTCCTTTTCCTTTTTTAGGATCCGCACCTTATCACCTATAGCAAAAGAGATGAACAGCATCTCCATAATAAAACAAACACTCAGGCTATAATAATCAAACTCGGTAACGGGAAGCCACCAGATATTTAGTGCTATGCAGGTTTTAATGATAAAGCCCGTAAGCAGGAAGGTATAACCGATAACAAAAAAGCGTGCCGGCTTATAGCCTTTGATCAGTACATAACAACCGGCATAAAAGGAGATGCATAGCGGTAAAAATTCGATGATCTTGTAATTGAACCAGGCCATATTAATAGTTATACAGGCCAGGAAATAAAGACATCTGAAAACGATAACCCCTTTTATCACCTTGTTTAAGCGAGGGGCGTTAACTTTTAAATTAAGGAGTTTTTGTGCGAAAAGAATGGCGAAAATACTGGCCGAAAACAAGGCTATACCGTAAGCATAGTTGTTCCATGCGGGATAATCCGGCCAGATGTATTGGTAGGCTATCCCATCGGCGCACATTTCATAAAGGCCGATGCTCAGGTTATAGATAATGTAGTACAGGTATTGTACCTGGCGCATGGCTATGAACATCATGAAATTATACAGGCCAAAAACCAGGATCATCCCGTAAAAAACACCGAAAAAGAAATATTCGTCAAGCGCATAGCCGATAAACCGGCTTACCGTGCGTAAAACCATGATCACATTAACCGAGTGCCCCGAACGGATGCGGATGTAATAAACGTCATCGGGCCCATGGTTGCTGTTTATGTTTACACTAAAGTTTTTGTGTTTGTAGAAACGGGCGGAAAAAGGATGACTACTGCCTAATGAAGTTGCCCGGTAAGTATCATTGACCGGCGAGTAAACGGTAATGCTATCAATGGTTTGATCAAAAAACTCCAGGATCCAATTGTTATTGGTGGCATTGGTCTTACCAATTTTTATACGGTACCAATAGGCCGAGTTATTATGCTGGGTAACGGGGGTAGGTTGCGGATTTGCCTGAAATTTACCCGCAAGATAAGCGGCGTGGATGCCATCCAGACCGAGCTTTCCGGTTGTATCCTCAAAATAAATGATTTGCTTATATTCAAAAATGTGCTGGTTTACATTATCATTTATTTGAACGGTAGTTTGGGCCTTTATGCCTGTTGAAAAGCATAAGCAAAACACAACAATACCGATAAATGATCTCAGTAGCAGTTTAAACATAGGCTCAGCAAAAAGGATGTTTTTCGCACCTGTAATGTTGGATTCATTACAGGCGCGAATGAAATGGTTGTTTGGTTAGCGTCAGGCCGGATACAATTATAATATTTTTATTTTTCTATTCCTATTAAAAGTACGATATACAGTTATTTAAATTGTTAATTTTTAGCTATTTGTTGTTAATATACGGTTTTTACCACACATAAGTGGCTACCGAACCGTTGGCTAAAGTGCTTGAGGCTGTTTTTCCATCTATCTTAAAATTAAAGGTTTGCTGACTTCCGCTTGAATTTAGCACTATTAAAACTGTGCTGCCATCGGTATTTTTGAAAGCCACGTTTGGTAAGCCTGCTACGTTATCAGAAGAGATCCGCACGGCCCCCGGTCTCACAAATTTTGAGGCATGTGCAATAATATAATAAGACACATTTTTTGTTACCGCCGATGATGAAGTAACCGTTAATGCTCCGCGGCAGGTTGTACAGCCACCATCGGTATGCGGACCGTATTCTGTATCGGTGGCAAGGTTCCATTCCAGTACGTTGCGGCACCAGTTACGGGTTGCGCCGATAATGAGGTTGCTTACATGCCATGACAAATCACCGCCGAAGCCTCCGTTTGAAGGGGTATATTGTTCGGTAAAATAAAGGTTTTTGTTAGGGAAGGCATCGTGCAGCGGGCCAAGCGCGCTGATATCGCCATTATATAAATGGAAAGCCGATCCATCAACAAAAGGGTTAGCTGCGGCATCGCTGAAAATGTCTACGGGATAACGGGTATTATCGGCATTGTGATCATAAATAATGATCTTGCTGGTGATACCTGCTGTTTTAAACTGAGGGCCAAGGTTGTTTTTAATAAAATTAGCCTGCTCGTTTGATGGCATATACATAGCCGGGTTATTATTTGCGTTCAGCGGCTCGTTTTGCGGTGTTATGGCATCAATGGTAATGCCTTCCGCTTTCATGGCCTGAATGTATTTTACAAAGTAGCGGGCATAAGCATCATAGTATGCTGTATTTAAACTGCCAGCTTTAAATCCGTTGTTGCCAAGCGTGTTAACCTTCATCCAGGTAGGGGCCGTCCAGGGGCTGCCTAATATTTTAATGTTCGGGTTAATAGCAAGGATCTTTTTCAAAACGGGGATCAGATCGGCTTTTTCGGCATCGATAGAAAAGCTTTTCAGGTCGACATCTGTTTGACCGGGCGTTACTTCATCATATGTATAATCGGTAGCACTCATATCAGATGCGCCTATGCTGATGCGGAGATAACTCACGCCAATGTGGGTGTCATCGGTCTGGAAAAGATCTTTCAGCACTTCGTCCTGTTTTTGAGCAGTAAGTTTATTGAGTACCATGGCGCTGCCTCCGGTAAGGCAATAACCAAAGCCATCAATAGTTTGGTAGGTAGTGGCCGCATTGATATTAATAGTTGAGCCGCTGCCAGCTGTTGTGCTAAAATTAATAGCTGCATTTTGTTTAGCGAAAGCAATGGTTTGATCGGCAGTAGTAAGCCACATGGTCACATCGCTTTTAACCGGCGTTACTACCGGTGGCGTAACGGGCGGAACAGTGGGCGCTGGCGTAACGGTTGATTTTTTGCCACAGGCTTCGCCACTAAAAACGCCGACAGTGATAAATGAGGCTAACAGAACTCTTGTAAAATTATTTTTCATTCAGGGATACGTTTAAAGCCGGATTGACTGAAGTTTAGCGGCTTTATTTTTGTTAAAAATTGGTTTATTTGATAGCTTAACATTACTAATATATGAACCGCTTATGGCTATAACAAGCGTATATTTGTGGTGTTGTGGTATCAAATGGCCATTTTTAAGAAATTATGATACGCTTGGATACCAAACGAAACTATTGCCTGCAAGGCAAAAAACTATAAAAGCTATGCAAAGCGAACAATACAATACCAATTCAAAAAAAATTATATTTTTTTTATTTACCCTGCTGTTTACAGCATGTTTAAATGCAAACGCGCAGAATATCCGGGTTGCGGCGGCAGCCAACCTGCAGCCGGTAATGGAGGTTTTGCAAAAAGACTTTAAGCAAAAAACGGGTATTACTATTGATGCCGTAATAGGCTCGTCGGGTAAGTTGGTAGCACAGATTAGTAACGGAGCACCGTTTGATGTGTTTTTATCCGCGGACATGAGTTTTCCGGAGACCTTGTTTAAGAATGGTTTCGCGAAAGAGAAGCCGGTAGTGTACGCCTCCGGCAGTCTGATTATTTGCAGTACGCAAAATATCGGTTTTGAAAACTGGGAGCGGATGCTGCTTTCGGCTCGGGTAAAAAAGATCGCGGTAGCTAATCCTGCTATTGCTCCTTATGGTAAAGCCGCGGAACAATCGCTTCAGGATAAAGGCATTTTGGATGATGCTAAACCTAAAATTGTTTATGGCGAGAGCATCTCGCAGGTAAATACTTATATCACCACAGGTGTGGCTGATGTTTGTTTTACCACACAATCGCTGGTGAAGGAACTCGGAAATAAAACAACATTATATTATAAGGTTATCGACCCAAAAAGCTATGAGCCGATACAACAAGGTATCGTGATCCTGAAACACGGTGCTGATAACCCTTCGGCAGATAAATTTTATCGCTACATTTTAAGTCCGGCCACGAAAAGTATTTTCAAGGCTTATGGTTACCGGGTGCAATAATTTGTATTTTTATTGATGGACCTATCGCCCATATGGCTTACGTTAAAATTAGCAGGCATTACAACACTGTTGCTGCTGCTTATCGGGTTGCCGTTTGCCTGGTGGCTTTCGCGGGGCAGATCATTTATTAAGCTCATCATCGAAGCAATTATTACCATGCCTTTGGTGCTGCCGCCATCGGTACTGGGCTTTTATTTGCTGCTGGCTTTTAGTCCGCAGTATGGTTTGGGAAAATGGCTGCATGATACTTTTGATGTACAACTGGTTTTCTCTTTCCCTGGCTTAATCCTGGCTTCGGTGATATACGGTATGCCTTTTATGGTAGGCCCGGTAAAATCAGCTTTGCAGCAATTGCCGGCATCCCTGGCCGAAGCGTCATACACGCTGGGTAAAACCGAATGGCAAACTTTCAGGTATGTGTTATTACCCAATATCAAACCATCATTATTAACGGCGGCAGTTTTAACCTTTGCCCATACTTTGGGCGAGTTTGGTGTAGTGTTGATGATAGGCGGGAACATTCCCGGTGTTACAAGGGTAGCATCTATCGCTGTGTATGACTCGGTAGAAAAGATGGACTATGCCTCGGCAAATAATTACTCGCTCATTTTATTTTCCATTACGTTTATCTTGGTGATGACAGTTTTTATATTCAATAAATACCAGGCGAAAGGTCCCTTAGCATGATCAAGGTAAATATTGAAATCAAGCTAAAGTCCTACCACGACAGGCAACTGCTTAAAATTAAAAGGCAGTTTGCCGCGGGCAGTATCACTAAAATTTTAGGCCCATCCGGTTCGGGAAAAACTACTTTGCTGAAAATGATAGCCGGTTTGGCATCGCCCGAAAACGGGACAATTGTAGTTGATGGTATTACCTGGTTTGATGCTGAACGAAAAATTAGCCTGCCGCCTCAAAAAAGACATACGGGGTTTGTATTTCAAAGCTATGCCTTGTTCCCGAACATGACCGTACAACAGCACCTGGAGTATGCTACAACAGATGCGGGCTGGATAAAGCAATTAGTAAAACTTGGGCAACTGGATAAATTTGTTGATCATAAACCCGACCATCTCTCTGGAGGCCAACAACAGCGCCTGGCCATTTTAAGAGCCTTAGCCATTAAACCCAAACTGCTTTTAATGGATGAGCCGTTTTCGGCTCTGGATAGCAAAATGAAAACTACGTTAATAGCTGAACTTAAGCCTTTAATTAAGCAATTGGGACTTACGACTATTATCGTAAGTCATAATTTGCAGGAGCTGGAATTGTTTGAAGGGGAGGTAATAGATTTTGAGGGGTTATCATAAACCTCCTTTGGAGTAAATTGGTTACTGTTTTGTTCTGCCTGGAGATTAGGGAAAACCAAAAAATGTCATTACGAGGAGGAACGACGAAGCAATCTCGTAGCTATACAGGGCGGCCATGCTTCCGTGCGATTGCCGCGCTACGCTCGCAATGACATGATTCTGCCACCGCTCGGCTCCAGCCGAGTGGTAACTATCAAACGGCCTCTGGCCGCCGAAGCGCATTCAGTTAAGTTAATAGAAAAATTGGTCGAAGTTTAGTCACTACGGCCGGAGGCCGTCGCAATAATTACCACTCGGCTGGAGCCGAGCGGTGGCGTTTTATTTTCTAATTCGTTATGCTGCTATTATTGGCACTAATAATAGCATAGAGGAAAAACCTTAATTATTTACTATTACTCTTATCCCCGTCAGATATTGACTTGATGAGGCTGCCCCATGCAAGTGGGTTTAACAACGGGTTTGGGGTAAGCGAGTGCGAGTTCAGGATAGTGGTGTGCATGCTTTGCGCATTGGCAGATTGTATTTCCTGGGCATCGCGGGGTAAAGTATTGTACAGTGCCGATAAAGTTGCTTTGCTGATGTTTTTGCGGGCTATTTCCAAATCATCATCGGCAAGTTTTATAGCCAAAAAGTCTTTCTTAAACTCATCGGTAGTTGCCCACGGAAACACGTGGAACGTAGGCAGGTTAATGATCTGCGCTTTAAGGGATACCTGAGTAGTATAGCTTTCATTCGGCAGGTTTGCCGGTATAACCACAGTAACCGGCGCGTAGCCAACACAGGTAAAACGCAGGGTATCGCGTTCGTGTACTACAAATGAGAAGTATCCCTTGTAGTTGGATACATTAATAATGTTATGTGCTGTTGTATTGGTAATGGTTACGTAAGGGATAGTGATCTTGGCACTATCGGCATTATGTGTGATGCCTGTAAACTGCACAACAGGGCGGTCTTTGCTTTGCGCAAAAGCTCCCATTGATACAAACAGAAATAACAGGCCAACTAAATACTTCATAAAACCATTAACTACTTACCTCAACATATATTACGCTGACAGGGTTAAAATAGTTTTTAAACTTCATCAAAAGTAAGTCATATCCCCAATTTGAACCGGGGATTTAACATTACTTAACAATTACCTTAAATTTTCCGGAAGTACGGCATTAGGGTCGTCAATGTCCGTTAGGTTAATGGCCTCAATGGCGGTAACTTCGGGCACGGCTTTTTTAATGGCCTGCTCAATACCGGCCTTAAGGGTCATGATGCTCATTGGGCATGATCCGCATGAACCCAGCAGCTTTAATTTAACAACACCTTCAGGAGTTATCTCCTCAACAGAAACATTCCCCCCATCAGCCTCCAAATACGGACGGATAGTATCTAAAGCTGCTTCAACCTGATTTAATAAACTCATTTTTATTAATTTATAACGTTATGTAAAGTTATTAATTATTTACAATATTTTCTGCACTTAGTGCTTTGGCGTTTGATATGGCAACCTGCTGGGCAACGCGCTCGGCCATTTCAACAAAGGCGGCTGTCATTGGGCCATCCTCTTCAAGCACAGTAGGCTTGCCGGCATCGCCCGAATCACTGATTCCTTTAATTAATGGGATCTCTCCAAGAAAAGGGACTTCCAATATCTCGGCCAGTTTGTGGCCACCGCCTTTTCCGAATATGTAATATTTATTCTCCGGCAGTTCGGCAGGGGTAAAGTACGACATGTTTTCAACCACTCCTAATATAGGCACATTGATAGCCGGCATCATAAACATGCCAATTCCTTTTTTAGCATCGGCAAGCGCTACGTTTTGCGGCGTGGTAACAATAACTGCCCCTGTTACCGGGAAGCTTTGTGTTACTGTGATATGGATATCACCAGTACCCGGCGGCAGGTCGATCACTAAATAGTCCAGATCGCCCCAGTCGGCATCATTAAACAATTGTTTTACCGCGGTTGATACCATCGGCCCACGCCATGGCACGGGTTGGTTAGGATCTGTAAAGAAACCTATCGACAGTAATTTGATGCCATATTTTTCAATAGGCTCAATGCGTGTTTTGCCATCAACCTGGCTGGCCATTGGGCGTGCACCTTCCAAACCAAACATAATAGGTACCGATGGGCCATATATATCGGCATCAATCAAACCAACTTTAGCACCTGATTTTGCCAGGCCTAAAGCCAGGTTTGCAGCTACGGTTGATTTACCAACGCCGCCTTTGCCCGATGCTACAGCTATTATATTTTTTACACCCGGTACCCCGGTGTTTTTTTGAGTTGTTACCTGCGAGGTCATGTTGATATTAATAACGGCCTCTTTGCTCACAAAATGGAGGACTGCATTGCGACATGCATTTTCGATCATGGCCTTTAACGGGCATGCCGGTGTGGTAAGCACAACCGAGAAGCTTACGTTGTTGCCATCGATACGGATATCCTGGATCATGTTAAGGGTTACGAGGTCTTTTTTTAGATCCGGTTCCTCAACATTGCCCAGCGCCTGTAATACTTGTTCTTTAGTAATTGTCATAATATGAGGCAAATTTATGAAAACAGGTCGTTGATTAAGTTTATTGGGAAACAATTTGCATAAACAACCGTTTGCAGGGGATAAGATTTAGTTTAGTTTTGGATAAAATTAACAAATGAAGCGCCTTAATCCTAAATATATACGCATAGCCGCATACATTCTCGTTCCCTTAATTCTTATTCTGCTTATCGGCGGATATGTTGCCTACTCAAAACGCGGAGCACTGCTCGAAAAAGCCATTGACAAAGCTAAATTAAAAGCCAAAAGAGATTATAATTTAGATGTAAAAATAGGATCGGCCCGATTTACCGGCCTAAGCACAGTTTCATTTTCGGATATCAGCATTGTACCTGATGGGCGCGATAGTTTGCTGAATATAAAAAACTTTGTGGTGAGTGTAAGGATCATGCCGCTGGTGTTGGGTGAGGTAAAACTATCGGATGTGGTATTACAGGACGGCTTCATTCACCTTATCGATAAGAATGGGGTTAAAAACTTCGACTTCCTGTTTAAAAAGAAAAAGGATTCGACGGCTACTGATACTAAAGCCGATTTAAGCAATATAGCTCATAACCTGATCAACGAAGTACTTTATAAGATTCCGGATAACTTGGCGCTCAATAATTTCATGATCAGCTTTAAAAGTGACAGCGCGCAGCTTAAGCTTTTAGCCCAAACAGCGCTGATCAAAGACGGACAGCTAAGCTCAACTATAAAAGTAAACGATGGGGAAGCTACCTGGCACTTTGCCGGTAAAATGCATCCGTCGGATAAGGACATCGACGTAATGCTTTATGCCGATAATCGCCAAAAAGTGGAGCTGCCTTTCATCGAAAAGAAATTTAACCTGAAGCTTAACTTCGATACGCTGCAAACCAAACTAACCAAGGAGGATCACAGCAGCGGCGAAACCTCGATATCGGGTTCATGGTCGGTAAAAAATTTGTTGATCCATCATCCAGGCATTTCATCTACGGATATTGTGTTCCCGGAGGCTGCTATTGACGCCGATGTTAAAGTAGGTACCAATTATGTATCTATCGATAGTACCTCCACCATCCATGTAAAAAAATTAACAGCCCATCCATTTATTAAATACACGCTTAACCCGGTAAAAATTTATGAACTGAAGCTGAACACCGGATGGCTTAACGCCGCCGATATGTTTGATTCGTTCCCTACCGGGATGTTTGACGCGCTTGATGGGATCCAGGTTGCCGGTAAGCTGAACTATCACATGAACTTTTTCATGGATACTTCAAAACCCGACGATTTGATATTTGATTCGGGGATGGATAAAGATAACTTCCGGATCCTGAAATTTGGTCGCACCGATTTAACCAAATTGAACAGCCCATTCATTTATACGCCATACGAAAAAGGCAAACCAATGGCGCCGCATTTGATTGGCCCGGAAAACCCTGAGTTTACCCCGCTGCAGCAGATTTCGCCTAATTTGAGAAACGCGGTGATGACAGCGGAGGACCCTTCATTTTACACCAATCATGGTTTTGTGATGGAGGCTATCCGTAAATCAATTGCTACCGACTTTAAAACAAAAAAATATAAACGCGGTGGCAGCGGGATCTCGCAGCAGCTGGTTAAAAACGCTTTCCTGAGCCGTGAAAAAACCATGGCGCGTAAAATAGAAGAGATCCTGATTGTTTGGCTTATCGAAAACAACCGCATCATGACCAAAGACAGGATGCTGGAGGTTTATTTTAACATTATTGAATGGGGAAAGAACATTTATGGTATTGCCGAAGCATCACATTATTACTTTGGCAAAGCGCCGTCTGAACTTAGTTTGGGCGAAAGTATTTACCTGGCCAGCATTGTTCCATATCCTAAAGGCGGCCTGTACGCGTTTCAGCCGGATGGCAGTTTACGACCGGGACTGCATGGCTATTTTAACCTGATAGGAAAGCTGATGGCTATAAAAGGTTATACCGCCCGCGATACCAATGCCTATGGTTTTTACGAAGTGCGCTTAAGAGAGAGCCTGCGCCGCCAGATTGCACCAGTTGATACTGCTACTGCCGATAGCCTCATGAAACAAGGCGGAGCAGACGATGACAGCATTTTACCTGTGGTTGAAGAGCCTGTGAAACGGCCAAATTTCTTCCAGCGTCTTTTCGGTAAAAAAGATACTACCGAACAAAAAGCGGAAGAAAAGCAGAAACAAAAAGAGCAAACCTTAAAAGAACAGATCAAAGCCCAAATAGAGGCGCTCAAAGCCGAATACAAGCTGAAGATTGACGCCGTAGATACCACGGGCGGCCGAACCCGGAAAGAAGTGCGACAGGAGAAACGACGGTTACGGAACGAAGAGGATGAAAAGGAAAAGGAGCTGAAGGATAAGATGCCGTGAGGTTCCGATATATTATATATTCAAACGGGCATTCTGGTTTGCAGAATGCCCGTTTTGTATTTAATAAACCCGAAAAATTATCAATTTACAATTACATGGCTAAACTTATATGTTTAAACATTTATATTTGTTTTAACAATTGAGATAATCATGTCATTAGTAGAAAAATTACAATGGAGATCGGCTGTTAAGAAATTCGATCCCAGCAAAAAAATAAGTGCAGAACAATTAGATGCTTTAAAAACTGCCATCCAGTTAGCACCATCATCATTAGGTTTGCAATCATATAAAGTGATTGTTGTACAGGATGCCGAAACCAAACAAAAACTACGTGCGGTAGGGTATGACCAGGCGCAAATCACCGATTCATCGGCCCTGTTTGTATTTGCTTCATTAACAAACCTTGACGAAGATTTCGGCAAAAAATTCATCGATCTTGTGGCTTCAACCCGCAGCATTGCCCGCGAAAGCCTTGCAGGTTATGAGCAAATGGTATTAGGCACGCTGGCCAGCCGTACGGATGCGCAAAAAGTTGAATGGTCGCACAAACAGGCTTATATCGCTTTAGGCGTTTTATTGGCCGAAGCCGCAGAGCTTGGTGTAGATGCCGCTCCGATGGAAGGTTTTGACGCTGCAAAATTTGACGAGATCCTTGGTCTTAAAGAAAAAGGATTAACCACTACAGTAATTGCCGCGGTAGGTTTCCGTGCCGAAGATGATGCATACAGCAAAATGATAAAAGTACGCCGCCCACAAGGCGAGCTTTTTATTGAAGCGTAAATTTTTTGGTTGATTAGGTGAATGGTTGATTAGGTTAAGTGGTTTTATATGCTGAGATTAAGCCACTCACCGAGCCAACTATTCACAACTCAGCTAAATAGGTTGATTGAATGACTTTAGGTATTAGAACTAAACCATTCACCCAATCAACTACTCACTACTCACCAGTCGAAGACTTCCTGATAAACAGCTTCGATTTTAATACATGCTCCTTTTTAGACGCACTGCCGTTATTTTCGAGTACATCGAATAATAGTGTCGCCGCTTTCACACCCATTTCATAGGCTGGTTGTGTAATAGTTGAAAGGGGAGGACACAACAGCGGGGCTACCCTAAGGCTCGAGAAACTAATTACTTTCAGATCATTGGGTATTGAAATGCCGAGATCATTACAAACATAATAGGTGGCGAAAGCCAAACGCTCTACCGAACTGAAAATGCCATCGGGTTTAATTTCCTGCAGGGCTTTTTTAAGGATCTTATAATTCACCTTTTCGTCGTTGCTGCAGTCGATAACCAGGTTATCATCAAACGCGATCTTGTGTTTGGCCAGGGCGTCCAAATACCCCTGCATCCTCACCTTACCAATCGAAATACTTTTATTAACCACCAGGTAGGCTATTTTTTTGCAGCCGGTTTTAATCAGGTGTTCGGTAGCCGAAAAACTACTGTCATAGTCATTGGTGGTTACTTTGGCAGCCTCGATATCCTCATAAACACGGTCGAAGAAAACAACAGGGACGTGTTTTTTTTCCAGTTGGCCTAAATAATTATGGTCATTGGCCTCTCCGGATACCGACATGATAATACCATCGGCCTTGCCGTTGTTAAGATAGTTTACAAACGAAACCTCTTTTTCAAAAACATCATCGGTGCGGTAAAGCAAAATATAAAAGCCTTTTTTTCGGGCAACCTCTTCAATTCCGTTTATGGCCTGCGAAAAAAAGTCATTAGCAATTTCAGGAACAATAACGGCAAGGGTTTTGGTTTTTTTATCGCGAAGGTTACTGGCGTAGTGGTTAGGTAAATAATTATGTTGTTTGGCGTAAGCCAGTATGCGCTCTTTGGTATCTTTATTAATATCAGTATTTCCGTTAAAGGCCCTCGATACAGTTGAAGTGGATATGTTGAGCTCTTTTGCCAGTTTCTTGATATTAATATTATCCATTTTTACCTGCTAAATCTATTTACTACATGCCAAATGTAATAAAACAGATCAATTGTGTTTAATAATCAAGGCGATAAATGTTAAAATCTCATTAGAAAAACAGACACTGTTTGATATAGGGTTTTGCCGCTTAACTGTAAGTTAATCAATGGCATGTGCTTTGTATTGCTATTATGACCTTAAGAAGGGCACGGATATGGCGAAACGAATTTTGATAGTTGATGATAACGAGCTGATGATAGAGGTAATGACCTACATTTTGCTCGGTAAAGGTTACCAGGTAGCCTCATCAACCCGTGTCCAGGAAATTTTTAAGATCATTAAAGCTTGTCATCCGGACCTGGTGATCCTGGATGTTGTTAATGCGGGTATGGACGGACGGGAGCTTTGCCGGCTTATTAAATTGAATTCAGCAACAAAAAATCTGCGTGTAATTGTTTGTTCAGAAAGTGAGGAAACGGATGCAATCATACCACAAAAAGGAGGTCCGGACGACGTTTTGCACAAGCCATTTGGCATGAACAGCCTCATCCACAAGGTTGAATTACAGCTGGCCGCGTAATCGGGTTTGTAAAATAATTCGCTGAAATAAAGGCAGTTAAGATATTAATTGAAGCCATAAACCAACTGTTGTTGTTTTTATAACGTGGGATATGTATGTTTACCGGAGAGAAGATAAAGATGGGATTGCCACTAAGAATAACTTTTAACGATACCGATTACGTGTATCAAATCAACACCTCGCCAATTACTTCGGCCACCAGCGAACTCGAAATTTTATTGAACGGAGAGAAGATCATTTTGCAAAAAGATGCTCGCCGTGTTTGGGTGCAAGCTGGCGAAGGCCCTGTGATTGAACCGGACTTTGCTCAGGCTTTAGGACGCTCTGTGGCTTTGCGGTTCAGGATGTAAAAAAAATGTCATTTCGACGAACAGGGCAAGGATTTGCTTGGGAGTAAGGAGGAATCTTATACGCCCGGTCTGCAAACTTTACATGGTGTATAAGATTTCTCTTTCGCACCGATGCGCAGCCCTCTTCCGATCCATCGAAATGACATTCTGTTAGGGGCCTTTTACATCAGGCCCAATGTCACAATCCCCATCAAAATCATCAAGCCATCTTCAATAATGGTTACGGTGCTCATGGGCAGGTTAAACACAGCGCCAAGGCATGCGCAACGGATCTGCCTTTTATTGAAAACGCTTTGCAGTACACCAACAAGACTTATAGTCATTACTATAACCATGATCGTGTTGACTGCTGCCGGTGCTATATTCAATGCAAGGGCAAGACCCAAGCCCAATTCAACAAAAACATAAGCGTAACCCCATCCACGCCAGTGTTTGGCTACTACATCGTACATGCTATAGCTATCGGCAAAGCCGCCAATATCCAGCAGCTTGAAAAATGAAAACACCAGGAAAAAGCCGCTCATGAAAACGCGCATCATGGTCATGATGTTAAATGCGCTGCTATAGCCCGCAATTAATGATGCCGCCAGCAGATATCCGAATATAAGCAGGATGGGTTTATAAGTTTGAAGCCATGTGCGGTTTTCGGTATCATCGGCCATACTCATAGTATGGTGGTTCGGCTCTGCTTCGCTAAGTTGATATTTTGGATAGGCGGCGAGCGCCTGCTGAAGATCGGCTGTTGATACGTGCTTTGTCATGGTGATATCGGCGGTACCTTCGGCCAGTGAAATATCAACTTTCTCAATATTAGGGACCTGTTGCAACAGGCCTTGCACCTTAGCAAGACATCCGGTGCAGGTCATTCCGGTAATGTTATATGTATGCGTCATGATAATTTGTAATTGTTGATACAAAATTACCATGGGGTTGTGCGTAAGCTGTTACAGTATTATAGTTATGATTTATAAGATTTACAGGTGTGGGAGAACAGGGGATAATAAGATAAGCTATTAAGTATTTGTCATCCTCAAGAACAAAGGATAACAATAAAAAAAGGGGGTTATGCTGAACCAGTAGAAGCATAGCGGTTGGGGCCTCTGCGCGCGTCCTTCGACAAGCTCAGGATGACAGGCTCTCCACACCTAAGACATCTATACTTCAAAGGCATTGGATTTCATCACTCCGTGTACATTCTTTGATAGGCAGGCCCAAAAGGGCTTTCTATATATCCTCCAGATTCCTTCGTTTACTGCCCTGTAAAGCCTTAAAAGCAGAAGGCGTCATCCCCGTTACCTGTTTAAATTGACTGGACAGATAAGCAACACTGCTGTAACCTAATTGAAATGCTATCTCCGAGAGATTAAGCTCATTGTAAACCAGCAGTTCCTTTACTTTTTCAATTCGCTGGGCGATGTGGTATTTTTCGATAGTTGTACCTTCTACTGCCGAAAACAGATTACTGAGGTAGCCGTAATCATAGTTAAGCTTTGATGTAAGCAGGGCAGAAAGTTTTAAGGGCGATTGTGTTTCATTATAGTGAACATGCTCAATAATAAGCGTTTTGATCTGCTCAATAAGGCGGCTCTTTTGATCATCTATCAATTCAAAACCAAGTTCGTTTAATGAACTTTCTAATTGTTTAAGCTGTGATGTGGAAGGAGCTTCCTTAACTTCTACTTCGCCAAGGTCAACAGATAAGGGCTGCAACCCGGCTTTTTCAAGCTCGGTTTTCACCATCATCTTGCAGCGACTGCAAACCATGTTTTTAATATACAGCTTCATGGCTGCAAAACTACTACTTTACGGCTTCATCCACCAGTTGCTTTAGTTCCTTGTAGCGTTGCTGCCGGCCGTCGTTTTTAAGATAGAAAGTCATCATAAAGGCGGCATATTTTTTATCCTTGTCAATCCAGGGGAAACTACCGAACAGTCCCGGACTGCTTACTGTGTGCTCATCAAATACCCACTCGCCATATCCGTAACCTAAACCTCCGGCTTCGGCAGGGGAGTAGGCTATCTTTACGTCGGGCGTGATCCTGTTTATCTGCATCTGTGCTATACTGTTCTCGCTCAGGATGCGCTTGCCGTTAAAAACGCCGCGGTTCATGATCATGGTTAAAAAATTCAGGTAATCTTCGGGAGTACTATAAGCCCCGCCGGCGGGTAAGGCCACTTTGGCGTTACCAAAATCGGTGTGCTGCATATTCAACGGGCGCGCTATGCGCTCGGCAAACAGGGCTTCAAAGCTCTTGCCGCTAATCTTTTCCAAAATGGCACCGGCAATCTGCAAACCGGCATTGCTGTAATGAAAAACCTTTCCAGGTGTGCCTTCCATTGGTAAGGCCGCAATATCGGCAATGGCATCGTCCATCGAGTTATCCTGGCGCATATCCTCCAGGCTTTCTTTTAAGGGAGGGGTTTTGATCCCCGTTTGATGCGATAAACACTGACCTATGGTGATACTGCCTTTCCCATGTTGGGAGAGCACAGGCAGGTATTTGCCAACGGTATCGGTGAGTTTTATTTTACCTTCATCAACAAAGGTCATTACCAATGTGGCACTTAGCCATTTGCTACAACTGGCAATAGCTGCCCTTGAAGTAGAGGTGTAATCATCCAGATCGGCCTTTTTACCTTGTCTACGGGCTACCATCCGGCTTACAAATTTTTGCCGCATATTCATGTCATTGGCGGCATGGTTATAAACGATCTTGCCATCCTTATAAATAACAAGTACCACCCGGCCACCCATTTCTGAAGCATGGTCGTTTAACCAGTTATCAACCTTGCTGAAATTGTATTGCGCATCCGCTTTAACAGCGCAAAGGGAAATAAGCAATAAGAGTAAGATTGATCTTGTTTTCATTTGTTGGGATGATTTATGCGCGTGTTTGACTGCCAAGCTAATTTAAAGTTTATTCGGATATGATAATTAGATTGTTGATGGTGAAAACATTGCAAGTATCGACTCACCCCGGCATCGCTGCGCTCGCCACCCCTCTCTACGCAAGCGTAAAGAGGGGATTTTAACTTGTTTTTTCTTACCCTCTTTGCCCGGAGGGCAGAGAGGGTGGTCCAGCGCAGCGCAGACCGGGTGAGTAAACTATACGGCCTGTCATTTTCTGTTGCTGTCTAATGATGGGCTATTACCCTCCCAAGGGAGGGAATAAAACAATGGTGCACAAAAACCGCTTGTTTTGTAGTTTCAACTTCCTTTTTTACCCGTTTAACGATTGTTTTCACCTGCTCAACTAATTGTGATATTCATTGTTAGTGATTGTACTTTTCTTTGTATCACAAAACCGAAAGGCTATGAGAACCAACAGAAAACCTTTGTATCAACGAAAAGTATTCATTATTATCATGATTTTATTCCTGGGCTTTGTGGGTATCCAGTTTGTACGCCCCGATGTCCCTAATCCACCCGTAACCGGCGACCTGGAAGTGCCTGCCGATGTGAAGGCCATTGTTCAGCGTGCTTGTTATGATTGCCACTCTAACAATACCAACTTACGCTGGTATGATAAGATAGTCCCGGTTTATTGGGGTGTGGCTTCGCACATCAAGGATGGCAGGGTCGATCTTAATTTTTCAGAATGGAATAAACTCGCACCAGCTGATCAAAAAGCAAAACTTTGGGAGTCCATCAATCAAATTATCTCCGGGGCCATGCCTTTGCCAAGCTATACGGCGGTCCATACCGAAGCCAAAGTATCACCGGCCGACCTGGCTGTGTTGAAAAACTATCTTGCAAGTATGGTTCATAGTAAGCCTGCCGATACTGCTGCTATCAACGCGGCAGACAAGCAATATCAGCATTGGGAAAAAAATGAACCGGCTATCACCAAATTGCCAACAGCCGCCAACGGTATTGCTTATATCCCCGATTATAAAAACTGGCAGCCCATCAGCACCACCGAGCGCTTTGATAACAATACCCTGCGCGTGATTTTTGGTAATGATATAGCCGTAAAGGCCATCAAAGAAAACAATATACACCCATGGCCAAACGGAGCCATATTTGCCAAAGTGGCCTGGGCGCAATTACAGGATAAAGACGGAACTACGCACACCGGAGAATTTAAACAGGTTGAGTACATGATAAAGGATGATAAAAAATACGCGTCGACCTATGGCTGGGGATGGGCAAGGTTTAAAACACCCAAAATGGTTCCGTACGGTGGCGCCAATGTATTATTTACAAATGAGTGTATGAATTGCCATAAGCCAATGGCCGCCGAAGATTTTGTATTTACCCAACCAATTAAACATTAACCTATGAAAGTATTATATAGTTTACTTGCAGCTTGCACGCTAATGCTGGCGGCCTGCTCAGATAATAAGCCGGTTGAACTGTACAACACCAAAGCCGCACTGCCATCGTCGCCTAAATATAACCTCGATGGGTTGAAGGTAATTACATCGTTCGTTAATAAAACAAAAGGAACGGCTTCAACGCTTTATGGTAATGATCTGGCACTAAAAGCTGCCATTGAGGGGAATAAGATAATTGCCGGAAATGAGATTTTTACACTGGTAACCTGGAAGCAGCAAGAAGATGATCACTGGTTTGGCGCTAAGATCCCATCAGATGTTGAATCGGTTGAAGTGGTTAAAACGGCTTCGTCGGGCAATACTGTGGCTGTTAATTATCAGCAGCTAAATGGTAAAGCGCTCGACCTAAAAACAGATACTTCAGGCCAGGCCGAAAGGATTAAATACATCCTTGGTCAAAAGCCGTCGGTTTTGCCGTAGTAATTAACTCGTTTTATAAATAAAAACAAAGCAGGGATGGTGAATTAATTCATCATCCCTGCTTTATAATATGGATACTTGCTCAATCGGCCTTAAGCCTTGGGCTTTCTGCTTTTTAAGCGATATCAATTTCTGTACGATCACCATCCGTCGGAGGGGCATCAAGTGCTTTTGCCGGCTCCAATCCGGAAGCATAACCAAACAGGCGGCGTTCTTTTATGATAGAGGCCACTTCGGCAGGTACAAATTCTTCCCAGCCATCGACCCCTTGTTTTATCAACTCCAGCACATTGTCGGTTTCAACGTTAAGATTGTTTTCGTTATAATGCCTGATATCCTCTATCTTATTATTAGCTATCAGGTAGCGATACAAGTCTATCAGGTGCGGCGGCAGGTAAAAACGTAAACAGTTCCAGATTACGCCATCGCGCAGGGTAGGGTATATGAATAATTTTACCTTACGGCTGAATAGTGTAGCAAATGATTCCAAAATACCACCCGGCAGATCTTTATAATGCTCTTCAGAGAAGATGTACTCCAGGTTAGGGAAGCCGAGTACAACGCCCATTTTAAGTTTGGTGATCTTTGACAGGTAGGCCACCAGCTTATAATACTCATGGAAGTTGGAGATCATTACCGTTTGCCCCAGTGAGCCAAGGATGTCTACCCGGTCAAGGAAGTCCTTTTCATCGATATCGGCATTGATATCGGCGTTACGTTCTTTAAGGGCCTGTAGTGTGAGCTCGGTAACTACCACTACATTTTCCTTGTCAACATCCGATTCCTGCAGGAATTGCTTAACGCCGGTGTTCAACATATCCATGTGCACATTAATAACCGGGCGGAAACGACCGCGCACCATTACGATGTGTTTTTTGTACAGAACTTCTGAAGGCTGAAGGTTTTTACCATCCGGCCCGAACAGCGCAGCATCCGAAAAACCGTATTTTACCAGGTGAAGGCTCATGAGGCGGTTATCAACCTTGGTAAAGTTTGGCCCTTCAAAGCGGATCATGTCAATCTGGATCCTGTCGCGCGAGAGGTTATCCATCAGCGAAAGCAGGAATACCGGCGGAATCTCATTGTAATAAAAGCAGGCATACATCAGGTTTACACCTAATATGCCTACGGCCTGCTGCTGCAGGTTATTATCATTATCCAGCAGCTTAACGTGAATCACCACATCATTATACTGCCCATTCGGTTCCTGCTGAAAGCGTACGCCCATCCAGCCGTGGCCTTCGTTAGTTTTGTTGTAGTTAAGGGCCGATATCGTATCCGCGAAAGCGAAAAACGTTGATGTATCACCGCGTTGTGCGCCAAGGCGCTCAATGATAAGGCCGTATTCGTGGCTAAGCATAGCCATTAACCGTGGTTCGCTCACATAGCGGCGACTTTGTTGTACGCCATAAATGGCATCTGAAAAAAGCATGTCATAGGCCGACATGGTTTTGGCTATTGTGCCGGATGATGCCCCGGCTTTAAAAAAGTTTGCTGCTACGTCCTGTCCTGCTCCAATTTCGGCAAATGAGCCATAAATTTCGGGGTTAAGATTAATGGCCAGTGCTTTTTGCTTGGTCCCAATATCTTTATTGTGAATGGCATTCATACCCATAAATTATTATAGTTTACTGTTACCAGTAGTATAACCTAAGAAGACCTAAAATTACACTTTTTTAGGCGAAGGCGTGTTAAGAATGTATTACAAAATAAGTAAAGCCTCATTTTATTACTTTCAGAAAATAAATTAATGTGTTTTTGACAGGTTATCGCGGCGTGCTGGAAGGTTTGTGGATCAATAAGATATCTTCATGCAGCAGCGCTGAACAGGCGGGTTTGCCCTAATCAAAAACTGAACAATCTGAACAGCCCTCTTTTAGCACTCATATGTTTAAATTTATATGAATGCAAAAGTTTTAAATCACAGGTTATTTAAATCCCTTTCAGAAATGGATCTAAAAAGCGGGCAAATTGACGTTTCGTTCATGCCCATATCAAACAGGTACGGTTCAGCCGTTATTGAAAATAAAGTAACGAAACAGGTATATCACTGCAAATTTGTTGAGATTGGTTCAACGTACCGCATAACGGCCGTGATGACAAACGGAAAATCATGGTTTGGGCCGGAAAGCCATTTAATGGCTGCCAGGATGCTTGCTTCTCCATTGGATGAAGTACCGATATTAAAAGTGGTCACCAATTAAACTACCCTTTCCCTAAAGTTATTAAGGCGTCGAAAAAAATGTTAAAAACATTTGCGTAGTTAAATGGCTACATTTATATTTGTAGTCAAATAGCTACACGATGAATTTAAGACGAGACGTATTCCAGGCTATAGCCGATCCAACCCGGAGGGCTATCCTTTTGCTTGTGGCCACCCAAGCCATGACTGCCGGCGTAATTGCATCCAATTTTGATACCGCCCGGCCCACTGTTTCCAAACACCTGCAAATACTTACCGAGTGCGAATTGCTTAAACAGGAGCAAAACGGCAGGGAGATCTATTATCATATCAATGCTGAAAGAATGAAAGACGTAGCCGACTTTATTGAGCCCTTCCGCGCTATGTGGGAAGAGCGGTTCAACAAATTAGAAGATATCATGAAAAACTATAAAGGCAAATAACATGGAGAAGAAAACCAAAATTGACGCCGAAAACGGCAAACAGGATTTAACCATAACCAGGGTATTTGAGTTACCGGTCGAGCTGCTTTTTAAAGCATATACCGAGGCCGAAATTGTTGAGCAATGGATGGGAACCAGGGTGCTGAAGCTGGAAAATAAAAAGCACGGCAGCTGGCTGTTTGAAACCAAAGACCCACATGGTAACGTGGTTTTTAAAGCCAACGGAACCGTTCATGAGTTTATACCCGACCAAAAAATTACCCGCACGTTTGAAATGGACAACGCGCCATTTGATGTACAGCTGGAGTTCCTGGAATTTGAAAAACTTACCGACGATACCAGTCGGCTCAATATGCATGTGGTGTACAGGACGCCCGAGCTCAGGGATCAGATGCTGAAACTGCCTTTTGAATATGGCATAAACATGGCGCACAACCGTCTGCAGGAAGTATTAAACAAATTGAAATAATAGCCTGTTATGAAAAGAAATAAAATTATTTACTGGATTGCTACCCTTTGGCTTGCCTTGGGGATGATATCAACCGGGGCGGTACAGTTAATGAAAATGAAATCGGGAGCAGGAGGGGCCGATAGTGTTGCCCGTTTGGGTTATCCCGCTTATTTTCTGACGATATTGGGTGTCTGGAAAGTTTTGGGCGTTATAGCGGTGCTCATTCCTAAATTTCCGGTGGTGAAAGAATGGGCTTACGCAGGTTTCTTCTTTGCTATGTCGGGAGCGATTTTTTCGCATCTTGCGGCGGGCAATGCGGTGAATGAGATATTTCCTGCTTTGCTTTTACTGGTACTAACAGTAATTTCGTACTATTTCAGACCGGTTGACAGAAAGATGGGCCCGGTTTATCAATAATAAACAACATGAACCCTAAGGTTGATTTTTATTTTAACGAAGCCGAAAAGTGGCGGGAAGAAATAGCGCAATTGAGATTGATTGCCCTTGATTGCGGATTGACCGAAGAATTGAAATGGGGTTGCCCATGTTATACCTACCGCGAAAGCAACATTGTTTTAATACACGTATTTAAAGAATACTGCGCGTTTTTATTTTTCAAGGGCGCGTTGTTAAGCGACACACATCAGATCCTGATCCAGCAATCGGAGAATGTGCAGGCAGCCCGGCAGATCCGGTTTACCAATGTTGAAGAGGTAACCGAACGAAGGAGTATCCTGAAAGCCTACATTTATGAAGCCATTGAGGTGGAAAAGGCAGGCTTAAAGGTAATCCTGAAAAAGACAGAAGATTTTGTCGTGGCCGACGAGTTTCAAAGCAAATTAGATTCGATTCCGGCACTGAAAGCCGCATTTGAAGCCCTGACGCCAGGCCGCCAAAAAGCCTACCTGCTGCATTTTTCGCAACCCAAACAATCATCAACCCGGGAAGCCAGGGTTGAGAAATGGATGCCTCAGATTTTAAATGGCAAGGGGTTGAATGATTAATATAAGATACATATAAAATAAAAAAAGCTGACTTGTGCGAATCCCTCCCTTGGGAGGGTGTAGGGAGGGGTTTCAGCGCCGGAATTGTAAAGCCGTGTAAACCCCTCCCTGCCACTGCTCGTCCTCGCACACCCCTCCCAAGGGAGGGAATGAAAAAGATTATCAACCATTAAACCATAACCACCAATAACATGAAACTATCACCAGAGCAACAGCAGGAACTTATTGGGATATTGAAAACCCGTTTTGAGAAAAACATGAACCGCCATGCCGGTATGGAATGGGCCAAAGTACAGGCAAAGCTGGAAACCAATGCCGAAAAGCTATGGTCGCTTAATGAGATGGAAATAACCGGCGGCGAACCGGATGTTATTGCTTATGATGAAAATAGCGGCGAATATGTTTTTTATGATTGTGTTGCCGAAAGCCCCAAAGGCAGGCGGAGTGTTTGTTACGATCATGAAGCGTTGGAAGCCCGGAAAGAATATAAACCCGCAAACAGCGCCGTTGAAATGGCGAAGGATATGGGTATTGAGCTTTTAAATGAAGAACAGTACCGCGAACTGCATAAGCTGGGAAAGTTTGATACAAAAACATCAAGCTGGATAAAAACACCTGATAATATCAGGAAACTCGGCGGGGCTATTTTTGCCGATTATCGTTACGATACTATTTTTATTTACCACAACGGTGCCGAATCATACTATGCTGCCAGGGGGTTCAGGGGGATGTTGAGGGTTTAATTTCTTCACAGTTATTGCACAATTTACTTTTCGATACCTTTTTTAAGTAACCTTTTGTGCCATTGGTTGTTGTGTATGCGCTTGTCCTTCATTGGGTGATCAAAACACATACCTATGGCAGAAAATACTACACTAATTGTAAGCGCATTTTCGGGACTTGCCGGAGCGTTGATTTCACAAATGCTTACCGGTCTGTTTGCCTATTTGGGCGATAAGAGGAAAGCAGATATCGACCTGAAAAAACGCTACCGGAGCAAACAGGTAGAAATAGCCGAAAGCTATTATTACGTCACCGGCGAAACGATGTCTATTCTTAAAAAAAGTGTTCAACTATGGAAGGGTCGGAGTATTCCCCGCAGTGAGGCCAGCTACCGCTCAATGACTGAAAGTTTGAAGGAGGCCGATGCTCAGCTCAAAAAAATGAATATCGACAACTGGAAACATAACCTGATCGGTTTGTACTTTAACATATCTCTATCCTATGATGAACTGATTGCCGCCAATAATAAATCGCATGAGCTGTATCTCAACGTGCTGGACCTTGCCGATAAAATAAAAAACTCGAATGATGACGAAACCCGGGAAAGATATATCGGCCAGTACAGCGTTGGCATTTTTGATTTGTGCAGCCAGTATGATACCGTTTACAATATTCTTGCCGGTGATATGGAAAAAGTTAAAGTGGAATTAATGAAGAGTTTTGAATTGTAGTGAGTTGGTTGTAATTATTTATTTGACTGTAGTTTTCCGTTGATATTATCGCTTACATGAACTACAGACATACTGCATTTGGTCAGCGCTTCCCGTACCCTTTCCAGCTCGGCTTTCATGCCATCTAAATGGAAGTTATATTCTGTTTCCAACTGCTGAATAGCCTCTAAAATGCGTCGTTCGCCTGCTAATAAAATGTCGTATTCTGTTGGCTTCATAGTGGTAATATTTGTAATCGCTACAATCAACCAACATTTGATATTCACATATAGGTTGCTGTAACAGGATTTAATTGCGCATGCCGCTTTAGGGATGTGATTAAGGTGCGGCGTGTTTAACAAATGAAAACTTTTAGATCCCATTATCAAAACAGAATCGACGATTAGTGTGAATGTGTCGATGAATGTGGATTGCCGGAATTTGAATATTTTATTGTGTTTAAAAGACGCAATAAATGCAACCCTGCAACAAAATTATCGTAATAGGCTTAAAATCAGAAAAGAAGGCGGGAGATGTTTGAACATTCAGAGGGGAAAATTGAGTTGTTAAAGAAGCAAGTTTTGATTAATGCAGATATATTTACGGTTATGGAGGCCGACATGGAGGCTTTAACCGACAAGATTAGGCAAGTGACACGTAAAGAGCTAAGCCCAATCTCCTTGTGCAAGTTATACGGGTTTAAAGAAACAAAGTTTAAGCCATCATTACATACACTTAATGTGCTGTCAAACTTCTGCGGATACGAAAGCTGGAAGAAGTTTTGCGAATTAACTTAGTCAATAAAAAGCGGGCCGCGTAAGCTCTTGTACTTAACCAACTCTTTTTCCCAGGATTTTTACCCCCCTTTCCTGGTTATCCAGGACAGCTATATTAGGGAGGTTTCCCCACTCTTCAAATCCAAAGTTTTTGAATAGTCGCAAACTGGGCTCATTATGCGCGAAAATAAAGCCGACCAAGGTTTTTATTTGAAGCGATGGTGCAGCAGCAATACAGTGTTCAAGTAATTTTTTTCCAAGCCCTTTGCCCCGATGGTTGGCATCAATGTAAATGCTGATCTCGACGGTTGCATTGTAGGCCGGTCGCCCGTAGAAGGATTGAAAGCTGATCCAGCCAACAACATTATGGTTGCCATCCTCCGCTATCCATAAAGGCCTGGTATGACCATGCTCATAAAACCACCTTTTCCTGCTCTCAACAGAAACGGGTTCGGTATCAGCGGTTGACATCCGTGATGCAACGGTTGAATTATATATTTCAACTATTTTGCTTAAATCGGCTTCTGTGGCATCTCTAAACTTTATCGGCTCCATAACATATCATTTAAACTTCCTTTGTCCAAAGGTAGGAGGATAACATATGCGATAAAATGCCGATTTGTTATCTGTTAATGCGTGGGTTGCATTAATGGGGAGGGAATTTAAAAATGAACTGACCCTGTAACCGATTAAAAACAAAAACGGCTGATCATAAATCCCGATCAGCCGTTTTGCATTACTACGAAAACACGATGTTTAGTTTGTAAAGTGGATTTCAACACGCCTATTTTTCTGCCGGCCGGCAATTGTTTTATTTGATGCTACAGGATGGGTATAGCCATATTCGGTAGCTGCAATACGTGCCGAATCGGCGCCGTTTTGTACAAGATATGTTTTGACTGCTTCGGCCCGTGCTTTTGACAACATCCAATTGTAAACGTACGCGCCCTTGTTATCAGCATAGCCGCCCAGCTTGAGCGAGGCATTATTGTCTTTCATCAGTTTAGCCACATTTTTCAAGTTGTTGTGGGCATTATCCGGGATGGTTGATTTGTTGAACCCAAACTCGATGTTTTTGATTTTCATGTTGGCCAATGCTTTCGGCGATAGCTTCTTAGGAGAATCGTCTTTTTTTGCGCCTGGTTTATCCGGATTCCCTGCCATTGCGGCGAAGGTTACCAAACAAAACAATACGGCTAAAGCCGTTGTGATTGATTTTAAATAATTCGTTTTCATGGTTTTAATGTTTATATTTTAATTAATACTCTTCGTTTTGAGATTTTGCTTTTAATGAGCGGTCTGTCTTTTAGATATAAAATGTTCATTGATTGCCAGCAACAAAGAGGGCAATATCAAACCTGCCAATAGTGCTAAAAGATATATTAACAATGTTCTCGGAAGCATCGATTCCCGGGTGTCCGATTTCTCAATTATAGTAAGGCTTAGGTCAGTCCCCGGTGTACCAGATCCATTTATTAGCCTGGTATATTGTTGCTGCTTGTTTTTGATAACTGCGTTTACCTGGGCCATGGAGTCATTTAATTGCTCGGATAAAAAGGCGCCTACAGATCTTGTCCATTTAGGCTGGCTGCTGTCCCTAATCCGCTTGTCCCTGAACGTTATGGCATTTAAAAGTTTTTTCTGTAATGATCCGATCTCCAAATTGAAAGCGGACGCGTTTGCATCGGAATCACGTAGCTGTCGCTGTTTTTCAAGTTGCGCGTTATTAAAATCCGTTATTAATTTTTCGATGTGACTGTCGCCAACATCATAGCCGTCGGGGATTAAAACAAAGGTGTAGAGGGGTTTGGTGAGATAGGGTTTAATGGCGTCAAATGCGTCTAAAGCAACTTTCTCTTTTTCGGATGTAACAGTTGGTATCGTTTTTCTTATGTGGTTCAGCACGTTCTGCTGCTGCCGGTATTTGTTTGCAATTGCCTTATAATATGTTATGCTATCGTTTAACTTAGGGATTAATGAATTGTCAATAGCCGCAGTTTTACCGGTTAAGCTTGTTTTCGCGTGTCGGTTGTTTATAATTTCTATCAGCTTATTTAAAAAGGCCTGACCCTTTTGAGCATTATTTACATTTATACTCAGTTCAAAACTGTTACTGCTTAAAACTTTTGCATTCAAATTTTTACCAAACTGTTCAGTCAAATTAGCAAAGGGCGTGATTTTAAGTGTTAGCGGAGGTAGTGTTGGTTTAAAAGCAGGACCTTTTATTATGGTATAATTTAAAGAGCCATATTTAACAGGATGATATAACGGCACATCTGTAAGAACGTTGTTTTGATCGATCCTGCAGACGCTGCCATTGATTAAATTAATAGTGATTTCAGTGGGAGAATTATAGGTACTCCCTTTGCCAAGCATAAACTTAATGGGTAACGAATCTCCATAGAGTTCCGTTGTTGTAAAAGTGCCTTTGCGATAGTAGCTTACCTGAAGCTTTAGCGCTTTAACGGCATTTTTTATCGCAGCTTCAGACCGTAGTTCGTTGATTGCGGTAACCGGTAATTGCCAGTTGTTGGATATGGCCACTTCTACCCGCACTTTGTATTTGGGTGATGAAAAAAGCAAATAAGCAGAAGCTGCTAATACAAATACTGTAACAGAAGCAATAATGAGATATTTGTTGCGGAATAAAAGACCTGAAATATTCCCTCCCGGACCTTTGTTGTGATCCTCGTTCATAGAATATTGATTTTGTTAATTGTAAATATCTGTAATTTAGAATGTTATCTATTTTGAACAGATGCGTTAATGGTTTGTTTCTTAGACAGATGCTGGTATCGTCGATTTTCATAGTGCTTCACATTTTGTTATAGCTAAGCTTCTCAATTCCACCTCAAAAATTGTAAAGCGCTATACACAACATTTAATGGTCAGCTTATCGATGATTTTAGTTCGCTGGTTGTTTTTAACCGATTGATTATCGTGGCCATAGGTGTTTAATGTTATAACGAATTGCAGCGTATCAAAGAGGGGAATAGCTATGAAATATCTTAAGCTTAAAAATGGAGAAACGCATATCTAATCGGCAACACACTTGGTAAATGTGCTCTTTCAGCCGCTAAAGCGATGCTTTTTACGTGGCTACACCAAGGCTTTTAATGGTCTTGGGTATTGATGTACCTGGTAATGAGGTTTTAACAGGTGGCTGTTTTGGCTTGGAACCAATTGGTCATTTGCCGTACCTTTGGCGGCGAAGAGCGGGCTTGTTTTGCAAAAATGTGTCCCACTTTATTGAATAGCCAAGCTTAAAGCAAGCACTGGATTAGTACTAACCTAAATCCGATACACGAATGCAACCTGCTGTGAATAAAGCATTATACGGAACCTTTAATATAGATATGCTGCCCGCAGAAACTATTGATGTTTCTGATAAAATCAATGATTATGTAAGTGGCGATGTTATACGAATACCGAAAGATTTGGTCTTTCATAAGGTTTTTGGATCGGTTAATGGCAATGATAAAAAATATCTGCAAATATCTATTGGTGATCGGGTTTACAACATTCTCGAAGATCGATATACAGAAGATATAACCATTTCGTTCGCGCAAGCGGAAAGTACAATAAAGATCATATATTATTTTTTTACCAGTCCGCATTCAAACTGGCGCGCCATCCTCGCAGGGCAGCTATTTCAATTAAAGGGTTACGGGATTTTATCCGAAGCGGAGTTATATATTCATGTAACCGATACCAACAACTATACAACAGAAATAAAGGAGATCATAGGCAAAATTACTCCTTCGGCAATAGTAAGCGTTTCTACAATCAATCAATTTGAATATCCTGCATTTAAATTAATGCACGATTTAGCAAAACAGGATCCAAAGAGCACTTTTTTATACTTTCATAGTAAAGGAATGACACATAACCTGCATTCCCGCTCACTTGAAGAGATCCTTTTGTTTACAAAAACGTTTGAAAACTGGAGGAAAAACATACAGTTATTAAATAAAGAAGATAAGCAAAAGGCGGGACTATTCCCGTCGGAAGAAGGGTGGATCTGGTTTAACTTCTGGTATGCAAAAGGGGCGTATCTGGCTAAATGTGAAGAGCCGGAAATAACAGATTACCGATATTATTATGAAGCCTGGCTTGGCCGCGCTAACCCAGAAAAAACAGTACCACCAACCGATTGCCTTAATCTTTATAAAATTAAAAATGCATCTAAGCATTACTTCTCGGCTGCCGAAGCTAACATATATAAGGTAAACCTTATGGAAAAATTCTTCTCAAAGGACAAAGAGTTTAAAATTGTACGAACACCGGCTATGATACATACCCAGCTAACGATAGATTCGTTTTTTAAACAGTTTAAAAAGTTGGTTAAAAGAGACTGATAAGACTTAAGCGGGACTATTGTAGATAAGCTGTTGGTGTTTTGAGGATTTACGGTATATAAAAAGTGGCGCCGTATGCCATAAACTTTAAAAACAGAAAAGCATATCCAATCGGTAAAACTACCTATCAAATATGCTTTTCAACGACGGATTCAAGTCGGGATGGCGGGATTCGAACCCACGACCTCCAGCACCCCATGCTTACTTGTCTCTCTTTTTGATTTATCAAAAACCGCTTAAATTCGCTTTAAATGCACTTTTTATGTTTTTCGCTATTGTATTTTGAGTTAAATTTAGCTATTTTAGACGCAATTGTTAGACCTATGTTAGACCTAATTTTGTTCAAAAAATGGCCTTAATTTGTCCAAAATGCAGTTTTTAGTGTTTAAAAATAATTAATGTTAGACCTATTATGGCAATTAACATCAAAATAATTTTAAGAATTAATAAGACCCTCCCTAATGGCGAACATCCCATCGTGTTTCGAATTACCGAGGAAAGGCGTAATTATGAGCTTTCTACGAAAAAGTCATCATTGTTAAAAGACTGGGATGGGCGTACCCAGACGGTGCACACAAGCCATCCCAACCACAAGCCTATCAATGCTTTATTGAACAATATTAAAGTTAAAACAACACTATATTTCGCAAGTCTACAGGACGACCAGCAGTCCCGTGTTGGTGCTATAAAAGAAATAGTTGCGCGGTTAACAGGAGCCATACAGAAAGCGCCAACTAAAAAGCTACTGGAGTTTTTTGATGACGAAATTAATAGATTGAAGAGCATGGATAGATTAGGATACGCTTCTGTACATGTAATGACCAAAAACCGTTTAAGCAAATTCATGAACCATATCGACATGACTTTTGAGGATATCGATTTGAATTTCATTAGAAGATTTGAGGATTGGATGATAAAGAAAGATATCGCTGTGACAACTAGAAGTATTGACCTGCGAACATTCCGTACGGTATGGCGAAACGCTATAAAGGAGAAGCATTGTAAAGAAAATCACTACCCATTCAAAGATTTTGCTTTTTCTAAATACAATAATCCGAAAACGAAGAAGCGGGCTATCACCCAGGAGCAGTTTAAAAAAATTGCGAATCTTGAATTAGATGATGATAAACTGGTAAACTCCCGTAATTATTTCCTTTTTAGCTATTATTGCCGGGGCTTGAATTTCACAGACCTGGCGAACTTGAAATGGACAAATATCATAGATGGAAATTTGAATTATATCAGGGCCAAGACAAAAGAACAATTTGATTTTAAATTACACCCCGAAGCTTTACGCATTTTAGCCTTTTATAAGTCAATGGAAGGCAATAGTGATGATGGCTACGTTTTCCCAATACTTTATAAACGACACGCTTCTGTTCGCTCCAAACGAGACCGTCGGATGAAAATTCTTAAGCGCGTAAATCAGGATTTGAAAATAATTTCGAAAAAAGCGGAGATAGAGAAAAATATCACAACTTATGTCGCCCGGCATACCTATGCTACAACACTCAAAGCAAAGGGATTAACCATTGAAGAAATAGGAAAAACCTTGGGACATGACAGCACAAAAACAACAGAAATATATCTTGATGAAATCGGAGATCCGTTATTTGATGATCGTATCAATGATAGTATTTGACTTTATATCTTTGTAGGATAACCACTTCTAAACAATACTTTAGATCATCAATTGCATTTTGGGATGGATACACTTTAAAAGATTTCATGCAGGAAGACAATAAAACAGAATTTAAAAGTAACTTTTCGGAGGGTGTAATTGAAAGTTTGGTAGCCTTTGCAAATACCAAAGGAGGAAAGGTGCTTATTGGAATTGACAACAATGGCAATCCTGTTAATAATTTCATCATCGGCTCAGAAAGTCTTCAAACTTGGGTTAATGAAATTAAAAATAAAACTCAACCCAGCATAATCCCCGACGCTGAAGTTATTCAAATACAGGGAAAAAATATAGCATCCCTGTCGATTCAGGAATTTCCGGTTAAGCCGGTCGCTTTTAGGGGGCGCTATTTTAAACGGGTGAATAATTCCAATCATCAATTATCTGTGATTGAAATCGCAGACCTCAGTTTACAATCACTTCAAATTTCATGGGATTCCTATCCTGCACATGGCAGAACAATTGCCGATATTGATTTGGAGAAGGTTGAAAAGTTTGTCAAAAAAGTAAATGAAGCCGGTCGCTTTTTGTTGGAAGATAACACGATGGCTAATTTGGAAAAGCTGAAATTTATTAAAGGGGACACTATCACTAACGCTGCTTGGCTTCTTTTCGGCAAACAAGCCACTGGATACAACATCCATCTTGGGCGATTTAAAACGCCAACTTTCATTATTGACGATAAGATGCTGAATGGCACCTTGTTTGAAATGGTCGAGGAAACCATGCGTTACCTTATTTCTTGGCTTAAAGTTGCCTTTGAAATTAAAGGCATGCCGACGCAAAGGACTGAGATATTCGAATACCCATTACCCGCTTTGCGTGAAATAGTATTGAACGCTTTAATCCACCGGGACTATTTAAGTCCTGCTGATGTACAAATAAAAATATTTGATAATAATATTACTTTTTTCAATCCTGGTAAGTTATATGGAGATCAAACGGTTAATGATTTAAAACAAGACAGTTATCAGGCATTTGCTCGTAATAAGCTCATCGCAGAAGCATTTTACCTTACCGGCGATATAGAAAAGTATGGGAGCGGTTTTTTAAGGATCAGGAAAGAATTAAAGTCTTATCCATCAATGGACCTGTCATTTGATGAAGTTCCAAACGGATTTTTAATTGCCTTAAGTTATAAAGAGCAAAAAATCAGTACAAGTCTGCTTAATGAAAATGAGGGATTAAATGAGGGATTAAATGAGGGATTAAATGAGGGATTAAAATCATTGTTGAAAATCATCGTTAGAAATCCTGGCATACAAGCTAAAGTTTTGCCATCATTTTTGGAAAACAGGCCTTTGAAAACAATTGAACGTCAAATTAAAGAATTAGTGTCGCAAAATCTTATTGAACGGCGAGGAAGCCGTAAAACAGGCGGTTATTTTATAATTGCCGACCCGATGGAAAACAATTAGTTATCACCGAACGCCTAAGGCGGTTCCAAAAGCTTTATTTATGAGAATAACAATGTTATAATTAATTATAATATTGTTGGCTTGTATCTTAATTCAGAGACTTGCAAGCTCGAGCCCGTTCTCAGAATCAAGAAATCGCTCTTGATCTTCGAACTCCGGCCAGTTTATGATCAAAAATGTCTAATCGGATTGGAATGGCCCGGTCAATCCGGAAACTGATTTGCGGCCCGAAATCTTTAAGGCCTACTCATTACGCAAACTTTGGGCAGGATTGGCCAGTGCTGCTTTGATTGCAGTATAACCTACTGTTGCCCATGCAACCAGCATTGAGCCAAGAATGGTTATGATAAAAAGCTCAGGTCCCAAATTAATCCGGTAAGCATATTGCTTTAACCAATTTTGCATAAAATACCAGGCTATTGGCGCAGCAAGCAAAAACGAGATACCAATCAGCAAAGTAAATTCCCGTGATAGCAGAATGAGTATCGAGCTTATGGGGGCACCCAGAACTTTTCTTACGCCGATCTCTTTTTTTCGTTGAACCGCCATAAATGTTACCAACCCATATAACCCCAAGCAGGATATAAATATCGCAACGGCTGCAAATAGCTTATAAAGTTGCGATAATTGGGTCTCCTGCCGGTAATAAGCTGCAACATCCTGATCAAGGAAACTGTTTGTAAACGCGAAATCAGGATAATATTTACTCCACATTTTTTCCATGGCGGCAATAGCAGGCTTTGCCTGCATCATTTTAAGTTTAACGCTGGCCATGCCATACTCCAATTTATAGGTTGTTAGTACTACGGCTCGCATGCTGTCACGCAATGAGGCAATATGAAAGTCTTTTACCACGCCCACGATAGGTCGCTTAATGCCCGCCACAGCTATCGTTTTGCCTATGGCGTTTTGAGGGTCACGGTACCCAAGTTTACGGGTCACATATTCGTTTACAACAAATTCGCGAGGTGTATCAGAGTCTCGATAGGGGCGGCCTGCGACAAACTGCAAATGAAACAGGCTAAAAAAACTGGTGTCGTTCATTTTAAAGGATGTAATCATATTGGGCGCTTTACCTACGTTGTCAGGTGTTCGCAAGTCGGTAAACCGGCCACTGCCAATAGGCGCCCCATTACCGAAACTTATTTTTTCGATACCCGGGATCTTCATTAATTCATTTCGCAATACCGTTTGATTGGTGATACCTACACTGTCCTGCGGAAGTTGGGCAGTTAAAATGGCATCCTTGTTGAAACCCATATCAGCCGAATTGACATACCTCATCTGTGACACTATCACCAACGTAACAATAATGAGTGCCTGTGCTGTAAAAAACTGAAAAATAACCAAGCCACGGCGCAGCGAAATACCTCCCTGTTGTGCATAAAGTGTACCTTTTAATACACGCGCCGGGTTAAAGCCAGACAGCAGAAAAGCTGGGTAAAACCCGGCTAAGAGGATCACCGAAGCCAACGCAGAGAAAAGAAAGAAGACCATATTACCCTTGTACAAGGCGGAAATAGAAATTTGGATTTCCAGCAAATTATTAAGGGCCGGTATAAGGAGTAGCGCAGTCACCAGGGCTATGAAAAATGCGAAGCAACTCACAAGCGCCGCTTCGCCCAGAAACTGCAGGATCAGTTGACGGCGGTTACTGCCCAGTACTTTACGTACCCCAACTTCCCTCGCTCGGTTTACGGCTTGTGCCGTACTGAGATTTATAAAATTTACACAGGCTATTACCAATAGAAAAATGCCGATGGTGCTCAATACAATGATGAGGTTATCGCTGAAAACCCGCCCGTCAAATGTGCCGTAACGCGCATCAAAGTGCATTTCATTTAATGGCTGTATCGAAAGAAAATAATATGGATTCAGAGGTTTGATATATGTATCGGAATATTGTTTAAGCTCACGTTTGAAGACTTCAGGTGAATCGTTCTCATTTAATTGTACAAAGCAGTAATTATCTTCTTCAATATAGCCCCAGTCGCTCATGAACTTTTTCAGTTGCGCATAGTCCTGATGGGTAGCATAGGATAATACCGCTTTAATCGGAAAGTCGGTATTTGCCGGCAAATCTTTTAAAATACCACATACCCGTACCAGTACGCCATCCATCCTTAACATTTTGCCTGTAGCATTCTGCCAGCGTCCGAAGTATTTATCACCAAGGCTTTGCGTTAATAAAACATTCCCCGGTAATTTAAGCGAGTTTCGATATTCGCCCGCTACGATCGGGAAATCGAACATGTCAAAAAACTGCGGTTCGGCGAAAAACATACCGTGCACTTCTCTAAATCTCTTAGTAGCGCCATTTCCATTGTCGCCAATAATGACCTGTACAAAATCATCAGGAACAATAGCTCCGGCATTAGCTAATTTCGGAAAGTTGCTTCTCAAACTTGGAGCTACCGGAAACGGCACACCCATACGGTATTCTTCATGCATCGTGTTACGCGCAACGCGTATCAAACGGAATAACTGTTTTTTATGAATATGAAACTGATCAAAACTCTGTTCATAACGAACCACAAGAAAAATCAGGAGGAACGCGGCAAATCCCACGGCAAGGCCTGCAACATTTATCGCAGAATAAGTTCTGTGGTTAATAGTATTGCGCCACGCAATCTTTAAATAATTTCGAAACATAATAATACGGTAGCTTTTTTCACGAGACCATTTAAACACGGTATCATGATGTAAAACTACCGGCCTGTTTTTCTGAAAACGTTCCATTTTAGAAAATGGTCGCCCTTTTTTAAGCTCATTCTTATACTCGACGGGGCTTTTTCCGGTTATTTCTTTGAAAACGCGGTTAAAAGTTGTTTTGGAATTGAAACCCGATTCATAGGCTATGCCCAGGAGGGTAATGTGATTATAAGCCGGGTTGAGCAATTTGGCTATCACATCGCGGATGCGGTATTCGTTGATCAAATCGCTGAAGTTTTTTTTGAGTCCTATATTGATAATCCGTGACAATTCATGGGCTGGTAAATTCAGTTGCTCAGCCAAAGTGCCAACACTTAAATCAGGGTCCTGATACAACTGTCCGGCTTCAATCTTTTCTTTTAGCCGAGCTCCTTTTTGCTTTAAAGCTATTGAACTGGATGGTTTTGGAAACAATGGGGCACCGGTAATTGCATCAGTTTCTGATCTGAAAAATACTACTACACCCATCCTGATAGCTGTCAATCCAAAAAGCAAATTTAGCGGGTAGTAAACGTAGCGACCTAACGACATGTGGAAATTCCAATAATCAATAGCCACGAGTGGAATCCATAACAATAGCGCCAAACCTAAACTTACCAATTGTAGATTCAACCAACGCCATTGATACCGGTGACGGTCTCCTTCTTTAAATCGTTGATCATCATAAAATCGTTCTATCAGCCGGTGAGATAGATACAGGTAAGTGCCGACGGATATGAATGTTAATGGTTTTAATATGATCTCAGTATCAGGCAACCAAAAAGTCTGCCCTAAAAGAACGGGACAGAAATGCAGCAGGTCTTTCATACGAAATTGTCGTGATGTCCAAATAGTTTTCCGTACGTAAAAATAGATCAGCGGGCCAAATGCAAGCGAAAGTTCCGGTAGCTGTATTCGAGGTTCGATATCAGTACACAATATTCCGCCCAACCCAAAGGCGAGCACAGCCAAAGCCATAGCAAGAAACCGCTTTGCCGGATGATTATCGCTTTTTACAAACCATAGCTGTATGGCAAAAGTCAACCCAACAAACAGCATTCCTACCAGCGCACTGTTGTACAAGTTGATATGGAACATATATAAACTCAAAATAGCAGACGTTTAAATCGATGCCTAATTTAATAAGACCTTGCACATTTTCTTGTTTCTTCTTAAGAATCGAAACTTAGCTAAATCTATTTAGGATCCGATCTCTTCAAAAAAGAATTTAAACGTGGACTAGTTAAACGGAGAAGTATATTCGTTCTTTGCAATAGTGTTTTTATAGGAATTATAACATTTTTTTATATAAATAATAACGTCATAATCAGACCACTTTTTGCATTTTTTATAGTTTGGCCGATAAATATCCATAAAATCGTTTAACTTTTTTCCTGTTAAGCTAGTTATCTTAGAAACAAGGGGGGCATTGAAGCGACGATCGATTTCAATTGCCTCCCTTTCTTTTTCTGCGTTTTGAATAAATCTTTTTTCCCTCTTGGTATCTCCTCCAAGAAGTTCATGTAAAACTGTTAGGGGAGTCCCTCCAGGTAGGGGAAGATAGGCAGCCAATGGAGGTTTGCCATTATAATAAATACCTTTACTGCGATACTGATCTATTACTTCCATCTGCTCCTGTCTAAGAGATTTTGCTCGAACGGTTACTTCGAAAAGATCAACAACTTTCTGAAGTTTTGCTTCAAGATAATTATCGTTTGCAATAGCAAGTTTAAAGGGTGTGTATCCTTGTTTAAATATGCATAAAGTGTCCTCCATTTTTGCTTTAATAGAGAAGCGTCCTGCAATGTCACTAATAGTGCTGTCCGTTAATGTTTTGTTAATGATTTTAGCACCGGATATTTGCAATGAATCTGTTGATGAAACACGCCCATGCAAAAGCGTTCTTTGCTGTGCTGTTAAACTGATTGGAAAAAACAGTAAAACTAAAATGATAACTAAGCATGTCTTATTGCACATGATGTGATATATAATTTTAATATCCCAATTGCATCGGATATGTCAAAAAAATTTAACAAGATTTAACTGTTTAACCATTATTCGTATGTGGGGTGGTCTGTAATCTGCTTGATATTAGGTACTTAAGCTCACAATTGGAAGGTGTTTCATTTATGCTGTAAAAGTGTTACGGGAACATTATCTCTAATAGTAGAAGGGTTGAAGATTATGTATTAGAGTTTAATTAGAGAATGGTGTATAAATATAGGCTAACAACGCCTTAGAGCACATTTGTTAATTAGAATTATGTATTTTCAATTAGAGTATAGGACATTAATTAGACTAGCTTTAGATTGACTGATGACCTAAACAGATATTTATGAATACTCAAGTAGTTAGCCAAATAGGTAAGGGTTATATAACGAAAATGGTATTCTTGTCCATTACTTTATAAAAAAAGCAAACACTATTTTTGGGGATTTGGCGTTTGCTTTTTTTAAGTTGCCTATGTATTTTCTTAACCTCAAAGGATTTCATCCCATTAAGGGTATCAATACCGATAACCACAACAAATACCCGTTTCTGGAATCGACCGATGGCTTGTTCGAACCGGATGATTTTGAATACAACTTTAATAGAAGTTTTCCTTTTGAACAGATCGAACTAAGTGAAAGCAGATCAATTTATGTGAGTGAACCGAACTTACTAAAGGTTTTTAAGAATAATGCAACAGTTGATAACAAGATACTGGTCAACAACGTTAAGCCGATTGAAGAGGCATATACCAAAGAACTGGCTGACATATTCTATTCCGGCTATGATGAGGGTATGGCAAATTTCTATGAGGAGATCGGCCAAACCTTTTTATCGCTGGGGCTTGAGCAAAAAAAGCAGGCGCTTCGGGATTTCATCACTTACTGTCATACCAACTTGTATTTTGAAGGCTTTGCTGTTCCCGAGGTGATTTATGCATTGGGCTACATCCAGGCATCGCTGGTCAAAGGATTTCAGGAGTACAGCAACCTGAAAAACTTGAACGAAAAAGAGCAGGCACCACCGGTGGTTAATGTTTATCCTGTTTTCAAAATGCCTGAGCCGGATGTAAAACCTGATTATGTATTTGAGGCATCTGTAGAAGCTGCGCCGAAACCGTCACCGCCGCAAATTACACGGCCTGATGCTGATAGCCATATCCTTTTACGATATCCAGCTAGTAAAATATTCGACCTTTGGTGCGCTTTATTGGACGCCCAACTTTGCCAACTGATGCAAGTGCCGAAAGTCTTTAATAGCGAAGATGAGATCAAAGAACTGCTGGGCAGACTTTTCAAATTGGATGACCAGGAACAAATGTGGTCGTTAAGCGATAGCGAATATTATTATCAAATGGCACCAGGCTATCAGAATCTTTTATGCCTGTTAATGCACGCCACCTATAAGCTCAATACGACCTATCTGAAAGTACCACAAGTGAAATACTGTGAACTCCTTAAATCCAACTTCTCTTCCTTTGAAACATACGAGTCGGTGGGTGACATTCAACGGAATATGACCAAGAAGAAAGATACAGCTATCGACTTTGTGCATAAAAGCAGCGGGTCCTATGCTAAAAAAGCCTACAAAGTCTTAAAGAAAGTACCTACTTATATACTGAGATCCTAACGACGTTCAACTTCGTTCATTAACGTTGGGTTATTTTCATACTCTTTTGTGTTCATCAAATTTTTTAATTTATGAACACAACTTTTTTTACTACCCTATCGACACAGGAGTTCCAGGAACTCATTGAGTCATCTGTCAGAAACGCCGTCCACTTAAAACCAATCCGCCCGGATGATGAGGATGATACTTTGCTGGACACCAAGGAAGCAGCCGAGCTGATCAAGTACGAAGTCACATCAGTCTACGGGCTGGTGAAAAGAAAAAAGATCCCTTTCTGTAAAGTGGAAGGCAAGCTGCTTTTCTCCCGTAAAAAACTATTGGCATGGATCGGCAGCGGCCAGCAGGCCGTCGCAAAATAAGTACTGCTATGGCTGATCAGTTTTTCCCTTTACACCAACCGGGTAGTTATATCCGCGTGCAGACCTCGTATTACAAGCGTACGCGGCAACCGATGGTTACCGGAGGCTATACAGACGGCTGGTTACTTTGGTCATCGGAAACACTCAAAAAAGATTTGAGTGCGGACGCGATCAAGAAGATCCGCAAGTTCGATGCGTATTGCTGTGTCCCCAGCCATACCGATTACCGGGAAACCATCGGCAACTATTTTAACAGGTACCATCCTTTGGAATTCAAACCGGAACCGGGTTCCTGCGAGACCATTTTGGGCTTTCTGCAGCACATCTTTGGCGAGCAGTATGAAGTGGGACTGGATTACATAGCCTTGCTCTATACGAGGCCGGTCATTAAACTGCCAATTCTGTGCCTGGTATCCAAGGAGCGCAAAACAGGTAAGACTACTTTCCTGGACCTGCTCAAAGTCATCTTCGGCAATAACATGACCTTTAACGGGAACCATGATTTCCGGTCACAGTTCAATTCCGATTGGATGAATACGCTGATCATCGCCGTGGAAGAAGTGCTGCTGGACAAAAAGGAGGATTCGGAAAAGATCAAGAACCTGAGCACCGCTAAAGTATCCAAGGTGGAAGCCAAAAGCAAGGATAAGCGAGAAACGGAATTCTTCGGCAAGTTCATCCTGTGTTCCAATAACGAATATAATTTTATTGTTATTGAGCCGACGGAAACCCGGTACTGGGTAAGGAAAGTGCCGGTATTTGAAAAAGAAAATGTTCGGCTTCTGGAACAAATGACAGCTGAGATTCCCGCTTTTCTGTTCCATCTGTTGGAACGGCCGTTATCGGTGCCGGTTGGCAACACCCGCATGTGGTTTTCCGAGCAGCAGATCCGAACGGATGCTTTATTGCGTGTAATGCGCAATAACCGCAACCGGCTGGAAACCGAACTGTTGTTATTGTTGAAAGAGATCCAGGAGCACGATCTCGGCCAGAAAATGTGCTTTGCCAATAAGGATATCCTCGATCTGCTTAAAAAAAGCATGCCGCGCCTGACAAGACAGGATGTATCGCAGCTGATGCAGCAGGAGTGGGGGCTTGTCCCCGTACCCAACAGTTTAAGCTATTCAACCTATTGTTATAATAACCTCAACGAATTGGTAACGGTGGCCAAAACAGGCAGGTACTATACCATTACTGAAGAGTGGCTCAGGCAAAAGTTTGATGAGTCGGGCTAAGTCATATTTATCAAATTGCTTGTCAGTGCATTACATCCTCATCATCGTTTGATGATGCATGATGAGCAATGATGAGCGCGATGAGCAAACTCATCAAAGCGGAAAACCATGATGAGGTAATGATGAGCATATAAATTATTTATTTATAAATAGTTACGGCTATAGCTCATCATTCATCATAAATGTAAGGTCAGCCCTCCCGTATGGTTTGGTACCGGCATCATTTAATAACAAACCTTTAGATTTTACAACATGACACGATATAACTGTAAAACAGCAAAAGAACTCTCTATCATTAGTTACCTGGAGCAATGCGGTATTCAGCCGCAACGGATCAAAGGTGATAATTACTGGTATTTATCACCACTGCGCGAAGAAAAGACCGCTTCATTCAAAGTAAATACCAGGCTTAACGCCTGGATGGATTTTGGCGAAGGTACCGGAGGTAATTTAATTGATCTGGGAATACGTATGCACCTTTGTTCCGTGGAGGAGTTTTTGGAGCGTTTAAATAATGGCAATACTGATTTTTCTTTTCATCAGCAAACTTCGCGAAATGTAGAACCCCAGTCGGATAATCCGGTGATCATTACCGGTGTAAAGGCACTTGAACATCCGGCCTTGATCGCTTACCTGGAAACCCGCGGTATTGATCCGGCCATTGCCACTACCTATTGCAAACAGGTCGATTTTACAATAAGTGGCAAAGCCTATTTCGCCATTGGATTTGCCAATCGTTCGGGTGGTTACGAGCTGCGGAATAACTGGTTCAAAGGCGCATCGTCTCCCAAGGACATTACCATCATTGACGGCAGTCATAACACCGCCATCGTGCTTGAAGGTTTTATGGATTTTCTTTCGCTCTTGCAAATGAAAGGTGGTCAATACCAGTCGGATTTTATCATCCTGAATTCTGTTGCGATGGCTGAAAGAGCGGCGCCTGTTTTGAAGAACTATCAGGAAAATTTCCTGATGCTTAACCATGACAAAGCCGGGATTGCAGCTGCTGAAAAGTTGCAGGCTGCGGGTATCAGCTTCACCGATGCATCTGGCTTTTACAAGGGTTTTAACGACATCAATGAGTACCTGGCTGCCCAAAGACAGGCTTGTTTACAACCGCAGATCCGGCGCAGAGCACAGGAAGAAAGGAGCAGGGGAATTTGGCGCTAAGCCAAATTTTGCCATGGCCTATGGATACCGGTTTTCGGTATTGGGATATATACAGATAGCTGAATATACCACCGGCCAATTTTTCGAATTGTAAGGAGCGAGTTAATGTTTTTGCTACACAAAAACCCGAATTCACCCCGACGGGGTGATTCGGAACTCGCTCCCGTTGGTCGAACTTTTATAGCAACAAAAAATGAAATGAATACATGCTAACAGCTAATGAAAATAAAACAATAAAAAAAATGAGGCCCCCCGGCAGACCCAAAAAGTCGATCAGGCGGAGTGATTTTTTAATGGTACGTTTAACGCCAACAGAAAAAATTCTGATCGAAGGTAGGGCGAAAAATGCCGGGCTGAAACCCAGTGAGTGGTTCCGGAGGGCCGCGAAAAACGCCAGAGTATTTTCGCGCTTTACCCCAGAGGAAACCAGCTGGTTCAGGATGCTGGCTGGGGTAGCGAATAACCTCAACCAGTTAACGCACTTAGCACATGTGGCAGGCCTCTTTACGCTTGCCGTGAAGTGCCAAAACATCCTTAAACAAGTGGACGAGTTAATTACAAAACTTAGCAGCCATGATGGGTAAACCAATCACCGGGAAAAGCTTTGGCGGCTGTGTCCGCTATATGGTGAATAAGCCGGAAGCAAAGATTTTATCGGCAGAAGGCGTTCGCATGCAGCATGCGAACGCTATAATTCAGGATTTCAATATGCAACGTAAAATGCGGCCGGAACTCGGCAAAGCAGTGGGACATCTGGTACTCAGCTGGAGCAAGGAAGACCTGCTTAAATTAAGCGATGATATCATGGTGGAGCGGGCAAGGGAATACATGGAAAAAGCAGGTATCCGAAATACACAGTATGTGATCGTTCGTCACAACGACCGCGATCATCCGCATCTCCATATTGTTTACAACCGGGTGGATAATAACGGCAAGACCATTAGTGACAAAAACAATTTCGCTAAGAATGTAATAGCCTGCAAGGAGATTACCCTGAAATACGGCTATCATATAGGCGAAGGTAAAGATCTGGTGAACCGCCAGGCGTTAAAGGGCAGGGAGAAGGTTAGGTACGAATTATACGATGCTATTAAAGCAGGCATGAAAACGGCCACTAACTGGAAACAGTTGGAAGCGCAGCTTGCCAGGCAGGGAATTACCATTGCTTATAAATTCCGTAGCGGTACCAATGAAGTTCAGGGCATCTCTTTTGAAAAAGGCAACATAAAAATGAAAGGTTCCGCTATTGACCGGAGCTTGAGTTTTGTCCGTATTGATGCCAATTTAAACCGAAACCAACAGGTACAGCAGTATCATGCGGCAAGGGAAGCCAATCAACCATTTATGGCTAACCAACTGCGTGAATCAATCCGGCAGAGCGTTCAGGCGGAATACAGCCATAACCCCGGTGTAGGTAAAGGCTTATTGGAAGTGCTGCTGGAACCACAATTTGTTGCCGGGCCTCCTGATCCAATGGGTGACGCAGATATCGCCCGCAGAAAACGGAAGAAGCACGAGGCGGAACACTCCCAGTCACAGGGTATAAGCAGGTAAAAAAAAATGGGATTAACCTTAAAACGATTTGATATGCAAAACGAAGAATTAGAAGAGAAAGTAAATATCATGGAAGAACTGATCCAAGGTTTTGCCGGTAGGATCAGTGTGATGGAAACCAGCGTAGCCGAGTTTCTAAAAAGCTTTCTGGAGCAGTACCGGGGCACATTGGAAACGATCTCATCGCGAATTGAAACTGCTAATAAGCGGTATAAAGATCAAAAGATCCAGCAGCAAATCGATGAATTAAATGGCGTACTAGCGACAGTACCGAAAGTCATTCGTGTGAAAAACAGTCACCATTTAGGTGCCTGGTCGAGTAATTTGATTATTGGCTTGGTTGTTTGTTTTATAATTACAGCCGGATCATTCGGGAGTACTTTATATCTCTATCATCAAAATGATGACCTTAATCGTGAAGCTTATAACTTCTGGATAGTCAGGGCGCTTTATCCAAAGGTTGCTAAGACCATCGATACAAAGTTGGCGGAGGATCCGAGAGATTTTATAGATAAGGCTGAAAAAGCAATGGTAAAACAGCAGGCGTTAATTGCTGCCGAATCCGTAGCTGCGCAGGCAGATAAGGATCAAAAGGAAGCTAAGCGGAAGCTGGAAAAGGTGAAAGCAAATAAGTGATGGAGGTAAGATAAAGAGGCAACGCAACTGCGGCAGGTTGCTGCATTGCACCGCGCTATGCGCCGGGTTCCATTTTGCAGCCAGCCTAGTTGCCGCACACAGGCACGTATTCGTTCCTCATACACACCTGTCTTCCAGCCGCACAGAAAACCACGCCACCGCAGTCACAAAGGTAGCGACACAGGAAAACAGTCAAGGGTATAGTAAACCGCGGCTACCACCGCGGCCCTTGACAATTTTCCCGTTTTGAGCTTCTTGTTGTTTAAGCGGTAATGTGGTAGGTGTGTGCAGAGGAAATTTACTGAGCAACTCCGTTCGTTGATTGGTCAACTCGGGTGCCGGAACAATTAATAAGTTTTCCCCGTTAATAGATTTTAGGGTCCAGGAATATTTCCAATTCGGAACTAGCTTACTATCATTATTAACAGTTTGCTTTAAATACCAAATTTTGGCAGATTCTAATAATGCAGAAGAAGTGGCGGTTCTGTCATTTATCATATTGTTGATATCTCTGCGGCAGGCAAAGATTAACAAACAGACACTGAAAAATACCGTAATAATAAGCAAGGAACGCTGTTTCATAGATTTGTGATTTATAAAGGTTACATCAATTATTAGTTTTAATATTTATAAATCCAAACCAACTCTACCCAAAGAACGATAGTTTTTCTTTAAATAATATTTGCAAAAAAATTGACCAAGGGCTTACCGTTTGGGCTTTTCAACATTTGTTTGCCAGACAAAAAATTGGGGGATTTTTCTTTTGCTCAAGTTATAATAACTTGCCGCATAGAATAAATTCATAATGATGATTAAGACAAGGAATAAGCATCCGAGAAGAATTTTATTTTTATGACAACTGGACATTACTTCAATTTTTTTAATTCATTAAAATCATCTCTCTGTTCAATCGTTGTTTTAAGCTTCTCTTTCAGCGTATAAGCATTGGTCCATACAGGAATATGCATCGCAGAGTAACACATGAGAGCAACAACATATGCCCCCCCAGGGATAAGCAACCTGTTCTTGAATTTTAGCTTGCGCAAGTACGAAACAAAAATATAGCTTAAAATAAAACATAGCCCAATGGATGCAAGGTAAGCATATCTGTCAGCCATAACAGAAAATCGCGCCAAGGAAAACAGATTGATAACTAATAGAATATGTATCAAAAAGAAAAACAAACCGAAACGAATTGGCCGGCTTTTTATCTCCCTGAAAAAACAAAATACAATCGTTGGAATTGCAAGAACATACACCCAAAAATACCATGGAACTGGTTCATTTGTCAAAAATGGGAACGGGTATAGATAAGAAATATTAAGCGGCAGCAAACACTTGGTGAAATACTCGCTAAGTGTATAAAAAGCCAACGGGATCCGCTGATATACAGAGTAAAACGCTTGCCCGGAACCCTCTACACCCTGCGATTGGATTGTAATGATACCTAAAAGTAGCCCGAGAACAAAAAACGGAATTTTTTCAAGCCGTATTATTTTCTGCTTCAAAGATCTGCCGTACACAAAATCAAATAAGAGTAAGCACAATGGGAAAGTCAAGGCCTGTTCTTTAGCGCCAAATGAAACCGCAAAAAACAAAAGGGTAAGGTAGAAATCATAGGGTTTGTTTTTTTCCAAATAGCGGCAATAGTGATTCAAGCCAATGAGGTAAAACAGGGCATAGATTGGTACTTTTGAAGCCGCTATCCAGGCAATGCATTCCACATTTACTGGCAAAATACCAAATAACATTGATGTTAAAAATGCGATATGTTTTGCCTGAATATCCGGAACACCGGCAACTTTGGGCGTAATTTTACAGACCAGACAATAAACTAATATAACGTTTACACTATGAATAAAGACGCTGATAATGTGGTAATAGGCCGGATTGTATTTAAATAGACTGTAAAGAAAGGTATAATATATCTGGTTAACCGGAGCATATTGGCCGTAATAGAATTCCGTGAACATAGCAAATAGGTTTTGCGGCGTGAATCCATTCTGTGTAAAATGGTTGGTAACAAACCATTGATCATCCCATCCAAATAAGAAATCGAAACGATATACCGGCCAGTAAATAAACGCGATACATAGGAAAAGCAAAAGGATATGGATACGCCCCAGGGTATCATAAATTCTGCACGTTAGGTATAGTGGAATATTTCTCATCGATCTAGGTTAACATAAAAGTACAGAATATAAATAAATATCATGCATATTTCTTATTTACTGCTATTCAATATATACCTTTAGAAGAGCCATTTAATAAACTGCATACTAAACCTTATACTTAACAATTTCACTCTACGTCGCACATGTTAGCGAAATCTAAAATCTTAACAAAAGCAACTCCGGTAGGGATTCTATTACTGGGAGTTTATATGGCTTTCTGGTGGACTTATAAATTAGATGTCCTGCCAGGATTACACGGTGATGAAGCTTGGGTTGGGCTAAAAGCGGATCAGTTCAATAAAACGGGAATTGACGGTATATATGGAATGAACACCTATACTGGCATTCTGCAACCGATGATCGTTTCGACATTTTTCAAAGTATTCGGTTTGGGTATTTTTCAATTGAGAATTGCGGGCGCAGTCTTCAACTCGCTGGGCCTGCTTATCATTTACCGAACTCTTTGGCGTTATAATCAAGCTAACATATCAATTCTCTTCCTGCTCATACTTTCACAATCTGCGTTGTATTTGATTAGCCCAAGGGTAGCTTGGGAAGTAAATACATTCACTTTGTTTTTCATATCGCTGCTCATAGCCGCAACCGTTAATTTACTGTCTGATTTAAACGTTTTAAAACCTTTTTGGATATTATTATTATTTTGTACCAATGTTATAGGGACCTACAATCATATATTGTTCTCCGCAATATCTGTTGCTGCTTTAATCAGCCTTATTTTATGGAGCTTGTATATCAGAACTAGTGTATATCAAAAACTCATTGCGTTGCTGACCTGCAACCTTTTGAATTTAATATTGGTTTTTGTAGGAATGCGTTTTAAGCTACTGACATCTATATCCTGGCTTACGATTCTGTTTTTTGCAGTAGTTATTTCAGGGATCGAATTGTTTGCAGTTAATAGGTTGCGACAGGTCGTCATCGCCGATAAATTAATGGTAAAAGTTAACGTAAAGGTTACTTATATATGTCTGCTGCTCCTATCCGCTTCTTTTGTTATCTTTCATGGACTGGCATTATTTGACATCTTATCCAATTATAAATTACTGGTTCATGCTTACTCCTATCCCTTTCAATTCCTATTTCGACTGTGGTTTCTTCTTGGTGGCAGCATTATAGGATTTTATCTTGTTTTTTATCTCGCAGAGGACATCGTCAGTAAAAAAAATTCCCTGTATGCTTTTTTTATTATTACATATCTGGGGATTATTACTGTATATACAACTAATTGTTCTTTCCGTTATTATCTTTCAATATATGTAATTATCGGCCTTTATCTGGCCCTGAAAATCAGCAAAGGGATTAAACGCGCTATGCCGTTACTTGGCTCCCTGATGCTTTCGGCTATATTAATTAATGTTTTACTGACGGAAATATTTACTCATCCGGAGAGACAGATTAATGCAATTGATTTTAAAACCGGGAACAATCAGATGGAAACCTCGGCCCATTTCCTTCCAAATAAACCATTGATCGATTTTCTCAGGAAGAATAATATTGATACAATAAAGTATGTTTCTGAGCGGTATTTTTTGGAACAGCCTATCTTGTTCTACCAACTGGTTAATCCCTGGAAAAAAGCGGCAGGGAGTGCAGCAATTATCGATTACAACTATTCAGGCAACAAACGGGGATATATGCTTTATAAAGAAAAGTAAATCTTAATCGCTGAATTCATAGAGCAGAAAGTTATCCTCATTAAGTGATTCATTATATAGCCCAATGATTTTTTGGTCAAAGGTTGGAATGCTTTGATAAACACGAATTAAATGAAGATCCTTTAAAAGCGCGATTGTTTTAGGGCCGGTTATGTCATTTTGAGAAATCACTAATAAATTAGCATAACCAGGCTTGCGATGCGTAGCAAAACCGGGCTGCCAAACGGAGGCAATTTTTGTCATTTCAATTTCTCCGCTGTGGTAAAAAGTATTTTTTGGAAAAGGCCAGTCGTAATATGGATTTGATCCGTCGGTGTATATTAGGTTAACCTTTTTACCTGCGTATTTGGTGTGGATATAAGCTGTAACCGATACCCTTGTATTTCCCGCTCCTTTAGATAAAACAACTATTAATCCTGCGATATTAATTAAGATTAAAGCTATTGATAGAGCAAAACAAATCCACTTATATTTAAATAATCGAGAAAAGACAACAACTTTTTGATACCCTAAAATAAGCACAATAGGGACAAGATCAGCAATCGGAAACAAGAATCGTAACTCTTTGTGAGGGATGATCATATGAACAACCAAAAATGGAAGTGTCGACCAGACTAACAGGCTTTTGGGATCAAAAAAGATTAGTATGATAAATGAGAAGAAGATAAATACGCCGAGTGGCCCCGGGTTTCTAATTATATAAAGCAAAATCTCATACCAAGGTGATACCCCATAATTGGAAGCCACATTATCAACTATATTAACATGAAAGTAATTATAAAGTGTAAAGGAATAAATTCCATACAACCATCTGTCTATGAAGAAGCCGATAACCAAAACCATGAGAACGGCAGCTACAATTAAGGCAATGTTTCTGATCTTTGATTTTGCAATGAAATACAGCCACAGCAAAATACCCATCGTCAACAATAAGGACTGATAGCGGAATAGAATAGAAATCCCCAACAGAATGCCCAGTATTAGGAGGTTTTTTACGCTGTTTTGATAATGCCCATATAGTATCCGCGCTAAGGAAGCCAGGAAAAACATACCAGACCAGTTTTCCGAAGAGAACCGAACGTTGATATATGGGATGAACCAAATGAAATACGACAATATTATGAAGAAATTATAATTCTTCTCTTCAACTGCTCCCTTGGCAGAAGCTACAAAGTAGCGGATAATAATCACAGATAAGATCGCGCTAAGGACACGTAGTCCGAACGATAAATAATATACATCATCGATCCCCAAAAATCGCATCAGTTTGAAAAATATAACACATAGCATAGGCTGCAATCCAGATCTTATCCTTGAATGAAACTCCCAAGCCAGATCTCCTGCTTTGGCGACCCCAAGCTTGTAATTTGCAAATTCAATGATCTGAAAATGCTCGTCGGCATTATGAAACCCATTCGCATTATATGCAACGAAGAGATATACCACAACAACGCTAAATAAAAGCCAGCAACTTCTCCCTTTTATTAAATCGGTATTCAAACTCATAATTTACTCATGACATGTAATTGATAACGTTGATTTCTCTTGCTAATCATACCTATGGACGCTCACTTTATTAAAAGCAACACTATATTAAAAGCAACACTATGGATTTTCCTTTAGCCGTCGATCCTACAAATAGCAACCGGAAGGGCATCATTCGACTTTTTCGATAAACATCAATAGAAAACTTAAAAGCGGCATCATCGAGGTCGGTATTTCATAATTCCCGTTGATGTATAAATGCAGCATGTTTTATATATAAAATTCGGCACAAGATAGAGGGAGGGGCGTTTCATGAGGTTAGGTTATTGACTCTAAGAGGTTACAATATCCTGATTTATATTCAAGTTAACAAGCGATCTTTAATAAATAGTTAGTATAAAGATATTAATTACAATATTATTTGGAATTGAAGATAATAAGGTTAAATTTGTTATAACCTTATAAAACTAAACCTTATGAAACAACGTTCCCTCCTCGCCATTACGGTGTTTTTCAGCATTTGTTTGTTAATCTTTGCCTGCCGTAGAGAAATTAATAACGTCATCAATGAAAGAACATCCGCGTCATCCGAGTTGTTGGAATCTGCCAAGATTTGGCATTTACAACACGTTGATGCTAATGCACCCAAGTTAAGTCCTTATTGGAAAGACTCCTGGACGCTAAAATCAACCGATGGTAGCAATCTTTTGGTCGCGCCAACTTCAGAAAACTACGTAGCAAACAATGAAATTACAATCAGACGTTTTTTCGTTTATACTTCATCCGGCAATAACATTACTGATGGAAAGCTTATTGAATTAGTTGGGAATAAATACAATGTGAATGACAACCTCGATCTTCTTCTGAAGAATTATAATCAAAATAATATCATTGGTTTTAATGGTGAAATTCTACAATATGATGCCAGTTATAAACAATTGAATAGTGCTGTTTACGAAAATGGCCGAAAAAGCGATAAGAAAGCTGTATTTAAAAGCAAAACAGAGGACGCGATAAAAGCCAAAGCACTATCGGTAAATAGTGACCCTTCAGAGTGTCAGCCGGTTTTTCCCACCATGGTTGGATTTCCACCTTCTACAGGGAGCGGCTGCATATTTTATTATAACGAAGTAATTACAACAGATTCTAATGGGTGTATCACTTCGGTAGTCGATACATTTACGGGCTCCAGCTGCCCAAACACTGGAGGTGGAGGTTCTGGTGGTTCTGGCAGTGGCAGCGGATCAGGTAGCGGTTCAGGTAGTAATGGAGGACCGCCGTACGGAGGTATCACTTTTAGGTGGAATCTTGTAGTTGACCAATCAGACGTGATCACTGATCCGGCCGGGATGCCTACTGTAAATCCTGCAAAAATTCGCTATTATGCAGTTATTGGGTGCTCAATGAATTCAAACGGAGGAGGAGCCATTGTAGAATCAGTTTCAGGTATGACTATTGCGGTGGTAAATGGGTCTTCAACATCTATTTTGCCGGACGGAACAGAAGACACATGGTATACCACACTAATGACTAATGGACCACATAGCCATGGCCCCGTTGGATTTCCTACTATTGTACTAAACTGGGTTGGAACGAAAATAACCAGACATACTGTAACTAAACCAGGCCAGTCCCCTGTAAGTACAACAACCACAAAATCTGTAAGTACATCTCAGGTACGAAATGCCGTTCTTCCTTAAAGCCAATTTAACTTTCAATATAAAACTATCTTTTAGAACTCATACATATTATTGGCCCGCAAGCTGTCAATTGCTGAAAGAGCGTGTATGTCTAACTTACGCCCTGACCCGATCTTTTCTTCTATCTCGGGCAGGGTTTTAAATCCATATTCTTGAAAAAACTTTTCAGTGTGTGCATAGTAGGTATCTAAAAATTCTGTTATCGAGGATAAATCTGATTTAAAACTTTCACTTTCAAAGTTAAATTGACAAGTACTGTCATAGGAAAATAAAAGATTATCATCAGTATTCTCCGTTACAAATTCATACTGATAGTGGCCATGATCCATAGCTTCTTTGGATAGAATTGACTCCCTTCCTTTACCCGCATGGCAAAGTATACCAAATGAAATAACAAGTGTATTTAATGATTCCGTTTTCATACCACTAAATCCAAAACCAACTTCACAACCAAAGTCTGTAGCGAATTTATCTAATCGCTCCTCATTGAAAATGTATTTTGTGACGGTAATAGGTCTTATATTAAATATTTTCATCCGTACGAATTTTTATCATAAATATAATTATTTTTTAATAAACTGTTAAATTTCCAAAATCAACTTAAATAAATATTCTCATTGGGGTGCCAGATCTGCGACACTTTAGAAGTGGGCCGGCTGAAAAAAGATCTGATAAAAAAGCAACTGAAAATAAAAAAAAACCAAAAAGGCAAGGCGGAAAAAAATGAACTCTATCCGTTTCCTATACCGTGTGCAGCATGTAGGGCTTTCTCAAATCGTAAAAGCGCAAACAAAATCATCAGTTCCAGCCTCATCTATCCGTTTGAGCTTTGGGGCAGACGCTGGGTTACCCACCGGAAGTTATTAATGACCTTTATAAATGGAGCCTGGGTGCCTCTGTCCAGGCGGAATTTCCTAAAGCGGACCGTTTGGCAGTAACGGCAAACGTTGGCTATAATAATGTTTTTGGGAAAAGCATCAAAGGCAACAATTTTAACCTTGACGTAACTGATATTCATCGTTCGCCGCTGAAAGCTGGGCTAAAATTTTATGCCTGCCAAAATTTTCATGTTCAGGTTGATGCCGGCGCCTCTTTTCTTCTGAACAAAAATGAGACAGGATATACAAAAACAGCTGCTTTTGTATATGCGCCTCAAATCAGTTATTTATTTTCACTTTCGCCCAAAAGCGCAATCGACCTTGGCGTACGCTTTGAAAGCTCAATCAGATACCCCGATATCAACGGATCAACAATCCATTTCTTTAGCTTAAGAGCAGCCTATTCTTTTGGCCTCTAAAAGTCCAAAAAAGTCGTGATGGGCTAATCTAAGCCTAAATCAATACGTGAAATTATCGGAGTCGAACTGATCAACTCATTCTTTTCATCAATATTTCACCATAATTCTTGAAAGCAATTACTATCCTAAACATTTAAAGTCATTTTTGATAAAAAAACCTATCAAAGAACAATGAAAAAGTTAGACCCATGTTAGACCTCAAAAAAACGACCTATGATTAAGAAATCATAAGTCGTTGATTTTCAAGTCGGGATGGCGGGATTCGAACCCACGACCTCCAGCACCCCATGCTGGCGCGATACCGGGCTACGCTACATCCCGATTTAAGTATAGCCGGATTGCAAATATAATTGTTGTGAGTATTATTCAAAATGCAAGCATCAAAAAGGACGCTTTTGATTTTTTACCGGATAACAAAGTGCGATACCCCTACTTTTTTGCCAACAGCTCGCTATAAGTAAACGCGAATTTTCCGGATAGTTTTACAGGAATCCCAAGTTCGTTGTATTGTACCTGGCCTGTTGCTTTTATCTCTTTTGGCCGACTACCATCCAATGGATTAATGAGGTAGGTCATTGAAAAATCGGCTCCGGTTTTAAAGGAGTTTTCAATGGCATCTATCATCGCCTGGCGATACCGGGGATCAACAACTGTAATTGTTTCATCAAAAACAGGCTTGGCATTTTCTGAAAAGCCGCGGATCCGCAAACCATATTCTGAAAGTGTAACCACACCGCTGCTGTAATCCAGCGACCAGTCCCAGGGATTATGGTCATAATTTATGGTTAATTCAAGGCAATCCAATATTTCTGATAGCTGATCATTAAGCCTGTCAGATTTCATGTACGAAAGTTCTAACTCTTCTCCCTGTGCCAATAGTTCTTTTTTCAGGATAGCTATTTCATCAGTTAAATTGGCATTTGTTTTATATAAGGCCCTGGCTGAAGTATCTGTAGTCCGCTGTGTCAGTTTTTCTTGTTCGGCAGGTGTATTAGTAACAAGCTGTAGTTTATAGGTTTTCTTTCGCCGGGTTAAAAAAATGTTGATGTATAAGAGGCAAATGATAATGCCATAAAATACAATGTTTTGCCAAACGTTACCCACACTAAAATAGTTCAATATAGAAGCATCCAGGTGATTAGGTGTAGTCATGATAGGGGATCGGCTAAGTGAATGCAAGATAATAATTAACTATACGCTTAACAACCCGTTAAATCACCTATTTTACGTTAATTTAATATATTAAAATTAATCGGTAGTTAATTCGGCTGGAAGAGGTTTAAATGAGCCAATTACGTCGTTAATTGCACATCTGAGCTTCTTTTATCGGAGACGACTTCAAATTAATATTCCTGTATGTATAACAGGAAAAATTCTGTTAATACCTGGATAATTTTTAGTAAAAAAATCAGTTCTATATTTTACCGATAAGCCTGTTAAAGCAATGTGTTGCTTTTAATTATTATTGTTTTATAGCTGTTAAACATGATAGCGCTATTTATACATAAGGGAAATTGCCTGCAAGTGAGAGCTATTGTTATTTTATTGCTTGCTATGTATATTGTTGGCGTACTTAATAAATTATGAACAGGTCATTTACGTATAGCTTAAAGGTTTGGCTGATGCTGGTTATTGTGGCCCCGCTGCTGCAATTGGTTCTATCGTGGTTTATTATTCAGAATCCTCAAATAAGCCTTGTTGATGAGATAAGGAAAGATTACATCATTTTTGCCGATATGATTTTGCTGGTCACTATTCCCTTTGCCTTTATATTTTGGATGGCTGTTTATTATTTATCAAAAAAAAGAGATCCGCTTTATATCAAAACCGGTTTAACCACAGCTATTCTCATCATTACTGTACTCTCCTTTTTTGAATTACTTTTCGAAAAAAAAGTTTCGGCTATATCTTCTGTTGCGGTAATTATATTCCCATATTCAATTACAGGTATAGCTGGCATCTGGCTCCATAAGCTCGAACCAGAAATGGTTGAGGAAGAAGAAAGGGCGTAGAACAAAAAAAGCGGAATTATCCTTAAATTGCTATGTTCTCCCGGTTTACAACCGGACCTATCCTGGTAAATCGGGCTAATCATTTTTTATTGTCATAAAACAGTTAACATTTTATTATTATTGCTTTAATTTTTTAACTTAAACCAACACGTATATATTTAATACATTGCTTTTGCGTTTAACTAAAGTGTGTATTTGACATTTTTTCACCTGTACCATGGCCTCGACAGAAAACTATGAAATTTTGCTTGGCAAAATCAATATTTTCACCCGGAAGTATTATTTCAATAATTTTCTGCGCGGATTAATATTTTTAGGTGCCGGTCTTTTCACCGCTTATGTGGTTGTAACCCTGAGCGAATATTTTGGCAATTTTAGCATTCTGCTGCGCACCATACTTTTCTACTTTTTTATCCTGCTTAATACCGTATTGGTTTGTTGGTTGGTTTTACCCTCGTTGCTGGCCTGGCTTAAATTGGGCAAAACGCTAACGCATGATGAAGCGGCCGAAATTATAGGCAGGCACTTTAATGATGTTCATGACAAATTGCTCAACACCCTGCAACTAAAAAAGCTTGCTGCCGAAGATGAGAACCACCGAGCCCTCATCGAAGCCAGTATCGACCAAAAGATAGAAGCACTTAAACCGGTGAGTTTTCCGTCGGCCATCAACCTTAAGGAGAATACTAAGTATTTAAAATGGGTCCTTGGTCCGCTGGGGGTAATCATTATCATAGCATTAGCGGCGCCATCGGTACTAACCGAAAGTACCAAGCGGCTCATCAGGCATAATGAATACTTTGTGCCTGCCGCCCCGTTTAAGTTTATTGTGTTGAACAAAACCCTGTCGGTTGTTCAGGGGAATGATTTGAAGGTTGATATTAAACTGGAGGGCGATAAGTTGCCTGCCGATGTCTATGTTGAAGCCGGTGAAAATACCTTTAAGCTGGATAAGGATAACATCAGCCGTTTTCATTATCAGTTTAGCAATCTGCAGCAAAATACAAGGTTTAAATTATCGGGTAACGGTTTTAGTTCGGTGGTTTACGAGATCAAGGTGAACCAAAAGCCGGCATTGCTTCATTTTGACGTCGAGCTGAATTATCCCGCCTATCTGCATAAAAAAAATGAGAAGCTGTTAAATGCCGGCGATTTAACTATCCTGGCCGGTACAACGGTGAACTGGCAGCTGCATACACAATATGCCAGCGCGCTGATGTTTGATATGAATGGCCAAAGCCGCCCGGCAGTGCAAAACGGTACCGATGTGTTTGAGCACCGCGAACGGGTGCTTAAAAATTCTGTTTATAAACTTTTACCGGTTAACGCACAAGTAAATCAAAGCGATTCGGCTTCGTATCGTATTAATGTTATTACTGATGAAGCTCCTTCGATTATGGTTGATGAGAAGCCGGATTCGGTAAGTATGAAAGCCTTTTATTTTAATGGCAAGATCCAGGACGATCACGGGTTTTCGTCGCTAACGTTTCATTATACTATTGAAGCCACCGGTAGTAGCAAAACAAAAGAGTTTACCAAAAAAGTTAATGCTGATTTGGCCCAGACACAAACAGATTTCTTTTATTACTGGAACCTGAAGGAAATGGGCATCAATCCGGGCGACCATGTAAGCTACTTTTTTGAGGTTGCCGATAACGACGAAGTGACCGGACACAAAACAGCCCGTACAGCAAAACATACACTAAATGTCCCTGACAACAAGGAGATTAACCAACAGTTAAACGCAGGGTCAAAAGCTATAAAAGAAAAAATGCAATCGGCCATTAAATTAGCCGGCCAGGTTGAGCGCGATGCGCAAAAGCTAAATCAGAATCTGCTAAACAAAAACACGCTCTCCTTTGATGAGAAAAAGCAGGTGGAAGACCTGATGCAAAAACGCAAAGACCTGGAAGATCTGGTAAAGGATATCCAGGCCGATAACAAAAAGAATTTATACAACCGCCAGGAAAATCAGCAGCAAACGGACGAGATCATGGCTAAGCAAAAACAGATAGAGGATCTGTTTAATAACGTGCTTGATCAAAAAACGAAAGAGCTGCTTCAAAACCTGCAGCAAATGCTTAATGAGCAGCAAAAAGATGCCACCCGCGATGAATTATCTAAAATGCAGATGGATAATAAATCATTGAAAAAGGAGCTGGACAGGGTGTTGGAATTGTACAAAAAACTGGAGTTTGAGCAAAAACTGAATCAAAACCTCGACCAGCTGAATAAACTGGCAGATCAACAGCAAAAACTATCCGAAGAAACCAAACAATCCGGGGCCGATCAGAAGAATTTGCAGCAGCAGCAGGATAAACTGAAACAGGATTTTCAGGATGTAAAGAAAGGCTTTGACGAATTACAGAAAACCAACGATCAGGCTGAGCGAAAATCTGATTATCAGAACCCCGAAAAAGAAACCAAAGATATTGAGCAGCAGATGGATCAAAGCGCCGGTGATCTGCAAAAAAAGGATAATTCAAAGGCTTCAAAATCGCAGCAGCAGGCAGCAAAACAAATGAAAGCGCTTGCCGCCAAAATGCAAAAGGATAGTGACGAGGGCGAATCAAAAGAAAATGCTGTTGACGCGCAGCAGTTAAGGGAATTGTTGAAAAGCCTCGTTAACAGCTCATTTAACCAGGAAAAGCTGATGCAAACGCTTAAAAACACTAATCCTACAGATCCATCATATGTTACTTTGTCGCAAAGCCAGAAGGATATCAAGGATAACCTGAAAACCGCAGAGGATAGTTTGTACGCTATCAGCAGGAGGGTACCGCAGATCCAGTCGACTGTAAACAAGGAGATAGCCAGTATTAACGAACATATTGATCAGGCCCTTGAGCAGTTGGGCGACAGGCGCACGCTTGAAGCAAACCGCAATCAGCAATATGCCATGACATCTATGAACAACTTGGCCCTGATGCTGAGTGAGGCGCTGGAACAAATGCAAAAAATGATGAACAAGGGCGGTAAAGGGGGCAAGGGTAAGCAACAATCAATATCGCAACTGGCTAAAATGCAGCAGCAGCTTAGTCAGAACATGCAAAAGGCCCGCGAGCAAATGCAGCAACAGGGTAATCAGGGTAAAGGCCAGCAGGGCAATAGTGGCAGCATGAGCGAGCAGTTTGCTAAAATGGCACGTCAGCAGCAGATGATACGGCAGGCATTGCAACAAATTGACAGGGACGAAAACAAAGACGGCACCGGAGGATTGGGCAATTTGGATAAAATTTCGAAAGAAATGGAACAAACGGAACGTGATCTCGTAAACAGGAGGATTACAGATGACGCGCTAAAAAGGCAGCAGCAGATACAAACCCGATTATTAGAGGCCGAAAAGGCCGAGCAGCAAAGAGATCAGGATCAGCAACGGGAGAGCAATGCGGGCAAGGATTTGCCACCGGGTTATATAAAAGCACTGCAGGGGTACCAGCAACAAAAAGCGAAACAGACGGAGCAGATCAGAACAGTATCTCCGGCACTTAATTTGTATTATAAACAAAAAATAAAATCTTACTTTGATCAACTTAACGCCAAATAATATGGAAGAGGCAAATGTTCAAACCAGCGAGCTATACACGTTGCAGCTACCGTCAAAACCGGAGAGCATAGCGTTGCTTGAGCAGCTGATAGAAGAAATTGCTGATAAATATCATGTTGAAGAGGATACCTTCGCCAATATGATGACCTGCCTTAATGAAGCGGTTATTAACGCCATCATACACGGTAACAAACAGGATGAGACTAAAAAGGTGATTGTTAATGCGGAAGTAGAACCGAAACGTATTATCTGGACCGTTACCGATGAAGGCCCCGGCTTCGACTATAATAACCTTGCCGATCCTACTGCCCCCGAAAACCTGGAGAACCTTACTGGCCGCGGTGTGTTTATCATTAAACACCTTGCCGATCAATGCATTTTCAATGCCTCGGGTAATGAAATTGAACTTCACTTTAAGATCTGATGCCCGCTATTAATTTTTTTGAGGAAGACACTACCTTTAAGCCGAAACAAAAAGCACTATTAAGACAGTGGATAAAGGACACGCTAACTGCTGAAGGCTTTAAACTGAAAGAGCTTAATTACATTTTTTGCTCAGACGCGTACCTGCTGCAAATAAACCAGCAATATCTTGATCATGATACTTTTACCGATATCGTAACTTTTGACAATTCGGAAGTGGAGGGCGATATTGTTGGTGATATTTTTATCTCGATTGACCGGATCCGTGAAAACGGCGCCAAGTTTAAAACCGGCGAAACCAACGAACTGCACCGTGTTATTATTCACGGGGCCCTGCACCTTTTAGGTTATACCGATAAAAGTGTTGTTACAAAAGAAAAAATGACACAAAAAGAAGATGAGTACTTAGCTAAAAGGAATTTTTAGCTTTACTTTTATGCTGGATTATTAACAATCAATTGTAAAAACCATGAAAACACTGGCACTCATCATCGCCTTATTATTTGCTGCTGCACCATCTTCAGTATATGATTTTAAACTGAAAACTATCGACGGCAAGGATTTTAGCTTAGCTAAATACAAAGGCAAAAAAGTATTGATCGTAAACACCGCCTCAAAATGCGGCTTCACCAAACAATACGCCGATCTGGAAAAACTGTCTGAGCAATACAAAGGCAAGCTGGTAGTAGTAGGCTTCCCGGCCAATAACTTTGGCGGTCAGGAACCAGGTACAAATCAGGACATCAAAACCTTTTGCAAAGAAAACTTTAACGTAAAATTCCCGATGAGCGGAAAGGTTAGCGTTTTAGGTTTGGATATCGATCCCTTGTTCCAATACCTGACAACAGCTCCAAACCCAGATTTTACCGGCGACATTAAATGGAACTTTGAAAAATTCCTGATAGACGAAAATGGCAAACTGATCCACCGTTTCAGGTCACAAACAACTCCGCTATCTGAGGATATTACCAAATACCTGAACTAAGCGTTTTGTTATTGAAGAAATGCAGGCCCCGGCGATAGCCGGGGCTTTTTTTATTAACAGAAATTAAAAAAAGCCGACGTCATTTCGATAGAGCACGGGAGGAGTGGTGCGTAGGGCGAAAGAGAAATCTTATACGCCATAAACTGCTTGCGAGGAAAGGACAGTTTGATCCGATTTTTAGTGTCAAAACAACACAATGTATTGGCGCAATAAAACTTTTTCCTATCTTTGGCTTATCAACAAATGATAACAGCAAACATTAAATATGGCGCCAAAGAGAATCTCAAATCTCTTATCCGGACATTTTTGGTCTCGGAGCCTTTTTTTAATGATCCACCATTCTTTCTTTTTTGCTAATCAAAATCAGTTGTAGTGCAACTGTATTTGATCCTTTTTCAACGCCATTTTCAAAACAATTTAATTTAACGCGGGCAATCATATGCATCGTTGTGTTTGCCCGCTCAATCTTATTTTAGCAAAAAATGAAAAAAACATTTGTTCTGTTACATATAGCTGTAGTTCTTGCCGGTTTTACCGGCGTGTTCGGGAAACTTATCTCTTTAAACGAATATTTACTCACCTGGTACCGCACCCTGTTTTCTTTTTTATTCCTGTTGGTTATTGTTTGGATTCAAAGGCCGCAGTTTAACCACTCACGGGCCAGCATTTGGGAAATGGGGAAGGCCGGGTTATTGATAGCCTTTCATTGGGTGTTTTTTTATGCCAGCATCAAATATTCAAATGTGTCTGTAGGCGTAGTTTGTTATTGCCTTACCAGTTTCTTTACAGCGTTCCTGGCCCCGCTTATCAACAGGAAGCCGTTTAACATAACCGAGCTTCTGTTAAGCACGCTTACATTGGCTGGCATTGGTTTGATCTTTCATTTCGATACTTCGTTCCGTACCGGGATTGTACTTGGGATAATATCATCTTTCCTGGCATCGCTGTATACTATTTTTAATGAGCGGCTGGTTAAAAAGTATGATGCCACGGTGATGAACATGTACCAGATGCTGACCGGAAGCGCTGCTTTAACTATAGTGCTACCGGTATATCTGTATTTCTTCCCGTCAAAAACAATATTGCCGGGTACATTAGACATAATGTACCTGCTCATTCTGGCGCTTTTTTGCACCGTTGGGTTATATGTAATGGTGGCTGAGGTTTTAAAGAAGATTTCTGCCTTTACGGTCAACCTAACCTTTAACCTGGAACCAGTTTATAGCATTTTACTGGCGATGGTTTTATTCAATGAATCCCGCCAGCTTAATGTATCTTTTTATGCGGGGCTGTTAGTAATCATCGTTTCTGTGATATTGCAGGCGGGATTAAGCCGGAGAAAAAGGATAGAGGCAGACTTATAGTGTAAACTCAGACTTACGAAGTTTTTAAAACTTCGTAAGTCTTCAAAAAAGGTGTCATACTGAGCGCGTCGAAGTATGGCGGGTAGGCCTCTACGCATGAGTCTTCGACAGGCTCAGACTGACACCCTCTTTGCCCATTCAACTCTGCTCCGAGACTCTTGCCGCAGCCTTCGCCGGTAAATCCATATTACCATCCTGCTTAATAAGGTTAAGTTTATGCTTGGTGACGATCCATTTGCCATCGGTTTCAATAAGCTCGGTATCATAAGTGCCTTCCACAATCCATAGCTCGTCGCCAATAAAATGATCGGCCTTGCCATAATAATGCACCAGGGCTACCGTGCCGTTTTGCATCACATAAAAATCGGCCAGTTGATGGTGGGTTCTGTCAAAGCCGGGCAAGAGGCCCCGCCATGCGGCAATAATATCGTTAGATGACGCAGTGCCGGCCGGGTTTCCGGTCATGGAGCTATAATCAAGCTCTACGTTTTCGGCAAACGCGTTTTTAACTTTGGCCCAGTCCCGTTCATCTGCTCCGCTAAACAGGGCTGTTACTGTGGCAATTATTTGATCTTTCATAGGTTGGGTATCGATGTTTTTATAACCAAATATCAATTATCCAGCTCATTTTACATATTAACAACAATCTTTTATATAAACTTGTACTGTTAATGGTTGTTTTCCCAAAACAGCCCACCATAAAACATGAGTCAGGATTTTTATCAACATATTTTTGCTAAACAGCAAAACCTGGAGGCTGTGCCTTCAAACCGTGAAATTACGGCCTGGGCGCTTAAAGTGATCCATTTGCTGTATCCCGAACAAACCGGCAAACAGTTTGCTTCGGTAGATGAGCTGAAGGATGAGTTTTTAAGGCTTGAGAATGAACTGTGCGAAATTATGCATGCCACCAAGGCCTGCAGCAATTGCGATACCTCAAAACTGTCAAAAAAATTCTTTGAGGGGCTTCCCGAATTATTTCGTGTGCTGAATACCGATATCCAGGCTATTTTTAACGGCGACCCTGCTGCCCGCAGTGAGTTTGAAGTGATCCGTACTTATCCGGGCTTTTATGCCATTTCGCTTTATCGTGTGGCGCACAGCCTTTATGTTGATGATATTCCTTTGCTGCCGCGGATCCTTACCGAATACGCGCATTCAAAAACAGGGATCGACATTCATCCTGCTGCCAAAATAGACGAGTATTTCTATATAGATCATGGCACCGGTATTGTTATTGGCGAAAGCTGTATAATAGGCAAGCATGTAAAATTATATCAGGGCGTTACCCTCGGGGCCTTGAGTGTAGATAAAAGCATGGCGAATACCAAAAGGCACCCCACAGTTCAGGATAATGTAGTAATTTACTCAGGTGCTACTATTTTAGGCGGAGAAACCATTATTGGGCACAATAGTGTAGTAGGAGGGAACGTTTGGCTTACCAAAAGTTTGCCACCCAACTCAAAGGTTTATCATGCCCCAAATCATAGGATTTTGAAAAGGCTGAGCATAAAACTGTTCGGGCACAAAAAATAGAGCATTTACTTAATAAAAATATACAATGGCTGGATTAATAGACCTGATAGGCAATACGCCTATGGTAGAAATAAAAAAGCTGAATCCGAATCCCAAAGTGCAGATCTTCGCTAAGCTGGAGGGAAATAACCCGGGGGGCAGCGTGAAAGACCGTGCTTCCCTCAACATGATCAGGAGCGCCATTGAGCGCGGCGATATCAAACCCGGCACCAAGCTGATTGAAGCTACAAGCGGTAACACGGGTATTGCGCTGGCGATGATAGCCCGTTTATTTGACTTGGAGATAGAACTGGTTATGCCCTCAAACTCCACCCGCGAGCGTACGCTTACCATGGAAGCCTTTGGTGCTAAAGTTACCTTGCTGGAAGGAATTGAGCTTTGCCGCGATTATGCCGAAGAAAAAGCCGCTACCGGCGAATATTTTCTGCTGAACCAATTCGCCAATCCGGATAACTATATGGCGCACGTGAAAACTACCGGCCCCGAGATCTGGAAGGATACCGAAGGCAAGATCACCCACTTTGTAAGCGCTATGGGTACAACAGGTACAATTATGGGCTGTTCGAGATATTTGAAGGAGCAAAATGCCAATGTGCAGATTGTAGGTTGTCAGCCCGTTGAGGGTTCATCGATCCCGGGTATCCGCAGGTGGCCGGAAGAATACCTCCCTAAGATTTTTGATGCTACTCGGGTTGACCGGGTGATGGACATCTCCCAGGAAGATGCCACTCAAATGGCCCGCCAGATGGCTAAAGTAGAAGGTGTGTTTGCAGGGATGAGCAGTGGTGGGGCGCTATCAGCTGCTATAAAGCTGGCCCAGGAACTGGAAGAAGGCGTAATCGTATTCATCTGCTGCGACCGTGGCGACAGGTATTTAAGCAGCGAGTTGTTTGGATAATACTACCCTTTAATTATGGAGCCTACAGAAGACCTTAGCAATTACAAATACGGTGTGTTTTATTACAACAAGGATGACAACCGTATAATCGTACCCAAAAGAATTAAATACCTCGGCTGGACGCTGAATTTTGCCCGGCCGGTTAGCTATTTGATTATGGGCATATTATTGGCGCTGGTAGTTGTAGCGTGGATAATAGCGCCAAGTAAGTAGTTTGCGCGTTGAGACACCTCAACTTCATGTCATTGCGAGGAACGAAGCAATCTCGTAGCCATACAGATTGGAAATGCATTTGCTACGAGATTGCCACGCTATCGCTCGCAATGATATTTTTTATCCGGAGGCCGTGTCCCCACAGCCGCCTTGAACAGTTTTTATAATACTCCCAGGCCTTTTAACTCAACCTCCAAAATCTCTGCTGACGTAAAGTGAGTACTTTTGATCCCCATTTTTTCGGCTGCTAATATATTGCGATAATTATCGTCAATAAATAAAGCTTCGTTGGCTTTTACATCATAACGATCAAGTAAGAGCTGGTAAAAAGCAGGTGATGGCTTTCGCATTTTTTCGGCGCCGGACATTACAATGCCGTCAAACCAGTTCAAAAAAGCATAACGCTCCAAGGCAAAAGGGAAAGTTTCGGCCGACCAATTGGTTAACGCATAAATCGTGTACCTACCGCTTGCTTTTAATTGTTTAAAAATTTCAACTGTGCCATGAAGTGGTTCGCCCAGCATCTCAACCCAGCGCGAATAGAAAGCCCGAATGTTAGCTTCGTGTTCGGGATGTTGAGCAACAAGCAGATCAGTACCTTCCTGTAGCGACCGCCCGGCATCCTGTTCTTCATTCCAGTCGGATGTACAGATATTGGCCAGAAAATCTTTCATTTCCTGCTCATCGGTAAACAGGGTGCGATATAAATAATGCGGGTTCCAATCAATCAGGACAGCGCCCAGATCAAATATGATAGTGTTGATCATGCTATGTAAAAACTTAAAGCTAATAAACACTTTAAATTTTAATTAGTAAATTTAGATTATTAAATAGTTAATGATGTTGACGAAAGAAGAAGTGTTGAAAACGGTAAATGAGCTGCCCGGAGAATTTAGCTTTGAAGAGATATTAGACCGGTTAATGCTATTGAATAAAATCGAAATTGGTATTGAGCAATCAAACAAAGGCGAAGTTCTTTCGACAGATGAAGCAAAGAAAAGCCTGGGTAAATGGTTGAAATAAACTGGACTAAACAGGCTGTTAAAGACATTGATAACATAGCCGAATTTATAGCCAAGGATTCAGAGCATTACGCCCAAATACAGGTTCAACGCTTACTATTAAGCGTTAAGCCATTGGAACGATTCCCGAAAAGAGGTAAAGTTGTTCCCGAAAAACAAGATCCTTCAATAAGAGAGGTGCTTGTTGGTAGTTATCGGGTGATTTATAGAATTGTAAGCAAAACCAGAATAGATGTGCTTACCGTTCATCACAGCAAACGATTACTTAAAAACAGCCCTGCCTTCAAAACAAAATGATCATTTCTTCTTCGGATGGGTTTCATGAACCTCGGCCTTGGTAACCACCGAATCTTTCAGGAAAACAACAAGTGTTTGGGTGTAAGTTAATACTCCCTTGTCGTATTTCCTGTCAAGGTCATACACCATACTGTCCTTGCTGCTTAACTGCGGTCGGTGAAGCAGGTGTATCACCTGTTGATATTTAAGATTGTTGAGCTGCTTGCTGGCTATCAGGTCATCAACCAAGGCTGGCCGGTACGCAAATGTTATCCCGTCGCCATCATCCCATTTATCACGGTCGAACTTTTGTTTACGGTTGCAAGCGGTAAGGCCAACTGCCACAAGGCAGATAAATATCAGGTTTTTGTTAAGCATTTTATATTTCGGTATTGAATCAGACGCTGGCTGTGCCTTCCCAACGATGTCATTGCGAGCGATAGCGTGGCAATCGCACGGAGGCAGAGCGGATCTGCACAGTTTGCGATTGCTTCGTTCCTCGCAATGACATGTTGGTGACGGGCCTCCTTGCAGAAGCCTATTTCCAGCATCTAAAAATACTGAAATTAATCAACCCCTAAAAGGTAGCCTTTAAAATCAGCAAAATCTTTACTGATGGCTATAGCCAGCTTAGTTTTTGATTCCAGTTCTTTTACCTGTTCCGGTACGTCAATTTTAGCAGCAACTTCCTCACTGAAAACATCCGGGAATTTACAAGGGTGCGCGGTTGAAAGGAATACGCCTGTGGTATCAGCGGCGGCGTGGTCTTGTTTATAATCGGTTAGGGCCTGCCATGCAATAGCCGTATGCGGGCAAACTACATAACCGTAATTGTCAAATACCCAGTTAATGGCTTTTACAGTTTCCTCATCATCATATTTAAAGCCAACAACCAGTTCTTTAAGGGCTTCGGTATCGTTTTTAAACAGATTGGCAATACGTACCCAGTTGCTTGGGTTACCTACGTCCATCGCGTTTGAAAGCGTAGCTACCGATGGTTTGGGCTGATAAACGCCGGTTTTTAAAAACTCAGGTACGGTATCATTAACATTGGTAGCCGCGATAAACTTTTCGACAGGTAAGCCCATTTTCCAGGCTAACAATCCCGCGCCAATATTGCCGAAGTTGCCGCTTGGTACCGAGAACACTACTTTTTTAATGCCTTGCCTTAACAATTGCGCGTAAGCATTGAAGTAATAGAATGTCTGCGGAACCAGGCGTGCTATATTGATAGAATTAGCCGATGTAAGGCGGAACCTCTCGTTCAGCTCATTATCAACAAAAGCTTGTTTTACCAATGCCTGGCAGTCATCAAAAGTGCCGTCAACCTCTAACGCGCGGATATTTTGGCCGTTGGTGGTTAGTTGCTGCTCTTGTACGCCGCTCACTTTGCCTTTTGGATATAGGATAGTTACCCGGGTATTTGGAACGCCTAAAAAGCCAAGGGCAACGGCACCTCCGGTATCGCCGCTGGTAGCAACCAGCACGTCCAGTTGTTTTTCGCCGGGCTCAAGGAAATAGCTCATGACACGGCTCATAAAGCGTGCGCCAAAATCTTTGAACGCCAATGATGGTCCGTGGAAAAGCTCAAGGACGTAAACCTTGTCTTCCAGCTTTACAATAGGGGCAGGGAAATTAATAGCTTCATCAATTAAGGCTTTCAGGTCTGCCTCCGGTATAGCGTCACCAAGCAGGTTTTGGGCTACTTTAAAAGCAATTTCGGGCAGAGAATATTTATCAAGGTTATTGATAAACTCATCATCCAAACGCGGGATAACATAAGGCATATACAGGCCTTTATCCTGCGGCATGCTGTTAAAAACCGCGTCTTTGAACGATACTTCGGATAGGGTATTATTGGTACTGTAGAGTTTCATTTTTTGATTTCGGAATTCGGATGTTCGATTTCGGATTTAATTTCAATTTATGGATTTCTCCATCTCGTCATTGCGAGGTACGAAGCAATCGCGAACTATACAGGGCGAACCTGCTAATCGGAGATTGCTTCGTACCTTATAATGACATGGCTTTTATTGTTTTGACCTAAAACTTACGACTCTGGACTTAAGACTTAAAACTATCCCAAAACCTTAGGCCCTGCGTCATTAATGGTTGATACGTAACTGTTTGAGCCGATCTTTAACGCGGTTAAATGCTGTTGCAACTTTTGAGTGATGGTACGGGCGGTTGCTTCATCTTTAGTAAAGGCAAAAACCGAAGGGCCTGAGCCTGATATGCCAAAGCTCACGGCGCCAAGTTCCATGGCCATTTCGCGCATTTTATAAAAGTCGGGTATGAGCATAGAACGTACAGGTTCAACCAGCACATCTTTCATGCTGCGGCCAATCAGGTCGATATCCTGCATAAATAAACCGCTCACCAGGCCGGCAATATTGCCCCACTGTGTTACAGCATCCTTCATCTGGATATTTTTGCGGATAATCTGACGCGCTTCCCTTGTTGGTACATCCACATCCGGGAATACGATAGCACACCACAGGTTTTTAGGATGCGGCAGCCTTACCACATCAAGCGGCTCGTAACTGCGGATCAATACAAAACCACCAAACAGGGCAGGAGCAACGTTATCCGCGTGACCATGACCGCAAGCCATTTCTTCGCCTTTCATGGCAAATGGTAACAGGTTTATCGGGTCGGCATCATCACCTAATAATGTTTTGATAGCAAACAAACCGGCAACTGTACTGGCCGAGCTTGAGCCCAAACCACTGCCGATAGGCATTTTTTTATGCAACTCGATATCCAAACCAATATCGCTACGGCCAACACTCTGTAAATAATGCTGAACACTAACACTTACCGTGTTTTTTGCCGGATCAAGGGGCAGACGACCGTCATCGCCGGTAATTTTGCTGATGGTGATACCCGGTTTTCCGGTCAGGCGCATGATTACCTCATCACCAGGCTCATCAACCGCGAAACCCAGTACATCAAAACCGCAAACCACATTGGCCACAGTTGCCGGAGCAAAAACGTGGATGCTCTCCCGGCCCCCACCCACTGAAAGAGGAGCCAAAGGTGCAGGGGCTAATTCTTGTAACTTATTATCTTCCATTATTCAAAATATCAAACTATCATTCGTCGCTTTTAAGCTGCGCCTGTGCGATTCCCCTCTTGAGAGGGGTGGAGGGGTGTGTTTCTGTTTTTTGCTTATCGCTTGGATAACACACCCCTGCTTTCGCTCATTTCCTGCGCGCCCCCTCTCAAGAGGGGAGCGAAAACGGCTTTTAATTCGCGCCCACGTTTATTAAATCAGCAAATACGCCGGCGGCGGTTACTTCGGCACCTGCGCCAGGGCCTTTTACAACCAGTGGGCGCTCGCGATACCTGTCGGTAGTAAAAGATATAATGTTATCACTGCCCGACAGCATGTAGAACGGATGGTTTTCATCAACCATTTGCAGGGTGATACTTACTTTACCATCTTCCAGCTTACCGATGTAGCGCAACACGCGACCGTCTTTTTCGGCTGCATCTTTTAGTTTGGCAAAATGCGCGTCTTCGGTTTTAAGGGTCGCATAAAAATCTTCAACGCTTTTAGCTTCCAGACTTGCTTTTGGCAATACGCTTTCTATTTGTACGTCACTTTCTTCAAGGGCGTAACCGGCATCGCGGGCCAGGATGAGCATTTTGCGCATAAAATCCTTTCCGCTCAGGTCATCACGAGGATCTGGTTCGGTATAACCTTTGTCTTGCGCCTCTTTTACCACATCGTGGAAATTGGCATCACCCTTAAAGTTATTAAAGATGAACGATATAGTGCCCGAAAGTATTGCTTCGATGCGCTGCACCCTGTCGCCGCTGTTCATCAGGTTTTTAAGGGTATTGATGATAGGCAGACCTGCACCAACGTTGGTTTCGTAAAAGAAATCGACGCCATGGGCGCGGGCGGTATCTTTAAAAGTACGGTATTGCTGATAGCTGCCCGAGTTACCTATTTTATTACAGGTGATCACCGAGATATTGGCTTTGAAAACCTCTTCGTAAAAACCAATTGGAACCGGGCTTGCAGTATTGTCGATAAATACACAGTTTGGCAGGTTCATTTCTTTCATCCGATTGATGAACGATTGCAGATCGGCCTCGTAAGGGGAGGCCTGTAGGTCATCCTGCCAGGTATCTAACGAAATACCATCACTGTTGAATGTCATTTTGCGGGTATTGCTGATACCAGCTATTTTAACCTGGATGCCGTTATTGTCTTTCAGATACTCGCTGTGGGCGTTAAGTTGGTTAAACATTGTTTTGCCGATGTTACCGGTGCCCAAACAAAACGCGTGCAGGGTTTTGGTAAGCTGCACAAAGAAAGCGTCATGCACGGCGTTCAAAGCCTTCGATAGGTCGTTAGCTGAGATGATCACCGAGATATTATACTCTGAGGAACCCTGAGCAATAGCCCTTACGTTTACACCATTACGGCCAAGCGCATGGAACAATTTGCCCGACATGCCCGGCGTTTGTTTCATGTTTTCGCCTACGATTGCCAGGATAGCCAGATTTTTTTCGATTACTAAATGCTCCAGTTTTTTGGCTGCAAGCTCTAACTCAAACTCCTGCTCTATAACTTGTTTAGCCTTTTCGGTATCCTGTGGCTGAACAGCAAAGGTGATGCTATGCTCAGATGATGACTGGGTGATCAGGATCACGTTGATCTGCTCGCGGGCAAGCAGGGAGAATAAGCGGCCACTAAAGCCCGATTTGCCCACCATGCCGCTACCTTCTAAATTGAGGATGCTGATGTTATTGATAGAGGAAATACCTTTGATTGGCAGGGTAGAGGCCTTGCAATCGTGACGGATCACGGTACCAGCAAACTCCGGTTCAAAAGTATTTTTGATAACGATAGGGATCTTCTTTAAGAACGCCGGGATCATGGTTGGCGGATAGATCACCTTGGCACCAAAGTATGAAAGCTCCATAGCTTCGGTATAAGTAAGCTCGGTTAAAGAGAACGCTTTTTTAACCATGCGCGGATCGGCGGTCATCATGCCGTTAACATCTGTCCAGATCTGGATTTCCTGGGCATTTAACGCCGCGCCGAAGATAGCAGCAGTATAATCAGAACCACCGCGACCTAAAGTAGTGGTTTGCCCGGCATCGTTTGAGGCGATGAAACCGGTAACGATTAATGTTTTGCCTTTATTTTCGGCATACAGGCCCTGTACCAGTCTTTCGGTAAGCTCGGTGTTTACCTTGGCATTGCCGAAAGCGCTGTCGGTTTTGATCACATCAGCGGCATCAACAAACAACACATCGCCAAAGTGCTGGGCTGCAACTTTGCTCACCATGAGGGTTGAGCAGCGCTCGCCGAAGGCCAATACCTGATCGCGCGTTTTCGGGGTAAGTTCGCGAAGGGTAAGCACGCCCTGTAAAAGTTCTTCCAGTTGGTTGAAGTGAATTTTTAAACGGGTAAGCGCCGGGTTTTGGTTTTGAACATCCAAAAGGGCTTTTACCGTATCAAAGTGGCGTTTTTCCAATTCGGCCAAACCGGCGGTGAACTCTTTACCGTTTGCCGCGTCTTCGGCCATAGCCGAAAGCAGGTTGGTTACGCCGCCCATGGCAGATAATACCACCACCGGCTTCTCTTCATTTTTTACTTCATCCTTCAGGATGCTTAACAGGGTTTGGATACTGGCTGCGGATCCAACGGAAGTACCTCCGAATTTTAAAACTTTCATTTATGGTTTAGTAATCGTTCTATAACAAAAAAAACCTTCCTCTTTGTGGAGGAAGGTTTTTCTTTTGGTTTCATTTTTTATGTTTTTACACCATACGATTATCTTCCTCCGAGGTTTATGCCGGTGGTAATAATAATTGTAGTAATGGTGTTGTTAATTGTCATATATAATGTCTGTAAAGTAAGTAGATTATTTTTTAATAAGCAAGGATTATTTTACAAATTATGATTTTCGTAATAATTATCAGGTAGTTGGGTAAGTAAATGATGGATTTGATAATGAGGGTGATAAGTAAAAGGTTTTATCAGCGGCAAGTGTTGTTGAAGATTTGCACAGGGTGTTGAAGACTTACGAAGTTTCAAAAACTTCGTAAGTCTGGATCTAATTAATGAGGATGATAAATAAAAGATTTTATAAACAGCTACCCGTGGTTTAAGATGTACACGTGGCGCCTACGGAGCCGTTATTTGTTGAGCGGATTTGCTATAAACACGATACTCCTACGGAGTGCTAATACAAGAACAGAATGCAGTAAGAGTATCGTATTTGTCGGAAATATGGTCCCGTCAAAAAAAATTTGCAGGTATTGTGATACTCCGGTTATAAGTTTACAATAGGCAGAACTCCGAAGGAGTATCGTGTTTATAGCCAAAATGTAACTTCACATCCGGCTCCATAGGAGCCCCGTGCTTCTGAATGCGATTTTCGGGCGATTACCTTCCTGGCTAAAAAATCCGCAATAAATTTAATTTGTTACTTTTGAAGCTTGAATATGCAGGGATTAATAACAAAATCAACCGGAAGCTGGTACCAGGTACAAACCCCCGATGGGCAAAAGATAGATTGCCGCATCAAGGGCAAGTTCCGTATAAAAGGTATTACTACCACCAACCCCATAGCTGTTGGCGACGTGGTTGATTTTGAAATGGAGCCCGACCGTGAAGATGGTGTGATTACCAATCTGCATCAACGCAAAAATTATATCATCCGTAAGGCAATTAACCTGAGCAAGCAGGCCCAGATCATTGCTGCCAATCTCGATCAGGCCATACTGGTAGTAACGCTGGCTTCTCCACGAACCTCCCTCGGTTTTATTGACCGTTTTTTGGTAACCGCCGAAGCCTACGATATCCCGGCAAGATTGGTATTTAACAAGCTGGACCTTTTCAGCGACGAAGGTCTGGAGATTTTAGCCGATTACAAGGCTATTTATGAAGATATCGGTTATCCCTGTTTTGAAGTTTCAGCCATTGAAGGCACAAATATCGACCAGGTACAGGATCTGCTGAAAGATAAGGTAACCCTGTTTTCCGGTCACTCGGGTGTAGGTAAATCCAGCCTAATTAATGCGCTGCTGCCCGAGCTTGAGCTACGTACACACATGATATCCGACTGGAGCGACAAGGGTATGCACACCACTACCTTTGCCGAAATGTTTGAACTGCCACAGGGTGGCTTTATCATTGATACCCCCGGCATTCGCGAACTGGGCGTTATCGACATTGAAAAACCGGAGCTTGGCCATTTCTTCCCAGAAATGCGCGAACGCATGAACGAATGCCGTTTTAATAATTGCCGCCACATTAACGAACCCGGCTGCGCCGTACTTGAAGCTTTAGAAGAAGGTGAGATTTCGCCGACACGTTACGATAGTTACCTGAGTATTTACAACGGCAACGACACAAGAGCCTGATTTAGAAGCAAGACTGTTAGAGTCAGGAAGCAGGAAAAAGAACCAGGATTTTTGGAATCAAGAGACAAGAAAGCAAGCTTTTTTTAAGCAAGGCCTCGTTAAAAAATATGTCATTGCGAGCGCAGCGTGGCAATCTCGTAGCCAATGCATGACCGATCTGTATAGTTACGAGATTGCTTCGTCGTTCCTCCTCGCAATGACATTGTTTTTTAGACTGATGATCACCGCGCTATTTTTAGGTTTACTTACTTCTTCTCTGCTTCCTTCACCAACACATCAACAATAGCCTGCTTATTAGGCAGATATTTATTAGTTAGGAACAAGCCTCCTTTGCCAGTTGTGGTATTAAAAAACAAATATGTCCCAACGCCCGGATCATCACCATCATGGCCAATAGTGCCGTTGGTATATAAATTCCAGAAAATGCCTTTATTGCGGTAGGTTAAATTGATGTTTTTAGGAGGATGCTCTTTGCTGAACTGCGCTGTAAACATAGCCTGATATGATGCTTCGGTTAGCAGTCTTTTGTCATGCCTGGCAATCGCCATCAAATACTTGCTCAAATCTTCAGGCGAAGTCTTGAGGCCACCGTCGGGATAAGTAACCAGGTCATATAACGGAAACCGGTTCTTGAGGTCGAGATACAAATAGGCGTGCTTTTTTAAATCTATATCTGATACATGCCAGCCTGAATGGTCCATCTTTAGTGGTTTAAGAATATATTTCCTGGTGAAATCCGCGTAAGTAAGTCCCGATTTAATCTCGATAAGATATGCCACCAGCGCCGAACCAATGTTGCAATATGAGGACGTGCCTCCCGCGGGCCCTTCGCCAAAATTGGCTTTGCCGTAATACTGGCCTTGTGGCGATAAATAGTTGAAAAAGAATTGCGCAAGGGTAGTATCCTTTAGTTTATCGCCAAAGCCCATCTGATTCAGCGTGTTTACCGAAACACTGTCATAAGCCCTTAGTTTAGGATAAAAGTGATAGCTGTAGTGATAAATTTCGGGGTTATCAACAATGCCCGATGTGTGGTTGGTTAATTCCCTGATGGTTATTTTTCCGTTGGGATCATTAGGATTGGTTACTTTGAAGGGCAGCACATCGTTAATATCTGTTTCCAGCGTAAAATACTTTAACTCGATAGCTTTCATCAACGCTACGGCTATAACAGTTTTGCTCACCGAGCCAATGTTTTGAACCGTATTGGCCGAATAAGGAACCTGATTAGCTATATCGGCATAACCAAAACTGTGCGAATAAGTAATTTTATTACCATCGGTCATGATCACATACATGCCAGGCAGGCTTTCCTTCGTAAAAGTCTGCTGCAATTTAGTTGTTAAAGAATCTGGGTTGGTTTGTGCTGCAATGACGTTTGACAGCAGCACGAAGGTCAGAATGGAAAGAAGTGTTTTCAAGGTTTTATAGGTTTTCATATGTCTATATTACAACAAAGAATATGTAAACCCCTATCGGTTAATGAAAATTATTTTGCATGCTGATAAGATAGTTTTGCCAAATAATCATTCAATAAAAAAGGCCTTGTGAATAACACAAGGCCTTAGTATTTATTCGCCTAAAGCGGTTTTGAAATCTTCAAGTAAATCTTCAAGGTCTTCAATACCTACCGACAGACGGATCATGCTTTCGGGGATGCCCATTTCGGCGCGCCGTTCAGCACCAAGCTCAAAGAAAATGGTTTGCGCAACCGGGATGGCCAGTGTGCGGGTATCGCCAAGGTTGCTTGATTTTACAACCAGTTTCAGTTTATTCAAAAATGCAAGGCAATCGATACTTTCATCCAACTCGATGCTCATCAAACCGCCATAACGGGCGAACAGTTCACCTGCCAACGCATGCTGCGGGTGCGACTTGATACCTGGATAAAACACTTTTTTAACCATAGGGTGATTGTCAAAATATTTAGCCAGTGCCAAAGCATTGCTGCAGGCACGGTCAAGGCGTAGAGCTAATGTTTCGGCACCTACAGAAATGCTGTGCGCGGCCTCCGGCGATAAAGTACCACCGCCGTCACGTAAGCCTTTCTTGCGGATTTGGGTCATGCCCAGATTTTCTGGCTTAACAGTCGCTTTAAAGCCGGGGAAAATGTTTGGATAATTTGCCCAGTCAAATAAGCCGGTGTTGGTTACCGCGCCACCAAGAGCATTGCCGTGACCGCCAATGTATTTGGTAAGCGAGTTAATTACCAAACTGGCTTTAACGATTATCGGGTTAAACAAATATGGCGAGGTCATGGTGTTATCAACCACGTACATAATGCCTTTTTCTTCGCATAGGTCGCCAATGTTTTTAAGATCGGCAATTTGAGTGGCCGGGTTGGCAATGGTTTCGACAAACACCATGCGGGTATTTTCTTTTACTGCCGCACGTACATGATCAACATTGGTTGCATCAACAAAATCAATGCTGATACCCATATCAATAAAGGTTTGGAAAATACTGCGGCTGTTACCAAACAGGAATGAGCTGGCTACAATATGATCGGTACCTTTAATAAGTGCCATTACCGTTGCCGAAATAGCCGCCATACCGGTTGAGAAAGCGATACTTGATACACTTTTTTCCATTTGGGATACCTTTTGCTCTAAAGCGGTAACGGTAGGGTTACCCTGGCGCGAATAAGCGTAGCCGCTTTTTTTGTTCTGGAAAATATCAACCAAATCCTGCACATCCTCGTGTCCGTAGGTTACCGAGGTATGGATAGGTTTATGCAATGAACCGTGTTCGGGTTTGCCCAAACGGTCGGCATGTAATATGGTGGTAGTGAAGCCTCTTTTGGTACTCATTTTTTTATCCTATTAATTAGATATACATAATAGCGGTTGCGAACTTAATTAATTACGCCCTAATTAAACGAATGATGGGCTACGAAAATTCATTAACCGGCGGAATTGACACTAATGTTATTAAAATAGTACCCGGAAATTTGCGAAAATCGTTTTATTAGTAAAAAATTAATGTTCGATAATATATGAGAGCTGTTCTGCAACGCGTTACCCGGGCAAGCTGTACTGTTGATGGAAAGATTACCGGTGAAATAGCCGCCGGCTTTTTGGTTTTACTGGGTATTGAAGATGCCGATACTGTCGAGGACCTGCAGTGGCTGGCTAATAAGATAGTAGGTATGCGTGTTTTTAGTGATGAGAACGGCCTTATGAACAAAGCCCTTGCCGATATTAATGGCGATATCCTACTGATCTCCCAATTCACGCTTTTTGCCCAAACCAAAAAGGGCAATCGCCCGTCGTTTTTAAGGGCTGCTAAGCCTGATAAGGCTATCCCGATGTATGAACAGATGATCCAGGCACTTGAAACACTAACCGGCAAAAAAGTAGCGACCGGTATTTTTGGTGCGGATATGAAAATCAACTTGCTGAATGATGGCCCGGTGACAATTATCATGGATACCAGGGATAAGGATAATCATTAGAAAGCTTTTGAAAACGAAATACTCATTGCCGTTGGTTTTAACCAACGGTTTGAGAAAGTTAAAAGTCCAGGCTTTAGCTTAACTATACAAGCGGAGTTGGGCTGAAGCCCTCTTGTTGCTAATCATTATTCCGTTGGTTAAAACCAACGGCAATGAAATTTTTATGTCGGTAAACGCGGCATCGATTTAAACGACCGTTTAGAATAGCGGAGAGCCCAACAAAAAATTAAAATATTAATGTATAAGTTATATTTTTATAGCTTATGCCCTCTGCAGCCTCATTAAAAAAAATACGTCCCATACAGCTTGTCGCTGTTATTTTCTTTACTGTATCTGGCGGCCCTTATGGCCTCGAGCCGCTGTTAAGCTATGCCGGCGATCATGGGGCATTGATCATTCTGCTGATAACCCCGTTGATGTGGGACGTTCCTGCCATATTTACGGTGCTTGAACTGAATAGCATGATGCCGATAACCGGAGGTTATTATAAATGGGTGAAATATGCATTGGGGACGCATTGGGGTTTTATTGAAGGCTGGTGGACCTGGCTTTATACTTTTGTAGATCTCGCCATTTACCCGGTGCTGTTTGTGCAGTATGCCGGTTTCTTTTTTCCGGAGCTCTTGAATTTTCAGATCCCGGTTTGTTTAGTGATCATCTGGGCATCGGCAGGCTTAAACATTTTGGGCATTATGCCTGTAGGTAGGGTTTCGGTATTTTTAAGTGCTGCTGTACTCGCTCCAATTATATTGCTGATAGCCTTAGGTATATACCATCATAGCGGGGCAATGCACATTCCCGCAACTTCATTAAAAGGGCTCAGTTTTCCATCATTTGGGATGGCGCTGTACACCGTGATGTGGAACTGCCTGGGTTGGGACAACGTAACTACCTATGCCGAGGAGGTTGAGAAACCGGTACGCTCTTACCTGGTTTCTATTTTTACCGCTTTTGCCCTGGTAATGGTGGTGTACTTTTTTGCCATTTGGGTAGCCCAGCAATCGGGTATTAATCATGATACCTTAACCGATAGCGGGTTCCCGGCGTTGGGCGTACTTATTGGCGGGCACTGGCTGGGGATAGTGGTGGCAGCGGGTGGCATGGCCAGTACCCTGGGTATTTACACTGCGGTATTGTTGTCGGTATCGCGTGTACCGCAGGTAATGTCCGAAGATAATTTATTGCCCAAAGGGCTCAACAGGCTTCACCCTCGCTTTAAAACACCGTTTATTTCCATCATTATCTGCTCTATAGTGGTAAGCTTTATGGTGCTGTGGACCTTCGCCGACCTGCTCATTATTGATGTAACGGTTTATGGTGCCGGACTGTCGTTAGAATATATCGCCCTTATAAAACTCCGCATTAAAGAGCCGTTAAAGGAAAGGCCTTTCCGCATCCCGCTTAGTGTTACCGGGCTTTGCCTGGTTTTGCTGTTGCCATTTATTGTTTACAGTGTTGCGCTTGGCGGTGCATTAAGTTCGACACCAAAGGCGCTTTCGGCTGCTGTTTTTGCATTGGTGGCTTTATCAAGCGCGGAAGTGGCCTGGCAAGTGATAAAGCTTAGCAGGCCCGAGTTGAAGCTGAAAAAATAATTCTGAACGAATATTTCGTGCTTAAAACTTCATCGCACATATGGCAATTGGAGAATTGCCGGGGATTTGCGTAAATTCGGTTCTTTCGCAAAATTTCTCATCAATATGAAAATCAAACACAGATACCTAATGCTCTTAGGCGGTCTCGCTATTTTTGCAGGCTGCCAGAATAACAAAAACGTACCCGCCGAAAAGGCCGTTACCCCCGCCGAAATCAAAAAGTATATCTCGGCATTGGCTAATGACTCGATGATGGGCCGCAAGCCTTTCACCCCCGGCGAAGACAAGGCCATCAAATACATCTCCGAGCAGTTTAAGGCAGCCGGACTTGAGCCAGGTAACAATGGCAGTTATTTCCAGGACGTACCCATGGTGCAGATCACCAGCACGCCATCGCCTGTAATGGAGATTACTGGTGGTAAAAGCCCGCTCAGCCTTAAAGCTACTACTGATTTCGTGACGTTCAGTCGCCGTGAGGTTGATTCGGTAACGCTTAAAAACTCGCCGCTTGTTTTTGCGGGATATGGCGTTGTTGCGCCGGAATATCACTGGAATGATTATGCCGGCCTTGATGTTAAAGGCAAAACCGTTGTGGTGTTGGTGAACGACCCCGGATTTAAAAATGGTGATCCTACATTTTTCAAAGGCGATACCATGACCTATTACGGCCGCTGGACTTATAAGTATGAAGAAGCTGCCCGCCAGGGAGCAGCGGGAGTGCTCATCATTCACCAAAAAGAACCGGCAAGTTATGGCTGGGAAGTAGTGGCTAACAGTAATACCGGCGCCAAACTTTACCTGCAGCAAAAAGATAAGCATATGAACCGTTGCAAGGTTGAAGGCTGGATCACCGAAGATATGGGTAAAAAGCTATTGGCTGAGGCCGGCATCACAGGCGATTTTCGTGCGCTGGCCCGCAAAAAAGATTTTAAGGCTATCCCGCTAAAACAGTCTGTTAACCTCACCATTACCAACCAGTTGAAGTACTCTACATCGCACAATGTTATAGGTACGCTCAAAGGCAGTTCCAAACCGGATGAATATATCTTGTACACAGCCCATTGGGACCACCTTGGGGTAGGTAAGCCCGATGCCAAAGGCGACAGTATTTATAATGGCGCTGTTGACAATGCCGATGGCGTTGCAGCTATCATAAGCGTAGCAAAAGCTTTCAGCAAGGCAAAAGAAAAACCAAAACGCTCTATTGTGTTTTTAGCAGTTACAGCCGAAGAGCAGGGTTTACTGGGCTCAGAATATTATGCCACTCACCCGATTTTCCCGGTTAACAAAACCGTTGCCGACCTGAATATGGACGCCTTGGGTGATTATGGCGAAACCAAGGATATCGCCGTAACCGGTAAAGGTCAGAACGAACTGGAAGACTATGTTGATGAGATTGTTAAAGCGCAAGGCCTGAGCACGGTTGGCGACAGGCATCCTGGTTCTGGTAGTTATTACCGATCAGATCATTTCAACTTTGCCAAAGTGGGGATTCCGGCGCTTGATATTAACAATGGAAGTATCAGTGTAATACATGATGGCAGTTACGGCGAAGCCAAACAAAAAGATTATGGCGATAACCGCTATCACCAACAAGCAGATAATTATTCTGATACAATGGATGCTACAGGGATGGCCCAGATAGCAAATATCCTGTATGAGGTTGGCACCAGGCTAAGCAACGAAACAACTTTCCCCGGTTGGAAAAATGGTTCGGAGTTTAAAGCGATAAGGGAAAAATCGATGAAATAGAAGCCCCTCTAAATCTCCCCTAAAGGGAGACTTTAAGAATAATCCTTTTTAAGCCCTCTCCTTTGGAGAGGGTTGGGAAAGGTAAAAAAAATCCACCCCGTAACAGAAGGTGGATTTTTTATTGATATATAGTGAAACTATACCCTTAAAGGGATTTAGTTGCTCATTTTAGCGATGTTGAAGCTTTCATAGGCCATTTGCCTGTTGTAATCGTTGGCGATGGTTTTATAGTTGATCAGGTCGACAATGGTACCGATGAAACAGAAACCGGCGGTGAAAAAGTAAAGGATCCCCATACCAATCTGATCGGTCATGAAGCGTTGTACGCCGGATACACCAAGGAAACCGGCAAGCGTAGCAAACATGATATCTTGTGGGTTGCGCCTTTTGCTGGCATAAAATGACATAAAAGTGCGGGCCTGGTCTTCTGTTAATGAGGCGGTAGCCTGTTGCAGAAATGTATATTCTTCAGGAGTGATACCGTCGAATGACATATATGGATTTTGATAAGCGTTCATCTCAGTAAGTTTTAAAGTTTGCGATTGTTTTATGATATAAAGGTACAGCGCACCATATAAAACGCCTATAGGAGATAGGTTAGCGGAGATAAGTAGTCGGTGAAATGACGGGTTTTGACGGTGAAAAGTATCGGACAGTTTTAGATACTATGTCAAAGCGTCATTGCGAGTAATCATCAGGCGGGCCTGAAAAAAACGTGATGAGGTATAGCGTATATTTTAGCGATGGTGTGCGGCGGCCGCGTTAGTGATAGGAGCGGATACCGGCCTTGTGGCTAATGCCAGTGTAGTATGAGCGTATAGCACGGGCCGCAGGCAACGCCCATATTTACAAAAATTGAATCAAAAAAACATTATTAATAATCAGTAACTTAGAATAAGGTCATTGCGAGGAACGAAGCAATCCCCTGCTTACAGAGTAGCTATGCAAGAGCCCGCTGTGTGGTTCGCGATTGCTTCGTACCTTATAATGACGAGATGGAAATGAGCATACCGTTAAATAATGGACAGGAATGTTGACGTTACAATATTTAAGCCTGCGGCCGGTATTGTCGCCCCCGCCATATAAAATCAAGTCAAGCTCTTAAACTGACTTCTCTCCATCAATCTCGCCTTTGTAAGTACATAAATGCGGTTGAAGATCACGGCCACGGCGGGGATGCCAAGCCAGTGTGCACGGAACGAGTTGCTGATATCGCCGTGAAAAAGATAAATAATACTATGCCCCAGGCCACAGCCAGGGCACCAGCCAATGCCCATCAGCTTGAGCGGACACAGCGTAAAGTGCGACGCCTCCGTTGGCGAACTCATAGCCAACGAAAGCATCGCCGCTGTCCAGAACAATAGTTCGAAATATTTTGAAAAATAACGCTTAATCAAGTTTATTTGCTTTGTTGGCGAACAATAACGATACCGCGAAGGCGAGCAGTACCCCAACTATCAACGCACCAAAAATCCGTTCAGAAAAATCCTTTATGTTATCGCCCGATGATGATACATAGCTGATATAAAGGATAGAACCAAAAACGGCTATGATACCGCCTACTATTAATATTTTAAAGCTTTGAAAAAGGGCCTCTAAAAACCCCATCTGGCCGTTACAGTCGTTTTTTCGATAGCTCATGATACCGAAGAAAAGCCCGATGGCCGGTATTATAAATGAAAAGTATTCGGCCGGGGATACCACATCTTTTTGCGGCATAACGCCTAAACGCGGCATGGCAAAAATCCAGATAATACTTAGTATTCCAATAATGCCCCCTGATAAAACTGCATTCTTCATAATTATAAATTTATATAGGTTTATAAGTGCGTCTATGCTTGTTTACACGCATAAATTTATCATTAAAAAGTAAATAAGTCCGCATATTGTTTTCATTAATTTTTACCATAACGCTTTTTAATTTGGTTTTTCTTTTTTGCTTATCTTTGCGCCGATTTGAATATCCGTGATATATTAGACAGATACAAGGCTGATGACCGGATCAAAGCGTTAGCTACTGCGCTTAACGCGTCAAAAAATCCGAGAGTACAGTTACGTGGTTTGGTGGGATCAAGTGATTCGGCCATGGCGGTAGCATTGTATTTTTTGCAGCACAAGCACATGGTGTTTGTACTGCCCGACCGCGAAGAAGCGGGTTATTTCCAGGCCGACCTGGAAAACCTTACCGGCAAAGAAGCTTTATTATTTCCTTCATCGTACCGTAAGCCATTTGAATTTACCCAGCCAGATAGCAGCAATGTGCTCGCCCGTGCCGAGGTTTTGAATGAGCTTAATCACAGTACTGAGTACGGTCAGTTGATTGTTACTTATCCCGAGGCCCTGGCCGAGAAGGTTATAGATCGTTCCTCGCTCGAAAAAAACACACTTGAAATTGCTGTTGAAAATAAACTCAGCATCGATTTTATCAATGAATTTTTGATTGAGTACGATTTTGAGCGGGTTGATTTTGTGTATGAGCCGGGACAATTCTCCATTCGCGGCGGTATCGTTGATATTTTCTCGTTTTCGCATATGCTTCCGTACCGGGTGGAGTTTTTTGGCGATTACATCGAATCCATCCGTACGTTTGAGATCGAAAGCCAGCTATCGGCCGAGCGGGTTAAAAGCATTACCATTGTACCTAACGTTCAATCCAAGTTTTTGACAGAGAATAATATTTCCCTGCTGGAATATGTGGAGCCGGGTACACAGGTATGGATAAAAGATGTTCAGTTTACGCTGGATATTATCCAAACCGGGTACAAAAAAGCGGTAAACCTTTGGAAAGCGCTGTCGGCAGATGAAAAAGCGCAAAACCCTGACTGGATTGACCCTAAGTTTGGCTTTACCGACGAAAAACTGATTGCCGATCAGTTACACGATTTCCCGGTGGTGGAGTTTGGCAAGCAATTCTTTTACCATGATGCTACCGTTGTCAATTTTGATATGCGTCCGCAGCCATCGTTCAATAAAGATTTTACGCTGCTTATCCATAACTTTAAAAATAACGAAGCCGAAAAGATTGAGAATTTTATCCTGACCGATTCGGCTAAACAGATTGAACGTTTATACGCCATTTTGGATGATCTGGATAAAACCGTAAAATTTACGCCTATTAGTATTTCGGTACGCGAAGGTTTTATCGACCAGGAGCAAAAACTGGCCTGTTACACAGATCACCAGATTTTTGATCGTTACTACAAATACAAAACGCGCAAAGGCTACCAGCGTTCGCAGGCCATCACCCTTAAAGAACTTCGTGACCTTAAGCCCGGCGATTATGTTACCCATATTGACCATGGTATAGGCAAATACGCCGGCCTGGAAAAAGTAGATGTAAACGGTAAACAACAGGAAATGATCAGGCTTATTTATGCCGATAATGACCTGCTGTATGTGAACATCAACTCGCTTAACCGTATCTCTAAATTCAGCGGTAAAGAGGGCTCAGTTCCCAAAATGAATAAGCTGGGGACTGATACCTGGGAACGTCTTAAGAAAACAACAAAAAAAAAAGTTAAGGACATAGCCCGTGACCTGATCAAGCTTTACGCCCTCCGTAAAGCCCAGCACGGTAATGCCTTTTCGCCCGATAGTTATCTGCAAACCGAATTGGAGGCATCGTTCCTGTATGAGGATACGCCCGACCAGGAAAAGGCCACTGCCGATTTTAAAAAAGACATGGAGTCGCCACACCCTATGGATCGCCTCATTTGTGGCGACGTAGGCTTTGGCAAAACCGAAGTAGCTGTCCGCGCGGCTTTTAAAGCCGTTGCCGATAGCAAGCAGGTGGCCATATTGGTGCCGACAACTATCCTTGCGGCACAGCATTATAAAACGTTTACCGACAGGCTCAAGGGTTTCCCTGCCAACATTGATTACGTAAACCGCTTTAAATCGACAAGGCAGATCAAGGATACCTTAGAGAAACTAAAGGAGGGCAAGGTTGACATCATCATAGGTACCCATCGTTTGGTAAGCAAGGATGTGAAGTTTAAAGACCTTGGCCTCATGATCATTGACGAAGAGCAGAAGTTTGGCGTATCAACCAAAGAAAAGCTGAAACAGATGCGCGCCAATGTGGACACGCTTACGTTAACTGCAACGCCTATACCGCGTACGCTTCATTTTTCGTTAATGGGCGCACGCGACCTTTCTATCATATCAACGCCGCCGCCAAACCGCCAGCCGGTAGTTACCGAGTTGCATGTATTTAATGATAAGCTCATTAAGGAGGCTGTTGAATTTGAAATAGACCGCGGCGGGCAAATCTTCTTTATTCATAACCGCGTGGCCGATTTGCCGCAATTGGGAGGTATGATCCGCAAGCTGGTTCCTAAGGCCCGTATAGGCATAGCGCATGGGCAATTGGAAGGTGACGATCTGGAAGACGTGATGTTGAAGTTTGTGAACCACGAGTATGATGTATTGGTGGCCACAACAATTATTGAGGCCGGGTTGGATATTCCTAATGCCAATACCATCATCATCAACTACGCCCATATGTTTGGTTTGAGCGATTTGCACCAGATGCGTGGCCGCGTAGGCAGGAGCAATAAAAAAGCATATTGTTATCTGTTAAGTCCGCCGTTATCAACGCTCACCAGCGAGGCCCGTAAACGTCTTAGCGCTATTGAAGAGTTCAGCGACCTGGGCAGTGGTTTCAACGTAGCAATGCGAGATTTGGATATCCGCGGAAGCGGTAACCTGCTTGGCGCCGAGCAAAGCGGTTTCATTGCGGAAATAGGCTTTGAAATGTACCACAAGATTTTGGACGAGGCTATTCAGGAACTGAAGGATGATGAGTTTAAAGATGTGTTCCCGGAAGATAAACCTCGGCCATACATTTCTTTCACGCAGATAGATACCGACCTGGAGATCCTGATCCCTGATGAATATGTGACTAATCTCTCTGAACGATATAACCTGTATACCGAGCTTTCTAAACTGGAAAACGAAGTTGAGCTAAACGCTTTCAGGCAAAAGTTGCACGATCGATTTGGCCCTGTGCCGCCTCAGGTTGACAGTTTGCTAAATACCATGCGTTTGCAATGGTTGGGTAAAGCAATTGGATTTGAAAAGATCTCGCTCAAGAAAAACGTGTTGAGAGGGTATTTTATCACCAACCAGCAGTCAAGCTATTTTGAAACAGAAGCTTTCCGTAATGTGCTCGATTTTGTAAAAAATAACCCAAGGCGTACTAATTTAAAAGAGGTAAAAAACACGCTTCGGTTAGGGATTGAGGGAATTGATAGCGTTGACGAGGCGGTGAGGATGTTGAGCGAAGTAGCTGGGATAGCATAATTATCTTCCCATTGGTGTGTCCCCGCGGTATCACTGCTTTCATAAAACAAATTGTCGTGTTACACGGCAATTCGTGGAAGGATACCGGCTATTCATCTAAAGATATTAAAACACGATTAGTTGATGTAAAAACACATCAACTAATTGCGATTATCTTCATAATTAGTTATCTGTACGGATAAATATATGGTTCGTTGTATCATTATATGATGAGTAACCTTGTTCTAAGGCAGTAAAAACGCTATCAGCTACCGGTACACCAACGTATTTTGCAGGTTCCCACTCTGTATCCGATAATATTGCTGCAATTTCTTGTTTTGCAAATGCGGTAAGATCATTTGCATATATTTTTACACTCGATACTTTGCCATTCTTTTCGACCGTAAACTGGGCAAATACATTCTTTAGCGATAGCTTTTGACGCGTTGAATCATTGAGGTGATGAACCTTTCGATTTATTAAATTTATAAAAGCTTGCGTTCCCCCCTTGAAATAAGCATCTGAAACTTCATCTTTAAACGGGTGTGCGCCGCCTTTTTCGTCAAATCCAATTCCGCTGATAAACTCTCCGTTGTGATAGTTATAAACATATTTTATGGTGTCGCCCGTGTAAATAGTACCGCGCCAGCTACCTTCTGGTAAACCATTTAAAACCTGACCTTCAAAAGTTACAGTTTTGAAGTCATTCTCGTTATAAATAACCCAATAGCCCTTGCCATCGGTACAAATTTGTTTGCCATCGGGAGCGTAACAATCGGCAAAAAGACTTCTGTCTGATCTTCCATTTTTGTTCAGTCTGTTTGTAATACGGGAATACAGTTTGCCATTAGGGTAATATTGAAATTCATCCCCATTCTTGTATCCATTATCGTAATGAGTTACACGGTTCCGCTTTCCATCAGGATAAAAACTTAAACAATCGCCTGCCAATGAAATTTTAAAGGCCTCCAGGTTATTCGGATTGTTGGTATATGCTTTACTGGCGAGTTTTACTTGGCCATTGGGATAATATTCTCTGATATTTAGTTTTTGATCTCCTGAATCAGCGGGTAAAATAACCCTGATGAAATCAGCACTATCGGCCGTAATAACGGTTTTGGCTGTTTTTTGGCTTATGCTTGTATATCTGAAGTAATATATCGTGGTGTCTTTGATTTGGCCCTTTGCCGGTTTTATTGCAAAAAAAAGTATGACAAGAAATAATAGGTTCTTCAACATGTACCAAATGTAGAAAACTATAAATCAAAACCATACCGTATAAATAATAAAAGGGATGCAGTTTATACCTGCATCCCTCTTTGATAATATGTTTAAAAATTAATAAACCGCGGTACTGTAAGTTAGCGTTTGTCCTGCTTCCAGGAACAAGAGCGGCGCATGTGTTTTGTCAGCATCGTTGATAACGCCATCGCCGTTGGTGTCCTTAAACTTTACCGAGCCTATTGTTGCTGCCGGAGTTTGCTTTGGACTTGCGTCGATATCCGATTGTGTTTTGAAAATACCTATCGGAATAAGGCCGCCGTAATAGCTTTTGCGGGTGCCGTTTTCAGCAACAATGTAATAGCCGCCAATATAGGCAACCGGTGCAGATATTTTTCCTGAAGCATCTGCAGTAAGTGTATAGGCAGGGGCTTCGCCGGTGTTGGGTTTATTTACGTCGTCGTACAGTTTTACGGTAGCACCAGCCGATGCCGCTCCGGTTAAGCCATCGGTTACAGTAATAGCAACGTTTGAGGTTGTTGACGTTTCTTTATCACATGAAGAGAACAAGAACGATGCTGCCATGCAGCCTGATAAAAGTAAAGATGTATATTTCATAAACCCTAAAACGGCATAGGTTGGTCTTTGTTTTAATCGGGTGTTAAAAAAATTGCGCGCAACTTCCTATAAACCAATCAAAACGCCGGATTGCTTTAGCCTACTTTTTTGTAAATATCGGCAAGGTTCCTGCCCATTTCTTTATAGTCGAGCCCGTAACCTACTACAAATTCGTTTTCAATTTCAAAGCCCACATACTTAAGTTCTTCTATCTTTTTTTGGAGGGCAGCTGGTTTTAGTAACAGCGAACACATCTTTAATGAAGCGGGTTCCCTTTCTTTCAATTTTTCAATCAAATAATGAGCGGTATTGCCGGTATCAACAATGTCTTCAATAATAAGCACATCGCGGCCTTTTATATCAACGGTTAAATCAATATCCTCTCTTATTTTTAAAGTACTGGTGGTACCTCCATAATAGGAAGCCAGCTTGGTAAAATTGATCTCGCAGGGAATAGACACTTTTTTAATTAGATCGGCGATAAAAAGGAAGCTGCCGTTAAGTACGCCTACTAAAACAGGAACAGTGTCTTTAAAATCTTCACTTATTTGTGCACCAATAGCTTTTACCCGTTCTTCGATCTGTTGGGCGGTAATCATTGGTTCAAATTCAAGGTCGGCAATTTGTTTTTTCATTGGGGTCAGTCTTTTTGTTTTTCAATGTGTTAAACATTGCTATTTAACGGTAGATGTAGTTGGATTTAAGCGCCTAAAATACCATAAATCACTTACAATAGCGTGAAAAATAATTATGACTTATAAGCGTATCTTTGCAGCCGAATGATTGACTATCAACTTTATACTTTGCCCAATGGCATTCGTATACTTTACAAACACTGGCCATCGGCAATTACACATTGCTGTTTTATTGTAAATGCAGGTTCAAGAGATGAGCTTCCGGGACAGGAGGGGCTTGCGCACTTTATTGAACACCTGCTGTTTAAAGAAACCGAAAGGCGCAACACTAACCAGATCCTAAACAGGCTTGAGCTTGTTGGTGCCGACCTGAACGCCTATACCACTAAGGAATATACTTGCATCCATGCGTCGTTGCTTAACCAGCACCTCGATCGCACGATGGATCTTTTTGAGGATATTTTATTCCATTCTACCTTTCCGGATGATGAGCAGGAAAAGGAGCGGGGTGTTATTTTAGATGAAATAGCGTCTTATCTCGACCAGCCGGAAGAAGCTATCCAGGATGATTTTGAGGAGCTTTTGTTTAAGGGCCATCCGATGGGGCAAAATATTTTGGGTACCCCCGAAACCGTTGGCCGGCTTAACGGCGATGATATCCGCAAGTTTATAGCGGCCAATTACAACACCACCGAAATGATCTTTGCCGTGCATGGCAATTATGATTTCAAAAAACTGGTGGCCATGTCCGAAAAATATTTCGGGCACGTACCTTTCAATCAGCTTCAGAAAAACAGGATACAGCCTGTATTGAGCCCGGCCGGCATCCACCTCGTTAACAAACCTATTTCGCAAACGCATTGCATTATAGGCACGCAGGCTTATTCAACGGCGCATGAGCATAAATGGGGTTTATTGTTGCTTAACAACCTGCTTGGTGGCGTTGGCATGAGCAGTCGCCTAAACCTGGAGATCAGGGAAAAGCACGGAATTGCCTATACTGTCGAATCAAACTATACTCCGCTAACCGATACCGGGATCTTCTCGATATATTTTGGTACCGATGCCGAAAAGGCGGCCAAGGCCTCAAAACTGGTTCATAAGGAGTTGAAAAAGCTGAGGGAGCAAAAGCTGGGAACATTACAGTTGCACCAGGCCCGGCAAAAATTTATAGGGCAGATAGCCCTGGCAGAAGAAAACCGCATGAGCCTTATTATAGCCATGGCCAAAAGCATGGTTGATTTTAACCGCATTGATACGCTGGAAGAGATCTTTGCTAAAATTAACCAGGTGAGTGCCGAACAACTATTGGAGATCAGCAATGAAATTTTTGATAATAACCGCTTGATAACTTTGCTATTTGAGCCTAAGCAATAATCCTTTATTTTTGCACGATGAAGTATCCTATCATTGCCTACGGTGATCCTGTTTTAAGAAAGAAAGCGACAGCCATTGAGCCCGACGAGTATCCGCATATAAAAGAATTGGTTGAGAATATGTTTGAAACCATGTATGCTGCCCGTGGCGTTGGTTTGGCTGCTCCCCAGGTAGGCATGTCTATGCGTTTGTTTGTGGTTGATGCTACCCCATTTGACGATGATGAACCGGAATTGAAGGATTTCAAGAAGGCATTCATTAATGCTACTATTTTGGAAGAAACAGGTGAGGAGTGGGGCTTTAACGAGGGTTGCCTGAGCATTCCGGATATCCGCGAGGATGTATATCGCAAACCGGTTGTACGCATGTCATACTATGATGCCGACTGGAAACACCACGAAGAGACATTTAAAGGCATGGCAGCACGCGTTATTCAGCATGAGTACGACCATATTGAAGGTAAGTTGTTTACCGATAAGCTAAGCCCTTTGCGCAAGCGCCTTATCGAGAAAAAGCTTAACGATATTTCAAAAGGCATGGTTGATGTGGATTATAAAATGAAATTTCCGAACATTAAAAAAGGAAGATAATTTTTAAAAACACTGAATTATGGGTCGCTTTAGCGGCCTTTTTTGTTTAGCTCAATCCTATTTGTATTATTTTTATTGGATATGGCATTAAACCAATCAATGTTGTTTGTGTCTTTGAATTGGCATTTTTAATGTGTTATATTTACACAACCAATCAAAAAACATAACCAATGACTACCAGACGCTCTTTCCTTAAAACCTCGGCGCTACTTTCAGCAGGCTTGCTGGCAGCTCCTAATTTGTTTGCTTATGATAAAAAATACATCGGCTTACAATTATATACTGTACGCGATGCTATGGCTGCCGATCCGGTTGCCGCGTTAGCAAAAGTTGCCAAAACGGGCTTCACATCTGTTGAAGGTGCAACCTATACCGGTACCGAATTATTTTATGGCATGCGTCCAACTGATTTTGCCAATGTTTTAAAACAAAACGGCCTGATTATGCCAAGCGCGCACTATCGCTTAGGCGAAGAGCTGGTTAATGGCGAACACCAGAAAGGCACCATCATGAACGACTGGAAAAAGGCCGTTGACGATGCTGCAGAAGCAGGTGTAAAATATATGGTTTGCGCTTACCTGTCGCAATCTGAGCGTGGCAATCTTGATCATTATAAAAACGTTGCCAACATGCTTGATATAGCCGGCGAAACCTGTAAAGGTGCGGGCATCCAGCTTTGCTATCATAACCACGATTTTGAATTTATCCAGGAAAACGGCAAATATCCTTACGAGATTTTGCTGGATAGCACCGATAAAAATCTTGTAAAAATGGAGATGGACCTTTACTGGGTAACCAAAGCCAACCAGGATCCTATCGCCTTAATCAATAAGCATCCGGGCCGTTTCCCATTATGGCATGTTAAGGATATGGATAAAACCCCTGAAAAGAAATTTACTGAGGTAGGTAATGGTACTATCGACTTTAAAAAGATCTTTACCCAGGCCAAAAAATCAGGTCTTCAGTATTTCTTTGTAGAGCAGGATGTTTGCCCAGGCGATCCTTTTGACAGCATTAGCCAAAGCATCAGCTACATTAAAAAGAATTTGGTGTAATATTGCTTTTACACACAGATATAGGGGCCTGCAATTAAAACAAATTGCAGGCTTTTTTATTTCATCAATATTAACATTGATATCATCATTTAAGGCAAGCAGGAAAAATGAGCCCCACCGTAATCAAATATCTTATAGCAGTTTTACTGGCTTCCTTTCTTTTTGCCTGTGCGGCCGAAGCACAAAGCGGAAGGCAACCAAGCTCCGTGACAAAAGAAACTGGCAGATAGTTGATTAGGGAAATCGCCGTCTGGATGACTATGTAGGGTTTATTTTACAAGCTCGGTTAATCTCTGGCATTGTCGCATTCCCGGAACCTGCTGAAGAACACAATTGCCAGTAAGCATAACACGCAGCCACAAATACCATTTAAACGCAGGCCGTAATCATTACCCGGATCTTTACCGTATACCGTCAGGAAAGCAAACAGCGCTATGCCCAAAGTTTGGCCGAGTTTTACAAATAGGTATTTTACCGCGAAGAACATGCCCTCCCGGTTTTCGCCGGTTTGTTTGGCGTCTGTTTGGGCTATTTCGGCAAGAATGGCGTTGGGAAGTATGCCTAAGGAAGCCAGTGGAAAAGAAGCGCTGAGTACTAACGCATAGATCTGCAGCTTAGGTGCAATAGGAAATTTTCCGAGGAAAAATATGGCTATAAAAACGAGGCTCAATAAACCAAACGAAAATATCACAATTGGTTTTTTGCCTATTTTTTTGCTGAGATAGTTTACCAGCGGGTAAAACACCAGCGATACCAAAACCATGGAGCCCATCAATTCGCCACCCAACGACTCGGGTAGCCCCAGCAACGATTTTAAAAAGAATAACAGTCCGCTTGATATGATGCTGAGCGCCATATAGAACGAGAAGTCGGAGATGAGATAATATTTAAAATTGCGGTTGCCGAAAGTTTTTTGAATTGCAGGCAACAAGGGCAGGTGCGATGGCTGACTGTTTGAATATCGTTTTTCATCAATGGCAAACACAGGCACAAGCATTACCAGCCCGGCAAAAATCGCAAGACCCCAAATGGTGTATTGTACGGCGGTATCGCGATTGGTAATGTGGGTGAAGCTTTGCAGCCAATCGGCAAAGTTGTTCACCATGGCCGACAGGATAATGCCAATCACAAAACCAACCTGTTGCAAGGATGATAATTCAACCCGTTCGGCACCTGTGCGTGTAAGCTCGGGGAGCAGTGCATTATAGGGTATAATGTAGGCCGTAGCACCCATGAAAAAGCAGATAAGGGTAAAAACGAGCCAGTAAGCGTTATGGATGCTTTCGCCTTTTACCAGCGGGCAAAAAGTAAGGGAGCAAAAAACAACAGCCGGAATAATGGCCCACTTCATATAGGGGATCCGCCGGCCTTTGCGGTTTTCGCTTTTGTCACTTAGCGAAGCAATAAAAGGATCAAAAAAGGCGTCAACCAAACGCCCCGAAGCAGTTATGGCCGACATGATATTAAACACCCCGAAAAGCAGCAGCTGGGGAACTAAGGGGGTAAGCCGGGCATTACTTGGCGGCAGATAAAAGTAGGGCAGCATCACAATAATAATATTGGTCATGATGCTCCAGCCTATCATTCCGCAGGCATAGGCAAGCTGTTTGGAAAGTGGTGGTTTATCCGCTGGCATCTAATGCAATATGCAAATATTACATCAGATATCTCAAAGGTTTAACGGGATCTTTACAACCCTGCGTAATAATCATATCCCTGTTCGGCCCAGTAATCAGGGGGGCGGGTATTGCTAAAGTTGATACTCCCAATCCGCTTCAGGTTTTTGATGCCATATTTAACCGGAATAATGAGCCGTAACGGCGCGCCATGTTTAGGCGGCAGCGGTTTTTCATTTACCTCATAGGCCAGTAAGGTTTGCGGGTGCATAGCGCTCGGCATATCAACCCCCACATAATATTCCTTGTCTGGCGTCTCCATGCCTACGTATTCAAATTGGGTTTCGGCATCAAGTTTAAAATGGGTTATAAAATCGCTGAATTTTACGCCGCCCCAGTGCGAGATCTGGTCCCAGCCCTCAACACATTTAAAATCATAAATGATCTCGGTTTTGGGTAGTTTCCTTATTTCGTCGATACCAATATTCAGCACCTCGCCGCTATTTTTTTTGACTGATAATTTCCAGGCATCTACATCAATTAATCCTTCCGAGCCTATATCGCTGTTATGGCGCACCACTTTGGCGGCCATTTCTTTTGGATATGTTTTTACAAGGTTGTTATTGCTGTATAACTGGCGTACTACTTTTTCGTTGGTATTAAGTACTGCACGCAATGGGCCGTGGGCACCCGCGGTTACCCCGCCTTTTTCTTCGGGCGAAGTGTACAGCCAACGCCAGCCGCCGTATGCCGCGCTACCCAAAGCCAGGAAACTGCCAAAGGCGATAAAATTGCGGCGACTTATCTTCTGCTCAACAGTCAGCTCCTTTTTGGGGGATTTATTTTTGCTGAAAACCTTACTCAGCTTTTTCGTTAGTTTCATCGTTTTGAATTTGGATAGCGGGTTGTGGTTTTTCGTCAATCACCTCAAAGCCCGAAATAACAGATCTGAAATTGTTCCAGCCGGCAAGGATTACCTGTACAACGTGTACCAGGAAAAACAGCACATAACCAATGGTGAGTACAAAATGCCATATGCGCGCCAGGTGGTAGCCGCCGCAGAGCCAGGCCAGGTAGTTAAATTGTACCGGTTTATAAATAGCCAGCCCGGTAATCAGCGAGCCAAAGCCCATTACAATGATGGCTGTATAGGCAATACGCTGGGCGGCGTTGTATTTGTTCTGGGGCGGCGCCATCTTGCGGATATGCAGGTCATGCAAAACAACTTGCCAGGCTTCTTTAAATGAATGTTTATTGGGCACCAGTTCCCGCCACTGACCGGATATAATGGTGTATGCTACGTACAGAAACCCGTTCAGCGCGAAAAACCACATAAACAAAAAGTGAAAAGCCATCCCCTCGGCCAATCGTTTTGGGATGTGCAGGGCGTCATAAAACCCCTGTGGAAAAAATCGGATGAAAGTAACTCCAAAGAGCGTGAACGTATAAGTGTCGTTAGCCCAGTAAATAAGCAGCCCGCTCCAGATCATAATAGTTAGGATGGGGAAGTTTACCCAATGCGTCCAGCGCATTAGCAGTGGGTGTTTTTCTTTGATCACTTTCATTTAAATGGCCGTTTTAGTTTTTGCACAAACAGTGTTTAACTATTGTATGTTTTTAGCGTCCCTTTGGCTGCCGCTATCTGCGGATACCTTAAATGAAGCCTTTGCCGCGCTTAAGATATTTCCGTTACCGGTATTTTGTACAAAGCCTATTATCTCCCAGCCCTGGGCATCAAAACCGGCGGGTAAGGCTATGGTTGCGCTGCCTCCGGTGCTGTTTAAAGGGAGAGTTTGCAGGTTGCGCACAATTTGGGTGTGTGCCAGCGTACGGCCGCCGTTTTCGCCACGCTCAACTTTTACAACAGCTTGTTTTTGAACCAATGCAAGGGATATTACATTATGCGAGTTTTCAGTTTCTCCTTCAATTTTATACTGTACCGAAGCTGTATTGTTGGCATTGCGTGTAGCTTTAAGATTCAATCTTGCACTACTATTGCCTTGTAGCCCGGCTTTGATGGCGTTGCGTAAAGCCCCTTCCTGCGAACCTACAAATTCTGTTTTGCCATTAACTACAATCTGCGGGGTGTATACCTGCGACAGGTTTAACCAATTGGCATATTCATTTTGGCGTTTTGAATAATCAGCACTGCTGAAAATATCTTTCCAGCCAAGGCGGTTCCAGTAATCAACGTGATAGGCTAAAATATAGATAGGCTTGTCACCGATTTCTTTCTGAACTTTGGCTACCAGGTTATCAGCCGATGGGCAGCTCGAGCATCCTTCGGAGGTGAACAGTTCTACCAAAGCAAAGCCTTTATCTTCAGCTTCCGGCGTTTTACCATTTCCTTTGGCTGTATTTCTGCAGTTAGTAAAAGCGGCTAAAACAGCAATTGCACCAATCAAAAGCGGTAGGAGCGCAATTATTTTGATCTTTCCCATATTGTTTAGATTAAATGACATACGTTTTTACTGCTTTGTCGGGTTTGCGGGAATAACCTTACAATAAATTTTTTCTTTTTTGGCTGACATAAATATCGGCATAATAAGCTCATTATTCATGCGGGATGGCAGTAAATGGGATGGCTTAGTTTAAAATAAACTAAATGAGTTTATTTTTGTAAGGATTAGTGCCCCCGCCCGACTAATCCGGTATTGTATTAGCTAAGCATTCAATGATATCCGAAAATAATGTATTGGCCCCGCACAAATGGGTTGCCACCTATGCCGATTACCTGTATATGTACGCCATTGTGCGTATTAATGATGAGGATCTGGCTAAAGACCTGGTGCAGGAAACTTTTTTGGCAGCGCTTGAAAGGGTTGACAGGTTTGAGGGCAGAAGCACCGAACGAACGTGGCTTACTGCAATCCTTAAAAATAAAATTATTGATGTATACCGAAAAAAATCCTCCGGCCTTGCTGTAGCTGCCGCAAATAAAGCCACACAGGAGCAGGATGAGTTTTTTGACGAAGGGAATGGTCATTGGAAATCTGAATATGCCCCGCAACCCATTGCCGGGATGGATGAACAGGACCCATTATTGCAAAAGGAGCTGAACAAGATTTTACAATTATGCCTGCAAAAACTCCCGGCACTGTGGAACGCGGTTTTTACCATGAAGCATGTTGATGATGCCGCAACCGAGCATATCTGCACCGAACTGCATGTTACCCAGGCCAATTTCTGGGTAATTATTCATCGGGCAAAAGTTAACCTGAGGGCTTGCCTCCAAAAAAACTGGAATTAAAATGAGTTATCTTAAAAAAATCATATACAACTGCAAACAAGCTACTTTCCTTATCGAAAAAAAGCAGCTTAAACGGCTTAGTTTTCGCGAGGAAATAGAGCTGCGCATTCACCTTGCCGGTTGTGGCATGTGTGTGTTATACAACAAGCAAAGCCATATTATTAATACCATGGTACAACAACTTTTTCATGACTCGTTAAGGAGTGAATTGAAATTAGATGAAAATTTTAAAGCAGAGCTGCAAGCAAAGATTGAGGAGGGGTTGGGTAATAATTAGATCTTATTACGAAGATACCTTTGGCGCAAGTGTTGTGTGGTTGCCGGTGGGTATTGCTCACTTGTGCCTGGCCAAGAGCACAAGCCTCCCATTGCACATTCCCGGGCTCAAGACTTGCACTATAAGCAATTTTATATACCCCTTCATTATAGCTACGTTAAAGGGTGTCATGCTGAGCTGGTCGAAGTATGGCGGGTAGGCCTCTGCGCGCGTCCTTCGACAGGCTCAGGATGACAGTCCCACTACACCTAACTTTATTTCACATACACAGATCCTAATTTTCTCTTACCTCAGGAGCAACAAGTGTTCAAACTAAAAAAGGGCCAGCTTTTTAGCCGACCCTTTCTTCGTTCAATAGAGAATCTCTTATATACTCAACCACTTTTTCCTTACAACCAGTTGCTGCTCGGTTGGGCTGTCAATTGTAGCAATGTTGTATTTAACGCGGTTGCTTTTGAGCAGGGTAACCGGTAGGATAATAGCTTGGCCATCGCGGGTTACTGTAACCTGGATCTTATCTCCGGGGTTTTTATCTTTGATCATGTTTGCTGCATCGGTAACAGGTGTGCCGTCAATAGCCGTGATTTCGTCGTTAACGTTAATGCCGTCTATATAGGCTGCGGTGCCACGTTGTACTCCGGTAACAATAATTTTTTTGGCCGCGTTTGCCGCTGTAGTAACACCCAGGGCGGCATCGTTTTTACCAGCCAGTTCATCAACTACTTTATAACCGGCATAGCCTAAGTATTTGTTATAGTCTACAGGGGTTAGGCCATTGATGTATTTAGCATAAAAATCGTCCAGTTTTTTACCGGCAAATTTTTCAAAAGCGGCTTTAAACTCAGCATCGGTATAACCACGTTTTTTTGTTTTGTAAAACTGGGTGTACATGTATTTCATCGCATCATCTAACGAGTATTTGCCTTTGCTGTCGTTAATGATCTCCAGATCGAGCATCATACCAATGATGGCCCCTTTGTTGTAGTATGATATGGTGCTGTTGTTTGAGTTTTCGTTAGGGCGATAAGCTTTGATCCAGGCATCGAAGCTTGATTCGGCAACGGTTTGTACGTCCTTACCCGGCAGGTTTTCGAGGATGTTGAACTCGCCTTCCAGGGTGTCAAAATAATTTTCGACAGGGAATAATTGCGTACGGCGAACGATGATGCCTTGGTAGTATTCGGTAAAGCCTTCGGCTATCCACAGGTTGGTAGTATAGTTTTCGTTATCATAATCAAACGGGCCTAATACGATAGGGCGTAAGCGTTTTACATTCCATAAATGAAAATGCTCATGGGCAACCAGGCCTAAAAAGCTTTGATAGCCTTTATCGTTGGCATAATTATCGCGCGAAGCGCCTAAAACGGTCGAGCTCAGGTGCTCCAAACCACCACCGTTGCGCTGGCGGTTATGTACTATAAATACATAGTGTTTGTTCGGGTTTTCGCCAAATACAGCGGTTTCCTGGTCAACAATTTTGTGGATATCGACTTTTAGTTTTTCCCTGTCGTAGTTGCCACCGCCATACATGCAAATTTCATAATGAACGCCCGACGCGTCAAAGCCAAAAACATCCTGGTTACCCACTTCAATAGGCGAATCAAACAGGATATCGAAGTTGGGTGATAAACGGGTAAAGGGATCATTGTTTACCATATCTAAGCTGGTCGAAACCTTATCCCAGTTTTTATAAGGCTTAATATGGATGGTAGCCGGCGAATGCAGCATGTTTGCCGGGTAAATAAAGATACCAGTAGTTGAAAGGAATGCGTGTGACGCATCAATAAAGCTGGTGCGTACCGAAAGTTCAAAAGCATAAACGCGGTATTTTACCGTTACCGATGAAATTCCTTTTGTAACAATTTGCCAGGTGTTCTTATTGATTTTGGGTGCTGCAACAAGCTTGCCGCTGGTTTCGGCACTTAATGATTCGATGTTTTTCGCGAACTCGCGGACAAGGTACGAGCCGGGCGTCCATACCGGCATTTTCAGTTCAAGTGTGTTTTGCTGAAGCCCGGTAATGTGCATTTCAATATCGGCATAATGGGCCTGGGCTTCTGGAAACGAAACATTGTAGGTAATCTGAGCGTTGGCGGCTGCCTCGCTGATGGTAGTACTCATAATAAAAAGCGTTAGAAAAAATAACGTGCGTAGGTTGGTCAGTTTCATGCACGCAATTTATAAAAATTATATAATCAGTTAAATATCTGGCATTCCTGTGCTCAAAACGTCGTTGTAAAATGGTTGATACATGCAACTATTGTTAATATTATGCTATTAGTTTTACAACGATTTTAAGTAAAATGGAACTGATTGAACCTATTTCGCGCAAGCTGCTCCGCTTGGGTAAATTGTACCTGGATGTACTGGTAAAGCAAACCGCACATCTGGAAGTTACGAGGTACCATTATATCCTTTCGCTTATTTATGTTCATGACGGACAGCTTACACAAAACGCGCTGGCTCACATGTTGGGCAAGGATAAATCGGCCATGGTGAACATCATTAACCTATTATCGTCAAGAGGATTTGTTTACCGCGAAAATAACCCGAACGACAGACGGCAGCAACTACTACGGGTTACCGAAAAGGCTAAACTGGCTGTACCCCAGATACTCGAAACATTTGAAAACATCAACACAGATATTACCGAGGGCATATCTGAAGCCGATATGCAGGTATTTGAAAGTGTACTTACCCGGATGCACAAAAATTTAAAACCATTAATATCACCCGAAACAACCCTACAAGCTAAACCACACACGGATTAAACAAAGTATGAAAACGAAATATATTATTTACACGGCGCTGGCCCTGCTGGTTGCCTATTTAATTTACAACAAATTTTTTAGCGAGGGGGCAAAGAAATCGGCCGCGGCTATGGCTTCGGGTAAGGGTGATAAGAAAAAAGGCGGTGGCCCGGTGAATGTTAATGTGATGATAGTTAAGGACACCGCCGTTAGCAACGTCATAGATATTACCGGTACTATTGATGCTAACGAAAAAGTAAACCTTGTGAGCCAGACAGCCGGCAACATCACGGGGATTTATTTTAATGAAGGAACTAAAGTTACCAAAGGGCAGTTGTTAGTTAAGGTATATAACCAGGACCTGGAGGCTTCATTGCAACAGAACCAATACCAGGTTGCGCTGGCTAAGCAACAGGAAAGCCGCAACCGTCAGTTATTGCAAAAAGAGGCCATAAGCCAGGAAGAATATGATACTTCATTAACTTCCCTTAACTCGTTAAAGGCTGCTGCCGATGTAATCAAGGCACAATTGGCCCGTACCGAGATCCGCGCGCCATTTTCAGGAACTATTGGTTTAAGAAACGTGAGCCCGGGCAGCTACCTGTCGCCATCATCAACTATTGCTACGCTGGTTAATATCGATCCGGCTAAGGTTACTTTTTCGGTGCCTGAGAGGTATTTGTCTATCCTTGGTCCGGGAAGTAAGATCAGGTTCCGTACCGAAAGCTCGATGGAAAACTTTGTTGGTACTGTTTACGCTATCGATCCGGCTATTGACGCCACTTCACGTACTATTACAGTTCGCGCTAAGGCACCAAATCCTAAAGGCGTACTTACTGCCGGTAGTTTTGCCAAGATCAGCTTAACGCTTGATCAAATCCCTAAAACTATCCTGCTGCCAACACAGGCTGTTATTCCTGATTTGAAAAGCAATATTGTTTGGATTTACAAAAATGGCATAGCGGAATCAAAGCCGGTTAAAACGGATTTGCGTACCGATACCAGGATCCAGATAATTGAGGGCTTGCAACCTGGCGATAGTGTGGTAGTTTCAGGTTTGATACAAATGAGGCCAAAAGTGCCATTGCATATTTCAAAAGTTATTAAATAAACCCGATATGAGCTTATCCTCAGTAAGTATTAAAAGGCCGGTATTGGCAACAGTAATGTCTGTAGTTATTGTTGTGTTCGGTATTATCGGCTACAAATTTTTAGGGGTGCGGGATTTTCCTTCTGTGGATCCGCCCATTATCTCGGTATCTACCAGTTACTCTGGTGCAAATGCCGATGTAATTGAATCACAGATAACCGAGCCGCTTGAAAAATCTATCAACGGTGTGCCGGGCATCCGTAATATTTCGTCAACCAGTTCGGTTGGGCAAAGCAACATTACAGTTGAGTTTGACCTTGATGCCGACCTGGAAACAGCTGCTAACGACGTGCGCGACAAAGTGAGCCAGGCACAACGCCAGTTGCCACAGGATATCAACGCGCCGCCGGTAGTTACAAAAGCCGATGCCAGCGCCGACCAGATCATTACCCTAACAGTAAGCAGCGACTCGCGTAATATTAACCAGCTTGATGATTACGCCGAGAACGTTTTATTGGAGGGTTTACAAACTATTCCGGGCGTAAGTACAATCAACGTGCAGGGGCAACGCCAGTATGCTATGCGCCTGTGGATTGATCCGGCCAAACTTTCGGCTCAGGGGCTTACCGCAACAGATATTGGCGCGGCTTTGGCTAAAGAGAACGTAGAGTTGCCTGCCGGTAAAATTGAAGGCAATAACACCGAGGTTACCATCAGGGCGCTGGGTAAACTGGCCACCGAACAGGATTTTAACAACCTTATTCTCCGTACTGACAGTAACAAGGTTATTCGCCTGAAAGATGTGGGTTACGCGGTGCTGGGTTCGGCAAATGAAGAAACCATATTCAAAGAATCGGGTGTGCCGATGGTTGGTTTGGCTTTGGTGCCACAGCCTGGTGCCAACTATGTGCAGATAGCTAAGGATTTTTATGTTCGTCTTGAGCAGATCAAAAAAGACCTTCCAAATGATATCCACGTAAAAGTAGCTTTGGATAACACTAAGTTCATCAACCAGTCGATATCCGAAGTACAGGAAACGCTTATTGTAGCCTTTGTGCTGGTGGTAATTATCATTTACCTCTTCTTCCGTGATTGGCTTATCGCTTTCCGTCCGCTGATAGATATCCCGGTATCGTTGATCGGGGCTTTCTTTATCATGTATATCTTCGGTTTTTCCATCAATATCCTAACCCTGCTGGGGATAGTACTGGCAACGGGCCTGGTGGTAGATGATGGTATCGTAGTAACGGAGAATATCTATAAAAAAGTAGAGGCCGGCATGGCCATCCGCAAGGCTGCTTTTGAGGGCTCGGCCGAGATTTTTTTCGCAGTTGTATCCACATCGGTTACGCTGGCAGCGGTGTTTTTACCAATCGTATTTTTACAGGGTTTTACAGGCCGCTTGTTCCGTGAGTTCGCGGTGGTTGTTGCCGGTTCGGTATTAATCTCGGCGTTTGTATCGCTATCATTAACGCCGATGCTTAACGTGAAACTGATCCGTAAAAACCAAAAGAAATCAAAGTTTTACGAAAGAACAGAACCTTTCTTCGTGAACATGACCAATTCGTATTCGGAGTCGCTCATTAAGTTCATGAAGCGTAAGTGGGTTTCGTTTGCCATTCTTGCGGCCTCCATTGTTATTATTGGTATCCTGGTAAAAGTGATCCCTTCAGAATTGGCTCCGCTTGACGACCGCAGCTTGCTTCGTTACAGCGTTACCGGATCGGAAGGTGCTACGTACGAGTATATGACGAAGTACATGGACAAGGTGTCTAATCTGGTGGCCGATTCTATCCCGGAGGCTGACGTAAACCTTGAAATTGTTTCGCCATCATTTGGCGGCGGTGGAGCTGCTAATACAGGTTTTGGCAGGGTGGGGCTTGTTAAGCCGGATGAACGCGTTCGTACTCAACAGGAGCTTGCCGACTGGCTGAACGGTAAACTACGCAAAATGCCAGATGCCCGTGCCATTGTTATACAAGAGCAAACGATAAGCGGCGGCGGTTCGGGTTCAAAAACTTCGTTACCGGTGCAGTACGTAATCCAGAACCAGGATTTTGAAAAGATCCGCAAGGTATTGCCAACGTTTTTTGCGGAGGTTTCAAAAAGCCCGGTTTTCCAGGGAACGGATGTTAACCTGAAATTTACCAAGCCAGAGTTGCGCGTAATCACAGATCGTGAGCGGGCGCGTGATTTAGGTGTTTCGGTTGATGATATTGCTCAAACGCTACAGTTGTACTATAGTGCCGGCCGTTTGGATTACTTCCTGATTAACGGTAAGCAATACCAGGTAATAGCTCAGGTTGACCGTGCAAACCGCGACCAGCCACTTGACTTGAAATCGGTTTATGTGCGCAGTTCAAAAGGTAATTTGGTACAGCTGGATAACGTAGTAAAAACGACGGAAGGTGCTACACCGCCGGCCATTTACCACTTTAACCGTTATAAATCGGCCACATTATCTGCCGGTCTTGCGCCGGGTTATACTGTTGGTGATGGTATTAAGGAGATGGATAGGATAGCCAAAAGTTTGCTTGATGATACCTTCAGTACCGCGCTCAGCGGCCCTTCACGTGACTATGCCGAAGGTTCATCAAACATCCTTTTTGCCTTTGGATTCGCGTTGTTGCTCATCTACCTGGTACTTGCTGCCCAGTTTGAAAGTTTTATGGATCCGTTTATTGTGATGCTTACGGTGCCGCTGGCAATTTCGGGTGCATTCCTTTCATTGTGGTTGTTTAACCAAACGCTCAATATCTTCAGCGAGATTGGGATCATTACCCTCGTGGGCTTAGTAACTAAAAATGGTATCCTCATCGTAGAGTTTGCCAACCAGCGGATGGAACAGGGTGTGCCTAAATATGAGGCTGTTATTGAAGCAGCTACTGCCCGTCTTCGCCCAATATTAATGACCAGTTTGGCGGTAGTACTTGGTGCTGTGCCTATCGCGTTTGCCTTGGGTGCCGGCGCAAAAAGCCGTGTATCATTGGGGATTGTTATTATGGGCGGGATGTTATTCTCGTTGGTATTAACACTATATATTATCCCGATGATGTACATGTTGCTTGCTGCTGAAACCCGTAAAGATCATGACCATGATCCTGAAGACATGGCTGCCGAAGCCGAAATAGCTGAGGCTGCACGTCACCCGCATCACCACGAACCTAAACTGATCGAAAACCTGTAATATAATATGATGATCAAGAAAATAGCTTGCCTGGTATTTACTTTCGCGATGGCATCGGCCATCGTGAAGGCCCAGCAGCCGGAGCAACCACTGCTAACGCTTAAGGACGCGGTGGAAATAGCCCTGAAGAATAACTATAATATTAAGCTGTCGCAAAACAATTCAACCATAGCGTCAAACAACGTTACGGCGGGTAACGCGGGAATGCTGCCTCAACTTAATGGTAATTTTACCGACAACAACAGCCGCCAGTCAACCAAGCAAACGCTTAACACCGGCAAATACAATAACATTAATGCCCATAACTCTAACAATAGCTATGGCGTAAACCTTAACTGGACAATTTTTGACGGCTTTGGCATGTTCGCCAACTACGATCAGCTTAAACAGCTGGATAAGCTTGGCGTTTTGAGGTTACAGGATACTGTACAACGTACCGTTGCCAGCGTGATCAATACATATTATGATCTCATCAGTCAAAACGAACAGGTTAAGGCATTGAAAGGGGCGATAGACATATCCCGGACACAATTACGCATTGCTACAGATAAATTTAATGTGGGCCGCGCCTCGAGGCTTGATGTGTTAAACGCCCAGGTGAATCTGAATACGGATACCGGCAACCTGATTATCCAGTACCAGTTATTTAAGTCAACCAAAATACAGCTTAACCAGTTGCTGATCCGCGATCTGCAAACGGATTTTTCGGTGGCAGACACCATTGTGGTTGATGATAAACTTATTTTGGCCGATGTACTTAACAACGCGCAGCTGCAAAATCCGGGGATCTTATCGGCACAAATTAACCAGCGCCTGGCCGAGATCAATCTGAAACAGGTACGCTCGACACGTTACCCGCAGGTAGGATTAACATCGGGCTATGTGTTTACCAACAGCAAAACACCGGCTGGGTTTACCATATCGCAAAATGCCCATGGTCTTAACTACGGGCTTACAGCATCCATTAATATTTTTGACGGCTTCAATCAAAACAGGCGCGAAAAAAATGCTAAGATCCAGATTGATAATGCCGGTATTGCTGCTAAACAAACCAAGCTGAATATCGAAAGTCAGATTAACAGTTTGTTTGTGGCGTACCTTTCAGGGCTCGACCTGGTAAAACTGGAAGAAGCTAACGTGAACCTTAACAAAAAGAACCTGGATATTACACTCGATAAATATAAATTGGGCAACATTACGCCACTTGAGGTAAGGGAAGCACAACGTAATTACCTCGACGCACAATCAAAATTTTTTGCCGCGCAGTACCAGAGTAAACAGGCCGAGATCATGTTAAAACAAATCACTAATAGTATTAACATCCAATAAAAAATATTTTAAAAATAGGTTTAAAAGCCTACTTTTGAGATATGACTACCCCTTTTAAAACCTGCCTGCTTATTGATGATAATTACATTGATAACTTCATAACGCGGCGGGTTTTAGAGAGCAGTAATTTTGCCGAGAACATCATTGTGCGTCAGTCGCCGATGGAGGCCATTGAATCGTTAAGGGACGGATCGGTAGATCCCGACGTTATTTTTTTAGATATCAGGATGCCAATGATGAGCGGTTTTGAATTTCTGCACGAATATGATGGGTTAGAAATAGCTAAAAAAGGAATTAAAATATATATGTTATCATCATCGCTTGATCCTACAGATATGAAGCAGTCAAGTGATAATAAGCATATCACTCAGTTTATTCATAAACCACTTACCGTTAAAGTGCTCGAAGAAATTTGTCAATGATATTAGTTGCAGATAGCGGGTCATCAAAAACCGACTGGCTGCTTACCGTTTCAGACCAGGAAACCCGCTCGTTCCTTACAGCCGGGTTAAACCCTTATTTTTTAACCGAAAAGGAGATTGCCCGTATTATTCTTGAACAGGCACCTGAAATGGTGGCGTTTGCAGCCGAAATTTCTGAGGTATACTTTTTTGGAGCTGGATGCAGCAGCCCGGATAGGCATGAGGTTGTATCTAATGCCCTAAGTCAGCATTTTGGCAAAGCATACATTAGTGTTGACAGCGATTTGCTGGGATGCGCCTATGCCACCTGCGGTCATGAAAAGGGGATCTGCTGTGTGTTGGGTACCGGCAGTAATATTTCCTTTTTTGACGGTGAAGATATTTACGATGGGCAGCACGGCCTTGGCTTTGTGTTGGGCGATGAAGGCTCGGGCACTTGGTTTGGCAAAAAGCTTATCACCGATTTTTTATACGGCAATATGCCGCATGAGATCAGCCAGAAATTTGATAAGGCTTATCACCTGAATAAGGAGATTGTGATCAAAAATGTATATCAGAAGCCCAATGCCAATACCTATCTGGCATCGTTTAGCAAGTTTGTAAGCGAGATCAAGGAAACCGAATACGGCCACTCCATGCTGGTTGACGGCCTGGTTGAATTTATTGAGAGTAATATCAAATCGTACCCCGAGTATCATAAATATAAATGCCATTTTGTAGGCTCCATAGCCTACTCTTTTGCCGATGAATTAACCGCGCTTTGCACGCTGCATGGCGTAAAAACCGGCAAGATCATCAAGCAGCCAATCAACGACCTGATGGCTTTTGTGCTCAAGCGCAATGAAATGGCTACTGAGGAATAGGGACAGATAAAGCATCTTTTTACAAATCAATAAAACCGTTTGTCGACAAACGGCGTTAAGAATTGGGGACAGGAGTGAGGAGAAATCTTACACACCACGCTTACATATGTTTTATGGCACGCTTGTAAGCGGTAAAATTTATCTTAGTCCTCACATTGCCTGTCTACTATATCTTGAAGTAACATCTTTTCAGTCAAAAACTATTTATTACCTGAATGGGTATATCAGCTGTTTCAGTACAGGAGATATTCATTGCCGTTGGTTTTAACCAACGGTAAAAAGCTTAATAATTCCAGGCTTTAGCCAAATCTGAAAGCTGATTTGGGCTGAAGCCCGCTTATCGCTGGCCATTATCCGTTGGTTAAAACCAACGGCAATGAAACTTTAAAACCGTCAAATTTTAATTGTGACTTTAGTTCCCTTTTGTCATCCCAGCCTAATAAAAAATAATTACGGAACGTTTATTCCAAAATGAGCTTACCTTTACGGAACGATTGATCCAAAATAAAATTAATCTTCCAGAAAATGAAAAAATTAGAGAACAAAGTTGCAGTAGTAACAGGAGCATCAAAAGGTATTGGCGCAGGCATAGCTAAAAGCCTGGCTTCAGCAGGAGCAGCAGTAGTAGTAAATTACGCATCAGATAAAACAGGTGCTGATAAAGTGGTTGCTGAAATTACAGCTAATGGCGGCAAAGCCATCGCGGTACAAGGTAGCGTAGCAGTAAAAGCAGATGTTGATCGTCTTTTCGCCGAAACCACAGAAGCTTTTGGTGGTGTTGATGTTTTGGTAAATAATGCTGGTGTTTATCAATTTACACCAATTGAAGCCGTTACTGAAGATGAGTTTCACCGCCAGTTTAATACCAACGTACTTGGTTTATTACTTGCATCACAAGCCGCAGTTAACAGCTTTGGCGATAAAGGCGGCAGCATAATCAACGTTAGCTCAACTGTTACCCGTATCACTCCGCCACAAAGCGCCATTTATACCGGTACTAAAGGCGCTGTTGATTCTATCACACAGGTATTATCGAAAGAACTTGGTGCTAAAAAGATTCGCGTAAACGCCATCAATCCAGGTATGGTTGAAACAGAAGGTACACATACTGCAGGCTTTATAGGTAGCGATTTCCAGATAGAGATCGAAAAAACTACACCGCTTGGCCGTATCGGTCAGCCAGATGATATCGCTCCAATAGCGGTGTTCCTGGCTTCTGACGATTCACGCTGGTTAACCGGCGAAATTATCATTGCCAGCGGCGGTGTAAGATAATTAATCCGGAATGTTCCGGTTAAAAACAAACCGGGCACGGCATTAGATTAAACAATTAATTAAAAATGAATAGCTTTGCCCACAAACGGGTAAAGCTTTTCTGTTATGGCACGAAGTAAAGATTTTGATGAAGCCGAGGTACTGAGCAAGGCCGTTTGCATTTTTTGGCATAAGGGCTACAATGGCACGTCCATGCAGGACTTGGTGGAAGGTTTGGGCATAAGTCGTTCCAGTTTGTACGATACCTTTGGCGATAAGCATGCTTTATATATTAAAGCTTTGGATAGCTACCAAAAGTCGGGGGGCGACCAGATGTGCAGCATCATAAAAGATGAAACATCGGCCAAAGAAGCGATAAAAAAACTTTTGGAGCTCACCACGCGAGATTTGTTAAATGACGAACAGCGCAAAGGCTGCTTTATGGTAAATGCCGAAATTGAGCTTGCCGCGCACGATGCCGAGGTAAAGGAGATGATATGCCGCAACGAGCAGCAATTTGAAAAGGCTGTTTACCTTGCCGTAAAAAAAGGGCAGGACAGTGGCGAGATCCATAACCGGCAAGATGCCCTGGCCTTGGCCCGGTTTATCATTAACGCTGTGCGGGGTATGCAGGTATCAGCCAAAGCAACGGCCGACAAAGCTTTTTTTGATGATATTATCAAAACAACCCTGTCGGTACTTGATTAGGCAGTTAGCGTTTGTTTCTTCCTCAATCTCATTCCCAGTAAAAACACCATGCCAATTCCTGCCAGTATGCTGCCTGCCTGCGGAATGTAATCGCCGTGTTTAACATAAAAAGTAAGTTCGCTATTAAGGTTGATATCCTGTTTGATGGCCGTTTTAGTCCACCATTCGGTATGTTTAACAACATCGCCTCGTTGATTGATAAAGCCGGAGATACCGGTATTTGCCGATTGACAAACCCAACGGCGTGTTTCAATAGCGCGAAGTTTGGCGTATTGTAAATGCTGGTCTTTACCCGAAGTGTTTTCCCACCAGCCATCATTGGTGATAATGGCAATAAATTGCGCCCCTTTTTTAACGGAGCGGGCAATATAGCCTCCCCATATCGATTCATAGCAGATAACAGGATCAACCCCGATACCGCTTTGTGAGTAAAGAACTTTAGCGTCTTTGTCGGGAGCATAGTTACCGGTAGCACCACCTAAATGCTCAAATACAGGTTTCAGGAACGAGAGCGCTTCGCCAAAAGGCATGGATTCGGCCCCGGGCACAAAGCGCGACTTATGATAGGTTTGGATCCGGTCGCCATTTTCTAAGTTGAGGGCTGTGCTGTAAAAATCGGCAAACTGGTCGCCGCCAAATGGTGAGGGAATAGCTGTTGGTGTAGCCCTGTTATTATAAAGGCGGTATGTTTCGGCGCCGGTAACCAGGTTGCCATTGGGGTACTTGCGTAAAAAGAATTGGGCTTGCTTAATAAAAGTGTTTTGGCCTATCAGTTCTTCGTTAATATATACAGGCGCAGGGATAGCTGTTTCCGGCCAGATAAAAAACTCGGTATTGGGTTGTGCTACCTGCCTCGAAAGGTGGATGAGGATATCAACCTGCAAAGCAGGAGGAATGGTGCCATCTTTTTCGTAAGGATCGATATTGGGCTGGGCAACAACGATATTTGATGGGTTCACTTCCTCAACATAATTGCTGTAAACTGATAATGAACAGCCGATTGGCACTATGATGACGATCAGCAAAGCTCCGGACAATGCCATTCGGTTTTTTTTTACCTGAGCTTCGCGGAAGCCAATGTAAATTAAAAAGGCCAGGATATTGGCAGCCCAAATCCATACAGTACCACCGTATACACCTGTGTATTCATACCATTGTATCCACTGATGCACTACGGCAAAGCCATTGCCGAGTGTCATCCACGGAAAATAAAGGTCCCAGCTTTGATGCAGGTATTCGTACCCGATCCAGAAGCAAACCAGGCCAATGAGCGCTATCCAACGGGGCACGACCAGTCTAAAACGGTAATACAACCAGAAAGCGGCAGCCATCAGCAAGGGCCCAAGCGAATAGGGGATAAGCGTTATGGGAACAGCTACAAGTTCGCCAACTATTTTAAGCGCGTTATAAACCCAGTAAACAGATAATGAGTTCCAGATAAAAAAGCCGATGAAAGTTACGTTAAATACCCGCCTGCCTTTTTTAGGCTTATCATCATTAATGATGTTTTCGACAGCCAGCAGCATAGGCACAAAGCCAATGAAAAGTAAAAACGTAGTATAGGGAGTAGGTGGCCAGGCTATCCATAATAATAAGCCCGATAGTATGGCTAATGGTAGGTTTTTTTTCATGTAGAGTGATATTCACACGCGTCATTGCTTCGTTCCTCGCAATGATGGATTTTTATTTAGTTATATTAAAAATATGTCATTGCGAGCGAAGCGTGGCAATCGTATGCTATACAGAGCGGCTCTGCCTCCGTGCGATTGCCACGCTTCGCTCGCAATGACATGGTTGTGTTTACCGGCTATTCTTCCTCCTCGTCCCTGTCATACTTTCCCTTTGCGGGCTTAACAGTCGCCCCGGCCACGCACATTACAAATTCGCCTTTCATGGGGTGGGTTTCAAAGTATTGTTTTACTTCGATAACAGTACCCCGTACGGTTTCTTCAAACATTTTAGTAAGCTCGCGCGATACCGAGATTTGCCTGTCGGCACCAAAGTAAGTAGCCATCTCATCCAGTGTTTTTAACAAACGGTGGGGCGATTCATATAGTATGATGGTGCGCTCTTCTTCGGCCAAAAACTTGTACCGGGTTTGGCGGCCCTTTTTCAGCGGTAAAAATCCCTCAAAACAGAATTTATCTGTCGGGAAACCAGAGTTAACCAGGGCCGGCACAAAGGCTGTAGCTCCCGGAAGGCATTCTACCGCGATGTTAAACTTTAAAGCTTCGCGTACCAGGAAAAAGCCCGGATCAGAAATGGCAGGCGTACCCGCATCCGAAATAAGCGCGATGTTTTTACCCTCCAGCAAAAACTTAACAATCTCGTTGCTTGATTGGTGCTCATTATGCTGATGATGCGCGAACACTTTTTGATGGATCTCAAAGTGTTTCAACAACGGGGCGGAAGTACGGGTATCCTCGGCCAGTATCAAATCCACCTCTTTCAGTACCCGGATAGCCCTAAAGGTCATATCCTCCAGATTACCTATCGGGGTGGGGACTAAGTATAGTTTGCCTGTTTGTGTTGGGTTCATAGTTCATAGATCATAGTTATTGGTTTGATGGTTTTAAATTTCATAAATCAGCTATGAACTATGAACCATAAACAATGAACTAATTATATCTTTGCCTAAAAAATAAAATAATGCTGCAAGTTAGTTATATCCGTGATAACCGGGAACAGGTTTTGGAACGTTTGGCTGTAAAAAATTTTAAACAGCTCCAACTGGTTGATGAAATAATTGAACTGGACGACAAACGCCGCTCCACTCAAACCAGTATGGATAATGTTTCGGCCGAGGCCAATGCAGCTGCGAAACAAATTGGCGAGCTGATGCGAGCCGGCAAAAAAGAAGAAGCCGAAGGCCTTAAAGGTAAAACTGGCGCATGGAAGGAAGAGATCAAAACGCTTGGCGACCTGCTTACCATTACCGAAGAAGAATTATATCAGAAATTAGTATTGCTGCCTAACTTGCCACACAGCTCGGTACCTAAAGGCCTTACACCCGAAGATAACGAAGTGGTGTTAGAAAACGGTGACAAACCGGAACTGCCTGCCGATGCTTTGCCGCATTGGGAGCTGGCAGCAAAATACAACCTCATTGATTTTGAACTGGGCGTTAAAATAACCGGAGCCGGGTTCCCTGTATACAAAAACAAAGGAGCTAAGCTGCAGCGCGCTTTGATCAATTATTTTATTGACGAAGCCGAAAAGGCAGGTTACAGTGAAGTTAGTGTACCTTTAATGGTAAACGAAGCATCAGGCTTCGGTACTTCACAATTACCGGATAAGGAAGGGCAGATGTACCATGTAGGCGTTGATAACCTGTACCTGATCCCTACTGCGGAGGTACCTATTACCAACCTGTACCGCGAGGTGATATTGAAGGAAGATCAGTTACCTGTACGTAACTGTGGCCATACCCCATGTTTCCGTCGCGAAGCAGGTTCATATGGTGCGCACGTGCGTGGTTTGAACCGCTTACACCAGTTTGATAAAGTAGAGATTGTAACCATTGCCCATCCCGATAAATCATACGAGATATTGGAACTCATGAGCAGCCACGTACAAGGATTGTTGCAAAAATTAGGTTTGCCATACCGAGTATTGCGTCTTTGTGGCGGCGATATGGGTTTTGGCTCTGCCTTAACTTATGATATGGAAACCTGGAGCGCTGCACAACAACGCTGGCTGGAAGTATCATCAGTATCAAACTTTGAAACTTTTCAGAGTAACAGGCTTAAACTGCGTTTCCGTAATGCCGATGGTAAAACACAATTGGCACATACCCTGAATGGTAGCGCATTGGCTCTGCCACGTATAGTAGCTACCTTGTTAGAGAACAACCAAACTGAAAAAGGGATTAAAGTGCCTGAAGTGCTTGTGCCTTATACCAAGTTTGAATGGATTGATTAAGTTTTTTAATCAATCCAATAATAAAAATGCGCCATTGTGATATCCTCATCATGGCGCGTTTTTATTATAAGGGGATGCGTTCAATCTAAATCCCCATTCCCAAAAGTATCGCCCTGGTTGATATCCCCGGTTTCGAACCCTTTTTTAAACCAGTACATACGCTGGGCGCTGGTGCCATGGGTAAAGCTATCAGGCTCAACATGTCCCTGGGCTTGTTTTTGCAGCCGGTCGTCACCAATGGCATTTGCGGCATTCAGGGCTTCTTCTATGTCGCCTTTATCGAGTACGTTTTTCATGTTTTTTTCGTAATGTGCCCATACGCCGGCATAAAAATCGGCCTGTAACTCCAGCTTTACCGATAGTTTATTGTAGGCGCGTTCGCTAAGCCTTGAACGGGCCGCGTCCATTTTTTGTGAGATGCCCAGCAGGTTTTGCACATGATGGCCAACCTCATGAGCTATAACATAAGCCTGGGCAAAATCGCCGGCCGCGCCAAAACGGTTCTTAAGCTCGTCGTAAAACGAAAGATCGATATAAACCTGCGAATCACCCGGGCAGTAAAACGGACCGCTTGCAGAGCTGGCCCTCCCACAGGCCGACTCAACATAGTCATTAAATAACGTCAGCTGAGGTTTTTCATAGGTACGGCCCATATCGTTAAAAAGCTTTGTCCAGATATCCTCCGTGTCGGCCAAAACAACACGTACAAAGTGCTTTCCGGCATCTTCGGGGCCTTTGTTGGCTGTTTGCTCCTGCCGGGCGGGCTGATTGGTTGCCACCTGGTTAAGCAGGGCAGAAGGATCAACCCCGGTAAAGAAATAAATAGCAGCGGCTATCAGGCCAAGCACCCCGCCGCCTATGGCTAATCTGCCGCCACCACCGCCGCGTTCATCATTAACGTTATCGCTTTCGCGTCTGCCAAACCATTGCATATGCCTCCGGCTCCCTAAAGGGGGAGCCATAATCAAGAAAATGAAAAAAGCCCCTGTTTGTTTTAACAGAGGCTTCAGATTTTTTCGCTCCCCCTTTAGGGAGCCGGGGGGCAATTATTTCACAATCTCAAACACTGCCTGGATCTGGAAGTTAAGCTTAATGGTTTTGAAGCTGATATCCGAGTCACCAACGTTGCTGTCAGCCGAAGCTTTGAACATCATGGTGTTGGCATAAACACGTGGCTGAGGAAAACTGCTATTATCGCTTTCGGTAATGTTTATGGCGCCGCCCAGTTTTTCGCCAAGTGCTGCAAGCAGGTAAGTTGCTTTATCGCGGGCTGCAAGCAGGGCTTTAATTTTAAGGTCGCGTTTCAGATCAGCCATTTTTGAATAGTCGTAGCTTTCAATATTGGTAGACTGGATACCTTTAGGATCAATTTTCGACATGATCTGGTTAAACTTGTTCAGGTCGCGCACGCGTAAACCATATTGTTTGCTGGCCAAAAAATCTGGTGCTTTTTTCTTTTGATAAGTGTTGTTCCAGGCCGATACATTGTTCACCGTAAAATCGGCCGATGGGATGCCGGCATCTTTAACGGCTTTTTCCAGTTGGTCTTCCAGGTCATTAATGGCGATGTGTTTTTTGCCATCCATGTATTCCTGTAGTGATATGGTTACGTTTATAATATCAGGAGTAACTTCCTGTTCGGCAATGCCGGTAACTTCAATTTTACGCCTAAGGTCAACGTTTTGGGCAAATGCACCAAAAGTAGTTGCTAATAGTGCGGCAAGGATAAATAGCTTTTTCATGTGTATTTTATTTGATGTTATGACTAAGGTAACGTGTATTTAGTTTAATATGTAACAGGAAGGCTACAATTATTTCCTAAAGCATTGGTATGCTTGTAAATAAAGCGAGAGGGTGGATTTGTTTGGGACAAGAAATAATTACGCAGGAGGAAGATGACTCACCCGGTCTGCGCCACGCTGCACCACGCTCTCTCCGGCTTCGCCGCAAAGAGGGAAAGAAAATAAAAACAGAAACCCCTCTTTATGCTTGCGAAGAGAGGGGTGACGAGCGCAGCGATGTCGGGGTGAGTAAAATCACCGTCATTCATTATTCCCCGAAACCCTTTACACCCTTTATGGTTATATTACAACACATTAAAGTTATTGGGCTATGAGATCAATATGGAAAGGTTCGATAGGTTTTGGGTTGGTGAGCATCCCGGTGAAATTATATTCGGCAGTGCAAACCAGCTCGCTTGATTTTGATATGCTGGATAGCCGCGATCATGCACGTATCCGTTATCAGCGGGTTAATGAAAACACCCATAAAGAAGTACCTTATGACAAAATTGTAAAAGGTTATAAGCTTGATGAGGAATATGTGATCATGGATGAGCAAGATTTTGAAGATGCCGCGCCCGAAAAAAGTAAAGTGATTGAAATAGAAAGCTTTGTTGATATAGTCGACGTAAACCCCATGTTTTACGAAACCTCCTATTATACCGAGCCCGACACCAAAAACAATAAAGCCTACGCGCTGCTCATCCAGGCGCTTACGCAATCAAAAAAAGCGGGCTTGGCGCGTTTTGTATTGCGCAGTACCGAAAGCCTTTGTATTGTCCATCCGTTAAAAAATGTATTGGTAGTAACTCGGATCCGTTTTGCACAGGAAATTCGTGATACGGAAGATCTTAACCTGCCCGATAAAATTGATGTGAGTAAAAAGGAACTGGATATGGGCCTTACCCTGATCAATCAATACGCCGAAGATTTTGATGTATCCAAATTTAAAGATGAGTACAACGATGAGTTACTTAAGATCATCGAGGCTAAATCAAAAGGCAAACGCGCGAAGGTTAAGAAACTTAAACCACGCAAAACCGGCAGTGACGATTTGTACGACCAGCTGATGGCCAGTTTAAAAACCAAGAAAGGGGCTTAGGTAAGTCTTAAGTCTGGAGTTGGAAGCCCTAAGTCACCCGGTAAATTCCTTAAAATCGGGCAGGCTGTATATTTTTTAGAACTTATAGTTGTAGGGCAAGAAGATCAAGGTTACTTTATTGAGATAAAAATTCAAACCTAAATTATCCTAATAATTAATTTAATTGTTTAAAGTAACAAAGTTGGCTTTGTGTTTGTAGATGTTATCTCACAAAAACATTAAAACATCTACCATGGCAACAACTAAAGTAAAATCACCCGAACAAACCAATAATGTGCAGGAATCGGCCCTGAACGAATTGTTTATTGATGAATTGAAAGACATTTACTGGGCCGAAAAACACCTTTCGAAAGCATTGCCAAAAATGGCGAAAGCTGCTACATCCGACGAGCTGCGTTCGGCTATTGAAAGCCATCAGGCCGAAACCGAGCGCCAAATCATCCGCCTGGAGGATGCTTTCGCCTCTATAGGTCAAAAAGCTGTAGCTGTAAAATGCGAAGCCATGGCTGGGCTTATCAAAGAAGGAGAGGAAATTGTGGCCGAAACCGAGAAAGGCAGTATCACCCGCGATGCCGGTATTATTTCGGCCGCGCAAAAAATTGAACATTACGAAATTGCTTCGTATGGTACGCTCCGTACACTGGCAAGTGTTTTAGGTTATGAGCATGCCGCCGAACTGCTTGATTCAACCCTGAATGAGGAAAAAACATGCGATAGCCTGCTTACCCAAATTGCCGAAGCCGGTATTAACCAGGCCTCGAAAATTGAAAAAGCTTAACCGTTTATTAGTTTTTTAAGAGCGGTCGTGAGGGAGCTATTCCTCGCGGCCGTTTTTTATTAAAAATTCTAATGCCAAATTGGGGCCTTGCGCGATTCCCTCCCCTGGGAGGGTGTAGGGAGGGGTTGCTTCGATAGGTTTATAACAAAAGTAGAAACCCCTCCCTGCAACCCCTACTGCCATCACACCCCTCCCAAGGGAGGGAATTGAGCTTCTCTTCAACATTAATTGCACATTAATTAAAACATTTCTACAAACAATAGTTAGCCAACGCGGTTTATCGACAAAACCGACGCCCTATGAAACAATTCACCCTGGTACTATTTGCCTTGTTATGTTGCTTTTACGATCATGTTTTTGCCCAGGATAAGTTAGATGGCGTTTATGCCGGATGTGAGTTTTCGCCAAGCCCCATATTTGGCGGTGGCATGAACAGGCGGGATGTTTCCGTATTGTTCAGGCCCGATGGTACCTTTAACGATTTGCTTAACCGTGCCGACTGGCAAACCAACGTAAGCGGCAGATATACCGTGAGCAAGGGAGAGGTAACGCTTAAATACACTAAAAGTTCGTCTGTTTATACCATTACCAAGTACGGAAGTCTTTCTAATTACGCACATGAGTTGTTCAAACTTCAGGGTAACATTATACCGGAAGGTTATTATTCATTTATCAGCGCTATGGGTGGTGGTGGCGCGGCCTATGGTACAACTTATGTTGGCGCTTTGAGTACACAGGGATTAAATTTTGATGGTAAGGGACATTTCAGCAACTCGCGCTATTCGGGTTCCGTTGTAGCCGGTGAAAATGTTGGCGGAGGCAGTTCAAGCAGCAAGGACGGTAGCGGTACCTATAAAATAAACAAGGGTGTACTTACGCTTGCCTATACCGATGGCCATATCGAACTGCACAGCTTTTTTTGCGACATGGGCGGTAAAACCCGTATGGCCGTAGTTGATGGGCGGGTATTTTTTGTAGATAATAATGACAAAACGGCTAATAAGAATACAAAGTCGCCAACTGCGCTAAAAAAAGCTTCAGATAATTCCGAAACTGCAGATAATAATGCCCTGCCCGATGGCAAAACATTGCTTTTAAAAGCTAATGCCGCGCATGGCGGCGATAAATTGAACGCTTTGAAAACAGCGCGTTTAACCGGCTCGGTTTCGGGATTAAAAGTTGTGGAGCTGATTGACATTCCAAATAGCAAGGTGCGCGTTGAAATATGGAAAAACGGCAAACCTGTTTCGGTGCAGCAAACCGAAGGTAATGCCGGGTGGCAATGGAGCAGCGGCAACAAATCTGAATTGCCGGCCAATAACGTAGCCGAGGTAAAAACTGCCCTATACACTGGCGTTATCGGCTTACGTAAATCATTGCTTGATCAAATGCAGATCATGAATACGCAAAAAATCCCCAACAATAACATGTACACGGTTCAATGCAAGTTAAACGGCAACGAATATGTGTTTGCTATAAATGATCAAAACCAACTGATGGCTTATGGCTATAAAGTAGGCGACAAAACGCTTTTCTCCATGTTGTCAGATCTTCGGCCGGTACAGGGTATCACCATTCCCTATCGTGAGGCAACCACAAGCGGTCAGCAAAAGCTCAACATTCAGTATGATAATATGGACGTAAACCCCGTTTTAGATGAGCAAAGCTGGGCGGTACCTGCTGGAAATTAAAGCGTCAATTGGTCCGATAATTTGCATGTAATCATTGCCGTCGACTAAAGTCAACGGCCATGAAGCGTTTTAATTTTTACAAAGCTTCTAAAGCTTTTTTATTCAGCTTGATAATTTATTTGGCTTCAAATACAAGTAATCATTTTTAAAATCGAGGATCATATTAAACCGCTTTAAAAGCCCGTTGCCCAAATAGTTGATTTCAAAACCAAGCGGATTCTTATTGCTCAAAATAAGTGTAGGTATATTGGCAGTAGGGAAGCCATTTAGCCTGAACAGCGGAGCTTCCACTATTTTCATTTCATATTTTACGCCACGCGGATCGCTGATGGTTGAGGATTTGATAAGTTTTAAATCTGTTGGGAAATTGTTTTTAGCTACCCATGCGCTATCCAGGATCAACGACTGATCGGAACCCGTATCCATCGTAAAATTGCCGGTGTATTTTTTACCTGCTATTTCAAATGTTCCGGTAGCATAAGGAAACGACTTGATAAAGCCGATCTTCGACCGTTCGTAGCCTTTCAGGTCTTTAGGGGTTTTATTATGGATGATGATGCGGTTGTTGTCATAATCAACCTCTATCTGCTTGCCTTCAAACAGGTTCCAGGCAAAGCGCCCATCCATTTCGCGCGAGCTTAATCCTGTGGGTAGCATTTCCTGGTTATACCAAACCGCAGTTCCCATTTGCAGTTTTTGGGCTTTATTCATGCTGTTAAAATTAGGTTTGGCTTTGCCTGCCAATACATCAGCCTGGTTGGGAAGTAACTTTGTTTTTTTTATAATGGCATCTCTTGTTAAATGAAAATCGAACGAGCTTGCATCGAAATGCAGGTTTAATGTATCGGTATCATTTAGCACGGCCTTTACCGCTATGGCATTGTACGCTGTGAGTTTAAACGGAATAGTATCGTTTTTGGCCGATGTTTGGTTTTTATCTACCGGTGGAATGGCACTTGCTACCTGCGTATAGCATGAATCCTTACCGTTAAGCAGGATGATGAAATCATATCGTGTACCAGGCTTAACTTTCACCCTTATCGAATCAATATCGGTATAAAAAGTAACCCATTTGGTTTCCCGCGTTCTGTCGGCAGTGTAAATATCGGGCCTTGTTTTTGGCGAAAGCGACCAGGCATTTTTATCCAGAAAGCCGCCATCATTAATAGCAACACTTTTTGATGTGGCCCGGATAACCGGCAGCTTTGATTGAGCATTGACAACAGTGGCGACAGTTAGCAGGCACGCAGACAGAAAAATATATTTCATTGTTTTCATGGGTTAGGAGCCTAAATATACATCAGGAATAATTCTCACCCAAATGCAGCTGTAAATGAGTGCCGTCGGCCACAAAAAATACAAAACTTAAAACTTTTGGGCGGCATCAGCTATTATACAGATATCTATGAAAATCATTAATTAAAAACAAATTATTATGAACTCACTCCTGTATATCATTGCAGTCATCCTGATCATAGGATGGGCAATTGGCGTATTCTTTACAACTGTAGGTGGTCTTATCCACATTTTATTGGTGATAGCCGTTATCGCGCTTTTATTAGGCGTAATAAGGCGGTCGACGGCGATATAAGGCTACTGGAAATATAAAATTGAAGCCCGGTCTTGTTAGGCCGGGCTTTTTTGTTGGTATCTTTGTGCCTTATCTGCTCTAAAATTTATTTCATTGATGGCCGGCTTCAAGCAATTCTCCTTTAAAAAATTCGGGTATCTGGATTTTGAACATGATTATACCGCTCAATTACAAAAGAAAGATTATACCGAATTTATCCAGATCCTGTTTGTAAAAGCCGGAGGCAGCGCGGTTATCGATTTTAAGGAGTATAGTTTGCAACAGGATGTGCTTTTCTTCATCAATCCCGGCCAGTTTCACAAGCTTGATGATAATTGTACGGGTACTATGTTGTACTATAACCGTGATTTTTATTGCGTTGAAATACACGATAAGGAGGTAGCCTGCGATGGGATCCTTTTTCACAATGTGTACGATATCCCGGTAGTGATGATGGATAAGCAGGCATCGGCCATGATGCAGGCTTCATTTAAAGAAATAAAAGCTGAGATAGATGCCAGTGACAGCAGTGTTGAGGAAATGCTGAGGATTTTATTAAAGCAGATCATCATTCGCTCAACCCGTATCTGGAAGCAGGAGCACCACATTACCACCGAAGAAGCACGGCAGGAAGTTGAGTTTTCGCGCGCTTTTAGCCAGATGGTGGAATGGAATTATACCAAACTGCACACCGTGGCCGATTATGCCGATATGCTTAACATTACCCCCAAAGCACTAAACAAACGTATTACTCGCTACAGCGATACCACACCAAACGATATCATCAAAAACCGGATTATTCTTGAAGCCAAACGGCTACTGGTGCATACCCAGCTAAGCGTAAAAGAAATAGCCTATAAACTGGGCTATGATGATCCTTCATATTTTATCCGCCTGTTTAGCAAACAGGCCGAAACATCGCCGCAGAATTTCAGGACGCAGTACCAGGCATAATAACGCCTGTGGTTAAGAATTACCTGTTGATATCAGCCTGCAGTCAGCTAAAAACCGCCAACTGACAGCTTCCGTTTGCACCGGGGGAAAATTGTCCTGTCCGTGTCTACATCCGTGCATTGAGTGGCCTTGATTGGCACCCTACCTTTGTTGTGTACAAAAAGAGATAATAAATCAAATACATAACAAAATGAAAACTCAATCTATAACTACCAAAATCGGAACAGTAATATTAGCCTTAGCTTTAGGCACCGGCGCATCTGCCCAAACAGTACAACCCATTGATCCTGCGCAGGACCCACATATAGAAAGTAATGTTAAAGCATTTTTAAATGTGCTTAATTCAGGTACAGGAAAACCGCTTGAACAACTTTCGCCAAAAGATGCCCGCGCGGTATTAACCGGCGCGCAAGAATCAGTAAAATTTGATTACAGCGATATCACGGTTACTGAGAAAACCATTACCGAAGATGGTCAGCAAATAAAATTAGACATTGTTAAACCTGCCAATGCAAAAGGCGTGTTGCCGGTGTTCATGTTCTTCCACGGTGGAGGCTGGGTACTTGGCGATTTCCCTACCCACAAACGTCTCGTTCGTGATTTGGTAGTTAATTCAGGTGTCGCCGCTGTATTTGTAAACTATACCCCATCTCCCGAGGCACATTACCCAGTAGCTATTAACCAGGCTTACAGCGCCACCAAATGGGTTGCGGCCCATGGTGCCGAAATTAATGTAGATGGCAAACGTTTAGCCGTAGTTGGCAATAGTGTTGGCGGAAATATGGCAGCTGTGGTTGCGTTAATGGCCAAAGACAAAAAAGGCCCCGAAATTAAGTTACAGGTACTGTTATGGCCGGTAACCGATGCGAATTTCGAAACAGAATCATATAATCAGTTTGCTACCGGCAGGTTCCTTACTAAAAACGCTATGAAATGGTTCTGGGATAATTATACCACCAATCCTGATGAACGTAAACAGATATATGCTTCTCCGTTGCAGGCCACTACCGATCAGTTAAAAGGTTTGCCAACCGCTGTAGTTGAGACTGCCGAAAACGATGTGCTGCGCGATGAAGGCGAAGCCTATGCCCGTAAATTGGATGAAGCAGGTGTTAAAGTAACCGCTATCCGTTACAACGGTATGATCCACGATTGGGGTTTGCTTAACCCAATAGCTAACGTACCAGCAACTCAATCTGCCATGTTACATGCTGCTGCCGAAATTAAAAAAGCATTAGCTAAATAATGCCCCCGGTTAACTTGATTTGAGGCTTGCCTGATGTTGTAAAACATCAGGCAATTTTTTTGTATAGCATGGTTTTTGTATACTTGGTTTAAATCATCAGGAGACCCCTTAATCGGGTTTATCAAGGTTCATGGAGAAGAAAAACATCTGCGCTATATTATTTATTGTTTCGATAGCTGCCCTAAGCGCTTGTTCGCCCAAAATACAGCCTTACGCCGCCACCAACAAAGTATACCATACACAAACCGATTCGTTAATTGAAGTAATTAGCCGGGAGCAGGCCGCCATGCTGGTTGACAGCACCGGCGGGGCCATTCCTTCCGAATGGGTGGGCACCGTGAATTTCAATCTGCGCAAGCCCAATTACGTGATCATTCACTATACAGCACAGGATTCGGTTAAGCAAACCCTCACTACTTTTACCTTAGTAAAACCACAAGTGAGCGCACACTATGTAGTGGGTAAAGATGGTAAGGTTTACCACATGCTTAATGATTACCTGCGGGCCTGGCATGCGGGCATCAGTAAATGGGGGAGCATTAGTGATATGAATAGCTGCTCTATCGGTATCGAAATTGATAATAACGGGCACGAGCCTTTTAATGATATACAGGTTAAAAGTCTGCTGGCGTTGCTGGCTCAGCTCAAGAAAACCTACAACATTCCGCAGGCCAATTTTATAGGGCATCAGGATATAGCGCCACTTCGCAAACCCGACCCGGGGCCATTGTTCCCCTGGAAACTGTTAGCCCAAAAAGGCTTTGGCTTTTGGCGGGAAGAACTGCTTGAACTTCCGCCGGATAATTTTGATTATGCCACCGCGCTTAAGCTTATAGGCTATGATACCAGTAATTTGCCGGTTGCTATTGTTGCCTTTAAACGCCACTTTGTGCAAACTGACGAAACACCAACAATGACACAACTGGATTTGAATATTCTTTATAATGTGTATAGGAAATATTAGCCCCCCGGCTACCTAAAGGGGCGTGATATTATTGAATAGCAGCGGAAAATGGTTGCATAGTTGACTCACCCGGTCTACGCTTCGCTGGACCACCCTCTCTCCGGCTTCGCCGCATAGAGGGAAAAGAAAAATGAAAAAAAGAATCCCCTCTTTACGCTTGCGTAGAGAGGAGTGACAAGCGCAACGATGTCGGGGTGAGTAGATATGCCCACTGATATCGCGATTATGCCTAACGATGTACCCAAGGGGGAGCATCAAGTGGTTTCTCAGGTAAAATAATGATTACCTTTATCAAGCCGTTATAATATCATGCAAATAGCACCGCACCCTTTGCTCTCGGGTATTGTTAAGCACTATTTAATTATAGCGCATAATGAGCGTACTGCCATAAATTACCGCCTGTTTTCTGATGGCAATCCCGGAATGGTATTTCATTTAAAAGCGCCGTTGTTACAGTACGATCAGCATCGGGTTACCAATAAGCAACCGGGGAGTTTTGTTTATGGGCAGATAACGCGTTATAACGATATTATGTCGGTTAATGAATTGGCTATGCTGATAGTGGTTTTGCAGCCCAACGCGTTATTAACCCTGCTTGATGTGGCTGCTTATGAACTTAATAACAATACTGTCCCCTTAAAAGATCTTTTCGGGCAGGAGGGTGCCGACCTTGAAGATCAGATTGCAAACGTCACGGATCTCTCTACAGCAGCAGCCATTGCCGAACAATTTTTATTGAAAAAGATAGCTTCTAAAAGCATAGCTATAAGTATTACAGATTGGGCTATAAGCATCATTCATAAGCATAGCGGCATTGTTAATGTTAAAAACTTGCTTGATGTGCTGCCTGTAACCGAACGGCAGCTTGAGCGTAAGTTCAATGAGGAAGTAGGGATCTCACCTAAAAAATTTATTGACGCGGTTAAATTTCAAAACTATCTCAAACAGCTTCAAAAACTTGCTTCGGTAAAAGATGTAAGCGGTTTGAGCTATGCCTGCGGGTACTACGACCAGGCGCATCTTAACAACTTTTTCCGGAAACACACAGGTGTTACTCCATTGCAATATAAAGCCAATCATAATTTGCTGGCTATAAATTTTATGCCCCTCGCTTAAAAATACGTTTGTCGGTTTTTTACAATGCCTTTCGTTATGTTCCTGATAGTTTTGGAATGTTAAAACAAGATCAGCATATGGAAACCCTAACAATAGCCACGGCGCAGTTTGAAAATAAAAGCGGAGATAAAGCCTATAACTTATCAATCATAGAAAAAATGGCCGCTGATGCCGCGGCAAAAGGGGCCAAAGCCATAGCATTTCATGAATGTTCGGTAACAGGCTATACGTTTGCCCGGAATCTGGACAAAGCACAAATGCTTGACCTTGCCGAAGAAATCCCCGGCGGACCGAGCATCGTGGCGTTAATCGAATATGCTCGCCGATATGATATCGCTATACTGGCCGGTCTGTTTGAAAAGGATAAAGACGATAACCTGTTTAAAGCCTATGTATGCGTTGATAAAACCGGACTGATTGCTAAACACCGCAAATTACATCCTTTTATTAACCCGCATCTTTTACCGGGAACGGCGTATACCGTATTTGATTTGTACGGATGGAAGTGTGGCATCCTTATTTGTTATGACAACAACGTAATTGAAAATGTACGCGCAACCACGTTACTGGGTGCCCAGGTAATTTTTATGCCGCACGTTACCATGTGCACGCCATCAACCCGGCCAGGAGCCGGTTTTGTTGACCCGGAGCTATGGAAAAACAAAGAAGCCAATGGGCAACTGTTGCGGCAGGAATTTGATAGTTTAAAAGGCAGGCAATGGTTAATGAAATGGTTGCCCGCCCGGGCGTATGATAATGCCATTTATGCAGTGTTCTCCAATCCGATAGGAATGGACGATGATCAGCTAAAAAACGGCTGCTCCATGATCATTGATCCTTACGGCGATATCATGACCGAATGCCGGTCATTAGATAATGAATTTACAATAGCCGAGCTTACACCCGATAAACTGACCAAAGCAGGCGGCTATCGTTACATCCAGGCCAGAAAGCCTAAGTTATACCGTGATATTATAGGCCAGGAACATCAAAGTTTTCAAAAAGTGGTTTGGCTTTGAAATTGGGGTGCAGCATGAGTATGGTTGCTTTAATCCTACCCATGACATGTTTCAAAAAAGGGTGTCATGCTGAGCCAGTCGAAGCATGGTGGACAGGGCCTCTGCGCGCTACCCTTCGACAGGCTCAGGGTGACACCCTCGACTTTTATCATTTCTCCTTCACAGGCCAACGGATTTAAATCACTCAGCATGACATAATTAAGAATTGGGGTTTAAAACAGATTAATTCCGAGACTCCATCCAACCCAACCGGTCCAGTTGCGGCTATCATGAATAAAAGAATGATGCAGGTCCCGGACATAGGCATAACCATCAACCGGAGTCCGCTGATCTGAATATAGAAAGTTTAATGATGGCCCGGCGAAAATGGAGAACTTGCGGCTTACCTTGTAAGTAAAATCCAGATTGAACTTATTAAGCTGATTGGTTTTTAACCAGGTGCCCTGGTACAGGTAGCTTGAACCTATCTCGGTATTAATAGCAAGGTGTTGCCCCAAACCAAATTCCCGGCCGAAACCTAAGCCGAAGGAATAGAGTTTACTGTTTCCATCTACCCGCATGCCGCCCTGCCAAATGGTGTACAGTTTATTGTTGCCATTTTTAAAGGCAAGGTTGATGTTCTGCGTTTCGTTGGTGGAAACAGCCAGCTTGTGATAACCGCTGTTGATAATATTCAGCAGACCAATACTAAACCCCGATGATGTATCGGCAATGTTCACCAGCGCAAGCTGTACGCCGGTAAGGTGTTTGGCATAATTGAACAAGCCTGCCACCTGCAGGCCGCTAAACTTTTGTTGCGCGATATTGCCAATACCGCCAATTTGCAACGCGTCGGAGTTTTTACCGGCAATATTGCCTATCGCTCCCAACTGAATACCCCGGACTGAACCCCGGGTATGATTGTACAATGCAGATAGCTGCAAACCGTTCATGTTTTGCTTTACACTGTTATGCAGCAGCGCCAGTTGAATGCCCCGCACATTGCCTAATACATTGTTGTATAAACCACCAACCTGGATGCCATTAACCGACCCGCCGACAACGTTAAAAATCCCAGCTATTTGTACCGCACCAACGTCGCCTTTATCCAAATTGAAAATGATACCCATTTCAAAACCATCTACACCGGCATTATACCCGCCGACCGCGTTTAGAGAAACAACGTTTACTACCTGTCCGCTGAAATTGCCGTGGGTGCTTACGCCCGGTATGGCAGAGGCCTGGAAGGGGGCTTGTGCAATCAATCCGCCAAGGTTAGCTGCCTGGATCTGTTGCTTGGTAGAGAGAAAAAGCTTACCCAGCGCAGTATTTTCAACGCCCGAATAATCATCGTTTAGTATATAACCCAGCAGGCTGCGTTTTTTCTTCAGGGTAGTATCGGTACTTCTTACATTAACATCTGCCAGGAAAGTAACCGTAGTATCCTTGTAAAACTCCCTGCTGATGGTAAGCGTGATCGGCTGCCCTTCGTTGCGGAGCGTCATATCAAAATGACCTTCTCTATCGGTTAACACCGATTGTAGTTGCTCGTGCGAGTACACGCTGGCATTGGGCAGCTTATGGCCGGTTTGCTCGTCGGTAACCGTTCCGCTGATGCTGTAGCTATCGCCTTCGGTTGCGGCTTTGTCGGTAACTATGGTGAGCTGGAGCGGCGCATATCTCAGGATAATGAAATTCTTGGTTTCGCGGTATTCAAAGCGGTAGCTGAGCATATGGTCAAGCACTTCTTTGATGGTCCAGTTATCGGCATTAATGGAAACAAGGCTATCCGTTTTTACGATATTGCTATTGTAAGAAAAGTAAAAATTCTCTTTTTGCTCTATGGTTTTTAGCACCGTTCCCAGGCGCATTTCGGTTACATGGACGGATATGTTTTTTGATAGGATGGAATCGGCATGGGCAGTGAAGGCCGTTAGGAACAGCAGGCAGATGGTATAGTTTAGGTAACGATGTAGTTTATACAACATAAAATATCTAACATGTATATTAAAATATGTCATTAACCAAGGCTGGGCTCTGTCACCCTGAGCCTGTCGAAGGGTCGTGCGCAGAGGCCCACCCACCATGCTTCGACTGGCTCAGCATGACACTGGTTTTAATTGTGTCATTGCGAGGAGGAACGACGAAGCAATCGCATACTATACAGAGCCGTTCTGCTTCCGTGCGGTTGCCACGCTTCGCTCGCAATGACATGGTTTTATAGTAATGCCCGTTTCTATTTATCGTGCAGTGCTTACTTCAACACAATCCCCTTTTTTCCACGCTCCACTTTAATCTTAAAGGTCTCAGAAATCACCAGCAGCGTTTCATCTAACGACTGATCTTTAAACACCGTGGTAATAGGCAGATTATTAATAGCCTTGTTGCCGATAACAATATGCGATCCGTAAATCTCATTCAGCGAACCTACCAGTTCATGTAGTGGGGTTTCGTCGCAAACCAGTTCGTGAGTTGCATAATAGTTATATAAGCGCCCTTTGATGCTCTCCTTAGCCAGCAGGCCATCCTTTTTTGTAACTAATACCTTTTCGCCGGGATTAAGATTTACATTCCTGCTTTTCTCGCTAACGTTAACAATGCCCGTTTCCACAATTACCTGCGTTTTATCGTCGCGGCTTTTCACATTGAATGACGTGCCAACCACCCTAACCGTTACACCGTTCACCTTAATTATAAAAGGTTTTGTTTTATCAGGCGTTACCTTGAAGAACGCCTCGCCCAGCATAGTAACCGGACGGATGGTACCTGTAAATTTTTCCGGGTAAATAAGGGTACTGTGACTGTTCAGCGTAACCACCGAACCATCGGGCAGGGTTTGTGTACGGGTTTTAGCCTCGCTGTTTATCTTAACAAAAGCAATGTTTCTATTATCATAATAATGACTGATGGTTAGCCAGGCCACGGTACAAATCAATAATAACGATGCCGCTATGCCAATCCACCAGCTGGGTTTCATTTTGCGGACTTGCGCTGATCGCGCTTCAACGTTCGGTGTTGTGTTGTTTAGCCTTTTTTGCAGGCGGAGATAGGCGGCATCTTCATCCAAGGCTTTGGTAGAGGCGATATGCTGGCTCTCATCCCAAATCAGTTTAAAATTATCAAACTCCTGCCTGTTAGCAGGCGAAGCGGCAATCCAGTTCTGTATAGCTTCCTCCTCGGTTGGCGTAGCTTCGCCAACCAGGTATTTCACCAGCAAATCATCATCTATGGGCATACCGGTATAGCTCATACAAACCAATTAATAAATAACAATAAAATAATGGGTAAAAACTCCGCCAGTTTCTGGCGCATTACCCGCAGCGCCTTGCCCATCTGGTTTTCGATGGTTTTGATCGATAGTCCCATCTGATCGGCAATTTGCTGGTACTTAAGCTGCTCAAACCTGCTCAGCTGAAAAATGATTCGGCACTGCTCGGGCAGTTCGCTCAGTGCTTTTTCAATATGCTTTTGAAGTTCGGCCGTAAGCAGCTTTTTTGAAGCCGAATCATCATTGCCAACCTGCTCCATTTCATCGGCATAATAAACGCCGAAATTGGCGCGTACCTTCTGGTGTTTTAAATAGTTCAAACTTTCGTTATGTACAGACCGGTACAGGTAAGCCTTGATACTGCCATCGGTTTTAAGCTGATCGCGTTTTTCCCAAATGCGGCAAAAAACATTTTGTACTACCTCTTCGGCCATTTCATCATCCTTTAAAAAAGTGTAGGCGTAGGCATGCAGGCTTTTAAAGTGATCTTTAAAAAGTCGCTCAAAAGCCTTCTGGCTTCCCTGTTTAATTAAACCAATGGCCGTGCTATCGCTATATTCCACTTTAAGAGGGGAGATGTTAGCGCTAAAGATAGCTTGTTTGGCCGTTAAATTCATAGAGCCCAAATGTTAAAAATCAATCACGCCAGCTGAATCTGGATGGTGTATAATGTGTGATGGATATCAACCTTGCTGCACACACCATTGGTATAGCTGTAGAAATTGTAGTTACCATCGGGCAAGTCTATCCGGTATACATGCGGGCTCACCTGTTTAACCTGCAAAAACTGCTGAAAGTTATCAGAGTATACCTGCGCCTGGTTTTCGGGCTCCCGGCAGTACAACAACATCAGGTTGGCGGCAATTTGTTTTTGATCAACAGTCTTGCCGCATTTACCTTCGGCAATGGTTTGGTAGCCCGAAGCGATGGCTTTAGTTTGACGGTTACACTTTTCGGTACCGTTAACATTACGGCAAACCTGAGAACTGATGAGTTTGCCATTATTAAAAATGCTCTCCTCCTGGATATCAACTTTAACGCTGAAAATAAAGCGCATTTTTACCTCGGAGATCATTTTGAGGTATAACTCATCGCCCTGGCGTTTTTGGTACAGGTTCATGTGACCAACCACCTTGCCGCTGTGCAACACGTTGTACTTAACTGTTTGCTCCTGCGCCACAGCCCCGGCAGCAAGACACAGTAAAGCAACTGCCATTGCCATCCACTTGAGCGGAGCGGAAATATTTAACGTTGGAAAAGTTTTGTTTTGGAGGGCAGGCCGGATATATTTTTTAAATAACCAAATTATTAAAGCGGGTATCATGGGTAATTATTTTAAAGTGATTGAATAAAGCTTTTAACGCGTTTACTTTATTACAACACTCTAAACTTTTACCCCTATGCCTTTGCATTATTTTGTTTGATTAATTAAATACTACTATGTCTATGTGAGTTATATAGATTGTAAATGTAGAAAATAATTGGAAAGAAAAGAGAAACTAATTTTCAATATAATATTTAACAATCGACACATCCGCTTCCGCCCAATCCAAAGCTAACAATTCATCTTTAGGTAGCCATTTGAAATCAAGGTGCTCTTTAAGAATAATCTCGCCAGAGGTAATTCTACAAATAAAAGGGATCAGTTGTATGGTCACATTAGGATAAAGGTGGGTATTAGCTGGCAAAGAAGAAACAATTTCAACATCCACATGAAGCTCTTCCTTAATCTCGCGGATGAGGCAGGCTTCGGCGGTTTCGCCGGATTCAATTTTGCCGCCGGGAAACTCCCACTTTAACGGCAGACTCATGGTCGCGCTCCGCTGGGCGGCGAGAACGAGTCCGTCGGCATTAACAATAATAGCGCAGGTTACTTTGATCACGTTTCTAAGATATGAGTTTGGAAGAAGAAACCAGATGGCAAGAGTCAGGAAACAAGACCGTAAAGTTTATAAAGAACAGAAGACATTATTATCCCCAAAACAAAAGCGCGCCGGCCCGACAAAAAAGCGGGCCTGGGAGTATAGCCTGTGGGGGGAAGCATTTTTTTGTCTTGATGTTTGGTTACTTTGCATCTAAGGTAAAGTAACTGGCCTCCGCGGCCAAGAGGGCGACGATGTAAGTTGGTTACAACAAAAGTTCTTAAGTTACGAATCCTAGCTATTGTAGAAACACACCCGTGTGTTGACAATTCCCTCCCTTGGGAGGGGGGCGTTAGGATTGTGTATTGGCAGGGAGGGGTTATACGCCTAATTAACAAAATAAGCATGGTTGAAGAAACCCCTCCCTACACCCTCCCAAGGGAGGGAATCGCTCAAGGCCACGCTTTTTTAAAGCCAAAAAAGAAAGCCCCGATCTAAATAGACCGGGGCTTCATATAGAAAATCACTTAAAAAACTTATTGAGCCGGGAACGCGCTGCTGAAGTGCGACCCATCAGGGTAGATACCGGCGATGATAATATTGCCTTGTATCGGCTTTACAATAGCCCTGTCAATATCATCAATGCTGCCTATGGCTATTTTATTGATGCTGGTGATTACCACACCTTCGGGAATTTCGGCAGCATCAAATAAGCCACCTTCGCGTACCTGGGTTACCAGTACACCACCGTTAACATGCAGTTTTGCTTTTTCGGCCGGGGTTAAAGCGTGGAAGCTTGCGCCCAGTTTGTTAAACAGCTCTTCGGCCGATTTAGATGTGGCTGCAGTACGGTTAGTTGCCGGTGCCGCGTCGCCTTTAAGGGTTACCGCGAAATCTTTATCCTTGCCATCGCGCAATACGGTGACGTTAATCTTATCGCCAGGTTGCAAACGACCTACACGTTCCTGCAAGTCGGATGATTCATAAACCTGCTGACCTTCAACTTTAACAATGATATCGCCTTTCTTTAAACCTGCCTGTTCGGCGCCACCACCCGGTACAAGATCATTAACGTATAAACCGTTGGTGGTTGTTACGTCAAGTTTCTGAGCTACATCAGGGTTAAGTTCGGTGAAAGTAACACCTACAAAACCGCGTTTTACAGTACCGAATTTTTTGATATCGTTCAATACTTTTTTAGCCAGGTTAACCGGGATAGCAAAGCCATAGCCTTCGTATGAGCCGGTGTGCGAAGCGATAGCAGCATTAATACCAATCAGCTCGCCACGGGTGTTAACCAACGCGCCACCGCTGTTTCCAGGGTTAATGGCCGCGTCTGTTTGAATAAACGACTCGATAGCCTTGTTCAGCTTAGGGCCGGTTTGCTGGCGTGTACGACCGAACGGGTTTTCGTCCGAATTATCTTCGCTGCCAATAATACCTATGTTACGGCCTTTAGCGCTGATGATACCGGCTGTAACGGTTGAAGTTAAGTTAAACGGGTTACCAACGGCTAAAACCCATTCGCCAACTTTAGCGTCGTCGCTGTTGCCTAATTTTACAATAGGCAGGTTGGTAGCGCTTACTTTAATCAGGGCCAGGTCGGTGCTTGGATCGGTACCTATAACTTTGGCGCTAAATGTACGGTGATCATTGGTGGCAACAGTAATTTTGTCGGCCTTTTCAACCACGTGGTTGTTGGTTACGATATAGCCATCAGGCGAAATGATAACGCCCGAACCAGATGCCATTTGCGGACCTTGCGGACGCGAACGCTGACCAAACATATCGCCAAACATTTGCTCCAGCTGATCCTGACCGCCACCGCTGGCCTTGCTGCTATACGTAGTGCGGATGTAAACCACCGCTGGGGTAGCTACGGCAGCCGCTTGTGTAAAATCCAGATCGCCGGTTGATGATACCGGAGCCGACGGGTTGCTGGTAAAATATACTTTCTGTTTGTCCTCAAAGCTCATGTTGTCTGAGTACTTGTTTTCGATAACCTTGTATACCCCTAAGGCCATCGCCCCTCCAACAAAAGCGGTTAATAGTGTTAAACCTATCTTTTTCATTTATAATTTGCCTTTCTTATTATTAAGTTTACTTATTTTACAAATCAAATTTAATACCATATAGACGAGATAATCAACGATAAGTTATTGCGTTTTATGTTAAAATTTGTTAAATAGATCAACATTGGCTTTTTTAATTGTTAGCACGGGTTTTGCTAATACTAATAAGCTGACATTAAATAGTATAATAACGTGAATTTACATTTTTATAAGTACCAGGGCGCCGGAAATGATTTTATTTTGATAGATAACCGCGATAACAGCGTTGATCATCATAATCCTAAGCTAATTTCAAGCCTTTGCGACCGCCGTTTTGGTATCGGGGGCGATGGCCTCATGCTGCTGCAGAACAAAGAAGGGTACGATTTTGAGATGGTTTATTACAATGCCGATGGTCAGCCGAGCAGCATGTGCGGCAATGGCGGTAGGTGCATTGTGGCTTTTGCCAAATTTTTAGGCGTTATTGAATCCGAAACTGAATTTTTGGCTGTCGATGGTCCGCATTATGCCAAAATTTCAGACGAGGGCGATTGGGTGAGCCTGCAAATGATAGATGTAAACGATGTTAGCAAAGATGCTGAGGCCTATGTGCTCAATACAGGTTCGCCACACTATGTAAAACTGGTTGACGGCCTGGCCGAGCGCGATATGTATACCGAGGGCTATGCCATCCGCAATAATGAAACCTATCACGAAAAAGGCATCAATGTAAATTTTGTTGAGCCTGCCGAAGACGGTTATTTTGTACGCACCTTTGAGCGTGGGGTAGAGGATGAAACTTTTGCCTGCGGTACGGGTGTTACAGCGGTAGCATTAGCCATGGCGCAACATAACGAACAAACAGGACATATCACCACTCCTATAAAGGTATTGGGCGGTAACCTCAACATTCGCTTTGATTATGATGGCAAAGCTTTTACCGATATCTTCTTAGAAGGTCCGGCTGTTAAGGTTTTTGAGGGAGAAGTGGTTATTTAAGAATCAGGACTATTAGATTCAGGAATCAAGAGTTTTGGAGTTGAAAAACGGGGGCAAAAAACTATGTCATTGCGAGCGAAGCGTGGCAACCGCACGGAAGCAGAGTAGCTCTGTATAGTATGCGATTGCTTCGTCGTTCCTCCTCGCAACGGCATGAAATAATAGAGGGGCTCTTAATGTACCGGTTTTAGCAAGTTGAAAAACGTTCCATCCATTATAACATCGCCGATGGCTTCAAAGGCGGTTTTGCGAGAGGCTTCCTGCTTCATGTCTTCAGCGTAAAAAATATGATCAACGCCTAAGGTTTTCAGGAAAGGATCGACTTTAGAGTGCCATTTATTTTTATAGCAGCAAATTTTGATGCCTTTGTATGCGGGGTTTGAACTTAAGCGACGAAGGATTTTTTCGATATCCTGAACAAGATAGTCGTAATCGAGAATGAGCAGGTTGGGTTTGATATCATGTATGACCGGAAAGATAGCCGCGGTTGTTGAAATATGTTTAAAAACCTTGTTATTAGGCAATACCTCAAGCCCAACTACATGTGGGGCAACCAACAGTACAACTTTAGACCGTACACGGATCATGATCAATCAATTAGGATGCTTAAAATTAGCGTTAAATTTCTACTTGTCAAGCATTTATTAATTAATTTAATAAAGATTCTACTCTTATAATTAAATCTTCATAAAGTAATACCTTTTATCATTTTAGTATTTTATAATTTTAATATTAAATTAACTTTAGCGATAATTTTTACACCTCGGTTATAATGTTTGCTTTTCTCCGCCTTTTCCAGCGCCTGATCAGCAGCAGAAAGATGACAGCGCCCATCATTAAAGGCCACAATGCTATAAGCGCGAAAAACAGGTTTTGTAAAACTTCCCAGCCCTCGCCAATTGCGGTCTTAAATTTATAACCAAAGCCGTTGCCGGTGTTTACTTCTCCCGCATGCCGGGTATAAAAGCTGATATCAAGTGAGCTGTAACTAACTTGGCTGCTCAGGTAATTAAGTTGCCCCTGGGCCGAATCAATAGCTGTACGGATACTGGCCAGTTTATCTTCTATCGCCAGCAAATCGGTCATTTTGGTTGCTTTGGCCGCCAGTTGCAGATAACGTTGTTCTAACTGTTTGTTATTGCCGATCTCGGCGCGAACATCTATAAACTGCGTGGTTACATCGCGGATATGGATATTCTTTGATTCGATATGGTCTGCACTGGACGTTAAATTGTTTAAAAATACATCGAAGTTTTTGGAGGGCACCCTGATCTTGAGGCTATACTCTTTCTGATTGGTTTCGCTGCTGGTAGTTTCGTTTTCTTCGGCAAGATAACCGCCTAACTTTTTTAGTGAAGAGACGATATTTTGTTTAGCCGCCTTTGGGTTACCAGTTTCAAAGCGAATATCACCTTCCTTAATGATCTTTTTAGCAGTGTCGGTAATGGATGGGTTAGGCGCGGCCGGTTTATTAGCAGTACCGGCATCTTCCAGCTGATCTGTAGCTGCAATGCTCTTTTCTTCTACAGGAGGAGGTGGCGTTAACACTACGTCTTGCACCTTTACTTTTTGTTCTGTATCATGTTTGCATGATGTTAGTACAAGCAAAAAGCTTATCGACAGGAAAAAATAGGTTTTCATAATAAGGCTGTTTAATTGTTTTGGATTAAACGTCCTTTTCCTTATTAAATTGCATTAAAATTAAGTTTTAAAGAATTTAATTTTGTTTTTATGCAATAGATAAAATTAAATTTTATCTATTTGAGCTTTTTATTGTTTTTATGCCGTTCAGCATCGCGGATACTTTTCTTTTGCATATTTTTTTCAAGGGCTTCGGTAAGGTCGATGCCGGTTTGATTGGCCAGGCAAATGAGCACAAAAAGCACATCGGCCATTTCATCGGCAAGGTTAACTTCGGTATCTGATTTTTTGAATGATTGCTCGCCGTATTGCCTGGCCATAATGCGGGCTACTTCACCAACCTCTTCCATTAAGATGGCGGTGTTGGTGAGTTCGTTAAAGTACCGGATCCCCATTGTTTTTATCCAGTTATCTACCAGTTTTTGTGCTTCGCTGATCTCCATAAAACAGTTTTATTGTGGCCGAATTTCATGAAAATTTTTGGAATGAGGCGAATAGGTATCTCCCGAAAACAAAATGAAAATACATTGTAAGGTTTCGTTGCCCGGCACGACTAAGGGGCAAACAACTTAAAAAATCAAACATGAAAACCAGATCAATCATTTCAGGCGCTTTTATCGCCATTTTTGCTATTGCCGGCCTTACAGTTAATGTACAGGCTAAAACATTGGCTCCTTTGCATAATACCGTTTTACTTAGTGATACCGGTAAAATGAAAAAGGATAAGATGAGTAAAGACAAAATGAGTCATGATAAAATGGCCTCAGATAAAATGGGCAAAGACAAGATGAGCCACGATAAAATGGCCTCAGACAAAATGGGCGCTGATAAAATGTCAAAAGACAAAATGGGTTCAAATAAAATGAGCCACGATAAAATGTCTAAAAGTAAAATGAGTAAAGGTAAAATGGGCAAAGACAGCTCAGGTAAAATGTAACCTTGCTTTTGTTTTGTGATTGTTTAAAGGGAGCCCGCAGTGGCTCCCTTTTTGCTTTTAATGGATCCTGCCTTTCTCGTCTTGGTTGCCGGTATCCTGTTTCTCGGTTTTAGTTAGGCTATTCCCAAAACGATAGCTGATGCCCACCAGGGCATACCTGTTAATCTGGAAGTTGGTATACTTTTGCCGTACACCATTGACAACGGTAGTAACTGCCGAAGCGCTGCTCCTGAAAACATCATTCATCACAAATGAAACATCTACCTTCTTTTTAAAAACGGAGGCCTTAATACCGAGGTCAAGTTTATAATAAGCATCGCTGCGGCCAATGTGATCAATTTCAGGAAATTGGTACCAGAAATTCACGGCTCCAGAAAAACTCTTACCGGCATTAAAATAAATGTTATTGTTGGTAGCTATATAAGCCCCGAACCCGCTGATCCCTTTTACTGCCGCTAATGCCGATTTTGCATCGGTATGGTAAAACGTGAACTGGTTATTATTATCAAGCCAGCTCAGCAATTGCATCGAATAATTTTCGGAGATGCCTGCCCGGTAAGTTTTAATAAAGTTGAGCGGCGTGGTATAAACCAGGTTGGTATCTGCCCGGGCAATGGTTACGTTGTTGAAACCGTTGTTGGTGACGTTTAAAAATATGGCCGATGTAAGCCTGTTTTTGTAGGTATGCGAAAGCTCAAAGTTGGTATTGTACTCAGGTTGGAGATAAGGGTTCCCCTCGCCGTAACTGTAAGCGGTGAACAGGCTCTTGAATGGGTTAAGGTTCCAGAAAGTTGGCCGGTTAACCCGCCTGCCAAAATTTAACGCAAGGCTGTGGTCGACTCCTGCCTGGTAACTAACTGTTGCCGACGGGAATAGCCGGGTGTAATTGTTAATGGTAGTTTGGTTAAGCGTATGCGAAAAACCTTTAGTTTCGGTACGTTCAACACGCAAGCCGGCCTGGTATTTCCATTTACCATCTTCGCGGTTGATACTGCCATAAACCGATTGGGTATTTTCGGTATAGGTAAACTCATTGCTCAGGTTGCGGTCATAACTCAATGAATCGTTAGCCGTCTTTTTATAGTAAAAAGCGTTGCTGTAATTATTGATAAAACTCAGCTTACCACCAAAAGCAAAGCGGGCGTATTTGGTAGGTAAAAAAGCATCTGCTTTAAAAGTGTAAATGTTGATATCCTGTTTATTGGTATCATGATAGCGGTTTCGGCTGTCGGCATTCAATGAGCCATCGGCAAGGTAGGTGTTGCTCTCAAAATCAGATCGGTCGGTGCGGTAGTAATTAAAATAGTCGGCATTAAGTACCAGTTTTGCGCCGGCGGTATCCAGGCTGATAGTGCTATGCAGGTTCACCGCGTTGCTGATGGCCACCGGGTGATAAGTAGCGTAGGTTTTCAGCGTTGAATCGATAGCGCCGCTGCCGTTATTGATGATTGGGTTATTCACATGGTCCGACCCATCATAAGTGTTTTTGCCGCCCTGGTAGTTTACCCCGGCGGTAACCTTCGGACTAAACCGGTAATCGGCCCCGGCAATAAAATTTAAATTATGGTAGCGGTAATTGCCCGTATCGGTTTGCAGCCAGGTTTGTTTAGGGTAATAGATATCGGTTTCAAAGCCTTCCAGCTCGTGGTCATGATCAACGTTTACACTAGCATAGGCTGATAGTTTGGCTGTATTATAATTGATATCGCCGCTTGCATTAAGCCACCAATAGTTGCTGGTGCCATAAACCGAAGCCGGATTATGCAGCCATTGTTTTTGATTTACCTGCACACTGCCCGAATAACCCTGCTTTTTGCTATGCTTTAATGTAATATTAATAAGCCCGGCGTTCCCTTCGGCATCATAAGCGGCCCCCGGGTTTTTAATCAGCTCGATGGTGCCAACCTGGCTTGCGGATAACGACCGCAGGTAACGAAGCAGATCGGTACCTGCCAGCTGAACCAGTCTTTCGTTCACCATAACTTTAACACTGCCTTTGCCAACAATGCTTAAATCGTTATCCCCAACTTTTACGCCCGGCACCCGGCCAATAACTGTAAGCGCATCCGCCCCGGCAGATGTTGCACTTGTAGATACGTTGTAAACCAGTTTATCGCTTTTATTTTCGACAGAGGCTTTACTTGCGGTTACTTTTACTTCATTTAACTGTGTGGTATTATCCACAAGGGTAACGGATAAGGTAGTATCCTGCTGCAGGCTTAATTTAAGCACTGTTGTTTGATAGCCGGTATAAGTGACGGTTAGGTTGTAATTGCCTTTATCAACAGCAGTAAAGCTAAACCAACCTACTGAATCGGTTTGTACCGCCCGGGTTTGCTCGGAGTTTTGCTGTTGCAGATTAACAACGGCAAAGACTAAGGGATTTTGGGAAACGCCGGTTACTTTACCGGATACTTTTACCTGGGCAAACAGGCCGCTATAAATCAAACTGAAAAACAGAACGCTGTAAATATGTTTCAAACGGGGGCAGGTTGTGGTTTATAATGTTTGTAAAATAAATAAAAAACCGCCGCTAATTGTTTAGCGACGGCTCTATTTTATTTTTAGATATGTTTCCGGAGGCTTGGCCTTGTATTAGATTTCGCTTTTTACATGTTCCAATCCCCCACTTTCGGTTACGTGATATTCGGAGCGCAAAAGGGCATCCGAATGGAGGTTATTACTTTTCTTTTTGCTTTTTCGAGGACCCGACACGGCCAGGATAATAGCTGCCAGGAAGAGGGTTATCTCTATCAAACTCACTAACATGGGGAGATGTATTTATATTCTTCATGATATTGATTGATTACGTGATTGTTTTTTGTTCAATTTAGTTTGATTGTAAAATAAGAAAATAAAACCTGATGTTATTAACCCTGGTGAAAATTACTGTGGTTTTTTGTGCCGATATTTGGAATGATTACGCTTTGTTAACAGTATGGAATCAAAACAGGAAGTATTGAACGATTTGCTTGGCAAGTTTGCCGAGCTATCGGCAAACGATGTCAACGTTAGTTTGCCTTACTGGCGCACCCGTAAAATTGAGAAGAGCGATTTTTTTAACATGCAGAACATTGTATGTACCGATCTGGCGCTGATCACCAAAGGCCTGTTCCGGATCTACTATGTGCATCCCGAAACGCAGGAAGAAAAAAATATCTACTTTTTCTCCGAGCGGCAGTTCCTGGTATCCTTCCGGAGTTTTGTCAATCAGTATCCCTGCGCTTATTATATCCAGGCTATGGAAGATGCCGAGATCATATCCATCAACTACAACGACCTGCAGTATCTTTATGGCACGCCAACCGGCTGGCCACGCTTCGGTCGCCTGATAGCCGAATTATTCTTTAACCAATCCCAGGCTCGTACCGAAGAATTTATGTTCAATACGGCTGAAGAACGTTATTTAAAAATGATAACACAGCACCCCAATATTGTAAGCCGTATTCCTGCATATCACATTTCATCCTACCTGGGCATCAAAAACCCGTCGCTTACCCGCATCAAAAAGCGGCTATCGCAGCAAAAGCCCTAAAAACGAAACTCTGCTGACAAATGCCGTCTGTAGTTTTCACCCAGGTGAAAATTACTGCCTCGTTTTGTGCCCAACTTTGCTTCGTCAAACAAAACGAAATAAATATTGAAAACCATGTCAGCAAATAAAACATTGATCATAGAAACATCAGCCGCGGCTAATACAGCGCGCGAGCTGCGCAAACTTTATTTTATCAGGGTAGCATTTTCTGTTACCTGGGTATTATTGGTATCCTTATTGGCTAAAACATCTTACACCGCGGCAGTTGTACTGCTCGTGATCTATCCGCTGTGGGATGTTGTAGGTACATTCCTCGATATTCGCGCTAATAAGGGTAATGGAACATCTGTAACGCCACAGTATGTTAACGCCGCCATCAGTATTGTCACCACCTTGGCAGTGGGTTTTGCTATAACCAAAGGCGTACCTGCGGCCTTAATTGTATTTGGGGCCTGGGCCTTATTAACTGGCTTGATCCAATTGGTATTGGGCTTAAAAAGACGGAAAGAATTTGGCGGCCAATGGCCAATGATATTAAGCGGCGGCCAATCCATGCTTGCCGGTATATCATTTATCGCCATGGCACATTCGCCTAATATGGGTATTGTGAATTTGGCAGGATATTCGGCCTTTGGCGCTTTTTATTATTTATTAGCGGCTATCAGGTTAGGTAAAAGCGCTAAAGCGGTTGCACAGAATTAATAGTTAACATTAGCCAACGAGAGCGGGGGGATGTGCGATTCCCTCCCCTGGTAGGGTGTAGGGAGGGGTTTCTTCAACATGCTTATTCGATAAAGAAGTTGGATAAACCCCTCCCTGCCACTACTCGTTTCCTTCGCAGCCCTCCCCGAGGAGGGAATTAAGGAATGGCATATTTCTATTGAAAAATTCCCTTAAACTTCAAAAACACAACCTCTTCATTTACCAGTTGCGCATCGGTTTTAACCTGTTCATTAACCACGCTCATCTTAACCTGTAATCCAACCTGCCCATGTTGATTAGGATCAATGAACGATAGAAACTTGATATTATCAGCTTTAACAAGCTTCAGCTTTTTACTTAAATAGCTCTCCAATACCTCTTTGATCATCTGCATCATGCAAACACCTGGCACAACAGGGTTGCCCGGAAAATGCCCTTTAAAAATATCATGCGTTGGGTTAAGGGTAATGGTGGTTTTAAGCAAATTGCCATCAATTTCAGGGGGGCTGAAAGTAAAAAAAGTATCCTTGAGCATTATCGTTTTAGGCGTTTTAGGCCAATATTAAATTTAAAGTTTTTATGGCTGATACCTATGGTATCAGGAATGCCATCGTGAAAATTATGCATAATGGCCTGCACTACCGGTTTCCTGTCGGATGAGCGCTCGATACGGATAAGCTCTGTTCCTGCTTGGTTGGTAATGTAATAATTAGCGCCTTTTTCCTGCGGGAAAACATAGTACAGGAAGCTATTATCCTGGCGCATATAACCTGTTTCGGGGTTTTGTTTACGCATCATCACCAGTTCAAAATCTTTTTGCAGGGTGACGATCACCGGGCGCTTATCCATTTGTTTAATGATATAATATACCTTAAACCCTCCATCGGGTTTAAATTCGAAATCAAAAAACTTAAAACCCATCTCATTACTGAATACCATGCGTACGCTTTTATCGGGCAGGGTTTTAATAAGTAGCAGTCCGCTCAAATGGTGACCGCCTACAACATCTACCTCGGTTTTATAAAGTACGTTGGTGAAATCGGGCGCGAATTTCTTGATCTCACGTACGTTACCCTCTGCCGGTTTCAGGTTTTTGTAAACCGATGAGCAGCCGGCCAGTACGAGCAGGCAACTACTTAATAGCAAAAAGCGCGTCCGGAATATTGGCATTGATCTCTTTATTAGTAAAATGCAGGATGGTGCTATCGCCCGAACTTTCCAGCATTTCGATGGTGTTTACCGAATAATCTTTTTTGTCTACGGTGATCTCAATGGTTTTAAAAAAATCGCTCAGTTGTTTGTTAACCGGCGAAAGTGAAACCAGGTAGGTGCCCTTGTTTTCATAAACTGCCGATTTAAAATCGCCGCTGTTAAGGGCTGTGCCCTGGATGCAGTCGACCACAATTTTGTTGATCTGTTTAAAAACTTTATTTGAACGGGTGGATACCTTGTTTTCCTTTTGACCGTCTCTAATGTATACATTATCCTTATTCAGGATCATGAGGTAGTTGAATGGTTGGGTATATTCCATCCGCAGCATATTGGGCTTGCGGTACCAGAATTTTCCTTTTGAAGTGATCTTTTCCGAAAGCATGCTCAGGTTTTTTTCCTGAGTGAAATCGCTTTTGATACTGTTGGTTTTCGCTGCTACTTCGGCAAACTGCTGTTTGAATTTGGTGAGATCGGAGAGTTGGGTATAGCCTGCGTGTTGAGCCTGGGCGGTGATGGCTGAGCCAAACACGATACAAAAAAATAGCAATAATTTATAGAATGTTAAATGTGCGACGGGACGTGCGATTCCTTCCTTGGGGAAGGAGGAGGTAGGGGTTAAACGCGGATCAAACCCCTCCCTACACCCTCCCAGGGGAGGGAATCGCACAGCCCCAAATTCAACATCTTTTATATTTTCTTCAATAAAAATCAATCTACACATAAGCCTGTAAATTTAGCATTTTATCCAGCCGCACTATCTCGTAGCCCTTTGCTTTGGCCTGTTCAATAAACAGGGGCAATACCAAAATTGTTGCGGCTCCCGTATCATGAAACAGGAAAATTGCGCCGGGGTTTAAGCGGCGGGTGATCTTTTTTAACAGTTTTTCAGGATCACTAATAACGGTGTCCATTGATCGTACGCTCCAGCCAATAGGTATCGCCCTGCTTCTTAAAATTGCTTTTTTAAGGTTGGGGTTGATCACTCCATAAGGAGGCCTGAACAATAGCGGGCTTAAATTAATAGTCTGCCTGACCAGCTGGTTGGCCTGAAGCAGATCATCCTGCATTTTGACCGCTGAAAACAGATCGAACCAGAAATGGTGTGAAAAACTATGGTTGCCGATAATATGCCCCTGTTCGTGAATTTGTTTTACAATAGCTTCATTGCCCTGGATCCTGTTACCAATACAGAAGAACGCTGCAGGGGTGTTATACTGTTTTAAAATATCCAGGATCTGAGGGGTAGCCACGGCATCTGGCCCGTCATCGAAAGTAATGGCAATGATTTTTTTGTTTGTTTTAAGCGAACACATCACCCGCATAAAAAAGTTGGAGCCGATGTAATAGCATCCATAAAACAATATCAGCGAGTAAACAAAGATCAGCACCGGGTAACTCCACCATGATACCCCTTCGGTAATGTGCTGCCAGATTATTAACCCCAGCAGGCCAATAAAAAGGATATTGGTATTCCTGAAGTTTAGCATGCCGAAAGCAGGATTAACGAGTGGTGGATATTTTCATAGTGGTTATAAATGAGCACTTTCTTTAACGGAATTTCTTCGCTTTCTGGTACAAATGAACAGGTTCCATTTTTAATTTCATGAGCCGCCAGCCACATTGCAAATGCGGAAGAGGTTGGGTATTCGCCACAGAGGGCTTTGTAATTAATCGCGGGCACATTCGCAAAATCATATTGCTGCAATTGTCCGTAAAGGGCATCATTTCTTAAATCCCCGTTATTGCCGGTTATTACCAGGTCTATCTCATGGACATTGGTGTTTTGGCTTTGCAAAAAGATGCTGATCTGTTGCTTTATTTCAGCAGTATTGCGAGGTTTATAAAAGCTGGATACACCATCAATTTTAGCCCAATCGGCATCGGAAGCATCCTTACTTAACATAAAAAACGCCGAACCTTCGCCAGCCATTGTCCCCTTGCCCGGAGTATTAAACAGTTCAAAGTTTGATACCGGTTGACTGCGATATAAGCCTATCCGTTTTAAAATAGCGTGGCTGTTATTGGTGATTTCATCAATGCCGCCAACCAATACATTGGAGGCCTCTCCCTCGTACAAAAGCATCATGGCATCAAGCAGGGCATTTTCAAATGATGCTCCGCCATTTACAAATGTATTGTTATACTGATGGCATTGGAGCAACAGGGCTATCTGCGCGCTGATGGTATTATGGGTTGATTGGATGAACGCGGTAGGGGCAAGTGCTTCCTCGTTTTGCTGCACCATTTTACTCAGGAAAGTATTGGTATCTTCCAAACAGCCATAGGCGGTTCCGGTGATAATTGCATCGGGTATTTGGATCCCGGCTTGATGCAAACAATCCATCCCGGCGGCTACGCCCATTTTAATGATGCGGCTCATGCGGCGGATGAGTTTGGGATCGATCAGGGCTTTATAATCCGGTTCGATACAGCTCAGCCTGTCGCCGGTGTATTCGGCCAGTTCCTGAAGTAACGGCTGATTGCCGAAGGTATTTTGTGGCGATATATTGCTTGCTGCCCTGATGTACATCGCCTATAATTTTGAAAATATTAATGATGAACAATTACCGCCAAATCCGAACGAGTTGGACAGTACATGTTTTATTTCCGGCTGTGATGAAAAGCGGGTTTCGGGCGTAAAGGGAAATCCTTCCATAGGCGTTTCAAAACGCAGATTAGGGTATACCAAGCCGCGCTGCACAGCCAATGCCGAAAATACGGCTTCAATGCCGCCACTGGCTCCAAGCGTATGCCCGGTAAAAGCTTTGGTAGGGCTCATTTTTGGATTATGCCCTGCAAATAGCTTGCTGATAGCCGCCCCTTCCGAACTATCATTATTTTGTGTGCCTGTACCGTGTAAATTAATATAACCGATATCAGCAGGTTGCAAACCACTTCTTTTTAATGCCCCTTCCATTGCCAGTAATGATCCTGTTCCCGTAGGCGATGATGCTGTTTGATGATAAGCATCATTGGCATTGTGATAACCGCTTAACGTACAATACAATTCTTTTTTAAGCGATGCCGCTATCCGCTCAGATATCAGTACCACATAGCCTGCACCCTCGCCAAGATTAAGGCCACGGCGATTGGCATCAAAGGGTTGGCAAGGCTGCTTATCCAATATCATAAGGGTATTGAAGCCATTCAGTGTAAAGCGGGTTAGGGCATCGGTGCCTCCGGCTATCACCACATCGAGCATGTTATTTTTGATGAGCCTTGCCCCGTACATAATGGCGTTGGCCGATGAAGAACATGCCGTGCTGATGGTACTTACATAATGCCGGATCCCCAGTTGATCAGCAACTAAATTGGTAACTGCTCCACATTCGTGGTTAACTACGTCGCGTAACCTGCCTTTGGCATTATCGCTTAAAAAATCCCTGAAAAAATCTTCGGTTTTATCCATGCCGCCAACGGTATTGGCAGAAATGAAGCCTGTTCTTAAGCCTGCAAGATTGGCGATCCCTGCATCGGTTAGAGCCTCCCGCGCGGAGATTAAACTCAGCATAGCTGTGCGGCTGATTCCGGGTTTAAATCCCGACAGTTCCGCAAGCTCATCATTGCTTAGTTTAACTTCTCCAACCGGAAATTCATCCTTGTGTTCTGAATCCAGGTATTGGATAGGGGCAATGCCCGTTTTTTCCTGTTCAAGCGACAGCAGGTTTTGAGCCACAGTATTACCTATGGCCGAAATTACCCCAGCACCGGCTATAAAAACAGGTTGATCCATTGCTTAGGCGTTCGGGATCTTGTTACTTTCAATAAACTCGGCAATGGTACGAACCGAACGGAAGATCTTAGGGCCATCCTCTGCATTAGAGAGTTTTACTTTGTATTTCTGCTGTAACAGCACAATCAGCTCCAGCGCGTCTATCGAATCAAGCCCCAAACCATCACCAAAAAGCGACTGATCATCACCTATATCCTCCGGCTTCACATCCTGTAAGTTCAACTGTTCGATGATCTGCTCTTTCAGATCGGCTATTAATTTATCCATTTGCTGTACTGTAAATTTTATTAATATTTTCTGTTGTGAAGGGTGTTGCTCCTTCTTTTTCTACCAAAAACAAAACGGCTTTATAGCCTGTCGCCGTCATTTCTACCCAACCACAGATACAAGCTTGTAATTGTCCGGTCTCCAATAAAACAGAAACGTAGCTGCTTATGAATTCGGCATTAAACCGCTCAAAAATATAAAAAGCGTTTTCGCCTTTAAAATGATGACGAATGCAGATCTCTCCAATAACAATATTGGGCAAGGTATAAACAAACAACGCCGGACTTGCAATATCCTGCACCGAATCATAGTATCGCTTATCAGCATCAAGGCTCGAACCCGCATTGCTTAATACCACGCCTATGTCGGTCGGTTGATATTTTGTCTTATCAAAATCCTTCAGCAAAACTTCGGCGGCAAGCCAGCCCAGCTTTGCCAGGTTATCCATTTTATAAAACTTAGGGTATTTTACCCCAAGATGCTGGTAAACCGACAGTAAAAAACCGGGAATATCATGACCGGTACCCTCAAACACCGCCTCGTTGTTATAACTAACAATGTTGTTGCTGATACTGCAATGAGCTGATATGTAATACTGATCGTTCAATTTATATAGTGTCTGTTGATAGATTCACAATCAAGTAAAAGGCTTTTAGCTTTTATCGGCCGCTACCATATCCCTCAGGGTAATGGTACGGGCCAGTTTATGCAATGCCGTTTCGTGATTTTTAACGTAAGGGTTATCCAGGTCCCATACATAACCTGCCAATACGGAGCAGATCTGGCTTTTCACAAGCGAATCCTGGTTATCCGCAAAAAATATAGTATCCAAAACACCCTCATACCACGAGGTAACATATGAGCGGAAGGTATTTACACCCTGCATCATGTGCTGCATGTATTCTTTGTCCCAATCCACAGTTTCTCCGTTCAACTTACGGATCACCAGTTTGGCTGCTGTTTGGCTCGATACTGTAGCCAGTGTTACGCCAGATGAAAATATGGGGTCAAGGAACTCCGTAACATTGCCCGTAAGTACAAAACCATCGCCGTAAAACTTATCTGTAGTGGCAGACCATGACTCCAAAACCCTTGGCGCGAAGGCAAACTCCACATCTTCAAAACGCTCGGCAAAATATGGCTGCGATGCAATTAAGCCGCGCAGAATTTCCTCGTCGGTACCTTCGTATTGTTTAAAAAACTCCGGATTGCCCACAAAGCCAAGCGAGGTAATGCCGTTGGCAAAAGGGATGATCCAGATCCAAACGCCGGGCTGGTGAACCACAATGGTGATGCGGTTTGGCTCATCGGCCATTGATCGTTTTTTATCAACAGTGTGCACAAAAAGCGCTTTGCGCGGAACCTGGGTTGATGGCCTGTCGAGGTTAAACAGTTTCGGGATCACCCGGCCGTAGCCGCTGCCATCGATAATGAAGCGGGCCGAGATCTCGGTTTGGTTACCCTCTTTATCCACCACCGTGGTTACCGAATCCTGGCCGTTGAAAACGATATTGGTAACGGTAGTTTCGTAATGAACAGGCACACCCATTTTTTCAACGGTGTCGGCCAATGTTTTATCAAAATCGGCACGGGGCACCTGCCAGGTCCAGTTCCAACCGGGGGTAAACTGATCGGCAAATTGATAATCGCAGATCTTGCCGTCTTTCACAAATTTGGCACCTGCTTTTTGCTGAAAGCCCTTTTCGCTTATTGCATCCACAAAACCGGCTTCGGATAATGCTTCCATGCAGCGTGGTAGTAAGCTTTCACCAATTACAAAGCGGGGGAAAAGCTGTTTTTCTACAATTTTTACCTTAAAACCTGCCTGGTGTACAATGGATGCGGCTACCGTTCCCGCCGGACCGGCACCTATTACCAATACGTCTACCTGTTCTGTGTTCATTTATAATCTATGATTATATTATTTATGTATTTAAAATTTCATTGCCGTTGGCTTTAGCCAACGGAGTAATGTAAAGTTAACAAGGGCTTCAGCCCAATACCACGCGGACATTTGGGCTAAAGCCCGTATTGCCTGTCTCTTTTACCGTTGGCTAAAGCCAACGGCAATGAATTGAATCTCCAAATTGTGTACGCGCTGTGCTGTTATATTTTTTATTCCTGTCCTATTCATTGTAAGAAATATAGCACAACCCTATGGTGCTGTTTTTAATTTGGTTAAAATTATAGCCGCGTTACAGCCCCCAAAGCCCGATGCTATTTTAAGGCAATTGCTGAGCGGCTTTGATATCAATTGACTGCAAACATTTACCGGGTTGGCATCGCCCTGCTTGCTAAAGCCCTTTGTTGGTATAATAGTATTTTGCCTCAGCGATTGCGCTGAAATAATAGCTTCTATCAAGCCCGAAGCACCTAAAGTATGCCCATAAAAGCCTTTCAGGCTATTGAGCGGAACATTTTGCAAACCGGCCAGCGTTACAGCTTTTGCTTCCATTTCGTCGTTATAAACGGTCGCGGTGCCATGGGCAGATATGAAGTCGATATCTTCCGGCTTTAAGCCTGCCGTATCCATCGCTTTATTGATGGCATAAAATAATTCCTCGCCGGTGCGCGATGGCCCCGAAATATGGTTGGCATCGTTACTCACGGCACCCGAAGCTAATTCAATAACTTCTCCATCCGGTCTTTCTGCCGATAGAATAACTGTAGCTGCGCCCTCGCCTAAGTTGATCCCGTCCCGGTCTGTATCAAAAGGTTTGCACAAGCCTGGACTAACAGCCTGGAAAGATTGAAAACCAGATAATACAAATTTTGAGATCACATCGGCCCCGGCAACAACAACATGGTCGTATTGCCCGGATTGGATTAATCGCATCCCGGTGATCATGGCAACTAAACCCGAGATGCAGGCATGCGAAATAACTATAGGTTCATTTACAAAACCAAAATGCCGGGCTATTTTTTTGGCTGAAGTATGCAGGGCAATGCGCGCATCTAATTCCGGGCCTGGTTCTTCAGTTTCCAACAGGCTGATATTGCCTTTAGTGGTGGAAATGATCAGAACAGTTTTTTTGTCGGATATATTTTTATCGACTCCATACAAGATTTCGGTTAAAGAAGCAATGAGGAGGTGCTCGAATTTTGTCCAGCATTCATCAGTTTGAAAATATCCTTTTTCAAATAACGATGCGAAAAAACGCCCGTCAGACATGGCTTTATCATCATGTTGCCTCACGCCCGTAACGCCGTTAACCAAGTGCTCAAAGTTTTGCGCAGTTGTAGTGCCCAGCGGCGAGATAATATTATCGGCAACAAGGAAAACCTTCTTCATCGTGGCGTTGTGTTATATCAATCCTTGTTTTTGTTTCCAATCCAAAAAGAAATCCGGATTGGTGAGTTGCAGTTCAAAATTTTCGCGGCGCACAAATACCTGTACGGTTGAGCCTTTAACAATCAGTTCGCCGGTTTGAGCGTTGAGCAGCCGGTACGTAAAATTGATCTTCGCTGATTCGGTAGGGGTGTAAGTGGTTTCGATAATCACCTTATCCTCGTAGCGTAAAAAGCGTTTATAATCGCAGTTTACATTAACTATAGGTACAACATAGCCCGCGTTATACACATCCATATAACCCAGGCCATATTGCTTGCCGAAAGCTTCGCGGCCGTCCTCAAAATAACGAATGTAATTGCCATGCCAAACTACGCCCAGCATATCCACATCGCTGAATTTGACCTCTATTTCTATAGTATTTATTAAAGATTGCTGCAAAACACGAAGGGATTAGTATCTTTTAAACAGGTCGAAATCTTTACCAAAATCTTTCAGGATCTCGTACCAAGGATGCGCCCAGTAATTTTTAAAGCCGAAACCAAAGCTGCTGCCCGTACGGAAAACGGTGTATAGCACAGTTTTATCGTTCATGTTTACAAAGGTTACCCAGGCTCCGGCTTCTTTACGGCCTTTATCCATACCTTCAACAATAAGCAGCATGCCGATACCTTTATTACCCATAAAATCGTAGTTTTTAACCAGGGCATCAATGTCTTTTTCGGTCAGTACTTTGAAATCGTTAGGGTTGGTATCAAAAAAGTTTTTGGTAAGCGCGTTGTTAACTTTTTCGGTAACGTTCATGGCAAAATGAACCGAGTCGCGGTGAACAGCTTTAGCCGGGTTATATTTTTTAGGCTCGATGATAAAGAAATTTGCCCAGGCCGGGATGTATTTGCCAACAAATTCGGCATTGATCACCTCACCTTTATAAGCAGCTTCCGAACCGATGAATTTCATTTGAGAAAAATCAAGTCCCAGCCAGGTAACAGGTGTTTTTTTGTCGAACACCTCGGCCTTTGTTTGGGCTGATGCCGGTTTTAAGAAAGCGGTTAATAAAACTATAAGTAAACTCAGTTTAATTGCGGTTTTTTTCATGGTTGATATTATTGTTGGGGTTGTATAAATATTTTCATTTCGCATTGGGCTAACGTACTGCCCTTGCAGGTAACTCTTCCTTTAATGATGGTAACGTCAAAAACCTGGTTCTCAATTTTTACTTCGGTTTCTATGGTGTCGCCAACTTTTGGCAAAGCAAAAACTTCCAGGTTTTTTACAGCACCAATAAAGCCCGGCAGCACGGGTTTGCCCAATTGTTGGGCGACATATCCGGCGCCTGCCGCAGCGGTTTGGGCAATGTTCTCTACCATACCGGCTTCACTTAACTCTCCGTCACTTACCAATACATTTTCTGGTAGTATCAGCAGCGAGGTCAACGTGGTATTATCAGATGAAGACACCAGTGTATCAACCATCACAAACGGTGGGCGCTGTGGAACAAGTGATAAAACATCCTGTGTTGGTAAGGTCATTTCCAAAAATTATAATAGTTGTACCACTGTTCGGGATACGTTTTTACCTTGTTTTCAAAGCTGGTGATAAAATCACCTATCAGCTGTTCCATTCCCTTACCCTTGCCCAGGTCCGAATAATCTTTTACCGGGCTGGCGAAAAAGTGATAGTGCAACGCGCTTTCTTTAAGTGCGTAAACAAATGTTACCGGCACTTTAAACTTTTCGGCCATTACAAAAGGGCCTGCCGGAAATTTCGCGTCCTCACCTAAAAACTCCCGTGTTATGGTTTTATTGCCCTCGATATACCTGTCGGCATGCATGCAAACCAGCTCATTGTTCTGGAATGCCGCGTTGATCCGGAATATGTGCGACAGATCATTCTTGATCACGATGATATTTATTTTCCGCTCGCCCGTTACCGAATCCATGTATTGCTTGATCTGCTTGTCTTCGCCATCAAACATTACAATGTTAATGCGGGTATTGATGTGATCAAGCAGTTCGCCTGCTATTTCCCAGCTGCCTATGTGCGAGCTGAGCAGTAAGCCGCCTCTGTTCATGGCTGCTATCTGCCGCAGGTTATCTATCCCATCAAAATTAAAGGTAAACTTGTTGGGAATGCCCGACATGATCACCACTTTATCAATAATACTTTGCCCAAAAAGGTAATAATTACGATAGAGCTTGAATATGGATTTTACCTTGCCGTAACCGAGCCGCTTATGGAAATAGTAGTAAGTGCCTTTTGATGTTTGCCACGAAAACAGGAAGTAGTAAAGCGCCACAAACCTCAGCATAAAATAAGCCGGCATTACACCGGCAGTTTTTAAAACGCTTACAAAAATGCGATAGCCAAGGGTGTTGCCTTTAGACTTTCCCTGCCAGGCGGGCATTATGCAAGCTCCTTAGGTTGTACGCGTGATACTACGTAATCGTAAAAATCCTGGAAGGTAACAATGCCCGTAAAATCCTCTGGTTTTACTTTGAACCCAAAGTTGCTTTCAATTACAACAACAAGGTCGATATAATCAAGGCTATCCAGGTCAAGGGTTTCTTTCAGGTTTGCTGTGGGTACCATTTTATCTGCATCAACCTCAAATTCTTCGGCCAGGAAGCTGTTGATTCTTTCAATGATCTCTTCAATTTGCATAATGGCTGGTTTAAATATATTTTTTAATAATCAGGGACGAATTGGTGCCGCCAAACCCAAACGAGTTTGACAGGAATGTATCTATATTTTTTTCGACGGTTTCGGTAGCGATATTAAGCTTAGCCGAATCTTCATCGGGGTTTTCAAAATTAATGTTGGGTGCCACGAACGAGTTTTGCATCATCAGCATCGAGTAAACGATCTCGCTCGCGCCAGCCATCCAGCACTCGTGGCCGGTCATGGATTTGGTAGAGCTTACCAGCGGTTTATAATCGCCAAAAACCTCGTCGATAGCCTTTGCCTCGCTGGCGTCGCCAGCAGGGGTGGAGGTAGCGTGGGCATTGATGTAATCAATTTCAGAAGCCTGTATGCCGGCATCTTTCAGTGCCATGTTCAACGAGCGTACCGGACCTTCAACTGTGGGGTTTGAGATATGCGCCCCGTTTGAAGAAAAGCCGTAACCGATAACCTCGCCTAAAATAGTAGCACCTCTTTTGAGTGCCGAATCAAGGCTCTCCAATATCACAGTAGCCGCGCCACCGCTTGGCACTAAACCATCACGATCGCGGTCAAACGGGCGGGAGGCTTTGGCCGGATCTGTTTCATGTATAGAAAATGCCGAAAGCGCGTCAAAACTCCCCATCGAATAATGGCTCAGTTCCTGCGCGCCGCCGCAAATGATGCAATCCTGCATTCCACTTTTAATCAGGTGGTAACCCATACCTATAGAATGAGAACCGCTGGCGCAAGCCGCGCTGATGGTAAAATTAACCCCGCGAAGCTTAAATATAGTAGCCAGGTTCATGGTAACGGTAGAATTCATGGTTTGAAAAACCGCACCGGAACCAATAAGCATGGTGTCTTTTTTCTCGCGAATGATATCAGTGGTTTCAATAACAGCTTTTGCAGTACTATCGTTACCGTATAAAATACCCACATCGGTCTGGGCGATGTATTCAGCATCGATACCGGCCTGCTGTAGCGCTTCGATAGTGGCTATGTAGGCATATTCGCCTTGTTCGGGCAGCATAATGCGAGCCCGGCGATCAAGCGTACCTTTCAGGTTTGGTTTTTCAACCGCGCCCGTTAAGCCTGAGCGATAACCAAAATCTTTACGGATAGCATCATATACAATGCCGGAACGGCCGGTATAAAGGGATTCTTTAACTTCATCAAGATTTTTCCCAATACACGAATAGATACCCATCCCTGTTATCACAACCCTATTCATATCTGAGCAAAAACTGATAATACATAGTCAACAAAATATGATAAAAATACAAAAAAATTAAACTTCAATGCTTTTGTATGTATCGCGTTCCTTAAAGTGGTTCAAATATAAGCGGTTAAAATACCTGTATGTTAATAGCTTATAATTAAGTTAATATTAAGAGTTAATTACTCTCAAATCAATTTGCCACCGCTCGACTGGAGCCGAGCGGTGGCCTTTGGGGATTAGGAATACAATCCCCCGTTTATCGAAAGCACCTCGGCAGTAATATAAGCGGCTTCCGGCGAAGCCAGAAAACCTACCGCATGGGCAACCTCCTCCGGTGTGCCAAACCTTTTTAGCGGCACCATCGCTTTCAATTCCTTTTCATCAAGCCCGGCAGTCATATCCGTAGCTATAAAGCCCGGGGCTACAGCATTTACTGTTATACCCCGGCGACCAACTTCCTGCGCTAATGCCTTGGTAGCACCAATAACCCCCGCTTTGGCGGCCGAGTAATTTACTTGTCCCGGTAAGCCTTTCAACCCTGATAGTGAAACCACATTAACAATGCGACCGTATTTTTTAACCAGCATGCTGTTTAACACCAGGCGGGTAACATAAAAGAAACCGTTTAGGCTGGTGTTCAGCACGCCATCCCATTGTTGGTCGGTCATCCACATCATCAGGCCATCGTCTTTAACGCCGGCGTTGTTTATTAAAACTTCAATGTACTTTTCGGTATTGGTTTCTATCCAGCTACCTAATTTTTGTTGGATATCGTTCTTGTCGGCCACATTAAATTGCAACAATTCCCCATCGCCGCCATTGGCTTTGATCTCGGCGAGGGTGTTGTCGGCTTCATCAATGTTGCCTTTATAATTAACAAGCACATAATAACCCATAGCGGCCATTTTGTAGCAAATGGCCCTGCCAATTCCTCTTGAGCCGCCGGTTACTAATGCACATTTCATATGATATTTTTGGTGTTAAAAGGTTTAATAATTCAGGAAATAAGTTCGGCCGATTCAAAATAGGTTTTCACTTGTTGCAGGTCCTGGTATTTGGGTTTATCCTCAATAAATTTAGGGAAAATAGCCCTTAAGTCTGTATAAACTTTGTTGGTTTGGGTTGATAGCTTGTTGGCGCAATCAAGATAATCGACGGCCTGTAGCAGGGTCATAGCCTGTATCGCCAATACCTCGAAACTATTATCGATCACCTTTTTGGTTAATAACGCCGCGTTACAGCCCATGCTTACAATATCCTGGTTATCATTATTGTTTGGGATACTGTGTACGTACATTGGGTACGAAAGGGTTTGATTTTCGGCAACAGTTGAGGTGGCCGTAAACTGCATGCCCTGCATGCCGAAGTTAAAACCGAGCACCCCCAGGTTTAAAAACGGTGGAAATTTCTGATTTAGTTTATCGTTGAGCAGGTAATTGAGCTGCCTTTCGGATAACATGGATACGCGGGTAACGGCTATCTTTAGTTTATCCATCTCCAGCGAAACATAATCGCCGTGGAAATTGCCACCGTGAAAAATATTATGATTTTCATGATCGATAACCGGGTTATCATTTACCGAGTTAAGCTCATCTACAACCACATGTTCGGCCTGGGCAATGGTGTCATACACCGGGCCGAGGATCTGCGTAACACAACGGAGCGAATAGTATTCCTGTACCTTATCCTCAAACACTTCCTGGTCGATATTTTCGGGATTGTACAAATGCTCTGACCGGCTGCGGGTCATTTGGCTGTCTTTCAGGATTTCCCTCAGTTGTGACGCTACTGCGTTTTGCCCGGTATGGTGTTTTACCCTGTTCAGCTCGTGCGAATAATGATCATCAAAAGCGCCCACAACTTCGTTGATCATAGCTGAGAGCATCACCGACCAGCCGAGTAGTTTTTTAGCACGGATAATATTCAGCAAACCAATCCCCGTCATGGCCGATGTACCATTGATAATAGCCAACCCTTCACGGATATGGATCTGCAAGGGTTTGATATTCAGTTGCTCAAAAACAAAAGCTGTTGGTTTTACTTCACCATTGTAAATCACTTCCCCTTCGCCGATGAGTACCAGGGCAAGGTGGGCTAACTGCACCAGGTCGCCGCTGGCACCTACGCCGCCATGTTCAAATATGCAGGGAGTAATATTTTTATTGATGAGCTCGACAAGCAGGTTCACCAGTTCGGGATGCACGCCTGAATGTGCCTGCATAAAACTGTTAAGCCGTGCAAGCATTAAAGCTTTTACCAGTTGGGGCTGCATTAAATTGCCGCCGCCAGAGGCATGACTGCGGATGAGGTTGTACTGTAATTGCAGCCGGTTTTCATCGCTCACCTTATATTGTGCCATGGGGCCAAAGCCGGTATTGATGCCGTAAATCAATTTATTGGATGAAAAATTGCCAAGAAAGTTAAAGCTGGCCTCTACCTTTTCGAGCGCCTGTTCGTCGGGAACAATCGCGGTGTTTTTAAAAATTACCTGGTAAAAATCATCCAGTGTAAGGGCTTTTCCTCCAACCTGTAGTATGGGCACAGCAGTTTTATTTAATAAGGTTTGATTATTCTTTTCCACAAAATCAGGGCGAAAATAAGGTAAATGTTCGGATTTGAAAATAACACAGTCACCGCCCGGCTCCAGCCGGGTGGCAGCTATTAAACGGCCTCTGGCCGACGGGTATTGTATGAACCTTTACGCTTTGTCATGCTGAATTGAAGAAAATAGAGATCTGTGAAGGTAAGATAACATTAGGTGTGGAGGGATTGTCATCCTGAGCCTGTCGAAGGACGCGCGCAGAGGCCCACCCACCATGCTTCGACAGGCTCAGCATGACACCCATTTTTTGAATTTGTCATCCTGAGGAACGAAGCATGACAAAATACTTTTTAATAAACAACATACTTCCACACAAAAATTTAACGTTTAATTTAACCCGAAAGAATAACTTTGTAAAGCATTAAACGTAAACCCACAAAACCCATTGATAAAAACCTGGACTGAAGCCGGTACGTGCGATTGATTATATGACGGATAACTTACAACTTATACAGGCAAAGTTTAAACAATTACAGGTATGCGTTATTATACCCACCTATAATAACGAGGGCACGCTGGCCGCTGTTATTGCCGATGTTTTAGCTTATACCGATCAGATTATTGTTGTAAACGACGGTTCGACAGATGGTACACAAGCTATTATCCATTCATTTCCGCAGGTTAAATCCGTAAGCTATATCCAAAATGTAGGCAAGGGCTGGGCTTTGCGCAAAGCTTTTGAATTTGCCACAGAACAGGGTTATCAGCATGCCATCACCATTGACTCGGACGGGCAGCATTTTGCGGCCGACCTGCCCGCTTTTATTGAAAAGCTGGAACAGGAACCGGATTCGCTGATCATTGGTTCGCGCAATATGGAGCAATCATCGGTGCCGGGGAAAAGCAGTTTCGGGCATAAGTTTTCTAATTTTTGGTTTTGGGTAGAAACCGGGATCAAATGCCCGGATACGCAATCTGGTTACCGTTTGTATCCCATCCACCTGCTCAAAAACACTAAATTTATCACTCGTAAATACGAGTTTGAGATAGAGGTTATAGTACTTGCCGCCTGGAAAGGCATCAAGATAGACTGGGTACCGGTAAAAGTTTATTATGCCCCGAAAGAAACTCGGGTATCGCATTTTCGCCCCTTTCAGGATTTCTCCCGCATCAGTGTGCTTAACACTATATTGGTGATCATTACATTCGCTTATATTAAGCCCCGCGACTTTTTCAGGACGCTTTTTGATAAAAAAAAAGCGAAGCAGATGCTCAAAAACCTGTTCTTTAACCCCGAGCATTCACCGCAGCTTAAGGCTAAATCTGTAGCCTTTGGCGTTTTCATGGGGATTGTGCCTATCTGGGGTTTTCAATTATTAGTGGCTATTTCGCTGGCTTTCATATTCAGGCTTAATAAGGCTATTGTAATTACGGCGGCGCATATTAGTTTTCCGCCAATGATACCGGTCATTATTTTTCTGAGCTATAAAACAGGTAGTTTATGGATGGGCAGCGGTAATGTGGAGATCCCCCTGGATAAAATTTCGATTAAGGCCATTGGCGAACATCTGGAACAATATCTTTACGGCAGCATTTCGCTGGCCATTTTTGCAGGTATTATAGCAGGATTGCTCACTTTTGCGTTACTAAAGCTGTTTAAGCGGAGGCCTGTCCCCGCGCTGTAATTCATGGAAAAAATCCTGGTAGGCATCTATACTTATTTTAATGCCCGCAAGCCGCTGTTTTATACGGTGTTTGCGCTAAGCTTTGCGCTTGTAGGTTTTTTTGCTTCGCGGATAAGGTTTGAAGAGGATATCTCCAAGATACTTCCCAAAGATAAAAAAATAGAAAAGCTCAACTACATTTTCCAGAACTCCAAATTTGTTGATAAGCTGGTGGTGATGGTGTCGCTTAAAGATTCCGCACAGCAGCAACCCGATAGCCTCATAGCCTTTGCTGATAATTTTACAGAAACCATTCAGCAAAAACTGCCACGGTATATCAGTAAGATAAATGCTAAGGTTGATGATGGCTTGGTATTAGAGTTGTTTGGCACTATTAATAAAAGCCTGCCCATTTACCTCACCGAACGTGATTACCTCAATATCGATACGCTCATCCGCCCGGATCAGGTAAAAGAAACCCTCGCCCGTGATCTGCGTACGCTTACCTCTCCCGCCGGACTTGCGCTGAAAAGCATGATCAGCAGCGATCCTGTTGGTATTTCATACCTCGGCTTAAAAAAATTACAGCAGCTACAGTACGACGAAAATTTTGAACTGTATGATAGCTATGTGATGACTAAAGATCACAAGAACCTGCTATTGTTCATCACGCCAAAATACTCGCCCAATAATACCGGCGAGAACGCGGTAATGCTTAAAGGCATAGACCAGGTTATTGATAGCCTGGAAGCTAAAAATTTTAAAACGGTTGATTGCAGCTACTTCGGCACTACAGCCGTATCGGTGGGCAATGCCCTGCAATTACGGCGCGACTCCATGTTTACCCAGGGCATTACGGTGGTGTTCCTGATTGTGTTCCTGGGTTTTTATTTCAGGAAAAAGCGTGCCCCGGTTGTGATCCTGGTGCCGGTATTGTTTGGCGCGTTGTTTTCGCTGGCGGTGGTTTATTTTGTGAAAGGCAGTATTTCGGTTATTGCCCTGGGCACAGGTTCGGTGGTGCTGGGCATAGCGGTTAATTATTCGCTGCATGTGTTTAACCATTACCGCCATACCCGGAGCATTGAACAGGTGATCCGTGATTTAGCCATGCCGCTTACCGTGGGCAGCTTTACAACCATAGGCGGTTTCTTTTGCCTGGAGTTTGTACAATCTGAAATGCTGAAAGACCTTGGTCTGTTCGCGGCCTTTAGTTTAATTGGCGCTTCGTTTTGTTCGCTGGTGTTCCTGCCGCATTTCATCGCCTCAAAAAAGGAGCAGCATGAACATATCGCCCAGCTTTCCTGGATAGACAAGCTGTCGGCCTACAACCCCGAATATAATAAATTTATTATTTCGGCTATTGTGGTACTTACGGTTGTATTTAGCTACACCGCCCGCAATGTGAGTTTTGAAACGGATATGAACCGCATGAATTTCATGACCGATAAGCTCAAAGCATCCGAAGCCAAACTGAACACCATTAATAAATATGCCCTGCAATCGGTTTATCTGCTGGCCGAAGGCAAGACACTGGATCAAGCTCTTCGGACTAATGAAAAACTATCGGCCCGGATAGACTCATTGAAAGAAAAGAATATCGTCAAAAAATACTCCGGAGTATCATCGCTTATCATATCTGATTCGCTGCAAAAAGCGCGAATTGCCCGATGGAATAACTACTGGACACCCGCTAAGAAACAGCAATTGATGGCGGTATTGATTAAAGAAGGAACCGCTTTAGGTTTTAAGCCTTCCGCTTTTGATCATTTTCAGGAGCTCATCAACAAAAACTTTAAACCGGTTGGACAGCAGGAAATGGCCGGCATCCGTAAAAGTTTACTGGATGATTATATCACCGAGCGACCGGGTCGGGCGGGCGTGATCACACTGGTTAAAATATCCCCGGAGGATAAAACCAAACTGTACAACCTGTTTGAGAGCTCAACAAATGTTACCGTAGTTGATAAACAATACCTTACCACCCGCTTTGTGGGTATCATCAACAATGATTTTGCAAGCATCGCTATCATGTCGTCGTTATTGGTGTTTACGGTGCTGTTACTTACGTACGGGCGAATTGAGCTTACGCTGGTTTCATTTATCCCGATGTTTATTTCCTGGATTTGGATATTGGGTTTGATGGGTTTGCTGGGGATTCAGTTCAATATTGTAAACATCATCATATCGGCCCTGATATTTGGTTTAGGCGATGACTACAGCCTGTTTATTATGGATGGGCTGTTGCAGGAGTATAAAACCGGCAAAAAAAACCTGTCGTCGTACAAATCATCTATATTCCTGTCGGCCATTACTACGGTAGTAGGTTTGGGCGTATTGATATTTGCCAAACACCCGGCCTTGCGTTCCATCGCGTTGATCTCCATTATCGGTATAGTTTGCGTGGTGGTGATGGCCCAGATCCTGATCCCGTTTTTGTTTAACCTGCTGATCAGGAACAGGGTAAAGGCTAAACGCTTCCCATGGACGCTGAGCGGCTTTGTGATCTCGGTTTTCGCGTTCACTTATTTTGTAAGCGGTTGTTTATTGTCAAGCCTGATTGGTTTTGTTTTGATCAAGCTTAATCCATTTAAAGGCGAAAGGAGCAAATATGTTTACCATGCTATCCTGGCGAAGTTTTGCTGGTCGATGATGTATATTATGCCCAACCTGCGTAAGCGCGTGGTGGATAAGGACAGCTTTGAAAAACCCGCCGTGGTAATCAGCAACCATCAATCGTTTTTGGACATTTTGGTGCTGATCATGCAGCATCCTAAGCTCATCCTGTTTACCAATCACTGGGTATGGAATTCGCCGGTGTTTGGAGCTGTAGTGCGGATGGCAGGCTATTTTCCGGTGGCCGAAGGTGTGGAGCAGAACATTGATGAACTGGCCGAAAAAGTAAAGCAGGGTTATTCGATGGTGATCTTCCCGGAGGGCAGTCGATCGCCCGATGGCAAAATGAAGCGTTTCCATAAAGGCGCGTTCTTTTTGGCCGAACAACTGGGCATGGATATCCTGCCCATTGTGCTGCACGGCACCGGCTACAACATGACCAAAGGCGATTTTCTGTTGAAAAACGGAACGATCACCATCAAGTACCTGCCGCGTATAGCAGCTGATGATGCTTCATTTGGTACAGGTTATGCCGAGCGCACTAAAAATATCAGCCGTTATTTTAAAGAAGAATACCAGAAATTAAGCGCCGAAATTGAGCTGCCTGCTTATTTTAAGGAGCAACTGATATACAATTACCTGTACAAGGGCCCGGTGCTGGAATGGTACATGCGTATCAAGCTAAGGCTCGAAAAAAATTACCAGGTATTTCATGATCTGCTGCCTAAACAAGGCAAAATGCTTGATATGGGTTGTGGGTATGGCTTTATGCCTTACATGCTGCATTTTGCAGCACCAGGTCGTGAGTTTACCGGGGTTGATTACGATGAGGAAAAAATAGAGGTGGCTGCAAATTGCTTCGGCAAAACAGACGGTATCAATTTTGGTTATGCCGATGCCCTTGCCTTTGAAATGCAGCACTACGATGCCATTATCATGGCAGATATGCTACACTATTTACAGCCCGATGAGCAAACGCGATTGATTGAAAAGTGTATCGCCAATTTAAATCCTGCCGGTACGCTTATTATCCGCGATGGGGATGCCGATCTGCAGCAGAGGCAAAGGGGAACGGCTTTAACCGAGCTTTTTTCCACACGTTTGTTGGGCTTTAATAAAACAGGAAAAAAAGGCTTGTCGTTTATTTCGGGAAAAGTGCTCCGGGAGCTGGCCGCGGTGCATGGTATGTCATGCACTCAGGTTGACAATAGCCGGTACACATCAAATATTATTTTTGTGATGAAAAAGGAAGGGAAGCAGGTTTAAATGGACGATAAGTTTGATGTACTGATCATTGGCAGCGGAATGGGTGGCCTGGTTTGTGCCGATATGCTCGGTCGCGAAGGATACCGCGTTTGCGTTGTTGAAAAGAACAGGCAGCTTGGTGGCTCATTGCAAACCTATGTGCGCGACAGGGTGATCTTTGATTCGGGGGTGCACTATCTTGGTGGACTTGATAAAGGCCAAAACCTATACCAGATCTTTAAGTACATTGATATTATTGATAACCTGAAGCTGGAAAAGCAAAACCCCGATGCCTTTGACAAGATCATGATCGATAATGATCCGGTGGAGTATCCGCAGGCTCAGGGTTATGATAATTTTATCAAACAACTACTGGTTTATTTTCCGGATGAAGGGCCTGCTTTGCGCGCCTATTGTGACAAGCTGAAGGAAGTTTGTGACAAATTCCCGTTGTATAACCTGCGCTCGTCGGATGATTTTTATGAAAAGGCCGATGTGCTGGAGGTAGATACTGAAGCATTCCTGGCATCTATCACTAATAATAAAAAGCTGCAACAGGTACTGGCCGGTAACAACTCCTTATACGCCGGGGAAGCCGATAAAACGCCGCTATACGTACATGCGCTCATCCTCAACAGTTACATTGAAAGTTCCTGGAAATGTGTTGACGGCGGTTCGCAGATTGCTAAACTCATTGCCCGCAATATCCGCGACAGGGGCGGCGTTATCATCCGGAATAAAGCCGTAAAAAAATTGGTGGAACAGGATGGTAAAATAGCGTATGTTGAATTACAGCATGGCGAAAAGCTGTATGCCGGTCATTTCATTTCCAACATTCACCCGGTAAAAACGCTGGAAATGACGGATTCGGCGGTGATCAAGAACGTGTACCGTAATCGCCTGAAAAGCCTGGAAAACTCGGTATCGTCGTTCACCATCAACATCGTGTTTAAAAAAGAAACGTTTAAATATTTTAGCCACAACGTTTACAGTTTTAAGGACGGGCAGGTATGGCATATGGCCAATTATACGCAGCAAAACTGGCCGTTGGGTTATGCTGTGTTCATGACGCCATCATCAAAAAACAAGGAATATGCCGAGGGCATGACCATCCTGGCATATATGCGCTATGAGGAAGTAAAGCCCTGGGAGGATACTTTTAATACCGTATCTGACGAAGCTTATCGCGGCGAAACGTATGAGCAATTTAAAAAGCGTAAAGCCGAAGTTTTACTGGATGATGTGGAACTGAAGTTTCCGGGATTAAGGGATAAGATCCATTCATACTATACCGCCACACCGCTCTCGTACCGTGACTATATTGGTAATGACGATGGCTCACTTTACGGCATAGCTAAAGACTATAAACATCCGCTAAAAACATTCATCTCGCCACGCACCAAACTGCCCAATTTGTACTTCACGGGGCAAAACCTTAATTTACATGGCATTTTGGGGGCAGCGATGAGCGGGATAGTAACCTGTTGCGCTTTGTTGGGCAATGATGATCTGATAGATAAAATAAGAAATGCGTAACAGGAAATTCAGCTGGAAGCGGTTTGGGAAACGGTTGCTGTACACAAGCCTGGTGTTTGTGGGGCTACTGCTTATTGGCTTTATTTACCTGTATTGTGTAGCTATTGATTATCCCCCAAAACCTGCCGATCTGAGCAGCTTGCAGTTACAGCGGAGGCAACCGTCGCCGGGCTTTTATACCATCAATAATAACTGGTTCAGGAAAAGTAAAAGCGGCTTGTTTGAGATGTATGTAGAGGGTAAACCTTTTGAACGTGGGGTGATTAACGGTAAACTGAGTAAAGAACTGGTGGTTAACCAGGAAGTCTACTTTACCGACCAGATCAACAAGATTATCCCTTCAAAATCTTACCTGTCATTCCTGAAGTATTTTATAGCCTGGTTTAACCGCGATCTGGCGAAAAATGTGAGTGAAGAATATAAAGAGGAGATTTACGGCATCTCTAAATCGGCCTCGGATAAATACCAGTATATCGGTTCCAATTATCAGCGGATATTGAATTACCATGCCGCGCATGACATTGGTCATGCCCTGCAAAGCATGGCGCTGGTGGGCTGCACCTCCTTTGGTACCTGGAATGACCGCTCGGCTGATGGTACCATGATTGTAGGCCGTAATTTTGATTTTTATGTAGGTGATAACTTCGCGCACGATAAAATAGTGGCTTTCTTTAACCCATCCGAGGGGCATAAATTCATGACCATAACCTGGGGCGGTTTTGTAGGGGCGGTATCGGGCATGAACGAAAAAGGCCTGAGCGTTACCATCAATGCCGATAAAACCAATATCCCCTCAGGTTCGGCCACGCCGGTATCCCTGGTTGCCCGTGAGATATTGCAATACGCCGAAAACATTAACGAAGCCATAGCTATCGCCAAAAAGCGCAAAATGTTTGTGTCCGAATCATTCCTGGTAGCCTCGGCAGAGGATAATAGAGCGGTAGTGATCGAAAAAACGCCCGATACGCTGGATGTGTATGACCCGCACCAAAACTATATAGTTTGCGCCAACCATTTTCAAAGCAAAGGACTGGCACATTCTAAAGAAAACCTGGTACAACTGAGCAACAGCGCTTCGCCATATCGCTACCAACGCTTAATGGAATTGCTGAACGCCGAGGGCAAAAACACCGTGCAAAAAACTGTTGATATTTTACGTGACCGCCAGGGTTTACACGGCGAGGATATTGGCATGGGTAACGAAAAGGCGTTGAACCAACTGATCGCCCATCACTCAGTGGTGTTTGAACCGCAAAAGCTGTTGGTTTGGGTATCCACTTCGCCATGGCAGCTGGGGCAATTTGTGGCTTATGATCTGAAAAAGATTTTTGCCATGAAAGGCATGCAAACCGATCATGAAGTTATCGACAGCGCTCGAACCATTAAACCGGATCCGTTTTTAAACAGCAAAGCTTACCATGATTTCATAACTTTCCGTACGCTGAAACAAAAAGCTTTTGATGGCGGCGAAATTAGCCCCGATAGTGTGGTAGCCAGCAACCCGCAGTTTTACCATGCGTATGTAATAGCCGGCGACTACTCGTTTAAGCACAACGACTATAAAAAAGCCCTGGAGTATTATAAAACGGCTTTAACCAAAGTTGTTGCCACCGTAAACGAGGGAAACTATATTAAAAAGCAGGTTGAAAAATGTACTAAAAAGCTAAGCTCATGACGGTAGCAGGAGTAGGTATTGATATGATAGAAGTGGAGCGTGTGCAAAGCAGCATTGCCAAAGAACAGGGCTTTCGTGAGCTGGTTTTTTCGGCAAGGGAGATTGCTTATTGCGAGAGTAAAGCCAACAAGTATCAGCACTACGCAGCCCGCTTTGCCGCTAAGGAGGCTTTTTTTAAAGCCTTAGGCACAGGCTGGCTAAAAGATACCGCCTTTAACGAAATTGAGATCAGCAATGATGCAAACGGCAAGCCATATCTTGAAGCCATTGGTGAAAGTGCCGTAGTAATCAATCGTGAGGGCCCGCTTAAAATATCCGTATCATTAACCCATTTAAAAACAATGGCATCAGCCGTGGTAATTATCGAAAAGTGATAGCATATCCACCTAAATCATTAGCATACCAACCTAAGCACGAGGTTGTTGAAATACAAGAGCAAAAATTGCAGGAATTGCTGGCTTACCTCAGCCTCAACTCTCCGTTTTATAAAGACCTTTTTGCCAAACATCATATCGATATCAGCCAGATCAAAACGCTTGATGATCTGCGGTTGATACCGACTACCACTAAAGAGGACCTGCAAAAACGCAATGATGATTTTTTATGCGTGGATAAAGGGAGGATCATTGAGTACAGTTCTACATCAGGTACGCTGGGTAGCCCGGTAACTATAGCACTTACTGAAAATGACTTAGAGCGACTGGCATACAACGAGTATAATTCTTTTACCTGTGCCGATGGTTCGCCTGCCGATTTGTACCAACTGATGCTTACGCTCGACAGGCAGTTTATGGCCGGCATGGCTTATTATTCGGGCATTCGCAAGATAGGGGCCGGTATTATAAGGCTGGGGCCGGGCGTGCCCTCATTGCAGTGGGAAACTATTTTAAGGCTAAAGCCTACGGCTATTGTAGCCGTACCATCGTTTATTTTAAAGCTGATCCAGTTTGCGCAGGAGCACAATATCGATATCAATGCTTCGTCGGTTAAAAAGGCGGTTTGTATTGGTGAAAATATCCGCAATACCGATTTTAGCCTGAATATCCTCGGCCAAAAAATAACCGAGGCCTGGAATATCAAATTGTATTCAACTTATGCCTCTACAGAAATGCAAACCGCCTTTACCGAGTGCGGCGAGGGCAGGGGCGGACATCACCAACCCGAACTACTGATAGTGGAGGTATTGGACGAGGGTAATAACCCGGTTGCTCCCGGCGAATCAGGCGAGGTAACAATTACCACGCTCGGCGTAGAGGGTATGCCGTTATTGCGGTACAAAACCGGCGACATCTGCCATTATTTTGACGAGCCCTGTACCTGCGGTCGTACAAGCATCAGGCTGTCATCCATCGTTGGTCGTAAAAAACAAATGATCAAATTTAAAGGGACAACCCTTTACCCGCCGGCATTGTTCGATCTGCTGAATGGTATGGAAGAGATCAAAGATTTTGTAGCCGAAGTATACTCTAACGAAATAGGAATGGATGAAGTGCTACTGCATCTGTTGCCACTAAACTACACCGATGAGTGCGACCGGAAGATCCGTGCAAATTTACAGGCCCGACTGAGGGTGAGCCCGCACATCACTTATTTAAAACACGATGAAATGCAGAAATTACAATTCCCTGAGGCGGTACGTAAGCCGGTTAAATTCATCGATAAAAGAAAGTAAGTGATTATGTGCTAACTTTGCGGCATGCATAATGCCGATATCCTGGGCCGGTTAACGCAGCAGTTTGAATTGCCGTTTAGTAACCCGGTACTCGTTTTCTCGCTGATACTTTTGATCATTTTACTTGCTCCTATTATTATGGGCAAGTTCAGGTTTCCGGGCATAGTGGGTTTTATTTTGGCTGGGATAGCTGTTGGTCCGCATGGGTTAAACCTGCTCAAGAAAAATTCGGCAATTGACCTGTTCTCTACCATTGGCTTATTGTATATCATGTTCATAGCGGGTGTTGAGCTTGACCTGAATGAGTTTAAACAGAAGAAACATCGCAGCCTGGTATTCGGCTTTTTTACTTTTTGTATTCCTATACTTATTGGCTTCCCGATATGTTATTACCTGCTGGGTTATCCGCTGATAACATCGGCATTAACAGCGAGTATGTTTGCTACGCATACGCTGGTGGCTTATCCTATTGTGAGCAAATATGGTATGGCTAAAAATGAGGCCGTGGCCATTAGCGTTGGCGGTACTATCCTCACCGATACCGCCGTACTAATATTATTGCCGGTAATTATGGGTGCTAAAAATGGCGGGCTGGGTTTCAGCTTCTGGCTGCAGCTGATGATCTCGCTGTCGATTTTCGCCTTTATCATGTTTGTGCTGATACCGCCACTGGCGCGTTGGTTCTTTAACCGCTATCGCGACAGCAAAACATTGCCTTATGTATTTGTGCTGTTCATCGTGTTTCTGTCGGCCTTTCTTTCGCAGCTTGCCGGGGTTGAACCCATTATCGGGGCCTTTGTGGCCGGGCTGGCGCTGAACAAGGCTGTACAGCAATCGCAGCCATTAATGCACCGGATTGATTTTGTAGGTAATGCCATATTTATTCCATTCTTCCTCATCAGCGTGGGCATGCTGGTTGATCTGCGGGTGCTTACTCGTGGTCCGCAAGCTACTATTGTGGCCCTGAGCCTTACGCTTGGCGCTTTGTTAGGGAAATGGCTGGCGGCGCTATCCACCCAAAAAATATTCAAATATTCGGCGACACAGCGTACGCTAATATTTGGCCTAAGCAGTGCCCATGCCGCCGCTACACTGGCCATTATACTGGTTGGCTTTAAGGCACAGATCATAGACGATAATATTTTGAACGGCACTATTATCCTGATCCTGGTGACCTGTGTGGTAGCTTCATTTGCTACCGAGCATGCCGGTAAGAAATTGGTTAAACGTTTGGAAGAACCGCCCGTTTTAACAGAAGAAGAATCAAGTATTGGTTAAAATCGTTGCAGATACTGCTAATTCGAAGTCTCTGACTTCGAATTAGCTATGGATGTAGTTTGTAACTACATGTAGTCAAAGACTACAAGCATAGTCGTCAGAAGTCACAGACTTCGGACAGCACATTAAACAGGCTAAAGAACTGCCTGTTTTAAAATAAGAAGAACAAACTATCGGCTAAAACCGATGATAATATGAGAAGAAGGATACACAGGCACATACGCGCAGCAAAGTACATTGTTTATAAAGAAACTTTAGTTGACTTCAGAGAACACTTCTGGACATTTATCAGCTCGTTTTCGGGCATTGCGCTAATTGGCTTGCTAAACAGCAAATACTTTACTGCTTCAGATAACCTTTTCCTGATCGGTTCGTTTGGGGCTTCTTCGGTATTGATTTATGGCGTGATTAATAGTCCGCTGGCACAGCCACGCAACCTGGTAGGCGGGCACGTGCTTTGTGCCCTGGTTGGTGTTACGATACACAAACTCGTTCCTAACGAATTATGGCTGGCCGCAGCACTTTCAGTGTCGATATCAATAGTATTGATGCAAATTACCAAAACCCTTCATCCGCCGGGCGGGGCCACAGCTTTGATAGCCAACATCGGCTCTGAAAAAATAAAAGCGCTGGGTTATATGTATGTATTTAGCCCCGTGTTTTCAGGTGCAATGATCCTGTTGCTGATAGCCTTGTTGTTCAACAACATGACCAAACACAGGCATTATCCTAATAATAAAAAATGGCTGCAGGTGTGGCGGCGATACCAGCGGTAATAATTGTACATCATTATTGCCTGTGCTCTTGGTAGCTTAATCTTTTTTAATGGCTTGATTGCTAAGAAACTAATATTTATTTTTAAATAGTATTACGTCCTGCCCCAATTAGTTTTTCGGTGAGTTGTTGATTATACCTCAGGTAGTCCTTAAACATTATCTGTAAGGAATATATCGCCGTTTATTTGCTAAACCAACAATCAATAGTAACCCTTAAATTATGTGTCATGAAAAAATTTGTTATTGAACGGGACTTGCCTGGCGCGGGCAACCTTTCGCCCGAAGAATTACAGGCTATTTCACAAACATCATGTTCGGTTGTAAATGACCTGGGCAAGCCATATCACTGGATCCAATCGTTTGTTACTGCCGATAAGATCTATTGCATCCACATTGCCGAAAGCGAAGAGGTTATTCGCGAACACGCCATGAAAGGCGGCTTCCCGGTAACCAGTATTGCCGAAGTGAAAGCCGTGATCGACCCCACAACAAGTACCGTTACAGTTTAATCTCACACAAAAAGAGAAGGCCTGTAATCAATTACAGGCCTTCTCTTTTTGTGTTTGTATGGATTAATTTCCAACAGAACCTTGCGATCCGTTTTGAAACAATGGATCGGGTTTAAAATAAGTACCGCCATTAAAGCTGATCACGTAATCAGAATTAAAATGGGTGCTTTTTTTATAATAATCGGTACTGATGATCTGCGCGCCTGATTTTTGCGCCGCTTCAAATGAGCTCATGTCATTGGCACGGGCTTCCTGGGTATCAGAATCGGCACGGGTACGGATGATGTAACCTTTCTTCACCAGTTTTTGAATGGCTGCCAGATCTTTTTTAGCATCGTTCATGATGTGGATAGCAGCTTCCGGTGTTCCGGGCAACGCGTCGGCAAATAATACACGGCCTTTTAATGAAGGATGACCGGCTATGTAAGTCGCTCTTTTTTCGCCTTTTTCATCAAGGATAAAGATAAATTTGCCTTTGGCTGCTTTTAGTGTTGGCCAGTTATTGTGCAGTACTGCGGCTTCAAGGGTTTTGTATGAGCCGCGCACATCATCAGGAGTAATTAAATACTGTTTGCCAAGGTAGGTCAAAATTTCTTTGTCTAAATCGGCAAAGGTTTGAGCGGTAAATTTTTCAGGAACAGTAAATCCGGGCTTGTCGGAAGCCTCGTCCTTGGCGTTCATGGTAATATAGATGGGGTTATGGTCCGGATGCTCATCGCTCCATTTTTTCAACTCCTGCAGGCAAAGCTTAAAAGTGGCGCAATTGCTGCGGAAGTCGATATCCTCGATATGGAAAACCTTAAAGCCAGGCTCCTTCATTACGCCCTGGGTGTCAAATGCTGGTTGGCCCGGTACCCAGTCTAACCCTTTTGGATGAGCGTATTTGCCTCCTTTGGTATCGGCATAAACATCAATCTCCAAAGCGTTCAAACCTAAGTTAAGTTGATCGCTAAGGCTGATGTGCTCATAATCTATCTTGCTCATGCCAACCGAATCGCGCTGCTGTAAAAAGCGGAACAGCTTGGGGTTAATAGCCTGTTTGTAGCTGTTGTGCGATCCTATTACCTGGAAGTGGTTCATTTTCTGATCGTCGGGGTTGTTCAATAACGCTGATGCTGAAAGAACAATGCCTGCGATTAATCCGCCTGTAAATTTCATTTTGGGAGATATATTATTGGTTTAACGAAATAAAGCGCAAAAGGATTCTCTTTTGCGCTTTATAAAAAATGTTGATGATTAATAACCCGGGTTTTGTTTAAGGTTAGGGTTGGTTTTTAACTCGGTTGATGGAATTGGATATAACCTGCGGGTTGGGTCGGTGTTCATTTTCAGATCATCGGTTTTGCCCCCCATAACCGGTAGCGGATATTCTTTCTCGAATAAACCGTAACGGATCAGGTCATTACGACGCCATGCTTCCCATGAAAGTTCACGTGCACGCTCGTCCAATAAACCATCAAGGTCAATTGAGGTGGCGGCCTGCGCGTGGGCGCGGGTACGCAGTTTGTTTACCAAAGTAAGCGGAGTTTGCGCGTCGCCATTGATAGTTGTAGGCGCGGCGCCACGTAAAATAGCTTCGGCTTTCATCAGGTAAATGTCAGCCAAACGGAATACCGGTACGTCGTTACTGTTTAAACGGGTTGCCTGAATGATATTAATATCAGGATAGTATTTAATTGAACGCACACCTTCTGATTGTGAAGTCAACACATCGTTACCAAGGTCCATCGGTTTTGAACCGGTTAAGGTTAAAGTTGGGATGATGTTGATTTGTGTATTTGGCGGAACTGTTGCGGTTCCTGTCGGAAAATACACGGGTTGATTGGTAAAGCCGCCATTGCCATCAGGATAATATTGCGGACCGGCCAGCCAGGTTTTGGTACGATCATCGCCCGGAATGTTGAAACGGTTATAAAACTCAGGCGTAGTGCTCATGGCAATACTCAAACCTACGTTAAAGCCATACGCGTTAACCAGGTAGTAGAAGAAACCAAAACGGGTAAATTGGTTGCCCGGAATCTGCTGGTCATAAGGAACCGCGAAAACAGTTTCATTGATTTGCGGACCGTTTGTTGGCAAAAATATGTCGCGGAATTTGGCATCCAGGAAATAGTTGGTGTTGGCCTGTACACTATCGCACATGGTAACGGTTTCCTGGTAACGGGTGGTGCCGGTATAAACGCCCGAGTTAAGGTACATTTTGGCAAGTAGGGCAAACACCATGCCTTTAGTTGGGCGACCGTACTGCGCTACGTTAGTTGCCGAGTTGTTGCTTTTGGCTGGTAATAAAGGTAAAACAGATTTAAGTTCGCTCTCTATAAACTCATACACTTTAGCACGCGGCTGGGTTGCAGGTTGTGTTGTTACCGGGAAATCGGTAATGATTGGCACGTTACCATAAAGGTCCATCATGAAATAAAGGTAAAGTGCGCGCATGGCCTTAACCTCTGCAATTGACGAGGCTTTTTTTGCTGCCGATGATGAGGAGTTATTGATAACGCTCATGATACGGTTACAGCTATTAATACCGCCAAAGCCCCACTGCCATACGCCTATAACGTTAGGGTGGTCAAAGGTCCAGGTGTGATAGTGTAGCTGACGGTACTGGCCGCCATCGTCAAAGTTACCATCGCGGGCGGGTAGGATAGCCTCATCTGTAGACATATCTTGCATGCGCCAGTAAGGTACAGCATAGCTTGACGAAAGGTTGGAATAAATACTGCCCAGCAATGCGGTGTAATCCGCGTCGGTTGATGGAAAGTTTGATTGTACGTACTGTGATTCAACAGGTACATTTAGTTTTGTACATGAATATGTGCCAATCATGGTGGCGAAAGCTGTACATGCTATAAATATCTTTTTCATCTCTTTTCTTTCTGATGGTTTTGTTTAGAATGATGCGGTTAAACCTAAACTGAATGTGCGTGTTTTAGGGTAAAAATCGCGGTTATCGATACCTGGGGTCAGGCCGCCCATGTTAACTTCGGGGTCAACACCACGGTATTTTGTGATGATGAAAATGTTGTTGCCCGATGCATAAAAGCGCAGGCTCTTTATGGCCTGGATGTGCGGTTTAATAGTATAACCCAATGTAGCGTTATCCAAACGCAGGTATGAACCACTTTCAAGGAAACGATCTGAGATCAGATAAGCGTTGATATCTTTGAATGATTCGCCTAAAGTAAACCGTGGGATGTTTTGCAGTTTAGCATCAGCCGGGTTGTTTAACGAAGCAAGAGTTCCGTTCAGGATCTTGTTGCCATAAACACCACGTACCAGGAAGTTCAAGTCAAAGCCTTTGTAAAAGAAGCTGTTGGTCCAGCCGTAAATAAGTTTTGGCTGCGCGTCATATTTAATAAACTGATCGGTAGTGAGTGGCTGGCTTGCTACTATAGAGCCGTCGGCCTTTTCAAAAGTACTAACACCATTGGCGTTTTTTCCGGTATAGTGCCATAGGTCAAAAGTTCCCAATGCGTAACCCGGCTGGATGATCTGGCTGAAATTGCCTGACTGACCTTTGCCACCTAACTGGGCTGTTTGAATGTAAGGAAGGGCCAGGCCACCTTGTGATAAACTTTCAACTATGTTTTTATTGTGGGTGAAGTTTAAAGACGTACGCCATGTAAAAGCCTGTGATTTTACCGGAACGGCATTAATCACAACCTCGATACCACTGTTTTTCATTTTACCAACATTGGCAGTTAAATACTGGTAAAAGTATTGAGTAGTTGATACCTGCAGGGTGGTGATCAGGTCGGATGTTTTCTTAATATAATAATCAACCGAACCGGTAATGCGATTGTTCAGAATACCGAAATCCAGACCGATGTTGGTAGTTGCGGTACTTTCCCATTTCAAATCGGGGTTAGGGTTACGTACCGGGCCAATTGGGTTAACAATATTACCATTATTCAAAAATTTACCACCGCCCGGAGGAACACCGTAAATCAACTGTGCTGTAAAGGCATCAAAACCAAGGCTGTTACCAGATACACCGTAGCCGGCCCTTAATTTTAAGTCGCTGATAACCGGGACAGATTTCATGAAATCCTCGTTGGTGATTTTCCAACCGGCAGAAGCCGCAGGGAAATAACCATGACGATGGTTAATACCAAATGCAGATGAACCGTCTTCTCTTAATGAGGCTTGTAAAAGGTATTTATCTGCAAACTGGTATTGTGCACGACCATAAAACGAGATAAACCTCAAGGTTGAGATATAAGCCGGGTTAAATACAATTTGTGACAGCTGTGTAGGGTTTGATAGCGCCAAAAAGTTATAGGTCAAATAATCGTTAGAGAAACCTTGTGTTTGTACGCCGAAGCCGTCGTTGTTACGATCCTGCTGATAAGAGTAACCGCCCAACAACTTCAATGAATGCTGGCCAAATGTGCGATCATAATTAAAATATGCTTCCAACACGTTGCTGGTATTGGTATAAGCACTACGTGCGGCCACACCACCTGCGTTAACATATATGCCCGACTGGCTTGTAGAGTAGGTATTTACGTTATTTTGTTCTTTTTGGGTTGATCCGGATATGGTGAATTTCAGTCCGTTCAAGATATCTACTGAAGCAAAACCATTAATAAGGGTTTTGTTATTTTCAGTTTTGATAAAGTTGTTATTGATTAATGACAATGGATTTAACGGACCGCTACCTGTACGGCTGTAGTTTTCTTTATAAGTACCATCGGCATTAAAAGGGCCTACTGTTGGCAGGTAAAATAATATACCTGATAACACCTGGCTCTGAAAAATGTCGTTGTTTTTGGTAGCGCTGTTAGTAAGCGTAATACCCAGTTTTAAACGGTCGTTAAAAAAACGCTGGTTAATATAGCCTTTGTAAATGGTACGTTCAAGACTGGTATTTCTTAAAATACCATTGTTTTTCATGTAGTTTACGCTTGCGCCATATTCGGAGTTGGTACCTGCGCCACCGTATGAAAGATTGTGGTTTTGAGAGTAACCGGTTCTTTCGGCCAGTTTTTGCCAGTTGGTATTTGAGCCATCATCGTCAGCGGCGCTTAATTTAGGTACGCCGTTATCGGTTAAATATTTACGCAGCTCATCGCCGGTAAGTACGTCAATGTTTTTTGAAACATTTTCAACTGCGCCGTAAGCGCTGTAGGTTAAGCGGGTTTGGCCGGCCTTAGTTCTTTTGGTTGTAACAATGATTACGCCGTTGGCAGCACGCGAACCGTAAATAGCGGTAGATGAAGCGTCTTTCAGTACGTCGATGCTTTCGATGTCGGCAGGAGCTAAAAGATCAATAGAAGCACCCGGAACACCGTCAATTACGTAAAAAGGCTGTATTGCAGCACCATCGCGCAGGGTTGATGGCCCCCTTAAAATAACAGCAGGTGGTTTATTAGGGTCGCCACTTTTGGTAATGTTTAAACCTGCTACCTTGCCTTGCAATAACTCGGCAGGAGTAGTTAAAACGCCGTTGTTAAATTCTTCGGCTTTTACCGATGTTATAGCGCCGGTTACGTCTTTCCTGCTTGCTGTACCGTAGCCAATTACTACAACATCCTTCAATTGTTTGGTATCAGTTACCATGGTAACGTTAACTACTTTTTTGTCGCCAATGGTAACCTCTTTAGGTAACGAACCTAAAAAAGTAAACTTGATTACGTCATCGGGTCCGCTCACCGTAACCTGATAAATACCATTTGCTGTGGTTGGGGTAGCTTTGCCTGTGCTTTTAACTGTTACTACCACCCCCGGTAACGGTAAGTTGGTTTCGTCGGTAACGGTACCCCTGATGATACGTTGTTGCGCGAAAGCCATTGATGTAGCCATGAACATCAGCATAAAAAGACAAATCGTTTTACCTGATCTGTGGCATAGCCTTAAGATAGATCTGTAATGTTTTTCCATAGTTTTTAATTAATGATAAACCCCTTTTAATAGTTGCCCAAGTTGAGAATATGAGGGCGATAAATTGCTGCAAAGCAACGGTTGTTTTATTATCAGTAAATAAATGCGGGGTTAATTTATCTATTAATTAAAATTGATCTTGATTTTTTAAAATGTGCTATTTGAGGTTGATTTTCAGCTTTTTGCTATGCGTACACAAATAAGCTCTGTTAACAAAGGGTTAACGGATTTTAAACTTTAGCATTTTGTAAAAAGCTGGTTGCCGGGCAACCCGAAAAATTCAAAGTGAATTTTGGACTTTTTTCAATCGATGGAATATGTGGTATACAGAAGGGAGTAAGATGAAAATTACCGGTAAGCCAGCGAAATCATGGTATAGTTTGCGTTGGTTTGGATCGTGAACGTGAATTCGTCGTTTTGAAAGATCTTACTGCCGGGTTTAGAATAAACAATATCTCTGAATTCGTGATTTTCGAGATAGTCCTGGAACGAATGGTCCCGCAATACGGGACACATATACAGAACCTGGTCCATTCTGATGGCGAGAGCAGTTTTTCGTTTTGTGTTTTCCCACCTGTCTTTATCCTGATTAAATGTCCATCCTGTATTGATCTTGTTGAGCTCGGTAGTATAAACGCCGGGACCTCCTTTCATAAGCCTGATCATATCGGCAGGGTTTATTTCTCTTTCTGCTGTGCCTAATGATTTACGCCATGGGTGAAAAGCCAATAATGATACCAATGCTGCAACAATCAGTAAGCCGGCCCACAGGTAGCTGCGGTTGCTTTTAGGTTCAATGATTAGCGGATATTCATTAGGAAACAATTCATTTTTGACTACAGAAAGCGTGTATTTGGCTTCGGCCCGGGCAACACCCTCTCCAATCAGCAGGGCTTCAATTTCATGATCTGCATTGCCGTCGGCAATCATCCATTTTATCTGATCAATAATTTGTTGTTTTTCCATAGGTGATGAGGTTAGGTTTGTTTTGGAAATTCAAGATACATTTTTTGTGAAAACAACGCAATAGGAAATAAAATTGCGAACGATATCGCTCCTATAATAGGAGGCACCTACGGAGCCAATATCCGATAGGTGTTTGCTATAAACATGATACTCCTACGGAGTTAAAAATTGTGATTAGTCACCCCGTAGAGGTACCTGTTATAGAAAAAATACAAACAGCGGATATTGGCTCCGTAGGCACCTCTCAAAATGGAAGATTCGGAAGAAAAGACGCCTTTCTTAAAGCACAGTTTATAACTATTATTGTGCACTTTAATCAACGCGTTAAAACGTTTGATAAAACCCAATGAAACGTATCCTCCCGGTAATTGTACTCTCCCAGTTTTTTTGCACCTCTTTATGGTTTGCAGGTAACGCGGTAATGGGTGATATCGCCAAACAATTGCAGTTGGAACCATCATATCTGGCTTATTTAACAAGCGCCGTTCAATTGGGCTTTATCACCGGAACATTGGTTTTTGCTATCCTGAGCATTGCCGACAGGTTTTCGCCTGTGCGCGTGTTTTTTACCTGCGCGCTTATTGCCGCGGCTGTTAACACGCTGGCCTGCCTGCCAGGAACTGGTGCCTCGATTATATTGGTGTTAAGGTATACAACAGGTTTTTTCCTGGCCGGCATTTATCCGGTAGGAATGAAGATCGCCTCCGATCATTATCCGCAGGGGTTGGGTAAAGCTTTGGGCTTTTTGGTGGGTGCATTGGTTTTGGGCACATCGTTCCCGCACCTGCTTAAAAGCCTGATGGCAGCATTGCCATGGCGTTATGTTATATTGTCGACTTCGATACTAAGTGCTTTGGGTGGATGTGCCATGGTACTGCTTGTGCCCGACGGTGCAGAAAGAAAACAGGGAGCGGCGCTGAGTCCGGCGGCGTTTGTTAAAAGTTTTGGCAACAGGCAATTCAGGGCAGCCGCTTTTGGTTATTTCGGACACATGTGGGAGCTTTACACGTTTTGGGCCTTTGTACCGGTCATCTTAAGTGCCTATAATACCAGGTACACTAAGGCTGATTTAAATGTACCGCTATTATCCTTCCTTATTATAGGTGTGGGGGCGCTGGCGTGTACGGGCAGCGGCATCCTGTCTCAGTATAGGGGGGTAAAAAATGTGGCAGTGTCAGCATTGGCAATTTCATGTGCCTGCTGTTTAGTGTCGCCGCTGTTCTTGTTTGCGGGTTCGGCCTGGGTTATGGTCGGTTTTCTATTGATATGGAGTATTGCTGTTATTGCAGATTCGCCAATGTTTTCGACACTGGTTGCGCAAAATGCCGATGCGGGATCAAAAGGTACCGCGCTCACTATTGTTAATTGCATTGGCTTTGCTATTACCATTGTAAGTATTCAACTCATCACCGCTTTACGGACGGTTGAAAACGCACGATATATTTATACGCTGCTGGCCGTAGGGCCGCTACTGGGTTTACTGGCCTTGTTAAAACGTACCAATAGCTAACCGGCATTATTATGCCAATGTTATTAAATAATATTAATGTAGGGCATTTGTGAATAATTGGTAGCTTTATAATGATTTATAAACCTTATGACATGAAAAAATCTTACACCTTATTAGTATTTATATTATTTATTGGCGTTTCTATCTGTAAAGCGCAAGATTACCAACCAGGCTATGTAATAATGAATGATGGCACACGTGTGGGTGGTGTAATAGCCCTTAACGAAGCCGAGCCCTGGTATAATCAGCGCTATATCCGGGTTAAAGATTCAGTTGATTTTGCTAAAGATCCGAATGTAAAGCCAAGGCGCATCAAGGCCGATGATATGAAGTTTTATGTGGTTGGTACCCGTTTGTTTGATAAGGTACATTATGTCGACCTGCAAAACCTTCAACTTAAAAGTATGGGCACTAACGACCATATGATGGAACGGCTGGCTGTTGGCCGGATCACGGCACATCGTTTTTATGAATATCCTGCTGATGTAGCTGTTTATATAGCCAGCGAAGAGGAGGTGGAAAGAAGAGAGAAAGAGAAAAAGGATGCCCTGATTCGCGGGTATTTTATATTGGCTCAGAAGGATAACGATAAACTGCGGAATGCTTTTGATTATGACCTTCAGAAATATTTTGAAGATACACCGGAGGTGCTGGAGAAATACAAAAGCGGAAGCTACGGAAATCAGCCTGTAAAAAAAGGATTGGCGGCCCGCATGGTAGCCATGGCCAAAAAAACTGCTTTTAAACAGGAGGAAGCAGATGGTATAGTAGCCGCGTTTAATGACTACAATTCAAAAAACGTAGCTAAATAAATCGTATTGTAAAAACAAGAAGCCCGGGCAGATTTGCCCGGGCTTCTTGTTTTTATGCGTCATTGAATTACCTGAATTTAATATTAACGCTACCGCCGGATGCCTCGGCTTTAACCGGGATACCGCCGCCGTTGTATTTGCCGTTAACCCGTTCTTTTTCCCATTGCCCGTTAAATTTTGCAACTGATGATGGAGATACACCTTCTCCCCTGAGGTCAAGATCATAGCCCTGGTTTTGAGGGAGCTCGATATCGACATTGCCCGCGCTTGATTGCAGTTTAAGGTATTTACCAACTTTAAGCATTTGCGCGTACAACCCGCCACCGCTGGTTTCAGCGCTAACACTGGCCGCCATACGTTTAAGATCGATGCTGCCGCCTGATGTGCTGGTGATCAGTTCGCCGGTGATGTTATTGCCGTTAACACCGCCACCGCTGGTTTCGGCATTGATGGTGCCTTTAAGGTTTTCTAAAGTGATGCCGCCGCCGCTGGTTTCAAGTCTGATTTTTCCGTTGCAGTTTTTTGCTTCGATGCCGCCACCGCTGGTTTCAAGAGAGATATCATCGCCAGAGTTGGAAACATAAATGCCGCCACCCGAGGTGTTACCGCGAATAACGCCATTGAGCCTGTCTATCTGTAAGCCGCCGCCGCTGGTGCTAAATTTCTCGTTACCTTTTAAATTATCCAGACCAATACCGCCGCCACTGGTTTCCAGATCGGTTGAGCATTGCTGCGGCACATAAATGCGGAACGAGATGCTCAGTGAGCTTCTCCAGTTAAAAAAGCTTTGGCGTTTACTTTTGGCTATGGCTTTCACTTCATGTCCGGTTACCGAAATATCAAGGGTATAATCTTTATCCAGGCGTTTTTTGATCTCTTCTTTTGAAAGTTCGTTGCCGTTATTGCCTTTAATATAAACTTCAACACGCGGTGCCTGTCCGGCTTGTCCGCTAACTACAATGCCACCGGCCGATGTGCGTACTACAGCACTGGTAATGGCATCGTTGGCTAATGACCTGGTGAGGTACAATGAACGGCTATCGCCATCCTGCGCGGCCGCAACAGCGGTTTGGCCGGCAAGCAGAAGGAGTAAAATATAATTTTTCATAAAAGGGGTTTTAATAGTGATACAACTATGACCACATATTACCCCTATACGTTACAGGTGTTTTAAGTTTTATTTGAATGCAATATTTATATGTTCGTAAATGATTCAAAATGAAATAAGTATCGCACAAAATGTTAAATAAAAGTTTATATCGCTCATCATGAACGATTTAAACAGCTGACAAAAGTGTGTCACTATAAAAATTTCCAAAATGATTTGTTTACTCGTATATTAGATTTGAAAATCAAGCGATTGAAAAAAAAGCTACTGCGGTAACAGTAGCTTTTAAAATTGCTTTTTCTATGAAGAACGGGTAAACTTGCTTTAGGGCATTGATAGCGAGGGTAAGGTCTCATACTAAGTCCCTCGCCTCCTGTTCTTTCTTCTATCTCAAATATAACATTTGTATAATACATTTGTATAACAAATTCTATATAAAAATTTAGAATTTGTTATACAATTAAATTCCTGCTATCGTTTGACTGTATAATAGCTAATCCTCCTTACTATATCTTATTAACTTTTCAAATGACCGGCCTTTGTGTTGTTGAGGCTTATTCTTAATCATATTTATGGCCGCCATTTAAACGACATACTATCGATGGCGCGCATGGTGCACAAAACGCCATTCAAATGATCATGCTCGTGTTGCATCAGTTCAGACAGGGCATCGGTCATTACCCATTGTTGCTGCTGCCAGTTTTCGTCAAGATAGTTTACCGTGATGGTTTTATGCCGTTTAACTTTAACCAGCAGGTTTGGAAAACTCATACAATCGTCCCAAAGTTCAAAAAGTTCATCGCTGGCGTCCTGTATTTCGGGGTTGATGAAAATAACCGGTTTGTCGATATTCATGTAAACAAGCCGCTTCATGATACCCAACTGCGGCGCTGCAATAGCCCGGCCGAAGTTGTATTTCTGCCTGATCTCCTGCATTACGTTATGCATATCGGCTATCCAGCCATTTAACAATGGGAGTTCGTTTTGCATTACCGGATCACAAACCTGGTAAAGGCGTTCATCGCCCAGCAGCAAAATATCATTCAGTTTTTTCATGCTATAGTAAAAGTAAATTTTTTATGGCCGGTAATGTTGCAATAATATATAATTGACTTAATTTTACTTAAACCAATTGTACCTGCTATTTCTGCAATGGCGAAACTAAAATAAGCGGAAGCCGTATAAACGAGAAAGTTAAGCGTTAGCTTCCTTATCCAGATTTGAGTTTTTGTAGTTATTTTATATATCATGCAGCCTAAAGAAATTTTAAAAGAACACGTAAGCAAAACCATTACTTTAACCGACGAACAGTTCGATTATTTCTTTTCGCATTTCACCTACAAAACCTTTAAAAAAGGCCAGACTATAATAGGTGAGGGTGATAAGGTAGACTGTGAGTATTTTGTACTTTCAGGCTATCTGAAATCGTTTTTTATTAACGATGATATGAAAATGTTCATCCTGCAGTTTGCTATGCCAACCTGGTGGGCGTCGGACTACAACGCCCTTTACAGTGGTGAGCGCGCTACAGTTAACGTAGACTGTATTACCGATGCCGAAGTGCTTTGCCTCACCAGCCAGGACCGTGAAAAACTTTGCAGGGAAATTCATGAAGGCGAGCATTTCTTTCGCTGGCGTACCAATAAAGGTTACGTGGCCACGCAAAAAAGGCTTTTATCGTTCATGAATAACGATGCCAAACACCGTTATGAAGAGCTGCTGGCACAATATCCAACATTGTATAATATAGTTCCAAAACAGCTAATAGCATCTTACCTGGGTGTTTCAAGGGAAACGCTGAGCCGTTTATACCATTCCTGAAATGTGATGTAGGTCACATAAATAAGGCGGCGTTTCAATTGTGATGTAGGTCACACAGTTTCCAGGCTATTTGCCCCCAACTTTGTATTGTCATTAAGGACATAACAAAATGGAAACTCAAAAATTTGAAATCATCAGCGCAAAAAGTAATATCGACTGGGTTGGTCGTAAGGTTACAGGCGCACACAATGGTACCATCGCTATAAAAGAAGGCTCTTTAAATTTTGCAGATGGACAATTAGCCGACGGTAAATTCACTATCGACACCACTTCTATCAAGATACTTGACGTAACTGATCCGGCTACCAACGCCCAGTTTGCAGGTCACCTCGCTTCTGACGACTTCTTCAATTCCGATAATTACCCAGAAGCTCAGTTTGTAATTACGGCTATCAGCAAAGAAAGCAATGATACTTATCGTATCACCGGCAACCTGACTATAAAAGGAATCACTCATCCCGTAAGTTTTGACGCACAGGTTACTACCGCCGCTGATACCGTGAGCGCAACCGGCAAAGTTGTAATTGATCGTACCAAATACGGTATGAGGTTCCGTTCCGGAAACTTTTTTAAAGACCTGGGTGATACCCTGATCTATAATGATTTTGATCTGAATGTAAACATAACTGCTAAAGCTGTTTAATCAACAGCTTTAGCTTAAAAACCGAAGCCATGCCATACGTAAAAATTGAACTGACCCGCGAAGGTGTTACCCGCGAGCAGAAACAAACCCTGATAAAGGGTATAACCGATTTAATTACCAATACCCTGAACAAAGATCCGCACTTAACCCATGTGGTGATCAGCGAAATTGAACTGGATGATTGGGGCTATGCCGGCGAACAGGTATCGGTATTAAGAGAAAAAGGCATTACTGCCGATAAAAAGTAAGACAATGAAAAAGCAAACCATAATAGTTACCGGTGCATCATCTGGTATAGGTAAAGAAATAGCCCGTTATTTTTTAGAAAAGGGCGATAATGTAGTTATTAACTCAACAACTGCCGATAAGCTGGAAGCAGTTTACCAGGAACTTGGCGCAGGCGATAACCTTGCCGCAGTTGCCGGAAACGTAAGCGATAAGGCAACAGGCGAAAAGCTGGCCCAAACAGCTATTGATAAATTTGGAAGTGTAGATGTTTTAGTGAACAACGCCGGTATTTTTGAAACCAGGCCATTCCTTGAGGTTGACGAAGCATACCTTGACCGTTTTTTAGATACCAATCTTAAAGGCACCTATTTTACCACCCAGGCCGTGATTCCGCAAATGATTAAACAGCACGATGGGGTAGTGATCAATATTGGTACTCCGCTGGTTAACCACGCGCTCAGCGGGGTTCCTATTACAGCGCAAATGGCTTCAAAAGGAGCGGTACACGCGCTTACCATACAACTGGCCGGTGAGTTTGGTAGAGACAACATCCGGGTAAATACAATTGCTCCCGGTACCATTCGTACGCCAATGCACGGCGATAATGCAGATCAAACTGCAGGCCTGCACTTGCTAAACCGCGTTGGCGAAGTGGAAGACATAGCTCAAATGGCTTACTCGGTTGCTAAAAGCAATTTTATTACCGGCGCAATTATCAATGTTGATGGCGGCACAGCAGCAGGCCGTAATTTAAATTAAGTGTAAAAATTTATAGTAACCGCATTATGCCTTGCTAAATGGCAGGCATAATGCTTTAATTTATCATCAAAATGGAAACTAACAATCAAGCTAAAGCAGCCATTGAACAGGCGCTTGAAAATTATTACTTCAAAGGGATTTATGAAGGTAATTTGGATTTGTTAAACCAGGTAATGAATACCGGCACCTTGCTTTTTGGCGATGTAAAAGGCGAGCCTTACGCTAAAACATTAGATGTTTACCTGGATGGTGTAAAAAACAGGGTAAGTCCTAAGGATTCGGGCAAACCATTTGAAGGAAAAATTATTTCTGTTAAGGCAGTAAATTCAATCGCGGTTGCCGAAGTACAGGTAAAAATGTACGATTTCAACTACCATGAGTTTTTATCGTTCCATAAACTTAACGGTAAATGGTTTATCGTAAATAAAATGATCAGCGACACTAACTAATATCATTTCAATGGTAAACTAAAGGATAGTCTTTAGTTCAAAGTCATAAGTTTTAAGTAAAAATCAGACTTATGATTTCGGACTTAGTACTACTGACTTAATAATAAAACCATGTGGTATAACACAAAAGCAACAGAAATACTGGGTATTGATTACCCGATTATGCAGGGGCCTTTTGGCGGTAATTTATCCTCGGTCGAGTTGGTATCTACCGTATCAAACGCGGGAGGGTTAGGCGGCTACGGGGCTTATACCCTTAGCGGACCTGAAATTGTTGAGATAGACAGGCAGATCAGGGCGGCGACGAACAAACCTTACAATATCAATATATGGGTTTCGGAAACCGATGCACCAAATGGCGAAGCTACCGATGAGCAGTTTGAACATGCGGCACAGCTGTTTAAACCTTATTTTGATGAAGCCGGAATCCCATTACCTAACAAACCGGCGCCTTTTAAACTACGGTTTGAAAACCAACTACAGGCTATCCTCGACCTGCGCCCCAAAGTATTCAGCTTTATGTTTGGCACACTACCTGCCGATGTGATGGAGCAATGCCGCAGGTTGGGCATAGTTACTGTTGGCGCGGCTACTACCTTAGATGAAGCTATTGCATTGGAGGTAAGTGGTGTGGATATGATCATCGCTTCGGGTTTTGAAGCTGGTGGCCACAGGCCATCATTCCTTGCGCAGGCAGAAGTATCAACCACTGGTACATTTGTGTTGCTTCAGCTGATAAAGGAAAAAGTTAAAATGCCTGTTATCGCTGCCGGAGGTATAGCTAATGGCAGAGGAGTAGCAGGAGCCCTGACGCTGGGTGCCGACGCGGTGCAGATAGGTACAGCCTTTTTAGCCTGTGATGAATCGGGAGCACTTCCTGTTCACCGGCAAATGCTTTTTTCTGACGCTGCAAAATATACTACACTGTCACGGGCATTTACAGGCAGGCTTGGCCGCGGTATAACCAGCCGGGTAGCTAAAGATCTGATAGGAAAGGAAGCCAGTTTTTTACCTTTCCCATTGCAAACAACATTTATGGCGCCATTACGCAAGGCAGCGCTCGAGCAGCAAAAGTTAGATATGGTTTTGTTTTGGGGCGGACAGATTGCGCCCGTATTAAAACATACCAAAGCCGCAGAGCTGATGCAATCCATAATAGCAGATACAACCAAAATTATGAACCCATGAAAAACGAAGTTAATGTAACCTACATTGGTGGCCCGACCGTTATTTTAGAAATTGGCGGCTTACGGCTCATGACCGACCCCACGCTTGACCCGGCCGGCGAGCAATTCATGATCAATGATAAACCCGCATATCACAAAACAGAAGGCCCGGTGACTACTGATATTGGTAAGATAGATGTGGTTTTGCTAAGCCACGATCAGCATGGTGATAATTTAGATAATGCGGGCAGGGCGTTGCTGAAACAGGTATCTAAGACATTCACCACAAAAATTGGGGCGGAAAGATTAGGTGGTAATACCATTGGCCTGGCCCCATGGGAAAGTATCTCTTTAAACGATGACGTAGTGATTACCGGCACGCCTGCAAGGCATGGCCCCGCAGGAAGTGAAAAGCTAACCGGAGATGTTACCGGTTTCATTGTAACCGTTGCAGGGCTCCAGATCTATTTTACAGGCGACACCGTTTTTTATGATGGCATAAAAGAAGTTGCGGAAAAATTTAAGCCTCAGTACGTGTTCATTTTTGCGGGTGCGGCTAAGCCGAGGGGGCCGTTTAACGTAACTATGGGTACTAACGATGCAATAGACACCGCGTTTGCTTTTCCTGATGCTACCATTATACCAGTGCACTTTGAGGGCTGGTCGCATTATACCGAAACGGGAGAAATGCTGCAGCAATCATTCAACGCGCTTGGCATTGCCGGGCAGCTTAAAATTCTTGCGCCTGGCATAAAAACAAGTTTATAAATAATTACCTGCGTGAGTTTATGGGCTGCTAAAAAATGCGGACTGAATGGCTCATGCCTAAAACGTTTCAACCATGAACTCAACAAAAGTATGGTATGTAACCGGGGCGTCCCAGGGATTGGGGCTTACCCTGGTGAAAAAATTATTAGATAATGGGCATCGTGTAGCAGCCACATCACGCAACGCGCAAACCTTAAAACAAGCGGTTGGTTTAATAGATACAGACAGGTTTTTGCCATTGGCTGTTGATTTAAGCAACCCGGATTGTATTGAAGAGTCCATCCGTGAAACACTTAAAGCATTTGGGCAAATTGACGTACTGGTAAATAATGCCGGTTATGGCATGGCCGGTACGGTTGAGGAGATTGAAGGGCAAAAGATCCGTGATATATTTAATGTAAACGTGCTGGCAGCAATTGATGTAACTAAAGCTGTGCTTCCTGTTATGCGGGGGCAAGGCTCCGGTTATGTTATCAATATTGGTTCGGTTGCCGGTTTTGTTGGCGCGCCGGGCTGGTCGGTTTACTCGGCTACCAAAGCGGCTATTGCCGCGTTTTCGGAAGTGCTGGCGCTTGACGTTGAAGAGTTTGGGATTAAAGTAACTGTGGTTGAACCTTCGGGTTTCCGTACGGGTTTTTTGACTACAGGCTCACTGGCTTTTACCGAAAGTCATATAGAAGGCTATCAAGCCGTTAAAAATGCCCAGCAACGTTACCTTGCTGCTGATGGTAAACAACCCGGCGACCCGGAAAAGGCATCGGAAATAATCATGAATTTAACAGATTTGACCGAACCGCCGCTGCATCTTTATCTTGGCGAGGATGCTTATAAACGGGCCTCTGAAAAACTCGGAACAATGACTGCGGAATTGGAAAAATGGAAAGAGGTTACGATTGCGGCCGATTTTGAATCATAGGTGGTTTAACCCTATGCCGGTTTAACCGGCTCAAGTCCGTGTTTTTTCATAATGGCGAGTACTTTTTGCATGTCTGGTGGACCGCCGGCATTGATCACCTCCGCAATTTCGCGAAAATAAGCAGGGCCGATAGATGCGGGCGAAAGGGTGCAGAGGGCTCTTGCCGTGGCGCTATGCAGATTATTAAAACCATGAATAGTTCCTCTCTTTATAAAACAATGATCGCCGGGCTGTAGCTCCCGGGTTTCTGTACCAATTAATTGTGTAAGCGTGCCTTCCAGTATGTATAGGGTTTCATCTACTTCAACATGAAAATGGGGAGCTGGTACCTTTACGCCCGGCGGAACAACAAGCTCAAATTGTACAAGTGAACCGTTGGTATCATCACCATCAAGCAAAAAATTAATTTCGAGGCTGCCAAAGCTGATGCTTTCTTTAAAACGGGGAAACATATGTGGTTGGGTTTACGGTTGGTATAGCAATAAAGCTATGTAATTTGTTAAACAAATACAATGGCTTTGTGTATTGCGATAGAAGCAGGCCTCTGGCTAATAAATGATACTCACCCATCCGCTTAAAACCTGGGCGCCGGCTTTTGCATTAATGATATAGTAGTAGGTACCTGCAGGAAGCCTGCCGCCCTTATAAGTGCCGTCCCATGGTTCGGGATAACCATGGCTGTTAAATACTATACTGCCATAACGATTATAAACTTTTACTGTCGCGCTGGCATCAAGGCCCTCAATTATCCAGGTATCGTTTGCTCCGTCAGCGTTCGGGGTAAATGTATTAGCCATTCTTATATCTGTACAATGGCTGGTGATATTTATGGTTTGAGTAGCAGTGCAGTTGTTTTGATCTGTTACCGTAAGCTCCACTTTTCCGAGTGAACCCGTTGTGAATGTATCACTGCCAGGTTGTCCGTTCCACAAATATTTGGCAAAGCCCGGAGGTGCGCTTAGTGTAATTTGCTCCTGGTTAAACGGACACAGCATTGCGTCCTGCAGATTTAAAACGGGGTTGCTGAAGAATTGTACGTTGATGCTTTTGTTATCGGAGCAGCCTGAAGGGGAGGTAACTACGGCGCTATAGTCGCCGGAATTTTTAACACTGATTCGGCTACTGGTTTCTCCTGTCGACCATTTTATGGTGCCGGCAGAAATTGTTGCTTGAAGGTCTACCGTTTGTCCGCTACAAAGGGAGGTATTTATAATTTTTTCGAGAGTGATAGTTGGCAGCAGGTTAAAAACAATAGGAAGCGTTGCGGATAATTGTGTGCAAGTAATTTTATTGCTGGCAAGCTCAATCTGATAATTACCGGCAATATCGGTGGTGAAGCTTGTTTGATTGGTATTACCAATTAACGGAGCCCCGTCACGATACCAATTAATGGTGTAAGATGGATCGGGCTGTATGTTAGTGGAAATTGTAGCCTGATCGCCAATGCAGTAGGATGTTTTGTTTCCTTGTAACGTAGGAGAGGGCAGGTTGATAAATCCGACTTTAATTTCTTTGGAGGCTACCCAAACTCCGGAGCATGCGCTAACTTCTACTTTATAGTTACCGTTTTGACTTACAGTTATGCTATTTGAAGTGTTACCGTTTAACTCCCCATCGGTATACCAGCGGTATTGATAGTTGGGGTTATCGTCAACCTTAAATGTCGCGTTGCTGCCCTCGCAATAAAAATTTTCGTCCGGGTAATTAAGTGTAACTGTCGGGCTTGTAATAACATCAACCTTAAGGGTATTGCTGTTAAGGTGCAAGTTTTCACACGGATCATATACTACCGCACTGTAGTTGCCTGCAGAAGTGATAATAAGCTTATTGCCGCTCTCGCCCGGTAATTCGGTGCCATTTTTATACCATTGAATGGTATGGCCGGTATAAACCGTTGTGTTAACAGAAGCCGTTATGCTGCTGCCCGAACAGATTTGCATTTCTGAAACAGAGGCGTCAATGCCGTCAAACTGCACCGCGTTTATTGATTGTGCTGTAAGGTATTTACCATAATCGGGTTTAAGAAGGTAGAGGCCATCTTGAGCTGCTACCCACACGCCATCATCACAAACAGGTTCAATTTTTGACGCGGTATTTACGCATACATCATTAATAATAGTATTGCCCAACAGGTCAAAATGAAACAGCGTTACTTGTTTTAGTCCGGGAAGTTGCGGGTCATAAGTCTGATAAACTGAATTGCTGAAATAAAGACCTTTATCAGTACCAATCAGCATGGTTTGCTTAATAAGGCGGCCATCACCGTTCCACCAGCCACTTCCAAAAGCCGTAAGTCCAAACATCGAGGTTATCTTATTTACATTAATGCCATCAAGATAATGTCCATAATCGCGATTGATGTAATAGCTTTCGTCTCCATTAAACTGAAACATTCCATTACGTGTACCCCAGAAAAGCCCTGTGTAGCTAACACGCATATCATAGTCATACATTGAGCCAAATATCTCATGAGCTGTATTAATGTTATGCCCTATAATGTCACTTTCTGTTAGGTAAAGGCCAAATGTGGTTCCTTCTCCGTATGCAAAAACCGGGACATACTTTCTTCCATCCCAGTCGGGATAGGTAGCAGTGCTATCTTTATATAAGAAATTTCGATAGGTTGCGTCATATACCTGACTTGCCGATTGATGCTGTATAAAAAGCATTCTCTCATTTAGCATATCATAGGTATAAGTTCCGTGGTCTGAGCCAATCAGTAATGTATATTGATCTGATTCAAATTCGCGGCGCTTAGGTATGCCAACTGAATTAACTTCTGTGCTAACGCCATCTGCGGGGCCTATAACTTTAACAATCCCCTTTTTGTATTCAATAACGTTAGTAGATTTTGTGGCGATAAATACTGTGTCCTGGCTTCGGCCTGCTATATCAATAAATTTCAGATTGTTGTAGGCCGCAAACTGGCTGGAGTAATTTTCAACTGAAAGCGTAAGGCTGTTAACACGATAAACTTCGTTACCTTGCGCAAGCACCCATAAATAAGGATCGTTAAAATCGCGTTTTACTTTTAAAATGTTTTTGCCCGGCAGCAGATGCGAGTTTAAATGAAATTCAACATCCTGGGCATAACAGCCAAGGGCTGTAAGTGAAAAGAGTAAAAGAAATAGCCGTTTTAATAACATGATAAGGATGCCCCTAAAATAATATTAAAACGTTAGGGCCGCAAATAAGATCCGGAGCGTCATCGCCAGATAAACAAGGATTTTTAAAGGTATTCATTAGGCCTCATTCATCCAAAGGATCATGCCATTTTACGAAGCCGCTCACGGCGCTTTCCGCGTTTAGGTCTGAAATGATGCACCCTTGTATAGTCTCAATCGTTGGCTTTTCCACGTAAACAGTCTTTATCCATTTGTCGATGGTTTTATGATTTTTGAAAAGTTCAGGATGACGGTAATAATATTCAATTGCCGTTAGTCTTGATGTAGGATTGATGCTGTACATTAAAGTTACAATCTGATCTGGCGACAATCTTTTAATGATCTCTTTAAACATGGCCCGGTTTGAGGTAAGGCTTATCGGCAGCCCTCCATATTGACCATACACGGTTCCGGATAAGGGCGACATGTATTGCAGCATTTGAAGCGGAATGGCTCGCTTTTTATAACCGGAGCCGGCGAGATTACTTAGGGGAGCGAAAATGCGATCTTCCCTGAATTTATAATATAAACGGGCAGCAGAATCAACAGGCAGCGCTTTACGAAGTAAGGAATCATATTTATTTGCCAGCGTTTTTCTGTATGGGAGTTGCGAGGAAAGGGCATAACTAACAACCTTGCCGTTGTGTGTGTAATATTCAAGGGTTACAGAAATATATCCAGCTGCCTTGCCCGTGTATATATACGTCCATCCAAAACCCAAAGTATCTTGCCGGGGACGACTATCTGCTGGTGGGGCGAAGAAATCAACGACGGCCTGGGGGTTACTTTTATCTAATGCGACGACCTGGTTAATTAATTTGATATCGTTATTAACCCAATCGGTATGAAGTGTATCTTCCTCTATCCCTTCTACCCATTCTGTTTTGTAAGCAGCCATCCGCAAAAAATCAAACAGATAGGTGTATGGCTCAATTTTATGGGCATGTTTAACGCTTGCAGGCAATTTAATTTGTACAGAGGATTTAATGGCCGAGTCTATTACCATCAAATCCTCGGGGGTGAGGCTGCCGTTTTTTGCAATTACAAACTTCACATCGTCTACACGGCCGGCGGTATTAAACTGGAGCAGCAGTGTCATATCCGGGTTGCGGGCAAGCGCTATGGACCGTTGGCGCGAAATTGCTTTGATATATTTGCGTGCAAACTCCCCACGGTTAATAAAATCGCCATTGATATACGCCGCGTCGTTTGTTAGTGTTTTGTTTTCTTCTCCCGAATGTAGAAACGCCTTGTTGGTGCTTATGCTGTAGGTGTTTTTAGATGGCGTGATATAAACGACTTTCCCTCTGACTATCAAAGAGTCTTTATCAAATACCGATTGCGCAAAGCAGCGAGAGGTCCCTGAAATAAATACTAAAAAGAAAAATAAGGTATAGGTAGCTTTAAGCGTCATTTTAATCCCCAGAAGTTATAAGCCCTTAAAATTAAAAAATAAGCCCGATAACTTACCGGGGATGGATGTTAAAACAAAGTATTTATATTTTTTACCTTTTCTAAAGTCCATAATCATTCACTCCTTAAACTCTTCACCGGGTTTGCTTTTGCGGCCTTTATAGCCTGGAAGCTTATGGTAGCTAATGCAATAAATGTTGCAGCAAATCCGCCTGCGGCAAACAACCACCAGCTTATTTTGATGCGATAAACATAATCCTGCAGCCATTGGTGCATGTAATACCAGGCTATAGGCGTGGCTATGGCAAAGGCAATAGCAATGAGTATGATAAACTCTTTCGAGAATAGATAAACAATACTGCCCGACGTAGCGCCTAATACTTTACGAATGCCAACTTCTTTTATCCGCTGTACGGCCATGAACGAGGCTAAGCCATATAAACCAAGGCAGCTCAAAAATATCGCGATACCCGCGAAGATTTTATATAATTGGGCCAGTTGATTTTCCTGCTTGTAAAAGCCCGCGATTTTATCATCAAGGAATTTGTACTCATAAACAAAATCTGGAAATGTTTGCTCCCATACTTTTTTAACGGCTTCAAGCGTGGCCGGCATATTTGTGGTTGACAGCTTGATCCCGGCCTGGTTGTACATCACATTATCTGTAGTGACAAGCAGTGGCGCCAGTTCCTGGCGGAAGGACCGGTCGTTAAAATCTTTCAGTACACCAACAACAGGGCATTCGATCAGGCCGTCCCAGATACTTATTTCTTTATTTAGGATATCTTCAGGCTTTTTTATCCCTAAGTTTTTCAGCAGCGACTCGTTGACTAAGAACTCCCTCGTCATAGCGGATGGTTTCAGGTTTCGTCCGGCTATCAATTGTAGTTTATAAGCAGGTACATAATCCTGGTCGGCAAATTTGGTAATGGCTTTAAAGTCGGTTTCTTTTTGCGCGTGATCGTATTTGACAGCGCTCCAGGTATCGTTGCCATTTTCAATGGGTGTATTAGAACTGAAGCTAACCGATTTTACGTCAGTTATGGATGTCAGCTGGTTCTTTAAATATTCCATCTTGCTGAGGCGGACACTATCTACCCGGAAAGGAACATTGATAATGGCCTCTTTATCGAAGCCTAAAGGCTGATCCATAAAGTAATTCATCTGCTTTACGATGATGAGCGTTCCGATAATAAGTGCCTGCGCAATAATAAATTGGAATACCACCAATCCTCGTCTCAACGAAATACCATCTGCCCGGCCTGTTGAAAGTTTACTTTTTAAAGCATTAACGGGGTTAAAACGCGATAAAACAATGGAAGGGTAAAAGCCAGCCAACGCCGTTACCGCAACTGTTACAATTAAAAGGAATACAATAATTGCCGGGTTACTGAATATATTGAACGAAAGCGATAGCTCTAAAAGCGAACCTACGTAAGGTAACGCGAGTACAGTGATGATAATTGCGAACATTACAGCGCTTGCCACGATCAAAAATGTTTCGACGATGAACTGGAGTTGTAACTGAGATTTATTACTCCCCAAAACTTTCCTTACGCCAACCTCTTTTGCCCGGTTAACAGCCTGCGCCGTAGAGAGGTTTATAAAATTTACACAGGCAATTAACAAAATGAACGCCGCGATAAGCCACAATACATTAAGTAGTTCATGACTGATGGTTTTGTTGCTGTAATTGCCTACCTGGGTATCATAATGTACCGCGTTTAATGCCTGTATGCTATGACTGTCTTTATTATCGGCAGATTTTACCTTTTGTGAGAAGGCGCTTAGCTGCCGGTTAAAATTACCGGCAGAAAGGTTTTGAGGCAATAAGATGTAGCATCCAAAATCGGCTACCGTTCTGTTCCAATCGGTTGATTTTGCTAAATAGTCGCCTGTAAACCCTGTGCCGAAGCTAATCACGAGTTTCAGCTGAAAGTCGGAGTTTGCCGGGATGTTTGCCAGGATCCCCGAAACTCTTAATACATCCGTGCCGTGCTCAAACATAAAGCCGCCCATTTCCAGTTTAATGGTTTTACCCATCGCGGATTTCCAATCGCCAAAATACTTTTCAGCAACCTCTTTAGTAAGCAATACATTGTCCGGATCTTTTAATGAAGCATAGGAGCCGGCAAGCAGCGGAAAGTCGAAAATTTTAAAGAATGAAGGATTGGCATAAAAAAGGCCCCTTTGTTCCTTGAACATTTTTACGGTAGTACCATTTTCATCGGGGATTAGCAACTGGTCGTTTTGGCTGGCAAAAATGGGTGCTACCTGTTCTATTTGCGGGAAGGCCGTCTTTAATCCTAACGGCAGGGGAAAGGGGATGTCTTTGCCATAAGTAATATTGCCTGTTTCGGCGTGATGGTATTCAGTTAATACACGAAAAATGCGATCTTTTTTGGAGTGAAAATTATCAAAGCCTGTTTGAAATTGTATAATGATAAAAATCACCATACAAACGGCAATACCCACAGCCAAACCGGTGATGTTAATGGCGGCATAGCTTTTATTCCGGGTTAAATTACGCCATGCGATTTTAAAATAATTCTTAAACATAAAGTTGCGGTTAAATTTGTCGTGAACCCATTTAGTGGCGGATTCTTGATTTAAAATTACCGGCGCAACTTGTGCTTCACTTCTCAAATTATAAGATGGCAACTCTTTTTTAAGCCCGTTTTTATATTCCTGGGGGCTTTTACCTGTTATTTGCTTAAAAATACGGTTAAATGAACTTTGTGAATTAAACCCGGATTCATAGGCGATTCCCAACAAGGTGATATGATCATAAGCGGCATCCTGCATTTTACGGATGGCCGATTGTACCCGATATTCATTGATAAAATCATTGAAGCTTTTTTTAAGTACAGTATTGAAGATCCGAGATAATTCATGGGTTGTTAAGCCAAGTTTTTCGGCAAGAGAACTCAAGCTTAGCGCCGGATCCTGGTAGTATTGGGTTTCTTTAATCGCTCTTTTTAGCCAGATCCCTTTTTGCCTCAGATCCTCCGGTAATGATGGCTTTAAAACCGGTGCAGTAATTGGCAGGGCTGTAATCTCGGGTCTTAAAAAAGCCCTTGCGGCCATCCAGACGATCATTAACATTAAAAGCAGGTACAGGGGATAGTAAGCCTGGGCGCCTAATTGGTGATTGTAATAGAAATAATCAGCCGCCATGAAGGGGATCCACAGGATCCATAACAGGCCGAAAGCCAATAGTAGATTATTTATCCACTGTAATTCGTGCCGGTACCGGTCGCCTCCGTTAAATTTTTGCCGCTGATAGAAATTTTCGATTAGCGTTCGGCACAGGTATAAATAGACAATCACCGAGATAAATGCCAATGCCTGCAATGCTGGATTTACCCACTGAAATATCGGTGTATCATAAGTAGGAGCACCTGTTTTTATGCTTTCAATAGTTGCAGAGATATGGGCACTTACCTCAAGGAGCAACGGACTAAAATGCAGCAGATCCTTACGTCTGAATTTATATTCGGGCCGGGTTACTTTGAGTACATAAAAAAACAGGAGCGGGCCTATGGCCAATGAAAATTGCAGCGGCAGCCGGCTCCAGGAAGGGGTATAGGCCGACAGTTGAATGTCAATTGCAAGTATCCGTGCTATCCACAAAACGGCGGCAGCCAATGCCGTAGCCAGAAAGCGATTTGCAGACCGGCTGGTTTTCCCGGCGAACCATAAAAGCAGGATAAAAGTGAGGCCGATAAATAGCATCCCAAAAAACGCGGCATCATAAAGGGAAATATGGAATGTATACGGTTTCAAACTGGTTAACTCAATAAATCATCACTCCAAATTAGTAAAATACTAATAGATAAAATGTTAACGAATTAATTAAAATGGATGATAAACTAAAGTAGAATAGAGTAACGCTTGTTTGGGACAATGATAATCCGGATATTTAGCGTATTTTTTTAAAAAGCATGACCATGGCTAAATCAGGATCATCAAAAGTAACTATCAATCCGTAAGGTGTTTCATTACCTGTAAAACCAATATTTGTTAAACTTTCATCAATAGCTGTTAACGTAATTCCCCAGTTTGGTTTTGGATGTCCCCATCCGGTATCAATGGAGCCAATTGTTTCAATTTTCCAGTTTCCTTTGGCAGAAATGTATTTATGATTTTCGGCGTCGGGCCCACCAAAAACATTTGGTATATCAATGGCTAGGTATGTACCATCTGATTTTAAGGTGATTGTTGCCTTCAGCCCACGTTTGTCAATCGGGGCTTCAGAAATAGTTTGCTCTTTAAACCGATAAATACCTATAATATCTTCCCTTCTAGGTTGTTCTGTGGTCATGTCGCCAGCATATGGGTCAGACTGGCAACCCAATATCAGCAGAGAACAAGCTAATGAGAAAATAATTAGGATAAGATTTTTCACTCATTAAAAATAAAGCCTTTGGATAAACATCCAAAGGCTTGCATATGATTTTCAGAAACCTCGTCGTTCTGTTTGATTACTTCAGCGTGCGTACTTGACAGAATTAATCCCAAATGCCATTCTGTGAAGTAAATATCACCGGTGCGCCACCAGTTACCATAATGGTATGCTCATGCTGTGCAACAAAGCCACCTTTATTACCTTTTAGTGTCCAGCCATCAGCTTGCGTATCGGCAATGGTTGATTTTGTTGAAATGAATGTCTCTATCGCCACTACCGAATTTTTTTTAAAACGTGTGGTATTATACCTGTCGCAAAAGTTGGCAATCTCGTGTGGTTCTTCATGCAGGCTGCGGCCAACACCATGACCTGTCAGGTTTTTTATCACGGTGTAACCGGCCTTTTTAGCTTCAGTTTCAATCAACTTGCCGATTTCTGAGATCCTGACGCCGCCTTTAATATTGCTGATGGCTTTTTTTAAGATCTCCTTAGATGCCTCTACCAGTTTGCCGTGGCCGTGGATATCCTCTCCAAGAATGAAAGAGCCGCCGTTATCGGCCCAGTAACCATTCAGCTCCGCCGATACATCGATATTCACCAGGTCACCTTCTTTAAGAATTTGATCTGCCGAGGGTACACCATGCGCAACCTCATCATTAACGCTTATGCAAGTATAGCCGGGAAACTCATAGGTAAGCAAAGGGGCCGACTTTGCGCCCAGTTGCGTGAGTAATTCGCCGCCATATTCATCAAGCTCTTTGGTAGATATACCCGGTTTAGCGTAATCACGCATTTTCTTGAGCGTAATGGCTACGGCGTCACTTGCCTGCTGCATGCCGTTTCTTTCGTCTTCGGTACTTATCGACATCTTTTAATTTTTATCTGCTGCAAAATTAACAATTAATATACATGGCTCCATTTACCCAGTGTCAGTTTATAAGCAGCACATCAAAAAAACTGAGTAATGGTTCATGGTTTTTTCATGGATTATCTGTGAAAAACCGTTCAATTGCGGGTAATATGCTACGATTTTTCCAACAACTATACGTTGTATTCGTAAAGCGGTAGCTTTGCTTTATGAATGTAGCCTTTTGTGTTAACAAGCTTGCACTCATTGGTTTGGGTGTAACTTTGAACTCCCTCGCTCAAAATTGTTTCCGCGCAAAATCCTTAAATATCTGGTTTTTGTGTGCCGATTTGAGCGATGTTGATAAATCAAATATCAGTCATTTATTAGAAGACGCCAACTATTCCGGAAGCTGGCATTTTATAGATTTTGATCCGGTAAAACATTTCGGACAACTCCGGTCATTACATGGCGACTGGACACCTTACGGCAGGTTACTGCTCCCCGAAATTTTAACCACGGAAAAGACGGTATTATACCTTGATGCCGACCTGGTAGTTGATTTAGATGTTACCGATTTGGAGGACTTTGATATAGGGGATGCAGCTATAGCGGCTGTGGCAACCGGCACTGTTGAATACGCGATAGAGCATAAGTTCCTGATCAGAGAATTCAATTTATCGCCCGAGTCACCATATTTCAATTCGGGTGTATTGTTGATGAACCTTGATGTTTGGAGGCGTGATAATATAAAACAGGCTTGTTTGGATGTGGGAGATAAATTCTCCTCAGAGCTTCTTGCGGTAGATCAGACCATTTTAAACGCCTTATTCAGCAATAAATTTAAAACCCTTCCCCGCAGGTTTAATTGTGCCTGGTATGCAAATTTTGAAAGGCCGGATTTAGCCGAGCGGATGATATTTCATTTTGTAGGTTCGCCCAAGCCTTGGGATTTATTTGCTTTTGCCTTACATCAGGGCTATGCAGAATGGGAAAAGTATTTAACGAGATTTTGGGCTTCTAAATACAGAAGAACAACGTATGGCGACCTGGTAAGGGCATGGAATATCCGGCGCTCATACGGAAGATTGATCAAGTATAAACTCAAAACCCCAACCTCAAAGTAAGAGGGTTGAGTGCTTCTTTTATCAGTCTATAAACGTCAAAAAGCCGCTCTGCATTTTCAGAGCGGCTTTTTTATCGTCTTTATGAGATTGTTGAATGCGTGATTTAATTTCTATCAATTAGCCCGTGTGCTGTATGAAAGATCAAAATGAAGGCGTAGATAACCATTGTCCAATTTTTTCCGATGACCGGCAGCATCAAATACAAGTGCGGTAAATTTTGCCTCCAGGTTGTAATGACCGCCATCTTCAAATGCTGATTTGGTAAAGCTTGTGATTTCGAATGTAGAGCTTTTTTGGAACCCTGTTGGAAGCTCAACAGTATTTAGTCCATTATAAGCATTATAAGATAAATAGTCTTCATTATTGGCTGATACACTGATAGCGATACCATTTTGTGAATTTTTCCATTCAAAGTCTTCTGCTAAGGGGTGTTTGCCGGTAGTGAATAATTTAAGCACATCACTTAGCCCTGGCATCCAGGTAGAGCCCGCTTTTTGCCTGATATATTTTTTTAAAAAGAATACTTGTATATGTGCGCCGCTGGTAGCTATTAAATTTTTCTGATAATACATTACAGAATCCGGAGCGCCAACAAGTGAATACGCGTATTTATTGGTGTTATCGGGATAAATAAGCTTCCGGTTTGCATCCTGCGCACCGGCCGAAGATGAATTAATGTTTACACCACCGGCCGAATATGTTTTACCGTCAATAATATAAGAAACCGAATCTCTGATAGCTGTTGTTGCTGGAAGAGCGGGCTTGCTTGGAGTAGTTTCCTGGTTACTGTCTTTTTTACATGATACAAATGCCGAAAAAAGTAAAAAGGCATAGATAAGGTTAAGGTTTTTCATGAATTTAATTAAAACGCAAATAAAAGCATTTTAATTGATTCTGTTTGTTGTTGTTCAAACTAAAGGCCACAGTTATTAACTATAAGGGGGAATTTATTTACTGATTGTTTTTTATCTTGTAATATTAAATAGGGGGGAGTTATTTGTTGATAAACGATGTCGGCAGAGAAAGAGAACGTCAACATCTTGTCGCGATTTCCCCCTTAACTTGTCGTTTTTACACAGGACAAAATCCTGAAATGTCATTGATCTTTGTATTGTCAATCAAATCGAAACAATTAAAAAACATCTTATGAAAAGAATACTTAAAGGATCTAATATCCTTCGGTCTGCATCAATAATTGCTGTGCTTCTTTTTACCACTGTACTTCGGTCAAAAGGGCAACAAAGCAAACCTGCTGAAAGCGGCTATGCACCGGTTAATGGCATTAAAGTTTATTATGAAGTTTATGGTACAGGTAGGCCTATAGTTTTATTGCATGGTGCTTTTATGACTATTGCCGATAACTGGGGCCAGTTAATCCCCGAGCTTTCTAAAACGAGGAAAGTAATTGCCATTGAAATGCAGGGGCACGGGCATACGCAATTTTCAGAGCGAAAATTATCACATACTGCTATGGCCAGTGACGTGGAAGGTGTAATGGATCATTTGAAAATTGACAGCGCCGATGTTGTAGGTTATAGCATGGGCGGTTCTATCGCCTATAAGTTTGCTATCCAAAGCCCTAAACGCGTAAAAAAATTAGTGATCATTTCGTCTACCTATAAAAGCAATGGCTGGCTACCTGAAGTAACCGCCGCTTTTAAATCGTGGAAGCCGGAATTTTTTACAAACACCCCGATGAAAGCCGCGTATGATCAAGTGGCCCCCGACAAAACTAAATGGACAAAGTTCATAGAACAGATGATCGCTTTCGCCGCGGAACCGTTTGATTTTGGTGATGACAATATTGCTAAAATTACGGCCCCTGTTTTGATCATAGCCGGCGACAATGACGGGCTTGATAAAGTTGAGCTGGCAAAAACATATAAACTATTGGGCGGCGGTGTTATTGCCGATATGGGGCCGATGCCAAAATCGCATTTGGCTATTGTTCCGGCGCAAGGGCACGTGAGCCTGATGATGCAGACGAGCACCATACTGGGATATTTGAATGGCTTTTTGAAGTAAACACAATTGTATCGGAAATTATCTTGAAAATAGCTTTGCCTATGGCCGGTGTTAACGCTGGCCATTTTGCTTGTTGATGGTTTTGACTAATTGTCTATCGGAGATTTATTATTTCGTAAACTTGTGGCATGGAAAGTAGCCTGCAAGCAATACTACCCATAGCTTAACCGTCAAAAGATATCACATCAATGGAACAAAAAGACTTATCACAACTAACAAACGAAGAATTATTACAAGAGGCAAAAAAAATTAAATCGGGCAATATTTTAGATGCGACAATCATCGGTTTTTTAATTGGGGTTGCCGTTTACAGTACTGTTAGAAATGGTTTTGGTTTCCTGACTTTTCTTCCGCTTATCTATTTACCAATAGCAGCTAAGAATAAACTGAGAAATAAGGAAGTAGAAAAGCTGGTAAAAGAAAAAGGTTTAAAATAGGCGCACGAGTGAGCTAGTCAAGGGTTAGTTATGTTGGTAATACCGTGCCACTTTTTTGTAAAAAGCGCTTTACAGCAGTAGGGCGATTTTAGAAGCCGTTGAGTGGAAAATTACAGAATTCCTCTTCATCGGATTTAAAAAGTTTAACTTACTAATAAACTACTGTTAATCTAAAAGTCTGTATATTTTACCTCAAACGGTTTCTTATTCTGGAAAAGAGTGATCCTCTTGCTTTTGATTGTTCTTTTTCTACTTTTCTTGCCCTTTTGATGCTTTCAAGCAATTGCAAAACCCAGCTAAGCGTTCTCTGTGCAGTCCATACTTTATTGTCTTCTATAAATTTTCGGTCGTGTTTATGTGGTAAATGCCATAGTAAGGTTACCCTATCATGCTCAAACAACGGCGATAATGTAAATACGATAATGGGATTCTCAGAGTTAATAGCAATTAGATAATTAGGATTTGAGCTAAAATAGAATGGATTGTTATTTGAGTTATCAAGATCATTTTGGGCAGCGTAATGAATTAAGAAATCCCATTCTGCAGATGTTATTGTCATCATTTTATAACGTTCCCTTGATTGATGTAACTCAAGGTTGCCGATACCCATAAAGTTTTTAAACCTTGGTAAAAACTCCAGATACACGCTTAAAAAATCCTTTAGAATAGTTAATAGTTGGTTATAAGCCTCTTTTTTCAAGTGAAGCGAACTTGTGCCAATAATAACAAATGCTGTCTCACTTTTCTCATTATAGTAATGTAGTATCACTTCTTCTAGCATATATTCTTTGCTCCGTTCAATTAAATGCACAATCTGATCATGATTTAACGCAATCATGTTGCTGACCTCGTAAAACTCGATAGCACAACTACCCAACTCAATAAATTTCGATGGCAAAAGAGCATTTAAGACAATTAATGTATCAGAGTTAAAATATGATGGACTGAATGCAGATTCGTTATGGTTGACAATTGAATAGCTTTTTACAAATTGTATTTTTTCCTTTAGCTTGCGATTTTTAATTGCCTTTTTACATTCCTCTTCTATTTTTGCTTTTTTTTCCGGGCATAAGCCAAATAAAATCGTTCAGAAGATTCATTAAAAGCGATATGCGATTTTTGCCGGTTTAGCAACTTAGAGGTTGGCAATAAATTGTCCAATGAATTCAAGCTAAAATCAGGGCCTAAATCATATTTAGAAATTTTTTCTTGGAGTAATGTTTTATCTGTCGATTTTGGAATGATATGATCTATTTCCAGGTCTTCAAAATTCTCTATCATATCTCCACTATATGCATCTCTTTTTCCATGCGCTACCCATATGGCGTATCTTAATTCACTTCTGAGCATCTTAAATTGACTAATCTTACAGAAGTAAAATTATACAAATTTAAAGAAGTTGGCCAATCGGTTTTACTGTCTGCAAGATAATATAATTAATAAAGCGAGCCGTTTGATAGTAGTTTGCTGCCCTTATGAGTCTCATGAAAAATTAATTGTTAATATTTTGTTATATGAATCCGAAATGCCTGTCATTTGGAAACGCACAAAGCATATCGTTGTGCAAGGCATCACGCTATTTGATTATATGATAATTTATTATCTTTGTTAATTATATTTGTATCTGTGCTTAAACTATCACATCTTGATTATTTCTTGCCAACCGTCGAAGCCCTTGGCGCAGGTGTTATTCTGCGTACAGGGACAACGCTCCCGCAGATAGTGAATGGCGTTTGTATTCAAACAGGTATCAAGTCAGATTATGTAGTGAAGTTTATCAGATCAACGCGTATGTCGCCAGAAGCAAGCGCGAGAGAACTAATTGCAGCTTTGATGGCGCGTGAGCTAGATTTCACTGTTCCGGAACCTGTTGTAATTCATATTTCTGAGGCTTTTATTGAAACCATGCAAGGCAACGAAAACTTTGAAGTTGCAGCTAACAGTCTGGGGTTTAATTTCGGGAATGAATATAAAACCGGATATATTCCCGTTTTAAAAGATCAGACAATCAGCGGAGTATTGGAGGCAAAGTTAATCGACTTGTATGCTTTTGATCTAATGATCAGCAATGCCGATCGGAGAATTGAAAAGCCTAATTTTTTGACTGATGGGGACGACATTCTGATCTTTGATCATGAGCTTGCATTCGGGTTTACCTTGGAGCTTCCCTTTTTAAGGAATTCTGAACCATGGACCATCAGGCACCAGGACTTAAACTGGATAAGGGATAATTTTTGCTTCGATAGATTAAAAGGTAAACAATTTGATTTTTCTGGCTTTCAACGAAGGCTGGAGGTCATCGACAATGTGTTTTGGAATAAAATAGAAACTATTTTGCCTGCTGGTTGGTTAACTGAACAAATATCCGATATTAAAGGTTATCTAAATCAGTTGATTGCGCACGCAGACTTATTTGCAAATGAACTAAACCGGATACTGTTATGAAAACGTTTGAGTATCAAGTTGTCAGGTATTTGCATGATCGAACTACTGGAGAGTTCGTTAATGTGGGTATTGTGCTTTTTGAACCTGAAAGCCGCTTTTTAGATGCTAAGGTATTGACGAAATTTAGTCGTATTTCCAATTTCTTTGAAGAGTTTAATGGTTATTTTTTGCTTAGCACTTTAAAGCATTTTCAGAAAGAGATACGCTCAGTCAATGTAGATCTTTTGTTTTTTAATTCAAGCGATTTTATTAAGTTTCCCGACAAATTCGGTCTGCTGGAAATTACCAATAAGATATTAATCCCAGATGATAGCGCGTTGTTTGTTTCCGAGTCAAAGAAAGCGCTAGACCTCGATGCGCAGAAAGCGTTAGATGATCTGTATGACCGCTTGGTTGATAAATATACAACAGATTCTGCGAAAGAAATACACTCTGATGCTTATGCTTGGAACAAAATATACAAAACGCATTTCGATAAATTAGGGATTACTGCTCAACTAAAAGATCATACTGTTAAAACGGATAATGACCAAATCAAATTCGATAAAGCATGGAAAAATGGCGTATGGAACTGTTATCAGAGTTTATCGTTCGACCTAAAAAAGGACGATGCTATCAAAAATAAAGTTTATAAATGGTCAGGTATTATCAAGGAGCTCGAATCATCAAAGGAAAAAATCAATCTTTATTTTTTGACTACGTCTCCAAAAGCCAATGAACACCTAAAGTCCTTTATTAAGGACACTCTTTCTCAGTCTGATGCTGATATTAACGTTACTATTGTTACAGAAAATGAAGCAGAGCAATTTGCAAGAAAAGTTAAGACAGCACTCGAGAAAACTTATTAAAAAGGATATAATCTTTATTGGGAGAACGTTCAGAACTTAATATCTGATCAAATCTTGGAAAAGCTTTGGATAGAATGCACGCGCGAAGGGTGTGTTCGGCCTGTAAAATCTTTTATGTTAGTTAAAGGGCTGGGTACGGAAGCAACGTTCGATAATAAACACGAGGTTATTTATCTATACTAAGTATTCCGACTAAATCAAACGCAGATTTGGATAAATCCAGCAATTGATATCGCCCCATCTTTGTATCAACAAAAAGATACAAAATGAAAGTATTTGTTACAGGAGCAACGGGCTTTATCGGAACTGCTATTGTGCAGGAGTTAATCGGTGCCGGTCACCAGGTATTGGGATTGGCACGTTCGGATGCGTCGGCCCAAAAGTTGATCGCTGCAGGTGCCGAAGTTCATCGGGGCGATCTGGAAGATTTGGAAAGCCTTCGTAGCGGTGCCGCCGTTGCTGACGGCGTAATTCATGCCGGGTTTGTCCACGATTTTACGCGTTTACAGGAAATTTGCCAAATAGATAAAACCGCTATTGAAACCATAGGCGATGTACTGGCAGGTTCTAACCGTCCGTTCATTGTTGCCTCGGGTACTGCGCTGGTGAGCCCCGGAAAAATAGCCACCGAAGATATTATTCCGCCGGTTAGTCCGGGTTGGCCGCGTGCTTCCGAACAAACAGCCGATGCCGTAGCTGCAAAGGGTATTCGTGCCGCAGCCGTTCGCCTGTCGCCATCGGTACATGGCAATGAAGATAAACACGGTTTCATTCCCATACTGGTGAATATCGCCCTCGAAAAAGGTGTTTCGGCGTATATCGGAGAGGGTTCTAACCGCTGGAACGCTGTACACCGCCTGGATGCAGTTAGACTTTTCCGCCTTGCGTTAGAAAATGCTGAACCCGCAGCCCGTTATCATGCCTCGGTCGAAGAAGCCATCCCTGTTAAAACAATAGCCGAAGCTATAGGCCGGGAGTTGAACTTGCCGGTAGTTTCCATTGCCCCGGAAGTCGCTGCCGAACATTTTGGCTGGTTTGCGCACATGGCAGCCATTGATTGCCCGGCATCAAGCGAATGGACCCAGCAAACCTTGAGCTGGAAGCCAACCCACAGTACTTTGCTTGAGGATATCGCAAATGGTATTTATACCAAGTAATAAGCCATGAAAATTATTATAACTGGCTCGTTGGGTAATATCAGCTTACCACTAACGCAGATTTTAGTTGCCGGAGGGCATCAATTAACGGTAATAAGCAGCAATCCGGCGAAGCAAACAGCGATTGAAAAGTTAGGGGCTACAGCCGCCATCGGTTCTATGTCGGATGGCGGCTTCCTGGCCGATACCTTTAAAGGAGCCGATGCTGTTTATGCCATGATCCCGCTGAGCTTTACTGAACCCGACCTTGGTGCCTATATGCACCGGATTGCACAAAATTATGCTGCCGCCCTTCAGTCGGCAGGGGTAAAACGGGTTGTATTATTAAGCGGATGGGCGGCAGATTTGGTTAAAGACGAAAATGTTGAGCACTTGTTTGACGGACTAAACGCATCTGTAACCATTATGCGGCCAGCTGCTTTCTACACCAATTTTTACCAGTCCATTGACCTTATCAGGGGTAAAAACTTTATCGGCAAATTCCTTACCCTGCGCTATTCGGGCCTTTGGGCATTGCTAAGCGGCAAAACAGGCTTGTTGATGGGCAACTATGGCGGGGATGACCGTATTGTTTTCGTATCGCCAAAAGATATTGCCGATGCCGTTGCAGAAGAACTGCTGTTGCTGCCACAGGAAAAAACGGTCAGGTATGTAGGCAGCGAAGAAATGACCTGTAACGAAGCTGCCCGGATAATAGGGACCTCGGTAGGGAAGCCTTGGCTAAAATGGGTGCGACTTTCAGACAAAGAAATGTTGCAGGGATTGAAGATGGCTAAAGTGCCCGAGAAATTGGCGGAAACGCTTATTGAAATGGGGGCAGCAATGCACAGCGGCAAAACGCTCGAAAATTTTCATAAAGCCAAACCGAAGATGGGTAAGGTAAAACTCGCAGACTTCGCGAAGGAATTTGCGGTGGTTTATCAGCAGAAATAACGATCTTTAAGAAGATATGAATAATCAACCTTTATATCGGTTCCATTCAATCACGGAATATCACCGGGCTGCGGGCCTGCCTGCGCCCGCTCATCCGCAGATTAGTCTTGTGCGCATGGAGAACCTGACCCGCCCACTGGCAGAAGGTTCCTTTAGCCTGATCTATGATTTTTATTCCATCTCGATGAAAAGGGTGAAGAATGTAAAATTTAAATATGGGCAGCAGGCCAGTGATTTTGATGAAGGTGTGCTGTTCTTCATGTCGCCCGGCCAGGTGTTTGGTGTAGAAATAGAAAAAGGACGTGAAATGCACCACCCTGAAGGGTGGATGCTACTCATTCACCCGGATTTTTTATGGAATACACCGCTTGCTAAAAACATCAAGCAATACGAGTTTTTTGGTTATTCGGTTTATGAGGCGCTTTACCTTTCCGATAAAGAGGAAGCGATGCTCAATACCATTACGCAAAATATCGAGCAGGAATATAATGCCAATATCGACCGCTTTAGCCAGAGTGTGATCATTGCCCAGCTTGAATTGCTGCTGACCTATTCAGAGCGGTTTTACCAGCGGCAGTTCATCACCCGCAAAATTGCTAACCATGAAATTTTAACCAAGCTTGAAAATCTGCTTGCCGGTTACTTTGACAGCGGTGAGCTTGCCAGGAAAGGATTGCCAAGCGTTACTTACATTGCTGAAAGCCTGAATATATCACCCGGATACCTGAGTGGACTGCTTAAATCTTTAACCGGGCAAAATACTCAGCAACACCTGCACAATAAACTGATTGATCTGGCCAAGGAGAAACTTTCAACAACAAACCTCAGCGTGAGCGAAATTGCCTACGAACTGGGCTTTGAGCACCTGCAATCCTTCAGTAAGCTGTTTAAAACTAAAACAAACCTGTCGCCATTGGAGTTTCGGCACTCGTTTAACTGATTTGTATATCTCGGCCACAACCCGGGGCATTTCGATCATGGAGGGGTATTGTTATTTTATGATTCAAATGGTTTAGCCGGTGTTACATACAAAATATCTCCAGTACTTTGATTCCTCATCTTCCCAAAGCCCTACCGCTTCTTTTTTGCGAATTGGCCAGTTTCTTAAGTTTCGCTCATTTTCAAGAACCATTAAAGCTCCCTTGTAACCCACTCTCAAAAAAATAATTGTAAATAAATTTGCGCAACTCAAAAGTTGCATATATATTCGTATATGCAACTTTTGGGTTGCGCTTTTGTATTGAAAATGAAACAGGATATATTTCAGGCTATAGCCGACCCGACACGGAGAGCTATTTTAGCTTTAATTGCTATTCAGGCTTTAACGCCTAATGCAATGGCCGAAAAATTTGACATGAGCCGCCAAGCGGTATCGAAACATATTAAGGTATTACACGAATGCGATTTAATTAAACCCGAACATTCTGGCAGGGAAATTTATTACCATTTTAATGTAAAGAAGATGCAGGAGTTTGATAATTGGTTAGCGCAATTGAAGCAAAGCTGGGAAACTCAATTTAATCAACTGGATAAAGTATTATCAACAATTAAACAACAAAGAAAATGAACAACGATTTGCTATTTGATTTTACTGTTGACAAAGCAGCGCAAACTGTTTTTATAACCCGGGAATTTGATGCGGAGCTCCCGTTGGTATGGGATGCTTTTACCAAAGCCGAAATACTTGACCAATGGGCGGCACCTGCGCCTATGCGCAGTAAAACCAAGCATATGGATTTTACAGTTGGAGGCCGGAGGTTTTACGCGATGATAAGCCCCGACGGACAGGAGCGCTGGCTGCTTCAGAAATATACTTCCATCACGCCCAAAACCAATTTTAAACTATACAACACTTTTGCTGACAAAGACGAAAATCCCGAATTACCGGGTTCTGAATGGGATTACAGCTTCAGCGAACAAAATGGAATAACAAAAGTGAATATCTCCATTTATAATGAGTCGCTTGAACGAATGGAAAGGCTGACGGATGGTTTCAGCAAAGGATTTACTTTGATGTTAGCAAACCTGGACGAGCTACTTATAACCTTATCGCAAAAATCATAAGAGAAAATAGCCGATTAGGTCAATAACCTAATAGATAATAAAAGAACATAACAATTTAAAAACCAAAATTATGAGAGCAATTAATCCCTGGATCAACTTCAATGGTAATGCCCAGGAAGCATTCAATTTTTACAAATCAGTTTTTGGCGGAGAGTTCACCAAGATCATCCGTTTCAAGGATTTGGCAAGCGCCGAATTTAAGGTGGCGGAAAGTGAAGAAAACAAGATAATGTACATCGGACTACCTATCGGCAAACACAATGTGTTGATAGCCAATGATGTTCCTGAATTTGTAGGACGGGTAAGCGAAAATGAAAACCGGTCTAAAATATATGCAAGTGCCGAAAGCCGTGAAGAAGCCGACAAAATATTTAACGGATTATCAGCAGGGGGAGAGGTTGAAGGCCCGATCGGCGACAGTCCCTGGGGTACATATGCCGGTATGTTCAGAGATAAATATGGGATTGAATGGATTGTAGAATTTGATCCAAGTTTATAAGGGGTAAAATTTCAAAATTGTCCCACGTAAAAAGCCGCCTAACGAAAGTTGAGCGGCTTTTTACGCATTCAGGATTTAGACTTCTGCTCTAAAAATTCATGCTTACTATGGTTTACTGGTTTGCGGTAATAGGAATAGGATATAAGATGAATTATTGATTATTTAGCTTTACAAATATTTATATGGACGCTAATAGTAATCAAATAATAAGATCGGACCAGGTAACACACGCTTTTGTTATTTACGAGATTAAAAGGTGTCTTTTTAAACCTAATGATCACTTTAAATGGGCAAGGTTTTATGAAAGCAATTCGGAATTTGTACAACTCAGCCCCGAAATGCAATTAGATCTGGAAGAAGATGAATTGATCATTTGTTCAACCATTATCGATACAGACAACTACAGTTTATTAACAACCCAGCGCATTGTTACCAAAGAAAATGGCATTGAAGATATTGGTGATATGACAGGTGCAACGCATCATGATTATGGCATAAAAGTTAAACTTGAAAAGTTTAATTATGTTGTTGGAACCGTTTTGCTACAAAATGGGAATGAATTCAGGCATTTTATAGCAGCAGGAAAAGCTGCTGCGGTAATGATATACGGAATCAAGACCTTGGTTTGGTCTCAGGAACTTACCGACAAGCAAATGTTAAACCTGATGAGGATTTGGGATAAAAAGAGGGAAGCTTTAAACAAGGCCTTGTATGAGCAACGTAAAAACACAAAAGCCGATTAACAGCTGCGTGATGTTTGTATGACGGCAGTTTACATTTATAAAAATGTATCAGAATAAGTTGCCAAATAATGTAACTTAATCGGGTTAAATTTTTCCGAAAGAAATTATTTTATGAGTTATATCACCTACAACCTAATTGCTAAAATTGAAAATAATCGTGACTCCTTAATAGAGGCTCTTACCAAGAATTTAAGATATCAATACGTACATGAGTTTTTTACTCCATTTCACGGCGTTGTTTGCCAAACGAATGATAATCTGAGAGAAGTTCCATTTACCCGGTTTACCGAAGAGAATTTCAACAACGAGGCGGATAAGATTTATAAAGTAGAGAATCAATTAAGAGATTACAGCATCGAGCTTTCGAAAAGTTTTGCCGATACAGAAATCGCATTTATAAATGTTGACTGTTTTGGCGGTAAATGTTCGTCAAATGGGTTTGTTGTTAAAAACGGGCAGAAAATATACGAGAATGATGGTCATCACTCTGCGCACATGGATATTTTAAAAAAAATATCCGCCGATTATTCAGGCTGGCATTTCCACCCCTTTACCAGGAATTTTTACTCCCGCAAGGCCGGGGTCAAGGGCGGCATAATGGGTGATATTGTCAACTTCACGTTGCCCGCAATTTGGATGTCTTTTGATATAGAGTTTGGCAAAAATCCAGCTTATCGGATCGTAATCGCAAAAAATGAACTATTGGTAGAAAAGGAGAATTTTTTTGAATTCTACTTTATGAAAATTGATGATAATTGGCTGAAGGTTTTGGGAACCATATTTGATGATTCTGCGGAAAATTTGGCTGATATGGAAAACACGATGTCAGAAAATTTATCGGGTCTTGAATATCAGGTGCAATTTGATTTGTTTGATGGCTCATTTCAAAAAAAGACTGGAACATTACCTGCTGAACTTGGCTTTGAAGTTGCTCAACGGAGTTACAGGTATAAGGCCTTCAACGAAAGGCCCTTTCAGTTTCACGCTCCTGAAAATAATTCACGGCAAACGGGTTCAAAACAAGGTGAAAATACAGGGAGTTTTTCTAATGAAAAGAAAGGTTTTTTCAGCAGGTTGTTTCGGCGCAAATAGCCTGTTGAAAAAAAGCCGCTTTACTATTGATGGTAAAGCGGCTTTTTTAATTCAAAAGAGATGGGTAAAATAAGCATCAACTTTTGTTGCCGTCTGTAGTTGTGATTACATCATTTTCTAATCCAGATTGAAATATCACAATAGCCACGCGGGGCGGGGAAGTCGAAACATAAATTCGCTACATTTGCCAATAAACGTCACCGCGTTTATGAACCCTCAGGAAATCATTATTAATTATGCGAGAAAGCTTGTCCCCTTGACAGATGAGGAGGGAGAGCAATTTGCGGCTGCATTTAAAGAGCAACGTGTAAAAAAAAGACAATTTATTATTCAGCCGGATTTTACCGCTAAAAGTCGCTACTTTGTTCTTAATGGTTCATTAAGAGCGTATGTAATTGGTGAAGAAGGCCAGGATCACACTATACAATTGGCAGTTGAGGAGTGGTGGATATCTGATTATAATAGTTATATATTCCAACAGCCTGCCAGGATGTTTGTTATCGCCATGGAAGATAGTTTGCTCCTTCAACTAACTCACGAACAGGAAAGCCGGCTTAAGGACGAAAATCACAAATTCGAGACCTTTTTCCGTATGCTTGCCGAGCGCTCGGTCGCGTTTATGCAGCGTCGTATCATTAGCAGCTTAACTCAATCGGCTGAAGAACGATATGAATTGTTTGTTGAAAAATATCCTGCAATGGCCTATCGCTTTCCTCAATACGTTATCGCTTCCTATCTGGGCATGACTACCGAGTTTCTTTCTAAGATCCGTAATCAGCGTGTAAAGCCAAAAAGTTGAAGTAGTTCAACTTCTTTTCCTAATCTACTTCATTCCTGAAGAGGCGGCGTTGAAGCAACTTTGCATAGTCAACAAAACAAATAAAAATGACTATGAAAAAGTTAGCAAACAAAATAGCCTTGATTACAGGTGGAAGCAGCGGTATCGGTTTAGGTATCGCCAAATCATTTATAGAAGAAGGAGCCAAAGTAATTATCACCGGAAGAAATCAATCTGCTCTGGATAATGCGGTAAAAGAATTAGGCAGTGAAGCTATCGGCCTCCAGGGCGACGTTTCCAGCCTCAGCGATCTAAGCCGTATTTATCAGCAGGTGGCACAACAATATAACAAATTGGATGTATTGGTAGCCAATGCGGGCATTTATGTACTCAATCCATTAGCTGATTTTACCGAAGAACAATTTGATAAAGTAAGCGATGTGAATTTTAAAGGCGCATTTTTCACTGTACAAAAAGCTATTCCGGTTTTGAAGGAAGGTGCTTCGGTGATCATGATCTCGTCTACAGTCAACGAAAAAGGTGTGCCGAACCACGCGGCATACTCGGCAACAAAAGCAGCGGTACGCTCTTTGGCAAGAAGCTTTTCTGCAGATCTTTTACCGTCAAAAATCCGTGTGAACACATTGAGTCCCGGCCCAATTGATACCCCTGTGTTCAGTACTGTTGCAAGTTCAGCTGATGAAGCCCGCCAAATGGCAGAGAATATGGGCAACTTTACTCCCGTAAAGCGTCTGGGCAAGCCTTCAGAAATAGCTGCAGCTGCTGTTTACCTTGCTTCTGACGATTCTGCTTACCTGCTCGGTACCGAAATTTTAGTGGATGGAGGTTTGCGTGATTTGTAAATAGCGCAGAATGCTTACAGCCGGGGTATACTTACCGCGTTGCCAAGCTAAATCCTGCAGAGAAGCCGGTTTCTGATGAAGAAGCCGGCTTCTCTGTAATATTCCGGGACTAAGGATAGCCCGGCAAGTTCAAATCGTACCAAATAACGTCAAGCTACCACAACATCAGTTATAAGCTGAGAGTAAAAATTGGACCTCGTAGAAAGCGTAGACGGTGTACCGCTATCTTTAATAACACCATCTTCAAGTATATATATCCTATCGGCTATTTTTGCGGTTTGTACACGATGTGTGATCAGGAAAATAGCCATGCTATGTTTTACACTTTGTATAATATCTAATATAGCTTTTTCGGTGTTGCGGTCCATGGCTGATGTTGCTTCGTCTAAAAGCAAAATCTGTGGTTTACGGTAAAGCGCCCTGGCCAAAGCAACCAATTGCTTTTGTCCTCCCGAAAGCGCTACACCTTCTTCGCCAACCAGGGTAAAATATCCTTGCGGAAAACCGGCAAAAAAGCGACTAAAACCCATTGTATCGCAAAAGCTAATTACCGAAGCTAATTCTTCTTCTCCCTGGCCCAATCCGATATTGCTTATCAGGGTTCCGTTAAATAGCTTAATATCCTGCTGCACGGTGGCAATAACATCCCGCCATTGTTGGGTATTTATGTTTTTCAGCGGTTGATCGTTTACCTTAATGTCGCCGGCATCTGGCGTAAAAAACTTTTGCAATATCGATATGATCGTACTTTTCCCCGAGCCGCTTTCGCCAAGTAAGGCAATCATTTCGCCTTTTTGCAGCTGTAACGAAATATCTTTCAAAATCAGTTTACGACCGGGAAATCTAAAGGCTACATTCTCAAGTGCCAGATGAGTAAACTCTAATGGCGAAAGCGAACCTTCAGTTTCAGGATATTCTGGTTGTATCGATGTAAAATCATACATCCTGTCAAACGCGATGTTTGCTTCCTGGAATTGAATATTTATTTGTGATAAACGGGCTACCGCCGGGATCAGACTGTTAACCAACGATATAATGGCTATCATCTCTCCGGTTTTAAGTTGTTTATTCAATACAAAAAACGAGGCTACGCTTATCAATATAACATTTAATACCAGGCTCAAAAAATCAGTTGTTATGCTAAAGTTGTTACCTATCTTCCCCAGTTCAAGCGTTTCATTTTGCAATGCCCCGTAAATATTGCGGATCTTGTCAGTAAAAAATCCTTCTTTATTATGACTTTTAATGACCGCGATACCCTGAATAGTATCAATGTAATTACTTTCATTAAGCGCGTTGGATGCCATTACCACCCGTTGCTTGTTTTTTACCGGTTTTGTATAGCTTAATACTGTAAACACCAACACGGGGATAAAGCAAAAAACAATGAGCGATATTACTGGTGAGTAGTTGATCAGAAAAAAACAGGTTACCAAAAAAATGATGATGTCGATAAACACCGAACCTGTTATGTAGGCGATGTTACGTTGTATGCGGGCAGTATCGTTCATGCGGGCAATCATGTCGCCGGTTTTGCGGCGGTCGAAAAAGGATTTGGGCAAACGTACCAAAGCGTGAAAAAAATCACCTACTATTCTGTTGTTAAAATCTTTGCTTTGCAACAACAAAAAGTACTGTCGCATATAACTTAAACAGGCCCTTATAGATAGTACCAGGAATAACAATACCAGTCCCGAAACAAGTTTATGCCTATCGGCCGAGGGTAATATATTATCAATCAGTTTTTGCGAAAATATGGCCATAGCCAGGCCAAGTACGGTGATCAATACCCCCAATATCATGGTAACCACCAGGATGTTTATATCCTCTTTAAGCAGTTTACAAAACCATTGCCATTTAATTTGATTTTGTTGTTTTTCGGATACGAAACTCTCATTTGGCTTAAGCTGTAATAACGTTTTGCTTTTCCATATTTCGGTAAGGCGTTCGGGAGATATATTTATAATACCGCGGGCAGGGTCGCCCACTATAAATTGCTCCTGCCCGTTTTTTGTTTCGGAACCGTAAAGCACTATATAGTGCTGCATGTTATCAATGATTACATGCAATATGCAAGGCCCATCTAACAATTTAATATTATCCAGCCCGGCTTCAAAAGCCTGGGCCGTGAAGCCAATTTTGCCCGCGCACTGATACAAGCCAAGTAAAGTAGTACCGGTTAAATTTGTACCGCTAAGCTCACGCAGTTTCTCGAGCGGATAATTACCACCATAATAACGCGTTACCATAAGCAGGCAGGCCACGCCGCAGTCGGTATGGTCGTGCTGTAACACAAAACTTTTTTTTAGAGCAGTAAGTTTCATCAATTTGGATTTATTGATTTTTCAGGCTATCAGATCAGGGCTTTAATAGCCTCAATTTTTACTTCGCCATAAAACTCTTTAACAAGCTGGTGCTGGGCATTGTAAACAAACACCGAGGGGATACTGCAATTGCCAAACCAGTGCGTAAACTTTAGCTCTTTGTCCCGCAAAAAGGTTACTTGTTTATACTGGTCAAGCTGGTTGGCTTTTGCGTATTGCTTTATATCATTGACAGTATTGAATGATACCATTAAGATCTGCGTTCCGTTAAGCATATGCATATTGGCGTTAAGCTGCTTAGCCTCCCGCTGGCAATACTCGCAATCGTTATTAAAATAAATAATAACCACCGGCGCTCCGGGCTTAACAACTTCGCTACCTTTTTTAACATCATTTAGGTCAAAGAAAGAGAAATCGGGTAAATGCTGTTTATTCTGGTTGGCAATGTCTGTTTGTTTTTTTACGCGGACAATATGATAGATCATATAGCCAAGCCCGCCCCCAAGTATAAGTACCAGGGAAAATGCCAGTATTTTTTTCATTTATATTTTAGGATTGATGTTAATTGTTAAAAACATTACCAGTACTATCCATATAAATAACCCGGGCAGGTAAGTGCTTACTGCAAGCCTGAGGCCTTTTTCGTAGTTTTTGTTCTCGAATTTGTAAATCCAGAAACCAAGTACAAAAATGTATAGCACTTCAAAAACGTTGATAGACTGCAGCGGGTAATACCAAAGCGCGCTTACTGATTTTGGATCGAAGAAGTTGACCACAGACAGTGGCGAAAAGTGTTGTATATCTTCAAGTGTATATTGTTTGTGCAAAAACGCAAACCAAACCACTTTTAAAATAACGGGGATAACAAAAACAATGTCAGATAAGATGCTGATCTTAAATGCGTCCGAAAACTTAAGCTTCGCGTCAAAAAATATCGACCCGCAAAGCAGGCAGCAGCTGATAAGCAAAAATTTAAAAAAGTATAGCAGGGGGATTGCGCAGTAACTAAGCCATTGCCATTTTTTTTGAAAGGCCAGCATCTTATCGATACTATCGTAACTTAATTGATTGGATAGAGAGGCGTAATAAAGCTGATCATTTATTAAAAACAAGTGCTGCAGGTACATAAATGCTATGATATACAAACAGTAGATACCAAACATTTTAACAGTGCTGTAATTTTTTATTTCATTAATCATAACCTTGAAGTGAGATGTGAAAAGTTGGTTTATAGGTTAGCAGTTGGTTTTATGCCAAAAATGGATTGTTTTAGTATTTGACGATGGACATCAAACGTTGATTTTATATAGAAGGAAATTATTACCGAAGCGGCGAGTAAAACACCAAGATAGAGGTACAGGTAAGCGTCTGCATCGTAAATAAAGCCAAGGCCAATGGCCGGGGCTATCATCAAAAATGAATAGAACTGAGATGTTTTACCTCTGAACCTGGAGAAGTTTATCGACAGATCAACAAGGAAATACTTTCGGAACGAACTCAGAAAACCCAGTGGCAGGCAATACGCTGTAAATACAACATAGATAATAATGATTTTAGGATCAAGAATACCGTAATAAGCCCAGGCTGCCAGGGCAATGATAAAATCGATCACCAATACGGGCATTACCAGGTTAAGATAGGTTTTAACCTGCGTTTTGGGTGAGGGATTTATAATGATGTTGTTAAGCTGTAAATCGATGAAGTATCCCCAGATGTTATTAAAAACATAGGTAAAAACAATGATTGGCGGTTCAAGCAATAACACAAAAGGCACCTTGTGAAGGATCTGGCTAAAGGTATAACGTTCTGTTCCAGATAGGAATAAAATCAGAAAGCCAATTTTACTGGCAAACGCTATGATCAGCGCGGTGCGGCACCTTTGGTTGCGCCACAATAATTTTAACGATAAATACTTGCTTAATTTGCCTGTTTCTTCATTCAAATTTGAATAGCCACCCGTTTGTTCAAATTCAAAATCGCTTTTATAAAATATAAAGTAGTTGGCCAGCAACCATAATACATTAACACTTAAAATGCCATAAATTCCCGAAATGCTTAAAGGCAGGAGTGGCTGGTACTTTATAAAAACAATAGCCGCGGCCAGGGCCAAAACAGATAGCGTTAAATACAGGTACTTGCGCCAGCTAACAGCATTTATGATATTTTCGGATAGGAGAAAACCTGTTAGCCAGTAATAATACATGGTATTGGTATCTGCCGGTTGCAAATGTTTGGCCGAAAGGCTAAGCACGATTATAAACGCGAACAATATCCAGTTAGATGCTTTTATAAAGCTTATAGCTAAAAAGTCTATCAACGCTATTTTGAAATTGCTAACAGGGTAATGCGGACTTATAATTGGCTTTTTTAGAGCAAACGAAGGAAAGAACTTTAGCGATACCGGTAAAACAACAAGCATTATTTTAATGCCTGTGAGCACGTTTTGTGCCGATGAAATTAAATTTTTATCGGTGTAATGATCATATAAGAAGGCTACCCCGATAGCATAAATCATTAAGATGGCCGAAAAGAAAAACACACTTGAAATTCCTTTCCAGTTACTAACACTGTAAAAGCTCTTTAATCTTTTTGTCAATAAAAATACAAGGATGTCCACTATATTATTGATTCAAGCAGGGATGAGTGATTGTTTTTAGGCTGTAAATATTTTAGCAATTCCTGGTCTAAGGTGCGGGTGCCATCGTTTTTGAAATTGCTCATCGAATTATTATACACTAAAGACGCATTATTGATAATACCAATATGGGTAGCGATTTTATCTACATATAATAAATCATGCGACGAAACAAATAATAACCTGTCACTATTTTTATAAGCGATTAAAAAATCGCACAATTTATTGGCAGCAACAGGATCAAGATTAGCAAAGGGTTCATCAAGCAGCAATAAGTTAGGTTTATGAATAACGGCCGCGCAAAATGTAAGCTTTTTTTTCATCCCGGCAGAGTAGCCGGCGCATGGGCCTGATAAGTCTTCGTCGTTATCAAAAAAGAAACTTAAAAGGTTGCCCGTCTGCTTTTTAACCTCGGTTTTGTTTAGGCCATATAACAAACCAACCCATTGTAAATAATCCTGTGCATTTAAATCGCCCACCAATTGATCGTATTGGCTTAGTAACCCCGTTTGTTTTTTTAGCTCAACTTCATTTTTGATATAATTGAGGTTGTTAAAAGAAACACTTCCTGATGTGGGATTAATAAGATTGGCAATAATGTTAATCAATGTACTTTTACCGGCCCCGTTTCGGCCCAGCAAGCAATACACCCAGCCAAGATCGCAGGAAAGGCTTATTTTGTTAAGCGCATTATTATTACTGTAGCTTTTAGATAATTCACTTATAGTCAACGCCATTGTTTGCTTTCCACTTTTTAAAATTGTAAATGCCTAACAGTGTCCAGGCAATTGCCACTACGGCAAACGCGATAGCTTTGAATGTTACAGCATTATGTTTGCTAAAAGAATTATAGGATAAAATGAAAAAGGTAATAGCTAAAATAAATTTTAGATATATAAATGTGAATTTGTTTGTCATAAGTATAATAATAGAATGGCGGCACTAAATGCCGCCATTCAAAAAGGTATTAGTCTGAAATGAATGCGGTAGCACAGCTTGCATAAGCTATGGCAACGCCAATGCCGGTTTCGGCTGTAAGTAAGCCTACACCACAAGCAACACCGGCAGCAAAGCTACCCCACGGGAAACCACCTTCAATGGTCTCCATTTCTTCGGTTGATAAGTTTTTCATGATTTTAAATGATTTAGTGTTAGGGTTTTATTCGTTCATCGCGGCACCGCAAAGAGCGGCTGTAGTTGGCAATAAATATTCCTGGCCGGCCAAAACGGCTACTAAGCCTAATCCACATCCGAAAGCGGCAAGACTGATACCACCTTCAATTTTTTCCATTTCTTCGATGTTAATCGTTTTCATTTGTAATTGATTTTTGTTTTAATAGGTTCAAGTAACTGGATATTCATGCATGGAAATACCCTTATTTAATAATTATTACCCGCGAAGTAATATTTACTAAGGTATTTAATAGCATATCATAAAAGCAAATTTTTTTAAAGAAAAATTAACAAAAGATTAATTATTAAATTTTTTGTTAAAAAAATAGCTCCATAGTAAATCATCATGAAGTTTTTATGAATTTTTAAGTAGTTATTATGCGCGTGGTGATATGTAAGTAATATTTTATGCGTGGCTGCTTATAAAAAAGGCGATTGTTATGGAAAGTTTTTTTAAGCTCTGGATGTCTTAAACTTGAGTAACAAACTGAATTGGGGAGATTTGTGCAATTGATAACGGCTCAGGTCCCCATAGTAGTTACTTGTGGCAATAACCCGGCAAACCAAAAGTGGCAGCGGTACAAAGCTTTATAGGTAGCAGAGGTAGGGCTTAATATGAGATAGATTTCGGCTTAAATTTAGTTTTCGTAATGGATTAGGGTCTGTGATGGTTGGATTGCAGTCTCTCATCTAATATAGTGTTATGCCGGTTAAACCATCCGGGATATATTATGTTATCGGGAGCAGCTCAATAGAAATGTCCTGATCACGAGCCTTAAAATCACCTCTTATCGTATATTCTATTACGCCAGAAGGAGTGCCGGTAACATAGTAGGTACTGAGAGCGTTGCCTATAGGATGGTTATAATAAAACTCAATCTCAATTTTTCCTTCATCGGTTTCATAGGTTATAGTTCCTTTCGGGCCAGGACCGTGGGTCCCCTGGGAGGCACAGGTCCAACTTCCCGATTCCTCTATTGTCAATGGAGGATCAATGGCGAATTTTCCATGCAAGGACTTTGCCCCTTCTGGCTTCAATCTTAACACCTTACCTGTATTATTGCGTACCGTTATTTTAACCCGTTTCATGTTTTAAGTAGTTGGTTTAGATTTGATGTGGTTAATGGCCCACTACACTAAACTATTCTGCTTGTCATCACTTTTTATTTTCTTTTATAATAAGGCATAAACTCTTGTATATAACAAGATTTATCCGTTTTAAATATTCCTTTCTCGAATGCCCTTTTATGTAATTCCGATAGTTTCTTAAATCTTTTCATTCGAAGTTTATCTATCCGCTTTAGAGTTATAAAATCATAAGTACTGCTTAGCATCATTACAACCTCTACTTCATTACATTTATCCGCAAGCTTTATAGTTGCGGGCTCTATTCCAACAGTACTAAATATTATTTTTTCCACGGAAATAGGAATATCTATATGGAAAAAACCATTTAAATCTGTTTTGCCAACCTTAACTGTGTCATTAATCAAGATTGATACGTATGGCAAAGTTTCCAAATCATCATCAATTAGCCGTCCTTTAATTGTTTTATTCTGAGAATAAAGACTGGATGTTGAAAAACTCAGGAAAATAAAAATGATTAGTAATTTCTCCAAATTGTTGTCATTATTGGATGACTAAATATTAGTGAGCATGACCCAATTAGCCGAAACTCTCAATTTCCACTAAAAATATCGGAAGTATTTAACTTTCGCAAAGCACAGACAACAAAAAAAGCCGCTCTACTTTCGTAAAGCGGCTTCGTAGCCCGTAGGGGAATCGAACCCCTGTTTGAAGAATGAAAATCTCCTGTCCTAACCCCTAGACGAACGGGCCATTTTTATTTTATTTCCCATGGCTGGGATTGTGTAAATGCTTAATCGTAATTATACGACCGATTAAGGTATTAAAAAACCCCAGATCTTTCGACTTGAGGTTTGTGTCTTGGTAGCCCGTAGGGGAATCGAACCCCTGTTTGAAGAATGAAAATCTCCTGTCCTAACCCCTAGACGAACGGGCCTTTTTTATTTTGTTTCCCTTGATTTGGGATTGCAAAGATAGAGTTTAAGTGATAAAATTAAAACAAATAGTAAAAAAAAGTTTAATATTTCATGAAAGTGTCTGTTTATCAGTTTGATAAAATAAAATTTAGGGATAGGGCTTGCAATCTTTGTTGGGTTAAGGCTATCTTTATTCCATAAATCAATCATCTTTTTATGAAAGCTATCTGGAATAACCAGGTCATTGCCGAAAGCAATGACACTATTGTTGTTGAAAATAATCATTACTTCCCTAAAGAAAGCGTTAAGGCCGAGTATCTTAAAGAAACAGATATACACACCACTTGCCCGTGGAAAGGCAAGGCATCATATTATACCCTTGACGTTGATGGTAAGGAAAACCAGGATGCCGCATGGTATTATCCTGAGCCTAAGGAGGCAGCTAAAAACATTACCAACTATGTGGCGTTTTGGAAAGGTGTAAAAATTACTGAATAAGAAACTATGAAAACTTACGATGCCATCGTTATAGGCGCCGGTCAGGCTGGCGCCCCTTTAGCCAAAAGACTGGCTAAAGCGGGGAAAAAGACTGTTATAATTGAGAAGCGATTTTATGGCGGTACCTGCGTTAATGATGGCTGTACGCCTACTAAAACTATGGTTGCTTCGGCAAAGGCAGCTTACATGGCCGGTAAAAGTCATGAGTTGGGTGTGCCCGTGAAAAAGTTTTCGGTTGATCTGGCCGCCATAAAAAAGCGCAAGGACGAAATTGTGTTGCGTTCGCGTAATGGCGGATTAAAAGCTGCCGAAAAGACACAAAACCTTGATGTGGTATTTGGTGAGGCTGTTTTCACAGGAGAGAAAACAGTGGAGGTAAAGCTTAACAGCGGCAAGATCCAAACGTTTACTGCTGATCTTGTCTTTTTAAATCCCGGCGCATTACCTTTAATCCCCGAGATTGAAGGTCTGAACGAGATTCAATACCTTAATTCAACCACTATACTTGATCTGGAAGAGGTGCCGGAACACCTGCTGATACTTGGTGGAAATTATATCGGCTTAGAATTTGGGCAGATGTTCCGCCGCTTCGGCAGTAAGGTTACTATTCTGGAAAAGTCTGAGCAGATAGTATCACACGAGGACCTGGATATTTCAGAAGAGATGCAGAAGATCTTCGAATTGGAATCTATTAGTATCCATTGCAATACGCAAGCTATTAAGTTTAAACAAAAAACTGGCGGCAAAATAACAGTGACCACTTCGCGAAAAGGCGAGGAACACAAGATCAAATGCACGCACGTATTGGTAGCTATAGGCCGCAAACCGCAAACGGAGGCTTTAAATTTGCCAGCTGCCGGGATCGAGACTGATGAGCATGGTAATATTAAAGTGAACGATACGCTGGAAACTACCGCTACTGGTGTTTATGCGCTTGGTGATGCCAAGGGTGGCCCGGCATTTACACATATTTCCTATAACGATTATACTATTGTCTATCGTAACCTTTTTGAAGGTACAGATTATACGATAAAAGACCGCCCGGTGCCATATTGCATGTTTACCGATCCGCAATTAGGCCGTATTGGCATTGATGAAACGGAGGCTAAAAAACAGGGCATCAAATATAAAGTTGCCAAGCTGCCTATGGCTCACGTAGCCCGCGCCATTGAAACCGGCGATACACGGGGCTTTATGAAAGCCATTGTCGATCCGGATACAAAGAAAATATTAGGTGCAACCGTACTTGGTCCCGAAGGAGGCGAGATCATGACCGTACTGCAGATGGCCATGGAAGGTGGTATTACTTACGACAGGATCCGTTACTGTGTTTTTGCCCACCCGCTATATTCCGAATCGCTGAACAACCTGTTCATGACCCTTGGCGACTAAAACCAACGCGCATGATAAAAGTTGACAATGTAAGTAAACATTTTGGCGGGGTTAAAGCGGTTGATGGCGTATCGTTTGATGTGGCAGATCAGGAAAACCTGATCCTGTTAGGTACAAGCGGCTGCGGTAAAACCACCACGCTGAAAATGATCAACCGACTTATCGAACCAACAAGCGGCGCCATTTATATCGATGGTAAAAATATCATAGAGCAGCCGCCTGAAACTTTGCGCCGTGGAATAGGTTATGTGCTTCAAAATAACGGCTTGTTTCCGCATTATACCGTTGCTCAAAATATCGCTGTTGTACCTAACCTGTTAAAATGGGATAAGCCGAAAACAGAAAAGCGCACCGCAGAGCTGATGGAGAAACTCCATCTTGATGCATCATATTTAGATGTTTACCCAAACGAACTGAGTGGAGGTCAGCAGCAACGCATAGGGCTGGCGAGGGCATTGGTATCCGATCCACCTGTGTTACTAATGGATGAGCCATTTGGGGCGCTGGATAATGTTACCCGCTCAAAAATTCATGCCGAGTTTAAAGCGCTTGACGAGTTGAAGCGTAAAACCATCATCATGGTAACGCATGATGTACAGGAGGCTTTTGAACTGGGCGACAGGATCTGCTTGATGAATAAGGGTAAAATTGTGCAGTCGGGGACGCCTGCGCAATTGCTTTTTAACCCCGTTAATGATTTTGTAAAAGATTTTCTGAAGCATCAGCGCCTGCAGCTGGAGTTTAAAGCCATTAAACTGGCCGATTTGTGGGGCCTGTTGCCCGAATTGAATAAAGAAGCAAAAGCATCATCATTTAATGCAGGTAGCAACCTTTGGGAAACACTCGAAAGCTTTAAATTCAATAACGGCGAAACTGTTAACATCAGCAAAGATCAAAACGAATCAAAAGCTGTAAGTTTTGAGCAGCTGATGTCGGCCTTTTATCAATATAAAAACCACCAGGCCCATGAATGAGCAGCAGCAAACCTTATGGCAGTTTATGCAGCAGCAGTCGGGCAAGCTACAGGAGCAAACCCTGCAGCATATCGGGCTTACCTTTATTTCGCTTTGCATAGCCGTATTGGTGGGATTGCCGTTGGGGATCCTCATTGTTCGCAGAAAACAATTGGCCGGATTAGTTTTAGGTATTGCCGGGGTATTGCAAACTATTCCCAGCATAGCGCTGCTTGGTTTTATGATCCCATTACTGGGCATCGGCCCCAAGCCTGCTATTGTAGCCCTGCTGCTATACGCATTGTTACCCATAATCCGCAACACCTACACTGGCATTTTAGGGGTTGATGCTGCGGTTAAGGAAGCGGCAGTTGCTATGGGCATGAGCAAATGGCAGATATTGTTTAAGGTAGAATTGCCGTTGGCTATGCCCGTAATATTTGCTGGGATCCGCACCGCTACGGTCATTAATGTGGGGGTTGCTACGCTGGCCTCGCTCATAGCGGCAGGTGGTTTGGGCGAATTTATCTTCGGTGGTATTTCGCTCAATAATACCAATATGATATTGGCAGGTGCCATACCTTCGGCGCTGCTTGCCGTTATATTCGATTTGTTGTTGTCGATGGTGCAGAAGATCAGCTTTAAAAGACTGAAGCGTGTTTTATATGCTTTTCCGGTGCTGCTGATATTATTGTGCCTGTTTTATATCCTCCCTGCAAAATCGGAAAGTAAACTTATTGCAGGGTTCACGCCCGAATTTATGGGAAGGCAGGATGGCGATCTTGGCCTCAGGAGTAAGTATGGTTTAAAGATCCATACCATAGTCATCAGCGATGCCGTAATGTACAAAGCCGCGTTTGAAAAACACCTTGACGTGATTAGTGGTTACTCAACCGATGGCAGGCTAAAGGCTTATGATTTGGTTGTGCTGGACGATGATAAGCATATTTTTCCGCCATATTACGCGGCTCCCATAGTGCGTGATGATGTCCTGAAAAAATTTCCTGACCTTGAGCCGACATTGAACCAGCTCGCAGGCAAAATAAATGATTCAGTCATGACGGTTTTAAATTATCGTACCGACTATCTTCACCAAAGCCCGGAAAGGGTGGCAAAAGATTTCTTGGTTGCCAACAAACTGTGGCGGGCCGAGCGGGGTGGGAGCGATGGCGTAGTGCGCATAGGCTCAAAGATATTTGGTGAGCAATACATCCTGGCCAACATGTACAGCATGCTGATAAAGGGATATACTGATCATGATGTATCAACAAAAACGGGCCTCGGGGGCACCAAAATATGTTTTGACGCGCTAACCAATAACCAGATAGATTTTTATCCTGAATATACCGGGACTGGTTTGCTGGCTATTTTGCAGGCATCGCCAAAAACAGTTAACGAGGTAACGGTAAACAGGGATAGCACATACAATTATGTACAGCGCCAGTTTGAAAGTAAGTATCAAATTAAATGGCTTAAACCAATAGGCTTTAATAATGCTTATGCTTTAATGATGAGGCAGCAGCAGGCTAAGCAATTGGGTATTAAAACAATTTCAAACTTAAAGCGGTTTTTGGATAAGAAATAACTTAGATGGATTTAATTACCCGGTATAAAGAAGTACGCCAGCGTACAGAAAAAATTTGCTCGTATTTGCAAACGGAAGACTATGTAGTACAACCCGTGGTTGATGTTAGTCCGCCTAAATGGCATATTGGTCATGTCACCTGGTTTTTTGAAACCTTTATTCTTAAGCCTTACTTTATGGGCTACCAGGAGTATAATCCCGATTATAATTATGTTTTCAACAGCTACTATGAAACTGTTGGTACACGGGTGATCCGTACCGATCGTGGTAACCTGAGCCGCCCTACAGTTGTTGAAATTTATAGCTATCGCAAATACGTTGACGAGGCCATGGAAGGTTTTTTGTGCGGCGATGTGAGCGATGATGTGAAAGAGCTGCTTATCCTCGGTTTTAATCATGAAGAGCAGCACCAGGAGCTTTTAATGACTGACATTAAGTTCATCTTAGGCCATAATCCTTTATTCCCTGCTTATAATAAAAGATATGCTACGCCTCATATTGATGAAGGGGAAAGAGACGCTTTTATTAACATGGATGAAGGCATTTACGAAATTGGTTTTACCGGCGATGGCTTTTGCTTTGATAATGAGCTAAACCGGCATAAAGTATACCTTAATGCTTACCAGATAAGCCCTAAATTGGTTGTCAATGCCGAGTACCTTGAGTTTATCAGCAGTGGCGGTTATCATGATTTTCGTCACTGGCATGCCGAAGGCTGGGATTGGGTTAAAACCAATAAGGTTGAAGCGCCATTGTACTGGCATTTGATAGATAACAAATGGTATAGCTACACTTATAGAGGTTTAGAGCCTTTGCATTTAAAAGGTGCTGTTACACATATCAGCTATTTTGAAGCTTATGCTTACGCCTCATGGAAAGGCTTAAGATTGCCAACCGAATTTGAGTGGGAAGCCGCATCCGGAAAATTTAACTGGGGGCTGCGTTGGGAGTGGACGGAAAGCTCATACCTGCCTTACCCGGGTTTTGCCAAAGCACCGGGTGCAATTGGCGAATATAATGGTAAATTTATGGTTAACCAGAAAGTGCTGCGCGGCGCGTCGGAAGTTACGCCTCCGGGTCATAGCCGTGCAACTTATCGCAATTTTTTTCAGACAAATTTACGCTGGCAGTTTACTGGCATAAGACTTGCGAGGTAAATTGTCACAAAACCACCACCACCTATGGATCAAGTTTTTACAACAACAACCGTCAATTGTACCATAAGCGAAGAAAACAGGCAGTTTTATGCTGATGTTATAGCGGGGTTACAAGCGGAGCCAAAGCACCTTAACTCAAAGTATTTTTATGATGCTAACGGCGATAAGCTGTTCCAGGAGTTGATGAACTGCCCGGAATATTATCCAACCAATTGCGAACTGGAAATATTTTCGGAAAAAACAGCCGAGATCTGCGATGCGCTGATTGCTGATGGCGATGCTTTTGACCTGATAGAACTTGGTGCCGGTGACGCCACTAAATCAACTTACCTGCTTAAGTATCTGCTGGATAAAAAGGCTGATTTTACTTATCTGCCCATCGATATATCGGAGAATGTAATATCCTATCTCAACATAACCCTGCCTGTAACCTTGCCTGGTTTAAAAATTACCGGACTTAACGGCGAATATTTTGAAATGCTGAAAAGGGCTGCTGCTATCTCGCCAAGACGTAAGGTGGTTTTGTTTTTAGGTTCAAACATCGGCAATATGCCGCTTGACGGAGCTATTGAGTTTTGTCGCGAGTTAAGAAACAACCTGTCGGAAGGGGATATGGTGCTGATTGGGATGGACCTAAAAAAAGATCCGCGCGTGGTTCTTGCTGCTTACAATGATAAAGATGGCATTACCCGCGAATTTAATCTCAATCTGCTCCGTCGTATCAATCGTGAACTACATGGTAATTTTGATGTGAGCAAGTTTGAACATTATCCAACTTATGATCCCGCAACCGGGGCCTGCAAAAGTTATCTCATTAGTTTACAGGATCAGCAGGTTGCTATCGGCCACGAAAAAATAGATTTCAAAAAGGATGAGTACATCTACATGGAGATTTCCCAGAAGTTTACCATCATGCAAACCGATCAGATAGCCGTTAACACAGGCTTCCAGCCGGTAGGCCAGTTTTTTGATACCAAGAAATGGTTTATCGACGCGGTATGGGTGGCGGCGTGACCTAACCATGATTTGCCTGATTTTAGGATTAAAGGATGCCCTTGTTATCAAGTCATCCTTTAATCAAGCTAATCAAGGTTCTGTTTACAACACTTTCGGGTTCATTTCAGAATCTATCAGCTCACCAATGGGCTTACTCATGAGCCATTTATGGTGATCGTTTTTTTGCCATTCGTTTTTGTAGGGGGTAACGCGGGCGCCGTCGGCTACGTAAATAATGGTCATTACTTCGCGCATTTTATCCGAGTTGTTACCGGGGGCATTGTGGATGGTAAAACCACGGTGCCATGTCGCGTCGCCGGCTTTCATGTTTTTGGCCCGGGTTATTTCAAATCCCTTCTCTTTAACATATTCATCAAATGCTGATTCGGATTCGTCGGAAATTTCGGTGTTAAATACAGCGCCGTTAACGTATGAACCCGACGCGAAGGTTAGCATGCCCATGTTTACATCGATATCAACCAGGGGCATCCAAAGGGTTACGGTGTTGTTGGTGTCAATGGGCCAATAATACTGATCCTGATGCCATGGGGTTGGTCCACCGCCGGGTTCTTTAAACAGCGCCTGGTCATGATAAATACGTACATTTTCAACACCCATCAGGTCGGCGGCAATTTTGCCAAGGCGTTTGGCCATTACAAAGGTTTTAACATCCTCATCAACCTGCCATAAATTCATGATCTGTAAAAAAGCTTTGCCATAGGTGTCGCGCTCTTCCAGCTTGCGCTTTTCTGTATTGTACCTGTCGGCCGCCCCAACAATGATTGGACGATAGGCTGCAATCTCGTCTTTTGTAAGCACTTCGTGCACAAGGGTATGGCCTTTTTCGCGAAATTCATTAATATTGTGGTTAGATATTTTTATGGAATTTTCGAGCGACGGAAGGTGAGCGATCTGTGTATTCATAGCTTTTAGGTTTATATTTCAAAGTAAACTCATCTTTTGTTGAAAAAAAATGAAATGAATGGTACATTTATGGGTGATTTTATCCGTAATTTGATTTGAAATAATATTTACGTTAATATATGCAATGATAAAAGCCTCGTACGAAATTCTTCAACCTACCAATACACAGTCGTTTCTGATAAGGAAATTTGATAAGCTTGCATTTGATGCGCCTTATCATTTTCATGAAGAATATGAACTGACGTGTATTATTAGCGGCTCCGGCAAACGCTACGTTGGCAGCCATATGGAGGATTTTGCCTCGGGCGATCTGGTTTTGCTCGGCCCCAATTTGCCGCACTGCTGGAAACTTGAACACAACGAAGCAGTGCTGCGCGATGCGAGTGCCGTAGTGATCCAGTTCAACGACGCTTTTTTGGGTGAAGAGTTTTTTAACAAGTTTGAACTGCAGCTTATCAAAAAGCTTTTTCAACAAAGCGGATGCGGAGTGTCGTTCTATGGAGAAACCGGAGTTGAAGTAAAAAAATTATTGCTTAACCTGGTTAACGAAAAAAGCAATTTCAGGATGCTGATAGGTTTGCTGGAGATCTTGCACCGGATGGCTTCGTCGGATGAATATGTGCTGCTCGATCAGCATCGTATTATTGGCGAACGTACCAATACCGAGCGGGAGCGGATCAATCCCGTGTTTGCTTACCTGGTTGAAAATTTCAGAAAGCATGTATCGTTAGATAAAGCTGCCAGTATCGCCAACATGACCCCGAATGCTTTTTGCAAGTACTTTAAAAAAGTTACCCGCAAAACATTTATGGAAACCATAATTGAGTACCGGCTTAATTATGCTATTCAGCAGCTGGTGCAAACCGATAAACCTATTTCAGAGATCTCGTTTGAGAGCGGCTTTGGCGACGTATCGCATTTTTATAAAATGTTTAAAGCAAAAATGAACCTGAGCCCGCTTAATTACCGCAAAAGGTTTATGCGTAATTTGGCAGGGGATAAGAAGTTATCGGCGTAGTTGTTAAATGCAAAGTCTTGAGTCAGAAGCCCAAAGTCGGAAGTCAGGTTCTTCTCCTTTAGACTCCATACTCCGGACTAAAAACTAAGTAACATTAATAATGCCGCGTTTAATGGCATATATAACAAGCCCTACTAAATTCTTGGAACCGGTTTTTTCAAATAACCTTGCACGGTAACCTTCAACAGTGCGTACGCTCAGAAAAATTTTATCTGCTATTTCCTGGTTGGAGCATTCCTGGCAAACCAGCTTAAGCACTTCAATTTCGCGTTCGTTAAGATCAGTTTTGTTGTTGGGGATGTTATCGGCCTGGTCATTACCTACCAGTTGTTTGATGAGCGTTATAGAAAGGTGCTCGTTAAAATAAAAGCCTTTGTTGTGAACGGTTGATACGGCCTCGATGATCTCTTCCGGCTCGGCATTTTTGAGCAGATAGCCCGATGCTCCGGCCTTCATCATATCCACAATATATTTGTCTTCGTTAAACATGGACAGCGCCAGGATCTTGATTTCCTTAAAATGCTGGTGAACATAAGCGGCTGTTTGAATGCCGTCCATTTCGGGCATTTTAATGTCCATCAATATAACGTCGGGGGTTTTATCGGTTAACAAGCCTATCAGCTCTTTGCCGTTTGAAGCTTCGAGTAACAGTTCAAAATCCCCGCAATCTTCAAGGGTAGCTTTTAAACCATTTCTAAAAATTTTATGGTCGTCTACTATACCTAATTTAATTGGGCCCATTGGTTGCTTTCAAAATTCAAATAATCAATAAATATAGGCTATTGATTTTAACTATGCTACTTTTAATTTAATGATTGTAATTGCTCCGCTTAGCGGTTTGCTGTATGTATTTATTTCACCGTTAATGAGTTGCACACGGCTCTGTAAATTTTTAAGCCCGAAGCCCTGTTTAACATCATCCATATTAAAGCCCTTGCCGTTATCCTTAAATTCCATGACCAGGTAACCGGCATCAAGGGCCATATTGAGGTTTATAGCAGTGGCTTCCGAATGTTTGATGGCATTGCCAAAAAGCTCCTGCGCTATGCGGTAAAATGCAAGTTCAATATCGTTAGGGAAGCGCTTATCGGCAAAGTTTTTAGTGAACTTAACTTTGATATGGGTATTATGCTCAACCTTGGTACACAGTGCTTCAACCGCAACAAGCAGTCCATAATCTGTAAGTATCGGGGGCAATACATTTTGGATGATGTTCCTGATCTCCTGGATACATTCGTCGGCCAGTTTGCGGGTATCTAAAAGCAGGGGTTGAGTAACTTCGTTTACACAATTTTTATCCAGCCGGTGCAGGTTAAGTTTTATAGCCGAAAGCACCTGGCCAACACTGTCATGCAGATCTTCGGCCAGGCGCCGGCGTTCACTTTCCTGGGTTTCAAAAACGGCGTTCATTAATTCGGTTTGGCGGGCATCATTAAGCTCGCGTAACTCTGCCTGGTTTTTAAGCATCCGCCGCTGATAAATAATTACGAAGAAGAATAAAAACACAATGAGGACAACAACCACAAGAGTCCCTATGATCAGAACAGGGATCAGGCCGTTTTCGGATATTTGCAGAAAAGTGTTTTTGTACATGCCCATAGTGAACAAACCGTGTTTTACGCTAATTGCTTCGGCTTGCGGAATAATCCTATCGAATATAATATATTGGCAATGATATTCGTAACATTATGAATTATATAATAATTGGCCCTGTGCTGAGCGGGTATCTGATTTAAGAGCATAAACAAAAAAATATTTACTCCAGAGTAAAAAAGTATCCCCGCGTTTATCCAAAACAGACTTTGTTTTTCCAGGGGAACATATTCATGTGGATAAAGCATTTGATAAAAATATATCAGCGAGAATATGATTAACAATATACCCAGTGCCGTAATTGGTATTGAGGGGTATAGCAACATATTACGTGCATAAAATATCGAAATAATCGCTGTTGAAATAGTGAGTATAATTGATATCCTTTTTAAATAATTATTACTGTACATGTAGTAATAAACAATACCCAATAAGATTACGCTGATCATTACAAACACATGCAGGATAGGCATTGTGTTTTTTACTTTGAATATATTTAGAGATAGCCAAAGGTCGATATCAACTAATACCGAAAAAACAAAATATAACGCAAGCAGCCGCAATACCTTATCAAGCTGCCTATAATTGACTGCAGCCACAATTACCGGTATAAAGCCGGAAATTACAGAAATGTTGCCAAATAAAATATCTATGGGCATAGCGATTGGCCTCAGCTTTTACCTGTAAGCCTATTTTGTGGACAGCCTGATGAACCTGGGCATGGTAACGACATCTCGCCAAGGGTATTAGATGTTGTTGCCGACATTAATGAAAATGTTTGAACGCCTTCTGTGGATTTAGCTTTGGGTGCATTGTCTTCTGGTAGTTGATCTTCTCCGGTTTCGAGAACCCCGGTTATAATGAAATGCTGCTGCCCGCCAACGTTTGCGATAACAGATAACAGGAAATTACTTATAGCAATCCAAAACTTCTGCCAGGAATTTAGTCTTTGATCATTGGCATAATAAATACGAATACCCATGCAATCGGGCTGATTAAGTATGGTATTTAATATTTCGCGGCCAAAAAATTGTGATATATTATCTTTAGGATTACGGTGGCGGTGATTTTCGGTCCATTGTGCCGCTAAATCAAGTTCAATTGGTGCGCCTTCCTTTCCGGTGATAGGTGATGAGGGTCTTCTTTCTTGTGTTTCCATAAAAAATAATAGCGTGTAGAGAGTTTTTTACATAAAACTAATACTAATAAGCTACTGTTTCAATGATATCCCCTGGCTATGTAAGGTATTGGATGGGTTTTGGTTTCGATTAAAACATTGATAATTAGTGTTTTAATTTTATTAATCCGTTTTATTACGGTTTTATTATGCGTATTTCTACGTATCAGAAACTGTAATCTTACGTGGCTTTTAACGGCAGTTTTTTGTGGGTTTTATATATGAAATAAGACGTTTTAAAATGGTCGGACTTTTATATTGAAATGTAAATATTATTTATTAGCTTGCCTTAAGTAATATTTATATTAAGTGGGGCCTTGTACAGTGCCGGGAGCTATAATCTCGCGGCGGAACCGAGGCCTTGCAGTCCTTTACTTAACCAGTAGCAAATCAAAATTTATGGGACGCGCTTTTCCTTAATCAGGAAGGCGCTTTTTTGTTTAACTATTCTCTCCTTGCACGTAATTATACGCCCGGTTCAATGTTGGTGATACGTCTTTAAATCGCGTACAAGCACAGCCTTTATTAGCGTGGTAGCAACGTTGATTGCCTTTAGATTTTGCCCAAACTTTGACTCAGCAAAAGAGCCCTGCATGGGCTTGCTTGTGGTGGAGTATGCTGAAAATCCAGTTTAAAGAGTAAGCCGGTACAAATTCTAACCAAAAACGTATGAACTACATTATTAAAGGAAACCTGCGCGGGCTGTTATGTTCTGATTGTGAACTGCCTGTTGCGGGAACATCGGTAAAGGTTTACCGACCATCCGATCAGCAAAATGAAACCCGGCTTGCTGTGGCCGATCCAAAACAAACCTTTCACCAGGTAAATGACGATGAGCTAAAAGCTAAAGAGCGCTTGTTCATTACCCAGGCCGACGTACAGGAAAACGGCGACTTTACCATTGAAATAGATGGCGCTAAATCTGGTTATGAAGGTGGAAGCATTGATGTGGACTGGTATTGTGGCAATGTACCTTTCAAAATCCCATTGCCTAAAAAAGGGCCATTATTACAGTTTCATATTACTACGCTGCAACCCCTGTATAAAACTACCCAGGAAAACGCTCAATACGCGAGATTTGATTATAAAATAGATGCCAAGTGGTTTTGCCGGATCCTTACGCTACTGGATATATGGGTGGTTTGCGGTTATGTAAACGATTGTGAAACCAAAAAGCCAATTCCGGGAGTTAAGGTTTTTGCCTATGATGTTGACCTGTTGCAGGATGACTTTCTGGGCACCGCTTATACCGATAACAACGGCAAATTCACCATTGTATATCCCGGCGACAATTTCAGAAAAACCTTATTGCCATGGCTTAATGTAGAGTGGCCTGCCGGACCTGATTATTATTTCAGGATTGAAAGCTCATCGGGCACCGTGCTATTGGCCGAAGACCGTACCCGTGGCCGCCAAAATGACCGCCACAATGCCAATAACTGTTTCTGCGTAAAACTGTGTATCCCGGGCGGCGGAATCATCACCAGCGACACGCCATGGTTTACATCGGTAGGCAATTTTAGTATCACATCTGATATTGATGGCAGTGGCAAAACCCTCATCAGCAAATTTGGAGCAGGTGGCACCGGCTTCGGTTTCTTTGGTTCGGTTAAGCTGGGAGGCTATGCTACCAAGAAAGTACCTACAGCACCTGCCAGTCCGCTTTATTACCGCTTTTTGTTCTCGACAGATAATGTGAACTATAGCCCGGTAACTACTGCTCAGATGGAAGCTACAGCATTAAAGGTGGGCACCCGTCAAATCACCTGGAATGGTACTACGGCATTTCAGGATGTGGTGATCGATATCAATCAGCCTGCATCTGTACCAGACAGCGTACCTGCTGATAATTATCCTAATCCCATACCTGATCATGTACTGCACCCTGACGCCAATGGTTGGGTAAGGGTAGATCAGCCCGCGCTTGATAATGGCTTTTATGGTTCGCTGTTTTACCTGAATACTACAACTATTATTGGCGGAGGAGATGCCAGCGCCGGGTTAACTCCAGGATTGGATGTGTCGGTTGCCAGTCAAAAGAACGGTAAAATGTTGTATATCAAATTTCAAACTACCGATGATCCGACCAATCCAGGCTCTCCAAATCTTAACACGCAATCGCTTATCGGCAAAATCTACGTCAATAATTGGAACGAAGTGAGTTTGCTGAAGCTGGAAGAGCTTTTTGCGGGTGGTGGTAGCGGCTGCACCCCGGTAAGCGGAGTAGCCCATGCCGATTATACTGTTGATCATGAACTGATTGCCAGTTGGCAATTGGGGGTATGGTCAAACGCTACCGGCAATGTGAGCGGTTTACCGGGCGGAACAATTCCGCGTGGCGAGGCTAAGAAATTTAACCTGGCCGCTCCGGCACCTTTTGTTTTAACTCCTCCTTTTAGCGCATGGCCCTCATGCGCGTATAGCCTAACCCTGACTACTTCCCGAAAACTAACCACCGGCGAAAGTAATGACTGGGCAAAACCGAATCAGGTTATCTTTTGCAAGTAACCTGCAATGTGGACGGGGAAGAGGGTGTCGTTGCATGTCGGCGCCCTCTCATTTAAGCAGTTAAAATAACCTTAAAATATACGATGTTTCGTACAGGATAAACAGGATCACCAAAGCTGCGTGGAATTTCCGGTTTTCTACTTTTATAGCTATCATACATAATATGAAATGGCTGATATTGCGGATAGGATACTCGATACTGTAATGATGCACATAAGTGGCACCTTTTATTTCCGTATCAATAAGATCAAGCAGATAGCTGGCACCTAAAATGCCGAAGATCCATTTGCGCCGCGAGTAGAAGTAATCTTTATAACCCTGATAATCCTTCAGGTCATCGGGATATAGCAGGGCGCAAACGCTGTAATAGGTTACAATATAGATGATGATAAAGAAGTATTCGGCAAAAAGCCAATGCTTTATTTCGTGAAGGTTGATTTCCCACCACCAAAAATGCAGCAGTAAAATAAACAGGTAAAGTGTCCACAGGTTATGCACCCAATAAGGCTTGTCACGGCCTGGATGTTGAATTTGTTTGGCTGCGCCTTTAAGCAGGTGCGTAATGCTAAGGCCCAGTGTAATGCTGATAACAGCCTTGATGTGACTAAAGGTATCCATAGGCAGGCGTTGGATTGATAATTAAAAGTAAATATTTTAATTTATCAATCACAACAGGGCCAATGGTTTAAGTGTCGGGCATAATAAAAACATGTCATTGCGAGGAGGAACGACGAAGCAATCGCATGCTCTGCAGAGCGGTTATACTTCCGTGCGGTTGCCACGCTTCGCTCGCAATGACATTTTAAATGATATGCTTAAAATATCGCCTCTGCAATACGTTTGGTTGGCCCGGCGTTGCTCATGGTATAAAAGTGTAATACCGGTGCTCCAAAGGCAATCAGTTCTTTACACTGGTTTATCATCCATTCGATGCCCACTTCTTTTACAGCTTTTTCGTTTTCACAGGCGTGGATAGCATCGCTCAGATCATCCGGAATATCGATATGGAAGGTTTTTGACAGCGTTACCAATTGTTTAGATGAGGTAATCGGTTTTAAACCCGGAATAATTGGTACGTTAATACCATTGGCACGACAGCCATTTACAAACTCCTTATATTTATCAATATCAAAAAACATTTGGGTTACAATGAACTGCGCGCCCATTTCAACCTTTTGTTTCAGGTATTTGAAGTCGGTTTTAAGGTTAGGGGCCTCGAAATGTTTTTCGGGATAACCGGCAACACCTACACAGAAGTTGGTTTTAGCAGTATTGCCATGGTCTTCATGCAAATAAATGCCATTGTTAAGGTTTACTACTTGTTGCAGTAGCTCGGTAGCGTAGCAATGGCCATTAGGTGTAGGCACAAATGACGAATCGCCAAGGCGGGCATCGCCACGTAGTACCAGCACGTTCTCAATACCTAAAAATTCAAGCTCAATAAGGGCATTCTCGGTTTCGTCTTTAGTAAAACCACCACAAAGCAGGTGGGGCACAGTATCTACCTTATACTTGTTCATGATGGCCGCGCAGATGGCAATAGTGCCCGGACGTTTACGATACGATAGTTTTTCGAGCAGGCCGCTTGGGTGCTGCTTGTAAATAAAATCCTCGCGCAGGGTAGTAACATCTATAAATGGAGGTTTAAATTCCATCAGCGGGTCAATAGCGTTATATATCCCCTGGATGCTCTGCCCCTTCAAAGGTGGAATCAGTTCAAAAGAAAAAAGTGTTTTGCCGTTAGCATTGGCTATATGTTCAGGTATTTTCATTTGCCCCCTAACCCCCTAAAGGGGGAATTTTTGTATTTAAGTTTTATAATATACTTTTTAATTTCCTCTCTCAAGAGGGGAATCGCTCAATTCCCTCGCTTTTTTTATTCGTCGCTTTCACTCCCCCTTTAGGGGGCTGGGGGGCGTCTAATAATTAATATTTGGCCCCAGCCATCTTTCTACATCCTCAAGTGGCATTTGTTTCCTAACCGCATAATCTTCAACCTGATCTTTACTGATCTTACCTAAGCCAAAATATCTTGCCTGCGGATGCGCGAAGTAGAAACCGCTTACCGATGCAGCCGGCAACATGGCCAGGCTTTCGGTAAGGTGCATGTTGGCATTATCTTCGGCTTTCAGGAGTTCAAACAAGGTAGTTTTTTCGGTATGATCCGGACAGGCAGGATAACCTGGTGCCGGACGGATGCCCTGGTATTCTTCCTTGATCAGTTCCTGGTTGCTTAGTTGCTCGCCTCTGGCATAGCCCCAGTACTCTTTACGTACCAGTTCGTGCATTTTTTCGGCGAATGCTTCAGCAAGGCGGTCGGCAAGGGCCTTGGCCATGATGCTGTTATAGTCGTCATGATCGCGCTCAAACTCGGCAACCAGCTCGTCACAACCTAAGCCGGTTGTTACCGCAAAGCCGCCGAAATAATCAGGCACACCGCTTTCTTTCGGCGCTATGAAATCCGACAATGCATAATAAGGATCGTTCTTTACCTTTTCGGCCTGCTGGCGAAGGGTATGGATGCGATTTAAAACAGTTGTGCGGCTTTCATCAGTATAAAGCTCAATATCATCACCTACGGCATTGGCCGGCCAAAAGCCTATTACACCTTTCGCGGTAAATAGTTTTTCATCAACAACGCGTTTCATCAATACCTGCGCGTCGTCAAACAGCTTTTTAGCTTCGTCGCCTACGTACTTATCTTCAAATATCTTCGGATAGCTGCCACGCAATTCCCAGGTATGGAAAAACGGTGTCCAGTCGATATAAGGAAGCAACTCTTCCAGTGGATAGTTTTCAATAACTTTAGTACCGGTAAATCCAGGTTTCGGTGCCACATCGCCATCAAGACTGATCTGGAATTTTCCGGCACGGGCCTCCTCAATGGTCACAAAACGCTTGTCGGACTTTTTATTGGCATGTGCTTCACGGGCTTTAGCGTATTCGTCCTTAATACCCTGGATATAGGCATCGCGGTTATCCTTACTCATCAGACTGCTGCATACCGTAACACTGCGTGAAGCATCCAGCACGTGAATAGCCGCGCCAGAATATTGCGGAGCGATCTTCACCGCGGCGTGGATGCGCGAGGTGGTGGCACCACCAACAATCAGCGGAATAGTGAAGTTTTCGCGCTCCATTTCCTTGGCGAAATGCACCATCTCATCAAGCGATGGCGTTATCAACCCGCTTAAGCCAATGATATCAACGTTTTGCTTTTTAGCTTCTTCAATAATGCGTTGCGCAGGCACCATTACCCCAAGGTCTATCACCTCGAAGTTGTTACAGGCTAGTACCACGCCAACTATATTTTTACCAATGTCATGCACATCGCCTTTTACGGTGGCCATTAAAACCTTACCGGCGTTGGAGCGCTGATCTGCATTTACGTTATTCTTTTTTTCTTCTTCTATAAAAGGCAACAGGTAAGCCACGGCCTTTTTCATTACACGAGCCGATTTAACTACCTGCGGCAGGAACATTTTGCCCGCACCAAACAGGTCGCCTACCACGTTCATGCCATCCATCAGCGGACCTTCAATTACTTCAAGCGGCCTCGCGTAAGCCTGGCGGGCTTCTTCCACATCGTTATCAAGGTATTCAACAATACCTTTTACTAACGAGTGGGAGAGGCGTTCCTGAACGGTGCCTTTACGCCATTCTTCGTCACGTACAACCTCTTTGCCTTTACTTTTGATGGTATCCGCAAACTCCACCAGGCGCTCTGTAGCATCCTGGCGACGGTTAAGCAGTACGTCCTCAACCAACTCGAGAAGGTTTTTAGGAATTTGTTCGTAAACCTCCAGCATACCGGCGTTAACAATGCCCATGTCCATACCCGCTTTAATGGCGTGATACAAGAATGCCGAGTGCATAGCCTCACGCACGGTGTTGTTACCTCTGAACGAGAACGAAATATTACTTACGCCTCCGCTCACCTTGGCGTGAGGCAGGTTTTGTTTTATCCAGCGCGTAGCTTCAATAAAATCAACCGCGTAGTTGTTATGCTCTTCCAAACCGGTAGCTACGGTAAGGATATTCGGGTCGAAAATGATATCCTGTGGCGGGAAGCCTACTTCGTTCACCAATATATCGTATGATCTTTTACAGATCTCAATACGGCGCTCCAATGAGTCGGCCTGACCAACTTCATCAAATGCCATTACTACGGTAGCTGCACCATAGCTTAGTATTTTGCGAGCTTGTTCTTTAAACTTTTCTTCGCCTTCTTTAAGGGAGATAGAGTTTACGATACCCTTACCCTGTACGCATTTCAAACCCGCCTCAATCACGGTCCATTTAGACGAGTCGATCATGATAGGCAGCTTGGCGATATCCGGCTCAGATGCTACCAGGTTCAGGAACTTGGTCATCACGGCTTCAGAATCTATCATGCCCTCGTCCATGTTGATATCGATAACCTGGGCTCCACCTTCAACCTGCTGCAAGGCAACAGATAGCGCCGCCTCATAATCCTCGGCCAAAATCAGTTTTGAGAATTTAGGCGAACCGGTGATATTGGTACGCTCACCCACGTTTACGAAAATACTTTCGGGTTTTATTGTAACCGATTCTAAACCGCTCAGGCGCATATCCGGCTCAATTTCAGGTATAGGGCGTGGTGGGAAGGATGCTGCTTTATCGGCAATACATTTGATGTGATCGGGTGTGGTACCGCAACATCCGCCTACGATATTTACAAGCCCGGCTTTAATGAAATCATCAACCTGGTGGGCGGTTTCGTACGGGGTTTCGTCGTACTGGCCAAACTCATTTGGTAGTCCCGCATTTGGATAAGCCGAAATATATACACCAGCCTTTTCAGAAAGTTCGGCTAAGTGCGGGCGCATTTCCCTGGCACCTAAAGCACAGTTTAACCCTACCGATAGCAGGTTGGCATGGCTTATCGAATTCCAGAAAGCCTCAACCGTTTGCCCAGAAAGGGTACGGCCAGAAGCATCGGTAATAGTACCCGAGATCATGATACCACCCGAATCCCTGAAAGCAGGGAAATCCTTGCCGGCCGCTTTACACTCATCCTCATAACGTTTTATGGCGAACAAGGCTGCTTTGGCGTTCAGCGTATCAAATATGGTTTCAACCAACAACAAATGCGAGCCGCCGTCAACCAGGCCACGTACCTGGTCATAGTAGGCATCGGCCAGATCATCAAACGTAACAGCACGGTAGCCCGGGTCATTAACATCTGGCGATAAGGAAGCGGTACGGTTTGTTGGCCCGATAGCGCCGGCAACAAAGCGAGGTTTTTCGGGATTGCGTTGGGTATATTCATCGGCTATCTCACGCGCGATGCGTGCGCCTTCGTAGCTTAGCTCGTAAGCTAATTCTTCCAGGTGATAATCGGCAAGGGAAATTACCTGTGTGCTGAATGTGTTGGTTTCAATAATATCAGCCCCTGCATCCAAATATTCGGCATGGATAGCCTTAATAATGTCAGGGCGTGTGATATTAAGCAGGTCGTTATTGCCCTGCAGGTCGCTTTTATGATCGCGAAAACGCTCGCCACGAAAATCCTTCTCCGTGAGCTGGTACCTTTGAATCATGGTACCCATTGCTCCGTCAATCACCAGGATGCGTTTCTGTAGTTCTTTTCTAATGTCCATTGTTTCCAGTTGGCCGTTGCCAGTGTTGCTATTTGCAGTTTGTCAGTTTACGGCGGCAGTAGGTAAAACACATTGTAGCTTAAACAAAAAGCAACAACTGCAAACTGCTAACTTAAAACTGCAAACTAAAAAAAAGCTTATCTCGAAAAGTCGGGTGTTATTATGACTTTCGCTTATCTGTCCGGGCGCTTAATTGCTGCCTGGTAGAATGTAGCACCTTGTGAAGCACAGGTTGCTAAGACATCGCAGGGTCTAATCCCTCCGTCTTTCTCCATAAGCAGTGCAAATTTGCGCAATAAAGTTGTCATTTGCAAGTGTATAAGATGCGCTATATATCATAGCTAAGCCACATTGTTAAACAAAAAAAGCTGCCTTTTGCGGAGGCAGCTTTCTGATTGAATTTTTTTGGGTTGATTATCGCCTTCTGCCGCCAAATAAGCGAAGAACGAAAAGGAAAAGGTTGATGAAGTCAAGATATAGAGTCAACCCACCCATTAACGCCATTTTCTTGGCAGAAGCGTCACCATATTCGAGGCCGGCGCCAATGCGTTTAAGTTTCTGAACATCGTAAGCGGTTAAACCGGTAAACACTGCTACACCAAAATAGCTGATGATGTAATCAAAAGCTTCGCTGTGTAAGAACATATTTACCAGTGAGGCGATGATGATGCCAATCAGCAACATGATCAGGATACCGCCAAAGTTGGTCAGGTCTGTTTTTGTAGTATAACCGGCAATAGCCATTACACCAAAAACTAATGCTGATACGCCAAAAGCCAGGGTTACTTTTGATGCTGTGTATATCAAAAGGATATAGCAAAGGCTCATTCCTGTTGCAGCGGCGTATGCAATAAATAACAGCGCAAGTACAGGATATGACAAGCGGTTTAAGCCAAAGCGCATAATTAAAACAAATGCCAAAGGCAAAAACATAACTATCATGCCCAATCCGGTTGAGTGACCAGTGTTAAAATCAAACAGCAGGTTTAATAATTGAGGTGTGCCGGCAAATACAAACGCGCAAACGCTTGAAATACCTAAGGCAACAAACATCCATAAAAATACACTTGCTATAAATTTACGTGATGCATCCTGTTCATTTAATTGTATTACGTTTTTATAAACGTATTCGGGATCTTTAAATTCCATTTTGTGTTAAAAATTATACTACGAATTTATAAATAAAAAGTGAATGCTGTGTGAAGAATATACGTTAGCCTCTTCGACACGTCATTGCGAGGCACGAAGCAATCGCGAACTGTACAGAGGGGTTTGCTGGCTTCTCTACAAATCGGGGATTGCTTCGTGTCTTATTAATGACGTAATTGTAGATTGCTGACTATCAAATATGTTTTTTCTTGATGTCTATTAACAATTTGGGCGTTGCCTGCGGCCCGGGCTTTCCGTTACAAGTCCTCGCTTTCCCGACCTCATTCCAACACACGCTCCGGGCTTTACACTGCAATCCCTAACGCGGGCCTACGCACCATAACTGCAAACCAAACGATATATTCTCACTTAACGTCATTCCAATTTTTTTCAGGGCTGCCCTGATCCCTGATTACACCTCGCAATGACGCGGCGGGTTAGCGTTAGTTTAAACGGCGCATCAACTGCTCTTCCACTTTTTTGAAAACCTGCACAGGTTTCAGGGTGCGCCAGCCAAGGTTATCGAGCTCGCCGCCGAAATTAATGTAATAGTCGATGTTGCTATTTTTAAACTCATCTATCACATGCTCGCGGAAGTTGATGCCTGCTATCCAGCCATCCTCTACATCCTGAAACCATTCTTCATAATAACAATCATCACTTGAGTGAAAGTTGAGTACGTTTTCACCTATCAGGATAAAATGCGTGATGCCATTATCTATCATAAGGTCAAGTAGTTCGCGCTTTAGCAGCATGATGTCGTTGTTGATAGCGTCATTCCATTCGCCAATTAATTCAATGATGGTGTACCCTTTATCATAGTCGGCAAAAAGCACCTTAAGGTAAAGTGTATTGGAGCCGAACGAATCCCATTGCGGGTGCAGCAGGTAATTATACACCTGCTTATCAAATTCAAATTCGCTGTATTCGGTTGCGTAAAAAGGTGAAAACTCATCTTCCGATGCTACGTAATCATCTCTCCAGCGGTAATATGGTTCAATATCGTGCATGTTTTAATTCGAAATTTGTCTGAACCTGAATTTTTTGAATTTGAAAATTTATCGAATGCAGTAGAGCATTTTCAAATTTCCAAATTAGCACATCTTCAAATTCAGTTTATTTTTTAAAATGATCAACAGCGCTTCGTACGCTGCCGTATTGTTTAAGTAGCCCGGCTGCTTCTTCTTCATTCAGCCCGGTTTCGTCCATAACCATGCGGGTGCCCCTGTTCACCAATTTGTGGTTGCTTAACTGCATATCAACCATCCTGTTTCCTTTTACACGGCCAAGCTGTATCATTACGCTTGTGCTCAGCATATTTAAAACTAATTTTTGCGCGGTGCCGGCCTTCATACGGGTTGATCCCGTTAAAAACTCGGGTCCGGTAACTACCTCAACCGGGTATTGTGCTGCCGCCGCTACCGGGCTGCCGCTATTACAAACAATGCAGCCGGTAACTATATTGTGTTCGTTGGCCGTTTTTAAGCCGCCAATCACATAAGGCGTAGTGCCCGAAGCAGCAATGCCAACCACTACGTCTTTATCATTTATATTAAAAGCTTCCAGGTCTTTCCAGGCTTGTACGGCATCATCTTCGGCAAATTCAACGGCTTTGCGGATAGCACTGTCGCCACCGGCAATCAGACCTACAACCATATCAAACGGAACGCCGAATGTCGGCGGACATTCTGAGGCATCAACTACACCTAAACGGCCACTGGTACCGGCGCCTATGTAAAACAAACGACCACCGTTTTTCATCCTTTCGGCGGTAATGGTTGCCAGGGCTTCTATTTGTGGTAGTGCCTTTTCCACAGCAAGGGGAACGGTTTTATCCTCGTTATTAATGTTTTCTAAAATTTCACGTACGGTTTGTTTTTCGAGGTTTTTATAGTGCGATTCCCTTTCGGTGGTGGTTTCCATAGCCTATTTTAAAATATTTTATAACAAAATTCGGTAAAATTCATCAAATGCAAGGATGCAGGTAAAAAATATTGGCCCTGCAATTGTTAACTTTGTGTTATAAGTTATGAAGAGGACCGCGGGTGTAATTTTCCGGACAATGATCCTGCTATTTTTGGGGATAATGATAGGCTTGTTGCTTAACAGGGATTTTGCGACCCATAACCTCGGCCTTTCATTTACAGCGAACAGCAAAATTGCCAAGGTGCTGCAACTGGTCGACCGTAATTATGTTGACAGTGTAAACATTGACAGCATTGAAGGTGTATCGGTTAATAATCTGCTTCAAAACCTCGACCCGCATTCGCTTTACTTACCCAAACAGCAGGCACAATCTATAAACGAACGATTGGATGGTGGTTTTAACGGTATTGGTATCGAATACCAATTGCTGCGCGATACGTTGATTATTACGCAGGTTTATGCTGGTGGTCCGGCCGAAAAGGCTGGGTTAATGGTAGGCAGTAAGGTAATTAATGTTGATGATCAAAAGTTTTCGGGCAGTAAACTTACAGCAACCCGTATCAATAAAGTTTTTAGGGGCGATAAGGATGAGGAAATAAAATTGACCGTGGTTCCGCCTTTAAGCAACGATTTAAAAATACTTAGTGTTAAGCGCGGCCATGTAGATTTAAGCAGTGTTGACGCCGCTTATATGGCCGATGCAAAAACCGGTTATATCAAGATCAGTAAATTTTCGGCAACTACCGATGTTGATTTCAGGAAAGCATTAACCGAACTGAAAATTGACGGGATGGATAAACTACTGCTCGATCTGCGTGGCAATGGCGGGGGGTACCTCAATGCTGCTACCTCCTTAGCTGATGAATTTTTAACCGAAGGAAAACTGATAGTTTATACCAAAGGCATCCACGAGCCGCGTACCGATTATTTTGCCACCGATTCGGGGATGTTCCAGAAGGGGCAACTTACTGTGCTTATTGATGAGTATTCGGCCTCGGCAAGTGAAATTTTAGCAGGTGCGTTGCAGGACCTGGACAGGGCTACTATTGTTGGTCGCCGGTCATTTGGTAAAGGCCTGGTACAGCAGCAGTTTGCTTTTGACGATGGCTCGGCTGTGAATTTAACGGTGGCGAGGTATTATACCCCTTCGGGCCGCTCTATTCAAAAATCATACAAAAACGGGGTTGACAGCTACAGGAATGAGCTGGCCCAGCGCATGCAAAAGGGCGAACTTTTTTCAGAGCAAAGTAACCTGAATGACAGCGTTTTTAAAGGAACGCCATCATATCATACATCAAGCGGACGCAAGGTTTTTAGTGGCGGCGGTATAATGCCCGATGTTTTTGTACCGGCGGATACCAGCAAATATACTCCGCTTATCCAAGATTTGAGCCAGCAGCAATTGTTTACAGCTTATGTTATCGATCGTCAGCAACCCTTGTTAAAAAAATATCCTACCGAAGCGGAGTTTTTAAAGCAATATGCCGTTAGCAACGATGACGTGGATAAATTTATCCTGTATGCTTCGCAAACCATTAAAGAGATGGACTCGCATGAAGTGAAGATTTCGAGGGATCCGATCAAAACTATTCTTAAAGCCCAGACGGCGCGTTTTAAATGGGGAGATAATGCCTACTTTAAAGTGATAAATGCCGATGATGTAACCTTTAAAAAAGGGCTGGAGCAGTAAGAATTAAAAAAAAGTTTTAAAATTCCACATGAGAGAGTAAGAGCCCTGAAAAGATAGTCAGCAGGTTTTAAGAGTGTGGGCTGTGCGATTCCCTCCCTTGGGAGGGTGTAGGGAGGGGTTTCAGCGAGATACCTTGCTGTTACAAGGCGTATAAACCCCTCCCTGCCAATACGCAATTCTGACGCGCCCCTCCCCAGGGAGGGAATTGTCAATTCCCAAGCTATTCCTTTACAAGAAAAGCTTCATCAATCAACTCCAGATTTGCCATAACCCCTGCCATTGTGCCGCTGTTAACCGCGTTGGCTAATGAGCGAATGCCCGAAGCGCTGTCGCCGGCAGCGTAAATTCCGGGTATAGTCGTTTTTTGCTTTGCGTCAACCTGGATATGACCTTGTTCGGTAAGTTGGCAACCCAGCTGCAAGGCGATATCACTATGTTGTGTAAATGGGAGCCTTGCATATAGTGCTTTTAACTTTATTTCGGAACCATTACGTAACCGGAGGGCATTTATTTGGCCGTTGTGCTGGTCAAGTGCTTCTATCTCATCCTCTACAATTTGAATGTTGTTATTACCGATGATGGCTTGCTGCTCTTCGGTTAGCGTTGATGCGCCATTGGTAAACAAGGTGAGATCTTTTGTCCAGTTGGAGATAAGTTTAGCCATTTCGAAAGCGGTTTCGCCATTGGCAAAGATCCCGGTACGTTGATGGCCGTATTCGTAGCCATGGCAGTAGGGGCAATGGATAACCGATATACCCCAGCATTCGGCAAAGCCCGGGATATTCGGCATCTGATCTTTAATACCTGCAGCCAGGATAACCTTTTTTGTGCTGAATGTTTCTCCTGATCTTGTACCCACTTCAAAGCCGTTTGTAATAGGATTGCATTGTGTGGCTTCGCTATGAAGCAGGGTAACGGTTGGATATTTTAACGTCTGCTCGCGGGCTATGGTTAAAATCTCATGCGGGGTTTGACCATCGCGGGTAAAAAAGTTGTGGGAGTGGGGTGTTTGGCGATTGCAGGGCTTGCCGCTGTCGATGATTAGTACTTTGCGCATAGCCCGGCCCAAAGCCATACCTGCAGACAAACCGGCACTGCTACCGCCGATAATAATTACATCAAAATCTTTCATATGATATGGAGTTAACAGCGATAAAGGTAAAATCCAAAGACACAAAATGCAACTTAGTTGCATTTTGTGTCTTTAAAGTGACAAAGTAAGACAGTCACATAGCTTTGATATGATGAAGAAACTTGGGATGGGGAGATTTACGAAGTTTTTAAAACTTCGTAAATCTGGACTATATAAAATGAAAACGTCATTGCTGTAAGGAACGAAGTAATCGCGGACTATACAGGGCGGACCTGCAAATAGGGGATTGCTTCGTTCCTCGCAATGACGAGGTGATGAAACTTTGTAAGTCTGGATTTTATAAGGATAAAGCTCAAGTTAATCCTCAAATCCTAAAAATCAAGGTTCTGTTTCTTATTTCTGCCTGAACCAAACTTGTATTGGCGCGCCTGAAAAATCGAAGTTTTCGCGGAGCTTATTTTCAATAAAGCGGTAGTAAGGCTCTTTAACGTACTGCGGTAAATTGCAGAAAAACGCGAACATTGGCGAAGTACCTGCAATTTGGGTAATGTATTTTATTTTAACGTATTTACCTTTTATTGATGGCGGTGGATAGTTTTCAATAATCGGCAGCATTACCTCGTTCAGTTTTGAAGTAGGGATTTTGCGGGCACGGTTCTGGTAAACCTGGTTAGCCACATCAATTACTTTTAACACCCTTTGCTTTTCGGTAACCGAAGTAAATACGATAGGTACATCGGTAAAAGGGGCTATCTTATCGCGGATCTGTTCTTCAAAAACTTTGATGGTTTTGCTGTTCTTCTCAATCAAATCCCATTTGTTAACTACGATAACCACGCCTTTTTTGTTCTTTTCGGCCAGGTGGAAGATGTTGATGTCCTGCGATTCAAAACCTTCAACAGCGTCAATCATCAGGATGATAACATCGGCTTCTTCCAACGCCTTGATGGTACGCATTACCGAATAAAACTCGATATTCTCTTTAACCTTGGTTTTTTTACGCATCCCGGCGGTGTCTATCAGCATAAAATCATGACCATATTGGTTATAATGTATGTGGATAGAATCGCGGGTGGTACCGGCTATCGGGGTAACAATGTTGCGGTCTTTACCGATAAGGGCATTGATAATAGATGATTTACCTACGTTAGGACGACCAACAATGGCGTATTTAGGGCGGGTGTTTTCTTCCAGCACTTCATCTTCAAAGTGTTTTACTACTTCATCAAGCAATTCGCCTGTGCCCGAGCCGGTCATTGATGATATGGTAAAGATCTCACCAAGACCGAGACTGTAAAATACCATGGCATCGGCAACCTGATTGTTATTGTCCAGTTTGTTTACTACAACAAAAACCGGTTTTTTGCTTTTGCGCAGGCGGTTAGCAATCTCGTCGTCAAGGTCGGTAATGCCGGTAGTAACATCCACAACAAACAGGATCACGGTAGCCTCTTCAATGGCGATATCAACCTGCTCGCGAATGGCTGCTTCAAAAACATCGTCAGAATTGGCAACGTAGCCACCGGTGTCAATAACCGTAAAGTTATGGTTAAGCCATTCGGCAACACCGTAATGCCTGTCGCGCGTAACGCCACTAAAGTCATCGACAATGGCCTTGCGACTTTCGGTTAAACGGTTATATAATGTTGATTTGCCTACGTTGGGCCTGCCCACAATGGCTACTATGTTACTCATATTGTTTGGATTTGAGATGTGAGATTTGAGATATGAGACCGGGCTTCATATTCATCCAAAATCAACATCAAAATTAATGCTTTATAAACAGAGCGAAAGATTTATCTCAAATCTTTCGCCTCAATATTCTTGTCTTAAACTAATGCTTTAAAAATTAAGAGTGAGCATTGTCTCACATCTCAATTCTCATATTTATCCCTCGTACCCGAACTGCTTTAGATAGTTCTTTTTGGTGCGCCAATCGGGAATTACTTTTACAAACATCTCCAGGAATATCTTGCGCTGGAAAAAGTCTTCCATGGAGCGGCGTGCGTAAGTACCTGTTATCTTGAGCATTTCGCCGCCTTTACCTATGATGATATTTTTTTGCGATTCACGCTCAACGATGATCTCTGCGCTGATGCGGTAAAGTTTTTCCCCCTCTATAAATGCGGTTACGATAACCTCGGTACTGTAAGGAATTTCTTTTTTGTATTGTTTAAACACCTGCTCGCGAATCATCTCTGAAGCAAAGAAGCGGTCGTTCCGATCCGTCAGGGCATCTTTTTCGTAATACGCTGCATGCTCCGGCAGGTTTTCGATCACGAAATCCATGATGGCTTTAATGTTATGCCCATGCAATGCCGAGATGGCGAAGATGGCTTTAGGGTTTAATTTCTCTTTCCAGAACTCAACCTTCTTTTTAACTGTTTCCTCATCACTCTGGTCAATTTTGTTGATCAGGATGGCAAGAGGGGCAGACGAGCGTTCCAGTTTTTTAAGAACGTCGGCTTCGTCATATTCCTCATAAATATCGGTAACCAGCAGAATCAGGTCGGCATCAACAATGGAGCCGTCAACCTGGTGCATCATGCTCTCGTGGAGAGCGTAGTGCGGCTTGATAACACCGGGCGTGTCCGAAAACACGATCTGGTAGTTTTCATCATTCACGATACCCAAAATGCGGTGGCGTGTTGTTTGCGCTTTTGGGGTAATGATGGACATTTTTTCGCCCACCAGCGCGTTCATAAGGGTTGATTTCCCTGCGTTGGGTTTACCTATTATACTTACAAAACCTGCCTGATGAGCCATAGAAAAATAATTAAAAATATATTTGGACTGCAAAGAAACGAATTATATCTTTGCAGTCCAATTAAAACGGAGTGCAAATTTGCATTTTGATAATTGGAAGGACCTTTCCGGGGTTATGACCGGATCTCAAATATATAGCACAAAATACAGTGCGGGATGGAGCAGTTGGTAGCTCGTCGGGCTCATAACCCGAAGGTCGTAGGTTCGAGTCCTGCTCCCGCTACGAAGAATGAAAGCCTCAAATGAAAATTTGAGGCTTTTTTGTTTGAATTGAGTTTTGTTTAGGTGTATTGATTATATTTAGCAATACTAACCTCCGAAAGCTGAAAAAGATATATTTATACAGGATGACACATATAGAGAATATTCCGCACATTCTTGTAAACGGAATAACTCATCAGCGTTCGTTGAATAGTAACGTGAATTATGTGCCAATAGGCTCTGGAAATCTGATCTCGAAAAGAGACAGTTTTTTGTTGCCCAATGGAAAAACTCTTGGTAGTTACATTCCTTTTTACTTTGGCGTAAGGATGCCGATGCTGTACGTGATAAAGCAGGGCGTTAATAGTATATACTATAATTTAGGTCCCGTAGCCACAGAGAATATTATATACTGTATAACAACTGTTGAGCTTGTCAGAATGCACAAACTTGAGTTTGTTTTTTCAAACGGCCATGCGGTAAGTGATCTGACTGATTTTTTTGATAAAACGCATATAGACGATATATTAGATATTATCGATGTGAATGCGATAAATGCCCGCTATTGGAGGGATGATAATGACCTCGATCTGAAAAGGAGAAAAGAGGCTGAGTTTTTAGTGTTTGATGATATTCCTGCGAGTGCGATATTAGGATTTGCTGTTTATAACGAAAGCGCTGAACAGAAACTTTTAGAATATGGCATTGGTAAAAACAAAATAGCTGTTAAAGCTGGTTATTATTTTTGACAGATGATTACATACATTGAAGGTAACATTTTAGAAAGCAAAGCAGATGCTTTGGTGAATACCGTTAATACCGTCGGTGTGATGGGCAAGGGATTGGCTCTTCAATTTAAAAAAGAGTTTCCCTACAATTTTAAGATTTATCAGCAGGCTTGCAAAGCCAAAGATTTTGAGATCGGCGATTTAATAGTTACCGAAGAAGAATCATTATTATATGGTAAAAAAACTATTATTGACTTGCCTACAAAAACTGATTGGCGCAAACCATCTGAATATAGCTATGTAGAGGCTGGCTTAAAGCGATTAGCTTCACTTATACACGATAAGCAGATCAAATCTATTGCGATACCTTCTTTAGGTACCGGGCACGGCGGATTAGAGTGGGCCAAAGTGAAAAACTTGATAGAATCAACGTTAAAAGATACTGACAGCGATATTCAGGTATATTTGCCTAATGCTGTGATCAAGGATGCAATGAAGGAAGAGCGTGCCAAATTAACACCTGCACGGGCAATGTTACTTGCTGTTTTATTTGATTTGGCAAAAAGTGGTGAATTTGTATCAGAGTTTGCCGCTGAGAAGGTTGCCTATTTTCTGCAACGTTTTGGGGCAAAAAGTGAATTTAAGTTAACTTTTGAACCAAATTTCTACGGCCCGTATTCGGGAAAGGTGAGGCGTGTGCTCTATTATCTTAACGGAAGCTACATCACAGGATATAGCGCTATGGATAAAAAGCCTTTTGAGGAGTTGGGTATTATGATGGATGCTGAGGACGATGTTTTGACCTTCCTTAGTCAAGAAACCAATCTCGCTTTCCTCGATATTGTAAATAAGACCAAAAGTTTTTTATCAGGATTTTACTCAACTTTCGGGTTGGAGTTATTGTCTACTATAGATTTCCTTTCCATTAAATTTCAAACCAAGGACTTGGATAAGATATTGGTTTGTCTGAAAGATTGGAGCAACAGAAAGCACACTCTTTTTTCTAATCGGAAATTTATTGAGCAGGCGATAACGAGACTTGAACAGCATAATTTATAACCCGAAGGTCGTATCGAGTCCTGCTCCCGCTACGAAATGAAAGCCTCAAATGAAAGTTTGAGACTTTTTTGTTTTATATCGCATATGCATGCCGGTTTGGGAAAATTATAAACTTCAAGCGTTAATTGGCATACCGTTTTGGGAATAAAGTCTTTTCTTTTAATATTGTGTAATCTCTTAGAAAAGAATACTTTATCATTTAATTAAACCAGTTATGAAATTAAGACTCATTTTGTCATTTCTCCTTCTTGCTACTTGTTTTACTGTATTTGGTCAGGAAAAACAGAACACGGTTACTGTTGAAAAAGGCTTAGTTAAAATATCCATCATGTATCCTTACGCTGAAGGTAAAACCTTTAATATGGAGTATTATGAAACCAAGCACATGCCCATGGTAGCGCGGTTTTTAGGATCAAATTTGGTTAAATACACCATTGAAAAGGGGATTGCCAGTGGTGTTCCTAACCAGCCACTGCCTTTTATGGCTATTGGTACTTTTTATGTAAAAAGCCTAAGCGACTACCAGGCGGCTATAGGGCCTAATATAAATGCCATTCGCGCGGATTTTGCAAATTACACTAATGTAACTCCTGTTATTTTGGTTAGTGAGGTGGTAAAGTAAATATTGCTGAAGTTCTTATCCTGAAACAAAAGTCTCAAATTTTCATTTGAGGCTTTTGTTGTTTGGGGTATTATCACAGAATAAAGAAAAGGATATAAAAATTATTAGCTTTATTAGATAATGGGCTTGAGAATTAAATGGGATGATCCCGACCTGGATATGACAGGGTTTGACGTTGGGGGAGGTGAGATCTATCATTACAAAAATTTACCCTTCACAGGTATTTTGGAGGAATCGTTTTTTGCGAACGGGAATTTGCAAACGGAAATCCAGTGTGTAGGTGGTCATCCCCATGGCTTTCATAGAGAATATTTCGAAAATGGACAGTTGATGCAAGAGTCGTTTATCAAACGAAATTTATCTTATGGTGCCTTAAGGGAATGGAATGAAAATGGAGATTTAATATATGAAGGCGTTTTTGAACCAGAGCCGATGCTTGTTTTGGCGATAGATGTACATTATCGGGAAAATATTGCAAAGGCTGTAGGTGTAGTGTTTGAACCCAGCGCACCCCATGCCCGTATTGTGTTAACAGAATATTTGACTGACATTGGTGAATATGTGCCTGGTGAATTCTATAAAAGAGAGCTGCCATGTATTTTAAAGATCATTGAAAAAACAGACCTATCTGTTATTGATTTTATTTTAATAGATGGATATGTTTATATAGATAATGATTTCAGATTCGGTTTAGGTGGTCATCTTTGGAAACAATTAGATGAACGTAAACCAATTATTGGGGTTGCAAAAACATCTTTCTTGAGCAATAAAGCAACGGTTAGGGAACTAAAGCGTGGCGAAAGCGAAAAACCCTTGTTTATTTCGTCGGTGGGGATTGATTTGGACGAGGCGGTCCGGTTAATTGAAGGTATGAAAGGGGATTTTAGAATCCCCGATATATTAAAAAAACTTGATCAAATAACCAAGGAAGTTTAAGTCCCATCTAAACTACCCGTATTATGCTATTACGTTCAAGCACCACTAACCCTTTTCGCCCCATTGCTCAATATCCTCCACCCATTTCTGCTTTTTCATGGTTAAGGCAATCAGCAAGGCTGTGCCGCTAAAGGCAAGGGCGTCAAAAGCACTGGCCAGCAAATTTCCCCTGTCGGCGGCTAAAGGCGTGGACAATGTTCCCGGAACATGTACCAGCCATACCCAAAGGAAGATTTGAAGGGATAGCAATAAAGCGATAATCCTGATCCGGATGCCCAGGATGATTGCAATGCCGCTGGCGGAGAGCGTTATCCCGGTAAGCATAACCCAGAAGAGATGATTGGCTATCCATTTCGGAACCATACCTGTTAAGTAGGGTGCATAAATAATATGCGAAATACCGTAGCTGGTTATCGTGTACAAAAAGAACAGGTTTCCGTATGGTGCAAGCTTTTCTAAAAAGGTTTTCTTAACACTTGGGTTTGTGCCGAACGAATGGGCGACAACGAACGCGCAGCCGGCAAGCGCCAGCTCCTTCAGTGGTGTTGTCCACAGTCCCAGGTGGTATAGTTTATTAGGTTCGGAATTTAGTTCATAAGTCATGTGGGTGCCAAGGAACAACGACATAAAAACACCGCCGAGTATCAGCGAAGCCTTTTGGCCTTTGCCTGGTACCCAAATAAGGATGCCGGTTATAATTAAGTATAAGCCGAACAAATAAGACAGGACGTTCAAAAACGGCAGGTGCTGCTGATAAACCGAGAAAAATACGTCTCTAAAAGTTCCGAAGTAAAATTGCTGCAGGCCATATACAATTAACGCCAATGCGTAAAAGGACCTGCCGGTTATAATAAGAATTTTCATGGATTTAGGAATCTGGTCTCTGAATCAAAAATAGAGCTGCAGGGGCACTTAAATAGCTTTCTTCTGCACACAACGGAAATCGTCGGTATCTGGCGTTGACCGAAAAATAAGGTCGTTGGTCGAAAACCTGACTTCTTCGATATTCTATCCGAAAAATGGAAACCGAAAATCTATAACTTGCTTAAAAAAGCAGAACCATGACCTTTAATAAGGATATAGCATTCAATGGCATGTTCTGGTCGCTGTATTTTTTATACCAGTGGCTTGGGCTGGCGTCATTGTATGGCGACTACAATGGCTATTTCATCAATGCCTGTATGGCGCTGCCGGTATCATTAGTATTTTCGATACTGGCTGTTCATGTAGTTTTCCAGCGATACTATCAAAAGGGTAGGAAAACTGCTTTTTGGCTTGCGGTGATTGTAAGCTCCTGCTTATTACTGCTGATCAGGCGTTATTTCAATTATTATATCATTTATCCGCGCTACTTTCCGATGGCGCTAAATATGCCGCTTTTTTCGGCTGGAAAATTCCTGGTCGATTTTGTAAACCTGTATGCTATAAGTAGCTTGTACGCCTTGTATTACTCGCTGCGTTACTGGTACCAGGAAAAACACCGCGTGCAGGAATTATTACAGCAGCGCACGCTCGCGGAGTTGGATCTCCTTAAATCGCAGGTGCAGCCACACTTCGTTTTTAATACGCTGAACAATATCTACGGAACGGCCCTAAAAACAAGTCCGGAAACGGCTGCCCTGATTGCTCATCTGTCGGGCTTTTTAAGCTACAATTTGTACGATGCATCAAAGAATACTATAGCACTTACCGCGGAGATTGATTACATTAATAGCTATATCGAGCTTCAGAAAAACAGGTATGGCAGCAGGGTAGATATCGCCGTCAATATTTTTGGCGAAATTGACAATCTACGGTTAGCCCCATTGTTGTTGTTGCCGTTGGTTGAAAATTGTTTCAAGCATGGTGTTGGCGATTCTATTGAAAAAAGCTGGGTCAGGATCGATGTAGCCAGGCAAGCAGATCGCTTTTCTATCACGATTGAGAATAGTTGTGACGGTGCTACAAAACAGGCGACTTCTGATAACGGGGGTATAGGTTTAGCCAATGTTAAAAAACGTCTTCAGCTGATTTACCCGGGTAAACACGGCCTGAAAATTATTCAGGGGCAAAATTCCTATCTTGTTATATTAGAAATTCAAATTGAAGGTAATGATCAGGTGTTTGATAGTTGATGACGAAGAACCGGCAAGGGAACTGATTAAACTGCATCTTTCGGGCCTTGAAGATTTTGAGATTGTGGCTTCGTTAGGCAACGCGCTTGATGCATTTGTTTTCCTGCAAAAAAATCCGGTCGACCTGGTTTTTCTGGATATTCAGATGCCAAAAGTTTCCGGGCTTGAATTGGCAAGATCGTTACAATCAAGCCCCAAAATCATCCTGACTACCGCTTATCGCGAATATGCCGCGGATGCCTTCGAAATGGAAGTATTCGATTACCTGGTTAAGCCGATTACGCAGGAGCGCTTTATGAAATCAGTAGCCAGGTTTATGCATTATTGGGGCGGCAAGGCCGAAATCCCGGAACCGGCGAAGGATAATGATACTGCTTATATGTTTTTTAAAGTAGGCAGGGAACAGGTAAAAATCATGCTCAGGGATATTCTTTACATTGAAGGGCTGGCCGATTATATTAAAGTACATACAAAAGACAAATCCTATATCGCTTCCGAAAAGCTCGGCTACATGGAAGAAACGCTTCCGTCAAATTCCTTTGTGCGAATCCACAAATCATTCATCATCGCGATAGACAAAATCACCAGTTTTAATGCCGATCAGGTAATGCTCGATGATAAACCGCTGCCTTTGGGCAGACTTTTCAAAGCCGGGTTTTTAAAGGTTATCCAGATGAAAACACAGGGTTAAATTGTCGAATGCCTATTATATGTGCCGATTAACTTTCTATTCTTACATTTCTCAAAAATACCTTTGATACTATTTTTGCCTTGATAGGAAATTAGTAAGATTTCCCAGTTTCTATATTAAGCATCTTTAGGAAATTGCTGATGCAAACGTAGGGAACACGGAAAAATATTCGATATTAAAATAGATTTGAATTTTGTTAAATAGTTTATAACTTTAATTATCAGCAACTTCTGTAAGTAAGATTCATGCCTAAACAATATCGACAATGTATCGAAACGGTATATTTATCAGTTATAGCCATGTAGATGAAAAATGGCTAAACATCATTTTAACTTTTCTGAAACCATACACCCGTGGCGAGAAAATTTCCGTATGGAGTGATAAAGAAATAAAACCTGGCACCGCTTGGCGGGATGAAATTGAAGCGAGGCTATTGTCGTGTCGTGTAGCCATTTTATTAGTTTCGCCCAATTTTCTTGCCTCAGACTTTATTATGGAAAATGAGTTGCCGCTCATTTTGGAAAGGTCCAGCAACGGGGAATTAATTTTATATTGGATAGCAATCAGCCATTCAGCATATAAAACAACAGCATTAGTAGAACTTCAATCTGCAAATAACCCTTCTAACCCCCTTGATCAATTGGAAAAAGCTGAAAGGGATAAGGTATTAGTGCAGATAACTGAAAATATTGCGAATGCGATAAATTTAAATGCAATTGGCAATGTTTTGAAGATTATAGATGATTTTTTGCCGCAACAGAAAGCATTTATAGATGGGAAAGAGTTTGATAATAGAGAAAGGAATTATTCGACTCTTGCATATCAACAGCATAATAGGATTGAGCTAAAAAATCGGGATAATTATGTAATGGAGACTATTACTGCGGACGACTTGGAAAGATTGGATAGAGATTCAAAAATTTTGATAAGAAGTTATGAGGGTGTAATGAAGGATTTATTTGAGAGATGGGTAGAATTGAGGCCTAAAAGTTATTCAAGAGATCCGATAATCAGGCAGGATGCTTGCGAAGAAATGTCGATAATTAGGAAAGGCTTGTGCGAGCAATTAAATTCGATTCTCGATTATTTGCTTAAACTACATAAAAATTTAGATGATCATTACCATCACGTCCGACACATCTGCAAACAACCGTAATTCAGAGGTATTTCAATAATCCCAAAGGTTTTTCCAATCAAATAGTTATCTACCTACAAGTTCAAGCTGCGAATTCACACTTATCTCTTCCAGTTGCAATTCAAGAATTACCTTGAAATCAGCATCCGATCGTTGGATGTCTAACCGATGGCCATCGGGATACAACAAGTCCAATCGTCGCTGTACATTTTTCAGCCCGATACCACCGTAATGGATCGCCTGGCGCGAGTCATTGTCGGCCCTGCTGTTCACGATAACCATTTTCAGGATCTGGCCATCAATTTTAAGCTCCATCTTGATCCAGTTCAAGCTATCTGTATGTTTGGATGCATGCTTAAACGCGTTCTCTACAAAAGTTATCAGGATAAATGGCGCCACGCCCAAACACTGCGGATAATCATCATCGATATTAAACACTGTTTTCAGATCGGGGCGTTGCCGTAGTTTTTCCAGTTCGATAAAGTTTTCGAGATAGGTAATTTCCTTTTTTAAGGAGATCAGGCTGTCGTTCGATTCATAAAGCTGATGACGAAGCAACTCAGAAAACTGGGCAAGCGAAGCGGATGCGATATCGGGATTTTTATGGATCAGGAAAAATATAGAGTTGATGCTATTGAATAAAAAATGTGGGTTAAACTGGTATTTCAAAAACTTAAGCTCGGTTTCCAGTTTTTCTTTCTCCAGCGCCCGCTGCCGTCTTTGTGTTTCTATCCAGTTTTTGGCCAGTTTAATACTCATGGCCAGGGTAGTGGCCGCCAGTGTGGAGCGGAAGGGATCTTCCTTGGCCAGTTCATAAAGGCTTTTAAAATTGGTAGTAAACCCAAAGGTTTTTTCCACACTGCTGCCGGCGTACCATGCAGTTAAATAATACCCGGGTACAATAAATATAGATGCAATAATGATTGTTAAGAACAGGTAAGCCAGATAAGTAATATACCGGCCGGTTGCCAGATAACGCGGAACCAGGAAATACAAATTAAAATATACGGCGAATGCCGGAAAAATCACATAAAAGAAGCACTTGATAAAATAAACGGAAAGGAAAATATGCCTGACAGCGTCTGTAGCGCTATCAACCTTCAGGGCCCACAATAAGTAATCGTACAACATCCAGAAAGGAATATGATACAATTTATACCGGATGAACCAGTTTTGCCTCATGGGAGTAAAAGTCATAGTACTAATTTAGGCAATCGGCTGATATTTACCCACATTGCATATGAACGGAGCTAAATAATTGACGAAATGCATTGTACAGCTTACATCCGGCAAATAAGCCCTTTGCATTGCCATTTTTCTGCAAATTCTTCTCGTTGCCGTATTTCATCAATCGGATACAGGTGCTCATCAATCTGTTTTTTCTGTCCGGAATAAGAGCGGTTCTTTTGACTAAAACATACAATATATGAGATCTTTTGCCATCTCCTTATTATGCCTGTTTGTAGCCATCGGTGCATTTGGTCAGGTAACCGGGCGCATAGCCGATACTGCGGGTAAACCTGTCCCGTTCGCTACAGTAGCATTGTTGCGGATAGCTGATAGCACGGTTGTTAATTCCGCCGCGGTAACTGATGCCGGAACTTTCCGCGTCAACAATATACATCCCGGAAAATACACCCTGCGTGTAACTGCTGTAGGATATCAGGCCTATAAATCGCCAGTTTTTAATATCAGCCCCGGGCAGGAAACAGACCTGGGCCGCCTGGTAATAAAGCAAACCGGCAGGCAACTGCAGGAAGTGGTGATCCGTGCGGTCAAGCCGCAGGTACAGCAAACGGCCGAAGGGCTGACGGTTAATGTACAAAATAGCATCATGACGCAAGGCAGTTCAATACTGGACGTATTGCAGCGGTCGCCGGGTGTCATTATAGATCTGCATAACAACACCATAGCGCTCAACGGAAAAACGGGGGTAAAGGTGATGATAGATGGACGGCTTATGCGAATGTCGATGGATCAGTTGATAACCTTGTTGAATAGTATGAGTGCAGATAATACCACGCAGATAGAACTCATGAATACACCGCCTGCAAAGTACGATGCCGAAGGCAATGCCGGGATCATTAATATCGTAACCAAAAAGAGTAAAAAGCGCGGCACTAATGGTTCAATTACGCTTACGGCGGGCTATGGCATGTTTGAAAAAGCCTCGGCAGGGTTTAACATTAACCACAATACGGGCAATGTTAATCTTTACGGATCATATTCCTACTGGCACGCTCATGACTATGGCGGCCTTTATGCCACCGGCTCCGAAAATGCGGCGATAATAGGAGGACAAGCAGATTTTAGCTACACGGGCATAAACAAGCCTATCGCTAATTTTAACGATGGCACTATGGGGGCAGATATCAAACTTGATACCGGGACAACCATCGGCGGTAGCATTAATTATTGGGGTGGTGGCAACACCAGTCAGCCTCATAACTATGGCTATTACATTTTTGAGCATGCGCCCACACTAACCTACAATTCGCTGTTTGATAACTCAAGTCACATCGGTAACGCCATCACCAATTTATATCTCGACAGAAGCCTGAAAGGACAGCAGAAATTGCGAGCCGATTTTGATTACCTGTATTATCATACCCGGTCGCTGGCCAGTTCAGAAAGCTCATTTACCGATGATAAGGGTAACACGGCAGGTGGCGGCGATAGTCTTTATTCGCCTAAACAGCGCAGCTTTGGCAATACAACAATAAAAGTTTCAATCGGCAAGCTTGATTATTCTGCCAAATTGAACAAAAAAATAGGATTCGAGACCGGTGCCAAAGTTACCTATAGCCGAACTGCGGCTAACTCCGGTATAGAGGATTTTGAAAATGGTGTTTGGGAACCTAATACTGTTGGGGCCGGGAACAACTTTGTCACTTACGAGGCAATTGAAGCGGGTTATGTCACTTTTAATATGCAGCTTGATTCGGTTAGCAGCCTGGTTGCAGGCGGCCGTTACGAGTACTCGCATAACTATACCGATAAATCAACCGATGTTAATTACCGGGTAGACCGCAAGCTTGGAAGATTTTTTCCATCCGTATTTTTCTCAAGAAAATTAGACGATCACTCATCCTGGCAGGCATCGTATACGGAAAGGATCACGAGGCCTTCGTACAGCGAGCTGGCTTCCTACGTAAGCTATAACGACCCGGTATCGGTTTTTACAGGGAACCCGCTCTTAAAACCTGCAATTACCCGGAATCTTAAATTTGGCTATAATTATCACGACTACCTGTTTTCCTTATTGTTCAGCCGCGATGATCATCCCATTCTCGGCATCCAGGGAACGCCTGGGCCGGTAAAAGGAGTGGTTTATCTACGGCCGGAAAATGGCGACTGGCAGAATTCCGTAACCCTACAGGCAACAATTCCGGTTAAGATCAACAATTGGTGGGATATGACCTATACCCTAACCGGGGGGCTAACGCAATACAGGATTTCATTTACCCCTAATCCCCTGGAAAAAATCTTCCTGGCCGGCTCTTTTAACTTTAGCCAGAACTTTAAATTTCAGCATGGCCTCTCGGCCGAGTTATCCGGCTATTATAATTCGCCTTCGTACAGCGCCAACTGGCACTCGTATAGCAATACCATTGTAAACCTGGGCGTCAGGAAAGATTTGGGTAAGGGAAACTTAAAACTTTCAATTTCCGATATCTTCAGGTCCGGTAGCTATCAGAGCGATGTTGGTCTGCTTACCACAGATGCTTTTAACACCAAAGTACACGTGAGGTATAATACAGAATCCCGGCTGGGAACAATTGTAAAACTGAGTTACTATCGCCCGTTTGGGACAACAGGTAAGAGCCGGGAGAAAAGGGACAGCGGCTCGGGCGAAGAGCGGAGTCGGTTGTAATCAGCTTTGGCATCCGGAACCGGACGGGTATATGTCCGGTTTTGTTACGATGTATTTCTATCTAAATAGATTATCTTTATGGAGATCAATGTGTTGTAGATTTGGAACAACGATTGAGCCATTTAAGCTGATTGAAAACCTATACATTCCATATCAACGCTTATGATATTGCCTTTTTAGGAACTATTTTCCTTGGAGCAGGCTTTGCCATGCTTTTATGGTTCACCAAAAGAGTGAATAAGGCGGCAAACCGCTTCCTGGCCCTGGCACTGATGGCTGTTGTTTTATACATGGCCCGCATATTGGCTATTGATATTGAATTGACGAACTATATCACACGTTGGAGTTGGTTGCCATTACAGTTTTCGCTGGCATTTGGTCCGTTGATCTTCTTTTATGTGCTTAAATTAACCCATCCAAAATATAAGTTCCGGTATAAGGATTTACTGCATTTTATTCCGCTATTGTTTGAATTGAGTGTTCAAATTTTAGAAGTTAACGAAAGCATAAGAACAGGTGTGCCTACCTATAATACAAACATTTTTCAACAGTTAAATCCGGTGTTGCAGGTCCTCGCGTTTGCTTCGGTCATTACTTACCTGTATTTATCTCACAGGCTTATCGGGCGCTTTTATACGCGTATTAAATTTAATAATGGCGATAGGTACCGGTATGAAATGCGGTGGCTTCATCATTTGTTAACTGGTTTCGGTTTGCTATGGTTATGTTGGACGCTGTTTACAGTCGTTGACTATTTGGGTTATCATCATAAATTAGCGGTATACGCTTATTACCCTTTTTACCTTTTTGGGGCGATATTAACTATCAGAACCGCCGCTATTGCTTTTTTAAGACCAGAATTTGGAGTGCCTGCTGTTGCACCCGCCCTTTCAAAGCCGGCGGCACCGGCAGAGTTAAAGCAGAAGGGCACCTGGTTGAAGCGGGTATTAAAAGCTAATCAATATTACCTGGACCCGGAACTTAGCTTGCGCTCGCTGGCGGAGAAACTTGAGTTGCATCCCAACGAGTTGTCCCGGATCATTAATACCGTGCTCAAAAAAAGCTTTAATGATTTTATTAATGAATATCGTGTAGCCGAGGTAATCTGGAAAATGCAGAATCCGGCTTTTGATCATTTAACCCTGCTCGGTATCGCCTTTGAATCGGGTTTTAATTCCAAAACTACCTTTAACCGCGCTTTTAAAGAATTAACAGGTAAAAGCCCCGCAGAATACAAATCTGAACTCAAAAAAGAGCGACCATATTATAATTTGGAGCGCCAGCCCCGTTTTGCGACGGTATTTTCGTACCAGGAAACGGCCCCGAAGTGGACCGACAAGAAACCAAATCGCAAAGCAATGATCAAAAATTATTTCAAAATCGCCTGGCGCAATCTGATGCGTAACAAAAGCTACGCTTCTATCAATATCACAGGTTTGGCAATAGGTATTGCCGCGTGTCTGCTGATATTCCTGGTTGTTCAGTATGAAACAAGCTTTGATAATTTTCATGCCAATAAAGACAGGATCTACCGTGTTGTGACTGTGAACAGCGGCCCGGATGGTACGCATGCCAACTCGGGGACTCCTTTGCCGCTGGCAGAAGGCCTAAAGTTTGACATTCCGCAAGTAAAACAGGTATCGAATATCATGAAGAATGATGGTTCGCATTATGCAGTAGGAGATGTGCGAAATGTTGGCGCCATGAAGAAGTTTAAAGAAGATCTGGCTTATTATGCTGATCCGGGCTTCTTTCAGATTTTTGCATTTAACTGGCTGGCTGGAGATAAAAATACCGCTTTATCAGAGCCTAATACCATTGTGCTATCCCGTAGCGAAGCCGATAAGTTTTTTGGCGACTGGCATAAGGCCATGGGGAAAATAGTGCGATATGAAAATAGGCGTGATTTGAAAGTGACCGGGATATTGGAGGATACCCCCGTGAATACTGATTTTCCGCTAAAACTGGCAATATCCTGGATAACGCTTGTTGACAAAGGAGGCGACCTTAGTGGGAATGCCCAGGATTGGATAAGTACTTTCGGCGACAGGAATTGCTATATTGTTTTGCCCCCGGGCATGAGCGAAAAGCAGTTGAACGCCGGGCTTGCATCGCTGGCTAAAAAGCATGTCCCGGCTCCTTACAACAAAAACGAGATCTTTCAATTACAACCGTTGAAAGACATGCACTATAACACGGAGGTGGGTTTATATAGCGGGCACCCGTTTAGCAAGCAACTCATCAATGTTATCAGTTTGATTGGTTTGTTTCTGCTCGTTATAGCCTGTGTTAACTTTATCAACCTGGCTACCGCACAGGCCGTAAACCGCTCAAAAGAGGTTGGCATACGTAAAGTTTTGGGCAGCAACCGGTACCAACTGGTTCTGCAATTTATTACCGAAACCTTGATCATTACCTTGTTTGCCGTTGTGCTGGCCGCAATTGCTGCCCTTATCACTTTACCAATGCTGAACAGTTTGCTTGAGGTGCAGCTAAGCGGGGGCTTCCTGGCCGACCCGATGGTGATCTTGTTTTTGGCTGGAGTAGTTATTGGGGTTACATTTTTGGCAGGGTTTTATCCCGCGCTGGTATTATCCGGGTTTAGCCCGATAGAGGCCTTAAGAAATAAGATCAACGCCGGGCGTGCGAGTGGCATTTCCTTACGCCGGGTGCTGGTGGTAGCTCAATTCTGTATTGCCCAATTCCTGGTGATCGGTACGCTGGTATTGATCTATCAGATGAATTATTTCAAAAGCAAATCGCTCGGTTTTAATAAGGATGCTGTAATTACAGTTCCTTTCCCCGGCGATAGTATCAGCAGGACGAGAGTGGGGGCATTAAAAGATCAGCTACTGCAGCAACCGGGAATAAAAGATGTAAGTGTTAGCTTATATGCACCATCTGATAACAGTGGTTGGTTCAGCGACTTTAAATTCAATAATTCGGACAAGCAGGTTGACTTTGGGGCATGCCTTAAATGGGCTGATGTTGACTATTTTAAATTATACGATATTCAGTTTTTGGCGGGTGTACCGTACAATAAGTCAGATACCATATCAGGCTACGTTGTTAATGAAACTTTGATCCATAAATTGGGCATTACTGATCCGAAGCAGGCCATAGGCAAAAACATTATGCTATGGAATAACAAAAATCTAAAGGCACGAATTACAGGTGTAGTGAAAGATTTTAATGTGGCCTCGCTTCGTGGCGCTATTCCGCCGGTATTGATGGCGGCATGGAAATCGCAGTATTCCAAATTGAATATTAAAGTTCACCCGCAAAACCTGAGGCAGACACTTGCCGGTATCGAAACCCTGTGGAACAAAACCTATCCGGAAGGGGTATATGAGTACCAGTTCCTTGATAAAACTATCGCCGGTTTTTATAACAACGAGGAGGAGCTGTCTACACTTTTCAAAATATTTGCCGGTATAGCCATATTCATTTCGTGCCTTGGTTTGTACGGCCTGGTGTCATTTATGGCTTTGCAGCGCACCAAGGAGGTAGGTATCCGTAAAACCTTAGGGGCTTCTATCGGACACATTATTTACCTGTTTTCAAAAGAGTTTACCGTCCTTATTGTTATCGCGTTTGCGATATCAGCGCCTATAGGCTATTATTTTATGCATAAATGGCTGCAGGATTTTACCTACAGGATCAGTATTGGTCCCGATATATTTATTGTGGCAGTATTAGCATCGGTAGTTATTGCCTGGACAAGCGTAGGGTACAAGGCGATAAGAGCGGCCCTGGCTAATCCCGTGAAGAGTTTGAGGAGCGAATAGTAATCCCCTGTTGTTTTTAGATAAAGCTTTTCCAATAACTTGACCTATCTTTGGCTTCAAAATTTACAAAGGTATTTTCATGGCAAAGGCATCTGAAATTAAAGTAGGGAATATATTACGCTACAACGGCGAATTGGTAACTGTTACGGAAGTTTTACATCGCACACCGGGCAAAGGCGGAGCTTTCTATTTGGATAAGTTTCGTAACATTAAAACAGGGAAAATTGTAGAAGCCCGTTTGGCTACTGACGAGCAGGTTGAGATTTGCCGGGTAGAAACGAACGATTATCAATATCTTTATGAAGAGGGCGATTACATGGTGATCATGGATAATACTACTTATGACCAGCATAGTATTCCTAAAGCCCTGTTTGGCCCGGCTGCTAAATTTTTGAAAGAAGGGATGAACGTAATTGTATCTTTTGAAAGTGAAGAGCCAATAATGGCAACTGCGCCAAATCATGTTGACCTGGAAATTACTTACACTGAACCAGCTGTTAAAGGTGACACCTCTTCTGGCGCGTTGAAAAACGCGACGACGGAGAATGGCATAGAAATGAAAGTGCCGCTTTTTATAAATCAGGGAGATAAAATAAAAGTAGATACACGTACCGGCGAATATGTTGAGCGTGTAAAATAGACTATCAGGAATAACTTTTAAATGAAGTTATCTGTATTGGATCGAAAAAGGAAGCCTCAAAGCGAAAGATTTGAGGCTTCCTTTTGTGGGTAACTGAACGAAATAATAATAGTCAAAACACATAAACAGTCAATTTGTGCATTCGCTCAAATTTGATATGTTTGAGGCTATGAACCAGCAACCTAACACCGGAAACCCGGTTAGCCGAATACTTACTGCCAGCCTTATCGGCACTACCATCGAGTTTTTTGACTTTTATATATATGCCACTGCTGCGGTACTGGTATTCCCTAAGTTGTTTTTTCCATCTGCCGACCCCACCTCGGCTACGCTTGAATCACTGGCAACCTTTGCGTTGGCCTTTTTTGCCAGGCCTTTGGGCGCAGCCATATTCGGGCATTTTGGTGACAGGAAAGGACGTAAAGCTACGTTGGTTGCAGCGTTATTAACCATGGGGCCATCAACTGTTGCTATCGGGCTTTTGCCGGGCTATGCTTCTATAGGTATTGCAGCGCCGATATTGCTTGCCTTGTTCCGTTTTGGTCAGGGCCTTGGCTTGGGTGGCGAATGGGGCGGTGCGGTTTTACTGGCTACAGAAAATGCACCTGCGCACAAAAAAGCCTGGTATGGCATGTTCCCGCAATTGGGCGCGCCAATTGGGTTCTTCTTATCAACCGGAATATTCTTAATTCTCACCAATGCCATAAGCGAAGCTGACTTTTTAAGCTATGGCTGGCGCATCCCTTTTATTGCAAGCGCGTTGTTGGTTTGGGTAGGGCTTTTTGTGCGGCTAAAAATATCCGAAACACCTGAGTTTACCAAGATGATCAAGAACGAAGAACGAACAAAAGTGCCGTTTGCCGACGTTTTTGTAAAACATACAGCGGCCATTACATTAGGTACACTGGCAACTGTTACTACTTTCCTGCTGTTTTACTTAATGACGGTGTTTACACTTAGCTGGGGCACTTCGGCGCTGCAATATACCAAAAGTTCGTTTCTTATTAGTCAAATGATATCTATGCTGGCTTTCGGCCTGGGAATCCCGCTTTCAGCTGTACTGGCGGATAAATACGACCGCAATAGCATGCTCATTGCGGCTACAATTTGTATCATCATATTCGGGCTTGTTTTCGCACCATTATTTACCGCCGGTAGTTTAACCAGGATGACTGGGTTTTTATCGATAGGCATGTTCCTGATGGGCCTTACTTACGGGCCGATTGGCACGGCGCTGGCGGGTATTTTTCCGCCGGCAGTACGCTATACCGGTGCTTCACTGGCTTTTACGCTGGCCGGTATTTTGGGTGCTTCGCTTACACCATACCTGGCAACTACATTAGCTCATAAATACGGACTTGCATATGTTGGCTATTACCTAACGGCTGCTGCATTTGTTACGTTGTTGGCTTTGCTTGGCGCTAAAAAATTGATGAGGCAGCAGGCAGAGTAGGTAGGTGCACGCAAAAGATAAATTGAATAAAGCCGAAAGCTCACCGGGATTATTGGTCTTTGGGAGAGGCCTCTGGCGTAAAATCCAGTAGTTTGTGTTTTACAGCCGCATTATATTGTTGTTGGGTTAAATAGATTACGTCATCAAAATCAAGCTGGTAAAATTTGCCAGGCAAATTGTTTCCCAAGCCAAGGTTTTTCAAGAATATGACAAATGGGGTGCCCAGCCATCCCTCTGTTATATTGAAAATGTGCGAGTGCGTTTTTCCTTTAAATGAGTATTGCAATTTTACACCTCCCTTTACTTTTTTCTGGGTGATGTTTGTTGGGCTAAATGCACCATGTGTGATCCCGGCAAGGTGTTTTAACAAACTTACATATGGATAAGTTGGCGACATCATGGCAGAATCCGTAGGGTAAATTACCTTTGGAAAATTAGTCAGCAATCTGTTCATAGAAATCCAGTCGTCCGCCATGGCATTATCTGCCGCAGTATCTATTTCCGCTTTTGAAAGATGTGCAAAAAGGCCAATAGTTTTCCATCCGGCTATAGCGCTGTCAATTTTTGCGGATGTTAGCGTATAGGTATAGCTGTCCATACTTACCAGAACATACCGAAAATAAGGTTCATGCATAAACATCTCGGCTTGTTCTGCTGTCAGTGCGATAGTGGTTAAATACCTGGTGGAATTCTCTGCCACATAGGGTGGATTAAAAATAACACTATGTAGCCGCAATGGTGATTGCTGGTCTGCTAAAACCTTATTAAGGGCCCGGAAAAAACCTCCGGCCGTTAGACCTGAAAGATGCAATTTATCACGCTCGCTGCTGTAAAAGATAGAAGCAAATGTATGTTTGTAAACCTTTCCGTTGCAATTAAAACGGATCTTAAACTTGGTTGCTTGTATCTTTCCTATTGATAAAGAAGTATCTTGCGTTTCGGTATAGCTGAAATTTGTAAAGCTTAGGCCTGGTATTATTGAAGCAATATCGCGATAGATCTGTTCCAGCCAGAGATGCGGGTCGGCAGGATATTTTTCAATGTCTATTGTACGGCTCAATTGCCAGTAATCATTCAGTTGAGATATCGATTCTATTTTTTCATTGCGGATATCATTTTGCAATCGTGAAAACGACGTATCGTTAACAATCCCACTTTTGTGCAACTGTTCCGCCAAGGGTAATAATCTTGCAGGCGTCAGTGATTCCAGGCGCGCAGTCATTTCAGCTAAAGCAGCTATCAATTGCATATCAATTATGTATCGGCTGCTATCTATATCTTTTTGTGCATATTTATAGACTTTGTTAGAAAGCAGCCCCGCGTTATTGATTTTTGTTAGCAGCGCACCGAGTGATTTGTTAGCGCTATCCCGTTTCATTTTAATCGGGTAACTGCCACTATAGGAAATCCAAATACCGCCGGTTTTGCGCGACTTTATATGAAATGTTTTCTGCTCCATAACGCTTTCTAACCCGATAAGGATTGCAAGCCGGTCAGAAACAGATCTTGCATCCTGATTAGAAGAATGACTCTTCTCCCTGAGTACACCTTCCAACACCGGCCGGTCTTTATTTGTTATAACCTTGAATTTGATAAGACTATCAATTGCTGCGGATGGCGATTGGGCATAAGAAATATTTAAGAGAATTGTACAGAAAATTAGTGTGATAAGGCAATGTTTCATAACACAATGAAGATAAATATTGTAACGTGATTTATCAACGAGATGAAACGCTTTGTTGCTTATGATAAGATTCTCATTTTGGCTACAAAATCCCCCGGTTTGGTTATGTATAGCCAATCGCATCTGCACACCTTTGATGTATTCAAAAAAGATCTATGATACATCAAAATGATAGCTCAAAAGGCACTAAAGTATGGTTCATTACAGGCGCTTCACGTGGTTTCGGACGTGTTTGGGCCGATGCTGCGTTAAAACGCGGCGATAAGGTAGCTGCTACAGCGCGTAAGCTGGAAAGTATTGCCGACTTTAAAGAAAAGTATGGCGAAAACGTATTGGCATTACAACTCGACGTAACCAACCCAGACCAGGTTAAGACAGCTGTGGAGCAAGCTCACGCCCATTTCGGGCGACTTGACATTGTGCTCAATAATGCCGGCTACTCATTGGTGGGCACTATTGAAGAGGGGAGTGCCGATGACGTAAGGGCACTGTATGAAACTAATATTTTCGGCACGTTGTCGGTGATTAAGGCCGCATTGCCTTTGTTACGGGAACAGGGCGGCGGTCATATCCTGGGCACATCAAGCGGACTTGGACATGTAACCCTGCCAGTGATTGGTTATTACTGCTCATCAAAATGGGCATTTGAGGCCATTCACGAAAGTTTGGCTAAAGAGGTGGAGGCTTTCGGCATTAAAGTGACCATCATTGAGCCTGGCGCTTATGCTACTGAATTTGGCAGCCAGGATTCGTTGAAGTTTGCCGTCGGCATGGATCTCTACACAGATTTTAAAACGAAATTTGTTGATAGTTTAAAAACGATGGAAAGAGGCGACCCGGAGGCTACGCCTGATGCTATATTCAAAATTGTGGATGTGGAGAACCCTCCGCTACGGTTTTTCCTCGGTAGCCATAATTTACCATGGATCTGTGCCGCTTATGCTGAGCGATTGGCCCTTTGGGAAGAATGGGAATCTGTTTCAAATGCAGCTCAGGGGCAGCCAAAATAAATAATCACAACTTTGTAAAACACCCATGATAACCGGTATCTAAACATATTATCGGTTATCATTGTATTAAGTTTTGAGATGAAAAAGGAAGATAACAGTCCTCATAAATTTGATTCGTTATCGGATGTGCATAGGGCTTTTGGTTTACCCAAACCGCTGCACCCGCTGATCAGTTTAATTTCCGAAGCGAACAGCCCGGGCACACCAAGGCCGCCATCCGGTGGTCATGTGCTAAGCTTTTATAAAATCTCGTACCGGCCAAGGTTCAGCACGCCGATAAAATATGGTCAGGATTATTATGATTTTGACGAGGGCGGATTGTTATTTGCTTCTCCTAACCAGGTTATCGGCGGTAATAACGCGCATAATGAAACCAATTGCGCCCTTTATACCTTGCTGATCCATCCGGATTTTTTGTGGAATTATCCGCTGGCGAAAAAGATCAGGCAGTACGGCTTTTTTTCTTACTCGGCCAATGAAGCACTGCACTTGTCGGAAAAGGAAAAAACAACCATCATTACCATCTTCAAAATTATTGAAGAGGAGCTGAACAGTAGGATAGATGATTTTAGCCAGGACGTTATTATCTCCCAAATAGAATTGTTGCTCAATTACGCCAACCGGTTTTATAAACGCCAGTTTATTACCCGGAAAGCGGTAAACAGCGATCTGTTGTTAAAACTGGAAGAAATTCTGGATGAATACTTTGCCGGCGATAGATCTTTAAGCCAGGGGATCCCGACAGTGCAATATCTTTCAGAAAAGCTAAATATTTCACCGAGTTATCTGAGTGATATGTTGCGCTCCCTTACCGGGCAAAACGCGCAACAGCACATCCACCATAAACTTATCGAAAAAGCAAAGGAAAAACTGTCGACCACCAGTTTATCGGTAAGCGAAGTGGCCTACGAGCTGGGCTTTGAACATCCGCAATCGTTCAGCAAGTTATTCAAAACCAAAACAAACCTTTCCCCGCTCGAGTTCAGGCGGTCTTTTAACTAAGAGCAGGGTGGAGCCCTTTATTAACTTCCCTGTTTATTTCAGATTACCCTCATGCCAGTAAATCATATAACGGGCATCATGTAGTTTGTAAAAAGGGATAAGCTCCAGGTTTTTAAACTTGGCAGGACTGAGCAACTCCGGGGCAACAAAAGTCTGAGACTTACCGGCAACCGGTTTCAGGTACTTATCTACATCAGTAAGGTTGCCGGTTATTACAGGAGCTTCGTTTAATGGGTACACTTTCCCCCGCGCACGATAGCCACCAAACTGATCGCCGTCGGCAAGTAAATTATCCAGATCTGTTGTATCCGTTTTGGCCGCCAGTACAATGGGTCCGTTCAAAAAAGCTATATAGTGAGAGCTATCTGGTAATGCTTCGGTACTCAGCTCCATGGGTAAGCGTACTTCTATGGCATCGCCTTTTTTCCAGGCACGGTTAAGCTTCACGTAGGAGCCTGGCTGAGCATCAACAGGTACGTTGGCACCATTGATCCTAATTTGCAGCTTACCCGCTTTTACCCAATGCGGGTAGCGGATGTTAATATCAAACTTGCCCGGTTTTACCGCTTCAACGATAAGCTTGGTGGTCTCCTTATCCGGGAATTGGGTTTGTTGTGAAAGGATCAACCCTTGCGCCGCCCAGTTTAAGCGGGAGGCAATAAATAGGTTTACATAAATGTTTTTTTGCTGATAGCTGTAGATAAGCTCGCCGTATTTACCATGGTTTTCCATACCCGAACCTACACAGCACCACATATCAACCTGTGGCTGCGAGTAAACGCGATAATGGCGCGGACGCATAGATGTATAATAAACAAACCCGCCATGGCCAGGGTGCTGGCTCGAAAGAATATGGTTGTATAAAACCCGTTCGTAAAAGTCCATGTATTTAACATCTACAGAATGTTCAAAAAGATGACGGGTTAATTTGAGCATATTGTAGGAGTTGCAGGTTTCGGGCCCGGCTATGTCTGTTATCATTTTTGTAAAATTACCCGTCGGGTTAAAATGCTCATTAACACTGTTGCCACCTATTACAACCGAACGGTTATTGGTCACTGTTTCCCAGAAAAACTGTGCTGCCTTGCCATAATCCGCGTCGCCGCCAACTTCTGAAATGCGTTGAAACCCGACCGCCTTTGGGATTTGCATATTGGCGTGTAACCCGTTAAGTTCATCATGACCCTGGATCAACGGGTTTAAGATCTCTTTATGCGAGAACCTCCGGGCCAGATTGAGGTATTTATCCTGACCCGTTATAACCGATACATCGGCAAAAACTTCGTTTAGGCCACCTTGTTCCGAAATAAGCATGGTCTGGATCTGCTGATCACTCAATTTTAAGGAAACGCCATAAATATAATCTGTAAGACGAATCAGTATTGTTTTAGCCTCGGCTTTTCCGGCAATGGTATAGGCATCCCTCAGGCCAGCAAAAAGCTTGTGGATGTTGTAAAGCGGTACCCATTTTTTATTCAGGGCGAAGGTATCAGCTTCAATTTTGCCGGCGGCAATATCCTTCCACATGGCAGTGCCTCCGGGTGTACCACCAAGGTAGCCGCTTCCTATTTTATCCTGGCAACGTTTCAATTCGGCCAGCATATAGTCTAACCTGCGGTTCAGTTCAGCATCGTGAGTAGAGGCATACATGAACGAGAGGGCCGATAAGTAATGACCACCTATGTGCCCGTCCAGGCCGGTGTTTTCCCAGTTTGCATAGCTTTTCTTTTTCGGCTTAAACCCGGCTTCGGTTAAATATGGGGCCAATAAGCGATCTGGATCTAAGGCCAGGATATACTTTTTATCGGTTAACTGAGCATCTTTGAACACGCCGGGTAAAAGCGTAACCTGTTGCAGTTTAAACGAATGCAGAGTAGATTGGCTTTGCGCCTGAAGGGAAGTATAAAGGCAAATTAATATTAAAAACAGCGTTAAAAAACGATGTGGTATTTTTGTGGTTATCATGGTTGGGTACTACAATTGGATTAGCAGTACTAAAATAAGCAATGATTTTAATAATTGTTATTTTAACACACAATTTGATCCTTTTGATCAAGGAAATGAAATAATAGTATCATACCTCCACCATCTTTTTTACAATTTGATTACTATCCCCGGAATTTTTTACCTATCATTACAACATGCATTTTGTAATTGGTTCCAAACTCCTCCTTGTAGCTTGTCTATCACTTATGAAGCCGGTAAAGCCTGCCGTACTTCATGCATCAAAAAAACATAAAGCAAATAAAGCAGCCAAATTGCACAGCCACACCAGGTTAAGGCATCATTACGCTGAAATTGAAACTAATTACGAAACAGGCGAAACCACACCCGATGAACTGGTTGAATTTGCTCAAACACTAAAAGGTATCCGCTACAGGTACGGTTCAAGCAATCCCGAACGGGGTTTTGATTGCTCGGGTTTTGTGAATTATGTTTTTACTCATTTTGGTATTTCCATTCCCCGCAGCTCTTCAGATTTTGCGCCGGTTAAGGGAATTAATATTAAAGATGCCAAATTTGGCGACCTGATATTATTCACCGGTACCCGCAGCCACAATTACCACAGCGCAGGGCATATAGGTATAGTTATATCACAACCCGGCGAGCCGTTGGAATTTATCCACTCAACCTCTGGCGATGAGAACGGCGTTACAATAACCGCCATGAACGACAGGTACCAGCGTAGGTATATTAAAACCATCCGTGTGTTTAAGGAAGATCCGCAAGCACAGGAAGAGGATGAGAATGCTGTGCCTGATACATTAGAAGAAGCCCGTTAAAATCCTATGTAGAGACGCATAATTGCGTCTCCCATTTACAAGTTATAATACAAGCACTCAGTATTTTCAGAGACGCAATTATGCGTCTCTACACCTTTTTTAATAACTCCTCTTCACCAATCTCTGGTCTATAAACAGATAGCCTACAAAGCCGGCAACCAGTACCAATAACACCCATTTAAAACTGATCACAGCACTTAAAAACATATCGCCATTTTCGGGGCTCATTACCGAAAGCAAGCCATAAGCCAGCGTTAAGCCCGCTGCAAATATCGCCAGTGCCAGCAGGTTAAAGCGTAGGTCGCTTTTGCGGTTGGCTTGTTCCTGTAGCTTACGTCTTACGTTTGCCGCAAAGCTCATGGGCAAGCCTTGTTCCGGTTCTGTGCTTAGCGCGGTGAACAGGTTTTGATAAGCAAGCAGATCGTCCTTGTCTTCGTCCGAAAGTGTTTTGTTATCCGGAACCAGGCCATTGTTCAATAGCTCCTGTAATTCGTCGTCATCCAGCTCTTTCATATATTTTCTTTTTTAAGATCTTTTTCAATTTTTTCTTTCAATAATTTACGCGCCCTGAAAAGGTGACTTTTTACTGTTCCTTCCGGTATGCCGGTGATCTCCTCGATCTCGGCACATGAAAACTCATTGAGGTGATACAGCGTCAGTACTGTTTTATATTGATGCGGCATTTGCTCAATAAGCAGGTTAACATAGGCGGCGGTATTCTTTTTTATCAGTTCCTGCTCCGGGGTTTCATCTGTAAAGTGATAGTTATCAATATTTTCAGGATATTCGGAAGGGGAATTGTTCTTGTGCTTTTTTAAATAGTTTACAGCGGTTAAATAAGCAATGCGGGCTATCCAGGTTGATAACTTTGACTGAAACTCAAACCGGTGCAGGTTTTGGTGTATCTTAATGAAAACCTCCTGGCAAATATCCTCTTTATTTTGCTGGTCTTGCACCAGTCTGTTTATCACAAAGAAAACCAGCTTCTCGTACTGCTTTACCAGCAGTTCAAAAGCCCGGAGATCTTTATTTAATATCCTGGATACAACCTCGTGTTCATTAAACATATTACAGTAGTCAATATATGCGGTTTGGCGGTTGCAAAAAAGAAATAAAAAATATTTTAAAATAATTGCAACCGGGCTTCCGCAGATGTTGACTACTGTAGCAAATACTTAAACAAACAATATCATGAAACAGTTAATGCCATTCATCGTCATCATAGTATTCTTTATACTGATAGCCATATTCATACTTGCATTATATAACTATATGTTGAAAAAACGTATCATTAAAGCGGGACCGCTGGATGAGAACAGTGTTAAATTTTTGGCGCAGTTAAACTCAGGTAACGAAGCCTTAAAATGGGGCCTTATCCTGCTTTGCGCCGGCATTGGTTTTATAGTAATGCAATTTATTCCTTACAGTGCCGAAGACTCACCGGTGCCTTACGGTGTTGAAATGATCTTTATTGCTGCGGGCTTTCTGCTTTATTACCTCTTGCTTCGCCGCCGAGGCAACTAAATAATCAACTTAATTTATTGTACTAAGCGGGTGGTTTAGCCGCCTGCACCTCCAAATTTTTAAGAGAGAAATTTCTCTCCGGGAACCCTTTTGTCTAAAAATTAACCCTAAATCTAACCTCCTTACACATATGAAAACTAAGCAAACACCAATACGCTTCATCATCATGATAGCTGTATTTATCTTCGTCAGCATCAATAGCTACGCTCAAACCCTGGTACAAATAAAAGGCATGGTTGCCGATTCGGTAAGTAAAGCAACGCTGCCGCTGATAACCCTAAGGTTAAAAAACGCGGCCAATGAAACCATTATGGTTGCGGCCACTAAAGAAGATGGTTCTTTCAGCTTTACTCCGGTACAAGCTGCCAGTTATACCCTTCTGATTAATGCGATAGGGTACAGCCCCAAAACAATAACACTTGATCTGACACATCAGCAAAAAACAATGGAGCTTAAGCCGGTTTATTTAAGCGATGCAATGACTAACCTGAAGGAGGTTACCATTACTGCCGAAAAGCCTATCATCAGGCAAAAAGCGGATAGGATCATTTACGACCTGAAAGCGGATCCGGAAAGCAAAGGAAATAATGTGTTAAGTATGATGCGCAAAATTCCTTATCTATCGTTAGATGGTAATGATAATTTATTACTGAAAGGAAATTCAAGCTTTAGGGTGTTCATCAACGGCAAACCGTCAAATAGTTTAGAAAATAACCTGAAAGCCGTTTTGAAAAGCATCCCCGCTTCAACTATTGAGCGGATAGAGGTGATCACCAATCCGCCTTCAAAATATGATGCCGAAGGTTTGGCCGGTATCATCAATATTATCACCAGCAAAAAGATCAATGATGGTATTAATGGTTCTGTAAATATCAATGAAAGCTTACCCACAGGCGGCCCCGGAGTTGGCGGTTCATTTACGGCTAAAAAGGGCAGGTTTGGTATTTCTGCCTTTGGTGGCGGCAGTATTAATAACTCTCCTCAAACTTATAATACAAACAAACGTGTGGATACCGCTTTAACCACACTTGACCAGCACGGCTATCAGCGCTCCAATAATAAAACCGCCTATTTGGGCACCGAACTAAGTTTTCAGATAGATACCCTGAATTTGCTGACCGCTCAGTTCAATTATAACGGCACCCGGGGTAATAATCACAATGGGCAATCATCTTCACTAACCGGTAAAAACCAATTAGAACAATACACTTTTCAAAACGACGGTAATGCGACCGGTCATGGTATTGATGCCGGTATCAACTACGAATTAGGTTTTAGAAGGTTTAAAAACAGGTTGCTTACTTTTTCATACATGCACAGCGCCGAAGCCAATAACCGGAATAACGGTGTGGTGTTTGTTGACCGTGTGGACTTTACGACGCCTGATTTTAGGCAGACCGACAAGCAACGGTTTAAAGAACATACCGCGCAGGTTGATTTTACCACCCCGGTAAATAAAGTAACCGTTGATGCCGGTGTTAAAGCCATATTCAGGAACAATAGCAGCGATTTTGATTATAGCTCACTAAATAATGCAAGCGGCACCTACGAGCATGACGCCATACAGTCAAATGCCTTTACCAATACACAAAATGTGTTTAGCGCTTATAACTCCTATCAGCTGGCTTTAAATAGCTGGAATATCAATGCCGGTGTAAGGGTAGAGGAAACTGTGATCCGGGCAAATTTCATGAGCACAGCATCCGTAGCCGCTCAGAATTATTTTAACGTGGTGCCTTCTATAGCGATAAGCAAACGGTTTAAAAATGAAAGCAGCATCAACTTTGGTTTTTCGCAGAGGATCAGGAGGCCGGGTATTAACAGGCTTAACCCTTATGTTGATCGCTCAAACCCCAACATTGAAGTTACCGGTAACCCCAATTTAAGGCCGGTTTTATTGAACGATATCCAGTTTGGCTACAGCAGTAACAAAAAGCTATCCGTAAACATCGGGCTCGATTATTCATTCATGAACAACCTTGATGTGCAGGTGGTTAATTTTAACCGGGTAACCCAAATTACACAAGTAACTTACGCCAATACCGGCAAGGCTAACAGCGCGGGTGTAAACTTTAACCTAAGCTACCCGGTAACTTCCATATACAATGCAAGTTTGAATGGTAACGCCATGTACCTGTGGCTGCAAGGTGAGGCTGATGGGAAAATAGTGAACAACAACATAATGATGTATGGTGTTACTTTATCAAACGTTGTGCGCCTCAATCATGGTTGGGCCCTGAATGCCGATCTTGGTGTGAACAGCAGGAACCCTACAGGTTTGCAAGGGTATACCAATGGCTTTTTTTACAGCGCGTTTAACTTCAATAAGGATATCGTAAAAAATAAATTCAGTATCTCTGGCGGTATTAAAAATCCGTTCACCAAATACCGCAACAGCGTAAGCAAAACTTTTGGTCCGCAGTTTAATCAAACCTACCAAAGCATGAACTATTACAGGTCATTTAGCATTAGCCTCAACTATAACTTTGGTGGCCTGAAAGACAGGATTAATAAAAACAGGACAGGAATTGAAAATAATGACGTGGCTAATTGATGGAGAAAGTTGTTATTTTAAAAAGATCGACGGGGATATGAAGTAATCTATCAGGAAAGCTTCAATATAGATTTTTTTAATAAAAACTGTCATTTCCGACGAACAGTGGCTGGATTAGAGCGATGGAGCAAGGAGAAATCTTATTCGCCCGGTCCGGGCCTGCTCAATCAAAATGACAGTTTTTCGTTAAACCTGTATAATCATGCCTGTTCGGTTAAATGCGTTAACCCATCCGGGAACATCCCTTTAGCTACTATAGCCATATCCAGCGCTTCGCGGATCAGCGTGATCTTGCCATCTTCTGCAACCACACGCCCCATATAAGTTTGTGGATAGGGCCGGCCTGTAGAGTTGACTATGGCATTTACATCATACTCGCCAAATGCCTGGTTTGGCGTATCAATATGGATCCTGATGTTTTGAAATTTAAAATTGCCGAATGTTTTAGGCAGGTTTTTGAGGAAATTGTAGATCACTTCGCGGCCTTTCCATTGCCAGGGTAAACCCAGGCTTGCCAGGTAGGGGAGTTCAAAAACGGCATCATCGGCAAAAAGTTCTATGGCTTTATCGGGGTTATTGATATTTTCGAGATAGGCGAGCAATAATTCTTTAGCGGTTTTCATTTTCTTGTGTTTTATGATTGTGACCGTTCATCGGTCAGGACATCACAAAAGTGCAAAGCGCCGGAAAGTTGCACATTGATGTATCATAAGAAAGAAATTGACTTATATCAATGAAATTAAAGGGTTAGTTGATAGCGTGTTAAGTAATTGTTAACCGTCTGCACTGATTTGTGACACACAGATGTGATAACTTATTGTACATTTGCATTATCAAAACAGTGCGGGATGGAGCAGTTGGTAGCTCGTCGGGCTCATAACCCGAAGGTCATAGGTTCGAGTCCTGTTCCCGCTACCTCAAAAGTCGAAAGCCTCAAGATGGAAGTCTTGAGGCTTTTGACTTTTGTAAGTAATGGCTCCTTGTTATATTCTATATTGTTTTTAATCCCAACTCTTTCAAGAAGGCATTGTGTTTATCGGTATTTGCCTTAATAGATTCATTTATCGCAGTCAGTTTTATATTTACTTCTTCCAGACTAATATTTACCTCCTCTTTCGCCGTGCTTACATATCTTGAAATATTAAGATTGTAATCATTATGCTCAATTTCATCCATAGAAACTTTGCGCGAATAACGTTCTGTTTCTTGCCTGTATTGATATGTCTCAACAATGTTTTTGATATGTATTTCATCAAGTGCATTTTGTCTCTTACCCTTGTCATAGTACTCAGAGGCATTGATAAACAATACGTCATCATCTTTTTTGCACTTTTTTAATACCAAAATGCAGACAGGAATACCTGTGGAATAAAACAAATTGGAAGGCAGACCGATAACCGCATCAATGTTGTTGTCTTTCAATAATTTTGTGCGAATACGCTCTTCTGCACCACCACGGAATAATACGCCATGTGGTAGGATGATAGCCATGGTCCCTTCCTTACCCAAAAAGTGAAATCCATGTAATAGGAAAGCAAAATCGGCTGCTGATTTGGGAGCCAAACCGTAGCTCTTGAATCGAAAATCCTCCGCCAGGGTGCCTTCCTGAAATTTATTGAATTCCTCGCGGGTTTGCCGGTCCAGATCTTTGCGGTCAACTACAAACAGACATTTTTCGATATCCGGATTGTCTTTCAGGAGTGTAGATGCTTTGAAAGATGTTAATGTTTTACCACTACCTGTTGTGTGCCAAATAAAGCCGTTGCCGCGGTTTTGATGTATACAATCCACAATGGCCTTCACCGCATAGATCTGGTAAGGCCGCATAACAAGCAACTTCTGTTCGCTTTCTACCAGTACCATATATTTGCTTATCATTTCGGCAAGCGTGCACTTAGTCAGAAATTTTTCGGCAAATGATTCAAGACGGGTGATTTTTTTGTTGTTCTCGTCGGCTAATTGGTAAATGGGCAAAAACTGTTCATCTGCATTGAATTGAAAATGCTGATTTTTATTATTGGCAAAGTAATAAGTATTGGAGCGGTTGCTCACAACGAACAACTGTATAAAGCACATTAAGGAGTTACCATACCCATTACCGGGTTCATTTTTATAATCCACTATTTGCTGCATGGCTTTTCGTGGTGTTATATCCAACCGCTTTAATTCAATCTGAACTACAGGCAAGCCATTAATCAACAATATGATATCATATCGATGAAGGCTGTTTTCTGTGTTAATGCGCAACTGGCTAATGACTTCAAAATCATTTTTGCACCATTCTTTAATGTTCACCAAAGTATAATGCAATGGTGTACCATCCTCGCGCTGAAAGTATTGCCTTTCGCGCAAAAGTTTGGAAGCAGCAAAAGCATCGGGATTAATGATATCCTCGCGTATTCTTAAAAACTCGCTTTCTGTTAACCGTACCCGGTTTAATGCCTCAAATTTGGCTTTAAATTTTGTTCAAGCGTTTTCCTATCAACAATATCCGGTCGATGGATATACTTTAACTCTTTTAACTGCGTGATTAAATTTTCTTCGATTAGACTCTCTTTATTCATTTGAATCTCCTTTCATAAGTCTTTCGGATCAACACGCCGCATTTTCGCAATTTTAAAATAACTCTAAGATTTGATCGCTGTCTGTTTATCGCATATCCTCCAACCCAGTTGACACTTTCCCGGATATTTGGAACAATCAAAACTGTTACCTCCTTTTGCTCAATACTTTTGTTCGGTTTACGTCCGTAGAAATTTGAAATGCCAAGATAATCTATTTAGAGTTATTATCTTGAAGAACAATGCAGGTTTAAGTTAGCGCTAAAGAACATAATCATGCTGCGGTTAATTATTGAGTTTTAAATTCTGTGCTCTCTGCTTTAAATAATGTTTCTCTTTATTGTAGAAATATATCCAATCTTACTCCGAGCGCAGACTTTTAACCGGATTGGCATACGCCGCCCTAATGGCTTTATAGCCTACAGTGAGCCAGCCTATCAATAGCGAAGCCGTGATAGCTGCAATAAACGCCCATACACTCGGCGAGATGCGATAGGCAAAAGTTTGCAGCCAGCTTTTCATGATATACCAGGCTGTTGGTGCGCTCAACATGAATGCGATGGCAATAAGCGCGATGAATTCTTTCGAAAACAGGTACACGATGCTGCTTACCGGGGCACCTAAAACTTTCCTTATGCCCACTTCGCGGGTACGCTGTACTACCATGAATGATACCAGCCCGTACAAACCGAGACAGGAAATGAAAATGGCAATCAGTGAAAATATTTTGTAGATCAGTTCGAGCTGGTTTTCCTGCCTGTAGAAACTGGCAATGCTGTCGTCAACAAAAAAGCCGCTGTAAACGTATTCCGGGTAGCGGCTTAACCAAAGGTTTTGTAATCCAGCTACGGTTGTGGTCAGTTTGCTGCCCTCAATTTTTATGGCTATTTCCTGTTCAAATGCTTTTTGCGGATAGATCACAAGCGGCTTAACTTCCTCCCGCATGGAGTTGGTTTTAAAGTCGGCAACTACGCCGGCTATCGGCAGCCAGTTGCTATCGCCAAACCTCATGGTTTTCCCGAGTACATCCTGCGCGCGGTTGATGCCCAGTTTGTGCATCATGGTTTCATTGATCACTACCTGGTGCAGGATCTCGCTTTGGTCGTACCCCTGGCCTGCTACAAAGCGAAGCCCGAAGGTTTTAAAGTAGTCGGCATCGGCTGTTTTCATATAAACGTTGAAACCGGGGTCTTTATCTGAATGATCAAAGTTGAAATTGGTAGAATTGTTATTATCTGATGATGGCACGTCAGACGCGAAGCTGGCGGCCTTTACGCCCGGCATGGTGAGTACCTGCTGCTTAAAACTCACTGCGCGCGATAAGCCAATGCTATCTGCAGGGCAGGGGAGCACCAGCACGGCGTCTTTATTGAACCCGAGGTCGGCATTGTTTACAAAATCCATTTGTTTAATGGCGATCACTGTGCCTATGATGAGCACTTGCGAGATGGTAAACTGTGTAACCACCAAAATCCGGCGGAGGGATATACCGCCTACAGATGCCGCGTTTATCTTATTTTTTAGCGCCACGATTGGCCTAAAGCCGGAAACGATCAGGGCGGGGTAAATACCAGAGAGTATAATCACCACTATGATAACACTGCCAAGAAAAAGCACCGTACCGGTATTGAACAAACCTATGGTTGCAGGCACGCTGGCTATGTTTTGCAAGAATGGTAAAGCCAGCTGAGCAATAAACAATGCAATACCGGCCGATAACAGCACTATAATAGCTGTTTCGCCCATAACCTGCCCAATCAGCTGCAGGCGTGTACCACCAAGCACTTTACGCACACCCACTTCTTTTGACCTGCCAACGGATTGAGCGGTGGATAGATTAATAAAATTAATGGATGCCATAACAATGATCAGCGCGGCTATCAATGATAATGTGCGCAAGGTTGTTATGCTGGTAAGATGATCACCTAATGTATTGCCGAAACGGGTGTCAAAGTGCAGGTCTGTTAAAGGTTGTGCTGTCAGGTATTTTTTGTGGCCCAGGCGTTTAGCGTTATCAAATTGCTGATCCGAAAAACTTGTCAATTGTTTTTGAATATTGCTTTGCGATACATTTGCCGGAAATTTAATGTACACCTGGTAGTTGCTGCTGGTTTCGCCCCAGTCGTTAAAATAACCATAGCTTTTGGCATTCTTCTTCCAGGTAATGTATGAAACCAGCAATTTCAGAGGGATATCCGTATTGGCCGGCGCATCTTTAATTACCCCCGCCACTTTCAGGGTTAGCAGGTTGTCCATCTTCAATGTTTTACCAAGAGCCGAATGCCAGTCGCCAAAATATCTTTCGGCGCTGGTTTGATCTATGACTATCATGTTAGGCTCTTTTAAGGCGGATGCACTGCCCGCGAGCCATGTTGTCGGAAAAACATCAAAAAGCTGAGGTTCAGCAAACATGATACCCGTTTTCTCGATAAACTTTTTATCGTTAACAGGATTGCCTCCTGCCGATTGCGCCATGATCTGGCTGCCGTATATAGCGTCGATACCTGCTACTGTGGCCTGCGGAAAAAGCAGCCGCAAAGCGTCGACAGCGGGAGCGGCAACACCACTGCTATAATTAATGGTTCCGGACCGGTCATGTTTGGTAACTATCCTGTAGGTGCTTTTATACCCCGGTTGGAAAGTATCAAAGCTGAGCTCGAACTGAACAACTACAAATATGAGCAGGCAGGCTGCTATACCTACCGAAAGTCCGGCAATATTAATGGCCGAATAGCTTTTATTGCGAACAATAGTGCGCCAGGCAATCTTAAAGTAGTTTCGTATCATATGGTTTGGGTTTAAGTAGGAAACTTTTTGTTAAGAACTCAGCATAAATGTTGTGCCATGTTTTTAAGTTGCTGATTTTTAGTTTTTTGCAATGTGTTTGGCATTTAAAAACTGTTCGTGAGTGGAACAATAGCTGTCTGTATCCGGACGGTTAAAGCTTTGAAATTAAATCAACGAACCTTATAACATTTCAAAACCGAACAGCAAATGTTCGATATCATTACAAAATGGACGTGTTCGATTCTTAATAAATATCTATAAATCAAAGCGTTGTCGGTGTGGAATAAGAGTTGAGCCCAATGTACTAATGACTCTTAATCATTTCCATATCAACATATTTGATTTGCTCTTACTGGCTGCGATATTCATCGGGCTGATTTCCAGTCTGAGTCTATGGTTTTCCAAAAGATATGTCAATCGCCTGCTTAGCCTTATCCTGCTCTCCATGGTATTGTTGTTGCTCAAAAACTTCTGTATCAACATTCAATTGAGCAGAGGTTTCCCGCGATGGAGCTGGGTGCCTTTGCCGTTTCTGCTGACACTTGGCCCGCTGGCGTTTTTTTATGTTCGTGGTATAGTTAAGCCGGAAGAAAAATTTACAGCCAAAGATCTGGCACACTTCAGCCCTTTGTTATTAGAGCAAGGTATGCACGTGCTGACTGTTATTCAAAGCGTGCACACAGGGCTTGCTACCTATGATACCCCGGCGTATAAATACTGGCAGCCGGTATTGCAATTGCTGGCCTTTATTTCTATTGCAACTTATTTATACCGGTGTACAAAACTGGCTAAATATCCTGCTCAAAAAGAGGTCAATAAAATAACTGGAAAACAGTTTATGCGTGCAAGCCCATCATCAGCAGATAGATTGATACAACGGGGTTATTGGTTGAGGCATCAAATGAAAGTTAATAAGTTTTACCTGGATGCGGAGCTAAGCTTAAATTCTTTGGCCAAAGAGCTCGGCATTTCTATCCACGAATTGTCCAGGATCATCAATACCGGCCTGCGAAAAAACTTTAATGATTTTGTGAACGAATTCCGGATACAGGATGTAACCCGGAGGATGCGGGATCCTGGTTACGACCGGATAACACTTTTAGGCATAGCTTACGATTGCGGGTTCAACTCTAAAACTACTTTTAACCGCACGTTCAAACAAATCACGGGCAAAAGCCCGGCAGAATATAAGAGCGAACTGAAAAAAGAGCGCCCAAATCATGATTTGGAACTTTTATCAGCATCTGCAGCGATAATTTCGGGTCACAGAACCATTCCTGTATGGTCTGGTAAGAAATTAAATCGCAATCATATGTTTCGTAATTATTTAAAAATTGCCTGGCGCAATATGCTATATAACAAAGTTTATAGCGCGCTGAACATCGTGGGTCTGGCCGCCGGTATGGCCGTCGCGCTCCTGATTGGACTGTGGGTGACCAATCAATACTCCTATGACCGTTTCCTGCCCAATTACGGACGATCGTACCAGGTAGAAATGAACCTGACCTCGCAACATAACGGCACATCTACCCAAACATCTATAGCGCTTCCGTTGGTTGAAGTGTTGAGGAAGGAAATTCCGGGAGTGCAGTATGTGGCCGAATCTGATAATATCGGCAGGATGAACCATGATCTTTTAGTGGGCGATAAAAAGCTGTACCTGGGAGGGGGAGCTGCAGGGCCGGATTTCTTTAAAATATTTCAATATCCTTTTGTTAAAGGCAACGCCAATTCGGCATTGACTGATATCTACTCCATCGTGCTAACCGAATCGACCGCCAAAGCGCTATTTGGCGATGCCGATCCGATGGGCAAAGTTGTGCGTTTTGATAACGTACAAAGCATGAAGGTTACCGGGGTTATTAAGGATATCCCCACTAACGCTACTATGCAATTCAGTTATCTAACCCCTTTTGCTTACTCAGAAGCAACCCAGGGCTGGATCAGGGATGGGCGCACCAAGTGGACCTACAATTCATTCTCTGCCTATGTTTCGCTGCAGCCGGGTGTAAGCTATGCACAAATGGCACCTAAGATCAGGGATATTGTAGATAAGCGAAGCCCGGAGATGAGATCGCTGAAACCTGAGGTTTTTATGCATCCTTTAAAGGATTGGCATTTATACAGCAGTTTCCAGAATGGAAAGGTAGCAGGTGGCTTTGTAGATTATGTACGCTTATTCGGCGTTATCGGTATCCTGGTGCTGGCGATAGCCTGCATCAATTTTATGAACCTTTCAACCGCGCGGTCCGAAAAACGCGCGAGGGAAGTGGGCGTTCGCAAAGCGATAGGCTCTGGACGAGTTGACCTGGTTTACCAGTTTTTGCTTGAGTCGGTTTTGATCACGTCTGTGTCGTTTTTGCTTTGCATGCTTTTTGTTCAGCTGGCACTGCCTTCATTTAATGCTTTAACGGGGTCATATATCCAGGTGCCGTATAATAACATAGGTTTCTGGGGCATCATGATTGCTTTTGTGCTGTTGACAGGATTGGCGGCAGGGAGCAGACCGGCGTTTTACTTGTCGTCATTCAACCCGGTAAAGGTACTGAAAGGAAGCATCCAAATGGGCAAAGCTGCAACACTACCTCGGAAAATATTGGTGGTTGTACAATTTACCTGTTCGGTTGCGCTGATCATCAGTACCGTTATTGTTTACCAGCAAATACAGTTTGTAAAGGACCGGCCGACGGGTTACAATGCCGACAGGCTGGTAATGACCGATATGAACGGTGATCTTCCTCAACATTTTGACGCTTTAAGAAATGATTTGCTATCATCCGGATTGGTTGAAAGCATAGCATCATCTACATCGCCGGCAACGCAGGTGTATAGTCATTTTTCACTGGAGAAATGGCCTGGTAAAAACGCGGGAGAAGAAGAGGTGAATATTGGCGGGATCTGGGTGTCGGATGATTATTTTAAAACCATGGGCATGACCTTTGCCGCGGGGCACAATTTTATGGGCGATTGGAAAAGTGATTCATTGAATGTGATTGTGAATGAAGCCATGGTGAAGCGCATTGGTCTTAAAGATCCGGTCAATCAAATTATAAAAGTCAATTTCGGCAATACGCCGGTTAAAATTATCGGAGTGGTCAAAGACGCTCTGATGGAATCTCCATATACTCCCGTAGCGCCTGCTGTTTTCGGCCACAATCCTTATGGTTTCGTAATCACTTATCGCCTGCCCAAAAACGTCGATACACACGCTACTATCGAAAACATAGGCAAGATATTTCAAAAATATAACCCGGCTTTTCCTTATCAATATAAGTTTATTGACGAGGAGTATGCGAGTAAGTTTAATCTGGAAGTGCTTTTGGGCAAACTGGCTGGTGTATTTGCAGCCCTGGCTATATTTATTTCCTGCCTGGGTTTGTTTGGTCTTGCCGCTTATGTGGCCGAGCAGCGTACCAAGGAGATCGGTATCCGCAAGGTATTAGGCGCTTCTATAGCTCAGGTGTGGCTGTTGCTGTCGCGGGATTTTGTTGTGCTGGTTTTGATCAGTTGCCTCATTGCTTCGCCGCTGGCGCTTTACTTCCTGGAGCACTGGCTGGAAAAATATGCATATCGGGTGAGCATTGGTTTGGGAGTATTTATTGTGTCTGGAATTATTGCTCTCGCCATAACCCTGCTGACCATCAGTTTCCAGGCTATAAAAGCCGCATTGACCAACCCTGTTAAAAGTTTGCGGAGCGAGTGATTTATAATTTTTTAAAGCAGGCTGACTCCAGCTTTGCAAAAAATCGGGTAAACTTGAAAATCAAGTTTGCCCGATTTTTTGTTGTTATCTATATTATTCATTATTGCTTTCGGGATGATGTAAGAAGGTACAATAGCACCTTAATTTATCGTTTTGTCCTCTGCCGGCAGAGGGGGTAACTAATCACAAGAAATTCCATAATTTCAATCAACTAAGAAGTTAACCATGGATATACCATTTAGTAATTATAAAGGCGGTTTAAAACAACTTAATACCGATTTTAAGTTCCCTTTTATGCGGGATGTTTTTGATACAATCTTTTCAAAGTTTAATGATTTGCATGATATGTATGAAAAGCTGAAAAAGGAGGGTATTAATACCATTGTAACTGCAGCTGGTACCGAATTTAATTTTGGAAAGAGAAACAGAAGATTTGCCGGTGGCGGTGATCTTCCTTCAAACCGGTATTTTACTATCTGTTCGGAAGATGATTTTAATGATTTTGGAACCCTAAGAGACGAAATGTACGCTTATTATAGCGGAGCATCGGGTATTATTCCCGAGATTTTTGATCCGAAGGTAGATGCCTGGCTAACGGATTACCTAATAGCCGAAAAGTTTTTTACAGAAGAAGATGCCAGGTATCCGTATTATTTCTGTACCTGCTTATTGGAAACGGAAACGGACAGCAATAAAAAATTATTGCACGATTATAACGACTTGTCACTGAATACGAAATCAGCTATTACCTACGGTATAAGACAAATTAGTGCAGATATCGACAAGATAATAGATTTGAGATTGCCCGATACTCAAGATTGGTTTTTCAAAACCTTTGTAAACCTGGAGTTGGAAAATACAGAGGCCGCAGCAAAAAAGTCGGGCATTCATTATCTGGGGAAGGGAACCGTAAATAGTTTTGAAGAGCTCTTGCCTTCCATTATGAGTTTGGAAATAGGTGGCGGCGATATATTTGGTCAGGCCATTGGCGTATGGCTTCGGAGCAACGGTGCCAATGGGTTGATATTTCCAAGCGCAAGATCAACCTGTGAAAATAAGGTATATAATGGAACTGTAACTGATTATAAAGGATGGATATTAGTGTTATATAAAGACGCGCCACCGCCTGAGGAGAAAAATTTATTTGGAAATAAAGCTACCTGGAAGGATAAGGATCACGACCATATAAAAGTAAAACATATTGCCAACGGAGAAGAAAGGGGAAGTATATCTATCCGGGGCGCTAAAGAATGGAGTTTATTGAATTTTGATCTTGAAAAGCAGATTGCCAGGGGGACGCAAATATCACCGGCGGCCCGAATGACAGGCTCAATAAATTTCGAGATAACAAAGGCAGTAAATTATATTTTGGATAACCAGGCAAAAGAAAATCAACTTTGGTTTCATGATACGGATACAGTAGATTTTATAAGATGGTGCGAAGAAATCAGTCGTAGTTAAAGCCATCCGGCAGCATAAAGTAATGACATAATTTAGTCAGGTATTTTTCCGCAAAGCGCTCTTCTCCTTAACGGGTTATCCCAACCTTGCATTTTCATTGATCTCCCTGACTACGCCGTCCAGTTTGGCTATGGTTTCCTTTAGATAATGCAATATCTGCCGGTTGTGATCACTTGTTACCGCGTGTTCTTCAATCAAATCAACCAGACCGATGATGCTTGACACGGGCCCGCGCAACAGATGGGAGTTTTTATAGGAGATTGCTTTGAGCTGTTCAACTTTTTCTTCCAGATCGCCCTGAAGCTCAACCAGGCGGGTAACATCCTCAACTTCCCTTATAATGGTCAGCGTACTATTAGCGTGGTTTCTTTGGTAGATCATTTGCCTTGAATAAAGCCAAACGTATGAGCCATCTATCCGGCGCAGGCGCACTGTCATTTCTATTACATCGCCACTTTTTGATTGAATGGTTTTGTTGATGGTTTGCTGTACTTTTCCGTAATCATCCGGGTGAATGATGCTTCGATAAAATTCATTGCTTAGGTTAACATATTCACTTTCTGAATAGCCCAAAAGCTGACGGGTTACTCCGCTCGAAAACAGAACCTTTTGATTGGAAAGGTCATAAGTTTGAAATTCGACGTGTGCTACTTCAAAAAGAGAATGTAAAAATCTGGTTCCGGGTTTCATGACATAAATATACAGCCTGACTTAAATTTTAAGCGCTTTAAGCATTTGGTTATTAGTCAGATAAAAGCAACAATAATGACCGGGCTTTTACTAAATGTTTATTTATAAAAATGGTATCTTTAATTTCACGCCAAAAAACCTGAATGAGCACAATTTTAAAGAACCGGATAACCTCGATAGATTTTCTCCGCGGTACTATCATGATCATTATGGCCCTTGATCACGTAAGGGATTACTTATATTTCGGTTCGTTTTATTTTGACCCGCTTGACCTTACAAAAACAAGCGGTGTATTATTTTTTACCCGGTGGATCACCCATTTTTGCGCGCCGATATTTATGTTGCTCGCTGGAACATCGGCATGCCTCATCGGGCAAAAGAAATCTAAAAAGGAATTATCTATTTTCCTGGTAAAGCGGGGTTTGTGGCTCATTTTTCTCGAAATGTTTGTGGTTAACTTCGGCTGGAACTTCAATATTGCGTTCCCCATGTTTTTCTTTATCACCATTTGGGCATTGGGTTTAAGTATGATCATATTGGCTGCGTTGATCCATTTGCCCAAGCAACTGATCCTGGGGATCAGTCTTGTAATTATATTTGGCCATAATCTTTTAGATGGTGTGCATGTTCCCGGAAGTTCCCTGGAGGCCTTTGGTTGGTCGCTGCTGCATGACCAGCAATTTTTTATGTGGCATAAAGAAATTTTACTGGTAGGATATCCCATTGTGCCGCTAATGGCTGTTATGTCGTTAGGCTATTGTTTGGGTGGATGGTATACCACCGGCTATGATGTTGTCAAACGACAAAAAAACTTATTGATTGCAGGCAGTTGCTGCCTGGTTGCGTTCATCGTGCTGCGTTATACCAATGTATACGGCGACCCGGTAAAGTGGACAGCACAAAAAGATGCGTTTTATACCTTCCTGTCGTTCATTAAAGTGAATAAGTATCCGCCATCGTTGCTGTACCTTCTGCTAACGTTAGGATCGGCTTTCCTGTTCCTGTCATTTACTGAAAAGTTAAAGGGCAAGGTTGTGGATGTGGTTTCGGTATATGGCAGGGTGCCTATGTTCTATTATCTTATCCACATTTATATTATACACCTCATAGCAATCATTGCTTCGGCATTAACACCTGGCCAGGACTGGACAATCTGGTTCCTGAAACAACCTATCTGGTTTACGCGCGACCTGAAAGGCTATGGATTTTCGTTGCCGGTGGCTTACCTAACCTGGATTTTAATAGTAGCAGGCCTATATCCTTTATGTAAACGTTATGACGCTTACAAGCAGGCTAATAAGGCAAAATGGTGGTTAAGTTATTTGTAAAAGGATAATAGCTTTTACTGTTGAGGTTTTGACTTGCCGATAAATTAAAGCATATTTATAGCCGTTGTATTGTGGCAGGTTTGCTATGCCTGGTGCCAAATTCAGTTAACCAATTTATCATACTTGTTTTTTCCTGCTAATGAGTAAAAACACTACGTACCTTGAAACAAAAGGGCATTATCAAATTCTTGACGGGCTTCGCGGAGTAGCATCACTTTTCGTGGTTGCTTTCCACATTCTTGAAACTTATTCCGGAGATCGTTTTCATCAAATTATTAACCACGGCTACCTTGCGGTTGATTTCTTTTTTTTACTGTCAGGTTTTGTAGTGGCTTACGCCTATGATGACCGCTGGGGGAAAATGACTCAATGGGATTTTTACAAGCGCCGCCTTGTCCGTTTGCAACCCATGGTTATTATGGGGTCTATAATCGGTGCCGTGTTTTTTTATACGCAGGGATGCGCCATGTTTCCGCTTATTAATGAAACACCGGTGTGGAAAATGCTGCTAATAATGTTGATTGGTTTTACATTGATACCAATACGGCCATCATTGGATATCCGTGGCTGGCAGGAAATGCACCCATTGAACGGACCAGCCTGGTCGTTGTTTTTTGAATACGTAGCCAATATACTTTACGCGCTGGTGATCCGTAGATTTTCAAAAACGCTGCTTGCTGTTTTTGTGTTTTTATCGGCCTGCTTACTAATTCATTTTACGGTAATGGGGCCGCAGGGCGATGTAATTGGCGGTTGGACAGTAGACAAGCCACAGCTCTATATAGGCTTCACCCGCCTGTTATATCCGTTTTTTGCCGGTATGTTATTGTGCCGCATGGGCAAGCTTATTCATATTAAAGGAGCTTTTACAGTTTGTAGCATTTTAATTGCCGCTATACTGTGCGTACCAAGGATAGGTGGCCCCGACCACTTATGGATGAACGGTATTTACGAATCAGTTTGTATCATTATCCTTTTCCCTTTAATAGTAGCCATTGGGGCAGGGGGCACTTTAAAAAGCCAAAGCTCAATCAGGGTTTGCAAATTTATAGGCGATCTTTCCTATCCGCTTTATATTACACACTATCCTTTAATATACTTTCATATAGCCTGGGTACAAAATAATAAGGTGCCGATGGCTCCGGGCTTGTTTGCCGGCCTGGGTATTTTTGTAGCGAGTATTGCTATTGCCTATGCCTGTCTTAAACTATATGATGAACCCGTTAGGGAATGGTTAAAGAAACGTGTTTTAATAAAAAAGTAATAGAACTAAACACATAGCGGCCTGCAGGTCGCTATGATTATTCCCCTCTCTACGATAGTGTAAAGAGGGGATTTTTTTATCCTTTTTACGCCGAAGGTGAAGGGTGGATGCGTAGACCATGTGAGTCAATTCTGAGCCTTAGTATTATCGGCTTTTAGTGTTTTCTTGATATTATTTATTCGTGCCATAAAAATAAGGCTTGAAAATGCCGTTTATAAATCTCATCTTTAGGTTATTATAAACCGCTTGAAAAAGACCATTGCATTAATATTGCTGAATATTTACCTGCTTAATATTAGCGGGCAGCTTATTGTGCATCAATATTTGGTATATAAATCGGATAGATTTTTTAAAGAACAGATCAGCAAAGGTTTATATAATGTCAATGACCTTACCGAAATTACCATCCCGGTTGATTTGCCAGCTATACATGATTGGCAGGCGTTTGAAAATATATCCGGACATATAACATTCGGCAGCGCTACGTATAACTATGTAAAATTACGGATGACAAAAAAGGCCCTTCACCTCATGTGCATCCCTAACTATGAAACTACCCGCTTTGCGGATAGTAATGTGCTTGATGCTAAAGGGATTAAAGATATCCCTGTTTCGCCGAAAGAACACGTTCCTTTTGGTAAAATAGCCCTGCAGGATAACCTGACATTTTCATTTGTACAGTTTGAATTTTTTTGCCCTGTAAAATATTTGCCTCAAATCACTATAAGACACGGGCAATCACCAATAAGCCACCATCTGGATATTCCTGAGCAACCGCCAAAAGCATCCTGCTAATTTTCTTTGTTTAACTTATTTACGGGCTACATGTATGTGCCCGATAAATTCTGTTGTCTCAATTTTCTGTTAATACAATTTAATGCCACATCTGTCGCGGTTTATATGCTTTGGCATTTTGCCCGCGCGTGTAAATGAACGTCCTATGATCAAGAAAAAAATCACCGCCGCGCTCGCGATGCTTTGCGGTTTCACTATAATAGCGTCTTGCCAAAACTCATCTAACGAGGAGATGGCACAGGTGCTAAAGCAACTATATAAAAAGAATAACACAATCTCCAATCCGTTTAATCCGGAAATGAAACTGGCTTATTGCGATTCGCTGCTTAAGACAAAGCGGCTTGTTAAAAGCCCGGAAGTTTTATTTTCAAAGGCGTCCCTGCTGTTAAAGGCCGGGGAAGAGCAGCAGTCGGTAAGCATTTATAAAAACCTAATGGATAACATCGATTTTATGTCGACCGATGAAATGCTGCCCGAGCAGGCCATAGCCTACATGCGTTTGGGCGAACGAAGCAATTGCATGCTTAACCATACCGGTTCATCGTGTATATTTCCTATCAAGGACGATGGTGTACACAAACTCCAAACAGGTTCACGAAAAGCGATTGATGTTTACAAAACCTTATTAAAACTTCATCCCGACGATTATGAATCACGCTGGCTGGCCAATATCGCGTATATGACCCTGGGCGAATATCCGCAGAAAGTACCCAAAAATATCCTGATCCCGAACCTGAATGTCGACCCGGACACCGCCAACCAGGTTAAGCCATTTGTTGATGTGGCAGCCAGCCTGGGCCTTAACATTCATGGCCGCGCAGGGGGCGTAATTGTTGATGATTTTAACAGTGATGGCTATCTGGATATCATGACATCGGGCTGGGACCTGTCAGATCCTATGCATTATTTTCAAAACAACCAGGATGGTACATTCAGCGACCGCACCGAAGCCGCCGGTTTAACCGGTATTACCGGTGGACTTAACATTCAGCAAACCGATTATAATAACGATGGTAAACTGGATGTTTTTGTCTTGCGCGGGGCATGGCTCACCAGGGGCTTCGGCAATCAGCCAAGCTCATTATTACGGAATAATGGCGATGGTACTTTTACGGATGTAACTGCTATAAGCGGTTTATTTATGCTGCACCCTACACAAACAGCAACCTGGGCCGATTTTAATAATGATGGCTGGCTGGATGTGTTTGTAGGAAATGAAAACTCCGAATCAATGAGTTATGTTGATGAATCAACATGCCAGCTATATATCAATAACCGCAATGGTACGTTCACCAATATTACTACTGCCGCACATTGCGGTATCAAGGCCTATGTAAAAGGGGTAACATCTGCCGATTATGATCATGATGGCTTTGTGGATGTGTTTATTTCTACCATGGATGGGCATAAATACCTGTTAAAAAACAAAGGGAAAACCGAAGTAGGGGTAGATTTTGAAGATGTAACGGCGAAATCAGGCCTTGATCAAATTAAACAACGCACGTTTACCACCTGGTTTTACGATTACAATAATGATGGCTGGCCCGATGTGATGGTGGCCAACTATAATTTTGAGCACACTTTAGGTTACTACAGTGCCGCTGCTGCCCTTGGCAAAGCTATTCCCGAAGCTGGCAATATCTACCTGTACAAAAATAACCATGATGGCACATTTACTAATGTAACTAAAGAGGCGGGACTGGATAAAGTAGTTTACAGTATGGGGGCCAACTTTGGCGATATTGATAACGACGGTTACCTTGATATGTATTTTGGTACAGGCAATCCCGATTTTAAATCGTTGGTGCCTAATAAGTTTTTCAGAAACATTGGCGGCAAGAGGTTTGCTGATATTACCTCGTCATCACGCATGGGGAACTTACAAAAAGGGCACGGTGTAGCATTTGCCGATTTAAGAAATGTTGGTCGCCAGGATATTTTTGCTGAAATGGGCGGCGCTTATATCGGCGATTCATACACCAGCTCATTGTATATGAACCCTGGGTTAAGCAACAATAACTGGATCAGCTTAAAACTAACCGGCACAAAAGCCAACAACGCGGCCATAGGGAGCAGCATTAAACTCACTTTTATCGAAAATGGCGTTAAGCGTTCTGTTTATAAAGATGTTAATTCGGGTGGAAGTTTTGGCTCATCGCCTTTGCGGCAGGAAATAGGCATTGGGCAGGCAAAAATGATTGATGAAATTGAAATAAAATGGGCAGGCAGCGGCGCCGTGCAGCACTTTAAAAATGTTGAACCTAACCGGTTCTTAAACATTACGGAAGGTGAGGCGCAATATAAAACCACCCAGCTAACTAAATTGATGTTCCAGGGTAAAAGCATGCCCGTTTGCATGCCTATGCAAATGGCTGCTAAAACAAATTGAGTTATGTTTTTGTAGTAGAAAATATTAGCATCAATTTAGTACCGAAATAGTTACATTTATAACAATTAAATTAATCTTAAACCATGAGAAAACTCTTATTACTTTGCTGCATGTTCATTGGATTGGCGGCAGCAGTTAACGCGCAAACCAAACCAGGAGCAAAACCTGTTGAAAAATCAAAAGAGCTGCAAAAAGAATTGAAGCTTAACGATAAGCAAACCGAAAAAATCGCTGCGATATACCAGGAGTCATCTGATAAATTTGAAAAGATCAAAGCTGCAGATAAGGGTGATAATACTAAAATGATGGTTGATATTAAACCATTAAGGGCAGCTACCATTTCAAAGATCAAAGCTGTTTTAACCAAAGAACAAGCTGTAAAATATGATAAACTTGTAAAAGGAGCAAAAGCAACCGGCGGCAGCGGCTGGGGCGATGGCTGGAGCGCTACAAACGGACAGTAAGCTGTTGAAGCGATAAAAAGATAAGGGCCTGTTTCGGAAGAAACAGGCCCTCGTTTTTTAGACATGTGAGTTTATTTCAATAATTGTAAAGCCTTTTCTTTGGCGGCGTCAACGCCATTTAAAACGTCTTTGATGGTTGGTTTTACAATGATATCGGGGTTAATGCCAACGCCAACAAACTCTTTGCCATCGGGATAGCTATCATGTTTGCCGCAAACCCTTGCCTGCCCGCCACCCGGCAGGTTAAATGACACCGGCTGGCCGGTGCTGCCGCCCGTAGGCATGCCTATTAGCTTACCTCGTTTCATATAATCAAAAGCTACGGTAAAATCTTCGGCTGCCGAAAATGTGCGGGGCCCTATCAATACCATTACCGGTTTATTATAAAATATTTTTCCGCTGGCATTCCAGGTGCCAAAGCCATTATCAATCCATGAGGGTTCGGCTCCCGGCATCGACATCAATGATATATTTTTTGACGCGGAGCTTTTGAAAGGCTTATCGGTTAGCTTACTGATAATGTCATATCCTATGCCGCTGCTGCCTCCGCCATTATATCTTATATCGATAATCAAACCTTTAGTTTTAGAGATCTCCGCAGTATAAAGTGAATCAAACTGTTTGCCGATGCTACCATCTTCAAAATTATTAATGGTGAGGTAGCCAATGTTGTTGATGGTTTTATAATCCAGAGTTTTTAGGCCTTTTATATCGTGATAACCAGTACGCGCTATGGTTTTGCTGATGATCTTGCCTTTAGCCGTTTTAAATTCAATATTGATAGGGTTATCTTTAGAGCCCGCTAACAAAGCATAACTAAACTCACGCACCTCAAGATCCTGCGGAGTTGAGCTGCTTTGATATGGTTTTATGTTTTTCTCGGCGTAGTCTATTACCGGTTCGCCATCTATTTTTAATACTTCGAGTCCTGGTTGTATGCCTGTTTTGAAAAGGCTGTCGCTAAAAACCTGGGTTACAAATACCCGGCCTTCAACTAATTCGGTACGGAAGGGTGGGCGGGAATAAAACTGGGCGGTTAAAGTGTTCGGAACATATACGTTGGTATGCCCGTCTTTTAATTGCGCATAAAAAGTGATCAGCACTTTATAGTATTCGGCAGTGGTTTTGGTGGCGGTTACCTTAGGGATATAATCAATGTATGTTTGGTTCCAGTCGATACCGGCATGATCAAAATTTACAAAGTTATACTTGGCTTGTGACCACAGGAGCGATAGGCCCGCAACCTTTTCCGCATCGGTCAGATTCTCTTTATAAACTGTTTTAAAAGCCTCGTTTTGCCAGAATGACGATTGCTTTTTCATTTTCTCCACAATAGCCAGGTACCCTGGTTCCTGGCGGATTGGGTTCAATAAAGGAAAGTCGCCTATATAACTGGCGGCGCGACTGGAGCCTCCCTCGGCAAACCTTTTCTCAAGCATCATTATCGCTGAATCTTTTTTACCGGCTACCGTGTATGACTGGGCCATATCCAGGTAAACGTCATAAGCACGGGCTTTTAAGTAGAAATTGCCGTTGGCCAGTTCTTTTATCGGCAGACTGTCCAGAAATACAAGCGTGTGCTTTAAAATACGGATGCTTCGGTCGAGTTCGGCGGGTGTGGGATCTTTTTTCTCCCACAGGTCATTGGCATCTGAGCGGTCTTGCTGCGCTTTGTCGTAGGCCTGCGAGGATGATAAATGCTGTTGTGCTGCAGCTTTAAAGGTAAAAACATAAGCCAATACGGCAACCAGCAGTAATTTGTGAATTTTCATAGTTGTTTGGTTTAGGAGGTGGATATAGTTGTTTTTAGTTTACATTAATTGAAGGTGTTTTTAAGATTGATGTATTTACGCAGATCTTTTGAATTGAGGCCTTTCTGTTTCATGGAGCTCACATACTCCGGGGTAACATCCGACGTTTTGAGCAGGATAAGGTCCTTTACCGGCACATTCTTAAACCCGAGGTCATTAAATCCTTTGATAAAGCTGGGGGTAATATTTTCATGCTTCATGCTGATAATATCCGCCAGTTCAATATCATTATAACCCAGGCTTTGGAGGCTCTTAATATAATCGGGCGTGATACCCCGCATTTTGATAAGCACCAATTCCGAGGCTTTAATATCCTTATAGCCCAAGCTTTGATAGCTTTTGATAAACTCAGGACTGATATTGTAGTATTTGAAGCTTGATAAATATTCTGCCGGGATGTCATTGAAGCCGATGGCCCGGTATTGCTTTATAAAATCTACCGTAACGTTTTGACCCCGTAGGCCTATCATGTTAGCGAATGAAAGGTTGCTATAACCCATTGTTTTAAGGCTATCTATATACTGAAGCGTTATATTGAATGCCTTAAAGGAATGAAGTTGTGAACCTGTAAGGTTATACCCGGCATTTATTAAACCGCGAATATACGCGCTGTCAACCTTGGCGTGCCTTGCTGATAAAAGCTCATCAGCAGCGGGAAGCAGGCTGGTTGTATCGCCGGGCGATCTGCCAATTTTTCGGGCGCTTACTATACTCCGGATATAATCGGGTGTAATTTTTTGTAATTTAAAGCTTGTTAATTGCTCCAGGGTTAGGTTTCGGTATCCGGCATTACGCATTTCGTATATAAATGCGCTATCCAGTTTGTTTATTTTAATTCGGGTGAGCTCACTTAACGTAATATCCTTGTATTGCGCCCGCCAAAATCTCATGTCATTTTCAGTACCTCCAAAATATCGCAGAGCGGATAAGTCATTAACTTTCGTAGTTGTGTAGCCATATTTTTGAAGTTTTTCAAGATAGTCTTTCTCCACGTTGGATAATAGCAGGTCGAGAAGTTCATGGATCTCGATCTGTTCGATGCCTTGTTTTTGTAGCAGGTCTACATAAGCTTTATTGGGTTTAAGCTTAAAGCGACCAAGGCCTTCATCTCCATCAAATTTACCGTTGAACAGAATGGTGCCGGCATCACGGGTTAACGTAAAATCACCTTTTTGTTTTCGGGGCATAGACGACAAATCTTTCATGGGAACATTAAATGAATTATAGTTCCAGTTATGCCCTTTGGTAGTCACCTTGAAATCCATATTCATATTATCGCCATCACGGGCCGCAAACCAATAACCTTCCACTTCGGCATCAAAGCTTTTATATGCCGATGCGTTATTGGTTACTGGTTTGATGAAAGATACAGGAGTATTTGTTGACTGGGCGCTGTTTGCGGGTTGGTTAAGCGCGCAAATAAACAGGCAAAATAGCGGAAGCAAGGTAAAATACTTCCATAAAATGTGCAGGTTTGATCGTTTGGCGTTCATCATGGCAATGCGTTTTTTCAGAAGCGATTGATTGTAATTGGTAGCTATCCGCAGGGAAAACTCTGGTACAGATACTTTAAGCAGGCTGAGCTGATAGGCTGCCCTGTCTGTATCCGCATTGTTCAAAACGGCTGTATCTGTAAGATACTCGAGGTTGTTCTCAATTTCTTTGCGGTATTGCCAGGCAAGCGGATTAAACCATTGAAATATAATACACAGTTCGGCCAGCATGATATCCAGGCTGTGAAGCTGTTTTGCATGTACTTTTTCGTGCAGGAGGATCTGGCTGTAGGTATCCCAATCGTACGCCGCCGGGTTGATGAAGATGTAATTGAAAAAGGAACATGGCACCTTATTGCCGCTAAGCTCAACAATGCGGTAGCGCCCATCAATAATAAATGGGTTGGTAAATGCCTGATAAAGGGTACTGCCAATTTGCACCAAAAGGTTTAAACTAAATATGGCTACACCTGCCCAGTAAAGTATCAGCAGCCATTTTATTACTTCTGTTGCAGATAAGGTAAATGAAGGCTTTGGTTCAGCGGCAATGGTTTGTGTGGGTTTAGGTTGTTCCGGAGTTAAGGTCGTTTTCAGTGTTGGGCCGTCTTCTAACCCGACTTCAGATATTGGAGGTTCTTGTACTTGCTGTATCACAACAGGCTGGCTAATGGGCTTTTCGGCGTTTTGTGCCGACCATTGAGCAGGCGGGTGTATAAGTGGGATCAGAAAGCAGAATCCTAAACAACATAGCAGCGTATACCGGTTTAAACGGTAAAACGTTTCGCGTTGCAGCAATAGTTTGTAAAACAATAAACAAACCGCCAGCAGCAGGGCTACATACAGCAGATAGGGTATCATTTTTTATTGGATTTAATGATGGTTATAATATCATTCAGCTCGTCTTCGGTGATCTTTTCTTCTTTGGCAAAAAAAGCCAGCATACGTGGATAGGAGTTATCAAAATATTGGCTCACGATATCTCTCATAGCATGTTTCTGATATTCCTCTTTTGATATGGCCGGATAATACTGGTAAATATTACCAATGGTATCATGGGCAAGAAAACCTTTTTCCTCAAGGATCTTGACCATGGTTGCCACCGAGTTGTAATGGGGTTTAGGTTCAGGAAGTTCCTGTATAATGTCTTTGATTACAGCTTTCTCCAGGATCCATACGGCCTGCATGATCTGCTCTTCGCGTTTGGCTAATTTTTGCATTGGTTATGAGGTATAAACAAACTTAATACTAATAAATTAGTATTGCAACTAATTTATTAGTATTTGTACTAATTTGTTAGGAGTTGTGGTTTAAAACATTGGAAAGTATAGAAGTTTTTGCCCTTTTGTGGTTAATATTTTATCTTCATTGCCAACTTAAATACTATCATGAATAAAATTTTAATAGCAAGGTTCTCCCTTGTTGCTTTGCTTTCGATCCTTACAGCCACGCAGTTATTTGCCAAAAAGCGGGATGGAATAGCAAGAAATATCAACATCGCCGGTTTAGTTGTTGATTCAAAAACGCTGCAGCCAATTGAAGCCGCCAACATCTACGGAGCCGACGAACAGCCGCTGGGTAAAACAGACGCGAAAGGTTACTATAAGATCACGCTTAGCTTCACGGCCGATGGCGAGATGAAGTTTAAATTGAAGATTTCAAAAAAGGGTTATAATACTATCGTACAAAGTGAACACTGGGGGAGCCTATCTAACGGTGCAAATGCTTTGATGTATTTTGGATTGGATAAAGCAGGCGCTTCAGGATCAGATTCTTTTTCAAAGCTGATAAACAATTCAGTTACCGATTTGGGCTATAGCAATGTGCTGAAGAATTTTGATTCGGTTAAAGCGGGAAAAACATTTGCCGATAAACTAACTGAGGCGAAAGCGGGTAACCAGGATGTATTGATCAAAATTGATGATAAGCTTTATATTGTTGATAAAACTGGATGGATAGTGATCTCATCGGCTAAGGATTCGATATTGATCAACAAGAAACAGTCGGTGATAGCAGATCATTTAAACAGCACTATCAAAAGGAAAAACATTAAGTCGATGACGCCGCTTAATCTTAAAAATACAAAGTTTGCTATCTATACAAAGTAAGTTGTTTTTGAAAGCATTGGAATACTATTAGGAATGGAGCATAGGGTCAGGAGAATGCTTTATAAATCAAAGCCTTATCTGAAAGCTATGTGAAACTATTATTAAAATGGATTGTATAAATAATAAAATATACGTATTTTTGTATGCCCTGTCAAAGCGAAGGCCTACGTTCCACGTGGGAGAATTAATGTAGCTTAGATGGGGTTTTTTGTTGCCTTGAATTTTGACTCGTCTATTCGGTGTTCTTTAGGTTTAAAGTTCCAATGGCGATAGTTATCCATCCACCTGCTATCTGTATCTCCGCCGGTACTTACTCCAATATTAAAATTCGGAATTATTTGTCTTATATGAGCTAAAATATGCTTGTATAGTTTTTCTTTGGCGATAGTCTTCTTACCCCGCACCCTTGAGCCTTCAGGTTTTACAAGATGCATATTGTTGAGTCTAAAAGCCATGCTTCCCAGTATAATATCCATACATTGCAGAATTACGTGTTTACTTGAATCGACATCTACAATGTCTTCTCTACGAATTTGGATTTTTGCATAGACAAATTGGTTCAAAGACTGTAGGCCGTAAATTTTACTTTTGAACTCCTCACATCTTAGTTTGTTATCAGGTAATTCATCAAAAAATATTCGCAGAAATTTGGGATGTTTAATTTCTGATTCAGGCATGCAGCTAAAACCAAATGCATGCTTTATAAATTGATAGTATAGTAAGAAAAAACCATTGTCTTTTTGGTGATCCGTCAGATTTATAGCCTCAAATGCCGATTGTCTGAACATCAATCTTATCTTTATTTTGCCGGATTTAATAAAATCGAAATATTCATCAATTAAGTGCATGTACTTTTCAAGATAGGTGCTACTTACTTTTGACCATTTAACTTCTTTAAGTAGATTCAACTCAATTTTTTTATCAGAAAGGGCTTTTATAATTTCATCATAATGAGTCGATTCAACAAGGGCGCCTCCGTAAAAATCTGAGTAAAACTTACCTTTTTCTACTGACTCATCACAATAGAGGAAATATTCTTTGGCCATATAATCAAAGATAATATGTTAAAGTTATTAACCTCTATTTGTTGAATTTTATATCATATCATAAGTATTATTTGATTAGGATACACGCTTTAAAATGCCTCATTCAAGCCCAAAAAGAACCCTTTTGAACCATACCTGCCAAAGGCATAATCAAGGCAAAGGTTGGTGCGTGTGGCTTTGTTAAATAAAACCCGCAAGCCGCCGCCATAGCCCGGCTGCCACACCTGAAATATTTTAGTGCCCGACTCATCATTGGTAGTTTGCAGGTTGGCGAATGCCACGCCGCTTATAAACTTGTTCCGCAGTATCGGGAAACGGTATTCCACTTCTGAGTAGTTGTATTGCGTGCCTTTAAAGTATTGTACAACATAGCCCCGGCCACTCCTGAAGCTTGGATCCTTACCTGTGCCAGGTAACTCCAGATAAGGGATATTACCGCTAATGAGGTATGAGCCCCAGTTCCAGAAAGCTACAACATGCTCAGGGTTTGTTTCTGACAGGCTGAAATACTTCCTGAAATCGGTAGTGAATTGCACCGCGTTTTTTGAACTACCCATCCAGCTTTGGTTAACGCGGAAGCCGGCATCTACATAAATGCCACGATAGGCCCGGTTTTGATTATCGCGGGTGGTGTATTGCAGGTTAAAAAGCAGGCCGTTTGCAGCGTAGTGATCGCGGGCAAAGCCGTGCCGGTCGCTGTAAATATTGTAGGGGGTAAAATCGGTGGTTGATTTGGTATCCTCAATTTTTCGCCTGATATCAAAAGATGCGCCTGCGCCCAGGAATAGCCCCTTATCAATTTCTTTGTACACCTTTTCCCTGATATTGTAGTATTGCGAATGCAGGGCCCGGCCTTTACGCTCGGGATTAGCCAGCACCTGATCGGCTGCGCTGCCGCTTGATGCCTGGCCAATTCCCAAACCATAATCGGGCGATACCGTTTTGGCTGCAACCAAATTGCCCTGAAAATTCCATTTATTACCCGGTGTATATATGTTGTGATTGATATAAAAGTAAATGATCCCTTTGGTGGTAATAGAGGCCGAAGTAGCTGCTACTGATAGCAACGTATTGGGATCTGTCCCTAATTTTTTACCGGCCACCGCTTTAATGCCAATTTGCGACCCGATAGTAGGGTTAGATGCTACATTGGGAATAATTGTAATGCCCGATGATTTTTTATTTGGCGCGTCTGCCGGTCGGCCGGGATGCAATATGTTGCGCACAAGGTCGCCAAAGTCATATTGTTTGTATAAGGTATCGGTAGGCTTTGCCGGTTGTACCTCCTTTTCTTTAATGCGGAGGGAATCGGCCTTCACCGAATCGGCAGGTACCTGCACCTGGGCAAAGGTATGTACGGCCATGCCTGTAAATAGTATCAATAAAACCGTCTTTAAAAGCAGGATAGAAATTTTATGTGGTGGTGTGTGATGCACGCTAACTTGTATAAATATTTAAAATTCAATTTATTAACCGTTAATTGTGATGGGTGTTAGCTCAATTTAAACCCCCAAACGGCCATAATGTTTGAAACTTAAATTCCCGGGCGCGTTAAGCCGGTGGCTTTGACCGCGTTATTTGATGTTTCCGTTAAATATTGCTACCTTAATATGATCTTATTATAAACAGCAGAAAACCAGTTCTGTCCCGCTAAATTCTTAAACCGATTATGATCATGAACGTACTTTACATCCGTTTTATGGCGCTTGCTATTTTTATGCTTGGCGCCTTTTCAGGATATGCCCAGAATAATCCCAAAGCAACAGATACTATCGACCGGAAATGGTGGAAAGAAGCAGTAGTTTACCAGGTTTATCCGCGCAGCTTTAAAGACAATAACGGAGATGGCATCGGCGACCTGAAAGGTATCATCTCCAAGCTCGATTATATCAAAAGCCTGGGGGTTGATGTGGTTTGGCTTAATCCTATTTATAGTTCGCCCAATGATGATAACGGCTATGATGTAAGCGATTACCGTAACATCATGAAAGATTTTGGTACAATGGACGATTTTGACGCTTTGCTTAAAGGCATGCACAGCCGTGGTATAAAACTGATTATGGACCTGGTTGTAAACCATAGCAGCGACGAGCATGAATGGTTTAAACAAAGCAGGAGCTCACGAACCAGTCCATACCGCGAATATTATCACTGGTGGAATGCGGAGAAGGGTAAGCCGGCATACCGTTATAGTTTGTTTGATGTGAACCATGATGCCTGGCGGTACGATTCGCTCACCAACGCCTATTACCTGCATTATTTTTCGCGTAAGCAACCCGATCTTAATTGGGAAAATCCTAAGCTCAGGAACGAAGTATATGGCATTATGAAGTTTTGGGCCGATAAAGGCATTGACGGCTTCAGGCTTGACGCTTTTCAGTTTGCCGCGAAGGATACTACCTTCCCAGCTTTTCCAAAAGGGTTTGAAAAAAACTTTACCCAATATTATGGAGTACAAGGCAATTTGCATGGCTATCTGCAGGAAATGAACCGGGAAGTGCTCAGTAAATACAATGTAATGAGCGTGGCCGAGGGGGCAGGTAACACATTTGAAGACGGACATAATTTAGTTGATGCCGATAGAAATGAACTGAATATGGCCTACGCTTTTGAAGGTGTGGATATTGCCAAGCCCGAAGGCTACAGCATAACTCATTTAAAGCAGGTATTTACCAAATGGGACAGTGCCTTCGCGGCAAAGGGCTGGCTTTCGATATTTTTAGCTAACCATGACCAGGCGCGGTTGGTAAGCCGTTTCGGGAATGATAGCCCTGAGTTTAGGGCTGTATCATCAAAAATGCTCACTACTTTTTTAATGACTATGCGCGGTACGCCTTACTACTACAATGGCGACGAACTGGGCATGACCAATGCCGGTTTTACCACAATTGAGGATTACCGCGATGTGCAAACGCTGAACGAGTACCAGCGTCAGAAAAATATTAGTGCCGATTTACCGGCGTATTTAAAACGGATAGCCTTTGAAAGCCGGGATAATGGTCGTACCCCTTTCCAATGGAACAATACCGATAACGCCGGATTTACTACAGGAACTCCCTGGATAAAGGTAAACTCCAATTACAAAAACATTAACGCCGCCGCTCAGGAAAAAGATGCCAACAGCATTTTAAATTATTTCAGACGGGTAGTAAAACTCAGGAAGGATAACCTGGTACTGGTTTATGGAAAGTACACCCTGCTCGACGCGCAAAACCCCGACACTTATGCCTACACCAGGGAGTTGAACGGCAGGAAGTTGTTAGTATTGCTGAACTTCACTAACAAGTCGGCCACTGCACAAACAGGTATCGACCTAAATAACGCAACTGTATTAATCGGTAACTATCAAAAGCCGTCAAAAAATGGTATGCTGATGCCCTATGAGGCAGTGGTTTATCAGGTTAAATAGGGGAGGTAATAAAAAAACGTCATTGCGAGTTGGGAAAATCGAGATATTTGAAGGTGATATGACATTAGGTGTTGAGGGCTTGTCATCCTGAGCCTGTCGAAGGACGCGCGCAGAGGCCCACCTCGCTATGCTTCGACAGGCTCAGCATGACCCCGTTTTTTAATTATGTCATGGTAGGTACTAAGCAATCGCGACCTATACGGGGCGGATTTGCTAGTCGGTGATTATTAATAATTATAATTGTTTCTTTATAGATATTAATGTGCTCCCTCTGGTAGGTTGTCTTCGTGCCTTATAATTACGGGGTGGAGGAGCGCTTTAAAAATTGCTACCTCACCATCAACGAAATCCGCAGCACCCTCGGCTGATCTCCAATTGCAGGCCCGCCCCAATCGGTTTCATCACCATTAAGGATGCGAAGCGATTTAAAAATACCATCGCTATACCTGCCTTCTTCAACTTTAAGGTATTGCCATGCCCTGCCGGTATTGCCGCCTGCGGGATGGAAGGTAATCCTGCAGTTTGTTCCGGTCATGATGAATTTATTTTCATCAAGGGTAACTATCATGGCTCTGCCGTTATGGTCTTTGTTAGGCTTAAGCTCGCCGCCATGGCCGCTGCCAAATTTTATGATGGCATCCCACGCGCCAAGTTTAATGGTTTGCTCCGCGCCGTCTTCGTGTTCAACAGCGGCTTTGATCTTATCGTCAAAAGCCCATTGAGCCAGTTCCCGCATCATTGGGGTCGCCATGGCATATTCCTGTGCAAAAGGAGCAAGGCGTTCGGCCAAATGTTCATCGTTTGATGCATCGCCATTATCATCTATGCCAAAAGGGGAAAACCCAATGCCACCATGGGCTAAAACATCGTAAAAGTATTTTGCGTTATCGGCAATTAAACCGGCTTCGGGTACAAACAGGGTATTATCTGCACGGGTATACAGGTCGATTACTTTTAGTACCCTTTCGCTGCCGGAGAGGTAAATATCAGGAGCAAGCAAATCGATAGATGGTGCCGCCGCTTTCCAGATCGGGATCACGTTATCTGTAGCGCCACCACTTTCGTAATGGGTTGCAGGTGGATTGGTGAGCGGATCGCGAAGTGCCACATTCACATACAACGGAAGCGGATACTCGGCTTTACCGGCAGCTGCAACCTGATCAATGAAACGGGCAATAGACCAGGCTTGGAAATATTCATCGGCCCTGTCGCCAAAAACTTTGGCCCATGGACCTTTGGAGTTTTCAGGCACATTTAACGCTTTTAGTATAGCAGGTTTTAACAGTTCCGCGGGGACATCTGCTTCAAATAATTTTTGCGCCTTAGCCGAGTAATCACGAACGGTATCCCATGAGCCGGGCTCATTTTCAACCTGAAACATAATAACGGTATGCTGCGCGTCGGCCTGTTTCAGATATCGCATCACTGCCGAAAATGCTTTAACATCAGCCTCCAATGTAGCCTTTGAATGCGGGGACGGCGAATCAATTGCTTTGCCTGTTTTACCCGTAATGTTTGGGTATTTCCCGGCATCACGCTTCATCCATTCGGGTATGTAATGATTACTTCCGTTTTTCCAGGTACCAAACCATAACAACACCAAATGAACATGATGTTGCCGGGCCTGGGTAAGTAGTGTATCTACCAATGAAAAATCAAGCTTTCCGGGCTGAGGTTCTATCTGTTCCCAGTAAAGAGGTACTTCAAGCGTGTTGAGGTGCATCGTCCCTGCCGATTTCCATACCCCCGGCATCAAGGCCGGCCATGCGCTTGAGTTATGGGCCTGGCCGCCAAGCATCAAAAACGGTTTGCCATCGACTAAAAACGCGTGCCTGCCATTTTTTTCGATAAGCTTGGGTAATGATGAATCAATGGTTTGTCCATAGGCTTTATCGCCCACAACAAATATTAAAGCAAGCAGGAATATATTTTGCGCTGTTTTGCTAATTATTTTAAGCATGATATCAAAGGGTTATGATCAAGCCAAAATAATTACAAAACAGCGCTTAAGGTAATACTAAATAAACCGATTATGGTTGAAAATATACCAGCTATGGCCCTTACTTATTGAGCTTCAACTTGGCAAAAAAATCGTTAAACATCAGGTTAATATCCAGCCTGCGGTAAACGCGGATATTGCGGCCACGGGCATTATAATCGTACCCGCCCTGCGCATTAATGAGCGGACAAGGTTTTAATACATACTCGCTCGATGAAGGATCGGCCTCAAAGGATGATTGCAAGGCGGTAAGTAACACCAGCGGACTATCGCCTAAAATATAAGTTTCACCGAGGTTAAAATGATATTGTTGTAAGCGGCCCATCAGCGTTTCGAGTACGCCGGCCAGGTATTTGCCCGCTTCGCCCTGGGGTTTTATTTTGAGCTGTAATTCGGAATATGGCAACAAGGCCTGACGATATCCATCTCTCGGGATTTGCCATAGCTTTAATTGTGAATGGTTAAACACTGCCTTTGCGGCATTGATATCGATATTAAGATTATACTCGGGGCTGCTATAGTTTGGTGGAGGCAGGGCAAGATCGCTGTATTCGGGGCCGCCAATCCATATGAGTGTAAGTTTATCGGCAATTTTAGGTTCGGTTAATACTGCTGATGCAATTTCGGTAAGTCCTGCTCCACAGAGAATATACAGCGGTAATGAAGTATCTGTGCGTGAGGCTTCTTTAATGATCAGGTCAACAGCCTTACTTTTAACCGGGGTACTATCGTTTACCATTGCCGTATTAGAGCCGGCTATCACGGGGAATTGGTCTTTGATCTTTAAAACAGCTAATAGCTCGGCAGCTTTTTTTGCGGCGTTATCGGCCTGGGTTTTTGACCTGTCGAAACCGTCGGCAGCATTCAGGTGTGAGCCGATGATGCCCCTAACCTCAACTGATGGAGACAGCACCAAATGAGTAAGTGCAAACAAGCCATCCGGGTCGCCGCTAAAATCATTATCCATAATCACCCTGATGCGGGGCGAGATAAGTTTATTGGCGGCTGTTGATTGTCCTTTTGAAACAAAGGGAAAAACAAAAAGCAGGAGCAGTAATGATAAAAACTTGCTTTGGTTCATAGCTTAAAGGTCAATTAGTTACAGCACACAATATAACTGTTTTTTGTTAACCTTGATTATTATACGGATGGAGTAGGAGGCACCTACGGAGCTGTTAGTTTTTTAAAAAACGGCTATAAACAGGGGACTCCGCCGGAGTCGATCCAAAGATGAGTAAACTCCGTAGGAGTACCATGTTTGTAGAAAAATATATAGGTAATCTTGGCTCCATAGGAGCCTCCTTTACAAGGAGAGATCACACCGCGATACTTTCAACAGCTTCAAGGTATTTATCAATATAAAACTGCTTGCTTGCTGTTTTATATTGCATAATAAAACGGGGATGTTCCAGGGCTATGATCTCGCCGAAGAAATGATACTCATCATTCAGCCTGCGCAGGAATGTTTCATTTTTACCGGTGCCAAAGCAAAAACACTTATCGGTATTAACACCCAGGGCAATCTGCTTGCGGATGTTTTCGATCATAAACTGGTAAACAGCCTTAGTTAGTTCCTTGCTGTCGTAGTAATTGTAATTCTTTTCCTTGCCCTTGGCATCAATACTGGTAAAACCCAGCGGACAGGGCGAGTTAATGTAGATCTGTTTATAAAAAGCTTCCGGCCCGCCAAAGGCGTTGATCACCTCGTAAACAAATACTGAAGATGGTTCGTGTGACATTTTGCCCTCGTAATTGATATGGCATTCCGAGATCAGCCGTTTAGGATCCGTAAAAGGGATGCCGGTTAAACCACCGCCAAACCTGCCCGGGTTAATCCCCAAAATGATATGCCGTTGTTGGTTATCGTTATAGTATTTATGATAAAACTCATCAACAATGCGCATGGTTTGCGGATGCTCCTTAAACGGGTTCATGATTCGGATGCCTTCAGGTAAAGGTTCGCCGGTATAGGTTAGCTGTTCATTGAATTGGATAATCCGGTCTGCAAGTGTCATAAACCAAATGTAGCATTAGTTAATCAATTGTTTTTTGAACTGGTTGGGACTTAAGCCAGTTTCTTTTTTAAACAATCTTGAAAAATAAGGCAGGTTTTCAAAGCCCAGGGCGTAAGCTATTTCCGAAACGTTTTGATCCTGGTTTTTGAGCCTGTTCTTGGCTTCATCAATAAGATAAACGTGAATAAGTTCTATAGCTGTTTTGCCCGTTTCCTGTTTGAGCATATCGCTCAGGTAGCGGGTGGAAACATTAAGATTTGATGCCATGGCGTATACAGTAGGCAGGCCTTGGGTATGTAAAAGTCCGTCATCAAAATATTTTGACAAGGCTTTGTTAAATTTAGATACCGTTTTGCCCGAAAGCTCGGTTCTGTTAATGAATTGGCGCTTATAAAAGCGTTGGGAATATTTAAAAATTGAATCAAGATGAGTGAGGATAATATCGCGGCTATACTCATCCATATTGCTGTTCAGCTCGGCCTCTATTTTATCATGCAGCTCCCATATTATTTGCTCTTCGCGGGGCGAAAGATGTAGGGCTTCATTAATTCCATAATCAAAAAAGCCGTATTTTTTTATCTCGTTATGAATCGGATGCCCATTCAAAAAGTCTTCATGAATAAATATATTGAAACCGTCCTGATCAAGCATAAGGTTAGAGTACTCGATCACCTGCCTGGGCTTTACAAACGACATTGAACCATTTTGATGATCGTATCGGGTACGGCCGTACGAAATGAACCCCGATTTCAGCTTTTTAAAGGTGATCATATAAAAATCGCCCGAAAATTCTTTATCCCTCATTGTGCATTTTCCCCGGCATGGTACAACTGCTATCATCGGACTTTCGGATAGCGGAAGCCTGTTTGATTTCAGGAAAAGCGGTAAACTCTTATAATAATTCATGACGATAAAATAAAAGCAGGATCAATACAAATATACATACTGATCCTGCAGACAATTAATTATTGTGGGTCATATTAATGGCCATGAGCGGCTGTAGCTACATCATTCCATTGGTCCCATTCAGCTAAACGGGCGCTATAAACTTGTTTTACCCATGGTAAAGCTATTTTACCAAGGAATAAACGAAGCGGAGGGTTTTCGCTATCTATAAGCGTTAATATAGCATCGGTTGTAGCTTCGGGATAACCAAAGAAGTCTTCAGTAAAGCGGGCCTGCTGATCAGCTTTCATTTGATCGTATTGTGGCAAAGCGGTTGAATGTACCGCGGAAGCGCTGCCCCAATCCGTTGAAAAACCGTTAGGCTCTACCAGGGAAATCTTGATGCCAAAGCCCTTTACTTCTGCCGCCAACGTTTCGCTTAATCCCTCCACCGCGTATTTCGACGCATTGTAAATTCCTAAAATAGGGGCCGCTACTACGCCCAGCACACTCGACAACTGGATGATATGGCCGTGCCCTTGTTCGCGCATAAAAGGTATTGCCGCCTGGGTTAACCACAGCAGGCCAAAAAAGTTAGTCTCCATTTGTTCGCGGGCTTCTTTTTCGCTTGTTTCTTCCACAGCGCCAAACAGACCATAGCCTGCGTTATTAATAAGTATATCAATACTGCCAAAGTGCTCTTTCGCTTTTTTTACTGCTGCAAAATCAGCATCGCGGTCATTAACATCCAGTTGTATCGGCAGTATATTGTCGCCATATTTTTCTACCAAGTCATTAAGTGAGCTGATGTCACGTGCGGTAGCCGTTACTTTATCGCCGCGTTTTAAAAATGCTTCTGTCCAGATCTTGCCAAATCCGCGTGATGCTCCTGTTATGAAAATTGTTTTTGCCATTGTTTTGTGTTTTTTGATAAAGCAAAGTTAGCCGGTGGTTAACAGCCAGATTTATACAGATGTAATGAAAACTGATACATTTATACATAAAGCTGTTCGACGTTTTGTATAAACAGCACTCTGTGAAGAAATCAATTCTTATTTCGTTTTTTACCAAATGGTAAGTGGAACCGGTTTTTTACGGGGGAAATTTGTGATGTCTAAAAAAAGAATAAACATCATGAGCAATCAAATTGAAAACAGATCGTCATTAAATGGCAAAAGGGTAATTATATTGGGCGGCAGTACAGGTATAGGCTTCGCTACAGCAAAGGCTGCTGCTGCAGAGGGTGCTAAAGTTGTCATAGTTTCAGGTAATCAAAGCAAGATTAATAACGCATTAAGCCAATTGCCTGAAGGTGCCGAAGGCTACGCCGTAGATCTATCGCACGAAGAAAATATAAAAGCATTTTTTGAGCAGGCCGGTAAGTTCGATCACCTGGTTTACACCGCCGCTGAAAATCTTAACCTAAATAATATCGATCAAACCGATATTGAAGCTGCCCGTAAATTTTTTAATCTCCGTTACTGGGGAGCGTACGCTGCCGTTAAGTACGGCACGCCTTTTATCAACGAAGGAGGTTCGGTAAACTTAACTGGTGGTACGGCGGGAACAAGGCCTGCCGCGGGCTGGTCAATAGCAAGTAGCATTTGTGGCGCTATGGAAGGTTTGGTAAGGGCTCTGGCTGTTGAACTTGCTCCAATACGTGTTAATGCTGTTGTGCCAGGGGTAATTGATACCAACCTGTGGGACAGTATGCCTGCCGAGGATAAAGAAGGCCTTTACAACTGGGCAAAAAACACGCTGCTGCTCGGTCGTGTTGGCCACGCGGATGATGTTGCCCTTGCTTTTGTGTACTTGATGAAGCAAAGCTTTGGAACCGGGCTTAATCTGGTTGTTGACGGCGGCACCTTGTTGGCCTAATGGTTTATAGGAGGCACCTCCGGAGCCTGCATTTTGTTTCTGCTTTTCTATAAACATGGTACTCCTACGGAGTGCAGGACGCTTCTGAAAACTCCGTAGGAGTACCATGTTTATAGCTCGATTATATAATGAATTTTGGCTCCGTAGGTGCCCCCTAAATTTCAGGACTATTTTCCATTGATATAGCCTTATTGGTTGATTTCTCTTGCTTTTGTATCTTGGGCCATTCATCAATCATTAACAAAATTGACAAACGCCCCGATACATTTTAATAAAACCCGCATTACGCCAACGCCAAGCGGGTTTTTGCATGTTGGCAATATCTTGTCCTTTTCCATTACCGCGGCGCTGGCCCGCAAACATGGCGCTAAAATTTTATTGAGAATTGATGACCTTGACCGCGCGAGGGTTAACCAAGAATATTTGACCGATATTTTTGACACACTTCGGTTTTTAGGGATTCCCTGGGATGAGGGGCCACGGGATGCGGATGATTTTGAAGCTCGTTTTTCACAAATGCACCGGATGCAACTGTACAACGATGCTCTTGAGCAATTAGCCGCCAGCGGTTTTGTTTTTGCCTGCACCTGCTCGCGGAAGCAACTCATCGAAGCCGGAAACTGCGTCTGTTTAAATAAACAGATCCCGCTAAACACTCCCGAAGCAAGCTGGCGTTTACGTACCGATAATACAACAACATTGGAGTTGAAGAATTATGACGGCACAATAATTCAAACACCATTGCCTGCCGAAATGAACAATTTTGTTGTGCGCAAAAAAGACGGCTTCCCTGCCTATCAGCTTACTTCGATTATTGATGATTTGTTTTATGGGGTTGATCTGATAGTAAGAGGTGAAGATCTATGGGCATCAACATTGGCTCAGATTCAGTTAGCTACCATGATGGGTAAAGCGGCTTTTAGTAGTACCGTATTTTACCATCACCCTTTGTTGCTGGAAGAGCATGGAAAAAAACTATCCAAGTCGGCAGGCTCAGCATCGGTTAGGTATTTAAGGCAGGAGGGTAAAAGCGTAGCCGATATATTTGGGCTTATTTCGGAGCTGTTGGTGCTTCTGCAAAAAGCCAATAACTGGCAGCAGCTTGCCGGGCTCATCCTTAGCTAATCTACATAGCTTGTTAACACCTGTTTATAAAATGCAGATTTAATGTGAATCAGCCTTAATCGAAAAGTGTGGATTTGTATATTTTAATGTGATGAAAATGTTAACTCATTTACAAAAAATTAAAACATGAGGTGGTTTTACTTTACCATGACATAACTGCCTGTACACATAGGAGGGTTAAATTTGCATCAACAAATACAAATTACGATGCAAGCAGCATTTTGCCACAAGCACCTGAAATTTCTGTTTTTTGTTATCCTTGCCTTCAGAGCCATTACCTGCCAGGCTCAAAATAATCCCCTCTCCAAAGGTTTCGCCCATAATGATTACTGGCACAACCGGCCTCTGTATGATGCCCTGGATAACGGCTTCCAAAACGTTGAAGCCGATATTTACCTGCGCGACGACGAATTGCTGGTTGCACATATGCTTCCTGCTTTTCAAAAAAAGCGTACCCTGGAGCAACTGTACTTAATGCCATTGTTTAATTGTTACGAGGGTAAAAACAGGGAGGTAGTATATCCGCTTGCTCCAGTTACCCTGATGATCGATATTAAATCTGATGCGGAAAAGACCTACGCAAAGCTATCTGAGGTGTTAAAGCGTTATGCGCCGATGTTATCAAGTTATAATAACGGCAATATAACAGAAGGGAGCGTAACCATTGTAATTACAGGCAACAAGCCTTATAAAATGCTTCAGGCGCAAAAGCAACGTTATGCTTTTATTGATGAAGACCTGATGCAGGTACATACCGATACGCTTTCAAATACTGTTTATAAAACGGCAAGCTGCAAATATTCGCGCCTGATCAGCTGGACAGGCAAAGGCCCTATGCCTGAAGATCAGAAACAACTGCTCCGTGATTATGTAGCCGCAGCGCATCACCATAAAAAACGGGTAAGGCTGTGGGCTTCGCCAGAAAATAAGGAAGTATGGAAAGCCTTACTTGAGTGCGAGGTAGACTTGATCAACACCGATAAATTGGCCGAACTAAGGGAGTTTCTGATGACAGGGCCGGATCCTGTAAGATACGCGAAAGTGAACACGAAGTAATAACCTCTAATCAGTCAATAAGATGAGAAAGATCAGAGTAGCATTTTTTGCCGAGATACTTATTGAAGATTTTGACGGTGCAGTACGCACCATGTATCAGCTCATTAAACGAATTGACCGTGATATTTTTGAATTTCTGTTTGTATACGGCGCTGGTCCGGATAGCATAGCGGGTTTTGGATCATTAAAAGTCCCGGCTTTAACATTACCTATAAATACCGGGTATACCATGGCTATCCCCGCTTTGGTAATGAGCGAATTAACAGAAGAAGTAAATAGTTTTTCGCCCGATATAGTGCATATCGCCACACCATCGCTGTTGGGCAATTTCGTGCTAAGATATGCTACCCAGCATGGTTTGCCGGTTATCAGCATTTATCACACGCATTTTATTTCCTATATCGATTATTATCTGAAACATACCCCGTTCCTGATCAATAAGGTTAAGCAGATGATGACCGACAGCCATAAGGCTTTTTATAATCAGTGCGACCAGGTATATGTGCCTTCTGTTACTATGAAGGATGAGTTGATTGATATGGGGATTGACACCTATCGCATGAAGCTATGGCAGAGGGGTATAGATACCCGCCTGTTTTCACCCCGGCATAAAAGTAGCCTGCGCTCGTTAACCGGTAATGATAATCCCATCATCTTGTTTGCAAGCCGCTTGGTTTGGGAAAAAAACCTGGAGACCTTGTTTGAGATCTACACCCTGATGCAGGACCGCCACCCCGAAGTTAATTTTATAATTGCCGGCGATGGTGTTGCGCGCAAGGTTTGCGAGATCAGAATGCCGAACGCGGTATTTACCGGTAAGGTAGATCATAAAAGGCTTTCGGTTTTATACGCGTCGTCAACCTTGTTCCTGTTTCCTTCTGTATCTGAAGCTTACGGCAACGTAGTACTTGAGGCCATGGCGTCGGGAGTGCCCTGTGTTATTGCCGATGGCGGTGGTTCAAAAGATTTTATAGAGCAGGGCATTAATGGTTTTAAATGCGAACCTTATGATGCCACCTGCTATATTGAAAAGATTGAATTACTGCTTAAGAGCAATAGCCTGAGGGAACAATTTATTGAAGAAGGCCTTCAATACAGCAGTCGCTTAAGCTGGGAGCACCTGGCATCCGTATATTTTGATGATCTGGCCGAAATGGCGGGTGCAGATGTGTTGAGCACGGTATAAATTGATAAAATTCTTAAAGTGATTTCCCTGTCACAAAACAGATAACTTCTTGTACACAAAATCCTATTTCTTACATTTGCCGTTTGTTTTAATAATAAAGGCTGAGTATCAAATCATAATAAGGGAATTTTCATGTACGATATTTGTTGTGTAGGGCATATTACGTTAGATAAAGTGGTGACACCGCAAGCGGTGAAACACATGGCTGGCGGTACTTCTTTTTATTTTTCAAACGCCATTCGTAATATGGACGTGAGTTACACGCTGGTTACTTCGCTTGCTTTAAGCGAGATGCCTGTGGTTGAAAAACTCCGCGGCAAAGGTATCGAGGTACATGCAACAACAGGCGGCGAAACGGTTTACTTTGAAAATATTTACTCTGCTAACCAGGATCACCGTACTCAACGTGTACTTCAAAAAGCCGATCCTTTCACTATTGAGCAGCTCGACGAAATTAAGGCTGACGTTTATCATTTAGGTCCGCTGCTGGCCGATGATATCTCTGTAGATTTTATAAAAGGGCTTGCACAACGTGGCAAGCTTTCACTTGATGCCCAGGGTTACCTGCGTAAAGTAGAAGATAAGAACGTGGTGCCTATCGACTGGCCAGAAAAGCGTGAAGCCCTGCAACACATCCACATCCTGAAAGTGAACGAACACGAGATGGAAGTGCTGACTGGTATCACTGATATCCACGAAGGCGCCAAAGTTTTGAACGAATGGGGGGTTAATGAAGTTGTGGTTACACTGGGCAGCATGGGGTCGGTTATTTATACCGATGGTGTTTATTACCAGATCCCGGCATATAAACCGTCAGAAGTAGTTGACGCTACCGGTTGTGGAGATACCTATATGGCCGGTTATCTTTATCAGCGCGCTAAAGGCAAAGGCTTCCAGGAGGCCGGCGAGTTTGCCGCCGCCATGGCCAGCTTTAAGATTGAATCATCGGGCCCTTTTACAGGCACTGAAGAGGATGTATTGGAGTTGCTGGAAAAAAACAGGGTTTAAATTATACCAGTACTGGTTCAAGTTTAGCGATAGCGTAACTTGGATCTAAAATAGGTTAAGCTTCCAGCTTAACCCAATAGTTATATTTGATGATCCACGGAAGCAGAATGCTTCCACGATTTTAGGTCGAAGTTTAGCGATAGCGTAACTTCGACCAGTGACGACCATTAGCAGCCTGTAGTTGCAAACTACAGGCATTGCTGTCCGTAGACAGAGTCTACGGACAGCAATTGTAAGGAAAACCTTTTGCCTTTTACCTTTATCCTTTCGCCTCCTCCAATATCCTTTCACCTCCTCAAAAACTATATTTCCTTAGCATCCGAAGCATTGATCCAGCCTTCGTTGCCGCTGGCCAGCCTGATCTTCATCCAGCCGTTGTTATCTTCCAGAATTTCAACCTTGGTTCCGTCGTGGATCAGGAACAGATTTTTGGCGTTAGGCGTTGGAGCACTTTTTACATTTACCGATGTGCTGAAAATAATAGCGCCATGGTGCGCATCAAAATATTGATCTTGCCGACTTGCTACAAACATGCTTGCAAAGCCTAAAAGCAATACCACCAAAGCAGAATAAAACGACCATTTTTTAATCCCTACAGAATTAGTAAACCGGTAGACTACAAGCAAAGCCGAGCCTGCAATAATTAGCAGAACGGTGAGCACAGCTAAGGTTGTTAACGAAAAGCGAAGAATAAACGAGTGCCACCATTTGGTGATGAAAAACTCGGTACCGGCTTCTATCTTATCGGTTGTTTTTTGATTGGCAAACTGGATATTGAAATTGATATCCTCATCGCCGGGCGAAAGTTTATGCGCCTTCTCATAGTAAAGCAGTGCCGAGGGCACATCTTCATTTTTAAAATAGGCATTGCCCAGGTTATAATAAACCAGGGCCGACTGGTGCCCGTCATCCACAATTTTTTGGTAGGTGGTTATGGCTTCCTTGTACTGGCCTTTGGCGTACTGATCGTTCCCTTTTTTTAACAGGACGTTAGCTCCATCGTTAGCTAATGCACATACAGGCATAACGATGATGAGCAGTAAGTATATAATGCGCTTCATCATGTTATATTTTATTTTCAATGTTATTGATCATATTCTGGGCCTTATCAAACACCTGTTGCTCGGTAATGCCCGATACCGGTGCGTAACGTGCCATTTCACAAAGGTCAAGCGTGTCAAGCATCTCGTTAATCAGACTTTCGTCAAGCGAGCGGGCTTTTAATTCCTCTGCTATCTTTTCACGGTTAAGGTCAGAATAAGGGATATTAAGCTTATCGCTCAGATAGCCATATAAACCACGGAACAGGTTCTCGTAAAACGCTTTTTTATCGTTTAGTTGTTGTTTGGCGCTGGCCAGGTGTTTGGCGGCCACCTTGCCCGCCTTGCGGCTTTTCAAACCTACCACATCGGCATTGTTTTTATCACGCCATTTACCATAAACCAAAGCCCCCAGGAAACCTGCCGGACCAAATATCAGCAGGAAATAATACAGACCAGATCCGTAAAAATCACTGCCCACCTCGTTTAATTCGGTGCTGGTTTTAATGTAACGGATATCATTGCTCAGCACTTTAACGTCCTGCTTGCCAGCGTTTGAAAAGGCAGTAACGTTGCTGCCATCGCCCGTACCTTTAGCTACCTTGATGTGGAAAGCCTGGGTGGTTAAAGAAACGTATCTGCCGGTAGCCGGGTTAAAGTAAGCGAATTTAATAGGGTCGATAGTAAAATCGCCCTGGTGCCTTGGGATAAGCAAGTATGTGTATTTCCTGTTACCCGATGAACCGCTGGCATTTTCGGTAATGGTATCGGTAATTTTGGGTTCGTACTTCTCAAAATCAGCCGGGAAATTCGGGCTTATCGGTTTAAGCAATTTCAGGTTGCCTGTACCGCTTATCTTTATAGTATAATTGATAGCATCGTTAGCCTTGACGTCATTTTTATCAAGAGAGGCTTCAATATTAAACTTGCCTACAGCGCCGGTATATTCAACAGGTTTCCCTGCCTGTGGCAATGGCTTTACGTGGATGACAACCGGCGTACTTTTAACTTTATACTTTACATCTTCATATCCTCCAAAAAAAGCGTCGAAGGGATCACCTGACGATGATGCCGCCTGCTGCCTCACTATAAAGTTCATGATAGATGGCTCAATGGTGATATTGCCCTCGTGCTCGGGGAACAGGATAGTTTGCTTTACATCGGTAACATTGTAGCGTACGCCGTTTATAATTTCGGTACGCCATTGGGCGTTGGGATTATTGCTTTTAATGTCGCGACTGTAAAATCCGTTAAGATCAGGAATTTTTTCAGGCTCGCCATTGGCAATGTTAACGCGGGTATAAAGGCGCAGGTTCATCATGATCTGCTGACCCATGTAGGCGGTTGTTTTATCAACTTCTGTGCGCAAAAACAACGATTTGGAGATATCGGTTACACGCCCTTTTTGAATATTGCGGCTATCGGGGCCATTGCTGCTTTGTTGCTGAGCCTGCTGATTGGACTGGCCGCCCTGGCCTTTTACTACTTTAACTTTAATTGGGGTAGTACTGTACGGTCTGCCGCCCGACATAATAGTAGCCGGACCGATGGTTATTTCGCCCTCCCGGGTTGGCACAAGATCATATCCATAAGCTATGCTTGCCGAGGTAACCCCGTTAACCATGGAGATGCTGTTGGATACATTAGGCCCGCCAACTACCTGGAAACCGGCAAAAGCAGGCGGTGCAAAACGATCGGCATTGGCGTTGATGGAAAAGGTAACCTCAAGCACCTCGCCCGCGCCTATGGTATTTTTATTTACCGATGCCGTGAACTTTACCTGCGCGAAAACAAGGCTTGAGCAACACAGCAGCAGCGTTAATATGGAAAGTTTAATTTTCATTAGTATCTACAAAACAACAAGATTTACCAATCTTTTGAAATAGGCACTTTAGCACCTTTTAATTTTTTATTCTTCAGCTTATCCTGGGTTTGTTTCTCATCATTGTTCAGGGCGTCAAGCATGCGCTGTGCATCATCTTTTGATAGCTGATTAGGCTGCTGTCCCTGCTGGTCTTTCTGATCCTGATTTTGTTTGTCCTGGTCTTTCTTGTCCTGATCCTGCTTGTTTTTATCCTGATCTTTTTTGTCTTTATCCTTGTCCTTGTTGTCTTTATTCTTATCGTTCTTGTTTTTATCCTTGTTCTTGTCCTTGTTATTATTGTTGCCCCCGCCGCCTTTATTCTTGTCCTGCTGGTTTTTTAGCATTTTTTGGGCATAAGCAAGGTTATAGCGGGTTTCATTATCCGCCGGATTATTAACAAGCGCTTTTTTATAGGCGTCGATACTTTCCTGGAATTTTTTTTGGGTAAGGAAGGAGTTGCCGACGTTATGATAAGCTCCGGATTTTACATTTTTATCTGTTGATGAAGCCGCCAGTTTATTAAACTGTTCGGATGCCTGATCAAACTTTTGCTGCTTAAACATGGCATCACCAAGATTGAAATTACTTTCAACAGTTTTGTTCTTTTGGCCCATGGCCTGGCGATAGCTTGCTTCGGCCTCTTTGTATTTCTTTTGCTGGTAAAGCTCGTTACCCTTATTGATAAGTCTTTTTTCCTGCTGGGCAAAAAGAAATGAAGCCTGCAGCATTAAAATAATGACTATGATATATTGCTTCATGTGTTTTTTACTTCAAATAATTTGATCTTGCTCAGGCGCATGTTTTTACGGATAGAGATAAAGAACTCGGCCAGTAACAGCACAAAGGCAATAGCCAGGAAAAATTGGAACCGGTCTTCAAAATCTTTAAACTGTTTAGTATCGGTCATTTTGCGCTGTACTTTGGCTATCTGATCCATCACAATGTTAAGACCGCTGTTGGCATTATTAGCACGCACGTAAACACCGTTTCCGGCCGCTGCTATTTCTTTGCCCATTTGCTCGTCCAGCTTACTTACTACCGGATGGCCGGTGCTATCGTTATGAAAGCCGGTTTGCTTGCCATCCTGGTAAATAGGTACCGGTGCACCTTCTTCCGAACCTACGCCAACCACGTTAACAGTTACATTTCTGGATAAAGCAGATTTGGCCGCGGCTACGGCATCATCCTCATGGTTTTCACCATCGGTAATAATAATCATTGATTTACCGGTACCGTTCTTAAAATCAAACGACTGCATCCCCAGGTTAATTGCCGCGCCAATAGCTGTGCCTTGTGTTGGCACCATATCGGTATTAATGGTATTGAGGAATAACTTAGCTGCCGAATAATCGGTAGTTACCGGGAGCTGCACATAAGCCTGACCAGCGAATACTACAATACCAATACGATCATCATGTAGCTTATCTATCAATTGTGCTAACGCGCGTTTGGCGTTTTCCAAGCGGTTAGGGGCAAGGTCCTGAGCCAGCATACTGTTTGATACGTCAAGCAGTATCATCAGGTCGGCCCCTTTGCGTTTTACCTCCTCGGTTTTTGAACCCAACTGCGGGTCGGCAATGCCGATGATAACCAGCGTGTAAGCCAAAATGAAAAAGATAAACTTGATCCAGGGGCGCGAAAAGGAAACCTGCGGCATCATCTGCAGCACTATCTCTTTATTACCCAATGAGGCTATGGCTTTACGTTTCCACCAGTTAACCCTTAAAAAAATAAAGAGCAGCAGCGGAATAGCAAGCAATCCCCATAAATATTCTGTATTTGCAAAACGTAGCATGCTGTTATGTTAAAGCTCCCTTAAGCAGGGTGTTTCTTGTTAAAAATTCTAACGATAAAAGTGCCAGCGCAATAATGGCGAACGGCAAAAAGCGTTCGGTTTTTTTGCGGTACTGGGTAACATCTATCTTGGCTTTTTCCAGTTTGTCAATCTGTTCGTAAATATCTTTCAAGGCGCTGTTATTGGTTGCCCTGAAATATTTACCACCGGTAATGGAGGCAATTTTACCCAGTGTACCTTCGTCAATATCAACCTTCATGCGCTGGTATTGCACGCCCATTGGTGTTTGAACAGGGTAAGGGGCATATCCGTTGGTGCCAATACCTACAGTATAAACCCTTACGCCAAACTGTTTGGCAATTTCGGCAGCAGTAACTGGTGGGATAGAACCTGAGTTATTGGATCCATCGGTAAGGAGGATCACTACTTTACTTTTGGCCTCGCTATCTTTTAAACGGTTTACTGCAGTGGCCAACCCCATACCAATGGCAGTACCATCTTCAATCATGCCGTTTTTAATATCGGCATAAAGGTTAACCAGTACCGAGTGATCAATAGTAAGCGGACATTGCGTAAAGCTTTCACCGCTGAAAACTACCAGACCAATCCTGTCATTAGGGCGATTTTGGATAAAATCAATGGCAATGTTTTTACCGGCCTCAAGCCTGTTAGGTTTAAAATCCTCGGCAAGCATACTGCCGGAGATATCCGACGCGATAACAATGTCGATACCTTCGGTAGTAGTATCCTGCCAGCTTAATGATGATTGTGGTCTTGCCAGCGCCACAATAAGCGCGGCCATTGCCAATGAGCGTAATACAATACCCAAGTGCCTGAAATGCGGTAGCTTGCTTTTGGTGATCATGGCAAAGCCCCTGATGGTAGGCATGGCCAGATTACCCTGCAATTGTTTTTGTTTCCAAATGTACCAGCCCACCATAAGCGGAATGCTGATAAACAGCCAGAAAAAGCCCGGATGTGCAAATTCTATTCCTTTAAACCAAATCATTTTGCCTCATCTCCCTTCGCGTTTACATCTGCAGGCTTAACATAATGAGGCTGTGTATCTTTAATGAAGGTAACAGCGTTATCCATGCTCTTTTCATTTTCATGAGCCGCTGGTTTCTCTTTGGCAAACTTCACCATATCCGAAAGTACCAATAGTTGCCTTAACAGGTTCCTGTCTTCGCTGGCTATATCCATGTTTCTTAGACTGGCAAAAATCTCTTCGGTTGTTTGCTCCAGCGCCTGAATGGTATACCGTTTTTCAAGGTATTCACGTACTACGTCGCTCAGCTCAATATAATATTGCTTAACCTGGTCGTGCTGCCAAAGCTGTTTGCTCTTGATCTCTTCAAGCTTTTGAAGCGCCTGGATATGCAGTGGCACATCCGGTTTAACTTCTTCAACAACCACCTCTTTTTTAGGTCGTTTGAGCAGGTAGTAAATCGCGCCGGCTATCGCCATTAACCCAAGCCAGATGCCTATAACCCATTTCCAGTTATCATGCAGCCAATCCCAAAAAGTATAATGAACAGCTAATGGCTGTTTAATATCATAAAAGCCCTTGGTCGTATCAACGGCAACTGTTTTTACATCAAGCGTTAACGTTTCGGTAGGTAAATCTCCTACTGCCGATTTGAAAACATAAGATGGAATAGCGTACCGGCCGCTGTCAAAAGCAGTGATAGTATAATGCCTGGTGATGGTTTTGATGGATAGATCGCTTTTATCAGAAATCGTATCAGCCTTAACTTTCACCACCTGAATTTTACCTATACTGTCGGGCACCTTTGGAAAGGTGACATTATCCTGGGTGTGAAAACGGACGCTTAAGTTAAGCTGTGTTTGTTCGCCTATAAGGATAGTGTTTTTATCCAGCGTAGCTTTTGCCCCAAAGTTTTGAGCCCTGCCTGTTTGGTAAAAGCCTGCAAGCGTTACAAACATAGCCAGGGTGTATTTGATGTACCTGTTCATATATTTTACCGCCGGCCTTCCCGCTTTTTAAATAATGTCATTAATGGTTTAACGTATGATTCGTGTGTGCCGATAGTGGTATAATCAACCCCCGAACGGCGAAAAGTATCCTGAAGTGCGGCATTCCGTTTCACGGCATCCCATTTAAAGGCGTCGCGCACGGCTTTATCGCCGGTGTTTACCCACATGATCTGTCCGCTTTCTTCGTCTTTAACCGGGATAAGCCCCAGGTTCGGGAATTCTTCCTCATGCTTATCGTAAAGTTTTAAAGCAATGATATCGTGCTTTTTATTGGCGATCTTAATTTCGTTTTCAAACTCTGACGTGATGAAATCCGAAATCACAAAAGCTGTGCATTTCTTTTTGATAACACTGGTGAAGTATTTTAAAGCTTCGGCCACGTTGGTGCCCTTGTTTTCGGGCTGAAATGCGATCAATTCGCGGATGATCATCAGGATATGGCTACGGCCTTTTTTAGGTGGAATAAATTTCTCGATCTTATCGCTGAAAAATATGATACCTACTTTATCATTGTTTTGTATTGCTGAAAATGCCAGTACAGCGCAAAGCTCGGTAGCAAGGTCCTGCTTTTGCTGATTTTGTGTGCCGAAGTTTTCAGAACCGCTCACGTCCATCAGTATCATAACGGTAAGCTCGCGCTCCTCTTCAAATACTTTTACATAAGGCGCGTTAAAGCGGGCTGTTACGTTCCAGTCGATAGTACGGATCTCGTCGCCAATCTGGTATTCACGTACCTCGCTAAAGGCCATGCCACGCCCCTTGAAAGCAGAATGATACTCGCCCGAAAATAAGTGGTTACTTAAGCCACGGGTTTTGATCTCTATCTTCCTAACCTTTTTTAGCAGATCCTTGGTGTCTTTAGCCATTTGGCCCCCTCTAAATCTCTCCGCCAGCTGGCGGATGACTTTTAAAAATCATTGTTATAATTAACTGTTACTCGCCTTGTTTTAAAAGCCCTCTCCCTTTAGGGGAGGGTTTGGGTGGGGCTGTTACGGTACCTCAACCGCGTTCAATATCGCTGTGATGATATCCTCGCTGGTGATGTTCTCGGCTTCGGCCTCGTAGCTTAAGCCAACGCGGTGCCTTAATACATCATGACAAACAGCGCGTACATCCTCAGGGATCACATAGCCGCGACGTTTGATAAACGCATAAGCCTTTGCTGCCAGCGCTAAACTGATGCTTGCCCTTGGCGAAGCGCCAAAGGTGATCAGCGTTTTGTATTTAGCAAGCTTAAACTGATCGGGGAAACGGGTTGCGAAAACAATATCGATGATGTATTGCTCTATCTTTTCGTCCATATAAACCTCGCGCACTATTTTACGGGCCTTGATGATTTCTTCCGGCTTGATAATAGCGTTTGGTTTATTCATGCCCGAAGGCGAAATGTTAGCGCGCATGATCTTTTTCTCATCCTCTTTGTTGGGATATTTGATCACCACTTTCAGCATAAAACGGTCAACCTGTGCTTCGGGCAGTGGGTATGTACCTTCCTGCTCAATAGGGTTTTGGGTTGCCAGCACCAGGAACGGGTCGGGCAGTTTGTAGGTAGTATCGCCAATAGTTACCTGGCGCTCCTGCATGGCTTCAAGCAGCGCGCTTTGCACTTTGGCAGGCGCACGGTTAATCTCATCGGCCAAAACAAAGTTAGAGAAGATAGGGCCTTTACGCACTATGAACTCTTCTTTCTTTTGGTTGTAGATCATGGTACCCAGTACGTCGGCAGGGAGTAGGTCCGGTGTAAACTGGATCCTGCTAAAATCGGCCTGGATGGCCCTCGACAAAGTATTGATGGCAAGGGTTTTCGCCAATCCCGGTACGCCTTCCAATAAAATGTGGCCGTTGGCCAATAAACCGATCAGCAAACGTTCAACCATGTAACGCTGACCCACGATCACTTTATCCATCTCCAGGATCAGCAGATCGATAAACGCGCTTTCCCTTTGTATCATTTCATTCAGCGCCCTGATATCGGTTGAGTACGATGTTGGAGCAGCCGAAGTGACATTTCCTGTATAGCTATTTTGTTCTTCCATTAATTTTTTTCGTTTCGGTAGGCAAACTTAAACACCCGGCCAATTTTTCGCCAACTAAAATCCTTGCATAAATGTTAAAAAGTGTTAAATCGTCATATATCCCGGTTGATATATCTGTTTAACACTCAAAATGTTCGATGATAATTGTTAAATCCGGCCCTCGTAAATCCCCCAATATACGCTATTTAGCTGCTTTTGTACAATATAACGTGGTAAAAGGTATTTTATTGAATGGTGGCGTGGAAAGCTCGCGCTCGTTTACGATCTACGCTTCCTGTCATTTCGACGAACTGGTATGGGAATGCAGGAGGAGTGAGGAGAAATCTTATACGCCATGTTATAAATCACACATACAGCGGTTTTGCATAGTGTATAAGATTTCTCCTCGTTCCTCGTCGAAATGACAAGTGGGTATTAATTTTTTACCCCAATATCTCCTTAATATCCTCTGCTGTAAGCGACTTAATGAAACTTTCTTCAGTGGTAATAAGTGCTCTTGACAGGCTCAGTTTGCGTTGCTGCAAGGCCAGGATCTTTTCTTCAACCGAATCTTTGGTGATGAACTTATAGATGAACACATTTTTGGTTTGGCCAATGCGGTGGGTACGGTCAATAGCCTGTTGCTCAACCGCCGGGTTCCACCATGGATCCAGGATGAAAACATAATCAGCTTCGGTGAGGTTGAGGCCTACACCGCCCGCTTTTATCGAGATCAGGAATACGCGTGTTTTCTCATCTTCCTGAAACTGTTTTACCACATCGCCACGGTTTTGGGTACTGCCATCGAGATATACGTATGGAATGCCTACCCGGTCAAAATGATCACGGTAAATGCTGAGCTGTTTTACAAACTGCGAAAATATCAGCACTTTATGGCCGCCATCAAGTACATTGTTAAGGGTGTGGACCACGTCCTCAAATTTGCCGCTATCGCCCTCGTAATCTTTATCAATCATGATAGGGTGATTGGCAATTTGCCTTAGTTTAATCAAGCCCTGTAATACCTGGATCTGCGTTTTGGCAAATGTGCCATCCTCCAGGCTTTTCAATAGCTCATTACGGTATTCTGATTTTATCTCTTCATAAACCGACGATTGCTCTTCGGTCATCTGGGAGTAAAAAAGGTTCTCCGTTTTTGGCGGAAGCTCAGTAGCCACCTGCTCCTTGGTGCGACGTAAAACAAAAGGCTTGATGAGGGCCTGTAGTTTGCGGGCCTTGTCTTCGTCCTTTTTCTTTTCTATCGGGGTTACAAATTCGTTTTGGAAAAACTGTTGTGCACCCAGCAAGCCCGGATTAATGAACGACATCTGCGTCCACAGATCATTAACCGAGTTTTCTACCGGGGTACCGCTCAAGATCAGTTTAAAGCGCGATTTAAGCTGTTTAACCGCCTGGTACGATTTTGACGACGGGTTTTTAATGTTCTGGCTTTCGTCAAGGATCACGTAGTCGAAAAAGAAATCCTTAAACATTTCAATGTCGATACGGCTGATGCCATAGGTAGTGATCACTACATCGTAGTTGGCAAAAACATCTGCACTGCGATAACGCATGGTGCCTGTATGTACCATCAGCCTTAATTGAGGCGCAAACTTGCGGGCCTCATTAAGCCAGTTATAAATCAGCGAAGTAGGCATAATCACCAGCGATGTAGCTTTGCCGCCCCCATTTTCAACATCTTCCTTATGCTTTTGCAGTAAGGATAAAGTCTGGATGGTTTTACCTAAACCCATATCATCGGCAAGGCAACCGCCAAAGTGGTATTGCTTTAAAAAGTGGAACCAGTTATAGCCCGCTTTTTGGTATGGCCTCAATTGGCCTTCAAAATTAACCGGCATTGGCGCATCCTCAAGCTCTTCAAAATTGGTAAGCTTCTGCAGTTTGCGTGTCATGGTAACGCTGGCCATTTCGCCCTCGGCAAGGTCGGTAACCAGGCCAATATGATGACGGCGAAGTTTAAGTTCATTGCTACCTTCGGTAAAATGCAGCAGGTTGCCATATTGCGAAAACCATTGTTCGGGAATTACCGCGATCTCGCCAGATGGCAGGATAAATTCCTTTTTATGGTTGAGGATATGGTTTTTTAACTGGATAAAAGGTATACGGTAGGGGCCGAAGCTTACCATAGCGTTGATATCAAACCAGTCGTTATTTTCGGTTACAACCAGTTCAATTTTGCTGCTGCCAAAAACGTAGCGCTTTTGTCCTTCGGGTTGTTCCAGTTCAAAGCCATCTTCGATAAGCTTGTCGTGGTGCTGGTTAAGCCATTCAAAAATCGAGAATGAATGGTCGGCATCATCATCGCGACCGGCAACTTCCAAATTTTGAAATAGCGACGAAGCTACTTTAAGGCCCATTTGCTCCAGCTGGTGCATTTTGCCTTTTTCCCAGGTGGTTGAGCGTTTAATGCGATGGAACAGGTAATCATCACCATTTTTTTCCATCCTTACGGAGATATGCCTGCCATCGCCATAAGGGAAAATATATCCCGCATATTTAAACGAAAGTTGCAGTTGCGATGTTCCGCCTTCAATATAAATGGGTTTAAGCACAGGGCGTGCATCATACTTTTCGGTATTGATGGTGAATCCTTCGGCGTAAACATTATGCTTTTCGATAAGGGGGGCCACAAACTTTTCAAAGTACGATTGCTCGGACGATTTGGGTATAGCGATGAAGCGTTTGTTCAGGAATGGCTGCAGTTTTTTACCCTCAATTTCTTTATCAAAGTAATACAAAGTATCGTCAAGCAGCATCCAGGCCGGGTGGTTACAGATGATCTCAGCATTTTTGAACATGAACTCGATGCGCATGCCCTGGTACTTGATGGTAGGGAAATACCTGATCTCCTCCTCGTTGCGCCTGAAGTGAAATAATACCGATGCTGCTTCGGTAGCCAGCTGCAGTTTACGCTCGCCGGGATAACCCTCCTTGCTCATCTGGTACACCTGCTTGCTGCAAAGTAATGATAATGCTTCGGCTATGCGTTTCTCCAGTTTCGGGCGGATCATGTCAAACATCTGCTCGTTGAATATCTTCGAGAAAAACTCGAACGGACGGATGGGCTTTTTGTAATACCTTTTGATCACGTTACCCTGTTCCATTTCCTCCAGCAGCTTGATAAGCTTGATATCTGTATCATCCAGAAATTCACAAAACTCCTTGGCTGTATTGGAAAACAGGCGTTGGTGGGTTAAGGAAAATTCTCCGTTGGGGTTAAGCTGAACTATGTGTGGTTCAATTACATACGACAGGTAATCATGCCTTGCAATGGCATATATAATTTGGCATGGTTTGGAACTGTCGACGCGTAACATGTGCTTCAGGGTAAAAAATTATTTGAAGCTACATCAAGAAAAAATTCAAACGTAAATAGAATTTACCTTAATTGAAAGAGTTTTATATTAAAAAATTGTTAAAGTATTGAAATTGACATGGTTTTGATAACATTGACCACATTTTTGACGGTAGAGAATGCCTCTTCTGAGTTAAAGACTTACGAAGTTTTTAAAATTCCGTAGGTCTGGGTTCTGAAGTGAAATAATGTAATAAGATAGCTGTCATGTTGAATTTGTTTCAACACCTCATTTGCTAAGCCGCTTGCCAATCAAATCGCCCACTTGTTTCGTGGGGTGCTGAAACAAGTTCAGCATGGCCGAGCGATGTAGTGCGCTTTCAGGAAGGAATAGTGCAAGAGATGACAATTCCCTCCCTTGGGAGGGGTGCGTTAGGAAGGTGTGTTGGCAGGGAGGGGTTTATACGCCTTTGCGACAACTTAGCATGTCGCACAAACCCCTCCCTACACCCTCCCAGGGGAGGGAATCGCACAGGCCATGCACTAAAAATCCTCTAACAGCCTTTAAAAAGACTGTTAGAGGATCGTAATATGATAAAGGAGCAAAGCCCAACCTACCAAATCTTCACCCTTTTATCCGGATCAATCCACATCTTATCACCTTTTTTGATATGGAAAGCCTGGTAAAATTCGGGTACATCACTAAACGGGCCATTCACCCTTAAAAAGCCGGGAGCGTGCACATCAGTCAGTATCTGGTTAGCCAATGACTCATCGCGCTGTTGGCCGAGCCAGCCGAGTGCATAGCCTAAAAAGAAACGTTGCATTGGCGTAAGCCCGTCAATAAGTTTGCCTTCTTTGTACTGTTGGGTCTTTTTAAAAGCATCAATACCTAATACAATTCCACCCAAATCGGCAATGTTTTCGCCTAACGATGCTTTACCGTTTACGTGCAGGCTGTCCAGCACTACATAGCTGCTAAACTGATCGGCAAGCATATTGGCACGTTTGGTGAATTTTGCTGAATCGGTCGGTGTCCACCAGGCCCTGAGATTGCCTTTGGCATCAAACTGCCTGCCTTCATCGTCAAAACCATGAGTGATTTCATGGCCTATGGTTGATGCAGCTACGTATCCATAAGCCACGGCATCATCAACCTCGCTGTCTTTTACGCCCGGAATACTGAACTGTGCCGCAGGTAAAGTGATTTCATTATTTGATGGGCTGTAACTGGCGTTATAGGTTTGCGGTGTCATTCCCCATTCGGTATGGTCAACCGGTTTGCCCAGTTTGTTAATATTGAACAGGTAAGCCCAATGCCTGGCCTGCATTACATTGCCCGCGTACGAATCACGGCTGATCTCCATGTTTGAAAAATCTTTCCATTTATCTGGGTAGCCAACTTTGGGGTGAATGGCATTCAGTTTAACCAATGCCTTTTGCTTGGTTTCGGGACTCATCCAATCCAGTTTGGCAATATGCTCACGATAAGCCTGACGGATGGCCTCAACCATATCGGTATAGCGTTGCTTGGCTTCAGCCGGAAAATACTCTTTCACAAAAAGTTGCCCAAGCAGTTCACCCATTAAGCCGTTTTCGGTATCCAGTACCCGTTTCCAGCGGGGTAATTGTTCTTTACGGCCGGATATTACTTTGCCGCTAAACCGGAAACTTTCGGCATCGGCAGCCGAATTAAGATACGGGGCATATGATGAGATCAGTTTCCAGCGCAAATAAGCTTTCCATTCATCAACCGAAAATGTGGAAAGCGCGGTATTAACCGCCCGGTAATACTCCGGCTGACCAACAATTACGGTATCTATTGGCTGTTTATATTCCAGCTTGCTGAATATGACCGGCCAGTTGATGTTGGGGGTAAGCTTGCCCAGTTGGGCTATGGTCAATTTGTTATAGTTGCGATACGGATCGCGCAGGTTTTCGAGTTTGCGGCTGCTATCAGCCAAAAATTTCTCAATTTTAAATACGCTTGCTGCTCCCTGCGTGGCTTTTTGATCGTCCCAACCCGATAATTTCAGCATGGAGGGCAGGTGGCTGGTCATATAATCTGTACGGACCTTAGTAGTGCGGGCATCCGTCTTAAAATAATAATCACGGTTAGGTAAACCCAAACCCGACTGGCTCAGTTGTACAATGGTTTTAACGCTGTTCTTGGCATCCTGCCGTACGCCGCTACCTATAACGTTACGGGTGCCGGTAGTTGTTAAAACGGCAGCGGCATTCAGAATCCCGGCTATATCTGTAGCCTGATCGATAATATCCAGTTGTGCTTTTATCGGGTTAATACCTTGCTTCTCGATGTTAACGCTATCCAGCCCGGTATAATAAAAGTCACCTATTTTTTGGGTGGATGAACCTTTAGGCGCGTTGGCATGTAAAGCATCTTCATTGATTTTTTTGAGCCGGTCACGCAGTTCTTCAGAAACCACATTGCCTATACCCCAGCTTGAATAGGCAGCCGGTATCGGGTTGCGTTTAAGCCATCCGCCATTAGCATATTTAAAAAAATCATCGCCGGGTTTTACCGATTTATCGAGATTATCATAAACAGGATCGGCGGGTTTATCTGTAGTTTTTATTTGGTAGGCGCTGAGGGCAAATAGAGCCAACGCGGCCCCGCCAAAGAGGGTTGCTTTGTAAAGTTTGGTCATGTCAACACGTTTTGAACAAATTTAATAAAAACAAAGGCCTTTAAATAAGGCCTTTGTAACAATATGGAATATGTTTGGGGTTAAAATATGCGGGAATCAACCAGATTATTCAATATTGTTGTATTTGTTTATATGAAAGTTAGTCGGCTTGCAATAACTAATAACAACGTGAATTGTTTCTTAATTTATGGGCGTTGCCTGCGGCCGGGCTCTATGCTCATACTGCACAGGCATTAGCCACGGGCCGGTATCCGCTCCGATCCCTAACGCATTATTGTTCGCAAGCTCCCCCTTTAGGGGGCTGGGGGGCTTACCAAATCTTCACCCTTTTATCCGGATCAATCCACATTTTATCGCCCTTTTTAATATGAAATGCCTCGTAAAATTCAGGTACATCTGTAAATGGGCCGTTAACACGCATAAAGGCCGGAGCGTGTTCGTTAGTTAAGATCTGGCTTGATAGTGATTCTTTCCTGTCCTGTGTAAGCCAGCCCAAAGAATAACCTAAAAAGTAGCGTTGTAATGGCGTTAAGCCGTTAATGAGTTTGCCTTCTTTGTATTGTTGGGTTTTCTTGAAAGCATCAAGCCCAATTACAATGCCGCCAAGGTCGGCAATGTTTTCGCCCTGGGTGGCTTTGCCGTTTACATGTAAACCGTAAATGCTGTAGCCATTAAACTGGTCGATAAGCATTTTTGCACGCTGACTAAATTTTACCGAATCCTGTGGTGTCCACCAGGCTTTCAGGTTTCCGGCAGCATCAAATTGGCGGCCCTGGTCATCAAACCCGTGTGTCATTTCGTGGCCGATGGTTGAAGCCGCTGCATAACCGTAAATAATGGCATCGTCAATATTCTCATCCTTGTAGCCGGGAATGGTAAAAATGCCCGCCGGCAATACAATCTCGTTGTTTGATGGGTTATAATAAGCATTATAGGTTTGCGGGGTGATATCCCACTCGGTACGGTCGACAGGTTTGCCCAGTTTAGCCGCGCTGAAGTTGTGCCACCACTCATTTGCCCGCAATACATTGAGGGCATAAGGGCCACGGTTGATCTCCAAAGTTGAAAAATCTTTCCATTTATCAGGATAGCCAACTTTAGGGTTAACCTTTGATAGCTTGTAATAAGCTTTTTCCTTTGTCGCCGGGCTCATCCAGTCCAGTTTTTCAATGTGCTCTTTAAAGCTGGCCCGCATTTCTTCAACCAGTTTAACATAGCGCTCTTTTGTTTTTTCGGGGAAGTACTCTTTAACGAAGATCTGCCCCAAAACTTCACCCATCAAGCCGTTTTCAGTATCCAATACCCGTTTCCACCTCGGAAGCTGAGCTGTACTGCCTTCAATAACCTTATCATAAAAGCGGAAGATCTCCTGATCGAACGGCTTGCTCAGGTATGATCCAAATGCTGTGATGAGGTTGTTACGCAGGTAATTTTTCCAATCGTCTATGGTATAAACTTTTAAAGCTTTATTTAAAGCCCTGTAATATTCCGGCTGACCTACAATTACAGTATCCGCGTTTTTGTAGTCCATTTTTTCAAATGTGGGCTTCCAGTCAATGTCCGGTGCCAGCTTGCTGAGGGCGGCAAGCGTCATTTTGTTATAGTTAAGGTAAGGGTCGCGCAGGTCTTCCAATTTACGGCTGCTATCGGCCAGAAAAGTTTCGAGTGAATAAGTTTTTTTAGCGGCGGCGGCAGCTTTATCTTCGGTTAAGCCCGCCAGTTTAAACATGGTAGGCAGGTATTTATTTTGATAATCGGTACGGATGGCGACGCTATGCTCGTCCTTATTAAAATAATAATCACGGTTAGGCATGCCTATTCCCGACTGGTATAAGCCCAATGCCATTTTTGAACTGTTTTTAGCATCCTGGCCAACGTATGCGCCAATGGGTTGTGTAACGCCAATCCTTTGCAGATGGGCAAATTCTTCAACCAGGCTTTTGATATCTGTTATCCGGTCTATTTTATCCAGCTCATCCTTAAGTGGTGATAACCCCTGTTTTTCAATGTTAACGGTATCCATCCCACTGAAATAGAAATCGCCTATTTTTTGGGTATTGCTGCCTTTGGGTGCGTTGGCTTTTAGGGCATCTTCGTTGATTTTCTTCATCCTGTCGCGCAGCTCATCCTGCACAACATTGCCTATGCCCCATGAGGCGTATGCCGCCGGAATAGGATTTTTGCGCAGCCAGGCGCCGTTAGCGTATTTAAAAAAATCGTCGCCCGGTTTTACAGTAGTGTCCATATTATGGATCACAGGATCGCCGGCTTCGTACGCTTTTGTCTTGTCTTCATGGCTGCAGGCACAGAGCAAAGTGCCGAGCGAAATGGCAATTATGGATAAGGAGTGGATTTGTTTGTTCATTTTTTAGGTGTGTGTATGAATTAAAATACAACGACTGTATGTTATAATAGAATTTAGGACAACGTTTTTTTCTAAATATGATAATTTAATATATCTCCTGGAAAAAACCTGCTAACGAAACGTTAAAATAATAACAAATTTTACGAAGTGTTTCTAATCTGATATCAATAATACCTGATTCGAGCCTTGCAATATTTATGCGTGTTTCTTTAAAAAACTTCTCCTGAGTAACCCGGTTTTGCTTGCGTAGCGTTTTAATCTGCAAGGCTACTTTTCGTTTAAACGCGTTATCGGTGTCGTTAAGGTATTCAAAATCAGTTAAAAGCATGGGTGGATCGGCTTATTGAATATTTTATGTTTTTTGTGAAAGCTAAAAATAAAATATCATCAATACATTTTATATGCAGATATTATTCTTTTATAAAAATGAACAACTAACGTTTAAACATGAAATATTAATGCCACAATTTTATAATTATGGCAAAAGATTTGTATAGAATTACACGCCCTGTATCATCTGTGAAAAAATAAGAGATTTAGTAACATCTACCTGTGAAAAATTAAAATTGAATTCTCAGACGCCCAAGTTGAGATTTTTTGTTCTTTGTTTTGGGTTTAATCAATAGTTTAAATTAATTAGGGGAAAGGGAGCTTCAAAAAAGCTCTCTTTTTTTGTTTATAAAATTTTACTATGCATGCATAGTAATTTATATATTTATGTTTTAATTATACCCATGTATTTTGAACTGACCGAAGAACAAAAAATGATTCGCCAGGCTGCGCGCGATTTTGCGCAAACAGAATTGAAACCTGGTGTTATAGAACGCGACGAACTGCAAAAATTTCCCGCCGAACAAGTAAGGAAGCTTGGCGAACTTGGTTTCTTGGGCATGATGGTATCGCCGCAGTATGGCGGGGCCGGCCTGGATGCTATATCGTACGTGCTGGTGATGGAAGAGCTTTCCAAAATTGATGCCTCCACCTCCGTAATTGTATCTGTAAATAATTCGCTGGTATGTTATGGACTTGAGAAGTATGGCAGCGAAGAACAGAAGCAGAAATACCTGGTACCGTTAGCCAAAGGCGAATGTATCGGTGCGTTTTGCCTTTCGGAGCCCGAGGCAGGATCTGATGCTACATCGCAAAAAACAACCGCTATTGATATGGGCGATCATTACCTGCTCAATGGTACCAAAAACTGGATCACCAGTGGTAGCACGGCTTCTACCTATATTGTGATAGCCCAGACTGATGTAGCTAAAAAACATCACGGCATTAATGCCTTTATTGTTGAAAAAGGTATGTCTGGTTTTACTGTTGGCGCTAAAGAAAATAAAATGGGCGTGAGGGGATCAGATACTCATTCACTGATGTTTACCGATGTTAAAGTGCCCAAGGAAAACCGTATTGGCGAAGACGGCTTTGGTTTTAAATTCGCTATGGGATTGCTTGAAGGCGGCCGGATAGGGATCGCCTCGCAGGCTTTGGGCCTGGCTTCGGGTGCTTATGAGCTGGCAGTGCAATATGCTAAGGAACGTAAAACCTTTGGCAAAACACTGGCCGATCATCAGGCTATCCAGTTTAAGCTGGCCGATATGGCAACGGAAATTGAAGCTGCCCGTTTAATGTGTCTAAAGGCAGCCTGGCTTAAAGACCATGGTAAACCATATGTGCACGCCTCGTCAATGGCTAAATTATATGCCTCTGATGTGGCTATGCGAACTACTACCGAAGCTGTTCAGATCCATGGCGGTTACGGTTATGTGAAGGAATATCACGTTGAACGCCTGATGCGGGATGCTAAAATAACGCAGATTTATGAGGGGACGTCTGAAATTCAAAGAATTGTCATTTCGCGCGGATTGTTGAAATAACGGTACTGTTTTTATACCTTTGAAAGTATATAGATTAAGTAGACTATATATTTAAGTATGACTTTCAAAAATATCGCGGCCGGTGTTTGCGGATTACTATTTCTGCAAACCGGCTTTGCTCAAACTAAACTAAAAACCGGCGAATGGCGTGGTGCGCTTAAAACAAAATCGGGTACCGAAATTCCTTTCAATTTTGAGGTTAATAGCACCGGAGGCAAATCACAATTAGCCATTATTAACGGTGCCGAGCATTTTAAGGTAACCGATGTTACCACCAAAGGCGATTCTGTTTTTATCCACATGCCTTTGTTCAATTCTGATTTTAAACTGAAACTTAATGGAGATAGCCTTAACGGCAATTGGGTAAGGCACCTGGCCGATAATGATCTTCTTGTTCCATTCAGTGCAGTGCCTAATACTTCATGGCGATTTTTCAAAAGCCCGGAAAAACCCGCGTTTAATATTGGTGGCCGCTGGTCGGCAGTATTTGGCCAAGGGGAGGGCCGTGATACAACCGTTGGCGAGTTTAAACAGGATGGCAATAAACTTACCGGTACTTTCCTGACCACCACCGGCGACTACCGCTACCTTGAGGGTTCGGTGAGTGGTAACAAACTTTACCTGTCTACTTTTGATGGCGGTCACGCTTATACCTTTACCGCTACTATCAGCGACGATAAAACGATAACCGACGGTAAATTTTACGCAGGGTATTCTTCAGTACAGGCGTGGACAGCAGTAAAAGATGAAAACGCCAAATTGCCTGATGCATATTCTCTCACGTCGTTAAAGTCGGGCTATAAAAAATTAGCTTTCAGCTTTAAAGATCTTGATGGTAAAACGGTGTCATTGGATGATGAAAGGTTCAAGAATAAAGTAGTCATTGTTCAGATCCTGGGCTCATGGTGCCCCAACTGTATGGATGAAACCGCTTATATGGTTAACTACTATAAAAAATACCACAATAAAGGTGTCGAAGTAATTGGTCTGGCCTACGAGCGCACCACCGATTTTGAGAAATCGAAGAAAGCGCTACAGCAGGTGAAAGACAGGTTTAAAGTAACCTATCCGCTATTGATAACAGGCTACACCAGCGACAAAAAGCAAACAGCTCAAAGTTTGCCTATGCTATCAAAAGTAGTTGGTTTCCCAACCACCATTATTATTGATAAAAGCGGTGATGTACAAAAAATCCATACCGGTTTTAGTGGCCCGGGAACCGGTGAGCATTACACAGAGTTTATCAGTGAGTTTGAAAAGCTAACGGATGATTTACTTGTCGCCCCCCCCGCCCCCTAAAGGGGGTGCTTACCTTCAAGCTGCTCTTTTTACGCATAAACAAAAAAGGCATCGCCATCGGCAATGCCTTTTTTGTTTGAAAGCAATATAAACCTTGCAAATCAAAGGCACCCCCTTTAGGGGGCGGGGGGGGCAACTTGTACCCCAAAATACGCCTCTAACTCATTCAACGTAGATGAACTGGTTGCGATATCTTTAATGATCACGCCCTTTTCCATCAGCAGGATCCTGTCACAAACATCGGTGATATGGTTAAGATCGTGACTGGATACTATGGTGGTTACACCTTTGCTTTTATTGAGGTCTTTCAGCAGGTTTTTAAGTCTGAACTGGGTACTTGGGTCGATGTTGGCGAAAGGCTCGTCGAGCATTAACAATTCAGGCTCTTGCAGCAAGCAGGATGCAACACCTACCTTGCATTGATTTCCTTTAGAAAGATCGCGGATGTATTTACCTTTTTTCAGGATCTCGCCATTAAAAAAGTCGGTGAGGCTTATTAATACTTCATCAACATGCGCCTTGTTGAGATTGTGCAATCCTCCTATGAAATAAAAATATTCTTCGGGCGTGAGGTAGTCTATTAAAAAACCTTCATCGAGATAGGCGGCGGTGTAATCTTTCCATTTTTCATGACCGGCTACAACCTCGCCATTTGATAAGATTTCGCCACTTTCGGCCCGGATCAAATCAAGCACCATCCGGAACAGCGTGGTTTTTCCTGCGCCGTTATTGCCCACAAGGCCAACGCTTTCACCTTTATTGATTTGCAGTGCTGGTACATCTACAACGGTAACGCCGTTATAAATCTTTTTTAAATTTCTTACTTCAATCATGTTTTATTTATTTCTGAAGCCTTCGGCAATGGTGTAACGTTTTTGTATAAAATCCTCTTCCAGTTTTTTAACCCAAAAGTCGCGGGTTAAAACAAATATGATCCCTATAGTGGCAAGCATGGCCAGCCCAATATCGGCATGCTTAAACAGGGAGAAGGGGAGGTAAATAATATATGGCGTGAGCATAAGCGGGAACGAGATGAGCATCTGCGTAGCGCCTACACCTTCCCAGTTAAATGAAGCGCCTTTTGACAGGTTGATGCTTTTTGCATTGCGGTTAGCAAAAAACAACACTATAGTTGTGTTAACGCCGATGTTCCACAGGTACATTACAAAATGCACTAATACAATGTGCCAGCCAAAATAGGCATAAGGTGTGGTTAGGATAAAGGCCACCGTTGATACCATGGTAAACAACAGGTATTTAGCCTTCAAGAAATCGCGGAAGTTGATCTTGCTCACCAACAAACCATCAAAATGCGCGGCCTGCCAGCTATACATGAACTGACCGTAGTTAATGATGAAAATACCCGTCATGAACATGCCAACAAAAATGTACCAGGTTTGTCCGTAATGGCTGTTGGTATAAAATATGAGCCCATAAAACATAAAGAATAAGCCCATAACCAGTGCCGAGCGAGGGCGCTTGTTGCGGAAAATCAATTTCAGCTCATTAGCTACCAGATCGCCAACCTTTCCAAACCGGTTTAACAACGGAAACTCTGTGCTGCTTTTATAGGCTGATGCCTTGCGTGAGCTTAATTCTTCGAGGTAGAGATTTTGCTTTAAGTAGGCAAAATTGATGTAGTACATGGCTACAGCAAGTATCATAGGGAGTAATACTAATACCGGTTTAGTGAGCAAATGCCCGAAATAGAGGTAAGAAGTATTACGGACTGAGTACAGGTGGAATTTAAAATCGCCTGTGATGATCAGTCCCAGTGTTGCTATGAATATCAGAAAAACCCATCCGTTTAAATTGGCCTTGCGCTTAATAAATAAGGCCAGGTAATTGTTGAAGAGCATAAAGCCTAAAATGGCCAGTACAAAGGCCAATGCCGGCAAAGCGCCCGAGTCAGTCAGGATCACCTTTAAAACAAAGGGGATAAAAAGTATAATGGGCCAAAGGTTAAAAACCGAGAGCATAGCCGTGAAAGCCAGGTATGATACTACAGTATTGCGTTTAACAGGCAAATGGAGATAGGGTTGAACCCTTAAGGTAGGCAACTCCTGCAACTGCATGCGCATGATCAGGTCAAACAAAAAGTAAAGGAGGATAATGCCGCAAAAAGAGATCACCACGTCATCATGCGGAAAGGCTGCTTCCAAAATTTTATTTAAAAATAGCCCCGCAAACAAAATGCAGGCAAAAAGATAAAGGATAAGTAAGGCCATTACCACGCGGATAGCGATACTTTTACCTGTGTTTTTTGACCGCCAGAAAGCTTTTAGTTCGTGCCCGAGGAAGGTAGTGATCATAGATATAGACAGTTAAGGGTTAAGGTATAGGTTTAGTTAAAGATATACCCTTTGAAAGCAAGGCTTAAATTAGTATTTATACCTGTCGCCCCAAAGTTTTCTTAACTTTTCTTTTGATTCATTTTCGCGCGCATTGTTACCGGGATCATAAATTTTTGTTCCGCGGAGGGCGTCGGGCAGGAAATCAAGATCAGTAAAATTGCCCTCGTAGCTATGGGCGTATTTGTAGTCCTTTCCGTAGCCTATATTTTTCATAAACTTGGTTGGGGCATTCCGCAAATGCAGCGGCACTGGTAAATCGCCGGTTTGGCGCACCAGGGCTATAGCTGCACCTATGGCTGTAGTAGCAGAGTTACTTTTAGGAGAAGTAGCCAGATAAATAGCTGTTTGCGATAATATCAGCTGCGATTCGGGCATGCCTATTTTATTAACCGCTTCAAAGCAGCTTTGTGCCAGCAGCAGGGCGTTTGGATTAGCGTTGCCAATATCTTCGGAGGCGAGAATGAGCATACGGCGGGCGATAAACAGCGGATCTTCGCCGCCCACTATCATACGCGCCAGCCAGTAAACCGCACCGTTAGGATCAGAACCCCGCATAGATTTGATAAAGGCCGAAATAATGTCATAGTGCTGCTCGCCTGTTTTGTCATACAGAGCCATGTTTTGCTGCACATGTTCCAGTACAACTTCATCGGTTAATATTATTTCCTGGGTGTCGAAGGCATTGATCAGCAACTCAAAAATATTGAGCAGCTTGCGGGCATCGCCTCCCGAAAGGCGCAGTAAAGCTTCGTAATCTTTTATGGTGATGTTTTTTTCCTTCAAAACCACATCTTCCTGCATGGATTTGTTTAGCAGGTCAATCAGGTCGGTTTCGGAAAGTGGTTGCAATATGTAAACCTGGCACCGTGAGAGCAAAGCCGAGATAACCTCGAAGGATGGATTTTCGGTAGTAGCGCCTATCAGGGTAACTATGCCCCGTTCTACGGCACCTAAAAGAGAATCCTGCTGGGATTTGGAAAAACGGTGGATCTCATCAATAAATAATATCGGCAGTATGGCACCTTGTTCTTTTAACTGAGATGCTTTTTCTATTACCTCGCGTACATCCTTAACTCCCGAATTGATGGCACTCAAAGCAAAAAACGGCCGAAAAAGCGATTGCGAAATGATATAGGCCAACGTTGTTTTACCAACGCCTGGCGGCCCCCAAAATATCATTGATGGCAACGAGCCCGATTCGATGGCTTTACGCAGAACAGCTCCCTGTCCAACAAGATGTTTTTGCCCAACGTAATCGTTAAGCGATTTGGGGCGCATACGTTCGGCTAATGGCGGGAGGTTATTCATAAAAGTAAAATTCAGAAAAGAAAACGCTAAATCCTAAAAAAATTAGTAATTAATGAAGCAACCCCAATTGCTTAAAAAAGGAAGTAATGGAAAAATGTCATTTCGATAGAGCACCGCCGGGAAGGAGCGTTGGGGCGAAAGAGAAATCTTATACGCCCTGCTTAACCTCAGTACTGGGTGTATAAGATTTCTCCTCACCCTTGCACACAGCTCCAATTGGTTCGTTCGAAATGACAATTTTGCGATTTCTTACTGAAAGCATGGAACAACACATCAACAAAAAAGGCTGCCTCCATTACGGAAGCAGCCTTTGCAATATATATTCGAATTTTTATTAATTACTGTTGGTTAGGATTTTGATCGCTGTCGTTATTATTATCTTCAGGATCATCTGACGGAGTACCTACAATTTTGTAAGCTTTGTTGTCGCCATTTTGAGTTTCCTGGTAGTAGTAACCATCAGGAGATACAAATAGCTTTTCGCCATTGATCTTGATCTTCCTGCAATCAGCTGGTAATTGGGTTACAATGTCGCCAATTTGCGGGCCCTGATCAACACTGCTGCCATCGCCGTTACCCTGATCGGTATTTAACTGACCGTCTTTACCGGCAATCACGTAAACTGTTGATCCATCGTCTTTAGTATATGGCTGATAGTAAACACCATTCAACTCATAATACTGCTCGCCGTTGATCATGATTGATTCTGCACCTGATGGCAAGGTTTTGATCTCGGCACCAATTGGAGGCTCAACAACGGTATATTGATCGTTGTACTGACGATAGTACAAACCATCGCTGTAGTAGTATTGGTAATCGCCCCACCAGAAAGGATAGTAGCCGTATGGCAAGAAACCTATGCTAAAACCTAAACGTGGATAATAAAACGAATTATAATAGTTACGGTATGGATAGTAGTAGTGACTGCCAAAGTAACCGCCACGGCCACCGTAGTGGTAAGTGCCAGGATAAACCCTGCGACCACCATAGGCGTAACCACCGCCTCTGTAATAGGTACCACGACCGCCATTGTAAACTCTTCTGTCTACAGTTGCATAACCGCCACGAGTGCCATTGTATACACGGGCAGTGCTGCCATAGCTGCGTTGTGGTGCTATTGATGAGCTGTTTGGCCTGATACCACCATAGCTGCGTTGTTGCGGAGTGCCGTAGCTACTACGTGAATCGGTGCCATAGCTACGTTGTGGTGCAGCTATCGCGGTACGGGTGCTACCGTTAAACGAGGTTGAAGGGCGTGAAAAACTGCCACCTGAAGGACGGGAAAAACTACCGCCTCCGCCACCACCGCCGCCTGACGATCTTGAGCCACCGCCTCCTCCGCCACCGCCGCCACCACGAGAACCACCGCCGCCACGTTGTGCATCAGCATTGAATGCTAAAGACAGGCTCAACAAGCCTCCTAAAGCAATTGTTAATAGATTTTTATATGTCCTTTTCATGATGAAAGAATTTTTAACTGATCAGCATAATATTTTTTGCTGATATAAATATATAGACTATTAAATGTTTAAACGGTTTAACGCGTTTTAAATTATTTTTTACTCAAAAAGCGAACCAATACTATCTATACGTACAGGTCGCCGGTTTCGCTACGCTATATCCTCGGCAATGAACAAAAAAGATTGCTCAAACTGAAGGGTAAAAAAGCCATCGTGTGTGGTTTTATACCTGTTGCCGCCAACGGCTTCAAGCCCGCTTAATTGCAAGCCCGAAGGGTGCGAAAGCAATTCAATGAAGTCGCCTGCCGGTTTCCACTTACTGAAACCCGAATTAACCGGGTAGATCTTTTGTTGCTCCCTGAAAATTACCAGGCTTATTTTATCAGCATAAAACAAAAAATCTTTCAGCTCCAGTACATCAGTAACCACATTAACCGCCGGGTAATTATGCGTTACCAGGTATTTTAAAGCAGCGCCGGCCGAGTTATCCTCGCCGGTTGGCATCAGCTTTACATCCGATTGCAAATCACCTGCATCACCATCGCTAATTATCCAGTCAACCTTGATGCCCGAGGTGTTCAGTTTTTCTGCAGTATCGGTTGTGCAAATCACCGTAGGGCTCCACTCCAACAACTGACCAAGCATTTCCTCGTCAAAAGTATCCATACTTAAAACCAGTAAAGCAGGCTCCTGTTTTTCGCGAACTATATGATGTGATGACATTGCTAATGTAGATGGAACAGATGAATATTAAATGAAAATATAAAGATGAGGTTTTTATTGATTGCTGAAACCAAATCAATGTTTTATGACGGTAGAATCGCTTTTTTTAAATAGTTTAGTCCAAGTGACTATTAGGAAACGGGGTCTTTTTAAAATCGATGTCATTTCGATAGAGCATGGTAGGGGAAGTGTGCCAGGAGCGAAAGAGAAATCTTGTACGTTAAGCAAATCTGATACGCGTGCGGAATCAGCAAGACGTATAAGATTTCTCACTCGTTCCTCGTATCGAAATGACAGGGGATAGAGGGCGGCTCACCATCAATACATCTTTCTATAAAACTCCTTAATGCTTGCTGCCGGATCAGAAACGAGATTTATAGCCGATGATACCGCTATTCCATCTATTCCTGTTTGAAGCAAAGGTTCTACATCATCCAATTGGATGCCGCCGGCGGCAATTACAGGAATGTTGATACCCAGCTTTTCCAGTTCACGATATCCGCCAAAGCCAAGAGGGACACTATCGTTCGAGTCATCGGTTAAAGTAGATGAAAACGGGCCATAGGCGTAATAATCAACTACGCCGGTGCTTTGTAATTTTAGTAGTTCGTCAGCGTCATTAACAGATGCGCCAAGGGTTTTATCCGCGCCGATAATTTTTCGTATAGTCGGGAGGTCAGCGTCGATATCATCAATATGTACACCCTGTGCGTCAACCCGGTCAATCAAATCATAATGGTTGGCGATGATAAGGGTTGCTCCCCAATCGTCGCAAATTTCGGCTATCTCGTTTATTTCGTCAATCAGTTCGTCTTCGGGTTTACTCATGCAATGATATTGCACCCAGTTTGCGCCTGCGCCGCAAGCAATTTGTACCTGCTGCACATGGCTTCGGCCCGGCATATCCTGTGTAACGTAATGAAATCTGGAGATATATTTTTTCATCGCTTTTTTCCAAATTAAAAAGTCCCGAGCCAAACAAGGCCGTTTGGCTGTGCTTTAACTCAGGACTTTGTACGAAAAACTTACAACTTAGTTCTTCAACGCCTCGCTAACAGTTTTACCCACGCAGCCATTAGGTGCCTGGATATGTAATAACGATGCTATAGTAGCCGAAATATCAGTCATGTGTGTTTGGCGGGTAAGGCTGCCATGTTTAATACCCCAGCCCATAAACACCATTGGAATGTGCGAATCATACGGGTTCCAGGTACCATGTGTAGTGCCGGTTGGGCCGCGGTCATTAGAACCATGACCGGTATACCATGCCGGTTTCAAAATGATTTGGATTGCTCCACTATGCTCTGCGTTGTAACCGTTAATGATCATGCTGCGCAAATCGTCAGGAATATTAGCTTCCTGGATTTTTTGCAGGTCGATGGCATAGGCAATACCCGATTGTTTTTTTAGGTATTCAATGCAATCCAGTTTTATAGCTTCTTCGCTAACGCCTGCTTTTGCAAGGGCCGCGTTATTGAAGTTAACCTGGTAATTATCCATGCTGATGATCAGGTTGTTCACTTTGTATTTATCGCTGATCATGGTGTTCATTTCTTTCGCGGCTTTGCTGTCGTCCCAAACACCTGCGGGGATGTTATGATCTTTTAAAAAGTTAGGATTGTGGGCAGCGCCATGGTCGGCACTCAGAAATACCGAATAATTGCCTTTACCAACAGTAGCATCTAAATAATTAAAAAATGCTGCCAGGTCCTGGTCAAGCCTTAAATAAGTGTCTTCAACCTCAACCGAGTTAGGGCCAAACTGGTGACCAACATAATCTGTTGATGAAAGACTTACTGCTAAAAAGTCGGTTACGGTATTTTTACCCAGTTTTTCGCCCTCAATGGCCGCTTTAGCCAGGTCAAGGGTCATGGTGTTGCCGAAAGGAGTAGAGCGGATCATACCGATGCGGCCTTTATACAATTCAGATGTTTTTACCGGCAGGGTTGGTGTAGCAGCACCTGAAAATTTGCCTTCGTAACGGTCGCTATTATCAGGGGCACTTTGTACGTAAGTATCAATAGGGTATAATGGGTTCCAATCCTGTTTTAGGTATTTTTCAGCAATTTTTTGACCGTTGAAAGTTTTAACCCAGGCAGGCAGGTCATTCATATAATAAGTACTGGTGATCCAGTTGCCGCTTGCATCATCAAACCAGTAAGCTGCATTTGCCGAGTGACCTGCAGGCAGGATACCGCCGCGGTCTTTCAAGGCAATACCGATAACTTTTGAACGGAAATTAGTAGCAAGCCTCAACTCATCGGTAATTGTGCTAACCAATAAATTACGGGGCGACATTTGTCCTGCTTTTGAAGTACTACCAACAGCAACAACAGTGCTATCGTCAGTACAATACATTGATTTGCCTGTAGCCTGGATAATAAAATCGTTACCAACTATACCATGCAGGGCAGGGATAGAACCGGTGTAAATGCAAGTGTGGCCGGCCGCTGTTACAGTCGGGATATAGTCGATATTAGTGTTTTCGCAGGTGAAACCTTCATTAAGCATGCGTTTAAAACCACCGGTTTGGTAACGGTCATAATAACGGTACAGGTAATCCCAGCGCATTTGGTCAACCACTAAACCCACAACCAGTTTTGGGCGGGGAATTGATGCAGACGCAGCGGGCGTTGTTGTAGTTTTCTTTTTTTGTGCCGATACCGAAACGGTAGCGAAAGAGAGGGAAATAAGAAGCAGATGTTTAAACTTCATCGCGGGAAAAGATTTTTGATTGTGCCAAATATCAACAAAGCATTTAAAATGCAATATGATGTTTTTGTTAACTATATAGATTGTTACAAAGGCACTTTAAAAGCGTAAGCGGTTTAAGGAAAACTTTGTAAGTTTAACAAACCAATCATTAAACCTTTTTAAATGAAACGCACCCTTTTGCTTCCGCTTTTGCTGCTGGTAAGTTCTGCCTTCTCTCAAAATAAAAGCCTTGATGTTGTAGCTACCGATGCAGGCAAAGTATCGGGCTATCAGGCAGGCGATGTGCATATTTATAAAGGCATTCCCTTTGCGGCTCCGCCGGTTGGCGATTTACGTTGGAGAGCGCCTCAGCCTGCAAAGCCCTGGGATGGCGTAAAAAAATGTACCGAATTTGCTGCCAGCCCTATGCAGGGTAAGCCTGATCCGTTTGGGGTTTACACACGTGAATTTTTGATTCCTTACGAACCTATCAGTGAAGATTGCCTTTACCTGAACGTATGGACTGCCGCCAAAATATCCACAGAAAAACGCCCGGTATTGGTATACATTTACGGTGGAGGATTTGTAAGCGGTGGCGCGGGTGTACCTATTTATGATGGCGAAGCGATGGCAAAAAAGGGGATCATATTTGTCGTGATTAACTACCGTGTTGGGATCTTTGGCTTCTTCGCCCATCCCGAATTAACTAAGGAGTCGCCGCACCATGCCTCAGGAAATTATGGTTTGATGGATCAGTTGGCTGCATTGAAATGGGTAAAACAGAACATCGCTGCCTTTGGAGGAGATCCGGATCGGGTTACTATAGCGGGCCAGTCGGCAGGCTCCATGAGTGTAAATTGTTTGGTGGCGTCACCATTAGGAAAGGGGCTGTTTAATGGCGCGATTGCCGAAAGTGGGGCCAGTTTTATCAGCCCGCGCGGATCTGGCGGCTTGAAAGAGGCAGAAGAAAGCGGCCTAAAGACAGCGACTACATTAGGAGTAAGTTCTCTTGCGGAATTGAGAAGCAAATCGGCTGCCGAACTGGTTGGTAAAGGACAAAGCCGCCCGGTTATTGATGGTTATGTTTTACCGGAAAGTATCGCCGATATTTTTAATGAGCATAAACAAAATGATGTGCCTGTGCTTACCGGCTGGAATGAAGATGACGCCTTTGTTGGTCCGCCAAAAACAGCCGAAGATTATAAAAAGATGATCAGCACCCAATACGGTGCAGATGCCGATGAACTTTTAAAGCTATACCCGGCAGGTTCAGATCAGGAAGCCGCTACTTCTCAAACCCGGATAAACCGCGACCAGATTTTCGGGATGCAGAATTACACCTGGGCCAACATACAGAGCGAAAAGGCGAAATCGAAAATTTACGTTTACCGCTTTACCCGCCGCCTGCCTGCTACTGCCGATTTTGTTAAATATGGTGCTTTCCATACCGGTGAGGTAGCCTACGCTTACGATAATCTTAAATTCCTGAACCGCCCATGGGAACCTGTTGATCAGCAATTGGCCAATACCATGAGCACCTATTGGGCAAATTTTGCTAAAACCGGTAACCCAAATGGGAAAGGTGTACCTACATGGCCGGCCTATACAGCAAGCGATAATAAAATTATGATACTGGGCGAAAAGCCGCTGGCCGGGCCATTGCCTGATAAGGCAGCTTTGGATTTTATGGTGAAGCGCGCAAACGGAAAATAGTTTTTAGCAAAGGGTTTCGGGATAATTTGAGCAGTGTAAAAAGAAGCATTAATTGCAAGTTGGCATATTAATGCCTAATTTCCTGATCTATACATTGCCAATGAAAAGATATTTCTTAAGTCTAACCCTTTCCCTGATAATAACCGCTGCTTACAGTCAGCACAAGGCAGTTGATAGAGTGATTGACTCCTGTATCAAAAAACGAAATTTCAACGGGGCGATTTTAATAGCCAAAAACGGCAAGCCTGATTATTTAAAATATACGGGTTTAGCTAACAGGCATTATAATATTAACTTTTCTTCCAAAACAAGGTTCCAGATTTTTTCTGTTACCAAAACGTTTACAGCCGTACTCATTATGCAGCTATATGAGCAGGGTAAGATTAAACTTGACTCAACTATATCGGCCTACTATCCCGAATATAAAGGAGAAGCGTCACATAAAGTAACCATCCGGAATTTGCTTACTTATAGCAGCGGCAGGTATTTAAAAGAAATGGATCCTAAATTTATTCCTGAAGCTTATGATCAGAATTTATGGCCTGTAGATACCTTCATTAACAGGTATTGCTCCGAAAAACTGATTGATACACCGGGAACGAAATTCAATTACAGCAATGGCGATTTTATTTTGCTGGGCAAGATCATTGAGAAAATTTACAATCAGCCGTTTGACGTTGTTTTACGGGATAAGATCCTGATCCCCCTTAAAATGAACAATACCAATTACCTGCACCATGAGGATATTGTTGGTGATCTTGATGAAGGCTATTACAACAAAGCGGGCAGTGTGGATTCCTTAATTATGCCTACTTACCACTATATCGATAATCATTTCTCGGCAGGGGCCATGTATTCAACGCCGCAGGACCTGCTTATTTTTGACCAGGCCATATTTAATCACACCTTGTTAAAGAAAGCCACTGTTGATTTAATGCTGACGTCGTATCCCAAGCTTGGCGATGTGGCCTTTGGCTTTTGGGTATATCCGCGAAAGATTGGAAAAACAAATACCATTTTTGCCGAGCGGCAGGGCGGTGGATACGGTAACGAATCAAACTGGGTGCATTTGATCAACAAAGGCGTGACCCTTATCCTGCTATCAAACACAGAAACAACCGATCTGAATAAAATGCGTTTAGATGTCCTTGATGCTTATCTAAATTGGAAAGAGTCTTACGAAGCTTTAAAAACTTCGTAAGGCTTGCAGTTTTATTCCTCTACAATATAAACTTAGTGCTCAGGAAATTGGAATCGTTGTCATTCACAATTTCGTTGATGATGTTTTTATTGGTTTCGGTCATTTTGGTGGTAACCAATGAGCGGATAGAGAACGACCTTAAAGCGTCATGCACCGAAAGGGTACCCTCGGCACTGTCCTTACGGCCGGTGAATGGGAATACGTCCGGGCCACGCTGGCACTGGCTGTTGATATTAACACGGCTCACCAGGTTCACAAACGGATCTATCAGCGACGAAATTTCTTTGGCATCATTACTGAAAATACTCACCTGCATACCATGTGGGGAATCTATCTGGTAAGTGATCGGCTCCTCAATATCCTCAAACGGAATAACCGGGATCACCGGGCCAAATTGCTCTTCGCGGTACAGCTTCATGTTTTCATTAACCGGGTAAACAATGGCCGGGAAAAAGAACGAAGCCGATGTTTCGCCGCCATTCTCGTTGATCACTTTAGCGCCATTGGCCAGGGCATCATTTACAATATCGGTTAAATAGGCTGGTTTGTGCGGCTCTGGAAGCGGAGTAAGTTTTACATCTTTTTCCCATGGCAAACCGAACTTAAGTTTAGCGACAGCTTCACTCAACAGCTTTAAAAACTCGTCGGCGACTTCTTTATGTACAAATATTACTTTAATGGCCGTACAACGCTGGCCGTTAAATGATAGCGAGCCTAAAATACATTCGCTTACGGCTTGCTGCAGATCGGCGTGTTTGGTTACAATAGCCGCGTTTTTGGCATCCAGGCTTAAAACAGCCCTTAAACGGTTAATTTTAGGGTGACGTTTTTTCAGATCGTTAGCCACTTTGCTCGAACCGATGAAAGCCAGTACATTCACTTTACCTGATGCCATTAAGCCTGGGGTTACCACAGCACCGCGACCATAAATGGTATTCACCACACCTTTAGGAAATGATTCCTGGAATGCTTTTAACAATGGGTAGTGCAGCAGCGTACCATGTTTAGGTGGTTTAAATAAAATGGTATTGCCCATGATCAGCGCAGGGATCAGCGTTGTAAAAGTTTCGTTCAGCGGATAGTTGAACGGGCCCATGCAAAGTACCACACCTAAAGGAGAGCGACGGATCTGCGCTACCAATCCTTCGGCCATTTCAAAGCGTGACGACTGGCGGTCGATATCCTTCAGGGCGTCGATAGTAGCATTGATGTACTCAATGGTACGGTCAAATTCTTTGGCCGAGTCGGCATATGATTTGCCAATTTCCCACATCAGCAATTTAACTACCAGCGTGCGTTGTTCGCTCATTTTGTAAATGAAGCGTTCCATGCACTTAATGCGGTCGGCAATGCTCATGGTTGGCCATTCGCCGCGGCCATTGTCATAGGCTTCAAGGGCTGCATCCAAAGCTTCAAATGCTTCTTTTTCGGTGCAAACGGGGTAGGTGCCAATCAGCTTGCGGTTAAAGGTGCCATCCTCGGCCCAAAAGCCAACCGGCGAGTAAACTTCGCTTACTTCGCCGCTCCATGGTTTCATTTCGCCACCGCTCAGGTATTCGCGCTGGTGTACTTCTTCAATCTGAAATTCGGGGGGAATATTGTTTTCATCAACAAAAATTGAACTGAGCTGGGTTTTAAAACTCATATTTTTTCAAGGGTTTGATTCCCCTAAGATAAAAAAAGCCTGCTTTAACAAGCAAGCTTTTATGTGCTAATAATGTTTACTGATTTTATTGTAGCACGAGGGGGGTATTATTAAGTTGCTCTCTTGAGAATGATAATTCATGAATTGACGATTCCCTCCCTTGGGAGGGGTGCGTTAGGATTGTGTGTTGGCAGGGAGGGGTTTATGCGCCTTTGCAATCCGCTGTGCATATCATAGAGACCCCTCCCTACACCCTCCCAGGGGAGGGGAATCGCACGGCCCCTGTTTTTATATTGATTTATCACGCCGCTTCTTTAACCAAAACCATCCCGGCGTAATAATATACGCCATCTCTGAAATCGCCTTCGGCGGTGAAGCCGGTATCGTCAAGGTATTCAACGTGGTTACCTAACACACTGTAATAGCCTGTGTAAGCATCTTGCATATCGCCGCGGGCTTCGGTGTAACGGCCGTTGGGCAAAAATTCATGACGGATCAGCCCATCGCGGGTTGCCCATACACCTATATAATGATTTGAATTTATTGTTGTATTGCTGTTGAAAGCGTTAGTTCTTTCCATGTTGCTAATTCGTTTTGAACGAATGCCAGCTTTTTCTCAACCAGACCGTAAGCATCCTCGCCTAAAAATAAATTAAGTGGCGGGTTAGCTTCCTTAGTTATGCTGATCATGGCTGCGGCTGCTTTTTCAGGGTCGCCGGCCTGTTGCTGGTCCATATCGTTTTGGTGAAAATTTACTGTGTCCCGTACATTTTGATAGTCTGCTATCTGGTTTTGAGGTACTGCCAATGAACCTGCCAACAGAAAGTTGGTCCTGAAATAACCCGGCTGCACAATGGTAACCTTTATGCCAAATGGCGCTACTTCGGCCGATAATGTTTCGGAGAAACCATTAACGGCAAATTTGGTGGCGCAATAAATACCGCCGCCTGCAAACGCACCGGTAAAGCCACCTATTGACGAAACGTTTAAAATATGACCTGATTTTTGAGCACGCAGATAAGGCAGCGCTTTGCGGATCACATTCAATGAGCCAAATACGTTGATCTCAAAGTTATCACGGGCTTCGCGATCGGTTAGTTCTTCAATGCCGCCCAATAAGCCATACCCGGCATTGTTGACAATCACATCAATTTTTCCAAAGGTTTTTACCGTAAGTTCAACCGCTTCCTGTACACTGTCTTCGTTGGTTAAATTAACGGCAAGCGGTAAAAACTGCTCACTGTTTGCGTCAACTGCTTTACTCAGATCGCTTAAATTGCGCGATGTGGCGGCTACCTTATAGCCCTCATTTAATAGTCGTTTGACTAAGGCAAGTCCCAGTCCCTTAGAGGCCCCGGTGACAAACCATACTTTATTGTTTTCCATAGTTTTAGATAGATTTTAATTTTATTGATTTGTTACTGTTTGCCCGGTGATTTTTGATTTTCGCTTATTTTGAAGCGTAAAATCTCCGGAAATTGATATTATCGTGTTTGGCCAAGCGGGCGTACCACCACCTCGTTTACGGTAATGTTATCCGGCTGGCTAATGGCATAGATCACCGCGTTGGCAATAGCCTCTTCATCAAGCTTAGGCATATTGGTCAGGTTACCATACAGGCCTTTTATCTTCGGGCTGGTAATGTCATGTCCCAACTCGGATTTTGTAGCGCCCGGATATATAGTAGTTACTTTTATGGTTTGGGCAACTTCCTCGCGCAGGGTTTCCATAATGGCCTTAACCGCGAATTTGGTGCCGCTGTACACACCAATACCCGGCGAAGTTTTTAAGCCACCTACCGATGAGGTAGAAAGGATGTGCCCTTCGCCCCGTTGAAGCATGTGAGGAAGCACGGCATTAATGCCATACAGTACACCTTTAATATTGATGTCAATCATTTTGTCCCATTCATCCACATGGCCTTCTTCAAAAAAGGAGATAGGCATGATGCCGGCATTGTTCCACATTACATCAACATGGCCAAATTTGGCTATGGCCTCTTGGATAAGATTATCAAGGTCGGCACGTTTGGCAACGTCGGTAACTACATACATCGCATTTTCGCCAATTTCCTGAGCCAGGGTTTTCAGCTGATCTTCGCGGCGGGCAGCCAGAACTACTTTTGCGCCGAGTTCTGCCAGTTTGCGGGCGGCAGATGCACCGATGCCACTGCTGGCACCGGTTATCACAATCACTTTATCTTTAATACTTTGCATTTTATTGTTTTTATATAGGTAGATATAGGGTAACGGAATAAAAATTTAGAAATCGGTTGAGCAGGTTATATCCTGCCACTGGCGAATTTCATTGTGTAAAGTATCAAGCTTAGCTAAAGCGCGATTGTACGCATCGCCACCTAATAACAGATATAATGGTGGGTTTTCTTCGTAAGCTGCGTTGATAATAGCGGTCGCCGCTTTTTCCGGATCTCCGGCTTGCTTGCCGTCCATTTTGAGGTATTTGTTGTGGATAGCGCGAACTTCTTTATAATCATCAATCTGATTGCTGGTGATCGAAAGCGAATCGGCAGTAAGGAAGCTGGTACGGAAGGCGCCGGGTGCTACCACGGTAACTTTAATGCCCAGTTCTTTAACATCGGCGGCAAGTACTTCTGAAATACCGATCACCGCGTATTTTGATCCGGCGTAAATTGCCCAGCCTGCGTTGCCGGTAATGCCCGCAATAGATGAAATGTTGATGATGTGGCCTGAGCGTTGTTTACGCAGGTAAGGCATTACCGAACGGATCACGTTCAGGGTGCCAAATACATTTACGTCAAATGCCATGCGGGTTTCGGCATCGCTCAATTCTTCGATGGCGCCGCCGATACCGTAGCCGGCATTATTGATTACTACATCAATACGGCCGAAGGCTTCATGAGTATGTTGTAAGGCAAGCGATACGCTGCTTTCGTTTGCCAGATCGACCTGTAGGGGTAAAAAATTATTGCTTGTTGTATTAACCGCTGTGGTTAATTCCTGTAAATTTCTGGAAGTAGCGGCAACAAGCTGTCCTGCTTCCAGTAGTTGTTTTACCAGGCTTAGGCCAAAGCCTTTCGAAGCCCCGGTAATAAACCATACTTTGTTGTTGTCCATAAAAGTTGTTTGCTTTGTTATTAAGATAGAACAAAGTTACAGCGACAACAAGGGGAGGACATTACATTAATCAAACCAAAGGTTACGAAATTCAAACATTTCGAAACGAGCTTGGCGTTTGTTGGGTTTGTTTTTTGAAAAAGTTATTGAAATGGGTAGGTTCCTCAAAGCCCAGGCAGTAACCAATTTCTGAAATGTTCCAGTCGGTATGCCTTAGTAACGATTTAGCTTCGCTTAGCAACCTGTCGGCAATATGGTCGGTTGTGGTTTTGCCGGTAGTTTCGCGGATTGCCCTGTTCAGGTGGTTTACGTGTACCGAAAGTCGTTGCGCGAAGTCATTGGCCGAACGCAGTGCAAACCGCTGTGACGGGGTTTCAATAGGGAATTGCCTTTCCAATAATTCGGTAAATACCGATGTGATGCGCGATTTTGCATCAACATGCTTATATACGTTTTCAGATGGTTCTGTCTTTAACGCGTAGTAAGCCAGCTCGGTAACGTAGTTACGGATCAGGTCATATTTAAAAGCATATTCGGTATTGATCTCGGTGAGCATTTTCTGAAACAAGTTTGTCACATAGGCATCCTGCTCTTCATTCAAAGCATAAACGGGCTTAGCATTGATACCAAACATCGGGAACTCGCTCAGGCCTGTCCTGAATTTCTCCAGGAAAAACTCTTCGGTAAAAATACAGAAGAAACCGGTACGGTCGTCAGACATGTGCTCAAAGGTATATGGCACCATCGGACTAAAGAAAATCAGCGTAGAGCCTGAAAGCGTAATGCTTTTATCGGCATAATGAATGATATTATCGCCACGCATCAGGCTGATCTTATAAAAGGTACGGCGGCTGTAGGTTACCTGCTTGGCGTTGGGGCCAATGCAGTCTTCAATCCGGAATACATTAAAGTGACCGATACTTTGTTGCAGGTTATTGGGTAACCAGTTTACCTTTCTTTGATAAAAATCTTCAAGTGTTTCTGCTTTCGACATAAAAACAAAGTTACAAAAATCAAACCGGGTGTCAAGTAGTAGGATGGGGGATAAGGTAAGTATGACAGAATGGTGTATAAAAAATAAAAGCCTCCCAACCTTGCGTCGGGAGACTTTCAACCTAAACCTTATCACAATTAAACCGGTAAGTTTACCAGTTCGTTGTCTGTATTACAATCACTGTGCCAAAACCAAAAACTTTTTAAAATTTTTGTTAATGTATCAACAAGGATACATTAACAATAGGTTAAAGGAGAGTTTACTTTACAAAAAGTGTATAACTAAGTGTCAAAAAGACACTCTTGCGATATTTGGCATTACAGAAAAGTGAACACTTTATGCCTCTTTTGCAGCTTTTTTTCTACGCAGGTAACTGTCAGTTAAAAATAGCGCCAAAATTACATCAAACACGAAAAAACTTTTCATTAAAGTGCTGTTGAAGATACTGCTTGCCGAAGGTAATTTAACGTTTGAAGGGAGTTTAAGGTCTAAACCACTGAATAAATTACCCGAAATTTTGATACTAGACAGAATAATTCCCAGTAAAATCAGGATGCTTAGCACGAAAAATGCGGCAATGCCTAATATTATTTTTTTATTAATAGTTGATTTTAGCGGCGCTAACTGCTCGGCCCTGATGGCCTCCATTACATTATAACTGAATGCCATCGACGGTTCGTCAAGATCCATGTCGGCAAATTCCTGGTTTAGCTCAAGCAGTTCTGTGTACTTTTGTTTGTACAAAGCATCTTCTTCAATAAGCCGGGCAATGGCTTCCTGCTCTGCTGGAGTACAGGTACCATCAATATAGTTCCAAAGTTTTTCTTCGATGGTGTTCATATCAGTTCTTTCACCTCGTGTTTTAAATTGCGCTCCAGCTTTTCTTTCAAACGCTGGCGTGCTCTAAATAGTTTAACCTTAACGGTATTTGTTTCAATACCCATTGTTTGGGCAATCTCCTCTAATGATTGCTCGCCCTTGTAAAACAGGGTAATAATGGTGGCATCATCGGGTAGTAATTGCTCAATAGCCTGGTTCAGGTAGTATGACCGTGATTTATTTTCTACATTATTGGTATCGTATGCCGATTCGTGGCTTTCAACCTGTACAAATGTGCCCTCATCATCAATCGAATCGGTATCAACCCGTTTTTTTCTTAAAAATGTCATGGCAGTAGTATAAACTATACTATACAACCACGTTGTAAATTTCGACTGCCCCTGGAACGATGCCAGCGAGCGGTACGCTTTCACAAAACAATCCTGCGCAATTTCTTCAGCATCTTCCCGACCTTTGGCAAAGCGCATAGCCAGCGTAAAAACAAAACGCTGGTGCCGCTTAACCAAATCTGCATAGGCAAATTGGTTACCCGCCAGGGTTTGCTCAATAAGTTCGATATCTGAAAGCTTGCTTTGCATTATATAACCGCTGTGACTACGCGTTTACAGATTGGGTTACACCTATATGTAAATATAATTTATTTTGGTGGGAATAGATGTTGTATTAGGAGTGTGTGTGGGGCGCGTTAGGGATTGCAGTATAAAGCCCACAGCGCGTATAAGGATTGCGCGTAGGAAAGGCGAGGACTTGTAACGAAAAGCCCGGGCCGGAGGCAACGCCCATGTCTGAACTCGAATTAAACGAATTTTAAGAATTTACTTAGCATTCTGTTAATTCTTTAATTCAAAAAATTCGAGTTCAGACAAACCACTAATCTCTACCATGGCGTTGCCTGCGGCCGGGCTATCCGCTCATACTGCGCAGGCCTTATCCGTCAGCTGACGGCCGGTATCCGCTTCTATCCCTAACGCAAATTGTGGTTTCATTGATGACACGTATTTTAAATACACTCCTTTATTCGTAACATAAGCCCAAACTTTCCATCTCATAATTTTTGTATTTTTACATTTATAAAAGGGATATTGCACGTTGATGGATGAGAACAGGTTAAATATTTTGAATGAGTCTAACAGGATGCTCAGCAAGCTTCAGCTGCTGTCGGTGTTTTTTGAAGAGGACCTCATTTACAAGATCTACCTGCGTACCCAGGTTATCCATAAGCTTTTTGAAACCAATCCCGAAATTGATATCAATAAGCTGGAGCTTTTTCATGTACAGTTTACTACCAGCCTGGTAGATCTGCTCCGGAAGATCAAAAAGAACAACGAAAACAATGTGAGCCTTGTGCTTGATGAGATCCAGCTTACCAAAGAGATGATTGATAAGATGGACGACAACATGCTCACCGAGCAGGATTTTAAGATAGACAGGCAAAGGCAGGCGCTGAAGGTAAACCTTTCGCTGCGGAAGCTTTACCAGGTGCTTTCTGATAACTCGTCCGATTATCCGTTCTCAAAAAATATCAACGCGTTTAGTCTGCGCTACGGTTTCGATTTCTTTTACAACATAACGCCGGAACTATATAACGAATTGGTGCAGTACAACTATAACGATACCTATCACAATACCAACGCTATTATTCAGCGTAAATTGATGGGTGTATTATTAAAACGCGAGTTCCGTACCGAGTTTTACTGCGGACTGAAAGCCGGAAACCTGATATTGGAGGTGTATAAGTTTATGGATGAAGACCGCTACTTTTTGTTTTCGCCTGCCAATAATTTATTCCTATTTTGCGACGTAACAAAGCTTTCGGGCGTAGAGAATAATAGTAGTCTGTCTAAAAAGGAAAAACTGGCGCATGAACTGCAGGATAAAATAGATAAGCTGCAAAGTGATGTTGTAACCATGAAATCATACATGCCGCCCGAAATAAAATCCCTGTTAGCCGAAAACTATAAGAAAATAGCCGACATCAACTTTTTACAAAGCCTGAGCGATGTTGATGTGCAGGCCAATATTTTAAAAGCAATGCTTAATACCGATATCATATAATTTATGGAGTTTTTACATTACATCCTCGGCCCCGACCTGAAGGCCGGTGTCCTGATCATTTTAAACCTGATTGTTATTGAGAGTTTGCTCTCTGTTGATAATGCTGCTGTACTGGCAACCATGGTGCTCGACCTGCCTCCGCACCAGCGGAAAAAAGCGCTGCGCTACGGTATCATGGGCGCATATGTATTGCGTGGTGTTTGTTTGTTTTTAGCTGCCTGGCTGGTATCTGTTTGGTGGTTAAAACCACTTGGCGGCTTATACCTGATTTATTTATGCTTTAACTATTTTAAAGGCAAATTATCTGCCGGTGACGGTGATGGAGAAGAGGAATCTGTTGATAAAAACAAAAACTGGCTTTACCGTTCAACCGTTGGTTTAATAGGTAATTTATGGGCAACCATAGCTTTAGTGGAGTTAATGGACCTTGCTTTTTCTATTGACAACGTTTTTGCCGCGGTGGCTTTCACCGATCATAAAATGCTGATCTATATTGGCGTGTTCATCGGGATCCTGGCTATGCGTTTTGTGGCTCAGGCTTTTGTGAAGCTGATGGAGAAATTTACCTTCCTGGAAACTGTAGCTTTTATAGTGATAGGCGTACTGGGTATCAAACTGGCTTCATCATTATATGTTCACTTTTTCCCGGAAGCCGGCTTTTCAAAACTAATGGAAGGCGAAAGCGCTGATATTTTCACTTCGGTGTTTACCGTAGCTATATTTATTATCCCTGTACTTACATCAGTGTTGTTCAACTTCCCTAAAAGGCATACCATTGAGCCTGAAGTTGCAGAAGCTGCCGAGGATGTACTGGATAAGCAGTAGCGTTTAGTTGGCAGTTTTGAGTGTGCAGTTAATAATAAAAAAGCAGGGGCCTGTGCGATTTCCCTCCCTTGGGAGGGTGTAGGGAGGGGTTTCTTTAACTATTCATAGCTTTGCAAGGCATATAAACCAGTCCCTGCCATAACACCTACAACCGCAGCCCTCCCAAGGGAGGGAATGTATAATTGATATTATAAATTAAATGTTCTTAAATAAAACAATAGCATCCATTTTTGGCATTGGCTTTTTAAAAGGTGGGGGCACTTATGCCGCCATTGTTACCTGTGGCTTTATCTGGCTGTTGTGGCAAAGTCCGGCTTTGCAAAACCCCTGGTATTTGCTGGCTATCACCATATTTATTACCGCGCTTGGTGTTTATGTAGGTAATAAAGTTGAACCAGATTGGGGTGAAGACAGCTCTCGCGTAGTAATTGACGAGGTTGCCGGAATGCTGATAGCTATGCTCTTTATTCCTGCTAATTTGTACTTCCTTTTAGCCGGACTGGTGTTATTCCGCTTTTTTGATATTGTTAAGCCACTTGGCGTCCGTAAAATGGAAGACCTTGGAGGTGGCTTAGGTGTAATGATGGATGATGTGTTGGCCGGCGTTTACTCCAATATCCTGCTGTGGGTGGGATATTTTGTTTGGATAAAGTTTGGAGCCCATTAATTATTAAAGCGTTCATTTTAGCGCAAGTCTTGAGCGGGGGAGTGTGTTGTAGGTGACTTGTGCTTGGCGGATAGGCACAAGTGAGCATCACCCACATCCACCCACACAACACTTGCGCCAAAAATGGACGGGCGCCAGAGGCGCCAAAGGTTTGTAGAAATAATTTAGATTGAGTTAGTGTGTGCCAGAGGTACACAACTGCGGTGTTCCGTACCTCCGGCACGGTAAACTGGTATATGATGGTTGCTACAAACCTGTTTCCCCTCTGGGGAGTTTTAGTTGATATCATATAAATATCCCCCTCTATTCCTGTAACAACCACAGCCCTTCACCGTCTTATTTATGTGTAGACAAATTTTACAATATCACCTCGATAAAACATCTACCTTAGATTAAATGTTTAATTGCCGGTTTGTCACCGGCCAATACCTGCAATGCCGCGTAAAACCCAATAGGCGATACAGGTTTCACCTAAAAATAACACATACTAAAATGGCTATTAACTTACAAAAAGGGCAGAAAATAGATATCGGCCTTTCAAAAATGACAGTTGGTTTGGGCTGGAACCCAAACGAAGGTACAGGTTATGATTTCGATCTTGATGTATCGGCCATCATGATCGACGCTAACCGTTTGGTACCGCAGGATGAATTTTTTGTGTTTTACAATAATGTCGATTCGCCCGAGCAATCGGTTCACCACACTGGCGATGACCCAACAGGAGGGAACAGCGATGGTGGCGACGATGAATCGATCACAGTCGACCTGACTAAAGTAGATGCCCGCATCCAGGAGATCTTGTTTGTGGTAACTATTCACGAAGCGCAGGCACGCCGTCAAAATTTTGGCCAGGTGCGTGACTCATACATTCGTATATTAGATAACCAAACAGGAGCCGAAGTTTGCAAGTATGAACTGGGCGAAGATTTTTCTATCGAAACAGCTATCGAATTTGGCAGGCTGTACAAACGTGGTGGCGCGTGGAAATTTGAGGCTTCGGGTGTTGGTTATAAAGAGGACCTGGCCTTCTTTTTAAGTAAATATTTCAAAGGGCAAATAATCAAATAAGGCAATGGCTATAAATTTGGTAAAGGGTCAAACTATCGACCTGCGTAAAAATGATAAGGGCGAAAGTTTCGACCTGTCGTCAGTAACTATTGGTTTAGGCTGGGATGTGCGTAAAACACACGGTGGCGGCTTTTTAGGCAAGCTGTTTGGCGGTGCCGAAGAAGCGGAATACGACCTGGATGCGATAGCGTTTTTATTAGATAAAAATGGTAAAGTAGCCAATCGTGGTTATGCCAAGCAAACGGCTAATGGTCGTACCATTAATATGTTTGAAGGCGATGTGATCTACTTTAACTCTATGCGTCATCCATCGGGTCATATTTGGTTAACGGGAGATAACCGTACCGGGGCAGGAGATGGTGATGACGAGCAGATCATCGTAAAACTTGATTCGCTCGACCCGAAATATGATCGTATCCTGTTCCTGGTGGCAATTTACCAGGGCCGCAAAAACAACCAGCACTTTGGTATGGTAGAGAATGCGTTCATCCGCGCGGTTGACAATCATGGGAAGGAAATCGCTAAATTCAGTCTTTCCGGTGATTCAACCTACAACGGCATGTGTTCCATGACCTTCGCCGAAGTTTATCGTAAAGACGGCACCTGGAAGTTCCGTGCTATCGGCGACCCGCAAACTACTGATAGTCTTTCGGAGTTGCTCCGGACCTATTAACATAAAATCATGTCATTGCGAGGAACGAAGCAATCGCACGGAAGCAAAGCCGCTCCGTATAGCAAGCGATTGCCACGCGTCGCTCGCAATGACATGGTGGTTATTTATTCATCTACCTAAAATAAATGTACCAGCATTACTCATTTGACCTGTGGCTTACGCTGATCAAATCAAATCCGTACTTTAAGATAGAACGTACCAAGATCTTTCACCGGGATTTTAATCCGGCGGGTAAAAGTATCGATGACGTGGCAAGGGCTTTTCGCCAGGTTGACCTGATGTGTAATGCCGTGAACGAGCGCACCGGCAAAAATATAGACGCGGACGAAATGTACCTGATGGTGATCAGCACCATCAATGATAACCAGTATCCGCTTGCCGATGTTAATATAGATAAGCTATATGCCGATATGGAAACGTTGCTGTTCTATTACCTGCCAGTGCTTTACTCGCCTGTAACAATTGAGGTGCTACAGCATCTAAAACAAAAAGGCGATTGCTCATTGAGTATCTTAAGCAATACGGGTTTTATAAAAGGGCAAACGCTTCGGAAGGTGATAGTTAAGCTGGGTTTAGATGTTTTTTTCAACTTCCAGGTCTATTCGGACGAAGAAGGGATGTCGAAGCCTAACCGGGAATTGTTTAACCTGATGGTGCAAAAAGTTAAAGATTGTAATAAACCAAAGCAAATAGACCCATCGGGTATCATACATATAGGCGATAACCCGGCAGCAGATATAGCAGGGGCTAATGATGCAGGCCTTAATAGCCTGCTCATCAATTCAAACAACTTATCTATTTTAACCTTATTAAGTTTATGAAAGCTACCTACTCTTTACATCACATCAACAGCGCTACTCATTTTGGTTTTGACGCGGATGATTACAGCCGCTTTAAATTTGGCGATGCTGAAGTATCCCGCTATTTCGGTACCGACCTGGCCGATGGCTTCATTAACGAAGTCCTTGCCAAACAGCCAATAGAGAAACAGATCGTAGTGATATCAAGCCCGTACTCGTTTATTCCTACGGCTACCTTTGCCATGAAAAATCATTTTGTGTGCAAGCTTAACCGCTGGCTGGCCCATCATGGTTACCCTGTAGTGCAGGAAACCAAGGTGCATCGTACAATAACCTATAAAGAAGATTATGGCGAACTGGATGCCGAGCAAAGGATCAACTTAATTGGTAACGATTCGTTTCATATTGATAAGGATTTCCTTGCAGGCAAAACGCTGCTGTTTTTGGATGATATCAAGATAACCGGTAGCCATGAGCGCATGATCATGAAAATGGTAGATGAGTATGGCTTACAGAACGACATTTACATGCTGTACTTTGCCGAACTGGTGAACAAAAACATTCATCCCAATATTGAGAACTATCTCAATTATCACCATGTCAAAAACATCTTTCATTTAAATGATATCATTAAGGGGGCCGACTTTTGTATTAACACCCGCATAGTGAAGTACATCTTAAATTACGATCATGAAAGTTTTTGCATTTTTATACACGATCAAGAAAGCAATTTCATAAACTTGTTATATGATATGGCTTTGGGTAATGGTTACCATACTATTGAAGCCTATGCGCCTAACTTAAACTTTATTAAACAAAACCTATTAATAAACAACAATAAACTAATTCAGCATGGCAATTAACTTGCAAAAAGGCCAACGGGAAACTATTGGTGCTCCTAAATTTACTATAGGCCTTGGTTGGGATACAAACAGCTCATCAACAGGCTCGGCCTTTGACCTCGACGCTTCGGTGTTCATCATGGGCGATAACAAAAAAATACTGGCCGACGAATTTTTCGTTTTCTATAATAATCCAAAATCTCCGGATGGTGCCGTGGAGCATACCGGCGATAACCTGACCGGTGCCGGCGATGGCGATGATGAGCAAATTATTGTTGACTTGTCAAAAATCGATCCGCGTGCTACTGAAATTTGCATTGTGGTAACTATTCATGAGGCCGAAAGCCGCCGCCAGAATTTTGGGCAGGTGCGCAACTCATTCGTTCGCATTTTTGATTCGGCTACCAATACCGATATTTTGAAATACGAGCTGGAAGAAGATTTTTCGATAGAAACCGCCGTTGAGTTTGGCCGGATCTACAAAAAAGATAATAACTGGAAATTTGAAGCTGTAGGAGCCGGCATGAAAGGTGGCTTGCAGGATTATTTAAACAAATACAACTAAAAATTATGGCTATTAATCTTCAAAAAGGGCAGCGTATCAGCCTTGAAAAAAGTAACGGCAGCAAATTGCAGAATGTATGTGTTGGTATAAACTGGGGTGCTATCGAAAAGAAAGGCTTGTTTGGTTTTGGTACCACAAAAGAAGCGGTTGACCTTGATGCCAGCTGTATTTTATATGATGAAAGCAAACGCCTGGTTGATGTGATCTACTTTGGTAACCTGCGTTCAAAAGATCATTCTGTAAGGCACAGCGGTGATGATTTAACCGGCGATATGGCTGGTAACGACGGGTTGGACAACGAAGTGATCACGGTAGATTTTGGTACTTTGAGCCCAACTGTTACCTATGTGGCCTTTGTTTTAAACAGTTTCCGCGGGCAAGATTTTGGCACCATCCCTTTTGCCTCTATCCGTATTTATGAAGGTACGCCAACCCGGGTTAACGAGATCTTCGCTACCTATGATATTGCGCATAGCAAAGATTTTGCTGGCCATGTATCAATGGTGATGGGCGTATTTTACAAAAAGAACGGCGAATGGAAATTTAACGCTATTGGCGAGCCAACCCGCGATCGCAAGCTGGAAGAAACCGTAAAAACGGTAACTGCAACGTATTTATAAAAGTTTAAAGTCCATTGGCATTAAGTCGGATGGCTTTTAACATGAACAAATTAAGTACTACTAAATAATTAAAAATAAGATTATGGAAAGTGCACCAAACAATGATGAACTAAATCTGAATATACCACCGCTAATCACTCCAACAAACCTGGACATTCCGACGGCAGCTTCACCGGCCAGTAGCGTGCCTATGAAGGTAGATAAGCAGGGTAATGTAAACCTTGATGCCATACCAAACCAGGATCTGCAAAAGTATGGGGAGATAGGTAAAGATATCAATCCGAGCGATGTTAACTCGATACTGAACTACGGCGTTGAGGTACAAAACTCAATGGAGAAATACAGCAATAACTTCCTTACTTCGGTACGCACCTATAACTCGGGCGAAGTAGGCGGACTGATTAACGAATTGCTTACCGAACTTAATTATATTGATGTTGATGAGCTTAACCAAAACGCGTTCACCTCATTTATATCACATATCCCGTTCATGAAAAAGCTGGTTGTTGATACCAAAAAGCTTTTTCAGAAATATGATACGGTGGTAAATAATATTGATAAGATCACCAATAAGATCAAAGCCGGTCGTGTTAACTCGTTAAAGGATAATAGCTCGCTGCAAACCATGTTTGACAGCAACGTTACCTACATTAAACAAATGGAAGAGCTGATTATTGCCGGGCAGCTTAAGTACAATGAGCTTAACGAAAAGCTGGCTGTAATGGACGGCAATCCAACGGCTTACCAGGATTATGAAATTGCCGATCTGCGTGATTTTGTGAACCGCCTTGATAAACGTTTGGCCGACTTAAAGGTGGTACGTTTTATTATGATGCAGTCGCTGGCGCAAATTCGTGTAGTGCAAAATAACAATACTACCATTGCTGAAAAGGCGCAATCTATCGTATCAACCACTATCCCGGTTTGGAAAAACCAGCTTACTATAGCTGTAGCCCTCAACCGTCAGAAAGAGAATGTGGAGATGCAGAAAAAGATTTCGGATACAACCAACACCATTTTGCAAAAGAATGCCGAAATGCTTAAACAAAACAGCATTGACGTAGCCCGCGAAAATGAAAAAACAGTAGTATCGTTAGATACCCTGAAAAAGACTACCTCATCGCTCATTGAAACCCTTACCGAGGTTAAACGCATTCATGACGAAGGTACAGCCAACCGTCGTACGCTGAACACCGAGCTTCAAAACCTGGAAACAGAATTGAAGAAAACGGTAACGAGTGTGAGTTAACCCCACCCAACCCTCCCCAAAAGGGAGGGCTTTATTTTTTCTTGTCATGCTGAACGGAGCGAAGCATCTTCTTCGCCATACTGTTCGTTTAGCATGGTATGAATGATTTCCTATCTTGTTTAAGATAATGGCGTCGAAAACTTACGAAGTTTTTAAAACTTCGTAAGTTTAGAAAAGGAAAATTTCTTTCACCCTGCCTCAACCACCTGTTTACTATACCTATTTATAACCTCGGCCAAAATCAAATTAGGTACCCAGCTTAAAAAGGCAATAATGAGGTAATTGTTACTAAAATTTACGCCATTACCCAAAACGGTAAACAGCCAGATATAAAAGCGCAAAGTAACCGCGCCAAAGGCGAGGGCATAGCTCCGGTTCATCATTTTTATATGCTCGTCAATTCTTCCTTTTTTAACCAACAGAAACGCAGCCAGGGTAAAAGCCACCCACAGTGTGTTCTGCAATAAAAAAGATATGAATACGCCTGTGCCCCGGTTTATAAACAGCGTCATGATATAAGCGCCCGGTGCAGCGAAAAATAGTACTCCAAATACATACAGCTTTCCCAATGCCCGGTGCAGGGCCTTGTTATTGTATACCTTTTTTGAAAACTGGAAAAAACCGGCAAGCAGGATTACGCTGCTACCAATAATATGGCAATAAAAGGCAGGGAGGTACCATCCGGTTTCAACCGCTTTTTGTTTGATATGCAAAAAATAGGAATCATGATTAAAATTCCAATACTGGGTAAATGTGCCCACGCAGAGCACAAATACCCAGAAAAAAGCAAAATATCTTAATATGCGGCCTGTGACACTCATTTAGCGGCAAGTACCTTTGGTTGTATAACCGGCATGGCTTTCAATTTCTGATCAATCCACTGGATATTATACTTATCAATCTCGGTAAGTGAATCCTGGACGCTGGTGTTTTGGCCCTCTTTGCCTTCGCCATATCTTGCGTAAAAAATTTCGTTCCACCTTTTGTCTTTAAACTTATACTTGTAATCGGCATAGATTTCATTTTTCATATACCGTAAAATATCAGGAGTAAGTTTATCCGATAACTTTTCGTTCCAATGATGGGCTCCTTCGTCTACCAAGTAGGAGTAACAGCCTTCCAAATAGCTTTGGTCCATCTTTATGTGTTTGGTGAAAGCGAACAAACGCGATGTTCTTAGTTCAATTAATTTTCCATCCTTTAATGTGAGGTAATGATATACAGGCATTTCCCGTAACTCGCTTTTATCATCATATGTTGGTATACCGGCAACAGCAGTTGCCTTTAATTCAAATAACGAATCGGTGAGTGTGCGGAAGGTGTATTCGTTACATGATCCGGAAAGGTCTTCTGCTTCTCCTATTTCGCTATAGTCAATATCAAATCGCTGGCTGTAAATACTGTTATGTTTCTTATCAACCAATACCAGGTTTTGTTTGGTGTAAAATTCAGCCCGGCCGCCAATAAAATAATCACGGATAGAGTAAAACGCGCTTTGTAGCCAGTTATCGCCATTGCCTGAACTTTGTGCAGGTAATGACTGGGCTTTTACCATATATTGTGTGCTTGATTCTTCAAAATCAACATGGTTACGTAACGGGTTTTTGAACTGCACAACCTGTGGTAAAATATCAAGGTCAACCAGGTACGAAGCCGGAAGGTAAATACTTCCATGATCGTCGCGTGAGTTAAATTCTGTTATATCGCCGGTGGGGCTTTTGGTTAAGGTAAATGAAGCAGGCTGCTTAAGCTTTGGAAATATATCGGCAACATTGATGTCGGCTTTTTCGGAGATGGTGTAGTCACTTTTCAGCCAGAACATATCATCGCCTTTTTTGAGGGCGGCAAGGTTCTCGCTGTCATTAAGTGGGAATATTTGATCATACTCCACAGGCACCACTATTTTGCCACTAATATCATAAAAACCCCGTTTGTGCTCCTTTTCAACTTCTATAAGATTGGGGAAGATGCCATTGATATTATGAACAAGATCATACTCTGCAGGAATCACTTCTTTATAATCGGGACCTACAAGTCCCATTTTGTAGGTTTTGGCAGTGTCTTTTTTGGGCCTGAAATAATCGTTTAGCGCGTCAAAAAGCTCCCACTTGCCTTTTACTACATAAAAGTATGTTTGATCTTTTACATGGCCGAACCATATCACACTATCATACTTTGCATACAAATTGCTTGCATCGGTAAACGCCTTTAATGTAGCAGGGCTATAAATTTCTTTATCGGTGTATTGAAGTTTCACCGCGTTGTTCTTATAGCTTATATAATCGGTCATAAAGTCGCGGGCATCTATCTGATAAATCTTGTATTGGTGTTCAGCTATTTTTTGGATGGTGAATGTAATGGTCGAAAATTTGCTTTCCAGGCGGTCACCCCTGAAAGTTACCGGTACAACAGCTGTCGCAAGCTCGGGATTGATAAATGAAATATTGCCCTTAGCTATATCAAGATCAACGTTAAATACGATATCAACATATTCCCCTTTCTCAGGTTTGTTGAGCAGTGCGTTAAGCAGGCGGTTTATAGGCTCGGTTTTTTGTTTATCACCAAAATAGTTTAGCAATGAATCGCGGTTGCCTTTGGCAAGCTGTGTTTTAAAATTGCTTAGAAATTGACTTATCTCGTTTTGTTTTGGTGATGATACGTTGTTGCGGCGAAGCAGGAAGTACCCGCCAATGGCTAAAACAATAACAGAAACTGCTATAATGAGGATAGGTTTGGTTTTCATGCAACCAAGATAAACCATTTTTTGAAATAGCAAAACAGGGTAAAGTGCTTATAAATAGGCGAATAAATATTGTTTATATTATGTGTTAATCATATAGCTAAAATCTATACATCATCAATTATTAGTATTCGGGAGGCAGGTTTAAATTTCTATATTTGCATAAACATTAAAAGAAATATCAAAATATGTTAACCATAGGACAAAAATTCCCCGAATTTTCTAAAACAGCAGTAGTAAGCCTTGAAAAAGGTAAAGAGTTTGAAACCCTTACTTCTGAGTATTTAACCAACGATGATAACGTTTGGACTGTAATGTTCTGGTGGCCAAAAGACTTTACTTTTGTTTGCCCTACTGAGATCGCTGAATTCAACAAAAACTTTGGCGAATTCCGCGACCGTGAAACCCGTTTGATCGGTGCTTCTACCGACTCTGAGTTTGTTCACGCTGCCTGGAGAAGAGATCACGACGATTTGCGTGACTTGAAATTCCCTATGCTTGCTGATACTTCAAAATCATTAGCTGAAGATCTGGGTATTTTAGAGCCAACTGAAAAAATTGCTTACCGTGCTACTTTCATCGTTGATCCACAAGGTATCATCCGTTGGGTATCAGTTAACGACCTGAGCGTTGGCCGTAACGTGAAAGAAGTATTACGTGTACTTGATGGTTTACAAACTGACGAGCTTTGCCCTTGCAACTGGGAAAAAGGTCAGGAAACTTTAACTGTATAATCGTATAACAGATAATTGTCCCCGTACTGTATTTCGGTGCGGGGATTTTTTACACCCTTTTTTAAGCTGAAGATCAATAGTTAAAAACCTAAGGCAGAAGCTGTTTTGATGTAGAGACGCGTCACATGCGTCTCTCCCGAAGGACAAGCAACTTTATTTAGCGATATTGATTTTCATGCAGGAGACGCAATTATGCGTCTCTACAATAAAAAAATAACCCCGAAAAACATGAACGAAAGTACCGAAGTGATCCAGGAGATACTGCAAAGTATTGGATTAGATATTAATTACCGCACCGCAAGCCTTACACTATTAGAAACAGGCGATTCACGCTACCTGCGCGATCTGAAATTGAATTTTACCAGCACCCTTACCTCAGCACATTTAACCAATAAAGAGTGCGCCCTGCTTGGTTTGGCTACTGCTGTAAATAACAATAACTTACCGCTTACCAACTTCTTTACCAAATACGCTAAAGACAACGAAGCCACCGATGCCGAAATTGGCGAAGCTGTTGGTTGCGCTTCATTACTGGCATCAAACAACGTGTTTTACCGTTTCAGGCACTTTACTCAAAAAGAAAAGTATACCCAGATCCCGGCACGGATCCGAATGCAGCTTATGATGAAACCTGTTACCGGTAAAGAATTTTTTGAATTGGCCAGTTTAGCGGTATCTGCAATTAACGGTTGCGAAATGTGCGTGAACGCTCACGAAGATTCATTGATTAAATTAGGCGCTACCGAAGAGCGTATTTTTGATGCCGTGCGTATAGCATCGTTAATAACAGCTACCGGGAAAGTTATATTTTAACAAGCTTAACTTGTTTTAAAAGTAAAAAAGGCATGAAACAATAAAATTTCATGCCTTTTTCATAAATAGTATTTTATTGCCCAATAAAATTTGCGTTTATTAATTAAAAACCAGTAAATTTATACCTTAAGATTAAACAAACCCTGGTCGCGATATTTAAATATGTTGTTTATGCAGGGGGAGTAACTTAAATTTTAATTGTTAATTTTTTTTGGGGAAAGCCGTTCCGGTAATAGTGGAACGGCTTTTATCGTTTTAGTGCGAATCCGCAACGGCTTTGAGCTTCTTGAACGGCTGCAAATAAAGCAGTGGTATCGAAAATAGCATCACCAATCCCGAAATCCAGTAAGCGTCATCATAAGTTAGCAACAGCGTTTGCCTTGTAACCATGCCCTCAATGGCCTGATAAGCCATGTGGGTAGCGTCAATCATTGATTTACCTTTGGCCATGAAGCCCTGGGTAAGCATATTCAAACGGTCGTTAAAAGGGGTGTTGTACTGGTTGATGTTTACCAACAAGTTACTACGGTGCACACCCTGACGAATGTGGATGAGTGTTGTTAGTGTTGCAATACCAAACGAACCACCTAACTGGCGCATCATGTTGTTCAAGCCAGATCCCTGGCCCAGTTCAGGGCCTTTCAAATCGGCCATGGCCAGTGTGGTAAGTGGCACGAATAATAAGGCCATACCTACACCACGGATCAATAGAGGTACTAATACATCTTTTTCGCCTGTAGCAAGCGTTGAGCCACTCAGCATGTGTGTGAATACATAAAACAGGAACATGCCCGCTGTAGCCATAAATTGGGCCGGTATGCCTTTGTTAAGCATCTTACCTATAAATGGCATCATCACAATGGTACACAAACCACCCGGAAACAATAGCTCACCGGTTTGCTGGGCATTAAACCCAAGCAGGTTTTGACAAAATACCGGGAACACAAACACCGATCCGTACAAACCAAACCCGAGAATGAAGGAGGTAAACATCCCCACAGCAAAACTTCGGTGCCGGAGGATACTGAAATTCACAATCGGGTGCTCCGTGCTCATCTCTCGCCAAATAAACAATATGGTGCCCAATACAGCTGATATAGTTAATATCAGGATATATGGTTTTGCAAACCAGTCTTCGCTTTCGCCTTTTTCAAGTACGGTTTGTAAGCTGCCCACCGCAATGGCCAGCAGGATGATACCCCACCAGTCAACAGGTTTACCTTTGGCATCCTTGGGCGTTTCCCTAACAAAGGTGTATGTACAAAATGCCGCTAATGCGCCTACCGGGATGTTCACATAAAAGATCCATGGCCATGAGTAGTTTTCAACAATCCAGCCGCCAATAGTAGGGCCTACTGTTGGGCCTACAACCGCTCCCAAACCAAATAACGCGGTTGCAGTACCTATTTGCTCACGAGGCCAGGTTTCAAGCAATATAGCCTGGGCGGTTGAAATTAAACCGCCACCAGCTATACCCTGTAATATCCTGAACAATACCAGTTCATCCATACTGTGCGCGTTACCACATAAAAATGATACGATGGTAAACACGATGATAGATGCCATGAAATAGTTTTTACGCCCAAAACGGCCGCCCAGCCATCCTGACATGGGCAATATGATCACGTTTGCTACCGCATAGCCGGTTACTACCCAGGCCACATCCTCAAGGGTTGCGCCAAGGTTACCCTGTATGTGAGGCAGTGCTACGTTAACGATAGTGGTATCAATCAGCTCCAGTAGCGAAGCTGTGATCACCGTAATAGTGATGATCCACTTTTTAAAGCCAGTTTCAGCCATAATATTATTCTTTAATTACTGATACGTTTACGCTCATACCAGGGCGTAATTTTGCAAGCTCTTCTTTAGTGCCGTTAATTTTGATTTTTACAGGCACACGTTGTACAACTTTTACGAAGTTACCGGTAGCGTTATCCGGAGGAAGCAGGGAGAATTTAGCACCTGTAGCAGGTGAAAAATTGTAAACCTGGCCTTCCAGTTTCATATCAGGATAAGCGTCAACTTCAATCTCCACTTTTAAACCGTTTTTGATGTTGGTAAGCTGAGTTTCTTTGTAGTTGGCAGTAATGTAAAGGCTGTTGTCATTCACAATTGAGAACAAAGTTTGACCAGCCTGTACCAGCTGACCTAACTGTACATTCTTTTTAGATGCTAAACCACTTGCAGGTGATTTAACTAAAGTATAGCTCAATTGTAGTTTTGCATAGTCAATATCAACCTGCCTTTGTGACACGCCTGTGTGGGTAACTGCTAACTGGCTGCGGGTAGTACCAATTTGCTCAACAGCAGCTTTGTACTGGTCCTGTGATGCTTTGTAGTTAGCTTTAGCAACATCAAGATCGGCTTTGGCCTGGTCAAATTGTTGTTGAGTTACTGATCCGTCTTTTACCAGGTTGGCATAACGGTCGTAATCTTTTTGTACTTTCTCTAAGTGGGCAGCGTTTGATGCAACCTGAGCTTTAGCGCCAGCAGAATTTGCTTCGTTAGCGAAGATCTGTGACTGGTTTACATTGATACCAGCGCTTGCGCCAACTTGTGCAGCCTGAGCCTGCTCTAATTTTACTTTATAGTCGCGGTCGTCAATTTTAACCAACGGCTGACCAACGTTTACGTGGGTATTTTCTTCAAAATAAATTGAATCAACATATCCGCCAACGCGGGCAACTACAGGGCTGATATCGCCGTCAATCTGCGCATCATCAGTATCAATGTGTTTGCTGAAGTAGATGTATTCTTTTATACCGAAAATTACGCCGCCAATAAGTACAATGCCTAATATGATGGGGATAACTTTGTTTTTCTTTTTCGGTTGTTCCGGTGTTTCTTGTTCCTTTGCCATTTTATTTAAAAGGTTTGGTATTGTTATTTGTTGATTTTTCCTGTTGATTTTTGTAGAGTATAGTAAGCCAGACCAGCATCGGCTTTAGCCAATTCTAAGTTGATCTGTGCCTGGTAAAGCAATGTTTCCGCGTCGGCCCTGTCTGTAGCTGAGGCTATATTGCTTTTGTATTTTGATTCGAGGATCTTGTTGTTTTCACCTGCCTGATCAATAGCTGTTTGTAAAAGTTTGATTTTTTCAAGGGCCTGGGTATAGCTCTGGTAGCTTTGGTTAACCTCGTCTTTTACACGGTCGGTAGTGATACTTTTGTTGATATCAACCTGCTGGCTCTGAATCTGGGCTTCTTTTACCTTGTTTTTGTTTGTCCACAATGAGCTGAAGTTCCATGACAGTGTTAAGCCGGCCGATAGTGGAGTGATGAAGTTACCGCTTTTAGGGATAGGATTGGCGTTAACATCAACATAATAACCTGCAACTGAAGCGCCTAAAGTTGGCAATTCATTAGCTTTAATGCTTTTGATATTGGTTTCGGCAACACGGCTGCGTAGCGCGAATTGTTTAAACTCAGGGCGAACAGCCATTGCTGTATCAAGGTAAGCAGTAAGCGGAGCTACCTGCCTGTCGGCTTCGGTAATCTGGTCGATATTTAACTGTGTACCTTCAGGTAAACCTAACAATACGTTAAGGTTGTAGTTAATGATACGACGGTTAGTTTCCAGGTCTACACCGTTAACTTCAATGTTTGAGCGTTGTAATTGAAAACGCAATACATCGTTTTTAGTTACCAGGCCCTGTTCAAAAAAGCGTTGTGCCTGTTTAATCTGACCATCAACAGTGGTTAAGTTTTGTGCTACTACTTTTTTGCTTTGCAATACTTTGTACAGATTGTAATATGAGCTGATGATGTCGTAAACAATCTGGTCTTTATCATTCTCTATATCCAAACGGGCTACCTGTGTAAGCAAGTCGGTTGACTGACGGGCATATTTCAATTTACCGCCTGCAAATATGGTTTGGTTTAAAGTAAGGATGCCAAGGTAAGCATCAGCGCGGTTAGGCAGATTAAAGCTTTCAGAACCTAAAGCAAGCCTGTTGGCCGGAATTTCGGCGTGGTTGTAACCATAGCTTACTTTACCTGTTGGCAGGGCTTCATCTTTAGCCTGGTTGTATTCAGAAATAGCCTGCTCAACCTTTGAGTTTGATAGTTTTAGCGTTTTGCTGTTTTCAAGGCCAAGTTTAATAGCCTCATCAAGTGTTAGTGTCCTGTCTTGCGCGCTGGCTACAAAAGGCAGGCTTAAAACTATGAGGGCGATACTGCCACGCAAAATGGGCCGTAACACCTGCTTTAATAGTTTAAGGTGATTGGTTTTGTTATTTGGAGTTGTCATGTTCATTAACTAAATAAGCTTTTAAAAGTCTTTTCATGTATGTTTTAACGCGTGGTTTCAGTTCATTTTCCATAAACTTTTCATCACGAATATCATGTCCCAGTATTAATGATGATAGCTGCGGCATGTTAACGATATAATTTTTTGTACCGAATAGGGTGGCAATTACAAGAGGCACATCAACATCCTTATAAAACAGGCCGTTGTTTACGCCCTCTTCCATAATTCTTTTTACCTCGTACACATTTACCATTAATATTTCGATGATCTTATCGGTAAGATCACCACGTTTGTTCATGGATACTTCTCTGTTTATAAGCTTTTGAAAACAGTTATTGGCAATAATGCGCTCAACGTAATTGTCAATGCATTTATCCAGTTTATCCCAGGCGTTCATGCTTTCATCGCTGCCAATATTTTGCAGCAGGGTGCGGAACGAATCGATTTTACGCTTAAAAACTGCCAGGAAAAGCCCTTCTTTTGATCCAAAATAGTAATTGAGCATAGCCATGTTTACACCGGCTTCGCCCGATATGGTACGGGTGGAGGCACCGTCATAACCAAGATCCGCGAACACCTTTTCGGCTACGTCGAGGATATGGTCTTTTTTATCTATTTTATCTTTTTCCATTGTTTTAACGGCACAAAATTAATCAAACGATTGATTAAGCGTATCGGATTGAAGCAGAAAAAGTTAATCAGTTGATTAAGATTACCATCGAATGACAGATTTGTTTGACATGGCTTAAGAAAATTATAAAAATTAAAAGTGTTTGTTGAAACATTTAATAACTATGGCCAAAAATCTTAACAGATTGATGCTCATAGTAATGGTTTTGTTATATTGTTGATACAGCAAATGCAGAATATTTATCTTTCAATATATTTGTTGCTATGAAGCGTATCTACCTCATTGCATTATTGCTGTTTGCAACTGTTTTATCAAATGCCCAAACCAATCCGCCAACTGATCTTGGCACTATTCAGCAAAATTTAAAAAAGCTTGATGTGCTGGGCAGCGTGCTGTATGTGGCGGCACACCCGGATGATGAAAATACCCGCTTGCTTGCTTACCTGGCGCAGGAAAAACATTATCGCACCGGGTATTTGTCGCTTACCCGTGGAGATGGCGGCCAAAACCTGATAGGCAATGAGCAAAGCGAACTACTTGGATTGATCCGTACGCAGGAACTGCTGGCAGCCCGAAGGGTTGATGGCGCCGAACAGTTTTTTACACGCGCTAATGATTTTGGTTTTTCAAAAGGACCGGAAGAGACGCTGAAGATCTGGGATAAAGAAAAAGTATTGGGCGATGTTGTTTGGGTGATCCGCAAGTTTAGGCCAGATGTGATTATTTGCCGTTTCCCTACAACCGGCGAAGGTGGCCATGGTCATCATACTTCATCGGCAATATTGGCGCAGGAGGCTTTTACTGCTGCTGCTGATCCCAACCGTTATCCCGAACAATTAAAATATGTAAAACCATGGCAGGCCAAACGCCTCATGTGGAACACTTTCAATTTTGGTAGCACAAATACTACCGCCGCCGATCAGTTTAAGATAGACGTTGGCGTTTACAATACTACCCTGGGCAAAAGCTACGGCGAAATAGCTGCCGAAAGCCGTAGCAACCACAAAACCCAAGGCTTCGGTTCGGCTAAACAACGCGGCGAATCATTCGAATTTTTCAAAACTATTTTAGGTGATGCACCCCAGGAAGACCTGATGGATGGTGTTAACACAACCTGGAAACGCGTTAAGGACGGTGATGCCATTGCTGCTCTTGTAAATGTTATCAGGCGAAACTTTATAAGCGAGGCTCCCGAAAAATCATTGCCGGCCCTGGTTCAGCTTTTAATGAAGGTTGAGAAAGTTCCGGATACTTACTGGCGCGAACAGAAAACTAAAGAACTGAATAACCTGATTGCTACCTGTGCCGGTTTGTGGTTTGAAGCTTACGCTACCGAACCAACTTACTCGCTTGGTGATAAAATAAATATACGTGCGCAGGTGATTAACCGTTTTAATTATCGTGTTAAAATAAATAGCATTGAGGCTAACGACAGCTCGTTAGCGTTGCAAAGCAAAGAGCTGCCGTTTAATCAGGTGCAAACTTTTGAAACCACTGCAGCGGCATCTGCCTTAACGCAGCCTTACTGGTTAGCAGCACCGCACCCCGTTGGCGTTTATACGCTGCCAGATAATACGCTTGCAGGTAACCCCGAAAATCCTGATCTGCCAAAAGTTACATTCCAATTTATCGTAGAAGGCAAGCCTATTAATATAGATCGCCGGATTATTTATAAATATGTAGATCCGGTTAGGGGAGAGGTATATCAGCCTATAGAAATTACCCCACCGGTTACAGCAAACATCGATAACAAGGATTATATCTTCAGCACACAACAAGCGCAAACGGTGTTGCTGAACCTGAAAAGCTTTGCCAAAGCAAATGGAAGCATTAGCCTTAAACCGGTTGCTGGTTTTAAAATAAGTCCGGAGAAGATTGATTTCACCAATAAAGATAAAAATGACGAATGGTCGGTAGCGTTTACTGTAAAACCTACGGATAACAAGCAAAAAGTAGCAGAACTGGAAGCCGTTGTTAATGCCAATGGAAAACCGTTTTCGCTTAGCCTTCGCCGCATCAGGTACGATCACGTGCCGGCAATTACTTTATTTCCGCCCGCTCAAACTAAACTCGTTTACCTCGACCTGAAAGCCAACGGTAAAAAGATAGGTTACATTGTCGGAGCCGGCGATCAAATGCCGGAAGCTTTACGCCAGGTAGGTTACGAAGTGCATTTACTTACCGAAAATGAAGTGATGAACGGTGATTTATCGGTATACGATGCCATCGTAACCGGGGTTCGGGCCTACAACGTGAATGAGCGCCTTGCTTATCAGCAACCTAAATTATTGGAATATGTAAAAAACGGCGGCAACCTGGTGGTGCAGTACAATAACAACAATGGTATTGTGGTAAAACAAATAGGTCCTTATCCGTTCACTGTAGTAAACAGAAGGGTTACCGATGAAAACGCCGAAATATCCATATTAGATCAGCAGAACCCGGTACTGAACTATCCTAATAAAATAACTAATGATGATTTCAACGGTTGGATCCAGGAACGTGGATTATACTATGTAACCAACATCGATCCGCAGTATAAGCCTATTCTGCAAATGCATGACAAAGGCGAAGAACCGCTTAACGGATCATTAATTGTTGGCGATTACGGCAAAGGCAGGTTTGTGTACACCTCGCTGGCATTTTTCAGAGAATTGCCTGCTGGTGTACCCGGAGCATACAGGTTGTTCATCAACTTACTGAGCAAGCCAAAGCCATCAACAGGAACAAATTGATATGTTATTTAATTAATAATGTTCTTCCATTATGTCATTGCGAGGAGGAACGACGAAGCAATCGCACGGAAGCATAGCCGCTCTGTATAGCATGCGATTGCTTCGTGCCTCGCAATGACGTAGTTGTTTTAAACATTCATAATCCTTTTACAAAATAAACAGTTGGTAAAATTCAATTAATCACCTATTTTTGCCGCAATCATATTCATAACATCATGGGACACCATAAAGAAGAAAAAGAAAACTTTGATTTCATATACTACCTGGTTGGATTAGTGACCGGCTTATTCGTTGGTTTTATTATCGATAAAGGCTTTACCTGGATTTTTGTAGGTGGTGTTTTAGGCTTGTTAACTGCTGCTGCATATATCGCCGTGTTAGTTCGTGGCCGTAATGAAGAGGCCTGATCCTGACCTCCCTTCATTTATAAAAAATTGGAACCAGTTTTACGGCATTGTTGCCGCATGGCTGGTTTTTTTAGTTTTAATATTCTGGCTCATTACCAAATTTTTTGAATGAGTTTAATCGACTGGATTGTTTTAGGGCTCACCATATTCTCTATAGTGCTGTATGGCATATGGAAAAGTGGCAGCAATAAAAATATCGACCAGTTTTTGATGGGCAACCGCTCCTTGCCCTGGTACCATGTAGGGCTATCGGTAATGGCCACGCAGGCCAGTGCTATCACATTTCTTTCGGCACCGGGACAGGCTTACTCTGATGGGATGCGTTTTGTGCAGTTCTACTTCGGGCTGCCGCTGGCCATGATTGTGCTTTGCATCACCTTTGTTCCCATTTTTCACCGACTCAAAGTTTACACGGCCTACGAATTCCTGGAACAGCGTTTTGATCTGAAAACCCGCGCGCTTACCTCATTTTTGTTTTTGGTGCAGCGGGGCCTTTCAACCGGGGTTACTATTTACGCGCCATCCATTATCCTTTCAACCATATTAAACATCAACACCGTTTATACCACGCTTTTTATAGGCGGCCTGGTGATCATTTATACAGTGTATGGCGGAAGCAAGGCCGTATCGTATACGCAACTGCTGCAAATGAGCATCATTTTTATGGGCATGTTTTTGGCGGGCATATTGGTGGTTTACCTGCTGCCGGGTAATGTGAGCTTCATGAGCTCGCTGAAAATGGCCGGTAAAATGGGCCGGATGAACGTAATAGACTGGAAATTTGACCCGGATAACCGTTATACTATCTGGAGCGGATTAATTGGTGGTTTCTTTTTACAACTCTCTTACTTCGGTACCGACCAAAGCCAGGTAGGGCGTTATTTAACCGGAAGTTCGGTAGGGCAAAGCCGTCTTGGACTGATCATGAATGGACTGATCAAGATCCCGATGCAATTCCTGATCCTATTGATAGGCGTGCTGGTATTCACGTTTTACCAGTTTAACCGCCCGCCAATGTTTTTTAATCAGTACGAGGTTAAGCAAATTCAAAAAAGCAATTACGCTACACAATACAATTATCTTGATCAGCAATACACCCAGGCTTTTGAGCAAAAGAAAACCAAGGCCGATGAGCTGATCAAGGCCATCGACAGTAAAAACGAAGACCGCATTAACCAGGCGCAGGGCCAGCTAAAGGTAGCCGATATGCAGGCCCATAGCATCAGGCAAAATGCGATTGAGCTGATGAAGAAAAATAATCCCAAGGCCGATGATAATGATACCAATTATGTGTTCCTGACTTTTGTAACGCAGTACCTGCCTAAAGGATTGATCGGCTTGCTGATGGCCATTATTTTCCTGGCATCTATGGGCTCAACCGCAAGTGCTTTAAACTCGCTGGCTTCTACAAGTGTGGTTGATATTTATAAGCGTATTATTAATCCGAATGCCACAGACCAGATTTATCTAAACGCATCTCGACTGGCTACCGTATTTTGGGGAGTAGTTTGCATAGGTATGGCCTTGTACGCCAGTAGGATCGGTAATCTGCTGGAAGCGGTAAACCAATTGGGTTCCTATATTTACGGAACCATTCTTGGTGTATTCATTGTAGCTTTTTATCTCAAGAAGATAAAAGGTACCGCTGTATTTATAGCCGCTATTATAACCGAAGCATTGATCTGCCTTATGGGGTATTATAATGTAATTGCCTATTTGTGGCTTAATGCTATCGGCGCTCTTCTGCTCATCATTATCGCATGGATTATTAGTGTGATGGTACCTGGTCCTTCAGCTAAGAAGGCTAATTAAAGCCTTAGAGCTCGCTAAGAGTTTAAGCTTTCCCATAAAACCTAAATGTGCACCAAACAAGATTTGGAAAGCATGTTTACAGCTACGAGACTCCTATGGAGTCAACTATTTCTTTAAATTTTGTCTACAAACACGTGGCCTCTCCGAGGCCGGATGGCACGGCAGGCTCGTTGGTTATAAAATATTATTGAGCCCCATCGGAGCTACATGTTTATAGCTCTAAAGGGTAATAGTCTATCAAAAGACATTCAGAGGGGTTTAAGAGTGTGGGCTGTGCGATTCCCTCCCTTGGGAGGGTGTAGTGAGGGGTTTCATCGACAGGCTTATTCACTAAATGGCGTATAAACCCCTCCCTGCCTACTCGCGATCCTAGCGCACCCCTCCCAAGGGAGGGAATTGTCAATTCATGGGCTATTACTCTCTAAAGGGAGGGGCATAATTCTCGGCACCGTAGGTGCCACGTTCCAATTAAGTTGGATACCTTAAGTTAACTCAAATCTAAGAAAGGACATGTGATTCAATAAAAAAGGGCCATTCCCTAAAGAAAATGACCCTTCAATATTTTAAAGTCCTCCCCTTTGGGGAGGGTTGGGAGGGGTTTACTGCTTAGCCTGATCCAGTGCTTCCTGGTTCAAACGGGCGTATTCTTCATCTTTATCGGCGTTAGCTAAGGCTATGCCGGCTTCGGCAGCGGCAATGGCTCCGGCTTTATCGCCTTTGCGTAACAATAAGCGGGATTCCCATAGTTTGTACCACGGACCTTTTGGCTCAATTTTTTCGGCCTCGTAAACCCAGCCTAATGCCTTATCAACATCTTTATGGTTTTCGTAATAATACTGGATGGCGTTGAAATAATATGGTTTACGATCGCCTTTCATCAGCTCGTCAATATTGGCTGTGATTTTGGCGTCGTCGTCGGTTTCCATGTGGATATAGGCCGCGGTTTTGTCCCAAACCAAAACCATATCGGTTGATTTGGTGGTTGAATTAACAAAGGCCATGGTAAAGGTTTCGCGTTTTTCGCTTACGCGGATAGGTTTTACAGTAAAACGCAGAAAATCCTGGTCTTGCTTGTAACTGTAAGCACCCCATTGTTTTACTGTTTTATTAAGGATGATGGTCCATTCGTTTTTATTGGGGATACTGAATAACGAATAAGTACCGGCAGGTACGGGATTACCTTCAATAATAACTTTCTCGCTAAAGGTGATTACAGTTGCGGCATTGGCTCCGGTGCGCCAAACTTCGCCGTAAGGGATGATGCCACCAAATATTTTGCGGTCTTTAACATTTGGACGGGAGTAAGTAACGGTTACTTTTCCTAATCCGAAATCCTGGATAATGGTTTGGGTTGAGCTTGCTTCAGGTATGCGGGGAATCTGAGCGTATGATTTTGAACTGAAACAACAGCACGCTATCAGCATACTGAACAGGAGTACGTAAGTTTTTTTCATGATTATAGTTTTCGAATCTAAGATACCAAATGTTTTAATGCGGATATTATTGTGTATGACGTAAAAATATTTTCAAGGTTTAGAAGCCTCATCATAAATACACGACAAATGGATGGAACGTTTCCGCAAGGCCAAAATTACCAGCGCTTTATTACCTTTGCACCCATGATTGACGTTATATTAAAAAAGGGCAAAGAAAAAGCCGTACTGCAAAGGCATCCCTGGGTATTTTCGGGAGCGATTGAAAAAGTAAAGGGCAAGCCAGCCAATGGCGATGTGGTACGCCTGGTAAATACACAAGGCGAATTTATGGCCTATGGCTTTTATAACGATCAGTCGAGGGTTACTTTGCGCCTGCTGGAGTGGAACAAAGATGTGCAGGTAAATGAAGCCTGGTTTCGCGAAAAAGTAGCTACAGCGGTTAAAAGTAGGGATAGCATACTGGCTAACGGCACCAATACCTGTCGGCTCATTTTTAGTGAATCTGATTATTTACCGGGACTTATTGTTGATAAGTACGCCGGCCATTTAGCGGTACAAGTACTTACCTCAGGTATTCAAAATATGATGCCTGTTATTATCGACGAGCTAAAAAAGCTGCTTAACCCCGAAAGTATTTCTGATAAAAGCGATAATGCTTCCCGTGCTCACGAGGGTTTGGCCGAAGCGGAGAATAAAGTACTTGCAGGCAGTCCGCCGCCTGAACTGGTAGAGGTTTTGGAGAATAATGTAGTTTATGGCATCAATATCACCGAAGGTCAGAAATCAGGCTTCTATTGCGATCAGCGTGATAACCGCCATGTTTTGGCCGCGCATGCGAAGGATAAAAAAGTGCTGGATTGCTTTTGCTATACCGGCGGCTTTACGCTGAATAGCCTCAAAGAAGGCGCGGCATCGGTAACCAGTGTGGATAGCTCAGCTTTGGCCATTGAAACTTTAGCGGAGAATATCAGACTGAATAAATTGGATGCAACCAAACATACAGCCATTAAATCCGACGTGAATGCACAGTTGCGTAAATTCAGGGATGAGGGCGAAAAGTTTGACGTAATCGTACTCGATCCGCCCAAATACGCGCCATCGCGCTCGGCACTCACCCGGGCGTCGCGGGCTTATAAAGATTTAAACCGTTTAGGGATGCTGCTGCTTAACGAGGGTGGCTTGCTGGCTACCTATTCCTGCTCGGGAGCTATGGATATGGAAACCTTTAAACAGGTAATAGCCTGGGCCGCGCTTGATGCGGGTAAACAGGTTCAATTCATTTACCAGTTTCATCAGCCGGAAGACCATCCGGTACGTGCTTCCTTCCCCGAAGGTGAATACCTGAAGGGCTTGCTTTGCCGGGTGTTTTAGCCCCTAACCTCCTCAAGGGGGAACGTTAGCCGAAGGCCTGTTTTGCGTAGCAAAACAGGCCTTCGGCGTTTAATGCATATTGATGCTAAGACGCAGTTCCACCCCACAGTTGTTGAGTAGATAAAAATCATGTCATTGCGAGGAGCGGAACTGGATTGAGCGCAGGCGCGACGTGGCAATCGCATACTATACAGAGCGGCTATGCTCCCGTGCGATTGCTTCGTTCCTCGCAATGACATGTTTTTTACATGCCTCGTTAAGAACCACCGCAAGGCATGCTATCGCTAAACCTGCGGTAGTTTTTTGTTATTAACCTTCTATCCCCTTAAAAAAGCGGTTAATTTTTGCGCGGTTAATAAAATTTTAGCCGAATTAACCCCTTTTTTAACCCTTGTTTTAATACCACCCGCCATATCATTGTCACGCCAAATGGAAAACATGATAAAAATTAAGCGGGTTTAACCATCCCTGTTTAATGGTTTTTGCTTCCCTTTTTGGCAAGAGTTATAAACCCATTAACCAATTATTTATGTACGAAAATTTTACCAATTATGATGGATGCCATCGCATCCGTTATCGTGCTAAAATTAAAGGGATGCTTCAATGCTGCATAACCGCCCTTTTATTTTTAGCCATGTGTACTTCGGCTTTTGCTCAGGGCAGCAAAATAACCGGTGTAGTAAATGATGAGAAGGGCCAGCCGTTACCCGGTGTAAGCGTTAAGCTAAAGGGTACGCCTAATGGCACAACTACTAATGTAAATGGCCAGTTTAACATCAGCGCCGAACCCAGCCAAACTTTAGTGTTTAGTTTTCTGGGTTACGTGCCGCAGGAAGTAGGTGTTGGCAACCAAAAAACCATCAGCATCAAAATGCAGCCTAACGCCACTAACATGAACGAGGTGGTTGTGGTAGCTTATGGTGTGCAGAAAAAAGCGTCGGTTACAGGCTCCATCGCCTCAGTTACCAACAGCGAGATAGTAACTACCAAAAACGAGAACGTATTGAACATGCTTGCCGGTAAAGTTGCCGGTGTGCGGGTTACCCAAAACACATCAGAGCCGGGCTCTTTCAGCAATGCTTTTGATATCCGCGGTTTTGGTGCGCCATTGGTAGTTATTGACGGGGTGCCCCGCGATAACATTTCAAGGCTGGATCCAAACGATATCGAAAGTATTTCGGTATTGAAGGATGCATCGGCAGCGGTTTACGGTGTACGTGCCGCTAACGGTGTAGTTATCGTAACTACCAAAAAAGGTAAAAAAGGAACCGTTGACCTTAATTATTCGGGTACTTATGGCTGGCAGGTTCCTGCATACATGCCAAAACCTGTTGGCGCGGTTGATTTCATGACCTTAGTGAACGAACAGCTTTTGCATAACGTAAATGGCGGGCAGGTAAAATATACCGATGCCGATTTTCAGGCCTACACCAGTGGCGCAAAGAAAAGCACCGATTGGTATAGCGCGGTGTTTGGTAAAAGCGCCCCTCAGCAACAGCATAACTTAAATGCAAGCGGCGGCAGCGATAATACCAGCTATTTCATTAGTATGGGTATCACCGATCAGGATGGTTTTTTCAAAAGCGGCGATTTGAACTATAAAAAGTATAACCTTCGCTCAAACATCACCACAAAAATTAACAAAAACCTTACTGTTGATGTAAACCTGAGCGGTACCCTTGAACAAAAGAACCAGCCTTACCAGGATGCCTGGTGGATCATCCGTTCATTCTGGAGGCAAGTACCTACACAAGGTATTTATGCCAATGATAATCCGTCATATTTAAACAACGGGCAGGTTGATGGTTCAAACCCTGTTGCTATGGCCGATGCAAGTGTAGATGGCTACAAGCAAATCGCTAATAAATGGCTACAGTCTTCGGTATCTGCTACTTATACAGTGCCGTTTGTTCCGGGTTTAAGCGCTAAGGGCTTGTATAACTATGATTATTACTTTTCAAGCAATAAGCTTTATCAAAGAGCATATAATCAATACAATTATGATGCAAACTCCAATACCTATCAGCCTATAGCCAACCAATCGCCAAGTGCTGTTACAAGGCAGTTTTACGAAAAGCCAAACACGCTGATGCAGTTGTCGTTGAACTACAACAAATCATTCGGCGGACATAATATTAGTGCATTAGCGCTTTATGAAGAAGGCGAGCAAAAAGGCGACAACTTTAATGCCATGCGTCAGCTTTCGTTACCTATTGATCAGCTGGCGGCTGGTAATTCACTTAACCAAACCGCCACCGTAGATGCCAACTGGCCGTTTGATTATGTAACCCGCTCTGTTGTTGGTCGTGTTAACTATGATTATAAATCAAAGTACCTGGTTGAGTTCAGTTTCAGGGATGATGCCAATTCTAAAAACTCACCAATTAAAAGGTGGGGCTTTTTCCCGGGAGCATCAGCAGGATGGAGAGTTTCGCAGGAAAATTTCTGGAAAAACACGTCGGCTCTTTCTTTTATCGACGATCTGAAGATCCGCCTTTCATATGCCAAGTTAGGTGATGACAGCGGCACTTATGGTTATAACTACCTTTCGGGATATTTATATCCTGCCCAGGGCGGTAACAATACCACTACTCCCGGCTCTGTGTTTGACGGCACTTTTGTTTCAGGAGCACAAAACAAAGGCATCGCCAACCCTTACATATTCTGGAACGTTTCAAAAACCTACAACGCGGGTATCGATCTTGCGGCGTGGCATGGTTTGCTTGGTGTAACTGTGGACGTATTCAGACGTAACCGCAGTGGCCTGCCAGATACCAGGGCTGATAATTTGCCCGGAGCTGTTGGTGTAGGCTTACCGCAGGAAAACCTGAACTCTGACCGTACCGATGGTTTTGATATCGAACTTAACCACCGTAACCATATAGGCGAATTTAATTATCTGATCAAGGGTACATTTGGTTATACCCGTTCAAAATGGATCTATAAAATACATTCGGCCTATGGAAACTCACAGTTAAACTGGCATAATAATAATGACAACCGTTACAATAACATATTCTGGGGATATGGAGCAAACGGTCAGTTCCAAAACTACCAGCAGATCCTGAACAGCCCGCAATACGTATCGCGTAATGCTGTTGTTGGTGATTATATCCTTCAGGACTGGAATGGTGACGGCGTGATCAACGATCAGGACGTACACCCTATTGCCCAAAACGTAAGTAACAACAACTACAGCACGCCGGCAACAACTTTTGGTTTAACATTAGGCGGCTCGTACAAAGGCTTTGATTTTAGCGCGGTATTACAAGGTGCGGCGGGTATCAACGTATCATACATAGAGCAACTTAACATTCCCTTATGGGGCGGTGGCAGTGCTTTGGGTATGTTTATGGACAGGTATCACCCAACCGATCCTAAGGCAGATCCTTATAATCCTAATACCGTTTGGACCCCGGGTACTTTCGCCCTTACAGGTACAACAGCAAATACCAATTCATTATCAAACATTCACAGTGCTGCTTATGTGAGGCTAAAATCAGCTGAGCTTGGCTACAGCATCCCGGCTGGCGCGGCGAAAAAGGCAGGTATTAAAGGTGCCAGGATCTTTGTAAACGGTTATAATATGTTAACAGTAACCGGTTTAAAATATCTTGATCCCGAGCACCCATCGGCCAACTACGGTTATTTATACCCGCTTGATAAGATATTCTCGCTTGGCGTAAATGTTAAACTTTAATCAATTACTCAGATCATGAAAAAATACTCATATATGATATTGGCTTTTTTACTATGCTGGACATCGGCATGTAAAAAGCTGGATACCTTGCCACCTAACATCATTACCGACCAGGACGTTTTTTCAAACAGTGCCGGTATCCAGGCTTATATGGCCAGGATGTATGCCGAGCTGCCTCTTGAAGATTTCAGGTATTCACCTGCCCGTGGTCTTAACTTTTTCTGGATCATAGCGCCTGTTAGTGCTACTACCGGCGAAGCGCTGAGCCGCGATCAAAATGGTTCGATGCAGGAAAACCTGACTTTTGATGATAGGCCAACCACCTGGAGCCTTTGTTACAAAACCATCAGGGACGCTAATTATTTTGCAGAAAATCTACCTAAATATGCCAGTAACTACACTCCAGATCAGGTTAATGCCTGGTTAGGCGAAGCCCGCTTTATCCGCGCGGTTACTTACTTTGCTTTAGTAAAACGTTATGGTGGAGTACCGCTTGTTGATAAGGTACTGAACTATCCTGAACAAAGTATTGCTGAATTAAGGATCCCGCGTTCATCTGAAGAAAAGATTTATGACCTGATAAGCAGCGATCTGGATTATGCTTATACAAACCTGCCTGCAAGCAATCAGGTGAGCCGTGCCAACAAATATGCGGCTGCCGGTTTCAAATCAAGGGCTATGCTTTACGCAGGTACTGTAGCTAAATATAACAATATCTCGTTGGTTGATGGCAGCGGCAACAGGCTTTGCGGTATCCCTGCGGCAAAAGCGGTTACCTACTTTAAAGCAGCGTATGACGCGGCGGCTTTATTAGATGGCAAATACAGCCTATACAAAAAATCATGGGCTGCTGGCGATAAAAACGCGCAATATCAAAACTATGTTAACATGTTTTTTGATGCCTCAAGCCCAGAAAACATATTTGTGCGCCAATACCACTATCCGGAATCTGTACATGGTTATGATGCCTATAATGTGCCCCGCCAGTTAATGGGTGCAAACGGTTATTCATCTGAAGTTAACCCTTCCCTGAATTTTGTGGAGATGTTTGACGGCATCCCTAAAAATGCCGATGGCACTATCAAAACTACTACCAACGGTAAATATGATTTGTACACCAACACTATGGATTTGTTTGCCAATGCCGAGCCAAGGTTAAGGGCAACTGTAGTTTTACCGGGTGATATTATGAAAGGTATAAGCATTGAGATCCGTCGTGGTATTTATACCGGCCCTACGGCAGGTGGTATCAGCCCGCTTTTACCTGCAGGTTCAACGGCTCAATATCCAACCGCAAACATTGTTCAGTCAGCTAATGCCAGCCAAACTCCCTACAAATTGCCAAACGGTACAACCATGAACCCTGCCGGTTTAAGTGGTTTCTTTACAGGCGATGGTACATGTTCGGTTTCAGGTTTCTCGGTTCGTAAATACATTGTACCCGATAAGCCTACATCTGAAGTATTGGAAAACCGTTCTGATCAAACCTGGATTGAATTGCGTTATGCCGAAGTATTACTTAACCGTGCTGAAGCGGCGGTAGAGCTGAACTCGCTTGGCCAGTCAGATAAGAGCTATGTTCAGGATGCCTTTACCCAGATCAACCAGATCCGTGAGCGCGCCGGTGCTGATCTTTTAGCAGGAACTACCGATGTGAATATAGATGTAGTGCGCAAAGAGCGTAAAAAAGAGCTTGGTTTTGAGAATAAACAATATTGGGATATGCGCCGCTGGAGGGTAGCCGACAAGGAGCAGAATAGTACTATCTATCGTACGCTGATGCCTTTCTATTCGGCTAATGATGGCAAGTACTTTTTTGACGCCCGTTTAGATGAGCGTAACTCTCGCTATACTTTTGACGTGCGCTGGTACTATGAGCAGATACCTGATGGCGAGATTCAGAAAAGCCAGAATTTAATTCAAAATCCGGGTTATTAATTTTAAGAGAGAGATGAAAAAACTATTTTATAGCATAGCATTAAGTGTATTGGTTGCCGCGGGCAGCTCATGCAAAAAGGTTGATAATTATGCAGCTCCCAATGTTACCTTAAAGGGTACGGTAACTGATGCCGGTACGGGCAAAAGTCTGCAAACAGAGCAGGGATCAGGTACCCGTATCAAATTGTTGGAGATAAGCTGGAGCGCCACACCAACACCGTTTTATATATCTTCATACCAGGATGGTACTTACCAAAACACCAAACTGTTTGCGGGTAAAAACGTAATTTCGGCAGAGGGTGCTTTTGTGCCATTGGTGCAGGTTGATAACACCGGAAAAACCATTGTTGATAAAAGCCAGACGGTTGATGTTAAAGACGTAACCACCGTAAACTTTTCGGTTGAGCCGTTTTTAAGGATAGAATGGGTGGGCGATCCTGTGTTAAACGCAGATGGCACTATTACTACCAGCTTTAAAATTACCCGTGGTACTGCCGATGCTAATTTTCAGCAAAACGTGAGTGACGTAGCTGTATTTATTAACTCAAACAACTACGTAGGCAATAACAACTACGATAACCGTTATACGCCTAAATTGAGCGGTAACGATGCAAATAATACCATCGGAAAAACGGTTAGCCTTACTACGCTTGGCGGCGCGCTGCCAGGTAAAAGGAGCTATTTTGTACGTGTAGGTGCAAGGATTTCTTATGGTCTTAATTATTACAACTATACCGACGTTAAAGAGGTAAAGGTTCCGTAAAAAATAAATAATACCTGTGTGAGGGAGGGGCCGTGGGAGTGGCTCTCTCCCAAACACAGTTTTAACAAAACACAACTATGAAAAATACGCTACTTTTTTGTTGCGGACTTGCATTTGCCGCCGGGGCTTTTGCACAGGGGACTAACCCGAAACCGGCATCGCTGAAAGAGAAAACAGCATTCCAAACCAGCAGCCCGTGGAGGCCTGAGATTGATGTGCGCTCGGATATTGCCATTGTTTATGGCACCAACGATCACCCCAACATGACCTTTGAGCAACGCGTTAAATCATGGCGCGACCGTGGTTACGATGTAAACTTCATGACAGGTATTGCCTGGGGCGATTACAAAGATTACTTTTTGGGTAAATGGGATGGCAAGAACCACCTTGGTGTAGGGCAGGTAACACAAAAAGGAGATACCATTTTTCACGGTAAGGATATGCCTTATGTGTGTCCGGATGATTCGTTTATCGAATACATGAAAACCGCCGTGGTAAAAAGGGTGATTGACGTTGGTATCACCAATATTTTTTTAGAAGAACCGGAGTTTTGGGCCCGTGCGGGTTACAGTGCAGGTTTCAAAGAGCAATGGCAAAAATATTATGGCTTCCCCTGGAAAGCACAGGATGCATCTGCTGAAAATACTTACTTATCAAACAAGCTAAAATATAACCTGTATTATGAAACTATAAAACAGGTATCATCATACGCCAAAGAGTACGGCAAAAGCAAGGGCATGAAAATTAAAGTGTTCATCGCAACGCATTCGCTGGTAAATTACTCATCATGGCAAATTGTAAGCCCAGAGGCAAGTCTGGCATCATTACCTGGTATCGATGGTTATATTGCACAGGTATGGACAGGAACCTCACGTGAGCCTACTTATTTTAACGGCGAAAGAAAAGAACGGGTATTCGAAAACGCGTTTCTGGAATATGGTTCGGTAGTATCAATGACCGCGCCAACAGGCCGCAAAGTGTTTTTCCTTACCGACCCGATTGAAGACCGTGTGCATGACTGGAGTGATTACAAACGCAACTACCAGGCTACGTTCACTGCCAAATTGTTATATCCGATGGTTGCCGATTATGAGGTAATGCCATGGCCGGAGCGCATTTACACGCATCCGTACCCTGTATTGGGTACTAACGAAAAAACACTGATCCCGCAGTTTTATTCAACCCAGATGCAGATCATGGTGAACGCGCTGAATGATATGCCCGTTTCATCAAACAAAGTTTCCGGTGTTAATGGCATCGGTGTGCTGATGAGCAATACACTGATGTTCCAGCGGTTCCCTACGCATAACGGCTTTGAAGATCCGCAGTTCTCTAACTTTTACGGACAAACCCTGCCGCTGGTAAAACGTGGTGTTCCGGTACAAACTGTACACATGGAAAACTTAGGCTATGCGGCATCGCTAAAGAACATCAAAGTTTTGGTGATGAGCTATTCTAACATGAAGCCGGTGTCGGCCGAGGTTCATGAGCATTTGGCTGAGTGGGTTAAAAATGGTGGTGTTTTAATTTACGCCGGTCGCGATGATGATCCGTACCAATCAGTAATGGAATGGTGGGATACTAAAGGCAACAGTTTTAAAGCACCGTCAGAGCACCTGTTTAAGCTGTTAGGCATCAACCCAACCGGCGATGATCAGCGTTTTGCTGTAGGTAAAGGCGCGGTTTACGTGTTAAGGCAAAATCCGAAAGAGTATGTAATGCAGGCCGGTAATGATGATGGCTTCATCAAAACTGTAAAACAGGCTTACGAAAAAGATGCTAAGGGTGGTACCCTGCCATTTAAAAATAGCATGTACCTGGAGCGTGGCCCTTATGACGTAATTGCCGTGATGGACGAAAATGCCGATAGTAAACCATATACAGTAAAAGGCCCGGTTATCGATCTTTTCGATCCGAAGTTACCGGTATTGGCCGAAAAAACTATTAACCCGGGTGAGCAGGCTTTATTATACGTGGTAAACCGTGTGCCTAACAAAAAGCAGCCAAAAGTGCTTACGTCTGCTTCAAGGGTTTACGATGAGGCAACAACAGCCCGTAGTTACACTTTTGTAACCAAAAGCCCTATCAATACATTAAACAGCGCCCGGATTTTATTGCCGGCGCAACCAAAGGCAACAGTAGTTACCGATAATACAGGAAAAACCATTACTGATGTAAAATCCTCATGGGATAAATCATCAAACACCTTGTACCTGAGCTTCGCCAACAGCCCCGATGGTATTAAGGTGAGCATTAAATGGTAAAAGATTCTTTTTTGAGAGAGAGTTGGTTTATGCTTCCGTACATGAAATTTCATGTGCGGAAGTTTTTTGATGTTTGGTCTGTACATTCGCTCAAAAAAATTGTCCTTGTATTGAACATCGGTTATTGAGAAAAGAAAAATAGTTCCCTCCCTTGGGAGGGGTGTGTTAGGATGTGAAGTGGCAGGGAGGGGTTATATGTCTCGCTAAGCGAATATGCATACCAGTTAACCCCTCCCTACACCCTCCCGGGGGAGGGAATCGCGCAATCCCCCACTTTAAATTTCTTTGAGTACTAAATCATGTAATGATTTGAAAATAAAGCACCCATAATAATAAATGAAAAAGTTACTTCTCCTGGCGTTTGCCTTTTTACCGGCAGCACTTTCGGCACAAGAAAAGGTGTCGTCACCTGTCGATCTGATCAACCCGCTCATGGGTACACAATCAAAGCCGTCGTTATCCAACGGTAATACTTACCCGGCAGTAGCCCTGCCCTGGGGTATGAACTTCTGGACACCCCAAACCGGAACCATGGGCAATGGCTGGCAGTATACCTATGATGCCGATAAGATCCTCGGTTTTAAACAAACGCACCAGCCATCGCCATGGATGAATGACTACGGTATGTTTTCTGTTTTCCCGGAAACTGGTAAACTAAAGCTCGACGAAAAAGATCGCGCCAGCTGGTTCTCGCACAAAGCCGAAACTGCAAAACCGTACTACTACAGCGTTTACCTGGCAGATTATGATGTAACTACAGAGATTACACCCACCGAGCGCGCGGCAAGTTTCCAGTTCACTTTCCCTAAAAGCGACAGCTCGCACATCGTAATTGATGCTTTTGATAAAGGCTCTTATGTAAAGATCATCCCTGGAGAGCAAAAGATTATCGGTTACAGTACCAAAAACAGCGGTGCCGTACCGGCCAACTTCAAAAACTACTTTGTTATTTACGTAGATAAACCATTCGCACTGGCATCAGCATGGCATGACTGGAAAAAAGATGCAGGTCAGTTGGAGTATACCGGCGACCATGCCGGCGCTGTGATCACGCTGAAAACTGCCAAAGGTGAAAAAGTTCATTTGAAAGTTGCTTCGTCATTTATTAGTATTGAACAGGCCGAACTTAACCTGAAACGTGAATTAGGTAACGATGATTTTGCCGCAACCTGCCAAAAAGCTAAAGATACCTGGAACAAAACCCTGAGCCGCCTGAATGTTGAAGGTGGTACTATCGACCAAACCCGTACTTTCTACAGCAGCCTTTACCGTATGCTGTTTTTCCCTAACAAAATGTACGAGGTTGATGCTAACGGACAAAATGTACACTACAGCCCATTCAACGGTAAAGTTGCACCGGGTTATTTGTTTGCAGGCACCGGTTTCTGGGATACTTTCAGGGCACTTTATCCTTTCCTGAATTTGGTTTACCCATCTATCAGCAAAGAAATGCAGGAAGGTTTGATCAATGATTACAAAGAAGGTGGTTGGTTGCCTGAGTGGTCGAGCCCAGGTTATGCAGATTGTATGATCGGTAATAACTCCGCATCGGTAGTTTCAGAAGCCTACCTGAAAGGCCTGCGTGGTTATGATATCGAAACTTTATACCAGGCACTTAAGCACGGTGCTAATAACGAAGGTCCTAACGCTACCGGTCGTCGTGGAGTGCAATATTATAACACTTTAGGTTACGTGCCTTACAATGTGAAGATCAATGAAAACGCTGCACGTACTTTAGAGTATGCTTATGACGATTTTGCGATTTACCAGTTAGGTAAAGCCCTTGGTAAACCTAAAAAGGAAATTGAGATCTATAAAAAACGCAGCCAGAACTACCGTAACCTGTTCGATCCGCAAACTAAATTGATGCGCGGTAAAAACCAGGATGGTACTTTTGAAACTCCTTTTAATCCGTTTAAATGGGGCGATGCCTTTACCGAAGGTAACAGCTGGCACTACAGCTGGGGAGTGTTTCACGATATTCAGGGTTTAATAAATCTGATGGGTGGTAAACAACAATTTGCAGCCAAATTGGATTCGGTATTTGAAATGCCTCCGGTATTTGACGATAGCTACTATGGCGGCGTGATCCATGAGATCCGCGAAATGCAGATTGCCGGTATGGGTCAGTATGCGCATGGTAACCAGCCAATTCAGCACATGATCTATCTTTACAACCACGCAAACCAGCCATGGAAAACCCAATATTGGGTTCGCGAAGCTATGAACAGGCTTTACAGGGCTACACCAGATGGTTATTGCGGTGATGAGGATAACGGGCAAACATCTGCATGGTACATTTTCTCGGCCATGGGCTTTTACCCGGTTACCCCGGCCAGCGACCAATATGTATTAGGTGCTCCGTTATTCAAAAAAGTGACTGTTAATTTAGAAAACGGTAAAACCATCACCATCAACGCGCCAAAAAACAGCGACGAAAACAGGTATGTAAACACACTTACTGTTGATGGTAAACCATATACCAACAACTGGTTAAGCCACAAAGGTTTGTTAAACGGAGCAGTGCTTGATTTTGATATGCAGGCAACTCCGAATAAAGACCGCGGTACAAAAGATGCCGATGTGCCGTATTCAATGAGTAACGATAAAGAGAAATAAAGAAATCTTTTAACAAAATAAAATGTCATTTCGAACCCTTTGGGATGGGAAATGGTTTGGCAAGGGTGAGAAATCTTATACGACATGCAAAGCAAATCATACAGGGCGGCTTAGCATGTCGTATAAGATTTCTCCTTACTCCCACGCACTTCCCCCTACAGGTTCGTCGAAATGACATTTTTTTTATACGGAATTCTACTCCACCTTCTTCCTAAACGCGGCCCAAACATAAAACGGGATCCCTGCCAGTAATAATAAAAAGCCATAATAAACAGCTTCCTGTCCGGCACCGGCTATAGCCCAGAGTGAATATCCGAATGCCAATATAGCCAGCATGATAGCGCCAGCCCAACCGCCTGCCTGCGGGGTTTTTCTTACCCTGATAACAAGGTAAGCCGCTGCCGACAACAAGTAAGGGATCAACACACTTAGTAATGAAAGCAGCAGCAGAAATTTAAACTGTGCCACCAGTCCCTTGGTGTAATTCATGGTCATGAACAGCGATACCATAATACTGCTGATAATGATACCCATATAAGGTACGCCCTTTTTATTAGTCCGGCTGAAAATGGGAGGGAAGAGCTTGTCTTTTGAAATGGCATAGGGCACTTGTCCCTGCAATAATGTCCAGCCGTTAAGTGAGCCAAAAGCGGCTATGGCTATACCGGCGCTTACCCAATAGCGGGCGCTGCTGCCGTAAATGATCACTGCGGTATCGGCATAGGGCGTAAGTGATTTTTGCAACTGTGCCGCCGGGATAATGCCAATAACACTTACGCTGCCCAGGATATAAATAAAGGTAGTAATGAGGAGCCCCAGCATGGTTGCCCTGGCTACCGTTTTTTCGGGATTGGCTACACTTCCTGACGGCACGGTGGCGCTTTCAATGCCAATGAACGCGAACATGGTCATCGTAGCTGTAGCCTGTAACGCGCTTACGATGCCGCTACCACTGGCATTAAAAGGGCTGAAGTTTGCAGCTTTAATAAAAAATAAGCCACCAATAGCCACTAATAGTAAAGGCAAAACCTTCAGAATAGTAGTAATAAGCTGAAGTTTTCCTCCTGTAACTACGCCTAAAGTATTAATATAGGCCAATAGCCATATAGAACACAAGCCAGTTGCTACCGCGATAAAACTGCTGCTGCCCAATACAGGAAAAAAGGTACTTAAAGCGCTAACAAAGGATATGGTGATAGCAGCGTTGGCACAGGCTACCGCAAGGTAATATCCCCAGGCAACTAAAAAACCTATAAAGTCGCCCAGGCCATCACGGGTATAGGCGTATGGACCGCCGGTAGCATGCGGTAGTAATTTGCTCAGGTTACTGAAGACTTTCGCCAGGAAGAATGACCCTATTGCCGAAAATACCCAACCCAGCAAGCCAATACTCCCAAATGACGCCATAGCAGCCGGCATCAGGAAAATACCTGCACCTATCATGTTACCAATCACCAGCGAGGTGCTGGTCCACAGGCCTAATTTGTTTTTTTCGGAAAGCGCTTCGGGCATGAATATCTGTTTTGTGAAAAGATAAGATTTTTACCGGTGCGAATATCAAAAAAGATTTCGAGGCGGGAATGTTGGATTAAACCGATGTTGCCTGCTCTTGAACCTTATTCAGCATAAAAAATAAAATCTTACCTAAACATTTATCTTAAAAATTGCTTTTATAGCAGGATGTTGCTTTTTAAGCGATGGCTCCGTTTTTGCATTAACCTGTTCGCATCAAAAATGAAAAACAAAAAAACAGTGGCCGGCGTGATGCTGGTGCTCTGCGCGCTTTTAGTGATCAGTTTTAAAAACGTCGGCAAAAAAAGTGTTCTGCCTGCCAAGGATACCGCTAATGCCGGTTTGTTCCTGCCCGGTAAGTTTAAAGCTGTAACCGTAGTTGATAGTTTAGAAGGTCGCGCCCGCCATATCGCCGTTAATACTAATGGCGATGTTTACGTAAAGCTCCGTTTTCCTGATTCTGTTGGTGGCAACGTTGCCCTGCGGGATACTAATGGGGATGGCCATGCTGATATCATTAAAAAATTTGCCAATTATGAAGATAAAGGCCCGTATGGTACCGGGATGCGGGTGCATAAAGGTTATTTGTATTTCAGTTCGGAGGTTAATGTCTATCGCGTAAAACTAAATCCGCGAACACTGGTACCAGATGCTCCGCTCGAACTGATATTGCATGACGCCACAGCCCCGCATGAACATGATGCCAAACCGCTCACTTTTGATAACGCCGGGCATATGTACGTAGCCTACGGTGCGCCGTCGAACGCCTGCCAGGTGCAAAACCGGGTTCCTGGTTCAAAAGGTATTAAAGGCTGCCCGTTATTGAAACAGTACGGCGGCATCTGGCAGTTTGATGAAGCTAAACCCAATCAAACACAGGCTGATGGCATTCGGTATGCCACAGGTTTGCGCAGCGTAGTCGCTATGGATTGGAATAACGCCGATAGTTGTTTGTATGTGGTGGCCCACGGTCGCGATGATCTTCGCTTACAGTTTGCTAAAATATTCAGTGCCTGGCAAAGCGCGGTACTGCCTGCCGAAGAGTTCATCAAAGTAAAAAAAGGCACTGATGTAGGCTGGCCATACTATTATTATGACCCTATCAAAAAGAAAAAACTCCTGAACCCCGAATATGGTGGTGATGGGATAAAGGCTGGCAATGGCGCAAAATATACCCAGCCCATTATGGCTTTCCCGGCGCACTGGGCCCCCAACGATTTGTTGTTTTATACTGGCAATCAGTTTCCGGCGAGATATAAAAATGGGGCTTTTGTCGCTTTCCATGGCTCAACAAACAGGTCGCCTTACCCGCAGGCTGGTTTTTTTGTATGCTTTGTGCCTTTTAAAAATGGAAAGCCTTTTGGTCAGTGGGAGATATTTGCAGATGGCTTTACCGGCAAAAAAACGGTAGTAAGCGTAAGCGATGCTGTGTATCGCCCAATGGGTTTGGCCATGGGGCCTGATGGTTCACTGTATATCAGCGAAACGGAAGAAGGTAAGGTCTGGAAGATCTCGTACGCAGGCAATAAGGCTTCATTTGGTAAAGCCGAGCTTGCCAAAATGGAGTTACGTAAAAAGCTGCCCGGCTTCAGGCTTCCCGATGTTTTAAAAAGCGATTTGCAAACAGGGATGCTGAAAGGCGGTGCTAAAATATATACCACCTATTGCGCCAATTGCCACCAAAAAAATGGCAAAGGCGATGGCAACATGATCCCGCCGCTCAGCGGGTCGGAATGGGTTACCGGCGGTAAGTTCATGGAAAAAGACCTGGCTATAAGGGTGGTGCTGAATGGTTTGGATGGGCCTATCAAAGTGAAAAATCATCCTTATAACAGCGCTATGCCTAAGCACAACTTTTTAAGCGATGCTGATATTGCGGCTGTGCTAACTTACATCCGCAATAATTTTGGCAACAACAGCAGTTTGGTTACAGCCGCCGAAGTTAAAAAGGTAAGGGACGAGAAGTAAATAAATCAATACATAGGCCAAATACCTGTACACTTATTGCTATTAAAGCTATTTTAGGGCCTCGCAACCATTATTTGCTTTAACTTTTAAGCCATGAAACGTTTTCTCCATTTTGTAGCTGCTTTTGTTTTTTTGCTGGGCACTGCTTTGCCGTTTGACAGTAGCGCGCAAACAGTTGTGACCAAAGTATCGGGCGGATGGATCAGGGGTATAGAGGAAGGGCCGACTTTGGTATTTAAAGGTATTCCGTATGCCAAGCCCCCGGTTGGGGCTCTGCGTTTTATGCCACCGCAATCCATGACCTCATGGAAAGACACGCTTTCGTGCGAAAAATTTGGCAACCCGGCATCGCAAGGCGGTGGTCCGGGTGGATTGAAAGGAAGTGAAGATTGCCTTTCTTTAAATGTATATACACCTACAACATCAAAAGAAGCCAAACTTCCGGTATTGGTTTGGGTGCATGGCGGTGCGCTTACAGGCGGTTCGGGTATGGGTATGAATGGTCACGCCTTTGCCGATGACGACAGCGTTGTAACTGTAACCATTAATTACCGCCTCGGTGTTTTTGGTTTTATGTATTTGGGGGATGTAAACAAAGCTTATCAATCATCGGGTAACAACGGCTTGCTTGATTTGATCATGGCCCTTAAATGGATCAGGCAAAATATTGCCGCTTTAGGTGGCGATGACGCTAAAGTTACTGTAATGGGCGAATCGGCAGGCGCCAAGCTTACCAGCGCTTTGCTGGCCACGCCACAATCAAAGGGCTATTTTAACCAGCAAATTTTAGAAAGCGGCGCGGTGCAATGTATCCGGGATTCGGTCACTGCTAAAGGCATCAGGCAGCGGCTAATGACCCAGCTGGGTGTTACCAAACCTGCCGAACTGCTTAAGATCTCAGCAGAAAAACTTATTGCAGCACAGGCAGAAATTAGCAATGGGGCACAGGGTACAAATTATTTTGGCCCGGTGATAGATGGCTCGGTTATTTCAGAGGATCCGTATCAGTATATCCGCAAAAACAGGAACGATAAGGTACGCTTCCTGATAGGTACCAATAAGTTTGAGAGTAAAATGTTTATGGGATTTGATAAACGTCTTAACCATCCTGATAGCACGGTGCTGTATGGTTGGTTTGGCGATAACTATCGCTCCATTTTATCAAACTATGAGACTGAAGCAAAAAAGCAAGGTGCCGATAGCGCTGCCATAAAAGTGCTTACCCAATACATGTACCAGATGCATAGTTACCGGTTGGCTAACGCGCTATCAAGGGCAGGTAATCATACCTGGATGTACCGCTTTGATTATAAGCGCGACGGTACCGGTGCTACTCATGCCGATGAATTAGGTTATGTGTGGTTTCTGCCCGGAAAGAATAGCTTTAACCCGGCAGAATTAAAATTAGCTCAGCAGATACACCAAAACTGGGTAAACTTTATCAAAGGCAAAGCTCCCGGCGATGTAAACGGTGCACCATGGCCGCATTTTGTAGCCGGCGAAAACAATATCATGGTTTTTGATGGCGTATCTGGCCCGACGCAGCTCAGCAATGTTTTCAATGACAAAGCCAGCCCTTCTTCATGCTTTGTTTTGAAGTAGTTATTATCTTTCTTTTTATCACTGCTTGCCGATCAAGCGGACTATAATTTAAAAAACAATCAGTGAAGCAAGATTGTCTTTCAAAACCCCGTTGTGCATATTACCGTATACAAACACAAACTGTTGAGAAAAATATAGCCTAATTAAAATCTGCTTAACATATTAATAACGTATATGCAAGATTCTTAAAGAGTTTCATAAATATCATGAGATATTTAAGTATTATTGCTGTTACTTAATGACACCCCTACGTTAAATGGCTGATCCAAAATTCGCGGCATATTATGGCCGTATAAAATATACCCTGACCTTTTTTTTGCTGTTTATTTTAGGGGCCTCGCTTCATTTATCTGCACAAATCTCCGATTCCCGCTTCAGGCATATTAGTAATGAACAGGGGCTTTCAAACAGTACCATCAATTGCATTTTTCAGGACAGCCGCGGCTTTATGTGGTTTGGTACCCGCGATGGCTTAAACCGCTACGATGGGTCAAAAGTGATCATCTACCAGAATAATCCTGCCGACAAGGCGAGCATAAGCGATGGCTTCGTTAATTGTATTTATGAAGATGCTGATCACAAGCTTTGGATAGGTACCAATTATAATTTAAACCGCTTTGATCCTGTTACCAATAAGTTTTCGGCAAGTGGGTTTAAAAATATCACAGTTACTGCTATAGCTGCTAAAGATGATAGCCATTTATGGGTTGCCACACAGGGCAAGGGGATCTGTTTGCTTGATACACGCAATGGTAAAGCTGTTCGCGTAAGCAATGCCGGGCTTAGCTGCGATACTGTTAATACGCTTTATAAAGACGCTAAGGGCAACTTATGGGTTGGTACGCGCCATGGCCTTTGTGTATATGATGCTGCCAAATCGGTATTTAAACCTTTTGCAAATAACACTCCGGTTGCCGGCTGTGATATTACTTCCATCACCGCCGATAAGGCTAACAATATCTGGATAGGCACTAACGGACAAGGCGTAGCCACGTTTGATGCACAAGGCAAACATTTCAAATTGTTTGTTCATGATGATATGGATAACGGCAGCCTGTCGGGAAACATGGTGCTACAAGTACTTTGCGACAGGGATGGCGAAATCTGGATAGGAACCATTAATCAGGGCATGAACTGGTATGATGCCAAAACCAACAAGTTTGTAAAATATTTCCCACGGCCCGAAAATACGGGTAGCCTTTCAAATACTACCGTTTCGGCAATTTATGAGGATGTGCAGCACGACCTTTGGATAGGCACACATCGCGGAGGCGTTAACCTTTATACTGCCGAAACTGATAAGTTTAAACTGTACAGGCAGGGCATTAATGAAAGTACCTTAAGCTATAATGATGTTAAGGCCTTTTTTGAAGACAGCCGCGGCAACATCTGGGTTGGTACCGATGGCGGTGGGCTGAACCTGTTTAATCGTAAAACAGAGCTGTTTCGTCAGTATAAGTTTAATCCATATAACGCGGCAAGTATTTCAAGCAATGCTATACAGGATATAGCCGAAGATGCGCAGGGCAAGATCTGGGTAGGTACCTGGGGCGGCGGAATCAACCTCATGGACCCGGCAACCGGTAAGTTTACCCGTTTTAAAGCTAACGCCACCGACCGTAGCGCCGTAAGTTCGGATTTTATGCAGCGGATGCTGTTGGATAGCCGCGGCAATTTTTGGGTAGCCACTTATTTTGGCGGTCTTAATTTACTGGATACTAAAACACACAAATTTACCCGTGTACTTAAAGATCCGGATGGTAAAACCTCATTTGAGGGGAACAACGTTGTTTCGGCAGGGGAGGATAAGGATGGTAATGTGTGGTTTGGTACGGATGACGGTGGCCTCAATTGTTACAACCTGAACACCCGCCGTTTTTCGCATTATTTTGATCACGAAAAAAAGAAAACGGATTCGCGGGTAATTTTTACTGACAGTAAAGGCCGGGTTTGGATAGGTATGGCCGGTTTATACCTGTTTGACAAGGCGCAGAATAAATTCAATCTGTTTACCACTAAGGGCAATTTAAGCATCGATTTTATTAAAGGGATCACCGAAGATGAAAAACATAACCTCTGGATTTCTACATCAACAGGGATCAATCGCCTAAATCCTGAAACCGGCGACAATAAGCAATTTAATACTTATGACGGCCTGCAGGGTACCGAGTTTGAAGCCAATGCCTATCTTAAAACCCGCGATGGCGAAATGTACTTTGGCGGCGTAAAGGGCTTCAACAGGTTTTATCCTGAAAAAATAAAAGCCAACGCGTTTATCCCACCGGTTTATCTGACCGATTTTCAGATGTTTAATAAATTGGTATTGCCGGGCGGCAAAGATTCTTTACTGAAAGCAGATATCGGCTTTACCCATAAAATAACGCTTAACTATGATCAGTCATCGATAGCCTTCAATTTTGTAGCGCTTAACTATATTGTAAGCCGGAACAACCTGTATCAATATAAATTGGATGGCCTGGATAAAGAATGGGTAAAAGCAGGAATGGAACGAAGGGCTACTTATACCAACCTTGATCCGGGAACATATACTTTCCACGTAAAAGCATCTAATAACGACGGCGTTTGGAACAATACCGGAGCATCAGTAATGATTGTGATTACCCCACCGTTTTGGGTTAGGTGGTGGTTCAGGCTATTGGTGGTGTTATTAATCATATTAGCCGCATATAGCTTTTACGCCTATCGTATCAATACTATTCAAAAGCAGAAAGCCCATCTCGAAAAACTGGTGCAGGAGCGTACGCGCGAGGTAGTTCAAAAAGCAAGCGAACTCGAGGTAAAATCAAATGAACTGCAGGATGCTTATGAGGAACTACAGGCGCAGTCTGAAGAGTTAAAAACCCAGTCGGAAGAGTTGCAGGTACAGTCTGAACATTTACATGAACTTAATGGCCAGTTAGTTGAGCAAAAGGAGCAGGAGCAGCAAGCTCGTGAAGAAGCTGAAAAGGCTAACCAGGCCAAGAGCATTTTCCTGGCTACCATGAGTCACGAGATCCGTACGCCAATGAATGGGGTTATAGGTATGGCCTCGTTGCTTGCCGAAACCAAACTTGATTATGAGCAGCGGGAGTATACCGATACCATTATTAGTTGCGGCGAAGGCTTGCTGAGCGTGATCAACGATATCCTTGATTTTTCAAAGATCGAATCGGGTAAGATGGAGGTGGAGCATGAAGATTTTGATCTGCGCCATACTGTTGAAGAGGTGATGGATATTTTTGCGCAAAGGGCCGCCCAGCAAAAAATAGACCTTATTTATCAAATTGATGCTGATGTACCGCTGTATATTGTAGGTGATAGTCTCCGGATTAAGCAGGTGCTTATCAACCTTATCAATAACGCCATCAAGTTCACATCAAAAGGCGAGATCTTTATCAAAGTATTTTTGATAGAGCAAATTGGCCAGGAGGCAGAGATTGGGTTTAGTGTTAAAGATACAGGCATTGGTATTCCCGAAGAAAAGATCTCGCGCCTGTTTAAAGCATTCTCTCAGGTTGATTCATCAACTACCCGTAAATATGGCGGTACCGGCCTTGGGCTGGCTATTTGCCAAAGATTGGTGAATTTAATGGGCGGCGATATTTCGGCCGCGAGTATCTATGGTGAAGGATCGGTGTTTAGCTTTTCTATCAAGACGGTTAAGAGTAAAAACCCTGTACGGACGCCATTAGTTTGCGATCTGGCCGCGTTAGCCGGTTCACGCATCCTGATAGTTGATGATAACAATACAAATCTGTTCATTCTTAAAACCCAACTCGAGCATTGGAAACTGGAACCGGTAACGGCATCATCAGGGCCTGAAGCCTTAGCTGTATTGGATAAGGATAACAGTTTTAAGCTGTTGATAACCGATATGGAAATGCCTGAAATGGACGGCGTTGGCCTTGCCAACCAGGTGAAAGTCAAATATCCGCAGCTGCCTGTCGTGATGCTGAGTTCCATCGGCGATGAAACCAAAAGCAAGTTTCCGGGGCTGTTTTCATCCATATTGGTTAAACCGGTTAAGCAGCACCACCTGTGCATGAGTATTCAGAAAGCGTTTAACCAGGATAACACGGTAACAACCGAAGTTGCAGCTAAGAGCGTATTGTCCGCCGATTTCGCTAAGGATTATCCGCTCCGGATCCTGGTGGCCGAGGATAACCCGATAAACCAGAAACTGATAGAGCGCGTATTGGGCAAATTAGGGTATCAGCCTGATATAGCTTCCAATGGTGTATTTGTACTGGAGAAACTCGACGAAAAATATTATGATATTATTTTGATGGATATCCAGATGCCTGAATTGGACGGCCTGGAAACCACAGCCCAAATTCGTGTGCGAGGCGGAAATCAGCCATATATCGTGGCCATGACAGCCAACGCCATGCAGGAAGATCGTGAAATTTGCATGCAGGCCGGTATGGACGATTATCTTTCAAAACCAATGCGCCTGGAAGACCTGGTAACGATATTGCAAAAGGTACAGGTAGTTGGGTAAGTTGCGAAAGCTGTTCATCTTATGTAACAGAGTTGACTCACCCGGTCTGCGCTATGCTGGACCACCATCTCTATCCTTCGGATAAAGATGGTAGAGAAAAAATTATAAATTAAAACCCCTCTTTGCGAAGCAGAGAGGGGTGACGAGCGTAGCGACGTCGGGGTGAGTCAATGCAATTTTAATCGTTAAGCAGCTCGCATAAATAACCATGCTTTTTAAGTAACTCAATAACCAATTGGTGCGAAACATCGGTGCCCTCTATCCTCAGAACTTTATCGCAATCATCCAGATCAAAATTTACATGACTATTGATAATACGTTTTTGAAGCAAGGCTACTAACATAGCTGCCGCCGCCGGGTTCTGCACATTTGTTTTAAAAACCTCGACGGTTGAGTTCGTGATTGTTTCCATGGCTTTGTTTGATTTAAAACCGGTAGCTGATCCCCGACTCTACGGTTAGGCCTGTTTTCTTCAACTCTGTTAGCGGAACACGTTTGTTCAGGTCATTAAATGGTGCCCAGTTAACTTTTTGATCTTTGTTATACAGGTCAAGCTTCTGTACAAAATTGTAACCACCGCTTATCTGTACCGAAAAGTTTTTAGCTAACTGATAGTTGTAAAAAAGTGTGTTTTTATATTGCTGAACTTGAAGATAGTTAGAGCCCGTTTTTTTCGATAAGCGATATGAACCTCCGCCTATACCAAAATCGCTGCTGAAGCCGATAATGCTTTTATCGCTTAACTGGTATTTCAATTTTTCGGAAACGGGTAGTGTACCGCTTAGGCTTAGTTTTTCGCTGATCTGCCAGTCGATACCGATAACAGGGATCAATATGCTACCAAAAAACTGACGGGAATAGCCTGCGCCAACCGAGTAAGAAAAGTTTTTTGATGTACGGATCTTAAGCATGGCGAAAGCTGAATATGACATGTCCTCGCCTGAAACATCTTTCAGATCAGACGATAGGGTAGGTATTGCCGATACTAATAAGGCATACTTTTGAGAAAACGACTTTTGAAAAGTGATAGGTACTGAAATAGCGTAGAACTCTTTTTCACTAAATGATTGCTCCATGCCTGACAAGGTAAGTCCGCTGTAACTGACACCGGCAAGGAGGAAATCAAGTTTGCCGTCTTTAAAGTTATTGATCAGCGGTACACTTACAGACGCGGTAGACTGCTGTATATTCATTTTTTTATGATTAACAGTAAATGGCGAGTAAGAGTAACCGACATCGAATGAGCCGATTTTGGGTTTAAATGTAGTATCGGTGGCCTTGTTTTGCTGGGCGGTGGCGGTAAACTTTAAGGATACTAAAAGGATGATTAGATAAAATGAAGATGTTGCTTTCATAGCAATTGTGTTGTTAAGACTATTATGTGAATTTGCCCCTTAAACACGGCTAAAGCATTCTACCCCTATTGTGATCAATGATATTTTTTATGATAACGTAATCTTGAACCGTATAGTCAAATTTTTTGAACGAAATAGAAAAGCTTATTTGCTAATTATCCTGTAATTTTGCCTATTAATTGAGATGATAGAAAAAGCAGTTAAAGTACCCGACGAATTGGTTTGCGCCCCGTATCACCACAGGGATATTAAGCTAAATGGCTTATCCATAGTAGAATCATGTACGGTTACGCATCGTAGCTGTGGCTCCATGTTCCTGGAAGATCATATGTTGCTTGTTGTTCTGGAGGGCACAAACACCATAACACATGGCAACATGGAATATGTGGTATCAAAAAATGAGATGGTGCTGTTAAAAAAAGCCATTCAAATCAATTATGATAAGGTGGGCAACCCCGAAAAGGGAGCTACCTACAACAGCCTGATGTTTTTCCTGAAGGACGAATTTTTGCGCGATTTTGTTAAAATGGCCAAAATTGAATCGGTGGAAACTGTTGAACCCGCAAAAGTTGCTGTAAAGCCTGTAAAGGAGCGCCTGCGCAAATTTTTTGAATCGGTAGTCCCATACTTTGAAGAGCCCGAAAGTATCGATGCTTCGCTGATGCGGCTTAAAATGCTGGAGTTGCTTTATGATTTGGTACATGTAGATAAAAACATGCTTCAACAATTATTGCAGTTAAAACAGCAGGTGCACGGCGATATCCGTAGTGTGGTGATGGATAATTATGCCTCGCCCGTTTCTATTACCGAACTGGCCTATCTTTCCGGGCGAAGCTTATCAAGTTTCAAACGCGACTTTTTTGCCATTTACCAGGTTACCCCGGCGCAGTGGATTCGCGAAAAACGTTTAGCCAAAGCCAAAGAAATGCTTACTGCGGATATGGCAGTAACCGATGTTTGCTATTCGCTTGGATTTGAAAATCTTGCTCATTTTTCAAGGCTTTATAAAGCTCATCACGGTTGTTCTCCTTCAGCGCACCGGCCAACCGTGCAAATGCAGTAAAGCGATTTGGACAGAATAGTCAAATAACTTGAACTTTATAAAATAACGCCCGCTTATTATAGTCCGCATCTTTGTATCACAAAACATTTTAATATGATACAAACAAAAGCATACGCTGCACAGACTAAAGACACAGACCTTGCACCATGGACTTTTGATCGCCGCGAAGTTGGCCCTCATGATGTTCAATTTGATATTTTATTTTGTGGCGTTTGCCACTCCGACCTGCACCAGATTAAAGACGAATGGGGTGGTTCAATATTTCCGATGGTTCCCGGACACGAAATTGTGGGCCGTGTAGTCAAAGTAGGCGATCATGTAAAGAAATTCAAAGTAGGTGATCTGGCCGGTACCGGTTGTCTTGTTGACTCATGCCGTGTTTGTGATAACTGTAAAGACGGCCTGGAGCAATATTGCACCAACGGTCACTCTCAAACTTACAATGGTTATGAGCAAGACCATAAAACACCAACTTATGGTGGTTATTCAAACACTATCGTAGTTCATGAAGATTTTGTTCTCCGTATTTCTGACAAGCTTGATCTGGCTTCAGTTGCGCCATTGCTATGCGCCGGTATTACAACTTACTCGCCACTACGTCACTGGAATATTGGCAAAGGCCATAAAATAGCTGTTGTAGGTTTGGGTGGTTTAGGCCACATGGGTGTTAAGTTTGGCGTAGCCTTCGGTGCAGAGGTAACAGTATTAAGTACTTCTGCCAAAAAAGAAGAAGACGCTAAAAAATTAGGCGCTCACCACTTCGTAGTAACTTCAGATGCTGAACAATTGAAAGCTGTTGCCGGTACTTTTGATTTTATCCTGGATACTGTTTCTGCCGAACATGATCTGAACGTATATCTTGGCTTACTAAAGACCAATGGTACACACGTATGTGTTGGCGTACCTACTAAGCCAGCCGAAATTGCTGCTTTCAGCATTATTGGCGGCCGTAAAAGCCTTGCCGGTTCTATGATTGGTGGCTTGCCCGAAACTCAGGAAATGCTTGACTTCTGTGCAGAGCATAACATTGTTTCGGATATCGAACTAATTGATATGAAAGATATCCACGCTGCTTATGACCGCATGCTGAAAGGCGATGTGCGTTACCGTTTCGTGATTGATATGGCAACTATCTAATTCGATAGCGTAAGACTTAACAAAAGGCGATGGCATGATGTCATCGCTTTTTTTATGTTATTTACTGTATGAAAAGAGGCCTTGCAGGATTTCGCAGGGCTTTTCCTGTTTTCAAAACCCACCATAAATTACCGTTCCCAATTAAATTCTGGCTACTTGTAGTTGTTTTGCCCTTATTTCTTGTCTTGCTTCAGGGTTGAATCAATTTTTACCTCAATTGTATTTAATGTATTGATTTTAAGTGTTGTATGTTTTTAAGCATCTTTAAAAAGGTGTTTAATCTTCGGTATTTAAAATTTAACTCTTTAAATCTTTTTAAAAAAATTATAAAGTTTTAAGTTTTTATCAAAAATATATTTAAGTTTAGCCAATCAATTATGAGCGTTCAAATGAAGCAGCAAGTACTGCGCAACGAACTGATCAAGTTTTTTTATTACGACAACAGGCTTACGTTGGCCGAATTAAGTCGCAGGTCACACAAAAGTTTACCCTTAGTAACCAGTACGGTTAACGGGCTTATTGAAGATGGTTATATACAGGATAATGGCCTGGCAGCTTCCACCGGAGGAAGAAGGGCTTCATCATTCCAGTTAAATGCTGACAAACAGCGCTATATAGTTGCGGTGGCGGTAGATCAGATGGTAACCCAGGTGGTTATTTATGATCTGATGAACAATGTTAAGGTGGGGCTTCAGAAAAAGGAGCTTGTGCTGCATGACAATCCGGCTCTGACGGAAACGTTCATTGAGTTTTTAAAGTACTATATATCCGGTTCGGGGATTCCGCTGAATCAAATACTGGGAATTGGAATTGGTATGCCTGGCTTTGTAAGCGCGATAAAAGGTGTAAATCACACCTTTTTTAAGCTTGGGGGCAATGTAACTTTAAAAGACCATCTGAGTAAAGAGCTGGGTTTGCCGGTTTTTATTGATAACGACTCCAGCTTAATTGCTCTGGCGGAATTGAAATTTGGTGCGGGGAAGGATTTAAAAGATGTCCTTGTTGTTAACATTGGCTGGGGCATTGGTTTAGGGATGATTGTTAACGGCGGCTTGTTCAGGGGGCATAGCGGTTATGCGGGTGAGTTTAGCCACATCCCTTTATCGCAAAGCAACAAAATGTGCTCGTGCGGAAAAAGAGGATGTTTGGAGGTGGATACTTCGCTGGTGTTCATGATTGAGCGGGCCAAGGCCGAAATGGACGCGGGTGCAAGTTCAAGCATGGAGCAGGTTTATAAAACAACCAGGGAGCTGCCTGCAGACGTGTTCCTGAACGCGGCAAAATCGGGCGACCCGCTGGCTGTTTCGGTTCTTTCAGACGCGGCGTTTTTGGTTGGTAAAGGGATATCAACATTGATCCACATCATGAACCCGATGCTTATCGTGTTAAGCGGGAGAGGGGCAGTGGCCGGAAAGATACTGATGGCCCCTATTCAGCAGGCGATCAATGAGTTTTGTATTCCCTGGCTGGCTGAACAAACAGATATCCAGGTATCAACCGTAGCTACAAACGCAGAGCTTTTAGGAGCGGCTACACTTGTAATAGAGAACTGCGATTTTAATTAGGATTTACAGTAAAATCAAAATAAAACCAACACAATTTCTATACTTAAAACAAAACAAATGAGACAAATCTACTTAAGGTGTTTCGCTTTCTTGTTGTTTAGTGTGATCACCATGACAGCGTACGCACAAAAAACAGTTACCGGGACAGTAACTGAAAAATCCGGCCAGGTTTTACCCGGTGTAAGTGTTGCCGAAAAAGGCACCGCTAACGGAACAACTACCAATGCCGATGGTAAGTACAGTATTAGGGTTAAGCAGGGCGCGGTACTTACCTTTTCATTCATCGGCTTTAAATCAGCCGAGGTAACTGTAGGAACGCAAGCTGCCATTAATGTTACGCTTGACGAAAAAGAAAACGCCCTTACCGAAGTTGTAGTAACGGCCCTCGGTATCAAACGCGAAAAGAAATCTTTGGGTTACGCTATTCAGGAAGTTAAAGGTGAAACTTTAACGGCATCAAAAGAGCCTAACATCGTAAACGCGTTATCAGGTAAAGTTGCCGGTTTGCAAATTACCCGTTCAGGTAACGGACCAGGCGGATCTTCAAAAATTACTTTGCGCGGTAACAACTCGTTGACTGGTTCAAACCAACCTTTGATCGTAGTTGACGGAATTCCGCTTGATAACTTTACCGGTGCAGCTAACAACGACTACTACAACCCTTCGTTGGATATGGGTAACGGTTTATCGGACATCAATCCGGAAGATATCGAGAGCCTAAGCGTATTGAAAGGCCCTTCTGCTGCGGCCTTGTATGGTTCAAGAGCGGGTAATGGTGCTATCTTGATCACTACCAAAACCGGTAAAACACAAAAAGGTCTGGGTATTACTATTTCATCGTCAATAGGTTCGGAAAGCATTTTCGCGCGTCCGGGTTTACAGCAGGATTTTGGTCAGGGATCCAACAATGTTTATGACGCTACTTCATCCAGCAGCTGGGGCCCTAAGGCAACCGGGCAGGACGTAAAAAAATGGGATGGTACAACCGCTCCGTTACATACTTATGACAACATTAAAAACTATTTTGGCAAAGGTTTAAACGCAAACCAAAGTATCTCATTTCAACAGCAGTATAAATCAACCTCTGTTTATACTTCGTATAACAGACTTGATGATAAAAGCGTTATCCCCGGCGCTAAGCTAATCAGGAACAACTTAATGGGCCGTACTGTAAGTAAGTTTGGCGAAGGCGACAAATGGACAGTTGATACCAAAGTTCAGTACATTAATGCTACAGCACTTAACCGTCCGCAGGGAGGTTCAAATGTTAGCAACAATTTTTACGCACTTTCGTTATTGCCTACCTCAATTGATATCAGGGATTTTAAAGGCCGTACTGATAACAGTGGTAACATGCTGTGGTGGCGTCAAAATAATGAGCTGAACCCTTACTGGGCATCAAAATATAACCTGAACGAAGATATCAGGAACAGGTTTTTGCTTAACGCGTCTATCAAATATCAATTTAACACCTGGTTGAATGCCGAGTTAAAAGGTGGTGCTGATACTTATACTACTAATACCGAAAACAAAACTTATGCCGGTGCCACGCCAACATCAACCGGTGCTTACGGTTTGGGTAAAGCTAACTTTACTGAAACCAACTATAGTGGCTTGTTAACCGCTAAAAAAGACAACATCTTTGGTAAATTAGGTGGTACAGCAACATTTGGCGGTAACTTAATGAACCGTCAGTCGTCATCACTGAGTGCGAGCGCAAACCCACTTCAGGTTCCCAACTTGTTTTCAATCAACAATGGTACTACAAGCCCATCTGTTAGCCAGACTATTTCAAAACATGATATCTATTCAGTCTACGGATCGTTGGGATTAAATTATGACGGGTACTTATTCCTTGACGGAACTTTTAGAAATGATTGGTCATCAGCTTTAAATGCTAATAACCGTTCTTATTTCTATCCATCTGTTAGTACCTCATTCCTGTTTACCGAGTTTATGACCAAAAATGGTAATACTTTACCTTCATGGTTAACTTACGGCAAAATCAGGGGTTCATTTGCTTCGGTAGGTAACGACATGGATCCTTACCAGTTATATAACACCTATACCATCGGTAAAGATCCAAACGGAAATACTACTGCAAGCCGTAACGACGTGCTTTATGATCCAAACGTAAAAAGTGAGCTGATTAAATCGTACGAAGCAGGTTTAGAAATGCGCTTTTTTAACAGCCGTTTAGGTTTTGACTTTGCTGTATACAAATCAAACGCTACAAGGCAGTTAATTAACTTGCCGATGGATGGTTTAAGCGGTTACACAGCCCGTAAAATCAATGCCGGTGATATTCAGAACAAAGGTTTAGAGTTGATGGTTGACGGAAAAATTATCCAGGGCCAGGGCTTTAACTGGAACACCAGTGTTAATTTCTCTATCAACAGGAATACTGTAAAATATCTCTATCCGGGCGTTAGCCAATATTCTCTTGGCGGTTTTGATGATCTTTCGGTTGTTGCCGAAACAGGTCAGCTTTATGGTGAGATCTATGGTTCACGTTTCCTGAGGGTAAAAGACGCGAGCAGCCCATATAATGGTCAGCTATTATTAGATGCTAACGGTTTGCCGCAGGTTGACCCTGAAAGAACCAAGTTGGGCAATCAGCAGGCTTCAAGCTTATTAGGCGTTACAAACACGTTCTCTTACAAAAACTTTGATCTTTCATTCCTGGTTGATGCCCGTTTTGGTGGTCAGATTTTTTCAGGAACAATTGCTAACATGGAGCAATATGGTACATCAAACAAAACAGTTGTTGGCGGATCAAGAGAAGATATGCTTGTTAATGGTGTTGTGTTAAACACAACTACTAACCAATACCAGCCGAACACGGTTAAAACCTCTGCACAAAACTATTGGACAGTAGTTGCCGGTCATGGTAATATAGGTGTAACGGAAGCCAACCTTTATGATGCTTCAAATATCCGTTTGAGGAACGTACAGCTAAATTATAACCTTCCGCAAAAATTTGTTAGGAGCATTGGTATGCAAAGGGCTAAAGTGGGTGTTTCTGCCAACAATGTTTGGTTGATCTCAAGCCACATGAATGGTATGGACCCTGAGTCATCGTACGCTACAGGCACCAACGCAACCGGTTTTGAAAGCGGTAGCTTCCCTACTACACGTACCCTTTTATTTAACCTAACTGTAGGCTTCTAATTAACAGATAAGAATAATTCATAACAACATATGAAAACGATATTAAAAAAATCAAGCCTGATGGTTGCAGCAGCATTGCTTGCCGCGTCATCGTGCAAAAAGTTTGATGATCTGAATAACAACCCGCTCCAGGCTAATGGAGACCAGGTACAAACTGAATATTTTATCAACAATTCTATTATCGGCGCACAGCAGGACCCAGGATTATCTGAGCGTGTATTTATCTTGTACTGGATAGTTGGCGGACATGGTTTGCAGGATGAGGATGGTGAAACATTTTCACGCGGATCATACGATGATGGTTGGACATCTGAATATTACAGGCAAGCGTCACAGTGGTTAAACAATGCCAACAGCGCTATCGAAATTGGCAACGATCAGATAACCAAAGGCACATCAAAAGTGTATACAAAGAACCTTATCCAGGTTGCAAGAATCTGGCGGGCGTACCTGATGAGCGAGTTCTCTGATAGTTTTGGCCCGATGCCTACCGATGGTTTCCAGGGAAAAAATCCGGATTTTAAAGATGTTAAAACCGTTTATTATTTCCTGCTTGATGAGTTAAAAGATGCAAGCGCCAAGCTGGATGTATCAGTAACAAATCCGTCAACTTTGGCCAATGAAGATCCTGCTTTTGGATATGACTACACCAAATGGCGTAAATATGCCAACGCTATGCGTATGCGTTTGGCCATGCGTTTATCAGAAGTTGACGCGGCTAAAGCTAAGTCTGAATTTGAAGCTGCCGCTGCTACCAATGATTTTATTACTGATGCAACCCAAACATTCAGTGTAAAAGAAGCTCCTAACAGCTATAACCCATTAAGTAGTGTGTTCAGGAAAGAATCATCATGGATGGGCTTGCCGATCTCTGCAACTTATAATAACCTGGTATTTGGGTTAGGTAGTGTTAAATCTGCCGATCAACTGGATGCGTCATTTGATTCGGCCATTAAACCGGCCGATTGGATGGGACAAAGGTTTACCGATCAGTTTGCAACCAAAACCAACGATCCGGCTGCCGGATACTGGTTTAACGGTCTGCCAAATACAATCGACCCTCGTGCTTACAAAATATTCAGCATTCCGGGTAATCTGACCGATCCTAATTACCCTGCTATTGGCGGCACCTTTACCGCTACACAAAGGGATTTGAAAGATGCCTCTGGTAAAGTTGTTAAAACGCTTAATTCAACCAATACATGGAATGCCAAGGCTGATGGTAACTGGGGAGCAAAAGCTTCAATGAACGAAGCAATAACCACTAATGGTTTTAAACCGCTATTGAACCTAGTGTACAGGAACGGTAATAATAAACGTGTATTCTTTGGCCCGTGGGAAACTTATTTCCTTTTAGCAGAAGCTGCAGTACGTGGCTGGACAGTACCTGTTGATGCCAAAACGGCTTATGAAACCGGTATAGCAAAAAGCTTTGAATACTTTGGTACTACAGCCAATTTAACCACTTACCTTGCATCAACCGATTATAACAGGGTTGGTACTTCGGTTAAATGGGAACACACCACAGAGCCGGCTGCATCGCACACCATGAACTATGAGGATGGCCTTACCGGCGCGGCAGGAACTGTAGCGATAAGCTACCCTAAAAATGATCTTTACAAGTCAGGTACTGTAAGGAATGATCAATTGACTAAGATCATTACTCAAAAATATCTGGCACAATTACCGTGGTTGCCTTTGGAGACCTGGAACGATCACAGAAGGCTTGGTTTACCATTCTTTGAAAATCCTGCGGTTGAGGATATCATGCCGGACCTTCCTGCTTTAACCAGCGGAAATTACATGACCAGCAGCGTTAAGTTCTTCCCGCAGCGTATGAAATATCCATCAAGCCTGAGCAACAGTAACATCACTGGTTATAACCAGGCTGTATCTGCCCTTGGTGGTGCCGATCTTGTGTTGACCCCGCTGTGGTGGGCTCAGCACTAAAATTCAGGAGCGGATTAAATAATCTGTTCTAATTATGAAAGGGAATGAGTTTATTGCTCATTCCCTTTTTGTTTTGGGTAAAGTTTATAAATAATAAGCATAGCAAAATAGAATAAGAAGATCTTTGATGCTATTGTTTGCTGACACAATATGGGCAAAAAGAAAAAAGGCCTTTCTAACTGATTATAACAATTCGGGCAGGCAATGTTCTCGTTTTTAACCGATTTGCCATGCACAAAGGTTTTCATGGTAAAACTCTCCGGAATCTCCTTTAAAAAGCTGGACTCATTGCCTTTTTCTGTAATTAAAAATAGCTTATCCCGTACTCTCGTTAAAGTAACTTAAAATAGCCTTCTTTCCTCCTCCATTACCAGGTCATGGTCGGCTTTTATTGTTTAAAAGCCCTGTCTTCGAGGCATATATCCGGATAGCCTCCATATTCTTCAGTAAGTTCTACTATAAATGCCGTTTTGGCTTCTTATCCTTTTGAAGTATAAATATCAATTATTCTGAATATTATTTTTTAATGCAATTGGCTCTTAGCTAGTATCTTATTGTAAAAATATTTTTTTATATAAAAATCCAAACTTATATTTAGATGTTCTGAGTAAAACTTTTAGTTGTATTTCGAGTGCCTGAATTTTAACACTTTTCACCATGTTCGACAACCCCGTTTTGGATGTCGCTATTGGGCTGATCTTTATCTTTTTGTTGTACAGCCTGCTTGCGACCACAATCAAAGAATTAGTAGCTACCATTTTTTCTTACCGTCCCCGGATGCTGGAACTTGCACTGGAACGAATGCTGGACGGAAAACATTACAGTTATTACTGGTGGAATAAGCTGTTCAATATCTTGTTATGGATCAGTAATTGGATTAACCTGGTTTTCAATTTTACCCGGAAAGAGAAAATGCCAAAACCCGGGCATATCAGTGGTTTTATGAAGAATATTCCTCAGGAGGGGTATCAGTTCCGCCGCTGGAAATTGAACGAGAAAGCCGACCTTTTTGCCGCACGCTTTGTCAACCATCCGATCTATAAGCGGGCTGCCGAGGACTCTATGTTTAATAAAAAGCCGGCTTATCTCAGTGCTTCATCTTTTTCCGATATCCTGTTGGATATATTCCATCCAGCCGGCGACAAGCCTTTATTGCTGGCTGATATCCGGACGCGTATAGACAGTTTTCCGGATAAAGGGGCACAGGCGCTTCATAAAGATACGAAGGCTATCTTACTTCTTTATATACAGCAGGCTAACGGCGATCTGCAGCGCTTCCGGGCTTTGCTGGAAGCTTGGTATAATGAAACTATGGACCGAGTTTCAGGTTGGTATAAGCGTCAGGCCTACAAGGTGCTTTTTGTAATAGGGATGGTGGTTGCAATCAGTTTCAACGTAGACACTATTGCAATCGTACGCACGCTCTCCAATGATAAGCCAACCCGGGATGCAATGGTTAAAGGCGCTTCGGCCTATGTACAGCAACAAATGCAGAAGGTGCAACCCAAAGCAGGTACTGCCGTACAATCCGTCGATACCTGTAAATTACATCAGGATCTGGATAAAATCACCCGGATATATAAGGATGCTATTGCCCAACCGAATGTGACCCTGGGAATAGGATGGGATAATGAGATCAAAACACAACAGAAAGCATGGAAAGCAAAATATAACAATGGAGACTATCAAAGTCTTTGCTTTTATTGGTTTTTCTTCTGGAATGCAGTGTGGCCATCTCTGTTGGGCTTCTTTATTACGGCTCTGGCAATCTCGTTGGGTTCACCTTTTTGGTTCGATCTGCTCAATAAATTCATCAACCTGCGCGTGAGTGGCAAACGCCCGGAAGATGAGGCTCCGGTAGGCAAGGCGGCGGCTATGAATCAAAAACCTGTAGTCAATTCATTCGGTTGATATGAAAGAATATATCGTAACCAAACCGGTACTTAATATCCGGAATAGCGCGTCGGTGGCTAATGATGCTAATTTTATCGGGCAAGTTAGCCAGGGTGAGATCTTATACCTCGATCCGCAAACGGTTACCGGAGATATCCCCAAAGGAGGAAAATCTGATCAGTGGCATCCTGACTTATTCAATCGGGTAGTAGCCAGTGAGGGAGTAGCACTTTATGATTTTAATCAAAAGGTGAAGCTTTTTGTGGCCGATGATACATTTAAAAACTTGCATCAGGGAACGCCCATTTATCAAAATTGGCATGTAAACTGGGGTTTTGCGGATCAGGAGATCTGGAAATTTTGGAAGGATTTTGGTACCAGGGGTAAAGGGGTGAAAGTGGCTGTTATTGACATGGGGGTCAATCACTCGGCGAATGATCTGCAAGGGCGTATAAGTGCTAAGTCAGTCAGCACAATCGGGCCAGATCCTGCTAATTTCTCGGATATCAGCCCGAACCGACATGGAACGAAAAGTGCCGGATTGATCGGAGCGAGTGGGGCTTCGGCTGTGTTCGGCATCGCGCCGGATTGTGAGCTGATTGTGATTAAAGCTGGGGATGCCGGATTTAACGCGGGCGATATCTTGCCGGCCATGAACGAGGCTATTGCGTTAGGTGCTCAGATCATTTCTATGAGCATAGAATACTATCGGCCACTCCAGGCGTTGGGAGCTATTGATGCTTTGCTGGCGAAGCATGTGGATAACCCTATTTTGTTTGTTGCTGCGGCAGGTGATAATGGAGACCCTTCGATTTCCTACCCGGCAAGTTTTAACGGTTGCTTTTCTGTAGGTTCCTATGGCTTGACGGCAGCAAATGCGCGCATAGTTGACATAAACAATAATGTTAATTCCAAGCTGAAATTTTTGTGTCCGGGGGTAAATATCCTTAGCTGTTCGGATAACGGATCTGCGCGTTATAACATGAGTAGCGCGGCAACCGCGTTTGCAAGCGGCGTCATGGCACTTATAAGTTCAGCGCTGAATCGGGTACCAACCTATAATCAAGTGCTGGCTGCTCTGAAAACGGGGCAATGCACCCAGCAGATTGCCGCTTTAACGCCTTTTTCAGATACGGAAGGCTATGGCGTGCTATCTCCTTATCAATTATTAAAAATCCTAAAAACCATAGCATGAAACGAATCCTGCCCCTATTGCTTTTTGCTTTGTTGACGTCCTTTGGCGCACTGGCGCAAAACTCTTATTATGATGCCGTGAAGCTGCGGAAGTTTCTGAAAGATAATGGCAACGGTAGCTTTTCCTTTGATCAGGCTAAAATGCCGCAGGTTTATGAAATCCTGAAAAACTATAGCTACGATCGGACGACCGACACATTGGCTGCGACAGACAAATTAATCTATCGGAACATTTGCCCTGCTGGTGCAACCAATGATTTTTTGTGCGATTATTTTCCTGCCGCTGGCGGCGATGCGACCCAAATTAGTACCGTGGTTTCAGCCATCGGTTCTTTTAACGGAGCCAATATTTTCAATGGTATAGCCCAGTTCCTGATCGAACGGGCTAAGGCGGAGGTGAACGAAGCTTTTTTTATTCGTTTGAAAGATTTTCTTGATGATTATCCGGAGTTTGCAACCTTATTCCCACATACCAATATTTTTCTTAGTAATTATAATTCCTGGGAGTACGCTAACTTATTAAATACATTGAAGGAAGCATTCAATCAAGACATTAACCAATTGCCGGCGGATATCATTAAACTTAAAAATCTTGCGGATGCTGATTGCTATGCCAGTGATAATAAAGAAACGGATTATTGCAAAGAGTGTAAGAGTAGGATTGGTAAGATCAGGACATTTTTTGCAAGTAATGACGGAAGATTATTGTTGTCGGCCTGCGGGGTTGCAGATGGGGTGATCAATAATAAAAAAGTACCTGAAATCTTGCACTCTGTCATCAGTCCTGATTTTTTATTGGGCTATACGGTGGCCGACCCGAATGACAATGCCAATATTCATAATATGTTGCAGTTGGTTGACCTTGTGAATATGAGCCTGGAGAGCAACGAGACCGGCAAAAACTACATCAGTGCTGCAGAATTTAATGCGATGATTGATGATCAGCAACTGCGTAACCTTTATCTCGGCTTGATCTATCAACAGGTGCGTAATGCTAACAAAGGCAGTGGGCTCGTATTTTACGTGAATGGGGCCAATGTGGCTGTCACCAGTATGATTGATAAGCTTCATGTTGATGGAGTCTGGAACTATATCCGCAACTGCCATGACCAGGCTGTGGATCTGCAGCGAGCCTATGATCAGCTTAAAGCGGATAAGCTGGCCGCAAAAGCAGACCTAAGCCCGGATTATACAGCTCTGACCGCTTCTTTCAGTCAGTTGTTGGCAACGTTACGAAATGTATCGGTCGTTGATAATCGTTTGAAGATAGCCGCGCAGGTAGACATTTACTTTGCCTATACAGACCAGGCACTACAGATCAGCAATAATATTTTTTCAAAAAACTACAATGCGGCCGTAATGGGTACACTCACAATACTGGCAGACTTCTTGAAAGAACAAGGTGGCAACGACCCGGATATCGCGAACTTTTGTACGAATTTCATGAAATACGCTTCGTTTGCCTCGAATGTTGTGGAAGCGAAAACACCGGCAGAAGTGAAGTCCGCAGTGGAGGCTGTAGCTTTGCCGGTAGGTAGTTATACTATCAAACAGAAGTCTGCTTTCAATATCTCTGTAAACGCTTATGTAGGTTATGCCTGGGATAGCAATAAACCGTTTTTTAAAGATGCCTATGCGCACGGCGTATATGCGCCGATTGGTTTTTCTTTCAATTTTGGTTCGGCCAGGTCTTGGGGGATACCGGTAACGTTATTTGCTTCTGTGATTGATATTGGCTCCTTTGTATCTTATAACCTGCAAAGTTCGGCTACGGATCAGCTGAAACAGGAAGTGCGGCTGGAAAGCGCATTTTCACCTTCCGCGCAATTGTTTTTACAGCTGCCCAAAACTCCACTAACCATTGGTGGCGGGTGGCGGCAGACTCCTAAATTGTTTTACAGCAAATCAGATAACACTTTTGTGCCGGTAACTTCAAAGAGTGTGTTCAATTTCAGCGTCCTGATCGATATCCCTTTGTTTACATTACATAATGCTCCTTTTACAACCGCTAAGAAATAATTAGTTGAAAAGACCGGTCACGGGTTTGCTCCGTCATTACGGGTGACGCTGATGTTCGTGGTCGGTTTGCTATTTTTAGTCAATTTTGTACTTTAAGCCCAATCTGGCGATAAATGCGGAACCGCAAAACCGGCACCTCGAAATTTCGAGATAATATAATCTGGCGATTTTATGCCAATCAAATTCGAAAATGATTTTTTAGACAATTCAGTGAACGAAAGAAATTCAACTTTATGCTCTTAAGTTGGCCAAGAAATGAACTTGATTGGTATGTATAACAGGATATCGGGTTACCTGCTGTGTTACCTGGAAAAAAGAAGGCTTTACGTTGTTTCGTAAAGCCTTGATTATCATAAGTGGAGAATATCGGAGTCGAACCGATGACCTCTTGCATGCCATGCAAGCGCTCTAGCCAGCTGAGCTAATCCCCCGTATCGGGTCGCAAATATATCATAAGTTGCAAACATTTAAAATATATTTTTGGAAAAAATGAATGGGGTATGTAACTGATCATCTGTGATCTTGTTTGTCAAGCTGCTGCAGAAACTTTTCGGCATTACTTAAATGCATGTTTTGCTTTTCTGCGGGCATTTTGTCGAATGTTTTTACCAGCATACCTAAACGCGGATTTTGTAAAAAGAAATTTCGGTGCACATGCATAAATCGCCAGAATAGGCCATCCCAGGTTTCCTGCCACGGGCCTTTTGCCCAATCGCCCATTTTTAATAGATAGTTGCTGCCACTTATGTAGGGTTTGGTCATCATTAGGCCGCCATCGGCAAATTGGGTCATGCCGTAAGTGTTGGGTACCATTACCCAGTCGTAAGCATCTACATACATTTCCATAAACCATTGGTAAACGTCATCGGGATGAAATTCGCACAGTAAGAAAAAGTTGCCCATAACCATTAAGCGCTCAATATGATGCGTATAGCCGGTGGCTAAAACTTTTTTTATTACAACATCAACCGGGGTTATACCTGTATTGCCTTTCCAAAAAGATGCGGGTATCCGGCGTTTAAAACCCCAGTAATTTTTCGTTCGTTGCGTTACGCCTTCACGTTCATAAACAATGTGGATAAACTCGCGCCAGCCCATGATCTGTCGTATAAAACCTTCTAACGAGTTTAGTGGAATTTCTGAGTTTGTAGCTACATCCAGCGCTTTATCAATTATCTGCTGTGGATTAATCAATCCGATATTGAGCATGGGAGTCAATACCGAATGATATAGAAAGCTTTCATTGGCAACCATGGCATCTTCATAAATACCAAAATCATGAAGGCGTTGCTTCAGAAAATCTTCGAGCCAGTGTTCTGCTTCGTCATATGTAGTTGGATAAAAGCCACCCAGGTTACCAAACGGAGATGCGGTATTGCCGTAATTATTGGCAAAATGTTTATCTACGTAAGACTGCGCTTCTTGCAGATACACGTTTTTCTTCGGAACGTTTAGCAAAGGTACAACCGCGTTCTTAGGGAATTTAAGGCGGTTTTCACTATCATAAGTCCATTTGCCACCGATGGGCTTTCCATCGCGTTCAAGTAAAATATTGCGTTGTTTGCGCTGATCTATATAAAAGTCGGTTTGAAAATAAGTTTTCTTTTTGTCGAAGAAATCGGCCACTTCTTCAATATTGTTAAGAAAATTAGGGCTACGATGCTTGTTGAGTTGTATTTGGTGTTTTTCAGCATTGTGTGTCAGTCTTTTTTCTAACCAGTTATCGACAGTATCCGTGTAGTAAATATGTTTGATACCTTGTTTTGCTAACATTGCTACCAATTGTTGTACGTCTGAATTGGGGTCTTTAGCAGCTATATAGTCTACTTCTATTTTATGGGTGGATAAGTGATGGGCATAAAACTTCATCGAGGCCCGGTGCAATACCAGTTTCTTTTTATTGAAATTGTATTGGTTAAAAAATAACGTTTCTTCTATAAGATAAACCTTACGGGATTGCTTTACCGATGGATGGTGTTTAAATAGCTGATGCGGGAAAATAAGTGTCGCGCTGTCATGTTTCATACATAAACAATAAAATATGATTAACTATGTTTGAAGTTTCCTCGTCTCAGTTTTATCTACCTCATTAGCGATGTATTATTTGTTTTACAAACTATCACTTGATTAATTAAACTTTTAATACATAAATTTGCCTCGCTTTTGGTTCACGGATAATTAACGCCCGTGATTAAAAGGGAACCCGGTGTAAATCCGGGACTGTCCCGCAGCTGTAAGCTCCATAACGCCGAAGCCCATTCTTATTGTCACTGTTAGTCGTTTGACTGGCGGGAAGACAGGGCCGGGGGGAGTAAGTCAGAAGACCTGCCACCAGCACATATTAATTCATAGCTTTCGGGGATTGAAGCTGGAATGAGGATACCTTTCGTGTATTTCATTTTTTGTAATTCGTTCTGTTTGCTGTGAGGTTTTTTTAACCCACAACACTCATGAAATTAACTGTGCGCCATACGTTCGCAACGCGTAATGGCTGTATTAAAGGTTTTCTGTGGCTTGTTTCCTTCTGGATAGCAACTGCTTGCTGTTGCTTACAGGTTTCAGCGCAATCTCCGGTTCGTAAGAAAGATACTACCCAAACAGATTCTACCAGGATCACGCATCTTAATCAGGTAGATATTCGTGCTGCCAAAACGGATCTTCGCAATACCTCGCCAACACCGGTACAAATATTGAAAGGCGAGCAATTACAGCGCCTCAACAGTTTTTCGGTGGCTGATGCCCTGCGCTTTTTTACTGGCGTTCAGTTGAAAGATTATGGTGGAGTTGGCGGTTTAAAAACTATCAACGTGCGCAGTTTGGGCACCAATCATGTTGCTGTATTTTATGATGGTGTACAGTTGGGCAACGCGCAAAACGGGCAGGTTGATCTTGGCCGGTTCTCGTTAGATAACATTGAAGAGATTGATCTTTATAATGGCCAGCGAAGCGAGATCTTTCAATCTGCCAAATCATTTTCGGCAGCAAGCACTATATATCTTCAATCGGCCAAACCTAAATTTGAGCCGGGCGAACATACACACATTCGCCTTAATTATAAAACCGGCTCGATGGGGTTAGTGAACCCATCAATACTCTGGCAGCAGAAGTTAAGCGATAAAATAAGCAGTACCGTTAGTGCCGAATATATCCAATCAAATGGTCGCTATAAATTTAGGTATACTAATGGTGTGTATGATACAACCGCGGTACGCAATAACGGCGATATTGAAGCTTACCGGATGGAGGTCGGGCTTAGAGGAAGCGTGGCTGATAGCGCTATATGGACTATTAAAGGATACAGCTACATCTCAGACCGTGGGTTGCCGGGAGCCATCGTAGCCAATAAATTTAATTATTCGCAAAGGCAATGGGATCGCGACCAATTTATCCAGGCCAATTATGAAAGTAATGCTGGTAACCGCTATAGCTTTAAAGCGATAGCTAAGTACAGTGATAATTATGAGCGTTATCTTGATCCTGAGTTTGTAACCACCACAGGCTTCCTGGATAATCGTTTTTATCAGCACGAGTTTTATACCTCTATCGCAAATCGATACCGCATTTTGCCGGTTTGGGATGTGGCGCTCTCTGCCGATTTTCAATTGAATAACCTCGACGCTAATCTATATCGTTTCCCATATCCAACCCGCTATACCGAGCTGGTTTCATTGGCTTCCCGGCTCAAGTTAGGTCGACTTAACCTGCAAGCGTCTTTACTGGGCACTTTTGTTAATGACAAGGTGAAGGAATATACCGGTGCCGGGCGTAAAACTGCTTATACTCCGACGCTAACGGCTGGGTGGCAAGTGTCGAATAATGGTGATCTGATGCTTCGCGCTTTTTACAAAAATATTTTTCGGCTGCCAACCTTCAATGACTTGTATTATACACTGATTGGCAACACTCAGCTTAGACCGGAATATGCTAAACAATACGATGTTGGCTTTACCTATAATCATCAGTTTAGAAAACAGGTGTTGCAATCATTCTCGATACAGGCCGACGTTTATTATAACCAGGTAAAGGATAAAATTGTAGCAATCCCGGGCCTTAATTTATTCAGATGGGTGATGTACAACGTTGGAGATGTGCATATAAAAGGAGCGGAAATTAATGTGCAATCCGCGTGGAATGTTGCTGATGAATTGGTTATAACGACCTGTCTTAATTACACTTACCAGCAGGCATTTTATAAAGATGGCGGCATTACCTACCATTATAATATCCCATATGTACCTATGCACAGCGGTTCGTTTACTTTGGGGGCCGATTACCGCCGGTTTCAATTCAATTACAGCTATATCTATACGGGGCTTAGGTATAATGAATTGAGTGACGATACCAATCACGGGTACAACACCGTAGCGCCCTGGTATACCCATGATCTGTCGGCAGGCTATCTCACCAAAATATATCAGCATAAGATAAGGTTCGGCATTGAGGTAAATAATCTGCTTAACCAGGATAGGGAAATCATTTCCAATTTTCCGATGCCCCGTCGTTTTTACCGCTTCAAAATAAGCTACAATATCTAACCATGAAAAAACTGAAAATAGCCCTATATCTACCCGTTGCCCTGTTTATGGTATTGCTTGTGGCATCATGCCGCAAGGCGCCGCAAGTAATACCCGAACAGGTTGAAACCATCTTTGCACCCGATCCATCAAGCACCATTAAAGGCATGTACCTGCTTAACGAAGGGAATATGAACATGAATAAGGCTTCGCTGGATTTCGTGGACTTCCGTACCGGCGTTTACAAGCGTAATATTTATAACGAGGCCAATCCATCGGTCACCAAAGGTTTGGGCGACGTTGGTAACGACATCGGTATTTATGGCTCAAAAATGTATGTCGTTGTTAACATCTCCAATAAGGTAGAAGTATTGGATGTTAAAACGGCAAAAAAACTGGCCCAGATAGATATTACCAATTGCCGCTACGTAACCTTTCATAAGAATAAGGCATATGTTAGCGCATATCTCGGCAAGGTTGGTGATCCCAAAGCGCCAAATGGTATAGTTGCCGAAATTGATACCGCCAGTCTGCAGATTGAGCGTAAAGTTACCGTTGGTCGCCAGCCTGAAGAAATGGCTATTGTTGGCGAAAAGCTGTACATAGCAAACTCGGGTGGTTACAGTCCGCCCGATTATGAGCGTACAGTTTCGGTGATTGACCTTGCATCGTTTACGGAACTTAAGCGGATAGATGTGGCTATCAATCTGGATAGGTTAAAGGCCGATAGATACGGTGATATCTATGTTACCTCCCGCGGCGATTACTATTCTATCCCTTCTAAATTATTTGTTATCGATACCAAAACCGACGCTATCAAAAAAACATTCGATATAGCTGCAAGCAATCTTTGGATAGATGATGATACGGCCTATATCTACAGCACCGAATGGAGCTATCCGCAGCAAAAAAACACCATTAGCTACACCATGCTCAACGTGAAGGACGAAACCGTGCTGAGTAGCAAATTTATTACCGATGGTACCGAAAAAAAAATAGTAGTTCCTTATGGCATAGCTGTTAACCCTGTCACCAAAGATGTTTTTGTGACCGATGCCGGTAACTACGTGGCCTCGGGCACACTTTATTGTTTCGACAAAAATGGCCGCATGAAATGGCAGGTTCAGGCAGGCGATATCCCAGCTCACATGGCCTTTATTTACTAATCCAATTCAAATTTCAAATACAAACAAATCTTTATGAAAAAACAACAACTTAAACCGTTATTACTATTAGTTGTACTGTGCGCATTTGCCTGGGCATCCTGTAAAAAGGATAAAGTTGCCGAGGTGGGCCCGCAGGAAGCGCCCATTCGCCCCACAACAGCCTCGAGCAATGCATACGTAACCAAGCTGTTTGATTTTAATCCGGCACCTGGGCAATTTACCAATACTGGCTTGGGTGATACTACTGCTGCAAAAGGCACGCTTAAAACAGATCAGGGGTTGGTGAGCCTTGGTGGCTGGGGCGGCTATATTGTAGTGGGCTTTGATCATACCGTATTAAATGCCGATGGAAAAACAGATTTTATAGTATACGGCAATGCCTTCGCCCAGTTTGCTGAGCCGGGGGTGATATGGGTGATGCAGGATAAAAATGGCAACGGTTTGCCTGATGACACCTGGTACGAGATCAAAGGCAGCGCCTTTTATAAGGATGGTTATACCCGCGATTATTCGGTAACATACACCCGCCCGGCATGCGATACCTGCAGTGTGCCATGGAAAGATAATAAGGGTAATACCGGCGTAATCCAGACTAACATGTTCCACTCGCAGGCTTATTATCCTATTGGTCTTAAAACCAATACTTATACTTTAACAGGAAGCCTGATACCGTCAAGTAATATCAACATGGATGATCCAACTTACATCACCAGCGCGTCGTTTGATTATGGCTACGCCGATAACACAGGCGGTGGCGATAAAATTGACATCAGCAGTGCTATGGATGATAAAGGCAATAAGGTAAATCTGAAGGGGATAGACTTTATCAAGGTTCAAACGGGTATCCTGGCCAATATGGGCTGGTTGGGCGAACAGTCTACCGAATTTACCGGCGCCGCCGATCTCAGCCTGCTCAAATAATCTACTACACACAATCAAACAACTATATAAAAAATCATCATTATTATGAAAAAAACAATTACAACTAAGCTTGGCGCGATAGTATTTTCGTTACTGGTTTTAGTGGCTTCGTCATGTAAAAAAGATGGGTTAGGGGCAAATAATAATAGCAAACCGCTCAAAACCCAGTCTTTAGGTAAATATGATAACGGCTTCTTTTTAATTAATGAGGGCTGGTATGGTCACGGAACTGGGAGCGTAAGTTTTTACAGCTTTGCTACTAATACCAAACAGGATAGCATCTTCACTAAAGAAAATCCGGGCAAAACGCTTGATCCGGCTACTTCAACCTTAGAGTATGGAACCATATTCAACAACAAGCTGTTCCTGGTGTCAAAAGTTGGCGGACCGGTTGTTGTTGCTGATCCTTACTCGCTTAAAGAGCTTGGTCGTATTGTAGCGGTTGGCGGTAACAATTGGCAGGCTTTTGTTGGTATAGATGCAACTAAGGGCTTATTGAGTTCGGCAAGTGGTATCTATCCGTTCGATTTAACTAACTATACAACCGGCGCCAAGTTAACCAGCGTAACCGGCAGCGTTGGCGATATGATCAAAGCTGGTAACTATATTTTTGTACTGTCGCAGAGCAAGGGGGTAGTGGTACTTAACGCAGGCGATTATTCGGTTGCTAAAACTATATCGGGCATGGTAGTAGCATTTACCAAAACTCCGGATGGTTCGGTATGGGCCGCGGGAGGTACTTCATTAATCAAGATCAATCCTGCTACTTTAGCGGTAACAACCATTACCTTGCCCTTTACGGCAAACAGTACCTGGTTTGCATGGCATCCGGGCTCTATTACTGCATCAACGCAAAACAACACAGTTTACATAGCTAACAACGGCACGTTTAGTGGTGCAACTACCATTTACAGGTATATAGATGGTAATGCGGCTTCACTTTCTGCCCCCTTTATTACCATACCAACGGGTAAAGAGTTGTACGGATCTGGAATAGGGTACGTGCCGCAAACCAATCAACTGGCGGTTACTACGGTGAAATCAGGTTTCGGCGTAAATTATGGCATCAACGACCTGTATTTTTACGATTTGAACGGAACACAGGTGGGCGATCTGAGTTATTCAGGTTATTACTTCCCGGCAATACCGGTATTTCATTGATATTGAAAATTTACAAAACAGGAAAGCTTAGGTCACTACCTAAGCTTTCCTGTTTTATTGTTTATTCTGCGTGCTTCTTCATGATATGGTGCAGCTCCAGTATGTTACCTGAAGATACAGTATTAACAAGTTCCCATCCCTGGCCCGACATATAATTTAACGCATCTACTACGGATGTGAATTTTGTAACCGTTTCAAACTCCTGGCTGAAGTTAATATCCATGCCGTAGTCGGTGGTGACATCAACCTTGTTTGAAAATGCATGTTTTATAGTTTTAATGATACAGTATTTGTTTTTGGGGGACGACATAGGTGAGTTTGTATTTAAAATGGTTTAGTTGTATAAATATACAATGCGTTTTAAATGAAAAGAATATTTGAGGGTGATTAAATGAAAAGCTTATAAAAAAGTAAAGCCCCTGATGGGCAGGGGCCTTTACTAACCAATTATAAACCTAAATTATGAGAAGACTATTTTATGTGGTGTTATCTTTAACACGGTGTAAAAGTAACACTAAGTTTTGATATTCGGAAAATATTTTTTGTAATTTTTTTGTAAGTTTAATCAATTACTTTCTTGTCCGATATCTTATTGTCAAAAATAGGAATAAATCATTAAAAATTTACTAATTTTTTGAAAATCATTTTTAATAATTACTTACTGTTGTTTTTTCAAATAAAAAATTGACGTTTTTGCTTTTAAAGTTTACAAAAAATTAATTTTAAGTAATTTTTAAATTAAAATTAAGGTTTAAAGTGGCTTTAAAATCAAAAACTGGACAAGAAAAGGCTTTAAAGGTTAATTGGTGGTTTGTTTTTTGGTAAAAACAACAAAATTCAATGAGATTTTTCTATTTAACTCGTTTTTTAAACCGTTTAAAGAACTTTTGTTTGCTAAATCAATTTATGTCCTAAACGTATTAGCGTTATAAAAATTACTTTACAAAGGCTTTTTTTTAAAGATGCTTTGGCACTTTTGCAGCAAAAACATACTGCTCTTTAAAATATGTCTTCAACTCATACTGAAAAACAACATCCGCACCTTACACCATTAACCTTATGGATCATGACCATAGCTACAGGTTTAGTGGTGGCAAACATATACTACAACCAACCTTTACTGGCCGATATGGCGCATGATTTTGGTGTGAGCGACAAAAAAGCGCAGCAAATATCGCTTTTTACACAGATAGGTTATGCCACGGGACTATTATTTATAGTGCCCCTGGCGGATATGCTTAAGCGTAAGCGACTTATTTTGATAGATTTTGTGTTGGTGATCCTGTCTCTATTGGGTAGCGCCCTTGCTCCGTCGGTAACCATAGTTATGATAGCCGGTTTCCTGGTAGGTGTATCATCTGTAATTCCGCAGTTGTTGATCCCGATGGCTGCGCATCTGGCTAAACCGCACGAACGGGGAAAAAAGATAGGCTTTGTGATGAGTGGCTTATTGATAGGTATTTTGCTTTCGCGTACATTAAGTGGTTTTATAGGCGAGCATTTTGGCTGGCGAAGCATGTATTATATAGCTGCCGGCTTAATGTTACTTATTTGGCTGATGGTATTTTTGTTTTTGCCCGAATTGGAACCCGATTATAAAGGAAATTACGGCAAGTTGATGAAATCATTGATCCATTTAGTGAAAACTCAGCCTAAATTAAGGCTTGCCGCCTTTAGAGGCGCTTTATGCTTTGCCTGCTTCAGCGCTTTTTGGACAACGCTGGTATTCTTATTAAAAGAGCCGCAGTTTAATGAAGGGAGCGCGGCAGCAGGGATGTTTGGCCTTGTGGGGGCCTTTGGAGCGGTGGCCGTTGGTTTTATGGGAAGGTTGAGCGATAAAATGGATGCTTATAAATTGTCTATCTATACATTGGCTCTTATCCTGATCTCATTTATTGTGTTCTATTTTTCAAGCCATAGTATAGTAGGCCTTATTATCGGGGTTATCCTGTTGGATATGGGCGTGCAGGCTACGCATATCTCCAACCAGTCTATCATTTTTGCGTTAATTCCCGAAGCCCGCAACCGGATCAATACAGTGTACATGGTGTCTTATTTTATAGGCGGGGCCTTAGGCACATTTTTCGCCAGCCTGGTTTGGAAAAACTATGCCTGGAACGGCGTGTGCGCCATAGGTGCAATACTATCGGTAATAGTGATCATAGTGCATTTGTTAAACTACAGGAAACCGTCCGCTGATGTAACTGATGTTCGCTAACGCATACCTGTTTATGGGTTTTCAAATACGCTTTTGATCGAATCGACCAGAAAATGTCAAAAAAATTCTAAAAAATTAGTCTTGAATTTCAGGCATTTACATTTTAATGTAAAATAAATCTGAGGTTTTAATGACTTTTTATGCCGCTTGACAAAAGTTTGGCATTGATTTGGAGAAGTACTGATCAAACGCAGCTGTTATGAAAGCAAAAGACAAAGCGGTTAAGCCTGAAGAAGAGAAAGAGTGGGAGAATCCTGTAGAGCCGACCAAGACTTCAGACCCGCGCGACGAGGAACAGATGTTGAGGCAATACAAAGAAGCTAAACGCCGCCACGACAACCTTACCGGGAACGAAGACGAAGAAAAGAAGGACTAAAACGAAGACATTAAAATATTAAAAACATCAAAAGCCTACAACATGAAAACGCAAAAACAAACATCAACCACCAAACTGATTACAAGTTTTGATAACGAGCTTAAAAATATCATCATGAGCGATCTGAAAGCTATAAAAGCTAAAACACCATATTTAACACCGGCCGCTTAAGCTAAACAAAACCCTACACTACCTACAAAAACATCTACCTATGAAAGCATATAAACCAACACCCGCAATATCTAAATTACTTGCACGCTTTGACGCCGAATTATTGGAGCTGTTAAGGGAAGATTTAAAAAACTATAGGGCTAAAACCCAATTCATGAGCAACAGCAAGCAGGTAGCAGCACAGCAAACGCTGTCTGCCGCTTGATCAACATATATCATATCTACCTATCGAGTACTAACATCTCCTATGAAAACGTAGAGCCCTGTAATAAGCAGGGCTCTATTTTTTTGCGGTGTGCCTGATGCCTGTTTAATGTTGTGTTAAGTTTATATGTTATTAAATAACAATATGTTAATATTTGCATCACTTAAAGGAAATGACTGAAACGGTTCTTTGAAACTAAAGCGGCAGGCGAAACTTATTCGCCGGTCATAAACAAAGTTTTATGCATTTTTCAATCCCCGCGGTTATACTCCCCTTCCTTGGCCAGGTGGATCTGAGCGGTTACCTGCTCACAGTTTTTCTTCTTTGTATCCTGGCAGTTATTGGTTTTGAGTTTGTAAATGGCTTTCATGATACAGCCAATGCCGTAGCTACAGTTATTTATACCAAAGCTCTTCGGCCAATTTACGCTATTCCGTGGTCGGGCTTCTGGAACTTTTTAGGTGTTTGCCTTGGCGGTGTTACTGTTGCCATGGGTATTTTAAAATTAGTGCCTTTAGATACGCTGATGACCCTGCCCGTGAGTGTTGGCGCCTGCCTGGTACTTGCTGTACTGTTGTCATCTATTGTTTGGAATTTGGGTACCTGGTATCTGGGGATTCCTTGTTCAAGTTCGCATACTATGATCGGTGCCATGATTGGCGGCGGACTTGCCTTTACTTTTTACTATAATGGTCCGGGGGTAAACTGGAGTAAAGCTGGTGAAATAGGTTCATCGCTGATCCTGTCGCCGTTAATTGGTTTCGGCGCGGCGGCATTGCTGATGTTGTTCCTGAAGCATGTAACCAAATCACACGCGTTATTTCATATCCCCAGCGGCGAAAACGACAGGCCGCCAATACATATCCGCCTTTTGCTGGTTACTACCTGTACGCTGGTAAGCTTTTTTCATGGCAGTAATGACGGGCAAAAAGGTGTAGGCTTATTTATGCTGATCCTGATCGCTTTTTTACCTGCACGTTTCGCGGTAAATCATGCGGTTCCGGATGCCAAAGTTTTATCTGCCTTAAATCAAACAGAGCAGGTTGTTAACGCCCGGCTCGCTAATAACAGCGAAAAGAAACCCGTTTTAACCGAACTGAAAACCGCTATTGATCAAACCAAAGCATCCCTGGCCGAAAAAAATGAAAAAGAGGTAGCAAAAACTTACCGTTATCGTAAACAGGTTGAAGGCGTTATTAAAGATATAAGAGCTGTAATTAAAGATCCAAGGGTAAGCCTTGAAGTTAAAGAGAAAGAAGCGCTTACCAGCGCAGCTAATGAACTAGAACATGTAACGGATTTTGCGCCTGTATGGGTTATTGCTATTATCTCGCTTTCGTTAGGTGTGGGTACTATGATAGGCTGGAAAAGAATTGTGGTTACCATTGGCGAAAAGATAGGTAATGAACATTTGAACTATGCCCAGGGCGCAACCTCGGAGATTGTGGCCGCATCAACCATTGGTTTAAGCACAGGCTTTGGCTTGCCGGTAAGTACAACGCACGTTTTGTCGAGCGGCATAGCCGGGGCGATGGTTGCGTCGGGCGGTAAGGGGAATTTAAATAACGGTACGCTTAAAAACATCGCTTTAGCGTGGGTGCTTACTTTGCCGGTTGCGATAATTTTAGCATTTTTATTATTCATGCTTTTTCATTTGTTTATATAATACAGTAAAATGAAACAGATACTGGTAGCCACCGATTTTTCAAAATGCGCCGCGAACGCGATGGCTTACGCCATGGAACTGGCCAGCATATTAGGCCGTGAAGTTTGCGCTATACATGCCATACACCCAACCGAAGGTATCAACAACAGTACCTATAACGCCATTTTTATTGAAGACTACTACAATAACAAACGCGAGGCATTAAAAGAATGGGTAAGTACTTACACTACAGATAGCAAGTATCAAAATGTAAAGGTAACTACCCTTTGCGATGTAGGCTTTTTAAAAGCGGTGATAACCCGTTATGTTGAAAAGCATGAGGTTGAATTGCTGGTGATGGGTATTATGGGCGCAACCGGTATTACCGGCATAGTGGGCAGTAATGCCAGTATGGTAGTAACCAAAATAAAGATCCCTACGCTGATTGTGCCACTGGAAAGCAAGTTTGATAATGTGCCGATGATAACCCTTGCTACCGATTTTGAAACACGTCTTTCTGCTATAGATGTTAACGCGCTTAATGAAATGATTAAAGCTTTTGGTTCGGCCAAAATGCAGGTGCTTTATGTGGCCGAAAAAACCGACGAGCAGCAGGTACAGGTTTGGGAAGCCCGCTTACGCGATTTGATCAAGCATACCGACCTTGAATTTAATTACATACAAGACAGCAGCGCGTTGAATGGCATTATGAATTTCATCCAGTCGCATGAAACGGATATGCTTTGTTTGGTTAAACATCACCATAATATTGTGTACCGTTTGTTTACGCGCAGCACGGTTAACCAGGTGATGAATAAATCGGTTAAGGCGATATTGATACTGCACGAGTAGGGGCTGAAAGCATAACGCCTAAAGCTAAAGGCTGATGTCCACAAGGTTTTATTGCCATCTGTGAAATTAATATACGCTATATAAATACAAACATTATGGATCAGGTAAATTATCCCATAGTAATCATTGTTGTTATTGCGGTTATTATATTACTGGTATGGATCATCAGGCGAAACCGGAAAGATGAAAAGCAGTTAGAAAAGGACATCATCCAATCCGAACTGAAACCGGAAGAAAATAATGATAAAGAGATAAAGCCTTGAAAATGTATTTGAAATGGGTGTCATGTTGAGCCTGTCGAAGCATGGCGGGTAGGGCCTCTGCGCGCGTCCTTCGACAAGCTCAGGATGACAGCCTCTCTGCACCTAATTCACACATTACAATTTTTTCCACGCAGGCTGACAAGTCTATTTATCAGCCTTAGCGTACTTAACAATCAATCCCGCTGTTTTGGCTGATGCTCCCGGTTGCCCCATACGTACATCAAGTTCGTCGTAATTGCTGAGCATGGTTTGGCGATAAACAGCATTGTTGATAAGCAGATCGAGTTCGCTACCGATCTTTTCGCTGGTGCATTCTTCCTGGATCAATTCTTTTACAACCGCTTTATCCATAATTAGGTTTACAAGGGATATAAATTTCAGTTTTACCAGCATGCGCGCGATGGCAATGGTTAATTTACCGCCTTTATAAACCACTACCTGCGGTACGTTAAACAAAGCGGTTTCGAGTGTGGCGGTGCCAGATGCCACGATGGCCGCATGGGCTTGATTTAGCAAATCATAAGTGGCGTTAAATACAATCGGGATATTGGCTCCGTTTAGATATGGCGTATAATAATCAGCCTGAAAAGCCGGTGCGCCGGCAATTACAAATTGATATTCGGGGAAATTAACCGATGCTTTGATCATATCAGGCAGCAACCTGCTAATTTCCTGCTTGCGGCTACCTGGTAATAACGCGATGATGTTTTTACCGGAAAGGTTATTTTTCTGCAGAAAATCAGCATCAGGTTTAAACGCTGAAACGGCATCAAGCAGCGGGTTGCCTACATAATCAACCTCCATTCCCCATTCTTTATAAAATGCTACCTCAAAAGGCAGGATGCAAAACAGATGATCTACAATCCGTTTGATCTTGAGTACCCGTTTTTGATTCCAGGCCCAAACCTTTGGCGAAATATAGTAGCAAACCAAAAGTCCCTGCGCCTTGGCGTACTCAGCTATTTTAAGGTTAAAGCCGGGGAAATCTATCAGGATCAAAACATCCGGCTGGTAAGCGCTGATATCCTGTTTGCATGATTTCATGTTTTTAAGGATGGTCTGCAAATTAGCTACCACCTCAACAAAGCCCATAAATGCCATATCGGCATAATGTTTTACCAGGGTGCCACCTTCGGCCTGCATCAGGTCGCCGCCAAAAAAACGAAAGCCAGCTTTTGGATCAAGTACTTTCAGGGCTTTCATTAAGTTAGCTCCGTGCAAATCGCCCGAAGCCTCGCCGGCTACCAGGTAGTATTTCATTATAAGGATTGTAGTTTAAAAATGAAAATAGCCAGCATAAACAAGAGCGAGATCATGGCAACGCCGTTCCCGGTTTTCTCGGCCCCTTTACCATAAAAGTAACGGATAATAAACAAGTTGATGGCAAAAGCAACAAAGTAGGGGATGCCTGGCTTGTGCATAAAAACAATCTGGTTTTTTAGTAGAAACCCAAAAACAAGCAGGCTTATGCCCGGCAATATGGCGCCAATGAGTAAGCCTGCGGATATATCGTTTTTGTTTAGCATGATTATATGTTGAACTTCCAGTTGTTTAAGTAAGGGATAACGTGGTGGGCCGTCATATCAAACTGTACAGGCACAACCGAAGCATAACCCTGTTCTAACGCCCAAACATCGGTATCCTCGCCGCCATCGTTTAACTGGAACACGCCGGTAAGCCAGTAGTAAGGCCTTTTATGCGGATCAACGCGCTCATCAAATTCTTCGGCCCATTTGGCGGCTGCCTGCCTGCAAATTTTTATGCCTTTAATATGTTTGGTATTCGGGAAGTTTACGTTTAACAAGCTGGCCTGCGGTAAGCCATTGGCCAGTACCTGTAAGGCCAATTCTTTTACAAACTTGATGCAGGGTTCAAAATCGGCCTGTAATGTATAATCATCTAACGAAAAACCAATTGATGGAATACCTTCAATAGCCCCCTCAACAGCCGCCGACATGGTGCCGGAGTAAAGCACATTGATGGAGTTGTTCAAGCCATGATTGATACCTGAAACGCAAAGATCCGGCTTCTGGCCTTTAAAAATCTTGTTAACCGCAAGCTTTACACAATCAACCGGTGTGCCCGAGCAACGGTACATTTCAATACCCTCATAAATATCAACCTGGTCGAGCCGTAGAGGTTTGCCAATGGTAATGGCATGCCCCATGCCCGATTGCGGACTGTCTGGAGCAACTACTACAACACGGCCAATTTCGGCCATGGCATCCATCAGGGCTTTGATGCCCGGCGCGGTAATGCCATCGTCATTTACTACAAGTATGGTGGGTTTGGTAACTTTCATCAGGCAAAGTTAACAATCCTCAACAATGTAGTTGGTAATAATAGTTTAGGCGTAAATGTGAATAATTGGAAACAAATAGTTTTTGGTTAAATTTAAATATGATAATGGCGGATAAAAAGATTACCCTTGATGAATATATGGCAATGCCAATCGGGGCTCCATATCAGTACATAAATGGTTTTCTTATTGACTGGCCTTCAAGAACGGTTCCTCATCAAATTGCTTTAGGGAATTTTGTTGCCGCCATAATAAATTATGAAGATAAAATACAAAACAGAGGTATCTATCTAATTGGTCCGATAGAAGTGATATTGGACGATAAAAACTCTTATAAGCCTGATTTTATTTATATTGCTAAAGAGCGACGGGACATTCTGAAAGATTATATCTATGGAGCACCAGATTTAGTAGTAGAGATTTTGTGGGAGAAAAATGCATACTATGATCTTCGTCCCAAAAAAGATATCTACGAAAAATACGGTGTAAAAGAATACATTATAATAGATCCTATCCAGCAGAATGCCGATTTGTATATGTTGAAAGATGGGGCTTATATTCTTGGGCAAAAGGCACAGCTGGGTGAGGTGCTTAAATCTTTACAGTTGCCTGATTTTGATATTGAGGTATCTAAACTTTTTCAATAAAAGCCCCGTTTCCGGAGCTTTTCAAATTTTATAAACTGTTTATCCACTTCACGAGCTCATCGCGGGTTTTGCCCGTTTTTTGCTGAAGTTTGCCAAGTGTTTCATCGTCTTTGCCCTCTTGCCATGTCAGGTCATCGTCGGTAAGATCGCCGTAGGCTTGTTTGATTTTCCCTTTCAATTCGTTCCATCCGCCCTTTATTTCTAATTTATCCATGATGTTTTTTATTTAGATGTATTAGAGTAACGGATGGGAGGGAGGATGGTTTTGAAGAGAAGCAAGAAGTCAAGAGTTCGGAATCAATAAAAAGTTTGTGGTTTCAGTTAAATAACAAGTTACTCTTCCTTAAAAGTCTTCAATACTTTTCTACCCTTATCATCTCCCGGCCAAAGGGTGATCTTATAATGATCGGTCCCCTCATCTTCTTCGGGGTTCACATTTTTAATGGAATAGGAGTAAATGCGCACCCGGTATCGGCCAGGGGTAACAATAGCTTTCAGCATGATTTTAGTATCCGGGAAATTTAGGATCTCCATAATACCTGAACTTAATTTTACGCTGCCTTCAACAACGTGATCGTATTTGCTAAAATCTTTTTCGGGGTCGGGAGTATTAAGCACATCAAGCTCTGCCTTGATGTGGCCATAGCTGGCGGTTTTTATGCCGATAATATCTTCGGTAGTACCCAGGCGGGCATTTTGGGCATCGCTGTTCCAGAAAGTTGTATCACCTGTAGTGCCGGTAAAAGCCGAATCGCACAGGTAAAACTGGTTATGAGTAGTGAAGAAATCGAGTTTGTACTTTCCGGAAAAAAAGATGCAGGAAATCAAGAGCGGAGGAAAGAAGCAAGAACTCAAGAGCCAAGAGCCAGGAAAAAAACTTTTCATCGCTTGATTCTTATATATTAATTTCTTGCTTCTTGACTCCTGAATTCTTGTTTCTTGACTCTTACAAAGCTCCGGCCTTGATCTCATCAACTACTGATGGATCAAGCAACGTGCTGGTATCGCCAAGGTTTGAAGTATCGCCCTCGGCTATCTTGCGCAAAATACGGCGCATGATTTTGCCCGAACGTGTTTTTGGCAGGCCGGTTACAAACTGAATTTTATCCGGTTTGGCTATCGGGCCTATAATGCGTGATACCGTCATGATAATATCCTTGCGGGTAATCTCTTCGTCGCCATGTTTATCCGGACTAACCACATAGGCATAAACGCCTTGCCCTTTAATATCATGCGGATAACCAACTACAGCCGATTCAACCACGCTGCTGTGCATATTGATGGCATTCTCTACTTCGGCAGTGCCAATACGGTGACCTGATACGTTCAATACATCATCTACACGGCCGGTAATGCGGTAGTAGCCATCCTCATCTCGGAGGCAACCATCGCCGGTAAAGTACATGTTTTCGTAAGTGGCAAAGTAGGTGGTACGGCAACGCTCGTGATCGCCATAAGTGGTACGCAGCATTCCTGGCCATGGGAATTTGATACAAAGGTTTCCGTTAACACCATTACCTTCAATTACTTTGCCGTTTTCATCAACCAAAACCGGTTGCACACCCGGCAAGGGCAACGTAGCATAGCCTGGTTTAGTAGGGGTAATGCCCGCAATAGGTGAGATCATGATACCGCCATTTTCAGTTTGCCACCAGGTATCAACAATAGGGCAGCGGTTTTTGCCGATGTTATCGTCAAACCAGTGCCATGCCTCTTCATTAATAGGTTCGCCTACCGAGCCTAATTTTTTAAGTGAGCTGAGATCTTTGTTATTAACCTGATCCAGCCCGAAGCTCATCAGCGAGCGAATAGCTGTTGGCGCGGTATATAATATGTTTACTTTAAACTTATCTACAATTTCCCAGAAACGGCCGCAATCCGGATAAGTTGGAATGCCCTCAAACATCAATGTGGTAGCTCCTTGCGAAAGTGGACCATACACAATATAAGAGTGGCCGGTGATCCAGCCGATATCAGCGGTGCAAAAATAAACCTCGCCCTGGTTGTATTGGAACACATTGGCGAAGGTATAACCGGCATAAACCATGTAGCCGCCGCAGGTATGTACCACGCCTTTAGGTTTACCCGTTGAACCGGATGTATACAGGATAAACAGCATATCTTCGGCATCCATTACCTCGGCAGGACAGCTTGGGTTACCCTGCGTTTCTACTTTTTTTATCTCATCTTCCCACCAAACATCGCGGCCCTTGATCATGGATACCGGGGTACGGCTGCGGGTAAGTACAATCACTTTTTTAACCGAACGGCATTGCACCAACGCGTCATCAATAACGGTTTTAAGCGGTACTTCTTTATTGCCACGCTTGCCACCGTCGCAAGTGATCACGATATTACACTCAGCATCATTGATCCTGTCGGCAATTGATTGTGCCGAAAAACCGCCAAACACCACCGAGTGGATAGCGCCGATGCGCGCGCAAGCTAACACAGCAATAGCCAGCTCGGGGATCATGGGCATATAAATACATACGCGGTCGCCTTTTTTTGCACCATTGTTTTTAAGCACATTGGCAAACTGGCAAACTTTATCGTGTAGCTGGCGATACGTTAATATACGATGATCTTCTTCCGGATCGTTGGGTTCCCATATGATAGCCGGTTTATCGCCCAGGGTTTCGAGATGGCGATCAAGACAGTTTTCGGTAATGTTGAGTTTTGCCCCCTGGAACCATTTGATTTTAGGCTCCTTAAAGTTCCAGTCGAGTACGGTATCCCACTTTTTTTGCCATAAAAAATTATCGGCAATGCCGGCCCAGAATTGCTCAGGTTGCTCAACACTTTGCTGGTAAACTTTTTTGTACTCTTCAAATGATGTAATTTTCATCGGTTGGTTGGTGTTTGGTTGATGAAGCTGTTACGTGCCCAATTGTTTGTTTCTTTTAGCTTATAACGCTTTCATACGGGTTTAAATGGTGGGCGTAATTTAATAATTTATGTGCTATGAATAAACTAAAATCATAGCTTTTTAAATTTTTTTAAAAAGTAATTATTGGACGAATGACGGGCTTGGGGTTTATGATTTTTTTCGGGTTTGTGTGAAGGCCGCGTTAGGGATTGTAGTGGAAAGCCCACAGCGTGAGGTGGCTTTGGGTTAGAGGCTGTTTAAAAATATATAGAAGCCGTCATTGCTTCGTGCCTCACAATGACGAACGTGATATAGCAGTTTTATTTATCGTTTTAAACAGCTTCTTAGCATTCTGGCAATTCATCAAATTCTATAAATTGCGGTTCAGGCAACGAACCTGCCTTATTTTATTACTGATAGTAATTAAAAAAATAACCTGTTATTAGCTAAATAGATAGGCGTTTGGTATTGCCGTAAATCTTTTTTTAAAATTTTTCAAATCACTGTTGAATATTTGATTTAAAAGTCTGATATTTGCAAACTCTTTTTGGATAAAGGGTTGATAATTAAAAATATTTGTCATGTCAAGAATTTGTGATCTAACAGGAAAAGGATCTATTGTAGGTAACAACGTTTCAAACTCAAACGTTAAAACAAAACGCAGATTTCATCCTAACTTGAAACTTAAAAAGTTTTATATTCCTGAAGAAGATAAATGGATTACCTTAAAGGTATCTACTTCTGCTGTGAAAACTATCAGCAAAAACGGTATTACCGCCTGCATTAATAAATTTGTTAAAAAAGGCTACATTTAGTAGTTGGCTTTCAAGTTTAGCAGTATAATAAAATTGAAAAATTACGTAAGCCGTGAGGTGACACGTACAACATAAAAATAAAATGGCAAAAAAAGGCAACAGGGTTCAGGTGATTTTAGAGTGCACCGAACACAAAACAAGCGGTATGCCAGGCATGTCTCGCTATATCACCACTAAGAACAAGAAAAACACTACCGAAAGATTAGAGTTGAAAAAATTCAACCCTGTTTTAAGGAAAGTTACTGTTCACAAAGAGATAAAATAATTGGTTGATGAAGTTGATTGGTTGATTAGGTTAACATGCTAACAACAATTAACTTGCTAATTAAATCATTCACTAATTCAAAAAATTAACAAGAAATGGCAAAGAAAGTAGTTGCAACCCTGAAAGTAGCAGGTAAAGGCAAAGAATATTCAAAAGTGATCACCATGAATAAATCACCTAAAACTGGTGCTTATTCATTCAAAACCCAAATTGTCCCTAACGATTTAGTTAAGGATGCAATTGCTGGTAAAACTATATAATCACTCTTTGATTAAAATATTAAAGCCGTCTTGTTTTTACGAGAGGGCTTTTTTTGTTATGCCAGAACCGGAATTAAACGAATTAATAGAATTGTCAGAATAAAACAATTCTGGCTGCAAATTCTTAGAATTCTATAAATTCGGGTTCAGACAAAAATCTGCACATCTGTAATCTAAAATCTGCACATCGTAACATGGGATTATTTGATTTTTTTAAGAAAAAGGAAAATACGCAGCAGGAGCAGCAGGCGCTTGATACCGGTTTAGAAAAAACCAAGGATAACTTTTTTTCAAAGATCACCAAAGCCATCGCCGGTAAATCAACCGTTGATGATGATGTGCTTGATGATTTGGAAGAAGTATTGGTTACCTCCGATGTTGGCGTAAGCACTACCCTCAAAATCATCGACAGGATCCAGGCTCGCGTTGCCCGCGATAAATACGTAAGCACCAACGAACTGAACACCCTGCTAAAGGATGAAATTCAGCAGTTACTTGCCGAAAACAACAGTAACGACTTCCGCAACTTTGAATATGGCGATCATAAGCCATACGTAATTATGGTTGTTGGTGTTAACGGCGTGGGTAAAACAACTACCATAGGCAAGCTGGCCCACAAGTTAAAGCAAGCCGGTAATCAGGTGGTTTTAGGCGCCGCCGATACTTTCCGTGCTGCCGCGGTTGATCAGATCAAACTTTGGGGCGAGCGTGTTGGTGTAAAGGTTGTTGCCCAGGCTATGGGTTCAGATCCGGCTTCGGTTGCCTATGACACCTTACGTTCTGCAGTGGCTAATGGCGATGATGTAGCCATTATAGATACCGCCGGTCGTTTGCACAATAAAGTTGGTTTGATGAACGAACTAACCAAGATCAAGAATGTTATGCAGAAGGTTATTCCCGGAGCGCCACATGAGATTTTGCTGGTACTTGATGCCTCAACCGGGCAAAATGCTATTGAACAATGCAAGCAATTTACCGAGGCTACTAACGTGAATGCGCTGGCATTAACCAAGCTTGATGGTACGGCTAAAGGCGGCGTGGTGATTGGTATATCAGATCAGTTTAAAATTCCCGTTAAATATATAGGCGTAGGTGAAGGCATGGATCACCTGCAGTTATTTGACAGGCAGGCATTTGTAGATAGCTTGTTTAAGCAATAAAACTATGTCATTGCGAGGAGGAACGACGAAGCAATCCCCTCCCTTGCAATTCAAACCTGTATCGTTCGCGATTGCTTCGTTCCTCGCAATGACATTTTTTCATTGCAATGATTAGTGTGTTATGAAGACAAAAGAAATTTCCCGCCCATCGGTTAAACAAGCCAAACCCCGTGTAAACGTGGTTACATTAGGCTGTTCAAAAAATATTTACGATTCGGAAATATTGATGGGCCAGTTGAAGGGCAACCAGTTTGATGTGGTGCATGAGGCCGAGAAGGTAGGCAAAAATGATATTATAGTAATTAATACTTGTGGCTTTATTGATAATGCCAAGCAGGAATCAATAGATACCATCCTGCAATACAGCGAGCTCAAGGAGCAGGGCAAGGTGGGTAAGGTGATTGTAACCGGCTGCCTGAGCGAGCGCTACAAGCCGGAGCTTGAAGCAGAGATCACCAACGTTGATGCCTACTTTGGTACCAACGATCTGCAAAACCTGCTGGCTACTGTAGGCGCAAATTATAAGCATGAGCTGATTGGTGAGCGTTTGCTGACCACACCATCGCACTTCGCTTATTTTAAAATTGCCGAAGGCTGTAACCGTCCGTGCTCATTTTGTGCTATTCCGCTGATGCGGGGTAAACACCTGAGCTCACCTATTGAACAATTGGTTGAAGATGCTAAGAAGCTTGCTAAAAACGGCACTAAAGAATTGATTCTGATTGCGCAGGATTTGACTTATTATGGTCTCGACCTTTATGGCAAACGTAACCTGGATGAATTACTTCGTCGTTTGTCTGATGTGAATGGTATTGAATGGATCAGACTGCAGTATGCTTATCCTTCAGGTTTCCCAATGGAGATCCTGGATGTGATGAACGAGCGTGAAAACATCTGCAAATACCTGGATATGCCGTTGCAGCACATCACCGATAATATGCTGAAATCGATGCGCCGCGGTATCACCAAGCAAAAAACCATTGATATCGTAAATGAGATTCGTGATAGGGTTCCGGGTATCGCTATGCGTACTACGCTGATCACCGGTTATCCGGGCGAAACCCAGCAGGATTTTGAAGAGATGGCTCAATGGGTTGAGGATACCAAGTTTGACCGTCTGGGTTGTTTCACTTACTCACACGAGGAGAAAACCCATGCCCATAGTTTGGTTGACGATGTACCTGAAGAAGTAAAACAGGAACGCGCAGATGCTATTATGGAAATTCAACAAGGTATCTCTTTTGATAAAAACCAGGAGAAGATAGGCAATACCTACAAAGTGCTGATCGACAAGAAAGATGGCGACTACTTTGTTGGCCGTACAGAATTTGATTCGCCTGAGGTTGATAACGAAGTTTTGATTGACGCCAGCATTGATTACGCTACCGTTGGCAGCTTTGTTAACGTAAAGATAGACAGCGCCGAGGACTTTGACCTTTATGGACAAATTGTAAAATAATGTTAATTTGCAGTCTGCTGTAAAGCGATTTGCGATTTATAATCTAATTTCGACATCAGCATTTAATTTTATTTGCTGATGTTTTGTTTTAGGCCAAATCCGAAATCGAACATCCAAAATCCGAAATCAACGAAATGGACGCATCCTGTATAAGTTATAAAGACACCGGTTTCTTTTCACACACGGTTGCCGAATACATCGACAATAAGCCCGAGTTGCAACCTTTTTATGGCTACCGCCCTGATATGGCCGGTTTTGCCGAGTTTTTGAAAAACAAAAAGGTTGTTGCCGATCGCGAGGTGTTGGTACGTGTTTTAACTAAACAATACGAATGTTTAGGTAAGGAGCCCGGTAAATTATGTACTTACTCAACCGCCCTTACAGCCCAAAACCTAGAGCTGTTAAAGCAGGACAATACTTATACCATTACAACCGGGCACCAGCTAAATATCTTCGCCGGGCCGTTGTATTTCCTTTATAAAATAGCTACGGCCATTAAAGTGGCGCAGCAATTAAAAGCCGCTCATCCCGATAAAAACTTTGTACCTGTTTACTGGATGGCCAGCGAAGACCACGACTTTGCCGAGATCAACTATACCAATATAGGCGGTAAAAAAGTACACTGGTGGTATGAAGCTTCGGGAGCAACCGGCCGGATCGATCCGGTGAGCATACGCCAGGCGCTTAACCAGTATAAAGGTGTTTTGGGTATGGAAGGCCACGCTACCGATCTTGCCGAAATTGTTGAAACAGCTTATACTAAATTTGATAAACTTGCCGATGCTACCCGTTACCTGGTTAACTCTTTGTTCGGCCAATACGGTTTGGTGATCATTGATGCTGATGACCATGAGTTTAAAAAAGAGTTCGCGCCAATTATTGAGCAGGATATTATTGGTCAGCATAGTTTTAAAAATATCAGCGAAACCAATCAAAAACTACATGAGCTTGGTGTACATATCCAGGTTAATCCACGCGAGATCAATTTCTTTTATCTGAAAGATCAGCTGCGCGAACGGATAGTTTTTGAAAATGACAGTTATCATGTGCTTAATACCGAGATTAGTTTTACTGAAGCTGAACTAAAAAAAGAAATAGCGGAATATCCCGAACGTTTTAGTCCTAACGTGGTGATGCGTCCATTATATCAGGAATGTATTTTACCTAACATCGCTTATATAGGCGGTGGTGCGGAAGTGGTTTACTGGCTGGAACTGAAATCGAACTTTGATCACTATAAAATTGATTTCCCGATCCTGATCCTCCGTAATTCGGCATTGGTGATCAAGAAGGAGCAAGCTGCTAAAATAACACGGATGGATTTGGATGCCCTTTCTTTATTTAAAGAAAGTGATGCCCTGCAAACCTACTGGATTAAAAAGCACAGCGATCATAACCTGAGCATTGCCGAGGAATGGCGCGAAATGGAAAGCCTGTTCGAAAAAATAAAGCTGCGTGCTTACAAGATAGATCCAACACTTTCTCCATCAGCGGCGGCGGTACAGGCACGCCTTAAAAAGGCAATGGACAACCTGGAAAAGAAATTGATCCGTGCCGAAAAAAGAAATTACAGTGTGCGTTTAGAGCAATTAACTGCCGTTAAAGCCGAACTATTCCCGAAAGATAGCCTGCAGGAGCGCTCTGAAAACTTTGGTCTCATGTATGTAAAATGGGGACAAACGTTTATTGATGAGCTTATCCGCCTGTTTGAACCATTGGATTTTAAGTTTACGGTGCTGACGGAGAAGTAAAGTCAGGGTAGATAGTCTATATTTTAATCCTAATGATTGTCAGTTAATATCAGAAAAATCCAGGTCAAGAATCCAGTCATTGGGATTTCTTATCTCATCTGATACTGGCCTCCTGAATAATTTACAACTAAAACTATATTGTAAATAAAAAATAATGGAATTATCTGAATCGAATTCGATCCGGAAAGATTTATCATTGGTTAATATCTTATATTCAGTTTGTTTATCGAGTTCAAAGTCAATACAGATGAGCTCAACCCAAACATGTTTAGGTTGAGCTGTCCTGTTAGCAAATTCAATATTTACCGGTAAATCTGGGTCTCTGTAGAAGTGGTTGTCACGACTTTTAAAAATAGGGCCCTTATAAAATGATTTAAATAGTTTTTTCATATAGATTGAAATAACCCCGCTGCCGGAAAGAAAAATAGTAAACCGGCAACAGGGCTCGCACACAAAACACAAGGATTTTTAAACCCGACCTAAGAATTGAATTCAAGACTGAGTACTCCCGACGTCGAATTTTACTCTTCCCCTACCAGCTTAAACACCATCCCGTCCATATCTTCATTGATCCTGATTTGACAAGCCAGGCGACTTGCAGGAGGGGCATAGGGTAGGGTATCTAATACATCCAGTTCGGTATCGGTGGCTGTAAAATATTCTTCAGGGCCTTCTATTACCTGCACATGGCAGGTGGCACAAAGTGCCATACCACCACAAGTAGCCAGGATATCATATTCAGATGCTTTCAGCACTTCCATCAGGCTCAGGTTAATACCCTCCGGAATTTCGACTGGCCTGCTACCGCCGTAGCGGTCAATTATGGTTAAATTTATCATGGCTAAAAAGCGCTTACACCGTAAACGGTGGTATATTTAAAACTCAGTTTTTGCTCGGGGAAAACATATTTGAAAGCGCTCTGCGCCATCAATGCACTCTCGTGGAAGCCGCACAATATCAGCTTAAGCTTGCCTGGGTAGGTGTTGATGTCGCCAATAGCGTAAATGCGCTCAATATTGGTGCTGTAATCAACTGTATTTACCGCGATGGCTGATCGATCTATGTTCAAGCCCCAATCGGCGATGGGGCCAAGTTTAGGGCTAAGACCGAAGAGTGGAATAAGATGATCGGCTTCAATGTGGCTAACCTGTTGGTCGCGGTCAAGCAGGGTGATCTCGCGAAGACGGTCATCGCCGGTTAAGGCAACCACGTTCGATTTCAGGATCAGGTCGATTTTGCCTTCCTTGGCCAGATCAAATACTTTTTCGGCACTGTCAGGTGCTCCGCGGAAGGTATCGCCCCTGTGAACAAGCGTAACCCGTTCAGCCACATTACTCAGGAAAACGGCCCAGTCCAATGCTGAATCACCGCCGCCGGCCAGTACCACTTTTTTATCACGGAAATGTTCAGGATTTTTTACCATGTAGGCTACACCTTTACCTTCAAAATCTGAAAGGCGGTCAATTTCCGGCTTGCGGGGCTCAAAGCAACCAAGGCCGCCGGCAATTACTACTACCTGGCAATGAACAACGGTGCCATCATTAGTGATGATATTGTATGAACCGTCTTCATTGCGTTGCAGGTTTTCTACCCGTTCGCCTAAACTAAAAGTTGGATGAAACGGAGCTATCTGCAGCATCAGGTTATCTACCAGTTGCTGCGCGGTAACGTCGGGATAGCCCGGAATATCATATATAGGTTTATGCGGATAAATTTCAGAAAGCTGCCCCCCAACCTGCGACAGTACGTCAATTAAATGGCAGCGCATTTTGAGCAGTCCGGCTTCAAAAACGGCAAATAAACCAACAGGTCCGGCGCCTATAATGCAGATATCGGTAGTAATGTGTTCCATGCGTGATTACCTTTTGTTCGGTACTCAAATTTGGAGCTAAACCTGTTGGTAATCAAATGATATAAAGTAATACGCGATTACTTTAAGTTATAATTGGCGAGGCAAAAACGTTTAAATAATTCAATCAGTTTGCTGTGTTTACCGTGCAGCTGAATGAATTGAAACGTGCGGAAAATCTCCAACCCTTTAACATCAATAATACTGAGCTCGTTGTATTTTAGTTCGCTCACTACCGATTGGATGGAGAGGAATGTAGCTGTTTCTGAGTATAAAAGGTATTGTTTTATCGCTATGCTGCTCTCCAGCTGAATTTCAATATTAAGATCTTTAGGGTTGATCTGTATTGCCGCCAACGCGTTGAAAATTACATCAAGCGTACCCGATCCAGCCTCCCTTAAAACCAATGGAATGGACGGCAATTGCTTGGGTGTGATCTCGGCTTTTTTGGATAACTTATTGTTAGCGCTGGTTACTAATACAATTTCGTCTTTGATGAAATCGGTATAAGATAATTGTGGCGAATGTGCCGCACCTTCCACTATCGCTATATCTATTTTTTCGGCAAGTACCAGCTGCGAGATCTGGTCGGTATTGGCCTGGATAAAGTTGAAGGTGACTTTGGGATATGTTTTTTTAAACATAGCCAACAGTTTGGGCAAAATAGTTTGGGCTACGGTGGTACTGGCGCCAATGTGCAGGGTACCGGCCTCTAAATTGTTAAGCTGTGCCAGTTCGGTTTCAAGCTCGGTATAAGTCTGAAAAATCTTTTCGGCATATTTTTCCAGGATCTTGCCGGCGGTAGTGAGGGCGATATTATTGCCGTTACGTTTAAACAGCTGCACGCTAAGCTGCTGTTCCAATTCCTTGATATGTTTGGTGACAGCAGGCTGGGTAATAAACAGCTCGGAAGCAGCCTTGGTAAAGCTTAAGCGCTGTGCAACTGTATAGAAAACCTTCAGCCTGAAATCAAATATCATTGAGCCAATTTAGGAATAAATAGTTGAGATTAATTGTTCCCGATTTTTATGTCATTGCGCTTCACTCGCAATGACATAAAATTATAGCAACCCGTATAGGTACTTTAATTGGTAACTAATTGCGGACTGGCGTTTTTGCGTTTCAGGATCAAAGCTGCTATCAGCGCAATCACCAGGCCAACGGGCAATATCTCCATATAAGTAAGTACAATAACGCCAAAAGGGTTTTTATACATGTTAATATAACCGGCCATACTTGCCTCCTGCTGTTTAAGTTCGGCATCCGTTGCGCCGTGGGCTTTGGCTTCCCTTAAAACATGGGCTACATACTTGGTCATGAAATCCGGATAGAAATTATAGAGTTCGATAAGCCATACAATCACATAAACCGTTGATGTGATGAGCACAATATAAAGACCAATCATAAAAGCTTTGCCGAAACTGATCACGCCTTCATTGTATTTATCGCGGTAGTTTTTAATAGCTACAAATATCAGCGAGAAGGCCAGTAGCATGGAGCCGTAGCCCACCCACATATTGCCCTGAAAGTTGGGATTGTCATAACACAGGGCCCCAGAAATTCCTCCGGTTGCGGCAATGATCAAACCGGAGATTGATCCAAAAACAAGTACATTCTTTTTCATATCGTTTTATGTTTTGATAGAACAAATTTGGCTTGTCAGAAACTTTCCGGGCTCATACTTTAGGGTGATTTTGAAAAATGTGCCGCTTTTAGTGCCAAAGTATGATGCCGGTTAAGGAATAATGCAGAGTCGTTTGCCCATTTCAACGGCTTGTGTGCGGCGTTTTACCTCCATTTTTTCAAACACCTTTGCCGAATGCGTTTTGATGGTATTTAACGATACAAACAAGCGCTCTGAAATTTCCTGGTTGCTCAGCCCTTCAGCCATCAATTGTAAAACATCCAGTTCGCGTTTACTGAGGCCCATTTTTTCTACCTCGGCCTGGTTAACAGTAAACTCGGGGCCGTTATTTACGTAAACCTGCTTTTCTACTATTACTGTTTTGGGCTTGGTAAGTTTTAATGCCAACCAGATACCGAGCGCTGTAAAAAACACGGCAATTGCGCCCATGTAAACTTCATAAGCATTGTTAACTATTACCAGCTTTAGTTCGAGCCATTTTAGCAAAAGCAATAGCACAGCAAGGCATAGCCCATACAGTATGGTAAGTTTGTTTTTTGCCAGCAGGTTTTTTGCCATCTTTTAATAACCGATTTATCTTAAAAATAGGATATTTTATACAAAGCCCGAAAGGTGTAAAAACAAAAAACGGGAGAATATCCACGAATGGTCGGAAAAAATTTCGGCCATTTTTATGTTTTAAAAAAACGGCCGGGGTGTTCCGCAAGAGTAAGAAATTTATTGATAAGCGCTTTCTTAAGTATAATGTCTAAACCACCGCCTTTGGTGGTAGATCAGTAGTGGAGGTTACGCCAGAAACCGTATACATAGTTTTGAGTGAATACGATTGCTTCTACTATGTAGTAAATAGGATATTTACCCCCACCTTAGGTGGTGGAGGACTAAAAAGCAAATCGTTCTTACAGTAAACAGGCTATATCATCCAGCCAATGATCCAGGTTGAGTAATTCCTGCGCTGTTACGATGCCTTTTTTATGGAGGGCCTGGTAGGCATCCTGTAAATTTTGCGACATCGAACGGGACGATGAAATAACTGCTTCGACCGTTGGAATAATGTCTTTGCAATATTTATACATCGGCATTTCAGATTCCAGGTCGTCCACGAAATTGTGCGGATTGCGTTTTTGCACAACATTTGCGCCTGTGAAGCCGAGCTGGTAGCCATAAAGCCACATGATGGGCTGGGCAATCAGTCCGCGTAAGATATCTGTGAACCTGAATGTAACGTAGGTGGGCAGGTAAAGTAATGGGAACAGATCTTTTACAATCAATGTGTTTTGCGTGTTGAACGGCGCTATAGTGCCCTTGTCGAGAACCACAGGTTTTGCGTCATTAAACGTGATCAGTTTATTTAAGGTCAGCCGGTAAATGGCGTCCACATCGGGGTCTTCATCAGCCAGTCCCTGCCAGATACCAACTTTGCAGGTCTGGGTCTCGACGTTTTGATGAAGTTCGAAATCTTTAAGCAGCAAATCCAGCGGCAAGCCGCGCGGCCAAACATGCTGATCTGTAAACCATTGGTAGATATTTATAAAGCCCTGGTTTGCATTGAGCAAACTATGTTTGCCTTCGGTTTTCGGGAAACACCAGTTTTCGTTAGGGTAATTATCGTCGTCAGTATCGATGATATATCCTGCGCCGTTTTTAATGGCTTTTAAATAACCGAGCATTTTGCGGCAATAATGATTATAGGGCAGTGCCTTTGCCAATTTGAAATCGAGTAGCTCCTGATCCCGTACCGAAAGATATTCTGCCCCCTGACAGGCCCAGCCGGCCGGCGTTTTTTTATCACCAACAACAATCAAATGGTGATCAGGCATTTTTGCAAAGGCTTCAACAGCCAAAGTCGGCTGAAAGATGGATGTGATAACGATGGCTTTGGTTTTGTTTACTGATTCCATTTCGAGAGCTTGATAGGGTGTATGTAGAGGGTTTGCTCCGGAAAGTTCTGCAGCAAATTGTTCAGGTTTTGATTGTAAGGTTCCAGAAACTTAAAATCGGCCGGCGTCCATAAAGTACGGCCTTTAAGCGGAAGGTCATTTTCGGTAATTATTTTATCTGCTGCGAGCACCATAGACGTTGGCAGGCCGACTTCGACGAACAGGCGCGTAACAGCGGTTACACCGCAATAATTAACAAAGGATGCAATGGCATCGGCGCTAACAATAAAAATATCCGAGTATGCTGCAACCAATGGGTATGCAAGCTGATGCTGCTGATTAAGCAGGCGATTTTTTAAATAACGGATAAGATGTTTTTTGGGCATACTGAACCAATCGCCCAGTGATTGAGGCGTTGGCCATATCTGGCTGAATTTTAACGGTTTCAGGTCTAAGTTGAACTTTTTAAAAGCCTTGCGAGACGTTTCATTATCCGGCCAAAAACTTGTTGCCTCAACACCAACCTGTTTGATGTTCCAGTAAAAGGCATCGGCAACCCTGTGCCACGGTCTGGGCCCCTGAACATCATGAAGATTGGAGAAGCCCGGTATAAAGCAAGTGGTATCGTCTACCTTAAAGTACTCCCTGTAATTATCCTGGTTGATTTGCGGATGCAGTAGCAGATCATCGGCTACAAAAAAGTAATGTTTATAAGTCGATTTATAGAAACTCTTAAAAGCCTGCGCAACGTAGCCCTGAAAATAATACGAATTTTCATACACCGGAATCACGTTACTTTCATCACCGGTATAAAAAGGAACAATGTGATAAATATTTGTGAAGCGACCGTTGTAGAGTTTTTCAAGTATTTCAATGTTACTGTTATATTGATGGTTGTAGATAATTATTAAAGCAACCTCGTCCATATATCTAATGTGTATGAGAGTTTCAGTTCGGGTATGCAAATTAATCAAAAATTCCTACTCGCTTGCGTACTCATTGCAAATGCAGGCTTAGCCGGATATTTGTGCTGATTAAAGCAAGTCCGCCTTTATCGTCTTAACCGATTTCCGCACTCCAATAAATTAAGCTGCATCCATTGGCTGTACTGTTGCTCCATCAGTCGTTCGGTTTGCACGTTCCAAACAAAGCTTTTTGTTCTCCAACTGCTACCGTCTATTAGATCGTGCCTGCACATTCGCTGATGAAAATGCCGAGGTTGTTTCCGGTCACTATCATGGTTGCCGACGGGAGCGTGCCGTTCAGATCGCCGGTTTTGTTTTCCAGCACTTCGATCTCGATGCTGGGCTTGGAGAATATCCCGTTTTTAAATTAGTTTATTGCATCAAGGAAATTCCCCAAATCCTGAAAATCACGGTTTTATTGAGCCGCTTTTTTTACCGCATCTTTTTTAGCTTTCTTTTCGGCTTTCATTTCAGCATAAGCTTTTTTCTGCTCAGGGGTAAATATTTTGTCGAGTTTATCGGCCGTCTGTTTTTTGATCTTCTGATCGGCCAGGTGACTTGTTTTTTTGTCTTGCTTTAACTTTTTCAGGCTATCAATACTTGTGGCCTGCGCCAGCAAAACCGCGTTTACTTTTTTAGTTTGATCAGCAGTAAGTTTCAAATGTTTTTCCAGATGCTCGGTTTTATTGCCTGCTTTTTGAGCCGGCGTTTTTTCAACTTTTTTTTGCGCGCTTGCAGTGAAGCTTAGTCCACCGGCCAGGGCCAGTATCATCAGTAATTTTTTCATGGTTCGTTATTTTTTCAGATAATTAATGCTATTGACAATATAGCTGGGTTTTAGTTTAAATAGCTAAATATTTAAGTTTGTTTTACAATTAAATTAAACCACGCCGTCTTTTTGTGGTCATATTATAGCATGTAAATTAAATTTTTTAATTAATAACCCGGATACTATGAAAAAGGCTGTTAAGTACTGGTGTGGCTTTGTTTTGTTGTTGTGTGTGTTTACCGTATTTACTGCCTTTTTGCCGGGCTATTCTGCCTACTCCGATTTAAAGTTTCCTTATAAAAAAGCCGGTTTAACTTCTGAACAGGCTGCCGCTCATTTACTAAGTCGTTTTACGTACGGTGCAACACCCGGCGAAGTAGAAGAAGTAGTTAAAGTGGGCCCGGAAAAGTGGTTCGCGGCTCAACTTGATGCCCAAATGCCTGATGATTCTTTAAATCAGCTTCTGGATAAATACGATGCGCTGAAGCTTAGCAATACCGAAGTTGTAGCGCAATATCCTAAAGGGGGGCAAGTTTTACGAATGGCCGTAAAGGATGGTGTGGTTAATAAAGATTCGGTAAAGACCGATAGAAAAGCCTATCGCGATCAGCTGCAAAACTATATGCAGCAAAATGGCTTGAAACCCGAGCAGGAGTTATTGCGCCAATTCATCAATCAAAAAATATTAAGGGCTGCTTACAGTAATAACCAACTACAGGAAGTGATGACCAGTTTCTGGTTTAACCATTTCAACGTGTCGGTTGTTAAAAATGATTGCTCGCAGTTTATTCCGGCGTATGAGCGTGATGTAATCAGGCCCAATGCTTTAGGGAAATTTAACGACCTGTTGCTGGCCACCGCCAAGTCGCCAGCCATGTTGTATTACCTGGATAATTTCAGTAGCTCGGGCAATAACGATAATATGCAGGCCGGTAATGGTCAGGTTCGCCGCCGCCTGGCATTGCAAATGCAAAATACCGATACAGCGCGTTTCGCCAATATGCCCAAGTTAAATAAGGCAAAAAAAGCCCAGGGACTTAATGAAAATTACGCCCGCGAGGTAATGGAACTGCATACTCTTGGGGTAGATGGCGGCTATACCCAGCAGGATGTAACCCAGGCAGCAAGAGTACTTACCGGTTGGTCGGTATACCCCATGGGAGCTTACGGAAACGCGGGACAAAAGTTGATGAACCGTATTGGTGACGACAAATTGCAAAGCCGGGGTTTTATACATGAGGGTGATTTTTTGTTTAACCCCAACAAGCATGATAATGGCGAAAAAACAGTATTGGGCCATCAGTTTGCTGCAGGTGGTGGCTATGATGAGGGCGTACAACTGCTTACCATGCTGGCACATCAGCAAGCTACAGCGAAATTTATCTCAAAAAAATTAGCTACCCGTTTTGTGAGCGATAACCCACCGCAAACGCTTATTGATAAAATGGCCCGTACCTTTATCAATAAAGATGGTGATATCAAACAGGTATTGATCACCATGGTTGATGCCCCCGAGTTTTGGAGCGCTGCGGCTGTGCGGGAAAAAACAAAATCGCCGTTTGAGTTGGCCATTGGTTCGGTGCGTGCACTGCATGCTGATGTTAATCAGCCTTACCAATTGTTTAACTGGATCAATAAAATGGGCGAAAAAATCTATTATTACCAGGCCCCTACAGGCTTCCCGGATAAAGGCCAGTACTGGATCAACACCGGCGCATGGCTTAATCGTATGAACTTTGGCCTGGCGCTGGCCTCAGGCAGGATTCCCGGGATAAAGGTTGATCTGGCTGCGCTCAATAATCATCACGAACCCGAAAGCGCCCAGGCGGCACTTACCATATATAGTAAATTGATATTGCCGGGGCGTCCGCTTGATGAAACCATCAAAAGGCTTACCCCAATGCTTAATGATCCAAAACTCATGGAAAAGGTTGACGAAGCCAGTGCCAAAACTCCTGCTGCAACTATGGCACAGGCAAGCAGCAACGAAATGATGGATCAACAGACAGGCTTGAAAGGCAAGCGAAAAAATAATTTTACGGCAATGCAAAGCACAGCGGGTAATAATTCCATGCTTGCACAGGTGGTTGGGGTTATCATTGGCTCGCCCGAATATCAAAGGCGTTAACAGCAGGAGGATTTAAAAATGGTATCAAGAAGAGGATTTTTAAAATCGGGCGGACTGGCCCTTTTAGGCGTAGGCTTGTTAGGTGGTATTCCCGGCTTTTTGGCTGAGGCTGCCGCAAGCGAAAAGATTTTCTCCCCCTATAAAAAGAAAAAAACGCTGGTGTGCATTTTCCAGCGTGGCGCTATGGATGGGCTGATGGCTGTTACTCCCTTTACCGACGATTATTTAAAAACAGCCCGGCCAAACCTGTTCATGTCGGCAGCAAAAAGTGGCACAGGTACTCCGCTAATTGATCTGGATGGCCGCTTTGGTTTGCACCCCGCCATGAAAGCATTTGAACCTATGTTTCGTGAGAAAAGATTAGGCATAGTGCATGGTATTGGTTCGCCTAATAATACCCGGTCGCATTTTGATGCCCAGGATTATATGGAATCAGGTACGCCGTTTAATAAAGGTACATCAAGCGGCTGGCTTAACAGGGCTGTAGGTTTGCTCGGTCATGACGCGCTTACACCATTTACCGCTGTAAGCATGACATCGGCCATGCCGCGTTCTTTTTATGGTGACAACCCATCGGTAGCCATCAGTAACCTACAGGATTTTGCCATCCAGATGCGTGGCAATCCTACCGGAGCTAATATGGCAGCTAAAAGTTTTGAAGATCTGTATGATCAAACCGCGTCCGACTTGTTAAAACAAACCGGAAAGGAAAGCTTTGAAGCCATGAAAATGCTTCAGAAAACCAATATTAAAAATTACACCCCTGCCAATGGTGCCGATTATCCAAACTCGGCATTGGGCAACTCATTAAAGCAAATTGCCCAACTCATTAAAATGGATGTAGGGCTGGAAGTAGCATTTGCTGAGTCCAACGGTTGGGATACTCACTTTAACCAGGGCACGGAGAACGGCATCTTCGCCCGTAACGTGTCCGATTTGAGCAATAGTATGATGGCTTTGTGGACAGACCTTGGTACCTATCAGGATGATGTTACCGTAATGACCATGACCGAATTTGGCCGTACCGTTCATCAAAACGGGACCGGTGGTACAGATCATGGCCGCGCCTCCTGTAATTTTATTTTAGGTAATGATGTAAACGGTGGCTTAGTTTACGGCGATGTAAAACCATTAGCTATCGAAAACCTTGAAGATGGCCGAGACCTTGCTGTAACTACCGATTTCAGAAGCGTGTTCAGCTCCGTAGCCGATAAGCACCTTGCTATAAATAATGATCACATTCTTTTCCCGGATTGGAAAGGGGATAGGGTGAATGTGATGAGAGGATAAAGTAATTCTTTAATTCTGCCGCGGGTTTAGCGATAGCGTAACCCGTGGTTAACCATAACTGAAGTTTCCAACTTCAGTGCCAAAATGAGGCTGACTGCAGCTCGCGTACTTGAGCATTTGCGGCAGCGGAGTTCACTCTTAAAGACTTACGAAGTTTTCAAAACTTCGTAAGTCTGCAACGAAAGGAAAAACAACTACATAATAGTATAGGTAAGTGTAGTATAATAAAAACCACCAATTGATGGGCCGCCTAAAAAGGAGTTGTAATATTTATTGGTGAGGTTGCTGGCGCCCAGTTTTACGTTAAGCTTTGTTTTCAGGAAATCATAATTAACCTGCGCGTCAAAAGTGCCGTAATGGTCAACGTTACCATTTACTAAAAAGGATTGCCAGTAATAGCCACTTTGCCATTTATAGGTTACATTAAACCCTAAGTTACCTGCCACACGGTTACCACCAAAAGAGAAATTAGTGATCCATTGCGGTGTATTGAAACCATCTTCAAGGGCATCCTCATTGGTTGTTCGCTGTAACTTGGCATAAGATGCATTGCCAGATAATTGCAAGTTGGCCGGTAAGTGATAGGTGAGCCCAACGCTGCCCCCAATATTGGTAACCTTACTTTGCGAATTGGTCCATACCCGGTAGCGGGCCTGTTTACTTTTATCATTCAGATAATAAGGAATCGAATCGGCCTTTTGGGTATTAGGTACGTTGATCTCTACCTGGGCAATAAAGTGATCATATTTATTGTAGTAAAAATCCGCGTCGGCACTCAGTTTTCCATCAAAAAATAATGCCTTGTAACCGGCCTCAAATGAGTTAATATGCTCAGGTTGCAAATAGGTGTAAGGGTTCTTTTTCAGCAAGCCCTTTTCTTTTTCGATGGCCGCGTTTGTTGAGATTCCCTGGTTGAAATCATTTTTTACAGCGGTTTGGAAAGCATCTATCGAAGTACGGAGGTACGAGTTTTCAAAAATGCCGTTTGATACCACGCGCAAGCCGCCAATACGTTTTACCCCGCCGCTGTTTACGTTAGAGAAAGCTTCGAAAATACTCGGGAACCGGTAGCCGCTTTGGAAAGATACCCGGATATTATGCTCAACAACCGGCGAAAATACCAATGTAAAACGAGGGTTTAGTTTTAGGTCAAAGTAATCATTCCTGTCGCCGCGCAGTGTGGCCGATAGTTTAAGTTTATTGTCCCAAAGCTCTTTTGATGCCTGTATAAAACCGCCGGTTTTGCTGTAATCCAAATTGCTGAATTCTTTGCCGGGCACATAGTTAATAAAGTAATTACCATCGGGGTGGATGATATAAGTACGGTGGTCAAATCCGGCAAGCAGATCTAACCCGGTTTGCTTGATAAAATCTTTGGAGATGGCTTTTGAAATATCCGCCTGCCCTTCTATATGAAACAGATCATCTTTAACGCGCAGGGCCGAGCCTACATCCCAGTTATTGATATCTGCAAGTTTGTTGAGGGTGGCATTAAAGGCGGGTGTTCCGGGTTGATATCGGCCTGCGTCGGCAAACTGGCGTGCCTGGTTCAGGGCTTGTTGCACATTGGCGCCTGCCGAAGTGGCATTGTTGAAACCTTTTGTAAAATCGGCATACCAGTCGTTATCGCTTTTAAAGTTGCGGTCCTGGTTTTCGCCTGCCGAGCGCAGATTGTATGATTTGCCCGTGTTTTCGATAGTGAGGTAAGTGCGTACCTGGAAAATATCATTCTTTAATTCCAGTGCATGTTGCTGTAAAGTGTAACCTTTTAGCCTGAAGCGGTTGGCGCGTTGGTAAATATTATCAAGATCGCCAAAACGGAAGGTGTAGGTAAGCTGTGTTTTTGCATTGAATTTATAGGCCAGCGCCGCATCCAGCTTCACATTGTGCAGGCCGTAGCTGGTAAGGTCTTTTTCGGCATATCCTGTACGGGCAACGGAATATTGTTTGCCGCCAAGGGTGATTGTTTTTCTGTCGGATGATTCATTGCCATAACCGTTAATGGGGTCATAAGCCGGGTTTTGTGGTCCGCCCGGGATACCGAGCTTTGCATTGGCTGCCGCGTTTTGATCAGTTGTGTTGTCGGCTATCCAGTCGTACCCAGTGGTATAAGTGCCATTGAGCTTAAAGGCAAATTTAGGCGAGAGTATCTGCGCTATCCTGAAACTTGTTTCTGAAAAGCCTTTTACCCCGGTTTCTTTATCGCCTACGTGGTTAATGCCCGTTTTTTGTTGAATGGTGATACCGGGCGAAGTAAAAGGATCTTTGGTGATAAAATTTGCAAGTCCGTTTATAGCGTTCAGAACATAAAGCGCCGATGCCGTACCGGGAATGATCTCTACGCTTTCAATGTCAAGATCACTTGGCCCCAGCGCGTTGCCGATAGGGGCGCCTAAATGGGGTGCCTGGTTGTCGACCCCATCAACCAACTGGGTAAAGCGAACGTTGGTGGTATTGGCAAAGCCGCGGGTGTTAATGATCCTGAAGCCAAGGCTGGGCGTGATAAGTTGAACGCCTTTCACGTTTTCCAGGGCATCAAAAAAAGAGGGTGCTGCCGAAAGCTTAAAGGCAGATGCCCTGATCTTTTCGATACTTACCGGCGAGCGTAAAATGCTTTCGCTGATGCGGGATGCGGATACAACTACTTCCTGCAGTTGCTTCTTTTTAATGGCTGTTGTATCAGCCTGAGTTTTCTTGAGCGTGTCTTGCGCTTTAACGGCTAAGCACGTGCCCGATAGGGACAAAATTAAAAGTAGTTTTTTGTTCATGTGGTTTTTTAGGTTGCGACCCTTAAAGTGAAATGTAAAAATAACGTTATGTTTTATAAAACATAACGATGGCGACGGAATTGGAATTTTCATAATTTATGCCGATGGTCAGGGTTTTGGCGTGTTAGTCGGTTTTATCCTTAAAACCTTACAGGGAATTTGCTTGCTTTGATACATATCGACTAAAAACTGAACCGATTTGTATAACAGCTGTTTATAGTTTGTATATAAATTTGTTTAAACCGATATACCTATGAAAAGATTTGCCTGGTTGTTCTGTTTTCTGTTGCCTGCTCTTGCCGTTTCGGCCCAACAAATCAAAGGGACTTACGCCATTAAAAATGAGCAAACCGGAATGCTGCTACGCGTTAAAGACGCGCAATCGGCAAATGGTACCCCGCTGGTGGCCTACTATCCCGAAAACTGGAAATGCATGACCTGGGATTTTCAGCATGTGGAGGGCAATACTTATAAACTGAAGAATCTGTTTACCAGCAAAACTTTTCAACCAGTGGCAGAAGCCAATGCAGGAGTAGCTTTGGAAGAACAACCACTTAATGCAGATAACGCTACCCAGCAATACGAGTTTGAGCCCATAGATAAAGATACCTTCCTGATCAAGCTGAAAGGCACCGACCTGTACCTTACCCCATCCGACAAAAAAGGCAGCGTCAATTCAAAGATCGTCCTCGCTAAAAAAACTAATACGAAAGATCAATACTGGGATATCTACCAGCAATCGCCTACCATGTAAAATAAAATTCCTGCTTATGAAATTAAGGACGGTTTGTGTTCTTGCCCTGTTGTTTTGCGCTTTGATGATAAGCGCTTTTATTAGTACAAAGAAAGCCGCCGATCCTGATACGGCAGTCAGTTTTAAAATAGATACCTTGGTAACCAATGTTATTGTTCCATGGCAAATTACGTTTTTGCCTGATGGCACTATGTTATTTACCGAGCGTGCCGGTAGGGTAAGAATTTACAGGAACAATAAACTGCTACCCAAGCCTGCGTTTACCGTTAACGATATTACGCTTGATAAAAAGACCGGCTTACTGGGTATGTGCCTGCACCCGGCGTTTGCACAAAACAAGTGGATCTACATTGCCAGCAACTATACCGAGGATAACCATATCAGGGTGCGCGTGGCCCGGTACGAATTCAGGAACGATTCGCTCATTAATCCTTTTACTATTATTAAGGGCATTCCGGGTAATCAAAATCATACCGGCTGCAGGTTATTGTTTGGCCCGGATAAAAAACTTTACATCACCACCGGTGATGCCGACCAGCCAGCCCTGGCGCAAGACCTGAAAGCCTATAATGGTAAAATACTCCGGGTAAATGACGACGGCAGTATCCCTGCCGATAATCCATTTGCTAAAAACGATACCGCACACAAAGAGATCTGGAGCTATGGGCATCGCAATCCTCAGGGCCTCGCATTTGAACCCGGTACGGGTGTTTTGTTCGATTCTGAACACGGGCCAACCGGCGGCGATGAGATCAATATCATTAAACCCGGGCAAAACTATGGTTGGCCGGTGATCCATCACCAGGATACCCGGGAAGGCATGATCTCGCCTTTGCTGGAATATACACCGTCCATCGGCCCTTCGGAAGCTGTGTTTTATAACGGGAATGCTTTTCCGGAACTTAAGGGAAATTTGCTGGTAGCGTGTTTGCGTGGCGAATCCATTTTGCGCATTACGCTGAACAATGATAGGCCGGTTGCGCAGGAAGCTTTACTGAAAAAACAATATGGCCGGATCCGCTCGCTGGTTGTCGGCCCTGATGGTTACCTGTATATATCGACCTCGCACTATGACCCGCCGGAAGGGAAAGGCGATCCGCCATATGACATGATATTGCGCTTAAGGCCATCTAACGAAAAAGTTAAACAGCAGGTGCAAAGTATTGCCATCAATAAAAAGACTGTGGTGAAAAAACAAACACCGGCTATTATGTTTCAACAGTTATGCGCTGCGTGCCACGGCGATCATTTACAGGGTACCGAAAAAACCAAAAGCCTGCTTGGCCGCAATTTTGCCCACGGAGCCGATAAGGCATCGATAGTTAAAAATATCACTAATGGCATAACTGAAAAAGGAATGCCTGCCTGGCGTGGCGCAATCAGTGCTGCTGATATTAATAAAATTGCTGATTACGTTTGGGCAACATCTAAACGGAAGAAATAAAAAAGGATTTAATGCTGCTTTAAATTATTGATTTTTAATGTTTTGAATGTTTTTTATATTCGGTTTGTAGTTTCTTTAAACCGCGCTTAGTTAAGAAAATCCTGGTTTATGAAAAGATCAGGCATTTTCCAGCACCGGCAGCTAAATAGTCAGTAATAGTATACCACTTTAAACCATCTGTCAAAAAACATGATTGATTTATCTTATCAGGGTAAATTTTAGAAGGATTTTTAACGACTGAGCCTCAATTAGGTACTTTTATAGTGTCGATAATAAGCTTTTGGTTTCGTATTCTTGCGGTATCTTAGAAAGTGTAAAGATATTATATCGATAACGTTTTGTTAAAAACGGCCCTACATCTTCAGTGTTTATTAATCACCATAATTGAAAAACGACATGAGTAAAATTACAGTAAAAGACGGAACCGAAATTTTTTACAAGGATTGGGGAACCGGTCAACCATTGGTTTTCCACCACGGCTGGCCTTTATCTGCCGATGATTGGGATGCCCAGATGTTTTTTTTCCTTGAGCAAGGCTACAGGGTTATAGCCCATGACCGCCGTGGTCACGGTCGCTCAAGCCAAACCGCAACCGGTAACGAAATGGACACTTACGCAGCCGATGTTGCTGAACTTGTTGAAGCACTTGACCTGAAAGATGCTATCCATATCGGTCACTCTACCGGAGGTGGTGAAGTTATTCACTATGCTGCCAAATATGGTAAAGGCCGTATCGCCAAAGCTGTGCTGATCAGCGCGGTTCCCCCGATTATGGTGCAAAACGAAAGTAACCCGGATGGTGTTCCGCTTGCTGTATTTGACGATATCCGTGAAAACACTGCCACCAACAGAAATCAATTTTACCAGGATATCACTTTCCCGTTTTATGGCTATAACCGTGAAGGTGCTAAAGTATCAAAAGGTATCCAGGATAACTGGTGGCGTCAGGGCATGATGGGCGGCATAAAAGCTCATTATGACTGTGTGAAGGCTTTTTCAGAAACAGATTTTAGAGAAGATCTCCAAAGTGTGGATATTCCGGTACTTGTTATGCATGGTGAGGACGACCAGATTGTTCCGTTTGCAAATTCGGCGCTGAAGTCAATCAAATTGCTGAAAAACGGCAAACTAATCTCTTATCCAGGTTTCCCGCATGGTATGCCTACAACTGAGGCTGCAACCATAAATAAAGATCTTTTGGCCTTTATCAAAGAATAATCCAAATCGGGCATTTATTTAAAGCGATGCAAATAAAAAGCGGTTGTCCCGAAAGAGACAACCGCTTTTTATTTGAGATTATTATACTGGAATTATAGAACTGGTTCCACCTTTAATTTATCCTGTGTTTTGGCTTTTATTATCTCCAATATAAGGGTATCCTCTACAATATTTGTTTCATCATTGTGCTCGTGAAAGTCGTCCATCTTTCGCACCCTGACCGAATCGCCCGCGCCGCGTGTGATTTTTTCCAGGTACTCTTCTTCCGACCGGCAGTAATAATGATTTATTAGGATCTTATCCACACTCACATCTGAAAACGCATCTATCACGGGCTTGAAATTCTCATTAACCGCGAATTTGTTATTCTTGTAATTAAAGTAATGCGGGTTATGGCAACTATCGGCAAACTTTGGCTGTATAATACATTTGGTGTGCCGGTTTTTATAAAAGTTTGTTTCCGACCGTAATATAAAGCTCTCCAGCTGTGGTTTGTTAGTCCGTTTTTTATGACCGCTTGAGCCATAAACAGCCCAGTTAATATTGATGCCACCATAATCTTTATAGTCTTCAAGAAAATCGGGCAGATTGTAAGGGTATATTTTAGGAACGATATACTCGTCTATATCTATAAATGCTATCCATTGCGCAGATTCACCATATCTTTTAACGCAATCGTTATAAGCATTCATTTGTTGGGCCTCGCCCTTTATTTTTCGAACGGTTGCATACTGTGCCAGGCCAAGCGCTTTTAAAGTAGTTTTAACAGGGACTTTACTTTCATTATCATACATGAAAAAATGTTCAACCCCTATCAATAAATGATATTTTATCCATTCTTCAAGATAAGCATTTTCATCCCTGATGATGGCGCAAATAGCGAGTTTGTAGTTCAGTTTGGGCTTTGAAAAATATTTTAACACGCGCATATGGTACAGGTTAGTTGGTGAATAAGGTTTGGTTAACCTTTTGCCTTACAGCAAATTCTTTTATCAGACATTGTGCTTCATTGCAAATCGCCTGGCAAAATTTATTTTGGATAAGCCTTTACGCTCCTTCGCCAGCGAAAACAAATCATCGTAATCGGCAAGCATTATCTGAAACAGCGGAAATGAATATTTATTACGTTTGGTTAATAAAGCCTGGTATAGTTTTTCGATATAATCTTTGTCGGCAGGCTTCAAATGGTGATATTCCCGGAAAACAGAAAGATGGGTGCACATCATTTCATAATGATAATTAGCTAACTGTCCCGGAGTTAAGGTGGCATTGTTTGTGACGGCATTGGCATGAAGCCGGTAATAGGTCAGCACCTGGTCAACGTAGGTTATTTTTTTGTAGTAAAAGGCAACAAACCCCATCCACCAATCATAAAAACCAATTTTTGGAAATGGCAAGGCATATTTTAGCAACTCTCTTGAAAACAGTACCGTATGGCCGGTAACAAAATTATTTAGTAACAGGGCCTTAAAGTTTCTGTGCGATAAGGAGAAATTATTAAGCAGGTAGCGATCTGTAAGCGAACCATCGGCACTCATGTACCTTGAGTTTGAACAGATTAGCCAGGAATTCTTAATATGATCGGCCAGTACCTGGATTTTATTGGGGAGCCAGATGTCATCCTGATCGCTGATAGAAATGTACTGCCCGGTAGTTAAAGCAATTGCTTTTTCAAAATTTTTGTTGAAGCCCAGGTTTACTTCATTTCTGAAGCATTTAATACGCGGATCCTGTTCCTGGTAACTTTTAATAATATCAAACGTGTTATCCGTCGAGCGGTCATCAACTATAATAATTTCTAAATTTTTATACGTTTGATTAACAATGCTCTCAAGCTGGTCACCAATGTATTTTTCGCCATTATATGTGCAAAGCGCAATTGATATGAGCGTGTTTTCCATCCAAATATTATAATTGACCGTCCAGTATTTTACTTAGCGCGGTTAAGCTTAGCCTTTATTTCTTCAAAAGTTTTAATTACCCGCCTGAACAGCCTCGTATTAAATATCGCGTTTTTAAGAGGCGAGCCCGAAAGGTAGAAACTTGCAATAGTAGTATTAACGTATCTGCTCCTTAAAAAATGTGTGTATTTACTTTTTACTACTTTAAATGAGCGTTTGAAGGTTGCATCTACATTACCCAGGCTTTTGTGCAGCAATAAAAAATCAATCACGTAGCATGTATACCCCCTAAACTCGGCCCCCATACAAATATCAAGACCATAAAAATGAAATCCCCCAATGTCTGAAGACAATGAAAGATTAGCGCTTTTTTTAATTACGATAAAATTTTCATCAACGCTACATACCTTTTGCGGCAAGTCGCCTTTAATGTCAATTTTTCCGTTGGGGTAGGCTATCTTAAAAACATTCCGTTTATACAACCTGTCAACTGCACCTGCATTCCCCAATACAGCCCATTTAGGGTCAAACTCGGTCATTTCGGCAATACGCTGATCCAATAGCTGTTTGCTTTCTTTATTGATCAGCAATATATCCTGATGGCACACAATAATATACTCGCCTTGTGCATCTTGAAGGAACAGGTTTATGCCATCATATGCATCTGCCGTATTTCCTTCACTGTTATTGATCATCAGGTACTCGCAGATATCAGTATCGAAGCCAGCCTCAATAAATGAATCTAACATTTCAGCATATTCTTCGTGCCGGGTAACCAGTGTGCAAATAGTGTACCTGAACTTATAAGCTGATGGCCGGATGTTTTTTACAAAAGTAGACAGTATGGTTATAGCCATTGTTGATGGAAAAATATATCGCCTGGTTATTACTTAGGCAGCAATGTCCTGTTTTTGAAGCAGGAAACTATAAATACTGATTTAGTGGGACTGGCAGTTGTTTGTAGCACAAATATATTGTTGAGTATAAATCAATAAACCTCAAAGATACAAAAACCATACGATAGTATTATACGGCCGGCTTGTGATGTTATTAGTTTTTGTATCTGATAGTGCCTGTCTGTCTGCTGGTTACGATAGGCTGATGATTTGCGGAATAAAAATGCGGCATCAATATTGCGCAGTTACCCTTTACGGATATATCGTATAGGTTAACATTCAAATGTTAAATATGTTAAAAAAAGAATGTGCTGTAATTATTCGTTAAAAGTTTACGTTAATACAATGTAATGAACAAAAGTTTACTACCTATGACAGATAACGCTCTTGTTTCTATTGTCCTTTGCACATACAACGGAGAACAATACCTGCGTCAGCAATTAGACACGTTGATTACACAAACCTATCAAAACATCGAAATTATTGCGGTTGACGATTGTTCATCAGACAGTACCTATGATATTTTGCAGGAATATGCAGCATTATATCCCCGGTTTCATGTTTATAGAAATGCCCGTAATGTTGGCTTTGCAAAAAACTTTGAAATAGCTTTTGGTTATTCAAAAGGGAAACTCATAGCTTTTTGTGATCAGGACGATTTGTGGCACCCCGAAAAAATTGAATTGCAGGTGAAAGCAATCGGCGACAATCAGCTGATCTATCACGATTCGGAGTTTATTGATGAAAACGGGCAGCGGTTTTCTTACTATAATTCAGATGTTGTTAATGAAGAGGGTAGTCATTACAACTATAAAATGTCTGATGTTTATAATTTCTATAAAGGGGATGATCCGGAAGTTTTCCTGCTTGAAAATTGCGTTTCGGGACACGCTATCATGGCACAGCGTGATTTACTAAACCATGCGTTGCCTTTTAATAAAGATCTGTATCACGACTGGTGGTTAAGTTACGTTGCTTTAAATATTGGAACCATTGATTTTATTCCGAAGTGCCTGGTTAAGTATCGCCGCCATGCCGAAAGCAGTACGGTAAAAGAGAAAAAGGAGGAGACAAAAGGCCTGAAACTAAAGCAGGACATTAGGTGGATTGCTCATTGCTTAAAATTTAAAGAAAACAAGAACCCTCAATTTGTAAAACAGCTATATAACCTTTACTGTGGCTATACCAGCCATTTTTTGTCGCTACGCCTGTGGTGGCTGCTAAAGAAGAATGCAAATAAACTATACTACCTCACCAAGCGGAGCCAGGTATCACAACAGCGCGATGTTAACCGCTTTATCTGGGGTGTAAAGGCGCGTGATTTTTGGTACAAGAACATCAAAAAGAAGCCCGAAAAAGTATTTAATATTTAAGTGTCATGTTTTTACAGTGCCCGGCTTGCTATTGAAATGTTTATTATTTTTGGATAATGCATCCGGAATTTGAAACATATCTTAGAGTGGGAAACATGGCTGAAGAGGCCATTCGCCGGATCAGCGACCTGGCAGTGCAACACACATTACGCCGCAACGAGGTCCTTTTTAGTGTCGGTGAAATATGCAGGCATAAGGTTTTTGTTGTAAGCGGAATGTTGTATACTTTCAATATTTCTGCCGATGGTAATCAACATATTCTGCAGTTCTCGCCCGGAAATAGCTGGACACTGGATGTTGAAAGTTACGACAAACAAATACCTTCGGCTGTGAGTATAGGAGCGGCTGAGCCAACCACAATACTCTGTTGGCAGAAAAATGATTTTGAAATGCTGCGGGCGGAGATTCCACAACTTAAACAATTTGCTGAAGAACTTATAGCTCGTAATACTCATTATAGCCGGAAGCGCATACTGCTTTCATTAAGTGCTACGCCCGAAGAAAGGTATGACGATTTTGTGCAGACTTTTCCGGAGTACCTGTCCCGTTTACCTCTCCGCATGATTGCCGCTTATCTTGGTATTTCCATAAAAACACTTACACGTATCAGGCACGCGCAGTTACAGCGCTAATTGTAATTATGGTCACATGACCATCTTTGGCAGGATTTTATTGAAGAGTTTTGTATCAAATAAAATCATTGAATATGCGTGTATTTGTAACCGGAGCCTCGGGATTTGTAGGCTCAGCAATAGTAAAAGAACTTTTGGCGGCAGGTCACCAGGTACTTGGCCTTGTCCGTTCAGATAAGGGGGCCGAACAGGTAACAGCAACAGGAGCTGAAGCATACCTTGGCGATATAAATGACCTTGAATTTATTCAGAAAGGCGCCGCGGCCTGCGATGCCGTGATCCATACGGCTTTTAATCACGATTTTTCCAGGTTTAAAGACAATTGCGAAGATGATCGCAAAGTAATCGCCGCGTTAGGCGAGTCTTTGGCCGGGACAGATAGGCCTCTGGTTGTTACATCAGGGGTAGGGCTTTTAAATTACGGTCGCCTGGTAACCGAAGATGACGTGCCTCCTGCTACATCAAATGTTAATCCGCGCGTAGCTACAGAAGAAGCTACTAAAGCCGTTGCCGAAAAAGGTGTTAAAGCTTATTTGGTACGCCTGCCACCAAGCGTGCATGGCGAAGGAGATCATGGCTTTGTGCCGATGATTATTAACATGACGAAAGAAAAAGGCGAATCGGCCTATATTGGCGATGGCAATAATTTTTGGCCGGCTGTTCATCGTTCAGACGCGGCGGTTTTATATCGATTGATAGTAGAAAAACAGCCCGAACTTCGTGTGTTCCATGCAGTTGATGAACAAGGTGTTGCCTTCAGGGAAATTGCCGAAGCGATTGGCAATGGTTTGAATTTGCCTGTGCTCAGTAAATCGGGCGATGAGGCAGCTGCTCATTTTGGTTGGTTCCTGCATTTCGCATCTATGAATTGCCCTTCATCCAGCGAAAAAACTCGCGCAACTTTAGGTTGGCAACCCAAAGCAACCGGCTTGATCTTTGATATTAAAAATGCCGGTTATTTGAAATAGGATCCTATTCTTAGCTGTATTAACAAAGCCATTTTGCAAACGCAAAGTGGCTTTGTTGCATTTTAGCCAATTCATAAAAAAACTGTCATTCTGAGTAAGAGAAAATCGGGATCTGTAAAGGTGATATGACACCAGGTGTGGAGGGACTGTCATCCTGAGCCCGTCGAAGGACGCGCGCAGAGGCCCCACCCACTATGCTTCGACTGGCTCAGCATGACACCCATTTCAATTATGTCATTCTGAGCGAAAACGAGGTATAACAAATTGGAAAACGTGTTTTTCGTCAGCAGGTAAGCTTCGGGTGAAATCGGGTAGAACAATGCTGGGCTGTGCGGTTGCAGGGCATAGCAAGTTTTTGCAGAAGGTGTGGCAATGTGTGGGCGAAGCGAGGCAAAATAATTGCAGCCGTGGTTCTGCCTGATTTGCAGGGCAAAGGCAGGCCGGGACAATGGTCGAGGCTGAGCGAAAAGAAGCCTCCCTGCTGACTTGATTTTTTGGTTACTTTTTTATCAAGAAAAAAGTGACTGGCCCCGCGCGGCCAAGAGCGCGACAATGTAAGTTATAACTGCAAAGCCCGTCACTTACGTATTGGACGTTTAACGCAGAAGGCACTAATGAATAAAATAAAATTTGCAATTATATAAGCACTTATATAAATTGCATCATGAATTTATATCAAAGTTTGGGCTACCTGGTTTTGGGCAGTCGCTTAAGGCGATTGAGCGAAGCTTTTTTGGCCGAAATAAACAAGGCTTACCAAAACGCCGGGATTGATTTTGATGCCAGTTGGTTCCCTGTATTTTACCTGTTATCAAAAAATGATGCTTTATCCATCAAAGAATTAAGCGAACAGATAGAGGTGTCGCATCCGGCTGCCAGCCAGCTCATCACCAACTTAAAAAAACGTAACCTGGTTACCAGCGATACCTGCAGCGATGATGGTCGCCGCCAGTTGGTTACACTTACAGAAAGTGGTCGTGAATTGTTAGTGCAGATCATGCCTGTTTGGGATGCCATCAGCGAAGCCATGACGCAACTGGTTGAAAGCGATGAAACCGCCCAACAATTATTACCTGCTGTAACCGCTCTTGAAAAAACTTTCCGCCAAACTAAACTGGCCGATAATATCATTGAAAAACTAAATACCAATTTAAAACCCGCCGGCAATGACTAATACATTTAATTACGGCACCGATCATTTAACTATTGGCACTTGTCTTGACATCGCATCGGGCAAAGCCAAAGGTATCATCAATAATGAGGCTGCCGAGATGATCAAAAACTCCTGGCAGGAGGTGGAGAAGATAGTACACAGCCACCACCCGGTTTACGGTATCAATACAGGTTTCGGCCCGCTGTGCGATACCCGGATCTCGGAGGAAGACACCAGTTTGCTGCAAAGCAATATCCTTAAAAGTCACAGCGTAGGCGTGGGAAAACCCATCCCGCAGGAAATTGCCAAATTGATGATGATCACCAAGGTGCATGCGTTGGCGCAGGGCTATTCGGGCATTGCGTTAAGTACGCTTGAACGCATCATCTGGCATATTGATAATGATATTATCCCCGTAGTACCTGAAAAGGGTTCGGTGGGTGCATCGGGTGATCTTGCACCGTTATCACACCTGTTTTTACCGCTGATTGGCTTGGGTTATGTATTTGAGAATGGCGAAAAGATAGCTGCCGGAGAGGTTTTAAATAAACATGATTTAAAACCATTATCACTCGGCCCTAAAGAAGGTTTGGCTTTGATCAACGGGACGCAATTCATCCTTTCATTCGCTATAAAAGCAGTGCAGCGATTGGATGATGCACTTAACCGTGCCGACCTGATTGGCGCCATGTCGTTAGAAGGATTGATGGGCTCTATCCGTCCTTTTGATGAGCGGCTGCACCAGATCCGCCCGTTTAAAGGCACGCGTATGGTAGCGCACCGCTTATTTACCCTATTGGATGGTTCGGAAATTAACTCATCGCACATTAACTGCGATAGAGTGCAGGACCCATACTCGCTCCGCTGTATGCCGCAGGTACATGGCGCATCGCGCAACGCCTGGCTGCATTTAAAGGAGCTTACTGAAGTCGAGCTTAATTCGGTTACTGATAACCCTGTTATTTTTAATGCCGATGATACCATCAGCGGAGGCAATTTTCACGGGCAGCCTTTGGCTTTGCCGCTTGATTATGCCACCACTGCGGCCGCCGAAATTGGGAACATTGCCGACAGGCGTTGCTATCTCATGAGTGAAGGGCGGTATGGTTTGCCAAAACTGCTTACACATGATGCCGGACTTAATTCTGGCTTGATGATCCCGCAGTATACTACGGCGGCCCTCGTGACTGAAAATAAAACCCTGTGTTTCCCGGCAAGTGCCGATAGTGTGCCTACTTCATTAGGGCAGGAAGACCATGTATCCATGGGATCCATCAGTGGGCGCAAACTGCACCAGGTAATTGATAATATCGAATATATTCAGGCCATTGAACTGCTTTACGCGGCCCAGGCCATGGATTTCCGGCGACCGTTAAAATCAACTCCGGTTATTGAAGCCTGCCATAACCTGGTGAGGCAGCATGTAGATTTTATACAGGACGACCGTGTTTTTGCTGATGATATCAACAGCCTTTACCAACTCATCACCGATGGCTCCTTGCTGAAAACAGCTAATGATGCCGCTATTGCTCACCAAATAGATTTAAGTCATGACGAGTTCGGAATTTATTAACGCCTACGCCAGGCACCCGGTGTACAAAGCGCCGCGTGGCATGCAGCTTCATGCCAAAAGCTGGCAAACCGAAGCACCGCTACGGATGCTGCTGAATAACCTTGACGGCCAGGTTGCCGAAAACCCCGACGAACTGGTGGTTTATGGAGGGATAGGCCAGGCTGCCCGCAATCCGGAGGCACTGCGCAAGATAATTGAACTGCTGCTGGAATTGGATGAATATCACTCACTGCTCATTCAATCGGGTAAGCCGGTTGGGATTATCCGAAGCCACCCGGAGGCGCCGCGTGTTTTAATAGCCAACAGTAACTTGGTACCTGCCTGGGCTAATTGGGAACATTTTAATGAGCTTCGTGAAAAAGGCCTGATGATGTACGGGCAAATGACGGCAGGCAGCTGGATCTATATAGGTACTCAAGGCATTTTACAAGGCACCTATGAAACTTTTGTAGAGTGCGGCAACCAACATTTTAATGGCGATTTGGCTGGTAAGCTCATTGTAAGCGCTGGTTTAGGTGGTATGGGCGGAGCTCAGCCATTGGCCGCAACCATGGCCGGTGCCGTGTTTTTAGGTGCCGATGTGGATGCATCAAGGATTCAAAAAAGGGTTGATACCAAATATATCGACCGGATGACGGAATCGTATGATGAAGCTATCCAGTGGGTAAAAGAAGCTATCTCCAAAAAAGAAACGCTTTCTGTCGGCCTGGTGATTGATGCAGGTGATCTGCTCGAAAAGCTGTTGAAAGATAATCTTATCCCGGATATACTTACCGATCAAACTTCGGCACATGATCCTTTAAATGGTTATGTACCTAATGATCTGTCATTAAATGAGGCGGTTGCTTTGAGAAAAGATGATGCGGTGGAGTATAAGCGACGATCATTGAAAAGCATGGCCAGGCATGTAGGCTTAATGCTGGAGCTGCAAAAACAAGGCGCCGTAACTTTTGATTATGGCAACAACCTCCGCGAGTTTGCCCGGCAGGGTGGCGAAGCTGATGCTTTTAACTTCCCGGGTTTTACGCCAGCCTATATCCGTCCGCTGTTTTGTGAAGGCAAAGGCCCGTTCAGGTGGGTGGCCTTATCCGGCGATCCGGAGGATATTTATACAACCGATCAGGCGTTGATTGAAGCTTTTCCGGAGAATAAACCATTAATTACCTGGCTTAAAAAGGCGCGTGAAAAGATAGCGTTCCAGGGTTTGCCTGCCCGCATTTGCTGGCTGGGAATGGGCGAGCGTGAAAAAGCCGGACTGATATTTAATGAACTGGTACGCACAGGTAAAGTAAAAGGTCCGATAGTAATCGGTCGCGATCATTTGGATTGCGGTTCGGTAGCTTCACCTAACCGTGAAACCGAGGCTATGCTTGACGGCTCGGATGCGGTTTCTGATTGGCCCTTGCTTAACCTGATGGCCAATGCCTCAGGCGGCGCAACCTGGATCTCGTTCCATCATGGTGGTGGTGTAGGCATGGGCTATTCCCAACACGCCGGCATGGTAGTACTGGCCGATGGCACCGACCGTGCGACAACTTGTTTGAAGCGGGTGCTGCATAATGATCCGGCCATGGGTATTTTCAGGCATACCGATGCGGGCTATGATAAAGCTGCCGAATGGGCGGATAAGTTTGGGTTAAAGGTTTGGTAAAACGTGAAATATAAAAACGTCATTGCGAGATACGAAGCAATCTCCAACTGTACAGAGAGGTTTGCATAGCTGCTCTGCTTATAGGAGATTGCTTCGTACCTCGCAATGACGGTTCAGGAAAGGAACTCATGAAAAAACTAATTGGTCCGTTTACGCAAATATTGCCTTTAACGGGGTTGCCTTTTAAGGGGGCGGTGAATGATGAGCACTTACAAATCATTGCCAATGGCGGTGTGTTAACTGAAGATGGCGTTATCATTGCTGTTGATGATTTTGAAAAGCTCCGCAGAAATTATCCATCGGCACAAATTGAAGAAATTGCCGGCGATCATGTATTACTGCCTGGCTTTGTCGACTGTCATACGCATATCTGTTTTGCAGGGAGCAGAGCTAAGGATTATGCCATGCGTAACTCAGGAAAAAGCTATCTGGAAATTGCGGCATCTGGTGGCGGCATTTGGGATTCCGTTACACAAACCCGTGCGGCTACCGAAGCAGAGCTAACTCACTTGTTAGTACAACGTATCAACAGGCATTTATCGGAAGGAGTAACCACTATTGAAATTAAAAGCGGTTATGGCTTGTCGGTAGCGGAAGAGCTAAAACAGCTTAAAGCCATTCATCAGGCGGCTAATAAAGCGCATGCTTATATCGTACCCACCTGTCTTGCGGCTCATATCAAGCCGAACGATTTTAACGGGGATGAAAGCGAATATCTTAAGTATTTGTTAAATGATCTGTTGCCAAAAATAAAACAGCATGATTTGGCCGGCCGCGTGGATATTTTTATCGAACAAAAAGCTTTTAATGCCAGTGATGCTTTGTTTTATCTGAGCAAGGCCAAACAGATGGGTTTTGAAGCGACAGTTCATGCCGATCAGTTTTCAACCGGAGGCAGCGAAGTGGCCGTTAAGGCAAGGGCCGCTTCTGCCGATCATTTGGAAGCCAGCGGCGATTATGAGATAAAATTATTGGCCAATTCAGATACCGTTGCAGTAACTTTACCCGGTGCTTCGTTGGGCTTGGGAATGAATTATGCGCCGGCCCGAAAGTTACTTGATGCCGGGGCTTGCCTTGCTATTGCCAGTGATTGGAACCCCGGTTCTGCGCCAATGGGCGATTTACTGATGCAAGCCTCGGTAATGGCAGCAACCGAAAAACTAAGCACTGCAGAAGTTTTTGCAGGCTTAACCTATCGGGCAGCACAGGCATTGAAGCTGAATGATCGTGGTATATTAACAAAGGGCAAGCTTGCAGATATGCAGGCCTATCCATGTAACGATTACCGCGAAATACTATATCACCAGGGAAAACTTAAACCGGCCCATGTTTGGACGGGCGACCGTTGATTCGAATGATTTTTATGATTCCGCTGATTATTTATAAATAAAAACTAACCTCTGATCTCTAACCTCCAATCTCTCCAATGAAACTAATAGAATGCGTACCCAATTTTAGCGAAGGTGTAAACCTTGATATCATTAAACAGATTACCAATGCCGTGGAAACTGTTGACGGTGTAAGGCTCTTGAATGTTGACCCCGGTAAAGCCACTAACCGCACCGTGGTAACTTTTGTTGGCGAACCCGAAAAGGTGATTGAGGCAGCATTCCTGGCAATAAAAAAGGCCGGTGAGCTCATCGATATGAGCAAGCAAAAAGGCGAACACCCAAGGATGGGCGCAACGGATGTGTGTCCGCTGATACCGATCAGTAATATTACCATGGAAGAAACCGCTGAATATGCCAGGCAGTTAGCTAAGCGGGTGGGCGAGGAGTTACAGATCCCGGTTTATTTGTACGAGGCGGCGCAGCCGAACAAAAGGCGGAGTAATCTTTCGGTGATCAGGGCGGGTGAGTATGAAGGCTTTTTTAAGAAGATCAAGCAACCGGAATGGGCTCCTGATTTTGGTCCGGCGGAGAATGATGTTAAACGTGGGGCAACTGTGATTGGGGCAAGAGATTTTTTGGTGGCTTACAATGTTAACCTGAATACTACATCTGTACGCAGGGCAAATTCCATCGCTTTTGATGTGCGTGAGGCTGGTCGCACCATGCGCGAAGGCGACCCGATAAACGGCAAAATAATATACGATGAAAATGGCAAGGCCAAAACCATTCCCGGATCGTTAAAAGCAGTAAAGGCCATTGGTTGGTATATTGAGGAATATGGCGTTGCCCAGATCTCCATGAACCTGACCAATATTAATATCACCCCTGTTCATAAGGCATTTGATGAAGTGTGTGATAAAGCCGCAGCACGGGGTATCCGTGTAACAGGTAGTGAGCTGGTAGGTTTGATCCCACTGAAAGCTATGCTTGATGCAGGCAGGTACTTTTTAGAGAAGCAGCAGCGCTCGGTGGGCGTAAGTGAAAAGGAGCTGATTAAAATTGCCATTAAATCGATGGGATTGGATGAGCTTTCGTCGTTTAAACCTGAAGAGCGTATTATTGAATACTTGTTGAAAGATAAAGCCGATAGCAAGCTCATTAACATGAGCCTTACCGATCTGGCCGACGAAACCGCCAGTGAAAGTCCTGCTCCGGGTGGAGGTTCTATCTCGGCGGCTGTTGGGGCTTTAGGCGCCTCGCTGGCTACTATGGTGGCTAACCTGAGCTCGCATAAAAAAGGCTGGGACAACCGCTGGCGGGAATTTAGCGATTGGGCGCAGAAAGGGCAGCAGTTTAAAAATGATCTCCTGGTATTGGTAGGTCAGGATACAACAGCCTTTAACCAAATTATGCAGGCTTTCAGTCTGCCAAAATCAAACGACGAAGAAAAAGCAACCCGTGATAAGGCTATCCAGGATGCTACCCGCTACGCCATCGAAATCCCATTCAAAGTAATGGAGACCGCGCTGAATAGCATGGAGGTAATAAAAGCTATGGTTTTATCCGGTAATCCAAATTCAATAACCGATGCCGGTGTAGCCGCCCTCTGTGCCCGCACGGCAGTATTGGGTGCTTTTATGAATGTGAAGATCAATGCTTCCGGCTATAAGGATAAAGCTTATGTGATTGATATTATTTACCGTGGCAATGAAATTGAGCGGAATGCTATTGCCTTAGAAGCGGAGATTATTGAGTTGGTGAATGGGAAGATTGGGGTGGAATAATAGTTGCAACTAACAACTACCGCGGGTTTAGCGATAAACAAGAAGAAATAAAAATCATTTCATTGCGAGCGAAGCGTGGCAATCGCACGGAAGGAGGGCCGCCCTGTATAGCATGCGATTGCTTCGTCGTTCCTCCTCGCAATGACATTTTTTTGTCGTGCAAGTGATCTTCTGATTGAAAATCCGATATTTTTGTGTAAAACCTCTTCATTCCCCCTTTAGGGGATAAGGGGGCTTATTCCCTCTTATAATCCTTATGCACAATCAAAAAGCTGGCGCGTTCTTCTTTATGAAAAGGGATATTCCAGTTACCCTGGTAGGTGATTTTTGTTGGTAGCGGCTCGCCATCAAAATTGTTGAGCTCAATGTTCATTTGCACATTAAAATCCAAGAACATATTGCTGAACTTCATATCAATATAGCGACCCAATATCTGGAAAGTGCGCTCATCAAAAATGGTGGTCATCTCCTTGATCATGGTATCGCTGTCGGATGTACTGGGTTTACAACGTACTTTAAATCTGTAAACGGGAATAGTATCAAGGTATTTACCACGTGCAAACTCATAGTAATAGTACTGGCGCATATCGCTGCCAAATATTTCGGTCTTACTGCTGATAAATGGAATCCCCGATACTTTACGCCCCGGAGTGAAGATCAGCGTTTTGAGCTTGCTTTTATATGATTCATTTTTGCCTCCTGAGCCGGGGAGGGCGTCGCCCTTGGTAAAATCGGAGTTGTAGGCGTTCATGAAAATAAAATCGAACATCTCAACCGTGTACAGCTGGTATTTGCCGTTCTTTTTGTAAACATCGCCACTGTCTTTCTTGGCTACGTATTCAATTTTATGTTTACCGGCGGCGTCACTATGCAGTATTTTACGATAGATTCGTCCGTTTACCTTGTTTTTATTGTCATACGTAAAAATGCGGTTTTCGGCAGTAAAGCCGAACTTTTTCATGTTTTGGAATGCCTGGTAAAAGCCGGTGTCGGCCAATACAGCATCAATAAAATCCTGGGCGTTGAGTTTATGTGAACGGATATCAACTAACGAATCAATAACGATAGTACGGATAGTGTCCGGATTAAAGCGATTGATCTGCTGTGCTTTTACAAACAGACTGGCAGTAGTAAGGATAAGGATCAGGAGAAGTTTTTTCATAGTAAAATTAGGTAAAAGGTTAAAGGCGAAAGGTCAAAGGTAGCTGCACCTTTTGCCTTTCGCCTTTTATCTTTCAGCTCAAAATTAGTTTCCTAATTGCTTAACCGCCAAATAAGCCATTAAACCTGTACTTACCTTGAACGCGTCTTCCTCTACATCAAAAGTAGGTGTGTGTACCGATGACGTAATGCCGCGGGCTTCGTTACGTGTGCCAAGGCGATAGAAACAGCTATTGGCAACCTGCGAATAATAAGCAAAATCTTCTGCCGCCATCCATATATCAAGGTCAAGCACGTTCTCTTTACCTAAATAATCTTCGGCGTGGCCACGGGTGGCGTGGGTTAGTTTTTCTTCGTTGATCAGGAATGGATAACCACGCATAATATTAAAATCACAGCTTCCGCCCATGCTTTCGGCAATGCCTTCGGCCATTTTTTTCATGCGTTTGTGAGCCTCATCGCGCCATTTCTCATCCATGGTGCGGAAAGTACCCTCCAGGTAAACCTCGTTAGGGATCACGTTGGTCGCGCCATTAGCAATCACTTTTCCAAATGACAGGACCGACGGACTTTTAGGATCTGCAAAACGGCTAACCACCTGTTGAAGGGCAGTCAGGATATGAGCGGTTATAATTACCGGATCAATATTTTGTTGCGGTTGTGCACCGTGGCCACCTTTACCTTTAACCGTAACATAAATCTCATCGGTTGAAGCCATGTATTTACCCGCACGGAAACCTACTTTACCGGCATCAATTAAAGGCATTACGTGCTGACCTAAAACCGCGGCAGGTTTAGGATTTTCCAACACACCTTCTTTGATCATCAGGCTGGCGCCGCCAGGCAGTTTTTCTTCAGCCGGTTGAAAGATCAGTTTCACTGTACCTGCAAACTGACTTTTTAGCTCAGTTAATATTTTAGCTGTACCCAATAATGATGAGGTGTGCGCGTCATGACCGCAGGCATGCATTACGCCCGCGTTTTGTGATTTATACGGAACGTCATTAGCTTCCAGTATCGGCAAGGCGTCCATATCGGCACGCAGGGCAACTACGTTAGCTGCATCTGATGGTTTTTCGCCTTTAATGAGGGCTACCAGGCCTGTGTCGGCCATTTTATGGTACTCCAAACCAAGCTCTTCAAGCTTGCGGGCAACATATGCCGAGGTTTGAATTTCATGAAATGAAAGCTCTGGATTGGCGTGCAGGTGACGGCGGTTGGCCACTACCTCGCCAAATATTTTTGCGGATAATTCCTGTATTTGCTCTTTAATCATTATTGATATCCGTTTTAGGGAGATTTATTTTTTCGGGAATGATGAATATGCTCGAAAACGATGACCGCAGGTCCTGTACCAGCTTCTCGGCTTCGAGGCGTGTACGAAAATCACCTGCTTTTACCTTAAAGTTAGGATCACGGTAGGTGATGTACGTTCGCAGTTCGGGGTGTTGTTGCTGCAGACGATTTTGCGCATTGTAAGCATCTTTACGGTTTGAGCCGCTAAAAAATTGCACCCGGTACCCGTAAGATGCCCCGGCGGCGTCTGTACCCGTTGTGCCATTTAGCGAAAAGCGTTTGGCTATCAGCGTGTCAAGCAGCGGGTCTTTTATTACCTCAACCTTGCCACGGGTTTGAGCAAAGGTCTGGCTTGATGCCAGGAGTAATAAAACAAAAAAGCAGTATCTGATTACGGCTGGTTTAGCTTGATGATCAAATACTGCTTTTTTCATAGTCACCCCCTCTAAATCTCCCCCTTGGGGGAGACTTTTATGGTATTTTTTTTAATTACGTTTTTAAAGCCCTCTCCCTCCGGGTAGGGTTGGGAGGGTTAATTCTGCCCTACGCCGTGGCAGTTTTTATATTTTTTACCACTACCACAAGGGCAAGGATCATTACGGCCAATTTTATTTTCAGCCCTCACCGGGGTGATTTTCTGTGGCTCCTGAAAGTCATCCATCGGCACGCCGTTGCTTTCGCTAACTACTTCGGCCTTGGTTGTTTTCATTTTGCGCAGGTCAAGCTTTGGTTCAGGCTTTGCTTCCCTTATCTCTTCAGCTCGTTGCTGAACCGGGATACCACCACGGAACAGGAAGCTTACAATTTCCTTGTTCACATTGGCCAACATGCCCCTAAACAATTCAAACGCCTCAAACTTGTAAACCAATAACGGATCCTTTTGCTCATAAACCGCGTTTTGTACAGATTGTTTTAACTCGTCCATTTCACGCAGGTGCTCTTTCCATGCATCGTCTATCAGGTATAAGGTAACGTTTTTCTCAAAAGATTTGAATACCTCGTGACCGTGGTTTTCAACCGCTTTTTTAAGAGGAACGGCTACCTGGATACCGTGGATACCATCGCTGAACGGAACAACAATGTTTTCTATATATTGACCTTGGGTTTCATAAACGTCTTTGATAACCGGGTAAGCCTGTTGTGCAATGGCTTCCTGCTTGCGTTTGTAGAAGTCCATTACCGTCTGGAAAGTTAAGTCGGTAAGTGCTGTAGCCGATTTTGAAGCAAATTCGTCGGCGCTAAGCTCGATATCAACAGAGAATAAGCGGATCACTTCTAAGGTGAAACCTTCGTAGTTGGCGCTTTCTTTATATTCGGTAACGATGTCCTCAACCACATCAAAAATGGTGTTGCTCAGGTCAACATCTAAACGTTCGCCAAACAAGGCATTTTTACGTTTAGTGTAGATCACCGTACGCTGTGAGTTCATCACGTCGTCATACTCCAATAAACGTTTACGGATGCCGAAGTTGTTTTCTTCTACTTTTTTCTGCGCACGCTCAATTGATTTGGAGATCATTGAGTGTTGGATCACTTCACCTTCTTCAATACCCATACGTACCATCAGGCTTGAGATACGCTCTGAGCCGAATAAACGCATCAGGTTATCCTCTAACGATACAAAGAATTGTGAAGAACCCGGATCTCCCTGACGACCAGAACGACCGCGTAACTGCCTGTCAACACGGCGAGATTCGTGACGCTCTGTACCTACGATAGCTAAACCTCCGGCGTCTTTAACGCCTGGGCCTAATTTAATATCCGTACCACGACCAGCCATGTTGGTAGCAATGGTCACCGTACCTGCCTTACCAGCTTCTGCCACAATATCGGCCTCTTTCTGGTGCATTTTGGCGTTCAATACGTTATGTTTGATGCCGCGCAGTTTAAGCATACGGCTTAATAATTCAGAGATCTCAACCGAAGTTGTACCTACCAACACCGGGCGACCGGCTTGGGTAAGCTTCACAATCTCTTCGGCTACTGCATTGTATTTTTCACGTACGGTACGGTAAACCAAATCCTGGCGGTCATCACGTACGATACTCGAATTGGTTGGAATTTCAACCACATCCAGTTTATAAATTTCCCAAAACTCACCAGCTTCAGTAACAGCAGTACCGGTCATACCACAAAGCTTGTGGTACATCCTGAAGTAGTTTTGCAGGGTGATAGTAGCAAAGGTTTGTGTTGCATCTTCAACCTTAACGTTTTCTTTAGCCTCAATAGCCTGGTGTAAACCATCTGAGTAACGGCGACCGTCCAATACACGACCAGTTTGCTCATCAACAATTTTTACTTTGCCTTCGTCAAGGATGTATTCGGTATCCTTTTCAAACAGGGTATAAGCTTTCAATAACTGGTTAACCGAGTGGATACGCTCAGATTTGATAGAGAAGTCGCGCATCAGCGCGTCTTTATGGGCAATCTTATCTTCTGCGCTTAATGCTGATTTTTCAATTTCAGCAATTTCGGTACCTACGTCAGGCATTACAAAGAAGTGCGGATCTTCGCCTGAAGCGGTGATCAGCTCGATACCTTTTTCTGAAAGTTCAACCGAGTTGTTTTTCTCGTCGATAACGAAGAAAAGCTCAGAGTCAACCTTTGGCATCTCTTTGCTTTGATCCTGCATGTAGTGGTTTTCAACTTTTTGCAGGATAGTACGGTTACCGCCTTCGCTCAGGAATTTGATAAGCGCTTTGCTTTTTGGTAAACCGCGGAATGCACGTAGTAAAGCCAATCCACCGCCCTCAACATCAGCATTACCCTCGTTAATTGCCTTTTTTGCTTCGTTCAATACGCCGTTAACATAATTTTTCTGCGCATTAACCAAGCGCTCGATGCGTGGTTTTAACTCATAAAACTCGTGCTCATCACCACGTGGAATAGGGCCTGATATAATTAAAGGTGTACGGGCATCGTCAATCAAAACGGAGTCAACCTCATCCACCATTGCGTAGTGTAGTTTGCGTTGTACCAGCTCTTCAGGGCTGCGTGTCATATTGTCACGCAGGTAGTCGAAACCAAACTCGTTGTTGGTACCAAAAGTAATGTCGGCCAAATAAGCGGCGCGGCGCTGCTCAGAGTTTGGCTCATGTTTATCAATGCAATCAACAGAAAGGCCATGGAATTCATACAGCGGGCCCATCCATTCGCTGTCGCGTCGGGCCAGGTAATCATTCACCGTTACGATGTGAACACCCTGACCTGCAAGGGCATTCAGGTATGCAGGTAGTGTAGCTACCAGCGTTTTACCTTCACCCGTTGCCATTTCCGATATTTTACCCTGGTGTAGTACGGTACCACCAATAAGCTGTACATCGTAGTGAACCATGTTCCAGGTAACTTCGTTACCAGCTGCAATCCAGGTGCTGCTATGGAAAGCTTTATCACCTTTAATAGTCACGTTTGGTTTGCGGGCAGCAAGTTCACGGTCAAACTCGGTTGCGGTAACTTCTAATGATTTATTGGCAGAAAGGCGACTTGCTGTTTCTTTAACTACAGCAAATGCTTCCGGCAATATATTCATCAATATATCTTCAAGCTCTTTGTTACGATCTTTTTCAAGCTTATCAAGCTGAGTATAAAGCTCAACTTTTTCGGCTACATCCATATCAAGCTCGTTTTCTGTACGATCTTTAATGGCTTGTATCTCACTGTCGATGCCTGAAAGGCCTTCGGCAATGGTCTCTTTAAAATATATGGTCTTAGCCCTAAGCTCATCATTACTCAGGGAGCCAAGCTTAGCATATTCAGCCTTAATTTTCTCAACTATAGGCTGTATACTTTTTACATCCCGTTCTGATTTGCTTCCGAAAAGCTTACTGATAAAATTTAACATATTATTTTATTATGATTCAACCGGGTTCAACAATTGCGCCATAGCGGCCAATAGAGCCAAATTGACAGGCAAATGTAAGATTTTGTGCCGAATGCCGAAAGGTTTAAGGCCTAAAGCACTGCCGCCGGATGAAAGATTGACATTGAACTGTTTGTATTTGTTGTTAAATATTGAATTATGCGGTGTAAATGTCTGAACTCGAATTTATCGAATTAAGGGAATTGACAGAATGCTTAGCAAATTATATAGATTCTTTAACTTGATAAACTCTGGCTAAGAAAAATCCGAAATTGAACATTCGAAATCCGAAATCAAAATACCCTGGTTTATTTATCGTTGTTGTTTTTGTCGTCATCTCCGTCCTCGTCATAGCTATCATCGTCATCCAGGTCTTCAAAATCGCCCATGTCCTCCTCATCCTCATTAAATTCGCCAAAAAAGCGGTCTTCATCAAACATCAGCTCTTCCAGTTTTTCCTGTTCTGGCGTACTTGTATCAAAGCGGATGGCCCAATTATCCGGAATATCATAGGTTTTATCAAAACCCCTGATCCACTCTACAAAAACAAGGCGAAACTCTTCTATTTTGTCGCGCATTAGGTTTACGTAGTCTTCCTGGTTAATTTTCACCATCGATGCAAAAGAAACAGCGTTGAACATATCCTGCACGGCCAGCTTAATGAGCACAGCGTTCTGCATGCGTAGTGAATAAAGACTACCACCTTCGGCACCGGCAATTTTTGCCTGGATGAGCGCGGCATTGCTGCACATCTGCACTGCCAGGTGTTCTTTCATGCTATCTTCCTTTAATGATTCGGCAATTACATCTGCCAGGTCAAACAGTTCCTGTGATTTTTGATATACCGGGAGCTTTTCAAACTTTTCAAGTCTACGGGCCATGTGGTAAATTTACTACTTATAACACAAGTAGCCTCATATATAGTATCAAAGCCTTGTTAAAAAAACTATCTTTGCCGCATGAATATCCTGATTCTTGGTTCGGGTGGAAGGGAAAGTGCCTTCGCCTGGAAAGTAGCTCAAAGCCCGAAATGCGAAAAACTTTTTATTGCTCCCGGCAATGCCGGTACTACACAGTACGGTACTAACGTAAATATTAAAGTTACTGACTTTGAAGGTATTAAAGCGCTTGTTTTAAAAGAGGGCATTGATCTGGTGCTGGTTGGCCCCGAAGAACCGTTGGTAAAAGGTGTTCATGATTTTTTCCTGGCCGATGAACAATTGAAAAATATTCCGGTTGTTGGTCCGCAGCAGGAAGGCGCGCAACTGGAAGGCAGCAAAGACTTCTCCAAAGTATTTATGGAGAAACACAACATCCCAACAGCTGCCTACAAAACTTTTACTAAAGATACCTTGGAAGATGGCCTTAGCTATTTAGCGACAGCCGGTTTGCCTGTGGTGCTTAAAGCGGACGGCCTCGCGGCAGGTAAAGGCGTATTGATTTGCCTTACTTTAGAAGAAGCCCAAGCAGAGTTAAAGGCAATGCTGGCCGATGCCAAATTTGGTGAAGCGAGCTCACGTGTGGTAGTTGAGCAGTTTTTAACAGGCATTGAATTGTCTGTATTTGTAATGACCGATGGTAACAGCTATAAGGTATTGCCTGAAGCTAAAGATTATAAACGCATAGGCGAAGGCGATACAGGTTTAAATACCGGCGGTATGGGTTCTATTTCACCTGTTCCGTTTGCTGATGCGGCCTTTATGCAAAAAGTGGAGGAGCGCGTGATTATCCCGACTGTTGAGGGCTTGAAAAAAGATGGCATACCTTATAAAGGCTTTATTTTTATCGGCCTGATGAACAGCAGCGGCGAACCGTGGGTTATTGAATACAACTGCCGCATGGGCGACCCGGAAACCGAAAGCGTAATGCGCCGTATAGATTCTGATTTTGTTGATCTGTTGTTAGGTGTCGCTGAAGGAAATCTCGATACCAAAGAATTAATAATAAGCCCTAAAACTGCTGCTACTGTAGTGATGGTAGCTGGCGGCTATCCGGGCGAATACCTAAAAAATAAAGTAATTACCGGCACCGAGAATGTACGTGATTCTATCGTGTTCCACGCGGGTACAGCAATGGATGGTGAAGATGTGATCACTACCGGCGGTCGTGTACTGGCTATTACTACGGTACAGGATAATATGTTCAGCGCTTTGCAGCAAGCTACTGCCGATGCCAGCCGGATTTACTATGATGGCATGTATTTTAGAAAAGATATCGGGTTTGACCTTTTATAGTCATTTGGCCATTTGACTAGCTATATGAAAAAATAAATGCTGCCGCTCGGCTCCTGCCGAGTGGCGGTTATTCCCGGGCTTCTGGCCTACTACTCCGTCACGGCGGCCGGAGGCCGTTAAATAGTTGCCACTCGGCAGGAGCCGAGCGGCGGCGTTTTGGGCGAGCATCTCACTAACCTCCGATCTCTAATCACCAGCCTCTAATCTCTACAATCGCTTCACCACCCGCTTCAGCACCAATAAATTTTGGCCATTTAAGCTGTAGCCGCTGATATTATTCTGATACAGGTTCACCAGTTTATCATAGTATAGCACCACAACCGGCGATTGCTCCATCATCAGGTTATCCATCTGGCGGTAAATGGTGAAGCGCTTTTCATCGTCTTTTACCTGGTAGGTTTGCTCAAAAAGCTCGTCGAATTTTTTATTATTAAAGCCGGTGTAGTTTGGGCCAAAAGGGATCTTATTTTTAGAATAAAACACCGAAAGGTAATTTTCAGCATCGGGATAGTCAGCTATCCATGAACCATAAAAAAAGTTGATGCCATTTTTGGAGATCAGTTCACGCAGACTGGCACCCTGGGTTATCTCCACGTTTGTTTTTATACCTACACGCTCCAGCTGGCCTTGTACATACTCTATTAAACTACGATAGCCAATGGTAGTAGCCAGTGTAATTTCGGGCATGTTTTTACCATTGGGATAACCCGCGTCACGAAGTAAACAGCGGGCTTTTTCCGGATCATAAGTATAGCCCTTAACACCGGTGCCGTTAAAGCCGGGCATACCCTCTGGCACAAAGCCCTCGTAGCCCGGTGTACCCATACTGTTACGCAGGTATTTGATCATTTTTTCGCGGTCGATGGCATAGTTAATAGCCTGCCTGATCTTCAAAAGCTTTAAAGGCGATTTTTTGACGATGGGCAAAGTAGTATCAACCAGCATACCAAGGTAAATGGTATTTAAATAAGGAGCGGTATTCAGGATGAATTTGCCCTTATATTTTTGAGTAATTCTGCCCGATTTGGTTAGGATATCATCGCGGTAGCTGCCATCAATATCATTCAAAAAATCGATGTTCTTTTTTACAAATTCTAAAAATGAGGTCTGTTTATCGGCAATAAAAGTGGAACGGATGGCGTCAAGATAGGGGAGGCGGTTTCCTTTACGATCTTTTTCCCAGTAATGTTCATTTTTTAAAAATACCAGTACTTCGCCTTCTTTCCAGTATTTAAACCTGAATGGGCCGGTCCCTACCGGATGGCTCCTGAAATCTTTACCGTAAAATTCAACCACCTCTTTAGGCACTACCGAACAATACTGCGCGGTGAGCAGGCTTAAAAATGGTGCGAAAGGTTGTTTAAGCCTGATCTGGAACGTGCTGTCATTCGGCGCCAGGAAAGCGCTTTTGTCTTTTACCTTATCGCTAAAGATCCATGAGCCTGATGAGGCTACTTTTGGATCTATCAGCCTGCCGAAGCTGTAAGCAAAATCAGAAGCTACCGTTCTGCGCCCTTTGCCGCCCACGAAATGCGGATCGTCGTGAAAATAAACATCATTGCGCAGGTGGAAGGTGTAAAGCAAACCATCGGCAGATGTTTCCCAGCTTTTGGCTATGCAGGGAATAGTTTTTAAACTATCATCAATTTGTACCAGGCCGTTATAAAGCTGGTTATCCATCCAGATGGTATAATGGTTGCGACAAAAAGCAGGATCAAGCGAGGTAAGCCCTTCTTCGAGGTTAATATTAAAAACCGTTTTATGTTGATTGGAAGAAGTATCGGTATGGCAGGAGCAAAGCTGAATAGCAAATAATAAAAAGAGGTAATTGATCAGCTTATTCATTCAGGCTAATATATCAATTATCGGGGTAGCGTTGTGAAAGGATGGTTGATTATTACCCGGGGATGATGGATTTTCTTGTCAAAAGTTAAAACAGAAAAGTAAATCCATTTCCTTTGGATGGCTTTTTCATTTCCTCAAACTTTGCAATTTCTTGTCTAAGTAAAAAAGCGTATTCGCCGGCCATAAATTCACGGAATACCTCAATATTTTCATGCTGACGGGTATCAATTAATGCCTGAATATAAGCAGCTTTATTGTCGCTTCGCACAATTGCTAATGGGAGATGGAAATAAGCCTGGATGTAGTTCATTAATAGCCTTGAGGTTCGGCCATTCCCATCATAATAGGGATGTATGCTGACAAGATTGAAATGCGCATCGAAAGAAAGATTAAGCTGCTCAGCTACAGATAATGAAGAATTAATAGCTTCACGAAGCTTTTTTATTAATTCGTTGGTTAAACGCTCTACTTTATCAAAATTGGGAAAGTATGAAATTCCTGCGGTTACATTACCTTTTCTGAATGCTCCGGTTCTGGAATCAACAGTGCCAAGCATGGTGTTATATACCTTGCCGGTATTTTTCATGACCAGGGCGTTAATCTCTTGTAAAAGAGATACTGATAGCTTTTTTTTTGCTTTTGCGCTTTCGATGGTAAAAAGAAGTGCCGCATGATGATCGGTAACCATTAAGCTTTCCTCCAGCGGTTTGCCGTTAGGGGTTCGGCCCTCATTGATCAATACTTGTGCTTCTACTTCGGTTAAGGTTGAGCCTTCTATCCGGGTGGAGTGATGGTCGATAGAGATCAGGTTAAACCGATCATGATCGATCACATCGGCAATGCCAAGATCATTGTATTTTTCTATCAGGTTAAGTATTTCCATCATTTCGCTAATGCGAAAATACTTATAAGTTTTTATAAGTAAGGGCTCAGTTGTTCGGAGACTAAGCCTCTAAACAACTGAGCTTAGGTTAACTTACGCGTCAATCCCCGTTAACCCTTTATAAAAGTGTTTGGCATATCCGGCTATCAGCACATCCTGATCGTTGCCGTTAATGATGCGGCGGGCATTTATCCAGTCGGCATGGGTATCATCAAAATATTTGCCTAAGCCAACGCCGGTAAACATGCCTTTGGTCATGCCATCAATCATGATCTTTGCGGCTATATCTGGTTGTAAGGCCAGTTCGGGGTGGTTGAGCAAATCAACATTTAGATGTTTACCAATGGCGTCATAGTTTTCGTACCAGGTCAGCTGTACAAAGCCGCGACCATAATACAACTGATCGGGCGTGGTATAAGGTACCCGGTGACCCGGTCCGGAACCCATTTTAAATTTTTCGCCATAAGGATGGCCTTTGCCCTTGCCGTTTTCATTTACCGGTTGCATGGTGCCCGCGCATTCATGATAAACAGTGCCGAGCATGTAAGCTACCTTGTGCTGATCGGTTATGCCTGCATTGGCGGCAGCGCTCAAAATGGTTTCAATGCCATCAACCTGGCTTTGTGAAAGGTGACCTTTAAATACGGTGTCACGAATGGTGTCATAAAATTCTTTTGTTCCTGGCATAGCCTTAAAATTTAGGTTTTAGAAATATATAAGATACTGTAAACGAACGTTTCAGATTAAATAGGTGTGAAGAACTGAATAAAGGTAGATATTCGTGTTTGGAATATCAAAGTTGATTTTCAAAGACTTGCGAGGGATTCGCGGTCGTGTTTGCAGGTGAGATGCACCTGTCGGGAGATTGTAAAGCACCCGCTTTAAAACGGGTGCTTTGAGTTTTAGAACCGGTCTTTTAAAAACTTGCCGGTATAGCTGTCTTTTTGTTTTATAAGGTCTTCGGGTACGCCTTCAAACACAACTTTACCACCACGGTCGCCACCTTCAGGGCCTATGTCGATAACCCAGTCGGCACATTTGATCACATCCATATTATGCTCAATAACAATAATAGTATTGCCATGATCAAGCAGGGCGTCAAATGATTTTAGCAGCTTTTTAATATCAGCAAAGTGTAGGCCGGTGGTTGGCTCGTCAAAAATAAACAGTGTTTTATTGGTGTTGTTGCCCTTCACCAGGAATGATGCAAGCTTAATACGCTGTGCTTCACCGCCTGATAGGGTATTTGACGATTGGCCTAACTGAACATAGCCTAAACCAACATCAACCAGTGGTTTAATTTTAGCGATGATCTTAGGTTCTTTTGCAAAAAACTCAACAGCTTCATCAATGGTCATGTTCAGGATATCCGATACATTTTTTTCTTTGTACTGGATATCTAAAATATGTTGTTTAAAACGATGACCACCACAGGTTTCGCAGGTAAGGAAGATATCTGCCATAAATTGCATCTCTATCTTCACCTCACCCTCGCCCTGGCAAACATCACAACGGCCACCTTCAACGTTAAATGAAAACGCCGAAGGCTTTAATCCCGCTGCTTTAGAGGCAGGTTGTGCAGCGTAGAGGTTCCGGATCTCATCCCAGGCTTTCACGTAAGTAACCGGGTTTGAACGCGACGAGCGGCCGATAGGATTTTGGTCAACCAGTTCAACCTGTTCAATTTTGCTGTAATCGCCGTCAATGGCATCGTATGAGCCTGTTTGTTCGCCCGAATAATTACCCAAAGCCTTTTGAACAGCCGGCGCAAGAATGCGTTTCACCAAACTGGTTTTACCCGAGCCTGATACACCTGTAACGACCGTGAGCACACCTAATGGGAATTTGGCATTTACATGCTGAAGGTTGTTTTCGCGGGCACCTTTTATTTCAATAAAATCATGCCATTTACGACGGCTTGCCGGGATTGTTATTTCTTCGCGGCCACTTAGGTATTTGCCGGTTAAACTTTTGTCGTCCTTTATTATTTCATCATAGGTTCCGGTAAATACCAGTTCGCCGCCATGCGTACCGGCTTCCGGGCCTATATCTATGATATAGTCGGCAGCCTTCATGATCTCTTCTTCGTGCTCCACAACCAATACGGTATTACCCACATCGCGAAGCGATTTTAACACGGTAATTAATCTTTGTGTATCACGAGGGTGCAAGCCGATACTTGGCTCATCAAGTACATAAACAGAACCAACGAGGCTACTACCTAATGATGTGGCCAGGTTGATACGCTGAGATTCACCGCCTGATAAAGTATTTGATAAACGGTTAAGCGTTAAGTAGCTTAAGCCTACATCATTTAAAAAGCCAAGGCGATTGGTGATCTCCATCAACAGGCGTTTACCGATTTTGGCATCGGTTTCGTTCAGTTCAAGAGATTTGAAAAACTCATATGCTTTATCCAATGGCATCAATACCACATCGGTGATTGACTTTTTGCTGATCTTCACATAAGAAGCATCTATCCGTAAACGACTGCCTTTACACTCCGGGCAAGTAGTTTTGCCCCTGTATCGCGATAGCAAAACACGGTACTGGATCTTATACGTTTGCTCCTCCATCTCCTTGAAAAACTCATCAAGGCCACGGAAAAATTTATTGCCCGTCCATAACAGGCGCTGTTCTTTTTCGGTTAGCTGGTTATATTGACGATGGATAGGGAAATCGAATTTTAGTGCATGCCTTACCAGGGCATCATTCCATTCGCGCATTTTTTCGCCTCGCCACGGAGCGATAGCGCCCTCATAAATAGATTTGCTTTTATCGGGGATAACCAGATCTTCATCAATCCCGATCACCTTGCCATAACCCTCACATTTTTTACAGGCGCCGTAAGGATTGTTAAAGCTGAAGAAGTTTGGCGTAGGTTCTTCAAACTTAAGCCCGTCCAGTTCAAAGCGATCGCAGAAAAAACGTTCGTGTTCTGTTTCGCCATCAGGTTCCTGGAAACGGACAAAACAATCGCCTTTGGCTTCAAAAAAGGCAGTTTGTATCGAGTCGCCTAAACGGCTAACGGTTTCATCTTCTTCGTTCTTGGTAACGCGGTCAACAACTATACGAACAGCGGTTTGCTGATCAGTTTCTATTGCTTCTGCCACAGCCTTTTTCGCTTTGGTCTTTTTGATCTCAACCACCGGTTCGGCTGCCATTAAAGGAACGTTTTCTACGGTTTCGTCCTCTAATAAAGATTCGATGCGCGAGAGCTTGCCGTTATACTCGACGCGTACAAAACCTTTTTGCATTAAAACGGCCAGCTCTTCTTTAAGGCTCCTGTTGTTATGCGGGTGCAACGGGGCTAGAATAGTTACCTGCGTTTCATTGGGCAGTGAAAGCACAAAATTTACCACATCGGTAACCGAATCTTTTTTTACGATGTTGCCGGATATAGGCGATATGGTCTTACCAATACGCGAGAACAGCAGTTTCAGGTAATCATAAATTTCGGTTGATGTACCAACTGTTGAACGCGGATTTGAGGTAATTACCTTTTGCTCAATAGCTATTGCAGGTGCAATACCTTTAATATAGTCGACATCGGGTTTGTTCATACGGCCCAAAAACTGGCGGGCGTATGATGAAAGGCTTTCCACATAACGGCGTTGGCCTTCGGCATATAAAGTATCGAAAGCGAGCGATGATTTGCCCGAGCCCGACATGCCGGTAACTACCACCAGTTTGTTTTTGGGGATAGCCACATCAAGGTTTTTAAGGTTATGCACCCTTGCGCCTTTTATGATAATATGTTTTTGCGGATCTTTTTCTGCTTCTTTACTCATTCTGTTGAATTAGTTCATCGTTCAGGATTGATAGGTCATAGCTTGTACCATAAGGGTTACGGCAAATAAAATACCATGAACCATGATCTACTATCCATGAACTTTTTGCGAATGCAAAAATCCTAAAATATTTAGCAGAATCCAAATGAGTTTTACTTGTTTGTTGGATTAAACTACGTGAAATATTGGAGTTTACAGTTTGTTGACTTTTTAAAGTTTAATGTTGTTTTAACAACTACTTTTTAAAAAATTTATTTTGGTGAATGATTAAACCTTCGGTATTAAAAGTCAGTCTAAAGGTAGCTAACCAAATAAATGATTGTTTAATCACTGGTTTTGCCGATTAAATAGTAAAGTTGAGCTTTTAAAAAAAATTTTATTTGTTTTTTTGTCAATAATTTATTTTATTTGAGGAAACAAATCTTTAACCCCTAAGGAGCAAGCTATAGAATACACTTTACTTTAAAAGGTTTTAACTAAAAATTAAGTTTAAGTAGTACTTTCTATGGATTTTCAATTGAAAAGTGATCAGGATCTAATCCATCTATACGTAGCCGGCGACGAAGCAGGCTTAGTAGAATTGATAAGGCGTTACCAATCAAAAATATACACTTCTATTTACCTGTTGGTAAAAGACGAATACCTTGCTGAAGATATTTTTCAGGATGCTTTTATTAAAGTGATCAATACACTTAAAGCCGGCAAATATAACGAGGAAGGTAAATTTTTGCCTTGGGTAACCCGTATAGCGCATAATTTGGTAATTGACCATTTCCGAAGGGAAAAACGTGCGCCAATGATCAGTAATGGCGATGATTTTGACATTTTTGAGGTGCTTGGTAATTACGATGAAAGTACCGAGGACAAAATGGTCAGGGATCAAACCCATAAAGATCTTAAAGCGCTGATCCAGTTGCTTCCGTCCGAGCAGAAGGAAGTATTGATCATGCGTCACTTTGGCGATATGAGCTTTAAAGAGATTGCAGATATTACCGAAGTTAGTATCAATACCGCGCTTGGCCGTATGCGTTACGCGCTTAATAATCTCCGCAAAATGATGCAAAGCAAGGAGCTTAGCCTTAAAAATTAAGGTTAACTAAACCTACATAGAAGGTTAGAATATTATTGTTTAGGTTAAATCGAACAATAATATCCTAGCCTTATTTTTTGCTCTAAATTTTGATAAGTTTTCATTATCTGTTGATATAAAGTTGCTTACTGTTGCAAAAGCGTGATCCCTGCCTCTCAGGCCTGAATTTCCCGAAATAAAAATTTCATTTAATTTTCATTTAACAAAATATTATCTTTAAGCCACCGTTATAAACCATATAAAAATTATAGTAAAATAAGCTTATGGATGAAACCTTTACAAAAACGTTGAATGCATTAGCTAACGAAGCTGAAATGAACAGGAATGTACAAGAAAATCTGGATGCCGACGAAGTGATTTTTTACAATTCAATTCGTGCTGATTTGGACCTGCTGATCAGGAAACCCAAAGTGCAAACCATACACCAGATCCTGGACTATTCGAAGAGCTTACGTTAGTAGATTGCGGATTCCCCCACTGGTTCATAGATCATGATTGTTGAAAAGGTTGCCGATGCGAATCGAAAAACCGAAACCCAATGAGTGATTTATGAACCTTTCTATTTTTAAGATGGTTGATTAGTTCATTTGTTCACTGGTTCATTAGTGAATAGTTATAGAGACTTTGCTTTATGCTATTTATTAAGCAATATTGCAAAATGTTGCGGGCTCACTGTGCAGCTACTAATGAACGAATGAACCAGTGAACAAATGAACTATGCTAAAAGCCGAACGCTACCGCCATTTTGTTGAATATTTTTCTAAAAATCAGCCTAATCCCGTTACCGAGCTGCATTATAATAACCCGTTTCAGTTGTTGGTGGCTGTGATACTTTCGGCCCAATGTACAGATAAACGTATTAACCAGGTAACCCCTGCATTATTTGAGCGTTTTCCTACTGCACAAGACCTGGCCGCGGCAACATCCGACGAGGTTTTTTCTTATATCCGTTCTGTAAGTTATCCTAATAATAAGGCCAAACACCTGGTAGGTATGGGCAAAATGCTGATAGATGTTTTTAACGGCGAAGTACCATCAGGGATAGAAAACCTGCAGAAATTACCCGGTGTAGGCCGTAAAACAGCAAACGTAATTGCTTCAGTTGTTTTTGAGGAGCCGGCCATGGCTGTTGATACTCATGTGTTCAGAGTGGCTAACCGTATTGGTTTAACCAATAATGCGCGTACGCCGCTGGCTGTTGAAAAACAACTGGTTCAAAATATTCCGAAAGAATACATAGCCGTAGCACATCACTGGCTGATATTGCATGGCCGGTATATTTGCCTGGCGCGCAGTCCCAAATGCGATGTTTGCCCGCTAACCTGGTTTTGCCGGTACTATGAACGTAACAATACCGAAGCCGCCCTGCAAAGAGCAGAAGCCGCCAAGGTTAAAAAAGCCAAAGAGGCTAAAAAGAAAAAAGCACTGAATACCATAAGTAAGGAACTGAAGAAGAGGAGTGTGGAGAAATAGTTGAGGAAATAGTTGATTAAATGAGTGGTTGATTAGGAGAATGGTTTTATATCTTTGACTAATAGAATCAACTATTCACCAAATCAACTATTCTCTATTCACTTCAAAATAAATTACTAAAAAAATTAGTAATTGTAAAAAATGTAATTATATTTGCTGAAGAAAATAATACGATGGCTACTACAGATAAAAATAGCGATAAATTAAAGGCATTACAGCTTACGTTAGATAAGCTGGAAAAATCATACGGTAAAGGCACCATCATGAAGTTGGGCGAATCCGTAGTTGAACAAACCGAGGTTATCTCAACTGGCTCTTTGGGTCTTGATATAGCTTTGGGAGTTAACGGTTTGCCTAAAGGAAGGATCATCGAGATCTACGGCCCTGAATCATCAGGTAAAACAACTTTGGCTATCCACGCCATTGCCGAAAGCCAAAAAAACGGGGGTATTGCTGCCTTTATTGATGCTGAGCATGCTTTTGATCGTTTTTACGCTAAGAAATTAGGTGTAGATGTTGAAAACCTGCTGATCTCTCAGCCGGATAATGGTGAGCAGGCTTTGGAAATCGCCGATAACCTGATCCGCTCAGGTGCTATTGATATTTTGGTTATTGACTCTGTGGCCGCATTGGTTCCCAAGGCTGAGATCGAAGGCGAGATGGGCGATTCAAAAATGGGCTTGCATGCACGTTTAATGTCTCAGGCATTGCGTAAACTAACCGGTACCATCAGCAAAACCGGATGCTGCTGTATCTTCATCAACCAGTTGCGCGATAAAATTGGTGTTATGTTTGGTAATCCTGAAACTACTACAGGTGGTAATGCCCTAAAGTTTTACGCTTCGGTACGTTTGGATGTACGCCGTATATCACAAATTAAAGATTCTGATGAAGTTTCAGGTAACCGTGTAAAAGTTAAGATCGTTAAAAATAAAGTTGCACCTCCGTTCCGTATAGCTGAGTTTGACATCTTGTTTGGCGAAGGTATTTCAAAAGCAGGTGAGATCATTGACCTGGGTGTTGAATACAACATCATCAAAAAAGCAGGCTCATGGTTTAGCTATGGTGAAACCCGTTTAGGCCAGGGCCGTGATGCTGTTAAGCAGTTGATCCTTGACAACCCCGAACTGATGGAAGAACTGGAAGGCAAGATCAAGGAAACTGTAACCGGCGAAAGCATGGAAGAAGTATAACCTCGATCGAGTATAATATTTTATAAGTGATTTAAATCTATCTATGAGACGAGCCTCCCGAAAGGGGGGCTTTTGTTTTTTAAATTATAAATACGATAACTGCCGCGGGGTTTAGCGCAGCGTAACCCGTGGTGTAGCATCATTTAAGCTTCCAGCTTAAATAAATAAAAACCAATGCCTAAACCATGAGCCGCAATTACAAATTTCAAAATCAGGAGTTTCCTTACTTTGTAACTTTCACTGTTGTACAATGGATAGATGTATTTACAAGAACGGCATACAGAGATATTCTTGTTGAGAGCCTGAAGTATTGCATTAAAAATAAAGGCCTGAAATTATATGCCTGGGTTATCATGAGCAACCACGTGCATTTAATTATCGGAACTACAGATAAGTCGATGCAGGATATCTTAACGGATATCAAAAGGCATACTTCCAAAACAATTATTAAAGCAATTCAGGAAAATTTACAGGAGAGCAGGGGCGACTGGCTGCTTTGGTTCTTCGAACGTGAAGGCAAGAGGAATCCCAGTAACGAATATTTTCAGTTTTGGCAGGCCGGTAGTCATCCCATAGAATTGTTTGGTGATAAGATGATTGATCAGAAGTTGGATTATTTGCATAACAATCCGGTGGTTGCGGGTTGGGTTGGTAAGCCAGAGCATTTTTTATATAGTAGTGCCAGGGATTATGCTGGTGATAAAGGTTTGATTGATATAGAATTGATGGTTTAAGCTGGGAGCTTAAACCATGCTACATCACGGGTTACGCTGCGCTAAACCCGCGGCAGATGTGTATATTTATCGGCAAAATTATCAATATAAATTATGGGATCATCAAAAGAGATTGTTACAAGCACGTTTGCCGCAGGTGGAATAACCATGAATGGTACCAACCCTTGGGATGTACAGGTACACAATCCTAAATTGTATGATCGCCTGCTGGCCGGTGGTTCATTGGGCTTTGGTGAAGCTTATATGGAAGGCTGGTGGGATTGCGAAGCCCTGGATGAATTCTTTTTTCGCGTTCAATATCACCGGGTTGATAAAGCCATTCCTCGTGATTTAAATACACTTAAATATTTTCTTAAAGCGAAGTTTAGCAACCAGCAAACTAAATCAAAAGCTAAAGAGGTTGCTTATAAGCATTATGATATCGGGAACGATCTGTTTGAGCATATGCTTGATAAACGCATGATGTATTCTTGCGCTTATTGGGAAAATGCAGACACTTTAGATGAAGCCCAGGAGGCCAAGCTTGATCTGATCTGCCGTAAATTAAAACTGGAACCCGGCATGCGCATGCTGGAGATTGGCTGTGGTTGGGGTGGTTTCGCCAAATTTGCTGCTGAAAAATATGGCGTGTCTGTTGTTGGTTTAACCATTTCTAAAGAACAGGCGGTACTTGCACGTGAAATAAACAAAGGCTTACCGGTTGAGATCAGGCTGGATGACTATAGGGATGTAAATGAAAAGTTCGACCGGGTGGTGTCCATTGCCATGCTGGAAGCTGTAGGGTATCGCAATTACAGAACTTACATGGAAACCGTTGCCAGGAACTTAACCGATGATGGTATTTTTCTGTTGCACACTATCGGCGGCAACTATTCTACCAAAGTTACCGATCCCTGGATTGATAAATATATCTTCCCTAATGGCATGTTGCCGTCTGCAGCGCAGCTTTCAACAGCGTGGCAGGGCTTATTTGTTCTTGAAGACTGGCATAACTTCGGTGTGTACTATGACCGCACCTGCATGGAGTGGCTCAAGAATTTTGAACAAAGCTGGCCTAACCTGAGTGCCAAATATGGCGATACATTTTACCGTATGTGGCGTTACTACCTTAATGCAAGTGCCGCATCGTTCCGTTCAAGAAAAAATCATTTGTGGCATATTGTATTAACAAAGCCTAAACATTTGGGCCTCTATAAATCAATAAGATAAACAGTTTTTTATGTCGATTTATAAAAAACGTAAAAATACGTAATAAATAAACGTGTTTTTACTTATCTGAAAATCAAGTATTTGGGTTTACTTTAATTTATTTCAGTAAAATCCTAAATACTTGCCTTATGCTGCCATCATTTTTAAAGCGACCTGTCCGTTTTTATCGGAACAGTGTATCCGCCCTGTTGCTCTCGTTATTATTAAGCAGTTGCTATACCGCCCGCGTCGAAACCAAAGCACAGGCTGGTTCTGAGGTATCCCATCAAAACGTTAACTTCTTTTTTTGGGGAGCTATTCAAAGCCCCAAACGGATAGTTACACCCATATGTGATTCCCTTGGTAGTAACGGCATGGCCGAAGTTACTGTGAGGAATAATTTTGGTTATTCGTTGCTCACCGTTGTGACCCTGGGGATCTGGAGCCCGGCAAGAGTGGAGTGGAAATGTGGTAAACCCTGTGCCAAGGAAGGCACTATAAAATAGGCGGCTATGAAAGTTATCAAAACAGGAGTTAGCAGCTGGGAAAATCGCCACGAAACTTTTATTGAACAAATAAAAGATCTGTACGAATTAGGGAATGAAGATAACCTCGACGCGCTTGATAGTTATAATGATGCTACCAAAGGGCTGCAAAACCTTATAAAGGAAGCTATAGATACCAATACGCCATTAAGGTCCTTAGGTGCGGGCTGGTCGTGGACAAAGATAGCTACCGTTAAAGACGGTGTTATGCTGGATACCAAACCGCTAAATACCAGGTTTACGGTAGCTGATACAGCGGTTAATCCGGCTTATGCAGGCAACAAGGATCAATTGCTTTTTGCCCAAAGCGGCAATGGTATTTGGGAACTCGGTGTGTTTCTAAAAAACAGGGGATTGTCGCTCAAAACTTCCGGTGCCAGTAACGGACAAACCATAGCGGGTGCAATGGGGACGGGGACTCATGGCTCGGCTTTTGACTTTGGCGCAGTGCCCGATTTTGTAGTAGGATTACATATTGTAGTAAGTCCGGATAGGCACATTTGGCTGGAGAGAGCTTCGGCTCCCGTAGTTGCGCAACGATTTATCGATCTGCTGCAAACCGAGCTGGTTCAGGACGATGAACTTTTTAATGCTGCTGTGGTAAGTTTCGGCAGCTTCGGGATTATTCACGGGGTATTAATGGAAACAGAGCCTTTGTTTTTGCTGGAAACCTATGTACAGCGATTGCCCTATAATGCAGAGTTGCAGGTTATGATGGAAACACTGGATTTTAGCAATACCAGTAAGCTGCCATGTGGCAATGAACGTCCGTTTCATTTTTCGGTGTTGCTTAACCCCTATGATCTGGATAAGGGTGCGTTTGTAACCACCATGTACAAGCGGCCATATCGTACCAACTACCAGCCGCCGGTTGATAACGCGGCAGGCATAGGTCCGGGGGACGATGCTGCCAGTTTTATAGGTACTATCACCGATGCTGTTCCTGCGCTGATCCCCATAGTAGTAACCAAAGTACTGAACACCAGCATGACTACTAATACTGACCCTCACTTTGGTACCCTGGGCGAAATTTTTAGTAATACCACCTTAAGAGGCAAATTATTGAGTTCCGCAATCGGCTTCCCCGCCGAGCTTTCGCCAAAGGTTGCCGATCTGATGCTGAAGATCAATAAAGATATTGGCCCGTTTAGTGGTGTATTTTCATTCCGGTTTGTTAAGCAAACCAAAGCAACATTGGGTTTCACCCGGTTCGCCCATACCTGTATTATGGAATTAGACGCGCCGCTATCGGACAAAGCATACAACTTTTATACCCAGGTTTGGCTGATGCTCGAGCAAGAAAATATTCCATTTACTTTTCATTGGGGCAAAGCCAACGAGGTTACGCCGGAGCGAATTCAAAGGATGTACGGAGAGGCTGCCACCCGTTGGATCAACGCCCGGAAAACGCTGCTCAATGCCGACTGCCAAAAAGTTTTTACTAACCAAATTACGCAGCAATGGGGGCTCGCCTGACATATGTGTGCTTCTTAAAAGCTGTATTATGTTACCTGCTGTTTTCATGTGGGCTGATAGTACGGGTACAGGCGCAAACCAGCGGGCAGATCATCGATGAGATTAGGGCTATAAACCGTAAAGTAACCAATTGGCCAAACAGCGGGGGGCAGGGGATGCTGATCTCTAACAAAGCCATGAATATTTTCCTGTCCAATAAAGTAAGTTCTTACCTCTCCGGTAATGAAGATCTTTCGCTTTATAAAAACTATGTGAACGTCAATGCGGCTGAAGGGATGATCAGCATCAATCATAATTTTCACCAGCCGGTAGATAGTGATGATTGGGTAAGATCTTTTGTAGTAGTAGGCGCAAGGGTAAATATCGCTAACACTTATGCGGCTAAGCTTGTGAATAGGTATTACGATAATCAATTAGGTTTCGCTATTCAAAAAACGTGGATGGGGAAGCCGCGAACTTATTATGCCGCCAATGGTGATTTCAAAAAGCAAATGGACGCCGCGAGGGCGCTGATGGTAAACACGCTTGCCCAAAATATCAATAAAAAAGCCGAGGAGTTTGAACAATCACTCAATGCGTTGAAACAGGATGAAGTTCCCGGGCAAAATCTGAATGAGGCAAAAAGCAAGCTTCGGAAAAACTTTTACGCCACACTCCGCACAGATTATCTGCAGCAATTTTCCGAACAACAATCGGAGCTAATGGTAAACACTGCCAATTTTAACCTCGTTACCGATAATTGGACAACTGCGGGTGTTTATATCCCGGTTATACCGCAAAAGTTTATGGTAAGCCGCGATGTTAATACACCTGTTGATAAACATTATAATTACCCGTTCGAATTATTTATAAGTCATACCCGCTTTTGGGAGAGCCCCAAATTAGGCAGGATCTTTTTAACTTTTGCAGGCAAAGGTTTTGTGAATAATTCGGTGGGGAGCGGTTCGCTTTGGAATGCCTATGTAAACGGGCAACAGGGGCAGGACGGCATAAATACGGTTGTAATAAATAAAGGCGACCGGTATATTGGCCAGTATAAAAACTTTATAACACCAGCGGCCGCAGGTAAGGTGGTATACATTCCATCAACCTCGCACGTTGGGGTAAGTTTTCGGATAGAAAAAAATTGGGGGACTTACAAGGCCCTTAACTCCATTATAGGTATCCCCATTGTTTTGATTGATAAAAAAGGTGTGCCTGCTATCAATTTTGAAGCGCAGCTTTTACTTCAGGATATGAATAATTCATTGAAAGATACCCATCTGCCTTTTAACAAAACCGCGATAGGTTTAACAGTAGGCATTCCCTTTAGCAAAATAGTTTATTAAACAGCGTTGCTCATTTCTTCCAAAACCGCCCTTTTTAAGGCCATGATATAACCCGTATGCAAGCCATCGTGAAATGGCACAAAGCGGATAGCCTCTTCAATATTGCTTAACGTAACACCATAGCGGGTAGTCATGGATTGATAATTAGCAAAAATGCCAGTGTGATAATCTTCCTCAAATTTATCAATAGTGGAAATAAGCAGCTCTTTTACCTCGGCTATGTCATCTGCATTAGCAAAATCCTGCGGTTTGGTTTCGGGGCGATAGGGCGTATAATATTTATCATCTACCACAATTGGTACACCCGCACGGGTATAGCAAATGCCTTGCTGGCCCGAAATCATATGCGCCAGGTTCCAGATCAGGTTGTTAATATATCCGGCCGGGATATGATTAAGTTGTTCGGGAGAAAGGTCTTTAATAACATTAAGCAGTGTCAGACGTGTTTTTTTGATAACCTCAAATTCTTGTTTCATTTTATATTAAAATGGGTGAAAGCTTTACAGCTACGCTAAATTATGAAGATTGTGGTATAATTTCGTCAAATTATCATATCACTGCTGCCTAACGTTTTATGGCTTATATCTTTTATCATACCTTTGCCCATTCATTTACTCATCCATTTTAATGCAGGATACCTCTTTAAATAGCACACCGGTAAAATATAACAAGCCAATAATTTATTTTTTACTGTTGTGGGCCTTACTGAATGCTGTACAGGCATTTACGCTTGAGATTCATGCCGATGAAGCTTACTACTGGGTTTATTCCCGTTTTTTAGATTGGGGATATTATGATCATCCGCCTATGGTGGCCCTTTTTATAAAAACAGGCTATAGCTTGCTGCATAATGAATTTGGGGCGAGGCTTTTTACCGTGATAGGTACCACAGCATCCATATACCTGATGTGGGTGATGCTGAAGCGATATAAGGTTGATGCCATAAACTTTATAATGGTAATTTCGGGCATCTTTGTATTCCATATTTATGGTTTTACCACTACACCCGATGCCCCGCTACTATTCTTCACAGTGCTGTTCTTTTATTTTTATCAGCAATATATTGAAAAGGATAGCTTTAAGCTGGCTGTGATATTGGGTATTGTAATAGCCTGTCTGCTGTACAGCAAGTACCATGGCATTCTGCTGGTTGTTTTTACACTGGCATCTAATATTAAATTACTAAAGCGCGGGTCTTTTTACGCTATTGTACTGTTGGCCCTGGCTTTATATGCACCGCACATTATCTGGCAGGCTAACCATGGTTTCCCATCATTAAGTTACCACTTGTCCGAACGCTCAAATGAACAGTACAACTTTGAGTATACTTATGTGTATCCGTTGGGGCAATTGTTGATGGCTGGTCCGCTGATTGGCTGGTTGTTGTTTTATAAAGGGTTCACTGCAAAAGTTCAGGATACTTTCACTAGGACATTACTGGTTAATGCTATCGGGATCCTGGCCTTCTTTTTCCTTACCTCGTTCAAAGGCGAAGTCCAGCTGCACTGGACGCTTATCGCTTACGTGCCGCTGGCCATGATGGTGCTTATCCGCTTTACGCACCCGGGTGCAAAGCCCAAATGGTTCAATCGTTTGGCTATCATTAATATTGTAATGATAGTTGTTCTGCGGGTAGCTATCATTATCGCTTTTCCGCCATTGTTAAAAGTCGACGCCATCCGGAGCTTTTTCGGTTTTAAAGAGTGGGCGCAGCTTATTCAAAAAAAAGCAGGGAAAAATTACGTGATTTTTAACGAGGGTTTCCAGAATCCATCGAAATACAATTTCTATAATAATACCACACACGGGTTTGATTATGATGCCCGCTACTATCGGCGTACACAATATGATATCTGGCCTATTGAAGATAGTATCCAGCATAAAAAGGCTTACGTTGTAATAAATGGCGTGTGGGATCCGGCCATCACTACCGATACCCTTAAAACCTATGCGGGTGACTGGTACGGCGGTTGGGTTGATGATATTCGCACCTATCAAAAAATTGATTTCCAGGTAGCTTCTTATAAAGAAAGCGTATCGCCTGGTCAGAAGAAGGATTTCGATCTCACGTTTACCAACCCTTATCCTTTCCCTATCAGTTTTTCAAATGTGAATCAAAAGCACAAAGTGTTTTTAGAGGCTTGTTTTTTCAAAAGTATCTACCAAGTGGGGATGCAAAAATCTGACGACAGCTTCAATAATATTTCATTAAAAACCGGCGAGACCGGGCATTTTAAATTTAACGTGACCATGCCGGCGAAACCAGGTAAGTACGAACTGATCTTCTCCATCCGTACCGAACCGTTTCCGGGAGGCCGCAACAATAAGATCATCAATATTACAGTAGAATAATACAATCAGCTATGTTTAAACGGATATACCTATTAGTCTTTTTTTCGATCATAACCACTACCGCTGCGCTTGCACAAGGCAGCCTTGATATCCATTTTAACGGTTTAGGTTTTATGGATAACCGCGAATACAAAGATTTTGTGGCCCGCTCACGTACCTACTCGGGCGTACGTACAGCACTTGACCTGGGCCTTAACCTTGATAGTGTGAACCACTTTATTGTGGGTGTTAACGGCATTCATGAATTTGGTGCAAAGCCATACTTTTTGAAAGTTAACCCGGTTGCTTATTACAGCTTTACCGGAAAAAACTGGTTGTTTAACGCAGGCGCATTCCCGCGCGAAGGTTTGCTGGATGATTATCCGCGTGCTTTATTGAATGATACTTTGCGCTATTACCGTCCCAATGTGGAGGGCTTGTTAACCCGTTTTCATAACGATCACTTTACAGAAACTGCCTGGATTGATTGGGTAAGCCGCCAAACCGTTACAGATCGTGAGCAGTTCCTGTTCGGTTTCTCAGGTAAGTATAGGCCAAGTTTAACCGGCCCTTTTTATGTATCGCACTACTTTTTGCTGATGCATGATGCCGGTGCCGAAGTACTGTTGCCTAACGATCACATCCAGGATAACGGCGGCGGCCAAATAAGATTAGGTTTAGACTTCAGTCATAAAACCATTTTAGATTCGTTATCTATAGAGGCTGGTGCTATGACCTCATTTGAGCGGGTGCGTGGCGTTGATGGTTTCAGGACACCGACCGGCTTTGTGGCTAATGCTTATTTAAGCTGGAAACGCTTTGCTTTATTTGACGAGTTTTACAAAGGGCAGGGCAGCCATATTATTTATGGCGACGCGTTTTTTGAAAAGAAAACTTACAATCGTTTGGATATCATTTACACGCCATTTTTGTACAAACGTGTAAAAGGACAGTTTATATTGAGCTTGCACCAAACGCCGGGTTACAGCAGCAACCAGGAAGCCTTTAGGGTAACGGTTGACCTGGGCCGCCAGACTTTGGTAAGGTTTAAGGATTAGTGAATGGAGAGTAGGTTGATTAGGTGAGTGGTTGCCTGTCAGCTATTGCTTACAAATGTTTTTCTGGGCAGATCCTGCAACTTTCTGTCGCAAAAAGAGACGCATGTAATGCGTCTCTACAATAAATGTTAACCTTTATAACACACATATATCATCCATGCAATTAAAAAAACAACTATTAATTTTTGTTGTACTGTTGCTTGCGGCACCTGCAAGGCTGCTGGCTCAGGACAACCAGTTTTCGGGTTGGGCGGCTATATTTCATAGCCATAAACTATCCGACCATTGGGGCTATTCGTTCGATGGGCAATTACGCTCACATGATGAGGTAAGTTATCTTAAGCATATCCTGCTTCGTCCTTCGGCTAATTATTATTTTGCCAAAAACAAGGTAGGGGCTTTAGGTTACGCTTATATTGCTACTTACGGCCGTACACCCGATAACGAAACAACCTTTCGCCCGGAGCACCGCATTTGGCAGCAATACACTTACACTCATAAGCTGACCAAGCATGTACAGCTGGCACATCGTTTACGATTGGAGCAACGTTTTTTAGGAAACACAGCTGATAACAAAAACGACCGCTATTTCGCCCAGCGCTTCAGGTATTTTGCCCGCGCCGTGATCCCGATGAAACCTGACTCGGACGTGTTTACTGAAGGAACATTCCTCGCCCTGCAAAACGAGGCCTTTGTAAACGTACAAAACAAAAACAAAGTAAATAAACACTTCTTCGATCAAAACCGGGCTTATGTTGCGGTGGGTTACCGTTTCAGTAAATCATTTGATGCAGAGGCTGGGTATTTGAATCAATATATTAAACAAGCCGATGCTTATGTGGTAAACCACGTGGCGCAGGTGGCTTTTTATACAAGGTTTTAAACTCATCGAAATCCTCTTCAAAGGAGAGGTTCATAGGTGTTCAGAAGATGAAATTATCTTAAAAATGTCATTGCGAGCGAAGCGTGGCAATCTCGTAGCCAATGCATATCCAATTTGTATAGCTACGAGATTGCTTCGTCGTTCCTCCTCGCAATGACATGGTTTTTTTAATCAATATTTTCGACTAACCTGTAGTCTCGAAACATTTACGGAGAGGACTTTAAATAAATTAACAAAAAAAAACCTTGCCAATATCACTGGCAAGGTTTTTTTTATGCATGATAAGAGATTAAATAATCATTTCTTCGCTTGTGCTATTATCTCGTTATTTAAACGCACATACTCGTCTGTTTTCATCTCGGTGGCCATTTTCGCTCCCTCCTGGGCGGCTGTTACAGCGGCCGCTTTATCACCTTTTTTCAACAATATGCGAGCTTTCCATGTTTTGGCTACAAACGGCGGAAAGTTTTTATCCTTTTCCAATTCGGTTGCCCATGCTAAGGCTTTGTCCATATCTTTATTGTTGTTGTAATAATAGATCAATGCCTCATAGTATGGCTTCTTATCAGTTTTCATGGCCGAATCGATTCGGGCCATTACCTTGGCGTCGATATCGGTGGTCATGTGGATAGTGAAGCCGCTGTGTTCCCACATCATTTGCAAATCGCAGGAAGTAGTTGATACGTTAGTAAAAGCGAGGGTCATGGTTTCTGTTAAAGCTTTAAGATGCTTGGTTTTTACTTTGAAACGCAGGAAATCATCAGCTTCTTTATACATATACGCGCCCCATTGTTTTGGTTGCTTGCTGAGGATGATCGTCCACTCGTTTTCGCCTGGGATACTGAACAGACCATACTCGCCCGCCGGAACCTTGTTGCCTTCCAAACTTACCTCGTCGGTAAATTTAATCACCGTGGCCGAATTGGCCCCCGTGCGCCAAACGGCTCCGTAAGGTTCCATGCCTCCGAATATTTTACGGCCTTTTACATCGGGACGTGAGTAAGTGAGGTTGATTTTTCCAAGACCAAAATCCTGCACAACACTTTGTGTTGAACTGGGCTGTGGGGTTAACTGCGCAAAGGTGTTTGCAGCAGTAAAGGTCATCATGGTGATGACGCTGATGAATAACTTCTTCATAATTTTGAGTGTGGTGGTGATATATAAAATACAGGTATATAATTGGTGTGCTATTTTTTATCCGCAGTAAATGTACCAGCGTCAACATCCTTCAAAAAGGCGATGAGGTTTTTGAAATAATTTTGCTGATCATCATACATACTCATGTGACTGCCATCCGGGCACAGATAGGTGCGGCTGTTAGGTAGTAAAAGCCCTTCTTTTTTCATGTCTTCAGGGTTCATTTCGTCATGCATGCCACCTAAAACTAAGGTTGGTACTTTGATGTCCTGCAGTTTATCCCAAAATTCCCATCCTTTAAAATTGCCGGTTACGTGAAATTCATCAACGCCTTGCATTTGGATGTAAATGGTATGGTTGGCTTTTTTAAAGGCGCGCCAAAGCGGTTCGGGCCAGCTTTCTATCGGGATCCGGCAGATTACCTGGGTATACAGCTTATTCATCAACAAGTCATTATATTGCGGCGAATCATATTGTTTAAGCCTGTCTAATGAGTCAAATACTGCGATATCCCGAGGGGTGAAAAACTTCTTCTTTAATTCGGCGGCATAGGCAACATAGCCTTTGATACCTGCTGTCATGTTTGATAATACAGCCCCTTTAACATGCGACTGGTATTTGTGCAGGTATTCCATTGCCAGCATGCCTCCCCAGGAATGGCCGAGGATATAAAAATTATCGAGCCCTAATCCCTTACGCACTTCTTCAACCTCTTCAACGTAACGCGGAATGTTCCATAATGAAGTATCGGCGGGAGCATCCGAATTGCCACAACCAAGCTGGTCATAGTAGTAAATTTCCATTCCTTCCTTCGGCAGGAAATCATCAAAGCACTCCATATAATCATGCGAAAAACCGGGGCCGCCGTGCAGCAGCAATACTTTTATTTTGCCATCGCCAACTTTTTTAGTCCATACGTTGTACTTCCCGGCAACCTTGATAAGCTTGTTGCCGCCAGTTTTAACTTCGTAAGGCTTGCCTGACGCTTCGGCCGAAGTATCTGCCGCTGGTTTTGATGGATTATTGCATGCACAAACGCAGGCAGCAATCATAATAAAAAATAGCTTTTTCATGTTAGCGATAGGAATGGCTGATTGTTATCTTTTATATAAAGATACTAAGAAGACCATTAAAATTAGTTTGTTAATAACATACAAAAAAACGCCATTGCATGAAACGAAACAATCCCCGATTTATACAGGTAAACTGTGAAAATCGGGGATTGACTTGTGTGTAATAATGCTTATGTCTGTTTGGAAACAGACCTTTCTATCTAAAAAAATGAGCTATTATATCCGCTCTATATCGCCGCTGCCGGCTTTTGAGCTCGAAATGTTTTTAGCGCCGCCAGTGTAATGAACATCGCCTGAGCCGCTTACCGAAGCATCAATTTTATTGCTGGCGTTGATGGTGGCATCGCCTGAACCGGCTATGTGAACTTCGGTATTAACGGTGATCAGGTCGCGGGCAGTAAAATCGCCAGAACCTACAACGTTTACTCTTGAATTATCGGCACGGCCTGATAGTTTCATATCACCGGAACCTGATATGCTGCTGTCCAGGTTTTTTGCATTTACCTTGCCCAGCATATCACCAGAACCTACTACTTTTAGCTTTAACGAAGTAGTTGTGATGCCTTCTTTAAAATAAACGTCGCCAGAACCGGCAACGTTAATGCTGGTCATATCTTTTGCAACAACATGAACAATCATTTTACGGTTACGGCCAAAGCTCCAGCTATCCCAGTTGGTACCTTTTTTACTGTAAATCTTTAATACGCCGCCCTGAACTTCGGTAATGATCTTGTCGATCACATCTGAAGGAGCTTCAACTTTTACGGATTCGTTTGAGCCTTGGGTAAAGTAAACATCAAACGAGCCAGCCAGGTCAATAGCGCTGAAGCCCGATAAGTGACGGTCTTGCGTAGTTTGATCGGCATGTTTAACAACAGGGTTTACTGGTTTTGCAGTGCTGTAGCTTGTAGTTCCAGCTGCAAGTACGGCGGCTAATAATATTTTTGAAATTGATTTCATGACGGTTGTTTTAGTTTCGTTTCAAATTAGACGCCGGTAGGGTGAAGAAAGTTGCACCGGATTTGGTTTTTTTGTGGTTGTTTTTTAAGTGAGTAGTTGATTAGGTTGATTGGGTGAGCGGTTGGTTTTATTAAGTGAGTAGTTAAATAGGTTGATTGAGCGAGTGGTAAACCATTCACCCATCCTCCCAATCAACCACTCACCTAATCAACAAGTTTTTAAAACTTCGGAAGTCTGATTCTAAAATTTGTCATTCCGGGAAACCAACCATTCACCTAATCATCCGTCATTCAACTTTTATATAAAAATTGAAAGTATCTACCTCCACATTGTCCTTAGTAATACCGTCTATTTTGACAGGGGTAAACTGGGCAGTTGGTTTAATAAATATATAACCACCTCCTTTAACGCGTACCTTTACCGGCATGTTGAAACCTTCGGCATTGGCAATCCATTTAGAGTAAAGCTTACCGTCTTTAACCACAAATTGCAGGGTTGGGATATCTTTATAATGCAGGTACTGGTCAAATACCGGTGCAAGGTTCATGCCGGCCTGTTTGCAGATGTAGCCTACAATATCATCGTAAGTAACTGTTTTATGGTAAAATGTTTTGTTAAGCCCGCGGAGGATACTGCGCCATTTTTCATCGTTATTGATGATGGTGCGAACCATGTTTAACAGGTTGCCACCTTTATAATACATATCTCCCGAACCTTCCATATTTACACCATAAGGGCCTACAATTGGCTTATCGTTACGGATATTTTTACGGGTGCCGTTCACGTATTCCTGCCCGGCTTGTTTGCCATAATAGGTTTCAATGAACAGGGACTCGGAGTAATTGGTGAAACTTTCGTGGATCCACATATCGGCAACATCTTTTGAGGTGATGTTATTGCCAAACCATTCGTGCCCGCTTTCATGCACAACAATGAAATCCCATTTTAAGCCCCAGCCTGTACCCGAAAGGTCGCGACCGAGATAGCCGTTTTTGTAATGGTTACCGTAAGCCGTACCGCTTTGGTGCTCCATGCCCAGGTGAGGGGTTTCAACCAACTTATAGCCATCCTCATAAAAAGGATAAGGGCCAAACCAGTATTCAAATGATTTGAGCATCCGTGGCGCGTCAAGCTCCCATTGCTTTTTAGCTTTGTCAACATTGTAGCTTAAAGGCCAGTAATCAAGCGTAAGCGGGCCTTTTTCGCCCTGGTAAGTACCTTCAAAGTGGGCATAGTCGCCAATGTTGGCTTCTATATCATAATTGTTGATAGGGTTTGCCACAAACCAATCAAACCGGGTATAGCCATTGTTCAGGTCGGTTACCTTGCGCAATCTACCGTTTGAAACATCTTTTAAACCATTTGGGGCGCTGATACTGATCAGGGCGCTGTCTACCTCATCATACTGATGATCTTTGGTAGGCCACCAGATGCTGGCGCCAATACCCTGGCAGGCAGTCGCCACCCATGGTTTGCCTAATGAATCGGTGGTATAAACAACGCCGCCGTCCCACGGGGCACGCTTGGCTATGGTTGGGTTGCCGGAATAGTAAACGGTAAACTCATCCTTGCTACCCTTTTTTATGGTTTTTGGGAAGGTGATAAACACCGCATTAAACTCGCGGGTAAAAGGTATTTCGGCACCTTCATATACCACCTTCTCTATTTTTAAATTGGCAAAAAGGTCAAACTGAAGCTTAGTAAAATTTTGAGTAGCCGTGAATTTGAACAGGTTGCTGCCGCTGATAAATTTTTTATCAATATCAAATTTCACATCCAGGTGATAGTAATTGATATCGTAACAGGTGCGCAGTGGCGTTAAACCACCGCGGAGTGAATCGGCGCGGGTAAATGTTTGCTTATTGGTGCCCAACTGTGCCTGGGTTGGTGCTATACCAGCTATGGTAAGCCCCAAAGCAGCCGTAAAAATATTTAAGAACTTGTTTTTCATTTGTATTTGGGATTAATCAAGAAGTGAACCTACGTAGTAGTTCAAATAATCAATTTCGATATTGTCTTTAGTAGCTCCCGCAATTTCAACAGGGCTCATTTGTTTTGTTGGAGTGATGAATTTATACTCGCCGCCCTTTACACGCACCCTGATTGGCATGTTGAAATCTTTGGCCTCGGCTATCCAGCGGCAATAAAGTTTGTTTTCGTGACTGGTAAATTCCAGCACAGGAAGACTGCGGTAGTGCAGGTACTGATCAAAAATGGCCGAAAGGTCCATACCCGATTGCTGGTTGATAAAACCTACCACATCATTATAAGTAACGGTTTTATGGTAAAAAGTTTTGTTAAGCCCACGCAGGATGCCGCGCCACTTTTCATCGTCATTAATAATAGTGCGGATCATGTTCAGGAACACAGCACCTTTAGAGTACATATCTCCTGAGCCTTCCTTGTTCATGTTGTAAATACCAACTATAGGCCCTTCATTATTAATGGTGAGCCTTAAGCCGTAATTATACTCCTGTCCGGCTTTTTTACCCCAGTTATCCTCTACAAAAAGCGATTCGGAATAGCAGGTAAAGCTTTCGTGGACCCACATATCGGCCAGGTCTTTATCGGTTATATTGTTGCCAAACCATTCGTGCCCGCTTTCGTGTACGATGATATAATCCCATTTGCTGCCCCATCCAGTGCCTGATAAGTCATAACCCATATACCCATTCTTGAAATGATTGCCATAGGCCACGGCGCTTTGGTGTTCCATACCCAGGTGCGGGGTTTCAACCAGTTTGTAGCCATCCTCATAAAAAGGGTAGGGGCCAAACCAGTGCTCAAAGGCTTTAAGCATTGGTTTTACATTGGCGGCAAATTGTTTTTTTGCTTTTTCCAGACTGGTTGGCAGTACCCAATAATCGAGGGTGAGTTTGCCCTTTTCGCCCATATAAGTATCTTCAAAATGAGCGTAGTCGGCAATGTTGGCGGCAACGTCATAGTTGTTGATTGGGTTGGCCACAAACCAATCGAACCGGGTATAACCATCCTTAAGTGGGGTTACCTTGCGCAGGCGACCGTTTGATACATCTTTTAAACCTTTAGGCACGCTGATGCTAATCATCATGCTGTCTACCTCATCTGCCAGGTGATCTTTAGTTGGCCACCAGATACTTGCGCCAACACCCTCACAGGCTGTTGCTACAAATGGTTTACCCAATGAATCTTTTTTGAATACCAGCCCGCCATCCCAAGGAGCATTTTTGGCGACGGTTGGGTTACCAGAATAGTAAACCGTAAACTCATCCTTACTGCCTTTACTTATAGTTTGCGGAAAGTTGAGGAACACTGCATTACCATCGCGGGTGAAAGTAAGTTCTTTACCTTTGTAAACAACTTTGGCGATATTAAGATTGGCAAACAGATCGAATTGCAGTTTATTAAAATCCTGCGTGGCGGTGAATTTAAACTGGTTGCTGCCGCTGATAAACTTTTTATCGATATCAATTTTAACATCAAGATGGTAATAATTGATATCATAACAGGTACGCAAAGGTGTAAGCATTCCGCGCAGCGAATCGGCATGGGTGAATTGCTCTTTTTCTTTCAGGAGCTGCGCCTTCGCCGGCGGGGCAATTGTTGCAGCGCTTAGTAAGGTAAGCGCTGCAAGATATAATTGTTTTATTTTCATGTACTTAATTGTGTTAGGTTAGAAGGTATCCATGATATTTTTCTTCCAGGTATCGGCAGCATATTTTCTGAACGTGGTAGGAGCAGCCTTAAAGGCTGCATCAAAGGTATAGCTGCCACCACCATAATCTTTACCAGATATAATTACTTTGTTGGTGCCGCGAACCGCATATTTTTTATCACCCTCGTGCATAATGATCTTCATATCGCTTGGACTTACATCGCTGCGGCAAACGGTACGGTAAACCAGCCATACTTCGGCTATACCATTATTATCTATGTCTGTAACTGTAAATGTGCCCGGAACATAATTTGCTGTTATATCAAAAGGACAATCGGTAATAAAATCATAAGTCTGCCAGCTCAGCTTAAACTGATCGGTACCCGTAATATTGTAATGATAGGCATATAAAGCGGCGTTGCGGCTGTCGCTGTTTTCGCTGTTTTTGGTTTTGGCTTCTCCTGTTTCAGTCGTGATCACTATATGGTCGCCTGTTTTATCTGTGTATTTAATTGCATCAATAATATGCCCTTTGTAAGTAATGGATTTGGGGATATCAGCTTTGCTGAGCTTAAGTACTTTGAGTTGAGCAACAGAGACCTGGGTAATAATATTTAGCAATATGATGGCGAAAGGTAGTTTCATAAACCTAAGTTAAAGCTTATTTATAAAACCATTGGCCGGAATAAAAAAGTCCGACCAATGGTCTAAAGAAAGTGGAGTAAAGACTAAACTCCAACCTCTAATCACCAACCTCTTACTTCAGCACCTGCACATCAATAAAACTATCATTATAAACCGTTTCCGTTGCCTTGATGTAATCGCTTTCTTCTGCTTTATACGGGTTTTCCACAAACTTTTGCGGATTACGTGCTACTATCGGGAACCAGGTACTTTGAACCTGGATCATGATACGGTGGCCTTTTTTAAAGGTATGCAACACATCCTGCAAGCGGAAATTCACATCCGTTTTTTGATTGGCTACCAAAGCCTCCGGTTTTTCAAAGCTATTGCGGAAACGTGCGGGCATTACTTCCGAACGTACCATTTGCCAGTAATTGCTCAGGATAATGTTTTTGTTTGGCATGTACGGGTTGTTAGGTTCGTCGGCCGGGTAAACGTCAATCAGCTTCACAACAAAATCAGCGTCGGTGCCGGTGGTGGCAATTTTAAGGTGCGCCATGATCTCGCCGCCAAGGGTAACATCGTCATTTAATACTTCGCTCTGGTAAACCAAAACGTCCGGGCGGCGACCGGCAAAGCGCTGATCCTCGCTCATGTAATTATGCGGCGTGAAGCCCATGGTGGTGGTATTATCTTCGGTATAAGGAACCGGTTTAAGTGGATCGCTGACGTATGACACAGAACCAGCTATTGCAGGCTGGCTATTGGCAAGCTTACCATCGGCACCTAAAAACATTTTTTCGTGTACAGCATTGGCAGCAGGCCATTTGTCAAAAGTGGCCCACTCTTTTTTACCGGTATTAAACATATAGGCATTGGGTAAGCCTGAGTTTTTATCGCCATTACCTTTCAGAAAGTGGTTGAAGAATTTAGCCTCGATATTTTTTTGGTAGAAGGTAGCCACGCTATCGCCAAAATAAACATTGCTGTGCATGGTATGCCCGGTTTCGCGCGACCAGCGGCCGTGACCGAATGGCCCCATCACAATGGTATTATATGCATTTGGATCGGACTTGTTAATGGTTTTATAAATAGCCAGCGGACCGGTTAGGTCTTCGGCATCAAACCAGCCGCCAACCAGCATCACGGCAGGTTTTACTTTACCGTAGTGTTTCAGCAGGCCACGTTTTTGCCAAAACTCATCGTAATTAGGATGGTTAATGGTTTCCTGCCAAAAGAAGTTATCATGGTAAAACTTATCGGCATTTTTAAGCGGGCCAAGATCTAACAAATACTGATAACCATCTTTGCTATCTGGTTTAAGCATAGTATACCAGGCTTTGCTGGTAGTGTCGGTTTTTTGAACACCAAATACCGGGAAGGTGAAAAAGTAACCTTCAATGAAAGCACCGTTATGGTGAAAATCATCAAAAAAGAAATCAGAAATAGGGGCCTGGGGCGATGACGCCTTAAGTGCCGGGTGGTTAGAAAGGATACCTGCAGCGGTATAAAAGCCCGGGTAGGAGATACCATATTGGCCAACTTTGCCATTGTTGTTAGCTACGTTTTTAACCAACCAGTCGATAGTGTCATAAGTGTCAGAACCTTCGTCAACATCTTTTTTGCTTTTTTTATTGTCGATAACCGGGGTCATGTTGGTCCAGGTGCCTTCGCTTTTCCAGCGGCCGCGCACATCCTGGTAAACAAAAATATAGCCCTCTTTCATCATAATTTCAGAGGGGCCAAGTCGTGCCGGGTATTTATCTTCGCCGTAAGGGGCAATGCTGTAGCAGGTACGCTGCATCATCATCGGATACTTATTTTGCGAAGAGGCATCCTTTGGGGTATAAATTGAGGTGAACAGTTTTACACCATCGCGCATGGTGATGTACACATCTTTTTTGGTAAAATGCTCCTTCACATAATTGCTTTGGGCATTAACGCCGGTATATAATACTACCAGCACAAAAAATAAATAAATTTTCTTCATGAGATCAGTCGTGTTAATTGGGCTAATTTAATAAACAGTTCAGGATAAACCGATTTATCAATTGTTCTGTTACAAAATGGGGTAAAATGCTGTTGGTTTAGGATAAATCCAAACCATGATTTGTTGGATTAAAAGATTGCCGGGATTTTGTATGAATCAAATGAATATTAGAAATTCATTTAATTTGCCTGGTATTCTGATAATTCCTTAACTCGATAAATTCAGGTTCAGACAATAATCCTTAACTTTGCCCACCATAAAATACACACTACTATGCAATATGATGTTATAGTTATAGGTTCGGGCCCGGGTGGTTATGTAGCCGCTATCCGTTGTGCCCAGCTTGGTTTAAAAACCGCAATTGTTGAAAAGTATAATACCCTCGGCGGTACCTGCCTTAATGTTGGCTGTATCCCGTCAAAGGCGCTGCTTGATTCGTCTGAACATTACCATAATGCTGCCCATGCTTTTAAAACACATGGCATCAACCTTGAAAATCTGACTATCGATTTTGGGCAGATGATCAAACGTAAACAACAGGTTGTTGACGCTAATACCAGCGGTATCAGCTACCTGATGAAGAAAAACAAAATTGATACCCATTTTGGTGTGGGATCATTTAAAGATAAAAATACCATTGTTGTTAAAAAGAGCGATGGTACTACTACCGAAATCACCAGCAAAAACGTGATCATTGCTACGGGTTCAAAACCATCGGCATTGCCATTTTTGCCAATCGATAAAAAACGTGTTATCACTTCAACCGAAGCTTTAAGCCTGAGCGAAGTGCCCAAACACCTGGTATTAATTGGTGGAGGCGTTATCGGCTTAGAGTTAGGTTCGGTTTATGCACGTTTAGGCGCCAAAGTATCTGTAATTGAATTTATGGACGGCATTATCCCAACTATGGATAAAGGCTTAGGCCGTGAGTTACAGAAAGTATTGACTAAACTGGGTATGGAATTTTACCTGGGCCACAAAGTTACCGGCGCTACCGTAAAAGGAAACGAAGTCACTGTGAGCTGTGATACGCCAAAAGGTGAGAAACTGGAGCTTAAGGGCGATTACTGCCTGGTAGCTGTTGGCCGTATTGCATACACTGATGGCTTAGGTTTGGAAAACATTGGTATCACTGTTGAAGAACGTGGCCGTAAAATTACGGTTGATGAGCACCTGGAAACTAAGGTTAAAGGTGTTTACGCTATCGGCGACGTGATTAAAGGCGCTATGCTTGCTCACAAGGCAGAAGACGAAGGTACATTGGTTGCCGAGATCATTGCAGGCCAAAAACCACATATCGATTACAATCTTATCCCTGGCGTAGTTTATACCTGGCCGGAAGTTGCCGCTGTTGGTCAAACAGAAGAGCAATTAAAAGCAGCTGGTGTTAAATACAAAACAGGCTCATTTCCATTCAAAGCAAGCGGTCGCGCCCGTGCAAGCGGTGATCTGGACGGCTTTGTAAAAGTATTAGCAGATGCGACAACTGATGAAATTTTAGGTGTACACATGATTGGTCCCCGTGCTGCCGATATGATAGCCGAAGCTGTTGTAGCTATGGAATACCGCGCAAGTGCCGAAGATATTTCGCGCATGAGCCATGCCCACCCAACTTATACCGAAGCTATGCGTGAAGCATGTTTAGCTGCTACCGAAAACAGGGCGATACATATTTAATAATTTCGGATATCGGATTTTCGATATCGGATTTATAATTTGAATATTTAAAAGCGGTTATCATTTGATAGCCGCTTTTTTAGTTTTAAGTTAGTGGTAAATACCTTCGCTATGAAAGTTATAACCTATTCCTTATTCGCATTTTTAATTTTGTTCGGCTTCATATGCCATGCACAAACCAAAACCATTAAATCAGTACCTGATATTGAAGTTTACGATATCAGCGGAAAACATACTACGCTAAAGCAATTAGGGCAAAGTAAGGTTTTGTTTATTGATTGTTGGTTTGTGCCCTGCCCGCCGTGTTTCCGTGAGATGGGTATGTTGCATAAGCTTTACGATAAGTACAAAGACAATAAGAACTTTTGTTTCATAACATTATGCCAAACCGATAGCGGTATAGTTAAGCGGTTTATTGCACAGGATAAATCGATAGATAATTTTGTTAGAATGTATAAGGATTTTAGCAAGCGGCAGGATTTTAAATTACCGGTATACTTTATTCCCGGTTGTAACGAAAAGATCTATACAGGCAAAGTTTTGGCTAAATATACACCCGACGATAAAACCAAATGCCCCGACAGACAGTTTGGCTTTAGGGGATATCCAACGGTTATTATCTTCAATAAGCAAGGAAAGCTGATTTTCAAGAAGACTGGTTATGGGGATAACGAAGATGAAAATACCCTGAAAGTGGAGAACCTGATAGCGCAAAATATAGCAGCTAAATGATATGAATGTATTGGCAAGCATCGGAATTGTATTATTAACCATAGCGTTTATGGAGCTGCTCTCCTGGGCTATGCATAAATATTTATTCCATGGGCCATTGTGGTTTATTCACAAAACGCACCATCAGCAAAGGCACGGCTGGTTTGAGTTGAACGACCTGTTTAGCATCGGCTTTGCTGCTTTTGCTCTATGGTTGATGTGGATAGGACATTTGAATTTGGATTATCGGTTTTGGATAGGTACCGGCATAAGTGTTTATGGCATTATCTATTTCATTTTCCATGATTGGTTTATTCATAACCGGTTCAAGGCTTTTAAAAGCGATAACCGCTATCTGACCGGTATCCGCAGGGCGCATAAAATCCATCATAAATCAATGGAGAAATATCCATCGGAAGAGTTTGGGTTATTGGTAGCCAGCAGGAAATGGTTCAGGAAGTAAGATCAATCATTTGCCCTCTGTTCGCATCGCAATTTAATAACTGCCAGCAACCTTTGCTGAAAATCAGATAGCAGGGCATCCCCCCAAAATGTAGCATATTGATTTATCCGGGTATCCAGTTTGTATGAAGATGATAAGCAAAGTTCTGTTTGGTGGTCGTTAATTTTTCTAAGGGTATAAGACGCGTCAATAAACTTAAAATGATTGCCCAATAAAATATGCTTGTCGAATACTGTATTCCTGATAGTTGATGGTGATACGGCAATATCGAATGACACTTTTTTATTTAGTTCCCAATGATTAACCGTTTCAATAAATTTTAGTCCTCCTTCAAAATGCCCAATCCTTGTAGCTCCGATGGTATCTTTATTAAGCTCGGCATATAGCGGTTGGGGAATCCCGGCGTAGTTAAAAAAGCCTTTGCGGTATTCATCGGCATTAATCTGGTCAACCCTTACCACATGCTCCCATATATTTTGCGGGCTTGAGTTTATTATTGTTATGGTGCTAACATGATAAATACCCGATGGAATCTTAAATTGCTCCTCCACCATTCCGCAAATGAAAGGAATAAGGAGAACAGAGTACAGCGTGTTTTTATTTTGGCGATACTTTAGTAGCAAGATACCAATAATGCTACCACCAAGCATGGCAGCTAAAATAAAAGGAGCCGATATGATCAATATGCATATAAAATCCTCCGCACGGGAGGTGAAACAAAACAAGAAGAATAAAAAAACAGTTAAAGAGGGTGTAAATATCCTGTAACCGGATTTACTTAACTGACGCTCGGATGCGAAAAACATTGGAACCATCCCTATTACAAAGGGAACAATCCAGATAAACGTCACCGAAAAAAGATCAGTAAAACTAAAGTTTTCTCGTTGAGGAAGGTTAAATATAGGCCTTAATATCAGCCCGTAGGCAGCTCCTGAAAGCACTCCACTATATTCGCTGATAAAAGATTTAAATCGCTTATTGAAATTGGCATTCATAACGTGACTCGGTTAAGGGCCGCAAGATAATAATGTATATCAACTTATGGGTATTTGGATACGTTTAACAAGTCGTTGATATAATATTGTCGGGCGCAAATGTTACTTTTGCCGGGCAACCAACATCTATGAATATCCTCATCGTAAACAACACCACGATCCCGGCAACTAAATATGGCGGTACCGAGCGTATTATCTGGTGGCTTGGCCGGGAGTTAAACCGGTTGGGGCATAATGTTACGTATTTGGTAGGCGCGGGATCATCATGCCCATTCGCGAAAGTGTTGATCTATGATCCTGCTGTTGATATCAACCGGCAGGTGCCTGACGATATTGATGTGGTGCACTTTCAGTTCCAGGTGAGCGGTTTTACAAAGAAACCATACATCATTACGGTACATAATAACCCGGGCGGTGTTCAGTTAGATGTTAACTCGGTGTTTGTATCAGCCAATCATGCGGAGCGTCATGGCTCAACGGTGTTTGTACATAACGCGATAGATATTACCGATTATCAAAGGCCCGATCTTAATAATAAACGAACGCATGCGCACTTTTTAGCTAAAGCAGCCTGGCGGGTAAAAAACGTAAAAGGGGCTATTGATGTTGCCACCATGAGTGGTAATAAGTTAATAGTACTCGGTGGCACCCGCCTTAACCTGAAAATGGGTTTACGCTTTACACCTAATCTAAACGTTCGGTTCAAGGGGATGGTTGGTGATGAAGCAAAGTCGGTAGTGATGAATAGCTCAAAGGCTTTGCTTTTCCCTGTTTTGTGGCATGAGCCATTCGGAATAGCCATTGTTGAAAGCCTTTATTTTGGCTGCCCGGTTTTGGGTACGCCTTACGGATCATTACCCGAACTGGTACCCGCAGAGGTTGGCTTGCTTTCGGCAAGTAAAACTGAATTAGCCGCCGGACTTAAAAACGTTGAAAGTTTTAATAAACAATATTGCCATCAATATGCTACCGATAATTTCAATATCGGTAAAATGGCTACGGGATATTTAGCTTTATACGAACAGGTATTGAATGGGCAAACGCTAAATAAAGTTCAGCCAGTGCTTATCAGCCAAAACCAACCCAAATACCTGCCGTGGAATAATTAAAATTCAGCTATTTTTGGGCATAAATATTTTTAGTGGATAGTTCAGCAGCTTCAATTTTTTCATCGCAAAAACGGCCTTATTTTATAATGCTGCTATTGGCCATCGTGCTCAACATAGCAGGTATCGGCATCAAATTCTTCACTGATGATGGGGCCCTATACTCGGCTCTGGCCAGGAGCATGGCGCACAGCAATAATTTCACTGATTTGATGTATCACGGGAGCGACTGGCTCGATAAACCCCATTTTCCTTTCTGGGTTATCGCCATCAGTTTCAAGATATTTGGCGTAAATACCATCGCTTATAAGCTACCGGCATTACTGTTCTTTTTTATGGCGGTTGTTTACACCTACAAGCTGGCCAAAAAGTTTTATGGCGATGAAATAGCTATTATCGCTACCTTGATATTGCTTACTGCCCAGCACAGCGTAATGTCGAACACCGATGTACGTGCCGAACCTTACATTATGGGGCTACTGATGGGCGCTGTTTATCATTTTTATAAAGTAAAAGAGAAATTCAGCATAGCGGATATACTATTGGCATCCATACTTACAGGATGCGCGGTGATGACTAAAGGCATTTACCTGCTTATCCCAATAGGAGCTTCAGTTATTGGCGATTATCTGTTTAAAGGAAACATCAAAGCCGTTTTTCATTGGAAATGGCTGCTCTCGTTTATCCTTGTAGTGATATTTACTCTGCCCGAAATCTATTCCGTATACACCCAGTTCGACCTTCATCCAGATAAAGTTGTTTTTGGGCGTACAGGAATTTCAGGCATTCATTGGTTTTTATGGGATAGCCAGTTTGGGCGTTTTAACAATAATGGCTATATCACCAATAGCCATGGCGATAAACTATTTTTTGTGCACACCCTACTTTGGGCTTTTGCGCCATGGGCTATTCTGCTGTTTTACGCGCTTTATGCAACCATCAAGAAAATGGTAAAACGAATAGCTCAACCCGAATACTTGTGCATTTCAGGCGGGATATTGATGTTACTGATCTTCTCGGCCTCTAAATTTCAATTGCCGTTTTATACCAACATCCTGTTCCCGTTTTTTGCTATAATAACGGCGGTTTTTATAAGGTCGTTGAAAATTGGTGCGGAGTTTAAGTTTTTTAGAATTTCGCAATACGCTATTACCGCGCTTTTGCTCGTCGCCGTTATTACACTTAACTTCGTTTTCGCGCCCGAATGCTGGCTGGTGTTTGTTTTGTTAATAGCAGGATTTGCCGGATTAGCTATCTACATTTATAGAAAGCCTACATCAGTTTATCAACCTGTGTTTTTATTTACCTGCGCTGTATCAATCCTGGTAAATACTTACCTGGTTACAGTTGCCTATCCAACAATAGTCGATTACCGCGGGGACCTTTCAGCTGCCGAATATCTCAATCAAAACTATCCGCAGCAAAAAGTAAGCGCGGCGGTTTTATCAAATACGTTCGATTTTTACTACAAAGGCGAGGCGACTTATACTAACGTTGATACCATCTTAAAAACCGATAGCCTAAAAAAACGAATTATAGTAGCCGATGAAAAAGCGGTAGCCGAATTGAAGGACAAAGGAATTGCTTATAGTATTGTTAAATCTTTTCAGGATTTTCCTCACGAAAACCTGAGCCTGCCTTTTATCATCAAAAAGAAGAGGCCTGCTACTTTAGATCAGTTTTATCTGATAAGAATTAGATAGAATTGTGTCATTAATAAATTATAGTCTTGAGTCTAAAGTTATAAGTTCTAAGTAAAAAGAGCAAAACCTGACTTAAGCCCCCAAACTTCCGACTTCTGACTTAAAATGGTGATTACTTCTGCAAAGTTTGGTACTTATTCCCGTTAGCAGGGTCAAGCTGTAAAAACAGGTTCATGGCGGTTAGGCGTTCCTGGTTATCTGCCTTGCTGTAAATAGAAACCAGCTCATCACTTTTTGCAGTATAAAATATAAGCGGTAGCATTGCGCCCACACGCTGGCGGTCCACCTGTTGCAGCAGCGGTAACAGGCCGTCAATAGCTTTTCGACCTTTGTTTACATTGTCAGACATGATATCGAGGCCGTTCCGGTGATAATCATACAAGAAGCTGCGTAATGGGTTATATATTTTATTGTTCAGGTTTTCGGATAACCAGTAACGGTTCACGTTGCCGTCAAACGCTTTCCAACCGCTGTATGACGATGTTTGCGCGTTGGTTACAATGGTTTGGGCAGCCAAAAAATAAGGTGTGCCGCCAAATTTGGAAAACGTATCATAATCAACCCCTATGATAATGTTGGCATAAAAAGCCATGATAGAACTCAAATTACCCTGAAAGTTTTGATCGGTATAATCAATGGTCTGGCCTTCGGTATAACTAAAGCTGATATCTTTATCATTGAGGTTTAACAAGGTAGAGGTATAGGATGAACCATATATTGGTCTTGATGATTGTACCTGCAGTTCGCCGGTAAAATTGCTGCTGCCATCCCAGTTGGTAACGTTCAGTACAAAATTGCAATCAATCCTTTCCTGTGGCAAAATCGGGTCGGCACTCCATTTGCGGCCATTCAGAAAATCTTTCATGGCGGTTTCCAGAGTTTGGAAAACACGTTTATTGGCAACCTGGATCTTGGGCGTTAACACCTGTACCCGGGCATTCAGGTCCTGTGCAATAGCCTGGCAACAACAGAACATCAGCACCGTGTAAAGCAGCAGTTTTTTCATCCGTTTATCAGTTGGGCAACTTTATCGCAAATATCGCGGGCTACAGCCTCCTTGCTTTTCAAATCGAAAGAAGTTTGTTTTAGCTCCCGGTCAATAATGGTAATTTTATTGGTATCACCCGCAAAGCCGGCACCCGCGTCATTGAGCGAATTTAAAACAATAAAATCAAGATTTTTCTTTTGCAGCTTGGTTATTGCATTCATTTCCTCGTCGTTGGTTTCCAACGCAAAGCCAACCAGGATCTGCCCTTCACGTTTAGCCTCGCCCAGGGTTTTTAATATATCGGTGGTTTTCTTCAGTTCGATGGTAAGGCCGCCGTCTTGTTTCTTGATCTTTTGAGTGGCAACATCGGCCGGAGTATAATCTGCTACGGCAGCACTCATGATACATGCTTTTACATCGCTATAAACAGCGAGGCAAGCCTCAAGCATTTGCGCCGCAGAAGTCACGTTTACCCGTTTTATGTTTTGTTGCTTGCTTGTTTGCGCCGTAGGACCGGTAACCAAAGTTACATCAGCACCCATCGAGGACAATACATCAGCTATAGCGAAGCCCATTTTGCCCGACGAGTGATTGCCGATAAACCTAACCGGGTCAATGGCTTCATAGGTCGGCCCGGCAGTTACCAGTACTTTATGACCGGCTAAAAGAAGTTTTTTTTTTGATTCGGCTTCCAGAAAAGCAACAATCTCTTCAGGCTCGGCCATCCGGCCTTCGCCGTAAAGGCCACTGGCCAACTCGCCGGTTCCGGGTGAGATCATGATGTTACCAAATGACTGCAGCCTGTTTACGTTTTGGCGGGTTGCCGGGTGCAGCCACATATCCAGATCCATAGCCGGGGCAAAGTAAACCGGGCATTTGGCAGATAGATATACAGCACTAAGCAAGTTATCGCAAAGACCATTGGCCATTTTGCCAAGCGTGTTAGCTGTTGCCGGGGCAATGATCAGCATATCTGCCCAAAGCCCAAGTCCAACATGGTTGTTCCATTCGCCAGTTTCTGCTTTGAAGTAGTTAACCAGTGTTGGATTTTTTGAAAGGGTTGAAAGTGTAAGCGGAGTGATAAAATGGGTAGCATCAGTAGTCATTACAACTTTAACATTAGCGCCCGCTTTAACCAATAACCTTACCAGTAATGCAGCTTTGTAAGCGGCAATACTACCACAAACTCCTAAAACAATGTTTTTATCTTTAAGCATAAGCTCAGGTTCACCTACGGGCGAAAGAATAAATATAGGCTAAAATAGAAAAAACTCCCGATAGGGGAGTTTTTTCTATTTTATAAATAATTTCCTGCTTCCCGTTTGGGAGCCGGGAACTAAACTTCTTTACTAGGATTACGATAGTAAACTTTACCATCTAAAAACTCCTGAACTGCAACCAATGATGGTTTAGGAAGTTTTTCGTAATGTTTTGAAATTTCAATTTGCTCACGGTTTTCAAACACTTCTTCAAGGTTATCATTTGATGACGCAAATTCAGAAAGTTTCTGGTGAAGCTCTTCTTTAATGTTGTTCGAGATCTGGTTGGCCCTTTTTGACATAATCACAAGCGACTCATAGATGTTCTCGGTTTTGGTATCCAGCTCGCGTAAATCGCGGGTTACAGTGCTGCTGGCTGCTGCTGGTTTATTACTGTTGTTAGCTGTCATATCTTAATTTAACTCTTTAATATATCTTAATTAATATGGTATTTTTTGCGGCTGATTTTTTTCAGACGGCGCTGTTGTTGTTACAGTATCTTTTTTAGCAAGTTTTTTGGCAAGCTTTGAGTTGGTAGTAGCTTCGGCAATAAGGCGTTGAGCTTGTTTAATACCTTGCTGGCTGTCTTTTACGTAAACCTGTGTTTCGTGCAGGTATTTGCTGTTAGGATATTTTTCGGCAAACTGGTCGGCGTAAGCTATAGCCTGGTTAAAACGCTCTTCCTGTTTGGTTTCAAAGCTGCGGTAAGCGTACTGATATTGTGCTTTAACAATAAGGTATTCCATTTCCTCGCCGTATTTGGTATCAGGGTAATCGCGCAGCGCGTTGTTGAACGCAATCACTGCCGATTGATAATCGCTGATAGTTAAATAAAGTTTGGCGTTGGCATAAGCTTTAGTTTCCAATTTGTCGCGCAGGTTCTGGATCAGCTTGCTCGCTTCAGCCACACGATCGCTTTTTGGATAAAGGTTAATGAACAACTGTAAAGCGTCAATAGCTTTTAACGTATTATCCTGGTCAAGTGAGTAAATTGGCGAATCAAGATAGTAGCAATACGCAGAAAAGAAGCGGCATTCCTCGGCCCTTGGGCTTGAAGGATAAGTATCCGCGAATGTTTTAAAGTGGTACCTGGCCGATGTATAGTCTTTTTGTTTGTAATACGTAAATGCGTAATAGTAAAAAAGATCCTCAGCACCTTCACGGCCGCGGTAACGTTCAACCAGTACCTCAAATAGTCCTAAAGCTTTGTTATAGTCCTTTTTATTATAGTACTTAATAGCTTCCTGGTATTTTTTGGCGTAGTCGTTACTGGCTTTTAACTTTTCGTATTTGCTTTTACAACTGCCAAGCGTAATAATTACGATAGCTAAAACACTGGCTAATAACGTTAGTTGCTTTTTAAACATTCTGCAAAGATAGATTTTTAATATAAATCAGTCAATTATTTATTTAGCCGCTAATATATAACGAGGCATTGGCTCGGTACCTATATATATAGTGTATTTAACATCTTTTAACTATTACCGTTTTTTAACGTTTGAGTTTTAAAATTAACATCAATTAAGCTTGATTTTGTGGGTTGCAAAAAGTGGGATGGACAAACACTCATCATATAGATTTATTAACGTCAATTAAGAAGATCCTGTATCTCGAGGCAATGCTATTATATAAGGTATAGATCCGGGTAAAGAAAGTAAATGTGGCCAAGGTTAAATTACTTGACAATAATTGAGAGAATAGCCATAGTTCATCCATGTCTGTAGAAGCAATCCTGCCTTCCGGGAAATCTATAAATCTAGGTTCAAGCAAAAGGTGTAGGAGTTAAATACATTGTTTCTGGTTTTTCTAACTGCCAACTGCCTGCTCACAACTGTCAACCGAATGAGGGCGTTCCCGTCAGCTGACGGGCGGGCTATCCGCTGCAAGTCCTCGCTTTGCCGGCACGCGGGGCCAATGCGCGCTGTGGGCTTTACGCTGCTATCCCTAACGCGGGCGCAGTAGTTAGTAATGTACATTCGTTAGTAACTATATCCAGTTGCTCAAAACATATAGTATATATATGTTAAACAAGGATAATGCAGTGTTGGAGTAAGCAATTGGGAATGTAATGTCGATGTTTTTAACTATTGTTCTAACTTTTTCATGCTGAAGAATAGCGAGTTAGTAAAAATACAGGACAAATACTCAGAAATAATTTGGAGGAGAGCGAAAAGTGTCTACCTTTGCAGCCCGCAAACGAGGAAGCGGGGGTTGTTCTTTAAAGGTTGAGCGTGAATGAGGAAGAAGAAAAAAGATTGTTAAAATCTTTTGTG
>NZ_QPCG01000030.1 GCF_003351025.1 Mucilaginibacter endophyticus | reverse complement strand
GAAGTAACCTGTGTAGATATAGTAGAAGAAAAAGTAAACAAGATGCGCAATGGCGAAATGCCGATCTATGAGCCGGGGCTTGATATTTTGTTTTTGCGTAACATCAAACAGGAGCGGTTAACGTTTACCACCAACCTTGCCGAAGCGATAGCACCGGCGAAAGTGATCTTTTTAGCCTTGCCAACGCCACCGGGGGCAGATGGTGCGGCAGATTTGAGCTATGTACTTGGCGCGGCTAAGGATATCGCCAAACTGATCACCGAGTATAAAGTGATCGTGACCAAATCAACCGTACCGGTAGGCACGGCAGATAAAGTGACCGCGGTAATGAAAGCCAATACAGATGTACCATTCGCGGTAGTATCCAACCCAGAGTTTTTACGTGAAGGTGT
>NZ_QPCG01000003.1 GCF_003351025.1 Mucilaginibacter endophyticus | reverse complement strand
GTTCCAGGAAGCCATCACCATGGCCTATCATACCTTCCATGGTGTAGAAACCAGGATCGTGAGGATCTTTAACACCTACGGGCCAAGGATGCGGCTGAATGACGGCAGGGTATTACCGGCTTTCATCGGTCAGGCACTAAGGGGCGAACCGCTGACGATGTTTGGCGATGGTTCACAAACCAGATCATTCTGCTATGTAGATGATTTGATAGAAGGTATCTATAGGTTGTTGCTGAGCGATTATGCTCAGCCGGTAAACATTGGTAACCCGGATGAGATCACGATCAAACAATTTGGTGAGGAGATCATCAAACTTACCGGCACCAATCAAAAACTGATCAGTTTACCATTGCCTACAGATGATCCGAAACAACGTCGTCCGGATATCACCAAGGCTAAAGCCATATTGGGCTGGGAGCCAAAGGTATCCCGGAGTGAAGGTTTGAAGATCACGTTAGAATACTTCAAATCGTTACCTGAGCAGGAAATACACCACAAAGACTTTTCTTACTACAATAAATAAGGTAACAAGGCCGAAAATTAACTTTTTTGGCCTTGTTTATAATATAAAAGTAGATTGATTTGTTACAATCTGCTTACTTTGCTGAACAATCAAATATACTCTCTATACAAACTATGAAAATATTAGTAACAGGCGGTTTGGGTTTTATTGGCTCGCACACCGTTGTTGAGCTGGTTAACGCGGGTTATGATCCCGTTATTGTTGACGATTTATCAAACTCAGATCCTAAAATATTAGATCAGCTTACCAAGATATTAGGCTTTACCCCAACCTTTCATAAACTTGACCTTTGCGATGAAGCTGGTGTTAAGTCGCTTGCGCTTGCCGAGCCCGAAATAGGGGGGATCATTCACTTCGCGGCTTTTAAAGCTGTGGGGGAGTCGGTAAAAAAGCCAATGAAATACTACAGGAATAACTTTTATTCGCTTATCAACTTATTGGAAGCTTATTACGGTAAAGCTATCAATTTTGTATTTTCATCAAGCTGTACAGTTTACGGTCAGCCGGAAAAATTACCTGTTACCGAAGATGCTCCGGTACAACCGGCACAATCGCCATACGGCAATACCAAACAAATAGCCGAAGAGATTTTGGTTGATATGGTAAATTCTGGCAGCGACTATAAAGTAATTTCATTACGCTATTTTAACCCGGTGGGTGCTCATGAATCGGCCCTGATTGGCGAATTGCCAATTGGTGTACCACAGAACCTGGTACCTTTCATCACCCAAACAGCTATTGGTAAACGTGAAAAGATCACTGTTTTTGGTGATGACTATAACACACCTGATGGTAGCTGTATCCGTGATTATATTCACGTGGTTGATTTGGCTAAAGCGCACGTAGCCGCGTTAAGGCTTGCCGAAAAAGACGACTTTAAAGGTTATGACGTATTTAACCTGGGTACCGGCAACGGCTCTTCGGTGTTAGAGGTAATTCATGCTTTTGAAAGTACAACCGGCGAAAAGCTGAACTACGAAATTGGTCCGCGCCGTGAAGGCGATGTGGAGCAGGTTTGGGGCGATGTTACCAAATCATCAACCAAACTTGGCTGGACAGCCCAACTCGGCATTGGCGAAATGATGTCATCTGCCTGGGAGTGGGAAAAATATATCGCTCAAAATCCGTTTAATTAATAATAGCAGGGAATGAAAAAAAAGATCATTATTACGGGTGGGGCAGGTTTTATCGGCTCGCATGTAGTGCGCAGGTTTGTAAAAAACTACCCCGATTACAGCATTGTTAATTTAGACAAGCTTACCTACGCCGGTAACCTGGCTAATTTAAAGGATATCGAAAACGAGCCTAACTATAAGTTTGTGAAAGGCGATATTGTGGATATTGCCTTTATTAATGAGCTTTTTACAGCAGAGAACCCTGATGCAGTGATCCACCTTGCTGCCGAATCGCATGTAGACAGGTCTATCACCAACCCGCTTGATTTTGTGATGACCAATGTGGTAGGTACGGTAAATTTATTGAACACTGCCCGCGAGCACTGGAAAGGCAGATATGATAAAACCCGTTTTTATCATGTATCTACCGATGAGGTGTACGGTACCCTTGGCGAAGATGGTATGTTTACTGAAGAAACAGCCTATGATCCGCACTCTCCGTATTCGGCTTCAAAAGCTGGATCAGACCATTTTGTGCGCGCTTACCAGGATACTTACGGTATGGATACCGTTATTTCAAACTGCTCAAATAATTACGGATCGTTTCATTTTCCGGAAAAGCTTATTCCGCTGGCAATCAATAATATCAAGCAAAATAAACCGGTGCCGGTGTATGGTAAAGGCGAAAATATTCGCGACTGGCTTTGGGTTGAAGACCATGCCCGCGCTATTGACGTGATATTCCATAATGCTAAATCTGGCTCAACCTATAACATTGGCGGTCACAATGAATGGAAAAATATTGACCTGATAAGATTGCTTTGCAGTATATTGGACAAAAAATTGGGCAGGGCCGAGGGAGAATCGGCTAAACTGATCACATTTGTAACAGACCGGGCCGGGCATGATCTAAGATATGCTATCGACGCAACTAAGCTTAAAAATGAATTGGGCTGGGTGCCGGGCATAACTTTTGAGGAAGGTCTGGAAAAAACTGTAGATTGGTATCTTGCTAATGAAGAATGGCTAAACGATGTAACATCTGGTCATTACCAGCAATATTACAGCGGTCAGTATAACGATAGATAAAAAATGTTCGGGCTTTTTAAGAAGAAAAAAGAAGTAAGGGAAGTAAAACTCAACTATGAGGGTATCATGGTTGATATGCACTCGCATGTGTTACCGGGAATTGATGATGGCGCCAAAACGCCAGAAGAATCGGTGGAACTGATAAAGAAAATGATGGCATTAGGCATAAAAAAAGTTATTGCCACGCCGCATATCATGATAGATTTTTATCGTAATACGCCCGAAACCATAGGCAACGCGCTTACTTTATTAAAAGCCGAACTGGTGAAAGAAGGGATTGATATTCCGGTTGAAGCCGCTGCCGAACATTACTTTGATGAAACATTTGAAGCACGGGTAGAAAATGGGCCGGTAATGACCATGGGTGATAACCATGTATTATTTGAGTTCTCATTTATAAATCAGCCACCCAATACCTATAGTGTAATCCAAAAGCTTCATGATAAAGGTTATAAACCTATTTTGGCCCACCCTGAGAGGTATCAATATCTTGATTTGGACAAGCTGAAAAACCTGCATAGCTGGGGCGTTGATTTTCAGCTTAATACCATATCGCTTACAGGGTACTATGGTAAGGATATAAAAAAGATGGCCGAAGATCTGATCGATAATAGTTTGATAGATTATATTTCAAGCGATATGCACCATTTAAAGCATGCTGCGGCGCTTGGAGATGCACTCAGGACAACTTATATTGAAAAAGTGCTGGTTGATTATCCGCTTAAAAATAAGATGTTGTTTTAGCATAAATTTATAAACAAAAAAGGCGCATTAATTGCGCCTTTTTTGTTTGCAGGTGGCTTTAAGATTTTGAAGCCGTGTCTGTTATTCGTACCTCAATGCCTCAACCGGATCAAGCCTTGCCGCTTTTTTTGCAGGGTAATAACCGGATATTAAACCGATAAAGGTACAAAGCACCACTGCAAAAAATAACCATGCCCATGGCACTACAAATGCGCCGCTTATTTGTACCGCGATGAGGTTTCCTGCAGCCATGCCCAGTATCATGCCGGCCGCGCCGCCTATTAAACAGATCACTATGGCCTCTATCAAAAACTGCTTACGGATAATAGCAGGAGTTGCGCCGATGGCTTTTCGCACGCCAATTTCGCGGGTACGTTCTGTTACCGATACCAGCATGATATTCATAAGGCCGATAGCCGCGCCAATGAGTGTGATGATACCTACAGCAAAACCGGCAGCTGTAATTCCAGCAAGTTGACCAGAAAGTTCTTTTTGAATAGAATCACTCCGGGTTATTTCAAAGTTATCCTGGTTAATTACATTAAGTCCCCTTACATTTCTGAACAGGGAAGTGGCTTCGCCGATGCTTGCATCAAGCGCGCCGGGAGTAGCAACTTTAATAGTTACCGTGAATGACGCGTTTTTGGTGCTGTCAATCTGTTTAGCTTTCAGTACCGGGATCACACAAAATTTATCGCCCCCAAATGAGCTTGAACCTTTTGAGGCAAACACGCCAACTATCCTGAACCTATTTGTACCAAGGTATATCGATTTATTGATCGGGTCTTCGGTTTTGAATAATTTCTTTTTGATCTCATCGCCAATAATTGCCACGTTTGAGCCATGCTCCAATTCGGAAGCCGAAAAATTACGTCCAAACGCCAGTTTCTTGCCGGCTGTTACCAGGTAGTTTTCATTAGATCCTGATATGGATATGTTAGGGTTGGTTTTTTGGTTGCCGTATTTGGCCACTGCTGTGCCGGTTACCTCTAAATTAATGGCTACAGCTACAGGTAGTTTAAAAGTATTTTTAAAACGTACAGCCTGGTCATAGGTAATGGCCGGATAAATCTTACGGTGGCCGCCGTTGCCGAAATTTAAACCTTCGCCGCGGTTTTGTAAAGTGAAGGTATTGGCACCTAAATCGGCAAATGCATCATTGGTAAATTGCCTGATCCCTTCAATTGCCGTTAAGATACCAACCAATGCCATAATGCCTATAGCAATAATAAGCGCTGTTAATGAGGTACGCAGCCTGTTGCCGGCTATGGACTGTAATGCAATAGAAATGTTTTCTTTGTAAGAGGTTTTTACCGGCATGGTATAAATATAAAAAACTTGTCGGTATGACTAAGCATTATGCCTATTTGTTACAGTTATTGCTCAATAATCTTTTTGATAGATAGTATAATCCGGCCGCTAATTGTTTTGCTTGTTTGTTACACTTTGATGCTTTATAATTAAATATCTGTATTGTATATTTATGAAATTAATACTAAACCATATCATGAAATATTTTACGCCATTGCTTTTCTTAATTGCGTTGAGTTTCAATAGCTGGGCGCAGGATACGCTGAGGCATAAAGCTGTTAATCGTTCATTCAGAATCGATGATCATTCAGTTGTAAAGGATTCGACCGGGAAACAACTAACTTATAAGCAATGGAGCGATCTGATGCGTACCAGGCAATATGTTTTACTGCCCGAAAATATGGAAGACACCAAAACTGCTTTTATACTTAGCAGGAAGGATGAACGGGAGGCACGATACATAAAGCCCAATACCGCACCTACTGATAGAGTTTCCATAAATACCCCTAAGCAACTATCACCCGAAGAGGCCCAGGAGCAGTATATGGCTTCGCTTCCCAAACCTTATGAATCTTCTTATTTTAATACCGGTGAGGTTATGGAGCCATTTAGTACACATGATATTAATGGTAATAAAATCAAATTAAAAGATTTGCGTGGCAAAATAGTGGTATTGAATTTTTGGTTTATAGGCTGCCCAGCCTGTATGCAGGAGATTCCGGAGTTAAACAAACTGGTTGATGATTATAAAAATAACACGAATGTGGTTTTCCTGGCAATAGCGCTGGATGATCGGTATGACCTGAAGAAATTTTTGAAGCAGACGGAGTTTAAGTATGATATTATAGATGATGGCCGGTATATTGCTTCCGGCTATAAAATAGGACTTTATCCGACGAGCGTTATTTTAGATAAGGAAGGAAAGGTTGCTTTTCATACGGTAGGTTTTGCTGTAAACTCTCCTTATTGGATGAGGAAGACCATTAATGAAGGATTGAAATAAACCCATAAACAAAAGCCGCTTCATGTTTTTATGAAGCGGCTTTTAATATTTTAAATGTCTCTGTCTTAAACCGAGAACGAAGAGCCGCAACCACAAGTGCTGGCAGCGTTAGGGTTGTTGAAAGTAAAACCACGGGCGTTTAATCCGTCCTGGTAATCAATTTGCATACCGGCCAGGTATAAGCCATGCGCTTTATGCATAAATACTTTTATACCATCAATGATGTATTCCTGGTCGCCGTCTTTTTTCATGTCGAAGCCTAAAATATAGTTCATGCCCGAGCAGCCACCACCCTCAACTCCAACGCGTAAACCAAACTCCTCGTTTATTTCTTGCTGGTCTTTTAATTTAAACAGTTCTTTTACGGCGCCCGGTGTAAAAGAAACCGGAGCAGTTTCAACAGCTATACTCATCTTATTTTTATTTATTCTACACAAATATAACGTAAAATGCAGATTTTTGTTAATGTCATAATTTTATGACCGCTATATAACATTTATAAATATGCTGGCTCTGCCTTTTTTGTTTGATATTTTAAAGTATACCGTTTCGGGTTTAGGCGTTGTATATATCGCTTTTTACTTGTTTAAACCATATCTTGATAAATCAGAAAGTATCCAGCTGTTGGAGTTAAAGCGTACCATCAGCAATCAAACCCTGCCGTTGCGGTTGCAGGCCTACGAGCGGGTTGTACTATTTATTGAAAGGGTTAACCCGGCAAGTCTGCTCATTCGTCTTAACGGATCGGCCGATACCGCTGCCGAGCTACAGGCAATTATTATCAATGAGGTACGTAACGAGTTTCAGCATAATATTACCCAGCAAATTTATGTGAGCGCCCGGGTTTGGAATGTGGTAAAAAGGGTAAAGGACGATACCATTAGCCTGATCAACAATGCGGTGAAGGCATTGCCTCCTGATACCTCTGCGCTTGAACTAAGTAAAGTTATCCTGGTGCATTTAAGCAAGCTGGAAGATAATCCTTATGATGTTGCTTTAGGCCTCATCAGGCAGGATATGGAAGAGCTGTATTAAGTACTGCGTTGTCTATTACTGTACGTACTAATTTCTATCCTATCATCTTCTATTCCCCCTAGGGGATACCTGTTTGTAGCAAATAATAGTAGCACTCTTTGCCTCGTAGAGGCTACCTTTTCAGCATTGATCATAAATATTGCTTTTAGGCAATCGCTTATTTGCGCGTAATGTATCAATGCAGAATATACAGGCTGTGGTGCCGGTGTTTAAACTGTTAGGCTTGTGAAATCTTCCATAAAACATAATTTGTGAAAATCGTGGGAGTTATCGGGAAAGGGCAACGAGAAAGTGCTGAGAAAAGTTTACATCTTTTGGGAATAGAGGCCCCCGGTAATTAAAACTTATCGCGTTTTATCGTAACTTCGGTTGAAAGCTATACTATCTCCGGGAAATCACCAATATTTTGGGGCGTATGGGCATCGTGATGTGGCTTCCTTGCATGTGTTTTTAGCGTGCCACAAATCAAAAAAACTTGGTTTTTATTTTTATAAGACACTAAACCAGTGTGTTAATTTTTTGTTTGCGATAACCGTAAAAAAGGCGCAAACATTGCCTGTGTTTTGGCGTATAATTAAGGGTTGTAACAGGTGGTTTTGTTCTTCTTTTTTTTGAAATTTCAAAAAAAGAAAAAAATAATGAAGAAATATTCGGATTGTGATTTTTATACCAAAAATTATGTTATCCATACAAAAATTTCATTGAAAAATCGAATTTGTTAATAAAAAGCCAAATGTTAAAAAAGTGAAAATTTAATTTTTTTATAAGCTTTTTTTGGCAATATTCGATGTTCCGTAGCAAGGCCAAAAGTTGTTTCGCTGGGGGTTGGAAATCAATATTTTACTTATATCTATATGGAAAAAACTTGTACGAACGTTTGGAATAGCTGCCTTCAGATCATCAAAGACAACATACCGGCCCAGAGTTTTAAGACCTGGTTTGAGCCGATAAAAGCTTTGAGAATGGAAGGAAGCGTATTAACCATACAAGTACCAAGTTTATTCTTTTACGAGTGGCTTGAAGAGCACTATGTAGGGTTGCTGCGCAAAACCATTAAGAAACAATTGGGCGATGAAGGACGTTTAGAGTATAATATAGTTGTTGAGCAATCATCAAGTAAACCATACACAACTAATATGCCTTCAAACGGAAATGGCGCTGATTCAAAACATCAGAGTATGCCGATACCTATTTCAATTAACAAGGACATTAAAAATCCTTTTGTTATACCCGGGCTTAAAAAGTTGAACGTAGATCCTCAGCTTAACCGTAATTACACCTTCGAAAACTTTGTTGAAGGTGATTGTAACCGTCTGGCCCGTTCGGCAGGTTACGCGGTAGCGGCTAAACCCGGTGGTACCTCTTTTAACCCGTTGATGATTTATGGCGGCGTGGGTTTAGGTAAAACCCACCTGGCACAAGCCATCGGTAACGAAATCAAGCGCACCCTGCCCGATAAACTGGTACTGTATGTATCATGCGAAAAATTTACACAGCAATTTGTTGATGCCTTAAAGCATAACAACATCAACGACTTTGTGAACTTTTACCAGGCCATTGACGTGCTGATCATGGACGATGTGCACAACTTTGCCGGTAAAGAGAAAACACAGGATTTCTTCTTTCATATATTTAACCATCTGCACCAGTCAGGCAAGCAACTAATCATTACATCAGATAAAGCGCCTAAAGATCTGGCCGGTTTGGAAGAACGCCTGCTTTCGAGGTTTAAATGGGGCCTATCTGCCGATTTACAGATCCCTGATCTGGAAACCCGTATGGCTATCCTGAAAAATAAGATCTATCAGGACGGTATCGATCTGTCAAACGATGTGATTGAATACGTTGCTCATAATATCGACAATAACGTACGTGAGCTGGAAGGAGCTATGGTGTCATTACTGGCACAGTCAACCCTTAACCGTAAGGAGATTGACCTGAACCTGGCTAAACAAATGTTGAAAAACTTTGTGAAGAACTCATCTAAAGAAATTTCGATGGAGTATATTCAAAGCCTGGTGTGCGAGTATTTTGAAGTGCCTATTGAGATGGTGAAATCACAGACCCGCAAACGCGAAATTGTTCAGGCCCGTCAAATTTCAATGTACCTGGCAAAAGCCCATACCAAAAGCTCATTGAAATCAATTGGTCATTTCTTTGGCGGCCGCGACCACTCTACCGTGATCTATGCCTGCCAAACTGTAGAAGACTTAATTGATACCGATAAGAAATTTAAAGGCTACGTAGCCGATATTCAGAAAAAATTGAAAATGTCGTAAATAACGATTTTGTAAATATGAAAGCCTTGCATTTATGCAGGGCTTTTTTGTTTGGTGGCAATATTTTATATTTAATTATGAAAAAACTGATACTCCTTTTTCTTGTCGCGCTCTCGTCGAATTCCTTTGCTCAGCAAACAGAGCAGGATGCTATTAAGCAAACTATCAACACCATGTTTAATGCCATGCGCAAGGGCGACAGCACGATGCTCAGGGCAACCTTTGCCAAAGGAATAGCATTTCATAGTGTGGCTAATAAAAAAGATGGTTCGGTAGCCCTGGAGATTGAAAACCCTGATGATTTTATAAAATTGATTGGAACCCCGCATAAAGGTGTTTATGATGAGCGTATAACCTTTACCGATATTAAGATCGATGGCCCTTTGGCCAGCGTTTGGGCGCCATATAAGTTTTATTTAGATGATAAATACAGCCATTGCGGTGTCGATGTTTTTCAACTGATGAAAACCACGGATGGTTGGAAGATCATCTATATAGTTGATACCCGCCGGAAAGATAACTGCCCGGAGTGATTCTACATCACTCCCAGCTTCATCATGCCGTAAAACAAACCGCCGCAATGCATGGCTTGTTTTATTTACAAATACAACTCGAACACCCCCAATGAATCGTCTTGAATAAACTGTACAATTGAGTTTCTGGATCGCGATAATAAGTCGGAGATCGCTTTGGTATTCACGTTACCAGTCCTTAGCCATATTATTTTAGGAGGAGAGGAGTAAAGATTCTGCAATTCCCTAAAGTCTTCATCAAAAGTCAAGATAGAATAACCATTGGCTTTTGCGAATTGCCATATACGGATATCGCTCAAACGTTCGTGAGGCGCAATTTCATTTACAGGTAAAATGTCCCATGATGGGAGTAGTTTCTTTAAACGCCACGAGATATTCTCATCAGTAATGATACGGATCTCGTAAGAAGCAATTATAGCCATTATGCAACTCTTATTGTCCGCTCTTTATTCGCGGCATATGCAAGGCAGGCAAAAATATGATCTTCATTTAGTTGGGGGAAATCTTCAATAATCTCTTCATGAGTGGAACCGGAAGCAAGCCACTGTAAAACATCATACACGGTAATGCGTGTACCTATAATTACGGGCTTCCCAAATCTTATTTCCGGGTTTACTTCAATAAATTGCTTGTAATCGATCTGCCGCATATTCAAATTTAACTAAAAAGCATTCAAATCTGAAATATTACAGATGTAATCTTACATCACTCCCAGCTTCATCATGCCGTAAAACAAACCGGCGCAATGCATGGCTTGTTTTATTTCGTTATTGAGCAGTAATTGTTTTACCTCTTCAATGGTATATTCCTCAACAATCAGGTCTTCCAGTTCGTCGAGGTGCTGGCCTTGTACTTTTTTGCCGCCTTTGGTAAAGTAAGTAAAAGTTTGATTGTTAGCTGTAGATGGGTTGCCATAAACTGTACAGATCAATTCAAATTCATCAAACTGATAGCCGGTTTCTTCCAATAACTCGCGGCGTATAGCATGAACCGGATCTTCGCCGGCATCAATTACGCCACCCGGAATTTCGAGCGAGATAATGCTTGCTGCATGACGGTATTGTTTTACCATCAATACCTTGTTATCTTCGGTTATAGCTACCGCGTTAACCCAGTTTGAATATTCAAGTACATAGTAATCTTCAACGATTTTGCCGTTTGGCATTTCGCATTTATCAATGCGGAGTGTTGCCCAGGGGCCTTTATGGATGTATGATGATGAAAGTAGTTTCCAGGTGAGATCTTTACTCATAGTTGTTTTGCAGAAATTGATAGATGGCGTTGCGCTTGTTTATGTTTTCGAATGATGTACGATTATGAATCTTTTCCAAACGGTTAAATATTGAAATGATCTTTTGTAAGGCGGCTAACGTTTCGTCATTAGCTACAAAAGGCTCATAATACATATATAACAGCTGAGCCAAAGCATCAAGCTTTTCGGGCGAATAGTTTCTCTCATCAAGTAAAATGTCAAAATCTTCGATACTTAGCTTAAGTAAATCGTTTAATTTTAGATCATACTCATTCTGAAGCAATTGATCAGCATGTTGAATAAATGCTTCAGGATTTACGCTGTTTTTGAAACCCGCGAGCCTTGTTATTGAATATACGATCTTTTCGATCTCGCGTAAGATGTAGTCTTTTTGCATGAGTTAGAACGAGTTTATTGTGAACGACTACCAACTACCGCTTGAGCCGCCACCGCCACCGCTGCCACCGCCGAAGCCTCCAAATCCGCCACCGCCGCCACCGCCGGAAAAACCTCCCCAATCGCCTCCGTTGCTACGACCGCCACCGCCAAGCATATTGCCTGCCAGGAACCACCAGAATGGGCTTGCACCACCCCGGCGACCGATGATCTGCCTGCCACCGCCTCCACCACGGTTGCGGAAGATTATAATCAGGATCACTACTACAATTATAATAATGATAAAACCGGCAGGGCCACCGTCATTGCCTTTTTTGCTTGATTTCCTATCAGCTTTATATTCGCCTTTCATGGCTTTAATAATGCTGTTTGTCCCGGCATCAAGGCCGCCATAGTAATCGCCTTGTTTAAAATGTGGTTTAAGGTCGTTTTGGATAATATCCTGTGTAACAATATCAGGTAGTGCACCCTCGGCACCGTAGCCGGTTTGGATACTCATTTTACGGTCGCCAATGGCAACAAGTACCAATACGCCGTTATTCTTGTCTTTTTGGCCAATACCCCATTTACGTAACAACTGAACGCCATAGTCATTGATATCATAGTTACCGACAGATTTCAGTATCACTACTGCTATTTGCGTTGAGGTAGAATCGTTAAAGGCAACCAGCTTAGTTTCCAGCTGTTGTTTATCAGCCGGGCTTAAGGTATTGGTATAGTCGGTAACAAGGGTATTGGAGCGTTCCGGAAAATCCTGCGCAATTGCTGCAACAGCGCAAAGTATAAATCCGAAGAACAGTATAAACTTTTTGAACATGTTTTTTAGTTTTTAATCGCCATCCATAAAGGCAATATCATCCGGAAGTTCGTTTTGATCGCCATCCTGATGAGGGAAGTATTTTTGAAGTTGTTCGCCGGCAATTTTCAAGCCTGTAACAATTCCTTCAACAATATCGCCATATTTAAAATGTTGCAGCATGTCATCGCGTGTGGTATCCCAAAAATCGGGAGGAACTACCTGGTTGATTCCTGCATCGCCGATAATCGCGAACTTACGATCGACAGTGGCAACGTATACCAGCACGCCATGCCTTAGCTTGGTTTTGTGCATATTAAGCTGCACGAAATATTTTGCCGCACGGTCAAGCACATTCTCGCTGCATCTTTTTTCAATGCAGACCCTGATCTCGCCCGATGAGCGCTGCTCGGCTTCTTCAATAGCCTTACGAATGCGCTGCTGTTCTTCTTCGTTAAATACAGCCATGTTTTTTAATTATTGAATTATTGATCTGGTGAATTATTGAATGTAGAGTTATTGAAATAGCAAGTTGCAATTCAATAACTCAATACCTCATTATTTCAATAATTAATTAAACTCTACTTTAGGGGCTTTGTCGGCACCCGGTTCGGCAGTGAAATAACCTTTTGCAGAAAAGCCAAACATTTTGGCAGTTATATTGGCCGGGAACGAACGGATTTTGCTGTTGTATTCCTGAACTGCATCATTGAAATCCTTACGGGATACGTTGATCCTGTTTTCGGTACCTTCCAGCTGAATTTGCAGATCGTGGAAGTTTGAGTTTGATTTCAGATCGGGATAGTTTTCTGTAATAGAAAGCAATTTGCCAAGGGCAGCGCTCAATTCACCTTGCGAGGCCTGGAAAGCTTTAATAGATTCTGGCGTAAGTTTATTAGGGTCAACCTGTACAGATGTTGCTTTTGAACGGGCCTCAACAACAGCTGTTAAGGTGCTTTTTTCAAAATTGGCAGCACCTTTTACAGTATTAACTAAATTCGGGATCAGGTCGCTGCGGCGCTGATAGTCGCTTTGTACGGCTCCCCATTTTGCTTTAACAGACTCATCTAATTTAACCATGCTGTTATAGCTGCATGAGCTTAAGGACATGACTGTCACTATAACTAATATAGCAGAGAATAATCTTTTCATTTGTTTTTCGTGTATTTATGTGATGTTTCGGGTTAGAGTGCAAATCACGTACCGTTGTTACAAACAAGGCATATGCTGACAAGGTGTCAAGATACGGCTTTTCGGTAAGTTATAAAAGGATATGAGGTATGCGAAGTGCGATATGAGAAAATTTGCACAGTATCTGACCACTTATAAAAGCAGAAAGCCCCATCAGGGGCTACAGCTTTGTAAATGATTTGTGTAAGGTTAATGGCAGGATCGGCTTATCCTGCCAGGCAATGTTCTTCGCGCATGGTTAGCTTGGCTACCATTTCTTTTAAAAGTGTACGGGCGCGGTGCAAGGTAGTGCGCGATAATAGTTCGCTCATACCTAGTGATGAACCGATTTCCTGGTGCGAGTAACCTTCAATAGCGTACATGTTAAAAACAGAGCGGTATGTTTTTGGTAGTTTTTGTACCAGTTTCATCAGGTCTTTAGCTTCAAGGCCGTTATCGTTATATGAACTGCTGATAGGCACAGCCGAAGCTTCTTCTGCCGCGAAATCATCAACCAAAACCATCGGTTTTAATTTGCGGTAGCGTGATATGGCGCAATGTACCATAATGCGACGGATCCATCCTTCCAGGCTACCTTCGCCACGGTAGTTTTTCATGTTGCGGAACATTTTGATAAAACCTTCCTGTAATATATCTTGTGCCTCGTCTTTATCGGTTGCATAACGCATGCAAACTGCAAGCATGCGGGGTGCTAATAACCTGTATAATTGTTCCTGGCTTTTTCTGTCGTTACTCAGGCAGCCATTCCATATTGTGTGTAAGCGTTCGTCGGCGGTAGTCATTTTTTTATTATTTAAATACATGAGGTGCATGCCAATCTGAGTGCCATTTTGTAATTTATTGATTTTCAGTAATTTATTTTTAATGGTATTTTAAAACTGTTCGATAGCGTACGGTCATTGTGCAAACCCGAACGGTTTTAGCTTTATTGAACACCACTAAAAGGAGGTGAATGATCATGATTTGCGTTACAAACGCAAACCCATTTTAAGCCCTCGTTAAAAACAGGCGCAAGTAAAATCTTCATGGCAGCGGCTTTTAAAAGTGTCCCCTTTAGGGGGGAGATTTAGAGGGGGTTTCTTAACTTTGCATCATCCGGGATAAAAACCCGGCATTAGTCATGACAAAAGAAACAGAGATAGTTTGCCCTCCCGGGCGGCAGGAAGATGAGGCCGTTTTAAAGCAACTTGCTGCATCGGCGCTTAAGACCCCCCTGAAAAATATTACGGCATTAAAAATCCTAAAACGTTCTATTGATGCGCGTGGCCGCCGTGTGGTTTACCGCATGCAGGTGAAGGTTTTTATGCAGGAGGCCTATCAGCCCGAAGTTTTTACTGTAAATTATCCCAACGTACAATTTGGTCGACCGGTAATCATCGTAGGCGCGGGCCCTGCCGGGTTATTTGCCGCTTTGCAATGTATCGAATTGGGATTGAAGCCGATTGTTATTGAACGGGGCAAAGATGTAAAACAACGCCGCCGGGATTTGGCCAATATTAATAAACAGGGCCTTGTAAATCCCGAATCAAATTACTGCTTTGGCGAGGGTGGGGCAGGTACTTACTCTGATGGTAAACTATATACCCGCTCAACCAAGCGTGGCGACGTGAACCAGGTATTAAAAATGTTTGTAGCCCATGGTGCTGCCGAAGATATCCTGATTGACGCGCGGCCGCATATCGGCACCAATAAATTGCCTCAAATTATCACCGCCATGCGCGAAACCGTGCTGAACGCGGGCGGTGAGATCATGTTTGATGCCAAAGTAACCCAACTGCTGGTTGACTTTGGGAAGATCAAAGGGGTAAAAACCTCAGCAGGTGAAAAAATTACTTCCGATGCGGTGATCCTGGCTACAGGCCATTCGGCAAGGGATGTGTTTGAGATGTTGCACAGTCAAAATATTTTGATCGAGGCCAAGCCTTTTGCCCTGGGTGTAAGGATTGAGCATCCGCAGGAAATAATTGACCGTGCCCAATACCATTGCGAACATCGTGGGCCTGATTTGCCACCTTCATACTATAGCCTGGTTGAACAGGTTGATGATCGTGGTGTGTTCTCTTTTTGTATGTGCCCCGGTGGTATCATAGCGCCGTGCTCAACCGAAGCCGGTGAGATAGTGGTGAACGGATGGAGCCCGTCAAAAAGGAACAATCCTTTTGCTAATTCAGGTACCGTAGTACAAATTAATCTGGAAGATGTTGCCGGCGACGATAACGATCCGTTTAAAATGCTTAATTTCCAGAAGCAGGTTGAGCAGGCTGCTTTTATGGCTGGCGGTGGTAACCTGGTTGCTCCCGGTCAGCGCATGGTTGATTTTGTGCAGAACCGTTTATCAACCGATTTGCCTGTTAATTCATACCTGCCTGGGACTAAAAGTGTGGAGTTGAAAGAGGTTTTACCGGGCTGGATCAACGAGCGTTTGCGTAAGGCACTGCCTGTGTTTGGTAAAAAAATGAAAGGTTATTTCACCAACGAAGCAATTCTGGTAGGTGTTGAATCGCGTACATCATCGCCGGTAAAAATACCGCGCGATAGGGAAACATTGCAGCACCCCCAGGTTACCGGGCTTTTTCCTTGTGGCGAGGGTGCGGGTTATGCCGGTGGTATAATTTCTGCTGCAATTGATGGTATTAATTGTGCAAACGCTGCTTTAAAAATATTATCATGACAACATCTCAAAAATTAGCCGCCGAGCTTGAAAATGTGTTATCGGGCAACCCATGGTATGGCCCATCTGTTTATAGTATTGTTGAGAGCATCAGCTTTGAGGCCGCTTATGAAAAACCTGTGGGCTCGGTACATAATATTGCTGCCATTATTTTGCACATGACTGGTTGGACCGAAGAGGTAATGGACCGCATGAACGGCATGGATGCTCAAATGCCCGTGCGTGGTGATTGGCCTGAGCCCGGCCTGCCCGAAGAACAAAAGTGGAAATGGATTGTTGAAGATATAAAGCTGGTAAATGTAAATTTGGCAGGTTTTATTCAGAATTTCCCGGAAGAAAGGTGGAGTGAACCTGTTGCCGGTAAGTCGGGAGCTGACGAAACGGGCGAAACTTACGAGTATCAGGTGGCGGGTTTGATACAGCATCATATTTATCACTCTGCGCAAATTGCTTTATTAAACAGGATGATCAATGGCTGATAAGAAAACATTAATATTAGGGGCAACACCCGATACCAGCAGGTATGCCAATTTTGCGGCTACCCGTTTGGTTGAACGGGGGCATCCCATTGTTAACGTCGGCATAAAAACGGGAGAGGTAGCAGGTGTGCCTATTGAAAGGCCTGAAACTATACATCATGATATTGATACCATAACGCTGTATGTTGGCCCGCAAAATCAGCCGCCGCTCTATGACTACATCCTGAACACCAATCCCAAACGAATAATATTTAACCCCGGTACCGAAAATACCGAGCTCCGGCGCAAAGCCAACGAAAAGGGTATCGAAACAGCTTATGCCTGTACGCTGGTAATGCTATCAATAGGAGAGTATTAATAAAACGAGTTGTTATTGCGATGAGTGGAGCAAGGTAGTGAGCTTGCTAATCGCCTTATGATATCTTATCCCAACTTAATCCGGCGTTTTTTACTTCAAAGGCGTGGTGCAATACCTGGTTTTCGGGATGTGCCAGCTGTGGGTCTTTCTCAAATATAGCTTCAACACATTTGCGTACTTTAAAAAGCAGTTCCTGGTCGGTGGCCAGGTTGGCCAGCTTTAAATCAACTACGCCACTTTGTTGGGTGCCTTCAATATTGCCGGGGCCACGCAATTGCAAGTCAATCTCCGAAATCTCGAAACCGTTGTTGGTTTTTACCATCGTATCCAGCCTGATCTTGCCGTCGTTACTCAGTTTGTGGCTGCTCATCAAAATACAATAGGATTGTTCTGCGCCACGCCCAACCCGGCCCCTTAACTGGTGTAGTTGCGACAGGCCAAAACGTTCGGCATTTTCAATGATCATCACCGAGGCATTAGGCACATTCACGCCTACCTCAATAACGGTGGTGGCCACCATGATCTGCGTTTCGTGCTTAATAAAACGCTGCATTTCAAAATCTTTATCGGCAGGCTTCATTTTGCCGTGAACAATACTCAATCGGTAGTTGGGCAACGGGAACTCGCGTGACATAGCTTCGATGCCATCCTCCAGGTTTTTCAGATCGAGTTTTTCACTTTCCTGTATCAGCGGATATACCACGTAGATCTGCCTGCCCAACGCTATCTCCTGTTTCATAAAACCAAACATGCGTAGCCGCTGGTTTTCAAAAAAATGGACGGTTTTAATTGGCTTACGCCCAGCCGGTAACTGGTCAATTACCGAAACATCCAGATCGCCATACAGCGTCATGGCCAGCGTGCGCGGGATAGGAGTGGCCGTCATTACCAGGATGTGTGGGGGGATGATATTTTTACGCCAAAGCTTTGAGCGCTGTTCAACGCCAAAACGGTGCTGCTCATCAATTACCACAAAGCCAAGGTTTTTAAACTGCACTTTATCCTCAATAAGCGCATGTGTACCAACCAGTATTTTCAGATCGCCGTCTTCAAGTTTTTGATGCAGTACTTTGCGGTCTTTTTGTTTGGTAGAACCGGTTAGCAATGCCACTTCAATAAAATCGTCGCCAACCAAGCTTTTAATGGTTTGATAATGCTGAGTGGCCAGGATCTCGGTGGGTGCCATGATACAGGTTTGGAAACCATTATCAATAGCAATCAGCATGCTCATCAACGCTACTACGGTTTTACCGCTGCCTACGTCGCCCTGTAAAAGGCGGTTCATTTGTATACCGCGCTGGGTATCCTGCCGTATCTCTTTCAATACCCTCTTTTGCGGATCAGTCAGCGTGAAAGGTAGTTTGTTGTGGTAAAACTCATTAAAATAATGCCCAACCTTATCAAACACATTTCCCTTAAACTTTTGGGTATGCAATAGCTTATTCTTGAGTAATTTGAGCTGAAGGAAAAACAACTCTTCAAACTTCAAACGGATCAAGGCTTCGTTAAGCAAAGTAGCATCACCCGGAAAATGGATGTTACGGTAAGCATCGGCCCGGTTGAGTAGCTTAAACTGGTTTATGATATATAAAGGCAGGTTCTCCCGAATATCTTTAGCGTGCTGGTCAAGCAATGAGGCGGTTAACTTCTGGATACCTTTGGTATCCAGCGAAAATTGCTTGAGCTTTTCTGTTGAATTGTATACGGGTTGTAAAGAAAGATTGCCTTGTTTCTGGGCCCCCGGCACATATAATTCCATTTCGGGATGCGCCATTTGGGGCATCATATTAAAAAATCCCGGCTTGCCAAACAGTATATAAACCTTGCCGGGAATAATGGTTTTCTCAATCCAGTTAATGCCCTTAAACCATACAAGTTCTATAATGCCAGTATCGTCTTTAGCCTTTACTACCAGGCGGCGGCTTTGTTTTTCGCCCACAACTTCTTTACTCACTATCCGGGCCAGTACCTGCACATAAGGTAACTCCTCCCTAATCTCCCTTACCTTATAAAACCGGGTGCGGTCAATATACCTGAACGGGAAATGCCGCAGCAAATCTTCAAACGTGTGCAGCTCAAGTTCCTTTTTCAAAACTTCGGCCCTTGACTGGCCTACACCTTTTAAATAAACAAGTGGCGTTTGAAAAGGATTCATTGATTGGTAGTTGTCTGAATCAGAATTTACTGAATTAGAAAATGTTGTCTGAACTCGAATTAAACGAATTAAGAGAATTTATTGAATTTGGTGAGCATGCTGCTCATTCAATAAATTCTCTTAATTCCGGTTCAGGCAATATCCGAAATCGAAAATCCGAATTCCGAAATCAAAGTATTATTTAACCGCGATAACCGAGATCTCAACATTTACGCCTTTAGGTAAAGCAGATACCTGGATAGTTTCGCGGGCCGGGAAATCGGCAGTAAAATAGGTGCCGTATACTTCATTAACCTGTACAAAGTTTTGCAGATCGGTTAAGAAAATGCTGGTTTTTACAATGTTATCGAAGCCTAAACCTGCTTCGGTTAAAATGGCTTCAATGTTTTCCATTACCTGTGTTGCTTCGGCCTTGATGTCACTGCTGATAAGCTCGCCGCTCAAAGGATCGATAGGGATCTGGCCCGAAACGAATAAAAAACCACCGGCTAAAGTAGCCTGGCTATATGGCCCGATAGGGGCAGGTGCATTGTTGGTATTGATGATTGTTTTCATTTTTTTAGTATAAATACCTGTACCAGTTTCCAGATGATCCCGGCCAGGAACATAATAATAGCCAGTGCATTTATAAAATGCATCACCCGCAAATTGAAATTGTCGGGACGGTTCGGATCTTTTTTCCTGAAGAAATACATTACACAAACTTACGTAAAATTTTACCGCTGTAAACCTGTACCTATTATATAAGGTATAACTATTAGGCAAAAAACTATGTAAAACAAAGAAGGCTCCGGGTTATCCGGAGCCTTCGCAAATAATATTTTAATCAGATATTATTTCTTTTTGAATTGAACACGACGGTTAAGTACGCGACCTTCTTCAGTTGAGTTGTCAGCAATTGGGTTAGTTTCACCGTAACCTTTTACTTTCACTTTCTTAGCATCAACACCAGAGTTAACTAAGTAAGTTTTTACTGAGTTAGCACGGTCTTTAGATAATGACAAGTTGTGAGCAGCAGTACCTTCAGATGAAGCGAAACCATCAACTTCAACAGCAGCACCAGATGAACGTAAGTCAGCTGAAGTAGCATCTAACACTGGGTAAGATGAAGTACGTAATACTGAGCTATCAAATTCAAACTGGATGTTTGAGTAAGCAGTAGCAACCGGAGCAGCAACAGTATCTTTAGGGAATACGATAACGCAACCAGAACCATCAACTACGCTACCTGCAGCAGTACCTGGACATTTGTCAAACTGATCAGCAACACCGTCACCGTCAGAATCTTTTTTCAGGTCATTAACAGCAGTTTCAACGTTAGCAACACGGCCTTTTAGAGCTTCAACTTCCTGACGTAAAGCTGCATCATACAGTTCGTCATACATCATAGCTACCGGGTTAACCCACTCTAATACTGGTTTTGATTTCGAACCTAAAGTGAAGTCTAAACCAGCGTAAGCGTATGAGTAGTGGTCTTTAGTAGGGTAAGCCCTTTTGAAACCGTCTAAGTTGTCACCATCAACATAGTTTTGAGTATAACCCAAATCTAAAGCAACAACATCGCTCAATCTGAATTTAACACCTGCACCTACAGGGATAACTAATTCTTTCACGTAGTGAGTACCATCGGTACCGTTGTTTTTAAAGTGACCAGTGAAAGTAGAAGTACCGTCATTACGAGTGATTGTTGGATCATAGAAAGCTAAGCCACCACCTGCTTTGAAGTAGAAGTTAACAGCGTTTTTACGACGGATGAAATCGATAGTAGCAACGTTAACAACCGCGCTTAAGCTTGCTTGCCAAAATTTGGTATCGTAGCTAACATAAGTATCGCGGTAAGTACCAGCAGCTGAAACTGGGTTTTCACCTTTAATTTTACCACCGTTCAGATCTAATTGTAAAGCAAATGAGTGTGCTAATTGCTCTTTAAATGAGATACCGTAACCAAGGCTGATTTTTTTGTTTTGGAAATCGGTTGAACCACCGGTTGCCAGTGACTGTGAAGTTGCGCCACCGTTTATACCGATGCTAAATTTCCTGTACTGACCCAAACCACCAAATACCTTGGCTGTTGTGGTTTCAGATGACGTTGTAGTTGCCGTTGTTTTGGTTGAATCGGACTGGGCGTTAGCCAAACCCGCAACCATCAAAGAAGCAAATGACAATGCGACTGTTTTCTTTAATGTAGAATAATTCATAGTTTTTAAGATTAAACGATTTTAATTGTGATTTTTTTCAAATTTAGTAATTATGTTTGAATCCATGACCAAACATTGTTCCAAAAATTGTAATAGTTACACAAATAACTAAAAAAAAATGATTTAATAAAATATTCAACCGATAAATATGAAATATCTGCCGATAAAGAATAGCTTATTTACGAATAATAGAAAAAATTTCGTCTCGCGAACAAAATCCAACTCCATCGCTATTTTTCATGCCAATGACGAATTTCCGCGTAGTGGCGATCAGGCATTTATGTTCAAGCAGAATCCCGACTTTTTTTATTTAACAGGCATCGATCAGGAGCAGAGTATCCTGGTTTTATACCCGGATTGTCCTAATAAAGCATACAGGGAAGTACTTTTTTTAAGACAAACCAACGAACACATTGCTATTTGGGAAGGCCACAAGTACACCAAAGAAGAAGCTCGTGAAGCATCAGGGATAGAGAGCATTTTTTGGCTGCAGGAGTATGATACAATACTGCATAGCATTATTAACTATGCCGAAAATATATACATTAATACTAACGAAAATGACAGGTACGCGCACACCGTGCCTTACCGTGATTATCGTATGTACGAAGCACTTAAATTAAAGTATCCGCTTCATAACTACACCCGCTCGGCGCCAATTTTACGCGACCTGAGAGTTATCAAATCCGACATCGAAATTGAGCTTACTCAAAAGGCCTGCAACATAACCCGTGATGCTTTTGTACGAGTTTTAAAATACACTAAGCCTGGTGTTACCGAGTATGAAATAGAGGCGGAAATTATTCATGAATTTATTCGTCAGCGGGCTACCGGGCATGCCTATAATCCCATTATTGCATCAGGGCCCAACGCAATTGTATTGCACTATAACGATAATAATCAGGTATGTAAGGATAGTGATGTAATACTGCTTGATTTCGGTGCCGAATACGGTAATTACAACGCCGATATGACCCGTTCAATACCTGTTAACGGCCGCTTTAACCCACGCCAGCGCAAGGTTTACAATGCCGTTTTAAATGTAATGCGTGAAGCCACGAAGCTTATTGTAGCAGGTACAGTATGGAATGAATATCAGGACGAGGTTGGTAAAATCATGACCAGCGAACTCATTGGCCTTGGTTTGCTTGACCGCCACGATGTTGAAAAGCAGGACAAAAACGCACCGCTATATAAAAAGTATTTTATGCATGGTACATCGCACCATCTTGGGCTTGATGTACATGATTATGCAAGCCGATATAAACCTTTTGAAGTTGGCAACATATTAACCTGCGAACCCGGAATTTATATTGCTGAAGAGGGATTAGGTATCCGCCTCGAGAACAATATCCTTATAACCGCCAGCGGCAATACCGACTTAATGGGAGACATCCCCGTTGAGGCAGATCATATTGAAGAAATCATGAATAGTTAATGTTTGTTGTTAAAAAAATATAAACAAATCTGCGAGGGGTTATCTTTTGTTTACATTAAGCTAAACAAATACTATACAATAAGTATCCACAAAACTATACAGATCAAGATTAAATTTATCTTAAGCTTCAGCTATATCAGGCTGAAGCTTTTTTTATGCCTGTTTCCGTCATTTCGTGTTCATCGCGTTGTATGCTTTTTCGGTCAGCCATTATTTCTATCAATCCTGATTTAATATATCGTGGAATGGTCGCCTTAAAAACAATCCATAAAATTTATCAATACATGAGTTAATATATCGTTATTATTGCAGTTTTACGCAAAATGTAACTGAAGCGGTAATGCAAATTGATCACACTACAATTAAACATGTTTTAATAAGCAGAGTTGATGCTATTGGCGATGTTGTACTTACCCTGCCAATGGCAGCATATATTAAAGAGCTTTTGCCGGGCACTACCGTATCATTTTTGGGTCGTACGTACACCAAACCTATAATAAACAGTTGCACCGCTGTTAATCATTTCATTAATTACGACGACCTTAAAAAGTTACAGCCTAATGAGCAGGTTAGCTACTTAAAGGAAAAAAACATTGATGCGGTAATCCATGTTTTTCCAAATAAACATGTAGCCAGCTTATGCAGGCAGGCAGGCATTAAATTACGTATAGGAACAACAAACCGCGTTTTTCACTGGTATACCTGTGATAAGCTGGTAAAGCTAAGCCGCAAAAAATCCAACCTGCACGAAGCTCAGCTTAACCTCATTTTGCTGCAGCCTTTTGGTTTGAAAGATGTGCAACCGCTTGCAGCGGTAATTGAACATAATGAGTTCGAAAGCAAGACAGTATTGCCGCAAGCGCTTAGCAAAGTGTTTAATCAAAATAAATTCAACCTGATTGTCCATCCAAAATCGCACGGTAGTGGGATGGAATGGGGGCTTGAGAATTACGGCAAGCTAATCACCGGTTTGCCTGCTGATAAGTTTAATATCATCATCACCGGATCAGACAAGGAGAAACAATTACTGGCCGACTGGATAAAAAGCCTTCCCGAAACTGTTATAGATATGACGGGTAAAATGTCGCTTGACGAGCTGATTGCTTTTATTGCAACCGCCGACGGGCTTTTAGCTTCGGGCACCGGCCCATTACATGTGGCGGCGGCATCTGGTATAAACACGCTTGGATTGTTCCCGTCTGTACGGCCAATCCACCCAGAGCGCTGGGCCCCGCTGGGAAAAAAAGCAAGCTACCTTGAAAGCCAAACTATTGATCTTAACGGCATAACTACAGATATGGTAAGCGAAAAAATTAATGTATGGTATAATAATAAATTCATTATTAATGGATAATACCAATATTAATGGAGGAATATCGGTTGTAATACCTAATTATAATGGTATTAAACTATTAAGCAAAAACCTTCCTTCTGTTTACCAGGCCTTAAAAAACAGCGGGCTCCCTTATGAGGTTATAATAAGCGACGATGCATCTACAGATGAGAGTGTTTCGTTTGTCAGAACCAACTATCCGGATGTCATCCTTATCGAAAACCGGGAAAACAGCGGTTTTTCAATCAATATTAATAAAGGTATAGCCTCTGCAAAACTTGAACTGGTGCTGTTGCTTAACAGCGATATTAAACTTGATGAACATTACTTTGATACGCAATTAAAATATTTTGACAACCCCGGCACCTTTGGTGTAATGGGCAAAATCATTGATGAAGGTACCGGCGATGTTGCAGAATCATGCAAGTATCCGTTGCCTTCCTGGTTTAAGATCAATCATTTCAAAAACATACCTGTTAACACTGATAGCCCGGTGTACTCTTTTTATTTAAGCGGTGCCAACGCATTGGTTAACCGGGAAAAGCTGAACGAGCTTGGCGGCTTTAATGAAATATTTTCGCCGTTTTACCATGAAGATCTTGACCTGTCGTTGAGGGCCTGGGAAAATGGTTGGCAATGTTATTATGAGCATAATGCTGTTTGCTTCCATGCGGTTTCTGCAACTATAAAATCGCACAGTTCAAAAAAGAAGATCAAAACTATAAGCACCCGGAACAGGCTGTTACTTCATTTTTTTCACCTGAATGGCATCAGGCTGTACTTATGGTCGTTAATTACTTTCCTGTCGCTATCGGTAAAATGGATAAGTGGTAAGTTTTATTACTTTGATGCCTATCGCCAGTACTTAAAAAAGCTGCCTGCAATGAAAGTTTATAAACAGGCATTTAAACAAAACGCCATAGGTAAGGGCAAATATGTACCTTACGTTGTGGTTAAAGAGAATATTCGTACAGCTATCGATCGGGTGCTTGCCTCTTGATTGCAAATAAATCACCGGTAAAAAATAGTATTACCGTCTATTGTTTCGTTAGATAACGGATGCTAACGTAGTTGGTTGCAATGTCACAAGCTGGTGGCTATTCACATTATTTATTAAATACTGTTAGCTTTGTACTTTTAAAATTATTTAATGAAGATTTATTTCAGGCTTTTGTCGTTTGCCCGCCCAATTGGCAAATTCGCATTTCCTTACGCCATTTGTACTATATTCACAGTAATATTCAGCACATTAAACCTTGCTTTGCTCGCGCCACTTCTTTCAACTCTTTTTGACGAAAAATCGCATAATAAAGCACTTGTTAAACCAGCCCACTGGGTAGACCTGTCTGCAAACTTTGACTATTATGCTGCACTGGCTAACCATACTTACGGACAAACCGGCGCGCTAAAGTTTGTATGCTTAATTATTGTTGCCTCAGTTTTACTAAGCAACATATTCAGGTATCTGTCGCAAAGGATAATGGAAAACCTGCGTATTTATACGTTATTAAACTTGCGCAAAACGGTGTTTAACAATGTGATGGATCTGCATACAGGCTATTTTAGTAACGAACGTAAGGGCGACATCATAGCCAAGATATCTGCCGATGTACAGGTTGTACAGTTTTCGGTTACAGGAACTTTACAGGTAATATTTAAAGAGCCGCTGCAACTGATAGCCTACCTGGCAAGCTTATTCTGGATTTCGTATCAACTTACGTTATTCTCCATGCTTGTGATCCCCGTTTCGGCCTTTGTTATATCGCGAATAGTTAAAAAATTAAAGGAACAGGCCATAGCTTCACAAAAAACATATAGCAATATGATCAGCTATCTTGATGAGGCATTATCCGGGGTTAAAATAATAAAAGCATTTAATGCAACGGATTTTATCAAGAAACGCTTTAACGATGAAAACGTAAATTATTCACAAATAACCAAAAGTATGGCCAGGCGTCAGCAGTTGGCCTCGCCTGTATCTGAATTTATGGGGGTTTTGATGGTGTCCTGTATTGTTTTATATGGAGGCTCATTAATCATAAGCCATCAAAGCTCACTCACGGCGGCAGGTTTTGTGGGTTACATCGCCTTGTTTTCACAAGTGATGCGCCCTGCTAAGGCCATTTCTGATTCATTTAGTAATATTCACTCGGGCATTGCCGCAGGTGAACGCGTGTTAAGCTTAATTGATGAGAAACCACAAATTGTAGATCAACCTAACGCCATCGAGCTTTCAGCTTTTGAAGATAAGATCAAATTTGAAAATGTATCATTTGCTTATACCATTAAGCCCGATGTAAAAGAGGATGATCAAAATGACAAGCCGCTGGCTTCGATAGAAAAATACGTGTTGCATGATTTAAACCTTGAAATACCTAAGGGAAAAACGGTAGCACTGGTTGGCCCGTCGGGCGGAGGTAAATCAACCATGATGGACTTGCTACCACGTTTTATCGAACCGCAATCGGGTATTATTTCTATCGACGGTCATGACATCAAGAGTGTTACTGCCAATTCATTAAGGTCATTAATGGGGGTAGTTAACCAGGAGTCGATATTGTTTAACGATACCATTTTTAATAATATAGCCTTTGGCAAAACTGGAGTAACGCAGCAGGAGGTTGAAGCCGCCGCGCGGATAGCCAACGCCCATAATTTTATTATGGAAACGCCAAACGGTTACCAAACTAACACCGGTGACCGTGGTACCAAATTATCCGGGGGGCAGCGTCAACGGATCTGTATTGCCCGCGCTGTACTCAACAATCCGCCGATTATGCTTTTGGATGAGGCGACTTCGGCACTGGATACCGAATCTGAAAAACTGGTACAGGAAGCTCTGAATAACCTGATGAAGAACCGCACTTCACTTATTATAGCTCACCGCTTAAGCACAATCCAAAACGCCGATACCATTATCGTACTTGAAAACGGCAGGGTTGTTGAACGCGGTTCGCACCTGGAGCTGTTACAAAACAATGGCCTCTACAAAAAGCTGATAGATATGCAGGCTTTTAACAGCGCGGAGTAGATTGGTAGTTTGCAAGTGAGGTAAGCGCACTTTTTATGGCGGTCAATTTCTTTTATTACAGGTTCGTCCTTTAGCGCTCAAATAATATATTTGTTGAAACTGATCCCGCTATTTATATGAAGAAATTTTCCTTTCTATTTTCTGCCGTGTTACTGTGCGCACAAGTAAAAGCACAGGATTCATTAGCTATTCGTAAAATGTATGATGAGGCACTGGTTAATGGCCAGTGTTATGAAAACCTGCATTACCTGTGTAAAAATATTGGCCAGCGTATAAGTGGTTCGGACAATGCGCAAAAAGCTGTTGACTGGAGTAAAAAACTGATGGATAGCTACGGTTTTGACAAAGTTTACCTGCAGGAAGTAATGGTACCACACTGGGTACGCGGAGCAAAAGAGGAGGCCGCAATTATTGACGGTAAAACCCGCATCCCGGTTCCAATTGTTGCTTTGGGGATGAGCATTGCTACACCAAAAGCAGGTATCACTGCCAATGTTATAGAAGTTAAAAGTATCAAGGAGCTTGAAGCCCTTGGCGAAAATGTGGTAAAGGGAAAAATAGTTTTCTTTAACCGTGCTTTTGATCCTCGTTTTATTGAAACTGGTATGGCATACGGTACAGCAGGAGATCAACGCTTTATGGGGCCTGCCGTTGCAGCCAAACTTGGCGCAGCTGGCGTAATTGTACGTTCCCTTACCGAAATTATTGACGATTACCCGCATACCGGCGCTACACTTGCTACCCCGGGAAGTAAAATAATTCCGGCGGCAGCTATCTCAACTAAGGCGGCAAATAAATTGAGTGCTATGCTTAAACTGAGAAAATTCCCTGCGGCAAAATTTTACTTTAAACAAAACTGTGAGTTATTGCCCGATGTGAAATCATATAACGTTATCGGCGAAATAACCGGCTCCGAAAACCCTAACAAGTTTATTACTGTTGGCGGTCACCTGGATTCTTGGGATTTGGCCGAAGGCGCCTATGACGATGGTACCGGTGTAATGCAGTCGGTTGAAGTATTGCGTATTTTTAAAACCGTAGGCTATAAACCTAAAAACTCAGTACGCGCTGTACTTTTCATGAATGAGGAGAACGGCCATAAAGGCGGCTCCAAATACGCCGAGCTGGCTGCCCAAAACAAGGAGCAGCATATCGCGGCTATTGAAACCGACGAAGGTGGTTTTACTCCCCGCGGTTTCAGTTTTGCCGATGTATCGAAAGATTTTATCAAAAAGGTGAACGATAATTTCAAATCAATTCTGGAACCTTATGATGTTGACAAATTAACCATCGGTGGTGCCGGTACTGATATTGAGCCAATGAAGGAAACTTTGCCAGGCGTAGTGCTAATTGGTTTCCGCCCGGATTCGCAACGTTATTTTGACCTGCACCATACCGCCAAAGATGTTTTTGAAAACGTAAATAAACGTGAGCTTGAACTTGGCGCAGCTGGTATGGCAGCGTTAATTTATTTGATAGATCAGCACGGATTGTAAACACCTGAACCATGATTATTAGGATTAGAGGATGACCATGATGTTGTCTGAACTCGAATTAAACGAATTAAAGAATTTATTGAATCTGATTAGTTTTCTGTTCATTACTTAATTCCCCCAAATTCAAGTTCAGACGGTCTTCATCTCAAGTTCATCCTTTAATCCTGCTAATCAAGGTTCAAAAAAATATCTACCTTTGCGGCACATCATAAAAAACTATACAAGTGACCGAAGAAGGCGATAGTAAACCCCAGAAAGTAGACTCCTTTGCAGCATTGCGTTATAAAGATTTCAGATCTTACATAGGCATGCGTTTTTGTTTCACCTTTGCATATTCCATGCAAGCCGTAGTCCTCGGCTTTTACATTTACAGCATTACTCATAGTAAAATAGCGCTTGGCTATATTGGCTTGTGCGAGGCTATTCCGGCTATCGGTATTGCTTTGTACGGCGGCTATATTGCCGATAAATCAGAAAAGCGTAAAATGCTTTTGCTGATTTTTACCGGTGTGTTGCTTACATCCCTGGTGATGTTTACCGTTACGCTAAAAAGCATGAGCAATATTATCCATGCAGCCTGGATAGTGCCCATCATGTATAGCATGATATTTTGTAACGGCGTGGCCCGCGCCTTTTATGGTCCTGCCACGTTTACCATTTACGCTAATAGTATCCCTAAAGAATTATACCCTAATGGCAGCACCTGGAGCAGCAGCAGCTGGCAGGTGGCATCTATTTTAGGCCCGGCCGCAGGTGGTTTGATATATGGTTATGCCGATAAGATTGTACCTGGTTTAACGGGGATTACGGCTGTTTTTGGCTGTATTTTGTTTTTGCTGCTGGTATCATTGGTGCTGGTTTTCATGCTCAGAAAATACCCTGCGCAATATGTTCCTAAAGAAAGTATCTGGAAAAGCCTTTCGGAGGGGATTCACTTTGTATTTAGTAATAAGATGATGATAGGTGCCATGAGCCTCGACTTGTTTTCGGTGTTTTTTGGCGGCGCGGTTGCTTTGTTACCGGTTTTTGCCAACGAGATATTAAAGGTAGGTGCAGAGGGGTTGGGTGTCATGAGGGCCATGTCATCATTGGGCGCGGTACTTACCATGCTGGTCATGACACGTTTTTCGCCGATGGGTAAGCCGTGGCGTAACCTGCTTATTGCCGTAACCGGTTTCGGCCTGTCAATTTTATGTTTCGGTTTATCAACAAATTTTTACTTGTCGCTGGTATTCATTTTTACCGAAGGTGCCTTTGATAGTATCAGTGTGATCATCCGAGGTACACTGATGCAGCTTTTAACTCCTGACCATATGCGTGGCAGGGTATCGGCAGTAAACCAGATGTTCATCGGGTCATCAAATGAGATCGGTGCATTTGAATCGGGTACCGCTGCTCAATTACTGGGCACTGTTCCATCGGTAATTTTTGGTGGCAGTATGACCATGCTTATCGTTGGCATTACTTACCTTAAAACAAAAAAACTGATCCCGCTATCCCTGCAGCAAATCCATGCGCCGGGTGAAGAGGGGATAAAAGCGTAGGGTAAATACTAAACAGGCTGTCATTTCGATAGAGCTGAGGGGGACTGTGCGTTGGGGCGAAGATTCAGACACAGTTTGAAAAGAGGTGTCATGCTGAGCTCGTCGAAGCATGGTGGGTAGGCCTCTGCGCGCGGGTCTTCGACAGGCTCAGACTGACAGGCCGATGTTATCGATCTCCATCCAATCCTCATGAATTTTTTATGCAGGTAACATTAATTTTAATTTATCTGCTTGTTTTGCTGCATTATAAATTCACATCTTTACGCTGCCGGAAAACGGCATCAACAAACCAATAAACAATCAAACAAAACAACTCACCCTTACAAACAATGAAAAAGGTAATATTAGTAACAGGAGCATCTTCTGGTATTGGCTTAGCTTGTGCTAATGCGCTTCAGGCGGCTGGCCATACGGTTTACGGTTCATCGCGTAATCTCGACCGTATGAAATCCGTATCATTTAAACCTGTTCAACTTGATGTTACCGACGACGCTTCGGTAAAGGCAGCAATAGACACTATTATTAAGGCAGAAGGTAAAATTGATGTACTGGTGAATAATGCCGGTAACGGCGTAACCGGTCCGGCTTATGCTATGCCTGTTGAAAGCGCCAAGCAACAGTTTGAGGTTAACTTTTTCGGAGTGATCCGTGTTAGCTCTGCGGTATTACCTACGATGATCGAAAAAGGTCAAGGCCTTATCGTAAACATCAGCTCGTTGGCCGGCTTATTCGGTTTGCCGTACCAGGGTATGTACAGCGCTTCAAAGTATGCTATTGAAGGTTATTCACAAAGCTTAAGGATGGAGCTACGTAACACCGGTGTTAAAGTAACCCTGCTTAACCCGGGCGACTTTAAATCTGACTTTAGCCAAAACCGCGCGAAAGTTAAATTCCCTATCAAAAACGATAAGCTGGAAACCGAATACAACGCTGCAGTTGCTGCCATGGAAAAAGACGAAAGCATTGCCCCAAGTCCGGAGTCGTTAGCCAAAAAGCTGGTTTCGATAGTAGCATCATCAAGCCCTAAACATCGTTACCTGGTTGGGCAAGTTGGCCAAACCATTGTACCGACACTTAAAGCGATATTACCTGGTGGTTTGTTCGAGAAATTGATGAATGATCATTACGGGATAAAGTAAGATCTACTTAATTGATATAAGAAATGCCGCCCGGTTTGGGTGGCATTTCTTATTTGGATAAAGTTTTGCTTTCTATAGTTTCGAAGCCGAATAAGCCTCTGCGAAGAGTTAGATCAACAGTGTTAAAACCATCTGTTGATGTGCCGCAAGGGAAAATAATTTGCTTGTCAAACTTTTCATATTTGACAGTAACGTAAGGCTCCCCGCATCCCGAACTACCTTTTGCTAACGTGCCTTTGTCGGTTATCTTTAAAGAAATTGAAGTGCGGTTTGGAGTGCCCCAATAAAAATTTGGAGCCATAAATAAATAGATCACAATGCCACCCCATGTGAATATGTTAAAAAGAAACTGAAACACAAGAAGATTACTTTTTAAGTACCGTGGCAATCTTTTGAAAAATAAAGGTGTTATAATGACTCCTGAAAACATCCATAATAAAAAAGGGATTGCGAACGAAATAAAGGTTAATCTGTAAATGCAGATTTCTAAGTAAGTGAGGGTAATTCCTGTAAAAAAGGCTATCGTAAAAAAGGTATTTTCGGTAGTTATATCAAGAACCTTTAAGAATGATTTGATCTTGTTCATGGTTTAGGTTATCTGCTTATCAAGTGCTTTTGATCATTGTGCGGGTAAGCCGACGTTAATATCTTCCTGATAAACGACATCAAAGCCCCAAAGCCCCTCTTGAATTGGAAAGGTAACGGTTTTGTATTTATCAACCGGTGTGCCCCAGTCGTAAAATATTTCTTTGTTTAGCCCTTTGTATGCAACCACAACACTGGGGGGATTTTTGAACTTCCCTACTTCGGCTGAGATCACTTTGAAAGTTTGCGGAGAGGTTTTATTATTGGCAAAATAGTAATTGGTTGCCATAAAAATATATAATGGCAACCCGGCCGAAGCGTATCCATAAAACAGGGACACTAAAATAGTGCTAAACGATTTTTTGTATTTCCAATAAAAACGAATAAAGATTACAAAACTGATTATTGCAAATGCTGTCCATATTTCCATGGAAACAAGTAGCGGTATAAACGTAAGTTCAAACAAGCCGATTTGGGCAACTAATGAAAACGCGCCGACAAGTAGGGCAACGAGAGCGAGCGCCCCGGCTCTTCGTGAGGGTATTGGTGGAATCGGAGGCCCGTAGTAGTTTCTGATCATTACGTTATAAAAAAAATCTCCCCCATTCGGAGGAGATTTAGAGGCTTTTACGCCGTCAACTTTTTATACTTGATCCTTTTCGGAGCAACATCACCTAAGCGTTTTTTACGGTTTTCTTCGTAGTCGGAGTAGTTACCCTCAAAGAAGTAAACCTGTGAGTTGCCTTCAAAAGCCAGGATGTGCGTACAGATACGATCAAGGAACCAACGGTCGTGGCTGATCACTACGGCGCAGCCGCCAAAGTTTTCCAGGGCCTCTTCCAACGCACGTAAAGTATTTACGTCGATATCGTTGGTAGGCTCATCCAGCAGCAGCACGTTTGATCCTTTTTTAAGGGTGATGGATAAGTGAACTCGGTTACGCTCACCGCCCGATAGTACACCCACTTTTTTCTGCTGATCGGCGCCGTTAAAGTTAAACTTAGATACATAAGCCCTTGAATTTAAAGGACGGTTACCTACCATAATGGTTTCCAGACCGCCGGTTACGTTTTCCCAAACAGATTTGTTAGGGTCAAGGTCGTCATGCATCTGGTCTACATAACCCAAAGCTACGGTTTCACCAACACGGAAGGTACCGGCGTCTGGTTGGTCCTGCCCGGTGATTAAACGGAATAGCGTGGTTTTACCGGCACCGTTAGGGCCAATGATACCAACTATACCGGCCGGAGGCAATGAAAAGCTCAGGTTATCAAACAATAATTTATCGCCGTATGATTTGCTTACGTTATTGGCTTCAATCACCACGTTACCCAAACGCGGGCCTGGCGGAATAAACAGCTCCAGTTTTTCTTCGCGTTCTTTGGTTTCTTCAGAAGCCAGTTTTTCGTAATTGCCTAAACGGGCTTTTGATTTGGCATGACGGCCTTTCGGGCCCATGCGTACCCATTCCAGCTCGCGCTCCAATGTTTTCTGACGTTTGCTCTCGCTCTTTTCTTCCTGCGCCAAACGTTTGGCTTTCTGGTCCAGCCATGAGGAATAATTTCCTTTCCATGGGATACCTTCTCCACGGTCAAGTTCCAGGATCCAGCCTGCAACATTGTCAAGAAAATACCTGTCGTGCGTTACCGCGATAACTGTTCCTTTATATTGTTGTAAATGTTGTTCCAGCCAATCAATAGATTCGGCATCCAGGTGGTTGGTAGGCTCATCAAGCAATAAAACATCCGGTTCTTTTAATAAAAGGCGGCACAAAGCCACGCGGCGACGCTCGCCACCAGATAATACCGAAATTTTGGTATCCGGCTCAGGGCAACGAAGGGCATCCATTGCGCGCTCCAGTTTGCTGTCCAGTTCCCATGCATTTACAGCATCAATTTTATCCTGCAATTCGCCCTGGCGGTTCATGAGTTTTTCCATGGCGTCGGCATCTTCGTAATACTCCGGAAGGCCGAATTTCTCGTTGATCTCTTCGTACTCTTTCAGTAAGGCTGTTGTTTCGGCAACGCCTTCTTCAACTATTTCACGCACAGTTTTTTCGGGATCAAGTTCCGGTTCCTGGCTCAGGTAGCCAACGGTGTAGCCCGGCGAAAAAACAACTTCGCCTATATTGGTTTTATCAATGCCTGCAATAATTTTAAGCAGTGACGATTTACCAGAACCATTTAAGCCGATAACGCCAATTTTTGCGCCGTAAAAAAACGACAGGTATATGTTTTTTAATACTGTTTTTTGCGGGGGATAAACTTTGCTAACCCCGGCCATTGAAAAAATTATCTTTTCGTCTGCCATTATAATTGATCAATAAATAGAAATTCAAATATGGATAAAATAGATGAAACGGCAGTCGCAGATTAATGTTTAGGAGTAGTAATTTTAGGCTGATTTTTGAGTTATAATGTTAATTTAAATTTAATTGAACCTTAAACGAAGTTACACAACCCTCGCCGGGCATTCACCGTATATAGTATATATGACGATAATTACAAGGCTAATGCCTAATTGTCATGTTTATGACGAAATGCCTTAAAAGGTGGAAATGTTATTAAATATTTGAAATTTGTTTAAACTTTTTTAGGATATTTATATCAAACAGGTAAGTTTCGTTCGTATATTGTAAAAAAAACACTTAGCAGTGGGCTTTTGAGGTAAAAACTGTTGATTGGCACTAATCTTTGATACATTGCGTATCATAACAATGTCTGTTTCTGCAAAGCTTTAAATGTTGGCAATATTGTTGATGAAAGTAAAACAGGCGTCGTAATTTATAAAGACATAATTTATACATTAGGGCGTTCAATAATTAGAAAGGTATATATGGAAGCTAAATTTTCGCCGAGGGTAAAAGATGTTATTCAATATAGCAGGGAAGAGGCATTACGTCTTGGGCATGACTATATAGGTACTGAACATCTTTTGCTGGGGCTTATCCGCGATGGGGATGGTGTAGCAATTAAATTGCTGAAAGGATTGAACGTTGATACCGCAAAACTTCGCCGCGCCGTTGAGGATGCAGTAAAGGGAACTATTGGAACAAACGTACATATCGGCAGCATCCCGTTAACAAAACAGGCCGAGAAAGTATTGAAGATAACTTATCTGGAAGCCAAAATATTTAAAAGCGATGTGATTGGTACAGAGCACCTGCTGCTGTCTATCCTTCGTGATGAAGACAACATTGCCTCTCAAATACTGGTGCAGTTCAACGTGAACTACGAGGTATTTAAAGGCGAAGTTGAATCACATAAAAACGACGTTACTGACGAAATGCCGGGATCACCTACAGGTGGCGACGATGACTTTAAAGAAGAAGAGTCATTTAGTCAGCCTAAAAAAGTATCTGACATTAAATCAAAAACGCCGGTGCTTGACAACTTTGGCCGCGATTTAACCCGCGCCGCCGAAGATGGCAAGTTGGATCCGATTGTTGGTCGTGAAAAAGAGATCGAAAGGGTATCACAAATTTTATCGCGCCGTAAAAAGAACAATCCTATATTGATAGGTGAGCCGGGTGTAGGTAAATCGGCCATTGCCGAAGGTCTTGCATTGCGCATTGTTCAGCGCAAAGTATCACGTGTATTGTTCAATAAGCGTGTAGTTACACTTGATTTAGCCTCATTGGTTGCAGGTACCAAATACCGTGGCCAGTTTGAAGAGCGTATGAAAGCGGTAATGAACGAACTGGAAAAATCACCTGATGTAATTTTATTTATTGACGAGATCCATACTATAGTAGGTGCTGGTGGTGCTTCAGGTTCGCTTGACGCGTCAAATATGTTTAAACCAGCTTTGGCGAGGGGAGAGATACAATGCATTGGCGCTACTACCTTAGATGAATATCGCCAGTATATTGAAAAAGATGGTGCTTTGGACCGTCGTTTCCAAAAAGTAATGGTTGAGCCGGCTACCCCGACTGAAACCATTGAGATACTGAACCGCATTAAGGATAAATATGAAGAACACCACGGTGTTACCTATACTCCTGAAGCAATCAACGCTTGCGTTAACTTAACTACCCGGTACATCACCGACAGGTTTTTGCCAGATAAAGCTATCGACGCGCTTGACGAAGCAGGTTCACGTGTTCACTTAACCAACATCCACGTGCCTCAAAACATCCTGGATATTGAGCAAAAGATTGAGCAGATCAAGATAGAGAAAAACAAAGTTGTTCGCAGCCAGAAATATGAAGAAGCTGCACAATTGCGCGATACCGAGAAAAACCTTTTGGTTGAGCTTGACCAGGCAAAAGCTGTTTGGGAAGCCGAAACAAAATCTAAACGTTACACCGTAACCGAAGATAATGTTGCCGAAGTGGTTTCAATGATGACCGGTATCCCGGTACAACGTGTTGGTCAGGCCGACAGTCAGAAACTGTTGCATATGAGCGATACTGTTGCCAGCAAGATCATTGGTCAGGATGAAGCTATCAAAAAGCTAACCCGTGCTATACAACGTACCCGTGCAGGTTTGAAAGATCCTAAAAAGCCAATTGGTTCATTCATTTTCTTAGGCCCTACGGGTGTTGGTAAAACCGAGCTTGCCAAAGAGCTTGCCCGCTTTATGTTTGACACTGAAGACGCCCTGATCCAGATTGACATGAGCGAGTACATGGAGAAATTCGCGGTATCTCGTTTAGTAGGTGCGCCTCCGGGCTACGTAGGTTATGAAGAAGGCGGTCAGTTAACTGAAAAAGTACGTCGTAAACCATATGCGGTAGTTTTATTGGATGAGATCGAAAAAGCTCACCCTGATGTATTCAATATCCTGTTACAGGTATTGGACGAAGGTCAGCTTACCGATTCATTAGGCCGTAAGGTTGATTTCAGGAACACCATCATTATCATGACATCAAACATCGGTGCCCGCCAGTTGAAAGACTTTGGTCAGGGTGTAGGTTTCAGCACCAATGCTAAAACTTTACAGGCCGAAAGCCACTCACGCGGTGTTATTGAGAATGCTTTGAAACGTGCTTTTGCACCTGAGTTCCTGAACCGTATTGATGATGTTATCGTATTTAACTCATTAGGTAAAGAAGAGATCTTCAAGATCATCGATATCGAGCTTGCTTACCTGTTTAGCCGTGTAAATGGCTTAGGTTTCAAAATTGAGCTTACCGAAGCAGCTAAAGATTTCATTGCCGATAAAGGTTACGATTCGCAATTTGGTGCAAGGCCGCTTAAACGCGCCATCCAGAAATACCTGGAAGATCCAATTGCCGAAGAGATCCTGAAAGGTGAATTAGCCGAAGGCGATGTAATGGTAGTTGATTTTGATACTGAAACTAAAGAGATCAAAATTACCGACAGAAAAGGTGAAAGCAAAAAGCCAGAACAGGAAGAACAAAAGTAATTTTGTAATCCCATAAATAATATCAAAGCCCCGTTTCGATTTTTCGAAACGGGGCTTTTGTTTTTGTCAGAACTCGAATTTTTTGAATTAAATGAATGGGTAGAATGCAAAACAAATTCTCTTAATTCCCTTAATTCAAGTTCAGACTCATTTCTTCTCCACCACCGGCTCATAATCAACCGGCAGCATTTCGGCAACGCGGCGTATGCCCCAATCACCTTCGTATACAATTGAATGGGGATTGGCTACTATGCCGTTGTTGTCAAAAAAAGCATGTGGTTCATCGAAGGAAATGATGGTTGTAGCGTTGTTGGGCATATTGAATGCCTGAAAAGTGCTGGCAGACGGATCCTGCCCTTTTTTAGTATACATTACATACAGGCAATCGGTAAAGCCTATGGCAAATAGGCCTTCCTGGTCTGTTGTATAAAAAAAATCGGGCCTGTCTAAAGGCTTGTTGACAAGACTTTGCTGGTATTTATTATTTGGTCCGCCATGATAATTGGGATTAGGTTTACGGATCAGGCGCATGACAACAAAATTTTCTTTGCTGAGGCTATCCTTAATCGCTGCCCGGTAGAAATGCATGCTTGAACCCAGATAGGCTATTTGCCGTTGTTTGTGCCATCTGCGTTTCTGTTTTTCGCTGCCTTTAAGATCTTCAAAGTTGGAGATTCCCTCGTAATATAGCATGGCTTTGCCCGGATTATAATTAAAGTTAGTTAGCTTATACCTGATCCGGTAGCCTAAGGCTTTATTCTCGATCTCCAGAAAATCATGCGAAGATGCTTTTAACACATAAGTTACATCGTCGTAATCAAAATCAAGTACATCAGAATTCAGGATCTTGCATTGGGCTGTATTATCGGATGTTCCCAAAAATTGCTGCCTGAATATATTGTAGTATTTTTCACGGTTAGGATCTGGCCTGATCTTAACCTCATTAAGCTGAAAAGTTTTAGGAATAATGCTGATGGTACCCAGATCGATATTGGAGCTGCCCGCCTGAAGGCTGTAAGTATAGGTTTCGTAGCCTACTATGGATATGATAAAATCATATTTGCCTGGCTTTACATTACTTAGCGTGAATGTACCATCCTCGGCTGTTTTATTGCCCACCTGGGCATTATTTAAAAATACGCTGGCATTAGGTACCGGTTTGGTATCTGTCATGTTAATCACTTTCCCGGTAATTTTTACCTGGGCCAAGCAGCAAGCAGGTAATAATATCAACAAAAGCAACAGGGATTTACGCATAGCTAAAATTAAACTAAAATGTTAGTTTATCAATGCGTGTCGCAAAAAAGGGCTGAAATAATATTTGAAATAAAATAATTTAAAAAACGTTTAAACCTTTGAACAATTTTTTGTTCATACAGTTATAATAACTAACGCAATACTTTATGAAAAAAATCTTGACTTTAATTTGCTGCACTATTGTACTTGCCGCAACATCGTGTAAAAAGGAGTATGTAACCACAAGCCCAAGCGCAACTACCATTTTTGATACCACGCCAAATTTTGTGCTTGACAATACTTCCGATCCTAATAGCGTTCATGGCTATACTACAACTTTAGCCGTGCCTGAAATCACAGATTATTACAATAATCACGGTGCTGTTTTAGTGTATTTGGATGAAGATGGAGCTTATGAGCAATTACCTGATGTATATGGAGGAATTAGCTATCGGTTTGTATACGCTAAAGGAACACTATATATAGATGCTCAAAACGCTGATGGAAGTATTCCTACCGGCTCAGGCATCCCTGGCCCGTTAAAACTTAAAATAGTTTTGGTACCGTAAGGTACTCTGAACAAATAAAAAAGGAGCTTTTGCATTTGCAAAAGCTCCTTTTTTATTTAGTAACAATATGGTATTACTTAGCCATTTGATCAATAACCGCCTGGGTTACTCCGGTGAATGAGAAGCCACCATCGTGATACAGGTTTTGCATAGTCACCATTTTAGTCAAATCGCTAAACAGGGTTACGCAGTAATCAGCACACTGATCGGCATCAGCATTACCAAGCGGACTCATTTTTTCGGCAAATTCGATAAAGCCGTCAAAGCCTTTTACTCCTGAGCCTGCAGTAGTACGGGTTGGCGACTGAGAAATGGTATTAACACGCACTTTTTTAGCCATGCCATATTCATAACCAAAGTTACGGGCAATACTTTCTAATACCGCTTTGTTATCGGCCATGTCATTGTAGCCTGGGAAATAACGCTGAGCAGCGATGTAGCTTAATGCTAATACAGATCCCCATTCGTTAATGGCGTCATGTTTCATAGCAGCCTGCAAAATGCGGTGAAGACTTAATGCAGATATATCGAAACCTTTGTGGGTAAATTCGTAGTTGTTTTCAAAGTATGGAATGTTTTTGCGTACGTTAACGCTCATGCCTATCGAGTGCAGGATGAAGTCAACCTTGCCGCCAAAATGTTCCATGGTTTTGGTGAACAGGTTATTGATATCATCACCATTGGTAACATCGGCACCAATAACAGGCGCGTTGCATTCTTCGGCCAGTTTATTGAGTTCACCCATGCGTAAAGCAATAGGGGCATTTGATAATACAATTTCAGCACCTTCCTGTACAGCGCGTTGTGCCACTTTCCAGGCTATTGATTGCTCATTTAGCGCACCGAAAATGATGCCTTTTTTACCTTTTAATAAATTATAAGCCATTTGTTAAGTTTTTATAATTGAAGCAAAGTTATAATTATTTATCAGTTAGTTTAAATTCAACCGAAACAGTTTGTTCCATCACTACAAGCCTCCCATTTTCAATGCCGGGAATCCACGTTCCTGAATTTTTTATGCTATTTATAACCTCTTCTTCGCAACCGTAACCTACCCCTTTTAAAACTTTAAATCCGGTAGGTGTTCCATCTTTTTCCACTTTAAATGCAATTTGTACGGTACCTTCAATATTGTTTTCAACTGCTTTAGTAGGGTAGTGTACTTGTTGATTTACCAATTGTATAAAGCGTTCATTGCCACTTTTATAACGGGGAGCCAGATGCAGGCCGATAAATGGGCAATAAGGGTCATTGCTACTTTTACGAATAAAGGAAGGGACGGTTTTAGCCCGCGTACGTTTCGCACTTATAATCATTTGTCCTTTCTGGTTAACATCCTTTAGCGCTGCAAACGGTAAGTAAATAATTAAGAAACGACTTCCTTCATTATAAACAGGCTTGGAAGCATACAGTATGTTTTCTTCAACAGTTAACGTATCATTGAATTTTACGCCTTCAAGTGTAAAGTGTCCTGATGTATCAGTCCGCGTTGTAATGTTAACTCGATCGAAATCTATATATTTTTGAGATGAACGTAGCTCAATGTATTTTACAGGTTTACCTGCTTCGTCGTAAACATAACCGTGTATATTGATGGTATCACGTTTAACGATTGAATCTTTTTTAGTTTGTTGCGCAAATAACCTTGATGCCGCTAATATTAGCAACAGGCTAAAAAATGATCTCATATTGGTTTAGGTTATATGTATAATAAGCAATTTATACGCTCAACAGTTCCCTCGCATTCTGCAACGCACTTTCGCCGGGTTTATCACCACTCAGCATTTTGGCAATTTCTAATACACGTTCGTCATTGTTTAGTTGCTTGATGCGGGTAAATGTCGCGGCCTCGCTATCATCCTTATAAACAAAATAATGACTTTGGCCTTTGCTTGCAATTTGTGGTAGGTGGGTGATGGTAATAACCTGCAGGTTTTGAGCTAAACGCTCCATGATCACCCCAACCTTGTTAGCCACCTCGCCCGATACACCTGTATCAATCTCGTCAAAAATAATAGTAGGCAGAGCGGTGTATTGTGCCACGATAGATTTAATGCTCAGCATCAACCTCGAAAGCTCACCGCCCGAAGCTACCTTGCTCATCTCCGCCAAAGCATGACCTTTATTAGCCGAAAACAAAAACTTAATGTTATCAATCCCGGTAGCCGTAAGTATTGCTTTAGGACTATCAGTACCACCTTTTGGGGGCGGGGGAGGCGTCGTGTGTTGCTCAATCTTCAAGCTCGAATTACCCATGCCCATTTCGGCCAGTGTGGCCAATACCTGTTTTTCAATATCAGGAATAGCTTTTTGACGATTAGCCGATAATTTTGTCGCCAGTTTTTCAAGTTCAGCTTTATCGGCAGCTATTTGTTTTTGTAGTTTTTCGATGGCTTCGTCGCCAAACAAAGCTTGCTGTACTTTGTCCGATAACTCTTCCTGTATCTGCAATAGCTCGGGAATGGTGTTTACCCGATGCTTTTTTTGCAGGTTGTAGATCATGCTGAGGCGATTGTTCACCTCTTCGGCACGGGCTTCATCAACAAAGGTATGCTGTTCAATAGCGTCTATTTCGGCAGCTATATCTTTAAGCTCGATAATAGTGCTGCTGATGCGCTGGTGCAGTTCGGCAAGGGCCGGGTTGTATTTTTCTATCGATCCTAAAGCCTGTCCCGCTTCTTTTAACTGAAGCAACGCCGCGGCTTCGCCATCCTGTAAAAGGTAGTTAGCATTTAACAAAGCTCGTTTTATTTCTTCGGCATTATTGAGGGTGTTTAGCTCCTGCTCAAGCAGTTCCTGTTCATCGGCCACCAATTCGCCTTTTTCCAGTTCATCAAACTGAAACTGGAAATAATCCAGATCGGCTTTGGCCTTGTCATTTTCGGCTATGAGCTGGTTGAGTTTGCTTAACGACTTTTTATATGCTTTGAATTTAGTTTGATAATCAAACAGCAAATCTGAGTGGCGGGCAACCGAATCGACCACTAACAACTGAAAATCCGGATCATTAATCTCCAGCGTAGCATGTTGCGAATGGATATCGATCAGCTTTTCGCCCAGTTGTTTCAAAGCGGTAAGGTTAACCGGGGTATCATTCACAAAAGCGCGGGATTTTCCATCGGCCGAGATCTCGCGACGGAGTACGGTTTCACTCTCGTAATCCAGATCGTTATCCTCAAAAAAATCAGCTAAATGAAAGCCACTTATTTTAAAGGTACCTTCAATAACGCATTTTTTTTGCTGGTTGAAAAAATATTTGCTTTCGGCCCGCTGGCCTAAAATGAGTGACAGGGCACCCAATATGATCGACTTTCCGGCACCGGTTTCGCCGGTTAATATGTTCAGACCGCTATCAAAACCTATCTCCAGGTTGTCGATAAGCGCATAGTTATTAATGGTTAGCTTTTGAAGCATAAAAAAAGTGTCCTCATTTTATTGAGGACACTAAATTACAAATTAAGGCTCTTTAAAAAATATTTTTAATACTATTTGCTAATTTATTTAGTCATGGTTGGGGTAAGTCAAAAGTCTTGAGTTCAAAGTTCGAAGTCGAAGCAGGACTTGAGACTCTCGACTTAAGACTTCTGACTCAATATCAGTTAGTCAGCTGTATCGGGTTTTATATCCTCCAGCTTGTCGTTGTCAAACTTGTAATCAAAGTCCTTGTCCATTTTATCCCGGTATAATTTCATTTTTTGTTTAAAGGCCGGGCTTTTCATATACTCCTGCAATTTTTTGCTGGCTTCTTTAAGGCGTTCTTGTGCAGCTCTGATCTCCGGGCTATCCTGGAAACCACGCATTTGCCTGCCAATATTTTTCATGTCTTCCTGTAATTTTTTGATATCAGGATTATCATAAGCCAACCTCAGGCTATCGCCCATAGCCTGCATGCGGTTTCTTTTGGAAATAAACTCCGGCGAATCATAACGGTTGCGCATTTTCTGGCCCAGGGTTTTCAGCAGCTCTGTTTGTTCCTTTACTTCAGCAGGAATTTTGCTTTGCAGCTCGTCCTGGTATTTTTTGTAGTTAGGGTCTCTGTCGTCATTATAGCCGTTATAACCACGGTTGTGCGGAATGCCGTATTTTTTCTCCAGGCTCTCGTTCATTTTTTTAAACTCGGCGCTGCTGTAATATTTACCGATGTTGTTGCCAATTTCACCCATCTGTTCGCCAAGTTTTTTAGATTCTGATGTTTCGCCATATTCTTTCTGAAAATCCTGACCCATTTTTTCCATTTCGAGCTTCATTTTCTCCATGCCATCGGAGTTATAATAAGCCTGCAGGGCTTTGCTTTTTGCTTCAAGCATTTCCTGTTGCTTTTTAAAAGTATTGCTGCTGTAGTATTTGCCAATCAGCTCGCCTTGTTTGCTCACTTCGGCGCTTAGCTTTTCAAGCTGGGCATCATTAAAGCCGCTGTAATCAAAATCTTCGTGACGTTGTTTGGCTTTAACAATTTCGGCCTGGGTTTTCTTTTTATAGGTTACAGCCTTTTTTGCTTTCACCTTATGGGTGGTGTCATCAACAAATATGGCATGTAGGGCAGCAGGGGTAGCAACCTTTTTAACGGTTAACTTACCATCTTTTATAGTGGGGTTTAGCCAGGCAATGCTGCTAACGCCGGCAGTCATTATAGCAATGGCCACAAGCAGGTGGCGGATATTGCCTATAGGTTTCTTCGTTTTCATGATGCGTTCAATTCTGTTTAATAAATGATATTTTTTGCCGTTAGCAGCCAGGGCCAGCTGTAAATGCTGTTGCCTGGTTTGCTCCAGTTTAAGAAGCGCATGCGCGTAGATTAAAGGTTGTTGCGTTGTTTGCACAACCAGATCATCGCAGCTGTTTTCACGCTCCTGGTTAATAATGCGGTTAATTAATTGGGCAAAGGGATTAAAGAATAACAGTATGGAAATAAATTGCTGCATCAGGTTCAGCAGGTAGTCGTTGCGTTTAATGTGTGAGAGCTCGTGCAATAAAATGGCTTCAACCTCGGTGGCCGATAAGTATGTAGTAAGGGTTATCGGCAACAAAATAATGGGGCTTAAAAAGCCAATCATGCAAGGGGCATCAACCATGCGGCTAAAGTTTACCCACACATTTTTAGTAATACCCAGCTTTTGGCAAAGCTCATCGGCAAATTCCTGTAGCCTGTCGGCAGGTACCATGGTACGTTTTATCAGGCTGATCCTTTGCCAGCTTAAGCTCACTTTAAGCAGGTTAAATACCAAACCAACAAAATAAAGGGCCGATATATAAGGGAGATAACCTTTTATAACGTATTCGTAATAGTTGCTTTGTGGTCTGGCGGCTACTTCATGCAGCGGCAGGTAGAAACGTGGTAATAAAGATGGCGCATTGGCGGATGTATAATTAACCCACTCGTGCAGCCTGAACTGATGGATAAACGTGTATATAAACCAGGCGCTGATGGTGAGCATGGCACCCATGGCCCAATTGTGCTTTTTAATAGCCGATAATTGCGGCCTGCAAATAAACACTAACCTTAAGGCAAACCAAACTAACAAACCCTGCCATACCGATTGCAGAATAGTCACGCCCAACACCTGGCTTATATTATAGAATAAATTTTCCATCACGTTTATTTTTTGTCCTGATCAAATTGATTCAAAAAATTTTTAATAGCGTCAATCTCGTCTTTTGATGCGCGGTGCTGGCCAAGCGCCTGAATCACCAAGTCGGAAGTAGAGCCTTTAAATACAGTAGACAAGATTTTATCCAGAGCGTTGCTTTGCGCCTGCTCCATTGTGAATAAAGCTTTGTATAAATGTGTTTTTGAAGTGGTGTCGCGCTCAACCATACCTTTGTCATGCATTATCTGCATGAGTTTTAAGGTGGTGGTGTAACCGGCATCCTTGTTTTTAGCAAGCTCCTCGTGAACTTCACGTACGGTGCACTGGCCCTTTTTCCAGATTACCTGTAAAATTTCAAGTTCGCTTTCTGTTGGTTTAATTTCCATCTGTCTCTCTTTATTACGAATTTCTTCGTACAAATATCTACGATGGTTTTCGTATTTGCAAGAGATTCGGAAAATATTTAACAAATTTTAACGGTTGGGAGAGAGGTGAGTGGTTGATTAGGTGAGTGGTTATTTTTTGTCTGAACTCGAATTAAACGAATTTTGAGAATTTGCTCAGTATTCTGTTAATTCCTTAATTCTATAAATTCGAGTTCAGACAAAATTCCTAAATCCAACAATCACCATCTTTTAATTACTTTTGCGACAGGTAGATTCAAAAAATAAAAAATTCCGAAATCGAACCTCCGAAATCCGAAATAAAGAAACCATGCTGCAAATACAGGAAAACGTATCCCTCAAAAACTTTAACACCTTTGGTATTGATACCCGCACCCGTTATTTTGTAGAAATAGCCCACGAAACCGAGTTAACAGAACTGTTTGCCGATCCGCAATGGCTGCAAACGCCGTTATTGGTGCTTGGTGGTGGTAGCAATATGCTTATGGTTAATGATTTTGACGGATTGGTTGTACGGATGAATATCCGCGGTATTGAGCATCGCATTAGTCATAACGATATTTATGTTGAAGCAGGTGGCGGCGAAGTATGGAATGACCTGGTGAACTACTGCGTTTCTCATGATTATGCAGGGGTCGAGAACCTGAGCCTGATCCCCGGTTCGGTAGGGGCGTCGCCTATTCAAAATATAGGTGCTTATGGAGTCGAGCTTAAAGATGTGTTTCATAGCTGTCGCGCTTTTGAAATAGCCACTGGTACTTTCAGGGAGTTTAATAAAGAAGATTGTAAGTTCGGTTACCGCGAAAGCGTTTTTAAAGCCGAGCTGAAAGGGCTATATATTATAGTATCTGTAAAATTTCATCTTTCACTGGTGCCCAGCATTAACACCCGGTATGGGGCCATTGAACAGGAGCTGCAAAATAGGGGGATCTCAAACCCTACCATAAAAGATGTATCGCAGGTGGTGGCGCACATCCGGGTTTCTAAGCTGCCCGATCCGTCAACCATAGGTAATGCCGGTAGTTTCTTTAAAAATCCGGTGATCAGCGCTGAAGAATTTGCAGTGGTTCAGGCTAAATTTCCGGAAGTGGTGAATTACCCTGCTGCGGACGGCGGTGTAAAACTGGCTGCCGGATGGCTCATTGAGCAGTGCGGATGGAAGGGAAAAACCGTTGGCCACACAGGAACATGGAAGAACCAGGCCCTGGTTTTGGTGAACCATGGAGGGGCCACAGGGCAGGAAGTGTATAACTTTTCGTCGCAAATCATAGACAGTGTGTACACTAAATTTGGCGTTACACTACAACGCGAGGTTAATATTATTAGTTAAATAAGTTTATTTAAAGTGAATTCTTGTTTTAAATAAAATTTGTTCTAAATAACATTCCTGTTACAAAATGCCGTTTCAAAAAGCTTGTTTTTACTTGAATTATCATTTAAATGTCTGTTTTTCAGTGATGTAGTTGTTGTTAATGTGTTAAACGTACACATTGGTAACTAATAGGTGCTGAAATTAAAATGTAGAGTTTTTACCACACATTTTGGGTTAGTGGCATCATGCTTGTCTAATTGTTAACACAAAACTTTAACAAAATGACAAAGATTGAGTTTAACACCCTTGTACTACGTCAGGCGACTTCTTTAAGATCATACGCTTTACATTTCACGCACGACGCAGACGATGCTAACGACCTTGTCCAGGATACAATGTTGAAGGCCATAACTTATTACAACAAGTTTAAGGAAGGCACCAATTTAAAAGGATGGTTATATACCATCATGAAAAATACGTTCATCAACAACTATCGCCGTTTTGTTAAAATGAGCACCTTCGTTACTAAAAGTGATGAAATATCATCACCTAACCTGGTATTTAGTTCAACCAAAAACCAGGGCGAAGCCAAATTTGTAATGGATGATATTAAAAAAGCTTTAGACAGGCTGCCTGAAGATTATTATGTACCCTTCACGATGTATTTTGAAGGCCATAAATACCATGAAATTGCCGATCATCTGGATATTCCTATCGGTACAGTAAAAACACGCATTCACGTAGCACGTAAACTGCTTAAGAAAAATCTTAAAGCATATGATAACGGAATCGCCAAACCCGTTTACGCAGAGAATTAATTCAATTAAACTCCATCATATACTATAATAGAAAAACCGCCCTTTTAGAGCGGTTTTTTTGTTTTAAGATTTTAATTAACTATCAACTTAAAGATGGAGCCGCCTGCTTATAAATTAGCTGCTGCTTGATATAAAGCATTATAGTGCTTAAAATGATATAAGCTACATTTACAATATAAAAAATGGGTACACTTAGTAGCATTAACTCTCCTGAGTTTAAATTTAAGATACCAGGCAAATGCAAAATAGCACGCAAGTAAAAAATACCAAGTACAGTCATCAACATTACGAGCCAGCATATCTGAATATTAATAAGACGTTTAACGGACTTATTTTCCGACGGTAATAAACTTTTGTTTAATCGCCGTAATACCAACGGAATTATAATACCTAAAGGCGGAAATAGGATAAAACTCAATGTGGATAAATTGATGCGTATAAGCAGACTTTTATCGTATCCGGGAATGGAGCCATTAAAATTATCCGTTATTTGGGTTAGATATTCAATGTTGGTGTCAAGCGTAAATGCCAGTCTTTTAAGCGTGTCGCCTCTTGCTTCTGTTTCATCGCTTTCTATTCGCTGTACAGTTCTTAGACTTATTTGGGCTTGTTCAGCTAATGCTTCCTGACTTAATCCTTTGCGATTACGCAAATCCTTGATTTTTTTTCCGAGGCTATAGGTTTTCATATTTGTGCTGTTTTGCTGAACAAATGTATTGCCCAATAAGGATATATCATGCCGACTTGTTTACGTCATATTTATGACATATCATTTTATTTACTCCGATAAGGCTTTAATCGCCTCTCCGGCCACAACCTGCCCCGAAATAATAGCAGGCGGTACACCCGGACCCGGTACCGTAAGTTGCCCGGTATACAGTAAATTGTTAATGTGTTTTGCCCGCATGGCTGGTTTAAAAAAAGCCGTTTGCGCAAGTGTATTGGCCAAGCCGTAAGCGTTGCCTTTAAAGGAGTGATAATCGCTCTTAAAATCATTAAGTGCGTAACTTCGTTTCACAGCTATTGAGCTGCGGATGTCATGCCCGGTAATACGGGTAAACCTGTCCATCATCAGGTTAAAGTATTTTTCGCGAGTACTTTCATCATCATTTAATCCCGGGGCTATAGGCATCAGGAAAAACAGGTTTTCGCCGTCTTCGGGAGCCACGGTGCTATCTGTTTTTGAACTACAGCATACATAAAACAAGGGGTTGGTTGGCCACTGAGGCGAAGTGTAAATTTCTTTGGCATGCAGTTCAAAATCTTCATCAAAAAATAAATTATGATGCTGTATGCCGGGTACTTTTTTATTGATGCCGATATAAAAAAGCAAACTGGATGGCGACATGGTGCGGCTGTCCCAATATTTAGGCGTGTAATTGCGATGAGGCTTATCAAGCAAATGCTGGTCAACATGCTCATAATCGGCTCCGGCAATTACCATATCGGCGGTAAATACGCCTTTGTTGGTTTGTATGGTATTAACCTTTTTATCTTTTACATCGATCTTTGTAACCTCGGTATTTAGTTTAATTTCAACCCCAAGTTCGGTAGCCAGGCTTACCATCGCTTTTACTATTTCGTTCATGCCACCCATGGGGTACCATGTTCCAAGCGACAGGTCGGCATAATTCATCATGCTGTACATGGCAGGTGTGTTTTGCGGAGTAGCTCCTAAAAACAACACCGGGAACTCCAATAGCTTAACCAGTTTGGGATTTTTAAAATACTTGCGCACATGGCTACTCATACTGGTAAGCAATTGTATGCTGAAGCTTTTTTTGATGAGGTTAAAGTCGATAAACTCGGTAATGGAGTGGGAGGGACGGAAAACATATTCGCCCATGCCCACTTTGTATTTATACTCTGCCTGCTTTAGAAAATCACGCAAAGCTTTGCTGCTGCCGGGCTCTGTTTGTTCAAACAAGGCTTCGAGTTCGGTCATGGATGCCGGCACATTAAGTATATTGTTTTGACCGTAATAAACGCGATAGCCGGGATCAAGCCTTTTGAGCCGGTAATAGTCGGCAGTTTTTTTACCAAACAGCGCGAAGAAATTTTCAAACACATCGGGCATCCAGTACCAGCTGGGTCCCATATCAAACCTAAAGCCGTCCTGTTCCCAAACCCGGGCACGACCGCCGGGCTGATCATTCTTTTCAAGTATGGTAACCTTATAACCTTCCTTAGCCAAAACACAGGCTGCTGATAACCCTGCAAAGCCCGATCCCATAACAATAATATGCTTGCTGCTGCTCATGTTTAATGTGAAGCCCAAGGTAAGCAAATTGTTTTAGGCCCATTAAAAAACAATACGGCTTTGAATTTGTACTTTTGAACAAATGACCACTCGTGTGCCGATGATGAACCTGTACGATGAAGCCTGTTTTGAATGCAGTAAACTGATAACTAAAAAATACAGTACTTCATTTAGTCTTGGCATAAAAACATTCGATAAAAGTTTCCGGTATCCTATTTATGCCATTTATGGTTTTGTGCGTTATGCTGATGAAATTGTAGATACCTTTCATGACTACGATCAGCAGCAACTGATAGACAGGTTTAGCGACGAAACATTTCGCGCTATCAAAGAGGGGATCAGTACAAATCCGGTTATTCATTCCTTTCAGCAAATTGTTAATCAGTATCATATTGATCATGACTTGATCAGGGCTTTTCTTCGGTCGATGGCGATGGACCTGGATAATAAGGCCTATGATAAAGAGAGTTATCAAACTTATATCTATGGTTCGGCGGAGGTTATTGGTTTGATGTGCCTGAGGGTGTTTACAAGCGATGATGTTTTATATCATTCATTAATTCCTAAAGCCCGAAGCCTGGGGGCGGCATTCCAAAAGGTTAATTTTTTGCGTGATGTTAAGGCCGATTATACCGAACGTGGTCGCACTTATTTTCCGGGGATTGATTTTAATAATTTTACCGAGCAAGATAAACTTACCATTGAAGCCGAAATTAAGCACGACTTTGATGAGGCTTTTGAAGGAATAAAACGCCTGCCGGTTGGTACGCGACTCGGCGTTTATATTGCTTATATTTACTATCTGCAGTTGTTTAAAAAAATCAGTTATACGCCTGCTAACGTCATACTACAAAAACGCATCAGGGTATCGGATGCGCGCAAAATGAGTTTATATATCAAGGCTGTGCTGCAGCAAAAGTTAAATGTTATTTAATGTTCAGGAAGATTTTTTTTATCGTCAATATTTTGGCGCTGGTGTTCATTTTTCAATCAGTTAAGGCCGAGGAACCTAATCTTAAAGTACTGCGCAAACAAATGGTTATCGCCATTGATAAAAGCCAACTAACCGACTCGTTGTTTAATAGTCTTAATAACATCAAAGAAAAAAGCGGTATAGTAAATGGTTTCATAGGTGCTTTACTGGCGCTGAAAGCCAAACATGCCTGGAACCCATATTCGAAAGTAAAATACCTGAACAGATCAGAAAAGGTATTTAAGCAGGCTGTAACCGCCGATCCGCATAATATCGAGATCAGGTTCATGCGTTTCTCCATCGAACACAATGTGCCTTCAATTTTAGGGTTTAATAAAGATCTTGCTGTAGATAGTGAAGATATCATAGCCCAGCTTGATAGAAAGAACTATGGTTCGGCCGATAAGGAATTGACAATAGCTATTATCAAATTCCTGATCCATTCCAAAAGATGCACACCTGCGCAAAATCAGGTACTAAATAAACATTTAACCGAACTTACGTGAGATACGCCTATTTATTGATCAATTTGCTCACGGTATTTTTCCCTGTGGTGCTTTCGTTTGATAAAAGGGTAGCTTTTTACAAAAGCTGGAAGTTTATTTGGCCGGGCATGGCAATAACCGGTTTGTTTTTTTTGTTTTGGGATGTACTTTTTACCATCAATGGTGTTTGGTCGTTTAATCCGGCGTATATCATCGGCATTAAGTTTTTCGGTTTGCCCTTGGAGGAAATGCTGTTTTTTTTAACGGTGCCCTTCGCCTGTATATTCATTTACACATGTCTAAACCACTACGTTAAATGGCTGATGCCGTACAGGCTTACCAATAACATAAGTGGGATGGTAATATTGCTGAGCGTTTTGATGCTGATATTTTATCACGACCGGCTTTATACCGCGGTTACATTTGGTTTGTTGCCGGTATTGGTTTTACTGATTCAGTATGTTTTTAAGGCCGATTGGCTTAACCGGTATTACCTGGCCTATTTTGTGGCACTTTTGCCGTTTTATATTGTGAATGGCATATTAACTTCGATACCCATTGTGCTGTATAACAATGCCGAGAATATCGGGAAACGTGTAGGTACTATCCCTTTTGAAGATCATTTTTATCTGATGGCCTTATTGCTCATGAATATTGGTTTCTTTGAGTATTTTAAACAACGGAAATTAAACCGATGATTGAGCTGCCGATATACACTAAATCGCAATTGGCCTTACGTAACGGTCAGGATAAGCCCCAGATTTGGGTGGCGTATAAAGGCGATATTTATGATGTTACCGAAAGCCGCCTATGGCGTAACGGTAAACATTATGAACATTGGGCAGGTCAGGATTTAACAGATGAACTTCCCGATGCTCCACATACAGAAACTGTATTTGAGAAGTTTGTAAAGGTTGGTCGCCTCAACCCGCCCCTCTCCAAAGGAGAGGGAGGGAAAGACTGATATGCTTTTTAAAGTCCTCTTTGGGGGAGGATTTAGGAGGGGTATTACAATTCAAATTTAGCAAGGCCAACAAACTCCTGGATGCGATTGGCAATTTCTTCTTCGCTCAGGTTTCTTAACCTTTCTGAACCAAATTTTTCAACACAGAATGATGCCAGGGCCGAACCGAAGATAATAGCGTTTTTCATGTTATTGAAGTTAACGGTACCCACTTTGGCCATATAGCCAATAAAACCACCTGCAAAAGTATCGCCGGCGCCTGTAGGGTCAAATACCTCGGCCAATGGAAGGGCAGGGGCGCTGAAGATCTGATTTTCATGGAACAATAATGCACCATGCTCACCTTTTTTAATGATAAGGTATTTAGGGCCCATGGTTAATATTTTACGGGCAGCTTTAACTAATGAAAATTCGCCTGATAACTGACGTGCTTCGGCATCATTGATGGTTAAAACATCAACCATTTGTATGGTTTTTAACAACTCATCAAGGGCAATGTCCATCCAAAAGTTCATGGTGTCCATTACAATAAGCTTAGGGCGGTTTTTAAGACGGTTGATCACCGTTTGTTGTACCTGTGGTGACAGGTTGCCCAGCATCAGGTATTCGCAATCCTGGTAGCTATCCGGAATAATAGGGTCAAAAGCTTCCAGTACATTAAGTTCGGTTACCAGGGTGTCGCGACTGTTCATGTCGTTATGGTAACGGCCGCTCCAGAAAAATGATTTTTCGCCCTGTTTTATTTGCAGGCCTTCGGTATTAACGTTGTGATTTTGCAGGTCCTCAATTTCGTGCTGAGGAAAATCGTCACCAACAACAGCAACAATTTTTATTTTATCATAAAAGTAAGAAGCGCCCAAACTTGCAAAAGTTGCAGAGCCACCTACTATTTTATCGGTTTTACCAAAAGGGGTTTCAATGGCATCAAACGCCACAGTGCCAATAACTAACAAACTCATGTAAAGATATTTATATTTTTCGGCGCAAATATTGCGAAAAATAAGGGATAATCATTCATCGATGCTGATTTGTGACACGGATTTTCATCAGGGAAAGCATAATATGATAATTTAAACACCGGCAGAAGGAGAAAAGAACCGAAAAGTTATTCGGATAATAAAAAATGATAATGTGTCTTAAATTATAAATATCAGATAATCAGTATGAAATGGTCTTTGTGGAAAATATTTGATTTTTTTTTAAATAAAAATTGTGAAATATCGGACGAGTTTTTACCTTTGCCCCACTCCAAACCGGATTAGATTCCTGAGTAGCTCAGCCGGTTAGAGCATCTGACTGTTAATCAGAGGGTCGCTGGTTCGAGCCCAGCCTCAGGAGCCAAAGCCTCACAGACATGTGAGGCTTTTTTTATGCGCTGTTTTTTATATTGATAGCATAAAACTCGCTCCTCAATTTATTGTGCCTACTTCGAGGTGCTGATAAAGCAAAAAAGTTTCGTGACATTTTAACAAAGCATAGTTGTAGAATGTATTGTATTTTTAAGTCTGTTTTGCAGAATTAAATTTTATATATTTGATATGTGTGAAATATAATATCGGTATTTTTTTAAAGCTACCGTTTGTATCTCCAAACCTAATACCTGTTCTGCACAAATCAATAGCATCAACCATGATTAAAAACTATTTCAAAACAGCGTTGCGCAATTTTTGGATGCATCGTATCGTCACTTTGATTAACATGCTCGGCCTGTCGATAGGTGTCAGCGCTGCCTTGGCAATCTATATCATCGTAAGTTTCGATCTAAGTTTTGACAAATTTCATGCAGATAGCGACAGGATTTATCGGGTGGTAACAGATTTCTCATTCATGGATAAAGTGGTGGCAAGGCTTGGAAAAGTGAACGGCCCGCTCCCTGCGGCTATTAAAGCCGAAGTTACTGGTGTAAAAACTGCCGCTCCCTTTTTAGAGATGAAGGAAACCAATGTTTTGATCCCCAATCAAACATCGGTTCCTGCTAAATTCACTCATGAGAGTAATATTGTGATTGCCGATAGAGCATACTTTGAGCTGTTTAATTATAGTTGGCTGGCTGGTTCAGCACGCACTGCGCTTCAAAAACCATATGAGGTAGTACTTACTTCTGATCAGGCCAGGAAATATTTTCCAAATGTTCCTTACAACGAACTGCTGGGGAAAACTGTTATTTATGATAGTATTAAAACAACAGTTGCGGGCGTAGTTCAAACGCCTGTCCAAAATACGGATCTCTATTTTAAAGATTTCATCTCTTATGCCACGTGTCTCAGTAATACTGATATGAGGAATATGGCCCGGCTAACAGAGTGGCCGGGTGTAGCGTGGCAATTATTTATCAAGACTGATGAACATGCCAATGTCGCCGATATAGAAGCGCGTATTAATGGGGCCGTGAAAAAGTTTAGCAAGGATTTCAGGCCAGGAGATGAGCAGATTGAACATTTACAACCACTTAGGGACTTACATTTCGATCCCGTGTACGCCAATTTCGAAAAGGGGAGGCGCGCAAGTAGAGCAACGATATATAGCCTGCTTGTTGTTGCCGGATTTTTGTTATTGCTGGGATGTATCAATTTTATAAACCTTTCTACAGCGCAAGCTTCAAAACGAGCTAAGGAAATTGGCATTCGCAAAACAATGGGCAGCAGTAGGTGGCAGCTCATTACCCAGTTTTTAAGCGAAACTTGTATAATTACATTCTTTTCCATCTGTATAGCCATCATATTAACGCCATTCATTCTGAATTTCTTTTCAGATTTTATCCCTCCGGGCGTGTCTTTTAACTACCTGGATATTAAAGTCTGGTTGTTTTTATTCGCATTGCTTATTGTCGTAACCTTATCAGCAGGTTTGTATCCTGCAATTATTCTCTCTGGTTATCGACCTACGTCGGTATTGAGTGGTTTTTCTGACAAGGCGGGCGGGAATAGTCGTGGCATTTTGCTTCGAAGGTCGTTGTCCGTTATGCAATTTGTTATCGCGCAGTTTTTTATCATGGTAACCTTATTGGTTAATAAACAGGTTTTTTATGCACTACATAAGGATATGGGGTTCAGAAAGGCGGGAATCATCAATATAAGTACACCGCTTAACTTGAGGAACACCAATAAACAGCAGCTATTTAAAGATAAAATAAGCAACATACCTCAAATTGAGCTAATGAGCACAGGAAGTGAGCCACCGGCAGACGAAAATATAGGGACATGGGAGGTTACTTATAACGATGGGAAAAAGCAAGTTAAAACAACGGTGCAACAGCGAAATGGGGATGAAAACTATCTTAAAGTCTATAACATAAAACTTTTAGCCGGACGTAACCTACTCCCGGCCGATTCGATGACAGCAGTGCTGGTAAACGAAACCTATATACATGCCATTGGTTTTAGAAACCCAGCTGATGCTGTTGGAGCGTCTTTTGATTATGAAGGTAATAAGAGAATGATAGTTGGTGTAGTTGCCGATTTTCATCAAAAATCACTTCGTGACCCGGTTGCGCCGGTTTCTATACAAGCACCGCATTACCGTTTCAATGATCGTTTTTTCCATATCCTGTTAAAACCACAAGTTGCCGGGAGTAATGATTGGAGCGATGCAATCAGTAGTATGAAAAAGGCTTGGGCGGAAGTTTACCCGGATGTTGAATTTGATTATCATTTCTTTGACGAAGAAGTGGCCCGTTTTTACGAGAGTGACCGGCGTACTTCTAAACTTTTAAGCTGGGCAACTGGGTTTTCGATATTAATTAGTTGCCTTGGGTTACTTGGCTTTACCGTTTTTAATATTGGCAGACGCACAAAGGAAATTGGTATAAGGAAAGTATTGGGTGCATCGGTAGTACAATTAGTAGGTTTGTTGGTATCTGAAATAGCATGGATAATTATCTTGTCTTTTGTTTTAGTTATTCCTTTTGCCTGGGTTGCGATGAATAAATGGTTACAGAATTTTGCCGAACACACTACAATAAGTTGGTGGATATTTATTTTAAGTGGAATAGGGATGTTGTTTGCGGCGATATTAACATCCGGGTTTCAAACGGCCAAAGCCGCAATTGCAAACCCTACGAAGAGTTTAAGAAAAGACTGAATTTATCGCAATGTGTGGAAACACTTACAACTAAATGTTGCTAATTGCACCCACTTCGCGGCTTCAACAAAGTATTCTTGAATTTGTAACGGCATTTTGGTAGGTTTGAGAAAGCCACAAGCGCCTAAACTTATTTGATACCATTTACAATCCATATCACCTTTTATGACATCGCGTTTTTTGGTGCTGTATTTATCAGCCTGACATTATCGCTATTCCTATGGATCGCCCCTAAAGAACACCAGTCTGCGAACCGTTGGTTGGCTACGTTATTGACCGTTGTTGCTTTGTGGATGATCCGGATTCTGTCGGCCGATATTGATCTGGCAAAATACATTCCATTGTGGAGCAGTTTGCCATTGCGGTTTTCATTGGCAGTTGGCCCTTTGATCTATTTTTATGTGCGTCAGATAACTCAGCCAAAGTATATCTTCCGTCGCAAGGAGCTGCTGCACTTTATACCCGTACTGCCTGAAATAAGTTTTCAGGTATTTGCTGCAATACAAAATATAAATACAGGCGATGCTATTTACAGCAAATGTAACACCGCGTTGCAGCTACTCGCATTCCTGTCCGTTGCTATTTATTTGTATTTGTGCCATGCAGAGATTGACCGTTTTTACCAGAATAGAAAATTTAGCGGGGGCGACCGTTACCGGAACGAGTTGCTTTGGTTAGAACGCTCGGTCATCGGACTCGGCCTGCTATGGTTATTATGGATACCGTTTACCGCAGTTGATTATTTTTATTACCGCAATGGATTAAACATACAGCATTATTATCCCTTGTACCTTCTTTTGCTATCCATGATCATTTGGATTGCGGCAAAAAGCCATCTAAAAGCAGAATCTATTGAAAAGACCGATGTAGCTGTAAAAACATTATTACCGGCAGATCTGAAGCAAAAAGGCTCCTGGTTAAAAATGGAGATAAAAGAAAAAGGTTATTACCGTGATGCAGAATTAAGCTTGAACTCACTTGCAGAAAAGCTCGGTTTACATACGCATGAATTATCCAGGATCATTAATACAGTTTTCAAAAAAAGCTTCAACGATTTTATTAATGAATACCGTGTGCGTGAGGTTGCGCTAAAAATGCAGGATACCTCTTATGATCATATTACATTGCTTGGACTTGCCTACGAATCGGGCTTTAATTCACAAAGCAGCTTCCACCGTATTTTTAAGCAGTTTACAGGCAAAACCCCGCTGGAATATAAAAATCACCTTCAAAAGGTTCTCCCATCTTATAACTTGAGAGGTTTTACCCAACCTATGCCGCTAATATTGAACCATGTAAGCCCTCAGGGGTGGACGCATGAAACATTAACCGGCAGTCATATGATAAAAAACTATTTTAAAATTGCATTCCGCGGATTTTGGAGGCATAAGCTATTTACACTGATAAACATTATCGGTTTATCTATCGGTATAAGCGCTTTCCTTGCCATTTACTTTATTGTACATTACGATTTTACATTTGATAAGTTTCATAAGGACAGCGACCGGATTTACCGCGTTGTTATGAACATATCATTTCAGGGACATAAAAACTATTCAAGTGGCGTATTTGGCCCGCTGGCCGGGGCGATTAAAAGCCAAGCTACAGGAATAGAGGAGATTACGCCGCTATATGCACTGTCGTCTCATTTTGTCTATATCGACAAAGATAAAAATGCACAAAAGCGGTTTAAAGACGTGGACAAGATAGCACTTGTCGATCAGCAATATTTAAAAATTTTTAATTATGTATGGCTTGCCGGCTCATCGCAACACGCGCTTGATGCGCCCGGTCAGGTAGTATTAACATCCCAGCAAGCCAGGCTTTACTTCCCCTCGTTATCTTATAATGAAATGATTGGTAAAGTAGTTACCTATGATACCCTAAAGATAACCGTTAGCGGCATAGTTGAAACGTTTACCCAAAATAGCGACTTTACCTTTCATGATTTTATTTCCTTCGGCACCGCTAAAACTAATAAACAGTTAGCTGATGATCTGCAGATAAACAATTGGGGCAGGATCTCTTCTGCATCGGAGATTTTTATAAAGCTGGCGCCTGGCGTTCCTGCACCAGGGGTTATCAAACAGATCAATACCATTCTCAAAAAAAATAATCTGCTTCGTGGCGAACAAAAAATGCCTGCGCCCATTATAAACCTGGCCTTACAGCCATTGGACGATATCCATTTCAATCCCGACTACAATATTTTTAATTTCTCATCGCCAGCCAGCAAAACAACGCTTTACGGATTATTGGCCAGCGCTATCTTTTTGTTGTTGCTCGCATGTATCAATTATGTGAATTTAACTACGGCCCAGGCCGCACAAAGAGCAAAAGAAATCGGGATACTCAAAACATTGGGTAGTAGCCGGATACAATTAATAATTCAGTTTTTAGGCGAAACATTTTTTATGACATCCTTTGCAGTTTGCATATCGATTTTGCTTGCGCCAGTTATTCTAAAAATGTTTGCGGACGTTATATCCCCGGATATTCATGCAAATATTCTGCAGCCGGATATCATACTCTTCCTACTGATTTTAACTATTGTGATAAGTATTTTGTCGGGTTTTTATCCCGCAATGGTGTTATCAGGTTTCAAGCCGGTAACGGTGCTAAAAAACCAGGTTCGGGGTAATAGCAATAAAACACGGAACTCGCGGCTCCGTAAGTCGCTTACCGTTTCGCAGTTTGTTGTTGCCCAGTTTTTTATAATGGCTACAATTTTGGTAAATCAACAAATTTATTACGCATTACATAAAAATCTCGGGTTTAAAAAAGATGCCATCCTGATTATAAATACACCCTGGGAAACCAGTAAGGCCAGCACCAACCAGGTATTGCTGAACGAATTCAGATCGATGCCGCAGGTCGCCCTTGTGGGTTTAGGTAATGACCCACCTTCTGCTGATGCATTTAACAGGACGCGCATGACTTATGACGATGGAAAAAAGCAAATTACAACAGAAGAAATAGTAGTTAAGTCAGGTGATGAAAACTACATCAAAGTATACCAGATTAAGTTGCTTGCCGGCAGAAACATAACCGAAGCCGACACCGGGAAAGCCATCATTATTAACAATACCTACGCTAAATTATTAGGGTTTACTAACCCCCACGAAGCTGTCGGGAAGCAGTTGGATTGGTTTGGTGGCCGAAAAGTTAGTATTATCGGCGTAGTTGCTGATTTTAATCAACGGTCGCTGCATTCCACCATTTATCCGTCTATCATAACATCGGGCAGTCCAATCCCCCGGCCAATGATGACGTTACATGTTAGTTTGAAACCAGAAACCGCAGGCGGTAATGAGTGGAAAACCGCCATTACAAATATGGGAAAGGCATGGAAGAAGGCTTATCCCGATGATGATTTTGATTGCCATTTTTACGACGAAACGATAGCCTGGTTTTACGACAAAGAGCAACACACTTCAACGCTGCTCACCTGGGCTACAGGTATCTCGATATTAATCAGTTGCCTCGGACTGTTAGGACTTGCCGTTTACACCACCAACCAACGGACAAAGGAAATAGGCATACGCAAAGTATTCGGCGCCAGTGTCGCACAAATAGTTATTCTGCTGTCAACCGAACTGATATCGCTTATTTTACTGGCTTTTGTTATAGTAACGCCAGTTGCATGGTACGCCGTAAATAAATGGATGGAAAGCTTTGCTGACCATGTAGCTATTAGCTGGTGGGTATTCGTGATCAGCGGCGCAGGGATGCTGCTGACCGGATTATTCACCCTGAGTTTCCGAACCATTAGGGCCGGTATGGCAAATCCCGTGAAGAGTTTGCGCAACGAATAAATTGATATGGCAAGCAAATGCTTCTAAAAGCATTTGCTAAGGGTTCATTAAAAACATATTAATCTGTTTAAAGGAAGCATTTTCTCCGGGAAATGCTTTCAATTCTACTCTGTTAACAGTAATAGCCCACCGTTAAACATAATCGTGAAAATCATAGCGCATATCGACTCACCCCGACATCGCTGCGCTCGCCACCCCTCTCTCCGCAAGCGTAAAGAGGGGATTTTAATTTGTTTTTTCTTACCCTCTTTATCCGAAGGATAGAGAGGGTGATCCAGTGTAGCGTAGACCGGGTGAGTCAACTATATAGCCTGCCATCTTTCGGCATAGTCTAATGATGGGCTATTACCTTGTTAAGGATATATACTTAAGTAAAATTCCCGCCCAAACACCTCTTATGTTTTTTTAATTAAAAATAACTATGAAAATAGTTTTGAAACTATGAAAATAGTTGTAAGTTTGTTTAACTAAATTATTAGTTTGATATGGTGGCTAAAGAACTTACAAGAGCGGAAGAACAGGTAATGCAAATATTGTGGCAATTGAATGAGGCAATGGTAAAGGAAATAATTGAGCAAATGCCCGATCCTAAACCTGCATATAATACAGTGTCAACTGTTGTGCGGGTAATGGAAGGCAAAGGTTTCGTTAACCATAAAGCATATGGAAATACACATGTTTATTTTCCGCTCATCAGTGAAGCGCAATACAAGAAATTCACTTTCGATAAGATGATGAATAACTACTTCAGCAATTCTTATAAAAGCCTGGTTTCTTTTATCGCTAATGAAAAAAAGCTGGATATCAGGCAGCTGGATGAACTAAGTGACTTATTGGAAGACCTTAAAAACAAAAAGAAATGAACTGGCTACACTACCTTGCGGAAGCGAACATTTATCTCTCAATTTTTTACATGGTTCAATGGTTGTTAATGAGGGGAGATACGCATTACCAGTTAAAGCGATTTTATATACTGTTCGGCTGTGTAGTGGCATACATACTACCTGTTTTGCAAGTTGGTGCACTAAGGCCTGCTCAGGAACTTCCGGTTACTAATTATATGGTTTATACCATACCAACTGAACCCGCAAAAATTCAACAGCCGCCAGTCTCAGTTTCATTCAAGGAGATCGCGATTCCTGCCAAAACTGGGCACATAATCGAAGAACCATTCACTTTTGAAGATGGAATTTGGTACGCCTATTTGGGTGGCGTTGGCATCGCTCTGGTCTTATTCCTGTTAAAAATGTTTACGTTGTTCAGGTTGGCCCGGAACAAACCGTACTCAAAAAACAGAAAATATAAAATAGTTTATTTGCCTGGCAGCGATGAAGCTTTTTCTTTCTTTAACTATCTTTTTATCGGAACCACTGCATCAGCATCCCAAATAATCATCAGGCATGAACTGGTACATATCAGGCAAAAACATTCGGCCGATATTATGTTGCTGGAGTTTTTTAAAATAATTAATTGGTTCAACCCCTTTTTGTACCTGCTGCAAAGCAGCCTGCGAACTTTACATGAGTATATAGCCGATGAACAAACCGCGTCTGAAACAACAGATAGGTTTGCGTACGCTACTTTTTTGCTAAATAATGCCTACGGCACCGGCGGACCGTCAATTACGCAATCGTTTTTCACCAATAACCTATTAAAAAAGAGGCTCATTATGCTAAACAAACAACGTTCAGGTAAATTAGCAAGGCTGAAGTACCTGGTCACTATCCCGGTGTGTTTATTGTTATTATGCTCATCAACACTTGTTTTTAGTAAAAACTATGGCTGGTTTGATCTTCATCCGGCAAAGAAAAAGATGACCGGGAGATATAATTCCAATCATCTTAACCATGGTGAACAAAAATTGCTGAAAGTAACACAAAATGGCGTAACTACCATAACTAATCAGCTTACTGTGAACCAGGCAAATGGACAAGTGCTTTATACTGCCAACTCAATTACAGAAGAAGAGAAATTATCGCTATCTAAAAAACAGCACATGAAAGTAGAGGTTGTTGAAGATAGCATAGTATTTACAACAACTGATGGTAGGCTGATGCTCCCGGTAGTAGGCGTAGACGGATACTATCAGATGGATCACTTTTTACACAAGCATATTAACTTCAATGCATCAAAAGACGAAAGGGGAGGCTTGGTTGAAGTTGGATTTGGACTTGATAATAACCGCCATATAACCGACGCAAAAATTGTTAAAAGTGGCGGCGCTAAATTGGATGCACTTGCTTTGGATGGATTTAAGTCATATAAAGGAATTGTGAATGATGACCCGGGGCGTAACTATAAAATAGTCGTTTATTTTTTTACGCACGATTATTCAATTTTTCAAACAGACTCGTTGAGTAATGATCCTGAATTTGCCGGAGAACTGATTATAACAAACTATAAATATCCTATTAGTATAACTAGCAAAGGATATGAGTACGATGAAAGCCCCGCCGGGCCTGGATATATTGTAAACGGTAAACCGCAGGGGAGGGTGATCATTTATGACAAAGATGGCGAGGGGCAATGGTATTATCAGAACAAATGTACTGCTGATGATTTCAGCCTGCTAAAAAATAAATATGGCTATACTTTTCCTTCGGCATCAACTTCTGTTATTCAATTTATGCATCCGGAAAATGTAAAGAAGAGCAAGCTTGCCTATATTTATGATGCTACATCTTATTTAGCAACGCCCTATTCCGGGCAATTTTATAATCATGTGATTGATAGTGTCGTTTATCCGGAGCAAGCTAAAAAAGCACTTAAAGGCGGCGTGGTTATTTTAGGTTTTAACTTAAATGGCAGCGGGATGATCAGTGATATTAAAGTTGAACAGGGTGGGGGTAATGGCTTTGACGAAGCGGCCGTAAATGCCCTCCAATCTTATAAATTGCCGGTTGCCGATGAGGCAGGCAGGCACAGCATAGCCATAGTGTTTTGTGTAGCCGAGAAGAAATATCGCCCATCGCTCAATGGATACCTGATGGCCGGAAAGTATGTTGGCGAACTGGCGGTACCCGATATGAAGCCGATGTTCAAGTTTGGGCGGAGTAATTAAGCACCACAGCCTCAGGCACAAAAAGGAAACGTTAATTGCAAGCGTTTCCTTTTTTTTATGCCTGTAATTTTGGGGTGATAGCATGGTTATATTGATACTGTAAACGGCTCGATATTGTTCCCTATATTGCATAATCATGGCAAATAACACTATCATGCTGACACTTTATCACCTGGGCGAAAGTCAAATGATCCAGATTGCTCCCGGGCGATATCACAGCCTGATGTCGTTGATAGCGGATCAGCTGGCAATTCCGGGGTTTGGGTTATGTTGTGGGATGGGAAGTTGCGGTACCTGTGTGGTGCAAATTACCTCTGCCGGGTCAAACATTAAGAGAAGCGTTTTGGCCTGCGGCATATTGGTGAACGATGAACTGGCAAATATGATAGTTTTAATACCCGATAAAATTTATTGAAATGGGAATGCACTGCAATATTAAAACTACCTCAATGTGGTTGATCCTCAGGTTTCTTGTATCTTAAATTTAAAACCTACGAAAAAATTCCTAACTAATATTTGTTTCGTACGAAAAGTTTTCTACCTTTGTTTGGGAGATAGATATGAACGCACCAAACAAACCGATAGAACCTACTAAATCTGAGCTCGAAATACTGCAGGTATTATGGGAGAAAGGCCCATTAACTGTACGTTCGGTAAATGATGAGTTGTTGAAACAAAAGGATGTAAACTATACCACAACCTTAAAGCTCATGCAGATCATGGCCGATAAAGGAATCCTAAAACGCGATGAAAGCCAGATGAAGCACATTTACAGCGTAGTGGAGGAGGAGCAGCAAACCAAGGCACACCTGCTGGATAAGTTTGTGGATACCATGTATAAAGGCTCGGCCGGTAAATTGGTGATGCAGCTATTGGGGAACAAGAAAACTTCGCAGGAGGAATTGCAGGAGATCAAAGATCTGCTCAAAAAACTGGAAGAATAGTTAAATTCAATAAACCAAACCGTTATGGATGTTACCATTGTAAAAGCATTGCCCGATTACCTGGTTAAAGCACTTTGCAGTACGCTGATCCAATCCTTGTGGCAGGGCGTGTTACTTGCGGCGTTAGCAGGTATCATTATAGTTTGCACCCGCCGCTCAAGCCCGGCCAGCAGGTATAATCTATTAATGGCAGGGCTGGCGGTTTTTGCCTGCACTGTAGCATTCACTTTTGTATACGAGATAAACCACGCAAAGGCGGTTCAGACTGTGATAACCGGTCAGCAGATCACAATCCATTCAAATGTTGCTGCGCAGCCTCAGGCCAGTCCCAAAGTAAGCGATTATAAAGCAGTCTCCGGCTTTTTAAATGGGCATTCCAATAGCATTGTTTTTATCTGGTTTTTGGTGGTGATGGCGCGCACCCTGCAGTTGATGACTGGTTTACAGAGCCTTTATTACCTGCGTCGCCGTCAAATACTGGCTGTAAGTCAGGACTGGGAAAGCCGGGTAAAACAGCTGGCTTTACAATTAGGTATTAAACGCCTGGTGGGTATTGCCGAATCCGGAATGGCTAAAGTGCCTATGGTGATAGGCCACCTAAAGCCGCTGATCTTGATTCCGGCAGGGCTGATGACTGCCATGCCCCCGGCAGAGATCGAAGCTATACTGGTGCACGAGTTGGCGCATATTCGCCGCCGCGATTATATCATGAACCTGCTGGTAAGTATGATGGAGGTTGTTTTCTTTTTTAACCCTGCTGTACTTTGGATAGCATCGCTCATCCGTGCCGAACGTGAAAACTGCTGCGATGATATGGTGGTTAGCCACACCGGTAATAAAGTCAATTATATTAAAGCGCTGGTAGCTTGCCAGGAATACCAGTTGGCCACGCCGGCTTACGCGATGGCGCTTAGTGGTGGCAAAAATCAACTGATGGGTCGTGTAAAGCGGATGCTTTCTGATAATAATCAATCGTTAAACGTAATGGAGCGGTCAATGTTGGCTGTTGCCCTGGTTGCTACAATCCTGCTCACTACGGCTTTTTCACATAAAGAAAACATAGATCAGCTGGTTAATAAGATGGTGCATGCCGGTAAAACGGCGCTGGTACCTCACAAGCTAACCAAACAGCCGGCAAACCCTGCAAAGTCCAAAACCATTGAAAAAAATTTACACGCAGTTTCACAGGTGGCAAGGGATACGTCCTATAAAACAGAGCTGGATACCTCACGGTTCAGGATCTACCGCCCCGATGAGGTAGGCGACCACACCTCCCTAACATTACCTAATGGCGGTGTGCAAACCCGGTTGCTCAAGATGGATGGTGTATTATACCAGGTAAACACGCTGAACGGTCGCGTTACATCCATGCAGGTTAATGGCAAAACTATCCGGCCGAATGAATATGCGCCTTATTTGCTTGTTGTTGATAAGGAAATGCAACACAAGCCGGTAGTTGTACCAGTGGCACAAGCAGCACAGGCCGCGCAGGTAGCACGACAGCCTGACCCTATAACCCCAATAAATACCAATGGGGCGGCCAGCAGTACAAACGGTCAGGTGGGCTTAAAAAAACTGAATGGAAACCTTGGCAGTCTTAAATCAACATTGGGTGCCTATGATGCAAGCAGTAAAGCTTATAATGCCACCGCCGCAAATTATAGTGCTGTCAATCCTTATCCGGCCAATTATAAAGCTTATCATGATGATTCCAACCGGGCAAAGCTGACCGACGATCTCATCACCGAAGGTATTATTCGTAGCAGCGATGAACTGACTTCATTTAAATTAAGCGACACAGAGTTTATTGTTAACGGTAAGAGAATGCCCGACAATATTTACCAGAAATTTAAGAAAGCATACGTAAAGCAACCCGAAAAAGGCAAGCAGGGAAGCTGGAGCTGGATGTTCAACTATACTGAACAAACAGAATCAGACACCGGCGACCATTCGCAATAATCAACAAATTTAATATCAACTTAATTGATTGTGCCCAAAAGCATGAACAGGATAGCTATTGCCATAAACGAACAAATGATCGGCATTTAAACTTAACCATATACCTTATGATGAAAATAAAAATTGCGGCTTTTTTAGTCGCCTGGATAACTATTGTCCCAACTTTTGCATCGGCTCAAAATATCGCCGTTAACCTTAGCGGTAAAGTAACGGGCGCGGATAATAAGCCTTTGGATGGCGCGGCGATTTACCTGCTCAATGGCCGGGATTCGGCATTGGTTAAAACCGCGCTTGCCGATGCTTCAGGAGCTTACAGTTTTAAAGTAAAGCCAGGGGTTTATAAGTTATCGGTTACCATGATGGGGTATAAACGATATCAATCGGGCATATTGCAATTGGAACAGGATAAGGCAATGGAGCCAATTATTTTGCAGATGGCTGGTACAGCGCTTAAAGAGGTGAGTGTAAGCGCGCAAAGGCCTTTTGTGCAGCAAAAGATAGACCGGACAATCATCAGCCCGGAAGCATTGATCAGCAACAGCGGCAGCACCGCGCTTGAGGTATTGGAAAAAGCGCCCGGCGTTATCGTTGATCAAAATGCTGCTATAAGCTTACAAGGTAAGGGCGTGACCATTTTCATAGATGATAAGCCCACCTATCTGTCAGGACAAGACCTGGAAAATTATCTCAGATCGTTAACTGCTGCTGCTATCGACCAGATTGAGCTCATGCCTAATCCACCTGCAAAATATGATGCCTCCGGTAATGGCGGGGTGATTAACATCCGCACCAGGAAAAATAAGGTTAAAGGCTTTAATGGCAGCTTAAACCTCAATTATACGCAGGGGCGCTACGCTAAAACCAACAACAGTCTTAATTTTAATTACCGTAATAACCGGGTAAACATATTCGGTAATTTGAGCTACAATAAAGGCAACGGTTTCAGCGATCTGAATATCAACCGTCACTTTGAAAATGCACAGGGGGATATTACCTCTAACTTTCTCCAAAACTCCTTCATCAGACGTAAGAGCGATAATTATTTCGCTAAGATAGGCGTGGATTATTATATCTCGGATAAAAGCACATTCGGTATTAACCTTACCGGAATTTACAATCCATACAATACCAAAACCCCGGTAACCAGTCAGTTTTCAAATGCGGCTAATCAGCCCGACTCTACCATTATCGCCCATAACCAGGAACACGGTACCTTTAGAAATGGAGGTGCTAACCTAAACTACCGCCACCAGTTTGATAAAAACGGACATGAGTTTTCTGCAGATCTTGATTATCTCGATTACTACACCAACAATAACCAATTATTTAACAACAGCAGCTTTCTGCCCGATGGCACGCTTGTTGGCAACGAGATCCTGACAGGGATGCTGCCTGCGCATATCCACATCTATTCGGCCAAGACTGATTACGATCACCCGTTAAAAAATGGTCTGAAGCTTTCAACCGGTTTAAAGTCAAGCTATACCCATACCGATAACATTGCCGATTACTTTTATTCTACAGGGGGCAGCATGACTCCGGATTACGGGAAAACCAATCATTTTATCTACAAAGAAAATATCAACGCGGCTTATATCAATGCAACCAAGGATTATAAGCAACTGTCGGTACAGGCAGGCCTCCGTTTAGAAAATACCATATCAAACGGGCATCAATTAGGCAATGCGCAAAAGCCGGATTCGGCCTTTAAACGTAATTATACGAACCTGTTCCCCACTATTTATCTGCAATACAAGCTGGATACCGCCAACCGGAATCAATTGAGCCTGAACTATGGCCGCCGTATAGATCGTCCTTATTACCAGGATCTCAATCCATTTCTTTCACCGCTTGATAAGTTTACCTACTATACAGGTAACCCTTTTTTAAGGCCCACATTTACCGATAATTTTGAGTTGTCGCATACCTATAAAAGCAAGTTCACTACTACCTTAAGCTACAGCCGATCAAGGGATGATGTAGAAGAAACCATTGAAATTGTCGATGGCATTTACTACAGCCGTCCCGGTAACATTGGCACCTATACGGTCAAAACACTGTCTTTTGATGGCACATTTGATCCTGCCAAATGGTTTAACTTCCACATTAGCGGAAGGGTATCTCAAATCCATTCGGTAAGTAATTTTTATACCGGTTTGCTGGATAGCAAGGGCACTTATTTCTTCGTCAGGCCCATTCTTACCTTTAAATTGCCTGAGGATTGGACTGCCCAACTTGATGGCGGTTACCAAAGCAAGGTAACCAGCGCCCAGTTTGTAAGTGGCAGCAGGGGTAAGGTAAATGCGGCTGTATCCAAAAAACTTTCGCCTAAAACAACGCTTAAACTGGTGGTAAATGATATTTTTTACACATTTAAAAACACCGGCGTAATCAATAACTTAAATCAAACCCAGGCCAACTGGCGTAACCTGAATGACACCCGCACCGGGGTACTATCACTTAGCTACCGTTTTGGGAAAGCTATATCCGGCCAGCGGCAACATGACGCCAATGGGGCGGAAAGTGAGCAGAACAGGGTGAAAAATTAGTTTTTTTATGGCTAACAAGAGCTTTGAACCTGTTTGTAAGCGCGTTGTAATTCGTCCGGAATTTTCAATTATTTTATCAATTGGTTTGAAGCAGTCCCCCGTCTCTACTTAATGTGTTTGGGCGGATGCTTTCCCGGAGGCTTTATTGCGATTATCAATTCGTTTTCTCAGCGCAGGAAAAACGACAGGGCTATCATCACTATGGATGCTATATTTTTGAATGCCAGCCTTAGATGCCTCAATGCAATAGTGAGTTGATTTTCGACGGTTTTTTTGGAGATGCCTAAACGATCGGCGATGTCCTGGTTTGATAAATGTTCAATACGGCTTAAGTTGAAGATCTCGTGGCAGCGCTCGGGTAATTGATTAAGGTATTTATCCAGTTCGTTTTTTAACTCAAAGTCCTGCAACCGGGTCTCCCCCGTATTTAACTCCGACAAATTATCATTCTCTATCAGATCTGCCTTATATACCAGGGATAGCTTTGCGGTTTTAGAACGGCTGTATAACTGGTAGCGCATCGCCGTTAACAAAAAGTTAGAGAATTTATTTATTTCAAGTTCTTTGCGCCTGTTCCAGATACTCAGGAAAATATCGTGAACTATTTCAAGACTGCTTTCTTCGTCATTTAACTGACGAAAAGCGATTTTGTACATCCTTACCCAATAGCGATTAAAGAGTATATCAAACGCCACGCCGTCATCATTACGAATGTCGTTCCACAAATCAGAATCGCTCTTTAAGGCCTTAAACATACAATTGGTTTTATAAAAGTATAGAAAAGTAATTATATGTCTCCCAAACATTAAAAAAACAATAATTCTTTTACAATCCTATGGGTGTAGCCTCCCGAAATGTATACTATATAAGTACAGGCCTGTTACTAAAGCTATATACTAACCATATATGATCACCAAAGAAGAGTTTCTCATTCTGTATAAAAAGAATCTGGCGGGAGAATGTACGCCTGAAGAAAAACAGTTATTGGAATCATACCAGGATGATATTGTAATGCCTGATAGCAAATGGGAGGCTGATTTGGGCGAAAAAAAACGCCTTCATCGTATCCTTAAGGCAAAGCTGGACGAAAGCATACCCGAAAAATATTCTCCGGTTTCGTCTGGCCGCTATATATGGCTGAGGGCTGCCGCCGCGGTAGTAATTCTGTTCACAATCGGAATTTTGATCTGGCGGGCACAATTGCCTTCAGCTCCCAAACAATCCGATGCGATAGCTTTATCACCTCAAAAAATCCTGCCCGGTGGTAATAAGGCCTATTTAACAATGGCTAATGGTAAAGTAATTACACTTAACGGGCTTAAAAACGGAATGCTTGGTTCACAAACAGGCGTAAACATCAATAAAGTAAAGGACGGCGTACTGTCTTACAAAAAACAAGAGAATGGCGCAAAGGACGAAACCCGGGAACTGGCTTACAATACCATCAATATTCCGAGGGGTGGGCAATACCAACTGGAATTGTCAGATGGTACCAAAGTTTGGTTAAACTCGGCCTCTGTTTTAAAGTACCCGGCTGCTTTTACAGGTAACCAACGCAAAGTTGAACTTTCGGGCGAAGCTTATTTTGAGGTAGCAAAAGATCGTACCAAGCCTTTTGTTGTAAGCGTTGACGGCATGGCCGTACAGGTTTTGGGCACGCATTTTAACGTGATGGCTTACAGCGATGAAAAATTGATCAAAACCACATTGCTGGAAGGTTCGGTAAAATTAATCGGTAATAACAGGCAGGCGTTGTTAAAACCCGGCCAGCAGGGCGCATTTAATAACCAGCAGTCTGAGTTTAATGTGAACGATGTAGATGTTGATGATGCGGTGGCCTGGAAAAACGGCTTTTTCGCTTTCAATAATGAAGATATTCAAACTATTATGAAACGAATTTCAAGGTGGTATGATGTAGATGTCGTATTCCCTGAAAAATTCAGAAGAAAGAATTTTGGAGGAACCGTGTCAAGGTTTAAAGATGTTTCGGAGGTTTTAAATGCCCTGGAACTTACCGGCTCAGTTCATTTCAAAACAGAAGGAAGGAGGATAACAGTGATGCCATAATTACATTTATTCATCATGTTATCTTAAAAAACTAACCAGGGGAAGTCGAGCGCCCCCGGTCAGTATGCCAAACGGCTTTTGAGGTAACATAACCAATCGTTAGCAACAACCAATTATTCATTAACCTCAAATCAAATGTATAAAATTATTAATGCATTTCTATGCATGCGGCATTCCCGCGCACTTTTTAAACCGCTGCTGATCATGAAACTCATCATCATATTATTGACTGCCTCCATTTTACAGGTTAGCGCGGCTACCTATGCGCAGCAGATCAATATCAACGTTAAGGAGACATCGTTACAGCAGGTTTTTAAGAAATTAAGAAAACAAAGCGGCTACAATTTTTTGTATGACAGCGATATGCTCAACAATGCCCGCCCGGTAAGCTTAAACCTGAGCCACGCCAGTTTAGATGATGTACTTAAAGCATGTTTTGCGGGGCAACCACTAACTTATGTTATCAACCAAAATACGGTAATAGTAAGGCCTCGGCCCCAACCTGTTGCAGATGCAGTACAGGATGTTACCGTGAAAGGTACAGTGGTTGATGACAAGGGCCTGCCTTTACCTGGTGTTAGCGTTAAAATAAAAGGAACAAATACAGGCGCGGTAACCGATGTATCGGGCAATTACACCGTTAAGCTGCCTACAGGAAACGAAACGCTGGTGTTCACTTTTATCGGTTACGCTCCCCAGGAGATAGCTGTAGCCGGTCGTACACAATTGAATGTTACCCTAAAAGAAGCACAATCGGCATTAAATGAAGTAGTTGTGGTGGGTTACGGTACCCAGAAAAGAGCCGACGTAAACGGCGCGATTTCATCTGTGGGTGCAAGTAAATTAAAAGATCAGCCTGTAACCAACCTGCAGGGCGCTTTGGAGGGTAAAACATCAGGCGTACAAATTATCCAGAATTCAGGATCACCTGGTGCAACGGCACAAGTGCGTATCCGCGGGTTAACTTCTTTAAGTAATTCCGATCCGCTATATGTAGTTGATGGTATTCCGCTGGCCTCAAATGATATCAACATTATCGATCCAAGCAATATCGAGTCTATCGACATTCTGAAAGATGCTTCGGCGCAGGCTATTTATGGTTCGCGCGGTGCCAACGGTGTAGTATTGATCAAAACTAAAAGAGGTAAAAAAGATAACTCTGTTATTTCTTTTGATACATACCAGGGTATGTCGCAGGTGCGTAAAACGCTTGATATGTTAAGCGCTTCTGATTATGCTATGCTTAATAATGAAGCTTATAAAAACGCAGGCCAAAACCTGCAATTGCCAACCGATTTAACCGCATCATCACCAACTACCGACTGGCAGAAGGCCTTGTTCAGGACTGCTTATATGCAAAACTATAATGTGGCATTAAGCGGCGGAAGTCAAAATGTTACTTATCGTGTTAGCGGTGGTTATTTAAAACAGCAAGGCACTATTCTCGGTTCGGATTATAACCGGCTAAACCTGTCAAACAACCTGGTTTTCACGCCAAAATCAAACCTGGAATTTGGCGAAAGCTTTGCCCTGAATAAATCATTGACACATAATGTGCAAACCGACTATAATGGCAACTTAATTAACGATGCCTTTGCAGAAGACCCTACCATACCTGTTAAAAACGCCGATGGAAGTTATAGCGCCACTAAGTATTCGGATATTGTAAACCCGCTGGCTAAAGTTTATTATTTATATAACAACCGTGCGTATAACCAGTGGGGATTGTTAGGTAACACCTATTTGCAATACAAACCAATAAAGGGTTTAACCCTCAAATCATCATACAGTATCGACCTTAAGTTTACTGATAACAAACAGTTTACCCCAACTTATGATGTAGCCCCTAACTTCAGAAATCCCAATCCTTCGCTGTATCAGCAAAAAGACCAGACCAACCACTGGACCTGGGATAATACTGCTACCTATGACTTTACTTTGGGTAAAGATCACCATTTTGATGTACTGGCAGGCGTATCAGAAGAAAGGTTTACTTATAACAATGTGTACGGACAAAACCAGGGGCAGCCGGGTAATGATCCATTTCTGCAATACCTGGATGCGGGTATCAGCAACCCGGTAACCGGCGGCAGCCAGCAACAATGGGATCTGTTATCATATATCGGGCGTATCAACTACAATTTTCAGAATAAGTATTATTTAACGGCTACATTACGTCGTGACGGTTCATCTAAATTTGGTGCTAATAACCAGTTTGGCAACTTTCCGTCGGTGGCTTTGGGCTGGAACCTTACTAATGAGTCTTTCTTTCCTAAAAATAACGCGCTTAGCTATTTAAAGCTTCGCGGAAGCTGGGGTAAGCTGGGCAATCAATCGGTATTAGGTTATTATGATTACGCTGCCAATATCAATACCGGTTATTACGCCATTGGTTTGCCTGCAACAGCGCAACCAACTGCCGGCCCTAACGGCTTGCCAAACCCTGATATCCGTTGGGAGCAAACCAAACAGTGGAACGCAGGTTTTGATTACCAGTTATTCAACGGCAAGATCACCGGCTCTTTTGATTATTATGAAAAAACTGCCGAGGATATGTTGCTGGTGCTGAATATCCCGTCGGTATCCGGTTTTACCCAAAGCCCGCGCGAGAATGCCGGTTCAATGAAAAACTCAGGTTTTGAGTTTTCGGCAGATTACAATACCGAAATAACAAAAGATCTGCATTTTAATGCAGGGTTGCATTTTGCAACAGTAAAAAATAATGTATTAAGCCTTGAACAAACCGGCGAAAAGATCTACAGTGGTAACATCAAACCCGGCCAAACAGAGTTAACAGAAGTTGGGCATCCTATTGCTTCGTTTTATGGTTACGTGGCTGATGGTATTTTCCAAACCCCTGCAGATGTGGCTAACCACGCTAAGCAGGAAACCGGCACAGCTCCCGGCGATATCAGGTTTAAAGATCTTAATGGCGATGGCGTAGTTGATCAGAATGATCAAACCTTCCTGGGGTCTCCAATTCCTAAACTGACTTATGGCTTTAACTTTGGTGCAAGCTATAAAGGCTTTGACTTAAATCTGTCTTTCTCTGGCGTGTATGGAAATAAGCTGCTTGCCGCCTATAAATATTATACAGATGGTTTCTTTATTTCCAACTACAACATGGAGAAGGAAGCATTGGGCAGGTGGACCGGCCCCGGAACCAGCAACACGCTGCCACGCTTAACCGCAAGCGATCCAAATAATAACTCGCGTGTTTCAAGTTTCTACCTGCAAAGCGGTTCGTACCTGCGCTTGCAAAACCTCACTTTCGGTTACACACTTCCGCAAAAGTTTTTAGAACGGTCAAAGATCAAATCATTACGGTTTTACTTCTCTGCTCAAAACCTGCTGACTTTCACCAAGTATACGGGATATGATCCGGAGATAGGTCAGCAATACAGCGGTGCCGGCGGTAACCTGGATATGGGCATTGATAATGGTAACTATCCGCAAAGCAGAACGCTTTCGCTGGGTGCTAATCTATCTTTTTAACCGATGTACAATTTAAAAGTTATTATCATGAAATCTAAATATATGGTCCTTGGGGCAATGCTGTTAGTAGCCGGCTTTACAGGATGTAAGAAATTTTTGAACGAAACCCCAACCGCGCACCAGTCAACCTCAAGTTTTTATCAAACCAGTGATGATGCTGTAAGAGCAGTTACTGATGCTTACAGGATGTTAAAAGACCAGGCTTACGGAGGCTATTCTCCTTCATCATTTGGCGATATTATGTCAGATGATGCCAATAAAGGCGGCGGTGGCGCATCGGATCAGGGCTTGATTCAACAACTCAAGATCTTTACTGCAAAGGCCGATAACGGTTATGTTTACAACGCCTGGAGGGATAATTTTAAAGGTATATACCTTGCAAACCTTGTTTTACAAAAAGTACCGGCTATTTCAATGGATGATAAATTGAAGACCCAGGTGCTTGGCGAAGCACAGTTTTTACGCGGATATTTTTACCTGCAGTTGGTGAGATTATTCGGAAGGGTGCCTTTGGTTACAACACCATTGGAAAATGGTGACTTTAACGTAAAGCAATCTACAGCCGATCAAATCTTCGCGCAGATTGAAACCGATGCCAATGCAGCAATGGCAGCGTTGCCAAACAAAACAGATCAGGCTGCAAGCGACCGTGGCAGGGCAACCAAAGGCGCCGCCCAGGCATTGTTGCTGGAAACATATATGTGGGAAAAGAAATGGTCACAGGCGCAGCAACTGGGCGATCAGATCATCACTTCAGGTCAGTACACATTGGCTCCTGATGTAACCCAGATCTGGACCCTGGCCGGCGAATTTGGCCCGGAATCGATATTTGAAGTAAACAATGAAAACATTCCGGGTAAGGGAGTTGGTAACCTGTTGAATTTGTTTGATGCTCCAAGAAACACCTGGGGATATGGCTTTACCGTTCCGTCCGAATCGCTTGTAAAGGAGTTTGAAAGCGGCGATCCAAGGTTAAATGCTACCGCGATATTTAATAACGAGAAAATGCCCGACGGTACCATAGCTAATACATCAACCAGCGAAACAGGCTACTGGAACAGGAAATACTGGCTGGCCACCAACGAGATCCCGACCAACAATGGCGGTGGCGCCGGCGATGGCCCAACCAATGATCGTGTTTACGGCTTAGCGCAGGTAATGCTCTGGACTGCTGAAGCGGCTTTCCAAAACGGCAATGCAGCTCACGCTACCGACTTGGTTAACCAGATCAGGGCGAGGGCCAGAAAAAGTGGTGGGAATACAGATACCTCTATTTTGCCTGCTTACGGAACTGCAACCCTAGCTAATATTTATCATGAAATGCGTGTTGAAACTGCCCTGGGCGAACACCGCAGATTTTATGAATTGGTAAGGACCGGCCGTGCGGCTGCCTTGCTTCCTGGTTTCAAGGTAGGCATCAACGAACATGTGCCTATCCCGTTAACTGAAATCCAGTTAAGTGGTGGCGTGTTAACGCAAAATCCGGGGTATTAAATATAGCTTGGTGTGATGTGGTAAGCCTCATCACACCAAATTATACGTTTGTCATTTCGAACGAACCAAGGGATGGATTAAGCGTAGGAGGTGAGGAGAAATTTTCTAAAAGCTGACTTTCAATTATGGGTGTAGAAGATTTCTCCTCGCGCCCTGCGTTTCCCAGCGCGGCTCGTTCGAATTGACATCGTATGTAATTAGAAAGATTATTCATCGCGACTGAAATTATTTTCTTTTCATGTAGGGTAAGGCCCAATTCAATGTACATATAGGCGATAACTAACTAAATTATTGCTTAAAACATGCTTGTAACCAAAGGCCTTTAATGGAGGTGCCTGCTATAGATTTAACCATACTGGCTTTAGGCACGGAGTTCAACCTAAATTAATTAAAAACTTAATGATTAAACGCATCACACTATCACGACTTTTAATTGTCATTCTTACATGTTTTTATTCGGCCGCCGGGGCGCAAAGCAATGAGGTATCGCTCAATAGTTCAGCTGGTCAGCAATGGAAGGTAAAGCCCCAGGCCGACGTAACCGATGCATCGAAAATTAAAGATGCCGGTTATAATGCCGAAAGCTGGGTTACCGCCATTGTGCCCGGTACCACGTTTGCCTCATATGTTGCTGCCGGTTTAGAGAAAGACCCAAACTTTGGCGATAATATTTATAAGGTTGATAAAGCAAAATATGATCGCAGTTTTTGGTACCGTACCGAGTTTAGCATACCGGCAAATTATACTAAAAAAACAACCTGGCTCAATTTCAGGGGCGTTAACCGTAAAGCCGATATCTACCTTAACGGGACGCTGTTGGGTACGCTTGATGGTTTTATGCAGCGTGGCCATTTTGATATCAGCGCGTTAATAAATCGTAAAGGTAAAAATGTGCTTACCGCTTTGGTTTATATACCAAAACAACCATTGGCCAACGTGGGCAGCCCCAATTATGTATCAAGCGCCGGCTGGGACTGGATGCCGTATGTACCGGGTCTTAACTCGGGTATTACTGATAATGTTTACCTGAGCAATACGGGCGATGTAACTATTAAAGATCCATGGATCCGTGCTAACCTGCCCACAAATGCCCGCGCCGACCTGTCAATTGCTCTTGAGGTTAAAAATAATGCTTCAAGCTCACAGGCGGCTATCATCAAAGGCGTGATAACACCCGGTAATATTGAGTTCCAGAAAAAGGTTTATGTTGATGCCAATGGCACTACTGATGTTAAGCTAAACAAACGCGATTTTGAACAGCTGATGATCAACAGCCCTAAACTTTGGTGGCCAAATGGCTATGGTGAACCTAATCTGTATAACTGCAAGTTGAGTGTTAGTATAGGCGATGAAGTATCGGATGTACAGAATATCAAATTTGGTATTAAGCGGTATAGCTATGATACCATAGGCCATGTGCTGCATTTGGCTATCAATGGCACCAAGGTATTTATAAAGGGAGGCGACTGGGGCATGAGCGAATACCTGTTGCGTTGCCGTGGTGCAGAGTATGACTATAAGGTGAAGCTACACAAGGAGATGAACTTTAATATGATCCGTAATTGGATTGGTTCGACAACTGATGAAGAGTTTTATGAAGCCTGTGATAAATATGGCATCATGGTTTGGGACGATTTCTGGCTCAATGCCAATCCTAATCTCCCTGCTGATATTACTACATTTAATGCTAACGCGATTGAAAAAATTAAGCGTTTCAGGAACCACCCCTCAATTGCCGTTTGGTGTGCCGATAACGAGGGCTGGCCGGAGCAACCATTAAGCGCATGGCTTAAAGAAGATCTTTCAACTTTTGATGGCGGCGACCGCTGGTATCAACCCAATTCGCATGCCGAAAACCTTACCGGCAGTGGTCCGTGGGATGCCAAAGACCCGCGTTATTATTTTACGGCTTACCCAACCGGTTTAGGGGGCAACAAAGGCTGGGGTTTACGTACCGAACTGGGCACAGCCGTGTTTGTGAATTTTGAAAGCTTCAAAAAGTTTATGCCGAAAGAAAACTGGTGGCCGCGTAATGAGATGTGGGACCAGCACTTTTTTGGTCCGCGGGCATTTAACGCCGGGCCTGATACCTACGAAGCCAGCATCACCAATGGTTATGGCGCATCAAAAGGTATTGAGGATTTTTGCCGAAAAGCCCAGTTTGTAAGCCTGGAAAGTAATAAAGCCATGTATGAAGGCTGGCAGGATGCCATGGGCGAAGACGCATCGGGTATCATGACTTGGATGAGCCAGTCGGCATACCCATCAATGGTATGGCAAACTTATGATTATTACTATGATCTTACCGGCGCGTACTGGGGTGTAAAAAAGGCTTGTGAGCCGGTGCATATCCAATGGAACCCTGTAACCAATGCCATCAAAGTAATCAACACCACCCGTAAGGATGTTGATGGCTTAACCGCCAGTGCCGATGTTTACAATCTGGATGGCACGCTGGTAAAACAGTACAGCCAGTCAAAAATAATTGATGCTCCTGCCAATAGTTCGGGTGTTGCTTTTGATCTGAAATTTAACCAGTATAAGGCCGATCTTGCTAAAAACAAAAAAGTGGTGAGCTCATCATCAACCAATGGCGATGCAACTGCAATAAACGACGGTAATCCTGGTACGCGCTGGGCAAGCCGTTACAGCGATGGTGAGTGGGTTTATATCGATCTGGGTAAGGAAGAGGTGGTAAATGGTGTTGGCCTGAGCTGGGAAGATGCCTATGCAAAAGCTTTCAAAATCCAGGTATCAACCGATGCCAGCCACTGGCACGATGTTTATAGCACTGATGATGGCAGGCAGGGCGAGCAAAAGATCATGTTTCCGGAAGTGACCGCGCGTTATGTAAAAATGCAGGGCGTTGAACGTGCTACGTACTGGGGCTATTCGCTTTACAATTTTGAAGTTTACCAGGGCGATGTAGCAAGCGAAGGTCTTTCGGATGTGCACTTTATCAAGTTAAAACTTAGCGATAATACGGGCAAACCGGTGTCCGATAATTTTTACTGGAGAGGTAACAAACGTAAGGATTACACCGCGCTGAATACCTTGCCAAAGGTTGATTTGAAAACCGGTTATAAAACTGTTAAAGCTGATGGTAAATATTACATCACGGCCCAGGTAACTAATCCTGCATCATCAAAGGCTGTAGCTTTCGGCATCAGGGTGCAGGCAATAAGGGCATCTAACGGCGAACAAATTTTGCCGGCTATTATGAGCGATAATTATTTCACGTTGTTGAAAGGCGAAACCAAAACAGTTAAAATTGAATTTGATGCTGCCGCTTTGGGTAACGATGGTATAAAGCTGATAGCCGAACCTTATAACAATACCAAATAAACGGAATGCTGTTTAACCTGTTGAAGAATGGAAATTGCAGCGAAAGGAAAGAAGGTAAAGGGCCACACACTGGTGGTGTTGCCTGCGCATATCAAACAACAGGTTGCCGACAACCCCATGAACAGGAATATGTTATTAACCGCCGCCGGGTATTTCCCCCGGGCGGTTAATAACTCCCCTGGGCGAAGATCGGGCAGTAATGATTATACATTGATCTATTGCACGGAGGGCACCGGAACAATTAACCTTAAAGACAAAGAATATGAATTGCGGTCGAATGATTTTATAATCATTCCTCCCAAAACGCCATACCGGTATGAAAGTTCGGCTGCCGATCCCTGGAGTATATATTGGGTAAATTTTAAAGGGGAACTGGCGGCCGGACTTTATAACCGCTCACTTTTAAACGGGCGACAGAGGGTTCATTGGGTACCTTATGATGAAAATCGCATCAAAGTTTTTGATGAGATCTGCCGCATTTCCGAACAAGGATATGATCAGCGGGAGATAGAGAAAATGAATTTTTACTTATTGCATTTCATTACTTCGCTGGTTTATCATGAAGAAAAGGAACAAATTGAGCGCGATGCGGATGCCATCAGCAAATCCATCGTCTTCATGAGAAACAACATCGGTCAAAAATATGAGGTAAAAGAACTGGCTGCCCAGCAGGGTTTGCCGCCAGCCTATTATTCGGCGCGGTTTAAAAAGGAGACGGGCATGTCGCCCATAAAATATTTTAATAAGCTTAAGATCCAGAAGGCGGCCGGGTACCTGAGTTTTGACAATCGTAATATCAAAAGCATTTGCGCCGACCTGGGCTTTGACGATCAATATTATTTTTCGAGGTTATTTACCCAGATAAACGGCCTATCACCATCAAAATACAGGCAGAAGTTTCGTAAACATAACGATATTGCCTAACAGTATAAACCATATGATAAGAAACCTGCTAACAGGAATAGCTGTTTTATTTTTGATGCTGACCAGCGCTAATAATCAACTTCATGCACAACAAAGGCATCCCGGTGCCTGGGGCGATCAGTTCAACGGAACCTATAAAAATCCCATTATTAACGCCGACTACTCCGACCCAGATGTAATTAGGGTTGGAGGTAGTTTCTATATGATTTGTTCCGATTTTCATTTTATGGGGATGCCTGTACTGCAGTCAACTGATCTGGTGAACTGGAGAATTATAGGGCAAGTGTATAACAGGTTAGATCTTGACCCAAAGTACAACACTATGGAAAAATATGGCGCAGGTAGTTGGGCGCCATCGCTCCGTTATCATAACGGTAAGTTTTATGTTTATTTCTGTACACCTGATGAAGGCCTTTATATGAGCTCCACTACCAATCCGGCAGGCAAATGGAGCCCGCTCACAGAAGTAAAACGAACAGGCGGCTGGGAAGATCCATGTCCGTTTTGGGATACCGACGGGCAGGCTTACCTGGGGCATAGCCGTTTAGGGGCGGGCCCTATCATTATACATAAAATGAGTGCCGACGGAAAACACCTGCTTGATTCGGGTAAAACCGTTTATGAGGGCCCGGTTGCCGAGGGAACCAAGATTTATAAGCGAAACGGGTATTACTATATCATTATTCCTGAGGGAGGGGTAGGTACCGGCTATGAAACTGCATTACGCAGTAAAAGCATTTATGGTCCTTACGAACGGAAGATTGTTTTAGAGCAGGGGAAAACCAATATCAATGGCCCGCACCAAGGTGGAATAGTTGAACTGGATAATGGTGAGGCATGGTTTATCCATTTTCAGGATGCAGGCGCTATCGGCCGCGTTTGCCACCTTGAACCCGTAAAATGGCAAAACGACTGGCCGTTTATAGGTATTGATAACGACGGCAATGGTATCGGGGAACCGGTAAGTACGTATCCTAAACCGAAGGTTAACAAGTTTCCTGTCAAAACTGGTTTACAGACTTCTGATCAGTTTAATAAAACAACGCTGGGCCTGCAATGGCAATGGAACCATAATCCGGTAAATGATAAGTGGTCGCTGAAAGCTCATAAAGGATACTTAGCACTTACGGCTATGCAGGCCACTAATAATAAATACGCCAGGAACACCATAACCCAAAAGCTTATGGGCCGAAACGGAATGATAACCACGACATTAAATGCCGACCAGTTGACGCCGGGGCAAAAAGCCGGTTTGTGCTTGCTGGGCAATTACATTCATGAAATAGGTTTGATTAAAACAGATACCGGTTTAAATGTTTACGCAGATAATAATGGTAAGTTCCAACAGGGAATTACCATTGGGCAGAAGACAGTTTTTCTTCGCCTGGTTATCAATCTTGATCATACCACGGTAATGCAATATAGTTTGGACGGTAAAATATTTACCCAGTTAGGCGAGGCGTGCACGCTATCAAATTATAACTATTGGAAAGCGGTAAGGCCGGGGCTGTTTTCGTACAATACTAAACAACCTGGCGGTACGGCTTTATTTGATTGGTTTAGTTATTTACATGACGGACCGGAGGGCGGATTATAAAAACAAGGAATTACAAAGCTTAAGATCCTTAACCCGTGCAAGGGGAATTTTTTACAAACTGCTTGTACCGATAGCTTTTAACACTTAAACCATTGATTTATTGATAATGTTAAAATAGTTTTTTCATTGAAATTATATTGCATATTTGTAACCAGGTTTTGGAACAGTTCCCGCTGTTGACGATACCGGTAACCAATTAGAGCGAGAATCTCCGGAACGGGGCAAATGTCAAAGTACAGTACATATACAGATCAGGAATTAACAGGATTGCTGCAGGCAGATGATCATGATGCCTTTACCGAAATTTACCAGCGGTACTGGAAAAAGATGCTCGGCATTGCCTGGAACCACTGTAAAGATACTGCCGGTGCAAAAGACCTTGTACATGAGGTTTTTTTATCATTATGGGAGCGTCGTGGTACTGTTGAAATCCAAAGTGTCGCTGCCTTTTTAGCCACCGCGGTAAAGTTTAGCGTTTTCAAACATTACCAACAGGAAAAGCGCCGCGCCGACCTCGCTAAAGAAAACTACGAGTTTACGGATATAACCCATGACGAGCACAAGCTCGACGCGCTTTTTCTGCAGGAATATATCAATGGTATTGTTGAGGAAATGCCTGAAAAATGCCGCCTCGTATTCCGCTACAGCCGTGATATGGGTTTAAAAAACAACGAGATTGCCGAAAGGATAGAGATCAGCGAAAAAGGGGTAGAGGCTAACCTTACCCGTGCCCTGAAAATTATTCGCGGCGAGCTGAAAAACTATGGCTGGAGTATAGTTGTGGCTTTGCATACCATCATTTCGCTTTTAAAATAGCATTCCTTAAGATCGCTCATTATTGCGATTTCGCAGCCCTTTTAACTAATCCTGTTAATTCTCAAAAAAAATTAAAAATCCATATAGGGTTGGGTGCTTTTTAATGTACTCACATATATAAGCACCAAAACCAATTGGACCAGGAACGTATCTACATTTTAATTAAAAAGTATCGGGATAACACTGCTACGGCAACCGAGCGTGATGAACTGCTGAAATGGTACCGCGAAAACGCGTACCAGGATGCCGAATTCCCGGAAAGCGAAGAGGCGGTAGGCGAGGCCATGCTTGCACGCCTTAACCGCGAAACCAGGCCGGTTAAAACCAAAGTGCATTACTTTAAGTGGGTTGCGGCGGCATCAGTAGTGCTGATATTAGGCATTGCCGGTGTGTTTGTTTCTAAAATTACCGGTAACAAGGCAGCTACTCAGCAATTGGCTAAAAATGATATTCCGCCTGGTGGTAATAAGGCTATCCTTACCCTGGCCAACGGAAAAAAGATTTCTCTTACCGATGCCGGCAATGGGCAAATAGCCAATCAAAACGGAATAAAGGTAACCAAGGCAGCAAATGGTCAGTTGGTGTATACCATTATTGACCGTTCTGAAAACTTACCGGGTGCGGCCGGCAGTAACCAAATTAACACGTCTGATTTTAACACCATCGAAACGCCAAAAGGCGGCCAGTACCAGGTGGTTTTGCCCGATGGTTCAAAGGTTTGGCTTAATGCTTATACTTCGCTAAAATTTCCTGTAAGTTTTAATAGCCAGAAAGAGCGTCGCGTTGAACTAAGTGGTGAAGCTTATTTTGAAGTTACGCACAACAAGGAGCTGCCTTTCCGTGTGGTAACCAGCCGCCAAACAGTTGAAGTATTGGGTACTCACTTTAATGTTAACGCCTATACTGATGATGCAGTTACCAAAACAACTTTATTACAGGGATCGGTACGGGTTACTGCTGCCGACAGTAAAGTTATATTGATTCCCGGTCAGCAGGCCAGGCTAACCAACACCCTTGATGTAAGCGAGGCCAATACCACCGAAGCCATAGCCTGGAAAAACGGCTATTTCAATTTTGATGACGAAAAGCTGGAAAACATCATGCGCAGCGTATCGCGCTGGTACAATGTAGATGTAGTTTTTGAAGATCAAAGCCTGAAAAAAGAAACCTTTGGCGCCGTAACCACCCGCTTTGCCAATATCACAACCCTGCTAAAAATGATGGAGCAAACCGGCGATGCCAGGTTCAGTATTCAGGGCAATACCATAACCGTAAGCAAGAGAAAATAACCACCCCAATAAACCAATTTAAACTAAACAGAAGAGTATGAGAAAAACCAATACCTACCCATAGCTTATAGCAGATCAGTGGTTTATAAAAAGCAGAACAGAGGCACTTCCGATGCCCCTGCTCCAATCAGCTTTTTAAAGCCCGAATGTAATTGTCGTAACATTTCAACTTAAAACAGCCTTTAACAAATGTATAAAATTTTTACTACAAACATTTGTACGCCTTCGTGCTACCCTAAGAAATTTCTGCTCATCATGAAGATAACGACGTTTATACTCTTCCTGGCATTCATGCAGGCAAGTGCAGCGGTTTTTTCACAAAAAATCACTTATAAACAGAATGATGCAACGTTAAAACAGATATTCAATGAAATAAATAAACAAACCGGCTACAATCTGTTCTGGTCGGCAAAGAGCATAAAAAACGTACCTCCGCTGGATGTTAATTTTCAAAACACCCCGTTGGAAAAGGTGCTGAAGATCAGCCTCAAAAACTCAGCTTTAACTTATACCATCGATGGTAAATCGGTTATTATCAAGGAAGCCGCAGGAGCTAATAACAGTCAAACCGAAAACATAGCTGATATTACCGTAACCGGTACGGTGCGCGATGCAAAAGGCGTAACGCTCCCCGGAGTAAGCATTACCGTGGTGAATGACGCCAAGCGCGGTACGGTGTCCGATAATAATGGCAAGTTCATCCTCGATGTAAAAAGCGGCTCGGTGATCCGGGTGTCGTTTATTGGCTTTGTTACGCAAACCTTTACTGTAACTCCCGACAATAAACTGTTTAATGTTGTTTTGGTTGAGGATGTGAGGCAGGCCGAAGAGGTAGTAATTACGGCTTACGGTAAAAAGGAACGTAAGGAAGCCATTGTTGGTTCGGTTACTACCATTAAACCTGCCGAGCTGAAGATTCCTGCGAGCAATTTAACCACGGCGCTGGCCGGCCAGGCGGCGGGGATAATCGCCTTTCAGGGTACAGGACAACCGGGACAGGATAATGCCCAGTTCTTTATCAGGGGGGTAACAACCTTTGGCTATAAGGTTGACCCGCTGATCCTGATCGACAACATCGAGCTTACCACCAATGATCTTGCCCGTTTGCAGGTTGACGACATCGCCAGCTTTTCCATCTTGAAAGACGCGAGTGCCACCGCCCTATACGGTGCACGCGGTGCCAACGGTGTAATTTTAGTGGCTACTAAGCAAGGTAAGATAGGAAAACCGCAGATCAGTTTCCGCGCAGAAAACTCGGTATCGCAAAATACGCAATCGCTTAAAATTGCTGATCCTATCACTTATATGAAGCTTTACAATGAGGCTACTTTATCGCGCGATCCGTATCAGCCAACGCCATTTGATCCTGATAAGATCATCAACACACAAAATACTTTGGCTAAAGGCCCGGGCTATAATCCTTATGTATATCCTGCTGTGGACTGGTTGGGTTTGTTGTTGAAAAAACGCACATCAACCCAAAGGGGTAACCTGAGCGTTAGCGGCGGTACGCCGTTTGCCCGTTACTACGTTGCCGGTTCATACAATGTTGACCACGGTAACCTGGCGGAAGACGCTGCCAATAACAATAGTAACAACATTAAATTTACCAATTACCAGTTACGCTCAAACGTAAACCTTAATCTTACCAAAACTACCGAAGCTATTCTACGTTTTTCGGGTACTTTTAGCGATTATAATGGTCCGCTTACTACCGATGGTTCATTTAATTCCGACGTTTATAAAATTGCCTTGCACACCAGCCCGGTGTTGTTCCCGGCCTACTTCCCGGCCGATTCGGCAAACCGCGATACCAAACACATTTTGTTTGGTGCCCCTGCAGATCCGGGTGTGCCATATAACAACCCTTACGCTTTGTTGCTCAGGGGCCACAAAACTTCGTCCGAGTCGCGGGTACTGGCGCAGATTGAGTTAAACCAGGGTTTGAACTTTATTACCAATGGCCTTAATTTTCATGGTATTTTCAGCGCTAACAGGTATTCGTATTTTGATACCAATTTGGCTTATAAGCCTTTTTACTACAATGTGGGCAGTTATGACAAAACCAGTAACACCTACTCGTTAACCTGGTTAAACCAAAAGCCCGGTGATGCCATTGAATACCTGGAGTACTTTCCCGGAACGCCAACAATCAGCAACCAGGTTTACCTGCAGGGCAACTTTGATTATGCCCGGCAGTTTGGCGATCATAACGTTTCGGCAACAATGGTGTTAACCCGTCAGCAAACGGTTTATTCAAATGCCATCAATCCGGTAACTCACCAACCCGATTTGCAATATGCCTTACCGCACCGTAACCTTGGTTTGGCGGGACGTGCCGGTTATAACTATAAAAGCAAATACTTTTTGGAGTTTAACTTCGGCTACAACGGCTCTGAAAGGTTCTCTACCGAGCACCGTTACGGCTTTTTTCCAACCATTGGCGGCGGCTGGCTGGTATCCGGCGAAAAATTCTTTGAGCCGCTGCTTGATATCTTTACCAGGGTAAAAGTACGCGGCAGCTATGGTTTGGTGGGTAACGATGCCATAAGCGACAGGCGTTTCTTTTACGCGTCAAACGTAAACCTTAATGGCGGTGCTTATGCAGCCTTTGGTACAAATGCGGGCTATGCGCATAACGGTGCCACAATCCTTAACTACTCTGACCCTAATGTAACCTGGGAAACTTCAAAACAGGCAAACCTTGCGCTGGAAATGACCTTGTTCAAGAACCTGAATATAACGGCCGAATTTTATAATTATAACAGGTACAATATCCTGCAAAAACGCTCATACATTCCAAGTACTTCAGGGCTTGAGGCCGATATTTATGCCAACTTAGGAAAGGCAAATTCAAAAGGTATCGATCTTTCTTTTGATTACAAACAAAATATCAGCAGTTCATGGATAGTTTCTGGCCGTGGTAACTTTACGCTGGCAACCGATAAATATACTTATTACGAAGAGCCGAATTATCCCGAAGCTTATCGCCATTTTGTAGGTCAGCCAATTCGTATCGGATACGGCTACATTGCCGATAGGTTATTTGTTGACGATGCTGAAGCCGCCGCGTCGCCTACCCAGATCTTTTCAACTACCGGTAAAGCGCCAAGGGGCGGGGATATCAAATACCGCGACCTAAACGGCGATGGTATTATTGATAACCGGGATCAAACCTTTATTGGCTATCCGCAGGTTCCGGAAATTGTTTACGGTTATGGTGTATCCGCCCAATACAAAAACTTTGACCTTTCAGCATTTTTCCAGGGGCAGGCAAGGGTTTCATTTTTTGTTGACCCTAACCAGGTTAGCCCTTTTGTGCAAAGTACCGAGGATTACATTTATGGTAATACCCAGCTGCTGCAACAATTTGCAGATAGTCACTGGAGCGAGGAGCACCAGGACCTGTATGCCACTTACCCTCGTTTGGGAACAACCCGTAACATCATCGAAAACAATTTGCAGCCAAGTACCTGGTGGTTGCGCAACGGCGCGTTTATGCGGCTTAAATCGGCAGAGTTTGGGTATACCTTGCCAACGTCGGTTTCAAAGCGGCTTGGCCTGCGCAGTTTGAGGTTGTATGTTAACGGCCTTAACCTCATTACCTGGAGCTCATTTAAACTCTGGGATCCGGAGCTGGGCAGTTACGGGTTTAACTATCCTATCCAGAAGGTGTATAACATTGGTTTGAATGTTAATTTATAAGGAGATGAAGAGTATCATGAAATTTAACTATAAACATATTGGCTTATTACTTTTAATGGTATTAAGCGGCTCATGCAAAAAATACCTTGACGTTGTTCCGCCTGATGTGGGCACAATTGACTATGCTTTCAGGAGTAAAAACGAAGCTGAAAACTATCTTTTTACCTGTTATTCATCTGTTCAGCAATTGAATGACCTGAACAGGAGTGCCGGTTTTACCACTTCCGGCGAGATCATTTTTCCGCTTAACCTGGCCAATAATCCTTTGGATATTACCGGGTATACATTGATCACCGGCACTCAGAATGTTGGCGAACCGGGTTTAAACTTCTGGGATGGCAGGGCTAACGGCACAGCCATGTTTGTGGCCATAAGACGATGCAATACCATGCTCGAAAACATCAATAAACCGGCCGATTTAACTGCGGTTGAGAAAAAGCGATGGATTGCCGAAACTAAATTTCTGAAGGCTTATTACCATTACTACCTGATGCGGATGTATGGGCCGATCCCAATCATCGATGTCAACTTGCCTGTTGAGGCTTCAACCGCCGAGGTTAAAGTTAAGCGCCAGCCGGTTGATGATGTGGTTAACTATATTGTTGGTTTGCTTGATCAGGCTATTCCGGATCTGCCTCCAACTATTGACAATCCGGCTAAAGAACTGGGCAGGATAACCCAACCCGCTGCCGCCGCCATTAAAGCAGAGGTGTTGATGACAGCTGCAAGCCCTTTATTTAACGGCAATCCTGATTATGCCAATTTTAAAGATAAAAGCGGCAAAAACCTTTTCCCGACATCATTTGATGCTACCAAATGGCAAAAAGCAGCCGCTGCTTGTAAAACCGCCATCGATTATTGTGAGGCAGCTGGCTTGCATTTAAATACCAATTTTGTGCCTGCGCCAGGTGTTTCAAATTTGCCCGATTCATTAAAAAGGGTGTTAACCTGCCAAAACGCGCTAACGCAAAAATGGGATACTAATCCTGAGTTGATCTGGTCGCTGAGTAATATCTGGCACGGGCAGGAGTATTGCATACCCCGGTTAACCCAAAAGGCCAATCAAAACGATAACCAGAACCCGGCTTATTACGCGGTGCCTATTTCAACTACCGAGTTGTTTTATACCAATAAAGGTGTACCTATTGATGAAGATACAAACTGGGATTATGCAGATCGTAACCAATTGCGTACCGGCGATGCCGCGAACTTTTTCTACATAAAGCAGGGCTACCAAACCGTCAAAGCTCATTTTGATCGCGAGCCGCGCTTTTACGGCAGTATAGGTTTTGATGGCGGAATCTGGTTTGGTGATGGGATCCTGGACGCGAAAATTGCGCACTATGTACCTGCACGTGGTGTTACTTCGCTTGCCGGTCCTAAAACACTGCAAAAATCAAATATAACCGGTTACTGGCCTAAAAAGCTGGCCAACTACCTTACCGTATATGATGATGGCTTTAACTGGACAGATTTTTCAATGCCGGTTATGCGCATGGCGGGTTTATACTTGTTGTATGCCGAGGCATTGAATGAAGTAAATGGCCCTACTGCCGAGGCGATATCTTATGTGGATAGGATCAGGGCGCGTGCCGGTTTGGATGGTGTTGTTAATTCATGGGCAGCTTATTCAAAAAATCCGTCGAAACCAACAACTAAAGAGGGTTTAAGATCTATCATTCACCAGGAGCGCCGCATTGAGCTTTGTTTTGAAGGCCAGAGCGGCTGGGACCTTCGCCGTTGGAAGGAGTTACAGGGAGTATTAAGCACCCCGCTAACAGGCTGGAGTATTTACGAAGAACAAGCCATTAACTATTACCGTGCCCGCAACGTGGAGATCCCGGTATTTAACACCAGGGATTACCTGTGGCCTATCTGGAATAACTCCATTGTGGTGAACGACAATCTTGTTCAAAACCCCTACTGGTAGGATTTAACTGGTTTTTAATTGGATAAATAATTAACGAAGAGATATTATGAGCTATAATCATATAAAGCCTGTACACTTTTTATGTGTGCTGGCGCTTTTAACAACATGCTTATTTTCATGTTCAAAAAGCGATAACTATAAACTTCCTGAAAGTACCGATAAAACGAAGCCCGGCGTTGTAACCAACGTTAAAGTGCGCAATTTTAATGGCGGTGCTGTTTTAACCTATACTTTGCCATCGTCACAAAACCTGCTTTATATAGTTGCCGATTATAATATTAATGGCACCACCACAAGGCAAACCAAATCCAGCTATTTTTTGGATACAATTAGGGTGGATGGCTTTCAAAGCACTAAGGATTACACGGTTACCCTGCATGCGGTAACAAGAGCTAATGTAGAATCGGACCCGGTTACGGTTACCGTTCATCCGGATACTCCTTATTACCAGCTTATCCGGAAAAAACTTAACATAGCAGCCGATTTTGGCGGGATCCATTTATCAACGATTAATAAAGATAAAAGGCCAATAGGCATAAATGTGATCACTATTGATCCGGCCGATAATAAATTCAACATTAAAGACAGGCACTTTACCAGTACTGATACCATAAGCTACGCGGTAAGGGGATTTAGTACTACGCCTGCAAAATTTGGCGCCTTCGTAACCGATCAGTTCGGTAATGCATCTGATACTTTGTTGGTTACCCTAACGCCTTTATATGAAGAAATACTTGATAAAAGCAAGTTTTTCCAATACCTCACACCAAGCGATGCCTATATAGGCTATGGCGGTATCCTGCCATATTTATGGGATGGCTTTACCAAGGAAGTTGGCGGTGCCGCGCCTTGGCAAACTACGATTGGGCCGGTACAAAAACTGGTGCAGGGCACATTTGGCGTAGGCCGGAGCTATAAGCTGAGCCACTTTGTGATGTGGCCGAGAGGGTATGGTTATGCAAATCCTAAAGTATTCAGCATTTGGGGATCAAATAAAGATAACCCTGCCGATGCTGTTACGCCAGGTGGCAAACCAGCAGGTACCGTCAGCGGCGATTGGACAGTGTTAGGTACCTTCCGTTTCCCAGACCCACCGTCGGGCCTGCCGCAGGGGCAAACCAACTCCGCCGACCAGGCCTTTGTTGAAGCCGGTGTAAACTTTGATGTGCCGTTTAATAGCCCGCCGGCAAAATATCTGCGGGTTGTGGTAAGCGAAACCTGGTTTGGGTTAGACTATACCTACATTGAAGAAATGTCTTTTTACGGAATCCCTCAATAATTTTTAAGCGACAAACAAATGAAGATCAACATAAAAAATATAACATGGCTGCTGTTATTGCTGACCGTGTGGGGCTGCTCAAAAAAGAACGAAAATTATAAGGAGCTGATAAAGGGCGGCGAGATCTATTACCCCGGTGTAATTGCTAATGCCAATTACAGGGCAGGTAAACTGCGTACCCAACTGGTATGGAACCCAAGCCCCGATCCCAAAATTGTTAAATACAAGGTTTACTGGAACAACAAGCAGGATTCATTAATTGTAAATGCTACGAGCCATGACCCGCTTGATACGGTAAAAGTAATTGTATCAAACCTTACAGAGGGCACCTATAACTTCAGCATAAATTCTGTTGATAGTGATGGGCATATCTCTATTTCAAAAACCATTAACGGGGTTAGGGTTTACGGCGCTATTTACGCTGGTGGTATTTTTAATCGTGGCTATAACGCCGATAACCCATTTACGGTTGATATCACAACCGGTGTTGTTAAGTTGAATTTCAACCAGATTACGCTCGATTCGGTAACCGTAAACACTAAAACGGTGATCACCTACATTGATAATGCCGGTAAAACGCAAACCACACTGCTCAAACCTACCGATTCGATAGTGACCATTAATGACTTCAAGTTTGGTACCGATGTTACTTATCAGTCAAGCTACCTGCCTTTCAGAGGGGCTATTGATACTTTTACCGTTGCCGCTCCTACGCTTTTCCCAAGGGTTAGGCGTATCGGCGATATCACGTCATTGTATATCAAAAATGCAGGCTATCCTTTTCAACGGGGCGATAATGGCACTAACAAATGGGGCACGCCAAAGGATTGGCAGTACAACAGCAATGTGTTGAACCAGGATGGCGGCAAAGGCGGCGGCTGGTCATGGGATAATAACGGCTGTATCCATTTTGAATCAAAAGACTGGGGCGGCGATGGCGTAAATAATGGTAAGGTTTATCAAACCATTACCTTACCCGCAGGTAGTTACGCGCTCGATATTGAAACTGTCGGATATGGAGGTACCCTTACTGCCAACGAAATAGTAGCTGTTGGTAACAGTTTGCCGGATATCACTAATCTGGGTAGCCCGCTGGCTATTTATAAAGGCGATCAGAATAATATTGGCGGTACACATACGCTTAACTTCACCCTTTCGGCAACAACTACGGTTACTATTGGTTGGGTGGTTAATACACAGTCATATACGTACCTGCAGTTTAAGGGCGTTAAGCTGAGAAGTTTATGATCCGATTTATCAATTATTGCCTTGCGTTCTGCTTTTAAGTATACACACAGGGTACTATAAAAACGCAAAAGGCCGCACACTATGCGGCCTTTTGCGTTTTGCATCTGGCTCCTCTCACACTACCGAAAGTTTTAACAGTTATTTTGTTGTTTTATACTCTGATGGTGGGCAACCATATTTTGCCTTGAATGCCGTTGAGAAATAATTCGGGCTCGAAAAACCCACCTTGTAAGTAACCTCGGCAATGCTCAGGTTTTCGTTAATGAGTAAATAGCTTGCTTTTTTTAACCGGCGGTTCAGGATATATTCATTTACAGTACAGCCCAACAGTGCTTTTATTTTGCGGTATAGCTGGATCCTTGAAATGCCGATAAGTTTGCAAATATCCTCAACGCTGAAGTTTTCATTCGCGATGTTCTTTTCAACGATGCCCGCAAAATCATTAATGAATTTTTTATCCAGTGTTTTAGCCGCTGTCAGCTTTTCGGGGCCAGTTATATCGCTCGAATAATGATCCCTCAATATTTTCCGGTTTTTCAACAAGTTTTGTACACCGGCCAACAGGTAATCAAAATTGAATGGTTTGGATATATAAAGATCGGCGAGGGAGTGCATGCCCGAAATTTTTTGCTCGTCGCTGCTCTGCGCCGTAAGCAGTATAACCGGTATGTGCGAGGTGCGGAGATCGGTTTTTAAACGCTGTACAATTTCCTTGCCCGAATATCCCGGTAACACCACATCCGAAATAATAATATCGGGTACTTTTTCATAAGCCTGCGTGAATGCCTGGTTGCCATCGCCAGCAGTAAATACCTCAAAATGATCGCTGAACTTTTGATGCAGGTATTGAAGCAGATCGGGATTATCTTCAACAAGCAGAATTGATATTTCCTTTGGTTCAGTACTCAGGTCTATCTCCAGGTCGGTTTGCAGGTTGTCGATATCTGCCTGGTATGCTTTTGATTGCTCGTCCATATCCGGCCATATTTCCTTGCTTTCCGTTTTTTCGTTATTGTTCAAATGAGCATCGCCCAATGGCAGGGTTATTTTAAAGGTGGTGCCTTCCCATTTTTTTGTTACAACCTCGATGCTACCATGGTGCAGCAGGATAATTTCTTTTGACAGCGATAAACCGATACCCGATCCAACACGCGGTGCGTTGTCGGCCTGGTAAAACTGATCGAATATGAGCGCGGCGTCTTCTTCGGAAATACCGACGCCATTGTCCTGGATCTCTATATAAACAAAGTCCTTATCCCTGCGGATGTAGACTTTTACCGCTCCCTCGCCCGATATAAACTTAATAGCGTTTGAAAACAGGTTGAAGAAAACCTTATCAAGCATGTTCACATCAAACCATACAGGAATATTCTTTTCTGTAGGTACCAGGTAAAACTGGATCTTTAATTTTTTAGCATGGAACCTGAAGCTCTCAATAATATCACGTACATAGGCAACAATATTATTTTCTGATGCTTTGATCGTGTTTTTATCTACCTCGATTTTTCGGTAATCGATAAGCTGGTTAACCAGCTTCAATAGCCTGAACGCGTTTTGGTTAACCATTTTTAAGCCGTTACCTGCTACGTCGCTGAGCCTTTCATCTTTCAGCATATCATTAAGCGGGGAGAGCATCAGCGTTAACGGTGTACGGAACTCATGCGTAACGTTGGTGAAAAAATTGAGCCGGGCCTCGGTTGCAGCTTGTGCCCTGGCCGACATTTCGATCAGCTGATTACGCTGTAACTGGATCTCGTTATTTTTAGCTTCAAGGCTTTTATTGATCTTCCTGTTCTCCATGAGGGAGTAGAAAGCCAGGCCGCCCAAAACAATAGCCATCACCAGTAAAATAACAATGATGTTGAGCACCACCTGCTGGCTTTTATACACTAACTGTTGCTCTTTAAGCAGGCTCTGCTGCTGAATGATGTCATTTTGCTGGCTGTTTATTTTATTAACCTGCATTTTCATCAGCTGCACGTTGGTTGAGTCGATAACCAGCGACTGCAATATATTTTCGCGCAGGAAAGGTTCTTTGTTGAGTATTTTAAAGGCGGTTACAATGGCTTCTTTGCCGCTTGTAGGGTAAACTAAACTGGCGTTAATTAATTTATTATCAACCATCTCCATGCCGCCTCCAATGCCGGGTAGGGCATCAACACCAATTACAGTAACCGGCTTTACAGAGTTTATAGTGTTAAGCACAGTGCGTGATCCCAAAGCCATGTTATCATTATGGGCGAAGATGGCGTTTACATTGCTTAACTGATCTTTGATTTTTAATAGCTGCTTTTCGGCATTTGCCTTGAGCCAATCGCCGTAAATTTTAGTTTTTACGTGGATATTCGGGAACTGTTTAACACCGTCCATAAAACCGCGGTCTCTTTCAATGGCAGGCGATGAACCCGGTAACCCCATAACCTCAACCAGGTTAAGATTACCTTTGTGTGTAGTACCTAAATAATGACCAGCCAGTTTGCCCAGTTCATAATTATCGGCCCCTATATAAGCTGTATATAATGATGATGAAGTTTTTCTGTCGATAATAATTACCGGGATATTGTTTTGGTAAGCCTCGTCAACAATAGGGGTAAGGGGTTGTGCCTCGTTGGGTGATATGATGAGCAAGTCTATTTTATCCTGAAGCATTTTTGATACCTGGCTTACCTGCGTTTTGCTGTCGCCATGGGCATCTGCGTAAATGAAATTTACACCGGGATGCAATGACAGCTCGGTTTTCATTTCGTTGAGCATGGTTTTACGCCACAGGTCAAGACCGGTACATTGCGAAAAGCCAATGGTATAGGTTTGGTTTTTAGGCGCCTTGTTACAGCCCAGGTTGCTTACGGCTACCAGGAACAAACACAATAACAAGCCCGATAAATGAACAAGGCGGTTTTGCTGATACATGTTAACGAAATAAAGGTTTACACAGGTAATAATTGGTTGGAATGGCTTCCAGCATCAAAATTAGGGATAATGTATTCAACCCAACAAATGTTGTACTGACATTTTTACGAAAGGACAATGCCGCTTATGGTACAATAACGAAGAATTGATGATACAGAATTGGAAGTACCCGGTAATTTAACCCGATGTTTCTTAATAACTGATTGATTATTAGTTATTTAAATTAAATAACGATTTCAAACGTTTTTGATACTATTTCGCTATCGCTGCCAGGCGGTACGGCAATATTTTGCGGCCAGTTAAACCAATTATAATAAACAACTATTTATGAATAAACATTCCGTCCTGGCGTGGTCCATGGTCGTAGCCCTTGGCGGCTTCTTGTTTGGCTTTGATACGGCTGTAATTTCCGGGGCCGAAAAATCAATCCAGCAGTTCTGGCATCTTTCTGTTTTTGAGCATGGGCTTACCATTTCAATAGCCTTAATAGGCACCGTTATAGGCTCTTTACTGGGGGCGCGTCCCTCAGATATTTTCGGGCGGAAAAATACCTTATACTTTGTGGCCGCGGCTTACCTGATATCATCGCTGGGTACAGCATTGGCTGATAACTGGTATGTTTTTTTAGTTTTCAGGCTGTTGGGTGGCCTTGGTGTAGGCGTATCATCAGTAACCGCGCCTATTTACATTTCCGAAGTTTCGCCCGCCGACCGCCGTGGCCGTTTGGTTGGGCTGTTTCAATTCAATGTAGTATTGGGTATCCTCATCTCGTATTTATCTAATTACCTGCTCAGCCAGGGCGGTGATGCTTCATGGCGATGGATGTTGGGCGTACAGGCGCTTCCTTCATTATTATTTATCGTGCTGATCTATTTTATACCCGAAAGTCCGCGCTGGCTTATCCTTAAAAAAGGGGAAACTACCAGGGCTTTGGAGATTTTGCGCATCATTAACCCGCTTGATTGCGAGCAGGAACTTGCAGCCATCCAGGCCTCTAATCTGCATGACAGCGCTGCCGATACCAGTCTTTTTTCGGGCCAATACAAAACACCTGTTATCCTGGCGGTATTGTTTGCATTTTTTAACCAGGTTTCGGGCATCAATGCCATCATTTATTATGCGCCGCGCATTTTTGAAATGGCAGGCCTCGGTGCGCATTCATCATTGCTTTCAACCGTGGGGATAGGGATGGTGAATTTTATATTCACCTTGCTGGGCATCAATATTATTGATAAAGTTGGTCGGCGCACGCTGATGTTGGTTGGCTCATTCGGCCTTATCATATCCCTCTTTTTAGTAGCCATAACATTTTACTCCGGGCATTTCAATGGTTTCGCCATTCCCATGTATATGATGGTATTCATCGCTTTCTTCGCTTTTTCGCAAGGGGCCGTGATTTGGGTATTTATATCCGAGATTTTTCCTAACCAGGTTAGGGCCAAGGGACAAACGCTCGGCAGCTCAACCCATTGGATCATGGCTGCAATCATAGCGTTTTGTTTCCCTTACCTCGCCGAGTCGCTTGGCGGCGCTGTTACCTTCTCTTTTTTCTGTGTGATGATGGTATGTCAACTGGTTTTTGTGTGGCGGTTTATGCCCGAAACCAAAGGTCGCTCGCTGGAGCAGATTGAAACTAATATGGTTATGCACTAATCCCTGAAGCCATGAATGAAGTTCAAAACAATCATCACGCCATTTGCTACGGAGAAATACTTTGGGATGTACTACCTGATGGCCCGCAGCCCGGTGGCGCGCCGCTTAACGTGGCCTATCATTTAAATAAACTGGGTGTAAGCACCGGTATTATTAGTAAAGTAGGTGAGGATATCAACGGATATCAGCTTATAAAGCTACTGGAAAAGTGGGGGATAGGACAGGGCCTGCTTCAGCACGATAGTGAATATGACACCAGTGAGGTCCGGGTGATCCTGAATGAGGAGAATGATGCCTCGTACGAAATATTATACCCCGTTGCCTGGGACTTTATCAATAAAGATGATAAGACAGCCAATGAAGTTAATGAAGCCTCTTTCCTGGTGTACGGAAGTTTATCGTCCCGCAATAAAACCTCGCGTGATACCCTATCTGAGTTGCTGGAAACCGGGGCAACCAAGGTGCTGGATATTAACATGCGCGAACCTTATGTAAAAAAGGAGATCTTGAAAGAACTGCTGCACAAGGCCGACATCGTGAAATTCAACCTTTCGGAACTAAGGCGCTGCAATACACTTTTCGGGAGCCAATTTACCGGGGAACAGGATCAGATCACGTTTTTGCAGGAAACCTTTAACATACCGGAAATAGTTGTCACCAAAGGCGAAGCCGGTGCTTGCTATTATTCAAGATCGGGTTATTATTATGCCGCCTGCCCGCCGGTTAGGGTGGTAGACACCATTGGCAGCGGTGATGCTTTTTTAGCCGCATTCATTGCCGGTTTGCATCATGGTTTTACGCCACAGGAAGTCATCAATAACGCTGCCGCCATGGGCGCATTTGTAGCCACAAAGAAAGGAGGTTGCCCCGAATACCAGACCGCCGATTTCTTAAAATTCAAAAGCCAATAAATTTTTAACCAAAATAAATCTATAATGAGAAAACTATTACTAACCTGCTGTATCATGCTTATGATAGCAATAAGCAGCTACGCACAGGTCCGGACAATTTCCGGCACTGTGACCGACAAAGCCTCCGTTCCGCTGGAGGCAGTTACCGTAACGGTAGAAGGCGGCAAATCATCAACCCTAACGGATGCCAAGGGTAAATTCAGCGTTCAGGCTTCTGTAGGCCAAACCCTTAAATTCTCGTACGTAGGCAGCAAAGCCATAACTGTTGTTATTAAAAATACCGAGAATTTAAGCGTAGTGCTTGACCTTGGAGCCAATGATCTTAATGAGGTAGTGGTTACCGGCTATACCGCCGAGCGAAAGAAAGACCTCACCGGCGCTGTAACTGTAGTGAAAATGGCCGATATTCAGAATATCCCGGCAGGTAACCCGATAAAAGCCTTGCAGGGCAGGGTACCAGGCCTAACCGTTACCCAGGATGGTTCGCCAAACGGCTCGGTAACCGTAAGGATGCGCGGCCAAACTACGCTCAACATCAGCAGCGACCCTTTATATGTGATTGACGGAATCCCAACGCAGCGCGGCCTGCAGGAGATTAACCAGAACGACGTGGAGTCGATCCAGGTTTTGAAGGATGCATCGGCGGCAAGTATCTATGGTTCAAGGGCTGCCGCGGGCGTAGTTATTGTGACTACCAAAAAAGGCAAGAACGGAACCAAAAGGATCGATGTTGATGCTTCTACTTCAATTCAATATTACAATAGCAAGATCTCGGTTTTAAATACCGAGCAACATGGTCGTGCGTACTGGCAGGCTGTAGTGAATGACGATTTGTTTGGCCCTGCCGCTGCAAATCCTTATGATCCGTCAACAACCAACGGCGTGTATAAATACGACTGGAACAAGGACTATAAAAATCCGGTTTTAAATAAAGTAATTATCCCTGAGTTTGTAGATGCTGCCAAAACCATGCGGTCGGCAAATACGAGCTGGTTTGATGAAATTTCGCAGCCATCGGTTTTACAGCAGTACAATATAGCTGCATCTAATGGCGGGCCAAATGGTACCTCTTTCCTTTCTTTAGGTTATTTTGATAACCAGGGTATCATCAAAAAAACAAGGAGCCAAAAAGTAACGGCCCGTGCCAATGTTGATTATAACTTCTTTAACGGTCGTTTAAAGATTGGTGAAAACCTGAACGCTACCTACTTTAAAGACGCTATACTGCCAACCGGTGATATTACCAATCTTTCTATCATCGAAAACCCGATAATCCCGGTACACACCTTTAATGGTGGCTGGGGCGGCCCCGTTGCAGGCATGGATGACCGCCAGAACCCGGTAAGGCTTATTTATGATAACCAGCAAAACCACAACAATTTTGGCAGGATCCTGAGCAGCACCTATATCGATCTGAATATCTTGCCGGGTTTGAACTTTAAAACAAGTTTTGACGTGGATTATGCCGGTAGTTATTATAGAACCCTGCTGAAACCATACCAGTCGGGCTTTTTATCAAGCACCATTGCGCAGGTTAATACCGATTTTGACTACAGCGGTTCGCTCACCTGGCAAAATATATTAACCTATGATGTTACCCTGCACAACAAGCATAAGATCAATGCCTTGTTAGGTGCCGAAAGTATCAATAACCACAACCAGGGCTTTAACGCCAGTGCACAGGGTTTGGCAGTTGCCGATATTGATTACGCTTATCTTACCCAGGGTACTTCAAGCATCCTGGCAAATGGTAGCGGAAACGCTGATGCGCTGCAATCATATTTTGCTAAAGTAAACTATACCTACAACGATAAATACCTGTTGTCGGGTACCATCAGAAGGGACGGTTCAAGTAAGTTTGGCGCCAACAACAGGTATGCTTATTTCCCGGCGGCATCAGCAGGCTGGCGCATTAGCCAGGAGAAGTTTATGAAAGCTATACCTGCAATATCTGATTTAAAACTGCGCTACAGCTGGGGGCAAACCGGTAACCAGAGTATTCCTGCATATGCAACCTATTCTCTGTTCCAATCCATCTACGCTACAGACCTTACCTGGAACCCAAGCGCAGGCAGCGCCTATGACATTGACGGTCGTGGAACAGGCACCCTGCCATCGGGCTTTACGGCTACCCAAACCGGTAACCCTGATCTGAAATGGGAAACCACCACACAATCAAACTTTGGTATTGATTTCGGTTTGTTCGGCAGCGCCATCACCGGTTCATTAGATTACTATATCAAAAACACCAAGAACATTTTATTGAACCCACCATACTTAGGTGTTGTAGGTGAGGGTGGAAACGAGTGGATCAACGGCGCTTCACTTCAAAATAAGGGTATCGAAGCCATCATATCTTACAGCAAGCAAATCAATAATGACCTGTCGATAGCGTTAACCGGTAATATATCGCATAACGCACTCAAAATTACTTACCTGCCTAATAATGCTATTATTGGTTACCCCGGCAACGGCACAACCAACACCATCATTGGCCGTACGCCACATTCTTTTTATGGCTGGGTAGCCGAAGGCTTATTTACAACACAGGCCGAGGTTGATAATTCGCCTGAGCAGCCGGGCAAAGGTTTAGGACGTATCCGTTATGCCGATTTGGACGGCAACGGTGTAGTTGATAACAACGACCAGAAATACATCGGCACATCTGACCCTGATTTTGTTTACGGCTTAAATACTACTATCAACTATAAAAACTTCGATCTGTCGTTCTTCTTCCAGGGTGTGAAAGGCGGCGTGGTTTCTAACAGCTATAAAAGCTTAACAGATTTTACTTCGCTTGCACCGGGTGCCAACTGGGGTACCAGGGTACTTGACGCGTGGACACCACAAAACCCAACTTCAACTATTCCTGCTTTGTCAATGGCCGGCGCCAATAACGAAGGGCGTTCATCAACGTACTTCCTGGAGTCGGGCAGCTACCTTAAGCTCAGGAATGTACAATTGGGTTACGATCTCAAAAACGCGCTTAAGAAATTGAAGCTGTCACGAGCAAAAATTTATGTTCAGGCTTCAAACCTGCTTAGGTTCAAAAGCTCATCGTATACGGCGCCCGATCCGGAAAATCCCGGTAATGCTTACCCAATTCCGGTTGTTACCACCATCGGCATCAATTTATCATACTAATCATTACAACTATGAAAAAAATAAAATATATAACAGCGCTGGTACTGCTTTTGGCCTTTACCGCCTGTAAAAAAAGTCTGGATAAATTACCGCAGGGCGTTGTGTTTAACGAAACCCTGGAAACCCCGGCCAATGTTGATGCCATGGTAATAGCAGCATACTCGGCTTTGGGAAATGACCACTGGAGCGTACCTTATACCACCATGTGGGCTTATGGAAGTGTAAGGGGCGGAGATGCCTACAAAGGCGGCGGCGGTACCGGCGACCAAAGTGATGTTAACGCTTACGAGTTATTTTCGCTTAACCGGGTAGATATCGGGGAATCTGACGGTACCTGGTACAGGCTTTACATTGGCGTTGCCCGTTGTAATACCGCGCTTACCCTTATTAACGGCATGAGTACGGCAGAGTATCCTCAAAAGCAGCAACGCCTGGCCGAGGTAAGATTTTTACGTGCGCACTTCTATTTTCTGCTGAAGATTTTGTTTAACCGCATCCCTTATATTGACGAAAGTATCCCGAAAACCAAATACGATACTATCTCAAACCGCAGTTATTCAAGCGATGGCCTCTGGGCAAAAATTGCGAGCGATTTTAAATTTGCAGCCGATAACCTGCCTATAACACAAACGCAGGTTGGCAGGATCACCAAAGGCGCGGCTCAATCGTACCTGGCTAAAACATTGCTTTATCAGGCTTATAAACAGGACGACCAAAACAACGTAACCACTATTGATCAGGCTAAATTGCAGCAGGTAAACACCTATTGCGATAGTGTGATCAACTCCGGCAAATATGGTTTATCGGCTGATTTTGCTAATAATTTCCTTTCGCAGTATGAAAACGGGCCCGAATCTGTTTTTGCTATCCAGTTTTCAAAAAGTGATGGCAGTCCCGAAGGCCGTATTGACGCCGGTGTGGGTGTAAACTATCCAATGAATGTGGAATACGGCTGCTGTGGTTTTCACCAGCCAAGCAGTAACCTGATCAATGCTTTTAAAACCGATACTAAAGGATTGCCAATGATCACCACTTTTAATGATCATGACATTGTACCTTCGGCAGATTATAAAAATAATTCGTTTGATGTGAGGTTAGATCACACTGCTGCAATTCCCGGTCACCCGTATAAATACCAAACTAACCTGGTGTTTGCAGCCGCCTGGTGCCGCGACCCTGCAACTTATAATCAGTTTATGAGTTTAAAGGAAGTGGTGGCCTATACCGACCCTACATTTATGAAATACCCACCTTTTATGTCAAGCTCAAAAGACTGGCCGGTAATTCGTTATGCCGAAGTATTGCTGATGAAGGCCGAAGCGCTGATTGAGCTTGGCCGCGAGTCGGAAGCTTTGCCGCTGATCAATATGGTCAGGACGCGGGCCAAAAACAGCACCGGCCTACTGAAGCAAGCCGATGGCTCCGCAACATCAAATTACCTGATGGATACCTATAAACCCGGCGTAAACTGCACCTGGAATAATGATTTTGCCCGCCAGGCATTACGGTTTGAACGCAGACTGGAGTTTGCAATGGAAGGATACCATTTCTTTGACCTGGTACGCTGGGGTATTGCCGATAGCTTTATCAATGGTTATTTTGCTGTTGAGAAGACCCGCACACCGCATCTTTCTGGAGCGGCTTTCAAGAAAAATCGCGATGAATATCTCCCTATTCCCCAAAACCAAATAAATTATAGCAAAGGCCTGTATAAACAAAATACCGGATGGTAAATTGCAGGTAGTTTTAATTTACCGGGAACTGCTCCGAAACACCGGAGCGGTTCTCATTATTGATATCATATGATTAAATTAAAATATCTGGCGGTTTGCCTGTTGGCCTTTTTGGCCAATACAACCGGCTTTGCGCAGCAGGTTACGCTTACTTCATTGTTACAGGAACAGGTCGACTTTAGTGCTGTTGCCCGCTGGCCTCATCCTTATTATAAGGAGATACAGGCCAGCAGTTACGACCGTAAATCGGTATTGCCCGGGCGGGCTGGTTGGTTTGCCAATGACGACAGATCACAATACATCCGGACCGAAACAGTAAACGGACGCCGGGAACTGGTAATGATGGATGCCGATGGTCCGGGTGCTATTGTGCGTTTTTGGCTTACCACCTTTAAGCGTAATGGCAATATCAGGATCTATTTTGATAGGAGCAAAGAGCCTGCTATTACTGTTCCGGCTTATGATCTGATGAAAAGTGGCTTAAATCTGGGTGCGGCATTGTTGCAGGCGCATTCGAGTTATGAGCCTAAGGAAAAGGGCGGAAGTACGCTTTATTTGCCAATGCCCTACGCCAAACACTGCAAAATTACATTTGAAGATAACGACCCCGATAACCAGCCCCGCTATTATCAGGTAAATTACCGTAGTTACGTGGCAGGTACCAGCGTTAAAACTTTCAGCCTGCAACAGCTTGATCAAGCCCGCAAATTGGTGGATGATGTTAACGGGAAACTATTGCATCCGGATAATGCAGTTGCAGGTAAGCGAATCAATGCCAACCGTGAGATTGCCCCAGGTAAACAGGTTGTTATTGATTTACCCAAAGGATCGGCAGCTGTGCGCTACCTTGCAATAAACCTAAAAACATCTAACAATGAAGATTACGAACAGGTGCTCCGCTCAACCATATTGCAAATAAAGTTTGATGGCGAACAAACCGTATGGTGCCCCGTGGGTGATTTCGCCGGGAGCGGAGTAGGAGCAAAACCACTGCAAAGCTGGTACCGTACCATAGGCAAAGATAGCTTGCTGATTAGCCGCTGGGTGATGCCCTATCGTTCTGCAGCGCGAATTTCCTTGCTTAATACGGGGGATAAATCCGTGAGCGTTTCTGTACAGACCGTTACTTCTAAATGGGCATGGGACGCGCAATCCATGTATTTTCATGCTAACTGGAAAAGCGAAGAAAACGTTGTTATTAAACAAAACGAAGAAAATAAACCAATTGAATGGGATTTGAACGTCATCAATGGCAAAGGAGTTTTTGTTGGTGATGCTTTGGCGGTTTATAATCACATGCATAAGTGGTACGGCGAGGGTGATCAGAAACTATGGGTGGACGGTCAGCGTTTTCCTGCTGAATTTGGCACCGGTACCGAAGATTATTACAATACTTCATGGGCGCCTGTAGTGTTATATCAAACCCCGTTTGCTAACGCCCCGCGCGCGGATAACCCCGATTCATTTGGGCACAATACCTTTACACGCACCCGCAACCTGGATGCTGTTCCTTTTGAAAAGAATTTTCGTTACAGCCTGGAAATGATTGGCTGGGAAAATGGAACCGCCGATTTTGCGGCAACTACCTACTGGTACGGGTTCAAAAATGCCAAAAGCAAGGTAGCCGAAAAACAAAGCCAGCCAACACTATTACCAACAACTAAACAATAACCAAGATAAACTATAGTATATGAATAAAGCTAAATTATTATGCCTGGGATTAATCACGATGACAGGCAGTGCTTTTGCCCAGGAGAAGGGAGTGCCAACTCCGCAATGGCGACCGGCATATCACTTTACGCCACAAAACAACTGGACAAATGACCCTAACGGCCTGATATTTTTAAATGGCGAATTCAATTTATATTACCAGCACAACCCTTTTGAAAACAAATGGGGACACATGAGCTGGGGGCATGCCACCAGTAAGGACCTGATCAGCTGGAAACATTTGCCGGTTGCCATTCCGGAAGTGGTTACAAAAGACACAACTACTTGGATCTATTCAGGTTCGGCAGTATTGGATAAAAACAACACCAGTGGTTTTGGCGTAAACGGAAAACCGCCATTGGTAGCCATTTTTACTGCCGATCAGCCTAAACAGAAAAAGGAATCACAATTTATCGCCTATAGTAACGATGGTGGTTTAAGTTACAAGCAATATGCTAAAAACCCGGTCATCGATTTGAATATGCATGATTTTCGTGATCCCAACGTTTTCTGGCACGAGGAGTCAAAACAATGGGTAATGACCGTTTCAATGGTTGATGAACATATGGTTAGGTTTTATGGCTCAAAAAACCTGAAGGACTGGAATAAGCTAAGTGATTTTGGTCCGGCAGGGTTTACCAAAAATGGTTGGGAATGTCCGTCAATACTTCCGTTGGTAGTTGATGGTAATCCGGCTAATATCAAGTGGGTACTTTTTGTATCGCTGGGAGGCGAGCATGGTCCGCTGATCCAGTATTTTGTAGGCGATTTTGACGGCATAACTTTCAAGAATATTAACGATAACAGCAAAATTTTAAAAACGGATTATGGCGATGCTTTTTACGCCGCCATAGCCTGGCGTGATGCGCCGCAAAACAAAAAGATCCTGTTAGGCTGGCTGCAAAACGGAAGACAGGAAACTTACCCATGGAAAGGCCAGATGTCTATCCCGCATGACCTTTCTTTAAAAACCACAAGCGAAGGATTGGTACTTAATCAGCTGCCGTCAGTATTTGTAACCAAAGCTTTGCCTAAATATGTCAAAGGAAAGCCTGTTGAAAAAAGGAATGTTTCTATTGGCAATTCTGGTTTGAAACTTCCAGGCGATGGTAATGCATACTGGATAGATGCGGAGTTTGATATTAAAAACGCCAGAAAAGTTGGATTTAATGTGGTTGAAAAGGCTGGTGCCGACAAAAAGGTGGTAGTTGGCTATGATGCCGAAAAACAACAACTCTTTGTTGACTGCACCGGTTCGGAAAAGAATAACAAATCGCCCGAAAACCTGGTACAAACCGCTCCGATGAGTATAACCGGCGGAATTGTTAAGATCAAAGTATTGGTTGACAGGTCTTCGCTGGAAGTATTTGGCAACGACGGTGAGAAAGTGATTTCAACCATGATCTACCCGGATAAAGACGCGACAGGTTTATCGGCCTTTGCCGATGACGAGGCGGTTATTAAAAGCTTAAAATTGTGGAATTTGAATAACGATGTAAAGTAATACAGATCGTTTTTTATATGAAAAGCCGGTGCTTCCTGAAAAGGTACACCGGCTTTTCTTTTTTCAGTCTATACCGGCAGGTATTTATTAAGCACCTTCCCGTTATTGTATGCTGTTGAGCTTTCCAATTTCAGGATCTTTCTCTCCTTAAATATGGATAGTCCGCTTCCGATAGCAACCGGGCATGTGAAAATAAAATATTCGTCGATAAGGTTTAGGCTAATTAATGAGCTCACAAAATCGATGCCCCCGTAAACAAGGATGTCTTTGCCGGGTTGGTTTTTGAGTGCCTGTACAGCGGTAGCAAGGTCTCCGTTTTCAACCTCTACATTATCACCGTTTACTGCAGTTTCCGTACTGCTGAAAACAACTTTACGCATATTTACAATCAATTGCCCTAAAGTTCGCTGAGGGCCATCGGGTTGATTATCGGCTACATTTTTCCAGTGCTCCATGAATCCTGATTTGGCCAGCTTGCTACCCAGCAAAAGGGTATCGCTGCTGTCGGCCAGATCTACTATTTTTTGAAGACCGGCTTCATCTCCGCCAGAAAGAAATACCCAGTCGTTTTCGCCGTTTGGCCCGGCTGCAAAACCATCAATGCTTATCTGTATCTGTAATTTTAACTTTCTCATATAAATAGTTTTTAATAAATGATCGTTGTTTTGTTCATAACAAAGATCATTAAAGGGCATGTAACAAGGCGGGTGTAATCACGACCAACAAGAGGTGATTTGCGGCAAAAAATGCGAGGTGTTTAAAATGATGTTTCGAAAACTTCATATTTTTAATTCGCCCTGATTTTTCAATAACTTGCTTTCGGAAGCACTTAATCCCTGACCTTACATTTCCCATGCATCAAAATATCAGAGCGGACAAGCAATCAATAACAAACAGGTTTTGGTTACTCTTGCTATTGAGTTTATTTACTTCTTGTACAAGACCAAATGGAGATTGGAAAACGATTGAATTAGGCCGGTACCTACTGGATGTTCCGCAGGATTTTAACTTCAAACTTCAAAATGGCATCGACTCGCAGGGAGGTGAAATTACGAATGATACAATTAAGCTTTATACAGATTTTGGCTACTATACCGATACCTTATTTCAAACGCCCCAAGAGTATTTAAATAAACGCTGGTTTATTTTTGACGCGCAAACGCAGTTTGAGAAACCAGGCATTACCTATGATAGCAACACTTATCCTAAAATAGATGTTATTGCTATCAGGCCTTCAACCCTTCAGGATAGCGATAAGGTCGGCTTTTTTGGTGGTTCAGATTATATTGCCACATGTAAACATGAAAACCGGTTGTTTAACTGGCCTGTAAAATTGCCCCAGGATATAAAACGGCATATTGTTAAGATAGATACCTTTAATCATTTGTACAGGCGATTGGCTGTGCCGGTTAATGGGACAATGGGCGAAACCGCTGTCTATATGCGTGATAAAAGGAGTTATAATAATTCGATAGGTAATTATTACGGTGTCGTAATCGGCACAGATTCGCTTTCTGTAAAACAGCAAACCTTGGTATTAAAGATATTTAATACCCTCCGTCCCAAAACGGCGCATAATTAGGCTGTCTCAAGCGGTTTTCTGAGTATTACTATTGCTGCCAAGCATAGAAAGCACTTTTAAAACAGCAGGTATGCCGGCGCCAAGCGCAGTAATGTAAGTTAATATTTGACTATAAGCCTCCTGTTGCGATACGATCAGGAAGACCAGTATGCCTATTATCGATAGGTTTAAGGGTACTTTCAGGCTGCTCCAGTTGCCGGTATCTTTTACCTGGGCCTTGATACGCTCAACCTCGCTGTTACCAATAGCGGTCAGGATATAATTACGGAAGCCTTTATTAAACAGCATTAGGGTGCCCTGACTCCTGGTGATCAGACCTTTGTATATCAGCATGCTTAGGTTATAATCATCGTAAGGGTTAACCAGGCCATCTTCGGCCAGGTCGTAAAGCAAAAATTTCTCTTCCTTGGTGAGCGACTGCCAGATATAAGTATAAAAATAATGCGAGCTGATCTGCATTTTAAAGATCAGGGTATCGGTTGCAATGCCCACACCTTCGTCATTGAGCAATGGCAGGGTGTCCATCGCTTTTTCCTTCATATCATGGAGGTAATGAGTATAGCGCGTTTCTTCTGTTATGCTGTGCCTTAAATTCTTGATGTTTTTAGGCAAATGTAGTGCGGTGAACTTTGCTTTTAACTTTACCCGGCGCGAATAATGTAAGCGCCATGCTCTTTCAGATGCTTTGCTGCGTACCCTTGTAACAGCGTTTTTCTTTTTCTTCCGCAACCGGACACCTGTGCCCTGCAATGGCTGTATAATGATCCGGAAATGCCCTAACAATACATGCCAGCGTTCCAGTTCACTTTCGGATACATTGCCGTCGCGTTTAGATGAATCGGCACTTGCAGTGCCCGCGGTTTGCGCTTTATCAGCGTTGTTTTTTCTTTGCTCCTCGGTAAATGAATCAAGGAAAGTAAGCGGGTGTACCGTCGAAATGATCATGATCTTACTCTTACCCTGCAACATCAGCGACTCCAGAAAATTGAGCTTTATGCTGTTGGTCTGGGAGTCTTTAATGTTGTACTCGAAGTGGTTTATAATAACAAGTTTGTTGCTTTTTTTTAAGGCATCTGCTTTGCATTTTTTCCAATCTTCATCATCATTTTCTGTCGGAATCCTGATCATATCAGCTACGAATACATTATCGTCGGGCCTGGTGCCTTCGCTGTACAATAGGGGTTTACCGTGTTTGTCTTTAAATAACCTGCTTTTTATTTTGTTCTGTATGTTTTTTAGCTTTCCCGAGCCGGGAGGCCCAACTATTAACAACAGGGAGTTAAGCTTATCATCAAGCAGCAATTGTTCATCCATTTCCCGCCAGCCATCCTGCGAGGGGAGCCCTAAGGCGAATAATTTTCTTATCACATTATGGATCATGTAAAAGAAAGCGATAACTAACAGGCTAAGTAGAATTACCGGTATCAAATAATGTAAATCAAATATAGCCTCAAATGAGGGATGATAGCCAAGGGCAGCCGAACCAAGGCCAAGGAAGGAATTGTCGACCACTTTGTAAATTGTATTTGTTGATATGTCATTTGTGTTGGTAAGCTTGTTGAAAAAAGCATCGGAACCTACATTGGCATAAACCATGTTACTGCTTCTTATTTCGATATCTTTTACCTGCAGTTTAAAAGCATTCAATAATTGCACAGTCAGGAAGTCTTCTTTAAAATACCGCCCGTATTGTTTAACGCTGTCAATTAGCTTTTGATCCGAAACTATACCATAATTATTGATGAACGAACTATCAATGTATGCACCAACAGGGAGTTTGCCTTGCTCAATGGTATTCTTCGGCATTTTTTGAACCAGATCTTTAGCAAAGTGGAAGTGTTTATACCGGGTCTCTAAATTCTGTTCGTAATTAGAGGCATATATAAAAAAGAAGGCCACAGGGATGCCGCTGGTTATAACCAGGCGCGTAGTAGCCATAAAGGCAAAGCTGTGAGTATAGGTCCAGAAAGAGGTTTCTGTTTTTTTTAGCGATTTGATGGTTATAAACAATTGGGAAAAATGTTGCTGGGTTTTGCTCATTAACCAGTTGCTAAGCGGCTTGATATAAATGGCTGAGGTAACTATAAGCGCGAAGAAGATTAATCCTGCTTCATATAAAAAAAGCATATATAAGTGGTATGCCGTAAGTGTAGTAAGCGCGGCCCCGTCAACCAGCAGAATAAATGCAAGCAGCCATGCAATAGCATATAGCTTAAAATTCAGATTATAGCTTTGGTTTCGGCCGTAGTCTATGGCAAATAAAACGTTAGGGTAAATGCCTATGAACGTAATGGAAAACAGGATGAGATATAGGGATTTAAGGAATGAATTCTGATCGATACTTGCGAGCATGCATATAATAACAACTATATTAATTGCTATTATAAGATTGTATTGCCTGTGAAAACACCTTTTTGGCCCTATCCATGAGGTTTCAAAGAGCTGCTTCTTAAAAAACGAACGTTTGGCAGATACAAAAAATACTATGGCGAATTGTGTGATGAGAAACAATAACAGAAATATCAGCATCGCTATAGTAAAAGCATAGGCCTGCATATCCCGATTATCATTATACTCCTGGCTTTCAAAAATTACTACAAAATAAGGCAGACCTTTTACCGGCTTAATTTTAATATTGAGTTCGCGCCCATAATAGGTTGCCGTAAAGCCGGTGTCTGATTTTGCTTCCAGGCAACTTACCAGGCTGGTACTATCGGCAAATTCGCTTTTCAGGTTCTCGTTTAAATTTCTGTTGGTGATGCTATGGTACAATACCTTTCCATTGTTGTTAATAATGGCAAACTGATAGCCATCGGGCGTTGTAACATGGTCTAAGCTTTTCATCGTAAACGTCATAGCCGCCACAGCCGCCGGCTGACTTAGTTTTGACTTTGATTTTATAGCCAGTACAGATCTGAAGGTTTCGTTGGTGACAGAAAAAATTTGATCGAGATACAGCTCATGGCCATTAAAACTGTAGGTATTGTTACTCCTGATCCTTTTAAAATAGTCGCGCCAGCCCAAATTGCTACGGGGGGTAAACGCGCTATCGGTACTCCAATTAAGAAGTTCTTTGCCTGTTGAATCAATCCAAAAGGCTTCCTCCAAAGCTGTTGGCTTAGCAAAGGCGTTCAATTTATCTCTGTACGGTTTATAATTTGTATCCAGCGATGATAGGGTTCTGAACTTTAAATTTGATTTACCCAAATTGGCGATATCATCATTGGCAAACAGATGAGATTGCGAATCGAAATCTTTGAGCGTTTGATATGCATTTTCTAACTCGGTTGATAAGGCGTTTGAAATGCCATTGGCCAGTGATGTTGATGATGCCGATATTTTACCATGTGTATTGGCGAAAAGTATAAAATACATAAACACAAAAAACATGAGCGCCATCATCAGTATCGATACCAGTACAGAGGCGATACCATCAGAAGCGTTGAGTTTATCCTTATTGCCCGTGTGATACAGTTTTATCCAGGGTAATGATACGATAGCGCCTGTGGCGAATGTTAACAATAACAACACAACAACAAGCGGTAGCCGTTTCCGCTCCTGGTCGTAGCTTTTACCCGGCACCAGGCCCACAACAATCAATTGGTTTTTACCATCAAGGCTAACTGGTTGTGAAAAAGCTCTGTAATCTTTACCTCCAATACTCAGCTTACGAAGCCCCGGACTGCTTACCTTATTTTTAAAGGTCAACAGTGAATCTTTTGATTGATAACTTAAGCCCGAAGGGAAGGTTTCATAAATGATATTATCGTCGGTTTTGCCTTTGTCTGATGCGTCGCTTTCAAAAACAATGTAGTTGTCAAAAACGTCGGGTACCAGCAAGGGTTTAATAAAATGATCAAAATTATACCGGATACCCATGCGCATTTTTAACGTATCGGTTGGCCCGCTTATGGTTATTGTTTTGTTAAGGAAGATGGTTAACTGCTGCACTGCTACGTTTGTGCGGATATTAACAGCGCTATCAACCCATTTAACTTTAGCCCCTTGCAGTTGCTGTCTTATTTGAGCTCCGCTAAGGCGGCTTGACACAGGAAGCAGGGTGAAGTTGGTTTTAGGATAGTTGCTCAGATAATCCTGCAGTTGATCATCATTAGGGAACGTTTTCAGGAAGTTATTCAGCATCCAGGTGCTGTTTATAATTTTTGAGTGAATATTAATGTTGATATTTTGCAAACATCGAAATCGTCGCTCCTGCACAACCTTTTCGTTAGCCGGTATGTATATATAAAAGTAACTTACCCCTAACATGATTAATGTAAGGAAAGTGACAATGGCAACCACCTGGTTTTTACCTATGGCAGGAAATTTGAACATAATTTAGGCTTTAAGAAAATTTATTCGAACCAGAGTTAAACAAGTGTGTGTCAGTGAAAATAGGAGGCGTAAACAGTCAACAGGATATCAGTAGTTATAATACTATTTGATAATGAGTATTTTATAAAAGTAATTGGCGTTGATGGCTAATACAAGCGTGTTTTTACGTTTTTTTATAACGGTTTTTACGTTTCGGCTTGTTAATTAGTGAGTTATAGACGGTGTTGCATAATATTAAGGCATTACCCGATAACAAATTGAATAAAATTGTGAAATATCAATGAAAATTATACTTTTGCAAACTCCAAACCGGACAACACTCCTGAGTAGCTCAGCCGGTTAGAGCATCTGACTGTTAATCAGAGGGTCGCTGGTTCGAGCCCAGCCTCAGGAGCCGTCAAGCCCCGCATGTCCGCGGGGCTTTTTTTATGCTTTAAATTTTTAGCGTGATGTGTGATATGTGGGCCGAACTTAAAGGAATCGGCATTGTTTCAGCTTTTTAAATAGATCATTATAGGGCAATAATGCGATGAAAAAAACGACGGTTATCGACACGTGAACAGCTATTGAAAAAGATTTGTAAAAAATATTTTATTATTCAATAAATATATACATTTACACCGTAAACCTCATAATGACCTACCTGTGAGTGTTTTATATCTAAACTGTTGGTTTCGCGGCGGCGTTTGGTATACTTTTATTTACCAATTGCTTTATCTCTCTTTTACCGTTAACATCTACCAAACCAATAAAACCTTGAACTCTCTGCCGTCACGCGCTTAAAATTTTCGCATCTCAATGTACAGGGAAATGCCGGTGCGGCAAGTGTCGTTTGTTCTTTTTATGCCGTTAAACAACCCATGCTACCAATAAACCTAAATAAATTATGGCAACCTACACCAGAAAGAATGCCTGGAACCAAAACGGGACATTCAGTAATTCCGACCTTTTATGGTACGCCAAGGGCGTACGCGCGATGCAGGCACGCGCGTTAAATGATCAAGCCAGCTGGTGGTTTTTCGCCGCTATTCACAACGAATATCTGAGCGGACAAACCACTTTTCCCGGATGGGCTTATATTTCGGCTCCGCCAGCGGTACCCACAAGCCCTTTGCCTTCTCAAAGTATTAGGGACAAGTTCTGGAATCAGTGTCAGCACCAAAGCTGGTATTTTGAGCCCTGGCACCGTGGCTATCTGATAGCTATTGAAGCGCAAATCCGCGCCATTGTGATCGGTTTGGGAGGCCCGAACGATTGGTCGTTGCCTTATTGGAATTATTTCGGTCCGGGTAACCAGTATAAGATCCCACCCGCTTTCACTCAGCTAACCTTGCCCGATGGTAGCCCGAACCCCCTCTTTGTAAAAGCCCGGTACGGTCCGCGGAATAATGGCGATATATATATCCCTCTTCCTCCGGTATCCCAGGATTGCCAGCGGAATACCATTTATACTGGTAGCAATGCTGTTACACCCAATCCTGGCTATGGTGGCCCGTCAACAGGTTTCTCAAATGCCGGAAGCGTAAGTGGCAACCTGGAGAACAATCCCCATAATATGGTACATACCTATATCGGCGGTTCTATTACCAGTACAGATTACGGCCTGATGTCGGATCCGGGAACAGCTGCGCTCGATCCTATTTTTTACTTACATCATTGTAATATTGATAGGATGTGGGCTTCATGGAATGCGGCAGGTAATGCTAATCCCACCAGTACCAATTGGCTGAAAGGCCCAGCTGCCACCGGTGGACGGAAGTTTGTTATGCCTATGCCTTCTTCACGTGCTGGCTGGGTTTATACTCCTAATGATATGAAAAGTCTGAGCCAGCTCAACTATGTTTACGACAATCTGTCGACTGGTATTACCAAGCAATTGGTTGGCAGTCTGGCTCAAAGATTGACTAAATTAGGCGTGAATTTAATTCAAACTCAACCTCAACCAGATGAAAATATGGATATGGGAGGCAATTCAGAAATGGTTGGTGCCAACGAAGGGGCGCTGACATTAAAAAATTCAGGTGCACGTACGGCTGTGCGATTCCAGAAGGAAGCCTGGGCTAAGGTACCAAAGAGTTTAATGAACGCGTCGGTAACCAAGGTGCCGGATCACGTTTATCTGCAACTTGAAAACGTGAAGGGAAAGATGGATTCGAACGTACTGGCAGTTTCGGTTAACCATAAACTTGCAGGGCACGTCTCTCTTTTCGGCTTGCGAAAGGCGTCGTCGAACGATGGGCATCATGGGGGCGCGGGGCTTACGTTTATACTTGATATCACTAACCTGGTAGATGAACTGCATCTCAATAATGCGCTCGATGCCGATTCTCTCGACGTAACGATTTCGCCGGATAACGATATCCCTAACGACGAAGAAATTACCGTTGGCCGGGTTAGTCTGCACCGCCAGCCGCAGTCATGACAGCGGCCGAAAGATCTCGAAGGTCAGTAAGTTTACTGATCTTTGTTTTGAGTGCAACGTGCTGGGGGCTATTGTTGGTGAAACCCGCCGCCGTTAAACATTGTTTTGTTACGGGTGGTGAACTATCACGTACATCATTAGAAATATTGCTGTTAACTAACCCCATTTCGCCTATGTTGGCGGGATGGGGCTTAATGGTTTTGGCCATGATGCTGCCAAAGTTGATCATTCCGATACAGTACACTTGTGAAAGAAGTTTTAAGAATCGTCGTTTTAGGGCAGCATCATTGTTTGTTCTTGGTTACATGGGTGTATGGATGGTGGTTGGCGCGCTGATGATTGGCGGAATACTGGGCTTAACCCTGTTCATGCCAGGATCGTATACCCCTGCAATAGTGGTCGGCATTATAGCCGCGATCTGGCAATTTTCGCCGGTGAAACAACAGTGCTTAAACCGTGGGCATAATCATAAGGCGTTGGCCGCGTTTGGCCGTGCAGCTGACTATGATTCGGTTTTATTTGGCTTTGAGCATGCAGTGTGGTGTGTAGGTTCCAATTGGGTATTGATGTTGTTCCCGGTGCTGCTGCCGGGGGGCAATAATTTTGTGATGCTGGCCGTCACCTTGCTTATGCTCAGTGAGCACATGGAGGCTCCCCGAACACCACGCTGGCGGATTAACCTGAGCAGTAAACTCATCCGTATCCTATTTGCGCAAACAAGTATACGATTGGCCCGCTCTTAAATTTGTTTTTTGAAATAGATTCTTATACTCAATGATTCCTTGATTGTACATTTGTAAAAAGGAGGCATTCAATGGAGTTTGATACTATCTATGGATATATAAAAATTGATAGGGATTATAGCAAATCGGTTGACTTCATAAAAAGCTTAGGAAAAGATGAAAGTTACCCTTTCGTTAACACCAATATGTTCAGTTTTGGAGATTATGAAATTCCCTATTTTTATGAGAACCCAATTTTTGGCTTTGCAGCAACATATAAGAATTTCGGGTATGATTTATCGGATTGGAATGATTTTATATTAAAAATTGAAAATATTCTGAGGAACATTGACTTTGATAATGCTCAATTTCATGTATTTAGCTCAATAGGCGATTTTACGCTGTTCTGGAGAAAAAGAGGCTCTTCGCTTCTCGGAGAAGAAAATGACAGGAAATATATAGCAAAATATAGTTTGACTAAAACTCCTGAATGGTATTTTGGCTTTGGAAGAAGGAGTCCGTTTACCGGATATACGAATCCGAACAAAATAGATCCTTATGAGGATTTAAGAAATGATCCGGATTTTGGTTTTGTTTACCCTGTACCTAAGGTATCTTAAAGCTGTTTGGGTTTTTCGTAATGAGATTTGGCAGTATTAAGTAAATCTGATCCCCTTCGAGGTTAAATTTTAATGTATATCCCCCGTTTGTACATTAAGTACAGTATCAGCCATAGTAAAAGCAGTGTTAAAGCCCCGCTGATGAGTGTAGCATAGGCTACTCCGAAAACCTGGTCGTAATGCGCCCCGAGATGTATGTAAAGATTGTCTGTTATGTATTGACGTATGCCTCCGTCTGACATGACGTATGCAGCGATGGAGTTCATGCCGATTACTTTGAGGAAGAATAATGGTTTTTTGTATTCCTTTAAATCAACGGTGAAGTAAAGCAAAGAGAGGAAGCAAAAACAGATCCCTCCGCTGAAAATTGCCCAGGCGGGAGTCCAGATTCTTTTTACTATTGGGTTGAGGTTTGTAAGGTGGAGCAGAATTCCGAAGGCAATGAGACTGACGCCGGTAATGATGAGCGATTTCAGTTTTGTGCCACTTTGAGCATTATTCATTAAAACCCCACCAGCTAAAAGCCCGAGGATCATGGTGCCTAAAGTTGGAATAAAGCTCAGTGTGGAATATCCGCCATCATTATACAGGAAGGGTGAACTGCGCGGAAACAAATTAAGGAACCAACGGTCGAAAGCCCATGCAAGGTTGGTGTTTTTGTTCCAGTGCGCCGCGAACCCATGCAGGTTATGTTCCCATGTTGGACTTACGCCTGCAGACGGATAGTTAAAACCCGGGCCCGGCAATGGGTAAAGTGCAAAAGCAAGCCAGCAGCCCAATAATATAACGATGAGTGCCCCGATTTGTATTCTGCGGGAACAAGAACCTAATATGACAAGAAAAGTATAGCCGAGACCTATCTGGGTTAAGGTATCTTCAAAAGTAAAATAGGTTTGATGTTTACCTAACGATCTTAAAAAGATACCGAGCACAATCAGGATCAGCGACCGTTTAATGGCATGGGTAAGGAGAGCGGTATTGGTAGCTCCTTTATTTTTCCTGGAGGCCAGGGAGAAAGGAAGCACCACGCCCACCAAAAAAGTAAAGGAGGGCTGGATCATATCGTGAAGGCTCAGCCAGGTCCAGGCTACGTGCGACTGGTTGAAAGCGAGGATTGCCCAAAAACGGTTACCCGGTAGCAAACCCGATACATCCTGAAAGGCAAGAACTTCTCCCATCATCAGCAACATCACTAAACCCCGGTAAACATCAACCGAAGCAATTCGGCCTGCTGGAAGGGCAGGAGCAGCCCCTGTACTTTTTTTCATAATTGGCGCTTGAAATATTCCTTTCAAGGTATCAATCTTTTAACAGTTCTGCAAATACCGTTGGGCGGGAACTGGCCAGTAGCTCGTTAAAGCCGCTACTCCGGATGCTTCAATCTCAACTGCTGTATCTCTTTTTGAAGAGTTTTCTTTTCGGCTGATGACTTTGTTAAAAGGATAGCTTTGTCATAGTGGGTGATGGCCTGAGCAGGATCGGTAGCTGCATACAGATATCCCAGTAATTCATGATAGTAGCTATTTTCAGTCAGCTTTAGCTTTTCAGCTTCGGTAATTGCCGATGCGTGCCCGTTTACTTTGGCCAAAGCAAAAATTCTGTTAAGTAGTGCTACGGGCGAGCGCTCTATCATAATAAGCTGATTGTACAATTGCAAAATATGTTGCCACTTGTTGGTATCGGAAAGTGTGGTATGCCAATAAGCTATAGCTGCTTCCAGGTGATATTTTGATGTCTCGTTGCCATTGCAGGCTTCAACCAGGTAATAATTACCTTTTTCAGTTAGTGCTTTGTCCCAAAGTTTTCTGTCCTGTTGCTCGTAAACAATGGTCTCACCTTTGCTATTTACACGGGCATCAAGCCGCGAACTTTGAAAACAAAACAAGGCAAGCAAGGCATTTGCCTGTGGGGTGTTGGTGAGGGCGTTTTCTGTTAATAGCAATGTTAATCGGATGGCTTCAAGGCAAAGCTCTTTTTGTACCTGCTTATAGCTTGTTTTAGAAAAATACCCTTCGTTAAATAACAGGTACAGTGTTTTTAACACAGTATCCATACGCCCCATTATTTCATGTTGGGTGAGTACGCTAATCTGAAAATTATCCCGCCTGAGATCGTCACGGGAGCGTTGTAGTCGTTTTTTTATGGTTTCTGCTTTAGCTAAAAAGGCATTGGCTATTGTTTCCACACTGAAACCGCAAAGCACCTGAAGCGCAAGGCAGATCTGCGCTTCAGGTGAAATACCCGGGTTACATACAGCAAATATCATAGCGAGCTGACTGTCTGAAATATGCTGATGCGAAAACTCAAAATCATGCACTCCATCATCATGATCATCGGGGTTGGTCCCTTTCTGATGATTTTCAACCACATTTAGATGTTTGAGGCAATCCCTTGCCTTGTTTTTAGCTACCGTATAGAGCCAGGCCACCGGGTTTTCGGGTATACCGTTAACTGCCCAGTTTGCTGAGGCTATAGCAAAAGTATCGCTCACAATGTCTTCAGCTATTTCAATGTGCTTTAGGCCAAAACGGCGATATAAAACCGCTGTCATTTTGGAATACTCTAACCTGAACAGGTTAGGCAAAAGCTCATGTTTAGCGCCGGCACTCATTTGTTAACGCTCATGGTTATATAGCTTAACAACTTCGCGCACTTCAATGCTGCCACCAATTTTATATATCGGGTTGGCTTTGGCCAGCTCCACGGCCTCATCAAGGGTTTCTGTTTTGATGATCACGTAGCCGCTGATGAATTCCTTGATCTCGGTGTAAGGGCCGTCGGTTATGGCAGTGCGATTATTTACTACCGTGGCGTTTGTGGCCGATAGCGAATTTCCTTTATCTACCAGTTTATTTTGCGCGGCTATGCTGGCCAGCCAGTTTGTTCTTTCCTGAATTTGTTCGGGTGTAGGCTGCGCGTCAGCGTGTTTACTCATCCGGAATATCAATGCAAACTCTTTCATGGTATCATTTTATAAATAAGGTTTAACTCACAGTAGCTGCATTTTGAATATCATTACAAACCAGGTCATAATCAACCGTAAAATCGGGTGCCGCGGTTCCCTCAATAATGAGCGGAATAATGGTCTCTATGCCCATGTAGTTCAAAATGGTTTGAAGATAATTAACGATGTAATCTTTTACCGGGTCAAATCCGCTATTGGTATAATTGCCTCCTGCTGTAATGGCAAGGTAAACAACTTTGTCTTTCAATAACCCAATCCTGCTGCCATCTTGCTGATAGGCTATAGTATGGCCAAATCGCACAATCTGATCAATATAGGCCTTTAAAGCGGCGTGTATGCCAAAATTATACATCGGCGCTCCTAAAACGATGATATCAGCTGCTTTTATTTCGTGGAGCACCGTGTCCGAATAACTTAATTTTTGATTCTCATCATCGCTTCTCTCTGCTTCATTTTTAAATAATGCTGAAATATGCAGGCCATCCAGATAAGGGAGTTCGGCGGCCAATAAATCACGTTCGGCAATCTTACATTCTTTATGCTGATTACAAAGTTGTTTGATAATGGCGCGTGCAAGCTTAACGCTGTGACCATGTTCGCCCTTGGGGCTGGAAATAATGTGCAGTATATTTTTCATCGACAAGTTTTTAGCCACATGACGACTAACAACCTTTAATGGGGACAATGTGATGGAGATACGAGTGAGAAAATTTTTAGGTGATAGGTTTGGGCTAATAATTAATAGTAGTTTGCTATTTAGGGCTGATTTTAAAGAAGAAGAAAAAAAATTAAGGAAAAATTGCGTAACTCGTAAGTTACCTATATCTTTATGTAACTTATGAGTTACCTATTATTGAAAGGTTATTTGATACGCGCCTGTTTTATATCCGGAATAACAACAGGGGAGTCGACGGGCTCTGAATATGAGATCGAAAGCCAATAAATAATCAATTATTCAACTAAAAGATCAAAAAATGACAACAACAGATTTTAGCACAACCTTATTGGTAAATCAAACACCTGAAGAAGTTTTTGATGCCATAAAAAACGTTCGCGGATGGTGGTCGGGATTGTATGCCGAAAGCTTTGAAGGCGAATCAGACAAACTTGGCGATGAGTTTTCTTTTTTTGCCGGAGATGGCGCGCACTATACTAGACATAAACTTGTTGAACTGGTTCCCTCCAAAAAAATAACATGGTTGGTAACAGATAGTAAATTAACCTTTGTACCCAACCAAACGGAATGGACCGGCACAAAACTATCTTTTGACATTTCGGCCGAAGGAGATGCCACAAAAATTGTATTTACGCATATGGGCCTGGTTCCGGAATTTGAATGTTATAACGATTGTGCACCAGCCTGGACACAATATGTTCAGCAGCAATTACCAAATTGGATAGCTACAGCCACTGCGACTAAAGCGGTATAGGCAGGCAACAATGTCTGATGCTTTTGGTAGCCGGGGCTGCGAAAATATAATGTTATTTGCGCAATTGCTCCGGCTCCAAATTGCCTACCTGTTTAGATAAACCTAAAAAATCAAAATAGTTCCAGCCTGAAGTGAGAACGCCGTCCTCAATTTTCGCGATTGTAACGCCGCTGAAATGTACATCTTTACCCGTTGCTGTATGTATCCCGGATACATTAACCAAGGCGGCAATTTCATCGCCCTCGGATATCATTTTTTCAATATCAAACCTAAGGTTTGAATATACTTTCCTGAAATCGTTATAAAAATCTTTGAAGATATTTGCCCCTGTAAATGTCTCGCCTACTCCGTGTACTTTAACATCGGGGTGCAGCATTTCGTCCATAACTGCCGGGTTGCTGTTATTCCATACTTCGGTAAACCAGCGGGTGATAAAATCTTTGTTTGTGTTGTTCATGGCTGTTGGTTTAAGTATTAATGAGAACGGATTTTTATAGGTATACTAATGTAAGTATTTAATTATCAAACTTTAATAATAAAAATTGTGAGTTTTAAATGCTAAACTTAAACGAGTAAATACTTGTTTGTTTCGGCTATTCTCAGCAGGTAATTCGCGTCTTTTAACACGGTATTGTCAATAATGAAGCATAAGGCGGGTAATGTGCTATTCTTGTTATATTTATATCGTTATCATATTGATTTTTCATGATGCCTGAGTTTTTCCATTCCTTTATACACCTGCTTTTTATAGGTATTATCGCGTTGTTTCCCGTTGTAAACCCTATAGGTTCGGCGTTGATAATCCTACCTTACTTTGCCCATCTTGATACTGCCGAAAAGCGAAAGGCCGTGAATAAAATTACGGTGTATGCTTTTTCTATTTGCACGGTTTCATTGTTTGCCGGACATTGGATCCTGGAATTGTTTGGGATTTCCATTCCGGTTATTCAGCTGGCAGGCGGGATCATGATCTGTAAAATGGGTTGGGAGTTTTTATCGTCGGATAAACAGGATAGCGATCCACAGGAAAGTCCGATTGATGGTGCAAAGCCGTCCGGGTATCATAATATAGAAGACAAGCTATTTTACCCCATCACATTCCCCATCACAACAGGGGCCGGTACAATTTCTGTATTGTTTACGCTTAGCGCGCACAGCGCCTCGCCCGACATGAAAGACTATTTCGTTAATACGGGCGCAATCCTGCTTTCCATCATTTTTATGTGCGTGCTCATCTATATATTTTACCTGAACACTAAAACGCTTGTCGCTTTTCTGGGTTCAAACGGCGAAAAAATATTTAACAGGATCACTTCATTTTTGATATTCTGCGTGGGGCTTCAGATTGCTTTTACCGGTATAAAGAGCTTATTCAAATTATAATTTGAATAGATTGTAAAAAAGCGCTTACCTGGCTTATATAACTCAGCAGAACTTTAACTTCGGAAATCTGTTTTAACTTGAAAACTATCACCAACCAATATGTCTATAACCAATAAATCGATTTTGCTAGCCGCCATGGGGCTTGGCACATTAATAGGCCGGGTAAACGCGCAGTCGTTGCCGCCTGTTGAAACACAAAAGGCTAACAGCGAATACAAACCTGCTTTTACCGGGCAAACCCGCATTGGCGGTATCCAAACCAAAACCAAGCTAAACGTTACTATAATTAATCATCAACTTAAATCACCATGGGCTTTACGTTGCTTGCCCGATGGCCGTTTCCTGATCACCGAAAAAGGTGGCACCATGCGGATCCTTAAAGCCGATGGCAGTTTTGATAAAAATATTGAAGGTTTGCCGGCCATAGCTGTTGGTGGCCAGGGCGGTTTACTGGATGTAAACTTTGATTCATCGTTTGCTAAAGACAGGACCTTATTTTGGACTTATTCCGAGCAGGTGGAAGGCGGCTTCCAGTTGGCTGTGGCTAAGGGAAAATTATCTGCCGACGACAGCAAACTTGAAAATGTACAGGTTATCTATCATGCCAAACCGGCTTATAACGGGCATTTGCAATTTGGCTCACGCGTGGTATTTGATAAACAAGGAAACCTGTTTGTGAGCACCGGCGAGCATGGTGCCGAAGATATCAGGATGAAAGCTCAGGATCTGGGTGCGGCAGTAGGAAAGGTAGTTCATATCACCCGCGATGGTAAAGCCGTTCCCGGCGGACCATTTGCAGGCAAAAGTGGTATACTGCCCGAGATTTATGCTTATGGTTTAAGAAACCCAGAAGGTATGACCACCAACCCGGTAACAGGCGAACTATGGGAGGCCGAATTTGGTCCGCGTGGTGGCGACGAGATTAATATCATCCGTGCCGGTAAAAACTATGGCTGGCCTGTGGTTACTTATGGTATTGAATATAGCGGTCAAAAGGTAGGGGATGGTATACAACAAAAAGAGGGTGTAACCCAACCGATTTACTATTGGGACCCAAGTATATCGCCATGCGGTATCACTTTTTATACGGGCAACCTGATCCCCGAATGGAAAAACAACCTGTTTGTAGGTGCGCTTGGTGGCTCACATATTGCCAGGCTGGTCATCAAAAATAATAAGGTAGTTGCTGAAGAGCGCCTGCTGAAAGACAAGAACGAACGCTGGCGTTCGCTGGTTACCGGTAAGGATGGTGCTTTATACGGCGTTACCGATAATGGCAATTTGTACAGGATAGGTAAGTAACTTGCTTCAAAATATCAATTGATAAAACGCCGGACGCCAATGCCCGGAGTTTTTATTGAAACAGCGTCGGTTTATGGTACTATTTACCGAATCTGTGGCATAAATCAGAGATGTTTTAATATTTATTTTTATTTTACCAAACGTTCGGTATATTTGAATCGTAATTAGAAACAAGGCACTGATACATCCAAATTTAAAAGCATGCGCACTCAAAAAGTTAACACCGAAAATGTAGACCTGAAGTTATTTGAAACATTCAGCGAGTTGGGGTACGATGGTGCATCAATGGAAGCCCTGGCAAAGGCTACCGGTTTAAAAAAGGCCAGCTTGTATCACCGTTTTCCTAATGGTAAAAAAGAAATGGCCAAACACGCCCTGGAAATTGTTGAGCAGTGGATTCTGCAACATATTGTAGCAGAATCAGCGAATAAAAATATACCGGCATCAGCAAGACTAAAAAAGATGATTGCTTCCGTTGATGAATTATATAACGGTGGCGCTAACAATTGCCTGCTCCGTACATTATCGATAGGTACAGATGCAGATGCCTTTAAGGAAAGCGTGACCAATTGCTTTAACCTGCTTGCTGATGGCTTTGCGGATGTGGCCGTTGAGTTAGGCGTGTTGCCGGATAAGGCTAGGCAAAATGCCAGGCTCATTAACCAAACTATTCAAGGCTCACTTGTGCTTACCGGGGCAACCGGCGATAAAAGCTACTTTAAAAACAGCCTTGAAAGAATCCCCGAATTATTAACAGCATAATTAAATAAACATAGCGCCGATACGCGTAAGGAATAGGAAATATTTTTTTATCTATATAAATTACCGAACGTTCGGTAAAATGAATCAAAATCAAACGAATACTAAAATTAAACATCATGAAAAATCAAACACAACATCACTTCATTAAGATCAATGGCGTGAACATTTTCTATCGCGAAGCCGGCCCAAAAGACGCACCTGTATTGGTATTACTGCACGGCTATCCAAGCTCATCGCACATGTACCGGAACCTGATCAATGATCTGTCTGACAAATACCACTTGATCGCGCCCGATTATCCCGGTTATGGCAGAAGCGAGCAGCCCCCAATTGCAGAGTTTGCTTATACTTTTGAAAACTTTGCCGCAATTGTTACCGAACTGCTGAGCCAGCTCCAGATCAGTAAATACAGCTTATACCTTATGGATTACGGTGCACCGGTTGGCTGGCGTATCGCCTCGGCTAATCCCGAACGTGTGGATACCCTCATTGTTCAAAATGGTTGTGCTTATGACGAAGGCCTGGAAACATTCTGGGACCCGATCAAAGCTTACTGGAAAGACCATAACGATAAAACAGCAGAAGCCACACTAAGGACTTTTCATGACGCTAACGGCCTGAAATGGCAATACACCCACGGCGAACCTGATACCAGTCTGATTAGCCCTGATAACTGGGAGATAGACCTACGTCACTTGGAAAGGCCCGAAAATGACCAGATCCAACTCGACTTGTTCTATGATTACCGCACCAATGTTGATTTATACCCTAAATGGCAGGAGTACCTGCGCACACAAAACCCCGAAATGTTGATCGTATACGGCAAAAACGATTATATATTCCCGGTAGCCGGCGCGGAGGCTTTCAAAAAAGATGTTAAAAATCTGGAATACCATTTATATGATGCAGGCCACTTCGCCCTGGAAAGTCATGGCAAAGAAATAGCCGAAATCATCAGGCAGTTCCTGGATAAAAAGACAGGCAAGTAAAAACTAATCCTGAAAAAAATAAAGCCTGCCATAAAAAATTGCTATGGCAGGCTTTATTTTTGACCACATATTTTATACTTATGAATGATCATGAACCATACATGCAACGCTGCCTTCAATTAGCAGAACAAGCCGCTGCCGAAGGCGAAAGCCCTGTAGGCTGCGTTATTGTTAAAGACGGCGTAATCATCGGCGAAGCTTTTGAACAGAGCCGTAAGCTAAAAGATATTACCCGCCATGCCGAAACATTAGCCGTTTTAAACGCTGTTAAAGATCACGGCAGTTGCGAAGGGGCCATTCTTTATTCGAACGTTGAGCCCTGTATCCTTTGTTCATACGTGATCAGGCATCACAAAATTAAGCAGGTAGTTTTCACCAATGCCTGCGGCGAATTAGGCGGAACCGGTCCCCGTTTTCCAATTTTAACTGCCGATGTAAAATCATGGGCAATGGCCCCTGAGGTTATTCAATATCCCTGATAATTTCCCATCAATTCTTTTGCACCGGTGTTATCCTGAACTCGGTTTTATAGTTGCTCCGAAGGATGCCGATGTATTGAAATTGCCCTATCTTATCTTCAGTAAGCATTTTAAACAGATTGTCCGACGTTTCGACGGGTTGGCTGTTGAATGAATAGATAATATCTCCACTCAGGATACCTGCTTTATCAGCAGGGCTTCCCGCGGCAACTTCTGAAACAAACAACGCCTGTTTATTTGATACCTCATGAATTGCACGGAGTTTGGGTACAAGATCAATCTGCTGCATAACCACGCCCAGGTAAGCCCTTTTCACCTTGCCAAACCTGATAAGCTGATTGGCGATATCCTTGGCCGTGTTAATGCTGATAGCAAAACAGATCCCCTGAGCGCCTCTGATCACCGCTGTATTTACACCTACTACCTCACCATCTCCGTTTACTAATGGTCCGCCGGAATTTCCGGGGTTTAACGCGGCATCCGTCTGGATCATGCTGTCCATCAACCTACCACCCTGACCTTCCAGCGTTCTCCCCAGGGCGCTAACCACACCTGCCGTTACCGTATGCTGAAATCCTAATGGATTGCCGATAGCAATCACCAGCTGGCCGATCTGCAATTGATCGGCATCGCCAAATTTTACCGGGGTAAACTCGGCTCCATTAATCTTGAGAATGGCTAAATCCGTGTCCTGGTCTTCGCCAATAAGTTCTGCCGGGTGAGTTGTACCGTCATGCATTTTTACGGTAATCTTTTTGGCGCTATGTATCACATGGCTGTTGGTAAAAAGATACCCGTCCGAAGAAAATAAGAAGCCCGATCCCGTTCCGGTAGCCTGCTCCTTTCCGTTTACATTACTGAAAATTTCAATTTTTACAACCGCTGTCTTTACCTTGTCGACAGCGTTAATAATTGTAGCTGAATAGCTATCCATAATAATCCTTTCAAAAAGCCCGCCTCAAATTGCATTCCCTCTTTAAAAAGGTTATCAATAGTCGTTCGTTTTACGTCCTTTTGTCTGTTTACTGCTCAGCATCTGGTTATTATGGCAGTTTACCATTTAATAGAATGGAGCTATTGGCGAAAAACAAAACCGCCCGGTTATGGCTGATGCCATTAACCGGGGCGGCTTGTAAAATATAATTAATTAGGATAGTGCTTTGTTAAAAAGTAGTTGGCACGTTGTTATGGGTGTAGTTTGTCCAGCAAAGGAAACCGATATCGCCGTTAGGCAAACCATTGCTGTCGCATACGTAATTGCTGGCAATATAACTGGTTTCGGTAGTACCATAATGACGGTTAGCTACCTCTATACCCGGCCAGATTGGATTGTTAACATTACCATTAGGTGAGCATGGTGGTGATACGGTGCCGTGCATCAGCTTATACTGGTAATTAAACCCGGTTAACAAACGGCTGCTGCTGGCCGAATAGATAGACAAATCGCCCTGGATCCCCGCAATATTGGCTGCATAGCTTAAACCGGTAAGAGAGTACTGGTAATGCACATAATCGTTATGGGAGCCGCAGATCTCACCATTCATGGAGCCGTCAGAAGCAATTACATTTGGCAAAACGGTTTTTACCGCGGTAATACCGTTCTGATATACAGTCTGGCTGTCTTCAAAGATACCGATAGCCATTTTAGCATAACCTGCAGATACATTCCAGTTGTTGTTGAAGTTAGGCACGTTATTGATGTAATTATCTTTCATGTTGTTCAGAAAGTTTACAAACTGGGTGTTTTCGGCAGTGGTCCAGCCGCCGCCAACGCCGCTGGCCGGGATGTAATATTTGATGATTTCGGCAGCTGCAGCAAAAGTAGGTGCGGCCCATGAAGCCTCAAGTGAAGCCTGGTTAGGCTGCGAGCCGGTTACGCTAAAGTTTTGGAAGCTATTGGCCCACCCATCAAGAATTTGTTTTACCGTTGTGGCGTAAGCTGCGGTGCCGGTTTTAGCCCAACGCAGGGCAAGGGCATAGCTTAGCAAGGCATCACCTTTAAAGGCAATTTCGTCAGGAGTGGTAACGCCGCCCGCTACCTGTACCGTGGCTTTATAGGCACCACTTGGGCTGTGGTTATTGCAATAGTTAAGCACAAACTGATAAGCGGCCAACCGGTTAGCATCATTTGAATTGGCCTGTTGGGCAACATAATCAAGGGTTTGCTGTGTGTTCAGGATACCCGGATGGATAAAGCCGGTGGCCTGGGTTTTTAACATAGGTTTAACAGCGGCATCATCTTGCGTTGCAGGCGAAACCTGTTTTTTGGTGCAATAGGTAAAAAATAAGGCCACGAAAAGTGCCAGGCCCAATAGGGTTGCAAAGGTAGTTTTTGGTTTGTTGTTCATAAATTGGCTTTTTAGTTTACAATTGTTTACCCGGTACGGAGCCATAAAACAAGCCGTTTACGGGCTGTCGGGTCCGGCTTTTTTCTGCTTAGCATTCGGTCTTATTGTTGTATCTGGCGATACCGGATAATTGGTTTGATAAAAGCAAATCTATTGTAAACTATTGATTAAAAGCAAGATATAAAACTTTCGATACGCTTTGTCCACAAAGGTACTTTTTGTTGATGGTGCCGTTTTAACAGAAAAAAAACTTATTTTTTTTTTGCATGATACGGTTTATGCACGTAATAAACAGGCAGTTGAGGCTGATAGACGGTCGTAATAGCCGACGAAAAGCTATTGTATTTTCCTTTGAGAGATCGTAGCCGGTTGCTTCGATTTTAAAAAAGGTAATGCCATTACTGAAAAAGGTACCGCCGACCGGGTTGCCTCTGGACGCCATTTTATTGCCAATCCTTGATTTGGTTTACCGTTTTCAGAACCGCTACGAATTAAAGGCCTATGACCGCGATAATTTATACGGAGGTGACGCCCGTTGTTATATCGACTATCCTGTTTACGAGGAGAGGCTTAGCGCATAACTCCTTATTAAATAACAAAGGCCGCTGGTTGAAGCGGCCAAGAGATTTAATGCAATCAAGACGAGTATGATTGGGCTTTATTTAGGCGTTCTTGTAAAAGTAATGTATGCGGCTAAAGTAAAAGGGTTACCGCCGGCATGACCAATTCTGTCTAATGTTATCTTGTAATTATATTTACTATCGGAAAACACACAAGGCGAGCCGGAAGAGATATTATATGGTTTGGAAGCGGTGCAAACTGCCGAACCAATCATGTCGCAAACCTCAATTTTTACAATCTTTCCGTTTTTGTCGATATCTCTAACTATTACTTTATAGTTTTCAAATTGAAGATAAAATCCTTCTTTTGCCCATCCCCAAGAAGAATAGGCATCCTTCACCACGTCCTTATTACTCGCTATTGATTGATTTACTTCTACAGCCTTTTGAAGTTCTTGCGTTGGACTTTCCGCTGTTTTAAGTATTGGATCTTGATCGATGATTTCTTGCTTTTTTATTTCATAATTAACCGAATCCCTTTTTAAATTTAATTGTATGGTTTTATCTTTAGTCCTACTGATAGAATCCTTTAGATTGTTGATTTTCTTATCGAAAGTATCTATTTGAGCTGCTCTATTTTGCGTGGCTTTTGATATATTTTTATCAATGTTTTTCAAGATGTTGGTAGATGAGCTTATAATTTGTTGATTTTTTTTGATCTGAATGCAAAGGTTGTTTAAGGAATCTTTTAAACGCGCTATGTTTGAGTCATCGTATTTGTTTTCGTAGTTTGCCAGTTTACATATTGCAGAATATTTTGAATTGCCGTTATAACTATTTATAAGTGTCAAAGAGTCTAAAAATAATCTGTTGTATTGTTTTGCCTGTCTTTTATCGACATAAAACATCCAAAAGGAAAAAGTTGCTGCTATGAGCGTTGCAACCAGTAGTACAGTTAGGACACGTTTTGTGATTTTTTCCTTTTTTTGTTCCGCTTCTTTAGTTAATAATGTTTCACTGGTTTCATTTAAAGCTATCTTTAACTTTTCTTTTTCTTTTTCAATTATGCTTAATTTCGCCCGCAAATCATTTGGCGGAAAAGCTTGTTCTCCTTTAGCGACCTTAATATAATTATCCCTGCTGCCGTTTAGGCTTTCTATCATTGTAAAGTTATTCGCAAGAATTGCGGTTACAGTTTCAATGACAAATCCGATGCTTCCAGGTTCCGTCGTTCCCTCTTCCAATACAGCTATTTTTTCACCATAGGCATATTTTGCTTTATAGGGAATTTTTATTTGTTCAATCAGCTGGCTTATTGAAAATAGATAGTTTTTCGTTTCCTGGGAATATGGTAGCCAAGGTATTACTGGTGTTAATTCATCATCAATAATCTGAAGCCATTCTTGTTTGCTAACAGGATCTAAATCGTCAAAGCGTGTCGGAATAAAAAGCTGTGTTAATCCTTGCCGCGTATAAGGAATATCGAAATGCTTTTTCAAGGATCTTTTGGCAACATTAGTCACTCCTTTTAAGCTCTGTTCGTTTGGAGTGAATAATAATATCAAGATGTCCGGCATCTGTATTGTACATACTCCTCCACTTTCGGTAAGCCCGGTTCTGCTGTCAATTAAGATATAGTCATAGTGATCAAAAACCCAATAGGTTCTGATTTGTTCAAGAAAAAAACCACCATCTTTGGTGTCATAAAAATCAGAATAACTAAATCTTCTAACTTTATCAATATAGTCATCGCTTTTTTGCCCTGAAGTGATAAGCTTTAGTTCGCCGGAAGCGTCAATTCTGTGGGTGAGATCGATCTGATACTCTTCCCAATTGATGTCTTTATATGTGAATTTTTCGTCCTCAGCCCGGCTGAGTAAAATATCTATTACGCCTTTTTTTTTCTTTATTCTTTCTAATTCTATCTCCTCCTTTTTCCTGTCGTAAAAAAAATGTTCGAGGCCCGGCGCTTCAAGGTCCCAATCCACAATTAATACCTTTTTTCCCCATTTTGCTAATAATACAGCAATATTAGCCATGGACATAGACCTTCCAACTCCGCCCTTGTAGGAGTAAAAGGTAATCACTTTACCTATATTTGGCATATGAGTATTTTAGAGTTGAATTCCTCGGCTCAATAGGGTTCTGTCGAGCGTTAATTTATTGTAAATGTTAACGTTATCTTTTACTTCAGTCCACCATTTCTCAGATAGCCATTTATCTTCCCAGGCAGGAGGTTCATTAATGACTTCTCCTATTGTGGCAGCAACGGATTGAATTTTTTCTTGAAATTCAAGATATTCTGGGCTCCTGATAAACAAATCTGGATTTCTGTCATATTTGATATAATTAGGTATTTCCAAATCGCTAATCAAAGGATGTTGAAGATTAGTTTTTTGATAAAGAATTGGAAAGATAAATGTGTTTTGAAGCTTCCCGGCCGATGTTTCACGCCTAAGTTTCATAAAACAAAATTCTCTTAAACACCATTCGGAATCATATAAATATGGGTTCGATAGAATAACCACCATACATTTTGACTTTGCCAAATTTTCCCTGAGCTCGCGTTCATATTGATCTCCAATTTTTATTTCATTTACATCAAGAAAATATGTTGGCGCCTTCCCAATTTCAGCAGTTAAATTGTGGAGGAGTGGAATCAAAAACACCTTTGTTATCCAGTCCTGTCTTATTAAAAGTGAATATTTCTCCATATCACTATAACCGAACTTGTAATCTCTTTTGTAAGAAATAAAAATATCGTATTTGTATTCCATAGTATTTGAATCAATCCAATTACAGAAAATGTTAGTAGTTTTTGAATGCTTTTAAAACCAGTTGCTTATCCCCTTCACTTGCTTCCATTTTATCTAAAACCAACTTTGCTTGTTTATAGGTCGATTCATGTGATTTGATTTCAGTCGGAGCCATATCTACCGCTTGCTGATACATCTCACCAGCTTCTTTGAATTGTTTTTTTATTAAAAAAGCCTCGGCAACAGTAGCTGTCTGCCAGTAATCTCCCGGTACAACCTTGCTGCCTACTATTTCTTGAATCTTATCTGCAATTTCAGTTGCCTTATCAAATTCACCCAGAAATATACTTTTTGAAGCTGCGTTAATGCCGGTATAGTAATCGTCTGGCGATCTTTCAAAAGCTTGTAAATAATAATTACGAGACTGCTGTAAATCAGTTATATCTTTTGATAAATTATACTTATCCATCCAGGTTCGGCCATATATACCTAATGTTTCCGGATCAAGGTTATTCAAAGCGTAAAGCAAGCCCAATATGTCCATAGCGTCATCAAGGTCATCGCCTTTTCCTCTGCGCGCTAACGCCAGTGCTTTTAGTTGCTTGGGTCTTATAGCTTTTGAAAAGTCTTTTTCAATCTTTTCGAGCATATCGATTGCTTCATCCTCTTTACCTAATTTTATCAACCCTTCGGCTGCTTTGCACGAGAGCGAGGCTGTAGTTTTCCACGGTAGACCGCTCTCATTAAATAGTTGGATTAATTTTTCGGGTCTTTTGTTTCTTATGGCGGCAGTGATTTTTGCAGAAGCTATTCCCGATTCTTCATCTTGCTCCCAGGCAAAATGCACCGCTTCATCACTTAAAGGTTTTTTTAACAGCGCATGAACAAGTCGCAGAAGATCTCCTCCGTTAGGGCCATCCGGATACTCGGTGAAATCTAAAAATAGTTTGGTATTGGCAAAAACAGGAAGTGATGCTCTATCTATTTTTATGGGCACAAAGCAAAAACTTTTGTCATTCGTTGCCATGGATATCATCACGTCATATTCGTTTCTTACCCATTCAGAATCCTTAGCCGAATTAGACCAGATTAAAATACCTGCTTGACTTTGCTGCAACCCGTCTTCCAAAGTCCTGGCCAAAGAATCCCCTGGTTTTAAAACATATTGATCAAGAAAAACCTTAAAGCCAAGTTCAGTTAATATATCATACAAATTCAGTACCCAGCCACGATTAACAGACCGGTACGAAAGAAATACGTGCCATGATTTTTTTCCATCCAAAACTGGTGGGACGGGGGCGTGTTTTAACCACTCTTGAGGAATCATTTTTTTTAATTTAATAGTTAACAGTAATCTCTAATTTCAATTTTGTCAGCCTTCATATCTCATCAATCCTAATCACTTCCACATCCGCATTCATTTCCCGGGCCTTTTCAACCATGTGTTGGGTACCTCCTTTATCGTCACCTCCCTGTCCGTCCCATAAAGCAATAAGGTTCATATTTTCACCACTATTTTTTAAGGCATCATTCAGCATCCATAAGTTGGCCTGCTCCCATATGGTTAAATTATTATCTTCATTTGCTGCCAATACCAGGGATGGCAAGGCTTGTAGCAAATGATCAAACCGTTCATCCCAGGCTTGCCCTGCAAATGATACTGATGCCTTTTTAAATTCGGCAGGGGGGAGTGCCAGGTATACTGTTGAGGGTATACCAAGTTCAATACATAATTCATGAAAAATGATATCGCCCCCGCAGGCACCACCAGCTATGCCCATAAAATTTGCATTGGCATTATTGATGGCTTCCGATATTTTGTTTTTTATTTTTATCCGGACATTGTGCTCTTTATATGCCGGGAACCTTTCTTTTGGGCGACCGGCTTTGTCAATCATATGTCCCGTAAATAGAATGTAATGCGTCATTTAAATCGGTTTACTCTTCTAAAAAGGGGCCGAAGTGTGTCTTGACAGATACTTGCTTTTGCCCCACCGTTTTTCCTATTGCTTTTAATGTACCAATATTTTTTACCGAATCCATTTGCCGGATATTGTCTGAATCAATGTCGCCAAATCCCAAATCAGTCAACCCCTGTGTACTCAAATCGGCATTGTAACGCATATATCTGAAATGGCAGTTTGTATCGGTAGTATCATCAATAATGTTTCCGGCGCTATCCATTGGTATCATATCATGTAATTCTCTGTCTACAGGAGCACCAAAAACACAGCGGCCAACCGTGCGGCAATTGATATCCTGATCAACCTGCATGGCATACATTAAGTTGCCCGGCAATTCTTTTAAGGTATCTAACAGGTTACTATAAATCCCTTCTGTTGGCGCCGAGCCTGTACCAACTGATACGATCATCAGTTTATCTTCGCCGGTTTCCCAGTTTAATCTATAGGCGGGCTGAGTTGCCATTCTGTATAACAAAAATGCAGGGTTATTGTAAGGTGTTACGCCACCGTCTACAAATACAAATGTTTTATCAGGATTTTTAGGGTCCCATTGGAGAGTTTCCGGCCTGAAGTAAGCCGGGGCCGCGGTGCTTGCCCGCACCAATTGATAAAGAGGTATTTTTAAATTACAGTCAGGTCTGGACCGGTCATTGTATTTTGCAAAAGGATTGTTACTGATAGGCCATGGCGAATCGGTAGATCTGTTCATGGTTACTACAAGTAATAACGTTTTAAACGCTTCATTTTCCAGGCCTATATCATGCGAACCAAAAGTTTGCTTAAGTTGATCAAGCAGAGGGCCATCGTTGTAAAAATATTTTACTTTATTTAAAAGAAAGGCTTTATCAAACATGGCCTCGCCTTTGTCTTCATAAAACTTCATCAATTGATTTACAGACATACCAAGAGATAAGCCTGCTGCAATTATTGCACCAGTACTTGTCCCGCCTATGTAGTCAAAATAATCCGACAAACGGAAGGTGTCATCCTTTTTTAATTCTGTTTTTAATTGCTGTTCCATTTCGGCCAAAATGCCCAACGTAAGTACACCGCGGATGCCGCCGCCATCTAAGGCAAGTATCTTGCGCTTTTTATTTGTTCCGTACCTGTTTTGAAGATGTCCCCAGTTTGCCATAACAAGTTGTTTAGGTTAATTTTTTTAATAAAATCAATGATATATTAATCTAATATGTAATATATTTAAGAGCAGTGTGTGTTAATTAGGTTTGTTTATAATTATCTAATTTATAAATACTTATGTTTTATTTTGTTCTAAGTTACTTAGGCGGATTGGAAAATTCAATAGGTGTTTTCACGGTATTTAATATTTCTTGATTTGGGTAAAATGAGAATAGTATCTTAAGAATAGTATTAAAAAAAGAGGCTTCAATTATCCTTTGAATACGTAATGGGTAATAGCAGTAGAAGTGCTCGCCGGGAGCCTTCTTTAATCCCCATTAACATAAATGTTTTTAATTGCTTACCGCATTTAACAGTAAGGTAATATCGCTATATTTACTTTGCACTGAAATGGCGGCGTTACAATCCCTTACCGATCCCGAACTGATTTCCTTACTAAAAGAAGGCCGGGAAGACGCTTTTACCGAAATTTATCTGAGATATTGGAAGCTTTTGTACAATAATGCTAATAGTGTACTCGGTAATGAGGAACTGGCCAAAGATATTGTTCAAAACGTTTTTATCAGCATCTGGCAGCGACGTACCGACGTGGAGATCCAGAATTTAAAGGCTTACCTTCAACAGGCCGTACGTTTCGCGGTGTTTAAATCAATCAGAGAGCAAAAAGTAAATGATGCCTTTTACGAACGACTTGCCCAGGTTACCGTAGAGATCATTCATGATAATCCCCTATTGTATAAAGAGCAGCAAGCGCTATTAAACAGGCTGATCAATACCCTGCCATTGGATTGCAGGGAGGCTTACCATTTGAGCCGGGAAGAAAATTTAACCTACAAACAGATTGCCTTTCAGCTAGGCATCTCCGAAAAAACAGTAGAAAAACGGTTATCTAAATCTTTAAACCACATCCGCAATGGTTTAACTGTGAGCACCTGCGTAGCTGTTATCATGCACTGCGTTTAGCAGATTCAATCTTTTTTCAAAAAAAACATTTTTACCGTAGGGTGTCCACCTGTTTTTGGTACTTAAGATCAAAGCAGCATGGAAAAGCCCATTTTTTTTGAACTCATAGATAAATATATAGCAGGGAAAGCAACAGCCCAGGAGCAGTCCTTGTTAGAAGAATATTATGAAAGGTTATCGGAGGGTGCCTCATCATCTCTCACTTCCGAACAAGAACAGGCCTTGCAACAATTGATGCTGCAGAATATCAGGTTGAAGATGAATGAGGAGATTTCTGGAACCCCGGTTAGGCATATTTCCTATTTTACACGATACATCGCAGCGGCCGCGGTAATCCTGGTAGTATTAAGCATCGGGACCTACTTTTATTTAAAGCCCTCCAGACCGACTGCTGCACAGTTAAGTGCAGTTAAAAGCGATGTTGCTCCCGGCGATAGTAAGGCTATACTTACTCTTTCAAACGGCAGCCAAATCACGCTTAACAATGCACAAAACGGCAACCTGGCACAACAAGGAGCTACAACAGTGCATAAGGCGGGTAACGGGCTCATTTCTTACCTGATGGGTGATAACATCAATCAGCAAACCGAAACCGGTGATAAAACTCCTGAATATAATACCATTACAACGCCACGCGGCGGCGAATACAAAGTCATCCTGCCGGACGGAACCCAGGTATGGCTTAACGCTGCTTCATCTATCCGTTTCCCTGTCGTTTTTTCGGGTAACCAACGAAATGTGGAAACTACCGGCGAGGTTTATTTTGAAGTTACCAAGGATAAACATAAACCGTTTACAGTTACTACTGGCAAGCAAACCATTACTGTTTTGGGTACCCATTTTAACGTGATGGCCTATCCCGAAGAAGCCCATATTGTAACCACGTTGCTTGAAGGATCGGTGGAAATTACCGATGGAACCAACACTAAATTTTTAAGGCCACATCAGCAGGCTATATCCGGTGAGGATATTATTGTTACAGATGCTAATGAAGATGAAGCTGTAAACTGGAAAAATGGGATAACCTCTTTTTCAGATGCCGATATCAAAACCATTATGCGCATGGTATCCAGATGGTACGATGTGGATGTAGAATACCAGGGGCAGCCCTCAGGTCGGTTGTTTACCGGGTCTATCTCCAGGAAATCAAACCTGTCCGAACTGTTAAGAATATTAACCCTTACCCATATCCGCTTTACGTTGGAAGGTAAGCGGCTTATCGTAAAACAATAGCTAAACTAATCTTTAACCACTAATGAATTGATATGGAGAAATAAAAAACCTTCAGGGAACTCATAAAAAAGCCGGAAGTGCTGGAACACTGCCGGCGGATGCTGGGTTCACCTCTCGCCGAAGCGAAAAAAAATCTTGTGACAGACATTTATGTATTAAACCCAAACAAAACAAAAGTATGAATTTTTATACGCACCCATGTCTTCTGCGTGATAATCGAAGACAATTAGTCAAAATTTTCATGATCATGAAAATCACGATATTTTTAATATTTCTATTTTGTCTTAATGCATCGGCCAGTACCTATGCGCAAAATATAAATCTATCGGAAAAGAATACCTCGGTTCAAAAAGTTATCGCCAAAATCAAAAGACAAAGCGGTTTTGCATTCTGGTATGAGAGTAAGCTGCTTAAACATGCGGGTACGGTAAGTGTAAACCTCCAAAACGGGACAATTCAGCAGGCGTTGGATATTGTTTTAAAAGATCTGGGCCTGGTTTATACCATCACCGATAATACTATTGTGATAGATGAGAAACCGGCATCGGCAACCACTTTACCCTGGGCTCAAACCATCACCGGTAAAGTAACGGATGATAAAGGACAGCCATTGCCGGGTGTTAATGTCAGCATTAAAGGCACTTCAAAACATACCGCAACAGATGCTAATGGCTTATACCGGGTTATTGCAGAAAGCAACGAGGTAATAGTTTTTACTTTTGTGGGCTTCAAGAAAAAGGAAGTAGTTGTTAATGGGCAGCAGGAAGTTAATGTTGCACTGGAAATGGATCAATCCAAGCTGAATGACGTAGTTGTTGTAGGTTACGGTAGCCAGAAAAAAGTAAACCTTACCGGGGCCGTAAGTACAGTGAGCGGAAGTGTTTTGGAAGACAGGCCAATACCAAATGTTGGGCGCGGTTTACAAGGCCAGTTAGCAGGATTGAATGTTATTTCATCTGATGGGCAACCGGGAAGGAGCACTACTTTCAACATCCGCGGGTTTACATCAATTAACGGAGGGACTCCTTTGGTATTGGTGGATGGTGTTACTACTGATATCAGTAATATCAATCCCGATGATGTGGCCAGTGCTACGGTGCTGAAAGACGCGTCTGCATCTGCCGTTTATGGTTCAAGGGCATCATTTGGCGTTATCCTGATCACTACTAAAAGCGGTTCAAAACAAAGTAATGGTAAAGCAAAGGTAAGCTACAGTAATAACGTAGCCGTTCATAAAATCACCAACTTGCCCGATATTGTTACCGATCCGGCAACTGTGATCGATTTTAAAAACCAGGCGTACTCAGCCTACTATGGCGTCAATTTGTATAATACCGCCGCGGTTGATTACGCGCAGCAGCGTTCAAAAAATCCAAGTTTGCCTGCAGTTATAGTTGACCCTACTAACCCTAATGTTTACGATTATTTTGGTGCTACCAACTGGTTTAATGAACTCTATAAACCTAATAACGTAAGTCAAACCCATAATTTAAGTGTGAGCGGTGGCAGCGACAGGATCACCTATTATGTTTCGGCAGATTATAACAGACAAAATGGTGTGTTCCGTTACAACCCCGATCACTATGACCGGATCAATATGCGGGCTAAACTTGATTTTAAGGTTACCGAATGGATGCATATTTATACCAATACAGCCTATAACCGTACGGTTTATAATTACCCGTCATTATGGACATCAGACTGGACTTCAGGCGATCTGTATCACCAGATCGGTCGCTCCAATTCATTGTCTGTTCCGAGGAATCCTGATGGCTCTTACACTTCTGATGGTACATATCTTGGCTTTTTGCAAGGCGGCGGCAGGGGAAATACCGTTACCAATCAGCCACAAAATACCATTGGTTTTACCACATCATGGTTTAATAATACCTGGCGGGTTAAGGGCGATTATACTTTCCGGTCGACTAATAATTACAACCAGGCGTACCATGTGGCTTTGCCTTACGAAACCGGCCCAAATCAACCAATATCTTATGCCGGCCATAGCGATGCTTCCGCTTATTCGGACGATAATTCATACCAGGCTGTTAACATATACACCGAGTATGAAAAGAATTTTGGCAAGCATTACTTTAAGGGAATGGTTGGTTATAACCAGGAGCTGAATAAATACAACTACTTCTCGGCGCAGAACAATGACTTGATCAGCGATCAGGTTGGTTATCTTGACGTAACTACCGGTGCAACACCTTCTGTTCACGGTAATGGCTATCAGTGGGCGGTGAGGGGTATCTTTTCGCGCCTGAATTATTCATATGATAACAAATATCTTTTGGAGTTAGATGGCCGCTACGATGGTTCATCACGTTTCCCGGTTAATGATCATTATGCTTTCTTCCCATCTGCATCTGCAGGCTGGCGGGTATCTGAAGAGCCGTTTTTTAAAGGGCTGCGAGGAGTAGTTAACAACCTGAAATTGCGCGCTTCTTATGGTTCATTGGGTAATGATCAAAGCTTGGGCAATTATGATTTTATCTCAACACTAAGTTCAGGTAAGATCGGCAATATATTAGGAGGCTCGCAGCCAACAGCTGTTTACCCTGCTACCCTTGTTTCACCGGCTTTGACATGGGAAAAGGTTTACAGTAAAAATGCCGGAATTGATATTACCCTTTTCGGTAAACTGAATGCAACGTTTGACTGGTATCAGCGCGATACCAAGAACATGATCACCAAAGGTTTTCAGCTTCCGGCGGTATTAGGGGCCACGCAACCTCAGGAAAACGCAGCCGATCTGCGTACACAAGGCTGGGAGTTAAACCTGACTTATAATGACCAGTTTTTGTTAGCCGGCAAACCTTTTGTCTTCGGTTTACGTGCAAATGTATGGGATTCGCAAACGGAAATTACCCGCTATAATAACCCTAATAAATTCTGGTTTGGCGGCGATTACTACGTAGGGCAGCATGTTGGCGATATTATGGGTTTAACCACCCTGGGGATCTTCCAGACAGATGCCGCGGCTAAAGCAGCACCAGACCAATCAAAATTACAAGGCTATTATGCCTGGAACAAAGCAGGGGAGCTTCAATATGCCGACCTGAACCATGACGGTAAAATTGATTATGGCGATGGCACCATAGGGAATCCGGGCGACGCGCATGTGATCGGTAACACCACACCACGTTACAACTTTGGTTTTGGCGGCAATTTTTCGTGGAATAATTTCGACTTCAGTATTTATTTCCAGGGTGTAGGCAAGCAGTCGTTCTGGCCTGGTACCAGCGGTTATTACTGGAGCAGCTTTTTCTCGCCATGGGATAATGTTTACAAAAACATTGTGGGCAATACCTGGACACCTCAAAACCCTAATGCCTTTTACCCAAGCCTGAAAGGCTGGCGTGCGGGCGATGCAGGGCAATGGATCGATCTTGCTGTACCACAAACCAGGTATACTTATAGCGCGGCTTATATCCGTCTTAAAAACCTCACGGTAGGCTATTCATTTAATCTGCCTGTATTTAAAAAGATAGGGGTTGACCGTTTAAGGCTGTATTTCAGCGGCGAAGACCTTTGGGAAACAGACAAACTACCGCAAGGGTTCGACCCCGAAGGATTAAGCGGCAATTGGGGGGCCGGTAAAGTATATCCTTTCCAACGCGGCTATTCGTTCGGTATTAACGCTAAATTTTAATGCATCATGTTTTTCCTCATTAAAATGAAAAATATTCAAATCATCATATTGTTTGTAATGATAAGCTGCTTATCATTAACATCCTGTCAAAAAGATAATTTTTTAAGCAGGTACCCGGTATCCAGCTTAACACAACAAAACTTTTTTGCCAATGCCAATGACCTTAATACCTACTGTAATGGTTTGTACTCTTACCTGCCGGGTATCGGTACCATTGCATTAGGCGATCAGCAAAGCGATAATTACGAAAATAACCCTTTTAATAAAGTTGTAGCTGGTCAGCTTCCTTTGCCTACCAGCGCAAGCCAGGCCGGCTGGACCTGGACTTACCTTCGCCAGGTAAATTACTTTTTGCAGAATTATCAGAAAGCCAATGCTTCTGAAGCAGTAAAAAGCCATTATGTTGGGGTAGCCCGTTTTTTCAGGGCCTGGTTTTATTTTGATATGGTAAAGCGCTTTGGCGACGTGCCATGGTACGGCGCAACCATTTTACCAAATGACAATGGCGAATTATACAAAGGCAGGGACCCACGTAAACTGGTAATGGATTCGGTAATGGCCGATCTGAGCTTTGCCGCCGCACATATTAACCCAACTGGCCCTTCAGGCACCATTACCAAATGGGCTGCCCTGGCATTGCAGGCCCGCGTAGGCTTGCATGAAGGTACTTTCAGAAAATATCACGGTATAGACGGCGGGCAGTCATTTTTACAAACTGCTAATGATGCGGCGCTTGCCGTTATGAAAAGTGGTACTTTTAAATTGTACAGTACCGGTAGCCCTGATAAGGATTACCTGAACCTGTTTTTGTTTTATGCGCCTACCGATCCGCAGAATACCGAGGTGATGCTTGGCTACTATTACAGCAATACCCTGCACGTTACTACACCGCTTGACGGTAATATGAGGGCTTATGGTTTAAGCCTTACCAAAAGCTTGTTAAATACTTACCTCACTAAAAACGGAACGCCTTATACGTCTACCGCAGGTTATGCCACACAGATGATCAAAGACGAGTTCACCAATCGTGATCCACGGATGGCGCAAACCGTTTTACCGCCTACGGTAACTTATGGCGATTTGAAAGGCGCAAGGATCCTGGGCCCGGCGCCAACCGGATACCAGCAAATCAAATATTATGACCCGGCTACACCTACGTATAATACTAATTATAACGCGGGTATTGTGTTCCGTTATGCGGAAATGCTGCTGATCTACGCCGAATCAAAAGCAGAACTTGCAGCTGCAGGAACAGGCAGCTTTAGCCAAAGCGATCTGGATATGTCTGTAAACCTGCTGCGCGATAGGGTAGGCATGCCGCATTTAACTATGGCTGCAACTGTTGATCCTGTGCTGGCGGCCACTTACCCTAATGTATCGGGCTCATTGCAAAGCGTATTGCTGGAGATCCGCAGGGAGCGCCGTGTGGAACTGGCTTGTGAAAATTTCCGCTACGATGATTTGATGCGCTGGAAAAGCGGGGCATTACTGGCGCAAACCTTTACCGGTATGTACTTCCCTGGCCTGGGCAGCTATGATATTGATGGCGACGGACAGCCAGACGTAAGCCTGGTAACAGCCAAGCCCGCTACTACGCTGCCTAACGTATCATACTTTGTGGTGGGTAAGGATATTTATTTGAGTAATGGTAACAGCGGTAACGTGGTAGTTAACCCTACGTTGGTTAAAACTTTTACCGATCCTAAAAACTATTATTTCCCGCTTCCAACTACGGAGTTATTGCTCAATAAAAACTTAACCCAAAACCCGGGCTGGTAAAACCACCCTCAGCATAATTTGATATGAAAAGAAGAGAGATTTTAAAAGGCGCGGGGATCCTGGCAGCAGCGGGATTGGTTACACGCGGTAACAGCGTTGCAAACGCCGCCGAAAATATAAAGGCAAAACCGGTATTAAAAGTCGCCCACATTACCGATGTGCATATCAGGCCCGACCTTGATGCCCCTCAGAAATTTAAAAAATGCCTGGAAACCATTAAGGCTGAAAAGGTAGACTTCTTCCTGAATGGCGGCGATTCCATTTTTGATGCATCTTATGATAACGTAAAACGTGAACGTGTTACCGAATTATGGAGCATATGGGATGATTGCATGACAAGCCTGAAAGGATACGAAGTGCATAGCTGCATTGGAAACCATGATAACTGGTGGGCAGCACCGGATCATGCTGATGCCATGTACGGAAAAGATTACGTTGTGAAACGGTTGGGAATTCCTAACAGGTATTACAGTTTCAGCAAATCGGGCTGGCATTTCATTATTTTGGATGGTAACAATCCATCCATTACAGTGGATGATGAGCAGTTTAATTGGTTAAAAAAGGAGCTGGAACAATTACCCGCAAATACACCGGTGTTGCTGATGTCGCATTACCCGATATTGGGCGTAACCCCATACTGGGAAGGTGGCATGCACTCTGATTATAAAAAGCTAAAAGCCTTGTTCTATCAGCATCGCGATAAGGTAAAGGTATGTTTAAGCGGCCACAACCACCTGCTGGATACGGCTTCCTATAACGGCACTCAATATTTTTGCAATGGCGCCATGAGCGGTTTCTGGTGGGGTAAAGGCGATGAAAAATCTGCCGGAGAAGGTTATTATGAAGAAACTCCGCCGGGTTATGCGATTTTGGAGCTATACCAGGATGGTAGTGTTAAAAATGTTTATAAGCCGCATCCGTTTTAAAGATAGGTTATAAGCATGTTTATTTTTAAGGTGTGTATATCCGAAAGGGTCTACACACTTTTTTTAATGTTCTTTTTAAGAAATCGTTTAAAAACAAGTGAATGTTATTTCCAGATAGATGTTAGACTTCATTGCCGTTGGTTTTAACCAACGGAACAAAAAGTGCTTAAGAGGGCTTCAGCCCAAATCCGCTTGTTAATTTAGGCTAAAGCCATGACTTTGAAGTTTTTTACCGTCGGTTAAAACCGACGGCAATGAATATCTTGAATTTAAGCGAGTTTTATGTGAAAGCTTCGGTATTGTAGAATGCCGGTTTAGCCCTGACGTTTAACCATCTCGTTGATCCAGATTGGGGCAAAGGGCGATGTACAGCCTTTTGACACAGGATAATCACGATAGATTCCAAGGCGCTCTCCGATATTGATAGCGCGCTCGCGATAAACAGGATGGTTGATCCCAATTTGTGCCAGGGCCGAATTCATAGTCCATAGCACCTCGGGTGCGGCTTTGGGCATTTCTTTTTCGAGCCTGTCAAGGACAGCCGGGATATCAAGGCCTTCGGGGCTTCTCGCTATTCGTCCGCTGGTAAGGCTCCAGCCCAGTCGTAAAGTCATCGGGTCAACAGAAAGCAGCCATGTTTCACGCAATTTTTCGCGTTCAGGATATTCTTTAATAACATAGGCATACAGCCAGTCGATAACCTGTGTAAACCGCTCCGACCTTACCATACTGTCCAACTCCTCGGTTGACAGCAGTTTGGGTATAATAATCAGGGTTGACAATAAACGGGCTTCAACATTGCCGGTTTCCCATAATGCTTTAGCCAGTTGATGATCGCTTTTGATCGTGTCCGCTACTTTCCTGATATCGCCAAGCTTTACACCAAACTGATTATCATGAGCCCCGTTCTTTTTATTGTGAAGCCGCATTTTTTCGTTTCCGAGTGATTCAAGTTTAATGAGGATTTCGGCAGTAGTCATATCGCAGGGTTTTGATTATCCGAAAATAAGTATTTCAACAAGATATTTTGAATTGTGATTTTTTTATTCTACAATTGTAGAGTATATTCTAATCATGTAGAGTTATGGTAAAATTGACAACTGCTGAAGAGCAATTAATGGATATTATTTGGGAGAGAAACGAAGTATTTATGAAAGATATCATTGATACTTATCCGGATCCTAAACCCGCGACAACTACCATTGCCACTTTATTAAAGAGAATGCAGAATAAAGAATTTGTTGGCTACCGCCTGATGGGAAATTCGAGACAGTATTTCCCGTTGGTGAAAAAAGCCGATTATTTTTCTACCCACGTAAAAGGGCTGATCAGGAATTTTTTTGGAAATTCTTCTATGCAGTTTGCATCCTTTTTTACCAAAGAAGCCAATCTTACCGACACCGAGCTTGAGGATCTGAAAAGAATAATTGACGAACAACTTAAACGAAAAAAAAATGATTAACAGCTTAATCAGTTTCAGCCTGTGTTCGGGCTTGTTGCTGGTCATTTACCAGTTGCTGCTAAAAAATAAAACGCTGTACACGTTTAACAGGTATTATCTGCTGTTTAGCGTATTGTTTTCATTAGCTGTACCTTTTATCGGAATAAAAAGTAGTAGCCCTGTGATCGATATGCTAAAACCAGTTAAAGCTACCGTTGTAACCAAACCTGTAAATGTCTTTTTAATATTTGAGAACCAACAGGCTACAACATCTAATCATGAGGTTGCTCCTGCTAAGCAGCGCGTTAGTTATTGGCAATATAGTTTGTTGGGCTTGTATATCGTGGGTGTATTGGTATTGCTATTCCGGTTTGGCTATAACCTGTACGCCATTAATGTAGCCATCAGAAACGGTGATCATTTACCTTATAAGGGAGGAAAATTGATACTCGTGCAGAATGGCAAGTCGCCATTTACTTTTCTGAATAACATTTTCCTGAACAAGCACGATTATTATAATCAGCAAATTGATGGAGCAATTCTTGAGCACGAGTTAACTCACGCGAGGGAACTGCACTCTGTTGATATCATATTGATTGAGTTATTGCAGGTGTTTTGCTGGTTTAATCCTTTTATTCCTTTTTATAGGAAAAGTATCGAATTAAACCATGAGTTTATTGCCGATGCCGCCGCAATCAGCAACACTACAGATATAAGTGACTATCAGTATTTATTGCTTAATACAGCAAATGTTTCCACGGGATTAAGTATCACGAGCCAATTCAATTATCTAACCATAAAAAAACGTTTAATTATGATGACCAGATCCACATCTGCAATTAATGCTATTTGGGCAAAAATTGCTACCGTTCCCCTATTTATTGCGGCGTTTTTGTTGTTTTGCTCTAAAACAGATGCGTTTACTCATTCGGTTTTAAAGAAGAATATTAAACCAAAAACAGAAAAGATATCAGTAGATACTCCTATATCAAGACACTATTCAAAATCATTTATTGCGAGTGATTATCCGTATACAACCACGGGTGCTTCGGATAATATGATAAAGGAATATCAACAGATCGTCAATAAACACATTGACGCTCCGGATAATTATGTAAAGCATCCGTCGAGAATTACGGCGGCGGAAAGGTCACAGCTGGAAACAATATTTAAAAGCATGAGCCGTACACAACAAGAACAGCAAATAGTAGGTTTTACCTATCCCGGCGAGCCGTTAAAAGCCAAAAGTCCGAGTCAGGCCGATCTGGATCTTTGGAAAAACTCGCGCACGTCTGGCATATGGATAGACGGCAAAAAGGTTGACAACTCCAAATTGAATAATTATAAACCGTCTGACTTTGGCTTAGCTATACCTTCCCGTTTATTAAAAAATGCGGTTAATTATAAAAAGTACAGGTACGAGATAGGTTTATTCACAGTAGGCTATTATGAAAAGCTTTATAAGGAACAAATGGATAATTTATATACCAGCCAAATGTTTATCAAAATTAATAAGGTGAAGTAAGCGAGGTTATTTCAGTTATAATCATACAATTTCTAAAGTCTTATCGGGAAACCTGTGAGGCTTTTTTTTGCTGCCAGGTATTATCAATTAATATACTCAGGTTCAGGATTGTCCGGCCTGCGGTTTAGTTTGTCCGCCTCGTACCGAAAGCACTTAGGTTTTGGCTGTTTTTGACGCAATTTTGAGTCATCAAACAAATCAAACACTAAATATCATGACAACTAAAAAAGTAAAAACAATCTATTGGATAGGAGCAGCATTAACTTCATTATGGTTTGCAGCAAGCGGTTTTGGCGAACTTACCAAAAATCAATTTGTATGGGACATTACCTTAAAATTGGGTTACCCTCCACACTTTATTTATATCCTTGGTGTTGCTAAACTTACAGGCGTAGCAGTACTTTTAACACCAAACAAGTTCCTTAGGTTAAAAGAATGGGTATTTGCAGGCATCTTTTTCGATATCATCTTTGCCTTTTTATCTAAACTTGCTGTTCTTAATTTCGCTGCTACTGCGGATGCCATCGTAGCATTCATAATGGTATCAGTAACATACATTATGTTCCGTAAACTGTATCACGCAACATATGTAAAACCAGCCATTGCATAAGCGGGTATTAAGCTATTTGTAACATCAGGCTATCAATATTTATCAGGAGGCTATCCAAAAAGGGTAGCCTCTTTTTTTGTAATAACGCGCTGGGTTTCTGTTTTACATCAGGCAATCTACAGGCTTGGTCGGTGAAAAGCAGCCGAACGCCGATTGTTCCGGCGGGCATATGATTGGTAGGTTATATTTGAATAATTCAACTTATAGTAAACATTAATATCATGATAAAACCTCAGTCTTCATGGTCACGCCGAAGCTTCATTACCGCTCTCGCCGGAACAGGCGCCGCAATAATGTTAAACCCGTTAGCAATCTGGGCCATTGATGAGATAGATCCAAGGGTGGCGGCAATTGTAGCCGCTACAATAGGCATCGATACGCATAATCATATCGATATTCCCCTTGTTACTGCCGAAGTGCCCGGCCCTGATATTGATCTCGCCGGCGAGATGAAGAAGTCGGGACTATCTGCAATCTGTATGACCTTCGCGCTTGATTATCAAAAGCTGACTAACGCGGGTGAAGCCTATGAGCGGTTTTTGAATGGGCTTGCTGCCATGGATCAGCAGCTGAAAAATAACGGGATAAAACGGGCATTAAATCTGGCCGATCTTCGTAAAGCCCACGAGCAGCATCAGCCTACAGTTATTCAATCGATAGAGGGCGGTCACTTCCTGGAAGGAAAGTTAGACAGGCTTGGTATAGCCTATGACAGAGGATTGAGGCATCTCGGCTTACTTCATGATAATGACGCATCGGTGCCATTGGGCGATGTTTACACCAATGCCCCACGCTGGGGTGGGCTAACTCAATTTGGTGCGGATATTATAAGGGAATGTAATCGGTTGGGTATTTTGATTGATCTGGCGCATGCTAATGGCGAAACCATCGCTGCCGCGCTTAAGCTGGCCGCAAGTCCGGTTATTGTTTCGCATACCGGTTTGGATACACAGCTTGGCGGCAATCCCAATATGGCTCAGATGATGCGCCCGAGACTGATCAGTAAGGAGCAGGCTAAAATTATTGCAGATGCCGGGGGCGTAATTGGCGTATGGACACATTTAGCTGATAGCCCCCTGGAGTATGCTCAAAATATTCGTGCTTTGGTTGATGTTATCGGCGTTGACCACGTTTGCATTGGTACCGATACTAAGTTAACCCCATCTTACAGAAGTGCGGGCGGATTTGGCCCGCGGCCAAATAATCCTGGTCCGCCGCCCGGTGGCGCTCCGGATGATCGTCATGATAAACGGCCCGGCGATGATGGTCGCAAAGGCCCGGGAGGCGGTCAAAATAAAGGGAGGGTAGGCGAGCGTACCAACGAAGCCTGGCCGGATCAAAAAGCAGGCTTTTATTATACTGTGGTTGACGCTATGTTAAAAACAGGTTTTACGGCAGATGAGATCGGTAAAATAGGGGGCGGCAATTTTTGCCGTGTGTTTGATGCTGCTACATCTGGCCGTCATTGATGTTTGTAAATACGCTTACAGATTATAATTCAGTATGATAGGATTATAGCACATCTTAGTAAAAATCAGATTACTTGTAGGTTTGTTTTTTGGAATTATGTAATTTGTCGTAAACCAAAAAACATACCTATGAATTCTCGTCGTGATTTTTTACAGAAATTGGGTTTGTCGGCCCTGGCCCTTCAGCTTGCACCCTTATCAAATTGGGCTGCTGAAACAAAAACTATTGAACCGGCTTATGATGGCCCAATGTTACGTGTAGCTATTTTAGGGCTTGGAGGATACGGTGGTATGGTTGCCGAAGCCATGCGGTCATGTACCAAAGCTAAATTCGTAGGCCTGATTAGCGGCACGCCCTCAAAAATAAAAACATGGCAGGCTAAGTACGGTATTCCCGAAAAAAACTGCTACAACTATCAGAATTTCGATAATATCAAAAATAACCCTGATATCGATGCCGTGTATGTAATTACGCCTAATGGCCTGCACCGTGATTTTGTATTACGGGTAGCTGCTGCCGGCAAACATGCAATATGTGAAAAGCCGATGGCTGTTAATGCAAAAGAAGGACAGGAAATGGTTGATGCCTGCAAAAAAGCCAACGTAAAACTGCTGGTTGGTTACCGCATGCATTTTGAACCTAAAACGCTGGAGGTGATCAGGATGAGGCAAAGTGGCGAGTTTGGAAAGATAAGGTTTTTTCAGGGGCAATGCGGTTTCACCATCGGCGATCCTACCCAGTGGCGGTTAAATAAACAATTGGCCGGAGGAGGATCCATGATGGATATTGGTATTTATGCCATCAATGGCTCGCGTTATATGATAGGCGAAGAACCTATATGGGTTACCGCGCAGGAAACCAAGACAGATCCTGTGAAATTTAAGGAAGGGGTTGACGAAACCATCCAGTTCCAGTTTGGTTTCCCGAGCGGAGCGGTGGCTTCCTGTCTATCTACCTATAACATGAACAACCTCGACCGCTTTTTCCTGGATGGCGATAAAGGCTTCGCCGAGATGCAGCCATCTACAGGTTATGGGCCTATCAGAGGGCGTACTCATTTAGGCGAGCTTAATCAGCCGGTAACAACCCATCAAACGGTTCAAATGGATGAGATGGCCGAGATCATATTTAACAATAAAAAGCCTGTAGTGCCTGTGGATGGAGAAGAAGCTGTAAAAGACCTTAAACTTATTGATGCTATTTACCAGGCAGTTAAAACCGGAAAAAAGGTTGAAGTAAGCATCTAAAGGCTTGCCTGTATTGTCATATTTGGCAAAACCTGTAACAACGTAATAATATGCTCATCTAAATTATAAACTTATCAAAAACATGAGCACAAAAGAAACATTCTCAATTAACGGCGAGGCGTTATTGGGAAAGATAAAAGAAATAATTGCCGAAGGTAAAGCCAGCAGGATTACCATTTCGAATAAAGAAGGTAAAGAGTTAATGACCTTTCCGCTTAGTGTAGGCCTTTTTGGGATGATACTGGCACCTGTATTTGCCGCCGTGGGTACCCTGGCCGCATTGGTTACAGAATGTACTATAACCGTTGAACGGGAAGAGGAAGACAAAGAAGAAGAAGCCCCAAAAGAATAGGGAATCTTTCATTTTATCGAACAATAAAAATGGCCGGATATCCGGCCATTTTTATTAGCTTAAATTTTCTTTAAAAAAATCGATGGTACGTTTCCAGGCTAACTCTGCCGCAGCTTTGTCATAGCGGGGAGTAGTGTTATTATGAAAACCGTGATTGGCATTTTCATAAATAAAAGCCTGGTATTTTTTGCCGTTTTCTTTTAACGCTTTTTCATATGCAGGCCAGCCTTCGGTGATGCGGGTATCCAGCGCCGCGTAATGCAATAACAACGGCGCTTTAATTTTAGGAACATCTTCAGCGGCGGGCTGGCTTCCGTAAAACGGAACAGCTGCTGCCAGATCGGGGATGCGAACGGCCATCATATTGGCAATGCCTCCGCCATAGCAAAAGCCTACAACGCCTACCTTGCCGTTACAGTCCTTATGGTTTTTAAGATATTCGTACGCGGCTATAAAATCTTCTTCCATTTGGCCTTTATCCCGTTTGGCCTGCATGGTACGGCCTTCGTCGTCATTACCGGGGTAGCCACCAAGGGGCGAAAGCGCGTCGGGCGCAAGGGTGATAAACCCTGCAAGGGCAGCTATTCGCGCTGTATCTTCAATATAAGGGTTAAGCCCCCGGTTTTCGTGAACTACTATAATACCCCCAAGTTTTTGCTTTGCATCGGCAGGCTCGGATAATAATCCTTTAATGGTTCCGCCTCCTTTAGGCGAAGGATAATTGATATAGCCTGACTTTAAGCGGGGATCGTCCGGTTTAACCTGCGCAGTTGTTTGATAATCGGGCATCAGGAAACTCATGAGCGAGGGCACTGTTAAGCCACCTACCGCATAAATAGATAGTTTTTGCATAAAGGCACGCCTGTCAAGGCGGTTATGCGCGTAATCATCATACAGGTCAAACACTTCCTGTTTGATGTCTTCTTTATTGATTTGGGTCATAATTGATGAAGGCTGTACTCAAATTTAACTGTTAGGGCTTGCTTTAGTTGTAACAGTGTCGTTACCAGTAATGTTTTGCGTTTTGATTGCCGGAGTACACGCACTGTACATATTTCATTTCTTTCACAGATGACGCCAATGGGGTTCATTAATGAAAGATCAAACGAAGTAATTTATTGCAAATTACTTCCTGCTTGCCGTGCTGTACTTAAATAACATATAACCAATAATAATCCCGGGGCGATAAGCACGTAAAGTCCAAAATTCTTTGCCAGAAGCGCGCCAATCAAACAACCGGTTAAGAACCCCGTTATGGTGATACCTTGTTTTTTTATACTTTCAGCACTGGCTATATTTTTAAATGAAGAGAATAACAGGCTTCCAAGATCAAGCGAGGCCTGGGTAACATTTCCGGTCATCATAGTTGTAGGGCCATAGGTTTCTTTGGCATAAAGTTTACCAAATGCATTTTGAAGCCCCATGGCAAATACTGTCATCATTGCTGTAAGGTGTATGCCCCATTCGGCGAAGGAATAGAATTTTACAAATAAGGCGAAAATTCCGCTTACCAGGAGCAGGACCCCTTCAATAAATAACAGCCTATACCTTTTGCCCGGTTCAGACCCTATTTGTCCGCCTGTTATTACCGCGGCGACAAAAAAAGGGAAAGACAGTAATTTGATCCATGCCCGTGGATTGGTACCATTTATGATCTGGTAAGCGAACACAATAAAATTGCCTGTAACATGTGCTGAAAATATAGAACCGGCGGCAACAAACGTAACGGTATCGCAAAAGCCTGCTACTGCGCTTAGTATGATAGTTACGTACCAAATGCTATTTGAATTTTCCATGATATTATTTCGACGGTGATTATAACGACTAAAACCGTATAGCGGCCGTTAGGCAAAATACTCAATATTCCTCTCCGAAATGAATAATCAGGACTTAGAATTGAATTTGATACCACAGAACCCTTTACTTATTATTCAAAGTTGTTGGCTATGAGCTTTGTTGCCGGGACGTTCGCGCTGATTATGGTTGTTAATGTCGTTTTATTTAAATGATTTATTAAAAAAAATTTGATAAAACGTTTTATTAGTGTTATTATTTTATTAGTTTTACTGTTGATGAAGAATGTGTTGCATATCACTCATTTTTTATAGTTGATAAATCGTTTTATCAATCGCATATTAAAATAGCAACTGTTTTCATCACTAAACTTAACCATCGTCACCCAATGAAAGCAATTTTGAAATACAGGTATCTGTTTTAATTTTCACGCAAATTTCTATTGTAATATTATGCCCTTTATCATCAGGAAAAATTACTGATAAGGCATCGCCATGGCATATTTTTACAATAGCTTAGGTCGCAACCGACCTTCTTTTCTTTCCTCTGGAGTATTTATTCTTTAACCATAAAGAATAACCAAAAAATACTTTGCCAAAAGCGAATAGGGATTTTTATTGTCTTTATTTTATGATAAGTATTTTTTATAACAGCTTATTAATTAATAATATATATGTTTCAAATTTCTAACCTACAATCAATCAATCTATGAATGTTTTAAAACTAACCAGGCGGGCATTGGCAATGCTTTGCTTAGCCCTTGTTTTTTGTTCGGGTTGCAAAAAGGAAAAGCAGCGTACTTACGCCTTATTACCTCCCGATCCGGAAGATGTAACTGCCCAGGGCGCACTTTCTGTAAATATTGAAAATACAGGAGGGCCTTCGGCAACCGAAGGGTCAATAAGGGTAACCGACGGCCTGCTCGATACTAAATTCCTGATCTTTACTTACAAGCCTACTTTTTTTATCCAGCTTAAATTCAAACAGCCGCAGCACATCACCAGCTATACCCTTACCTCGGCTAATGATGCTCCGGAACGTGACCCCAAAAGCTGGACACTTTCAGGCTCCAATGATGGCGCTGCCTGGACGGATCTGGATACGCAAACCAATCAAACCTTCGCTTCCCGCGGTCTAACCAAAAACTATGCGTTTGACAACACCAAAACATACACTTACTACAAGCTTGGCATAACAGCTAACGGTGGGAGTGCATTGTTCCAGTTAGCCGAGTGGCGGGTAACCAATGTGCCTTTGTAGGTACCGGCCCATAATCAATCAAAATACTTTTCAATCATCAAATAAGAAACTATGTCAAAAAATCGACTCTTAAAAGTATTTCTTGCAAGCTTAAAGAATAACAAACTTATGTATATCGCTTTGGTGTGCATGGCCTTTGTTATGAACGTACGGGCGCAGGAAACCCACCAGGCAATACCTGTAACCGGTACGGTTAAGGATGAATTTAACATAACACTGCCCGGTGTAACTGTACGTAACCTTAAAACTAAAACAGGCTCAGTTACTAATGATAAAGGCCGCTTCAGTATCCAGGCCAGCCGCGGCGATTCAATAGCCGTTAGCTTTATCGGTTTCAGGACTTTTACCTTTGCCGTTAAGGATGAGATCAATTTTAATATCACTCTGCAGGCAGCAGCTAACAGCTTAAATGAGGTTGCTATTGTAGGCTACGGTCAGCAGAAAAAGATCAGTGTAGTAGGCGCGCAATCAACGGTTAACCTGGAAGATATCAAGCAGCCGGTTGCTAACCTGAGCGCCACACTGGCCGGCCGTATCAGCGGTCTGGTTGGCGTACAGCGTTCTGGTCTTCCGGGTCAAAACGGCGCCGATCTCTGGATTCGTGGTATCTCCACCTTTAACTCACAAAACAGCGCGGCACCGCTTATCGTTATTGATGGTGTTCAGGGCAGGGACATTGATAACCTGGATGCCGAGGATATTTCATCATTCACCGTTTTGAAAGATGCTTCGGCCACAGCGGTTTACGGTGTTGCCGGTGCAAACGGTGTAATTATCGTAAATACTAAAAAAGGTGGTGCAGGTAAACCTAACCTGATGTTCAATTACAATGAAGGTATCACCTCATTTACCAAGCGTCCAGAGCTAACAGACGGTGTAACTTACATGATGCTCCGGAACGAGGCGCGTTTAGCCAGCGGCCAAAGCAAGGAGTATAGCAATAACTATATCAACTCAACTATTAAAAACGAGGATCCTTACCTGTATCCTAATGTGGATTGGATGAAAGAGTTATATGGTAAAACCGCGTATAACAGGAGAGCCAATTTCAGCGCGCGTGGTGGCACCGATAACTCAACATATTATATTTCGGGTGCTTATTATGATGAGCAAAGTTTGCTGAAAACAGATCCGTCACAGAGCTATGATGCAAGCACCAGCTTTAAACGTTACAACTTTACATCAAACGTAACTACCAACTGGACAAGCACTACCAAATTTGACCTTGGTGTACAAGGTAATATCTCCAACACCAATTATCCGGCGGTTAACCTTGATCACCCTTATCAAAGCGTTCAGGATATTTTTAGCGCGGTAATGCAAACCAACCCGGTACTGTACCCTAAAATTTACCCGGGTAATCTTGTGCCAGGTGTAAGTAACCAGGGCGCGCAGGAAAACCCATGGGACCTTGCTACTCAAAGAGGTTATACCAACCTGTTCAGTAACCAGATCTATACCAACGCGAGGCTTACCCAGGATTTGAAGTTTTTAACTCCCGGCCTTTCAATTTCGGCTTTATACTCTTTCGACGTTAACAACTCGCATGGCATCAGCAGGTACCGCAACCGTAACCTGTATTTAATTAACCGTGCCGACCCTTACGATGATAATGGTGATATCAATTTGAACATCATCAGGAGCGATGGATCTGATAACTTATCATATCGCCGTTATAACGATGGTAACCGCCAGTTTTACACCGAGGCATCAATCAACTACGATCATACCTTCAGTAAAGATCACCACATTACAGCATTAGCGCTTTTTAACCAGCGTGAAATTACCCAGCAGTTTGCTGATGATGTTACCTCGTCATTACCATACCGCAACCAGGGTTTGGTAGGCCGTACAACGTACTCATACCGCGACAAATATTTTGGCGAGGTTAACTTTGGTTACAACGGTTCTGAAAACTTCGCGCCAAGCAAAAAATTCGGTTTCTTCCCGTCATTTGGTGTGGGCTGGGTTTTATCAAACGAAAAGTTTTATGAACCAATTAAGCAGGTATTTGACTATTTCAAAATTCGTTACTCGGATGGTGTTGTGGGTGATGGTGGTAATGGCGGTCGTCGTTTTGGTTACCTTACCCTTGTTAAAACAGGCGATAACGACAACGGGTACACCTTTGGCGATGGCGGTGCAAGTCATCAAATAGGGGGTACCTATATTACCAGCTACGGTACCGATGTACAATGGGCACGTTCGCACAAACAAGATCTTGGTATCGAGTTCTACGCGCTTAAATCGGCTTTATCAGTAACTGTAGATTTATTCCACGAGCGCAGGAGCGGCGTATTCCTGCAAAGGGGATCGTTACCTGCAATTGTAGGCCTTAACAGCAACCCGCTGGGTAACTTTGGTATCATAACCAACAAAGGTATTGATGCTACCGTTCAGCTTAACCCAACTAAAATAGGTGCCTTTACCCTTGATGTGCGAGGTACCTTTACTTACAACCGCGATAAGGTGATTGAGGATGATAGTCCAATCCAGCCTTATGCATATATGAATACCAGGGGAGTAAACTATCTTTCAACGTTTGGTTACGTGGCTACAGGCCTTTTCCAAAATCAGCAGGAAATTGATAGCGCTCCTAACCAGTCAAACTACTTTGGTACTGTTCGTCCCGGCGATATCAAGTACAAAGACCTCAACGGCGACGGCAAAATTGATGAAAACGACCGTACCCGCATTGGCAACGGCGATGTCCCTACAACTACCTATGGTTTGGGCTTTAACCTTCAATACAAACACTTCTACTTTGGTTTATTCTTCCAGGGTGTTGCCGGTGCTGACAGGCTGCTGAATGGCGATGGTATTATTCCGTTTAACAATAGTACAGGCCCCGAGCGTAGTAACTTATTCGCGGTAGCAGAAGACCGCTGGACACCTGAAAACCCAAATCCTAACGCGTTTTATCCTCGTTTGGCTTACGGTAACAGCACCAACAAAAATAACTCGGCAGCATCAACCTGGTGGGTTAAGGATATCAGCTTTATACGTTTAAAAACTGCCGATTTTGGCTATAATCTGCCTAAAGGCACATTGAAGAGCATCGGCCTTAAAAACGCAAGGATTTATCTGCAAGGCTTTAACCTGTTGTACTGGAGCCCTTTCAAATTATGGGATCCGGAACTTAACACCACCAATGGTACGGCTTATCCAAACGTAAGAACTGCAACACTTGGCGTACAAGCTAATTTTTAATTAAAAACGGAATTACAGAGATGAAAAAAATTAAATATATAGGTTTGGGTTTGCTTATGTTAAGCATGGGCTCATGTAAAAAGTATCTTAACCAGGTGCCGGATGACGTGATAACGGTTGATAAGATCTTTGCTTCAAGAACCAATACCGAAAGCTTTTTGGCTAATGTTTACCACTCATTACCCAATGAGTTATCGCAACGTTATAACGGTACTGATAATTCTGGCCCGTGGACTGCTTCTTCTGACGAGGCAAAATACAACTGGGATTTTAACTATAGTAACAACATGAACAGCAGCACCTGGAAAAAGACGGATGCTGATGTTGGTTTTTATTGGAATAACTATTACAAAGCCATAAGGAATGCAACGTTCTTTATGCAGAATATTGATAACGCCAATTCGAAGGAAATCCAGGCTTCTGATAAAAAAGTATATAAAGCCGAAGCACGTGGTTTACGCGCTTTATATTATTTCTTTTTATTGCGTACCTACGGGCCGGTGCCCCTTATTGGCGATAAAATACTGGACATTAACGCCCCGGTATCAGATTTGCGCCTGCCGAGAGCTACTTTTGACCAGGGCATTGATTTTGTAGTATCGGAACTTGACGCCGCATACCAGGATGTGCCCGTTACAACTGCCGAGCAGGAACTTGGACGTATTACCAAAGGTATTTGCAAAGCTTACAAGGTGGAGGCATTGTTGTTAAAAGCAAGTGCGTTGTATAATGGTAATACCGATTTCGCTTCGTTAAAAAATGCCGATGGTACCCAGCTGATAAGCCAAACCTATGATGTGGCTAAATGGGCTGCCGTAGCTACCGCAGCTAAGGATTTTATCAGCGAGTTTGTGCCTGGTACCTATGATCTTTATACCGAAACTGATGCTGATCCGTTTATGGCGGCGTATAAATCATGTCGTAATGTAATGACCACCGATTGGAATAAAGAATGGATCTTTGCCCGGTCAAGAAGTGGTAACTACTCGCAGTATGACCGTACGCCTAAACATGTGGGAGCCCCTTATACTGATTCAGGTTACCAGGGCGCAGGCGCGTTAGGCGCAACACAAACCATGGTTGATGCTTATTTAATGGCCAACGGCCTGCCGATAAACGATCCTCAATCAGGTTATGTAGCAACAGGCTTTTCTGATTTTAAAGCTCCTTTTGATACTAAATTAAGAAGCACTTACAACGCTTGGGTAAATCGCGAGCCACGCTTTTATGTAGGTATTACTTACAATAACAGCCTTTGGTTGAACCAGCAAAACGGCAGCGAGATTGTGACTAATTTTTTCTATAATGGTAACTCAGGCAGATCACAAAGTACTTCCGACGTATCGCCAACTGGTTACGTAGTACGTAAAAACGTTGCCAATAATGGCAATGGTCGTGGTGCGTTATTATTACGTTTAGCCCATATTTACCTTGATTACGTTGAGGCGCTGAATGAATCGGATCCGTCAAATGCTGATATCGTAAAATACCTGAACCTGATCCGTAAACGTGCAGGTGTGCCTCAGTACGGTAGTGGTACAGGTGCAATTGCCGTACCATCAGGACAAGCGGCCATGAAAGATGCTATCCGCAGCGAACGCCGCATCGAGTTGGCCTTTGAGAATACCCGTTACTTTGATACCCGCAGGTGGAAAATTGCCGAAAATACCGATGCCGGTAATTTCTACGGTATGGATATGAGCAAAAGCGATAATGGCTTTTATAATAAAACGCTGTTAGAGACCCGTGTTTTCAGGAAAGAAAGAGATTATCTGTTCCCGATTCCTTATAACGAGGTATTGAAAAATAATAACATGGTTCAAAACCCAGGCTGGTAATCCGGTTTTTTATTGATATTATTGAATCAGGCCCCGCGTTAAGCGGGGCTTTTTTAGAAATCTGCCAAAATGAAAAAAACAGTTTATTTAATGTGCCTGCTGGGTGTAGCGGTAACCGGTTGCAGTCAGAAAACAACCACGCATACCAAGCAGCCTGTTGTTAATGCCGATGTTCCGGCGCCTGCTGCCACCTGGAAAGAGCACTGGTTTGAACATGCGCAAACACTTAACCGGGTATATTATGATACCAGTGTTGTAGTATATTATGATGCCGATGTGAAATCATCTGTTATCTGGCCTAAAACTTATATGGCGCAGGCCTGGAACTATACAAAAAAAACTTACGGAAACTTTGGCGCGGACTCTCGCCTATATGCGGTGTTTCATGCCGGTAAATATTCCGGTGGTCACCCCTCAACCTATATGGACGACAGTCATGATTATCACAACGTAACCGATTGTGGTTCATCCGATCCCAATGCCTGGACATCGGGGGTGGGTAACGATATCGACCTTTCAACCCACGAAATCGGTCACATTGTTGAAGGTGCCGCAAAAGGAGTACACGGTTCGCCTGCTTTTGGTATCTGGCATGACAGCAAGTGGATGGAAATTTACCAGTACGATGTTTACCTTGGCCTTGGTCGTGATGATGATGCCGCACGCTGGAAAAATATGAAGCTGACTACTACCGATGATTTTCCACGGGCGGGTACCCACTGGTTCAAAGATTGGTTTTATCCCATTTATACCCAACACGGGCAAACCAAAGCCTTAAACAATTTCTTTGTGCTGCTTGCCAAATATTTCCCTAAGCAAAATTTTAACAACGGAAAACAAAGCTACCCCGAATACTCACGGGATTTAAATATGGGCGAGTTTATCCATTTCTGGAGCGGCGCTGCTGGTGCGGATCTGAAGCAGCTTGCATTGAGTGCCTTCGGTGATAAAGATGAGCACGGAAACGATTGGGTTAAACAGCTTGAAAAGGCCCGTACAGATTTTCCGGGTGTTACTTACTAATACAAAACTTAAAAATGATCAGGAAAAAACTATTATTCCTTGCTCTTTTATGCGCTGCAGGCACCTGCTTCGCGCAGGACAAGGAGAAAGAAAAAGACTTGCAAGAATATCATTTAAACCTGCCCGCTGATAGCAGTGTTTTAGATGCAAAATCGAAAGAAAAGCTTACAAAAGCTTTCTACAAAATTTACCCCGACTTTGCCCGGGCCAATAGCTATCACACCAAAAAGCATCTATCAGTTACTTTTTCCGATAGTCCTGCAATTACTGCCGGAGACGGAAAAATGGAGATCAGTACGGCTGTAGTTAAAGATCTATCTGAAAAGAAATTGGAGAAAGCTATGGAAGCAGCGCTGGCAAAAAACTGGGTGTCGGCAGATACCATTAAAAAGAAAGGTTTTCAGTTGGTTTTCATCAACAAAAATCAACACATTGATCCGGCTGTACAGCAAAGTCTCATCGATACTTATTTTGAGATTTTTCCGGTATTGATCAAAACCTTCAATAAAAAAACAACCAAAAGCGTGGTGTTTGTAACCGATACTGCTTATGGTGGCGTAGCAGAGGCCAGTGGCAACCGCATCCTTTTCAGCACCAAATACCTTAAAGCCCATCCAACCGATATTGACGTGGTAACACATGAAACCATGCACCTTGTACAGGGCTACGGTTACAGCGCCGGGCCGGTTTGGTTAACGGAAGGTATTGCCGATTACGTAAGGTATAAGTATGGCGTTGATAACGTGGGGTCAAAATGGTATTTACCTGCTTTTAACAGCAAGCAAAGTTATACCAACAGTTACCGCATCACCGCCCGCTTTTTTGTTTGGCTCGAAAAAAATGTTAAACCGGGCTTAATTGCGGATCTGGATGTACTGTTGCGTGCCCATCAATACAATGATCAATCATGGGTAACCTTAACCGGGAAAAACCTTGACACGCTTTGGGAAGCTTACAGCCAAAACCCTGCTGTGGAGTTAACTTACAGCGATAAAGCGAAACTTAAAAAGGGAGCGTAGTAAAAGCGGAAATCAAATCCCTCCACCACACCATCATTGCGAGGCACGAAGCAATCCCCGATTGGCAGAGCGGTTATGCAAATCCCCTGTACAGTTCGCGATTGCTTCGTGCCTCGCAATGACGGGGTGGTGAGGATTGCTTCGTACCTTACAGCAATGACGTTGTAATTGGTATCTATTTTTTCACCTGTTTCAATATCCCCGGGTAAAGTACCCCATCAATATCTGTAAGCTGCAGATCAAGCAAAGAAGCAACCATTGGGGCTATATCTTCCAGTCCCATCTGGTGAATGATCTTTTGATTATTGATGCCTGCGCCAAAAGCTAAAAATCCGGTTTCTATTTCTTTAAAATCGGGGAAGTGGCCGTGAGTACCACCGCTGCCGCTGCGTAATGAGTTCCCATCCGTAGCATTGTTAAATGATACCCCCGGAATAGCTGCTAATGCAAGCGATACTTGCGGATCGGCACCTAATTCATCCAATTGTTTGCGTTCAATTATTCTGAAAAGTTTTCTTTGAGGTGCAGGAGCTTGCTCAAGAAGCGTTCGCACCTGTTTCAGCACTTTTTGGTCGTTGTTTTTTACGTACAGAAAAGTTGTTCCGCCCTGTTGAAAAAACTGGGCTTTCCAGTCGCCGTTTTGCAGGTTTTTGCCAACCAGCCCGGCGCCTGCCAGCCACACGTTAGGGGCAAGCTGTGTGTGGATGTTCACGAAACCATGATCGCCCACGATAAGGAAAGCGGTACTATCTTTAATGCCCGCGCGTTCGGTAGCTTCAATAATGCTGCCTATGTTACGGTCGATATTAGCAACGGCTTTGCGAACGGTTGGCCCCATACGTCCTTCTGCATGGGCATAATGGTCAACGCAAACCAGGTGAACGGTTATTAAATTAGGTTTATGTTTTTCGATAAGATACGAGGCCATGCGCGCCAGGTTATCATCGGTACTTAAGTGGCCATCCAGATCACGGTTGTACAATTTGCCGGTGGCGTTTTGTTCCAGTTCTTCAAACAAGCCCGCCGGTGTAGCATACTTACGAAACGGGCTTAGCGGATCGGGGAGTTTAGTATCACGCGCCGCATCGGGCATGTTATAATCAACAGGAGCATGTACAGATACCGGCCAAAGTACCGAAGCTGTTGTCAACCCTTTTTTATGAGCGGCTTCCCAGAGTGTTTCGGTTTTTATACGGCGGGCATCGGTATAGCCTAATTCACCTATCTGATCGGCGGTTTCAAAAGGCGTATTGTAAAACACGCCGTGTTTTGCCGGATATTTGCCGGTAATAATGGTGGTATGCGATGGGTAAGTAACGGTTGGCATATCGCCGCGTACACCATCGGCATAAACACCATTGGCAGCAATTTCCATTAGGTTAATAGCGCCCCAGCTTGGGTCTTTATAAAACTCGGGCCTGAAGCCGTCAATGCTGATCATGACCACGTATTTAGGCTTTTGCGCCCACACGGTGCACGTACCTGCCAAAATAAAAAGCAGGGTTTTAAAAAATATCTTCATAAATGATTTTCTAAGAGAATAATAATTGTAGATACGCATAATTGCGTCTCCCGCTTTGTCAGGTTTTTAGCTGCTTGATTTGCATACGGGAGACGCAATTATGCATCTCTACATGGAATTGAAATGATTATTGATTAATAACCAGGGTTTTGCACCATCTTTCCCGGGTTAAGATCAACCTCGGGTTGCGGTATCGGGAACAGTAATTTATTGGCGGTTACGGTATAAGCATCTGGCGAAAGGTATGAAACCTGTTGCTTTAATTTAGCGCCAAACGCGTTCATCACCTCAATAGCTTTACCTGAGCGGGTAAGGTCATGCCAGCGGTGGTTTTCAAAGGCTAACTCAACCCGGCGTTCGTGTAAAATTACATCACAAAGAGAAGCCTGATCGGTAGCGGTTGTAGCGGCTAAACCTGCGCGAGCGCGTACAGTGTTTAATTCGGTTAAAGGTGATTTGCCTTGTTCGTTTTTAGCTTCGGCCAACAACAGCAAAGCATCGGCATAACGGTATATCGGGAAATTATCATTTGAGCCGGTGTTGAAATTTAGGCCATGTTCATACTTTTTAATGTATGGTACTCCAATTTTACCGGCGGCAGGCACATAACCAATCACACTTTTTTTAGCCGAGTAAACAAACAGGTCGCTGGCGTTATAAGCGCCCTCAACAATGCCGATAGAGGCGTCAAGGCGTTTATCGCCCGGTTCGTAGGCGTTAATCAAATCCTGGGTTGGGGTGTTCCAACCGCCGGTGCTGCTGTTATTCACAGCCGTAACTGTGATAATGGATGTATTGGTGCTGCGCGGCAAAAAGTAAAACGAAATCACGTTAGGTGTTGAAGTTGCATCGAGACCTTCTAAGTACTGGATCTCAAACAACGATTCCTTGCTGTTTTTGTTGGTAGGTACAAACGCGTTTGCATAGTCGGCGTTAAGACCGTAACCCATACCGGCAAGTGTGGTAAGCAGGGTTTCGGCATCGGCCCATTTCTTTTGGGTTGTGTAAACATCTGCCAGCAACATCGTAGCAGAGCCTTTTGTGGCCTCACCCGTTTGCGGGAATTTGGCAGGCGCAGCAAGTTCGCTGATAGCATCTTTGGCATCAGCTATGATCTGGTTATAAACCTCGTCGGCAGTTGAACGGCCTAAAAACGCGTCGTCGGCTTTTTTAACTTCCTTCAAAAATAACGGCACACCTCCATAAAGCCTTACCAGTTTAAAGTAATACCAGGCACGTAAAAACTTAGCTTGACCATCGATAGGAGCTTTTGTAGCTGCATCAATAGTAGTTGAAGCCGCTAACCTTTCAATAACGATGTTAGTGCGCGATATGCCGGTATAGCAGTGCTGCCAAACGGCATTCGCGTAATCGTTGGTTGAAGTATTGGTAAAGTCGGATATATTTTCGCGATAGATATACGCGGTGCCCCGGTTACTTGGGTAGGGCTGATAGATGGTATTGTCCGACCGCATTTCGGAGGTGAAATAGTCATTCACCAAAACATCGCGCAGCGGAGCGTAAGCAGCTATTACGGCTTGTTTAAACTGATCGGCGGTGATGTAAAAGTTGGCCCCGGTATAGGAATCCTCGGGATTAAGATCGATATAATTTTTTTTACAGGCAGTTGCTGTAACGGCAAGCAAGGCAATCAGGATATATATCTTTTTCATGTTGATTTTAATTTATGGGGATCAAACTATTTGAATGTTGCCGAAAGGCCTAACGAGAATGTTCTTGGTATAGGGTAAGCGTTTTCGTCAACACCTATGCCCAGTGTAGGGTCAAGACCGGCAAAGTTTATCTCTGGGTTCATACCGCTGTAACCTGTAATAACAAAGGCCTGCTGTACCGAACCGTAAACCCTGATATTCCTGATCATCGACTTCTCTGGCATGTTGATACGATAGCCAAGGGAAATGTTTTTGGCAGTTAGGTATGATCCGTTTTCTACCCATTGCGAGTTAACCTGGCGGCCCATAGCGGTAGTGCCGGTTTTTGTACGCGGATAAATGCCTGAGCCCGGATCTTCAGGAGAGCGCCAGCGATCTGCAGCGGCAGCCAGCATCACCCTCGAACCATCAAGATTGGTTTGATAAGCCCATTTGGCAGCATTCAGGATCTGTCCGCCAACCGAAAAGGCCATACTGATATTCAGATCAAAGTTTTTGTAGCTGAAGTTGTTGGTGATGCCACCTGTAAACGTAGGGGTAGGATCGCCAATGAAGGTACGGTCGTTAACATCGTCAATAACACCATCGCCATTAATGTCTTTAACTTTGATAGTGCCCACATCAGATGCTTTACCATATTGGGCAGAATTTGCCAGGTCGTTAGCATCTTTATACAATCCCAGGAAAACAAAACCATAGAATTCGCCCAAATGATGACCTTCCTGCTGACGGAAATAATCGGACGAAACGGTATTGTTGCGACGAATATATCCTGGACTAACCAGATCTTTAATTATATTCCTGTCGAACGAAATATTAAAGCTGGTGTTCCATTTAAATTTGCCGGTAAGGTTAGTTAAGTTTACCGAAAACTCGTGCCCCCATAGCTCGAGCACGCCAACGTTATCTAATATGCTGGTAAAACCGGATGCCTTAGGGATAGGGCGTTGCATGATCAAACCATCGGAGATCTTGTGGTAATAATCGTAGGTAATGTTAAGCCTGTTATTAAATAGGGACAGGTCAAAACCAATATCAAATTGTTTGTTGCGCTCCCATCTTAACTCATCGTTTTGCAGGCGGTTGATGGTTTGCCCGGCAGCTAAGGCTCCGGCAAAAGCGTAATAGTATTTAGCGGTTGTTGCAAGCGCGTCGTAATTGCCAAAAAAGTTGTTACCGGTAACACCATAGCTGGCGCGTAGTTTTAAAAGATCAATGAACGTAAACCTGTTCATGAACTTTTCGTCGCTGATAACCCAGCCGGCTGATACCGATGGGAATGAACCATATTTTTGATTTTCACCAAAGCGGGAAGAGCCATCGCGGCGTACTGCGCCCTGCAACAGGTATTTGCCCTTGTAGTTATAGTTTACACGTGCAATGCCCGATAGCAAGGAGTATGCACTGTAACCGCCGCCAAAAGCCGAAATGCTTGTTGCCGCCGAAATATAAGGGATATCATCACTTGGGAAGCCTAAACCGGTAATTGAGTTATTGGTGCCGCTATATTTTTGTGCCGAATAACCTGCTAATACCTCCAGATTATGATCGCCAAAACTTTTGTGGTAATCTAAATTGGTTTCGGCGGTGTATGAACCGTTATCTGCATAGCTGCTTAAGCCTGTGGCCTGGCCAATGTTTGAAGCCACTACACCCGACTGGAAATACTGGCGCGACTCGCTGCCTTTATCAACAGCCACATTGGTTTTCAGGCTCAGGCCTTTTAAAAACTCATAGTTTAAATAGGCGTTGGCCAGTATGCGGGTAGTTTTATAATCATCGTTAGTAAGCTTAAACTGGGCCAGCGGATTAATGTATGCCACCATGCCCGGCGAGTAGGTATCGCGGTTATAGGTGCCATCGGCATTATAAGGTGATTTCAGCGGGCTGGCTTCAAAGATCCTTTCAAAAAGACCACCAACACCGTCGGTTGTTAAACGGTTGTTATGATCCAGACGATAGCTGGGCGCTACGCTGAAGCCTATTTTTAGCTTGTTGTTTGATAAAGTAAGGTCCTGGTTAATACGTAACGAAAACAGTTTGGTGCCTGTATTGATCAAAACACCCTGCTGTTCCTGGTAACCGGCGATAACCGTAGATGTTGATTTTTCGCGCGCGGTTTGGATAGTCAGGTCATAGTTTTGAATAGGCGCCGTGCGGGTTAACAGTTTAAACCAATCGGTACCTTTGCCGTACTGATTGGGATCCAGGTAATCGGCTGGGGTAGCAGTAGTGAAGCCCGGTTCATATTTGCGCGAATCGGCAAATTTTTCGTTCATGTATTGGGCAAAGCCATGAGCATCCATCATTTTAGGTACCCTGTTGCCGGGGATTTTCTGGATGCCATAGCTTGAGTTAAACTCAATTTTTGATTCGCCGGGTTTGGCGTGTTTGGTGGTAATAAGCACTACGCCGTTTGCCGCGCGCGAACCATATAGCGCCGTAGCCGATGCATCCTTTAAAATACTGTAGCTCTCAATTTCGGACGGGTTGATGTTATTGATACTGCCTGTAACCGGGATCCCGTCGATAACAAATAACGGCTGGTTGCTGGCATAAAACGATGCCGCGCCACGGATACGGAATTCGACACCCCGACCCGGTTGCCCACTGCTTTGCGCTATTTGTACACCGGCAGCTTTGCCCTGCAATTGCTGTGCGAATTGCATCACCGGCATATCCTGCAACTGGCTTGCATCAACCTGGCTAATGGAGCCTGAAATTTCGCGGGCGCGCTGCTTACCGTAACTCACCACTACTTCTTTAAGCATACTGCCGCCGGTCATGCTCAGGTTTAAAACCGAGGTTTGGTTGCCGGTTATGGTCACATTTTTTGATTCGAGCTTGTTATAGCCTATAAAAGTTACTTCAATGGTATAAGTGCCCTCTGGAATAGCGATGTTGTACATACCCAGTGAGTTACTGATATCTCCAAGGTTAGTGCCTGCTACCCTTACTGTCGCGCCGGGCAGGGCTTCGCCATGATCATCAGTTATTTTACCGGTTAATTTTCCCGAGGCTTGTTTAAACAGGGTGATGTTGCCTGCCTGTTCTTTAAACCCGATACCCTGGTTTTTAAAAATTACGGTTAAAATATCCTGCAACGGCTGATTGGTAAATTTTACCGGACTGGTATATTTATCATTAAGCTTAAGGTAGTCCTCGTCATAGGCAAAGGATACATTGGTTTTTTTCTCCAGTTTTTTGATTGCCGATGACAGGTCTTCCTTTCCGAAAGAGATATCAACGGGCGTACCCAGGGCCTGTGCCTTAAGCTCCCCGGCCTGCACGGATACCAGGCCTATAGTAACTGATATTGAAATTAGTAAAAATGTAATGCGCATAAACTGCCTCCATAACTGTGTATAGAAATTCATATTTTTGATGGCTTTGTAATGAGTGAAAATGTTGCTTAGCATTAGCAGGTAAGGGAGGGAAACCCTGTGCCCGCTTAAATTAATTAAGGCCGGCGCCGCTGTAACGGAGCCGGTTTTTTTGTTAATAGAGGGTTACCTCATGGCCCTCCTTTCTGAAATGCGTATTATGTAACTGGCTGATGGCTTTCAGCGTTTCATCAGGCGGTATATTTTGCTTTATGCGGATGGTAAAGCGATAACCTTTTGCCCGCGTGTTACCTGCATGAAGATTAATATTAAACAGGTTTTTATAAACAAGCGCCAACTCGTCAAAACCTGCCTGGTTAAGGCTGGTGTTGCCGTCTTTCCAGCTCTGGCTGTTTTCAATGTTAACCTGCTCATTACTGTAGGTATCTTTAGCAGGTAAATAAGTTAATTGCTGTCCCGGCGTTAATACTGATAGGGTTTTATCTCCACGGCTTACCGAAACCTTGCCCGTGGCTACTGCCACCTTGATAAACGGCATTTGTTTGTAGGCACTGATGTTAAAGGATGTACCCAACACTTGCACTTTTAAAACAGTGGCATTTACGCGGAAGGGTTTGGTTTCGTCATGCTTCACTTTAAAAAAAGCTTCACCCTCGTCAAGATATACCTGACGTAGTGTATCGTTGAAAGAAGCTGGTACCCGGATGCGGCTTGCTGCATTTACCCAGATCACCGAGCTATCGGGCAGCGTAATCTGCCTTACTTCGCCCGCATGGGTTTGAATGGTGGTAAATGTTTGGTTTTGCGGCTGTTTATTACGGATAACAAAATATGCAGCTAACGATAAACCGGATACAAGCAATACACTTGCTGCTATGCGGTAGACATACCACGAACGGTTGCGTTGCTGAGCTATGGCCGCTTTAATGCCCGCATGGATATTGTTTTTTATCCGTTCGCTTTCTTCCTGAGGTAATTGCTGGTTGCTTTCGTTTTGGTATGATTTATACCAGGCCTCAACAATAGCGTTTTCGGTTTCGTTGGCAGTACCTTTAAGGTAACGGCGTAACTGTTTTCTGAATTTATATATATCCATTCGCAGGTGTTTTCAGCTTATAGTCGCTAAAAAGGCCCGGAGGTACTTTTAATTCCAGTTAAGTTTATATTAATTATTTGTGAAGTAGTGCCGCTAAAACAGCTATATAGGTAACATGCTTTTCGGGATGTTTTTCGATGATGGTCTGCCTTAATCGCCTTAAAACTTCTGAAATATAGTTTTTTACGGTTTGCTCGGCGAGACCGAGCTGACCTGCTATTGCTTTTACAGATAGGTTTTCACTGCGCAACTGATAAACTTTTTGCAGCATTTCGGGCATGCTGTTAACGGCGTGTTCCAGGGTTCTTTCAAGTTCGAGGTAGTCGGTATGGCTTTCTATCGAATCTTCCAGATAGGTGACGCGTCTCAGGGCATCCTGCATCCGGATATCATTTGTTTTTTGGGAACGGAAATGTCCCATTACACTTAATCGTACGGCACTCAGTAAATAGTATTCAAGCGATAGCTGTACTTCCAGTACTTTACGCCGCTGCCATAATTTGATGAAAATCTCCTGTACTATATCCTGCGCAATGGCATCATCATTAAGCCGGGCATTTGCCGCCTGGTACAATTTTTCCCAATAGCGTTCAAACAACAAGTCGAAGGCAAGGCTATTGTCTTCTTTAATTTGCAGTAATAACGTTTTATCGGGCGAACTTTCCGTGAGCATTTCCGGCCAAAGTTATGCCGCCAATGTTAACTTAATTTTAAATCGGTTATCAGAAAACGATTTAGGAATGTTTTAGGCCTGTTATTAATAGAATAGTTTTTGAAAAAATAAACTGAATTGATCTATTCCTTTTTATTGTAGCATAGGCATCACGCTAATATGCGCCGTAGGCGCTACCTGTTTGTAGAAAAACATAACCGCCGTTTTTGCGCCGTAAGCGATGCTTATAATCAATGCGGAGCGGGTAGCCTCTACGAGGCAAAAAAATTATTATTATGGGGTACTACAAACTGGTATCCCCTACGGGGAATTAGCATAGGATAAAGTTGTATAAACGCATTATCTGATAAGAGCGGCCGCTTTAAAACCGGCCTAAAGACTTTACGAAGGAGAAGATGTTTCTATTTAATTCCGATATGATTGACTATCATGTCAATAGCAAAAAAGAAAAATTGCCATTAATGCCCCTTCCCAAAACTCTTCTCTCCAGCCTCGATTGCGAGGTCAATCTTATTTTCGTCGGGTGGTTTAGGGCATGAATAGCCGCTTGCAAACGCGCAATAAGGATTATAGGCCTTGTTGAAGTCGATGACTATTGAGCCGTTTTTAATGTCGCGTGTAGTGAGATCAATGTAGCGGCCACCGCCATAGGTTGTTGTACCATTGGTAGCATCGGTGAAGGGCAAAAACAGGTAATTGCTGAATGCCGGATTTTGCGAAAGCGCTATACTTTTGTAAATGGTTAACTGTATGGGTTTACCTTTCAGGGTGAAGGAAAGTAAAGCGTAACGTACATATTGTTTAGCTGTACCATCAAATGCCGGTATTATAAAGGGCGATTGATTAGTTAGTAGCTCCGCTTTGGCGGTAACCTGGTAGGTACTATCGGCATCATAAAATCTTAAATATTGCAGATCTTCCTGTTTCAGCGGCGAACGCGGATCTTTCAAAAAATCATCTTTATAATTTTGTCTGAAAGAGGCGACCTGTTCTTTGTGGCTTTGCGCGAAACTGCGCTGACCGGCGAAGAAGATAAGTAAAACGATGCTCAAATATTTCATATATACCGCAGGGATTTGGCTCAAAGTTAACTCAGAAACTTTATAAAAAATAGGAAATATTCATTGCTGTTGGTTTTAACCAACGGTTAGGAAGCTGAAATGTCCCGGCTTTAGCCCAATTATGCAAGCGGTTTTGGGCTGAAGCCCCCTTGTCACTATTCATTATTCAGTTGGTTAAAACCAACGGCAATGAAGGTTATTTTATCTGTAAATAATAACCATCAAGTTTAATAGCTTATTAGAACTGTTATAAAAAAAATCGCCACTACCTCGTTTCCCGATAATGACGATTTTCTTGTTGTATGTTAAACGGGTTAAATCACCCCTTCAATAAAAAACTTGTTGATGCCTTCCACATCGCTCAAATGAGTGGTTATCCGGCTGATCTTTTCATCAGTAATATCACAAACTATGGCTACGTATTCATCCAGGATCAGATCGCCGCGGCTGGCGGTGTTATGGAGCGACAACGCCACGCTGTCCAATCCGTACAAAATATGGTTAAGCTGAACCATTACCCCAAAATCACGTAATTGATTGGCTCGTTTTATTACAGCATCGGCACCAACTGCCGGCCCAGATAATAAGCTTGTTCCAGGCAGTGTCCAGGTAACATCATTGGTAAGGGCTGAGCGCATGAGTTCCCAATCGCGATTCTTTAAGCCGGTCAAAAACTTATTGGCCAATTGCTCTTTTACTTCTTCGGTAGTTTTCATGTGGTTGGAATGTTTTAGTTAATAGGATCGGCGGCAGGAAAATCTACAGGGATTTCGGTGTTGGCGAATACATAGTTAGTATAAACGCGTATGGTAATAAAGGCGATGAGATCCATTAAAGCAGCTTCGTCAAAGCCTGCAGCATAGAAGTCATTTAGTGAGGTTTCATCGGCTTTACCTTTATTTTCAACAATTGACTTGGCTAAGCCAACAATGGCGTTCAACTTGTCATCATCGGTATGGCCTCTTCTGATATCAAGGGTTTGCTCCTTAGTGAAACCGCGTTTTATGGCTAACATGCTATGTCCGGCTAAACAGTAGGCGCAGCCATTTATTTCGGATACAATAAGAGCAATAGCTTCTCTTTCTTTAGGGGTAAATACGCTTTTACCCATGTCATCTTCCATATCCATGAACATTTTAAGAGCAGGAGCAGAGTAGCCCATGGTGGCGTATAAATTAGGCACTTTGCCAACACGTTTTGTGAAAGTATCAAACATAACCTGCGATTCGGCACTTACCTGGTCGCGGGTGGGAACATTTATAGTTTTCATGATTATATTATGGTTTAAGATTATTTACCTGTTGTTTTACGTTTAAGATAAAGCTGGGCGGTTTCGCTCATGGTGACGATAGCGCCACCAAGGATCACGATGTCTTTGATTACCAAACGGCCGCGGCCTGACAGGTAAGGGAAGCCCCATTGATTATCGGTTAAGTGTGGTACCCAGCTTTCGGGCGTAGTGATCAGGAAAGATAATGTACCCAGGGTCATGATAAATACCAGGATGCTGGCAATCATACTTGGTATTGGTACAACTTTATAAAGGGCAACTAAAATACCCAGGGCCACCAGGAAAATTCCCAATCCAACGGAAAAACCGTAAGTGTTATTTTCAGTATGCCATTGGTGATTGGCTGCAATCAGTTCACCTTCTTTGTTTACGTGTTTTTTGTATTCGGCTGGGTGATTATAGAAGAATGACATCACCGGGCTGTTAGCCACAAAGGGTACTACACCATCGGCCTCATAAGTGAAAAATTTAAGACCGCCTATCCAAAGGAATACGACTACGATGCCGAAACGAACGGCTTTTTTACCAAGCTGATCAAGGTTTGCTATGGTATTTATTATTGAAGTTTTCATGTTGTTGTTTTTTGATGAAGCAAAATTACAACGCCACGTACTCCCCCAACATGGACAAAAAAGGGTTTTACTTGTACAAATCCGCTACGATGGAAATTCCTGTTTTATCGCGGAATGTTTGCGGCGATACTTTGGTGAATTTTTTAAATACCCGGCTGAAGTAGAATTCGTCCTGAAATTTAAGGTTATAGGCAATTTCTTTAATGCTTTGCCGAGTGAGGTGAAGCTGTTTTTTGGCTTCGAGGATGAGCCGCTCCTGTATAAGCTGGGATGGTGACTTATGGAAGTATTTGGTACAGCGTCTGGTTAAGGTATCAGACGATATGGCCAGTAATGACGCGTAATCTGATGGTTTATGCAGATCAAGAAAATGCTGATTGAGCAGTGTACGGAATTTCTCCATCAGCTCATCTTTCTGAGGCTTATCCTGATCGGTATTGATGGCGTTTATTTTGATACTGCTGGCTTTGGCCAAAAAAAGCTGAAGGTATGCCCTCAATACAATTTCAGACGGTTGCGGCTGCATAAATTCGTCGTCCATCTGCATAAGCAGCAGCTCAAAAACTTTTACATCCTGCGGGGTAAGCGCAACAATAGGATCAAGATAAATGTTATTAAATAACAGTCCGTTGCAGGCTACTTCCTCCCTGTGGTACTCAATACAGTAAAAATCGCTGTGGAACTGCAATAAATTGCTTTTTACAGCGTGGCATTCATCTACATAAATGATCTGAAGCGGAGTTGAAAATAGCAACACCGGGCCGGTAAAAGGAAAAGCACCAAAATCAGCATGGAAAATACCTGAACCTTCAGGAACCAGGTAAACGGTATATTCTGAAAACTGGGCAGGTGTACATAAAATATCTTCCTGTGGTTCTTTCAGCCCAAGTAAAAACTCTCCTGATTTATCGCGGATTTCCTTCAAAACGCACGTGGTTTAGGCCGCTAATATAGCTAACCGGCGGCCTGTTTGGCAACGTTAATTACGCGATCGGGAAAAAGATTTTAAAATAAAGGATTCGAAATCAACTGCGTTTTAACAGAGGCGCCCACACTTACCGGTTAATACGGTGAGTGTGGGCGCTTATTAACTCTAATTAAAATATGCTTAGTTCCTACCCGTCATTACGCCACCGTCAACATTGTAAAGCGCGCTGGTGAGGCACCTTGTTGTAATAATTGTTTGGTGGTTTCTTTACCTATACCGCTACTGCCGCCTACTATGAGGGCTGTTTTGCCTTTAAATTGCTGTTCCATAAAAAGGAATTTTTAAAAATTTGCTCCCTATGACCGGCAACTTTCAAAAAGATGCAAAAAATCAGGAAATATTTTTGAGCCGTTGTTTTTCGGCCTGCAGCTCCTTGCATTGCGGCTTAATATCAAAGCTTATCATCTCGCCGTTCTCGTCAAAGGCAACAGCACAGCATTCTAAAAAACGTTCCTTCAGTTTTATCCGTGCCCTCTGAATCCGTGATTTGGTATTTGGCAGGCTGAGCCTAAGTTTATCGGCAATTGTTTTTTGATCTATGCCGTCCAGATCATACATCGCTAACGGAATGGCATAATCTTCGGGCAATAGTTGTAGCAGGGCCTTGATATACGCTGATGCTTCGCCAATTAACGAATCATCGTTTTCCATATCGATAAGGTCAAACTGCAATGGTTGCGATTTCCCGGTTGATTTATAATGATCAACAATGGTGTTGCTTGTGATCTTATATAACCAGGCCTTTAAATGAAGAACCGTTTTTCCTTTTGAACAATATTGATAACTTTTCAGAAGCACGTCCTGCAGCAGGTCTTTGGCTTCCTGCTCGTCAGGCACACGTTTTAATATAAATCCGTATAATGACGACTTATACTGCTCCCAAACTTCGAATATGTTACAGTCCTGCATCTGTCTGTTTTTAAGTATTGCAAAGTAAGATCAAAAGAAAATATTAATAAAGTTTTTTTAAGCCGTTGTTGGTGACAACGCCAACAACAGCTTAAAAATCTTTAAGTGGTAACAATTGCTGAATTAAACAACTTTGCCAATCATCCCTTTCAGCGCCTCACACAAAACCGCTATCTCTTCTTCAGTATTATAGTAATGCACGGATGCCCTTACAATATTATTCAAATGGTTTTTATTCATGTAGATAAGCGTTGATACAGCCTTACCAACTGATACATTGATATGTCGCTCTGCCAGTTTGTTTTTTACTGTTGCGGCGTCCGAGCCATCTACAGAGAAAGTGACAATGCCGCATAACTGATCGCCGAAGTCATGAACTGTTAGGCCGTTGACTTCTTTCAGCTTTTCGCGCAATAACCCTGCTAAGTATTGTACCCGCTGCCAGGTACGCTCAACACCAAGATTAAGCGCGTATTCAACAGCTTTTCCGAGGCCCAGCGTGAGGGCACGGTTTTTCTCATAAACTTCGAAACGACGTGCATCATCACGTGGTTTAAAATCGGTTTCGGTTACCCATTGCGTGGTAAAGCCATCCATAAAAAACAGTTTTAATTTATCCTGCACCACTTTACGTACATATAAAAAGCCGGTACCCCTCGGCGCACGCAGATACTTCCTACCGGTTACCGCCAGCATATCGCAGCCTATTTCCTCTACATCCAATGGTACATGGCCAACGCTCTGGCAGGCATCAAGCAGGTAGAGGATATTATGCCTGCGGGCTATTTCGCCTATTTCCACAATGGGTATCATTCCCCCGGCTGTGGATGGGATATGCGTTACCGCAATCAGCTTTGTTTTAGGGCCGATGGCTTCCTCAAAAGCTTTAAGCGGGAAATTACCATGCTCGTCATTAGGGATCACTTTAAACTCGACCCCCAGTGTTTTTTGCGCATGAAGTAAACCAATCAGGTTGGTTACATACTCCATTTCGCAGGTAATGATCTCATCGCCGGGTTTAAAATCAATCCCGTTAAATGCCAGCCACCAGCCAATACTGGCGTTTTCAACAATGGCAATCTCATCCTTGCGGGCGTTAATAAGTTTAGCTATCAGGTTGTACGTGTTCTCGAGCTCTTCGCGGTAAGTGTATTCGGTTTCATAGCCCCCATTTTGCGCTTCTTCGTACAGGTAATCTATCACCGTATCAACCACTGCATTGGGCGGCAGGGATGAACCTGCATTGTTAAAATGGATAGTTTTCTCGGTCCCCCGGGTTTCGGTCCTTAACTGGTGTATTTCCTGTTCGGTTAGTATATCTTTCATTGAGCTATTAGTTGTTAATAAAATTTATTTCCATCATAATATCGGCACGTTTGTAGGTGCCCGGTTCAACCGGTATTTCGGTAAAACCCAATTTGCGGTAAATGTGGATGGCATTTTCCAATACCCTGCTCGAAAACAATATCAGTTTTTTTACGCCAAGTTCCCTGGCTTTATCAATCCCCGTTTTACATAAAAACTGACCTGCACCCGCGCCGCGATAATCTTTATCAACGGCCATTTTAGTGAGCTCATAAACGCCATCTTCAATATATCGCAGGGCTACGGTTCCAATAATTTTTTGGTTTGAAGTAACAAAGTAAATGCTTCCGCCTGTTTTGATGATAGCCTCATCCGGATTTTCCAAAACCCATTTATCAAAAGGCTCAACGGTAAAATACTCTTCAAGCCATGCCTTATTAAATTTTTCAAAGTAGGGGGCATGTTGGGGCTGATAATTGATAACCTGTAGTTCCATGTGCTTAATTATTTGATCGATACAAAATAAAAGTATCCGGCAATAGAAAAACAGATGCAGTTTTTTTAATTTTGAGCATAACAGATTTGCTATGGAAAGTCCGGTAATCAGTACAGATAATGATTTTTTGTATGCGCAGATAGCTGCCCGTATAGAAAAACAGATCAAACAAAACCTGCTCAAGCCGGGAGATAAGCTGCCATCGGTAAGGATGCTGAGCCAAGAACAGGGTATTAGCCTGAGCACGGCGTATAAGGCTTACGTAGAGCTGGAAAATATGGGATTGATAGAAGCCCGTACCAAATCGGGTTATTATGTAAAATATCTACCGGCCCGTTTTACCAGCGTGCCGGAAACCAAGCCCCCGGTTAGTAAAGCGGAGCAGGTTAGCGTTGCCGAAATGATTGCCATGGTTTACCGCAACATGTCCGAAGACAGCGTTATACAGTTGTCCCGCTCGTCCCCACCTCTGAGTTTGATTCCGATGGCTAAGCTCAGTAAATCCATGCTCGAGTCTATTCGTAACAGTCCCACCGGAAATATTACTTATGAAAACCCACAGGGTAACATGGCTTTGCGCAAGCAGGTTGCAAAAAATGCCTTTAACTGGGGCGGCAACATTACCGAAGATGATGTAATTACCACGCAAGGTTGTCTGGAAGCACTGATATTTTGCCTGAGGGCGCTTACCAAACCGGGCGACACCATCGCTATTGAAAGCCCTACCTATTTCGGGATTTTCAATGTGATGCTGAGCCTCGATTTGAAAGTATTGGAGATTCCTGTAAAACCGGATACCGGCCTCGACCTGGAATACCTGGAGCGGGCAATGGAAGAAGTGCCTGTAAAGGTATGCCTGTTTGTTACCAATTTCAGCAACCCCATAGGTGTTTGCATGTCCGATGAACGCAAGCAACAACTGGTTCGCCTGCTGGCCAAAAAACAAGTTCCCTTAATTGAGGACGATATTTATGGCGAGATCTATTTTGGCAAAAGCCGGCCGCGAACCTGCAAAAGCTATGATACCGAAGGCCTGGTGATCCTGTGCTCATCAGTTTCCAAGTCCATAGCGCCGGGTTACCGTGTGGGTTGGTGTATACCCGGACGGTTTAAAGAGCAGGTGCTGAATATCAAAATGATGCATAGTATAGCCTCCGCTACCCCCACGCAGGCAGCTATCGGTCATTTTTTTGAAACCGGACGGTATGACCTGCACATGCGGCACCTACGTAAAGCGCTATACACCCAATGCCTGAGGTATACGCAGGCTATAGCGACACACTTTCCGGCGGGTACAAAAATAAGCAGGCCCCAGGGCGGTTATGCCCTTTGGATTGAGCTGGATAAAAAGGTTAACGCCTTTGAACTTTATCAGGCGGCTATGGAGCATAACATCAGTATAGCTCCCGGCCAGATCTTTAGTGTAGACGGGCGTTTTAACAATTTTATCCGCATTAGCTTTGGTTTAGCTTTTGATGATGTGGTTGAGGAGAGTTTTAAGGTATTAGGAAAATTGGTAAAGCAACTTTCTTAAAAGCTGCTTAAAAATGAAGGGTATTCATTGCCGTTGGTTTTAACCAACGGAATAAAAGCTGAAAAAAGTTCTGGCTTTAGCCTAATTATGCAAGCGGATTTGGGCTGAAGCCCCCTTTTGCTACTCATTATTCCGTTGGTTAAAACCAACGGTAATGATTTTTTTACTTACAGTGCGTTGTTTCGGCGTGCTTAAACGATTCGCTAAGCAATTGCGTTAGCACAGCGGCATCAACATCGGTTAACTTAATAATATGTGTACAACCGCCGCTTTGTTTATGCTTACCTAACTTTTGCAGTAGTTGTTCTTTACTCTCAAAGCTTGGAAGGTAAAGGGTAAGCGAACTCTTACGTGGTGAAAACGCGATGAGTGGCGCGTCACCTTCGCGGCCACTTTCATATTTGTAATGATAGCTACCAAAACCCACAATAGCCGGGCCCCACATTTTTGCTTTTTGTCCGCTGGCTTCCTCCATCAGTTTGGCAAGCTTAAAGCTGTCGGCGCGTTTAGTTTCATCCGCTATGGTGTTAATGAAATCGGCAACACTGCTTTCGTTTTCGGTGGTTTTATTGGTGTTTTTGGCCATGGCTTTACGCGGATAAAGGTTTAAAACTGATATAAATATATCATGAAAATTTTATTTTATCCCACAGTTTATTGGTAACAACCTGCTGTATCACCTGCTCGCGGTAATTGCGGCTTATGGGCACACGATGCTGGCCGATAAAAATATCGTTCCCTTCAATACCATCAATTTTACTGGTAGATACAATGTATGATTTATGCACGCGGATAAATAATTTACTATCCAGGTTTTGCTCCAGGCTTTTAAGGTTTAACAGCGTAACGTATTTGGCTTTAGTGGTAAAAATGGTCACATAGTTCTGCATGCCCTCAACATACAGGATCTCATCAAAATAGATCTTTTCATACTTGTTGCCGCATTTGATAAAAAAATATCCCTCATCAGTTTCTGTTTTCGGCGCGCCGGGCTGGGCCGAATTACAAAGCAGCCGGTGGTAATCTTTAGCCTTATTGGCCGATTTGAAAAAGCGATCGAACGTGATGGGTTTCAGCAGGTAGTCAAGCACATTGAGCTGGAAACCTTCCAGCGCGTAACTTGGGTAGGCCGTGGTGATGATTACCATGGGTGGTTTTTGCATGATCTTTAAAAAATCAATCCCGTTCATTTTGGGCATCTGGATATCCAGGAATATCAGGTCAATGGCTTCACGGTCGAGCAGTTTGATGAGTTCAAGCGGGTTTTCGCAGGTGCCTGTTAAGTTCAAGAAATCTACCTCGCGTACATAGCTGGCCAATCCTTCCCGGGCCAAAGGTTCATCGTCAATTATTACACAATTCATCATAATGAAGCCATTTGAAGGGTTGTGGCCGATTGTTCCAGTTCGGCCAAAGTCAATTGCAGGTGTACCTCAAAGCGGTTACCCGTATTTTGAATCTCCAGTTTATGAAGATCGGGGTAGATCAGATCAAGTCTGCGTTTTACATTTTTCAGACCGATGCCACCGTAGTCTAATACTTCGGTACCCGGCTCATTGGAGGTACTGTTGGCGACTGAAAAGTCAAGCTGATTATTGGTTAACCCGAGTTTAATTCCGATCCAGTTAGGTTGTCCTGCATCTTTTGATACATGTTTAAAAGCGTTTTCTACAAAGGTCATGAGTATGAAAGGGGCTATACCTAAATGCCCGGGCATGGGTTCATCGGCCTCAAAAGTGACATGCACGTTGTTGTTTTGGCGAAGCTTTTCCAGTTCGATAAAATTTTCGAGGTAGGTGAGCTCTTTTCCCAGGGGGATTTGATGATCGTTACATTCGTAAAGCTGATATCGTAACAACTCCGAAAATTTGGCAAGGGAAGCAGACGCCATTCCCGGATTTTTATGGATCAGGAAAAATATAGAGTTGATACTGTTGAACAGGAAATGCGGGTTAAACTGATACTTGAGGAATTTGAGTTCGGTTTCCAGTTTCTCTTTTTCGAGTAATTGCTGGCGATGCTGGGTTTGCAGCCAGTTTTTAGTAAGCTTGATGCTCATGCCTAAGGTCATGCTGGCGATGGTTGAAGGGAATGAAGTATTATAGAAATACATGAAGTTATCCGGATCAACCCCGAACATTGTTTTAACCGAACAGCCCGCGAAGAATGCGCTCAAATAATAACCGCCATTAATAAGTGACGACGCGCAAATTGCCGTTAACGAAAGGTATATAACATATTTTGTAAGACTGCCCTTTTTCATATACCTGGGCATCAGGTAGTACAGATTAAAATAAACCGCAAATGCCTGTAAAACCACGTAAGCCAGCATCTTAACGCTATAAGCAGAAAAAAACATGGATTTGGCAGCAGCCACAGGATTAGCCACCGCTATAGTGAACCAGAAATAATGGTACACACACCAAAACGGGATGTGGTACAGCTTGTATTTAAACAACCAGTTCTGGTTTAAAGTATCTACGGATAATCTGGTCATATCAAATATGATATAGTTAGGTAACAAGTTAAAAACGGATGTCATGTTGAGCCTGTCGAAGCATGGTGGGATGGGCCTCTGCGCGCATCCTTCGACAAGCTCAGGATGACAGTCCCGCCGCACCACGATGGAATATTAAAATCCTTTCATTATTGCTCATCATGACAGATTTTTCAACTTCATACCTAAAGATACGGCAATAGCACTGATTTATACATGGTTATTGTATCAAGCGGGGTAAATAATTGATCAAATGCAAGCTTTGGGGTATAACCAGCTAAAAAGGTAATATAGTTTAGGTTTTAAGCTTGTTGGGTTGCTTTTTCAGTATCTCGTCAATTATCCCCGGCTACTCATCACTGAAGTTTTTTAAAGATTAATAACCGGTTTTTATTTGTTGGTATAACCGCTAAAAAGGTTGTGGAAACTTATGAAAACTTTAAGTATCAGTCTGTTATTTATTTGCCTTTTACAAGTGGTGAAAGCGCAGGTATCTGGCCGGGTAACTACAGTCAACGGTCAGCCTTTAGCATATGCAACTGTATCGCTCATTAAAACGGTAGATTCTTCATCAGTTAAAAGTATGCTTACCACCGAGCAGGGTAGTTATAATATTGCCGATGTATCTGCCGGGAATTACCGCCTTAAGCTTAGTAATATAGGTTATCAAACCTGGTTTTCGTCACCTTTCGCTATCAGCGGAAGCAAAGAGGTAAAATACCTTGCGGTTATAGTAATGAAGGAGGATACCCGCCAACTGGGCGAAGTGGTGATCCGCTCCCGCAAGCCGCTATACCAGCAACGCAGCGACGGATTGGTGGTAAACGTTGAAAACAGTGTGCTTACCAAAGGTAGTACAGCTTTGCAGGTATTGGAGCGCTCGCCGGGAGTAGCTATCGATCACAGGGATAACGGAATCTCCCTGAATGGTAAAAGCGGTGCTACAGTTATGATTAACGGAAAGCTGGTGCGGATGCCGCTTGCACAGGTCATGAATCTGCTTAACGGTACCAGTGCCGATAATATTGAAAAGATAGAGTTGCTGAGCACCCCGCCTGCTGGTTATGATGCCGAGGGAAGCGCCGGGATCATTAACGTTGTGATGAAGAAAAATAAAAAGCAGGGAACTAACGGTTCATATTCTTTAACCGGTGGCTATGGCATGGGCGAAAAAGGTACAGCCAGCATCAACCTCAATCACAATACGCAAAATGTTAGCCTATACGGCTCCTATACTTTTCAGCACGACAGGACTTATACCGATCTGTTTATCACGGGTAGTCAAAATATGCCCTTCCTTGGCGGTGATGCCGAAGTGGAGTTTTACACTAAAACCAAACGGGTAAGTAATAACCATAATGCCAATTTGGGGGCCGATATTAAGCTGGACAGTAAAACTACCCTAAGCGGCAATGTGAGCTATAACAATATCCATTCCCCAACTTATACCTATAGCAATGCAGGTTACAATGTCCTTCCGGATTCTTTGATCAGGTATATTGGGCATGTTAACGGTAGGGATGGTATTGATAACCTCATAAGTTCACTTAGTATGGAGCGGGTACTGAAGGAAGGGGGGAAGATTAGTGTGGAGGGTGATTATATCCATTACAACAGCGATGGTCCAACGGTAGTTAATACTTCCTTTATCAACAAACATGGCGAGCAGGTATATGCCGATAACAGCGTAAGCGCTCAACAACAGCGCGGATTTGCCAATACCACTATCAACGTAGGCGTATTCAAGGCTGATTACGCCAACCAGTTATCATCATTGTTAAAACTGGAAACAGGCATCAAGGGAACGCATACAGGTAGTTCAAGTTCCTCAGGTATCGAAAGCTTTAACAATGGCGTTTGGGAGCGTAACATGCAAACCGCTGCTAATATTTATATGAAGGAGGATATCGGCGCGGCTTACCTTTCCCTTAACTGGCAGCTGGCTAAAGGCACAAGTCTGAATACCGGGGCACGATATGAATACTCGTATACCAATATGGACAACCCGCAAACCGGCAGCAACATCGTAAACCGCAAATTAGGAAAACTGTTCCCGACGGTACTTTTTACTGCTAAGCTGGGCGACCGCTCGGAGTTGCAGTTATCCTATACCAAAAGGATAGCAAGGCCATCATATGACGACCTGGCCTCGTACTTTGCCTACAGTGATCCAACCGCGGTGTACACCGGTAACCCTTTTTTGAAACCAACTATCACCAATAATATAAAACTGGGATATAACTACGACGATTATAGTTTCTCATTGCTTTACAGCCGGGATGATAATGCCATCGCCCGTTATCAGCTTAGCGAAAGTGCTGACCACGATATTTTATTTATCTCGCCTCAAAACTTGTCACGCCAAAACTTTCTGAGCTTCCAGGTAAATGCCCCGTTTAAGGTGGGCAACTGGTGGGAAATGACCTATAGTTTTGTGGGGGGATTAAGGCAGTTTAAGGAAAATTATACTTTAAACGCTTTGAGCAAATCATACTTCGGCTATTCCTTTAATTTTAACCAGCTGTTTAAGTTGCCAGACAGTTTTTCGGCGGAAGTATCAGGGCAATATAATTCCCTCTCATATAATGGTACAACCCGGGTTGATGGTTTCGGGGTGATCAACGCGGGGATCAAAAAGGAGTTGAAAAACAATGGTGGCAGTCTGCAATTGGCGGTAGCCGATGTGTTAAGTGCATCGCAGATCCATGTAAGGTATGGCACACTCACCCGCGAAGCTTTTGATATAAAAAGCCATGTGATTGTCAATACCGAAACCAGGCGTTTCCCGGTGATTAAGCTTACTTATACAAAGTCGTTCGGTGGCGCCGGATCGGCAAATCGTAATAAACAGGAAAATGGTATGAAAGAAGAGCGTGACCGGCTTAAGAATAACTAAAAGGTTTTTGCAATGGTAAAAAAGCAATATCGTTAATTTTTACTAAGGTCGCGACGCGGCCTTTTTCTTTTTATAGTGCTTAAAAATGGTGCAGGTTTATTTGATTAAATCGACCCGGAAAGTTTATCTAAATACCTGTAATTCACTTTGAAATGGAGTATTGTGAAAGATAATATTATCCATCTTTTTATGTGTTTTATCCATTTTAAATTTTGCGACACACTTATAGATTTACAAAACCAATTAGTTAAATCAAACGCAAAAAATTATGAAAAGAAGTGCTACTCCCTTAATGCGGCGAAACTGTCGTTGCTACAATTAAAATTCACGGAGCCTGGATAAGTCTGGCAAGTCATCGAGCCATTTTGCTCAAATGATATTATTAGCCATTATTTAATTTTTCCTTTTGGTGTGGTCGCTTAGCCATTTAACCCCTGGTTAAGTCTGCCGACATAGGAATGTTATGGACTTAAACTAAGGGCAGGTTGAATTTTAAACCCGGCCAATAACCCTAAATACTTTATATGAACCCAATTTTATGAAACCATTTTACAATTATGATCAATTTCCGGTGAAGAGGGGCAGGCAGCAAAGCCATCTTTTTATTGGTCGGTTATTAATGCTTCTGATACTATCATGTTTTGTCATTAATGTGCATGCGCAAAACAAGATCACAGTTGTGGGGCAGGTAACCGACACCCTTGGCGTAAAAATACCCGGCGCCAACATTACTGCCGAAAATGTTAAAAACACAGGCACAACCTCCGATATAAACGGCCGGTTTGTGCTTGAAGTGCCGGCAGGTACCAGTCTTAAAATCTCGTTTGTTGGTTTTATCGATCAGCATATGGTGGTAACTTCAGATAATCAACATATCACCATCAGGCTTAAAGAACAAAAACTCCTGGCCGAAGAGGTAGTGGTAACGGCCTTTGGTAAAAAGGAACGTAAGGAAGCCTTGGTAGGTTCGGTTACCAGTATCAAGCCCGGCGAGTTAAAAATCCCGGCAAGTAACCTTACCAACGCGCTTGCAGGCCAGGCGGCAGGTATTATTGCTTATCAGCGCAGCGGCCAGCCCGGGCAGGATAACGCCTCGTTCTTTATTCGTGGCGTAACTACTTTTGGCTACAAACGCGATCCGTTAATCTTGATTGATAACGTTGAGCTATCAACCAATGACCTTGCCCGCTTAAACGTGGATGATATCGCCAGTTTTTCGATATTGAAAGATGCGAGTGCTACCGCCTTATATGGTGCACGTGGTGCAAACGGCGTAATTTTGGTTGCCACCAAAGAGGGTAAACAAGGCCCGGCCAAAGTAAACTTCCGTTCGGAGTTTTCTTCGTCGCAATCAACACAAACCCCACAACTGGTTGATCCTATCCAGTACATGAACCTGTATAACGAGGCATCGCTAACACGTGATCCTACGTTGCCGCTTCCCTTTCCTCAAACAAAAATTAATAATACTGTTAATACCATAAACCACACGCCGGGCAGTAACCCTTATGTTTATCCGGCGGTTGACTGGCTGGGGCTGTTATTCAAAAAGCAGGCTACCACACAGCGCAACGATTTAAGCGTTAGTGGCGGCGGTCCAACGGCACGTTATTATATTGCCGGTTCATATAATATTGATAACGGCGTTTTGCGCGAGGATATCCGCAATAACAATAACAACAACGTTAAGTTTAAAAACTACCAGTTGCGCTCAAACGTAAATGTTAACCTTACCAAAACTACCGAGGTTATAGTACGTTTATCGGGTACTTTCAGTGAGTATAACGGCCCGATTACTTCTGATGGTTCTTTCGCCTCCGATCTTTACAACGTGGCCATTCATACCAGCCCGGTTTTATTTCCTGCGTATTTTGAGCCCGATGCGGCTAATGCCAACGCTCAGCATATCTTGTTTGGTAACGTAGGTTTGGCATCAGGTACTACCAGTAACAGTATCCAGTACAATAACCCCTATGCTGCTTTACTAAGAGGTCACAAAAACTCGTCGGAGTCAAGGATGTCGGCCCAGTTTGAGTTAAACCAGGATTTGAAATTTATTACCGATGGTTTAAAGTTCAAGAGCATCTTCAACACCAACAGGTATTCGTACTTTGATTCACAACTGGCTTACTCGCCTTTTTATTACAACGTTGGCAGCTATGATAAGGATAGTAATAAATACACCCTAACCTGGCTTAACCCGCAGCCTACAGGCAACAACGTAGCAACCGAATATCTGAACTACAGCCGTAATGAGCCTAACGCCAATACGTTCTTTTACCTGCAAACCGCGCTGGAGTATAATAAGCCATTCGGCAAAGGGCACAATATCAGCTCAACGTTAATTGGTACAGCACAGCAAACGCTTTATTCAAGTGCCAAGGACCCAAAAACAAATACTACTACGCTGCCTTACTCATTGCCATATCGCAATTTAGGTTTGGCGGGCCGGTTAACTTACTCCTACCTGAGCAGGTATTTTATCGAAACTAACTTTGGTTATAACGGCTCGGAGCGTTTCTCGGCAAACCACCGTTATGGCTTTTTCCCAACCATCGGCGGCTCATGGGTGGTATCAAACGAGAAATTCTGGAACCCTAATATCCTTGATCGTTTAAAGATCAGGGCCAGCTATGGTTTAGTAGGTAATGATGCTATTGGCAATCAAAGGTTCTTCTACCAATCGGATGTTACTCTTAACGCAGGGCCTAACTATGCCCAGTTTGGTATCAATAACCAGTACGAGCGTAAAGGTGTGTTCATTAATAACTACGCCAATCCTGATGTTACCTGGGAAACGTCCAAACAAACCAATATCGCGGTTGAAGCCACTTTCCTGAAAAACTTCAACATAGTGGCGGAGTTTTATCGTAACAACCGCTATAACATTTTGCAGGAGCGTACCAACACTCCAACCAGCGAAGGTTTGGAATCAACAACCAGTGCCAACTTAGGCAAGGTAAATTCAAAAGGTGTTGATTTGTCGCTGGATTATAAGCAGAGCTTCAGCAATGGTGCATGGGCATCTATCCGGGGTAACTTCACCTATTCAACCAACAGGTATAAATATATTGAAGAGCCGGATTATAAAGAGCCCTGGAGGCATTTTATTGGTCAGCCTATAAGTCGTGGCTATGGGTACATTGCCGAGCGTTTATTCGTTGACGATCAGGAAGCCCGCAACTCGCCCACACAGATCTTCAGCGCTAACGGTACCAACGGTATCCTGCCACAGGGCGGTGACATCAAATATCGCGATTTGAACGGCGACGGTAAGATAGATTACCTTGACCAGGCCTTTTTAGGCTATCCGCAAACACCCGAAATTGTTTATGGTTTCGGTTTCTCAACCGGATTTAAAGGGTTTGATCTTTCAGCGTTTTTCCAGGGCCAGGCAAGGGTATCATTCTTTATCGATCCAAACAAGGTTAGTCCTTTCATCCCAAGTAATGATCCCTATATCTACGGAAATACCCAGGTACTACAGGCTTTTGCCGATAGTCACTGGAGCGAAGAACACCAGGACCTGTACGCCTTGTATCCGCGCCTTGGTACTACTTCAACCACGGTGCTTAATAACCTGCAGCCAAGTACCTGGTGGTTGCGCGATGGCAGCTTTATGAGGCTTAAATCGGTGGAGTTGGGTTATACACTGCCAAAAAGCATATCAAAAGCAATGCACCTTACTAATTGCCGCATTTACTTCAACGGCCTTAACCTGCTTACCTGGAGCCCCTTCAAAATGTGGGACCCTGAGCAGGGTGGTAACGGCTTTGCTTATCCGATACAGAAAGTGTTTAACCTGGGCTTAAACGTGAATTTATAACCGTTAACGGATTTTAGAGAGATGAAAAATATAAGATCATATTATAAAATTGTGATGCTGGCCGCTTTGGTTACCATGGGCCAGTCATGCAAAAAGTACCTGGATATTACTCCTGATAATGTGGCCACGATAGACTATACCTTCCGGAACCGTAACGAAGCGGAAGATTACCTGTTTACCTGCTACTCCACCATGCAGCATTTAAATGATGTGGTGAACAATCCGGGTTTTGTGTATTCATCTGAGATCGTGTACCCTAACACGCTGAACGATCATTACTTTAACGAGGCCGGTTTTAACCTGATCCGCGGCTTGCAAAGCAACTCGAACGTGAGCCTTAACTACTGGGATGGGGCTAACGGTGGTCTGGCAATTTTCCAGGCTTTGAGGAGATGTAATATCATGCTTGAGAACATCGATAAACCTATCGACCTGAGCGCATCTGAAAAGAAAAGGTGGATTGCCGAAACCAAATTCCTGAAGGCATACTATCATTATTACCTTATCAGGATGTACGGCCCAATGCTGCTCATTAAAGAAAACTTCCCGATCAACGCATCGGCAGAAGAGGTAAAACGTAAGCGCTCATCAGTTGATGAAGGTTTTGATTACGTGGTGTCATTGCTTGATGAGGCAATTCCAGATCTGCCGCCGGTTATTGATAATCAGGCTACGGAATTTGGCCGCATTACCAAATTTATAGCGCTATCGGTTAAAGCCGAGATTCTGACTACAGCTGCAAGTCCGCTGTTTAATGGTAACCCTGACTATGCAGGTTTTAAAGATCATGACGGCAAAAGTCTTTTTTCTGCAACTTATGACGCGGGCAAATGGCAAAAAGCTGCCGATGCCTGCAAGGCTGCTATTACCGAGTGCGAGGCGCAGGGGCTTAAGTTATATACCACACCGCCAACAGTAGGTGTAGGTAATGTATCAGATAAGCTGAAGAAAGTTTTAACCCTGCAAAATGATATCACCGAAAAATGGGAGCAAAACCCCGAGCTGATCTGGGCACTGAACTATGGTTTTACTTACCAGAACTTCACCATCCCGAGGATGACTTCGGCAGCCGTAGGCCTGGCTTCTACAAATCCGGGTACTTTCGCGGTGCCTATCCAGACAGCCGATCTGTTTTATACCGATAAAGGTGTGCCGATTAATGAGGATAAAACCTGGGATTATACTAACCGTAATTCGACACAAATGGGCGATGATTCAAGCGCGCCGCTGATCATGAGTGGTTATGAAACTGCCAAAGCCCACTTTAACCGCGAGCTAAGGTTTTATGCTGATATCGGTTTTGATGGCGGTATCTGGTTTGGTAATGGCAAACGCGACGAAAGTACTGCTTATTACGTGCAGGCCCGCGGTCCGTACGCGTTGGCCGGCCCTAAAAGTATCAGCGCTACCAACATCACGGGTTACTGGCCTAAAAAGCTGGCAAATTACCTGTCGGTTTATGATAACATCTTTACTACCGAAAATTATCGCTTGCCGGTAATGCGCTTGTCGGGTTTATACCTGCTGTACGCCGAAGCTTTGAACGAAGTACAGGGCCCAACTGCAGAGGTTTACTCGTATATAGATAAGGTTCGTGCAAGGGCCGGTTTAGATGGTGTGCAAGCCTCTTGGAGCAACTACTCAAAAAATCCATCCAAGCCAAACTCTAAAGATGGCTTAAGGGCCATCATTCACCAGGAACGCCGGATTGAGCTTTGTTTTGAAGCGCAAAGCGGCTGGGACCTTCGCCGCTGGAAAGAACTGCAGGATGTGTTAAGCAAGCCAATACAGGGATGGAATATTTACGAAGGAACAGCGGCCAATTATTATCGCCCGCAAACCATTATTCAGCCGGTATTTGGTATTAAAGATTATTTATGGCCTATCAGTACCAACGACCTGATAGTGAACAATAACCTTACCCAAAACCCTTACTGGTAGGATCATCCTGTTTTTTGAAAGATTAGATAATTTAATATAGAGATATAAATTATGAAAAAGATTAATAACCGCAGATGGCTTACCGGTTTAATACTTATCCCGGTTTTGCTCATCATGCTCATCGTTTCCTGTAAAAAGAGCGAATCGAACATCGAGGTGGTATCCAACGATACTACCAAGCCCGGCGTAGTAACCAACGTAAAGGTCGAGAACCTGAACGGCGCGGCAAGGCTTACCTATACGCTGCCAAACTCTAAAAACCTGTTGTACGTTTTGGCCAGCTATAATATTAACGATAAAACAACAAGGGAAACCAAGGCCAGCTACTATACCGATACTATTACGGTTGATGGTTTTGCAAGGGCCAAAGAGTATGAAGTTACGTTGTATGCGGTGAGCAGAGCCAATATTAAATCAGATCCGGTGGTGATAAAGGTTAGCCCTAAAACGCCCAACTATTTGCTGATCAATGATAACCTGGATATTACTCCCGATTTTGGCGGTGCAAATTTCTTTGGCTTAAACCCTAACAAAGTGCCGATTGCCGTGCATGTGCTCTCGTTAAATGATAAAACCAATAAATATGACGAGCAGGATCCGCAGTACATCAATACCGATTCCGTAAATTTTTCGGTTCGTGGATACGATGCCACGCCTAAAAAGTTTGGTGTGTATACTACCGATAGGTTTGGCAATGTGTCGGACACGGTGTATAAAACCCTTACGCCGCTGTTTGAAACCCTGCTGGATAAAAGCAAGTTTTACACTTATCACCTGGATAGCGATAGCCCTATTGGTTACGGCTGGGAGTTTAAATACCTGTTTGACGGCAACACCGGCGAACCCGGCTGGCATACACTAAGCGCACCTACCAAACAGGGCACCTTTGCCCTGGGCGTGAATGCCAAGCTGAGCCGTTTTGTTTTGTGGGAGAGGTTAAGCGGCGTATTCGGCTATCAAAATATCAGGCAGCTAACACTCTGGGGCACCAGCAGCGATGCACCTAAAGACTCTGTGTTGCCTAAAAACTCGGCTCAGGGTACTGTATCCGGTGACTGGGTTAACCTGGGAAACTTTACTTATCCTAACCCGCCATCGGGCTTACCGCCAAATCAGGCTAACGCTTCCGACATCGCTTTTGTGGCTGCCGGTGTTAATTTCAAGATTGGCATTAACGCGCCTGCAACCAAATTTATCAGGTTGGAGTGTACACAAACCTGGGGCGGTTTGGATTATGTGAACGCGCTGGAGATTTCACTATATGGCAACCCATTGTAATACCATTAAAAATTAAAGACATGAAGATCAGATATAGTATAGCTGCTTTCTTTCTGGCGAGTATTGCAATATTTGCCTGTAAAAAGTACGATAATGATTATAAGGGCTTTTTAAATAACCATGAGGTAACATATCCGGGTTTGGCCACTAAAGTTAGCTTTCATCCGGGTAATTTAAGGGCGGTGCTGGTTTGGCACCCAAGCCCCGATCCAAGTATTAAAAATTATAAAATTACCTGGAACAACGCCACCGACTCGGTAATTGTTGATGCCTCAAGCCATAGCCCTGCCGACTCGATCAGTATATCAATCCCTAATTTGAAGGAGTATGTGTACAGCTTCAGGCTGGTAGCACGTGACAATGCCGGCAATACCTCGGTAGGTCAGGATATTAATAACGTGCGTGTTTATGGCCCGGCTTACCAGTCGGCATTATTAAACCGCTCGTACAATACGGCTAATCCTTTCCTGGTAAATGATAATGGTTCGGTAAGGTTGTTTTTTATTAAGGCTGATACCGGTAACGTGTCAACTACTATTAAATACACCAATACGGCCGGAGCCGAGGCAACAAAAGAGCTTAGCGCGGATAGTACCGGCATAACCCTAACCGATCTTAAACTTGGAACAGCTATCCAGTATCGCTCATCATACAAGCCAACGCCCGATGCTGTTGACGTTTTCAATGCTCCGGCTTTCGATGATTTTCCTAAGATCTATGGGATAGTGGAGTGTGATAAGTCGTTGTTTAAACCATATAACCTGCCAACCGATATTCCGTCGGCCTATGGTTGGGAAACATATTACCTGTGGGATAAGAGCACCAATGAACCGGGTTTCCATACACCGGGAACAAGCATGCCGCAATGGTTTACATTTGATATGGGGCAACAGGCGTCGCTGGCTAAAATGAAGATCTGGCAACGTACTTCGGCCTTGTACAATTATGGTAATCCTAAGCGGTTCGAGATCTACGGTAGTAACAGTCCATCTGCCGATGGTAGTTACAACAGTTGGACAAAACTGGCAAGCTTTACCTCGGTTAAGCCATCGGGCTTACCGACAGGGCAAACCACCCAGGCCGATGCCGACTTTGCAGCCGCCGGTGAGCCGTTCACTTTCCCTGCTGATCTGCCTGCTTACCGTTACATCAGGTTCAAGGTTCTGGAAACCTGGGGCGGAACAAATTATTTCCACCTCATAGAACTAACGATGTACAAAGTGGATAAATAAAAACTTGGTTTGGTTTAATAATGGCAAATTCCCGTTGTTTCAATTGAAGCAGCGGGATTTGTAGTTTTTGGGGGATACGGTGGCTTTATAAAGAATGTCATTTCGAGTGAGCGAGGAAGGCATGAGCGTTGGGGCGAAAGAGAAATCTTATGCGCCGAGCAGGCCGATTAGCATAACCACTCAACAAGGCGTATAAGATTTCTCACTCGTTCCTCGTTTCGAAATGACAATTTTTTATTACGTATCCTTTTTCGCGTTCCGCATCCTGATTAGTGAAAACTGCAGGCTGGAATTACGGATAGCCGCCGCAATATCTATTAACGACGGCATAAACCGCAGTTCGATATTCCTGCTTAATAAGGCCGCCATAATATCATCAATAACCGTAACCGCTATCGGCAAAGCCGGTTTATAGGATACATAATAGCCCGCGCACTCATCTATCAGCATAAAATCGTCGGGAGCAAATTCGTAGCGAAATAGGATAGTTTCCTTTATCTGTTGATACCAACCATTTTCAACAGCAATAACATAATGAGCTGTTGTGTTGCCCATAAACTGGTTTTTATCATTGTCAGTTGCGTTTTTACCTGCGTAAAATGTTACCCTCGGGCAATCGCGGGGCAACAAGTAGTTATGTAGTAGTTGATCGATGATGGCAAAAACAACATCGCCGGTAACATTATCAAAATGTGATGGGGAAGGGCGGGGAGTAAATATGCTGATGCCTGGCTGTTCGCTGATATGAAAAAGGCGGGGTTGGGGCATGGTTAAAAATGAATTTTGCTGTAGAGATGCATAATTGCGTCTTTCGATTGCAAGTTACGTTAGAATTATAAACTTGCAAGACGACTCATCCTGCGGGAGACGCAAATATGCGTCTCTACAAAAAAAGGAATTCATTGCCGTCGGTTTTAACCGACGGGGAAAAGATAATCGGTCAACCGGCTTTAGCCAAAATCTCCCGGCAACTACCGCTTATGCGTTTTCCGATACTTAGACGGTGACATGCCAATCAGCTTAGTAAACAACCTCGAAAAATAATACGGATCATCAAAACCCAGATCTGAGCAGATCTCCTTGATACTTCTGTCGGTAAAATATAAATATTGGCATGAGGCCTGGATCTTGAGCAGGTTAAAATAGTTAATGGGCGATGATCCGGTTTTCTGTTTAAATAGCCGCAAATAATGCGATGCCGAAATACCTTGCTGCTTAGCCAAATGCATTACCTCAAACTTTTTGCTGATATGCTTTTTCATGTAAGCGATGGAGTTGCTCACAAAATCATTATCATAATCAACCGGGTTGGTTTGTTTGTAATACACCAATGAGGAGATGAAGCTGAGCAGGTTAATGTTCACGATTTCCATTTCCTTTTCATGATAGCTATGTTCGAGTACAGCATAGATTTGCTCGTACAGTTTGATCCGGCTGCTATCGTACGGAACGGATTGCACTGCTGGCTGCCCGTTTTCAAGCGAGCGCTCATATATCAGTTGTGAGTTTAAACCGCTGAAATGTATCCAGTAGATACTCCAGGGATTAGTTTCGGAGCTTTTGTAACGATGGGCAACGTTACGCGGAATGATGAAAAAAGTATTGGGTTTAAGCACATGGTCCTGGCCACCCAAATAAACATAGCCTTCTCCATCTATGCAATAAAGCAGGATATATTCGCTGCTGCCCGTGCGGCGCTCGCGGTCATGATAGGCCGCTTTGGGATAATAGCCTATAGCGGTAAGGTAAAAGCCTTTGATCAAAGCATTGTTGGTGATTGATTTTTTAATGTTTGGCGGCAATACGATCATTTTTTGACCTATAAAGCCCTCTTTGATCCGCTTTTTGGGTTCGGCTACGGCACTCATAACATTACAGCATAATTGGTGTTTAAAGGTATTTATTTTTTTGATCAATACAAGTTTTCAAAAACGATGTATTGATGATAGGATTATCCATCACTTTTTGAAAAATATCCATTTTTTTAACCGCCGTTTCATAGTAGGTTTACCAAAACCAATTAGGGACTAAAACAGGTAGTTACCTGCCCAACTACAAGTAAATACATGAAGCATCAATTTAAATATCAATATGCACGTGGCTGTTAAAACTTCATCCCGGTTATGGGGGCAGGTTAACGGCGCCGATGTTTTCCTTTTCAGGATAGAAAACGAAAGCGGGGCTTACGTTGAACTTACCAACTACGGTGCAGCCATTGTATCGGTTGTGGTGCCTGACAGGGAACAACAATTTGAGAACGTGGTAGTGGGTTTTCCAGACCTGGATGGATATTTGAATGATACCTGTTACATAGGCTCAACCATAGGCCGTTACGCCAACCGCATCACTAATGCCCGCTTTAAACTGGATAATAAGATCTGTTATTTAGATACCAATGATGGCAAAAACTCCAACCATGCGGGCAACAGCGGTTTTAATTACAGGGTGTTTGCTGCTGAAACAATTGATAATGGCGTGGTGATGACGCTTCGTAGTCCGGATGGAGATGGTGGTTATCCCGGTGCATTGGAGCTTGGGGTTATTTACACCTGGAGCGCTGATAATGAACTGCTGATCCATTACAAAGCTACCGCCGATAAAAACACTATAGCTAATTTTACCAATCACGCTTACTTTAACCTCTCGGCATTTAAAAGCAAAATCTATAACCACAAGCTTACCATGTTATCGGATAATATTGTGGATTCGTATGAAGATTATACGCCGAGCGGGGCCATTATACCTGCCAAACAAAAGGCTTTTAATAATAATAAGCTGAGTGATAAATTTAAGATAGATGAAAGTCGGGTTGAAGGACTTAACCTGTTTTATATCATCAACAAAGAAGCCGGAGAGCGGGCCCTAACCAATGCCGCGCTGTTAATTGATGAGGCATCGGGCCGCAGCCTTGAAGTTTATACCGATTATCCCGGCGTATTCCTTTACACCGGCGATTATTTAAACAGTACCTCGCCAACCCATACCGGTAATCCTGCAAAACCATTCGACGCGCTTTGCCTCGAATGCCAGCACTACCCGGATAGCATTAACCATCCTAATTTTCCGCAGGCCATTTTACAGGTGGGCGATGTTTACGATCAAAGCATTTTATACAAGTTTGGTACTATATGAAAAAAACTACCCTGATATTTTTTTTACTATCTGCTTTTAGCCTTTGTGGTTCGGCACAAAGCTATACGGTTAAATCGCCTGATAATAACCTGAAACTGGAACTTAAGGTAAATGACAGCATTAGCTATGCCTTGAGCTACAAAAACAATCAGCTGATCTCGCCATCGGCTATTGGCGTTAAACTGGATAAAATTATCCTTGGCACGAATGGCAAAGTATTAAGCGCTAAACCATCAACAGTAAATAAAACAATCCGCCCGTTGTATGGAAAAGCTGCTGTGCTTACCGATAACTATAATGAACTGACCATCAGTTTTGCAGGAAATTATAAATTGCTTATCCGCGCTTATAATGAAGGTGTGGCCTATCGTTTTGTTACCGATTCAAAAGATTCGGTTAAAGTAATGAGCGAACAGGCTGGCTTCAACCTGAAAGGAAATCCCGGTGCAACTATTGCAGAAACAGATAATTATACGGCCTGGGAGCTGGCTTATAACCAATACAAATCTATCGGCGAAATAAAGGAAGATAAACACGCCATTACTCCGGCTTTGTACGCTTATAACAACGGCGTAAAACTGGTTATTGCAGAGGCTGATCTGTTTGATTATCCGGGTATGTACGTTAAAAAGCGAAACGGCAATATGATTGGGGAGTGGGCTGGTTATCCCGCGACTACCAAAATGGGTAGCTGGGGCGATTTTGTATCGGTAGTAACCTCCCGCGAAAACTACATTGCTAAAGAACCCGGTAAAAAAGAGTATCCATGGCGGGTTATCATCGCGACTGATGATGATAAAACTTTGCTGAATAATCAGCTGATCTACAAGTTATCGAAACCCTCGGTATTGGAAAACGCAGCCTGGATAAAACCGGGAAAAGCAGCATGGGAGTGGTGGCATGACGCCATTTTGCCCGGCGCGCCAATCCCATCGGGTATGGAAAACCGAAGCACGCAATTGTATAATTTCTATACCGATTTCGCGGCCAAAAATCACCTGGAATACATGATGATTGATGCCGGCTGGAGCGATAATTATGATGTTAAAAAGCGTTTGCAAAAAACAGATATCCGCGCGGTAATTCAGCATGCTAATGAAAAGCATGTAGGCATTTTTGTTTGGTGCGTGGCTGCGCCGCTATTGAAAGATCTGGATGCAAATCTTGATTATCTGAAAGAAATTGGCGCGGTAGGTATTAAGGTTGATTTTTTTGACCGTGACGATCAGCAAGCCATCAAATGGCTTCAGTTAATTGCCGAAGCTGCTGCCAAACGTCACCTGATGGTTGATTTTCATGGCTGTTCAAAACCTACCGGTTTACAGCGCACCTATCCAAATATTGTTAATTACGAGGCCGTACGCGGGCAGGAATGTTCAAAGTGGGATTTTACAACCAACCCGGTACATCATACTACGTTCCCTTTTATCCGGATGCTGGGCGGTCCGCTGGATTACACACCGGGCTCTATGCGCAATAAATCAAAAGATAGTTTTAAGCCGATAGCCGAGGGATTACCTTCAACCCAGGGCACCCGCTGCCATGAGCTGGCCATGTTTGTGGTGTTTGATCAGCCGTTGGCTGTATTTTGCGATTCGCCTACCGAGTATGAAAAGTACCCGGATATCGAACAATATTTATCAGCCGTGCCAACTGTTTTTGACGAAACAAAACCGCTTGATGCAAAAGTTGGCGAATACATCGCGATAGCAAAAAAGAAAGGTAGCGACTGGTATGTTGGCGCTATGACCAACTGGGATGCCAGGGATATCAATGTTGATTTCTCTTTCCTGCCTGCAGGCGTTAATTACACTGCCGATTTGTACGCTGATGCAACCGACGCGGATAAAAATGCCGAGAAATATGAGCATAAAACCATCACCGTTAACCGCTCAACTAAACTGAACCTGAAACTTGCACCAGGTGGCGGCGCGGTTGTGCATTTGCACGGGAAGTAAGGTAAAAGGATAAAGGTGAAAGGTAGGAAAACGGAACGCTTTAAGTAACCGATGCTAATTAAGTAAATTTATAAAGAGAAGAAGAAGCTAACCAATAACAAATGATCACTGATTTAAAAAAAGAAGTTAAGTTTAACAGCAGCTACATTATAGGGATTTCCTTTATTTCGGCGCTGGGCGGCTACCTGTTCGGTTTTGATTTTGCCGTAATATCGGGCGCGTTGCCGTTCCTTCGCAAAGAGTTCGCGCTTGATCCGCTTTGGGAGGGTTTCCTTACCGGGTCGCTGGCACTGGGTTGTATTGTGGGCTGTATCATTGCCGGTAGTATTGCCGAAAAATTTGGCCGTAAGCCGGGGTTGATGCTTGCCGCGTTCATCTTCGCGGTATCATCATTGGCTATTTCATTTTCAACATGGCTCGCTTACTTTATCACCATGCGTTTTGCCGCTGGTATTGGCGTAGGGATGGCATCGATGCTGTGCCCCATGTACATTGCCGAGATTTCGCCGGCCAAGGTGCGCGGGCGAAACGTAGCCATTAATCAGCTTACGGTAGTATTGGGCATCCTGATCACCAACCTGTGCAATTACTTTTTGGCCAATGCCGGTGATAACGCCTGGCGCTGGATGTTTGGCTTAGGCACCGTACCGGCACTTGTTTTTATGCTGGGTGTATTATTTCTGCCCGAAAGCCCGAGATGGCTCATGAAAGTTGGCAGGCATGATGATGCCGAAAAAGTACTTTACAAAATAGGTTCCGAAGAATTTGTTACCTCCACGCAGGAAGCTATCCAAAAATCACTGAAGGGAGCAACAAGCAAAGAGTCATACCGTGCTGTATTTGAAAAAGCTGTTCGCCCTGCTGTGCTGATTGGCATCACCCTCGCTGTATTTCAACAATTTTGTGGTATCAACGTGGTGTTCAATTATACCTCAACCATTTTCGCTTCGGTGGGCTCAAGCCTTAACCAGCAATTGTTTGAAACCGTTTCTATCGGTATAGTTAACCTGGTATTTACGCTCCTGGCTATGTGGCAGGTTGATAAACTCGGTCGTAAGCCGTTGATGCTCATTGGCTCCTTAGGGCTTTCGATATTTTATATTGTCCTGGCTTACCTGCTACAAAACCATTTATCGGCCAAATTGGTATCTGTATTTGTACTGCTTGCCATCAGCACCTATGCGCTTTCGCTTGCACCTATTACCTGGGTACTTATTGCCGAAATCTTCCCTAATAAAATTCGCAGCGCTGCATCAACAGTAGCCATTGTATCGTTATGGGGCGCCTATTTTATACTGGTGTTTACCTTCCCGATCCTGGCTAAGGTATTGGGTACTTACGGGCCCTTTTATATGTACGCCGGGATATGCTTTTTAGGCTTCGTGTTTGTATTGAAGAAGGTAAAAGAAACCAAAGGTCAGACCCTTGAAGAGTTAGAAGAAAATTTAATAAGACATTAATAATTATAAGCTACATGAATAATTTGTATGTAAATGTTTGGGAAGAGAAAGTAATCATCCCAACCTACGGTATAGGCAAGCCTGATAAAAACCCCATGTTTTTTGAAAAGCGTGTTTACCAGGGCAGCAGTGGCAAGGTGTATCCAAACCCTGTTATCGAAAAAATTTACGACGAAAAAGAAGATAAAGAATACACAGGTTTGTACCTGGAGAATAAATATCTCAAAGTGCTGATCCTGCCCGAGCTTGGCGGCCGTATCCAAATGGCTTATGACAAGATCAAGGACCGTCATTTCATTTATTACAACCAGGTAATTAAGCCTGCGCTGGTAGGCTTAACCGGTCCGTGGATTTCAGGCGGCATCGAGTTTAACTGGCCTCAGCACCATCGCCCAAGTACGTTTGAGCCGGTTGATTATAAAACTGAAGAAAACGCCGATGGCAGCAAAACCGTTTGGGTTAACGAGGTAGAGCGCATGTTTCATACCAAAGGCATGGCCGGTTTTACGTTGCATCCTGATAAGGCATACATCGAAATAAAAGCTAAACTTTATAACCGGTCTGCCTTGCCGCAAACTTTTTTATGGTGGGCTAACCCGGCAGTAAAGGTTAATGACGATTACCAGTCGGTCTTTCCACCGGATGTGAACGCGGTTTTTGACCACGGTAAGCGCGATGTATCAACTTTCCCGATAGCTACAGGTACATATTACAAGGTTGATTATTCGCCTGGTACGGATATCTCGAGGTATAAAAATATCCCGGTGCCAACATCGTACATGGCTATCAACTCTAATTATGATTTTGTGGGTGGATATGAGCATGATTCGCAGGCAGGCTTACTGCACGTAGCCAATCACCACGTATCGCCAGGCAAAAAACAGTGGACCTGGGGGCATAGCGATTTCGGTGTAGCCTGGGACAGGAACCTGACCGATGAAGACGGCCCCTACATTGAGCTTATGACAGGTATGTTTACTGATAATCAGCCCGATTTTACCTGGTTAATGCCGCACGAGGAAAAGCATTTTACCCAATACTTTATGCCATACCGCGAACTTGGTGTAATTAAAAATGCTACAAAAGATATCCTGCTGGCGCTTGACTACGCTGAAGGTAAGCTATTATTAAAAGTTTACGTAACCGGTGAGCAAAACAACCTGAATATCAAACTACAGCACGATGGGAAGGTATTGCTAAGTGAGCAGGTTTGCATTGTACCTGAACAGGTTTATACCCGCGAGATAGTCATTAAAGATATCAATGAGAACTTATTATTGCTTACCGTACACTCGGCAGCAGGCAAAGAATTGATTAAGTATGATGCAGCAAGCAATAAACTCAACAACATCCCGGAAGCGGCCAAACCAGCCCTGTTACCTGCCGATGTAGAAAATAACGAGCAGTTGTTTTTAACCGCTCAGCATTTGGAGCAGTATCGTCATGCTACTTATAGCCCGGTACCATATTATGAAGAAGCTTTACGCCGCGACGCAAAGGATATCCGGAATAACAATGCTTTAGGTTTATGGTACCTGCGCCGTGGGCAGTTTGCTAAAAGCGAACCCTATTTCCGCAAGGCAGTTGAAACCATTACGCAGCGTAATCCTAACCCTTATGATAGCGAGTGCTATTACAATTTAGGACTGGCCTTGAAATTCCTGGGTAAAAAGGATGAGGCTTACAAATCTTTCTATAAAGCTACCTGGAGCAACGCCTGGAAAGATAGTGGGTATTTTTCGGTAGCCCAGATTGACCTGGAAAATGGTGACTATGAACTGGCGCTTGACCATTCGTTATCGTCACTGGATAGAAATGCCAATAACAGCAAGGCTTATGTTTTACGTTCGGCGGCTTTCCGCAAGTTGGGACGTTTTGAAGAAGCTGTTGAGGTAGCCACCACAGCTATAAAAAGGGACGCGTTTAACTTAGGTGCTTTGTTTGAGCTGGTTTATGCTTACAAGGCTTTGGGTAATGAAGAAAAAGCCATGAACAGCCTTAACGAACTATCCAAACTGTCACGAGGTTACTACCAAAATTACATTGAGTATTCGCTTGATTATGCTAACGCGGGCCTGTACCAGGAAGCTGCCGATTTGCTTATTTATGCGGTAAATGATGACGCTACCGGCCCTATGGTATATTATTACCTTGGCTACTTTGCTTGCCAGTTAGGTAATAACGAACAGGCATCCGGTTATTTCAAACAGGCATCTGCCGCTGATTCATATTTATGTTTTCCCGACAGGCTGGAAGATATCAGTGTGCTAAAACTGGCTGCTGCTTTAACTCCTACCGATGCCAAAGCGTCATATTACTTAGGCAACTTGTTTTATGATAAACTGCAGTATGACGATGCCATTGCCGCCTGGGAAACGTCGGCACAATTGGATGATACTTTCCCAACCGTGTTCAGGAATTTGGGTATAGCTTATTACAATAAGCGCAATGACCCGGCTAAAGCCCTGGCTTGTTTTGAAAAGGCTTTTGCCCTCGATACCACCGATGCCCGGATCCTGATGGAGCTTGATCAGCTTTATAAAAAACTGAACCATGCGGCCGATTCACGCCTGCAATTTGTTGAAGCCAACCTGGAAACCGCCAAGCTACGTGACGATGTTTATTTAGAGCGGGCCACCCTATACAATTTCTTAGGTGAGCATCAAACGGCGTTTGAACAAGTGATGCAAAGAACATTCCACCCCTGGGAGGGAGGCGAAGGCAAAGCATCCGGTCAGTATGTTGCGGCGCTGGTTGAATTGGCTAAACAAAACATCCGCGATGGTAAATATAATGAGGCCGTTGAGCAGTTAACGCAGGCACAAACTTACCCGCATAATTTAGGCGAGGGCAAGCTGTTCGGCACGCAGGAAAATGATATCTTTTATTGGTTAGGCAGGGCTTATGAAGGCCTGCAGGAAACGGAGCACGCAAAGGCTTATTTTGAGCGAGCAGCGGTAGGTTTGGAAGACCCGACGGCGGCTGTTTTTTATAACGATCAACAGCCTGATAAGATCTTTTATCAGGGTTTAGCTAAAAAATGTCTGGGTGACAGTACATCAGCAGAGCGTATCTTCAAGAAACTGCTTAATTATGGTATTAAGCACATGGATGATAACGTAAAAATTGATTACTTTGCCGTCTCGCTGCCAAATTTGCTCATTTTTGAAGATGATCTGCAGGTAAGGAACCGCGTGCATTGCCACTTTTTACAGGGACTGGGATACCTCGGTTTACATGATTTTGAGCAGGCACAAAAGGCCTTTACCGAGGTTCTGAAACTTGATGCCGGGCACTATGGCGCGAGGATACATCAAAACATGATAAACCAAATTACCGAAGTAGCCGGTTAAACCAAAATTCACACGTGAGAACTACTCAAAGAAAAACTTTACCGCTGGGCCTGCTTTTCGCAGGCTCAATGCTGTTGGCCGGAAGGGCGGCAGCACAGGATGTAACCATTCCTGTTGAAACCCAGCACAACGCGCTGGTATTACAAACCGATGCCGAGAAACATCTGAACATGGTGTACCTGGGTGCAAAGCTTGCTAACGCGGCCGAGTACAGCAGCATCCGCAAAATGTATAAACAAGCTGATGATTCGGGTGTACAGAATGATGTTTATACGCCATCAGGATCGGCAAGTTTGGGCGAGCCTGCTATTACCGTTACCCATGCCGATGGTAATAAATCACTGAACCTTGCTTATGTGAGCCACACGGTGAGCAAGGTGAGCGATGATGTTTCACTATTGGTTGTTACCCTGAAAGATCCTGCTTATGATTTTGAGGTAAAACTATACTACAAAACATACTTTAAAGAAGATGTGACCGAACAATGGTCGGTTATTAAGCACAACGAGAAAGGTGTTGTTACGCTTAACAAATACGCATCGGCCAATTTAAACCTGAAGGGCAATACCACCGGCGGTTTCTGGCTTAAACAATATCATGGCAACTGGGCTATGGAAGTTCAGCCGGAAGAGGCCCGTTTAACCCACGGTATTAAAACCATCGACAGTAAACTGGGTACCCGTGCCAATTTGTACGAGCATTCCATGTTCGCGATATCGATGGATAAGCCTGCTACAGAAGACGAAGGCAAAGTGCTTTATGGCGCTATGGAATGGTCGGGCAATTTCAGGGTGGATTTTGAATTGGATGTAGCCAACAACCTGAAAATTATTGCGGGCATTAACAACGCCGCTTCTGAGTATCATTTAAAGCCGGGCGTTGAATTTACTACGCCAGCTTTCCTGTACACTTACTCCGACCATGGAAAAGGCGATGCCAGCCGTAAACTGCAAAGCTGGGCTCGTCAATACAAAATTGTTGATGGTAACGGCTCAAGGCTTACACTGTTGAACAATTGGGAGTCTACCTATTTTGATTTTAACGAGAGCAAACTTGCCGGTTTGTTAAAGGATACCAAAAAATTAGGTGTCGACCTGTTTTTATTGGACGACGGCTGGTTTGGTAACAGCCATCCGCGCAATGGAGATAATGCCGGTTTAGGCGATTGGCAGGAGAATAAACAAAAGCTGCCTAACGGAATCAGCTCATTGGTAAAAGAAGCGCAGGCTAACGGTGTAAAATTCGGGATTTGGATTGAGCCGGAGATGGTTAACCCGGCCAGCGATTTGTACAAAGCTCATCCTGATTGGGTGATTAAACAACCAAACCGCCCTGAAAAATATTTCAGGAACCAGTTGGTACTTGATTTGGCCAACCCTAAAGTACAGGATTTTGTATTTGGTGTGGTTGATAACCTGTTTACCAAAAATCCAGATCTGGCTTACATCAAGTGGGATTGTAACGCGGTTATCTACAACGCGTACTCGGCATACCTGAAAAAAGACCAGTCGCATATTTATGTTGACTATGTGAACGGCTTGTACAATGTATTGAAACGTGTTCGTGCTAAATATCCTAAAGTGCCTTTGATGCTTTGCTCAGGCGGCGGCGGTCGTGTGGATTATGGAGCATTGCAATATTTTACCGAGTACTGGCCAAGTGATAATACCGATCCGTTGGAGCGCGTATTTATTCAGTGGGAGTATTCGTTCTTTTACCCGGCTATCACCAGCTCAAACCACGTAACCGATTGGGGCAAGCAGCCTATTAAATACCGTGTGGATGTGGCTATGATGGGTAAAATGGGTTTTGATATTGTTATCGGCAAACTAAGCGAAAATGATCTGAGCTTCTGCCAGTCGGCCCTTAAAAACTACGATGGTCTGAAAGATGCGATCTGGCATGGCGATCAGTACCGTTTAGCCTCGCCATGGGATAACGATGCTGCATCTATCATGTATGTAAATACTGATAAATCAAAAGCGGTTATGTTCAATTACCTGGTGAATAATCGTTATGGCTCAGGTACCAAAGTTCCGGTACGTTTAAAAGGCCTCGACCCTAACAAAAAATACCGTGTAAAAGAGATTAACCTTTACCCGGGCACAGGTTCGGTATTAGGTAATGAGGATTTAACCTTTACCGGCGATTTCCTGATGAACGTAGGTATCAACCCGGAAACTAATACTTACCACACCAGCGTGGTATTGCAGTTGGAGGCAATCTAATTGAAATAATTCTGATAAAACGAGTAAAGGCTGCCTCACAGGGCAGCCTTTACTCGTTTTATAGCTATTTAGCAAAACAAAGGTTTTTTATCCCTTTTTGAGAGTTTCAGTGTGTGTACAACTTTTCCCTTCTGATTCCCCGTAGGGGATACCTATTTGTAGCAAAAAGGCAATAGTTCTTTTGCCTCGTAGAGGCTACCCTTTCAACGGTGCAATGTAGCCGCTTTGTCCGGGGTAGCACCTACCGGCGCAAAGGATTATTTTAAAAGCTCTTTCTACAAACAGGTAGCGCCTATGGCGCATAACCTCAAGAGGATATACTTATTTTACTATTACTCCCTTATCGTTGTTTTATCCTCCAAAGCCATTTTTGCGATCTCATCTTTGCGTTTAAAGCTTACGCCTTTATGTTGCTGCATGTATTTGATCAGGTCGTTGGCGGCTTTAACCATTTGTGGGGTGCCTCCAATACGATCATGGAAGCTGATAGACATTTGGCGGCGTTTAAACTCAGCTTCGGCATAAAGCTGGTCAAACTCCATTTTTACCTGGTTTAGGAACTGATCAATAGAGAAGTTTTTTCCTTCAATAAGTACAATATCATTGTTGCGCAGGGTATATGGCACCACCACAAAATCTTTGTTATTTACCGGGATGATAAAAGGCTCATCGCGGCTCAGGTCGTCAATATGGTATACAAAACCAAGCTCCTGTAATATTTTCAGCGTGTTTTCGCCGCGGCGCAGCCAGTTGGCATTGTAGCCCACCGGGGTAAAGCCGGTTACTTTTTCAATGGCATCGGCACCGTCTTTTATAAATTGTTTTTCCTGCTCGTAAGGCATGGTATATTGTGTAGCCCAGTTCATACCATGTGCGGCTGCTTCGTGCCCGCGGTCTACAATTTCTTTAGCCAGGGCCGGGTTTTTCAACACTGCTGAGCCAACCATGTGCGAGGTTACTTTTACGCCCAGTTTATCCCAATTGTCCAGCATGCGGGGGATACCTTCTTTATAACCATACTGAAACCAGGTTGCGCCCGGCAAATCGATATAGCCTTTTTGCATATTTTGAGGAAATGGGCTTTCGGCGTTATCCGGCTGACCGCCCGCTTCAAACTGCATGGATACAGAAACCACCAATCTTGAGCCATCGGCCCATTTTGAGGTGTTAACGTTATTGGAAGCCTGGTGTTCTTTAGCAGATACCAAATTACTGCCTACAAGACCGGCCAAACCCAGTAGGCCGCCTTGTTTCATAAATTCTCTTCTTGAGCTCATGATTTTATTTATTGAAGAAAAGTTTATCTAATGAATAAGTGTTATTTGCTGCAAACTGAAGTAATACAGCAAAAAAAGCAGCGTGGATCAGTTGTGAGGGAAGGATCTCCCAGTTCTCGATCATACAGCTGCCAAATATTAATATGATCATTACCAGGCCACCGCCAATTAAGGCAGGTTTGGTAAATAAGCCTGATATCAGTAATAACCCTATAGTAAATTCGGCGATGGGAAGCAGGTAACTGAATGGTGTTACCATGGCTTTAGGCAGCATTGATTTTTCAAAAGTGCCAACCATCCAGTTGCTGAAACCATGAAGTTTAGGTAAGCGAACCAAACCGTGACCAAACATGCTGGCTCCGATGGCCAGTCTTAAAAGTAAAAAAGATGTAGTGTTCATTTTCGTTTTGTTTTGATATGTCAAAGTTCCGCATTATCAGGCCCCTGGCGTTGTACATTTCAGGGTATCATATGTAACTTTACAGGTATGGAGATCAAAAACCTTTACCGCCCGTATGAGTTGGAGCTGCTTGAAACCAACCAGTATACAGCCAAGCCGCACCGCAATACCTTTTTTGAAATGGTTTTTACGTTGGAGGGGAAGGGGATCCAGATCATTAACGGGCACGAATTGCCTTATTCCTCTAATAAGTTTTTTCTGATTTTTCCTGAAGACCAGCACGGTTTTGAAGTGCATGAGCTTACAAGGTTTTACTTCATCCGTTTTACCGATAGCTACCTCAAAACACAAAGCGAAAAGTGGGTTAAAAAAATGGAATACATTTTTCATAACCATAACCATTTGCCGGGTTGCATTTTAAAAACCGTTACCGATAAGCCACTGGTGAGAGCACTGATTGAAGCTTTACAACGGGAAACATCAAACGAGTTTCCGCAGCATAATGAGGTGGTGGAGCAATTGATGAATACCATTATTACTATTGCCGCCCGCAACATCACCCTGCAGCAGCATGCCGATATCATTAAACAGCCATCAACAACCACCTTGCCGCTGCTTAATTACATCCACGAATATATTTACCAGCCCGACCGCTTAAAGGCCGAATGCATAGCCTCGTCGTTTAACTTTTCGCCCAACTATATCAGTGAATACTTTAAGAAAACCACCGGCGAAAGTTTGCAGCAATACATCACCAACTATAAACTCAAACTAATAGAAACCCGCCTGCAATACACCGATAAACGAATGAGCGAAATAGCCTACGAATTTGGTTTTACCGATGAAAGCCACCTCAACCGGATCTTTAAAAAGTACAAAGGGGAAAATCCGACCGCGTTTAGGAAAAGGTATGCGGAGGTGAATGGATAAAAACAAAAAGGGACTTACAAGCTGTAAATCCCTTTTGTGCTCCCGACGAGATTCGAACTCATATCGATGGTACCGGAAACCATAATTCTATCCATTGAACTACGGAAGCATATAGGGGCAAAGATATAAAATTGATTTAATCCAAAAGCATTGTTTAATACATTAAAAGCGGCGTAAAACAAAAAGCGTCATTGCGAGGAACGAAGCAATCCCCGACTTCAGAGCGGCTAAGTAAATCCCCCTGTACAGTTCGCGATTGCTTCGTGCCTCGCAATGACGAGATGAAGATTCTGTTCGTTTCAAGAAGCTATTTCTCGGTAATCATCCATCTTTAATAATCAAAAATCTCACTAAACTGATTTAGGTAATCGATTGTAAATTGATTTGCTTTTATTTAAATTTAGAGGGTAAGTCATAACCAATTAACCCAAAGCTTTTTATGAGAAAAATTACTTTGTTAATCGCCTGGGCGCTTTTTCCCGCTTTTTTGTATGCCCAAACGGTAACTGCCCCTAAAAAAAGCGCACCCTTGCCTATTATTGATGTTCACGTTCATGCCATGAAGGTATCGCCCGGCATGGCACCCTTATGCCCATGGTTTTTGAGGGATATGCCCGGTAGCGATCCAAATTCGGCACCGCCATCTTTTCTGACTACTGGTTGCGCCATACCGCTGCAGCCTGCGCACTCTGATAAGGAAATGCAGGACTCGCTTATGGCTACCATGAAACGCCTCAACATGACCATGGTGGTTTATGGCGACGCCGGTATCATCCGCAACTGGAAAAAAGTGGCCGGAGACCGGATCATTCCCGGCATCGGCGTAAGCTCACCAAGCGATATGACTGTAATGGCATTTACCGATTCACTTTCTTCAGGCTTTTACAAAGTGATGGGAGAGGTGGCGCCGCAATACCAGGGACTTTCGCCAAGTGATATTTCGCTCGATGCGTATTTTGCCGCCGCCGAAAAAAATAATATCCCTGTAGGCATCCACATGGGTACTGGCGGCAACGGCATGGCTAACCTTACATCGCCTAAATACAGGGCTTCAAAAGGGGATCCGCTGTTATTGGAAGACCTTTTGGCACGCCATCCTAAATTGAAAGTTTGGGTAATGCATGCCGGATACCCAATGGTTGATAATATGATAGCGCTGATGGGTGCAAACGCCTACGTTTATGTGGATATAGCAGGCCTGATCTGGAGCTATTCACAAGTTGAGGTTAATGCCTATCTGAAAAGATTGGTGCAGGCCGGTTTCGGAAAACGGATCATGTACGGCACTGATATGCTGATATGGCCTAAACTGGTTGAAACTTCACTAAGCGTGATAGAAAATGCCGATTATCTGTCGTACGATCAAAAACGGGACATTCTCTTCAATAATGCTGTAAGATTTTTCAGGCTCGATCCTGATAAGTATAAATAAAACAGAAACGCCTCAGATCATCCGACCTGAGGCGTTTTCATTATTACTTTTATAAAGATTACAGATCAAACCTGTCAAGGTTCATTACCTTGGTCCACGCTGCTACGAAATCTTTTATAAACTTATCTTTTCCATCGGCGCTGCCATATACTTCGGCAATAGCCCTCAATTCGGCATTAGAGCCAAATACCAGGTCGGCACGGGTAGCAGTCCATTTCGCTGCACCTGTTTCACGGTCGCTACCCTCATAAAGTTCTTTACTTTCAGATGTAGCTTTCCATGCTGTACCCATATCAAGCAGGTTCACAAAGAAATCGCTACTAAGTACGCCTTCATGTATGGTAAACACACCATGTTTCGATCCGTCATGGTTAATGTTCAATACCCGCAGGCCACCCAATAACGCGGTTAACTCAGGAGCAGTAAGTGTAAGCAGATGCGCCTTGTCAATCAGTAATTCCTCGGTAGAAACCGGGTACTTTGTTTTGCGGTAGTTACGGAAACCATCGGCCGCAGGTTCCAGGTAACCAAATGATTCCACATCGGTTTCCTCCTGTGAGGCATCGGTACGGCCCGGAGTGAACGGAACAGTAACGTTATGGTCTCCGTCTTTAGCTGCTTTTTCAACGGCCGCAGTTCCGGCCAGTACGATCAAATCTGCCAGTGAAACTTTTTTGCCACCGGTTTGTGCTCCGTTAAAGTCTTTCTGGATGCCTTCAAGCACATTCAATACTTTTTGCAGTTGTACAGGGTTGTTTGCCTGCCAGTATCTTTGCGGAGCCAGACGAATACGTGCACCATTAGCGCCACCACGTTTATCAGTACCGCGGAAAGTAGAAGCCGAAGCCCATGCTGTAGAAACCAGTTCAGACACGCTTAAGCCCGATGCCAGGATCTTTCCTTTTAAAGCTGCCACGTCACTTTCAACTATCGGAGCATAATCGGCAGCCGGGATTGGATCCTGCCAAAGCAGTACTTCTTGCGGCACATCGGCCCCCAGGTAACGTACCCGCGGGCCCATATCACGGTGGGTTAGTTTAAACCAGGCGCGTGCAAAGGCATCGGCAAAAGCATCCGGATTTTCCAGGAAGTTTCTTGATACTTTTTCGTAAGCCGGATCAAACCTCAAGGCAAGGTCGGTAGTGAGCATGGTTGGCAAATGCTTTTTTGAAGCATCATAAGCATCAGGGATAATAGCTTCCGCGTTTTTTGCAACCCATTGGTGCGCACCGGCCGGACTTTTGGTTAACTCCCATTCGTAACCGAAAAGGTTTTCGAAAAAGTTGTTGCTCCATTTGGTTGGGGTTGTTGTCCAGGTAACTTCCAGACCGCTGGTAATGGTATCGGCACCTTTACCAGATCCGTAGCCATTTTTCCAGCCAAAACCCTGTAGTTCAAGATCAGAGGCTTCAGGTTCTTTACCTACATTATCTGCAGATGCCGCGCCATGGGTTTTACCAAAGGTATGGCCACCGGCTATCAAAGCAACAGTTTCCTCATCGTTCATAGCCATACGGCCGAAGGTATCGCGGATATCCTTAGCCGCCATAACCGGGTCAGGGTTGCCATCCGGACCTTCAGGGTTTACGTATATTAAGCCCATTTGCACAGCGGCAAGTGGTTTTTCGAGATTACGCGAGTGGATATCGCCATCGGCGTCATCGTCAGATACCAGCACGCCGTGACCTTCCTGTACACCATGCGAGCCATGAGCGTAGCGAATATCGCCACCCAGCCAGGTAGTTTCGGCACCCCAGTAAACAGATTCGTCGGCTTCCCAGGCATCTTCGCGGCCACCTGCAAATCCAAAGGTTTTAAAGCCCATTGATTCAAGCGCGATGTTACCGGTAAGGATCATCAGATCGGCCCATGAAATTTTGCGGCCATATTTTTGTTTGATAGGCCAAAGCAACCTGCGGGCTTTATCAAGGCTCACGTTATCCGGCCAGCTGTTAAGCGGCGCAAAGCGTTGTAAACCCGCACCTGCACCACCACGCCCGTCGCCTACACGATAGGTTCCGGCGCTGTGCCAGGCCATACGGATAAACAGGCCTCCGTAGTGCCCAAAATCGGCTGGCCACCAATCCTGCGAATCGGTCATGAGCGCATGAAGGTCTTTTTTTACAGCTTCCAGGTCGAGGCTTTTAAAGGCTTCAGCATAGTTAAAATCTTCTTCCATCGGGTTTGACAGCGAAGAGTGCTGGCGCAGGATGTTAAGCTTTAACTGGTTAGGCCACCAGTTATGGTTGCGTGTACCGCCACCGCCAGCATTGTTTTTCATAGTGCCGTTGTGAAACGGGCATTTACTGATGTCATTTGATCCGTTTTCCATAATTGTATTTATATATTGAATCTGCTGCTTAACCCCTTGGTTAGGTATTAAGTTTCATAAAATTATGATGTTAACTTCAACAATCACAATCAATTAATTCTATAAGCTGATAGCTAAAAACTATAACAGGATTAAATGACGCGAAATCATTAAAATGGAAGAGAAAATGCCATCTATCTAAGGCAAAAGAGGGCAAGTAACTTTTATTTTACCTCAATTAATAGGTAAAAAACACTTTTCTAATCAATTTTTAATCTTTTTGTTAACGAATTGTTTAGTTTTGCAATAACCTTAATCTTATTCAGTGTTGAAAAAAATATCCCATCCTGCAACGATAACCCGATCAAAGTCGTCTTATTGAAAATATAGAGATGTTAACAGCTATGTCTGTTAATTGGTTTAGTGATGTTTTTGCTGAAAGATTTAATTAAGAATATACAGGGCAAACGTTTGTTTCCCGTAACGATATTCCCGATAGTTCTTTAATGGGTATTTTCATTGTAAAATACAGTTTTAGTTAAAAAGCAATGTGTTAGCCAGGGATAGCACATTGTTTATTTTCTCCTCCGGATAGTTTTCTCAAGCTTTTCCGCCTAAGTATTCTTTTCAACTTATCAATATCAATTTTTTGTGCTGGCATGATCTTCATGGTTGCCATTACCAGCAGTGTCTTAGCTAAATAGCAGGCAGCTTGCACCAGCGGCGCAAAAGGTATGTAGCAATAAATTATTGCCAATTTTTAGTGTGCCCAGCGGTACACAACTCCAGTTGATGTTCCATACCTACGGCACGGTTGTTTTGGATGCGTACATTGCTACAAACCTGTACCCCCTCCGGGGGAGTAATATCCCGTGTTAGACATAATGGGTAAAATCAGTTCGCATATCAACTCACCCCAACATCGCTGCGCTCGTGACCCCTCTCTACGCAAGCGTAAAGAGAGGGGGGAATTTATATCCTTTATTTTTCTTACCCTCTTTCCGCCAAAGGCGAAGAGAGGGTGGTCCAGCGTAGCGTAGACCGGGTGAGTCCATTATACGGTCTGTCATTTTCCGCTGCTGTCCAATGATGGGCTATTACCCCCTCCGGGGGATTTCTGCCTGGCGGCTGCTTAATAATTGCTAATTTGGCGGCATGAAACTATCTGTATTCAGGGTTATACTGCTTTTTACATTTATGCCTTTTGCCGGTAACGCGAGCGCTTACTGGATGGAAATCAAAGGTTCGGGTAAATTGAACGAAACCGCATATATCCAGGTTTGCTACGGTAACATTGATGAGTTTAGTATCCGGCATCGTGATACTGGAGTTGAGCTTGATCGCGCCGGAGATTTTGAGATATCGCTTTTGGATGAAAAAGGGAACAAAACAGCATTACCTATCCTTAAAAAGGCCGATTGCTGGGAAGCGTCCTTTACACCCTCACATAACGGCGTTTACCGCATCCTGGGCATAAATGATACTCACGAGGTTGTTGACCGCTCTAAAACCGGGGGTAAAAATATCAGGCCTATTGATTATTTGTGCTCCGCCTATGTAGTGGGTACCGGAAATACAGATTCGACTCCGGCCCAGCTATTGGATATCATTGCTACAACCGGTAAAAAGGGATTGATATCGGTTAAAGCGTTTAAAGATGGCCGTGTTGCCGAACCAAAAACATCGCTACGGGTTTTCAATCCTGAAAACTGGGAAAAGGAGTTAATTATCAATGAAGAAGGCGAAGCCTTTTTTAAACCTACAATGTCTGGCTTGTATATTATCAGGGAAGATTGGGAAGATCCATCTCCCGGAAACTACAAAGGCGTGGCTTATAAAGCGGTACGCCATCGCTGTAATTACTGCCTGCAGGTTGAGGCATCAGCAATTACAGTTAAACAATAAGCGATTATATAAAAAGAAAACCATTGAGGCCGGAAGAAATTCCGGCCTCAATGGTTTTACAGGATTACCCGCCGGTTTTACTTTAAACCGTAGGTAAGATAACCGCCGTCAACTACAATCTCCGTTCCGGTAATAAAGCTTGCTGCATCCGATGCCAGGAACAATACGGTACTGGCAACCTCTTTAGCGTCACCTATACGTTGCAGGGCTGTGGCGGCTGCCAAATGTGGTTTAGCTTCGGCAGGTATAGCATAGTCTAATCCGGGTGTTTGGATTGGCCCTGGGCTAAGAATGTTTACACGAATTTTTCTGGGAGCTAATTCATTTGCCGCGATCTGGGCAATTTTATTGACAGCGCCTTTGGTGGCAGAATATACACTGGTACCTACGTTTGAAGCCGTAGCCACGGTTGAGGATGTGAATATTACCGCCGAGCCATCTGCCAGATGCGGAATCAACTTTTGAAGCGTAAAGAAATAACCTTTAACATTGGTATTAAATTGCACGTCAAAATCAGCCTCGGTGGCTTGTTCAATCGGGGTAAATACGGCTATACCGGCGTTAAGGAAAAGCACGTCCAGCTTATTGCCACTTTCCGCCACGGCTTTTTCTAAAATTGCTATCCCTTCCAGGTTTGATGTGTCGGAAACTATGGTTTTTAGTTTTGGGCTGTTGATGGTTTCGGCGGCTTTTTGCAGATTACCGGCACTTCTGCTTGTGATCCATACGTTTGCGCCTGCCTTAATAAATGCCTGTGCGCTTGCCAGGCCAATTCCGGTACTACCACCGGTTATAACTACGTTTTTGTCTTTGAAGTTCATTTTAAATTTTTCATTTGTTTATGATGCAAACTTAGGGTAGATTGATTTATTTTTGTTACTTTGTAACTAAAAGTAACAGTAACTTTTGAGTAACCAGGTAACTTATGATTGACATCAACGCCTGTATTGCAGGGCACAAAAAAGAGATCATGGCCATCCATGACGCGATGGATGTATTGAGCGGGAAATGGAAGATCTCCATTATATCATCAATTTGCTATTATAACCAGAGGAGGTTTTCTGATATTTTGAATGATGTGGATGGCATATCAAACAAAATGCTCAGTAAAGAACTGAAGGAGCTGGAACAGAATAAGCTGATCAAGCGTACTGTTTTGGATACCCAGCCTGTTACCGTTCAGTATAATTTAACCGAATACGGCTGGACATTACAAGGTATTATTCATGACCTTGCCGACTGGGGAAAGAAGCATCGCGAGGTAATTATTGGCGACAGATAAAAAACAAAGGCCGGAAGGTTTAATCTTCCGGCCTTTGCTATGCTTAAGCGCTCTTCTGTTAAAACTTAAGGCTCATGCTACCTATAAACCGGGCAGGTGCCTGCGGCGTTAACCTTACAGACCATGCTTTTTCGCTGGTCAGGTTATCAACCTTAAAGCTGATGCGGTATTTTGGCTGATCATAAAACAGGGTTGCATCAAGCAGGGTATACGATGGGATAATGATTTTGGTAAGTGTAGTATTGGTTTGGTACGAAGCATTACCATAGTTACCGCCAAAACCGGCACCTAAACCTCTCAGATTACCTGTTGGAATACGGTAGCTAACCCAAAAGTTCACGGTATGCGGCGAGCCAGATAAGCCCGGGCGCAGACCCTGGGTTGTTGAGTCGCCTTTGGTAACCTTGCTGTCATTGTATGCATAACCAGCCACGATGTTAAGGCCCGCGAATGGGTTGGCTGTAAGGTCAACCTCAACGCCACGGCTGCGCTGGTTACCATCCTGTACAGAATAGTTTACCGGATCGGCCGGATCAGGCCTGATGATATCTTTTACCTCAATATCGTAGTAACTGATAGTACCTGTTAATCTGTGGTCAAGCACATCGCCTTTTACACCAAACTCAAGCTGGTTAGCGTGTTCAGGTTTAAAGGCACTGCCATCTTTAAACACGCCGCTTTTGTTAAAAAAGCCGTTCATGTAGTTACCAAATAACGATAATTTATCTTTAAACAGCTCATAAACTACACCTAATTTAGGCGAGAAAGCAGTCTGTCCGTAAGGACCGGTTTGCACGCCATTGGCGCCAAGACCACCGGCTGTTACACCTGTAGCGATATTGTAAACACCACCATACTGATAACGATCGGCACGTAAGCTTGCCATCACCAACAATTGGTCGGTAACATTAAATACATCCGATATGTAAGCGGCGTAAGTATTATCGCCGTTGTTTTCTTTACGCAGTGTGCCTTTGCTCGTCAGCGAGTCAATCTTGAAACGACTAACGCGGTAGCTTGACGGAACGTTGATAAAATCAATTGCCGGCAGGTTAACCGTTACCCTGTCAAAGCTGTTGGAGTTGTTGTAATAATCCAACCCGGCTACTACGCGGTTGCGGTGGTTGCCGATCTTGAAATCACCAATAAAATTTTGTTGCAGGTCCGTAGCTATGAACGATGTATTACCTGCAATAACCTGCGGACTCATGGTTGTTGCCGATTTACCATTAAGCGCTGTGATATATCCGTTTATGGTTGAACGTGCACGGGAAATAATGGTTTGTGAAGTCCATTTTTCGGAAATCTTATAGTTAAGCTGAGCAAAAATGTTGATCATCTGGGTTGAATAAGCCAGATCATTACTCATGAAAGTTTTGTTGTAAGGAAAATTAAGATCTGCGATTGATTTTGGAGCTACCGGGGTTTTGTTGCCAACGTAAGGGTTAAAACGTACTACCGACGTTGCTTTAGCCTGGCCAAATTCAACATCGAGCAATAAGGAAAGCCTGTCGGTTATTTGGTATGAAAAACTTGGCGCAAGGCTTATGGTATTGGTAAAGCCCAAATCCTGGAAGCTTTTTTGAAAAGAGGTAGCGCCGTTTAAACGGAATAATGCTGTTTTATCGGCATTAACCGGGGTATTCACATCCCATGCAATACGGTTAAAATTCCAGCTGCCGCCGTAGTAGGCTACTTCACCGCCAAAGCCGTTGTAGGGTTTTTTAGTAACACGGTTGTACAAACCGCCATAGCTGCTGGAGATACTGGTACCAAATAACGTAGCAGATGGCCCTTTGATGGCCTCAATACGCTCCAGGTTTACCGGATCAATAAAAGAAAATGCCGCGCCTGCAACGCCGTTACGGGCATTAGGTTCAGTCTCAAAGCCACGTGAGCGGAAAGTAACCCTGCCCTGGTTGGCTATCATCGGGATACCTGCACCCGGTACATTCTTAGAGATGCTACCCAGATCAACCGCAACCTGCTCCTGGATCAGTTCTTTAGAAACTGAGTTGTAAACCTGCGGGTTTTCCAGATTTTTTAAAGGAAGACGGGCAATGTAAACGCTCTCCTTTTTTGAAAACTTGTTGGTGTTGGTAGTTATGGTCACTTCCTGCAGGGCCTGAACGTTCTCTTTCGGAAGTTGATAATTAACCGTAACGGTTTGCCCTGCGGTAACTTTTACCGGGATATCTTTTTCGGCTGCGCCCAGCACCTGTACCTTGATGGTATAATTACCTTCGGCAATGTTGTTGAATGAGTAGTTACCATTTTCGTCGGTAAGGGTGGTTTTGGCGAGTTCCGTGATGGAAACTGAGCCCGATGCCAGTGGCTGGCCATCTACCAGGGTTACTTTACCTGTGATATTGCCCGTTGTTTGGGCTTGTAAAGTAAATGGTGTTATAAATAGAAATGCGAGGATGATGGAGAATAAGGGTTTCATCAATAGTCAATATGAGTTAGTGTAACTTAAACGCCGGCAAATATAACTCCTTATTTATATTAAGTCTAAATAAAATGAAATTTGATAGGATGTGTTGCTTTTGCCGGCCTAATAGAAATAATTGTTTGTTAAATGTTGCTAAAACGTTTTTTAATTTGTCAGTTGCAGCACTTAACTTTAAGGCCAATCAAATCAATCAATAAACCTGTAATCTTAAATCAAAATTTAATGAACCTGAAAAAGTGTTTACCTGTGATAATCGGGGGCTTGTTGCTTAATACCGGTGTATTCGCCAAAGTGGTAATGCCGGGCGTTTTTAGCGATAATATGGTTTTACAGCAAAAAACAATGGCCCGTGTGTGGGGCAAGGCCGATGCCGGTAAAACCGTAACCGTCACATCTTCATGGAATAATAAAACCTATACAACAGTAGCTGATGCTGATGGTAACTGGAAGTTGAAGGTCAAAACACCATCATACGGCGGCCCATACAAGGTTACTATTACCGATGGCAGCGATCCCGTTGTTTTAAATAATGTATTGATAGGCGAGGTGTGGATCTGCTCGGGCCAGTCGAATATGGAAATGCCTGTAGCCGGTTGGGGGCAGGTGAATAATTACAAGGAAGAGATAGCCAATGCCAATTATCCCCAAATACGCTTATTGCAGGTATCACAAGCTAACAGCCTGATACCGCAAACCGAAGCTAAAATAGCTAACAATGGCTGGATGGTATGCTCGCCTCAAACCATTGGTGAGTTTTCATCGGTAGCTTACTTTTTTGCGCGGGAAATCAACAAACAGGCAAATATTCCGATTGGCGTCGTCAGCACCAATTGGGGTGGTACCATGATTGAAGCATGGAGCGATGAAAATACATTAACCGGTAATCCCGTATTTAGTCAGCAAATCAAACAACAGCAGGAAACAGCCAAAACCGAAAGTCAGCAAACTTTTGCCCAAAAACTGGAAGCCTGGAACCAGCAGGCTACAGCGGCAGATTGGGGTTATACCAATAACAACGCTTTTAACCCCGATACAACAGGATGGAGAACCATGGCATTGCCCCAGTTTTTTGAAAAAAGCGTATTGGGAGATTTTGACGGCGTGGTTTGGTTCCGGAAAAAGATCACTATCCCGGCAGCATGGGCCGGGCAGGATGTTAAAGTTAACTTAGGTAAGATTGACGATAATGACATTACCTGGATTAACGGCGAAAAAATAGGCGCGACAGAAGGTTACTTACAATCTCGCAATTACACTATTCCCGGTTCAAAAGTAAAAGCTGGTGAAACAGTGATTACCGTACGGGTTTTTGACAGCGGTGGTGGTGGCGGCCTTTATGGTGTTGACGATATGCAGTTAATCTCGGCTTCGGGAGAAAAAATGAGTTTGGCCGGCAATTGGGATTATAAAGTAGGTTTTAATATGAAAAGCCTTCCGCCTGTACCGGTTGCAAATAACCCTAACAGGCTTGCGGTATTATACAATGCCATGATCAATCCGCTTACACCAATGGCAATCCGCGGTGCTATCTGGTACCAGGGCGAAGCCAACACCGGCCGGCCAGCCCAATATAAAGATCTGTTTGAAGGGATGATAAAAGGCTGGCGCAGCATCTGGAACGAAGGTAATTTTCCTTTTTACTTTGTACAGCTGGCCAACTGGCAGAAACGTGATACCGAACCTGTCCGTTCGGGTTGGGCCGAGTTAAGAGAGGCACAGACCCAAACGCTTGAATTACCAAACACAGGCATGGCCGTAGCGGTAGACCTTGGGGAGGCCGATAATATCCACCCTAAAAATAAACAGGAAGTAGGACGGAGATTGGCGCTGGTGGCCCTGGATAAAACTTATCACAAATCGCAGCCTTATTCGGGCCCGATGTATAAATCGCAAAAAATTGACGGCGATAAAATTGAGTTAAGCTTCAACTTTACTGATGGAGGTTTAAAAGCGCAGGGCGGCGACAATATGCAGGGCTTTGCCATTGCAGGTGAGGATATGAAGTTTCATTGGGCAACAGCGGTAATAAAAGGCAACAAGGTTATTGTGAGCAGTCCTGATGTTAAAAGCCCGGTGGCAGTACGCTATGCCTGGGCCAATAACCCGGTAAGTACTTTGTACAACGGTGTTGGATTACCGGCTTCACCTTTCCGTACGGATAATTGGGAGGGGAAGTAATTTAAATAGAGTGATTTAAGAAATACTTATGTCATTGCGAGCGAAGCGCGGCAATCTCGTAGCCAATGCATATTCGATATGCTAAGCTACGAGATTGCTTCGTCGTTCTTCGTACTGACGATATCATTGAAACGGGTGTCATGCTGAGCCAGTCGAAGCATGGTGGGTAGGGCCTCTGCGCGCGTCCTTCGACAGGCTCAGGGTGACAATCCCTCTTTTGTTAATGTCATTTCTCCTTCACAGATCCCAATGTTACCCACTTATAATGACATTTTTGTTGTTTATCGGCTTCATTTACAATAACGGCCTCGGGTCAAATATCACCCTGATGGAATTTACTTTGCCCTCAAATACGTGATACCAGCCGCAACTGAAAATGGTTGTGCGGCCCATATCTATATCGTAGAAGATGCAAACGTCATCGCCATCGCTAAATACGCGTTTGATATCATATTTTAACTTCATCTTACGCATATCGGTGAAATAAGCTTCCGCGCCATCGCGCTCGCCGAGCACGCCTACAAATTTCAGGTCGCCGGCGGCGTAACCTCGGGCTGCCGCAAAATCTTCTTCATTTAATGCTTTTATAAATTGCAGTACTATATCGTTAGCGCTGCCATGGGATGCATTTGCTTCTGTTGCCATAGGAGTATTTTTAGATTATAATGATGTTTCATATAACTATCAATAATTATTCCTAAGCGCTGCCCTTACCGGAAGTTTTTAATACAGCACAAATTTTTTGCTGTATACTATTTTGCTATCATGATAGATATTTAATACCCAGTTACCTTTTAAAAGCTCAGATTTTTTTTCGAGCGTGTAACTGCTGTTATTCACCATGTTTGCCGGGATAGCCAGGGGATATTTCAGGCTTGTGTTGGTGGTGCCTTTGGCCGGATCATACACTGCCGGAAGTATCCATTCAACCTCGACAGGAACAGTGCTATTCCCATCGGCCGCTACCTTGTATTCGGCGCCAAATTGGATGCCTAATTTAGCCGGGATCCTTTGCGTTTTTTTTACCAGTACTGAGGTGTCGGCTACGTTATGGTAACCTGTAGGCGATCCGGCCATGGGTTCTTTGGCTACTGTTTTTGATGTGTAAATTCCATAGCTTATTTCGGTAATTTCAAATGTGTGTACTACCGTTTGCTGGGCATTTGTACGCAGGTTGATAAACAGCAAGAAGGCAATTAAGCCAAGTGATAAAGGTTTGATCATTGTGTAAAGATTTATGGTTTCGCTAAAGTAACAATTGCCCTTGCTATTATTATGAAGCATTAAAAAAAATAGCCTAAATTTATTAGGATGAAAAAGCATTACGTGATAAAGCTAACCGGTAAACGCCCAACGTTTCCTAATGATATGACCGAGGATGAGCGGATTATTATGCAGGCGCACTCTGAGTACCTGAAAGGAAAAATGAAGGAGGGACTGGTTCTTATCTTCGGGCCGGTTTTCGACCCGAAAGGTGTTTACGGTTTGGGCATTGTGGTTGTTGATGATGAAACACAAGTGCAGGAAATCATCGCTAATGATCCTGCCACTGCGCTGGGGACTTATGAGGTTGCATTGATGATGGCCTGGATGCCGTCTTAATTTAGGCTAATAACAAAGCCGCCCGGTATTACCCGCGCGGCTCAAAATCAAAACAACAAAATTAAAAGGAATTAATTAAGCGGTGGCTGTAGTTGGGTAGTTACACCGATGCGGTTCCAGGCGTTAATGGTGATGATGGCCATAATTACCTGCGCTAAATATTTTTCGTCAAATAGTTCGGCTGCTTTTTTATAAGTTTCGTCAGATACGCGGCCGGCGATCAGCGTTACTTCTTCAGTTAAAGCCAGGATAGCGCGTTCCTGTTCGTCAAAGAAAGGAGCTTCATGCCAAACGCTGATATTGTAAATGCGGCGTTCGGTTTCACCTGCTTTGCGGGCGTCGGTAGTGTGCATATCCACACAAAAGGCACAACCATTAATTTGTGAAGCACGGATCTTGATCAGGTCTTTATGACGGGTAGTTAACTCAGTGCTTTCGATGTATTTTTCAAGGGCTATCATGGCCCTGTATCCGGCTGGTTCGGCGGTGTTGATTTTTATACGGTTCATGTTTTCTGTTTTTTGTTAATACAAAGTTGGGGATAAACATGCCCTCAAAAAATGAACTGAGTTTAAGAAAATCAGATTTTTTTGGCTCTGAGCCTGCTTAAAAACTGGGGAGTGAAGCCTAAATAGGAGGCCAGCATATACTGAGGTACCCGTTGTACAAAGCCAGGAAACAAGCCGGTAAAGTGGCGGTAGCGTTCCTCATCGTTCTGATTAAAAATATAACCGATGCGCCTTTGCGACGCGATGAAGGCCTTTTGCATCATTACACGGAAATAACCTTCCATTTGCGGCACCGCCTGAAATAGGGTTACACGGTTCTTTTCGCTAAGCAGCAATAATTCTGAAGCCTCGATGGTTTGGATATAGGTGGTAGCCGGTTGATGGTTAAGCAGGCTGTCCTGATCTGCAATCCACCAGCTTTCCAAACCAAACTGGATGATCTGTTCGTTAAGCTTGTTGTTAACAAAGTATTGCCGTACCAGGCCTTTGATCACAAAATAGTTGCCCGCGCAAAGTTTTCCCGGCTCCAGAATGAGCTCTTTCTTTTTAAATTTCTTCAGTTCAAAATGCCGGCAAATATTTTCCTCATCAGCCGGGGATAACTGGATGTATCGTTTAATATGGTTGATGAGTTCGGGATACATAGATCAGGCGCAATTTGGTTGGCGCAAATTTCTTGAATTTGATCGAATTACACGAATTGCTTAGCACTCAATTTAACTATTGATATCAATTATCCAAGTTCTGCCTTTTCCTCATACCCTAAACTCAGGTCGTCCTCAATTTTTTGCCTTGTTGGGCGCAGGTAAATAAAGTAGGCTATGATGGCTCCGGTTATGCCCAAAAAAATCATGTTACCCGTTAGTAAAAAGCCCACAATGCTAAACAATGAGGGGCCTTCAAGTAAGGCCAGCCTGACAATAGTTGCAGATTGATACGCCATAAGTTTATCCTTCAATGTACTATCGCTTTTGATATTGCCCAATAATTTCAGGAACAGGAAATGGCCTGCTATAAAACATGTTACAGCTAATATAGGTGCTATATAGATCAACATATCATTGCCTGCGCTTTTAACCGGGTTTTTAGGAATGATAAATGTGGTTGCTGCAAATAATGTCTGCCCTGCTACAAGGGCCATGTGTATTATAGGGAGGGTTTTTACAATGGCCGCCGGGCTTTGGTTTTGTGCTTGTTTGCTGATCATGTGATATGGCTGGTGTTTAATTGCAGCAATTTAAATAATAAATTGGGAAATGGTCACAAACCACCCCGATAATGTCGTTTTTGCCCCTCTTATCCCGGAGGTATCCTCCCTAACTTTATCGTAAACAAAATCAAACTATCATGACAACTAAAGAAATTGTATTGCAGGTTCTGGACGCTTTTGACAATAACGACGTGGAGAAGATCTTAAGCTTTTTTGCAGATGATGTAGAATGGACAATGAGAGGCTCATCCGTAACGGTTATGAACGGAAAGGATTCGGTTTATAAGTTTTTCGGGGGAATGGAAGATGTAAAAATGGTTTCATCAACTAAAGATCATATCGTAGTTGACGGTAATATCGCCGCAGTTGACGGACTTGTTCAGTGTAAAGGCAAAAACGGGGAAGAAATGGCTATGTACTATGCCGATTTTTACGAGCTGGAAAATGGCAAAGTAAAAAGGCTTAGCTCGTATATTGTTGATAAAAAGGAATAAGCACCATCAAATAGTTGATGGCGCTACCCCGAATGTTTTCTTGAAAGAGTACGAAAAGTGCGATAAATTTTCAAAACCGACATCCAGATAAACATCTGATGGTTTGCGCCCTTTTTCACGGATAAGAAAATAAGCTTCGTTCAGGCGCTTTTGCTGCAGCCACTGGCCTGGCGGGATTTTAAAGATCTTTTCAAAATCACGCTTAAAACCGGCAAGGCTGCGGCCTGTGAGGCGGGCAAACTGGGCAGTAGGTACATTGTACATGTAATGCCGGTTCATGTAGGCTTCCAGGTCTATTTTGTGTGGCTCACTGAAATCGAACAGAAAGTTTTTTAGTTCGGGATTTGCCCTTAACAATAGCTCAATTGCCTCACGGGTTTTGAGCTCGGCCAGTTGCGCGTTAAGCTGCGCCCCATAGGTGAAGTAGGGCAGCAGCGAATCAAAGTAGCCTTTTATAAAAGGATCATTAGTCAGTTCAATCAATGGCTCACCGGTATAATGGTCAACTGGCGGGAGCTTGTTTTCGGCTGCATAACGACGTAAAAAGCCCTGCTCCAGAAATATATTGATCGATTTAAAATCGCCGCCCGGTGCAGGAACTTTTACTGATTTTACCAGTTGATTGCGGCGTACCAAGCCAATCATTCCCTGTTTAAAAATCTGTTTTTCATTATTGCTAAGTGAATGTACCTCGCCCGATATAATGTACCCAAACGCGTGTTCGCGTACAAACTGCTCGTTGCCGCGTTCCTTTTGTTCGGTACAGGAGTAAAGCAGGTTATTGAACTGGATATGGCTTTTATCTTCCATGTTTTGCTTAACGCTAATATAAATCAAACTTATTTTATCTGGCTGCTTATGAGCCCGTCGAAAGCACGGTCAGATAACAGCTTTCGCAAAAAAAGCAGCAGTGAAGCCATATAGCCGCCGTGATAGCGGGTTTTGGGTTTTTTACTGGCGATGGCTTTGCGTACCAGGTTCACTATTACCATTGGGCCGGGAATTTTGGCCTCAACGGTTTGGGTTAACATGTTTGCGAACTTATTTGCTATAGAAGCGTATGCTCCCCTGCCAGAAACCTTAAGCAGGTTATCTGCCGCTATGCCACTCCATTCAGATTTAATGCCGCCCGGTTCAATAACCACTACGTTAATGCCGAATTGCTTAACCTCATTACGTAAACTATCGCTCATTGCCTCAAGCGCGAACTTACTTGAGTGGTACCAGCCGCCCAGCGGCGCGGCAAATTTGCCGCCAATGCTTGAAATATTGATGATTGTGCCCGAACGCTGATCACGCATGTAGGGCAACACCAACTGGATTAACCGAGCTGCCCCTAAAACGTTTACCTCAAGCTGGTAACGTGCATCGCTTAAAGGCACATCTTCAATAGCTCCGTACGAGCCGAAGCCGGCATTGTTAATGAGTACATCTATCCGGCCTTCGGTTTTTATAGTGGTTTCAATGCCTTCTATCATCTCGGCTTCGTTGGTTACATCCATGGCCAGTATCTTTACGCCAAGTTTGCTGATGTCGTCCATTTTTTCGATCCGGCGGGCGGCACCATATACAGTATGCCCATCTTTCAATAACTCTTCGGCAAATGCTTTCCCCATACCGGCCGAGGCGCCGGTTACCAATATTACTTTCTTTTTCATTGTTTCAATTTTGATATTTTGTTGACTGTATGGCATCAGCCTTACAGCAAATCAAAGGTCGGGTTAAAACAAGGGGGCAGGTTTGGTGTGTGGCTCAAATTTGCTTTGGTGTGGAGCTCAATTTTTGAGGCGAAAGGGAAAAGGTTAAAGGCGAAAGGTTTAGTTTTGGAGGAATGCTTAAACCTCTTCCAAGGTCAGCAGGTTATCAATACCCGCCTTGTCGGTTAATGATTTGAGGTGTTTTTTGCCACCGTCTTCTGGTTTTACTACGGTGAGGTAGGTTTTGCCCCGTTCGGTACTTACGTAAAAGGCCTGATTATTGTCTTCAATCCGGGCTATGGCCTCGGCGACAGAAATTACTACCCTTGGCCTGTCTAACGATTCATAATAACCAATGTGAGTGATCTGTTCAACTGTACTTGATGCTTTGGGTTTATCGATGCAGTTTACCTGATAGCTTGCCATAAAATATAAATGTGGTAGGGCTAAAGATATGGTTTATCTTTCTACCGATGACATAATTAAAAAATAGTGCTTTTCGCAGCAGATCAGCTTCGGGTGAAAACGGGCAGAACGATGCTGGGAATATGCGGCTGCAGGGGCATAGCAAGTTTTTGCAGAAGCCTGTGGGAGTGCGCACAGGGGCAAAATAATTGCAGCCCGTGGTTCTGTTCGTTTTGCAGGGAAGGCCGTGATGGTGGAATTGAGCGACTGGCTGCGGGCAAAGAAGCCTTTCTGCTGCAAGCCTTTTTGGGTACTTTTGTGGCGACAAAAGTACCTGGCCCTCGCGCGGCCAAGAGCGCGACAATGTAAGTTCATTATAACGATAGCCGTTACCTGCCTCTGTGCGATTGCTTCGTACCTCGCAGCAATGACATGATGGAGATGTCATTTCACTTTCACACATCCCGATTTTGCACACTCAGGATGACAATTAGAGCTGATGTCATTTTACCTTCAAAGATCTCAATTTTCCTCCACTCCGGATAAGACTTTACATCGTTTAATTTTAAAACCCTTACTTTTGCCCCTTATCAATTCCCATAAATTTGTATTCAAAAGAAAAGGCAACTCAATTAAAACAGGCGTTTTGGACAGCGTTCGGGCAGTATCTCAAACCCCAGCTTTCGGCAGATGGTCTGCGCACTAACTGGGTGAACTATAAAACAGGTATCAAGCACCTGTACTTTAAAATGGAAGCTGATAAAAAATCGGCTTTTATAGCTATTGAAATGAACCACCCAGATGCCGACATTCAGCAATTGATGTTTGATCAATTTATGGAATTAAAGAATGTACTCAACGCTCAGCTTGATGAAGAATGGGACTGGCAATTGCATACTATCGACGAGTATAACAAAACCGTAAGCCGGATCATTAAAAGATTACCAGATGTAAGTGTTTTTAAACAGGAAGACTGGCCCGCGCTCATCTCCTTTTTTAAACCCCGGATCATCGCGCTTGATGAATTTTGGAGTGTAGCGCAATATAGTTTTGAATTGTTTAAATAAAATAGATTTGTTTCTAAAACCATGGTCATTGCGAGTAACCATCAGGGCAGTCCTGAAAAAACGGAATGAGGCTAAGTAAAAATATATCGTTTTGGGTTTGCAGTTATGGTGCGTAGGCCCGCGTTAGGGATTGCAGTGTAAAGCCCGGAGCGAGTGTTGGAGTGTGGGGCGGAAAAGCGAGGACTTGTAACGGAAAGCCCGGGCCGCAGGCAACGCCCAAATTGATAATAGACATCAAAAAAAATATATTTGATAGTCAGTAATTTACAACCCTTACAGCAATGGCGAGTTAGAGATGTTAATAAAATGAAAACGTACGAAGTTTTTAAAACTTCGTACGTTTATAATCCTCAAGCATAAAATCTTACGCTACGTGTGCCACGTCATCACCGGCTCCTAAAAAGCAGTGATTTACAGTGTCAATAATATCGCTGATGTTAAAGGGCTTGGCAATAAAAGCGTCTGAACCGTAATTACCTAACGATTCGAGTACGCGCGGATAGGCAGATACCATTACCACCGGGATGTGCGCTGTAGCCGGGGTTGTTTTGAGCATGTGACAAAGTTCGCCACCATTAATACCGAATAAAATGTAGTCCAAAATTACAAGATCGGCATTGGCTGATAGAGCCGCCTTGCATATGTCATCAGTATAATTCAATACCTCAACTTCGTAGTGCTCCATTTCAAGAGCATCTTTCATCACTTCCAAAATATCCTCGCTATCATCAAGGATCAATATTTTTTTTGACATAAATAATAATTGGTAAAGGAGACAACGCTGGGAACGTTTCTTTTGTTTTCAAAGTTATGTCCAATTATTGTAACAATCAAGTCACAACCTGAAGCTATAAAATTACAGCTTCAGGCTGTCTACCATACTATGAACAGATGTCAAAACTATATCAAGATTTGCAGGTGAATCTGTTACTTTCGAGATCATAATTCCACCCTCAATCATTGCAATCATGCTTAAAGCTGTCTCCGTAATATTAATGTCCGGCTTGAGTTCGCCGGCTTCAATACCTCCCTTAATAAGGTTTTCGATCCCGGTTTTCCAGCGGATTACCGCTTTGGCGGCTTTATCTTTTAACAGCGGATTAGTGTCATCGGCATCAACAGCGGTGTTCAGGATAGGGCAGCCGCCGGGAATAAAATCACCCCGGGTAAAGCTGTGATATACCTGGGCGTAAACCAATAGCTTATCATGATAGCTGGTAGCCCGTTGAATGCGCTCCTGGATCTGTTTACGCACCTTGCCCGAGTTATATTCAAATACTTCGGCAGCTACTTCTTCCTTGTTTTTAAAGTTGCCGTAAATGCTGCCTTTGGTAAGGCCGGTAGCTTCGGTAAGGTCAGAAAGAGAAGTGCCTGCGTAACCTTTTTTATTAAATACAGGTGAAGTACGCTCAATAATGAACTGACGCGTACGCTCGGCTTTTGACAATTCGTTTTCCATAATACAAATATACCAACTGGTATTTAGTTTTTAGTGATCACTAACAATAACAACAGGTCTGTTTTGTTTTTTACGACTGATAACCAGGAACAGGAGCGGCATAGCGAGTAAGAATACTAACCCCGAAAACAGGTAAGCATCCAGATAACTCAGCAATGATGATTGCCTGTTGATGGTACTGTCGATAACTGCTATGGCCTTGTTATGCGCGTCGAACGATGAGAAGCCCCGGCTGCTGAAATAGTTAGTTAGCTTGGCTATCCTTGCCGTAGTTTGATCGTTAAAGATATTGATGTTCTGCAGCAAGTCGCTGCGGTGCAACCCGAAACGTTGAGCTACATAGGTATTGATCACCGCGATACCAAAGGAGCCGCCCAATTGCCGCATCATGTTATTAAGGGCTGTACCCTGTGGGATATCTTTAGGCTCAAGACCTGATACAGCCAGAGCGGTAAGTGGAACGGTCAATAACGCTATACCCATTGCCCGGTAAATAAGCGGGCCAACCAGGTCACCAGGTGATGCCTCCAAATTCATGTGCGACATTTGCCAGGTAAATGAGATGAAGATAACAAAGCCTGCGGTGATAATAACCAGCGGCGACACGCCCTTTTTTAACAGTGTTGCCGAAAACAGCAAACCCACAATGGCCAGCACCGCGCCCGGTAATAAAATAAGGCCGGTAATGGTAGGCGGAAATAGTAACACCCTTTGTGCAAGTACCGGTGTAAGGAATACAGATGTAAATAACCCAAAGCCGGTCACAAATGTCAGGATGGCGGCAACTGCCAGAGATTTGCTTCGTAATACCCTTAAATCAATAACCGGGTTAGGGGTTGTCAATTCCCACCAGATAAATGTGCTTAAAGAGATAACGGCTACAATAGTTAAAACGATAATGTAATTGGCAGAAAACCAGTCGTCAGTTTCACCACGTTCCAGCACAGTTTGAAGTGATCCAATGCCTATGATCAGCAGGAGAATACCCCACCAGTCTACACTTTTTACTTTGGCTTTTATCTCCGGTTCGGTAACCAGCAATAGGCTTGATACGGTTACAGCGATACCGATAGGGATGTTAATATAAAAGATCCATGGCCAGGTGTAATGTTCGGTGATAAAGCCACCAAGTGTAGGACCAATTGTCGGGCCTAAAAACACACCCACGCCAAACAACGCACTGGCTATGCTCACACGTTCCTTACCATAAACCTCAAATACAATGGCCTGCGATACTGATAGCAATGCACCGCCACCAATGCCCTGCAAAAAGCGGAAGGCAACCAGCGTCCAGATATTTGAGGCCAGCCCGCACATGGCCGAAAAGAAGGTAAACGCGATAATAGAGCCAATATAGTAATTGCGGCGGCCAAGCTTTGCGGTTAAAAAGCTGGTCATGGGTATTACTATGATATTAGCTATGGCATAAGCCGTAATAACCCAGGAAGTATCTTCAAGCGTGGCGCCAAGGTTACCGCTCATGTGTGATAGCGCTACGTTTACTATAGAGGTATCTATCAGTTCCATGATAGCGGCGGCTATAACGGTAATGATAAGGATGCTTTTTTTCATTGGAGTATTTATTTGAAAGTAATAATCGTCCTAAAAAATACCAATCGGTATTTTTTAGGACGAAAAAATTAAACCAGAGAATTATCTCTGGTGAAGGGCTTTCAGGGCTTCGGCTGGGTTTGACAGGAACAAGCGGTAAAATGGCTCGGTACCACCAACACGGATTTCGAAATTATTGCTTTCAAAACCGGCAACAAACTCATCAGCAACCTGTGAAGCTGGAATACCGTTATGACCACCAATCTCTGCCGAAAATTCGGTATCAACCAACGGAGGCATTAGTTCAAACACTTTAACATTGGTATCTTCCAAAGCTACCCTTAACGAAATGGTGTATGAATGTAAAGCTGCTTTGCTTGCCGAATAAGTTGAGGTTTGTTTGCCGGGCAAAAAGGCAACTATTGATGATACGTTCACGATGGCGGCTTCGCTTTGTTGTTGTAAAACAGGCAACAATTTTTCGTTTAAACGGATAACTGAAATATAGTTGGTGAACATTTCGGTTTGGGCAATTTCAAAAACATTGGGTGTATTAAGCAGATCGTTAACCTGTGCTGCACCGGCGTTATTGATCACCACGTTTAATTGTGGGAAATCTTTAGTCAGTTTTGCGGTTAATGCTTCTACATCATCTGCATTTGATATATCGGCTTTAATAGCAGTTACGTTTTGCAACTGGGCTGCTGCTTTATCCAAACGTTCCTGGTTACGGCCAACTATAATTACATGGTTGTTTTTAGCTGATAATTGTTTGGCAATTTCAAAACCTATACCTGCGCTGCCGCCTGTAATAAGTACTGTGTTTTGTGAGTTTTTCATTTTGTTTGTTTTTATAGAGTTGTTGTGATTATTTAATTGAGTTGATTGCTTTTAAGGCATCATCAGGGTTTGATAGGTATAAACGGTAAAATTGTTCGGTACCGGCTACCCTAATCTCATAGTTGTCGGTTTCTAACGAGGCTAACAGCTCGTCTGCAACCTGTGAGGCAGGAATACCGCGTTCTGCTCCGCCAATTTCTGCCGAAAACTCGGTGTTAACCAATGGCGGCATTAATTCAAATACCTTAACGCTGCTATCCCTCAGCGCCAGACGTAAAGCACGGGTATACGAATGTAAAGCGGCTTTAGTAGCTGCGTAGGTGGCCAGTTTAATACTTGGGGCAAACGCAACAATTGATGATACGTTTACGATAGCGGCTTCACTCTGTTTTTGAAGAACAGGCAGCAATTTTTCATTAAGCCTTACTACCGAAAGATAGTTGGTAAACATTTCGGTTTGTGCTTTGCCAAAAATATCGTCGCCGCTAATAAGGTCGTTGTACTGGGCGGCGCCCGCGTTATTAATCACAACATTTAGTTGAGGAAAATCATGTTGAAGTTTATTTACCAAGGCGTCAACATCCAGGGCATCTGATATATCGGCTTTAATGGCTGTAACATTTTGTAACTGAGCAGCAGCAGCGTCTAAGCGTTCCTGATTGCGGCCGACAATAATTACATGGTTGTTTTTTGATAATAGCCTGGCTGTCTCGAAGCCGATACCGGCACTGCCGCCGGTGATTAATATGGTGTTTTTTGAGGTTTTCATTTTTTATTTGCCGATCATTAATTTCGACAAAACAAAAATATACCGATTGGTATATTTTTTTATCATCTTTTTGTCATTGTTGTAAATTGTTGATTTTTAGGGGACGGAGGGGATTTTGCGCTCGATTGGACGAGCGCAATTGTTAGAAAAATATGTCATTGCGAGGAGGAACGACGAAGCAATCTCGTAGCTATGCAAATCGAACATGTATTGGCTACGAGATTGCCATGCTTCGCTCGCAATGACATGAGTTTTGGGGATGTTTTGAAATAACCTTTTACGAAAGTATAAACACCGATAAACTCCTCGGCCCGTGGGCGCCGATAACCAAGGATTGCTCAATATCGGCCGTTTTTGAAGGGCCGGAAATAAATGCGCCATAGCCGTAATCGGCCGCGCCAATGACCTGGTAGGCCTGGGCCATGGTAGGCACAAAATTATCTTTGCCAATCACAACTGCCAGATGCTGGGCAATAAAAGGTAATACCCGGCTGCCCATATCCTTTTCGGTAAGCCAAAGCGCGCCGTTTTCAGCAACGCCAAGTTGGGTGCGAAGTACCGTTAGTTCCACATCGGCAAAGTTGTGGCCGTCTTCGTGTTTAACGGTTTCGGCATAAATGTAATCGCTCAGCTCATCAAGGGCCGATATGATCTTTACGCCTGGCTTAAATTCATTATTGATGATGGCTTTGATCTCATCAAAACCATTCACCTCGTAAACGAAACTGCCGCCTGCTGTAGCTATGGTTTTGTATTTTGATACCAGGTCGGTTCTGACATCGGTTAGCGTATTCAATACTTCCATATCAGGCAATGGCAGTGCTGCCGGCTGATTGAATTTTACAGCGGCTAATATTTTTTCGCGGCTCATGAGTTTTTTGCTCCTTTCCTTTTGGCATACCACTCGCCAAATGATTCATCGGGTGCTTTAGGCATTTCCCTTTGGTTATACCAGGGGTTTAATTTATTGTTTACCGCGAATGGGGCATATTTAAATACCAGTCGACCGGTTTTGCCGCCCATGCGGTATAAAGCTGGCGAAGCCAGTGTTAAAGCCATAGCCTTCATGGCCATAGTTTTTGCTTTAGGCGAATATCCTTCTTTGACAATTACCTGCCGCCATTTATACAATTGGTCATGAATATCTATTTTAACCGGGCACACGTTACTGCACGAGCCGCATAGGGTAGAAGCAAAGGGCAGGTCGGCATATTTTTTCATATCCAGGTTAGGGGCCAGGATAGAACCAATTGGCCCGGCAACGGCTGTATGATAACTATGCCCACCACTTTTGCGGTAAACCGGGCAGGTGTTCATACATGCCCCGCATCGAATACACTTTAATGAGTTGCGGAATTCCTCACGACCCAACTGAATGCTACGCCCGTTATCAACAATAACAATATGGATTTCGCTGCCATCCTGCGGCTTGCTGAAATGGCTTGAATAGGTAGTGATCGGCTGCCCGGTGGCGCTGCGGGTAAGCAGGCGTAAAAACACACCCAGGTGCTTCCTTTCAGGAATGAGCTTTTCAATACCCATCGAGGCAATATGGATCTCGGCCAGGTGCGCGCCCATATCGGCATTGCCCTCATTGGTGCAAATCACAAATTCACCGGTTTCGGCAACAGCGAAGTTAACACCAGTAAGTGCCGCGCGACGTGTTAAAAAAACCTCACGCAAATGCTGACGGGCGGTTTCAGTCAATATTTTGGGATCCGATTCGCCTTTGGCCGAACCTAAATGTTCGTGGAAAATATCACCTATTTCTTCTTTCTTTTTATGGATACAAGGCAGTACGATGTGGCTTGGTGGTTCGTTGGCCAGCTGTACAATGCGCTCGCCAAGGTCGGAGTCAATTACGTCGATGCCCTGGTCCTTTAGGTAGTCGTTCAAATGGCACTCCTCGGTAAGCATCGATTTGCTTTTTACCATTTTGGTAATGCCACGTTGCTCAAGCAGGCTGTGTACAATCTGGTTATGTTCAGCTGCATCTGCCGCCCAGTGTACTATGATGCCATTTTTAGTGGCATTGGCCTCAAACTGCTCCAGATAGGTACTCAGATTTGAAAGCACGTTAAACTTTATTTGCGATGCCGTTTCACGCAGCAATTCCCATTCGGGGAGTTTATGCGCGGCAATATCCCTTTTGGCGCGTACCCACCACAGGGTTTCGTCGTGCCAATTTACACGCGGTTCATCGCGGTTAAAATCGGCAGCTAAATGCGGGTGATCTTTGGTGGTGGTAGTACTCATTGCATGCTGTGGTTTAAAATTTCGGCCACGTGAATTACTTTAACATCGCTGTTTTGGCGGCGTAAAATACCTTCGAGGTGCATAAGGCATGAAAGATCGGCCGAGGTGATGTATTGTGCCCCGTGTGATACGTGATCGGCTACGCGGTCTTTACCCATTTTTGCCGATACCGCTTCTTCAACCACACAGAATGTTCCACCAAAACCGCAGCAATCGTCCTGGCGGTTTAATGGTACCAGCTCAAGCCCGTTTACCATATCAAGCAGTTGGGCAGGTTTGCTGAAGGGCTCTGCAACCAACTCGCTCATCTGTGCTATGCGTAAACCACGCAGGCCGTGGCAGCTTTGGTGCAAGCCAACCCGGTAAGGGAAACTGGCCGACAGTTGTTTCACCCGTAATATATCAACCAAAAATTCGGTAAGCTCATAAACCCTTTTGCGGATCTCGGTTGCCTGCTCTTCTTTTCCATCGGCATGTAAATGCTCTTTGATATGCAGGGTACAACTTCCCGATGGACAAACGATATAATCGTATCCCGAAAAATTATCGACAAATAAATTATTGCAACCGCCGGTTAAATGCTCATAGCCCGAATTGGCCATAGGCTGTCCGCAGCAGGTTTGATTTTTAGGGTAGTGGACCTCACAGCCAAGTTTCTCCAGCAACTCCAGCGTGGCAATGGCCGCTTTGGGATAAAACTGGTCAACATAGCAAGGAACAAACAAGGCAACTCTCATCGTTTACACGTTTACTTTATTGGTTAAAGCAATATTAGCGTTTATAATTTGCACAACTATCCTTTGGTATCCTGTAAGCAAATTAAACGGCTATACACTAAACACCGAAAGTACAGCTAAGTGTGATACGAGTTTTCAATTTTATTTGCAAAATGTTGACGTTTATTTGCAGAAAAGGGACATTGTCTGAACCAGGATTTGGGGAGATTTATCGGAGTACAGGATTTTATTTTTGTCTGAACTCGAATTTTATGGAATTAAGGAATTGGCAGAATCTTTTATGTTCTGAACTAAAATGCAAATTCAATAAATTCTTTAATTCGCTTAATTCGAGTTCAGAAAAAAAGACTGCAAACTGCCTACTCAAAACTGCAAACTGAATTAGGGGGCAGGCGATCACTGCACATATGACAACTTCACATCCTTATAAGCAGGTTTCTGAAGTTGTTTTTTTAAGCCTTTAAAGCTTTCTGTAGGGCCTTGCGCGGCAAACATATTGATGAGCCAGGCAGGTACAGAACCTCCAGGATCAAGGTGCAGGGTGTAAACAATGCTTACATGGGCGCTGTCAACAGGTGTAATAACCCACCTGCCGGTCGAGTTTTCAACCCTTACAATGCCATCTTTGGCAGGTACCATGTTTGATATAACCGGCGCATCGATGGTAACCACTTTGGTTTTAGGATCTTGCGTAACTTTTAAATGCGCTACAAAATCGCGGTTATGTACCGGCCATGGTATGTTTACCTCCGAGTAATAATATATATCTGCGGGAGATACTTCTTTAATAACAGTGGCCGATTTGGTATGATAAACCCATTCGCTGCAGGTTTTAATATCCATTAGTACAGCCACCAACTGGGCCGCGGTAGCATTAAATGTGCATTCTACTTTAATGGCTTTGATCTTTGAATCGGGAATGTGACGGGTATAAACCCTGATGCCTTCCTTGTCGGTGCTTAGCGACCATGGCTCTTCAGGTCCTGCCACGGCGAATTTGGCAATAAATAATAAAACGATGATAGATAATATCCTGCGCATGGTATCGGTGACTGTAAATAAGGTGTGACAAATTTATATACAAAAACAGGCCGGGGTTGCCCCGGCCTGTCAGTAAATGGTCATTTGATATGTGCAGATATTAAAATATGAAAATGCTATGGCATTTGTGGTGATATTATTTTACCTGGAATACATAACTGCCCGCATTTATCTTGTACAACGCAGGGTTGTTAATTGCCTTGCCTGCAAGATAAACTTTACCAGCAGGGAAAGAGATAGTGGCACTTGAGTTTGCAGGTACGGTTACTTTATAAGTTACCCCGTTGCTGCTGCGCTGCCATGATGAAACAATATTACCATAAGGCCCTTTGTGGGTAGCGGTAAACTCATTTAAGCCCGGCACAAAGTGCGGTTGCAGCAGTACGTTTTTGAAACCCGGATGTTCAGGATCCGGATGGATACCTGCAATGCCTTTGTACAGCCATGCGCCAATTTCGCCAAACATGATGTGGTTAAGTGAGATATCCGATTTAGCATCTATCTGCCAATTCTCATACAGGGTGGTAGCGCCATTCACCATCCACCAACCCCATGACGGGAAGGTTTCCTGCGATGCTATTTTGTAAGCCACATCCGGATAACCGTTATCGCTTAGTGCGCTCAAAATGGCTTTAGCACCCAATATGCCTACGTCTAAATGAAAATTATCTGCCTCAACACGCTTGGCCAGGTTGGCTGCAACCTTGCTTTTCATGTTTTCGGGTACAACTCCCCAGTAAAGTGGTACGCTTAGTTCTGTTTGTAAGCCTTTGCCGTAAATACCGGTTGTGGTATCTAAATATTTAGCATTGATAGCGTTTTTAATCTTATTGGCCAGCGCCGAATATTTTACATAATCGGTCTGTTTGCCTAATATTTTGGCTGCTTTGGCCAGGATGCTGGCATCGGTGTAGTAATAAACAGATGAAGTTAACTCAACCGGCGAAACTGATTTTACCGGAACCCAATCGCCCAGGCCCCAGGTAGTAAGGCCGGTTGGATAAAGCTCATCAATGTGGTTTACGTATTTCTCGATGGCGTTATAGCTATCGGCCAGTAGCTTACTATCGCCATAAAACAAATAAATATTATACGGAATAATGGCGATGGTGCTTGTCCAATCGGGGCCGTTACCCCATTCGTAGCCCCAGCCACCGGTTGGGATAATAGATGGCAATACGCCGTTGGGCTGCTGTTCGTCGCGATGATCGGCAAGCCATTTTTCGTAAACGGTGATGCCATCAAAATTGTACAGGCCGGTTTCGCTGGCTATGTGCGCATCGCCTGTCCAGCCATTCTTTTCGCGCTGTGGACAGTCGGTTGGGTAACCAAACAAGTTACTTAAATAACTATTGTTAGTGGCAGTCCAGATTTGGTTAATAGTTTGGTTAGATGCTTTAACGGTACCAATAGGCTCCACATCGCTGTGCATAAAAAACGCTTTGATGTTGTCCTTACCAATCTGGATAGGTTTGCTGGCGCTTACCTCGATATATTGAAAACCTTTATAGTTAAAGCGCGGCGAAAAGGTTTCCTGGCCTTTGCCGCCTAAAATGAAAATATCTGTTTGGAAAGGGTCTTTATCATCGGTAGGGCGGTAGTGCAGGTCTATATTTGACTGATCGACATGCCCGTTCTTATTCAATCTTTCAGCATGTTTCAGACGGATCACCGTACCCGAATCACCTTTAACCGTAATCTGGCTTACACCCGAAATATTTCGGCCCATATCAAATACCCAAACGTCGCCGTCAAGTTTGGTAACACTTTTGGTGCTGATGGTATCAACCGCGCGGATAGGCTGCATAGCCTGCGACACGATGTTCATGGATGGGGCCGAACGGTTAATGACCGGCTTCCATTTACTATCGTCAAAGTTGGCGGTGTTCCAACCTGGTTGTTCCAGCCTGCCGTCATAATGCTCGGCAGTGTAAATACTGTTGAAAACGACAGGGCTAAGTGATGTTTTCCAGTCGGTACCTGATTTTACAGTTTCAACGGTACCATCGGTATAGGTGATCCGCAAATCCATACAAAACGCCGGGCGACCGCGCCATGGTGCCTGGTGAAAGAACCAAACGGCTGTACTCTGGTGGTTATACCAGCCGTTACCCAGTAAAACACCAACTGCGTTTTTGCCGTTTTGTAATTGTGCTGTAACGTCATAAGATACGTAAAGCGTACGCCTGTCAAACCGGGTATACATTGGATCAAGCCTGTGGTTGCCTATCTTTTTGCCGTTTAGATAAAGTTCATATAAACCCGCGACGGCGATATAGGCCCGTGCCGAGCGGATAGGTTTAGCTACCTTAAATGTATTGCGGAAATAGGGCGCAGGGTTAACCGCTATCCCTTTATTATCGCTTATCCATGAGCCCTTCCAGTTTTGCATGCTCATCATGCCGGTTTCAAAACTGGCTACCGGCGATAATGTAAGCTTTTTACCTGCCTTGTCCCAAAGCTGAACCCGCCAGTAATATTTAGTAAAAGGTTTTAGTTGCTGGCCACTATAAGTAGCAAGGTTATTTGATGAAGCTATTTTGGTGGTGGTCCACGCGTTGCCTTTGCCTGTTGAAACAGCAACTGAATCGGTACCTACATAAAGCTGATAAGCACTTTGGGCTGCACCCTGTGCTTTATCGTTCATTAACCAGGTTAAGCGGGGATGTACATTGTCGATACCTATGGGGTTTACAAGATATTCGGATTTAAGACCTGCAGCCCCCGGCGTTTGGGCTTGTGTTACTAAAAAAGAGCAGCATAATAAGGCAATGCAAAGCAATGGCTTACGTAAAGGGTGTTTCATGTGGTTAAGATAGCGGTTTATACAATATTGGCCAAAGGCTATGAAATGTTGTCGCAATCAACAATGTTAACCGGATAGATCGGGATTGGCATCCTGAACTGTCTTATTGTCTGAACTCGAATTAAACGAATTTTTTGAATTTATCGAATCATCCATTTTGCTGTAATTCTGAGAATTCAATTAATCTCAAAAATTCCGGTTCAGACAAATTCACGCTGCCAGTTTGTTGGTGCCGAGCGGTGGTGACATTAAATAATACACAATAACGCACATAAATACACAAATTTATACATTTGCACCATGAGCAAGCTTTGGCAAAAAACTACTAACGTTAACGAACTGGTTGAAAACTTTACTGTTGGTCGCGACCGCGAATTTGATGAGCAAATGGCGGCGTTTGATGTTTTAGGATCGTTGGCCCACACCCGTATGCTGCAAAGCGTAGGGCTGATGGATAGCTCCGATCTGGAGCTTGTTCAGCGTGAGTTAAAAAATATTTATGCCGATATCGCAAAAGGCGGGTTCAAAATTGATGAAAATGTTGAAGACGTGCACTCGCAGGTTGAGTTATTACTGACGCAACGCATTGGCGATGCCGGCAAAAAGATCCATAGCGGCCGTTCCCGTAACGACCAGGTTTTGGTGGACCTTAAACTATTTTTCCGCAGCCAGTTACAGGAAGTTGTTGAAAGCGCAGAAACTTTGTTTCGCCAGCTTATTGAACTAAGTGATCAATACAAAGATGTTTTATTGCCGGGTTACACACACTTGCAGGTAGCCATGCCATCATCATTCGGCCTGTGGTTTGGCGCTTATGCCGAAAGTTTGGTTGATGATCTGGAATTGGTTTTGGCTGCTTACCGCATCACCAATAAAAATCCGCTGGGCTCGGCGGCCGGTTATGGGTCGTCATTCCCGCTTAATCGTACTTTAACTACACAGCTTTTAGGTTTCGATAACCTGAATTATAACGTTGTTTACGCGCAAATGGGCCGCGGTAAAACTGAGCGTATCATAGCGCAGGCCATTTCAACCATCGCGGCAACGCTTGCTAAGATGGCTATGGATCAAACCCTGTACCTGAGCCAGAATTTCTCGTTCGTAAGCTATCCGGATGCTTTGACCACCGGAAGCAGCATCATGCCGCATAAAAAGAACCCGGATGTTTGGGAAATTATGCGCGGCAAATGTAACCGCTTGCAGGCATTGCCTACCGATGTAGCCATGATGACCACTAACCTGCCATCCGGCTACCACCGCGAACTTCAGTTGCTAAAAGAGTTGCTGTTCCCGGCCTTTGCCGATTTGAAACACTGCCTGCAAATGGCAACCTTCATGCTGCAAAATATCACAGTGAAAACAGATATCCTGGATGATGCTAAATATGCTTATCTGTTCAGCGTGGAAGAAGTGAACCGTTTAACCTTAAGCGGCACACCGTTCCGCGATGCTTACAAACAGGTTGGCCTGGCTATTGAAGCAGGCAATTTTAACCCTGATAAAACGGTGAACCATACCCACGAGGGCAGCATTGGTAACTTGGGTAATGAGCAGATCTCGGCTTCGTTTGATAAACTGATCAATAATTTTGACTTCGCAAAAGTAGAACAGGCAATAAAAGGGTTGGTAGATTAGTTATCTTAGTGTCAGGTTAATGCTTAATACCCTGATACTAAACCAATGAAAAAACCTTATTACATCATCCTGCTGATGCTCATCGGCCTGTTTTCCTGTAAACAAGATAATACAGTTACTATCAGAGGCAACATCAAAGGCCTTAAAAGCAAGTGGGTTTATTATAAACCTACATTTCCTATTGGAGGCAAATCCATCGATTCGGCCAAAGTCACTGATGGGAAATTTGAATTTAACTTTCGGCCTGATACCGCCTTCTTCGCTGATATTGTTTCTTTAAGTTATAAAGATGAAAAGGGGAAAAGAGAGTATATAGCTGTTGGTAATCCAAATGAACCCGCCAAAAATCATTCCCGGTACGTTGATTTTGTTGTAGGGACGGGAGTGACAACAATAACCGGTGATCTTTCTAATACTGAGGGAGCAATCCTGAACGGTGGATCGCAATCTGAGTCGTATTTAAAGAATATAACGTTGCCTTATATCCGCATAAGTAAAGACAGCGTTAGGAGAGCTGCCCAGATAGAAAGGGTGAAAAAAATTATTAATGAAAACCCCGACTCATATTGGAGTTTATCAGCATTGCATAATTTTAGATTTTACGTAGAACATGCCCAATTAATAGAATTATACAACTCTTTTGGCGATGCCGCAAGAACATCTTACTATGGTAGAAAACTGAAGCAGTTTATAGACAATCAACCTGCAAATAAAAGTCAGTTTGAGAACAGCATTTTCAATGATGTTGATGAAAAACCGGTAAACCTGGTAGATAACACTAAAAAACTAAATATGGTGATATTCTGGGCGAGCTGGTGCGGGCCGTGCCGTCAGGAAATCCCTTCCTTAAAGCGAATAGTATCTCAATTTAAGTCAGATAACATCAGATTTGTTAGCATATCGGTAGATGCAAAAAAAGAGAATTGGCTGCAGGCAATGAAAGCAGAAAATATGCCATGGCAGCAACTCATCATACCTCGACAAATTTTTCTCAAAGCACAGGCGCAATACAATTTAGGTTTGATACCACAAATTTATTTAGTTAATAATAAAAACGTGGTTGTGAAAAAAATTGAAGGTTTTTACGATGGTAACGAAGAACGTGTTAAAACTTTTATAGCCGATTATCTTGCGAAAAATTGATATTTGCCTGGTTGGTTAACAAGCCAGGCAAATCAAAACAAATCAACGGTCATGAACGGACAAAACAGAAGCGATATATACCCAGGCCTTGAGGTTGACATTATACTTAAAAAAGATCAGCGTACCGGTACGCTTACACGCGGCTTTGTGAAGCGATTGCTTACCAGCGCGGCTTACCACTCGCGCGGGATAAAAGTGCAGCTGGATGACGGACAGGTAGGCCGTGTGGCCTGGATTGTTGAGGAAGACGATTTTTAGTATCTTCATTTATTCTACACTAATCATCCGCATATTTACAGTGTAGCCTAAATGATATGTCTCAAAAAGCCAGAACAAAAACAAAAGTATTTTTCAGTCTTGATGCTCATCACCGCCTCCTGATCTCATTGGGAGCTGCAGCGATAACTTTATTTCTTTCTTGGGGGCATTTTTCGGCACCGGTAATTGCTTTGGTAACCTGGATAGCGTTTGGCATGTGCATCATCATTATGGATTGGATCATTATCCTGACCGCCAAACCGGCCGAGATCCGAAGGATAGCGAGTATCGAAGACTCGAGCCGTACGCTGATATTTTTGTTTGTGATCGTGGCTTCAATGGCAAGCTTGCTGGCAATAGTGTTTTTGCTGATATCTACTAAAAATCAATCGGACGAGGTAGTGACCGCCCGGGTTTTACTGGCTATGGGCTCGGTTATTGTATCCTGGTGGCTGGTGCATACCATCTTTACCCTGCGATACGCGCATATGTACTACGCTACCGATCCTGATGACGATAAAAAAATAAAGCCATTGGGTGGCCTTGATTTTCCGGGCGATCTGCAAGAGCCTGATTATCTCGATTTTGTTTACTTCTCATTCGTTATCGGCATGACGTTCCAGGTATCTGATGTCGAGATTTCTGCCCGTTCTATCCGCCGCCTGGCCTGGTTGCATGGCTTAATTTCTTTCGCTTTTAACACGGCTATTGTGGCGCTGAGTATTAATGTGATATCGGGGATGATATCGAAGTAGAGGCAGACGGCGGATTACCCATAAAGGCCTCCGGAGCAATTAACTTAATAACTAATGGAAAAATAGCTTGAGAAACTTTCCTCTTGAAAGTAATAGCCCATCATTGGACGGGAACGGAAAATGAAAGGCCGTATAGTTAACTCACCCGGTCTACGCTACGCTGGACCACCCTCTCTCCGGCTTCGCCGCAAAGAGGGAAAAGAAAATAAAAACAAATTCTCCTCTTTACGCTTGCGTAGAGAGGGGTGACAAGCGCAGCGATGTCGGGGTGAGTAGATATGCGCACTGATGTTAACGACTATGCCTTTTGATGGGCTATTCTCTCAAGAGAGGAATCGCGCAATTCTTCGCCTTTATGCTTTTGCGCAAGAGCTCCTGTGCATAAATTGTAACATTTAACTATCTCCACCCTCCACAATTTTCAAAGTAGTTAAATATTTTGTTACTTGTAATGCCTTTTATTTTAAACATTTATGCATAGAAGAAATTTCCTCAAAACCGGTTCATTGGCCGGACTAACGATATCTACTTTGGTAGCTGCTTCCTGCAATCAGCCATCTGCTACGAGCAAAGCAGATGATACTGTTGCTGCCGAAAACAGTAAGGACGATATATTTGAACTGAGCGAAATAACGATAACTGATCTGCAACAAAAAATGCAGAGCAAGCAGTTTACTTCAAGGCTCATCACCGAGCTGTACCTGAAACGTATAGATCAGATTGATAAAAAAGGCATTATGCTCAACTCCGTGATCGAGCTAAATAAAGATGCCTTGAATATGGCTGATGCAATGGATAGGGAACGCGAAAAAGGTAAAGTACGCGGTCCGCTGCATGGCATACCTGTACTCATCAAGGACAATATTAATACGGGCGATAACATGCATACCACGGCAGGTTCATTGGCTTTGGCCGATAATTTTGCTAAACAGGATGCTTTTATAGTGCATAAGCTTCGCGAGGCAGGAGCGGTGATATTGGGTAAAACCAATTTAAGCGAATGGGCAAATTTTCGGTCTACACATTCAACCAGCGCCTGGAGCAGCAGGGGAGGGCAAACTAAAAACCCTTATATTTTAGACAGGAACCCCAGCGGTTCAAGTGCCGGTACGGGAACGGCCGTTGCAGCTAACCTTTGTGTTATAGGCATCGGTACCGAAACTAATGGTTCTATTGTTTCGCCGGCGTCGGTTAATGGTTTGGTGGGCATTAAACCAACGGTAGGTTTATGGAGCCGGTCGGGAATAATTCCTATTTCTAAAACTCAGGATACCGCTGGCCCAATGACGCGTACGGTTAAAGATGCCGCCATATTGCTTGGGGCACTTACCGGGATAGATACGCTTGACCTGGCAACCCTTGGAAGCAAAGACAAAGTAGAGGCCGACTATACCAAATTTTTAGATGCCAACGGTTTACAAGGCAAACGGCTTGGTATCGAAAAATCGGCATTAAATGATAATCCGGCTGTTGTAGCACTATTGCAGGAAGCTATCAAAACCTTGAAAAGCAAGGGTGCTGAGGTGGTGGAGATAGAATTGAACAAAGAGTTGAAAACCATCAACAGTAATGAGTTTACAGTACTGCTTTATGAATTTAAAGACGGCCTTAACCAATACTTTGTTAATGCTAATAGCAAAATAAAAACGCTGGCCGATGTGATTGCCTTTAACAAGCAGAACGAGGCCAAAGCCATGCCATTTTTTAAACAAGAGATTCTGGAGCAGGCCCAGACCAAAGGCGATTTGAACAGCAAGGAATATCTTGACGCGGTTAAGCAAACCTTTACTGGTACCCGTAAAGTTATTGATGACATGCTGGCCAAATACAAGCTCGATGCTATTATCGGCACAACCAACGGTCCGGCAGTATGTATCGACCTGGTAAATGGTGATTATGATAATGGCTTCAGCTTTTCCGGGCCGGCTGCTATGGCCGGGTATCCGCACATTACCGTGCCTATGGGGCTGGCGCATGGGTTGCCAATTGGCCTATCGTTTTTTAGCACGGCATATACAGAAGGGGAGATCATTAAATTAGGATATGCCTATGAGCAGGCATCTAAAAAGCGGGTAGCACCTTTGTTTAAGCCCGATCTGTTTGCTTAATTTTGCGTTATGGAAGCAACGCTTACCGTTCCGAAGAAAATACTGGCCCGGCAGCATGAAATTACTGCAGACTATCTAAAGGCCATTGACAAACATCTTGACGATGTGCTGAACAACCGCGTATTGGATATGTACGAGATCCGTGATTTTGCCGATGAGATGCATATCCATCCTACACATTTGAGCAATACCATTAAGCTCACTACCGGCAAGCATCCTTGTTTCTTTTTCGAAGAAAAGATCATGGAAATTGCCAAAGCTTTGCTACAGGAAAACAGGGTAAGTGTAGCCGAAATAGCAGGCAGGCTTACTTTCGATCCATCAAATTTTACTAAATTCTTTAAACGTTTTGAAGGGGTAACCCCCAAACAATACCGTGAGCAATGGCTGATTGCTAAGCTTGAACCGTAAACGTGGGATGTGAAAACGTAAATCTAATTCTCTAACACAGCCCTTCTGCAATATTTGCTGCGATAATCCTGTGGGGTTAAGCCTGTTATCCTTTTAAATATCTTTCGGAAAGTCTTTAAGTCGTTATAGCCTACTTTATACATCAGCTCGCTGATGTTATGGTTGGTTTTCTCCAACCCTTTTTTTACCGATTCTATCTTTACCTTTTGCAGGTATTCCATAGGGGTGTTTTGGGTAGCGCTTTTAAAACGGCGGATAAAATTGCGCTTGCTCATATTGGTTTGCCCGGCAATTTCCTCTACCGAAATAGGCAGATGGTAATTGTTTTCAATAAATAATTGCGAGCGCATAATTTCCTGGTCTTCATGCTGATGCTGCCCTTCAAATACCTTGAAATGTGCCTGGCTGGTACGGTCAATGTCCAGCGAAAACATTTTACTGGCCCAGATGCCGGTATCCCGGCCGCAGTACTTTTCAATAAGGTATAGTACCAGGTTCATGCTTGAAAAGGCTCCGCCGCTGGTGTAGGTACCATCTTTATCGGTAGTCACCATATCGGGTAAAATATCTACCTGGGGGTAGCGGCGTTTCATATCGTCAACCGCAACCCAGTGGGTGGTGCAGGGTTTGCCGTTAAGTACCCCTGCTTCGGCTAAAAAATAGCTGCCAAAACACAGGCTGGCTACTTCGGCACCTTTATCATACATATTTTTGATAAAATCTATCAGGTTTTTGTTTTTACGCATCACCAAATCAGGCGGACCGTAAAATGCCGGGGCAATAACCAGGTCGATATTCTCGATCTCATCAATGGTTTTGAAACCGGTAAACTGGGCCGGAAAATAAAGCAGGTTATTGTTTATTTTTTCGCCTACAAGCATCACGCTGAAAGCTTCGGTTTTGCCGCTTTCTACCAAAAAACGGTTGGTATGCCTCACCATATCCAATACCCCGGAAATGGTTGAAAGATTGATGTCTTCGTGAATAAGCAGCGCTATTTCTCTCATTTGTTATAATTCAGGTTATTACAAATATATAAAAGCACCCGACACAAAAACATGCGATAAGCTTTAAAAAACGCTTATTAACTATAAAAAGCTATCATTTAATTAGTTTAAAATTAAGCGTTTAAACATTAACTAAGGATGTCGGCTATTTCTTCAAAGCCTTTTTCGCGGGCCAGATCGGCAGGGAGTTTACCGCCTTCCATGCGGGTAAAAACTTCGGCGCCGCTTTCAAGTAACAGGATAATGAGCTCGAGGTTGCCATTTTGTGCGGCCGAATGCAGCGGGGTAGCACCTGCTTGTTGTACAACGTTCACTTTAGCGCCGTTTTCAATCAGCATCCGGGCAATTTCGGTGTAATTACCGGCGGCAGCCGAATGAATGGGAAAAACGTTGAACCCATTATTTGATTGCAGATTTACGCTTGCACCCTTCAGCACCAGGTACCGCGCCACATCAAACTGGCCAAAATAGCAGGCCAATCCAAGGGCGGTAAAGCCGTCGTCAGCATAATCATCCAGCGTATTCGGGTTGCTGCTTACAAGTTGGGCAACAATATCAAATTTACCGGCGGCAGCGGCTTCAAATAAACTGATATCGCTTACGTAATTTAGCAGCAAATTGGTAACCTCGGGCTTTTTATAATAGCACGAAAGCATAAGCGGAGATACCCTAAGGCTCGTTTTTTGGGTAGCCAATGCCCGGTCGCGGCCAAGCAGGGTATTGATACTATCTAAATCGGCAGATGCAATGTATTCTTCCAGTCTTTCTATGCTCATTACTCGGTTAAGTAAAGCGTGACTATTAAGCCCGCTGTATATTTACTTGATTAAAGTTGCTTTTTATGTTAGAGGTAAATGTTGTTTTTCAATTATACTAAAAAATTAAAAATGTTACCAATAAGTTATATAATCTGTTAACTTTATATTCATTCGGCCTGTAATTTTGGGCAGGTTAATGAATCTTATATAAAATATTTACCGGGTGTAGCCGCAAAGTTTACATAGGTGAAATTTTACGTAAGTTTGCACATAAACGATTGTTACATCAGGATGCCGGCAAAAGGAAACCAGTTTAGAACTAATAATTTCAAGGGAGAAAATCAGCCACGCCAAACCGGTAAAGCTGAAAAGGAACGTGTGACAGGCAGGAGATTACCTAAGCTGCCCAGCTTTGATTTTGACTATGAAAATGGCAAAGCTGTTAAAATTGCGGGTTTGTTTTCGCTGCTTTTATCTGTTTTTTTCCTGATTGCTTTTACCTCGTACCTGTTTACCTGGCAGGAAGACCAAAGCTATATTTCCAAAACAAATGGTGGCTGGCATAACCTTTCAACTGGTACCACTATTCATGAAATAGCAGACCTCAACGATCAAACCGTCAGGGCACAAAATTGGCTGGGTAAGTTTGGAGCGTTGTTATCAAACCAGTTTATTTATGAATGGTTTGGTGTGGCTTCGTTCATATTTGTTTTTGTGTTTTTTGTCGCGGGATACCGTTTGCTTTTTAAGGCGAGGTTGTTTTCTATCCGTAAAACACTGGCATACTCATTATTCAGCATTGTTTTTATTTCGGTAGCGATAGCTTATTTTCACTCATTTATTATTGATTATCCGCACTACCTTGAAGGCGGTTTCGGTTTTTGGAGCAACCGTTTACTTGCAGCGCAGATAGGCGAGGCGGGCACCGGAGGCTTGCTGGTGTTTTTGGCGCTCACCGTATTGGTAATAGCCTATAACATCGACTTTAAAATACCTAAACGCAAAGACCGTCCGGTAGCACCAATGGAGGTTGAAGAAGTAGCGCCTGAACCGGTTGAATTGATTGATGAAGAACCATCGGAACCTCTTGAATGGCCTCGGGGAAATAATAAAATTCGTGAAACCCATGTAAGCAGTATTATGCCTGAACCAATGGTACAGGAACCGCTTACCCCTCCATCGCAATTCAGGCAGCCTCCTATGGAGCAGGTGCCCGAATATCATGAGCCTGTTGTATTACGTCCGGAAAATACCCTTAAACACGAACCGGAAGAAGAGGATGAGATCCCACTTACTATTGATACCAACAGGCCTCTGCCCGAACTGAGTGTTGAGCAGGCCGATGAAGCTAAAAAGGATGATTTGCTAAGCAAGTTTGGTGTTTATGACCACAAGCTTGACCTGGCTTCTTATAAACTACCACACATCGAGCTGTTAGAGAATCACGGTTCAAACAAGATCTCGGTTAACGCCGAAGAACTGGAGGCCAACAAAAACAAAATTGTTGAGACCCTGAACCACTACAACATCGAGATTGATAAGATCAAGGCGACCATCGGGCCAACAGTTACTTTGTATGAGATAATCCCGGCTCCGGGTGTAAGGATCAGCAAGATCAAGAACCTGGAAGATGATATCGCGCTAAGTTTGGCGGCTTTGGGTATCCGTATCATTGCTCCTATGCCGGGTAAAGGTACTATCGGTATCGAGGTACCAAACCAGAATCCGGAAATGGTTTCGATGCGCTCGATACTATCGACAGAAAAATACCAGAACACTACGATGGACCTGCCTATCGCTTTAGGTAAAACCATATCAAACGAGGTGTTTATTGCCGATTTGGCCAAAATGCCTCACTTACTGGTGGCAGGTGCCACCGGGCAGGGTAAATCGGTTGGTATTAACGCTATCCTGGTATCACTGCTGTACAAAAAACACCCGGCCGAACTGAAGTTTGTATTAGTTGACCCTAAAAAGGTGGAGCTTACGCTTTTCCGCAAAATAGAAAGGCACTTTTTAGCGAAACTACCTGATGATGGCGATGCTATCATCACCGATACCAAAAAGGTAGTAAACACGCTTAATTCGCTTTGTATTGAGATGGATCAGCGTTATGATCTGTTGAAAGACGCACAGGTACGTAACCTGAAAGAGTATAACGCCAAATTTGTGAACCGTAAGATCAGCGATCCGGAAAAACACCGTTACCTGCCATTTATAGTATTGGTAATTGACGAGTTTGCCGATTTGATGATGACCGCCGGTAAAGAGGTGGAAATGCCTATTGCCCGTATAGCGCAGCTGGCTCGTGCGGTGGGCATCCATTTGGTTATCGCTACGCAGCGCCCTTCGGTAAATATTATTACGGGTACTATTAAAGCCAACTTCCCGTCGAGGCTGGCATTTAGGGTACTTTCTAAGATAGACTCACGTACCATTTTGGATGCGGGTGGCGCCGATCAGCTGATCGGTCGCGGGGATATGTTGTTCTCAACCGGCAGCGATTTGATCCGTTTACAGTGCGCTTTTGTAGATACGCCTGAAGTTGAGGCTATCTCCGACTTTATTGGTAACCAAAAAGGTTATCCATCGGCCATGTACCTGCCTGAATACGTTGGCGAAGGTGAAGCCAGCAGCGGTGCCAAAGAATATGATCCCGATGACCGCGACCCAATGTTTGAGGATGCCGCGCGTTTAATTGTACTGCATCAGCAGGGTTCAACATCACTTATTCAGCGTAAAATGAAACTGGGCTATAACCGCGCCGGCCGTATCATTGACCAGCTGGAAGCAGCAGGAATTGTTGGTCCGTTTGAAGGCAGCAAGGCCCGCGACGTACTATACCCTGACGAGTACAGCCTTGAGCGTTACCTGGAAACGCTGCAAAAACCTATTAAAGATTAAACCAAGCAAAATTTAATTACTCTAATCCAATAACTATTAATGATTATAGTTGTTGTTGAATAAAACTTAATGAAAAAGATCATAGCATATACCATTTTAGCAATAAGTACATACAGCACGGCTTTTGCGCAAAAAGACAGCCAGGCAAAAGCGATTTTAGGTGAGGTTAGTCAAAAGTATCGTTCATACGATGTTATAAAAACTGATTTTACCCTGAGCCTCAATAACCAGCAAGCCAACATCAAAGAAACACAAACTGGTACATTGGTATCAAAAGCAAAATCCGGAAAATACAGGGTTACGCTGTATAACTCGGCAGCAAAACCCGAAGTTGATAAGGAAATACTAAGCGATGGCAAAAGCCAGTGGACATACCTGAAAAAAGATAAAGAAGTACAGGTAAGCGACGCCGATAAAAACGGCGACGGACTAAGCAATCCGGCCCAGATTTTTACCATGTATGAAAAAGGTTTCAAATACCTGTACACCGGCGAACAGAAGATAGCAGGTAAAACCTATCAAACTATTGAGCTTACTCCGGAAGATGATAAAAAAGCTATTTACAAAGTGAAGCTTACTATCGATAAGGTAAAAAAACAAATTTACAGTGCTTTACTGTTCGATAAGAACGGAAACAGGTATACTTATACCGTGCGCACCTTTACCCCAAATGTACCTGCAGCCGATGCAACTTTTGCATGGGATGCCAAAGGTCACCCTGGTGTTGAACTTGTGGACTTGAGGTAAGTTTGCTTAGATGTGAGATTTGAGACGTGAGATATTTCAAAGGGGAAGGTAAAACCTTCCCCTTTTTTGTTTCTTTTAATTTTTCGCCGCCGCTCGTCTCCTGGCTATAAATTGAAAAATTGTCATTTCGAACGAGGAACGAGGAGAAATCTTATACAAGATGCTGAGCGAACTATTCGGGCTGAATTTGCGTGGCGTATAAGATTTCTCTTTCGCCCCGACGCACGATCCCTGCCCTCTGCTCATTCGAAATGACAATTTTGGAGATAACGCCAATAACGGCCTATTGGGGTGCTAAGGCGGTAGCTGTTTTAAATTGCCTTTAACTTCCCTAACACAGCTTCAACTCTTTCCTCCACAGTAGTGTCACCTTCAATAACCAACAAGGGCGTTTTTAAGTTCTTCATCCAGTTTTTGTGCGAATGCAGGCTGCGATTGTTGGTGATAAGTTCATCATAGCCTCGTGCCCATTCAATAAATTCATTATAGAGCCTGTTCCGCTCTCTGTCGGTATGGATGATATCGCCGTAGCGTTCAAACTCCCTTTCCTGCAAACGCCGGATCCTGATGGCAGGCGGGATATATAAGAATACCGACAGGTCAAATTGCCAATTATTGTTCCAGTTGATAACCGAGCCGCCGAGGATCCAGTTTTTGTCATCGGCCATTTGATTGTTGATCATGGCGTTTCTCTCTTCGGGCGGTCGCCGGTTAGTAAAAGGAGGATTGGAAGGGAACCAGAAATAGTGGTCACTATCGAAATAAGGGTAGCTGAGTTTTTCGCTCAAAGCATTACCAAGCGTAGTTACTCCTGAGCCTGATGCTCCAAAGATGTTGATGTGCATAAAAGCAGATAGAATGTTCGGCAAGTAACTAAAATTCCGCCAAAGATGTGATGTGGAGTAGATTGAAAATAAGCTATAAATCAATTGATTATAGTTGGGTTATTATTTTACTCAATACATTGAGTAAAATAACTCAGTGTATTGAGTAATTTCAGATAGTTAATATTGATGCTCTTCTGATAAACATGATTCAGCATAACCTATAATATCCTGCTGTTTTAATTCTTCTAAGCGGGCTTTGACTAAAACGTAATTGACCGAAACGGGGACGTCTATGGCAAAATATTTATTGCCCATCCCTTCCCAGTTACATCCCAGTTCTTCAAATGGTTTACCAATGTTTTTGAGCTCTGCGGTATCATCCATCAAAATTACGTGGATAGTTGAATTGCCCGAATACTCCCGGGTTTCACGGTAAGTGAGCATTTTTTCATCTTCATCAAACTCAGCAAATATGATATCGCCCGATGCTGTAATGGGTATATAAAAAGGAATGTTATTTAACTCGTAGAGTCCTTGAACCTCGTCAATTACTTTAGTCCACATGGTTTCTACAGTAATCTCTTCTAATATATCGCTATAAACCCTGAATAGTACTTTAACGTATTTATCATCACTCATAAAACAAACTTACTCATTTCCCATCTTAACCCGCCGTTCCATTACCTCTTTCCAAGTAGTTAAAATAAACCCTTTTTGTTTCAGGTAAGCTTTCAGCCGTGGATCAGTCATGGCCAGCAGGTCGCCTTTGCGTTTCTGGCCTTCGTTGCAGATGTTTTTAAATTCGGGTGATGGATTGGTGCAATGCATCAACACCATGGTTAAGCCAGGTGAAAATCGGTCGAAGTTTTCGATATAATGGTCGGTGTACCATTTTTGTAACTCCTTATCGGTAATCTTGTCAATATCGGGCATAACCCAGTCGTAGCTTGAATTATCAAGATCATCCAATACCGGGAGACCACCTTTCCAGGCCAGCTCGCCAAGCTCACGTACTTTAGCCAGTTCTGCCGGTTCGGGAATGGTCATGCCCTCGGTATATTTACCATCTTTTTTGAGCTGGGCAATGATAGCGTTTTTAGCTTCAGCACGGTAAAATGCATCTTCGCCGCCCGGCAGCATTACCGGTATTTTTTTTTCGATGCCCAGGTTTATATATTTTTCGAGGAAAGCGGGTTTAGCAAATAGTGTTCCCATGTGCGAGTCGAGATGTGTTGGCGTAAAGCCCATGGTTAAGGCACGGTCAAGCTGGGCGCGTATTTCGTTATCAATTTCATCTGCGGTAGCACGGAAATATACGGCGGCAACTCCCGGCCAGAAAGCCCCCTCTTTATCCACCAGTCCAGGCACCGCGGCTTTACCGGAAAGTGGTCCCCAGCGGTAATTTTGCCATTCGGAAGTTAGGGTTAAATGCAGGCCGGCATCTATGCCGGGGTGTTGATCCATATAATGTTTAAAATCGGGCACCCAGGGGCAGGGCATCATCACACTGGTTGATGTGGCTACACCTTCACCAATGGCTTTTTCAACGCCCTCATTTGATTCATGCGACATTCCTGCATCATCAACATGCAAAATAATTACACGGGCGCCTTTGGGCCAGCCAAGCTTTTCGGCATAGGTTTTTGTTTGCTGGGCGCAAACGGCAATGCTAAAAACAATACCGGCTGTGGTGAGCAGTAAGTTCTTCATTTGGATAGTTTTAGGATATAAAAGGTAAATAAAAATAGAAATTTATTTAACAAATGTGACATGCAAATGCCAATTTGGGTACTTTAAATACCCCTGTTTTTACTACTTTTGAAATTAATGCTCCCCGCAACAAACCATACGCTCGAGAAACTGGAAATGCTGTTAAAAACGGCAGGTTACAAGGTACGCTATGAAAAAGGTAACTTTAAAACCGGGGCATGTTTGCTGCTCAGCAGTAAAATGATCGTAGTGAACCGTTTCTCTAACCTGGAAAGTAAGATCCTTGCTTTAACAGAACTGTTACGCGAACTTGAGGTTGACTACAAGCTGCTTGATGATAAACAGATTGCATTTTTGCAGGAAATTAAACAAACAAAACTGCAGCTGTGACCATAACATTTTTAGGAACCGGAACATCGCAGGGCGTACCTGTTATAGCGTGTAATTGTGAGGTATGCCTCTCTACGGATAAGCATGATAAACGCCTGCGCAGCTCTGTTTTAATTGAAGTCGAAGACAAGGTTATTTCAATTGATTCGGGTCCCGATTTCAGATACCAAATGCTACGCGCCAATGTACAGCATCTGGACGCTATAGTTTTTACCCACGAACATAAAGACCATGTTGCCGGGATGGACGATATCCGGGCGTTTAACTATAAGCAAAACGCACCAATTGATATTTACGCGGATGAACGGGTTCAAAAAGCTTTGGCGCGCGAGTTTCCTTACATTTTTGATGGCACAGGTTATCCCGGTATTCCGCAGGTAAAAATGCATACTATCGCGCTTGATCCGTTTATGATAGGTAACGTTGAGCTTATCCCTATCGAGGTATTTCATTACAAGCTCCCTATAAAAGGTTTCAGGATTAAAGATTTTACCTATCTCACCGATGCCAAAACTATCCCGGATACCGAAAGGGAAAAAATAAAGGGCACAAAAACGCTGGTGATAAACGCCCTGCAAAAGGAAACCCATATCTCGCATTTTACACTTAGCGAGGCCATTGCTTTTGCAAATGATATCGGTGCTGAAACAACCTATTTTACACATATCAGCCACAGGCTGGGCAAGCATGCAGATGTATCCAAAGAACTGCCTGCGGGTATCGAACTGGCGTATGACGGGTTAAAATTGACTTTTTAACATCGGCACAAAACCATCGCCCCTTTTTCTTCGTAGTTATGAAAATAAAATAGCCCCTAATTTTATTTCTATATGGAATATCTTGTATTTATTAGCACCGCTAAAAAGCTAATGAGCGATGCTGAACTATTGGACCTGCTGCAATCGGCCAGGTCAAAAAACTCCGAAAACAACATTACCGGAATGCTTCTTTATGGCGAGGGCACCTTTTTGCAGGTTCTTGAAGGTGAAAAGGACGATCTGCACAGGGTTTATAACGCCATCCAGGCCGATTTCAGGCACCGTAATATCATTGTGATGATAAGCGGGATACTTAACGAACGGATTTTTCCAAAATGGTCGATGTCTTTCGCGTCAGTAAATGCGGATGTGCTTGAAGTGGTTGAAGGTTATTTAAACCCGGCAAAGATGAGTTTTGCAGCTGATGTTAATAATCACCCCACGGTTAATATGGTAAAGACTTTTGCAGACAGTAACAGGTTGGCGACACCCGTTTTTACCCTGTTTAATTAGTTGTTTAGGTTAGAAACCGGATTGATACATTAACATTTTTGTGCTTTTTTTGTATTAACTCTTCGTATATTGAGGAGGTAATATTGACCCTAATGTCATGGAATACCTTGTTTATGTCAGCACCGCTAAAAAATTCATGAGCGATGCAGAACTGTTGGATCTGTTACAGGCAGCACGGATAAAAAATGCCGAACATAATGTGACAGGTATGCTCCTTTATAGCGAAGGCACTTTTATTCAAGCCCTTGAGGGTGAAAGGGAAAATCTTTACGCTATCTATAATGCTATTACGCTTGACTCCCGCCATCGTAATATTATCCTGATGGTATCCGGGAGTGTTGAAGAAAGGATTTTCCCTAATTGGTCAATGGGGTTTGCTTCAGTAAATGCGGATGTACTGGAATTAATAGAAGGCTATTTAAATCCATCAAACAAAAACTTTATTGGTGATAGCAATCATGCTACCATTTTGATGCTCAAAACTTTTGTGAAAATCAACAAGTTATCCTTATCATTTTAAAGATTAATTGTTTAAGCCACGACCGGTTTTATGCTGAAGATCATCTATCCGTTTAGATGCTTCGGCTTTGGTTAGTGATTCATCAAATTCTTCGCCGGCTTCATCTGATAACGTTTTGAGATAGGAGTGTTGTGCACCTGTCATGGGCTCATCGCCGGTAGTCCATTCATCGGGATCTTTGATGGTATTTGAACCTTTGGCTTTATTTTGGTTGATTATCTCTTCATCATCCGACTCATCAAAAAAGCCGTTATCAGGGATATCATTAGGATTAACAGTCATAACTATTGTTTTATAATAACAACCGCCGCGGTATCGCATTGTTTTATTGAATGTCTGTAGGAGTTTATAACTCAATAAAGCTCACCCTGTCAATAGTGCCCTTATATTGTTTTAAATGGCCTTTGTCTCCCGCATCAACTACGCCACGAATGGTTACCTTACGTTTATTCATTTGGGTAAACTGACCATCGTTATAGGTAAATAAACCGATATGTGTACCGGGAAGATAAAGCGGACAATCCTGGCTGAAATCAATCCATAACGCATTCTCCAGGTTATGACTTGAAAAAAGACTGTCGTTAAAAAGTGCCGATTGCTCATTTCCTTCCTTGTACTTGCCGCTCACCTCAACATATTGCTTGTCATATTTTTCAATGTGATTGACCAATTCGGTGAAAGAAACCTTCTTATAATCTTTGGAGATATTACAATCGCTTTGAAAGATTTTTTTTTGTTTGGCGCATGCTCCAAGCAAAATTATCAGCGGAAAAATCCGAAGTAGATTTTTGATATGGATAAACGCCGCAGTCATATAAATCAGGAGTGTTTAAGATAGCGAAAATATCTGTCACTAAACCTTATAACAGATATTTTACAGCAAGGTTACAGATACGGTGACTAATATGGAATTTATATTTGCTAAAACGTTTCGGCATCTTGCTTATTAGCTTTATGCTGTTATTTTTGTACATCAACATTAACCTGAATTAAACCTCCCATGAAATTAAAACTGATAGGCTCCTTACTCCTGTTAGCGTGTCTTGGTGCGCAAGCCCAGCAAAAAGTTATCCCGTTGTATCCCGGCGCTGCCCCCGGATCCGAAAGTTGGAACTGGAACGAAGCCGAAAGCGAAAACAATGCTTTTAACACCAAAGTAGTTTACAATGTTACCCATCCGTCGTTAAGCGTTTTCCTGCCCGATTCAACTATTGCCACCGGTACCGCCGTGGTTATTTGTCCGGGCGGTGGTTTTCATACCCTTTCTATCAATAGCGAAGGGTATGATGTTGCCAAATGGCTCAACAAGCAAGGTGTAGCTTGTTTTGTACTCAAATACCGGCTGGCGCACAGTTTAACCAACGACCCGGTAAAAGAACTGATGGCCAAGATGAGCCAGAAAGATTTCCCGAAACAGGTAGCACCAATTATCCCTCTGGCTGTAGCCGATGCGCGTACGGCGATTGCCTATGTGCGGGAACATGCTGCAGAATATCATGTTTCGCCGCAACGCATCGGGATCATGGGCTTTTCGGCAGGTGGTACGCTGGCTGGTGCAGCCGCATTTAATTATACAGCCTCCAATAAACCCGATTTTGATGCGCCCATTTATGCCTACGTGCCGCCCGAATTGCTTTCAAAGATCCCTGACGACGCGCCGCCGATGTTTATTGCCGCTGCTACCGACGATCAACTTGGTCTTGCGCCACACAGTGTTGAGCTGTACAGCAAGTGGCAGGCATCAAAACATAGTGCCGAATTGCACATGTACCAAAAAGGCGGTCACGGTTTTGGCATGCGTAAACAAAACCTGCCTACCGACAATTGGATAGAACGCTTTAGCGACTGGCTGGAACTAAACGGCTTGCTAAAACCGGTTGACCCTAAAATAAAATCGGTAAAAGAAAGGAACGAGCAATGGGAAGCCTACCATAAGCAATGGGAAGACGCTTTTCATAAAGACTGGGCAAATATGGGCCGTTACAAGGCTGATAATGATAAAATAAAGGCATTGGCCCCTAACCCTAAAAGTGTAGTTTACATGGGCGATTCCATTACCGATTTCTGGCTCAACAGGGACTCGACGTTTTGGAATGGTAAGCCCTATTATAACCGTGGCATCAGCGGGCAAACCACTACTCAAATGCTGGTGCGTTTCCGTGAGGATGTAATTGATCTGAAACCTGGCGCGGTAGTGATATTGGCGGGGATTAATGATATTGCTCAAAACAACGGGCCAATAGCTATTGAAGACGTTTTTGGCAATATTCAATCCATGGCCTTGCTGGCAAAAGCCGCCAATATTAAAGTTGTAATATGTTCGGTATTGCCTGCTTATGCTTTCCCATGGCGTCCGGGTATGGAGCCTGCTCAGAAAGTTATCCAGCTTAATACCATGCTTAAAACCTTTGCTGATGCCCAGAAAATGGTTTATGTAGATTACCACAGCGCCATGGCCGACGAACGTAAAGGTTTGCCGAAAAACCTTGCTGCCGATGGTGTGCACCCTACGTTAGAAGGTTACCGGATAATGGGGCCGCTGGTAGAGAAGGGTATAACGGAAGCGTTGAAAAAGAAGTAAGTTCATTATCACAATTACTTCGTTGTTCGTTATGGTAATTAAAAACAATTGTTATTCTGAGAGATTTAAATCCGTTGGTCTGTGGAGGTAAAATGACAAAAGGTGGGCTGAATAGGTTATCGACTGTTTCAGGGTTGCCACTCCAGAGAAAAACCAAAGTTTATCAACGATCTTTCCCGGTCGTTGATAAACTTTGGTTTTATAATTTATAGCCTTTAATTCGTTAAGTTGTTTGTATACAAGAATAGTATCGCTGCTATCATTGTTGCATACGACGTTACTTTAAGTGCTTAGGGATAAAATATCCTTTCTATTTATTCAATTTCTCTCCTTCTTTAATCACCGCCTGGTTTACTTCCCTCACCCTTTCTATTTCCATTTTTTCAATGGCCCTGTCATAGGTTAAAACACCGTTTACCTCATGTTCAACGTCGGTGGTTTGGGTGTATATGGCTACGCTTAATCCTTTATATTTCATAAGTTGCTCTACTTCATCCAGCAAAAACACGTACCGGTCAGTAAGTCGGGCTTTGGTTGGTTCATAATCATAGGCATTGTTGTGTACCGGCCACATGTGCCCACGTACAAACAAACCAACACCTCCAAATTCGCCCAGCGAGGCAGCCCTGTGATCATCAGGGACAGACGCGCCATACGGCCCGACGTAAATGTGTGTATCTACATAATCGCCGTTGCCAGGGTCGCCATAAGGCTTTTGATAATCGGGATTATTATTAAAGCCAGAGTTTCCATTAACCAGGCGTGACGGATCGTACTGCTTAACCCAATTGGTGATATTCTTTACATCAAACGCGCCCCAGTTTTCGTTAAAAGGTATCCAGGTAATAATAGATGGCGAGTTATAATGATCGTCGATAATAGCTTTTAACTCTTTACGATAAACTTTTCTGTTTTGCGTGGTATCTTCATTTTGGTACCATATGGCAGGCATATCCTGCCAAACCAGCAAGCCCATTTTATCGGCCCAATAGTAAAAACGCTGCGGCTCGGTTTTCATGTGTTTGCGGATCAGGTTGTAGCCAGCCTTTTTAGTATACTCCATGTCAAACTTCAGCGCCTCTTCCGTTGGCGCGGTTAAAACACCATCGGGCCAGTAACCCTGATCCAGCAGGCCAAGCTGCATAATGAATTTGCCATTAATTAGCGGACGGATCACACCGTCGAGCTTGCCCAATTTAATATCGCGCATACCGAAATAGCTTTTGACCTCATCGGCCTCGCTGCCATCGGCATTGTAAAGCGTAAGCTTCAGATCATATAAAAAAGGAGAATCAGGCGACCATAAAACAGGGTTTTCGATGGGAAGATAAAAATAGGTTCCCCCGGTCGCGCTAACCTGCGAAACCTCTTTGCCGTTGTTAAAGGCAACGGCCTTGAGTTTACCTGTGCCAACAGTATTAACATACACCTTTAGGCGTTTGCCCTCCAAATCGGGCAAAAGGCGGATGTTTTTTATGTACGATTTGCTCACCGGCTCAAGCCAAACGGTTTGCCATATGCCAGATGAAAAAGTATAGTCGCCACGCGGTCCGTTTTTACCTGAGGGCGTTTTGCCGTCGTTAGGGTCATTAGCAGCAACAATAAGGGTATTACTGCCTTTCTTCAAATATGGGGTGATATCAAAGCTGAATGAATCATAACCGCCCGAGTGTGAGCCAGCCTTTTTACCGTTCACAAAAACGGTAGCATCGTGATCAACCGCGCCAAAATGGACAATAACCTGCTTGTTTTGCCATTTTGAAGGGATTTCAAAGCTGCGGCGGTACCACATGTTGATCTCTTGTTTGCGCTGAACACCAGATAGCACTGATTCTGGGCAATAGGGTACCAATATTTTATCCGCTTTACCCTCAAATGATGCCGGCGTTTCGGGATTTAAAGCATTGGGAGCGTCTTGGCCACCACGATAGTCCCATTTGCCATTGAGACAAAGCCAATCGGTACGTTGCAGCTGAGGCCTTGGATATTCTGCTAAAGGGATCTCGGCCTGCATGGCGGCGTTTGTCCACTGGGTAGGCAGTTTTGCTTCCTGGGCAGATGTGATGCAGCTGCCTGCTATCAGCATGGAAACCAGCATAATTGCTTTGCTGTAAATTTTCATGAGTAAAATGTTATAATTGATGAGGTTATGCCGCCCAAAATAGGGAATAAATAACTGTTATCATAACATTAAAAAACGTTTGTCATGCTGAGGAACGAAGCATCTTCTTCGCTCTGAGTAGCGGCGCTGTATATAGCAAAGAATCCTTCGCTGCCATAACCTGTGATATAATTAAAAACGGGTGTCATGCTGAGCCAGTCGAAGCATGGTGGGTAGGGCCTCTGCGCGCGTGCTTCGACTGGCTCAGCATGACAGCCCCTCCATACCTAATGTTGTTTCAGCTTCGCAAAGATCGTCAAGATGACGATCTTATTTATCTACCCCTTAACATACACCGGCAACTCTTCAATAAACTGATAGGTGCAGTTTTCATGGTCGATGGTGCAGTAATAATGCTGCAGGCCGTTGCTTACTGCCAGCAGGGATACCTTATGCACCATATTATACCGGGCTATCTGGTCGAAGGTTTTTTGATCGATAGTTACTGAAGGTGCTTTACATTCCACCATTAAGATGCGTTGCCCATCGGGATTGAATACTACAATATCAGTGCGCTTTTGCAGGGTATTAAGCTTAAGGCCGCCTTCCAGTTTGATGAGTGAGCGGGGGTAGTTTTTTTGTTTAATGAGATATTGTACAAAATGCTGGCGTACCCATTCTTCGGGTGTAATGATGATGGTTTTCTTACGGATCTCGTCAAAAAGGGTTAATGTGCCGTTATCGTCGCTTATTTTGAAAGGGTGAGGGGGCAGATTAAGCGGTTGGAGCATTTTGAAAAGTCTGAAGTATTAAGTTATTAGTCTTAAGCTGGGGTTCAAAATTAACAAATATATCGTTGGGCATTCTTCTAAATAAAAATACATTCCACTTTTGGCTCGGTACTTAGTACTTTTGAAGTTCAAAATATGACTGCTGCCGAGATATTAAAGGACCTTAAGAACCGTAAGTTTAAACCGCTGTACCTGTTGCATGGTGAGGAGCCTTATTTTATCGACCTGGTAAGCAATTATGTTGAACATCATCTGCTTCCGGAGCACGAGCGTGGTTTTAACCAAACCGTGGTTTATGGCAAGGATACCGATATCATGACCGTACTTAACGCCGCCAAGCGTTACCCCATGATGGCCGATTACCAGGTTGTGCTGGTAAAGGAAGCCCAGGATATGAAATGGGGCAAGGAAGATGATAACAAAAAAAGTATCGACCCGGTATTAAGTTATCTCGAAAATCCGCTGCCGAGTACCATACTTGTTTTCTGCTACAAATACGGCAAGTTTGACAAGCGTAAGAAAACCTACAAAGCCATCGAAAAAAAGGGGCTCATCTTTGAATCGGCCACTTTGTATGATAATAAAGTACCGGCCTGGGTTGAAGGTTATGTAAGCGAAAAAGGCTATAAAATGAACCAGCAGGGATCGGCCATGATTGCCGAGTACCTGGGAAACGACCTCGCCAAAATTGCCAATGAACTTGAAAAGCTGATGCTAAACGTTAGTGCCGGACAGGAAATCACACTGAAGCATATTCAGGATAACATTGGCATCAGCAAGGAGTATAATGTGTTTGAGCTGCAAACCGCGCTTACCAAAAAGGATGCCTACAAGGTAAACCAGATCATCAACTATTTTGAAGCCAATCCCAAATCAAACCCCATTGTGCTGGTATTAGGTAACCTGAACAACTTTTTCAGTAAAGTACTGGTTTATCATTATGTAAAAGATAAAACCCCGCAAAACCTTGCTAAAGAGATGGGGGTGAATCCATATTTCATAAAAGATTATGAACAGGCTGCCCGCAACTATCCGCTTGGTAAAGTTTTCCAGGTGATCAGTTACCTGCGCGAATATGATCTGAAAAGCAAAGGTGTTGAATCAAACGCCCCGCATGGCGAGTTGATGAAGGAACTGATGTTTAAGATTTTGCATTAACACCTACTCATTTAACCGTTATGACCCTATCTTCACTATCAAGAGCCAATACAGCATCCACCCTTATTCGTATTTCAGCGGCTTTATATTTGGTTTATTACTATTTAAGCGGTAGCAGATCGGCTTCTTTTAATCTTGCCTTAGCTACCTGTATTGCACTGGGGATATTACTGCTGCTTGCGCTTTTTATCAGGCAGGGACACAAATGGGCTAAATGGGTATTACTGGGTTTATTGCTTTTAACCATAACGCCCGATGTTATCAATCTTCCCGCTACGTTTAAGACAAACATTATTGCAGGTTGCATAGCTATCATTATTGATGTGTTGCAAATAAGCGCGCTTGTTTTGCTTTTTAAAAAGGATAAAGAGAGGCCGGCGGCCGAAGATACCGGGGCGTTATAAAAAGTTCTCCAAAATCATTTCTAATTAATTAAATCCCGTAACATTTTTGTTAAGTGTAGCGCTACTTAGTGTTTGACCGTATACACGTATTTATTCATGAAAACTTCATTTTGGGCCGGTACACACCGTTTTTTGGCCTGACTTTCTATTATCCTGACTTTCATGTAATTGATTATTTACAATGTAACAAAAATATTCAGCCTATTAATCTCTAAGTTCACTTGTCCTAAGCGCTTTTTGGGGCTAATTAACAAGCTTAACTAACTTAGAAATTACGGTCATGATACTTTTATTTTGCGGATTATCGGGTGCGGGCAAAACAACTTTAGCAAAAAGTGTAGCCGCCGAATTAAAGAGTCTGAATATTAAAATTGAGATCATTGACGGTGATGAATACCGGGCGGCGCTTTGCCGCGATCTGGGCTTTAGCAAAGAAGACCGTAATGAAAACATTCGCCGCCTGGGGTTTGTTGCCAGCCGCTTTAGCGCGCAGGGCATAGTTACTATTGTTAGCGCCATAAACCCTTATGATGAGATCAGGCAGGAACTTGGCGAAAAATATGATCATGTAAACATTGTTCATGTAGACTGCCCGGTTAATAAGCTTATAGACCGCGATACCAAAGGCTTGTATAAACGAGCGCTCCTTCCCGATGGGCACCCCGATAAATTGAATAACCTGACAGGGATTAATGATACGTTTGAAATACCTGTTAACCCCGACCTGTATATTGATACCTGCAATTATACCATACAACAAAGTACCTCTTCACTGCTATATTATATTATAAACAATCTGCATCCTGTTAAAAAGCAGACCAACAAGATACCGAGCTATACCTCATAAAAAAGGACGCTTATAACTGATTTATGCAAAAAAGAGTACTGATCATTACCGGAATGCACCGTTCCGGTACCTCGCTTATTACCCAGTGGTTAAGTAAATGCGGCCTGCAAACCGGCGAAAAACTTGTGCCCGGCAGTTACGGCAATGTAGAAGGGCATTTTGAAGATATCGAGTTTTTGAAAATGCACGAAGAGATCCTGGCCGATCATAACCTGCCATCATCGGGGCTTACGGTAGAGCATGTGGCCGAGTTTACCATTTACGAAAAAGAAAAGCTTAAAAGCATTATTAAGGTAAAACAGCAGCTGTATGATCAGTGGGGATGGAAAGATCCGCGTACTTGTTTGTTTTTGGATGTATACAAAGAGTTACTGCCGGATGCCTGTTACCTGGTGATCCTGCGCGATTATCAATCGGTAGTAAGTTCGCTTTTAAGACGCGAATTTAAATGGGTAGATAACAAATACATGGCGCGCAAATATTTTTCAAGATTGGTGTGGACGAAGTTCAGGCGGGCCCGCCGCATGGTTCAGTTTTGCAATGATCATGCTACCGAATATCTAAAAGTCTGGATAGCCTACAACCAGGATATCCTGAAATGTATTGAGACTTTACCTCGCGATGCTTTTGTTGTGGTTAACTACTCCATGCTGAAAGATGAGGACGAGCAGGTTTTTGAATACCTGAAAAACAAGTGGAACCTGGCTTTAAAATACTCCAGGTTCAGGGATATTTTTAAAGAAAACCTTATTGGTCCGGATATCGATTTAAATCAATTTATTACCGATAAGGCCCTCGTATCCCAGGCCATAGCATTACAGGGTAAACTTAAAGGATATATGCTTGCCGATTGACAGGTAAAAATCCTTTGCATTTAATTATACACATTGGTGAAAAATTGAAATGATACCTGTGTAATAAATTGTGAAAGCAATCCAATTTCTTGTACAATCGTTCTTGTGATTTGATAATCAGCTGATTATTTCTTCAAATTCGTTTTACGCAACATTTTTAAGCGCTGGTTGCGGCGCTTAGTTTAACCAACGTAAAACTGGGAGGGGGATATGAAAGCTAAGTTTCTTTGCTACTTGCCCTACAGGGTAGTCACAGGGCTTTTGATCATCATGTGTTTACACTCGCCGGGCTTTTCTCAGGCCGGAAAGGCTGGGTCGTTGACTTATTTGAAGGCCCGCAACGGTATTGGCGGCTTTACTTTGGGCGGGGTATTAACCGGCGAGCAGGAGCAGAGCCTGGCCTATCTTGACGGAGAGGGCAGTAAGCCGGATGCGGATAGCTGTATCACCTATGAATATCATTCCGAAAAACCAATAGAGTTGGAAGGTGGCTTAACTGCAAGCCATATTTGCGTACGCACCTATGACCACAAAGTGGTGAATATTTATGTTTTTTTTAACCGCGACCAGGGATACAAAATGCTCAGCAAGTTTTTGCACTGGTATGGTACCTTCACGGCAAAGCCCAATGATTACCAGGACGTTTATATGTGGGAGTCGCGCACGGTAAAACTACTGCTAAGCTTTCATCCCGATGATGAACAGGGGATAGCGGTTTATACCTCGGTTCCGCTAACCAATACTTTAAATGCCAGGAATGCCAAAAGGTTATCCCAGTTGTTGACGAGTAATCAGTAAATACTCCCCCCTACATCACCACTCCAACCCGTAATATAATTGTAACAATGCCCTGATCACTTGCCGGGCATTTTAGTTTCTGCCTCCTTTTTTACATTTTTACGTAACAATAAATTTATACCGTACAAATGCAACATTGGTTAGTTAAGAGTGAGCCCTTTAAATACAGCTGGGAGAAATTTAATAAGGATGGTCGTACTTTTTGGGATGGTGTGCGCAATTACCAGGCACGCAACAATCTCAGGGAAATGAAAGAGGGCGACCTTGTTTTATTTTATCACAGTAACGAAGGAAAAGAGATAGTAGGCATAGCCAAAGTAGTAAAAGAAGCTTACCAGGACCCTACAACCGATGATACCAATTGGGTGGTTGTTGACCTGTCGCCGGTTGAGGCCCTGAAAACCCCGGTAACCCTCGAGCAGATCAAAGCCGATCCTCAATTGCAGGATATTGGTTTGGTTAGGCAGGGACGCCTGTCGGTAATGGGCGTTAAGCGCGAAGAGTTTGATCATATCTTAGCGCTGGGCAGTAAATGAAATCACCAGGCAATTGTCTTAATCGTTTTGTTAAACCTGGCCTAACCGCCGCATTATTGATATTACCCGGACTTGTAAGCGCACAGGAGGCTTTTAAGGAGTTTCCGGATTTATTTACTGTTCCGTACAGTTATGTTGCAAAGCATGTAAAACAGCCGCCGGTAATTGATGGCGATGTGGAAGACGCGGTATGGCAGCAAGCTCAATGGACGCAGGATTTTCAGGATATTGAAGGCAGGCTTAAACCGGCACCGCCATTGCAAACCAATGTTAAAATGCTTTGGGATGATAGTTACCTGTACGTTGCCGCGCGAATTAAAGATCCGCATGTGTGGGCTACGCTTACCCATCATGATGATATTATTTACCTGGATAACGATTTTGAACTGTTTATTGATCCCAATAACAGCACACATAAATACTTTGAAATTGAGGTAAATGCCCTCAATACCATATTCGATCTGTTTTTGACCAAGCCTTACCGTAATGGAGGCGCTGCTGTAACCGGATGGGATACACACGGCCTGCGTTCGGCAGTAAAAGTTCAGGGCACATTGAATAGCCCTTCGGATACTGACAAGGGCTGGACGGTTGAAATGGCTATCCCTTTTAAGGCTATAGCCGGTGGGTTTAACAGGGCGAAAATAAAGGACGGTACCATGTGGCGGATCAATTTTTCGCGGGTGGAGTATGATACCAAGGTGCAGAACGGTAAATATGTAAAGCTGCAGGATAACAATGGCAAGGATTTACCCGAGCATAATTGGGTGTGGAGCAACCAGGGGCTGATTAACATGCATTACCCCGAGCGTTGGGGCTACCTGCTGTTTACCGAGCGTGATGATGCGAAGTTTGAGATGCCTTATAGTGAAGAGCAAAAGAAGCACCTCTGGCTGGTTTACTACAAACAGAAACAGTGGTTTAAAGATCATCACGAATACCTTTCTTCATTAAAAGATTTGGGCATCGAAAATAAAGTAACGGTAACGGGCAATGCCAACGAGCTTAAACTGGAAGCTACCCCTCACCAGTTTATAGCTTATATTACCGATACTAAAACCAATGCTACCTATTCAATTGACCAGGATGGCCTGGTACAGCAGCTGATAAATCCCTAAACTCCATGAATAAGCGCGAATTTTTAAAAGCCGGTTTACTGGCGGGTGTGGCCGCCCAGTTACCTTTAGTAAGCAATGCCGCTGTTGAAGCCGCCAAAAGCAGCAAGAAAAAGGCTATGAAAAACTGGGTATGGATCAATCCAAACCCAAAAGATACCGATGATGAACTGGCTACCCGCTATGCATCATACAAGGCATCGGGCATAACAGGCATATTTTTTGAAAACGACAGCGAGCGTCATTTTCGCGCTGCCAAAGCTAAGGGATTAGAAGCCCACCGTTGGATGTGGACCTTTAACCGTGCCGAACTGGTTAACGAGAAACCAGAATGGTACAGTAAAAACCGCAAAGGCGAATCATGTGCCGATCATCCGCCTTATGTACAGTATTACCGCTGGCTTTGCCCGTCGCGCCCAGAAGTGCAGGAGTATTTAACCAAAACCGTTGATGATATTTTGGCTAAAGATTATATCGATGGTATCCACCTGGATTATGTGCGTTATTGCGATGTAATACTGCCGGTAAACCTTTGGGATCATTACAAAATTGACCAAACCAAAGAGCTGCCCGAATATGATTTTTGCTACTGCGACGTCTGCAAAGCCAAATTCAAAGAAGAGTATAACCAGGACCTTGATCAGATTCAATATCCTGAGGCCAGCCTTTCATGGCGATTGTTCAGGTATAACAATATTACCCGCGTAGTTAACGGCATCTCGACTGTTGCGCATCAGCATAAAAAACAAATAACCGCGGCTGTATTCCCAACACCTGAAGTGGCCCGCCGTAACGTAAGGCAGGACTGGACAAATTGGAACATGGATGGTATTTGCCCTATGATATATCATGGCTTTTATAAAGAAGGTGTTAGCTGGATAGGCAACGCCGTAGCCGAGGGCGTTCATTTCCTTGCCGGCAGGTTCCCGCTGTATGCAGGTTTATATTTATCCGATTTTAAGAGTGATGACGAGATCCGCACCGGTATCCAGGTGGCATTGAAGAATGGTGCTATGGGGGTGTCTTTCTTCGGTAATGTAAGGCCTGAGGTACTGGCGATACTGAAGGATGAAGTAGCGGCGTTTAAGGCATCGTAAAATCAAAGTATAAACGAAAGAAAAAGATATGTCATTGCGAGCGAAGCGTGGCAATCTCGTAGCCAATGTATGGCCTATTTGCATAGCTACGAGATTGCTTCGTCGTTCCTCCTCGCAATGACATTTTTTGTTCTTTTTAGCTTGGGCAGTAAATCTTTCACCCTTAACCTTTTCCCGTTCGCCTTGAAAGCTTATCCCCGCATTTTGTCCAATAGGTCACTTAACGTAGTCGCTTCGGCTTCGGTAAGATTATTACTCAGGATTTCTTTTGTTTTAAACTCAGCATCCATTTTTGAGAGCGTTGCGAGGCCTTCGTCGCTGATACGGATATCAACGGCACGCCTGTCTTTATTGTTGGTGCAGCGCGAAACCAGGCCTTTTTGAACAAGGCGGTCAACAATGCGCGACGCGTCCGACATCTTATCAATCATCCGCTCCTTTAGCAAATTGATCGTAGCAGGCTTGGGGTACTGGCCGCGTAATATCCTCAGTATATTAAACTGTTGTTGGGTAATATTATGTTTCTCAAAGTGACAACGGAAGTAATTAGCCAACCAACCCTGCGTATATGCCACGTTAATAGCTACTTTATGGTAAGCATCTTCAAAATTTGTACTTTGTATTTCGTCTTCTATCCGCATAGTAGTAGTAATGAATGGGATACAAATATGTTTAAATATTTTTAATTTAACATCGATTTATTTATCGTTGTCGCCTGATTCTGTGTTGTTTCCGGCTAATTTGACCTTGCCGTAACCCCAGGGACAATGCTTGCATTTGTTTTTACAGCAGTAACCACGTTTTAAATGATAGGCTTCGGTAAAAACAAAATTGCCATCTTCGTTAATATAGTAATCAACACCCTCCTGCAACATCAGTTCAGAATTTTTACAAAGATATCATCTTTAAAATAAGCTTTCAGATGATCGCCTTTACCGTGAAGTGTCCAAACCTGTTTAGGCTTGGTATTGGCGATGGTCTGCAGAATATCATTCCAATCCACATGGTCGGATATAAAGAGGGTATCCTGATTATTCACCTGCAGATTTTTCCAGCCTGAGGCAAAAAGACGTTTAACACCTGTCGCCCGGATATAGCTATCAAAGGTAAAAGGAGGGACTATGTATACGAACTCGTCCTGTACTTTCATCAATTTACGCCCGTAGATCTGGTACTTGCCGGGCGCGAACCCCATTTTTTCATAAATGGCATTAATGGGCATTATTTTATGGTGTACCAGGATCTTTTTTTGCGGCGCATGTTCGGTGATCAAATTGATGAGCCGCTGACTTTTACCGAGCGCGTAAGCCCCCAGTAAGATATTGCTTTTGATATCATTGATCTTGCGGATCTCGGCAACAGGATCGGGGTGGATAATTTCCGGATTAGCAAAGGTACTTTCGGTGATCAGCACATCAGTTGTAACCCATTCAATAGGCTCGCAGGTGGCGTCAGGTTGTAGTTTGTAATCGCCGGTGTATAAATAGTTAGCGCCGTCGTATTCCATCAGTATCTGCGCCGAGCCAAGCATGTGCCCGGCGGGGATCAACGTTACAGTAACCTTGCCTATTTTAAAAGGCTCGTTAAAAGCCGCGATATTAAAAACTTTGGCTGCCGTGCGGTCATACCTCAGCTGCATGATGCTTGCTGTGGCACGGGTGCAGTAAACATTGCTGTTGCCGCTTATGGCATGATCTGCATGGGCATGGGATATTACGGCCGTTGTTGCAGGCAACTGCGGGTCGATGTAAAAGTCGCCGTATTTGCAGTACAGCCCTTTTTCGTCAAAAGAAACAAAATCGTCGAGTATCATTGTTGCTGAGCGAGCGATAAATACAGTTCATGCAGGGCTATTACCTGGGGTATAACCAGCTGTTTACCGTCGTTAATAATTATATCATTGGCCAGCTTAATTTTTTCATCCTGCGATAGCTGGCGGGCTTCCCGGCTTTCAACATCGGTACGACTGATGCCATCGCGCTCTATAACACGGTTAATGCGGGTTTCAAGGGGCGCGGTGATCATGATGGCCCTGTCGCACATTTTATAGGAGCCGCTTTCAAATAAGATAGCCGCCTCGCGGATCACGTAAGGTGCGTCTTTATACTTGTTATCAAAGCTGTCAAATGCCCTGAATACAGCAGGATGTACCAGCGCGTTTAGTTTTTCCAGTTCGGTTTTGTTATTAAAAACAATGGCTGATATGTACTTGCGGTTAAGGCTGCCATCTTCAAAATAGGCTTCGGCTCCAAAAGTTTGTTTGATGCCTTCAATAAGTACCTGATCGGTAACCATTACTTTTTTGGCTTCGTCATCGGCATAAAAAACAGGGATGCCAAGTAATTCAAATACTTTGGCTACGGTTGTTTTACCGCTGCCTATGTTACCCGTTAAACCTATTTTGAGCATTATTTTTTTATGTAGAAATCAATGTTTGATGGGAAGATCTTCACCACCCGGCAAAATGGGGGAGTATGAATGAGTTTTACTGGCAGGTTGCTGTAGCCTTTATCGCGCCACAAATCAAGATCAGCAACTGCCTCAAACAAATCCTCATCCATATCGGCGTAGCGGCTCAATGAGGTGGTGAAAGTCACCTTTATCTTCTGCGGAAATACCTTTACGTTATAATAGCTATTGTTATTGATGAGCTTTACCGGGATCTCAAGCGTTTTCTCGGTGAACTCATCAACAGGGATAATAGCCTGTACCGACCGTGGATAAACATTCAGGTTACCTTCGTTACTGGGTTTTAAATTAACCCGGGTATTGATGGTTTCGTTAACGTTATTGAATTTAAGCGAGTCGGTTTTCCACGAGGTTATGTCCTTTAAGCGTTCGATAGGGCCGCTTACCGTTACATAAGCCGGTCGCACGGTAATATTCCCCGACACCGCAAATTGCTTTTGATAACTGATACCCATAGTAAGCTGAACAGGCACCTTTTTTACCAGGCGGTTGCTGAAATCAAAGTAGAGGGTATCCGGATCAATGGATGAAACACGGTTGGCAGGGTCTTTTCCTTTGTTAATCTGCTTAAGCTGCATGCTGTCGATAACCACGTAGTTACGGGTTTCGAGCGAGCGGAGATCGACAACTAATGGTTTATTATCGCTGTTGATTTTTGAAAACAGCATTTGCCATCCATTACCTTGTATGGTAGCATCAACCGTATCAGGCTGCAGCGAGTGAAAGGCGCGTTTCTGCGGGGCGTTTTTAAAGGTTAAAACCTTTTTTACCTTGTAAGGAAGAGGGTCGGATAGCGTAGTAAAAATCCAGGCAACAATAGCCAGCGACAAACAGGTAAAAAATACCGAGAGCCGTCTGCGTTCTGTTGCCGATAATTTTACTATTGCCATGTTTTTAGGTTAAAGGCGAAAGGTTAAAGGTGAAAGGTCATGCACTTTCGTGTATTCCTTTTCCTTTAACCTTTCATCCTGTTTATTCATTTGAGTGAAGTTTAGGGTATCAGAACGAGCGGCTTCTGCCTTTCGCCTTTAACCTTTTTCCTTTCACCTCAACTATGCTTTCTTTTCAACCGCTGGTGTATTCAAAGCTTTTGAAGCTTCGAGTGATATAGCCGATTTGTCAAAACGGATTTTACCGTTTTCAACCTCAACTAAAAAAGTGGTATCGTTTAAGTCGACGATGCGGCCGTGAATACCGGCTGTGGTTATAACCCTGTCGCCTTTTTTCAACTCTTCAACGTATTTCTTCTGATCTTTTTGCTTTTTAACCTGCGGGCGGATCATGAAAAAATAAAACACTACAATGATCAGTACCATTGGTACCAATTGCGTGTAGCTGCCCAAACCGCCTGAGGCTTGTAATAAAATAGTAGCTATCATTTGTTTAAATTAATTGTTATTTTTTTAAAACCTCGCCAATTAAATGTACCATAGTTTCGGCAGGCTGAGTGTTGGCTGTAATGGTTATTTGTTTATCCTGTAAGCCACTTTTGCCGGCACTGTTAAAGGTAACCCCAATAACGGCGCTTTCGCCGGGTTTAACGGGGGCTTTTGGCCAGGTAGGAGTAGTGCAACCGCAAGTAGCACGGGCGTTGGTAATAATCAATGGCGATTTACCGGTGTTGGTAAACTTAAAATCATATGATACCTTATCGCCCTCTTTGATCTTGCCAAAATCATGGCTTTCTTTTTCAAATTTAGCTACGGGCGCGTTGGCTGCTGTTGCAGCGCTATCCGCATTAGTTGCCGACGCGTTATCAGCTGTGCTGCCATTGCTGCTGTTGCAGGCTGATAATAACATGCCTGCTGCTACTAAGCTTAAAAATAGTTTTTTCATTTTTTAATATTATTCTATTAAGCCGCGGCCTATCTTTTTGATCTTGTTTTCGGCTTTAAGCTCTATTAAAATCTTGTCCAAGATACCGTTTATAAATGAATTACTCTTAGGCGTACTAAACTCTTTTGATATTTCAAGATACTCGTTTATGGTAACCTTAACCGGGATCGAGTTAAAATTAATAAACTCGGTAATAGCCATTTTCATCAGCAAGGTATCCATCATGGCAATACGCTCCGGCTCCCAGTTTTGGGTTTTGGCGGCTATAAGCTCATGGTAAGCGGCATCGTACCTGATGCTTTGCTGAAACAGGTTTACAACAAACTCACGGTCTTCAACCCAGTTGCCGGTAATTTCGGCAAGCTGGTTAAGCTTGTAATCATCGTGCGAAAAGTTTTTGAACGTTTTTGCAATAAGCGCCTGAAGCACATCTTTATCAACAGGCCAAAAAATAAACCTGTCTTCAAAAACCTGCTCGGCCAGTGATGATTTAAGAATAACTTTTTTGAAAATGAATTTGATGATATCCTTGTCTGTTTGCAGGGTATCGCCTGTTTTGGCAAGATACTCGGCATACTCAGGCGAGTTTTTAAGGATAATAAAAAGTGATTTAGCAAGTTCTGGCTCAAAGGTCCAGTCAACTTTGTACTTTTTCCAGGCTGTAATGTATTCCTTATTGTCATTCAGGCTCAGGATGAACCTGTTGGTGAGGATTTTAAGGTTTGCATTTAAGTCTTCGGCGGTTGGGAGGTGTTTGTTGGCGCGTTCTTCTGCGTCATTAGCGGCAAAACTTACCACTTCATTAATTAATGATAGCATCCAGATATACATTTCGTAAACCTGGTCTATGCTGCTCAGCATATTTTTTTCAAATAGCTTAACGTCTTTGGTATCTGACTGATGATACGCGTACAGTGCCTGTAATACCTTTACCCGGAGGTGCCTTCTGTTTAACATTTTTGTAAGAACGATTTGGTTTGCTTAGTGCAAACGGTTTATATAAAATTTAATTGTTTTAATAGGATGATTTTACTTTCCTGATATCCTCAATGCGTTTTTCGGCTATTTTATTAGCCGCGTTAATGGTTGGAATATTTTCGGCCTTTGAAAGTTTTAGCACATTACGCGTGGCCTCGTAAATGTTTTCGGTAAGCTGTAATGTGCGCTTTTTATTAAAATTCATCAACTCCGAATACCCGGTGATGATACCACCCGCATTGATCACGTAATCGGGTGCAAAAAGTACACCTTTATCAAGCAACATTTTACCGTGAACAGCTTCATCAAGTAACTGGTTATTTGCCGATCCTGCTATAATGCCACACTTTAATTTAGCAATGGTTTGCGTATTTACGGTACCACCCATAGCACACGGAGCGTAAATATCGGCATCAATATCAAAAATGTTATTATTTGATACCGCCTGCGCGCCATATTTCTTGGAGATCTGGATAACCCGCTCCTCGTTGATATCGCTGGCATAAACCTTTACGTTTTCGTCCCTTAACAAGCGTACCAGGTTTTCGCCCACATGGCCAATACCCTGAACTATTACCGATTTACCAGTTAAGCTATCGCTGCCATACATTTCACGCACGCAAGCTTTGATACCCATCAGCACGCCCAAAGCAGTAATAGGAGATGGATCGCCGCTGCCACCAATGTTTTCCGGCGCGCCGGTAACATGGCTGGTTTCCATTTTAATGTACTCCATGTCGCGCGGGTTGGTACCCATATCTTCAGCAGCAATAAATTCGCCATTAAGGTTTTTTATAAACCTGCCGAATTTGCGCAATAAAGCTTCGGTTTTATCCTGACGAGAGTCGCCGATGATAACCGAATAGCCGCCACCGAGATTAAGCCCCGCGATAGATGCTTTATAGGTCATGCTTTTGGCTAAACGCAATACATCATTAAGTGCGTCGCCTTCGGTTTTGTAAGCCCACATGCGCACGCCACCAAAAGCCGGGCCCAACGTTGTGTTGTGGATAGCGATAATAGCTTTCAGATTGGTGTCAGGATCGGTACAAAAAACAACTTTTTTATGCCCAAAAGCGTCAAGCTGGCTAAATATGGATTCCGTTGGATGTTGTTCAGGCATTAGTACGCAAAGTAAATGTCTATAAGCGCACAAAAGTAGAGGTTTTTTTTAATACTGGCAAAGATATTAAGTTACAGTATGTATGAAAACGCTATTAAATACAAAATATGGGCCTTTTATGGGATATTAAAATTTATGATTTCAAGTGGGTTATAAAATAAATTTTGAAAACAGGACATTTGTCTGTATATTGGTGGTCATTATGGCAGAAGTGGCTAATCGTTCCAAAAAATTAAGTATAGCGGATCTTAAAATAGCATCGCCTGATGAAGGGTATGTTTTTTCTTTTCTTTTTCCTGAGGATTATGTTAAAAATAAGCTGAATTGTGATGGGGATAGCAATATAATTGATTGTATCAGAGGCGGTATACCAAGACTGGCAATTGATAATATTTTGGAAAAAACCAATGTTTCAAAAACTCAACTTTCTAACATACTCCATATTAGCGCCAGGCAGCTTAACCGTTATGGGAAAGATGATCTTTTATCGCCCGAACAATCAAACTTTCTGTATGAGTTTACGCGTATTTATGTTCGGGGAATCGATATTTTAGGAGATACCGCAACTGTTGATAAATGGCTTGTGCGTCCAAATATGGCATTGGGAGATAAACAACCGTTAGAGTTGCTTGATACGAGTGAGGGTTTAAGGATGGTTAACGACGTGCTTTCGCAAATAGAATATGGTTTTTATTCATGATCCTTTACCGTATTACAAGAGAAAAGTATGCTCATGACCTTTCGGGCAGGGGAGGAGTATTATCGTCCGCTCGCTGGCACGACCATATCCCGGTTGTATATTCGTCAGTTAATTCATCAACAGCTATACTGGAGGTATTGGTACATTTGCAGCCCGAGGAAATTCACAATGATCTTGTGATCATGAGCATTTCTGTACCGGATACAGTCAGTAGTGAAGAATTAGACCCAACCGAATTACCCGTTGGCTGGAACAGCTATCCGGCACCTGTAATCCTAAAAAGGATAGGGAATGCCTGGCTTACATCAAAAAGCGCGCTGTTGCTTTATATTCCAAGTGTGATAGACCCTTTGGCTAAGAATGTATTGATAAACCCCATGCACCCCGACGCTTCTATGTTGAAAATTGAGGAAGTGCAGCCTTTTACCTTCGACAAGCGATTGGTCAAAAAGGGATGATCGTACTGACAGTGTTATGTCAGTGTTCAACTTTGTAAAAAACGGGTGTTCAACTTTTTGTTTTGTAATTTTATAAGTGTTTGATTATTAGAGCGTGCGTGTTTGATTAGGGTTTTAAGGCGCTTTGCTGTATTTGTAATTTGTTGATTATCAAAAGTGTCTGTTTTTGAAAAATCTGCAAGCGTTCATACTTTTAAAATTGAACATGGATAAGATTGTAACAGAAACATCAATGTAACATTCTTACATCCTCCCGACTTTTCCATCCAATCACTCTCCTCAAATTTTAATACTTTTGAATTATCGGATTTGCTGAGCGTTTAAAGACTTAAGACTTCCTGCTTCAGACTTTCGACTTACAATAAATGAAAGACCTCGCATACCTTAATAAATTCTTTTACAAATACCGCTGGCGACTCATCCCCGGTGTGATGTTTGTGATTATATCTAATATTTTTGGTGTATTGCCTGCGCAGGTTGTTCGAGTGGCCTTTGATCTGGTTACCGAAAATATCGGAGCTTATCAGCTTTTTTCGGGCTTCGACAGGCAAAGTTTTATCTATGATATTTTTGGTACCAGCCTGTTTTTGTTTGGCACGCTGGTATTGGTGCTGGCATTGTTGCGGGGCTTGTTCCTGTTTTTTATGCGGCAAACCATCATCCTGATGTCGCGACATATCGAATATGATTTAAAGAACGAGATCTACAGTCACTACCAGGAATTATCACTTGCCTTTTACCGCCGCCATAACACCGGCGACCTTATGAACCGTGTAACCGAGGATGTGAGCCGGGTGCGCATGTATCTTGGGCCGGGTATTATGTACACCATCAATACGGTGGTATTATTTGTTATGGTAATATATGCCATGCTTACGGTTAATGTGCAGCTGGCTATTTTTTCGGTATTGCCGCTTCCCATTTTGGCTGGAGTAATATACTACGTAAACAACGTGATCAACCATCGCAGCGAGATGATCCAGGAACGCTTATCGGCCTTGTCCAGTTTTGTACAGGAAAACTTTTCAGGCATCAGGGTAATCAAATCATATGTACGTGAAAGCTTTGTGCGCGAAAGTTTTGCCAAAGAGAGCGAAGACTATAAAGTGCATTCCATGGAGCTTGCTAAAGTGCAGGCCATGTTTTTCCCGATCATGCTGTTATTGGTAGGCCTGGCCAACGTGATAACCATGTATGTTGGCGGTGTAGAAGTCATAAAAGGTAATATCACCTCGGGCAATATCGCCGAGTTTATTGTGTACCTCAACATGCTCTCGTTCCCGGTTATTTCACTGGGCTGGGTAACCTCATTGGTGCAACGCGCCGCGGCGTCACAAAAACGCATCAATGAGTTTTTGCATGAAAAACCGGAGATCATTTCGCCGGTTGCGGACAACCATCATGTAGAGGGATTGATTAAGTTTGATGACGTATCGTTCGTTTATCCTGATACCGGTATTCAGGCCTTAAAAAATGTTTCTTTTACGGTAGAGCCGGGTCATATGCTGGCTATTATAGGTCGTACAGGCTCGGGTAAATCAACTATTGCCAATTTGGTAATGCGTATGTATGATACTACCGGTGGGGAGATCACAGTTGATACTAAGTCGATAAAATCACTTGGCCTCGAAAATTACCGCTCGCAGATCGGCTTTGTACCGCAGGAGGTTTTCCTGTTTTCGGATACCATAGCTAACAATATAGCCTTTAGCGCCGATGTGCTGGATATGCCGGTTGTTGAACAAGCTGCCAGAGATGCCGCGGTATACAATAATATCATTGAACTGGAAGAAGGTTTCACAACCCTGATTGGAGAGCGTGGGGTTACCTTATCAGGCGGACAAAAGCAGCGTGTATCTATTGCCCGGGCTATATTTAAACATCCCCAGATTTTGATTTTTGACGATTGCCTTTCGGCAGTTGATACCCGTACCGAAGAAGAGATCCTAAATAACCTTGGCCGGGTAATGCAGGGTAAAACCAGTATTATTATAGCCCACCGCATTTCAACCATTAAAAATGCCGATAAGATCCTGGTGATGGATAACGGCGAAATAGTTGAACAAGGTAACCACGAATACCTAATGCAGCTTAAAGGTACCTACTTTGAGCTTTACGAAAAGCAACTGCTGGAAGAAGAACAGGATGCGTAATGGCTTACAACAACAGTATTTTTTAAAACATAAAACGCGATGTCATTTGGGGCTGTAGGGGAGGAGTGAGGAGAAATTTTATACGCCCTGCATACTTTGCAGGCATGATGTATAAGATTTCTCTTTCGCCCCAACGCACATTCCTCCAATTGTTCTATCGAAATGACATGGTTTTTTTAAAGTTGTTCTGCGAAATATCCCCCAATAACCTTTCTCTTTTTTCCAACGCTGTCTCTAAATGACCACCCACACAAAAAAATGACACTTTTGTTTCAAAAAATTCAATAATAACGAATAAAATACTTGCACTTTGAAATTTTATTTATATTTATGCCAACCAAAACTAATTACAGGTAAATATATATGGGAGATTTTGACAATAGAGAGCGTGAAGAGGTTTATTCAAAGAAGGTGAGAGCTGGGAAGCGGACCTATTTTTTTGATGTAAAAGCAACCCGTTCAAACGATTATTATGTTACTATTACTGAAAGCAAAAAGCGTTTGGAAGATGGGGTGTTTGTGAAACACAAGATCTTTTTATATAAAGAAGACTTCGAAAAGTTTGCTGAAGGTTTGAAGGATACCATCGACTACATTAAATCAAACCAGGAAGTAGTTGAAAAACGCTATGAGTACAGCGAAAACCCTGAAATTGCCAGGGCTTCGGCCGATGAGGATTTTTCTTTCGAGATCTAATACAGAACAATACTAAACTAAAATAAAATTAAAGCCCCGCTCCTGATTAGGAAGCGGGGCTTTTTTATAAGCTTAATATTTAGAAAATGTTATTGGTGCATAGCGGCTCCCATGCTGGCCGCAAAAGCAATAACACATATAATACCCAGTACATACAGCGCTATAATAACTATGGTTACAATACCCCAAAGTTTAAAAAATGACTTCAATTTTTTCAAACCTGCTGTAAGGTGAATCGAATCGCTGAAGTTGATGGCCGCTTTTACCTTAGTTGCAAACTGATAAAGATACAATGCAAAGAAAAAGTAAAGCAGATCAAGTAAAACGTAAACTACTGTTATTCCTCCGCCCATGCCTGCCATCATTGCCGTTGCCGGGTTATACGGCTGCATTGAGGCAACTTTGCTCATTATAGTACCCATTGAAAGGGCAAGTAACAAAAATAAGCCACAAAATATAAAGCCAAGGATTCCCAGGAAGGTAGCCCATTTGCCTGATGTTAGTAAATAGCTTTGCGCCTCTGGCGTTAAAATAAGTTCGTTTTTTGGTGTAAGTGGGGCTTCGTAGGTTTCTACCGGAGTTTCCATTTTAGTGTTAAGGTTTTTAATTATTTTAACACTAAGATAAATATTATAACCAAATACTCAAATCTGCTGTTATTTAATTCTAAAATCCTGTTTTTATAAAAGGATTCCCCGCATAAATAATACCGCTATGGTAAAATAAATGATCAATCCGGTAACATCTACCAGTGTCGCCACAAACGGAGCTGATGATGTGGCCGGATCGGCACCGAGTTTTTTAAGCAAAAGCGGCAGCATTGATCCGGATAATGATCCCCATAAAACAATACCAATAAGCGATGCTCCAACTGTAAAACCTACCAGCATCCAGTGCGGGCCGTAAATATTGCTGAACATGCTCCATGCGGCTATTCGTAAAAAGCCTATTAAACCCAGGCAAACACCAAGCATCAGGCCGGATAAGATTTCCCGGCGCATTACCCGCCACCAATCGGCAACGGTTACCTCGCCAAGGGCCATGGCTTGTATGATTAGGGTTGAGGCCTGTGAACCGCTGTTACCGCCGCTGGAAATAATGAGCGGGATAAAATAGGCCAATACTACTACTTTGGATATCTCATCACCGAAATAACCCATGGCAGTGGCCGTAAGCATTTCACCTAAAAACAAAATGATAAGCCAGCCAACACGTTTTTTTACGAGTTTAAATAAATTGATATCAAGGTATGGTTCATCCAGGGCTTCGGTACCACCTATTTTCTGGATGTCTTCGGTGTATTCTTCATTAGCTATCCATAGGATATCATCAACGGTTACAATGCCAAGCAGCACATCGTTATTGTCAACAACGGGAAGGGCCGTGCGGTTATTCATCCTGAAAACGTTGATGGCTTCTTCCTGCGGATCGCTGGCGCTAAGAGAAATCAGGCGACCGTCCATCAGTTCGCTTACTTTGGTTTCTGGTTTTACCAATAATATCTCACGGATCCGGATATCATCCAGTAAAACACCGTGCTCATCAATTACATAGATAACATCAATGGTTTCGGAATTTTTACCGTAACGGCGGATGTGCGAAAGTACGCGGCTTACATCCCAGGTACGTTTAACGGCGATGTAATCGGGCGTCATCAGGCGGCCAACGCTTTCTTCTTCGTAACCTAAGAGGATCAGCGCTTCTTTCCTGTTTTCGGGCGAAAGTTTCTGGATGAGTTTTTGAACCGCGTCGCCATGAAGCTCGCTGAAAAGTGCGGTACGGTCATCCGGTGGAAGTTCATTGATCAGATCTTCAACCTTTTGGCCCGAAAGTTTTTTGATGATACGTTCCTGTACCGGGAACTCGAGGATCCGGAATACGTTGATCGCCCGGTTAAGCGAAAGGATTTCGATGAATTTGGGGCCATGTTCAGGAAGTTCGCCAATCAGTTCTTCAACATCCGATATGTTGAGGTTGTTCAAATATTCCTGTAATTGGGTGTCGTCTTGTTTTTCCAGTAACAATTCTACTTGCTCAACCATTTCTTCCATATATAGGCCCTCCTTTTTTACATCGGTTATAAAATATTTTATCCTGTTTTTTCCGAGCGCAAAAGTCGTTTATTTTTTCAAATTATAAGGCAAAATTTTCTGTTATCTTTGCAGCCGAATTTTGAGGTGAGTGGTTGACTGGGTGAATGGTTGATTAAGTTGGTTTTACGCCTGCTTTTTCAGTCTTAAAGCCACCAACTTAATCATCGCAATCAACTTAATTAACTACAAAAAATGGGTTTACAATGTGGTATAGTAGGTTTGCCGAATGTGGGTAAATCGACACTTTTTAATTGCTTATCAAATGCTAAGGCACAGGCGGCTAACTTTCCGTTTTGTACTATTGAGCCAAATGTGGGTGTAATTACAGTGCCGGATGAGCGCTTAACAAAGCTTACCGAAATAGTTAACCCGAAAAGTATAGTGCCAAACACTATAGAGATAGTTGATATTGCCGGTTTGGTTAAAGGTGCCAGCAAAGGCGAAGGTTTGGGTAACCAGTTTTTGGCCAACATCCGCGCTACCAATGCCATTATACATGTATTGCGTTGCTTTGATAACGATAACGTGATCCACGTTGATGGTTCTGTCGACCCGATTCGCGATAAAGAAATTATTGATACCGAATTGCAACTGAAAGATCTTGAATCTATTGAGAAAAAGATCCAGAAGGTTGAAAAGATGGCTAAAACCGGTGGCGACAAAGAGGCTAAGAAAACCTTTGATGTTTTAACCGTTTACAAAAATCACTTGCTTGAAGGTAAATCAGCCCGTACCGCTGCCGTTGAGGAAGAAGACAAAGAATACGTAGCTGATCTTTGGTTGCTTACCGCTAAACCTGTGTTGTATGTTTGTAATGTTGATGAAGGTTCTGTTAGTAATGGTAATGCTTATGTTGAGAAAGTAAAAGCAGCCGTTAAAGATGAAAATGCTGAAGTACTGATCATCTCAGCCCAGATAGAATCTGAAATTTCACAATTGGAAACTTACGAAGAGCGCCAGATGTTTTTGGATGATCTTGGTTTAACGGAGTCAGGTGTTAACAAACTGATCAAAGCGGCTTACAGGTTATTAAACCTGGCTACTTACTTTACCGCAGGTGTGCAGGAAGTACGTGCATGGACTATCACCCAAGGCTTTACCGCGCCACAGGCAGCAGGTGTTATCCACACCGATTTTGAAAAAGGCTTTATCCGTGCGGAAGTAATTAAATACGACGATTTTGTAAAATTCAACGGCGTTGAGGCTACTATAAAAGAAAACGGTAAATTGGGTGTTGAAGGTAAAACTTACATTGTGCAGGATGGTGACATTATGCACTTCAGGTTTAACGTTTAGTTTTAAGTCATAAGTGCAAAGTCGAAAGTCTTAAGTCGGAGTTCAAAATGGAACCTAACTTAAGACTTTCTGCTTTTACGAAGTTTGTGACTTGCGACTATTGACTTAACACTTCTGACTTCAAACCGCCGATGGCGCTACCCCATAAGTCTTTTTAAAAGCGAAAGAAAAATGAGAGAGATCTTTAAAACCCACGTCCATGTACACGTCTGATACTTTGTGTTTCTTTTCCTTGATCAGGAAGTAGGCATCTTTTAGTCGCTGGTTTTGGATCCAGCGGTTAGGTGATGTATTAAAGATCCGTTCGAAATCACGCTTAAATGTTGCCAGGCTGCGACCGGTTAAGTAGGCGAAGCGGTTAAGATCAACATTGAAACGATAGTTTTGGGTCATAAAGGCCTCAAGGTCTATTTTGCCTGGCTCACTAAAATCAAAAAGGATATTTTTCAACTCAGGATTGGTTTCCAGCAATATCATTACGGCTTCTTTAACCTTGTGCAGCGTAAGTGCCGGGCTGATCTCGTCGCTGGTTTTATCCATATAAGGGCTTAATGATCTGATGTAATTGTTGAACAGGTCATTAGGTTTCAGCAATAATGCGCTTTCGCCGGTATAAGGGCCATCTGCTTGTAAGTCAAGCTCGGCGCTCATACTTTGCAGGGTAGCCTGATCCATACCAATGGTGATGGTTTTAAACTCACCACCCTGAGGAGGGTGTTTTACAAATTTGGCCAGTTCGTTCCGTTTCAGAAAACGGTAATCGCCCTGTTTAAAATAATAGTTTTTACCATTAACGTAAATCTCAGAATCGCCCGAGAGAATATAGCCGAATACATGGTCGGCAATGAATTGCTCGCCGGCCCTGCTCACCTGTGAGTAGCAGGAGTAAAGTATGCGTGGTGATGTTTTTGGATTTGACAAAGGCATGTTGCTCAAATTTATATAATATTTCTATATACCCCAAGGTAGTGTTATCGCGCCTGTTTTTGTGATTGGTAGTAGATGTCGTATGTACGATAAAATAGCGGCCGTGAGGACACTACAAGTGTTGAGTTGATGAAAGTTGCCTGGAAAAACAAATAACAACCATGTCATTGCGAGCGAAGCGTGGCAATCTCGTAGCCAATGCATGTCCGATCTGCATAGCTACGAGATTGCTTCGTCGTTCCTCCTCGCAATGACATAGCTTTTTATGTTAATATTCCTGGCAATCCCTCATCTTCACAATACCTATAATGAGGACACGACCGCTGGAAAATGTTGATTTGCTGATGGCCGTGAGGACACGACCATTGGCGGATATATTAGCTTTTTTGAGCAGCTATTGCCTTACCATAATCGGTATTCATAAAATCACCTGCTTCGTCATGATCTGTTGATTTGGTAACCGGCAACCATTTCTCAAACTCAGCTTTGCGTGCTTCGTCGGCAAGGGTTAGCAAGGCGGCAGCTTCACTACCCAATACCAGGTGCATTGGCGGCTCCGGATGTTCAACCAGGTCGATCATCACTTTGGCTGCCTTTTCAGGATCGCCAACCGGAACAAATTTACCGCTCGACATGTAATCCGCGCGTGCATCAACAGTTTGCTCATAGCCTTCAACCTTTGGCGCATAGCTCATCGAGTCGCCGGCCCAATCGGTACGGAAGCCGCCCGGCTCAACACTGGTAACCATGATGCCAAGCGGTTTTACCTCTTTATACAAAACCTCACTGAAGCCACTCAACCCAAATTTTGCAGCCTGGTACATACTTAAACCGGCATTGCCTATACGACCTCCAACCGAGCTGATCTGCAAAATACGGCCCGAACGCTGTTTGCGCATATAAGGCAATACCGCACGGGTGATCTCGATAGGAGCGTAAAGGTTTGTTTCGAGTTGGCTGCGTACCTGCTCATCGGTAAAGGCTTCAGTTGCACCAATGATGCCGAAACCGGCATTGTTTACCAATACATCAATTTTGCCAAAGTGTGCTACTGTATCGGCAACTGCTTTATGAACTGCCGGGTAATCGGTAACATCTAATTTTATAGGATAAACCTGACCAGGATATTTATCTGCCAGATCTTTTAATTGTTCGGGGTTACGTGCTGTAGCGGCAACATTATCGCCGGCTGCTAAAACTGCTTCTGTAAGGTTGCGACCTAATCCACGGGCGCTGCCTGTTATAAACCATACTTTTTTCATAGTCTTATCTTTATTTTGATAACACAAAGTTAGGCTGATATGCAGCGCGGCGTTTTGTTAGAAAGCTCAAGTTGCTTTGTTAAAAAGGTCATGAACCATGATTAACTTGATTGAAGGATTTCTTGATGTTCGTGTTGGAAACGCCTTTTAATTCCCTCCCAAGGGAGGGGCGCGTTGGGATGTGTAGTGGCTGGGAGGGGTTTACACGCAATTAAAACAAATGGACTGGCGATAAAACCCCTCCCTACACCCTCCCAAGGGAGGGAATCGCACAAGCCCTCCCATTTTTTTCGTCCAAACATTGGTTACACTTAAAGTTAGGTATCAGGAAATCCTTCAATCAAGCGAATCATGGTTCTTTAAAAGAAGCTGATCATCTTATCCATGTATTCTTCAATAGGCATGGTGCCGCGCATATTCATGAGCATGTTACCCATGTTGCCTATTACTGTGCGGAACTTGTTGCTTTTGCCGGTGGCAAGATCATCTATGGCATTAACAATCTCCATTGGGTCGTCCAGCTGTGATTCATCCCTTGAGCCCATCAGGTTTTGAAGCTTGTTGGTAAGCCCGTCGTAAGCGGTTATATCCGGATTTTGGTTCCAGACAACGCTGTCAACAAAGTTATTACCTTTTGAACCGCCCTGTTCAATCAGCCTTAAATGGATGTTAAGTGGTTTTAGTTCATAATAAAGTCCTTCGGTAAGGCCTTCAAGCGCAAATTTCGACATGTTGTATAATGAACCAAGCGGCACGGCGGTAGTGATCCCCATAAATGAACTGATATTAATGAACGTACCGCCTCCGTTTGCCCTGAAATGAGGCAGGAACGCACGGATAACGTTGATTGGTCCACGGGTGTTAACCGCGAATTGCCAGTCGATATCTTCTTCCTTAGCAAGCTCCAGCGCACCATAAGTGCCCATACCGGCATTGTTCACCACAACATCAATTTTGCCAAAAGCGGCAACGGCTTCTTCGGTAGCGGTTTTTACCTGCTCCAAATTGGTTACATCCAGTTTAAATATTTTGATGTTAGGGTATTGAGTTAGCTCGGTTTCCTTTTCAGGAGTGCGCATGGTAGCGGCTACGTTCCAGCCCTGTTTTGCAAAATGTTTAGCGGTTAATTTGCCCAGCCCGCTGCTGGTTCCGGTTATAAAAACTGTTTTTGACATGGTATTTTACTTTTTTATGCAAAAGTATAATGGAATTGGTATAATTTTGTAACCAGTTACACAGAGTATACCAGTATGGAAGCGGGAATAACGTCACACCAACGTAATCATGCCGATGAGCGGCAGGCATTACAAGACACCATGTATGTTATTGGCGGTAAATGGACGCTGCCAATCATTAATTCTATTTGCAATGGAAACAAGCGTTTCAGGGAAATTGAGCGGAGTATCCCTGGTATTACTACGCGCATGCTATCGCGCGAGCTAAAAACCATGGAAATGAACAAGCTCGTTAAGCGTACTGTAACCCCAACGTCGCCGGTTTTAATTGAATATGAATCTACCGAGTACTGCCGTAGTTTTGGTAATATCATTTTGGAGATGATAAAATGGGGCAAAGAGCACCGGGAGATGTTGCGCAATACCGATAAGCAGTAATTGGTGATTTTATTACAAATTGTAACAGTTAAGTTATCTTTAACCGTCATCTGCAATAAAAAACTATTTTCACCGGGTAATGAAACATCTCTCCAAATTAACCTGCAAAGGCCTTTTCTTTTTGGCTTTTATATTTTTAATTACACCGGTATCGGCACAAAAAAAGCAATTGCCTAATATCATTTTTGTACTGGCCGATGATATGGGATACTCTGATTTAAGCTGTTATGGCAACCCGGTGATTCGTACGCCATTTTTAGATAAGATGGCACAAAAGGGGGTGAGAGCAACTAATTACGTGGTAAGCAGTCCAACCTGTACACCATCACGTGCTTCATTACTTACAGGACGTTATGCTTCAAGGATGAATTTGCCTTACCCAATCGGGCCGGGCTCGTCATTGGGTATTCCGGATCAGGAAGTTACCATTGCCGAAATGCTGAAGCAGGCAGGCTACAAAACAGCCATGATTGGTAAATGGCACCTTGGTGACCATGCAGCCTATAACCATCCGATGGCCCAGGGTTTTGATTCATATTATGGTTTGCTGTATAGCCACGATTACCGCTCGCCTTATATTAAAACTGATACAACCATCAAAGTATTTCGTAATCATAAACCAGAGATTTTGAAACCGGCAGATTCATCGCTGATTGAATTATACCAGCGTGAGGCCATTCGCTTTATTAAATCACAGAAAAAGGGAGATAAGCCATTTTTCTTATACCTTGCACACAACATGCCGCATTTGCCGGTAGCCTTTGCATCATCTGCAAAAAATAAAAACCGCAGCGATGGCGGCCGTTTGGGTGATGTGGTTGAGCAACTGGACGAAAGCCTTGGCCAGGTTTGGGCCGAGCTTGAAAAACAGGGCTTGGCCGATAATACTATATTTATGTTTTCGAGCGATAATGGTCCGTGGATAGATTTTCCTGACCGCATGCTGGGCGATAGTGCTACCAGGCACTGGGATGCAGGTACCGCGGGTGTTTTTCGTGGTAGCAAGGGATTAACATACGAGGGCGGTGTTCGTGAGCCGTTCATTGTATACTGGAAAAACCATACCCCGGTTGGCGCAAATATAACCAGTATGATGAGTAATTTGGACGTGTTGCCTACGCTTGCCAAATGGACAGGCGCTTCATTGCCTAAAGGCCGTACACTGGATGGCCAGTCAATAGCCGATGTGTTAACAGGCCAGGCACCTAAGCATCCCGAACACCGGCCTATTTACTACTACAATAATAGTGTTTGCGAAGCTGTACGCATGGGCGACTGGAAGTATCGTGAAGTAAAGGCCAACAATAATGTTGGTGGTGTGGCAGGCTCACCGCTACCTGCAAAAACCGAGCTGTTTAACCTGGCCTATGATCCCAGTGAACGTACCAACGTAATCAACGAATATCCTGAAATTGCCCAAAAACTAAAAGTTCTTTTTGATCAGTATCCCGGGATGAAAGAAAATTAAGACAGAGAACGAATTGTATACTTAATAGCATGGTATGATGTAATGATACTTACTATTAAGTATGCCTTGTTTTGGGCAGCAAAATGTCCTTTCCTTATTAATGCCGGTTAATAGAATGCCTGCCACGCTCCTTATACATAGCTGAAAAATTTGCAATGCCTGTATCTCATACAGGGCCTCCGGCAATTCATCAATAATTGCATATTGCCGCTGTGTTTTACCTTAACTGGGCATAACTCCATTTTGAAATGTTGACAGGACTGACATTTTAGTGAAAAATCCTGCCACCCGGCAGTAAAAACCTAATAGTATCGTAAAAAATAGCTTCTTTTGAATTTGCCTTTTCACAACCTGTAGCTATTGTTGTTGACCATTAAGTGTTGACATACCCCTGCAAGCAGAAACAGAAATTTATATGGAAAGTATAAACGAGATTTTTGATTTGGAATGTTTCTTTCACCTGTCGCCCGATTGGTTGTGCGTGGCCGGATTTGACGGGTATTTTAAAAAGATCAACCCTGCCGTTTCAAAAACTTTGGGCTACACCGAAAGTGAACTGTTTGCAAAGCCTATTGATTCGTTTGTTTTTGTTGATGACAGGCGCATTACTGCCAGCAAGCGGGAGAGTATAATTAAGAATAATCCGCTGTATGATTTTGAAAACAGGTATGTAACCAAAAGCGGAGAAATTATTTGGCTTTCGTGGACATCGATGCCGGTACAAAGCCAGCAACTGGTTTTTGCCATTGCCAGGAATATTACTGATAAGAAGAAACTGGAAGAATTTAGCCGGACATCTGTAATATTTAATGACAGGGAAGAAAGAAAATCAGCTTCGGTTCAAAATAGGGATGCAATAGATGGGGTTAATAATTCTGCCTTTTTTGCTAATTTAAAGCCAATCAGCCAGCTTTCCATTGCCGATCAGTTATGGCTTTATGAGCTTGAAACATTGGTAAGGAAATATATTGGCAAAGTTGATTTGAGCATTGTATTGCTAAGCAACGAAATGGGTTTAAGCGAAAGGCAGCTGCACCGCCGCATAAAAAATACCACAGGTATTACGCCCAATAATTACATCCGCAGAATCCGTTTACACATGTCTATGGAAGCGATAAATAGCGGCAAGTACCGTACTGTGGCCGAGATATCTTATGTTGCCGGCTTTGAAACACCTGCATATTTCAGAAAGCTGTTCAAAGAGTTTTACGGCCGCGATGTTGCTGAACTACTGCAATAATTTAAACTGCGCAGTTATTATTTAACCCTTTTCATGGGGAATGGTATAGCTTTTTGCTTACCCTTCCGTATGCCTGATATTTCGGCTACTAATGAGTCCTTACTGATTTGCGTATAAGTTATTTTTTGCGGAAAGTCGTGCTCCGGATTTTCAAAAACGAGGTGTTTACTATCTACCGAAGTGAGTGTAAACGTTACCGCTTTGCCATCGTTTTGATTTTTTACCGTTGGGATATAATATAGTTTACCGGAATGCTGTTCTAACCTGATATGCTCGGATGATACCGTGTCTGCGCCTGCTAACGAATAACTCCGGCCAAGAAAGATGGAATCATTTAGCTTTTTCCATGTTTCGATATCCAGTGTTTTTGCCGATTGGTTTTTCCAGCTACCGATAAGCCATTTGGCTTGCCTGATAGGCGCTGTTTTTTTCTGCCCAAAAGCGTTATGGGAAAATACCATGCAGGCTATAACAAATAACTGTATTTTAAAATGACGAAGCAGGATCATTGAGTTAGTGGCTAAACGATTGAAGTTACAAATTAAAGCGTGTAAAACAAAGATAAGCCTGTATATGGCAAATCAGGTTTGATTGTCGCAAATGCCCCTGATGGTTGTCGCGTACATAGCCTTACTATTATGCTTCTTTTCAAGATATTTGACAGAAACCAACAAAACATAGTCATGGAAAACCAGGCAGCCAGTAACACGGAAATTATCAGTATAAAAGAAACTCAAAAGATACTTGATGTTAAATGTGCCATGCTAAATGGCTCAACCCTTGAACAGGTGATGATGAATAATGCAAGTTTTAAGGATGTATGCATTACCGGGCTTAAAATTGAAGATGCCAACCTGAGCGATCTGGAAATAAAATACGCGCAGCTTGGCGGAGCTTATATCCACGACATAGGTATGCCGCCCGAAGGTCACCCGGCTTATGACCCTGACGCGAAGCAACGCCCGCTTAAATTTGAAAATTGCGATTTGCAGGGCAGTACCATAACTGATTGTAACCTGAGTAATGTCAGCATCTCTGATTGTAACCTAAGCGGCATGAAAATTAATGGTATCGAAGTTGCTGACCTGCTGAAAGCATATCAACAGAAATAGATTTACGAATAAATAAAAAGCCCTGCTAAGTTTTTAAACTTAGCAGGGATAAAAGCTTTGGGCTTTATGCTTTCAGCTTTAAGCTCTTAATTAGTGCTTGTCCACACGTTATCCTTCTTATTACTATCAGGATCATAAGTGGTACCCAATACTATTTTTTTAACCGCTTTTTTTGCGGTGAAGTTGACAGTTGTTGATTTATTGCCGCTTGCCCAAACAGCTATGCTTTTATGTACCAGTTCGGTAGTGCCGTCGGCATAGGTAAGGGCTAAATTAACCGGGATAGGTTTGCTACCAATTTGGGTAATGGTAGCGGTATATTTTAAGCCGGTGTTAGTCACTTTGCTTAGGGCCAGGTCGGTTACGCCATTATCAAAAAACCAGGCTTTCCAAAACCAGTTAAGGTTCATGCCCGAGCCGGTGTTCATGCAGTTAAAAAAATCGTAAGGCATAGGGTGCTTACCGTGCCATTGTGCTATATAGTAATGCAAGGCTTTGGTAAACAATTCGTCGCCAAGCATATCCTTTACATATAAATAACCCAGCCCTGGTTTCGGATAGCTGTCGGTAAAGCTGGCTGTTCCGGTGAGCATAGGAGTAAGGGTCATTACAGGAACATCAACTTCATGGCCGGCGCTTTGTTCAACTGCAGCTACACCATATGGGTCAACTATTGAATGATCGATCTCCGGACTTACCAGCCATTCGCCAATGGTTGCCCAGCCTTCATCCATCCAGCCATATTTGGTTTCGTTAATACCCATATAAAAAGGGAACATGGTATGGAAAATTTCATGGTCGGTAAGTTCAATGGCATCGGCTTTGTCTTCAAGCGGGTTATCATTTACCATCATCGGGTATTCCATCTGGTCAAGGCCATCAAAAACAGTTTCGTGCTGATACGGATAAGGCCATTTCGGGAATTTATAGCTCATAACCTCAACCGTTTTACGGGCGTAGTCAACTACTGCATAATAATCTTTGTGTTTTTCATTAAACACGGCATCTACGCGGGTACGTCTGCCGGTTTTAGGATCAACTACCAGGCTTGATGCTTTCCATAAATAATGATTGCTGGTGGCAAAAACGAAATCAGTAACACTGTCTGCCTCAAACTTCCAGGTGTTGGTTGTATTGTTTTTGGTGATGTTGCCTGCTTTGACATCTTCTTCGGTAATGATATCGGTTACTTTATCACTTGCACCGGCAGAGGCAATACGTTTAACAATGCGGTTGTCGTAAACATCATCGGCGTTTTTCAGATCTCCGGTTGCCCAAACTTTGTAATCGCCCGGAACGGTGACTTCGGCGCTGAAATGGCAAAAATCGTTGTAAAACTCTTGCGGACCTGTATATGGATAGTCGTTCCATCCATCAATATCATCGTATACTGCTATTCTCGGGAAAAAATAAGCGATAAAGAACGCGCCGGTATCAACCTGGCCGGTACGGATATGTGAACCCTTGTTTAAGATATATGCATAACTGATATCAAAATGTACTTTTTGTTTGGGAGCGATAGGTGTAACCTTCTGCGTCATGTTTGTGCCGTTGATACGACGGGTTTTGGCGCTATCGGGCGTTTTATTATCAATAGTAAGGCTTTTGATCTGCACACCATCGGTAAGGTCCTCAGCCGAAACCGGCATTTGGCGTATTACTCCTTTTTTATACAGGTTAGGATACAGTTTAAATTGTACCCGTTTTAAAGTATCAGGACTATTATTGATATAATCGATGCCAACGGTACCGCTCACCAGCCGGGTTTTAGGATCGAAATTTACCTTGATCTTGTAATCGGCAGTGTTTTGCCAGTAGTTTTTACCGGGAGCGCCGGTTGCAGTCCGTGTGCCTTTGGTATAGGTTTTTTGCAGGTTTACGGCTATGGGTAAGGTTTGCTGAGCCGATACAATGCTTGTGCCAAATAGTAAAATAAATGGCAATAATTTTTTTATACTGATCATTTATGCAGATGTATATAAGTTATATTTGAGGTAAATATAATAAACCGTTACTGAACCTGGTAAGCGATAATTTTGTATCACCGGTGTGTTACAGAACAATTTAGTAAGGTTTTGAGGAATTTACCATTTATATATAATATCCATGACTGCCGAAAAAATGATCATCGTAACCGGTAAGCAATACCTTCAGCTAAAACAAAATTTAGAGAGCAGCGAAGGGCTTACCTATAATATAGGCACAGATAAACACCCGGAAGTGGTTAAGATCACGAACATTTATATGGATACTGATCCCGACTTTACCCGTAACCCGCGCCAATTTGCAAGTATGCACGAGGATTTGAATGTGCAAGTGAAACTGGAGTATGTAGTTGAGTAAGCCGCAGATATTCAACGCTACAATATTACGCCTGTTTTATTTGTATGCACCGTTAGGTGCTACCTGTTTGTAGGATATATAAGGAAAATTTTTTGCGCCGTAGGTGCTACCCCATACTATTGTATAAATGGGTGACACCTACGGCGCAAATATTTATAGTTGTTTTACTTCAAATAGGTATCCACGGCTGAGACTCAGAACTTTTTAGCAAGAACTATTTACCATCCCCCCTTAAATCCCTCGGTAAGGGCGTTCTGATAATTTTCCATATCAAACGAATATAGGTATGGGGCCTTATGCGCGCCACCTTTACGCGGTTCTTCGGAGCGGTTGAGGATGCCAAAGCCCAGTATCCTTCGTTGAAAGTTACGTCGGTCCAGTTTTTTACCTAAAATGGTTTCGTATAACTTTTGTAACTCGGGCATGGTAAATTCCCGGGGCATCAGGTTATAACCAATAGGCTGATAGTTAAGCTGGAGGCGCAGTGCATCCAAAGCACTTTTATAAATCTTTTCGTGATCGAGCTGCATTTCGGGCATATCGTCCAGATCACGCCAGGCACAAAGCTCCGAAAACTGATCGGGGTGAGGCGTAACGTCAAAAAAATCAACCAGCGCATAATAGCCTATCGAAATAAAACGGCCCGAAAACCAATTTTCTTCTTTGGGCAGCATACCTACATACATATCATTGTGAAATTTTGAACGATCAGGGTCGCCAAATACACGGAATTGCTGCAGGAATATTTTATCCAGGCCCGTACGTTCCTGCAAGATCCTTACGGCGGCATTATCTATATGTTCTTCATTAAGTACAAAGCCGCCGGGCAGGTACCATTTTTCTTCGTCGTTGGTTTTTAATAGCAGCACTTTCATTTGCCCTTCGTGAAATCCAAACACAACACAATCAATAGAAATGTGGTTCACGTAGTTTTTACGGGCGTCCTCGCTATACTCAATAAGTTGCTGTTTACTTAACATTTGTGCTATTGTACAAATAAAGTTTGATTTTTTAATTATAATATTTACAATTGTGTACTTAATACACTATGAAAAATGCCATAACATGCCATTTTAAAAAACGTCAAAAATATTTGCAGGCGCAATGAAATGCCCTGATTATTAATCATATTTGTTAACCAATTATTTACTACCCACATAATTTAAAAAATGAAAAAGTATTTTTCAAGCAGGCTTGTTATAGCTGCGATGCCGTTTTGCGTGGCATTGATGCCCCTTAACAAGGCATGGGCACAATCCCAATCCGAAGACGCGAAAATGAACGCCTACGTTAAAGGCCTGATGAGTAAAATGACCCTTGATGAAAAAATAGGGCAGCTTAACCTGGTAACCATTGGGGCGGCAACAACAGGATCGGTAGTAAATAAAGGTGTTGAAGAAAGCATTAAAAAAGGATCGATAGGTGGTGTGTTTGGTGTGTGGGGCACAACGCAAACCCGCCAGATCCAGGATATAGCCGTTAAAAACTCAAGATTACACATTCCGCTTATCTTTGGTTTGGATGTGATCCATGGCCACCGTACCATTTTTCCTATTCCGTTAGGTATGTCGGCAACGTGGGATATGGCTTTGATCAAACAATCGGCACAAATTGCGGCTAAGGAAGCTACAGGCGAAGGTTTGAACTGGGTGTTTTCGCCAATGGTTGATATTGCCCGCGATCCGCGCTGGGGCCGTATCTCTGAAGGTTCGGGCGAAGACCCATGGTATGGCTCGCAGGTTGCTAAGGCAATGGTGCAGGGTTACCAGGGTTCAAATATGAAAGACGCGGATGCTGTAATGGCCTGCGTTAAACACTTTGCATTGTATGGTGGTGCAGAAGCCGGCCGTGAGTACAATACTGTTGATATGAGCCGTATTAAAATGTACCAGGATTACCTGCCTCCTTATAAAGCAGCAGTAGACGCCGGTGCAGGAAGCTTTATGAGCTCATTCAATACTGTTGATGGGATACCTGCAACAGGAAACCAATGGTTGTTAACCGATTTGTTAAGAAAACAATGGGGCTTTAAAGGTTTTGTAGTATCTGATTATACTGCCGTTAACGAAATGACTGCCCATGGTCTTGGTGATTTGCAAACCGTATCGGCCCTTGCGCTTAAAGCAGGCCTGGATATGGATATGGTAGGAGAGGGCTTTGTAAAAACCTTAAAAAACTCGCTTACCCAAAAGAAAATAACCCAGCAAGACATTGATCTGGCTTGCCAGCGTGTATTGGAGGCCAAGTATAAATTAGGTTTGTTTGCTAACCCATACAAATCAATGGATGCCGACAAGGAAGCAAAAGAAGAATTATCTTCAGCCAATCGTGCGGCTGCAAGGGAAATTACCAAACACTCATTTGTTTTATTAAAGAACGATAATCAAACCCTGCCGCTTAAAAAAGGCGGAAGCATCGCGTTAGTAGGCCCATTGGCCGATAACCACCGTGATATGCTGGGCACCTGGGTTATTGCCGGCGAGTGGCAAAAATCGGTAAGTGTAATGGAAGGTATCAAAAATGTTGTAGGTAACAACGTTGCCATTAACTACGCTAAGGGTGCTAATATTACTGAAGACAGCCTGTTCATCAAAAGGTTGAACTTTGGCCCGGGTATGGTTTCTTTGGATGCCAAGCCTGCCGATGAATTGTTAAAAGAAGCCGTTGACGCTGCAAAAAAATCAGATGTGATAGTAGCTGTGGTTGGTGAATCACAAAGCATGTCTGGCGAGTCATCAAGCCGTTCGGATATTGATATTCCTGAAAGCCAGAAAAATATGCTGAAAGAGCTTTCAAAACTGGGCAAGCCGATGGTAATTGTATTATTTAACGGTCGTCCGCTTACTTTAACCTGGGAAGATAAACATGCCAACGCAATACTTGATGTTTGGGCACCGGGCACCGAAGCCGGTAACGCCATTGCTGATGCATTGTTCGGCGATTATAATCCGGCAGGTAAGCTTACTGCTACCTTCCCACGCAGTGTAGGGCAGATACCTATTTATTATAACCATAAAAACACAGGCAGGCCATACAGTGGCGGTCCGTCAAAGTTCAAGTCAAATTATCTTGATATTTCAAATGATCCGCTTTATCCATTTGGTTACGGCTTAAGTTACACCACTTTTGGTTATAGCGCGGTTAGCGTAAGCAAAAACAAGTTAAAGGGTAACGAAACCTTGACCGCGACTGTTACGGTAACCAATACAGGTAAATATGCAGGTGAGGAAGTGGTACAATTATATATCAGCGACCCTGTGGCAAGCATCAGCCGTTCGGTAAAAGAGCTTAAAGGTTATCAAAAAATAAACCTTCAACCGGGCGAGTCAAAACAGGTGAGTTTTTCAATTACACCAGAGCAATTGAAGTTTTATAACAGCCAGCTTAAATACGATTGGGAATCAGGCGAATTTATTGTGCAGATAGGAACAAGTTCGGCCGATACAAAAAGTGCATCAGTTTGGTGGACTAAATAACGCCATTTTTAGTATAATACATTTTTAGCACTTTGTTAAAAATAGCAAAGGTATTTTTTGATAAAGAAAAATATCCAGACAGCACCGGTAAATAAATTTTACCGGTGCTGTTTTGCTTTTGAGAAAATGTGTAAAATGCTGTCCTAATGATGTGAAATCGATTGCAATAAATGTTGTTTGAACATTTATTGACCAAAAAGTACAACTTGTGTAAATGTATAATTAACATTTATTATTGATGGTTTGATAATAAATGTTGGCATGACAGTATTTGCATGGTATGATGATATTTTAACACTTTGATAAATTATGCCAACTCAGGCTCTTGGGTTAAAATCAGATTAAAATTTTGAAATACAGAGGCCTGTTTTACTGATATCTATTACTTCGATAACTTTTGGGGAACTGTTAAAGAATAATAGCAACATTTTTACAATACGATATTTTGAAAAAAAATCTTTATTTATTATAAAAATGTTAATGAAAAGTTTGTTGCTTGTAATTTTAGTGGTTAAATTGATCTATAAATAATTAATTTGTAAATCTGCTTTTTTTACTTGTGTATACAGTACACACTAATTACATTAGTTCCATAGCCAATATAAATTTCTGTTTTAGCAGAAAGCGTTCAAAATCTAATATTATTATAACATTTTAACTTTGATGTTGCTTCAGCAGCGGGAGCACAGAAAAGAAGGTAACACGGATAAAAAGTTTAAAATTTATACGAGAGAAGATCATATGATAAAACCTTTACATTTTTTACTTTCCGGCACTTCATCTTCAATCAATCTGTTTAACAGGGCTCATCTCACAACTGCCCCGTTTAAACCGGTTGCCCGCAAGTGTGCAATTTTTCATTTTAAAACATAGCCACTCCAATTATCGACCAAAAAGCTTAAATCAAATATATTAATCAACTAAATCTCAATCTCATGTTTAAAAGTTTACTCCTAAAAGGAAGGTACTTGGGTTTGCTGCTATGCTGCCTGGTATCTTCATTGGTAGTTACAGCACAAACAAAGTACAAAGGTAAAGTTATCGGCTCCGACGATAAGTTACCTATCGTTGGCGCATCTGTACGCGTCAAAGGTACGAGCACTGGTACTGTAACTGACGTTAATGGTGATTTCACCTTAACACTGAGCCCGGGCAATACCCTGGTAGTTAGTTACATCGGATACCAAAGCACCGAAGTTAAAGTAGGTACCGATTTAAACCTGCGTGTTACATTACAATCGGGCAGCAGTACACTTAACGAAGTTGTGGTAACTGGTTACACCGCTCAGCGTAAAAAAGATATCACCGGTTCGGTATCGGTGGTTAACGTTGCAACAATGAAATCAGTACCTGCATCAAACACCGCCAGCTTACTTCAGGGTACTGCAGCGGGTGTTACAGTAGTAAACTCTGGTAACCCGGGTGCTAATACTACGGTAAACGTTCGTGGTGTAGGCTCTATTTTCAGCACGGCGCCACTTGTGGTGATAGATGGTGTTCAGGGATCGTTAAATGACGTAAACCCTAACGATATCGAATCGATCCAGGTATTGAAAGACGGTCAGGCATCAATTTACGGTGTGCGTGGTTCAAACGGTGTTGTTGTTGTTACAACTAAAAAAGGTAAAAGCGGCGCTGCAACAATCTCTTACGATGCGTACTACGGTACTCAAAGGCCATTAAAAGATGGTTTCAAACTTGCCGATACCAAAACTTATGTTGAGGCTATTTATCAATCATATAAAAACAGCCCTAACGCCGATGGTAGCAGTCCTTTAGCCAACGGTAACGTACAATATGATCCCGGAAAAACCGGTACCTGGACAATTCCAGATTACATTACGCCAGCCGGCGGTAAGGAAGGTGATCCAAAAACCAACCCATCAACTTATTTGTTAAATCCCTTCACTACTGATAATCAAATCACCCGTGCCAATAAACAAGGTACCGATTGGTTTCACGAGGTATTTAAACCAGCTCCAATACAAAGCCACAACATTACTGCAAGCGGTGGTAGCGATAAGTCTACTTACCTGATGTCTATAAGCTACCTTAATCAACAAGGTACTTTAATTGACACTTACTTTAAAAGGTATGCAGCCAGGATAAACACTAACTTTGCTGTTGGCCCGCACATTCGCGTAGGTGAAAATGCTTACATCTTCTACAAAAGAAGCCCTAACCTTAGCAATAACCAAAATGAGGGTAACGCTATATCATACATCTATCGTGAACCACCAATAATCCCTGTTTATGATATCATGGGTAACTATGCCGGTACCCGTTCAGGTAGCTTAGGTAACTCAAGCAACCCGGTTGCCGTTCAGGAACGTACAAAAAACAACAGGAACAATAACTGGGATATAACCGGTAACGTTTATGCTGAAGCCGACTTCCTGAAACACTTTACCATCCGTACCCAATTTGGTGGTGCAGTTGATAACTACTATTACTATTACTTTACAGTACCTGCATACGAAAACTCTGAAGGTAACACCTCAACCAATGGTTTTACCGAAGTTGCAGGCTACAACAGCCAGTACACCTGGACTAACACATTAAACTATAAACAGCAGTTTGGTAAACATAATATTAGCTTATTAGCTGGTTCTGAGGCTATAACTACTTACAGGCGTGGTATCCGCGCAGGTGGTGGTAACTATAATATCTCGTTTGACCCTAACTATGTAACCGTAGCTAACGGTGCTAACCCGCCAAGTAACGGTGTTGACCAGCTTTTTGATTCTGGCCTGCTTTCATATTTCGCAAAATTAGATTATCAGTTTGACGAAAAGTATATCATAGGTGCAACAGTACGTCGTGACGGTTCTTCTTATTTCTCTCCGGGCCATCAATGGGGTACTTTCCCTGCGGTAACCGCTGGTTGGAGGATTTCAAAAGAAGCATTCCTGAAAGATGTTAGCTGGCTTAATGACATGAAGATTCGTGCAAGTTATGGTAGCTTAGGTTCACTTGCCGGTGTTGAAACCCGCTTAAGCAACGCTTACAGCTTATACGCTCAATCAAACGGCAACGCCAACTATGATATCACCGGTACAGGTAACTCAACCGTTACTGGTTTATATCGTATACAACAAGGTAACTTAGCTACATCATGGGAAACAGATAAAATCAAGAACATCGGTTTTGATGCAACTTTGCTTAACAATAAGTTGGATTTCACTTTTGAGTACTTCCAGAAATCAGTTACCGGTTTATTATTCCAATCAGGCGACCCTGCAATTGCACTTGCTCCGGCTGCGGTTTCAAACTTACCATATGTTAATGGTGGTAATATCAAAAATAAAGGTTTTGAGATTGTTACCAGCTATCACGGCAACGTAGGCAGCGATTGGAAATATGATCTGAGCCTGAACGTGAGCCACTATTCAAACACTGTTACCAATTTGAATGGCCTTAAATACCAGGATCGTAATAGCGGTGGTTCAACCCGTATTCAAAACTTTGTAAGGTTACAGCCGGGTCAGCCTGTAGGCGAGTTTTATGGATATAAAGTTATCGGCTTATACCGTGATGCTGCTGACATCGCTGCTTCACCAACCGACGTTAACGCAAGACCAGGTTTATTTAAATATGCCGACGTAAATGGCGATGGAAAGATCACTTCTGATGACAAAACATTCATCGGTAACCCTAACCCTAAATTTACAGGTGGTTTTACATTTAACCTTAGTTACAAAAACTTTGATCTGAACGCGTTTGTTTATGGCTCATTCGGCGGCAAGATTTTCAATTACATTAAATACTGGACTTATTTCCCACAAGTATTTACCGGTAACGTAAGTGCCGATATATTAGGTCCTAAAGTTTGGAAACCGGGTGCTGATAACAGCCAGGCAACTATCCCGGTATTAACCCGTACTGCTAACGCAGATAATACAGGTGATCCAAACTCATGGTATGTTGAAAGCGGTACCTATGTTAGGTTAAAATCATTAACATTGGGCTATACTGTACCTAATTCACAAATCAAAGCTTTGGGTATTAAGAGACTGAGATTTTATTTGTTAGCTAACAACTTATTCACCATTACTAAATACAGCGGTTTAGATCCTGAGCTTCAGCCTTCAACCCTGACAGATAATACCAGCTTCGGTATCGACTTTGGTAACTATCCTGCCGGTCAGAAGATATACAACATTGGTGTTAACGCCTCTTTTTAATGTGTGACAAATTTTTAATATAAAAGTTATGAAAAAAATTCAAATGAAACTGATCATACCAATAGTGTTACTGTTGGTGTGCCTGGTGTATGCGTGCCGCAAGGATATGCTTAACAGGCCGATACTTCAGAGCTTAAGCCCGAATATTGTGGCCAATAAAACAGGTGTTGAAAGTTTGTTGATTGGTACATATTCTTTACTTGACGGTGTGGGCGGTAATGGCGGCGGTATTAACGCGGCCGGTTCAAACTGGTTGTTTGGTAGCGTTGCCGCGGGCGATGCCTACAAAGGTTCAGAACCATCAGATGGTGGTAATGATGCCTTGCCTGTTGGTAACTTTACCTATTCAACCTCTAACGCTTACATTAAATCAAAATATCAGCTTTGCTTTAACGGTGTAAGCCGCGCTAATGACGTTTTGCGTACACTTCCGTTAGCAAAAGATATCGGTGCTGATGACGTTAAAAGGATTACTGGTGAGGCTCGTTTCTTAAGAGGCTACTACTACATGGAGCTTAAGAAAATGTACAACATGATTCCTTATATCGATGAAACGCAAGCTGATGCTAACCAGCCTAACGATAAGGATATCTGGCCTAACATTGAAGCCGATTTACAGGCAGGTATTGATAATATCCCTGCTACTCAATCGCAAAAAGGCCGTGCTAACAAATGGATTGCTGTAGCTTACATGGCAAAAGCCAAAATGTTCCAGCACAAATTTGCCGAAGCCAAAGCTTTGTATGATAACCTGATACCTAACGGTACCAAACCAAGCGGCGACCACTTTGCATTAAATGATAACATGCAGAAAAACTTTAGTCCGCAGGCAGGTCAAAAAAACAGTGTTGAATCAGTTTTTGCTGCTCAGGCTTCTGTTAACGATAACTCAGGCGGTAATAATGGTAATACTGGTGATGAGTTGAACTTCCCTTACAACAGCGGCCCTGGTGCATGCTGCGGTTGGTTTAACCCTTCACAGTCTTTGGGTAACTCGTTTAAAACCGATGCTAATGGCTTACCATTGTTTACTACTTACAACACTGGTAAAAAAGTAAGCGGTAAAACCGATCCATATACCGGTACTGTAGATCCACGTATTGATGTTACTATGGGCCGTCCGAATGTTCCATACCTTGATTGGGGCAATCCTCCGGCAAGCTGGATCCGTGACCCTACGGATGGTGTTTTCAACCCACGTAAAAATGTTTATTCATCTGCCGAAAAAGGCACTAACTCAAGTACCGAGAACTATTGGGCCGCTAACGAAGTTACCTCAAACAACGTAAACTTAATGCGTTGGAGCGATGTACTTTTGATGGCTGCCGAAGCTGAAGTTGAAGTGGGAAGTACAGATAAGGCACTGCAATATGTTAACATGGTACGTGCCCGTGCTGCAAATCCTGTTTGGTGGGTTTACAAAAACTCTCCTTATGATCCGTCAAAATCTGAGTATACTGTAAAAACAGACCCTGCCGACAATTATTTGGTTAAACCATACCCTGCAGGCGCGTTTGCTGATAAAACCTATGCCCGTACAGCTATCCATTTTGAGCGTAAACTTGAATTGGCTATGGAAGGACAGCGTTTCTTCGACTTACAACGTTGGGATCAGGGTACAGGCAGCATGGCTGATGAGATCAATGCTTTCTTTGCATATGATATTAACACTAACTCACAGCTTAACGGTGCTCACTTTACTAAAGGTAGAAACGAATATTACGCGATACCTCAAAGTGAAATTGACCTTTCTGGTTCAACAGGTGCATCAAAACTGAAACAAAATCCTGGTTATTAATTAACTGTTGATTTTAAAATATTTAACTTTAGGTGGAGATATTTATCTCCACCTTTTTTTATAGTTTACTAACCAAATAATGAAGTACACCTTTCCCCTTGTTTGCCTGGTTGCCGTTTTATTTAGTGCATGTAAAAAAGCTACACTTTTTGAACAGATCCCTTCCTCGCACTCTGGTATTACCTTCAATAATAAAATTGTTGAAAACGACACTATAAACCCCTTAACCAAACTTAATTTATACAATGGGGGCGGAGTAGGGATAGGCGATTTCAATAATGATGGTTTGCAGGATATTTACTTCGTTGCCAACACAACATCAAATAAGCTATACCTCAACAAAGGGGACATGAAATTTGATGATGTAACCACAGCGGCAGGCGTTGGCGGCAGCGGCGGATGGGGTAGGGGAGTGGCCGTTGTTGATATTAACAACGACGGACTCATGGATATTTATGTGTGTTATACCTTGCTTGATGATTCGGTTAAGCGCACTAACCTGCTTTATGTAAACCAGGGCATAGGTAAAGATGGTGTGCCACATTTTAAAGAAATGGCTAAGGAGTACGGCCTCAACGTAAGGCTGCACTCAACAATGGCCTCGTTTTTTGATTATGATAATGATGGCGACCTGGATATGTACCTCACGGTTAATGAGGCCGTGGCCGGGGATAATCAAAGCACTTTCAGGCCAATAATTACTAATGGAACCCACCGCAGTACAGGGCAGCTTTTCCGTTGCGATTGGGATCCGGTACTGAAGCACCCCGTTTATACCAATGTATCAAAACAGGCGGGCATAGGCACCGAAGGATATGGCCACGCGGCTACCATTGTTGATATTAACCGCGATGGATGGAAAGACATTTACGTAACCAACGATTTTTTAACAGATAACATTTTATACATCAATAATGGTAATGGCACCTTTACCGATAAGGTACAGGAATATTTTAAACACACCGCGTTCAGCTCGATGGGGCAGGATATTGAGGATGTGAACAACGATGGCCTTGCCGATGTTTTTGAGGTTGATATGAACCCCGAGGATAACTACCGGAAAAAGATGTTCATGCCGCCAAACAACTACCAGATATTCCAAAATTTCGACCGGTATAAATACCAGTATCAATATACCCGTAATACGCTGCAACTAAATAATGGTCCGCGAATTGGAGGCAATGACTCTATTGGCGATCCCTCATTTAGCGACGTGGCCTTTTTAAGTGGTGTTGGCCAAACAGACTGGAGCTGGGGGCCTATGATAACTGATTTTGATAATGACGGCTATCGCGATATTGTGATAACCAATGGTTATCCGCGCGATGTAACTGATCATGACTTTATAACTTTCAGACAAATGGCTTTTTCGGTAGCGTCAAACCAGCAGGTGCTTGACCAAATTCCGGTTGTGAAAATACCCAATTACGCATTCCGCAATACCAACGGTGTACAATTTGAGGATGTAACCAAAAGTTGGGGACTGGGCGTTCCTTCGTTTTCAAATGGTTGCGCTTACGCCGATCTGGATAACGATGGCACCATGGATATGGTGATTAACAATATTAACGACGAAGCATTTATCTACAAAAATACTTCCCGTAAAAACGCGCTAAACAATAGTAATTACTTACATATACAATTTCATGGCGGCGCTAAAAACCTGAACGGGCTTGGTGCTTTTGCCGATATCTACTATGATCATGGCAAACATCAGTATTATGAAAACACACCGTATCGCGGCTATTTATCAACCATCCAGAATATTGCCCATTTTGGCTTAGGCAATGTTTCCAGGCTCGATTCGGTGGTGGTTCGCTGGGACAACGGTAAAAAGCAGGTATTAACCAATGTTAAAACCAATCAAACAATTCAGGTTAAAATTGCCGATGCAAAGCTTGATTACAGTAACAAGCAACCGGCTATAGATAATGTTGCGTTATTTAAAGACGTCACCAAATCGGCAGGGATAACTTATAAACATAACGATCAGGACTATATCGACTTTAACGTTCAAAAGCTGCTTCCGCATAAGCTATCTGAATATACGCCAGCTGTTGCGGTTGGCGATGTGGATGGTAACGGTTTTGATGATATGGTTGTGGGCGGTACTACCAAATATCCTGCGCAATTGCTGTTGCAACAGGCCAGCGGCAAATTTATTCAGCGCGATCTGGTACCTCAGCCTAAAACTATTGCACCCGTTGGTAATCCTAATGATATGGCGCATATGATATCGCCGGTGCGTGTTAAAGATGAAGGCATGTTGCTTTTTGATGCCGATGGTGATGGCGACCTTGATTTGTATGTAGCCAGCGGGGGGTATGAAAGCGAACCGGGCTCATCAAACTACCAGGACAGGCTTTATGTTAACGACGGAAAAGGTAATTTTAAACTACAGCCGGATGCATTGCCCAAAATTCTGACCAGTAAATTGTGTGTAAAAGCCGCTGATATAAACCGCGACGGTAAAATGGACCTGTTTGTATCAGGTCGCGTTAATCCATGGAATTATCCTAAGCCGGTATCAAGCTTTATTTTGCGTAACGATAGCAAAAACGGTGTTGTTAAATTCACGGACGTATCTGCGTCGGTAGCTAAAGAATTAAATAACATCGGCCTGGTTTGTGACGCCACCTTTACCGATTTTAATAACGACGGCTGGCCCGATCTGATCCTTACAGGCGAGTGGATGCCGATTACTTTCCTTAAAAATGATCATGGCGTTTACAAAAATGTAACGCAAAGTACTGGTGTTGAAAATAAACTTGGCTGGTGGAATACTATTGCCGCCGGCGATTTTGACCACGACGGCGATACCGATTATATTGTAGGCAACACCGGTTTGAATACTTTTTACAAAGCAAGCGATCAGTACCCGATTTATATTACAGCCAAAGATTTTGATAATAACGGCAGCTACGATGCTTTCCCATCTGTTTTTCTGAAAGATCAGGAAGGTAAGCTTCAGGAATTCCCGGCTTTTGGTCGTGATGATATTGTGAAGCAGATGATCAGTATGCGTATTAAGTTCCAAAACTATCGCTCATTTGCAACCGCTACAATGGATTCGGTGATAACGCCTAAAATGCGCGAAGGTGCGATCCGTTTAAAAGTGAACTACCTGCAGTCGGTTTATTTACGTAATGATGGAGCTGGGAAATTCACCACCATTCCGCTGCCTGTTGAAGCACAGATGTCTGAACTATGCGGAATTACTGTTGATGATTTTGACGGGGACGGCAATCTGGACGTTGCACTAAATGGTAATGACTACGGTACCGAAGTGGCAACCGGCCGTTACGACGCATTTAACGGTTTGCTACTTAAAGGCGATGGTAAGGGAGGCTTTAAACCACTCAGCATTATGCAAAGCGGTATTTATATTCCTGGCGATGGTAAGGCATTGGTTAAGCTTAAGGGAGCCAGGGGCAATTACCTGCTGGCCGCTACCCAAAACCGGGATACCATGAAATTATTTGAGCTGAAAAGACCGGTTAAAACATACAGCCTGCAACCGCTTGACGCGTTTGCAACCGTAAAATACAAGAATGGTAAAACCGCCAGGCAGGAGTTTTATAATGGCAATTCTTTCTTGTCGCAATCGGGCAGATTTATTAATATTGATGATAACATGGCTTCCGTAACCATAACCGACAGCTATGGCCATCAACGTAATATACCAATTAATTAAACTATTATAAATGAGAATCTTGAGGATATTCATAGCCGCTGCAAGTTGTGCCCTTTTGTTAGGTTGCGGAGGTAAGGCTAAAAAGATACCACTGATTAAGGACGAAGACGTTATTCATAACAACGTTGATCAGCTTACGCAGGTTATTATATATGATGTTTTTACCCCTCCGGTAGCCAGTCGTATTTATGGATATGCTACATTGGCTGCTTATGAGGCGCTTCGTTACGAAAAGCCAGAATATAATTCTATCACCGCACAGCTTAAGGCTTTTGGTCAGCCGCCACAGCCACAACAAGGAGCAAAGTATAATTATACACTTGCCGCTACAAACGCTTTTTTCACAGTGGCTCATAAGGTTACCTTTTCGATAGATTCATTGAAAAAGTACGAGGCTAAGGTTTACGCCATGTATAAAGATAACCTTGATGATTCAACCTATGCACGTTCCATGGCGTTTGGCGAAAAGATTGGTAAGTACATATTAAAAAGGGCATCGGTTGATAATTATCCTCAAACCCGTGGCAAACCCAGGTTTTTAGGTAATGATAATCCAGGTAACTGGCATCCAACACCACCCGATTACCTGGATGGAGTTGAGTTTTGCTGGGGTACCATGCACACCTTCGCGGTTGATACTTCAACCATGTTCCCATTGCCGCCGCCTCCTGCTTTTAGTGAAAGCAAGGATAGTCAGTATTTCAAACAAACCATGGAAGTGTATAACCAAAGCAAAAACATCACCCCTGAGCAAAAAACTATTGCCAAGTTTTGGGACGATAACCCTTTTGTTATTGAGCACAACGGGCACATGATGTTTGCTAATAAAAAGATCACTCCAGGCGGCCACTGGATAGGTATAACTGCCATTGCCTGCAAGCAAACCCATGCCGACGCGGTAAAGACTGCACAGGCTTATGCGCTAACTTCAATAGCATTGTTTGATGCCTTTATTTGCGGCTGGCAGGTTAAATACGAAACCAACTACATAAGGCCTGTAACCATCATCAACGATAAAATTGACCACGATTGGCTGCCTATGCTGCAAACCCCTCCATTCCCTGAATATCCGAGCGGGCATAGTGACATCAGCGGCGCTTCGGCAGTAGTGCTTACGCATTTATTTGGCGATAATTTTGCCTACCAGGATACCAGCGACCTGCGTTACATTGGGATGCAGCGCCACTTTGATTCCTTCTTGAAAGCTGCCGATGAAACTTCTGTTAGCAGGTTTTATGGAGGTATCCACTTCCGTAACAGTGTTGACCAGGGCGCTGTGCAAGGCCGTCAGGTGGGTGAGTATATCTGGAAAAAACTGAAACTAAAAAAATAGCGGCTTAACCATCTTATGACTATTAAAAAAAGCACGTTAACCATATCATCCCTGTTATCATTTTCTGCAATAATTGCCGGTTTGGCGCTTTTTAATAGCTGTAAGCACAAACAAGCTTACCAACCATATAAACTTACCGGCAACGTTATAGTTGATGGTAAAAATCTGGTGCAGTTAAAATGTACACGTTGTCACTCATTAGTGCCTGTTGATGCGTTGCCTAAAGATGTTTGGATTAACCATACGCTGGTTAACATGGCGCCGTTGTTACATATTTCAACTTATGGTGGTTCGTCTTATTTTAAAAATGATCCGCTTGATACTGCAGGTGCAACCATTGCCGAGTGGACTGCTATTTTAGATTATTATAAAAAAGCAGCTCCCGATACAGTGTTTCCTGCTAAAAAGCCCGTTTCGCTGATTAACGATTGGGCGGGTTTCACACTTAAAAAACCTGCACCGGTGAGTTATACAAGCTTCACTACTATGGTGGCCACCAATCCGGCTACGCATAAATTGTACAGTGCCGACGCGGTTGATGAAAAACTGAACATCTGGGATAGTAATTTAAAAATGGATTCCATCGCCAAACTTCCATCAGCAGCGGTTGATGTAACTTTTGGCAAGGATAGTTTGGGGAATAATGTGGGCTTTTTCTCCTGCATAGGCCGCATGGCGCCAATTGATTTTCCAAACGGTAAAGTAGTGAAGGTTAATCTGGATGCCAAAGTAGTTAATAACGACCAAACCTATGTTGCGTCAGATCTGCCACGTCCGGTTGGTACAGTATCCGGCGATTTTAATAAGGATGGATTGCAGGATATAGTGGTTTGCGGTCAGGGTAAGTTTAAAGGCGGGGTTTACCTGCTTAAGCAAAATAAAGATCATACTTATGATCAGCAGATTATTTACAACAAGCCGGGAGCGGCACAAGCTTTAGCCGGCGATTTTAATAATGACGGCTGGACGGATGTTATGCTGCTGACGGGTAGTGGCGATGAAGGCCTTTGGCTTTTATTAAATGATAAAAAAGGGGGTTTTACCACCCGTAACCTGCTGCATTTTCCACCGGTATATGGTTCAAGTAGTTTTCAGCTGGTTGATATGGATCATGATGGCAAACTTGACCTGGTATTAACGTGCGGTTATAATTATCGCGATTCGCGGATCTTGAAGCCTTACCATGGCCTATATATTTTTACCAATACCGGCGATTGGAATTTTAAACAGCGTTGGTTTTACCCGATAAACGGTTGCACCAAAGCAATAGCTGCCGATTTTGACGGTGATGGCGATATCGACATCGCCACCATAGCCTTCTTTGCAGATATGAAGAACACGCCTGCCGAAGAATTTATTTACTTTGAACAAAGCAAGCCGTTTGATTTTAAACCGCACGCCCTGCCAATTAGTCAATACGGCCACTGGATGTGTATGGAAATGACAGATCTGAATAATGATGGCCAGCCCGACCTTGTTTTAGGTAACTATGCTGATGGCTTTATGTTTCAGGACGGTTTTAAACCTAATTGGGACAAGCACCTGCCGTTAATAGTACTTGAAAATCACACCAAGAAGTAACGCCATATCCAAACTACAGATGAGGAAAGCAGGAGGTGGGAAAGTAAAGAGGCTAAGTTTATTGTTGCTCATAACTATAATGTTTGCCGCTGTGATAGCTGCGTTGAACAGTTGCGGCGATCATGAAAAGACTGACGAGGAGCTTTTAGCTGATGCCAGAAAAACTGCTGTTAAATATTGTGGCAGTTGTCATGAAGCTCCTGATGCCTCATTATTGGATAGTGCAACCTGGGATAAATATATTTTGCCGGCTATGGGGGCAAAGCTCGGGATGCGCCCCTTTATGGATCAATACATAGCCGGGCCAACTGCTGTGCTTTCTCTTGCCGATTGGACAAAAATTGCTGTTTATTACCGTTATGCTTCTCCTAAAAAGTTGAAAATACCGAAGCCAGACGCTGTAATCGATTCGGCTATATTTTCGGTTAAACGACCTGCCTTGATTAATACCACATCGGGAGAGGCCATGACCACCATGGTTAAATTTAACCCTGTTGACAAGCATTTTTATACAGGCGATGCCGGTAATAAACTTTACCGCTGGAGTACTGATCTAACGGCTACGCTTGTCAAAAAGTTCCATTCGCCCATTACCGACGCTACTTTTTATCAATCGGCAACAGAGCCTAACAGCGCTGTTGTTACCTGTATAGGTATACTTCCGCCAAACGATCAGCTTAAAGGGACGTTAACACACATTGATCTCAGCAGAAAATCAAAAGATACAACTTTAATGGAAGATAGCCTGCCACGCCCTGTTAAAAGTGCGGCAGCTGATTTTAATAAAGATGGCCTGATGGATTATGTAAGTTGCGGTTTTGGCCGCGATAGAGGGGGCTTGTTCCTGCTGCAGCAACAGGCCAATCATTCTTTTAAAAGGAAGGTTATTCGAGCAATTCCTGGCGCTGAAATAGTTTACACGGGTGATTTTAACGGTGATGGCTGGCCGGATATAGCCTGTTTATTTGCCCAGGCCGATGAAGGTATCTGGCTGTTTTTAAATGATAAAAAAGGTGGTTTCATTACCCGCAATATTATGCGTTTCCCTCCTGTATATGGTTCAAGCAGCTTTCAGTTGGTTGATTTTAACCACGATGGTGAATTAGATATTGTATATACCTGTGGTGATAATAATGATTACTCGCCTGTATTCAAGCCTTATCACGGAGTTTACATTTTCACCAATCAGGGCGACTGGAAATTTAAACAAACCTATTTTTACCATATCAACGGTTGTTCAAAAGCCATAGCTACTGATTTTGATCATGACGGCGATCTTGACCTTGCGGTGATCGCATTCTTTCCCGATTACAAGTATCATCCCACCGAAGGCTTCACTTATCATGAGCAGTTGCGCCCGGGTAAATTTAAAGTTCATGAAGTGCCAGTAAATTTGCTGGGGCGCTGGATCTCCATGGAGGCCGGAGATATCGATGGTGATGGAGATACCGACCTTGTATTGGGCAATTTTTCGGTAGGGGCACAGGGGCTCATGAACCAGAAAGATTATAAGCCCAACTGGGATTTATATGAGCCGATTATTGTGCTGCAGAATAAAACCGTTCATAAATAGTAGACCAACAACGGCGCAAGCATGCTGTAGGCTTCCAGCTTACATTACTGATCCACCAATACCGCATCCTCCTCAGCAACTTTAACTTTTTGCCTGGCAAGCGTCAACGCAAACAATGCACCGGTTGATGCCATAATTACACCTACAATTTCCGGAGAAGTAAAGCCAAGTCCCCAGGCTATAGGCAGGCCGCCCAGGAAAGCCCCTAAAGCGTTGCCGATGTTAAAGGCGGCTTGTGTAGCAGCCGCGCCAAGCATTTCGGCGCCTTTGGCCGTGTTGATCATCAGTGTTTGTATAGGCGAACCTATGGCCATTGAAAGGCCTCCGGTTATGAATGTCATTACCAGCGACAGGATCTGATTTTGCGCAACAAAGAAGATCACGATTAATGATATAGCCATGGTGATCATCAATATTAAACAGGCTTTTACAGGCGAAACTTTATCTGCCAGTTTACCGCCAATAAAATTGCCTACTACCATTCCCAGACCAGCTAAAACCAATACATAAGGAACACTGCTGGCCGCGAATTTAGATACTTCGGTCATGAGCGGAGCTATATAGCTTATCCAGGCAAAAAGACCGCCGGTGCCAATAGCCGTAAGCCCGATGATAAGCCAAGCCTGCTTTTTTTTAAAAAATGTAAGCTCAGATCGGATGTTGCCACTATTGTTGGGTGCTAATTGTGGCAGCCATAATTGGATAAATGTTAAAGTGAGCAGGCCGATAACAGCAATCATTCCGAAAGTATACCGCCATGAATAATGGTGACCTATATAAGTACCCAAAGGAACAGTAACCAGGTTGGCAATGGTAAGGCCGGCAAACATAATGGATATGGCCTGCGCTTGTTTACCTTTTTCAGCAAGGCGGGTAGCTACTACCGAGCCTACTCCAAAAAACGCCCCGTGAGGTAAGCCTGCTAACAACCTCGAAAATAACAATACATAATGATTTGGCGCAAAGGCCGAACAGGCGTTGAAGACTGTAAAAATGATCATTAATACGGTCAGGATTTTTTTGGGAGGATAGCTGCTGGTAAAAGCAACCAGTAGCGGTGCGCCGATGACTACGCCTAATGCATAGGCCGAAATAAGATGCCCCGCAACCGGGATACTGGTATGAAAATCATTGGCAATGTCTGGCAGCATGCCCATCATTACAAATTCGGTAGTGCCTATGCCAAGGCCGCCTAAGGTAAGCGGTAGTAAACTTTTTTTCACGTTGTTTGGTATTAAAAGATGTTGATGCCTGCTTCCCTGTATGCCGATAGTTGTTCATCGTCGGGAGATACATCGGTAATGATAGTGGCCAGTTCTGTAACCGGGCCTATGTAGTAAGAGTCGGCTTTGTTTATTTTTTCTAAAGTGGATAAGGCGATGGTTTCTTTTGATATTTCGATCATCGTTTTCTTGATCTCGGCCTCTTCGTAATCGCGGGTTGTAATGCCTATGGTAGGGTGTACGCTGCAAATCCCAAAAATGCACAGATCGGCCCTGATGTTCCTGAAAGCATTGATGGTTTCGTGACCGATGGTGGTGAAGGATGATTTGTACAGCCGACCGCCTGCAAATATCACTTCAACGGTTGGATGGTCTTCAAGGGCATTTGCTACCGGGAAACTGTTGGTAACTACGGTTATCCTTAAATCATCCGGCAGGCTTTCGGCAACGGCCAGTGTTGATGTACCGCCGTCAAAAATTACCACTTGCCCGTCTTTTAAAAAGCTGAGCACTTTAGAAGCGATCACCTTTTTGGATGCTACGTCGTGCTTTTCCCTTGCCCGGTAATGGTGCGGGATGGGGGAGTGGGCTACGGCGCCGCCCCTTACGGCTGTTAACAGCTTTTGATCGGCCAGTACTTTGATGTCGCGGCGTACGGTATCTTCCGAAACATTGAGCTTCTCGCTCAGTTCGGTAAGCATAACCTTGTTATCTTTTGATACGTGATCTAATATGATCTGGAGTCTTTCTTCTCTTACCATGCTTGCAATATGATGCAAAGTTATAAATAATTTGCAAAATATTGCAATATTGTTTTGTTTTGTTGCATGAAATTGCATGAAAGAAAAACTATCGCAATCGACATGGACGGCGTTATGGCCGATGTCGAGCCGCAACTGATCAAATATTATGAGCAGTTGTATGGTATTACAACAACCATTGAAGCTATCGACGGTTTATCACACGCGGAGGCTTTTCCACTGGATGCCGCAACAAAAGCTTCCCTGAACCTGCCCGGTTTTTTCCGGACGCTGCCTGTGATGCCCGGTGCTATTGAGGCGGTTAAAAAGCTGATGGAAGACTATGAGGTGTACATTGTATCGGCTGCTACCGAGTTTCCACTATCATTATTCGAGAAGCTGGAATGGCTACAGGAGCATTTTCCTTTTATCAGCTGGCGTAATATTGTGCTGTGCGGCGATAAAAGCATCATCCATACCGACTACATGATAGATGACCATAGCAAAAACCTCGATTATTGCAGCGGTAAGGCCATCATGTTCAATGCGCATCACAATAAGCACGAACACCAGCACGTACGCGTTCACAATTGGGATGAAGTATTAAACTTGTTTGAACTGGAAAAATCCGCTGCTGATTTGGTGTAATTTAATCAGGGAAGAATCGATAGGTTGATAGGGCTTGATATAGAATTGCCAGCATTGTTTGGCTAAAGCCAATAATTTTCGGCTTTTTTTTACCGTTGGTTAAAACCAACGGCAATGAATGCCTTGCATTTTGAGTAGCTTATGGTAGCTAAGTGCTTTAAGTTTTACGTGTTCCGCTTTTATATTTACCGGCAGATAGGACTTCATAGCCGTTGGTTTTAACCAACGGAGTAATGGCAGTCTATAAGAGAGCTTTAGCCTAAACCCAACTGCATAAATTGGCTAAAGTCAATCCTATTTCAGCTTTTTACGGTTGGTTAAGACCAAGGCAATGAATGTTTTGCATTTTGAGTAGCTTATGGTAGCTAAGTGCTTTAAGCTTTATGTGTTCCGCTTTTATATTTACCGACAGATAGGACTTCATAGCCGTTGGTTTTAACCAACGGAATAATGGTAGTCTATAAGAGGGCTTTAGCCTAAACCCAACTGCATAAATTGGCTAAAGTCAATTCTATTTCAGCTTTTTTACGGTTGGTTAAGACCAAGGCAATGAATGTTTTGCATTTTTAAGTAAGCAAAAACTAAAAGCTTTAGGCTTTAAGCTTTTACAAGGCTATTTAGTATCTATCCGGTAAATAAGCGACGCCGACAAGTTGGTGCCTGCGCCGGTATTACGGCCGGTAATAAACGTGCCCCCTGTTAAAAACATCGACAGGCTTTTGGCAAAGGAATGCCCGTAGCTTAACGCTACCTGGTTAAACGCGAAGTTTTTGCTGGCGCTCGGGTTAACATTAAATTCCTTGTTGATACTGGTGGCGTAAAATCCGCCTACGCTTAATGAAATTTGCTCGTGGAATTTTTTATCGAGTGTTAGGCCGTAAGTGGCGTTGTACCTGTCCTGGAAAACACTTTCGTAGCCAAAATATTCACGTACGCCATTCTCCAGAATAAAGAATGAGTTTTTACCAAACAGATGCCCGCTGCCAGCAAAGGCCAGCCTGAGTTCGGCTCCTTTTTGGTTATAGCCCAAGGCAGTATTGCTATACATTGGTACAATGGCTGTACCCTGTAAGCTGAAATAATATTTATAATTAATATTGGCCAGGTAATACCTGATGCCTACTTCCAGGTCCTGAAAGCCGGAACTTTTACTGGTACCGAGATCGGTAGCGAAAGTATTCATAACATAAGGGGCCAGTACCGATAGGGTAAACCGGCGACTTAAGCCAACCTCCGAGTATAGCGCATAGCTCCATGATGTAAACTTGCCATTATTGGCAAAGGCGCCTTTATGGCTGTTTTCGTCCCAGGCTTTATTGGCAAAAAAGTAAGTTGCTGATGGCGTAAGTGTGATCCTGCCCGGGCGCACCGGGAAACCACCGCCATAACTTTTAGTAGGTATAAAAGCAGCAAGCGTAATAGCTGTAAACAGAAAATATTTTGAAATATATAACTTCAGGCCCATGGTTTAAACGTGCTAAAATAAACCAAATGTATCACGCATCCAACGGCCCTCGTACTCTTTGTACTCAACGCTCACTTCGTGGCCCAGATTTTTAAATATGATCATGTGCTTATCGCCATTCAATGAATTGTAAACGGCATAGCCATTGGCAGGGGGTACGAATGGGTCAAGTAAGCCTAAACCAATAAGCGTAGGGCATTTTATCCGGCTTGCAAAGTTTTTGGTATCGTAATAATCAAGGTTGTTGATCACCTGGTCAAAGCTTACCCCGGCTTTGCTGTTGCAGTATTTCCTGATATCGTTAATGGGCCATGTTACCGCGCCAACCAGGTTATGTACATCGCTCATGATAGGGTTTTGTGCCGAACATAAAGCTATGCGGTGATCAAGACCTGAAACAGCCAATGACAGAAAGCCACCCATACTGCCACCACTCGCAAGGATCTGATCATGACGAAGATTAGGCTGGGCAAAAATGAAATCCACAGCTCTAACACAATCCATAATTACGCCACGCATCACATATTTGTTTTTATCCTCAATATGATAGGAGATAAAGGCATCACGCTCGGTATGTACCACATCCTTGCTGGTACCCTGACCGCGGGTATTCAGGGTGATGATCACCAGGTCCGGGTCGTCACCAACTATGGGCTGCAGGTTAACCTGGTAGCCCGGCAAACCCAACAGTACCGAAAATTTTTTGTCTTTATTTTTAGTGATAGGCACCGTCATAAAACCACGGATGAGAATATCATCAAGCGATTTCATTTCAATTTGATAAACCTTGCGATTTTCCGTTTGCCTGTCAGGTAGCTCGGTGAGCTTGTAGTTGGGCTTCACTTTAGCCAATTCATCTTTGGCGGTTTGCCAAAACTGGTCGAAATCGGCGGGTTTAGCATATTGCGACCTGATATCGTCTGGCTTAATCCCGAAAGCGCGACGGGTGGTATCGTCATAGTCGCTTACGTTGATCATCATGTTAAGCTTGTAAAAGCCCGCCTTCAAGCCCGGAACATCAAAGTCATATTTGGAAGTGCTCTTTTTGGCGAGGTTTACCGGTTTCGACAGTGTTTTAATAACCTGCCCTTTTTCGGTAGTAATATTGTATGAGATGGTACCTTCCTGGTTGGTATCGTGGTTATTTTTTATCTCGAAACTGAATGACGCGGTTGAGCCGAAGGTGCCGTTTTTATCGTTGATGTTAAGTACGGTTGATACGTCTTCAGCATCGTCTTTGTCCTGGGCCAGTACGGGCCTCGCGCCGTTGAATAATAAAAAACATGCAGCTAAAACAAGATAGTACGGTTTAAATTTAGTTGTGATCAGGAAGTTAAAACAGTTCATTAAAAAAAGTACAATTTATGGAATCCGAAACTTTTCCCGGATCCAAAGATTTTGAAACATAAAATAATTCAGGTCAACCTCGTGGGTTGAGTTTGGTACACTTACCCACTCCTTATTGGTTGTACCCAAATGGTTATACAAAGACATGCTGCAACGCGGCGGACAAAATTGGTCAAGCAAGCCTATCCCCATCAAAACCGGGCATTTTACCATTGGTGCAAAGTTTTGCGGATCATAATAATCAAAGTTTTCAAAAAACTTATCCCAGGTAAATTCAGCACGTGAGGCCTTATACCGTCTGAACATTTTGAACGGCACAACCTGTTCTTTATACGAAGCCGAAATATTGTAATTATCCCGGATATCGGCAAATAAAGGCACCTGCATGGTTAATACTTTAACCCTTTTATCAAGTGCCGCGGTCACCACTGCCAATGCGCCACCCTGACTGCCGCCCTCTACATAAATTTTTGAGGTATCAATGCCAAGGTTACTGTGCGAGTAAAGGAAATCAAGCCCGCGCAGGCAATCCATGTAAACGCCGCGATAAATGTACTTGTTCTTATCTTCAATATTGGTAACATTATAATTATCGGTGTTAATGTGCACCACATCCTTACTGTTGCCATTACCACGCACGTTGATATCAAAAGCGATATAATCATCATTGTCCATGTTTGGCTTCAGCTCAACCACATAGCCGGGTACACGGTAATGTACCGGAAACTTGCGACCATCGGTAGGGATCACCAACCAACCACGGATCAGTAGGTTATCGTACGACTTCATCTCAACCAGGTAAACCTTTTTGTATTTGGTGGATAGGTCCCTGCGTTCCAATACTTTGTATTGCGGTTTTACGTCGGCCAGTTGCTGGCGAGTTTGCAGCCAAAAGCTGTCAAAATCGGCAGGTTTGTGTAACTGTGAGGTAATGGATTCTGGGTTTAATCCAAACACTTTACGCACGGTATCATCATAAGCCGACAGGTTAAACATAAAATCGATATGATAAAACCCGGGGTTTTTGGCATTAACTTTTACGTTAAGGCTTTTTGACGAACCCGCGCCGATAGAAAAATCTGACGAGTCTTTGAATACAGGCTTGCCTTCGTCGGTGGTGATAACGTATTTGAATTTACCTTCCTGCTTATCTTTATAAGTGCTTTTGATGTTAAGCTTGTAGCTGATCTCATCATTACCTTTAAAAATGCCGTTCTTGTTACGGGGTTTGGCCTCGATGAACATTTCGCCGTCGCTGTCATCCTTATCCTGGGCGAAAACGTTGGTTGATGATAGCAATAAAAGTGTTGCTGCAAAAAATATAATGGGGGTAAAACTGATATTAAACTTTTTCATCAACATCATATTTTAAATATTAACTGTAATGAACCTCCGTAACCTACACCGGTATTACGGCCAATTGGGGTGTAATAACCGCCTAAAAAGGTTGAGAACCTGCGGCTGAACTGGTGACCGTAATTAAGCGTCGGCTTAAAAAAAGAATAGTCGCGGGCGTTGTTGATATTGGCATTGAATGCTTTGTTTGAGCTGATAGAACGCAGGTACAAAAGCTCCAACCCAAACTGATCATGCCTGCTTACCGGGTAGCCTACCATAGCGCTCAGGCTTACCTGGCTTGGCCCCTGCTCATCAAAATATCTGCGGAAAGAAAGCTCTGTATTAAAATAGCCTTTTGATGCAATGCTTTTAGGCAAATTGCCGCAGTACATCAGCTTGGCTTCGGCTCCGTAATTGCCGTAGCCCAAATCTGACAGCGGATTTTTTCTGTTATAAAGCGGCGCTATACCCGATACCTGGAAACTCAGGAAACGCACATAATTAAAGTTGACCAGGTTATAGCTCAGCCCCATATACAAATCGCCAAGACCGCGGTTGGTGATAGTTCTGCCGTCAAATAACCTGTTTTGTGAATATACAAATGGTACACTGGCTATAAGGTCAAGCCTGCGCGATAAGCCATAGCCTACATAAAGGTTGGCCGAGTAGGAGGTAAAGCTGGCTCCCGGATCCCCTTTAATGCGTCGTCCGTCGATGTCAAAACGGTCGGTTTGGTGATAAAGGAACATGGATGGGATAACAAGGTCCCTGTATTTGCCAATAGGCCATCCTGCATACAGCTTTTGTGGCAGCAGCATACCTGTTAGCAGTAAGATGCTTAAAATGCAGCGTAGTTGTTTCTTCATTGATAGATAGACATAGTTTTAGGTAGCACTGTTAAACTATCGATTTTTCACGTATGGCCTTATGCTTAACCAAAAAATCAGACTTGCGGATGTAATGGTTAAGCGGTTCTTCTATTAATTTGAACAGCGTTATTGAAATGATATTTAAAACGATGAACGCGTATAAAAGGTTTAAACTATCGTACTCAAACGGCGAATGCCAATCAACTCCCCACTTGTCATACAGCTCAAAAACGTAATCGTTAAGGTTGTTCATAACATGGTGTATAAAGTTGTACATGTAGCCCAGGTGGATAAGATAAAATATGTATGAGCTTTTGCCCAGCAGTTCGATAAAAGGATGCGCTAAAAACTTTTTAAGCAGTGTAGTTTCGGTGAGCAGGCCGTAAAAGAATATCGTTATAGATATAGCCAGGAAATAATTATTGGTGACAATGCCCCATGGATTATGCAAACCCGCTTCATAGCCTTGTGGAATGGTTAATGTCGACATGATCCAAACACAGAAAAAGATCAGGAAGAAACCGAGGTAAGTAAACTTCTTTTTACTGCTGCCATCCAGTTTTTGCTTACGAACAATTAGCGCCAGCTGAATGCCCGCGAAAAACTCAAAGCAACGGCCCAAAAAGGTATACAACATCATAAACGTAAAGTTGCCGAAGAAGCCAAACCAGTTAAAATGACTAAAAATGAGCACCAGCGAAACACCTAAACCTGTAACCGCTATGGGCTGGATATAAAACTTTTTGTATTTGGTAGCTGTCAGGAAAATGAATGGGGCCGAAAAGTAAAAGCATTCTTCCACCGTAAGCGACCATCCCTGCGCTATGCCTGTAAACTTAAACTGATCAAAAAAGCCACGCAGAAAAACGATGTTCATGAAAAACATCACTACAGGATTTTGCCCACCAGTTACCGTTTGGTTTTGCGTGAAATGATAAGCTATGAATGCACCAATAGTGAGCAGGGCGTACATGGGATAGATCCGCGCCACCCGGTTTTTCAGGTATTGCAGAAACCACTCCTTGCTTAATTTAAAACTGTCAAAATACCGGAAAGCGATCAAAAAACCCGAAAGCACAAAGAAAATGGTAACCCCAATATGAAACTCGTTAAAGAAACGTTGCACGGAGTGGGGAAATTTTTCATCAAATACATACGCAAAATGCGAGATAAAAACCAGGTAAGCCGCCATGGCCCGCACACCGGTTAATGCAGGAATATAATTGGATTGCGCTCTTTGTGACAAAACAGACGTATTTTAACTTTTAGATCAATTTAATTATACGTAAATATTTGCAAAAGGGATACCAATTGTTAAATAAGTAAGGGTTGAATTAAGTAGCAGTGGCAGTTTTTAGTAGCAGTTTTAAAATCAGTAGCAGTTTTGAGTGGCCGTGGCAGTTTTTTGATTAGAAGTTAGGAGGATGTGGTTTGCTTATTCGTTAAATCAGGACCGGGATTTGGGGGGATTTGCCGGATTGATGGATTTTTCTTACTTCCCCCGATCCGTGTCCTCACGGATCGTATTGGATGATAGTTAATGAACGAATGGCCGTGAGGCCACGGCCACGGGTGGCAAAAAAATCCTGCCAATCCTTAAATCCTATGAATCATGGTTCAAATATATTTGCTTCCCTGTACCACGCCTTTGCTCAAAATCCTTTGATCGATATAATACTGGATCTCTGATTTTTTTAATCCCCAGTTGGGGGCAATGAGCAGTTCGCGGTCGCTGAGACCGAAGAGGCGTTGGATTACGATATCCGGGCGAACAAGCGGGAGCAGCTCGCACAGGAAATCGGCATATTCTTCTATGCCAAACAGGTGAAACGGTTCGCGTTTATATTTCACGCCCATTACCGAGCCCTCAACAATATGCAGGTGGTGGAATTTTACAAATTTGATCTGCCTGAAACGATTGATCTCATCGGCATATTTCAGCATCATTTCTTTGGTCTCCCATGGGAAACCGAAAATGGTATGCACGCAAATATCCAGCTTTGAATTCTCGACCAGGCTCAGGGCTTTTACCAGTTCTTCATGGCTGCAGCCGCGGTTAATCTGGTTCAGGGTATCGTTATAGATACTTTCCATCCCCATTTCCAAATCAACATCAAAACGGTCGGTATAGCTTTCCAGCAGGGCAATCTTTTCAGCGTCGATACAATCGGGACGGGTTCCTACCGAAAGACCTACAATATCCTCGGTGCCGTAGCTCAGGGCTTCGTCATAAAGCATTTTAAGGTAATGCGCCGGGGCGTAGGTGTTGGTATTGGGCTGAAAGTAAATAATAAACTTATCGGCCTTGTTGCCTTTACGGGCACGCTCCATACCTTCCTCAACCTGCTGGCGCACAGTAGGGGCATTACGACTAACCGATGGCGTAAACGAATCAACATTACAATAGGTACAACCACCGTAGCCTTTTGAACCATCGCGGTTAGGGCAGGTAAAACCACCATCAACAATTACTTTAAACACACGATGGCCTTTGTATTTTTCCTTAAGCCATGGCCCGTAATTGTTATAGCCTTTTTCCCAGGTTGTTATTGTTTGCTGTTCCACTTTGCTTTCTTTTTGATGATTTCAAGATTGTATCGTGATTATCATCGGTTAAAGGGGCAAAGATAGTGAATTTTGATGAGGTAGAATTTACATCCAAAACCCTCACCATTAATATAATCGTTTACCAGTTTATAAATGATTAGCTTTGAAAAAACACGTTCTTTAATTAAAAGCTTATGAGCCTAAAAAAGCCGGGAGATAATCCCCATACCAGAAAATCCGTTCCCACCACTCCACAAATTATTCACCCCAATTTAAATATTAAATAGATGGCCGCTAAATCATCAGAAATGCAGGCCCGTGAGTTTGTATATGACCTTGACAATTGTGCCAGCGAATATGGGTTTGGCAAAGAGGACTTTTGGCAAGTAAACCTTGTTACCGAAAAGGATAAACTAAAGCTGGAAAAAACGTACTATCCAATCATGTCGGTGCCTGTGGCCGCGGAAACCATTCCCGTAATCCTTTCCCTTGTACAGGGCAAACTTGTTAAATTTAATGGTATGGAATTGCCTGCAGGTAAATCTGTTGCTATTAAAGATACGCAACAATACCTGGTGGCCTATAACCTCAAACGAACTTTTTGATTATAGTTGGGTCTTTAATTCACCTTCAAATAAGTCTTTTTATATGTAGTAAGGATCTCGGTTATTTTGGATGGATCGCGTTTTTCAAACAGATGGATGATCCATACTGTAAAGCGTAACATGCCCACTGGGTTAACAATACCCAGGCCTAGTTTATTAATGTCGTTATCCCTGCTGGCTATCTGCTTGGGGTAATCATCTCCGGTACGGGTAAACAGGTCTTCGGCAAAGCACCAGGCGCCGTCGCGGGCGTTGCTGAGGGCAAACTGAATGAGGATGGAGTTATTTTGCGCATGCAGACCGGCTAGCGATAACAAGGGCGAAATCTGGTTCAGTTCGCTGATCACCTCGTAAGTAAGGGCCGAAAGTATGGTGTTGATGGAATTAAAATCCTTATGAACCTCGGTTAACGGCTGGTTAAGTTTGCGGGCTACCTCTACAACGGCAACACCCAAATCAAGATTGATATGCGCGTTCATGCCTATAAGCAGGTGCTGCAATACCAATTTTGATGATTTATCAAAAATGCCGAACGCCAGCTGCCAGCAATTGGAATAAGGCTGTTTCTGCTGCCAGGAATGATAGGCGGCAATATACCTGTTAGCGAAGATCACATCTAACTGCTCCATACGCGCCGGGTTTTCAAATTCGCCGTTTTGGATGCCTTCCCTTACCTTGCAGGTAACCTTATGGTACAGCGCGGCGAAAAAACCGGCCCGGCTGTCTGTTTTTATGGCATCGGCAATAATGGCTTCCAGTTGTTCAATGATCTGGTCAATAGTTTGAGCTTTTGCAGTAGGTTCCATAGCGGGCAGATAAGTCCAGGTAAATAATTGCAATTTAAAGGTAGCAGTTTTGTTGATAGCTTGTACATCAGGTTTTTATGTTGAACAGGCTAAACACAATTAAAAATACGCCGATGAGCAGCAAACCCCAATACACATATCTGAAAAATGAAGCATTGCCCAGTTTATGATTGAGGTATCGCCCTAAAAAAATCGCCGGAAAAACAGCCGGAAGCGATACCATAAAATATTTTAATACTTCGGTGGTGATTAGTCCTTTAAAAATATAACCCATTACCCCAATTAAGCTTGCCGGCAAAAAATAGCCCTGAAGTGTGGCCCTGAAATCTTTAGCGCTCCATTTGCGCATGTTACCATAAACAACCAGCGGTGGCCCGTTAACACCATAGGCTCCTCCCAAAACTCCCGACAAAAAACCACAGATAAATAGCCAAAATTTGCTATCATGATGAAGTTGAAAGCTGTTTTTACCAAACATGGCATATAACGAGTAAAGGATGATGAGCGTGCCCAGCCCGGTTTTTACCCAAAGCTCGTTACCATATATCAAAATAAGTACACCAATGGGTATACCGGGTAAGGCAAAAAAGATGAGCCATTTTGCGCTGTTCAACTGGATTTTGCTATGATCCTGGATCACCACAACCAATGCAACCAAAACAGAAATAAGTACCGAAAGCGGAACGGCAACACCAAGAGGAATAAATATACTTAGCAGCGGTACAGCTACCAGCGATTCGCCAAAGCCAAAGGTTGAACGTACCAGGGTGGCAATGAAACTGATGATAAAAATGTAAAGAAAAACAGTGTACATATTGATGTTTATTAAACCTATTGATCATTTGCCTTAGTGGCATAATGATCAATAGGTTATTATTTTTTATGATTTAATTGGTGCCTCGCTTTGGAGCCAGAACGGAATCGACAGAAAACATACCACCTCCCGAAATCAGTAGCGAGATAAGCGCGGCGATGTACAATAAATTGATCTCATATCCCGGCGGACCGAAAATTGGTCCGTCGGGAGTTAAGCCGATGGTTTTTACCGAACTGTAACCATAATTAATTTGGATGCCGAACATGGCTACAAGCATGATACCGATAAGCGGCAAGGCGGTGATGCTTACCGCAAACCCGATAAACATGGCCAAGCCGCCGATCAGTTCTGTTAAGGTAGAGATCCACGCCAAAGCATGAGGAAAAGGTACATGGATTTGAGCCAGCAGGTTTCCGAAGGCTTCGGGGCCTTTAATCAGTTTGGCCCAGCCGTGTGCCATGAAACCGAAGCCAACAGTCATCCGCAAAAGCAGGGGAGCCATTTGCCGGTAATTTTTGCCGGCTATAGAAAAAATAGGATTGATCATGATTTTTAAATAACTGATATGCGGCGATCATTCAGCTGCGTTACACGCTAATGCAGCTGCGGATTGCAGCAACAATAGCGGCACCAACCGAATGACCATCAAAAAAATGTGAAATACAAATAGCCGCGAGGGCTAAGATGGAATGCATTAATCAAACTACGGCGCAATTGACTGCCGGGCGATAAGCATTTGAAAAAGGGTGGATTCAGATGAGCAATGCCCTGTTTGCCAAATAAAGCGGAATAGCGCTTAAGTTACAGACAGGGGTGTAAGGGTATAAAACAATAAGCTTTTTTAACAGGACAATCCCTGCAAAAAATACTACCGCTACAACAACCGCCAGCAGTAAAGGGACTGCTGTTTTTGATACAACCTCCTGGTAGGGGATAATTTTATCGCCGCTATTGTAGGCGTTGCATACATCCTCAACAATGGCCTTAATATCGCGCGGTGCCTTTTGCTCCTTGTTTTGAGATGCGTGGCTGGCGAGCGAGCACAAAACATTCCTTACCGGGCAATAACCAAGCACCAGGAAAACCACCATCATCATTAGGCTTAGTGCCTGGCGTAGTGATTTAATGTTTTTGCTTTGTGTCATTGCTTTGATAACAATTGGTTGTTGTATTGATTAAAGCGGTATCACAAAGATAGCATGTTTTGAAGAAGTGTTTTGTAACAAGATGATGAGAGAGGGCTGGAGCTAACAGGAGCCGGTAGCTCATACATTGACACTTAAGATGGATTTATGAGGATTGGGCCGTGCGATTCCCTCCCTGGGAGGGTGCAGGGAGGGGTTTCAGCGAAATACGTTCCATTTGTTTAAATGGCGTATAAACCCCTCCCCGCCAACACGCGATCCTGCCGCACCCCTCCCAAGGAAGGGAATTGCTTTTTAACAGACTATTATTTTCAATAAAGAACAATACACGCAACTTCCCCGCACAGAATAAACAAAATGTATTGTCTTATTAATTAATGAGTTATATTTATAACCGGATTTCTTAATGTTCTACATCAACCTTTACCTATGACTACAGAACAGTTAACAACAGACATAGACGACCTTAAAAAAGAGCTTGCCAAACTCAAAGAAACTTCGGACGAGGAGAAGAAGAAGGATTTTTGGCTCAAGTTTTTTTCTTCCATCTTTTTGCCGCTGGCTATCACGGCATCGGGCTATTGGTTTTCGCAGGCCATCAAAAAGCAGGACATGGAGCAATCGCGCGATCATGATGCCGTGGCTAATCAGCAGTACCAGCAGCAGATGCAGCTATCTATCCAAAACCAGCGCCTGGAAACCTATAAGTTTGTTACCCCACTGCTGGATATTATGGTGAACAATCCCGATCCGCAGAAACGGGTTTACGCAGCCAAAGTTATTACCGAAGTATTACCGAACGATGCCCCGGAGCTTTTAAAAACGGCAATTACTTCCGATCCGGCAAATACCAAAAAATATCAAACCGCTTTAGATAGTACGCAGGGTAAACTGGTGGCCGGTCTGTTTTCTGAAAACGCCTCCACCCGTACTAACAGCGCCAACGATATTATGGTAAACTGGTATAAAACCGCAAGCATTGTACCCCAACTGGTGGACTACGCATCACAAAATATGAACAACGCCAATGGGATATTTAATACCGTAGTTGTGCTGCAAAATATGCACGGCAGCGTTTTAAAAGTTAACAAAGCCAAAATCCAGGATTTTTTACAAAAGGTAATGAAGCTGGATAATATGCATAATACCGTAGCGAACGCCAAAGATTTGTATAAAGCTTTGAATACTTTGTAGCCGTTTAGGTATTTTTAGTCGATTTATCTTCTCTCTTTTTTATAAAAACCATCCATAAGGCCACATAATGCCGTTTCTCAGGCAGATGTGAGTTAAAAACCATTTTAACTTTATCGGCTGTTTATAGGATATAATAATAAAATCCTAAATTTTTAACCATTGGGTAATGATAATCATAAAAATGCGTCTACAGTACTATAAAGCAAGGTTTTAGTAAAACTTTAAGGAATTTTTTCCGTTCTTGTTATAGTATTAATTAATTATTCACCTAAAAATTAAACAATATGATTACGTTATTGATAGCACTTACTGCAAGTGCGATATGCGGGTTTTTTATAGCGCACAGTACAGATGAAAATGAATGTTAAATGTAATAGGTTAAGCGTAGTAATTATGTAAAAGGCTAATCGGAAACGGTTAGCCTTTGTTGTTAGGTGGCAAATAAAATATATTATTGCTATTATTCTATTCTTTTGGCATCCAAGGCGGTACTTTGTAGCAAATATACTTACGTTAAAAAATCAAAAAATTGGGACACCCCATTTGTTACAAGATCCGGGTGTAAGCTAAATACCACCCTGGTTTGCATAATAACACTGATCAGCAGGCATGCCATCCATACCGCAAACCATTTAAGCGGCAGCCTGGTATCGGTAACGGCCTTTAAAAAGAATAATACCATCACCAGCATGGCTAAGGCCATGGCAAAGGTAAATTGCTGCCAGCTGCTAATGGGGAAAAACCTGAACGCGTAGGTGGAGTACATGGCGCAACTGCCCGCCAGCGCGGCAAATGCCGTACGCCTGATAAAAATCCATTTATTTTCTTCAAGCATCACGAGGGCGGCTATAGTGATAACCACCCATTTACTCGCGGCTACAATGTTGGATAATAATATAGCCCCGGGCGTGGCCACGTAGCCAAACTTTTGCTCAATAAACCAGGCAGTAATTATAACAGATACAGCAAAATAAAGGATAGCGGTTACGGCGTTCCAGGTGTTGTTGGGCATTTAAATTAGGGTTCGGGGGATTAGGGTGATAAATGTATGTATTTATAATTTAATACGAAAGGAGCCTTTACCTAAAATCCTTGTTTATATATCCCCCCCTAAACAACAATAGCGACAGGATTACCCGTCGCTATTGCCTTATATTATATAGGTGTAATTAATTACAAACCGAAAGCTGCTTTAACCTGGTCAACGTAATCAAGTTTTTCCCAGGTAAACAGTTCAACTTCGCGCTCCAGTTTGCTGCCGTCGTGGCCAACAAAAGTTTTGGTAACAACTTCGTTTGGTCTGCCGAAGTGGCCGTAAGCCGCGGTTTCGCTGTAAATTGGGTTACGCAGTTTAAAGCGGGTTTCAATAGCGTAAGGGGTCATGTTAAAAATGCCTTCCACTTTTTTAGCGATCTCGCCGTCGTGCAGGTCAACTTTAGCAGTACCGTAAGTGTTTACGTAGATACCCATTGGCTGTGCAACGCCTATAGCGTATGACACCTGTACCAGTACCTCATCGCATAAACCGGCAGCAACCAGGTTTTTAGCAATGTGGCGGGTAGCATAAGCAGCCGAGCGGTCAACCTTTGATGGATCTTTACCAGAAAAAGCACCACCACCGTGAGCGCCTTTACCACCGTAAGTATCCACAATAATTTTACGACCGGTTAAGCCGGTATCGCCATGCGGACCGCCGATCACAAATTTACCTGTTGGGTTAATGTGGTATTTAATTTCGTCGTTAAAGAAGTGGGCATATTTAGGGTATTTAGCCTTAACACGCGGGATCAGGATGCTGATGATATCAGCTTTGATCTTAGCCAGCATAGCTTGCTCTTCTTCAAAATCGTCATGTTGGGTTGAGATAACGATGGCGTCGATACGTTGCGGTTTGTTGTCATCGCTGTACTCTAAAGTAACTTGTGATTTTGCGTCCGGACGAAGATATTTGATCTCGTTGTTTTCGCGGCGGATAGCTGCAAGCTCAATTAATAAGGCGTGAGCGATATCAAGGGCAAGCGGCATGTAGTTGTCGGTTTCAACTGTTGCATAACCAAACATCATACCCTGGTCGCCGGCACCCTGCTCTTCTTTAGCGGTGCGGTCAACACCCTGGTTAATATCGGGCGATTGTTCGTGGATGGCCGAAAGCACACCGCATGAACTGCCGTCAAACATATATTCGCCTTTGGTGTACCCGATCTTGTTGATCACCTCGCGGGCAATCTTCTGTACATCCAGATAGGCTTTTGATTTTACTTCGCCGGCTAAAATAACCTGGCCTGTGGTTACCAGCGTTTCGCAGGCAACTTTCGATTCGGCATCAAATGCTAAAAAATGATCAATCAGCGCGTCCGAGATCTGATCAGCTACTTTATCCGGGTGACCTTCTGATACGGACTCTGAAGTAAATAAATATGACATAAAATTTAAATAAGTAAAATTAAAATCGAGTGGGAGGGCTTTAAGACGGATCGAGCGGTAAAAAGAAGCATGGTTTTAGCACTTTTTTACGTGGTTGCAATCCGGCCCCATCGTAAAAGGAGCATTAAATCAGTCCACATTCGGGCGGTAAAAATAAAACAAATTTCACAAAGCCGAAAATACATTTACTTTTGGCGATTGAAATAATATATATAGTTGAAACGGAAAGCGTTATTTATAATAAACCCAATTTCGGGCGGGAAGAAGAAGGACGGGGTGCCCGAACTGATCAAGGATACTGTTGATGCAGCTGTAATGGAGCCGGTTATAGCTTTTAGCGACGGCGTGGCGCATGCAAGGGTTATCGCGTCAGAAGCAGTTGGTAAGTTTGATACCGTGGTGGCAGTTGGCGGCGATGGTACAGTTAATGAGGTGGCATCGGCCATTGTGGGTACCGATACCTCGCTTGGTATAGTGCCTTTTGGCTCAGGTAACGGGCTTGCAAGGTTTTTGGGCATTCCGATGGATACCAAGGAAGCTATTAAAAACCTGGCGACTGGCCGAGTAGAAGTTATTGATTCGGCCAGAATTAATGGGCAAGCTTTTTTTAATATGGCGGGTATGGGTTTTGATGCCCATATCAGCGAGATCTTTTCGCATGGTAAAAAGCGTGGATTTATCAGTTACATTAAATCATCTATAAAAGAGGTGATTGGCTATCAGCCGCAAAACTATCATCTGGATATCGACGGTAAGAATTATGATTACAAGGCTTTTATGCTTAGTATAGCTAACTCATCGCAATATGGCAACAATGTTCATATCTCGCCTAAGGCAAGTTTGCAGGATGGTTTGCTGGATGTTTGTGTGATCAAACCATTCCCGTTATGGAGATTCCCGGAAATGAGTTTGCGCATGCTGGTTAAAGCAACCGAAAGTTCAAAATATGTGAAGATCATCCGCGGAAAACAGATCCTGATAAAAAGAGAACATACCGGCCCCATCCACCTGGACGGCGAACCGCAGATGGCAGGTACGGGTATAGATATTAATATCCTGCCAGAGTCGTTAAAAGTAATAGTAGGCCCCACATTTAAAAATTAATAGTATGGCTAAGAAAAATTTTACAGGCGTAGTTTACTCAACCGACCCTGATTTTCAATACCAGGAAAATGGGGGAGGGGATGCCGAAACATTACCACCACAGCAACAAAATCTTAAAATATACCTTGATCGTAAAGGCGGTAGTAAACTGGTTACACGTATCAGCGGCTTTATAGGTACCGATGCCGACCTGGAGGCGGTTGGGAAAAAGCTGAAATCTAAATGCGGAGTTGGCGGTTCAGTTAAGGATGGTGAGATCCTGATTCAGGGTGATTTTAGGGACAAAGTGTTAACTTTACTCCAAACCGACGGCTATAAAGCTAAAAAAGCAGGCGGATAACATTAAATAAACATTATAAACCGTAGTTTAACAGAATTATTTGAAAGGCGCAGTTTTAAACAAAAGGCAAAACTATGTGTTACAAAGCTTGCATCGTAGTTAAATATAGCAGCTATGTTTTAGCAACTTTGAAAAAAAGTGCCCGATTTTAGCTTGGTAACACAAATTTTATATGTTATCACTTGCTATTTTTAAAAAAAATGGTTTTCATTGCAAATAATTGTGTTGGTAACACACAATAAATTTGTATTGTTGCGTTTATAAACACCAACAATACACAGAATGATATTCTGTATTAAAAAATTGTAAAGAATAACATAAATGGTTTTTTTAATTCAATAAAATTCTATTTTTGTTATTCCCAACAAACAGCGCATTTTAACTAACTTATAAAATAAACAAAAACAAAAACTAAAAATTCAAAAGTAATGGCAAACGCACCAACAAAACCAACTACTCCTGTTAAGAAAGAAAGCTCAAGTGCATCGGGCATGTTTGCTTCTTTAACTATTCCAATCTGTCTGGCAGTAGCTATTTTAATATTCGTTTTCATCCTTGGTGATCCAAGCCACTTCAAAGGCGGCGACGTAGTTAACGGATACCCTTCTGATATCTTCGGCACAATCCACAAAGGTGGTGTAATTGTACCTTTGATCATGTCATTTTTATTAATGGTTATCGTTTTCTCAATCGAGCGCTTCGTAGTTATCGGTAAAGCTTCTGGTACTGGTAGTGTTGACGGCTTTGTAAGGAAAATTCAAGCTCTTTTAAATGCTGGTAACATTGCAGGTGCTTCTGCAGAGTGCGACAAACAAAAAGGTTCTGTTGCAAACGTTATCAAATCAGCATTGAAAAAATATGGTGAAATGGAAGCTGAAACAGGTCTTGACGTAGATCAAAAAACTTTAGCTATCCAAAAAGATATCGAAGAAGCTACAGCTTTGGAAATGCCAATGCTTGAGCAAAACTTAACTATCATCGCTACATTAGTATCTATCGGTACATTAACCGGTCTATTAGGTACGGTTGTGGGTATGATCGGTGCGTTCTCTTCATTAGCAACAGCAGGTGTACCTAACCAGGTTGAACTTTCTTCACACATCTCTGAAGCTTTGATCAACACTGCATTCGGTATCAGTACTTCAGCTATCTCAATTATCATGTACAACGTGTTTACATCAAAAATTGATAAATTGACTTACGCTATCGACGAAACTGGTTTCAGCATCGTTCAAACATTTGCAGCTTCGCACAAAAACAAATAAAAATATAGTAGTGCTTATGCCTCATGCACAATAAGTTAGGGGCAAAATAGTTAATACTGAAACACTATATATTTTTAAGAAATTTAACATGGCAAGGATAAAAGTCCCAAGAAAGAGCACCGCAATTGACATGACCGCTATGTGCGACGTGGCGTTCCTGTTGCTTACTTTCTTTATATTAACTGCAAAAGTAAAAACCGAAGATCCGGTACCTATCGATATACCAAAATCTTCAATCCAGCAGCCGGTACCAGAATCTGACTTTGCTACAATCTCTGTAGGTGCTCAAAAAGCATTCTTCGGTGTTGAAGGTGTTGATATCCGTAAGGAAACATTGAACCAAATGGGTTCAATTTATCACATGACTTTTACTCCTGAAGAGCAAACAAGGTTCTCTACCATCACTTCATTTGGCGTGCCAATGAGCCAATTAAAGCAATTTATCGCTTTGACTGCTGATCAGCAAAAGAAATATGCCCAGCCGGGTATACCTCGTGATTCTGTATCAGGTGAATTAACTAACTGGATCCGCCAGGCCCGTATAGCTACAAAAGCTTTACATAACAAGGAGCTTCGTTTAGCTATTAAAGGTGATAGCAAAGAAGAATACCCGGTTATTAAGGATGTTATCGGTATTTTGCAAAAGCAAAAAGTTAACAAGTTTAGTTTAATTACGGATTTGGGAAGTGCCGGTGGTGCTTCTAAAAAATAAAAGATCATGGCAGAATTAGATACCTCCGGGGGAGGCAAACACAAAGGCGGGAAGGTTCGCAGTAAAAAGCAATCAACCCGTGTAGATTTAACCGCGATGGTGGATTTGGCTTTCTTGTTGATCACCTTCTTCATCATGACCACTACGCTTGCGAAAGCAAAAGCGATGGACTTGGCCATGCCTGATAAAGATGAGAAAACGAAGGATCAGATGGATATCGCCGCTTCACGTTCAATGACCATTTTATTGGGCAGCGACGACAAATTGGAGTGGTATATCGGTGAGCCAGGAAAAACCCCGCCAACAATTGACAATTTCGGTCCGGATGGATTGCGTAAAACGTTAATTGAAAAAAGCAAAGAAGTACAGCAAAAAACAGGCAAATTTATGTTTGTTGTTATTAAGCCAAGCGATAAGTCAAAATATAGAAATATGGTGAGCACGCTTGACGAAATCAACATTGCCAATATTCAAAGTTATGGTATTGTTGATATATCTCAACCGGAGATTGACCTGTTGAAGAAAGACGGCCTGTACAACGATAATAAATAGTATTAAATAACGTTATTAATTTCCATTAAAGCCTTAACAGATGTTAGGATCAAAATTAGACATACTAAAGCAGGAATGGATCGACGTTGTTTTTAGTAATCGTAACAAGGCCTATGGCGCTTACGAGCTAAGGAAAGACAATTCAAAAAATACAAGTAAGGCTTTAATTCTTGCTATTGTGTTCTTCGTTTTTGTGGTTTCTTTGCCTACTATCATCAACAAGATCAAAGGTCTTATCCCTGAGAAAGACCAAAAGGTGAAGATAACAGACGTGGTTCTGTTACCTCCGCCACCGGTTGACCAAACCAAAAAACCACCTCCGCCGCCACCTGAACCACCAAAACCAAAGGTAGACCAGGTACGTTTCCCTCCTCCGGTTGTAAAACCAGATAACGAGGTTAAGGAGAAAGATCCACCAACAGTAAAAGAACTTGCTGTGGCAGATCCAGGTCAGAAAGACCAAAAAGGTGATCCTAACGCCGACATCAGGATTGATGAGCCGGTAGGTAACTCAGACGTTAAACAAGTGGTAGAAGCCGATCCTAACCAGATCTTTACTTCGGTTGAGCAAGTTCCTGAATTTGCCGGCGGTTTAGAGAAATTTGGTCAGTACCTGAGCAAAAACATCAGGTATCCGGCTGTAGCACGTGAAAACAATACACAAGGTCGTGTAATTTGTACTTTCGTTGTGGAAAAAGATGGTTCTTTAACAGACATTAAAGTTGTTAGGGGCATCGGCAGCGGTTGCGACGAGGAAGCGGTTCGTGTATTGAAAAATTCACCAAAATGGAAACCTGGTATACAAAACGGTCGTCCGGTACGTGTACAGTACAGCGTTCCAATCAGCTTTACTTTAGCATCTGAAGAATAAAGAATGCCATTTAATTACAATAAAGAGCAAAAATCGCCCAAAAGGCGGTTTTTGCTTATTTTAGGAACCGCTGCATTTATTTGCTTCGTGGTTTTAGGTCTCATGATCATGTTCTGGGACGCCCTCCCGTTGCAGATGCAACATTATCAACGTTTACTTTTCGGTGGGTTCATTATATGTTACGCGGTTTTAAGGTTTTCAAGATTGTTTAAGAAGGATCAGTATGAAGATTAAATTACAGGTTGTATATGTATCGGTTTTAGTTGCTTCATTAGCCGGTTTACAGGCATGCAAGCAAAAGCAAGTAAAATCTGTACCAACCGATAGCTTCAACGCCGGAAAAGCAACTTTTGTGGCCGATGAATCGTTTTCGCCTATAATGGGACAAGAAGAGTATGTTTACAGAAGCCGGTACCCCAACGCCGATCCTGTTTTTGTTTATAAAACTGAAAACCAGGCTGTAAATATGTTGTTAAATGACAGTGTAAGGGTTGCGGTATTATCGCGTGATCTGGATACTGCGGAACGTAATATAATTACCCGCCGTTCGTTGAGTGTTGAAGTTGTGCCATTTGCGGTTGATGCCGTTACATTAGTAGTGAACAATGCATCAAATGATACTACCATTACAATAGCCCAGTTAAAGAAGGAACTTAACGGGCAGGGTAATGGAAATAAAACTATCGTTTTTGATAATCCAAACTCAAGTTTGGTAAGATATTTGAAGGATTTCTCTGGTAATAAGGAGTTTAAGCAGAAAAATATTTACGCGCTTAAATCGAATATTGAGGTTATTAAATACGTAAGTGAGCATCCGGATGCATTGGGAATTATAGGGTTTAGCTGGCTTAATAACCCGGAAAAGGCTTACGCTGATTATGTTAATAAGGTGAAAATTGTAGGTGTTAAAGACGAGGGCAATAAACAGTATGCCAACGAGTATTTTAAACCTTCGCAAGAATCGCTTGTCTTAAAACAGTACCCTTTGAGCAGAACTTTATATATGGTTAACTGCTCAAGTAAGAACGGATTAGCGGCCGGATTTGTTACGTTCTTAGCGAGTGATGTGGGGCAGAGAATTATTTTAAAATCAGGTTTATTGCCTGATTCAATTCCGCCAAGAGAGATAAATTTAAAAAGTAAACTATAACTAAATAAAGATGAAAATGATCAGTAAAATAGCTAAGGCTTCATTAGGACTGGTATTTTTAGGTTCATCATCAGTTTTTGCGCAAAGTCTTGCCGACGCCAAAAAAGCTATTGACGCCGAACAATATCAGAAAGCAGAGTCGATGCTCAAAACGCTTACTACAACTCAGCCAACTAAAGACGAGAACTTCTTTTACCTGGGTTGGGTGTACATTAAACAGGACTATTCTGATTCGGCGAAAGTCGTTTTCAATAAAGGGATTGCTGCAAATCCAAAATCAGCATTAAACTATGCAGGTTTAGGTGCTGTTGCCCGTTTAGATAAAGACAACTCCGGTGCTACTACTAACTTTAACCAGGCTATTTCTTTAGCCGCTAAGGATACAAAACCTTATACTTATGTAGGTTTATCTTATTTATTGCCTACAACTACTGATAAGAAAGTAGCCCCTGCCGATGCTGATGCTGCTATCGCTGTACTTACCAAAGGAAAAGCTATCAATGCAAAAGACGTTGATTTGCTTATAGCTTTAGGTGATGCTTACCGTTCAGTTTTAAAAAGCAACGAAGCTTACTCAAACTACTCTGACGCTTCTACACTTGATCCTAAAAACCCTGCGGCTAAAGTTGCAACAGGTGTATTGTACAAATTCGCTAACAACTTTGACGGTTCTGAGCAACAGTTTAAAGATGCGTTGGCTATCAATGCTAACTATGGCCCTGCTTACCGCGAGTGGGCTGAAACCGACTTGCGTTGGTCATTAACTGATCCTAAAATGGCTTCAGCTAAAATCAAAGAAGCGGTTGATCACTACAAACAATATTTGAGCTTAACCGATCAGTCTGTAGAGTCACAAATGCGTTATGCAGACTTCCTGATCCTTGCAGGTGATTACAAAACCTTACAACAGGTTGCTACTGATTTGTCAAAATCAGCAAGTACAAATGCAAGGGTTTACCGTTATTTAGCTTATGCAGCTTACGAAAACAAAGATTACTCAAACGGCTTAACCGCTATCAATACCTGGTTCCAGAAAGCAGATCCAAAACGTGTTATCCCTCGTGATTACTTGTACCTGGGCCGTTTACAGATTGCTCTTAACCAGGATTCTGTTGGTATTATCACACTGCAAAAAGCGCTTACCCTTGATAGCACTCAAACCGATGTTTATGCTGAGATAGCTAAATCATATTTCCGCCAAAAGAAATATGCACAGGCTGGTGACGCTTACAGGGAAGTTACCGTTAAAGGTGGTCATAGTGTTAAATTAACCGACTACTTTTACGAGGGTATCAGCTATTACTATGGCTATGATACAAAAACACCTAACGATTCGTTACTTACCCGCGCCGACAGCGCATTCAGCTACGTGATTGCTAAAACAGCGACTGCACCATTTGCTGATGCATTCTTGTATCGTGCGCGTGTTAACGATCTAAAAGAAAAAGATCGTAATAACATTTCAGGTTATGCGAAGCCATACTACGAAAAGTATATTGAAGTAGTTAACGCAAAAGGCGCCCCTGACGAGAAAACTAAGAAGAATTTAGCAGAGGCTTATGCTTACCTGGGTACTATTTACCAGTATAAAGAAAAAGACGATGCTAAAGCATCTGAAAACTTTGCTAAAGCGCGTGAGCTGGATCCTGCCAACAAAAGTGCTGCAGCCTATTTTCAACACAAAGGTGGTGCCGGAAAAGGTAAATAATAAAATATCAAATTGATTGAAGAGGCCTCTTGAAAAAGAGGCCTTTTTTGTTTGCCTGATTTGGGAATTGATTTTTGAGTGCCAGTTTGCTATCAAGATTAATAATGAATTACAGAAATGATTGATAAGCTTGTAAAACACACTTTTTTATTATTAAGGCATTAGTATATTTGCAGCATGGAAGCACAAAGTTTACCGGTTAATTATTTACCCATCATATTTCAAATGGTGGTTGCTTTAGGGTTTGTGGTAACAACTATGTTTGTAACACACAAAATTGGCCCTAAAAGGAAAACAAAAGATAAGCTGACCCCGTTTGAGTCGGGTATTGAGGTGGTAGGTAACGCCCGTACACCAATCTCCATTAAATACTTCCTGGTAGCTATCCTGTTTGTGTTGTTTGATGTGGAGGTAATATTTATGTATCCGTGGGCTGTAAATTTCAAGGCTTTAGGTACTACCGGCCTTATAGAAATGTTCATTTTCATGGCTACGCTTTTACTGGGTTTTATCTACGTAATAAAAAAGGGTGCTTTAGATTGGGATTAAATTTAGATTGATTCTAAATATACCCCCTGTACACCCGTAGTGTACATTTTACATCGTTATTATTGTAAATTTGCTCTCATTATCTGCATTTAGCAGATAGTGTTTTTCTCTATCAATTTAGTTCAATGAGTGATATTCAATTAGTTGATGCCCCTGCCGGAGTTGAAGGCGCCGGGTTTTTTGCTACCTCGCTTGATAAAGTAATAGGTATAGCTCGCTCAAATTCATTATGGCCTTTACCTTTTGCTACTTCATGCTGCGGTATTGAGTTTATGGCCACCATGGCATCTCACTATGATCTTTCGCGTTTTGGTGCAGAGCGTTTGAGCTTTTCACCACGTCAGGCAGATTTGTTGATGGTTATGGGTACCATTGCTAAAAAGATGGCCCCTGTACTTCGCCAGGTTTATCTACAAATGGCCGAACCACGTTGGGTTATGGCTGTTGGCGCTTGTGCTTCAAGCGGTGGTATATTTGATACTTACTCCGTTTTACAAGGTATTGATGAGGTTATCCCGGTAGATGTTTATGTACCAGGCTGCCCGCCAAGGCCGGAGGCGATTATTGATGGTTTTATGAATATTCAGGAACTGGTTAAAACAGAATCTCTCCGCAGAAGGAATGAGCCTAAATACCAGGAATTGTTAGCTAAATACGGAATCCAATAATGGCTAAGATACCTAACGAACAGCTTATAAAGGCTATAGCCGATAAATTTGATACTTCAGTAACGGTTATTGGTGAGCCGTACGAACTGCTTACTGTAGAAACCGGTCGTGAAACAATCATTGATCTGCTATCGTTTCTGAAAACAGATCCTGAGCTTAAGTTCACTTTCCTGACAGATATTACAGGTATCCATTACCCTGAGCAGGAAAAGCCGATAGGCATTATTTATCACCTGCACAGTTTAACAACTAATACCCGTATCAGGATCAAAGTGTTTTTAGAAGGCACTGATGTGCACATTCCAACAGCTACTGTACTTTGGGATGGTGCTAACTGGATGGAACGCGAAACTTATGATTTTTTCGGGGTTATTTTTGATGGGCATCCTGATCTTCGTCGTATTTTGAACGTAGATGACATGACCGCTTTCCCAATGCGCAAGGAATTTCCGCTGGAAGATCCTAACCGTGTTGATAAAAAGGATTTCTATTTCGGAAGATAGTAAAATATAGAATTAAGAAATTGAGAATCGAGAAACAAGAGTTTGAGAATTAAGAAGTAAGATCAAGTCTTCATTCTGATTCCTGCCTTCCTTGCTCTTAGACGCTAATAACAATACTGATGCAAAATCATCCTGTATATACAGATAACGATCCGCAAAGCGAGCTATCGACCCTGAATCTGGGCCCAACGCACCCGGCCACCCATGGTGTGTTTCAAAACGTGCTCCAACTTGATGGCGAACGTATCGTTAGCGGTGTATCAACCATTGGTTATATTCACCGCGCATTTGAAAAAATTGCCGAACACAGGCCATTTTACCAGATCACTCCACTAACCGACCGTTTAAATTATTGCTCTTCGCCTATTAATAATATGGGCTGGCACATGACGGTTGAAAAGCTTTTAAATATTCAGACTCCTAAACGTGTTGATTACCTGCGCGTAATTGTAATGGAGCTTGCCCGTATTGCCGATCACATTATCTGTAACGGTGTATTGGGTGTAGATACCGGCGCTTTTACTGGCTTCCTGTACATGATGGAGCACCGTGAGGCTATTTATGAAATATACGAGGAAGTTTGCGGTTCACGTCTTACCACCAATATTGGTCGTATAGGCGGATTTGAGCGTAACTTCAACAGTCGTGCTTTTGATAAACTCCGCGCGTTTTTAAAGAACTTCCCTAAAACTCTTAAAGAGTTTGAAAGCCTGTTTAACCGTAACAGGATCTTCGTTGACCGTACCCGTGATGTTGCTGCTGTATCTGCAGAAACAGCTTTGAGCTACAGCTGGACCGGCCCGCTTTTGCGTGCTGCAGGTGTAGATTACGACGTAAGGGCCATGAACCCATATTCATCATATGAGGACTTTGATTTTGAAGTACCGGTAGGTGATAATGGCGATGTTTACAGTCGCTTTTTGGTTCGTAACGAAGAGATGTGGCAAAGCTTAAGAATTATTGAGCAGGCATTAGCCAAACTTGATAAAGAACCAAGCGATATTTTCCACGCTGATGTACCTGAGTTTTACCTGCCTCCGAAAGAGGAAGTTTATAACAACATGGAAGCCTTGATCTATCACTTTAAAATTGTGATGGGCGAAATTCCAACCCCAACTACCGAGGTTTATCATTCGGTTGAGGGTGCTAACGGCGAACTTGGTTTTTACTTGGTAAATGACGGTGGCCGTTCGCCATACCGTTTGCATTTCCGCAGGCCAAGCTTCATCAATTACCAGATGTATGCGCCAATGAGCCGTGGTATGTTATTATCAGATGCTATTATTAACATGAGTAGTTTAAACGTTATAGCCGGAGAGTTAGATGCTTAGAGTTGACGAAGCTCAGGAACCGGTTGAATTTTCGCCGGAACTGATCACCAAATTTGATGAAATAGTTAGCCGTTATCCGCAGGGAAAACAAAAATCGGGCTTATTGCCAATCCTTCACCTGGTACAGGCGGAGTTTGGTTGGGTAAGCGCGCCTGCAATGGATAAAGTTGCCGAATATTTAAGCATCCTGCCTATTGAGGTGTATGAGGTTGCTACGTTTTATACCATGTACTTTTTACGCCCGCAGGGCAAGTACGTACTGGAAGTTTGCCGTACAAGCGGCTGCTGCCTGGTAGGTGCCGAAAAGATCATGGATCATATTGAAGAAACCCTTGGCGTAAAAGAAGGTGAAGTTACTCCCGACGGCTTATTTAGCTGGAGAGGGGTGGAGTGCCTTGCTGCCTGTGGTTTTGGCCCTGTATTACAAATTGGCCCTGAGTATACTTTTTATGAAAACCTGACCAACGAGTCGGTAGATAAATTGATCAGTGATTTAAAGGCGAAAGCTAAGAACTAAGCTATGGGACGGAAATTACTTTTAGAACATATAAACGTACCCGGCATCAATACATTTGATGTTTACCGCTCAAAAGGTGGCTATGCTTCTGTTGAGAAAGCATTAAAAACCATGTCGCCCGAGGCGATTGTTGAAGAGGTTAAGAAATCGGGCTTACGTGGCCGCGGTGGTGCAGGCTTCCCTACAGGTATGAAGTGGAGTTTTTTGGCTAAACCCGAAGGCGTAGCACGTTACCTGGTTTGCAACGGTGACGAATCTGAACCCGGTACTTTTAAAGACCGTTATCTGATGACTTACATCCCTCACTTATTAATTGAGGGTATGATTGTATCAAGCTTTGCGCTGGGTGCAAACACATCATATATCTACCTGCGCGGCGAAATGATGCCACAGGTAAGGATCCTGGAAAGAGCTATCGCGGAAGCAAAAGCAAAAGGCTTTTTAGGTAAAAACATATTAGGTACAGGTTACGATCTTGAACTTTACGTTCAACCCGGTGGTGGTGCTTATATCTGCGGTGAGGAAACTGCTTTGCTGGAATCATTGGAAGGTAAACGTGGTAACCCACGCATTAAACCACCATTCCCGGCTATCGCTGGTTTATATGGCTGCCCTACGGTAGTAAACAACGTTGAATCAATTGCTGCTGTTGTACCTATCATTAATGAAGGTGGCGATGAATATGCTAAAATAGGTATCGGTCGTAGTACTGGTACTAAATTGATTTCGGCAGGTGGTAACCTGAAAAAACCAGGAGTTTATGAAATTGAACTCGGTGTCCCTGTTGAAGAATTTATTTATTCGGATGAGTATTGTGGTGGTATTGCCAACGGCAAACGCTTAAAAGCTGTTGTTGCGGGTGGTTCATCAGTGCCGATTTTACCGGCTAACCTGATCCTGAAAACCATTAATAACGAAGCCCGTTTGATGAGCTATGAGTCATTATCAGACGGTGGTTTCGTAAGTGGCACCATGTTGGGTTCGGGTGGTTTCATCGCTTATGATGAGGATGCGTGTATTGTACGTAATACCTGGAATTTTGCCCGTTTTTATCATCATGAAAGCTGCGGACAATGTTCGCCTTGCCGTGAAGGTACCGGCTGGATGGAAAAAGTATTACATCGTTTGGAGTATGGCCATGGCAAAATGAGCGACATGGACCTGCTGGTTGATGTATCAAAGAAAATAGAAGGAAATACCATTTGTCCGCTGGGTGACGCGGCAGCATGGCCGGTGGCCAGCGCTATCCGCCATTTCAGGGATGAATTTGAATGGCACGTAACTAACGCAAGCGAAGCAACTTCAAGAAATTATGGTTTGGCACATTATGCTGATCCGTTGAAAGTTGTTGAGACCGCGTAAAACGCCCCTCTAATCTCTCCGCCAGTTAGCGGAAGACTTTTGAAATGCATATTATCCATATCCCATATTGGGGATCAGGATTTAGAATTTATAAACGACGTTATTATTAAATGTCAATGAAAGTAACAATAGACGGAATAACCGTTGATGTAGAACCCGGAACAAGCATCCTGAATGCCGCAAGGCAGATAGGTGGCGATATTGTTCCGCCTGCAATGTGCTATTACTCTAAGCTGCAGGGCAGCGGCGGTAAATGCCGTACCTGTTTGGTTAAGGTTACCAAAGGATCAGAAAAAGATCCGCGCCCTATGCCTAAGCTGGTGGCTTCTTGCCGTACCGGTGTTATGGATGGTATGGAGGTACAAAATATTACTTCGCCAGAGGTTGTTGAAGCCCGTAAAGGCGTGGTAGAAATGCTGCTGATCAATCACCCGCTTGATTGTCCTGTGTGCGACCAGGCCGGCGAATGTCATCTTCAGGATCTTGGCTTTGAACACGGCGCCGCTAAAACCCGTTACGAGTTTGACCGCCGTACATTTGAAAAGATCGATATCGGTGATAAGATCCAGCTACACATGACCCGTTGCATCCTTTGCTACCGTTGTGTGTTCACTGCCGATCAGATCACTAACACCCGTTTACATGGTATCCTGAACAGGGGCGATCATTCAGAAATATCTACCTACATCAGCAAAGCTGTTGATAACGATTTTTCTGGCAACGTGATTGATGTTTGCCCGGTAGGCGCTTTAACTGATAAAACCTTCCGCTTTAAAAACCGTGTATGGTTTACCAAACCGGTTGAAGCACACCGCGATTGCGATAAATGCTGTGGTAAAGTTACCTTATGGTACAAAGGCGAAGACGTGATCAGGGTAACGGGCCGTAAAGATGTTTATGGCGAGGTTGAAGAGTTTATCTGCAACACCTGTCGTTTTGATAAAAAGAAAACTGCCGATTGGGTAATTGAAGGTCCGCGTAAGGTATCTCATCAATCAGTGATCAGTGCTAACCATTACGAGTTTACGCCACTGCCGGTTGTTAAAACCAACCCGGTATTGATGGAGGCTAATAAAGAACAATTTGAAAGGGAGACCCGCTTATAATGGAAACTACCGATTTAATATTCAGGATCGTACTGATCGTTGTGATTTTCGCTATCAGCCTGGTTGTAGCTATGTACTCAACTTATGCTGAGCGTAAGGTTGCCGCATTTTTCCAGGATAGGATAGGCCCTAACCGCGCCGGCCCGTGGGGTATTTTACAACCCCTTGCCGATGGTGGTAAAATGTTTTTAAAAGAAGAGATCATCCCGACCAATGCAACCGGTTTCCTGTTCATTGTGGGCCCTTCATTAGCTATTTTAACTGCTTGTATTGGTTCTGCTGTTATTCCATGGGGATCAGCTATTGCTATCGGCGGTCATACATTTGATCTGCAGGTTACCGATATCAACGTGGGTGTACTATATATTTTTGGTGTAGTATCATTAGGTGTTTACGGTATCATGATAGGTGGCTGGGCATCAAACAATAAATACTCCTTGTTGGGTGCTATCCGTGCTGCTTCGCAAAACATCAGCTACGAGATTTCGATGGGCTTATCTATCATCGCCCTGCTGATGCTTACCGGTACTTTAAGCCTTAAAGAAATTGCCGAGCAACAACATGGTTTTGCCTGGAACGTTTGGAGACAGCCACTTGGCTTCATACTGTTCCTGGTGTGTGCTTTTGCCGAAACCAACCGTTCACCGTTCGACTTACCTGAGTGCGAAACCGAACTTGTAGGTGGTTATCACACCGAGTACTCATCAATGAAATTAGGTTTTTACCTGTTTGCCGAATATATCAACATGTTCATTTCATCGGCAGTAATGGCTACCCTTTACTGGGGTGGTTATAACTACCCAGGCATGGATTGGGTTGCCGCGCACGTGGGCCCAACCATCGGTCCGCTGATTGGTGTTGTGGTGTTATTTGGTAAGATATTCTTCTCTATCTTCTTCTTCATGTGGGTACGTTGGACAATCCCGCGTTTCCGTTATGACCAGTTGATGGATTTGGGTTGGAAAATATTAATTCCATTGGCTATTGCCAACATCGTGCTTACAGGCGTGATTAGTACATTACTTAAATAGATTGGAGTTTTAAAAAAATGGAATCATTAAGCAATAAACGAAAAGCACTGGAAGTTAAGCCCCTCAATTTTTTAGAGCGTGCTTACCTGCCGGCTATTGTAGGCGGTTTATCCACTACAATGAAACACTTTTTCAAAAAGCCGGTAACCATCAGCTATCCTGAAGAGAAGCGTGAATTTTCGGAAAACTTCCGTGGCATGCACTCTTTGAAGCGCGATGAAGACGGTAAAGAGCGTTGCACAGCTTGCGGCCTTTGCGCATTATCATGCCCAGCCGAAGCTATTACCATGACAGCTGCTGAGCGTCAGAAAGGTGAAGAGCACTTGTACCGCGAGGAGAAATACGCCGCGGTTTATGAAATCAACATGTTGCGTTGCATTTTCTGCGGTTTGTGCGAAGAGGCCTGCCCTAAAGAAGCTATTTATCTTGACGGTGATATTGTACCTTCTGACTATTTAAGGAAGGATTTTATTTACGGTAAAGACAAATTAGTAGAAGCACCCTTAAATCAATAAAGAAGTTTTATACCTTTGCCCTACCTAAAGGGTAAAGGTATTTTGTAAATAAAAACATGAGTACATTTTACTTCATCGCATTTTTGTCCATATTCTTTTCGATATTGGTAATCTCGGCCAAAAATCCGGTACATAGTATCCTTTATCTGATCCTTACCTTTTTTACTTTCACCATCCACTACATTTTGCTTAACGCTCAATTTTTGGCGATTGTAAATTTCATTGTATACATGGGCGCTATATTGGTATTGTTCCTGTATACGCTGATGCTGATCAACCTTAACAAGGAGTCGGAACCTGTAAAACCATTTATGGTTAAAGTAGCAGGTGTTTTTGGTGGTGGCATATTAGCTGTAGCTGTAGCCTCATCGCTTAAACTGATTGGAGCATCAAACCCTGTATTGTTACAAAACCCCGATCTGGGCCTTGTAAAAAACTTAGGTAAAGTATTGTTCAACGAATTTTTATTGCCATTTGAAGTGTCATCGGTACTGTTGCTATCGGCAATGGTAGGCGCGGTATTATTGGCCACTAAAGAAAAGGAACCTAAAGCAGCATAATGGAAAGTTTAACAAATACTATGCACGCCGTGCCGCTTAATCATTACATATTATTAAGCACCATCATTTTTGCTATAGGCGTAATGGGCGTATTAATCCGCCGTAATGCTATCGTGATCTTCATGTCGGTTGAGCTGATGCTTAACTCGGTTAACTTGCTGCTTACCGCGTTTTCGGTATACAGGGGTGATGCTACCGGACAAGTGTTCGTGTTTTTTATCATGGCGCTGGCCGCTGCCGAAGTTGCGGTGGGCTTAGCTATCATCGTGATGATTTACCGTAACACCAACTCAATTGATATCAACGTACTGAACAGGTTAAAGTGGTAGATCTGTGATTTCGGATTTCGGAGTTTCGATTTCGGATTTGATAAGTTCTAATAAATATTAAAAGCGTCATTGCGAGGTACGAAGCAATCCCCAACTATACAGAGATGTTCGGAAGGGGGGCTTAATCCTGGTAATGATGGATCTGATAATTTAAAACGTATAACGTAACACGTAAAACGTACAACATCGAACATGGATAAATATATCTGGCTTATTCCTATATTACCGTTAGCCGGTTTTGTTATAAACGGACTTGGCCGTAATTCATTATCAAAAAGTGTAATTGGCTTTATTGGCAGTTTACTGGTACTGGTATCATTTGGTTTAAGTCTTGCCGCTTTCTTCCAGGTAAAATCAACTGGTGTACCCATCAACGTTAACTACTTTACTTGGTTTGCGGTTGGTGCATTAAAATTCCCTTTCGCATTCCTGATAGATCAGTTAAGTGCTATCATGCTGCTGATCATTACGGGCGTTGGTTTCCTGATCCACCTGTATTCTATCGGTTATATGCATGATGACGAAGGTTTCGGAAAGTTTTTCGCTTACCTGAACCTGTTCGTTTTCTTCATGCTATTGCTGGTTTTAGGCTCAAACTACCTCATTATGTTTATTGGATGGGAGGGTGTAGGTTTATGCTCATACCTGCTTATCGGTTTCTGGTTCACAAACCCGGATTATGCGGATGCCGCTAAGAAAGCGTTTGTAATGAACCGTATTGGTGACCTTGGCTTTTTATTAGGGATCTTCACTATAATTTACGTTTTCGGTAGCATCCAGTTCGCGGAGGTCTTTCCAAAGGTGGCTACTATGAAATCAGGCGCTACTCCGTTATTGTTTATTACCATATTGTTATTTATCGGTGCCTGCGGTAAATCAGCGCAGTTACCATTGTTTACCTGGTTACCAGACGCGATGGCCGGCCCGACCCCCGTTTCGGCCCTGATCCACGCAGCTACCATGGTTACAGCTGGTATCTATATGATTGCCCGTTCAAATATCTTATATACTTTATCACCTTTTACCATGGAGCTGATAGCTTATATAGGTTTAGCAACGGCACTTATCGCGGCACTCATCGCGTTAACGCAAACAGATATAAAAAAGGTATTGGCTTATTCAACTGTATCTCAATTGGGGTACATGTTTTTAGGTTTGGGTGTTGGTGCTTATACCGGTGCTTTCTTCCACGTGTTAACTCACGCTTTCTTTAAAGCTTTATTGTTCCTTGGTGCTGGTTCTGTGATCCATGCGATGAGCGGCGAGCAGGATATGCGTAAAATGGGTGCTTTAAAAGGAAAGATCAAAACCACCTTCACCACCATGATGATTGGTACAGTAGCCATCGCAGGTATCCCTCCGTTTGCAGGCTTCTTTTCAAAAGATGAGATCTTAGCACATGCTTATGCGCATAGCCCTATATTTTGGGCTGTAGGTGTATTAACCGCTATGTTAACCTCGTTCTATATGTTCAGGATGATGTACCTTACATTTTACGGAAAATTCCGCGGTACACATGAGCAGGAGCACCACTTGCATGAGTCGCCTCCAACAATGACTATTCCGCTTATCGTATTAGCCATCCTTTCAATTTTGGGCGGTTTTATAGGCGTGCCGGAAGTATTACACGGACATCATGAACTGGCACATTTCCTTGAGCCTGTTTTCCATAAATCAAACGAGATTTTAGGCGAGCATCATTTGTCTGAATCACTTGAGTATGCGTTAATGGCTACTTCGGTAGTGTTGGCTTTCGCTGCCATGGCCTATGCATACATGAAATATGCCAAAAATGGCAGTGTACCTGTTGCGGATACAGAAGAGCGCCCTGCACTCACAAGCCTTTCATACCATAAGTTTTACCTGGATGAGCTTTATGACCTGATAGTTCGTAAACCGCTTGATTGGCTTTCAACCTTCTTCTATAATGTGATAGACAAATTAGGTATTGATGGTTTAGTGAACGGGATAGGTAAAGGAACAATTGAAACCAGTAAAGGTCTGCGTTTGCTGCAAACCGGTAATGTGGGTTTCTACATATTCATCATGGTACTGGGAATTATTGCGGTACTTCTGTATAGCGTATTTGGATTAACTAAAATATAAACGATAAGCGTTTAGCAACATAAAAATGACCGTTAGTATATTACTTTTTTTGCCAATAGTTGCCGCTGTTATAACTGCCCTGCTTAAAAATGGGATAGCAAAACATGCAGCATTATTTTTCTCTGTTGCCCAACTGGTAATAGCGCTTATATTTTTAAGCAAATTTGTTCCGGATGCATCAACTCAGTTTGTTATTGATGTGCCATGGATCAGCAGTTATGGAATTTACTTTAGTGCCGGGATCGACGGCATCAGCATGGTACTGGTTTTACTAACCACAGTACTTGTGCCTTTAATTATTTTAACAACCTATCAGCATCAATATAAAAATGAAGGCGCTTTTTATGGCCTTATTTTATTTATGCAGGCAGGCATGTTGGTTGTGTTTACCGCCCTCGACGGATTTTTATTTTACGTTGGATGGGAAGCCGCGTTAATCCCGATCTACTTTATATGTGCTCTTTGGGGAGGTGAAAACCGTATTCGTATCACTATCAAGTTTTTCATCTACACCTTCGCGGGGTCACTGTTTATGCTGGTTGGTATTATCTACCTGTACCTGCAATCACCTGATAAAACTTTTGATATCCACAATTTCTATAAAATGACTTTGGATGTTAAACACCAGAGCTGGATATTCTGGGCATTTTTCCTGGCCTTTGCTATCAAAATGCCTTTGTTCCCCTTCCACACCTGGCAGCCGGATACTTATACCGAAGCTCCATCAGGCGGTACCATGATGTTATCAGGTATCATGCTTAAAATGGGCATTTACGGTGTTATCCGCTGGATGATCCCAAATGCTCCGCTTGGGTTCTTTAATTTCCAGGTGTTAGCTATTGTCCTTGGAGTTATAGGGGTAGTATATGCTTCAATCATTGCCTTTAAGCAAAAAGACGGTAAGCGCCTTGTTGCTTATTCATCAATAGGTCACGTTGGCTTAATTGCTGCTGGCATTTTTGCATGGAACATTGCCGGCGTTCAAGGCGCCATGATCCAGATGCTGAACCACGGTATCAATGTTGTTGGTATGTTCTTTATCTGGGATATCATTAGCCGCAGGTTAAATACCCGCGAGATTGACCAGCTTGGCGGTATTGCTAAGGTGGCCCCGAGATTTGCAATCGGTTTTCTGATTATACTGCTGGGTACAGTAGGCTTACCGCTTACCAATGGTTTTATTGGCGAATTTCTTTTATTAAAAGGAGTGTTTGATTTTGGTGCACATCATTATGGTGGCATTGCACTTGGCGCGGTAGCGGGTTTAACAATTATTTTTGGAGCGGTTTATATGTTACGCATGTACAAAAATGTGATGCAAGGCGAAACCAACCCACTTACAGCAACTTTTGCTGATGTTAGCGGTACCGAGAAATTTACCCTGTGTTTAATTTGTGTACTTGTAATTGCATTAGGTATTTATCCTCAGCCTATTCTGCATATATCTGAGGCTGCGGTAACGCAACTGGTAAACCAGATAGGTTCAAAGTTTACAATGTAGGTTTAAGATTTTAAAGAAAAGAATGAATACTATAATCATCATATCTGTTTTACCTATAGTGCTTCTGTATTTAGGGTTATATAAAGCGCAAAAGGCTTTGCTTCCGGTTACCGTTATAGGCTTACTGGCTGCTTTAGCTTGCGCAATTTGCCAATGGACTGCAAAAGACATGGCCGCGCCGATTTATACCGGCATGCTGTTGTTCAATAATTTTTCTGTTGTATTTTCAAGTGTTACCATCGTATCAACTATACTGATCCTGTTATTATCAAAAGGTTACTTTGAACGCATTAGCAGACATACTGCCGAGTATTACGCTATTATCCTGTTTTCATTAGCAGGTATCATCGTAATGGTATCTTTCAATAACCTGGTGATGCTGTTTATCGGTATTGAGATCATGTCGGTTAGTTTATACATCCTGGCAGGTATCAAGAAGAGTGATTTCGCATCAAATGAGGCTGCTTTAAAATACTTCCTGATGGGTGCTTTTTCAACCGGCTTCCTGTTGTTTGGTATGGCGCTGTTATACGGATCATCTGGTTCGTTCAATATGGATGCTATCAGGGAATATGTGGTTAACCATCCTCATATCGACCCGATGTTCTATACAGGTATAGCGCTTTTAATTGTAGGTTTATGCTTTAAAGTAGGCGCTGCTCCATTCCATTTCTGGACTCCGGACGTATATGAAGGGGCGCCAACATTGATCACTGCATTCATGTCTACAGTGGTTAAAACTGCAGGCTTCGCGGCATTCCTGCGTTTGTTCTCTGCCTGCTTCCAGCCATTATCAGATTTCTGGACACCAATATTACTGGTAATTACCATTATCACTTTATTTATTGGTAATATCACCGCGCTGTATCAGCAAAGCTTTAAGAGAATGCTTGCGTTTTCAAGTATCTCACATGCAGGCTACCTGTTATTTGCAATAGTATCATTAGGTGCTGCTTCAGGTAACTCGGTATTCGTATATGCTACGGCTTACTCAATTGCTTCAATTATAGCATTTGGTGGTTTGATATTAGTACAGCAACAAGGCGGAAGCGATAACTTTGAAAGCTTTAACGGACTTGGCAAAAGGAACCCTTTCCTGGCATTTGTGTTAACAGTTGCCATGTTGTCATTGGCAGGTATCCCGCTTACTGCAGGGTTTATTGGTAAGTTCTTCATGTTTTCGGGAGCGGTAAGCCGTTACCATATAGGTTTGGTTATTATAGCCGTAATTAATGCTATCATTAGTATTTTCTACTATTTCAGGGTTATTATAGCGATGTATTTCCGTGCCGACGAACGCGCCGAACTTACAGTGCCGGTTTACTACAAAGTTGTATTCGCGCTATCAGCCCTGGCTACAATTCTTATAGGTGTTTATCCCGATCTTATAGCCCGTTTCATATAATCAGTAATGATAACTGCAAATTGATATAATATTTGTAGTTTTACAGATATAGTGAATGGAAAGTTTTTGGGAATACCTTCAAAATTTAACTGACGCTCAATCCATAATAAGCAGGGGTGGTTTTTATCTCTTGCTTATTGTTGTTTTTGCTGAAACCGGTTTATTTTTCGGTTTCTTTTTGCCCGGCGACTACCTGCTGTTTATGGCCGGTTTATTATGCGCGGCGGGTAAGGTTGATGTATCTATAACCACACTGGTACTATCGTTAATAGGGGCCGGGGTATTAGGAAATTTTACCGGTTATTGGTTTGGCTACCGAACGGGGCCGGTGTTATTCAATAAAAACGACTCGCTCTTTTTCAAGAAGCGCTACGTAGTGTTAGCGAGCGAATTTTACAACAAGCATGGGGGGATGGCGCTTATTTTAGGGAGATTTTTCCCTATAGTTAGGACATTTGCTCCTATATTTGCAGGAGTGGTTAAGGTTGATATCAGGAAATTTTCGATCTATAACCTTATCGGCAGCGTAACCTGGGTGTGCGTATTTACTTTAAGTGGTTTTTTTTTAGGGCGAAGGTTCCCGCAATTGAAAGATTATTTGCAATATATCATACTTGGATTAATTGTAGTTACAACAATTCCGCTGATTATTGCTTATCTTAAGAAGAAATTTACCGAGAAGAGCGAATAAACTGATTAGTTAATAATTTTATATAATAAAAAATAAATGAGTACTCAACATCCTTGGCACCAGGTTTCACCAGGTGATAATATTCCTGAAGTTGTAAATGCTATCATTGAAATCCCTAAAGGTTCAAAAGCAAAATATGAAATTGACAAGGAATCGGGTTTGTTAAAGCTTGATCGTGTGTTGTTTTCATCTGTAATGTATCCTGCTAATTATGGCTTTATCCCTCAAACTTATTGCGACGATAAAGACCCTTTGGATATCCTTGTACTTTGCTCAATTGACGTTTTCCCAATGTCAATCATCGAGGCTAAAGTGGTAGGTGTAATGCACATGGTTGATAACGGCGAGCAGGACGATAAGATTATTGCGGTTGCTAAGAACGATATGTCGGTAAATTACATCAATGATTTAAATGAGCTGCCTCCGCACGCTATGACTGAGATTGTTCGCTTTTTTAAAGATTACAAAAAATTGGAAGGTAAAAACGTAACTATCGAGCATCTGTTAGGCGTACGTTATGCCCACAAAGTGATTAACGAAAGTTTGGAGCTGTACAAATCGACGTTCCCTGTTTATCAATCATAAAAAATAAATGGACCCCGCACATTACGAGATTAGTTTATTTTACATTTTCGCTACCATATTTTTGGTTTTACTCAATGGCTTCTTTGTAGCCGCGGAGTTTGCCATGGTGAGGGTTCGGGGTTCGCAAATTGAAATTAAGGCCAAAGGCGGCAGCGGCGTAGCCAAAGTTGCCCGGGGCATACTGCATAATTTAGATGGTTACCTGGCTGCCACGCAGCTGGGTATTACCATTGCTTCACTGGCCCTTGGTGTGGTGGGTGAAGAGGTTGCCACTAACCTTGTTATCCGCGCCTTCCTGGGTGTAGGTATAACCCTTTCTCCAGGTTATATTACTGCCAGTCACATCTTAGCTTTCAGTTTTATTACCATTATGCATATTGTTTTTGGTGAGCTTGCGCCTAAATCGTTAGCTATCCAAAAATCGGTACGTACAGTAATGGCTGTTTCATTACCGCTAAGGTTCTTCTTTGTGGTTTTCAGGCCATTTATATGGGTGCTGAATAACTTTGCCAATTTCATTCTGAAACTGTTAGGTATAAGCGCTGTTGAGGGCGGAGAAACACACCACAGTTCTGAAGAGTTGCAATACCTGTTGGAGCAGGGTAAAGAAACCGGTGCGCTTGATTCAAATGAACACGAACTGATTCAGAATGTGTTTGATTTTAATGAGCGTGTGGTGAAGAATATCATGGTGCCCCGTACCAAGATATCTGGGGTGGATATCGCTTCAACAAAAGAAGAGTTATTGGATATGATTATCGATGAGGGATACTCGCGTATGCCCGTTTACGATGATGTAATAGACAAGATCATTGGTATTGTACACGCCAAAGATATTTTGCCGCTACTGGCCCGTAATGAGGAGATTGTTCTGAAAGACATTATCCGCAAGCCATACTTCATCCCCGAAACCAAAAAGATCAATGATCTGATGGCCGAGCTGCAGCAGAAACGCATTCAGATAGCCATTGTGCTTGATGAATTTGGTGGCACTGCCGGTATGGTAACCCTGGAGGATATTGTTGAAGAGCTTGTTGGTGAGATCCAGGATGAGTATGACGAGGAAAAGCCTATTGTTGAAAAGGTAAATGAACGTGAGTTTATAGTTAACGCCCTTGCATCTATTTACGATGTGAACGAGCACCTTCCGCATGATTTGCCTGAGGATGGCGATTTTGATACCGTATCCGGCTGGCTTGGCGATATCTTCGGGAAGATCCCGGATGTTGGCGAGCAAAAGGAATCTAACGGATATAACATCACTGTATTAAAAAAATCCGACCAAAATATCGAATCAGTTAAACTCGAATTACTGATAAATGAAGAAGATGCAGTAGATTTACATTAATCTGCTTACCGTAATGCAACTTTTTTATACACCTGATATCGATGCCTCGCATCCCCAATACTTTCTGAGCGAAGAAGAAAGCAAACACGCCATACGTGTGCTGCGCCTTGAAGTGGGCAATGAGGTGCAGTTAATTGACGGCCGCGGAGGCCTTTATACTGCTCAAATTCATGATGCGCATCCTAAGCGAACCATTCTTAAAATAACATCGGTAAGCACCGAATTTGAAAAACGGAACCATTACCTTCATATAGCGGTTGCGCCAACCAAAAATATCGAACGCCTGGAGTGGTTTTTGGAGAAAGCCACAGAAATAGGTATCGATGAGGTATCGTTGATCATCGCCCAGCGATCGGAACGTAAGGAAGCCAAGGTTGAGCGTTTAAATAAGATTGTTACCGCTGCAATCAAACAATCCCTTAAGGCATACCATCCTGTATTAAATGAACCGGTTACGTTAAACCAGTTGCTTGATAAGCCTTTTGATGGTCAAAAGTTTATTGCTCACTGCGAGCCCGGTGAAAAGCTTAACCTGAAAGATGAAATAGTGCTTCAGGGACGTTATTTAATACTGATAGGTCCGGAAGGGGACTTTGCCCCGGCAGAGATAGAGAAGGCTTTGCACAATGGGTTTAAACCAATATCTTTAGGTACAAGCCGCCTGCGTACAGAAACTGCCGCGCTGGAAGCCTGTTTTGAAGTGAATTTTTTAAACAGGATATGAAAAGGATAAAGGTAGCATTGGTTGTTGTATTTGCAGCTATAGCGATGAGCAGCTTTAATGCGCCTGCTTATAAAATTGCCCGGCTTAAATACAGTGGTGGCGGTGATTGGTACGGCGACCGCACAGCGTTACCTAACCTGATTAAATTTTGCAATGAAAACCTCAAGACTAACTTTGATGATGATGACGAAGTAGTGGAGGTAGGCAGCGCTTCGTTATTTAATTATCCTTTTACTTTTATGACAGGGCACGGCAATGTGATCTTCTCCGATCAGGAAGCCCGTAACCTGCGTAAATACCTCACCGGTGGCGGCTTTTTGCATATCGATGATAATTATGGTCTTGACCAATATATCCGCCCGCAAATGAAAAAGGTATTTCCCGAACTTGATTTTGTGGAGTTGCCGGTAAACCATCCTATTTATCATCAAAAATATGACTTCCCCAATGGCCTGCCCAAAATTCATGAGCATGACGGTAAACGCGCGCAGGGATTCGGTTTGATATACAAAGGCAGGCTGGTTTGTTTTTACACATATGAGTGCGATTTAGGCAATGGTTGGGAAGATTATGGTACTTATGCCGGCGATACCCAGGAAGCCCGCCAGAAAGCCTTAAAAATGGGCGCAAATTTAATTCAATATATCTTCACCCAATAGCCGCCGGTTTTACCCGCGGCTTTCCATCCGACATTTTTTTTCCTGTACTGTCAATTAAGGGTTGAGTTTGCCCATTGCACCGCCATTGATAAAATTTATATGCTTAGTTTTATACCAACGCCGACGCAATTTAGTTATCGGCTGTGTAGCAAACTGTCCCTTTTACAGATCGAATATTAATGGCTGTTAATGGGTTAATCCGTGTGTTGTTGTAATTTCTTGATAGTTAATCTTAACAGAAGGGAAAATATTAATAAAATAAAGGTTAATCGTTTTACCTCGGTTGATTTTGGTAAGAATAATTTGAAATAAGGGATTTGAATATCGCTAATACCAGCGAAGCAAAGATTGTAATCACAAGATTTGTTGTAAATGTTATTGTAAATGAGTGGTTTGTGTTGTGATATTGCATTGGCTGCTTTGCATCTGCCCGAATGGAAATTAAGGGCTTCATTAATTACCGGAAGAGGACACAACTAAAAAACATATTGATAAACCGCTGAAAATCGAGCCGATAAAAGAAAGGTGGTAATGTGTTTTTATTTGATTGTCATGGTTTTAAATGTGCGATAATAACATTTTTGTAAAGAACGCAACGTGATTTTGAGGTATTTGTTGTTTCTACACATTTTTTTTACGAACTTACTTTCTTAATTAACAATATTAACTTTTATGAAGAAACATTTACTAACAATCCTGTTGTTATGTACTTGTATTACCCTTGGTTTTGCTCAAAATAGGGTTATTACAGGTAAAGTAACAGATCAGAAGGACGGCTCGCCCTTACCTGGGGTAAGCGTAACCGTAAAAGGTGTTACGGGGGTGGGCACCCAAACCGATATTAACGGTAGCTACAAGCTTAGCGTGCCGGCAACTGCTAAAATTTTGACTTTTAGTTTTTTAGGATATCTGCCTAAGGAAGTAGCTATAGCCGGAACAACGGTTGATGCGCAATTAGGTACCGATTCGAAGCTGCTTAATGAGGTTGTTGTTGTGGGATATGGTACACAAAGCAAACGTTCATTAACAGGATCCGTTTCAAAAATTAAAGGTGGCGATATAGAAAATATTCCTGTACCAAGTCTTGAATCGGCTATACAAGGCCGTAGTCCGGGTGTATATATCCAGGCTCAAAACGGTAAGTTAGGGCAGGGCATCCAGGTTCGTATCCGTGGTGCGTCTTCTGTATCCGCGGGTAATCAACCATTGTATGTAATAGATGGTATGCCCATTACGGTCGATGACTTTTCAACCAACGGTGCATCAACCAACCCATTGGTTGATTTGAACCAAAATGATATCGAATCTATCGACATCTTAAAAGATGCATCCGCGGCAGCTATTTACGGTTCAAGAGCTTCAAACGGTGTAGTTTTGGTTACTACCAAAAAGGGTAAAGCAGGTTCAACAAAAATCACTTATAATCAATACTACGGTTTTAGCAAACCAACGGGCGAGCGTAAATTTTTAGATGCGCAGCAGTATGTTACTTTATTAAGAGAAGCAGGTACTGCAGGCGGTTATTCATCAGCAACCATTGAAGGCAGGCTGCTACGTTATTCGGCTGGTAATGATGATTATAAAACTTATAAAGTAAATACCGATTGGCAAAAGCAAATCATTCAGCATGCCCCGGTACAAAATTATAATCTTGTTTTTTCGGGAGGTACAGAAAAGACCAAGTTTTATATCTCGGGCACGTATAACGATCAAAAAGGCTGGATCCTTAAAAACCAGATTAACCAATATAGCTTACGTACTAATATCGAAAACCAGGCTAACAGTTGGTTAACTATAGGGGCCAACCTGAGTGTTTCACGTACTCAAAACCATCGTTTGGATAACGACAACGCGTTTTCGACCCCCGAGCAAATTGTGGCCCTGGCGCCAATAACCCCTGTTATCGATCCACGTACAGGTTTATTAAGCGGCGCGCTTGACCCTGCCACGGGTAATCCTAATGGTAACTTTCCAACTTATTTTAACCCTTTGCTGAACTCAGAAAGCAGCTATTTTATCACTACTGATTACCGCAACCTTGGTAACGTTTTTGGCGAGATAAAATTAATGCCGTCGTTAACCTTTCGGTCAGAAGTTGGTATGGACATCTTAAACTCTACTGAAGATAATTATGCCGGAAGTTTAACCCTGCGTAACTCGGGTACAGGAAATGGTGTGGGTTTTAATTCATCGGTTACATCGCTGAATTTTAACACCAATAACTTCTTACACTTCCTTAAAGACATTGATAAAAGTAATATCGATGCGGTAGGTGGTATGACCTATCAAAGACAGCAGAACGATCTTAACTCCATCAACGGTCAGCAGTTCCCTTCAGATGCTTACAAAAAGTTGAACAGTGCGGCTGATATTACCGGCGCTGCATCAAATTCAACAAGCTACTCACTGCTTTCATATTTTGCCAGAGCCAACTATAAATATGATGATAAATACCTTTTAACATTAAGCGGCCGTATCGACGGTTCGTCAAGGTTTGGTGCTAATCACCGTTACGGTTTCTTCCCGGCAGGTTCGGTTGGTTGGGTATTGTCTCAGGAGGAATTTATGAAAAACCAAAAGCTGGTATCTGAACTGAAATTGCGGGCCAGCTATGGTTTAACAGGTAACTCTGAGATTGGAAATTTTCCTTCGCGTGGTTTATTTTCAGCATTTGGTTATGCCGGTGTAGCCGGTGCAAGGCCAACACAATTACCAAATCCTAATTTGAAATGGGAAACAACGGCTACCACCAACCTTGGTGTGGATGTGGGCTTTTTTAATGGTCGTTTATCTGGTTCATTTGAGGTATACCTGAAAAAAACCAAAGACCTTTTATTAAACGTACAGGTGCCTGCTACTTCTGGCTTTACAACAATAACTCAAAACCTGGGTAAACTGCAAAATAAAGGGTTGGAAATACAAATCGACTCTAAAAACCTTGTTGGTAAGGTTACATGGTCAACAAGCTTTAACTTTTCTATTAACCGTAATAAGATCACCGACCTTAAAGGACAGATCCTGCTTGGCGGCGGCGATCAGGTTAACCGCGCTATTGAAGGCCAGCCGCTTGGTATTTTTTATACTGCTGAGTTTGCCGGTGCTGATCCTAAAAATGGTGATGCACTTTATTATAAGAACACCGATCTCGGAAATGGAAAAAGAGACCGAACCACAACAAATGATTACAACCAGGCCGTACCGGTAGTGGTGGGTGATCCAAATCCTAAATATCTGGCCGGTTTAAATAACTCGGTTTCTTACATGGGTTTTGATTTCAGCTTTTTATTACAACAGGTTCACGGAAATAAGATCTATAATGGTGGTGGTCAGTACATGTCAACTGGTTTCAGCAATGGTTTTGATAACCAAACCATTGATCAGCTTCAATCCTGGACAAAAGCCGGGCAAATTACCAATGTACCTGAAGCCAGGTTGTTTGGCGGTAATGGTATAAGCCCAAGTTCAAGATTTTTAGATGACGGATCATACATTCGTCTGAAAAATGTTGTTTTGGGGTATAATTTTCCTAAATCATGGGTTAGTAAAATCAAGCTGTCGAGCGTGAGGGTTTATGCTCAGGCAACCAACTTAATTACATGGACAAAATATAAAGGTTGGGACCCAGAGTTAAACTCAGATGCATTTTCGGGCAACATTACACAAGGTTATGACTTTTATGCTGCTCCGCAGGCTAAAACAATAACTTTTGGATTAAACGTAGGATTTTAATTTAAGCTGACAGAGATGAAAAAAACTAAATATACAATCATAGCATTAAGTTCGTTACTGGTGTTATATAGTACCGGTTGCCAAAAGCAACTGGATATAAAGCCAAAAGATACTGTTGAGCAGGATCAGGCCATTAAAACATCAAAAGATGTTCAGGGTGTGTTAATAGGGGCTTATACGGCAGCCGGCCTCAGGGGCTTATACGGAGGCAGGGTAATGTCAACCAACGATTTTTTGGCCGATGATGGTGACTTCTCCTATTTTGGTACCTTTTCTGAATATACCGAGCTTTCAAATAAAACCATCACCATTAATAATTTCTTTGTTGAAGGGGTATGGGATGCAGGTTTCAACACCATTAACGTATGTAACAACGTTTTGGCTAATCTGAATCTGGTTGATGCTGCTAATAAAGACAGAGTTGAAGGTGAAGCTAAATTTTTGCGCGGTCTTGCCTATTTTGATCTGGCCCGTTGTTTTGGCAAAGCCTGGAACGATGGAACACCAACATCAAACCTTGCAGTGCCTATAGTTTTAACACCTACAACCAGCGTTGACGGTATTCAGCGTGTGTCACGCAGTACGGTAGCGCAAGTTTATACACAGGCTATTGCTGACCTTAAGGTTGCTGAAGAAAAGCTTAACAGCGATCCCAGCCCGGCATCAAGAACTCCTTATGCGGATTCTTTTGCAGCATCGGCCATACTTGCGCGTATCTACCTTACCCAGGAAAACTTTGCAGATGCGGAAACGGAAGCGACAAAAATCATAAGCTCGGGAGCCTTTTCATTAGTGAGTGATTTTGGCAGCGAATTTCAGCACCCTACGCAGCCAACCCGTGTGTTTAACAGCACCGAAGATATTTTTGCGATCCAGATTTCTAACCAATCAGGGTTTAATGCTTTGAACGAAGTTTTCGCGAGCGCCGATTTTGGAGGCCGTGGCGAAACCGTAATCAATGATCAGCATTTTGCGAGATATGAGGCTGGTGATAAAAGGGCAGAAGAGTTTTATAATGATGGTTCTGATAATTTTACATCTAAGTTCAATAACCTTTTTGGCAACGTTATCGTTGTGCGCCTGGCCGAAATTTACCTGATAAGGGCCGAAGCACGCATCAGAAAATCCGCGCCGGATTTAACGGGTGCTGCACAGGATATTAATATTGTAAGAAACAGGGCAAAATTGGCTAATACAACCGCCAATACCGCTGCCGCCTTATTTACCGTTCTTAAACACGAACGCCGCGTAGAGCTTGCATTTGAGGGCTTCAGATTATGGGATTTGAAACGTTATAAAGAAACAACAGAAACAACTGATGAAGATGGAAACGTAGCGGCATCATTTCCGTGGAATTCGCCCAAGTTGATATTCCCGATCCCTAAACGTGAACGTGATGCTAACCCTAACTTAGCACAAAACGAAGGTTACCAATAGTAGTAAACTATTGATAAGTATATATCCCGGTGATGATTCGTCACCGGGATTTTTTATTGAAAACTAAAAGCAATTAAAAATGGCACACCATGGAAGATGAACAAATACTCGCTTTACTCAATGCTCACTGGCAGGCATCAGCAGCCGGAGATATCAACGCGGAACATGATATTTATGACGACGATGTAATCTGTGATTACCCCCAATCGGGCGAGCGGATTTTTGGACGGACTAATTTGCAGGCTTTACGAGAGCATCATCCCGGTAAGCCGTCCGGCTTTCGTGTAAGGCGAATTCTCGGGAGCGGGGATACCTGGGTTAGCGAATATACCATTAACTATCAGCAGAAGCCGGCATACACGGTAAGTATCATGGAGTTTCGTGACGCGAAGGTGATACATGAAACACAATATTTTGCCGATCCTTTTGAAGCTCCTGCATGGCGAAGCCAGTGGGTTGAGCCCATTGACGGATAACGTATTGCAGTGCAGCAATGTGCTTGAAGTAATGAATAGGCTATAAAACAAACAAGGCCTCTCATTTCTGAAAAGGCCTTGCATGTATTATGTTTTAAAAATTACCTTGCTTTAAAAGGTTTTGCCTTTTTTACCGGATAATGAGGTTTACCATTAGGGTTAATTTCAGGGGCACCTACCAGGGTCATCGCGCAACGGAAACCAACTTCGGCGCTTGATTCGTCCTGATCCATGAAACGGCGGGTAGCTGGGTTTAACCAGTAGGCCATATCGTTCCATGAGCCACCTTTGTACACTTTAGAGTGGTCGTTAACCAGGGTGGTTGTACCGTAAAGGGCTTTGTTAACTTCATCCTTATCACCCCTTGCATCAGGGTTGTAAGCTTTACCAGAGTTTTTAGGCAACAATGAATCAACCGGAAGTGAACCTGTTTGCGTAGTTGCAAGCGGCGCGTTTGGATTAGCACTTTGCGCAGCTGTAGTTTGCTGTTGTAAGGCCAAAAGCTCGCTATATTTCAATTTTTTATTAGCATGTGCAGGATCCTTGATCGGCTTGCCATATTTATCTTTAGCATAAAGGCCTTTGCTTGGATCTGAAAGACGCTTGTTTGTAAACTCGTTACCGCGGAAAGGGTTAAAGTCTTCAAATTCTTCAAATGATGTTTGACGATAGGTATCGGCAACCCATTCATTAACGTTACCTGCCATGTTATACAAACCAAAATCGTTTGGAGCGTATGAACGCACTGGAGCGGTAATGTCGGCCTTATCATTCAGGTAACCACCAACACCGGCGTTGTCACCGCTACCGCGTTTAAAGTTAGCCATGATTAAGCCACGGGTTTTGCTTTTTGCCGAACGTACGCCCATACCATTCCAGGTATACATTTTGCCGTCGTCGATATTTTCAAATTGGGTGTTACCTGCAAGTGCTAATGCGGCGTATTCCCATTCAGCTTCTGAAGGCAAGCGGTAAGCTTGTTTCAGGATACCATCTTCCATACGTACCGGCCTAACGGCTTTGCCGCCTTTACCTGTACCGGCCTGGGCGTTAGGGCTCAGGTTAGGCATCATTTTTTTACCATCAACACCTGCACCTGTCATCTGACCGTTCAAATATATATCGGTATTGAAAGGCTGGCCATTAACTGCAGCACCGGCATCGCCGCCACCGCCTTTTTTGCCCTGATCTTTCCATGCTACCAGTTTACCGGTTTCACGTAAAATGTTTTCGTTTGTACGGTCGGTACGCCATGCGCAATATGCTTGTGCCTGATCCCAGGTTACGCCTACAACAGGATAATCCTGAAAGGCTGGGTGACGCAGGTAGTTATCTACATAAGGCTCATTATATGATAGCGGATGACGCCAAACCAACGTATCAGGTGTTGCATTGTAATATAATTCGCGGTCCTGAGGAAAAGTAATATTAATCCAGTGCAGGTAATCAAGCCAATCCTGGTTTGATACTTCTGTTTCGTCCATATAAAAAGATGGTACGGTAACCCTGCGGCGTACATTGTTATAATCGTAAGTAATGTCCTGATCTGCGCTACCACCCATAACAAAGGTTCCACCCTCAATAGGCACCAATCCCGGGCCCGGAGAAGGATGACTTTGCCTGAAACGCTCGTAACCGCCGTTATTTTTATCGTTATAAGTTATCCCCGTTTTTTGCGATTGCTCACGTTTACTGCAGCTGCTAAGCACGGCCCCTAAAGCCAACAATCCCAAAGCAGTTTTAGTAAAAAGTATTTTCATATTTTTACAGTTCTAATGTGTGGTAAATTTATAAAAAAATGGATACGTTGCTTACGCTCGTAAATCATTATTTATAAATAAATAGTACAGTTATCAGGGGTTTTAACGAAAAATTGATGAAATTAGTTGCGTTGATTTGAATTTTTGATTTAACTTTCAACAAATAGGATGTAACATAAAACAGGCAAAGCACGTTACTATTACATACCATATAATAAAATTTTGCAACCTAACTCCTACAAATGAAGCTTTTTACATTTCGAGGCCTTGCTTTTATTACCCCTTTTTTAATACCTCTTGCTGCTTCGGCGCAAACAAATCCTAACGGGAGTAATATTAATGCAATCCCTACCGAAGTACCTTTTTTAAATATTTCGCCCGATTCGCGTTCGGGAGCAATGGGTGATGCGGGTGTGGCGCTGTCTCCGGATGTTAATGCCAATTTCTGGAACCCTTCCAAGCTTGCGTTTTTGGAAAGTAATGACGCGTTATCGGTTTCATACAGCCCCTGGTTAAGGCATTTGGTGCCTGATATCAGCTTGTCATATTTAAGCTATGCCCATAAAATTGATGAGCGCAATACTTTGGGCGCTTCGCTTAGGTATTTTAATTATGGTTCCATTCAGCTTACCGATGATAATACCAATGATCAGGGTACTTACACACCTAATGAGTATTCGTTAGATGTTTCATTTGCCCGTAAGTTTGGTGATAATTTCTCGTTGGGCTTAACCGCGCGGTACATTCACTCTAATATTTCAAGTATCTCGTTTGCTACCGGTTCAAGTCAGGCGGCAAAAGCCGGTAACGCCTTTGCTGCTGATGTTTCGTTATATTATACGGCACCTTACGGCGATGGTAATCTTTTTGCCTTTGGAACGCACATATCAAATATTGGTACCAAAATCAGTTACAGCGATGTAGGTAATAAATATTTTTTACCGGCCAACCTTAAGTTGGGTGTGGCTAATACCTGGCAGTTAGATGATGTTAACGAGTTTACAGCAACTTTTGATATCAACAAGCTGTTAGTTCCTACCCCGCCTCTGCGCGATCAGAATGGTAATATCATCAAAGGCAAGGATGATAATGTATCAGTTCCTGCCGGTCTTTTTCAATCATTTGGTGATGCGCCGGGTGGTTTCAGTGAAGAGCTGAAAGAGATCAGTTTTTCGCCCGGTGTAGAGTATTGGTATAATAAACAGTTTGCGCTGAGGGCGGGCTATTTTTACGAAAACCCTAACAAAGGCGACAGGCATTATCTTACCATGGGCTTAGGGTTTAAGTATAGTGTTTTTGATTTCGACTTTTCATACCTGGCGGCCAGCCAGCAAAATAGTGCCCTGGCCAATACTCTGCGCTTCACTTTGTCGGCAAGTTTTGGTGGCACAACAAATGCTTCAAGAAGATAATGGGTAAAATTAAGGTAGGGTTTGGGTTTGATGTACATCAGTTAAAAGAAAATCACCCGTTTGTTTTAGGCGGAGTAAAGCTTGAGCATTATGCGGGTGCTTACGGCCACTCGGATGCCGATGTATTGTTACACGCTATTTGCGATGCCCTGCTTGGGGCGGCAAACCTGCGCGATATCGGTTTTCATTTTTCAAATAAAGACGATCGTTGGAAAGGTATCAGCAGCTTGATCCTTTTACAACATGTGGTTGCCCTGATCAAAGAGAAAAGTTTTGTTATTGGCAATATCGATGCTATGGTTTGCCTCGAAGCGCCAAAGATTAATCCGCATATCCCCGCAATGAAAACTTACATAGCAGAAGCCGCAGGTATCAGCGAAGAAGACATCTCTATTAAAGCTACTACCAATGAGCAAATGGGCTTTATAGGAAGGGAGGAAGGCGTTGTGGCTTATGCTGTTTGTTTGATTGAGCGGGAGTAGCCTGTAGTTACAAACTACAGCCATATAAATCCGAAGTCGGAGACTTCGGATAGCGAATAAAAGTATAGAAAAAAGACAAGAATTGCTGTTCGAAGTCTCTGACTTCGAACCATTATGCATGTAGTTTGTAACTACATACATGAAATAAAAACCTAACACTTATTGCGATATGTTTAAAAAAGGCTATGTAATTCGTGATCAGCAAGCGATTTATTACATGACTTTTACTGTGGTAGGTTGGATAGATGTTTTCTCCAGGCAGCGATATCGCGATATCGTAATTGAATCATTAAAGTATTGCCAGGAACATAAGGGATTGCATTTACATGCTTATGTAATTATGTCAAACCATATGCATCTTATTGTTTCTGTTGATGATGGGTTTACTATTAGCGCATTTGTAAGGGACTGTAAGAAGTTTACCGCCAAACGTATTTTAGAGGATATCGAATCAGATAATACCGAAAGCCGTAAAGAGTGGATGTTACATCAGTTTAAGTATTATGCGTCCAGGCACAGCCGGAATGAGCACTACCAGCTCTGGGATCATGATAGTCATTTCATTGAACTTTTTTCTCCTGCTGTAATACAACAGAAGATCGACTACATTCATCAAAATCCTGTTAGGGCCGGGTTGACTTATCGCGCGGAAGATTACATGTATTCGAGCGCGTCAAACTATGCGGAAATAGATCAAATTATAGATATAGATTGTTTGTATTGAATCCTGTAGTTGCAAACTACAGGCATAGTATTCCGAAGTCAGAGACTTCGGACAGCGACATTATAGATGTAGATTGTTTGTATTAAATCCTGTAGTTGCAAACTACAGGCATAGTAGTCCGAAGTCAAAGACTTCGGACAGCGGTAAAATAGAAGTAAAAAATAAAAAAGCTATTCGAAGTCTCTGACTTCGAATTCGTATGCCTGTAGTTTGTAACTACAGGCTCAAGCAAGGCTAACTATAATGCTTATACAGCAAATATATGATCACGGCAACTACCGCCACACCGATCACAATATATATCGGCTGCGCTTTGTTACCGCCTGATCCATCTACTTTTACGTTGCCGGTACGCTTCAATACGCCCCAGCCGCTTAGCTCGCCTTTTAATGCTTTACGCAGCGATTTAAACAGTACATAGTACATCAGCTGGCGCCACATAAAGCGTTGAGGGATGATGTAAATAAGTTTTTTATAATCCTCTTTTTCCATGCGGAAAGCGATGATGCCGACAATAAAGTCAACCACAACGAACGCCACATAGTACATCAGCATCTTCTCCGGCTTTTCGCCAAATAGGGCGAATAGCATCATTAAATCTGCCAGAGGGGAGAACAGCGGCAATATGATCTGGAAAATAAGGATGTTAGGCATCCCCACCATTCCAAAAAACTTATATTTTTTGTTAAACAGCGCGTCGCGGTTTTTCCAGAAACTTTGCATTACGCCAAAACTCCAGCGGAAACGCTGTTTAAGCAGCATGTTTATGGTTTCAGGAGCTTCAGTATAAGCAACCGCCTCGGCACAGTTGCGTACTACGTAACCTTGTTTAAGGATGCGCATAGTTAAATCACAATCCTCGGCAAGGGTGTCATAAGTAAAGCCTCCTGCACGGAAAATAGCCGACTTGCGGAACGCGCCAATAGCTCCGGGCACAACAGTAATACTGTTGATGAGGTCAAATGCGCGGCGGTCCATATTTTGGGCGGTGATATACTCTATCGACTGCCAGCGTGTAATGATATTGGTTTCGTTACCAACTTTAACCGTTCCGGCTACCGCGCCTATTTCCTCGTCGGTAAAATAGGTCATGAGTTGATAAACCGCGTCAGTTTTCAATTGGGTATCGGCATCAATACAAACCACAAAATCATTTTGGGCGTGAGTAATACCAAAGTTTAACGCGGACGCTTTACCACCGTTGGGTTTAGTTAATATTTTAATAAGCGGATTGCCTTTATATGCAGCTTCCACAACCTCAAAAGTTTTATCTTTTGATCCGTCATCAACAAAAATGATCTCGAACGACGGGTAATCGGTTTTTAATAAACTTTGAATAGTAGCTACGGCATTAATTTCCTCGTTGTATGCCGGTACAATGATGCTCACGGCAGGCATATTATCAGTACTACGATCAAGCTTTTTAGATTTTTTATCTACGCTTTGCTGCCTTACAGCCAGGATACCGATAAGTACAATACGACCAATTGCCAGGAATATCGCCGAAAGGAAGATATAGATCAGCGCCCAATTGATGTAGTAATAGCCATGTACAAAAACATCATAAGCCGGACCGAAAATTCCAGTACTCGGATCATTTTTAATCGGCGGCATCAAATCATCCTTGGTTTTGCCCAATACATCGGCAATGGTAGTGAATTGATAACCGTGGGATTTAAAGTAATGGATAATCTCGGGGAGGGCCTTAACTGTTTCTTCGCGGGTATCGCCACCGGCATCATGAAGCAATATCATAGATCCGTTATCTTTTTGTCTGATGGTACGGGCAATGATACTATCGGCAGTCACACCTGGCTGCCAATCCCATGGGTCGATAGATTCGCCAATGGTGATATAGCTTTGGCGGCGGCTTTCAGCAACCGGGATAACCTCGGCAAGTGTCTGTGGCTCGGCATCGGCGTTAAATGGCGGGCGGAACAGGATAGTACTTCGTCCGGTTACCGACTCGATAAGCTTACGGGTAGAGTTAAGTTCAAGTATTACTCTTTTTAAGCTGATGGTTGAAATATCGGGGTGGAAGAAGGTGTGATTACCAATTTCATAGCCCTCTTCATATTCGCGGCGGAGCAGCTGCATATTCTTTTCGGCCATGGAGCCTACAACAAAGAATGCTGCCGGCACTTTTTCGGCCTTGAGGATATCTAAGATACGTGGGGTAAAGTCAGGATCTGGGCCGTCGTCAAAAGTTAAAACTACCTTTTTAGGCGCGTAACCATACCTGCGGATCACATACTTGGTTGGCAGTTTGATGTAATGCTGATCAAGAATGGTAAAAGTGGAAGTATCCATTTTTACGTTTATCTCGCCGGTAGTAGGTGTGGTGATAAGGTCAAGTACCTCACCATCGCCGTCATAGTCAACATTTACGCGGTTGTTCAAACCTACCGAGGTAAGTTTACGCATATCGATACCCGTTTTTTTCAACGAGTCTATCGAAAGGTTTTTCTGGAAAAATGTCCAAAGTCGCGGATCTTCTGCACCCAATCGCCATAAGGCCACACCACCGGTCGCCCAGTCGTCGGCCATGCGGATCACATTGAAGTTTGTGGCGGCGTCGGTAAAATAAACGGTATGGTCAAGGCTATCCTTGTCCATATAGGTATAGTGCAGGTTAGCCGAATTTGGATCGAATGTTATCCTGCTTTTTTGCTCATCGGCTGTACTGATGGCTTGCTGGTAGCCCATTGTTTTACCCACACTGTTTTCACGCCAGTCATAAGCACCGCCTGCAAATGTTAAAATTATTTTCTCTGACGGAACTTTTGAACAAACATCATCCAGGATCTGCTCAACCCAGTGCTGGTTTGAAAGATCACCCGCGTTTGTGGCTTCATAATGCTCGTCAATTGCCATGATGAACAGAAAATCGTTCACATGCTGAAGCCTTTTAATATCAAAGGTTTCATCCTCGGGTACTACGTTTTGCGTAACCAGGAAGCCTTTGGCATGCAGCGTGTTATAAAGCTCGTTTTGAAAAGTGATGTAGTTTTTGCTATTGCGGTCGCGCAGTTCATCAAAATCAATATTGATGCCTTTTAATTTATTTTTAGAAAGTGAGTTAACTATACTGTTAATGAAACCGCCGCGGAGCGTTTTACTATTAACAATACGGTCAATATCTTTTGTATCGTAACCGCCATGGGCGTTATCATAGTTTACATAGTTTGACAGCGATACAACAATTGGCTTGTTGTACTTTTTATTCAGGTTCATTAACCCGGTATCAAGCTTGGTAATTACCGTATCTGTTTTGGGGGCTATAAAAAAACCTTCGCTTACCACCATATCCAGGTGGCCAATGTTCACTACTAATGAGTTATAGGCCTGCGGTTCCCATGCACGGTAAAACGCGGCATTGATACGATCTTTATTGTTGGGTTGTTTAAGCTGGTGTAGTTTTTTTGCGCGTTCAAGAGCTTCTATCTCGGACTTTTGTATTTTGAATGATTTGAACTTGGTTGATTGCTTTAACTTCTCAAGCTCCTCCTTAGTCATTTTTTTAGGAGCAGGATTAAGGTTAGGAAGTTCGGGATAGTATGTTGAACGGATAGTTACAATTACGGCTATGATGCCAATAACCAACACAGCCAGTAGTACGCGGCTTAACCACTTAAAACGGTTCCACCTACCGGGATTATCAGCTTGAAAAACTTGCTTGCTTGACGACATTAAGGGAATTTACTTTTTTAAAAGTATAGGTTACTTATGAAGATTGTATGAAATGGGAATTTAGCATTATTTGGTGGTTTTTCCGGGCTCAATACCCGAAAAATCAACACCGCATTTGCAATTGCCACCACAGCTTTTTTTGGTAGTAAGTGACCTGTACATCATACGGCCTATGTAAAAAACAGCGCCTGCAAAAAGTATCGCGATAATGATGATTTGCATATTCATAAAGACAAAATTAAACATTATTTAATATATACGTACAGACAGGGTAATTAGTGTAAAGTTTAACGGGGCATAAAAGCAATTGTACCACCAACCCAGTTGTAATCTTTATTGTAACGCACGCCTATCATTTTTCCCCTGCTTAACCTTGCAAGGTTAATGGCAAGCGTTGGTTTTTCATCGCCATTTGGCCAAAGGTAAAGCAGCCTGATCTCGGCCTTTACACCTCCTTCGGGCGATTGTACAACGGGTTCGTAATTTACCTTTTGCTGTAAGATCCAGTTCTCCGGATCGGTAATGGCATCTATATCCTCCTTACTAATATCAATAATTACCCCCTGACCCGCAAATGAGAACAACGGTTTTAATACATAGTTTTCCAAATCGGCAGGGATTTGTTGTAATTGATGTAAAAACTGCGTTTGGGGGACGTAATCGCCGTTTAAAAATGGCATGGTGAACTTGCTGATACGGTAAAACCAGTTGGGATGGGTGATCCATTCAACCTCAAGCGGCTGCCTGATATCGGCTACTTTGGTAAATATATCCGGATTGCCGGCTATTTCATCAAATATCAAACGGTTATAAATACGCTTGATCTGTTTCCTTTTGTCGCCGGCCATGTAGTAAAGCTTTTTACCGTCCTGGATCAGATCGGATAATGACACAACCGGTGTACCAATGTATTTTTGTGTAAGGTAAAAATCTACCGCTGTTTTTTGTTCCGGAGCGTTAACATCCATCAGCACAACTTCATCAGGTTCATAAGGGCCTATGATTGTTTTTTTGAGCAGATTGAGATAGTTTTCCTTGTCCAATCCGCCGAAAAAGATGGTTTCATCGCCGGGGATATCATAAACCTCGCGGTAGGTATCGCCCAATAGTACCTGGAAACCATAAAGCGAAGGGAAGCCCTGTAATTCTATTAATTTGGGTACGATATTGCCTTGCTCATCTTTACAGATCCCAAAATCCAACGCGATAAAATGAGGATGATCACCTTCATTGGCTACCCGCCAGAAATCAGGGATGGCACGTTCTGTAATTTCCTTAAAATCAGGCCTGAAGAACGTATCAATAATTTCATTGCCCGCGGCAATGAGTTTGTCACGAAAATCAGCGGTTAAAAAAACAGGTGTTTCCGCGACACGGAAAGGGACAGGTTCGCGTAACCCCTCATTAAGACGATTCAGAAACTGGCTGTACTTTTCGTCGCTGAACGTTTCGTTAAATGTTTTTCTGGCTGATGGATTCATTACCTTTTCATATTGTCCATGTCATTGCGAGGAGGAACGACGAAGTAATCGCACGAAAGGATGGCCGCTTTGTATAGCCTGCTATTACCATGCTTCGCTCGCAATGACATAATGTTATAATTATACCACGCCCAACGCACTTTCCACCGCTATATCCAAAAAGTTAGGGATAAGCGTGTGCTGGGTATGTGTTATTTTATCCGGATCGTCGAGGCGTTCCAGCATCTCTTTATACTTTACCTCGCCGTGCTCGCTGATCACCTCCTGTTTTTTTTCTTCGCGAAGCAGCATGCCTTTCATTCCTCCGGCATCGGCCTCAGGATGGAATTGCGTAGCGAAGAAGTAATCGTTATACCTGATAGCCATCATGGCCCTTGGTAAATCAACATGCGGGCGCTCTTTTTCTATCGCTACCAATTGCATGCCTAATTCATTAAAGCGTTTTTCATCAGGATTGATCACCTGCCAGCTGCGCGAATCAACGGCATAAAAAGGTTCGGCCAAACCTTCAAATAAAGGTTCGTTTAAGCCGAGATCAGTTTTATTTACCGGCAGCACCCCAAATGAAGGGGAGCGACGCATGTTAATATCGCCCAGCTTATAATAACGACACATCAACTGAAACGAGTGGCACACGAAGAACACATGTTTTTTATTGCTGTTGTTGGACAGGTTATGATCTTCCAACTTGTTAACCAGGTTGAAATATTTCTTTTCCCATTCGGTGCCCTCGGTTTCCAGCGGATTACCAGGGCCACCGCTTGATATATAAATGTCAAAGTTGAGATCGGCCATTTCACATTTGCGGCGTACATCAAAAATCTGGTAAGTTAAATTCAGATCGTGTTCGGCTTTGTATCGCTTCAAAATATCCTGGAAGCCGCGCATACCCTCGTTCGCTATCCCATCATACAAATCAAGTATGGCTACTTTTATTTCCGGTTTCTCAGTCATCTATTGTATCTATCTATTATTATCCTTGATTTAGGATTCCGCATTTAGCAATTAAAAAACAATTGTCATGAGTTTTGCTCGAAGCATTATGTATTGTATGGCGTACAAGATTTCTCTTTCGCCCCGTCGCACAGTCCTGCCTTTGCTCTATCGAAATGACATTTTTAGTCAGGATGCGCTTACAAACCCTTCAATGTTTGTGATGTAATGTAGTCAACCACGTCGGCAAAGTTATTATTTTGCTGGTAAATGGCCAGTTGTCTGTCGGCGCCTGTGCCATGCTCCAGTATATTGTGCACATATTGCAGGTCATCGCGGGAGCCAAGATCATCAACCACATCATCTACAAAGTCAAGCAATTCTAATATCAATGAACGCGTATTTACCTCCGTTTCCTTACCAAAATCAATCATTTTACCGTCGATACCGTAACGGGCCGCACGCCACTTATTTTCGTTAATGAGTGCGCGCGAATAGTTGATGAACTTCATGTTTTGTGCCCTGAGTTTATACAGTTTAGCACATAATGCCTGAAATAGTGCGGTGAAAGCGATAGTTTCATCAACCAGCATGGGACAATCGCAAATGCGGAATTCGATAGTTTCAAAGAAAGGATGTACGCGGATATCCCACCAGATCTTTTTGGCGTTATCAATACAATTGGTTTTTACCAGCAGTTTAATGTAGCGGTCATACTCCTCAATGCTGCTGAAATAATCTGGAATGCCGGTACGCGGAAATTTATCAAAAACCTTGGTGCGGAACGATTTAAAGCCGGTATTTCGCCCTTCCCAAAACGGCGAATTAGTTGAAAGCGCATACACGTGCGGCAAAAAATAGCGTACCTGGTTGGCAATATGAATAGCCATGTCCCGCGACTGGATACCAACATGCACATGCAAACCAAAAATGAGGTTTGAACGGGCAGCTTCCTGCATTTCGTCTACAATTTCAAAATACCTTGGATGATCGGTAATGAGCTGGTGTTGCCAATGCGAGAAAGGGTGTGTACCTGCAGCGCCAATACGCAGGCCGATGTCGCCGGCCAGTTGGGCTACTGTGGTGCGAAGTTTACCTACTTCTTTACGGGCTTCTTCGGTATTGCGGCAAATATGTGTACCTACCTCAACCACGGCCTGATGCATTTCGGCCTTTACCTGGTCTTCGTGGATCTTTTGGGCGGCATCCACAATTCTTTGCTCATGTGATTTGAGTTCCCGCGATACGGGATCAATCACCATAAATTCTTCTTCAACGCCTAAGGTAAATTCGTTCATAATTGGTTGTGGTTAGTATTGTAAAAACGGTTGTCATTTCGACCGGAGGGAGAAATCTTATGCGATTGGCTTATTGCGCGTACAAGATTTCTCCTCGTTCCTCGTTCGAAATGACAACCTTTTTATTTATTTCTTAGCTGCCTTTTTTGGCTTAGGCGCCGCTTTGTCTTTTACGGCGACTGCTTTAGCAACAGGTTCTGTCACGACTGCTGCTTTTGTTGCAGGTTCTTTTGCTACCACGGGCCCTTTTGCCGCAGCTGTTTTTGCAGCAGGTTCTTTAGTAGTTTTGGCTTTCTTCGCCTTGCCTTCGTCTTCGATAGCAAGCTCAACTTTAGCTACCGAAACATCGGCTTTGGCCGCGGCTTTAGATGGAGCCGCTACCAAAGGTGTTTTTGCTGCCGATGTTTTTACAAACTCGCCCCAGGTAAGGTTATCCAGACCGTCTTTTTGTTTTTTTGCACGCTCTATGGCATAATTAGCTGATGTTTCAACCACCCAGTCAAAGTTTTCCTGGCCAACGCTGGTTACTTCGGCATCGGGTGCAGGGTTGCAGAAATCAATAGCATAAGGAACACCATCGCGAACAGCAAACTCAACAGTGTTAAAATCGTAGCCTAAAAATTGATTTAGTTTTATTACATAGTCTTTAACGGTATCCAGTAGTTTTTTAGCTGCTGGCGCTTTGCCATGCTCATAGCGTAAATGATGCGGGTTTCGCGGTTCATACTGCATAATGCGTACGTGTTTGCCGCCAATGCAATAGCAGCGGAAGTAATCGTCAAAAACAACTTCTTCCTGCAGCATCATGACATGCTGTTTGGTTTTATCATACTTGCTGAAAAAATCTTTTTCATTCTCAATCTTATAAACTTCTTTCCAGCCGCCGCCGTCAAATGGTTTCATATAGGCCGGGAAACCTACATAGTTGAAAATGCCATTCCAGTCAAGCGGGTAGGCCAGGTTACGGAACGATTTATTGGTGGTATCGTCCGGAAGTTCTTTTGATGGCAGGATCACGGTTTTAGGTACTGGCACTCCAATTTTTACAGCAAGGGCATTGTTGAAAAACTTCTCGTCGGCGCTCCACCAAAAAGGGTTGTTAATTACGGCGGTACCGCAAATAGCTGCATTTTTTAAGGCTGCGCGATAATAAGGAACATCCTGTGAGATCCGGTCTACAATAACAGCGTAATCAAGCGGTTCGGCCTGCATAACCTTATCAAGCCTTACAAACTCGGCACTAATGCCTTTTTCTGCTTTTTGGTTTACACGGTCAACAAATGCTTGCGGAAATGAATCCTCTTGTCCGAATAAGATGCCGATTTTTTTCATGGTAGTAGGTATTTTATGTTTGTTTTTTGGGGTTTCAGTTTGTTATATCTCGCCTCCTGTTTTCTGCTCTTTAAATTCTCTTTTCTTGTTTCTCGACTCTCGACTCTTGATTTCCTGATTCTGTATTCTCTTGCTTCCTGACTCCTGATTTCTTGCCTCTTTATTTAATCGTTGATAAATAGTGCGGGAACATTTCGCGCCAGATAGGCCAGTCATGATTGGCAAACGGGCGGATATCCAACCAATGTTTAATGTTTTTTTGTTTTAATATGTTTGAAAGCTGGATATTATACCCTTTACATATATCGTGCTCCGATGTACCGAGAATAATGTTCATTTGCCAAAGGTCATGATGGTTGTTGCCTGGCAAAAAATCAACCGGGTTGTTATAAAAAATGTTATCGTCGTAATAACCATCGGTGAACATTTTGATATTAAAAGCCCCGCCCATAGCAAATAAATGCTTTACCTTTTCGGGGTGCTTAAAAGCGAAGTTAGCTGCGTGATATCCGCCAAAGCTACAGCCGGCAACGGCTACTTTGCCAACTCCCGTTTCGTGCATGGCCCAGGGAATAAGCTCGTTCGTCAGCATCCGGTCGTACCCGGCATAGGTTTTGGCCCTGTCGGCCGGATGGATGCCTTTGTTGTACCAGCTGCGGTCGTCAATAGTATCAGGGCAGTAAATCTTAACCAGACCATTGTCAACAAACCATTTTACGCTCTCAATAAGGCCGAAATCTTTATTTTGATAGTAACGGCCTTTGGTGGTAGGGAAAACGATAACGGGGTAACCGCGGTCGCCGAATACCAGCATTTCAAGGTCGGTGTTGGTGTTGGGGGAGTGCCAGCGGTGAAATTTTTCGGTCAAAGCAGTGTAGTTTTTATAATGATTGTAAGTTAGGAGGTTTGTTTGAAAAAGGCAACAGCCTGATAATATTAATCCTTAGCCCCAAAAAGTAAAAAGTATAGCTTACTTTTGTGCCCTTTAATTTTAATTTAGATAGAGATGTACCCGGGCTGGCTTGATACTGAAATGACGATAACCGAACAAGAAATAAATATAACCTCTGCACTGCTTGAGCGGGAAGTAACTTTAACCATTCTGAAACCAGAGGACAGTGATATTGCCGAACCGCTGAACCTGCTGTTGCTCAACGATGGTCAGGAGCTTGAAAACCTGGGGGTAAAAAATACGCTCGAAACATTATATAATACTAATCGCCTTAAACCAGTTTTGGTTGTTGCAATTCATGCTGGTGATAACCGCCTTGACGAATATGGCATTGCCGGTAAGCCCGATTTTAAAGGCCGCGGTGCTAAAGCCGATGTGTATACACAATTTATAAAAGAAGAATTGCTGCCACAATTAGAGCAACTAACCGGCTTTAATGAATTTGATACAACTGCCTTCGCAGGTTTTTCGCTTGGTGGTTTATCTGCTTTCGATATTGTTTGGAACAACCCTGCACTGTTTAATAAAACAGGTGTTTTTTCGGGTTCATTTTGGTGAAGGGGAAAAGACCTATCCAAAGGCTATACTGATGCAGACAGGCTGATGCACCAGGTTATAAAGGAAACTAAAACTAAACCGGCTATCAATGCCTGGCTGCAAACCGGCACCAAAGATGAAACCAGCGACCGCAATAAAAACGGAATTATTGACGCTATTGATGATACTATCGACCTGATTAAAGAAATGGAGGCCCAAGGGTTTAAACGCCCTGAAGAAATTCAATATGTTGAAATAATAGGAGGTACCCACGATACTACTACCTGGGGTAAAGCAATGGCCAAGTTTTTGGTTTGGGCTTTTGGGAGATAAGCTGAGGCAAACCAACTTTTGATACTTTGATTACATTAATTATCAACTATAACTTGTAAACGCTTTATAATCTCATATATTAAGCGTACCTTTGCGCCAAATTTTAGGGAGCATTTTCATGCAAAAAATAAGAAATATCGCAATCATTGCGCACGTTGACCACGGTAAAACTACTTTGGTTGATAAAATTCTGCACAGCTGTGCCATTTTCAGGGACAATGAGCAAACCGGAGAGCTGATCCTCGACAACAACGACCTTGAACGTGAGCGTGGTATCACCATCGTTTCAAAAAACGTATCTGTAAGGTATAAAGATGTTAAGATCAACATTATTGATACCCCTGGTCACGCCGATTTTGGTGGCGAGGTTGAGCGTGTATTGAAAATGGCCGATGGTGTATTATTACTTTGCGACGCTTTTGAAGGCGCCATGCCTCAAACTCGTTTCGTAACTCAAAAAGCTTTGGCTTTAGGCCTTAAGCCAATTGTGGTTGTAAACAAAGTTGATAAAGAGAACTGCCGCCCCGAAGAAGTTTACGAACAAATTTTTGAATTATTCTTCAACCTTGAAGCTACCGAAGAACAACTGGACTTCCCGGTTATCTACGGTTCATCAAAACAAGGCTGGATGAGCACCGACTATAAAAAACCAACAACGGATATTTTCCCGTTAATGGATGCAATTCTTGAAAATATACCTCCTGCACCTATTGCCGAAGGTACTTTACAGATGCAGATCACTTCGTTAGATTATTCATCTTTCGTAGGTCGTATCGCTATTGGTCGTGTGGCCCGTGGTACTATCAAAGAAAACCAGCCGGTATCTTTGGTAAAACGCGATGGCACTATCCAAAAATCAAGGATCAAAGAACTTTATACATTTGAAGGTTTAGGTAAAGTTAAAGCTACCGAAGTTAGCTCTGGCGATATCTGTGCCGTAGTAGGTATTGAAGGTTTTGATATTGGCGATACCATTGCCGATTTTGAAAACCCTGAACAACTGGAAGTAATTAAAATTGATGAGCCAACAATGAACATGTTGTTCACCATCAATACTTCACCTTTCTTTGGTAAAGAAGGTAAGTTTGTTACTTCACGCCACCTGCGCGATCGTTTGTACAAAGAGATGGAAAAAAACCTGGCGCTTAAGGTTGTTGAAACCGAATCGCCTGATTCATACCTGGTTTATGGTCGTGGTATTCTTCACTTGTCGGTATTGATCGAAACTATGCGTCGTGAAGGTTACGAATTGCAGGTTGGTCAGCCACAGGTTATCGTTAAAGAAATCAACGGCGTAAAATGTGAGCCGGTTGAAACCCTGATTGTTGACGTACCGGGCGATGTTGCAGGTAAAGTAATTGAACTTGTAACTCAACGTAAAGGCGATTTGCTGATCATGGAGCCTAAAGGCGATCTGCAACACCTTGAGTTTGATATCCCGGCACGCGGTATCATCGGTTTACGTAACAACGTATTAACTGCAACAGGCGGCGAGGCTATCATGGCACACCGTTTTAAAGCATATGAACCATGGAAAGGTCAGATCCCGGGCCGTTTAAATGGTGTATTGGTATCAATGGATACCGGTAAAACTACTGCATTCGCAATTGATAAATTACAGGATCGTGGCAGGTTCCACGTTGATCCGGGAGTTGATATCTACGAAGGCCAGGTTTTAGGCGAGCACATCCGCGATAACGATTTGGTTATTAACTTAACTAAAGGTAAACAGTTGACCAACATGCGTGCATCAGGTAGTGATACCAACGTACGTATTGCTCCGGCTATCAAATTCTCTTTAGAGGAATCAATGGAGTATATCCAGGCTGATGAATACATTGAGGTTACACCGCAAAGCATCCGCTTACGTAAGATTTATCTTAACGAGAACGAACGTAAGATCAACGCTAAAAAATTTACCAGTCAATAACATTTGATAAACAAGTATATGAAGCCCTCCGGTTAACCGGAGGGCTTTTTTGTTTTGTAGATTTTTGCTGGAATTATTGAAATTCCTAACTTTAGTTTTATGGAGCACTACGATAACCGGATTGATGCCTACATCGAAAAATCGCCTGATTTTGCGAAGCCAATTTTAAACTACATAAGGGCTGTGGTACATGAGGCCTCACCTGCAATAGTTGAAACCATGAAATGGAGCATGCCTTTTTTTGATTACAAAGGCGTGGTTTGTAATATGGCCGCCTTTAAGCAGCATTGCTCATTTGGGTTTTGGAAAGCATCGTTATTGTACGATCCGGAGAAAGTACTGAGCCTGGCCGATCAGGCTGCCGGCAGTTTCGGCCGTTTAACCAGTATCGATGACCTGCCTCCCAAAGAAGTGCTTATCGAATTCATCCATCAGGCCATAATGCTAAATGAAGATAATAAGGTAAGACCAGCCTCTGTTAAAAAAACACCCGCCCAACGCGACGAATTGGTGGTGCCGGATTACTTTGCGAAGTTTTTAGAGGCCCATCCGCAAGCCTGGCTTAATCTCAACCAGTTTAGCTACTCACAGAAAAAAGAATACATAGAGTGGATAACCGAAGCCAAGACAGAAGCTACCCGCCTTAAACGGATGGAAACAGCCGCTGAGTGGCTTGCCGAAGGTAAATCAAGGCATTGGAAGTATAAGTAAGAGCTGTAAGCTTATTTCACTTTATCCAATCTTGTCGGTTTTTCATGAAGCGGACTGTAAAGTATATACATCTTGCCGGCTTCTGTATGAAAGAAAACCTCATCCCTTTCGTTTTCGTACATGAAGAATGAATCTTTAGCAAATGGTACAAAGGCGATAGGCGGTTGTCCGTTATTTACAAAACACAGTTTGTTGTCAGCTATGTATAGCTTGAATTTGCTCTTAGTAGTATCTCCGGCTATAATGTAGGTGCCGGTATATTGCTGCAGATCTTTTACCGGTATAGTAATCTCTTTATGTTTTTTACAGTAGGCAAAGGCTATGGCGTTTTGCATCACCTGGGCAAGCGCCGCGCCATGCCCGGCATTGGGGGTGATTGCAGTGGCTATATCCAAACTTTTGCAATGCTGATTTATCATGTAGGTTTTAAAGTCTTCAATGTTTTTGGCTGTGGTATGCTCAAAGGAGCCTACGCCTAAAAATACCCTGCTGTTAAGATCATGGTTGTTAGCAAAATATTTTTTGGCTGAAGGGATCAGCTCGTTGCCTCCATTACCCGGCGCCCCAATAAAGATCATGTTAAACAGGCTGGGATGTTCAAACAGAACCATGGTAGTAAACATGCCGCCATAAGAATAGCCGTACAAGGCTTTATTGTCGGTTGTACGGTATTTACTTTGTATAAACGGCATTACCTCCCGCTCAATAAACGAAATGAATTTTGGTCCGCCGGTTGCGGGGTTCAGGTCCCGGCTACGTTGGTTAGGGCGGTTGCCATAGCCAATGCCTACAATGAGCGCTTCGGTGGTTTCATAGTCCTGCCTGAGCATGTTAAAGCAGTTCATGGCAACGGTCATATTCCAGTCGCCATCAGTCATGTATAATACCGGGTATTTAGTTTTGGTAGTATCATAGCCCGGTGGTAAAAGTACATAGATGGTATAATCCTCGCCAATAACCGTTGAATGATAATCCCATTGCACCAAGCCTTTATCAGAAAAAGGGGTAGGGGCATCACTTTTAACCTGCGCGGTTACAGTGTTTTTGGCAAACAAAAGCAAAAGTAGAATTATGCTGAGTTTTAGGTTTTGTTTTAACATGGTAGTTTCGGTTATGTAATTAAGATAGCCTTAATTTACAAAAGGTTACAGCGCTGGTAAAATAAAAAGGAGTGCCAATTATAACTTACAGAATACCGTAGGAAGATATCCTTCATCTATCTTTTGTCATTTACCCATTTGTAGCCTACCTTTATGTTATAAATATAAAGTATTATGAATACGGAAAAAGCCATTTTAGCAGGCGGTTGCTTTTGGGGGGTAGAAGAATTGATCAGGCATTATCCTGGTGTTATTTCTACTGTAGTGGGATACACTGGTGGTGATGTGCCCAACGCGACTTATCGAAATCATGGAACACATGCCGAAGGCATTGCAGTTGAATTTGATCCCGATAAATTGCCTTATCGTAAGCTCCTGGAATATTTCTTTCAGATCCATGATCCTACTACCCGGAACAGGCAGGGAAATGATATTGGCACTTCTTATCGTTCGGCTATTTTTTACTTGAATGAAAGCCAGCGGGAAGTGGCAAACGCGCTGATAGCCGAAATGGAGGTTTCTGGCATTTGGCCGGGCAAAATTGTTACGGAAGTAGTACCGGCAACTGATTTTTGGAACGCCGAAGCGGAGCACCAGGATTATCTTCAAAAAAATCCATATGGCTATACCTGTCACTTTGAAAGGCCTGATTGGAAATTGAGTTGATTATAAATAAGAAGCTGAATAAATTCTGATACTAATACTGGTCGAAGTTTAGCGATAGCGTAACTTCGATCTAAAACTAATGAAGCATCCTGCTTCCGAAGTAGGATACTTCATTAGATACATAGCCAAAGCAATTCGGTTAAGCTGAAAGCTTAAAACATTTTGGGACGAAGTTAGGCTATCGCTAAACTTCGACCAGGGAATGTGATATTTTTATTCCCCCTTTAGGGGGGTAGGGGGCTAAAAATCCAGCGGCCCTAATCTTCTCATATTTTTCATGATGAGATATTGCCTGTGCCTTAAATATTTGGTAGGGTTAGTAGCCGACCATTTTAACGGGCTTGGGAAAATTACAGCTATGGCGGCGGCTTCCTGGCGGGTTAAGTCCGACGCTGATTTATGGAAATAGGCCTGCGAGGCTGCTTCAACACCATAAATACCGTCGCCCATTTCTATTTCATTGAGGTAAACCTCCATAATGCGTTTTTTGCTCCAGAAGGTTTCGATCAATACGGTAAAATAGGCTTCGATACCTTTACGAAGTATGGAGCGGCCTTCCCAAAGGAACACGTTTTTGGCTACCTGTTGTGATATGGTACTACCGCCAATCAGTTTTTTACTGTGCGAGTTTTTTTCAATGGCTTTTTCAATCGCATTAAAGTCAAATCCGTGATGTTCCAGGAAAGTTTGATCTTCGGCGGCAACGGCGGCCCGCTTCATATTGTCGGAGATATCGTCAAAGTCCTTCCATTTTTTATCAATCTTCCATTCCTTACCGGCAGATTTACGCTGAAAGCCGCGTTCTATCATGAGCCAGGTAAAAGGCGGGTTAACAAAACGGTAAAATATCACACCTAATAAACTCAGACCGAAAAAGAGGAGGAAAGCCAGTTTAAAGATCCTGAAGATAAGTTTAGGTATACCGTAATATTTAGAATCCGATTTTGAATTTCGTGCGTTCGACTTCGATTTCTGGTTGTTTTTGCTGAAGAACTTTAACACTGCTATAATATTTCCTTATAAAAAGAGAGGGTACTTTGGTTTGGCAAAGCACCCTCTAAAATTCTAAATTCTTTCCAGAAATCCGAAATAAATATTCTTGATTTCAGATTTCGAATTTGAGATTTCGGATTCGCTCTTGTTTGATTTTAATCATAAAAAAAGGTGTTTTGAATTAACAAAACACCTTTTTTAACTTTTTCAAAATCCGAAATCGAAACTCCGAATTCCGAAATATAATTATTCCGCTACTACTTCAAACGGAACCTGAACTTTAACTTCTTTGTGCAGGTTGATGTTGGCTACGTATTCACCAACAAATTTTGGCTCCTGATCAAAAGTGATACGACGACGGTCAACGTCAAAACCTTCTTTTTTCAATGCATCAGCAATTTGGATAGTGTTGATAGCACCGAAGATTTTGCCAGTTTCGCCGGCTTTAGCACCAATGTTAAGTTTAACACCTTCTAAACGGGCTGCAATAGCGTCAGCATCCTTACGGATTTTTTCTTGCTTAAATTGAGCTTGTTTAAGGTTTTCAGCTAAAACTTTACGTGCACTTTCAGTAGCTAATATGGCGTAACCTTTAGGTAAAAGGTAGTTACGGCCATAACCTGGTTTCACATTTACGATATCGTCTTTATCACCCAGGTTTTTTACATCTTGTTTTAAAATAACTTCCATTTCTTAAATCTCCTATTATTTTAATGAATCTGTAACGTAAGGTAATAAACCGATGTGACGGGCGCGTTTAACAGCCTGAGCCACTTTACGCTGAAATTTTAATGAAGTACCGGTTAAACGACGTGGTAATACTTTACCCTGATCGTTAATGAACTTTAATAAAAAGTTTGCGTCTTTGTAATCGATATACTTGATACCGTTCTTTTTGAAACGGCAGTATTTTTTACGGTTATCCTCCACTTTTGGAGCGGTAACGTATTTAATTTGTTCGTTAGCCATTAGTTTGCTGCCTCCTCTGCTTTAGCTGCTGGTTTTTTGTTAAAAGCACCGCTGCGTTTTTTGTCATTGTAAGCAATGGCATGTTTGTCCAAAGCAATGGTCAGGAAACGCAATACACGCTCATCGCGCCTTAACTCTACCTCCAATTTGTTAATTAATTCACCCGGAGCCTTAAATTCAGTTAAGTGATAGTACCCTGTAGTTTTCTTTTGGATAGGGTACGCTAATTTTCTCAAACCCCAATTATCCTCCTGGACAATTTCGGCTCCGCCATCAGTAAGGATCTTGCTGTATTTGGCATTTGCCTCTTTAGCAATCTCTTCTGAAAGCAACGGGGTTAGAACGATCACGATTTCGTACTGTTGCATTATACTTGATTTTTAATTATTTACCCGCTATTAACGGGGCTGCAAATGTACAAATAGTTTTCTGATTTTCAAATGAATGTTGATATTGGTTAATAACTATTTACGCGGTTTTTTAAAACTTATAACATAATGTGTCGTTCTAACCTAAAAAACTTATAGCTATGCAGTTGTTAACAGACTTAACCGGTGTAGAAAATTTACAAACGCTTTCTTTTGATGAAATTCTGATGTACGGCGGAGGTGATGAGCCTCTTGAAGGTGATTGGGATGACCAGGAAGATGAAGATTTTGACGATATACTTGATGATAAGGAGGACTTGCATGAAATACAGGTTGATGATGATATGGGCGAGCCCGACCCGGAAGATGATGATCATTTGCCCGATGATGATTTTTAAATAGATTCTTATATAAAAGCTAAGCTTCGCTGTTGATTGCGGAGCGTGTAAGCTTTAATAGCATTTAGTTTTATCCCTTATTAGTTGCCTTGTAAAGGCAATCAGGATGGTTATTTCCTTTGCTGTCCTTTATTTGCTGAAAAATTATAATAAAAAGCTTAGCCCGGATTTCATTCGGGTTGAGTTTTTATTTCTTCAGGATTTAAATTTTTTCAATCTGATTTTCATTGAATTAAACAAATAGTTAAATTTAATCATTGGTTAAATTTAAATTATTGAATTAAACTGGGTATATTGTGATAGTTGTGTGCTTTTATTGTTGTTAATAATATGTTTTTAATAATTAAATAACATTGTTATTGATAAAAGTTCATTTTTCGTTATTTGAAACTAATCGTTTGCCGAAACTATCTATCTATGAAAAAACTATTTGTTTTATTGCCACTACTTTCGTTCGTTTTTTTTGCAAAGGCACAAGATCAGAATGTGCATATCAGTTTGGAAGCCCAGGGTATTGCCACCACCAATAACGTGGTGCCGTTTTGGTTGAGGGCAAATCAATTTGGAAGCGTTCCGCTATCGGGAGGTTCCGGTAGTTTAATTGGAAAAATCCGGAAAGATTATGATACAACAAAAACGTTTGGCTGGGGATTTTCATTTGAAGGCCGGGGCAATGCAGGAAAAGACAGTCGCTTTTCGCTCATTGAAGGATCAATTAAAGCCCATGCGGGTATTTTTGAGTTAAAAGCGGGCCGCTCTAAGGATATTATAGGGCTTGCCGATTCAACGCTTTCTTCCGGTTCGTTTTCCGTATCAGGTAATGCCCTGGGTATTCCTAAGGTTAGTTTAAGTATCCCTGAGTATTACAGTATTCCAGTTTTGGGAAAGCTGTTTGCGGTTAAGGCGTCATTGGCGAACGGATATTTGGGAGATGTTAAGGTCAGGACCGGCGAAAGGCCAAAAGATTTTAAAGGTTATTATCTTGAAAACACGCTCTACGTTAAAATAGGCAAGCCATCCTGGCGATTTAAAGTTCAGGGAGGTTACAATCATGAAGCTTTGTGGGGGGACGAAAAACGAGTATTTAATAAATTTGGATTATCATCTGCAGAAACATATTGGTATGTGCTTACGGGTAAATTGTACCAGGGGAGTAAAGTTGGCAACCATTTAGGTTCGTTAGATTTTGGAGCAGAATATAGGTTTGATGATTTTACGGTATCGCTGTATCGCCAAAACTTTTATGACATAGGCGCTTTAAGGTCGCTTGCCAATGCTAGTGATGGGTTAAACGGAATTAGTATAGTTAATAATCAGCCAAACTCAGGTGACTTTTACTGGAAGAAATTTGTATTTGAATACCTGTATACTGCAAATCAGGCGGGCATGGTAAGTTCAAAAAAAACCAAATCGGGTGCCGAAAATTATTATAATAACTATGAGTATGAAGAAGGCTGGTCTTACAATGAAATGGCGTTAGGTACGCCGTTTATAACTACCGTGAATGATGTGCGGGCAAATCAAATAGGTAGCAATAATAAACAGTTTTTTGTGAATAACAGAGTGTTAGCCTTACATACCGGTGTGCAATTTTACGCGTTTAACTGGTTTTATACAGGAAAATTTTCTTACTCGGAAAACATGGGCACCTATGATAATGGTACAGAGCCTTACCGCTCGGTTGGAGGAAAGGTAAGGAACCCTTCCAATTACGGAGCGTTCACGAAAGTGAACCAGTATTCGGTTTTTCTTGAAGGGATCAGGCCGTTAAAAAACGGCTATACTGTTGGTTATGATCTGGCTTATGATCATGGAGGGCTGCTTTATAATTCATTTGGCGTTATCCTGAAAGTGTCAAAATCATTTATGTAATTAAAGCCGGGATCGATATTTATTTGAGATGGTTAGGTTGCCAATGTGTAAAAAATTAGCAAATGCGCTCTTTCACCCAATCTAATTTCTCACTACCTTAGCACTTGTGGATAATTTCATTGTTTCGGCCCGTAAGTATCGCCCGGCTACTTTTGAAACCGTTGTTGGTCAGCAACATATAACCAACACGCTCAAAAATGCTATAAAAAATAACCAGCTGGCACAGGCATTTTTGTTCTGTGGTCCGCGTGGTGTGGGTAAAACTACCTGTGCGCGAATCCTGGCAAAAACCATTAACTGCACCAATTTGCAGCCCAATGGCGAAGCCTGCGGCGAGTGCCCGTCATGTAAGGCCTTTGAAAACGGAAACTCCTTCAACGTACATGAGCTTGACGCCGCATCAAATAACTCTGTTGATGATATCCGGAGCCTGATAGAACAAGTACGGATCCCGTCACAGGCCGCGCGTTACAAGGTTTATATTATTGATGAGGTGCACATGCTATCGCAGGCCGCTTTTAACGCGTTCCTGAAAACGCTGGAAGAGCCGCCTCATTATGCTATATTCATATTAGCCACTACCGAAAAACACAAGATTCTGCCAACTATTCTTTCCCGCTGCCAGATCTTTGATTTTAACCGCATCAGGGTTGAGGATATGGCTAATCACCTGGCATCAATTGCCGGGAAAGAGAATATCAGCTACGAACCTGATGGTTTGCATATCATAGCCCAGAAAGCCGATGGTGGTTTACGCGACGCGCTGTCGATGTTTGACCAGATCGTTAGCTTTTCGGGTGGTAAGGTAACTTACCGTTCGGTTATTGATAACCTGAACATACTTGATTACGATTACTACTTTAATATAACCGAAAGCCTGCTTAGGGAGGATACTGCCAAAGTATTGCTCTTTTTCGATGAGATCCTTTCACGGGGTTTTGATGGGGCTCATTTTATAGCAGGTTTGTCCGAGCATTTCAGGAACCTGCTGGTTGGGAAAGATCAATCCACGTTAAAGCTGCTTGAAGTAAGTGATGGCATCAAAACAAAATACCTGCAGCAATCGCAACAGTCATCGGTTTCGTTTTTACTTTCGGCCATGAATATTGCCAATCAGTGCGATATCAGTTACAAGCTAAGTAAAAATCAGCGGTTGCAGGTTGAACTGGCGTTGCTCAAGATGTGCCACCTGCCATCGGTATTTAACCTGGCAACCACACCACTCACAGTAACGCCCGCAGCCGACGGGGGATTAAAAAAAAAACCTGATACCTCAGCAGTAGCACCGGTTAACAATGCCCCGGCAAGCCCAGCCGTATCAATTGCAAGCGAGGCCGCCCCGGTATACAATACTCCTGTAAAGGAAACAGCAACACCGGTTGTACAAGCCAAAGATGCCCCCCCAGCCGAGAAGCCTAAGATTATAATGCCCTTGCGCAGCACACTCACACCTTCATTAACAGGCGAGGTGAAAACGCAGGAGCAACTACTTGAAGAGGAAGATCCTTATTTAAAGGGTGATGACAATGAGGATTTTACCATGGATGCTTTCTTGCAGTGCTGGAGTGATTTTGCCGCGTTTGCCAAAAAAGAAGGCAAAAAAAACCTGGTAACCATTTTTACATCAAACGCGCCACGTATGCTAAAACCATATGTTTTTGAGGTAATAGTAGGCAACATGGTGCAGGAAACCACGTTTAGGGATGAAAAACCTCTTATGCTGAATTATCTGCGCAGCACACTTAAAAATTTCACTATTGATGTAAATGCCCGTGTTGACGAGCTAAAGGTGGTACGTAAACCTTACACGGCTCCAGAAAAATTTCAGCATATGGCAACCCGCAATCCGCAGTTATTGGAGTTAAAGAGTAGGTTTAATCTTGATTTTGATTAAGGATGGTTTGGATACTGAGTTGCAGGTTTTATTAAACCAACAACTCAGTATCAATAAAAATATTCCTGGAATTTATTATCTGTCGTTTTTTGGATAGCCTTCTTCATCAAGGTCGTCACGGTCATCTTCAGGAGTATGAGATAGGGCAGCATCAACAGGATCAACTTCTACACTTTCGCCGTGATCAATATGCATTCCTAATTCATCTACATCAGTTTCAAGCGATCTGTCTTCGTCAAATTCGCCATCAACATCATAGGGGTTTGCCTCATCATAAGTGGAGTTAAAATCCTCACCATTTTTTGCCGTGGTATGATACGGATCGGGATGGTCATAATCCGGGTCATTACTTTTAACATCGTATTCGTAGCTGTTATCGTCCGGATTGTAGTTCAGGTTTTCCTCATCAATGGTTTCACCCAGCTCATCTTTTAGTGTTTCGTCGCGATCAGGCAGCTCGTCGTTAAAACCTGCGTCGTCAATTTGATCGTTGTTCATAGGTTTGTGTTTTTATAGTATAAATATACACAGTAAAAACCCTGCCAAAAAAACAAACTGATTAAAAAAAAAGATTTTTACGTAAGGCTTAATAATGGATCTGTTTGCGGTACGAAGTAACACCGCCAATAGCAAATTTAAAGCCTATAGTAAACTGTGAATAAGCATCATTATGAGCGCCGGCAACATATCCATCAAGGTTATCGCCCATAATAAAGTTGTATTGATAGCCAAGGTCAATTTTAACAGAAGGCTGGTTGTAGCTGTTAAAGAATTTAAACTCGTAACCTAATCTAACAGGTATAAATATTTCGTTTGTTTTGGGTTCATAGGGCAAAACTTGCCCTTGTTCCAATAAAAGAACATCGTCTGTTCTGGATACAACATTATTATTAATGTATCCCAAACCTGATGACAGGTAAAGGTTTTTAAAGGCATTGGCTATAGCACTTTGAGAGTAATCAATTAATTCGCCGGCCTGAACCTGTACCCTGAATGAGTAGGCACTAAAATGATTTTCAAACTGCCTTTGTGTTGACGTGTTTGGGGAGCCGCCTTTTAATCTGCCTACCTCTACATTAAATACATAATTAATGTACGGGCTTTGATTGTAAGTAAAATTAAGATTTATAGATGGCGTTGTTTTTAGGGTTTGCACATCGGCCGAGCTGGCCTGGTTAATACCTGCGGCAAAGCCAACATCATATTGTGCGTAGTCAAACCCTATTTGGGCTTTGGCTAAAAATGAAACGGAACACAACAGGATTATAAAGGAGGTTTTTAGTATCAGTTTTATCATAATAAACTTTAACTCCGGCTAAAAGGAGTTTGTTTTATGGTAAGCATTTTGTTTTAGTAAAAATAGCACCAAAGTTTATAAAAACAACAATACCCGTGTTAATAATTGTCATAATAACGAAATGTGTGATTTTTCATTGCATTATTTGATAAAATTCATAAAGTCTATTTTATATATTTGGCCGTTTGTAAAACAAAAACCACATCAGGCATGTCAAAAATAAAAGTAGAAAATCCGGTAGTTGAACTGGATGGAGATGAAATGACCCGCATTATCTGGAAATTCATCAAAGACAAATTGATTACACCGTATCTTGATCTTGATATCAAATACTACGATTTAGGTATCGAGTACCGCGACCAAACCGACGACCAGGTTACTATTGACGCAGCTAACGCTATTAAACAATATGGTGTTGGTATTAAATGTGCTACTATTACTCCCGACGAAGCAAGGGTTGCTGAGTTTGGATTGAAACAAATGTGGAAATCACCAAACGGAACTATCCGTAACATTTTAGATGGTACTGTGTTCCGTGAGCCAATCGTTATGTCAAACGTACCTCGTTTGGTACCTAACTGGACAGCTCCTATCTGCATTGGCCGTCATGCTTTTGGCGATCAATACCGCGCTACCGATTTCTTAACTAAAGGCAAAGGTAAACTTACCGTTAAATTTACTCCTGAAGATGGCGGCCCGGAGCAGTCATATGAAGTATTTAACTTTAAAGGTGATGGTGTTGCATTAACCATGTACAATACCGATGAATCTATCAGAGGTTTTGCTCATGCTTGCTTTAACCAGGCTTTAATGAAAGGCTGGCCTTTATACCTTTCAACTAAAAATACGATCCTTAAAAAATATGATGGCCGCTTCAAAGATATTTTTGAAGAGATCTATCAAAGTGATTACAAACAAAAGTTTGATGCTGCCGGCATCACTTATGAGCACCGCTTAATTGACGACATGGTTGCATCGGCCCTGAAATGGAACGGTAACTTTGTTTGGGCTTGTAAAAACTATGATGGCGACGTACAGTCTGATACCGTAGCGCAAGGCTTTGGTTCATTAGGTTTAATGACCTCAACCCTGGTTACCCCGGATGGCACTGTAATGGAAGCGGAAGCAGCTCACGGTACAGTAACCCGCCACTATCGTGATCACCAGGCTGGTAAACCAACTTCAACTAACCCAATCGCTTCAATTTTCGCGTGGACAAGAGGTTTGGAATTCCGCGGTATCTTGGATAAAAATCAGGAACTGATTGATTTCTGCAAAGCTTTGGAAGAAGTTTGTATCGAAACTGTTGAAAGCGGCAAAATGACCAAAGATTTGGCCATCACCATTAAACCAAAAGTGGAGCACGGTACCGATTACCTGTACACCGAAGAGTTTTTGGCTGCAATTGACGAAAACCTTAAAAAACGCTTAGGTAAATAATTACCGGTAAGTTTTATATAAAAGCCCATGCCTTTGCATGGGCTTTTTTGTTATACAATATGCTATGTAAATCAATTTAGCATTTTCAATTATCTATTTAACTCCTAACTTAGCAGTCAAAATACACAACACTATGTCGGCATTATATCCGTTAAAATTCAAAACCATATATAAGGATAAAATATGGGGCGGTCAAAAGATCAAAACCTATTTGCACAAAGATTTTGGCAGCTTACCAAACTGCGGCGAAACCTGGGAAATATCGGGCGTAAAATCTGATGTTTCGGTAGTAGCTTCGGGTGCGCTTGAAGGCGAGTCATTGGCCGATTTGCTGGAGCAATATAAAGACGAACTGGTTGGTAAAAAGGTTTACGATCATTTTGGCAATATCTTCCCTTTATTGGTGAAATTTATTGATGCCAATGATGACCTTTCTGTACAGGTACACCCTGATGATAAACTGGCAAAAGAGCGTCATAACTCATTTGGTAAAACCGAAATGTGGTATATCATCGAGGCCGATCCGGGTTCGACATTGATCACCGGCTTTAACCAGGAAATGACCGAGCAGAAATACGTTGACGCCTTAAACAGCGGTCATATTATGGATATCCTGAACAGGGAAGAGGCTGTTGCCGATGATGTTTTCTTTTTACCTGCAGGCAGGGTACATACCATTGGCAAAGGGTTGCTGATTGCAGAAATTCAGCAAACATCAGATATTACCTATCGCATTTACGATTTTGACCGTGTTGATGATAAAGGCCAGAAACGTGAATTACATACCGAAGAAGCCCTTGCCGCTATTGATTACAAACATTACGACGAGTACAAAACGCAATACGAGCCTAAAAAGGATGAGACTGTAAAGCTGGTTACCTGCCCTTACTTCACAACCAATGTGCTTGATTTTGATGAAAGTACATCTAAAGACTATTCGGCCCTGGATTCATTTGTTATCCATGTTTGTGTTGCAGGCGGTTACACTGTAAAATATAACAACGAGGCATATGCCGTTAAAATGGGCGAGTGTATCCTGTTGCCAAAAAGCATTGATAAAATTGAATTGGAAACAACCGGTGGCTTTAAAATTCTGGAAAGCTATATCGAATAATTAACGCGTATACACCTGCATGTATAAAAAACGAATAACCTTTTTTAGCCTTATCCTAACAGTATTGTTTGCCGGTAATAGCTGCAAAAAGGAAAACAGTAATCCCAAAAGCGCATATGCTGGTAAATATGTGCTTATATCTAAAACCGATTTTGACACCAGCACGGGTGCTTCTGAAACATATACAAGCACAGCTTCGCCATGTTTGAGCGATAACCAAACTACGCTTAAAGACGATGGGACCTGGACCGGGGGCTACGTAGGGGCGGAAGATTGTTATGTTTCAAGAACACCGAATAGCGTTACTATAATAGGGGCAAAAGGTGATGCTGCCGCGGGCCAGTGGGTAATGAGTGGCAGTAACAGGATAAAATTTACCGCTTCGGGCAACAACGCCTCATATGGGCAATTGAGTAATGTGGGCGGAAAAGTTCAGCTTACATTTAAAGACACTTCTCAAAACTTTATATCCACATCGGTTTTGGTAAAACAGTAAAAAGCAATACGGAACATCATGTTCCGTATTGTCTTATTCTTTCGTTTGTCTGATACTGGGTTTGAGAAAAAATTTCCGTAAGCTGGCTGATCTTTACAGGCTTAAAAATATATTCGGCAACTTCCGGAATACTTTTAGCCCGGTGGATATCGTTGAGATCAAGGGAGGGGGTCACGATATAGACAGTAATGTTTTTCCCTAATTGTGGCTTTAATTTCGCAAATTCATTCATAAACTCCCACCCGTCCATTACCGGCATATTGATGTCCAGTAATATGATATCCGGCAATTGTTGATTTTCGTTCGCTTTTTTTAGCGCGTTAATGCCCTCTTGTCCGTTAATAAAGTGACTTAAATTGGTATTTATCCCCTTTATACTTATCAGTTTTTTCAGGCCGTAAACATAAATGCTATCATCGTCTACAATCCAGGTGTTTGTAGGATTTCGCTCTTCAATCATCTCTCCGTATTTGTAAATTATACCAACCTGATAGTAAATTTTGTGCCAACATTTACAGTGCTGTCAACTTTAATGTTACCGCCTAACGCTTCAACCTGGTTGCGGGTTATAAACAAGCCAATTCCCTTGGCGTCACTGTTGTTATGAAATGTTTTATACATTCCAAAGAGCTTGTCGCCATACCGTTCAAGGTCAATGCCCAGGCCATTATCTTCAAAAATAAGATATATGTGGTTTCCTTCGGCCAGTGTGTAACATTTTATGATGGGTTGCCTTTCCGGGCTGCTATATTTTAACGAGTTGGTAAGCAGGTTTTGCAAAATGCTTTCCATATAAGCCGGGATATAACTGATTTCACGGCATTGGGAAAAGTCCCATTCAACACGGGCGTTTATAGCTTCGATGTTATTTTTTAAGGCCGAGCAAATAGTCCTGAACATCGGCTCCAATTCAACTACCTTCCGCTCCTTGGTAATTTCGGTCTGGATTTTAACTATTTCATTAATATGCTCAATGGTTCCATCTAAACTTTCACTTATAGCTTTGATGTGCGAAAAGATCTCCTCCCGCTCTTCCCGGGCGTCTGCCTGCTCAAACAGGTTCACCATAAACTGAAGGTTCCCGGTATGGGAACGGAGATTATGAGATACGATATACGCGAAGTTTTGCAAACGGCGATTCTGGTCGGTAAGCAGATTTATGGATTGCTCCAGCTTAAGCAGCTTTCTTTTTTCGTTGTCGATATCCTGAACAATCCCTTTAATAGCGGTGCATTTGCCAAAGTGGTTAATTACAGGTACGGCTTTCACTTTCAGCCAAAGCATATTGTTTTTGGCCGATCGTAAAAGCAGATCGATATCAAAAGGCCGGCTATGTTTGATAGTGTTATTAATAGCGTTTTGTAAAACCGGCCGGTACGGAGGCTCAAAAAAGCTGATAAATTCTTCAACGCTCAGGTTTAATTGGTTCTGAAGATCAAACAACTCATAAACCTGTTTTGACAGTACAATGGTATTAACGTTTTGCGTGTCAATTTCCCAAATGCCCAAGCGTGCTGTTTTAAAAGCATCATCATGAGTAGCCTGATTATGGGCCGATAATAAGTCGTTATGCTTATAACGGTTGATATTTATAAGCGAACCGTAAACGATACTGCCGTTTTCGTCATCCTGTTTCCTGATGGTAGTTTCAAACCATTGGTAGCCATTTTTTTTGGTTAAGAAACGTAACTGAAGGGGAGGGGCATCGGTTATCCTGTTGTTGATAGCGTTGGTAAAAGCAGGTTTATCGCCGTGGTAAAGCAAGTGCTCAAAAAAAGTATTGACAGAACATTCAATTTCATTGAACTGATAGCCTAATACAGTATAAAAGCCAGTCGACCATTTTACCTCCCTGGTATTGAAATTATATTTCCAAATACCCGTATCCAGATCATTGATCAAAGGGGTAAGATGAATGTCATCGCCAGAAAGTTTACCCTTTTCCGAAAAACTCATATCAATAATCCGTTCACTAATTCAATTTGTTTTTTGACACGCGCTTATTATTAAAATATGTACCGTGATTTGAAGTTTTTTAACTTACAACTACCAGTTGTTTTGTTGTTATGTTCTTCTCAATCATTATTCCACATTTGCTCAGCCTCAAATATAATATTTTTGATACTTTATAATGTATTCTTTTACTGGTAATTACGGTTTTTAGAATATTTGGCTATATGTACTCCTAATTGAAGTATTATTTTGCGAAACAGCCATCAAATAGCCTAAACTTTGTTTAAATACATTAAAAAGTTGAAGATATTCCCTATAAAATACTTTGACGTAATTTGATTGTAAAAATAGTGGGCACTAAGTTAATGAATATGGGTGAACTATTATTGGGTATTATAATGTCCTATTTTACAGCCAGCTTGGCCGTTTTTAATTATATGGAAAAATATTATCAGGCTTATTTGCTTATTAGTTCATCTATTGCACTTTTAGCTATCCATTTGGCCGATTTGGAGGATTGGTTATAAATATTTCTTGCTGTGCTAATAGCATTAACTTTTAATATATTATTTCGTTTGCCTATTTGCCGCAGGGCCCAGTTAATGGCCTTTTTAACAAAGTTGCGGTTATCCCAGGCTTCCCTTTCCATAATAGGGAACAGCTTCAGGAAAACTTCGTCGGGTGCGGTTTTATTGTGTATGGCGTATTCGGCCATCAGCACAAAGCCGGCGCGTTTTACAAACTCCTGCTGGTGGCTGCTGTACTCAACGGCCTTTTCAATAGCGAAAGGAGTCCTGTCGAAAAGATTACCGCAAATCTGGTCGCAAATATCCCAGGAATAAAAGTCGCCAACCCATTTATCCATGAGTTCGGGCGTTACTTGTTTGGGCTCGGCAATCATTGATGCCAGCATCCTGGCCTCATGTATTTGAGTATCCCAAAGCGCCAGGGCCAACTCATGATCTTTTTTAATGATTTTGGCAAGCTTACGGACCTCGGGCAGCTTTACGCCCAGGGCCCGCGAACTGTCGATACCAAAGCGGGCCATGCCTTTGAAGTAGTTGGCATCGGCCTTTTCTTTGAGCTGTTCAAGTACAAATGTTACGGTATCCATTTAATTGGTCATGCTTTTCTTTTGGAGGGTATTGTGAATAGGCACAACCTGCATCAGCGCCGCGCTGCAATAAAAAGGATGCAGTTCCATCACTAAAGCCCCTGCCTTAATAGCCGGGTCTGTTTCGGTAAGTTTTTTTGCTTCCTCAACGGTTTCTACATTAAAAATGAAAATACCACGAAGGGGTTGGTTATCCAAAAACGGACCGGCAACAACCAATTTACCTTCGGCAGCGAGCCTGCCAATGTTTTTAAGGTGCGCCATTTGCAGCTGCATATTAGCCGCCGAATCTTTCAGTTGGGTTGGCCCTTCTTTCAAAAATGCCATTACATATTTTTTCATGCCGTAATCATCGGCCCCCAGTTTTTTGGCCAGGGCGGCATCGTAAACGGGTTTGGCCACGGGGGAGCTTTGGGCTAAGCAGTTAAGGCTTAATACAGCAGCGGTAATAATGAGTAAAGCTTTTTTCATTGATTTATGATTTATACAACCAGAAATATTAATTGGTTAGCCTTTAGGTTTTTTTATTGGATTTTGCCTGTTGTCGAAAAAGGTGATCAGGATTATTTTATCTTCTTCAATTCTGTAAAATAGAGTATTGTGTTTGGTTATAACAAAGCCCCTTATTTGCTTTTCTTTATTTTCTAAAGTCCCCATCTCAGGGTAATTTGCTATGAGCTCAATTATTTTGTAGGTATTGATAACGAAATTCTTTGTAACACTTTCACCCCATTCCTGTTCTAAATATGCTATAATAGAATTGAATTTATCGCTGGCTTTGCGATTCCAGATTATTGTTTTAGCCATTTTTTATGCATCTGTTTTACTGCATCATGGGACAAAAGATTAGCATCGTCAAAGCTTTCGTCGTAGGCTATTAAGAGCTCCTGTTTTTCAGCTTCATTCAGGTTATTCCAAAGATGACCGGTTTGGTTAGCATTTAATTGCTGAATTAACTGATAATAACTTTTCAATAATTGCTCATCATCAATGGTATCTATCAAATGATGAAAGTCTTCCTTAATATTCATTGCCTTCCTTTTATAATGTCAAATTACTAATTTAATCATTAACAACAAAGCCGGGCAAACGCCCGGCTTCATAATCTATGAGGAGTATGTGTTCACGCTAATTACCGAATTTTTTACTGGTTCCGCTTTTTTCGTAAAAAGCTTTATAATCTTTTATGTTCAGCATATCGTAAATGGCCTGCTTTTTATCCGTGCTGTTATTATAGTAACCTTTGCAAATCTGGTAACCAACCCAATAACCCAGATCGGCAGGTTTGTCAACCGTTTCCTGGTTCGAGTTGGCTATCCAGTTATATGCCCGCTTTAAATACATCTCTTTTTCAAAATCGGCCCATATTTGCTTTTCGCGGCCTTTTGCCCATACATGCAGGCGCTCATTGGCCGTGTGCCCTGATATCAACTCACCTAAAAAATCGGCCATGCCTTCAACCAAAACAGCCCTGAGTAAAGTAGTATCGCCGCCCAGCATACCATCCTGGTTAAAGTGGATAAGTTCGTGCGCAACCAGGTTAGGGATGTAATCGAGTTTACCAAAATTGTTTTTTTCCCAGAGGCTAAGTTCACTAACAGGAATATCAGGTGTGCGTACAGCCTGGTCAAGCCCGATAAGTAGCCCATTATCTGTTGATGTACCGCCGGATGAAAAAGCGCCGATAACAAAATAAACATCGGGGAATTTGGCTTGCGGATAAAGCTCTTTCAATTTTACAAACGACGCTGTCATCTGCGGTTTTTGTTCATCAACTGTATAAGTGTTTTTGCGGATAGCAGCATAAAACTTTGATTTTTTATCGTGCCCCTTTACAAAGTAATTCATGTGCACAACTTTAATGGCAAAGTAATCCTGCAAGCCCGGCGATCCGGGGTCAACGTAGTATTTCCTGTAAATTTTAAGACGGTTGGCTGTATCTTTTTGAGCCCGGTCATAGGCCGCCCAAAAGTTTTTAATATCGCTGGTTACCAGTTTGGCTTTTAAAGGATCATCGGTAAATCCTTTGGGTTTCTTTTCTACCGAGCTAACCAGCGGTCGCCATTGAGGCATTTGATGCAGTGAATTCAGGTCTGAATCTGTTATCAGGTGCGCCGCGTTTTTGTAACCACTATTTACAGTCAGTTGTAAAATGATCATAGCGCTATCGGCTTTGCCCGATAGTGCATAGCAACATGCAGCATTATAATAATCATTGGTGGCCGAAGCTTTAAATTCGGCTTGTTTGGCCGATTGCAGGTAGCAATTTCCGGCCTGGATAAAGTTTTTTGCCTCGTACAGGCTATCGCCTTTGTTGCTCAGGCTTTTTTGTCCAAATACTGCAGAGCATAGCAGCGTAAAGAAAAAGGTCAGGTATTTATACATGCCCTAAAAATAACAAATTGCAACAAAAAAGCCGGGCAAGGCCCGGCTTCAATCATAAATCACTATTTAAAAAATCCGAAATCCGAAATCGAAATTCCGAAATCAAAGGTTTCCCCTTGCTTCCTGTTCGCGTTCAATAGCTTCAAACAAAGCTTTAAAATTACCTGCACCGAATGATTTGGCACCCTTGCGCTGAATGATCTCGAAGAACAGGGTCGGCCTGTCTTCAACCGGCTTGGTGAAGATCTGCAGCAGATAGCCCTCGTCATCACGGTCGACCAAAATGCCCAAGTGTTTTAAGGGTTCAAGGTCCTCATCAATATGGCCTACACGGTCAATCAAATCATCGTAATAGGTAGATGGTACCTTTAAAAATTCAACGCCCCGGCTTTGCAGTTCGGTAACCGTAGCTACAATATCATGGGTAGCAAGAGCGAGGTGTTGTACTCCTTCGTCTTCGTAAAACTCCAGGTATTCTTCAATCTGCGATTTCTTTTTGCCTTCGGCCGGCTCATTGATCGGGAATTTTACATAGCCATTCCCGTTGCTCATCACCTTACTCATTAAAGCCGAATACTCGGTTGAAATCATTTTATCATCAAAGGTGAGGATATTCCTGAAGCCTAAAACTTCTTCATAAAAATTAACCCACTCGTTCATCTTATGCCAGCCTACGTTACCTACACAATGGTCAACATACAGCAGGCCGGTATCTGTTGGGTTAAAGGCATTTTCCAGTTTCTGATAGCCGGGCAAAAACAAACCGTTATAGTTTTTACGCTCAACAAACATATGCACGGTTTCGCCATAAAGTTTGATGCCGCTGGTACGCACTTCGCCCTGCTCGTCTGTTAAAGTTTGCGGTTGCTGATAGGCCTCGGCGCCGCGTTTGGTGGTTTGCTCAAAGGCATCATAGGCGTCATCAACCCAAAGGGCCAGTACCTTTACGCCGTCGCCATGTTTTTTGATATGCTCGGCAATTGGATGGTTGGAGTGCAGGGGAGTAGTAAGTACAATCCTGATTTTGCCTTGTTGTAAAACGTATGATGCCCGGTCGCGTACGCCGGTTTCAGGCCCTGCATAAGCCAGGTTTTGAAAGCCGAAAGCGCTTTTATAATAATGGGCCGCCTGCTTGGCGTTGCCTACATAAAATTCAACATAATCCGTACCGTTAAGGGGCAGGAAATCGGTTGTGGTTTGTTGTTTATCTAAAGTTTGAGTAGTCATTTTAATTGATTTAAATATGTCATTGCGAGGAGGAACGACGAAGCAATCGCATGCTATACAGGACAAATATGCTTCCGTGCGGTTGCCACGCTTCGCTCGCTATGACATAGCGGTTAATATTGCCAGCTTTTATAATAATTTTCATCCTCTATCCTGATGGCATCCTCAGTCAGCATTAGTGGCCTGAACGGATCTATCATTACAGCCAGCTCGTCTGTTGATTCCTTCCCTATCGATTTTTCGACAGAGCCTGGATGCGGCCCGTGCGGGATACCGCCGGGGTGCAGGGTGATCTGTCCTTTTACCACGCTTTTGCGGCTCATGAAATCGCCATCAACATAATATAATACCTCGTCGCTATCCACATTGCTGTGGTTGTACGGTGCAGGGATAGATAGCGGGTGATAATCAAACTTGCGGGGCACAAAAGAACAAATCACAAAGTTGTTGCCCTCAAAAGTTTGATGTACAGGCGGCGGCTGGTGCAACCTCCCGGTTATCGGCTCAAAATCATGAATGGATAGAGCCCATGGATAATGAAAGCCATCCCAACCTACAAAATCAAACGGATGGGTGCCATAGATATAAGGATAAATGAGGCCTTGCTTTTTAATCAGGATTTTAAAATCGCCATGCTCATCGTAAGTTTTCAGATCGGCCGGTCGCTTGATATCGCGTTCGCAATAAGGCGAGTGTTCCATGAGCTGCCCATATTGGTTACGGTAACGCTTGGGCGGACGAATAGGGCTGAAACTTTCTACAATGAAAAGCCTGTTTGCTGTACCATCAAACTCCATCTGGTAAATAGTACCGCGTGGAATTACCAGGTAATCGCCATATTGAAATTTTATATTGCCAAAACCGGTTTTTAAGGTGCCGGTGCCCTCATGAATAAAAACTACCTCATCGGCCTGGCTGTTTTTGTAAAAATAGTCGGTCATGCTTTGGCGCGGTGCTGCCAGCGAAATATGCAGATCGCTGTTTACCAATACCGGCTTGCGGCTTTGCAGGTAATCATCTTCGGGCTGTACATTAAAACCTATCAGGCTGGTATGCTTCAGGTGCTTTTCTCGCGCTATTTTAGGCTCCACACTGTAGGGCTCGCCCAGGGTTTTTACAATGGTGGGCGGGTAAGCGTGGTACACTAATGAATAAAGGCTCGAAAAGCCCTCGGTTGATACAAGTTCTTCGGCATATAAACTACCGTCGGGCTTACGGAATTGCGTATGCCGCTTAGGCGGAATTGATCCTAAACTATGATATACAGGCATGGATTGCTTTAATTGGTTAACAATAAAACGTATAAAATGCTGATTTGTGTTCGGCTTAAAAGTCCGTAACGCATAGCCATAACCATTTAATAAATAATGGTTAAAAAAAATGAAGAAAGCAGGGGGAAGAATTAGTATTGTGCCAATACGATCTTAGCGAGCATGGCATCTCTGAACGATGAGGCATCGCTCATGGAGGTTAACCCCAATGAAAACAGAAAATGCATTTGTACCCGTAACATGATACTAAGTTAGCAGGATTATTTTTAGGATGCAAGTTTTGGTTGGAAGATGGTGAGTGGTTGATTGGGTTGATTGGGTGAGTGGTTGCTATTATCCCGAAGCCGCTCGGCTCCAGCCGAGTGGCAACTATTTCACGGCCTCTGGCCGCCGGCGTGATGTATACAGGCCAGAGGCCTGGGGATAACGGCCACTCGGCAGGAGCCGAGCGGCGGCGGAAGAATATATATGCGTAAAAAACCACTCACCTAATCAACCCAATCAACCACTCACCACTCTCCAATCAACTTAATCAACCATTCACCTCATAAACCATCAACCAAAATCATTAGCTTTGATTATACCAATTAAGCTACTCTATGAAATTAGTATCCTATAAAACCGAAGACCGCGAACATCTTGGTGTTTTTGTTAATGGCCACATCTACAATTTAAATTCCTGCGATAAGCTGATCCCCGATAATATGAATGAATTTTTATGGGGAGGGCCCGAGCTGATGGAGCATGCCGCACGGGTTAATGAAGATATTCGTTCGGGAAAGATAGAGGCTAAGGAGGAATTGTTTTTTGAGTTGATGGCGCCCGTGCCTCACCCAACATCATGCAGGGATGGTTACGCTTTCAGGCAGCATGTGGCCTCAGCCAGGCGTAATCGTAAACTGGATATGATACCGGAGTTTGATCAGTATCCTATTTTTTATTTCACCAACCATAATGCCATACAAGGCCCCGGCGAAATTGAGTGCATGCCCGATCATTTTCAGAAGCTGGACTTTGAACTGGAAGTAGCAGTGGTACTGAATAAAAAGGGCCGTAACATTACAGCTGCCGAAGCCGATAGCTTTATTGCGGGCTATATGATCATGAATGATATGAGCGCCCGTACCCTGCAAATGGAAGAAATGCTACTGAACCTTGGCCCGGCAAAGGGTAAGGATTTTTCGACGGTTATTGGTCCGTGGTTGGTAACGCCAGATGAACTGGAACAATATAAAGTGCCCGCAAAACCTGGTCATACAGGTAACGCTTATAACCTGGAGATGAAATGTGTGGTGAATGGCAAACAAGTATCGGCAGGTAATATGGCCGATATGGACTGGACCTTTGCCGAGATCATTGAGCGCGCTTCCTATGGCTGCGATGTTTTACCGGGCGATGTAATAGGTTCGGGCACGGTAGGTACCGGCTGCTTCCTTGAACTGAATGGCACCGGCGTACTTAATAATGCCGACTACGAACCACAATGGTTGCAACCCGGCGACCTGGTTGAAATGGAGATCACCGGCTTAGGCATGCTGGGTAATATTATTGAAAAGGCCAATAGTGATTTTTCGATATTGAAATTGAAGAAGTAAGAGATAGAAATTATGTTATTGCGAGCGAAGCGCGGCAACCGCATGCTATACAGAGCGGCTATGCCTCCGTGCGATTGCTTCGTCGTACCTCCTCGCAATGACATGTGATATAATGATACATAGTAATGCCTACCATTAATATAGCCGATCTTTCGCCTGTTCAGCTTCAAAGCTACTTGCATTTTGTAATAGCACCGCGACCAATATGCCTGGCCTCAACAGTCGATAAAGCAGGTAATGTAAACCTGAGCCCTTTCAGCTTTTTTAATTTTTTCAGTACCAATCCGCCGATATGTATTTTTTCGCCATCGCGCCGGGTGAGGGACAATACTACTAAACACACGCTCGAAAATGTAAAGGAAGTGCCCGAATGCGTCATCAATATTGTTAACTATGATATGGTACAGCAAACCTCGCTTTCAAGTGTAGAATATCCGCTGGGGGTTAACGAGTTTATTAAATCGGGTTTAACGCCGGTACCATCGCAACTGGTAAAACCGCCACGGGTAGCCGAATCATATGTGCAACTGGAATGTGTAGTTAATGAGGTAATTGAATTAGGACAAAGCTATGGCGCCGGTAACCTTGTACTCGCCGAAATTAAACTGATCCACATTAGTGACGCTGTGTTGGGCGAGGATGGAAAAATAGATCAGGCCAAAATGGACCTGGTAGCCCGCCTCGGCGGCGACTGGTATTGTCGCGTTACCAAAGATAACCTTTTTAAGGTAGCCAAACCAAACATCAGGATAGGCATTGGCGTTGATGCACTGCCATATGCCATCCGTAATTCAAGAATATTAACCGGTAACAATCTTGGGCAATTAGGCAATCTGGAAACCATACCTACCGATGAAGCTATTGAAGCCTTCGCGCTTACTCCGGAGATAAAAGAAGTACTCGACGCCACCATCGGCGATAGCCAAACCCGCGAATTGCAACTGCATTTGAAAGCCAAACAGCTTTTGGAATTGGAAAGGGTAGAGGAAGCTTTGATGGTGCTTTTGATGGAGTGATATCCTCGTGTGGGTAATTATTAGAATGTCATTTCGAGTGAACCGTGCGGGGCAGGGCAATGGGGTGAAGGAGAAATCTTATACACCGTGTAAAGCTGCTTTGCATAGTTCATTATGCGTGGCGTATAAGATTTCTCACTCGTGCCTCGTTTCGAAATGACATTTTTAGTTATTTAGATCAATCATTAATAAGCATAATCCTTCCCCTTAAGATGATAATCAACCGGTAGCTGTCTTTTTTCAAATAGTTCGTACGCTGGTTTTAATGAGCGCCAAAAGGCATCTTGTTTGTATACTGCATAGCGCTTTAAATTAGCATCATCCATCCGGAAAGGAAAAATATCAACCCGGATTTGTTTTTGACCGGCTGTAAACGCTTCGTAAACCAAGGTATAAATTTCTTCTATGCGGGCATCAGTCATGGCGTAACAGCCAATCGAAGCACAATGTCCATGTACCATAATAGCGCTGCCGGTATAGCCTTTGGCTTGATCAACCACGTTAGGGTAGCCAACATTAATAGCCAAATAATAATTACTTACCGGGTTAAGCTGTTTAGGTTCAATGGTATATAATCCCTCCGGACTTTTGCCGTCACCATCGCGGGTTTTTGTACCCAGCCCGCCGGAGTAGGTGCATACATCATAAGTTTTAAATAGCTGGTATTTATTGGCCGATTTTACCCATACTTCAAGCACGCTAATGTCTTTGATAATACGGAGATATACTGAACCATAGGGAGCAAGACCTTTGTCTTTAAGCTCTTTCTGAAGCTTGGGCCAAACTTTAAGACGTACATCACTGGCAAGTTTACTATCTGGAATTTCGGTTTTGTGAAGTGCTAATAATAGGATTAATAGCAGCAATGTAATCAGTTTAGGCATTGGTCAGGTTGTTAACTATAATTGTAGTTAACGAAACCGCCGGGAGGAAATTATGTGGGAAGGATTATTTTTATTAGTTGAAAAAATGCTAATAAAACTTCCATGTCATTGCGAGCGAAGCGTGGCAATCTCGTAGCTATTCTATCGGACATACAAGGCTGCTATGCATTGGCGACGAGATTGCCGCGTCGCCCCGCATGCTTTTTGCCCGTGCTGCTCCTCGCAATGACATTTTTTGTGAGCGGTTGATCTTATTATATCCCCAACACCTGCTTCAATTTCACATATCCTGTTTTACTTACCGGGATCTTGGCGCCGGATTTCAGGATAGCGAGGTGCGCGTCTTTTTCGTATGGATCAATACGGGTGATCTGCGGAATGGCTACCATGTATGAGCGGTGCACACGCACAAAATGATTAGGGTCAAGCGTTTGCTCGAAAAAGCTCATGGTTTTGTTTTTGAGATATGAACCTTCTTTGGTGATAACGCTTACATAGTCATCATCAGCCTGCAGGTATTCAACATCGGCAACCGGGATGATCTTTACCTTAGTGCCGGTTTTTACCACAATACGCTCATGCTGTGCCGGCGACTGGGTGGCTGCGGTTTCCAACAGTTCTTCCGTTTGCTTAGCTGCCGGTTTTGGAGCGGCTGTAGCCAGGAACTTTTCAACAGCTTTATTAAAGCGTTCTTTACTGAAAGGTTTTAACAAATAATCAACCGCGTGGGCTTCAAAAGCTTTTATGGCGTATTCATCAAAGGCGGTGGCAAATATTACGGCAGGGGGCTGCTCAACCAGTTCAAGCATTTCAAAGCCGGTAATTTTAGGCATCTGGATATCTAAAAAAACCAAATCGGGCTGGTGCTGCTGAATAGCTTTAAGACCTTCAAAGCCATCGTTACATTCCTGTATCAGTTCAATGTCTTTAAAATCAAACAGGTATTCCCTTACAACCATGCGGGCTAAAGGTTCATCATCAATAATTAAAGCTCGCTTCATAGTTGCGGTATTTTTATAATGGTAGTGTACAGATCATCGCTCGCATGGGTTTCCATTAAATCATTGCGGGCATACAGCAAATATAATCGCCGTTGCACTCCCCGCAAACCAAAACCTGTACCTTTTTTTGGTTTTGATGTTTGCGGATCATAAGGGTTCTGTACCATTAAATTCAGATAACCATCCTCAATCTCTCCGCGAATGCTCACGGTAACTTCGCCTATGGTATCATAAAGGCCAAATTTAATGGCATTTTCAACCAAAGGCTGCAACAGCATAGATGGTAGTATAGCAGTTCCGCATTTTGGGTCGCAGCTTATTTCAGTTTGTAAACGGTGACCAAAGCGTACTTTTTCAATATCGAGGTATAAATTGAGGTGTGCAAGCTCTTCAGTGAGGCTAACCTGTAACTGATCATCTTTTTTAAGTGTTCCGCGTAAAAAGTCGGATAGCTGGTGAATCATCCTGCGGGCCTCGTCGGGCTTAAAGCCGATAAGTGCGTTAATAGAGTTTAAGCTGTTAAACAGGAAGTGTGGCTGTAATTGCTGCCTCAGGTTATATAATTCGGCTTCGCGAGCCAGTTGCTCGGCCTCGGTTTTACGTTTTAGGGTCTCTTTCTGATCCAGTTGTGAAAACCACAGCAAGCTGATCATCGCCATCCAGCCTATCGCCAGGAAGTCGGTAAAAAAGCGGATGGTTAATGACTGGGCCAGGAAACCGGTGTAGATCGTGTCGCTGTTAATTAGTGGTAAAATGTAACGGCAGCCGGCTGTACAGATACCTGCAAGCGCAACGCACCAGATAAACAGGTTAATGTAGCTGCCCTTACCCGGTTGGTAGTAGCGTAAGTTATTATTGATAAGCCAGCAGGCACACGAAAGGAATATTGCGCTGAGTAGGCCATCAGTAGCGGCAGTGAACCATAAAAAACCAAAACTATGGATGATGTAGGTTTGCAATGCAGCCCATGCCACACCGCATATTACAAATGCCGCGTATAGTTTTGATGATTGTATTGATGGGACTTCCAAAACGGGTTGCTTTCTGTTTTTAAGGTTTAGTTTCTGATGCCCAGTAAGGCCGATTTATGATGCGCCCAGGCAATATATAAATCAGCATCGGGCGTTTCATGTATGTTGTAATACAACTCGGTGCCGTCGGTAAGTTCACCAAGCTGGTTTAGTTCGGCTACATCAATAAATTGCCATTTAACGGTTTGCTTTTCAATATTCTTAAAGCTATCCTGGTTGGCGTGACCTATGCGATTGGCCTTTTCATAAGCCACCAACTCACTGTCTGCACTGATCAGCCTTAATTGCTCATCAAATTGCGCCTGATGATCGCCATCCCCGCTTATCACCCTGAAAACTAATTTTGCTACGTACCAGTTCATGTTGTTTATGCTTTTCGTAATTAGCTGCCTTAATTAATAACTGCGGATATCTACCCCTGCAAAAATGGATACACCTTTAAGTACCAGCACCTTTTCACTGCCTACACTTGCAGTGCTCCTGATGCGTTTATCGTCAACACTGGCAAAAACTGCTGCAAGGTCAGATACTACCTGCCAGTTGGATGGCACAATAATTTTGGTGCCGCCAAAGATCTGGGTAATGTCGATGATGATCCTGCCGTTGATATCTGCCTGGGTAAAATCAAGCTCGGCGCCGCCAAATATGTTTACGATATCGCCTCCGCGGAATTGTTTGGAAAGAATGGTTTTGTTAACCCCGCCAAAAATAGATACGGTATCTATATAATCGTCGCCAGAGTATTTGGTGTTGTACTGTTGCTGTTTCTGGGCGTAGGGATCAACGGGAGGTACTGTGTCACCTTCGTCTTTTACAGTGTAGTCAACAGGTTCGGTCTTTTCAAATTGAAAGGGCTCTTTTTTATCCCAGTTGGTCCATTTCTCGCCTTTGAAATCGTTTTTCCACTGGTTTGGATCAAAATGTTTGTTGCGCCTTAATATTAACCACATGCCAAAGCCAATTACAGCCAATGGGCCTACTATACGATCGGAGTTGTTGATGTTTTGGGTTATCAGGAATATGACACCTAAAGCTACCAGCATTACCCACGAAGCCTTTTTATAATTATGCTTGGCACCTACATATACGCCCCAGAAAATAAGCCACAATGGCCACAGGGAAAGATGATCGGGTATGAAAAAAATTCGGAATTGCTGAAGCAGCAATATGCCGCCTACAGCAAGTAAAATGATCCCGGCAACAGACTTGCCTTTGTTGGGATCTTTTGGATGTTCTATATCGTTGTTCATTGTATTATCTGCAAATTGAAATCATATCCAAAACTAAGGTAACATTATAGTTGAGTCAATCAAAAACTGGCGATGTATTTAAAGAAATCGGTAAAGAGGGATGTTTTGGCGGTGAAAAAGTTGTGTTTGATTTTTTAACATTCGGCAAAAATAAAAATTTGTATGTTGTGACGGTTTTTTATCCATAAATAACCATACTAAACTTATCATATCAAAATGGAACAGGAATTTAGCCTTGCCACGGGCTGGAAAATATTTTGTTATATAGCTTGTGCTTTATTTATAGTTGCGGCGGCAGGCATGTCATATGGAGTGCTTATTGAAGGTAAACCGGTGTTGCTTGCGTACTCAATCCCTTTTTTTATATGGTCGGTTTATATGCTGATCCGTATATGGAAATATAAACTTATCGTATCTGATCGGCAAATAACCGAAATACACGCGTTTACTACTATTGTTATTCACAGAACCGATATCGAAGCTTTTAGAATTGATGGTAACATTCTTACCGTATTTCCGCGTCAAAAGGGCCAAAAGAAAATCCGTATAAATGGTTATCGGTATCTTGAAAATTATCGAGGTCTTATCAACTGGCTCAGCTATCAGTTTAATGAGCTTAATCATCTGGCATATGTAAAGGAAACCCAGGAAATTTTGGCCAATCCGGATTTTGGCTTTACCACCGACGAAAAGGCCGTTAAATTTAAACGCGCCAGGCTTATAACCCGTATCTATAATGTGATAAGCTTTGGCTTTATTGCAACGCCTTATATAGATGGCAATACAACAGTGAATAGCATTATGCTGATTTATCCTTTTGTTGGTATCCTGATATTGTTTTTAAATAGAGGTGTGATATTATTGGATACAACTGCCAAGTCAAACCATCCAAACATTGGCTTTGGGTTGGCAATGCCGCCACTGTGTATGGCTATTGTTGTGTTGCTTAGATACGAAGTACTTAATTATGCAAAAGTATGGATGCCAGCCCTGGTAATAGGCGCCGTTTTGTTCGGCTTATTTAGCCGGGTAAATAAAAATACTGCCGGAGAAACTTACAAAAGCCAGTACATACTGATATTAATTATAATAGCATGTTATGCTTTTGGAGGTACTATAATTATCAATTGTGATTTAGACAGATCAGTCCCGATAATTACTACCGCTAAAGTAGAAAGCCAGTTTAAAACGACAGAAAAAGTAACTACTTACACACTAACATTGGGGCCGTGGGGCCACCGAAAGCAAAATGAAGATGTTGATGTGCCAGGCTCACTTTATAAAACGATATCGCCGGGAGATATTGTGAAGGTGAATGTCAAAAAAGGTTTTTTTAAGATTCCCTGGTTTTACATAAGTCGCTAAAGTTCCCAAGCACAATTAGCAGATAAAACAAAAAGCCGGGGCTTTTTAAAAATGCCCCGGCTTTGATTTATATGATGGATGATTGAGTTTAAGCTTCGGTTTTGGGTTGTTCAAAATCAAAGTGTTGTTTTGCCTTTTCGTTCTTTTCCCAGAAATCCCTGTCGGTTTGTTTGGCCGGCCTGATGGCTATCCAGGTACCAAGCAGCATCAATGCAATTGGCCAGGTTATGCGGTCGGCATCGTTAACGTTATCATTTACCAGGAATATTACGCCTAACAGTATCATAAAGATCCATGATGGTTTCTTGAAGTCGTGTTTGGCACCCATGTAAGCGCCCCAGGCTATGAACCACATTGGCCAGCTAAAAAGCCAATCGGGAATAAGGAAGGCGTTAAGCTGATCTATCAGAAATAAACCACCGGCTGCCAGTAATATTATTCCTAACATGATTTTGCCATTTCTTTTGTTTTCGGTGTTTATTATATCGTTGTTCATCGCTTTAAGTTTTAATGTTACCCAAATCTACAGCAGTGCAGCAGGCTGGGCAATCAATACTTGGCGATGTAAGGGGAGATGTCGGTGAAGCAGGGGATAAAGGCGGTGAAAGCCCCCTCTAAATCTCCCCCTGAAGGGGGAGACTTTTAATAGCAAGGTGAGTAAAGTTGAGTATTTTAAAGCCCTCCCCTGAAGGGGAGGGTTGGGTGGGGCTTATTCCGGTTCCTGCTGGCTCAGACAATGGAAACTGCCGAGGCCCCAGATAATGTCGGTGCTGTCAATGCCTACAACCTTACGGTCGGGGAAGCATTGGGTTAATATTTCCAGTGCTTTATCATCGTTTTTTGAACGGTAAGTAGGCACTATCACGGCCGAGTTGGCAATATAAAAATTAGCGTAAGAGGCCGGCAGACGGGTATCTTCATAAACTACAGCGTCGGGCATCGGTAACTCAACAATGTTTAGTTGTTTGCCGTTAAGCAGGCGCATGGTTTTCAGCGTTTCAAGGTTTTCCTGAAGGATGTGGTAGTTCTCATCGTTTTTATCTTCTTCAACAACGGTAACTACGGTATCCTCGTTTACAAAACGGGTAATATCGTCTATATGGCCGTCGGTATCATCACCAATAATACCATCACCTAACCAAAGGATCTGCTCTGCTCCGTAATAGTTGTGCAAGTAAGTTTCAATCTGCTGCTGGTTCAGCTGCGGGTTGCGGTTTTTGTTAAGCAGGCAGGCGGTGGTAGTTAAAATAGTGCCTTTACCATTAAAATCAACCGAGCCGCCTTCCATCACAATGCCCGGGTTAAATACCGGTAAGCCAAAATGGTTGCCTATTTTGGTAGGGATCACATCGTCCAGGTCAAAAGGGGGGTATTTGCCGCCCCAGGCATTATAGCCCCAGTCCACAATAGCTTTTTGCCTTGTAGCAGGGTTGATCAAAAACGCAGGACCGTGGTCGCGGCACCAGGCATCATTAGTCGGGAACTCGAAGATCTCTATTTTGTTAAGATCAACACCCGCGTTTTGCAGCTGGAAAATTACCGAGGCTTTCATGTCCTCGTTTGCTACGTTGATACGTACCAGTTCGCCTTGGGTAACTACTTTGATAAACTCAATGTAAGGCGCGTAAATGGTATCGATTTTACCCGGCCACGAAGCCTCTTTATGAGGCCAGCTAAGCCAGGTAGCTGTATGTTTGGCCCACTCGGCAGGAAAGGAGAAGCCTTGTGAAGCAGGGGTAAGTATAGTTGATATTTGTTGGCTCATAATTTGGTTAATGCAAATGTAAAAAACTACATGTCATTGCGAGCGAAGCGCGGCAATCTCGTAGCCAATGCCTATACGATTTGCATAGCTGCGAGATTGCTTCGTCGTTCCTCCTCGCAATGACATAAGGAAGAGATTAGTCCTCGTCTAATAGCCTCTTAGTTATAGGCTGATAAGAATCGATACGACGATCTCTAAGGAAAGGCCAGTGGCTTCTGTAATAATCAGATTTATCCAGATCAAGCTCCTGTACTACTACTTCCTCATCATTGTGTGATGTTTGGTGGATAATAGCACCGAATGGGTTAGCAAAGAATGAACCGCCCCAGAATTTTACGCCGGCTTCTTCGCCTACACGGTTTACGCTTACTACGTGTACGCCGTTAGCTACCGCGTGCGAACGCTGAATGGTTTGCCATGCATTGTATTGCTCCACGTTTGTGGCTTCATCCTGTGTGGTAGCCCAGCCGATAGCGGTTGGGTAAAATAATATATCGGCACCCATTAAAGCAGTGATACGGGCTGCTTCAGGATACCATTGGTCCCAGCAAATCAATACGCCTACACGGGCAAATTTGGTGTTGAAAACCTTGTAGCCTAAGTCGCCAGGGGTGAAGTAAAATTTTTCGTAAAAACCGGGATCATCAGGGATATGCATTTTGCGGTATTTGCCTAAATAGCTTCCGTCGGCATCAAGCACCGCGGTAGTGTTGTGATAAACGCCCTGAGCACGTTTTTCAAATAATGAAGCAATGATTACTACATTAAGCTCGGCAGCAACTTTTGAAAGCTCGTCTGTTGATGGGCCAGGGATAGCTTCGGCCAGCTTAAAATTGTCATAATCTTCTACATCGCAAAAATAAAGCGAGGTGAAAAGTTCCTGTAAACAAACTATTTGCGCGCCCTTAGCAGCAGCTTCCCTTACTTTAACAATCGCCTTTTCCAGGTTCTGCTGTTTATCAGCAGTACAGCTCATTTGTACTAAACCAACTTTTACTTTACTCATCTTCAAAAAATTTGCGCAAAAGTAACACTTTGTATCAAGGATTTCAGCCTTTTAATATTATGATTACACTGAGTTGAAAGTAGGATTACACTGGTATGAGATTGCCATTACGGTTTTAAATTACAGCATGCCTTAAATAATAACCTGATTTACTGGTTTTAATGTTTCTGAAAACAAAATGAAGAAAAATTGTTAATTGACTATCCTGTTCACCCAAATAAAAAAATAACATAGCTTTGCAGCCGAATGACACAAACAGAAGACATCATTGACGAAGGTGCCGAACATAAAACCTGGAAAGGTAAGCTTTGGGGCGTTATAAAAGTAATCCTTATCATAGTAGTAACAGGCGGCTTGCTTTACTATGTATTCAGTAAGGTGCCGTTTGCGAAAATTAAATACCGTTTAATTCATGCCGACCGCGCCTGGTTAGCCGCCGCCATAGCCTGTTATATCGGGTCGATGTTTTTTTCATCATGGCGGTTATTAAGCTATTTTAAATCCATTGGTTTACGGTTAGACTGGCGCTTTAATCTTCGCCTGTATTTTCTCGGCTTGTGCTATAATGTGCTATTGCCTGGTGGTATCGGCGGCGATGGTTACAAAATTTACCTGCTGCATAAGCGTTATCATTTACCAACAAAAAAAGTGTTTTGGGCTATCCTGTTTGACAGGCTTAGTGGTTTTTGGGCCATTGGTGCTATTGTAGTGGGCCTGGTTATATTAATACCAAGTTTCCCTTATCACCTGGGCTGGCCGCTTGGCATAGTGTCGGTTGGTTCGGTGATCTATTACTTTGTAGCCCGTAAGTTTTTTAAAGAATATACCCACAACTTTGTGCAGGCGCATTTAAAAGCCATAGGTGTACAAAGCATGCAATTGCTTACCATTGTTTGTTTACTACTTGCACAGGATTTCAACGGTAAATTTGCTCCGTATTTACTGTCGTTTCTTTTCTCATCCTTAGCGGCAATTATTCCGTTTAGTTTAGGCGGTGGCGGTATCCGCGACGCGTTGTTCCTTACCTTAGCCCGTCAGTTTAATTTAGCCGAAGACATGGCTGTTTACCTGAGCTTCGGGTTTTATCTTATCTCCATTATTGTGGCTTTATTAGGTGTGTATTATGTGTTAGCTCCTAAGCGGCTGGATGGCAGTCTTAAAAAAGGCGAAGAACCAAAAATGGAAAATCACCCAATAGAAGAATAATATTCTGTTTAAAATTTAATTTCGTAATAATAAACTGAAGTTTGTTTTCATAGCAACCATATGCTAAACTTGGCGTTATATTATAAATCGCCAGTTTATCAATGAGCCATTTTAATGATTTTAATAATCCGCAGGTTGCGGCATTGCCCGGTCATTTAAAACAATTTATAGTCGACCAGCACTACGAACATTATACACCCATTGATCATGCGGTGTGGCGTTATGTTATGCGCCAGAATTATAGCTACCTGAAGGATGTAGCTTACTATCCGTACATCCCCGGTTTGCAAAAAGCCGGATTAACCATTGAGCATATCCCTAATTTACAGGAGATGAATGATGCCCTCGGCAAAATTGGCTGGGGAGCAGTTACTGTTGATGGGTTTATCCCACCAGCCGCATTTATGGAGTACCAGGCCTACCGGGTGCTGGTTATTGCTGCAGATATCCGCCAGTTAAAACATATTGAATATACCCCGGCGCCCGATATCATCCATGAATCGGCTGGTCATGCACCCATTATTGCCGATAAGGACTATCACGAATATCTGAGTTATTTCGGCTCGATAGGGGCGAAGGCTATGTTCTCGGCCCAGGATTTTGAGTTGTACGAAGCTATCAGGGCTTTATCGATATTGAAAGAAATGCCTGATGCTGATGAACAGGAGATCGTCAAGGCCGAAGCGCTGGTAACCTACTGCCAGGAAAATATGGGCGCGCCTTCGGAGATGGCTTTATTGAGCCGCCTGCACTGGTGGACGGTAGAGTACGGCCTGATCGGTACCTTGGAGCAGCCAAAGATCTATGGCGCTGGTTTGCTTTCATCCATCGGCGAAAGCTCCACCTGTATGAATAAAAACGTTGAAAAGTTGTGGTATACTATTGATGCCGTTAAGTATTCATATGATATTACCAAGCCACAACCCCAGCTTTTTGTGACCCCCGATTTTCAGAATCTGATTAATGTGCTGGAAGAATTTGCCGATACCATGTCATTCAGAAAGGGTGGGGCTTACGGTTTAAATAAAGCTGTAGAGAGTAAAAATGCCTGCACCGCGGTTTATAGCTCGGGCCTGCAGGTTTCCGGCACCATTACCGATTTCAAAACAGGTGCCGATGGAAGACCTTATTTTATCAAAACAACCGGTCCTACTGCTTTAGCCTCTAATAATAAACAATTAAAGGGTCACGGAAAAGATTATCATAAAGATGGTTTCAGCTCGCCGGTTGGTAAACTGAAGAATAACCCTGACCTTGCTTTAGAAAATTTTTCGGAAGACGATTTAAAAGCAGCTGGCATAGTAAATGGTAACAGAACAGAATTACTTTTTGAAAGCGGGATATCCGTGAATGGGGTTGTGAAAAATGTTCTTTCGGTGGATGGTAGAATCTGCCTGATCACTTTTAACGATGTAACTGTTACTGATGATAAGGGAACGATATTGTTTGACCCGGCCTGGGGTGTTTATGATATGGCTGTAGGTGAAGAAATTGTATCTGTATTTTGTGGGGCGGCCGATAGGGAGGCTTACGAAACCATTGTTTATAAATCAAAAACAGAAACCCACCATGCTGTGCACGATCATAAAACCAAAGAACTGCACCGGCTTTACCAGCAGGTGCGCGCTTGCCGCATTAACCATGGTGATTACGGTTTTTTAGGCAACGTTTGGCAGCAATTGCAAAAAGACCATCATGACGACTGGCTTTGCGCCTTGGAGATCCTTGAAATACTCGATCATGAAAAAGCAGAGCCCGCATTAGCCGCCGAGATCAAACATTTTCTGGAGCAAAAAGGAAATAACGAGCCTGAATACGGCAAACTCATCAGCGATGGTTTTTACCTGATCAAGCACCCGGTTGAGCAAAAATTGGTAGTTTAGCGTTTATTGAGTAATTTAGAGTATGACAACGCTAATAATAACCGTTGATGACGAGCGTACAGAATCTTTAAAAAAGATTTTAAAGGATATTCCATATATAAAGAATATTGCTGTTAAGAATGGCGATGAGGTAGCAACTGAGTCTACTCAATTAGACAAGATAAAAGCGATCCTTAACGCGTCTAAGGGTAAAGGTCTTTTTCAAGATATTGACGATCCTGCTGAATGGCAACGGAATATAAGAAAGGAATGGGATCGTGATTTTTGACACCAACGTTCTTATCTATCTTTCTAAATTTACCCTTGATCCTGAAAAAATACTAAAAGAAAAATCAGCTATATCTGTTATAACTAAAATAGAGGCTTTAGGTTATGCTTTCCCTAACGTTGAGGAACACGATTTACTTAGGGCTATATGTGATGAAATGGATGTTATTCCCTTAACGGATGAGATATCTGAAGAAACAAATAAATTAAGAACTAAAAACCGGGTGAAATTACCCTATGCTATAATTTACGCTACAGCTTTGGTGCAAAATATGCCTTTGCTTACTAATAATATTGCTGATTTTAAATCGCTTGGCAATAAAGTGAAAATTATAGATCCTTTTACCTTATGAACATCATAATAACCGGCGCCAGCAGCGGCGTGGGCTTCGAAGCCGTAATTGAACTGATACTATCGGGTAGCCACAAAGTAATTGCTTTGGCCCGCTCACAGGATAAACTGGAACGTTTGCTGGAAATAGCTCATGGCTTAAATCCCGACTGCCAGTTGTTTGCCTTAAAATTTGATATTGTGCATGACGATTATGAAGGCTTGCAGCATTTTATAGCGTCGCATTTTGATAACCGGGTTGATATTTTGATCAACAACGCAGGAGTGCTTATCAATAAGCCATTTGCAGAGTTGCTTGAGTCGGATTTTGTAGAAATGCTGCAAAGCAACTTTATTGGTCATGTAAGGGCAATCCAAGCTTTGGTATCTTTAATGCCTGCCGGTGCGCATATCCTTAATATCGGCAGCATGGGTGGTTTCCAGGGGAGCGCTAAATTTCCGGGCCTTGCGGCTTATTCGGCAAGCAAATCGGCTTTACATACGCTAACCGAATGTTTGGCGCAGGAGCTAACAGAACAAGGTATCAAAGTAAATTGTCTTGCTTTAGGATCGGCACAAACCGAGATGCTGGAGCAAGCGTTTCCAGGGTACGAATCGCCGGTGATGGCCTTTGAAATGGGAAAATATATTGCCGACTTCGCATTAACCGGTAGTAAATTTTTTAACGGAAAAATAATACCTGTAGCAGCAACTACTCCATGAATATTGAATAATATTGCAAACATTTTTATAACTTAGTTATTATAAATATGTTATGCTCTTAGCTAATGGACACCAGGTTTACATCACTTTTTACTCATTCGAAAGACATTTTTTTTGTCATGGATATGAATGGTGTGATCCTTCATACCAATTACGCGTTTCGAAATACATTTAACTATACCGATCAGGATTTAGCAGGTTTAAATATCGCATCTATTTGTCACCCTGCCGATAAGGAACGCCAGGCCGAATCTCAGGCCAGCCTCCTGCTTCATAAAAAGCTGGTAGGTTATCAAAGCCGGGTAAAGGCCAAAGACGGGTGTTATTTCAGCATTATCTGGTCGGTAATATTAAATGAGGATGATAACCTCATTTATTCAAGCGGTAATACCCTTGCCGGTATGGTGGGGCAGCCGGAAAATGATATAGTTCAGCATACCATTCAGGGCCTTAACGAAGGTTTTGCCGTGTTGGATTCATTCTGGAACATTACTGCATTTAATCCTGCCTTTCACGCCATGACCAACCTGAGTGTTGAAATGCTGAAGGAAGCTAATTTTATGCAGATCGAAAACCTGGGCTTGAGTGAACGGGTTGCTAATGAATTCCAGTTATCGTTAACCGAGAGACGATCTATACAGGTACAATATCTTAATACCAAATCCAATGGCTGGTTACGCATCAATGTTTATCCTTACAAAAACCAGTTAGCCATTTTTATCCGCGATATCACGGAAATCAAGATGCAGGAATGGGTTTTGGAGCTTGAAAAAGGAGTGCTGGAGTTAAATGCTACAGCACAATACACACTTGGGCAAACTACGCGTGAGTTATTGCGGGGTATTGAGCGGATTTTTCCGGATATGGTATGCTCGGTACTTGAAGTTGATGATCAACAGGAAAAAATGCATGTACTGGCCGCCCCGCGTTTGTCACAGGCTTATTGCGATTTGCTTGAGGGGTTGCCCGTAGGCCCGGATATAGGCTCATGCGGCAGGGCGGTATACCATCGCGAACAGGTAATTGTAAGCGATATAGAAAACAATCCGCTTTGGGACAACTATGCGCATATGGTGAGGCCGTACGGTTTAAAAGCCTGCTGGTCTACTCCGGTAATGAGCTCAAAAGGTTCAAAAGTTTTGGCTGTATTTGGCATCTACTATCATGATACACGAGAGCCAAGTAATGATGAGCAAAGCATCATAGAGCGTACAGTTAACATCCTCAGGGTGTTAATAGAAAGCAAAAAAACAGAAGACAATATCCGTGAACAGAATAACCGCCTGCAAACAATCGCCAATATTAGTTCGCACGAATTGCGGAAGCCGGTAGCTACTATTTTGGGCCTGGTTAATTTATTTGATAACGATGACCTGCAAAATCCGCTCAATAAAGAGATCATCGAACACATTGATACAACATCACAACAACTTGATGGGGTTATTCATTCCATTGTGGAAAGAACGGCTTATATTAAGGCTTTTGGGGCTGATGCGTAGGCTTTTTATCATAAGTGTTTTTCTATTGCCGGGCAATATCTCGTTTGCCCAGGTTACTTCATTCACTATTGACAGCAGTAAATTAAACAAGCCTTTAATGGCTGTGTTGGATACCATTTTCCAATCAGATCAATCGGTGAGAATAAAATATCTTCAGGCAAAAAGGGATAATGCACAAGTCAAAATTGTTGATAGCCTGCAAAAGGTTATGCGTAGTACTGACAGCCAAAATTTGATCAGGGTAAACACGATATTAACAAAATATGGTTGGTTAGGTCCGCAAAAGGTGGGCATTATGGGCAGCCAGGCCCTATTCCTGGTAATTCAACATGCCGATCTGCAAACGCAGCAAAGCTATCTGCCAATGATCCGGGCATCAGAGAAAAATGGTGAGATCCTGTCAAGTAACCTGGCTATCCTTGAAGACAGGATCAACATGCGTACCGGCAAAAAGCAAGTTTACGGGAGCCAGGGATTTACAGACAAGCAAACCGGTAAAACATATATTTATCCTGTTGCTGACGTTGATCATTTGGATGAGCGACGCAAAACAATGGGCATGCCACCGATGAAAGATTACGCAAAAAACTGGGACGCTGAGGAATATAAGAAACAGCTTCCGGAAATAGAGAAATTGGTACGGGAGCAAGCTAATAAATGACAATACCAGCAGGAAGAAATGTTATAATTAAGATAAGGTTTAGGTTTAAAGCCACTTTCTATAATTTAATTTCTCCGTCAAGTTAATGGGAGGTTTTTTCTGCCGGTATTGTCACTGATACATTTCGATTCCGTTAGTTGAGAGGCATGTCTCGTATAAAATAGTCATTCATCTTTTGGAGATACCAAACCAACTGCGTTCACAGGTTTTATCCGCCAATGCCCTGTAGTTTTAGATATTTCACCATTTGCTCTTCAGCCCTTTGCGCCTACCTTTAAAAATTCATTAACTACTATTTCTGACACGTAGCGTTTAATGCCATCTTTGTCGGTGTAGTTACGATTTGTCAGTTTGCCTTCAATAGCCAATTCGTCGCCTTTTTTAAGCAGGTCTTCGGCAAGGCTGGCTTGCGGGCCCCAGAAAATCAGGTTATGCCATTGGGTGTCGGTTATTTTTTCGCCTTTATCATTTTTATAGCTTTCGTTGGTGGCGATAGATAGGCGCACCATTTTTTTATTGCTGTCAAATACCTTTACTTCCGGATCCATACCTAAGTTACCTACCAGGCGTACACTGTTTCTTAATGAGTTCATCGTTTTAATATTTACTGTTTAATATTGTTTGAGTTAACGATACAAAGGTGGGGAGGACAGGAAAAATTAACCGGATAATAACCGTTTATAGTCGATAGTATCCGTTTGTAAGCGTTTGCAAACGGATAAATTATTCGTACCTTTATCTATGAACCAGGAAAGAGTATGCTTAGATTGTGGTACGCCGCTACAAGGCCGTGCCGACAAAAAGTTTTGTAACGATCTGTGCCGCAACAATTATAACAACCAGCTCAACAGTAACAGTTATAACCTGGTGCGTAATATCAATAATATTCTGCGCCGTAACCGCCGCATACTGGAAGAACTAAACCCAACAGGTAAAACCAAAACAACCCGTAAAAAGCTTACCGCAAAGGGTTTTGATTTTGACCATATCACCAGCATCTACCAAACCAAAACCGGATCAACGTATTTTTTTAATTATGAATACGGTTACCTGCTGTTAGATAATGATGAGGTGTTGCTGGTGAAAAGGGAAGGGGAGTAATTTCAGTTGGCAGTTTTTAGTAGCAGCGGCAGTTTGCAGTAGCAGTTTAAGTGGGCAGTTTATAGTTAGCAGTTGCAGTACTTCTGCTATGTTTGGGCGGCAGGAATCCCGGAAATCCATTAATCCCAAGAATTCTGGTTTAGACAAAAAATCAATAATTTTTAAATCCTAAAATACCTGCTGAATCGCTCAAACCGATTTAAGCACGGATGTAAGCCCGGTAAAATCTAAGATTACCGCCATAAACCTGTTTTTGGAGGATAGAAAATCGTAATTATCCTTTAAGTTGCCGGTTTAAACAACAATCTGAGCGGTAAAATATCAATGCATAATCTCAATCTCTATAGATTTAATAGCATTTAACAGTTTAATATTTTGATAATTAATACTTAACTGTTGTTTCATTCGGCTCTTTATGTTTTCAATAAATTTAAGTACGTTTGGGGAAATGTAAATTTTTAATTTTTGACTGATCTTACTAATTTAAAATGAAATTATTTATTAAGAAACCGATTGCTCAACTAATGGCTGCTTCGGCAGAAACAGAGAAATCGCTTAAGAGAACCTTAGGTGTTGGCTCGCTTATAGCACTCGGTATCGGCGCAATTATAGGTGCCGGTATTTTTGTTCGTACGGCAGCTGCGGCAGGTGAACACGCCGGGCCTGCGGTTACCATTTCCTTCCTTATAGCAGCTGCAGGTTGCGCCCTGGCTGGTTTATGCTATGCCGAATTTGCAAGTATGATCCCTATCGCGGGTTCTGCTTATACCTACTCTTATGCTACCATGGGCGAGTTTATTGCCTGGATCATTGGTTGGGACTTAGTGCTTGAATATGCCCTTGGCGCCGCTACGGTTGCTATTGGCTGGTCGCAGTATTTTAATGAGTTTTTAACAACTTTCTTTAACGTGCATATACCATACGCGTGGTCACACTCGTTTATGGAGGTTTCAAATACTTCCACAGGTATGTATGCCGCCGAGTTGGGTACAAGAGGTATTATTAACCTGCCGGCTATCCTGGTTCTGTTCCTGCTGACCCTGTTGTTGATCCGCGGTACAGCCGAATCGGCAATTGTTAACAATATTATTGTGGTTGTAAAAGTTGCCATCGTATTATTGATCATAGGTTTAGGCTGGCATTTTATTAACCCGGCTTTCCACACGCCTTACACTATTCCTGCCGATGCAGGTAAGATTAAGGTTAGCGCCGGCGTAGTTGATTATGCTGATACTTTTAACCATGGCTGGCTCGGTGTTTTGCGTGGTGCAAGTGTTGTGTTTTTTGCCTTTATCGGTTTTGATGCTGTTTCAACCGCTGCGCAGGAAGCTAAAAACCCACAAAGAGATATGCCAAAGGGTATCTTGATATCATTGGTGTTTTGTACTGTGCTTTATATCTTGTTTTCACACGTGTTAACCGGCTTGGTTTCATATAAGGATTTCCTTATCCAGGGTAAAGAGGCTTCTGTAAGTTATGCTATTAAGACAGCTATGCCTGGTTATGGCTGGTTGGCTTCATTTGTTACCGTATCTATACTTGCAGGTTTCTCTTCAGTGATCCTGGTGATGCTGATGGGCCAAACCCGTGTGTTTTACACCATGAGTACAGATGGGTTAATTCCTTCAGTGTTTTCAAAGTTGCACCCTAAGTTCCGCACACCGTATAAATCACAATGGTTATTCTTTGTGTTTGTATCATTATTTGCCGGTTTTATCCCTGATAAATATGTTGGCGACATGGTGAGTATAGGTACATTGTTCGCATTTGTACTGGTATGCATTGGGATCTTAATTTTAAGAAAAACCGATCCTGATATTGTGCGTCCGTTTAAGACCCCTGCCTACATGATAGTTTGCCCGTTGGGTGCCATCATTTGTTTGTGTATGATTGCAAGCGAGGGTTGGGAAAACTGGGCAAGGCTTATTGTTTGGTTGCTGATTGGCTTTGTAATTTACTTCCGCTATAGCATCAAACGCTCACATGTACGCCATGGCAAGGTTGAAGCCGCCAATAACCCTATCAATCCTAAATTTGTTGAGTAATTATAACAATGTTATCATAAACAAAAAAGGTTCTGAATTTTCAGAACCTTTTTTGTTACATTCCATTTTACAATAAACAAATAAAACCGCTTCATGAAGGGCGATAAAAACCTGTGGGTATTAGTATTTATATGTGTTATCAACTCCCTGGGGTTTGGCATCATTGTACCGATACTTTACTCATATGGAAAAACCTTCGGCGTTACCGGCGAAACATTGGGGATCCTGACCGCTTCATTCTCGGTAGCCCAGTTTTTTGCCACGCCGGTTTTAGGTTCCCTGTCGGATAAATGGGGGAGAAAGCCTTTGCTGGTGATCAGCCTGGCGGGTACCTGTATCTCCTTTATTCTTTTTGCCGAAGCCCGAAGTATGGCTATGCTTTTTGCGGCCCGCATCCTTGATGGACTTACCGGGGGCAATGTATCTGTAGCGCAAGCTATGGTATCGGATACGGCCGGGCCGGATAACCGGGCCAAAAGGTTCGGTATACTCAGTTCGGCATTTGGGTTTGGTTTTGTGATAGGGCCGGCCATAGGCGGTTTGCTGAACAGGTATGGTATGCAGGTGCCTTTCTATTTCGCGGCGGGCATATCACTTATCGGCACGCTCTGCAGCCTGTTCTTTTTGAAGGAAACCAATCCGCCCGACAATACAAAGCGAGATTCGGGAAAAACTAAATTCTCGTTCACGGCCCTGGCAACAACACTTAAGCGCCCGGTTATTGGTACGGCGGTGTTTACGGGTTTTATGCTTACCATGGCACAGTTTACCATGATCATCGGTTTTCAAACTTTTAGTGTTGATGTATTGCAGATCAATCCTACCCAGATTGGTATTTTGTATGCCGGTTTCGGCGTAAGCGGTATTATCATGCAGCTTTGCGTGCCGTTGTTCACCAAATGGTTTTCGTCCAAATCAATGATCCTGATGCTTTCTACTTTTCTTTGTTTGGCGGCTATGTTTGTAACCGGCCTCACCAATGATTTTATTCCTTTTGTCATCGGTATTTGTATTTATGGCCTGTTCAACGGTTTGCGAAACCCTATGCTCAACGCAATTATTGCAGATCATATTGATCATAAAGAACAAGGCAAAATATTGGGGATCAATCAGTCGTACGCCTCTATTGGGCAAACCCTTGGTCCGGTTACCGCGGGCTTTGCAGCTTTGCTATCGGTACATGCTATTTTCTTCTTATCTTCATGCTATATTTTGGCTGCTTTGCTGCTAAGTATCCGGTTAAAGAAAAAAGAATAAATTCAAGACACCATGCCGCACCCGTTTATTTTTAAGGAGATCATTTCGGTTACGATGATCCTGTTTGCTATTATTGATATTTTGGGCGCTATACCGGTAATTATTCAGCTCAGGCAGCGTGTTGGTCATATCGAATCGGAAAAGGCCAGTATAGCCGTGCTGGTGCTTATGGTGACCTTTCTTTTTATAGGAGATGAACTGCTGGCGGTAATAGGTCTGGATATTTCGTCATTTGCCATCGCAGGTTCGCTGGTGATCTTCATCATTGCCATGGAAATGATATTAGGTGTCGATTTTTTTAAAGAAGAATTGCCACAGGCCGCGTCTATCGTGCCATTAGCGTTCCCGCTTATAGCCGGTGCAGGTACCATGACTACCCTGCTATCCCTTAAATCGCAATATCAAACACAAAATATCCTTGTAGGTATAGTGCTGAATACCCTTGTGGTTTATTTAGTACTTAAAAATGTAAAATGGCTGGAAAGGTTGCTTGGTCCTATAGGGTTAAGCGTGTTGCGCAAGGCATTCGGGATTATTCTCCTGGCAATAGCTATTAAGCTGTTCAGGAGTAATACGCATTTGTAGAGCCCCCCAGCCCCCTAAAGGGGGAGTTAAAGTAACTCATTATGGATCTAAATCAGGTGGAAATATCAAGTTTTTGGGATTGGTTTAAAACCATTTCGGCAGATTTACTGATTAATCCAACAGATACTTATTTCATTAATTTATTGGACACACAAGTTAGCAAACTTGGGAACGTCGATTGGGAAATTGGTCCGTGGGAAGAAAACGTAACATTTTTGGCTATTTCTCCCAATCTTAATTTTGAACAATTAGATTTCACCCGAAAGGTAATTGATGCTGCCCCCTACTGCTCGGGCTGGAAGTTTCTGCCGTCCAAGCCGCCCAAAGACTGGTGCGGCATCTGGGAAATGGAAAATGAAATAGGTAAAACTATTTTAGTAGATACCAGCAACTGGACATATATCCTTCATCGTTTTGACGATGAAGGATTTGGTATTGATTTTCAAATACCCGATTTTGCAGGGGATCAAACCACTCAATACGTGGCTATTGATATTGCTTTAACCGGCTATTTAGGTGAAGAACCCTTTATGAATTTGATTCAGGATATTAATATTGTTGATGACTTTGGGGAAGAAATGTCGGGTAAAGCAACTTCCTTAAAATACATCAAAAAGCATATTGAACAAATTATCTAAAAAAAAAGCGGTAGTTGCTCGAGAAGTTGGCGGCGAGAAGCGTGCAATAATCGTCACATGGCCGGAGCCGAGCGACGGCAGGTGGTGAAATAAAAACCATGTCATTGAGGAGGAACAACGAAGCAATCGCATGGAAGTCAAACCGCCCTGTGTAGCATGCGGTTGCCACGCTTCGCTCGCAATGACATGGTAGTTTATGCTCCTGGAGAAGCGGTTAATCTCGCCACAAACATGGTATCCGCTTTACGCTCGTATCCTTTCAATACCGCTTTTTCTTCCAACTTTAATCCAAGCTCGTTTACCAGGTAATCAACCACATCTTCATTCTCTCCTTTAAAGGCAGAGCAGGTGATATAGATAAGGGGCTTACCGGGTTTAAGATATTTTACTACGTTTTGGGCGATGCTTTTTTGAAGCTTCTGGAAAAACTCGATTTTATGATTGTCAAACTGGGCTATCATTTCAGGTGTACGTCCCCAAGTGCCTGAGCCGCTGCAGGGGGCATCGAGGATGATCCCGTCAAATGCGTAATCGTGCATCACCGAATCGATGTTCTGCGTAAGATCGAGGGCCTTTTTTTGATACTTGGTTAGTCCTGCAAGCTGAAAGCGCTCATCAAGATTAGCCAGGATGGACTCGCGGATATCGGATACTACCAGTTTAATATTTGGCTCATCCTCGTGAAGCAATAATGACTTGCCGCCCGATGCAGCGCAGGCATCCCACCAGCTATCCCAGCGCTGCGGTTTAAAATAGTTGCCTGTTTGCTGCGATGAATAATCCTGCACCTCAAACCAGTGTTGCTTGGCAAATATGGTTTCAAGGCGCGTACCGTTAGGCAGCGAATAGCAGCCATTACCTTCATCCTTAAACACAACCTGGGCTTTGGTTAGTTCGGCTTTTACCAAATGATCATAACCGTTACGGACACGGATAAACAGATCGGGCTGGCAAAAAAACGATTTCAGGAAAGCTTCCTTATCAATCCCTTCCGAAAGCTGGCTGCTCCAGGGGAAAACATCTTCCAGTTTAAAATCGGGGTAGGAGGTTTTTACGAGGGCCAATTTATCATCGTCACTAAAACCTATACAAGCGGCCCATTCGGGTTTAAAGTTTTGCAGGTAGGAGTTAGTTTGGGTATTACATAAAAACTCGGCGACTAACAGGCGCTCGTCTTCGGGCACGTCGGGCAATGCCCTGCCCAGGCGAAAGTAGTTATACACCAACCGGTTGGCAACCCGCCTGTCGGTTGAGCCCATTTGTTTGTTTTGCCGGTAAAAGCCGGGTAAAAATTTACTTAGTGGCGTATCGGCAGGGTATTCACCCAAAATTCGCTGAAACGTTTTAAGCTGATTTATAGCCTTCATTCTACCTGTTTTAGCTCAAAGTTAGTGTACATTAATATATTTACGTGGGTATTGATCCATCCCTGCCCCGGCTTTTTTATAAAATGAAAGCTGTTATGCAAGCCGGTAAAATCGGTTCCCTCAATTGATGACAATCCTTTATCGGCAAAAAGCTGCCTGCCAAAGTATAATCCTTCATCAAAACCCTTAATGGCGTATTCGGTCGGTTCAACGTGATAAGCGCGCCTATAGTTACGTAAAAATGTTGTTGTTGCCCCTGCTTTGTAATTTATTTTTTCGGTAGAGGTGATATGCGTATTCAAACGTTGTAAAAGTTGCGGTTTCAGGAAGCTGAACTTCTCCCAGCTCGGGTGCCCGAACACCATAACGGGATAGTGTTTGTTCAAGGTATCTAATGAGCGGAGGGTAACGCCTAAAAATGCCTGATCGGTAGCGGGGATCACAAACACATTTTTTTCGGTTTTGGAAAGCTGCGGCAGCAGGCTGCTTAATTTTCCGCGTACAACATATACATTGGTAACCTTAATCTTCTTTTTGCTTAAGCTGTCGATAGCTTTTTTAAAGTTGACAGCGTAATCATTTTCCTGATTAAATCCGGAACGAAGGATAAAGATTTTTTTAGGTTTAACCGTTCTGTTGATATATTCAGCAGCGCCCCAGGCATGGTATTCAAGCGGAGGGATGGCAGTTATTAAGTTTTTGCTGTTGATGGTGGCCGGATTAGCCGGTGACAACGGCGACAAGATTGGTCCTTTTGAATAAGATAGCGCGCCGGAAAATGCCTTTACACCATCCGGAAAAACAGGGCCCACGATCAGATCGCTCGAGCGGACAAACGCGTTTAGAGCCAGGTCATGCGCCTGCATAGCCTCGTCTCTTGAGTCAAAGATCTGCAGCTTATAGTTATTCCCGTAAGCAGTAAGCGAATCAAGGGCGAGTTTAAATCCCTGGTAATATTCAACCGCGATATTTGCCTGGCTTATCTGAAGCGGACTATATTTTTGAGCCGGGTTTAAGTGCTCCAAATTCAGGGGCAGGAGCATGGCAATGTTTGCCACTTTTTGTTCCGAAGTCTTTTCTACCGGTTTTTCGGTGGTATTACCGGGCTTTTTTTCGGTATTATCAGTCGGTTTTTTTACGGTAGTTGCTACCGGCCGCGTTTTTGGTGAACACGCGGCCAGCAGCAATGCTATGCAAAAAAACGGTAACCACTTATTCCCACTCAATGGTGGCCGGTGGTTTTGAACTGATATCATATACTACCCGGTTAATTCCTTTTACGTTGTTGATGATCTCGTTGCTGATCTTAGCCAGCAAGTCGTACGGTAAATGGCACCAGTCGGCGGTCATCCCGTCAACCGATTCAACGGCACGGAGGCAAATCACGTTTTCGTAAGTACGTTCATCGCCCATTACACCTACCGATTGAACCGGTAAAAATATAGAGCCGGCTTGCCAAACTTTATCGTAAACTCCGGCAGCACGTAAATTGTTTATATAAATTGCATCGGCCTCCTGTAATATCGCCACTTTTTCAGGGGTGATATCGCCCAAAATCCTGATAGCCAGACCCGGGCCCGGGAATGGGTGGCGACCTAAAATATTAGGATCGATGCCTAATGCCTTACCTACTTTCCTTACCTCATCTTTAAACAAAGTGTTAAGCGGCTCAACAACTTTAAGTTTCATAAAGTCGGGCAAACCACCTACGTTGTGGTGCGATTTGATGGTAGCAGAAGGGCCTTTAACCGATACCGATTCGATAACATCCGGATAGATGGTACCCTGACCAAGCCATTTCACGTCTTGTACTTCGTGCGCGGCATCATCAAATACTTCGATGAATACCCGACCGATAGCTTTACGTTTCTTTTCAGGATCGGTTAAGCCGGCAAGCGCGTCATAAAAACGTTGTTTGGCGTCGATGCCTTTTATGTTTAAGCCCATGTGTTTGTATGACTCAAGCACCTGCTCAAATTCATCCTTACGCAAAAGGCCGTTATCAACAAATATACAGTGCAGGTTTTTACCGATGGCATGGTGCAACAATACAGCCGCAACCGACGAATCAACACCGCCTGATAAACCAAGTACTACTTTATCATCGCCGATTTTTTCGCGAAGCGCGGCAACGGTGGTTTCGATGAATGAATCCGGTGTCCAGTCTTGTTTACAACCGCAAATGTCAACCAAAAAGTTTTGCAGCAATTGTTTACCGTCAATACTGTGGGTAACCTCCGGGTGAAACTGGATGCCGTAGGTTTGGGTACCGGTAACCTGGTAAGCGGCAACTTTAACGCTATCGGTACTTGCAATTACCTCAAAGTTATCGCCAATAGTAGCAATGGTATCGCCGTGCGACATCCATACCTGTGAACCGCCGGGAACGTCTTTAAACAATGGGTTATCCTGTTTAATGTATTCCAGGTTTGCACGACCGTATTCGCGGGTGCTTGATGGCAATACTTCGCCGCCGTGGAAATGGGCAACGTATTGGGCGCCATAGCATACGCCTAAAATAGGACGTGTGGTGTGGAATTTTTCAAAATCGAAATGAGGAGCGTCTTCCTGCCTTACAGAATAAGGACTGCCTGAAAGGATAATACCTTTTACAGTGCTGTCAATTTCGGGATAATGATTGAAGGGGTGGATCTCACAATAAATATTGAGCTCCCTGACACGGCGCGCGATAAGTTGGGTGAATTGCGAGCCAAAGTCAAGAATGAGGATTTTTTCTTGCATGGGCAAAGATAGGATTTTGATTTGAAAATTGGGATTCCGGATTTCGGATTTTTTATGGGAGAATGAAATGATCGATTATAAACCGCCGCACTGATAATCAAGGATCGCTCTGGTATTCAAACTATCCACAATTTTCCATTCGTTGAGCTCACGTATAAATTCAGGTTTTTCAAGTCCCGAGTCCATAGCGGCGCGGGTATAAAAGTCGGCCTTTGCAGGGTGATCAGGCGAGCATCCGTTAAATAAATATCCGAAAGCTTGTTTAGCTAATATGGCCTTGCTCATCCCGATACAATCATCAAGGTGGATGAGGTTTACAGGCGCATCTCCGTTAGGGATATTTTTTTTACCCGCGAAAAACCTACCGGGGTTACGGGCGGGCCCGATTAAGCCGGCAAAGCGGATGATGGTTGTTTTGAAACTACCATCTGCATGAAAAAGGTTTTCGGCCTCCAATAATATTCGCCCTGATTCTGTATTGGGTTGAGGATCGGTTTGCTCGTTTACATGCCTATTGGTATCTGCATAAACAGTCGTTGAGCTGATGAATACCACATTTTTGATCTGATGGCGTTTTATAGCTTCGATGATGCTCTTTATTTTATCCAAAAAAATACCTGCTTCGCCTCCGCGGGTTTTGGGCGGGATAGCTATCCATAGCACATCGCAATCAAAAAAATCATCATCATATATCTCCTGGTTGGGCAAAAAGTTAATGAGGTAAGGTTTGATACCCATAGCCGCCAGATCGTCAAGTTTAGCTGCCGAGGTAGTTGATCCTTTTACCTGCATACCATCGGCAAGTAATGCTTTTGCCAATGCGCTGCCATACCAGCCGCAACCTAAAATACTGATGTTTGTTATACCGGGCATGTTGTAAAATAATGCTTTGGCGCAAAGGTAATTAAATAATGATATGGTGTTTGGCTGCCGATAATGTGCTTTTGTTTTAAACTTTTTGGGCATACCGGGCGTTATTGGTTTATGAAGAAAGAGATTATTGCAACCTCTGTAGCATTAGGTTTGACAGCTTTGGCCCTGCAGGCTACCCGCTGCAAACCACTGCAAACTGTTCCCTACGTCGATCTGAAAAAATATGTTGGTTCATGGTTTGAAATTGCCGCTTTACCGCAATGTTTTGAATCGGGATGCACCTTTACTTCAGCGGCCTATGGTTTAGCCAAAGATGGCAGCATCGTTGTTAAAAACCGTTGTATAAAAGATAATAAAATAAAAATAGTTGAAGGCCGTGCCGTTGTTGCCGATAAAACAAGTAACGCGAAGCTTGAAGTGCAATTTCAATGGCCGTTTAAAGGCAAGTATTGGATCATAGCTTTGGCCGATGATTATAGCTACGCCATGGTAGGGCACCCTAACAGGAATTATCTGTGGATAATAAGCCGGCGTTCAACACTGGATGAGCAGATCTATAACCAATTGGTTGTGCAGGCCGCCGAACAGGGATTTGATGTGAGAAAGCTGGTGAAAACGGTGCAGGTATAAAAAATGAATAGAGACATAAATATGTCATTGCGAGCGAAGCGAAGCAATCGCATGCTATGCAGGTCCGCCCTGTATAGCATGCGATTGCTTCGTCGTTCCTCCTCGCAATGACAAACGGGAAATTTACTTTATCTCCCTAACCTTAATAACCAGTTTCTTCACCTTATCATAGCCGTTAACCTTCATATTAGGCCTGTGACCATCACTTGGGAAAAACAGGAAAAACTCATCGGGAGTAGCGGTGTAATATTTGCCTTCGCCGCTGTAGTTGGCAAAATCTTTTTCAGCATCGTAAAGTTTGGTAACGGTAAGGCTTTCAATAGGGGCAACGCCGATTTTTTCTTTGCCTTTGATCACGTACTGCACGTCGATATAGTTCTGGTGCGATTCCCATGCTGCCTGCTCAGGTTCTTTTGACGGGCCTTCGGTGATCATGGCATAAACGTTATCACCATCAATGGTGTATTTGCCTGGTTCTATAGTTTCGAGGTTGCGTTCGCGAAGAAATTCAAACGCTTTATCCCATGCGGCTTTGTTGGCAGCGTATTGCTTGGCAAACTCCACATCATTTGTTGATGAGTTTAACTTAAGTTTAAGGCCATTAGCCCAAACGCGGCTTTTAACCCAGGTTTTGGCGCTTTTTGCCGTAATGTCCTGCTGTTGAGCCGAAGCACCTGCAGCTGTAAGCGAAAAAAGTATTAGCAACATGATATATTTATAAGTTGTTAAATGTTTCATAGTTTTTTTATTTATCGGTTATTGAATTGGTAGCGCGGCAACAAGTCCGGTTAAGGCATTCAATTATACAAGCTTAAATAAATAAAACAATATACTAACCGTTAAATATTTACTTTAACGTTATAGTTTGATTTTTATTAGCGCTAAGGTACGGCAGATAAACTATAACGTTTGAGTGAAAATAAGGCATGGATACCTTTTTTAATACTTTTTAACGTTGTAGAATTGTAGTTATTAACCAATGTCTTTCTAAAACAACATTTGCTTTGAAAACAATACACAGCGTCCACCCATCGGATTTTAAAAGCTACGATACCACTACCATACGTGAACGATTTTTGATAGATAAACAGGTACAGCCAGATCAGATCAATTGCACCTATACCCATTACGACAGGATGATTGTAGGCATGGCCAACCCGGTGAATAAAACACTCGAATTGCCAAACTACCCAAACCTGCGTGCCGAATACTTTTTAGAGCGCCGCGAGATAGGCATCATCAATGTAGCCGGTGCCGGCGTAATAACAGCCGACGGACAAGCCTTTGAAATGAACAAGCTGGATTGCCTGTACATTGGCAAAGGGACTAAGAGCGTAACTTTTGAAAGCAAGGATGCCTCGGCTCCTGCTGTATTTTATTTGTTATCATCACCGGCCCATGCGGTTTACCCTACAACGCAGCTTACCCATGCCGATGCTGTTAAAGTTGAACTGGGCTCAATAGCTACGGCAAACAAGCGTACCATTAATAAATACATCCACCTGGAAGGTGTAAGAAGCTGCCAGCTGGTGATGGGCTTAACCATACTGCACGAGGGCAGTGTTTGGAACACCATGCCTGCACACGTGCATGACCGCCGTATGGAGGCTTATTTTTATTTCGATGTACCTGCAGGACAAAAGATTTTCCATTACATGGGTGAGGGACAGGAAACCAGGCATATCACCATGGATAACTACGATGCAGTGGTATCGCCGCCATGGAGTATTCACTCGGGCAGTGGTACATCAAATTATAGCTTTATTTGGGGTATGGCAGGCGAAAACCTGGATTATACCGATATGGATGCCATCGCGATAACAGATCTGAAATAATCATACAATCAACCCGAAAAATATAATTTAAGTGGATAATCAATTTTCATTAGCCGGTAAAGTAATAGTAGTTACCGGCGGAACAGGCATATTAGGAAAAGCGTTTATTGATGGCATTGTTGAAGCCGGAGGTGCCGTAGGTATCCTGGGTCGTAATGCTGAAGTAGCAGAAGAGCGTGCTAACGCGATAAACCAGGCAGGTGGTAAAGCTATTGCCCTGGTAGCTGATGTGATGAATGAGGCCGAACTGGTAGCGGCTAAAGATAAATTGCTGGCAGCTTTTGGCAGGATAGATGGCCTGGTAAATGGAGCCGGTGGTAACATGCCCGAAGGTGTTTTGCAGCCCGACGAGGATATTTTTAAAATGAATATCGAAGGGATGAAAAAAGTAATGGACCTGAACCTTTGGGGAACACTGATCCCTACGCAGGTTTTTGGCGAAGCCATTGCCCAAACAGGTAAAGGCAGCATTGTTAATATATCATCCATGAACAGCAAAAGGGCCATTACTAAAGTTTTGGGCTACAATATGGGCAAAGCCGCGGTTGATTGCTATAACCAATGGTTTGCTGTCGAGCTGGCTAACCGTCATGGCGACAAGATCAGGATGAACGCATTGGCCCCAGGTTTTTTCCTTACCGAACAAAACCGTAACCTGCTAACCAAGCCCGAGGGAGGTTATACCCAACGCGGCGAACTGGTGATCAAACAAACACCATTTAAACGCTTTGGCCAGGCCGATGAGCTGAAAGGCGCCCTGGTATGGTTGCTGAGCGATGCCTCGGCATTTGTAACCGGCTCGATGATCTGCGTTGACGGCGGGTTCTCGATTTTTGGAGGGGTGTAATTAAAAAAAAGAATAAAGAGAGGCCTGTGCGATTCCCTCCCCTGGGAGGGTGTAGGGAGGGGTTTCGTTGCTATGTAAAACATTTAGCAAAGCGAATAAACCCCTCCCTGCCATCACACATCCAGCCGCACCCCTCCCGAGGGAGGGAATTATAAATCATCGGAATAGTTGTTGTAATAATGCTGGCCACAAGCTGCAAAATTGCATCCGGAAATGAGTGTTCAATTTTTGAAAAACGGGTGTTCAATTTTTTACTCTGCTAAAATACAACTTGTTGATTATCAATATTAATGTGTTCGATTTTGCTAAAGTAACTGTTTTTATAAAATTCAACTTGTTGATTATCAGTGGTGTTTTGTTTTTGAAATAAGTGAGGGTGTTTACACTTTAAAAGTTGAACACATGGAAAAACAGATAATAAAAGTTAATAACGCCTACCGAAAGCTAACCAAATAATAAACCTACAATGAAACTCAAATCATCACTCATTACATTACTCACCCTTGCAGGTTTTGTCGCAAACGCCCAAACCGTAACCCTCGATTATTATTTTAACCACGAGGTACACAAAGGTGCTAATGGCCAACCTGAGCGTTTTCATTACCTATGGGATGAAACGGATAACAACGGTTTCAAGATTTTTGGTGAAGCTTTTACAAGTCGCGGGGCTAAGCTGGATACACTTGGCGTTGCGCCAACCTTGGAAAACCTGAAGGGATCGTCGGTTTATATCATCGTTGACCCGGATACCAAAAAGGAAAGCCCGAACCCTAACTATATCCAGGGAAATGATATTGAGCAGATTGCAGCCTGGGTTAAAAAGGGTGGCGTGTTATTGATGATGGCTAATGATAGCGTTAACGTAGAACTGCCGCATTTTAATAACCTTGCCGCTAAGTTCGGGATGCATTTTAATAATGATTTGCAAAACCACGTAATTGATGACGCGCACTTTGAAGATGGCGCTATTTATGTTAAAAATAACCCGGTTTTAAAAACCGCGACCAAAGTTTTCATGAAGGATGCCTGTTCAATAGGCTTAAGCGGCACCGCTGTATCGGTACTTAAAAACAAAGAAGGAGCAACTATGATCGCATCCGCTAAATACGGTAAAGGAACCGTAATAGCCGTTGGCGACCCCTGGTTGTACAATGAATATGTGAACGGAAGATTACCCGCCGGATACGAGAATGACAAGGCTGCAAATGATGTAGCGCAATGGCTGCTGAAACAGGCGAAGAAGTAAAAAAGAATTGTCATTTCGAGAGAGCAGGGGAGGAAAGCGCTTTGGGGCGAAGGAGAAATCTTGTACGCCCTGCTGATCGGATAGGATGAGCTGGGCGTATAAGATTTCTCACTCGTTCCTCGTTTCGAAATGACATCGACTAATAAAACAAGAAAGCCGGATAGTTTAACTCCCCGGCTTTCTTGTTTGTAGAAATAGGAATACGCTTACAAAGCTTTTCATGTTCCCTCAGGGTCTCTCGGAGAGGACCCTGAGGCTCTGCGTGTGTCTCCTTCCTGAAATATGCTTACAAAGCTTTCTCTTTCGGAACAAAATCATTCATAACTGCTTCGCGGATCAAGGCCGGAGGCAGGATACCCTGCGACAGGATAAAATCATGGAAATGCAAGGCGTTGAATTTGTTGCCCAAAGCGGCTTCGGTATCTTTACGCAGGGCAATCATTTTGGTAAATCCATAAAAATAGCTGTTAGCCTGACCGGGGGCGTTAATGGTATAACGTTCAACTTCCTGACGGGCAAACGCGCGCGATTGTACAACATCGTTCATCAGCACATCAAGTGCCTGCTGCTGGGTTATTTTGCCGGCTTGTAATTCGGGGTCGAGGAAAGCGCGGGCTGCCCTGAGCAGACGATAATCTAACGATACCAGTTGACCTTCTAATGGCATATAAGGGCGGGTGATGTATTCAGAGTATAAGCCCCAGCCCTCAACGTTAGTTGAGTTAAAGGCATACAGCGCACGGGCTTGTGATACACCTTCTTCCACCATTTTATCAAACTGAAGTTCGTGACCAGGGCGGGCTTCATGGGCTATGATGGTCCATGAGGCGGCGTCAAATGTAAAGTCGTCGTATTTGTCGGTGGCTTTTTCGCCGGGTGATGCAGGCATGTTTAGAGGGAGTACAAATACACCACGCTGGCCGGTATTGTTCAGGAACGGCGGCGGCACCATATGCGGGGCAGGCCCCTGCGCGGTTTCGGCGGCTGAAGCTAAGCGGATAATAGCCGGACGGTTTGGCAAGGTTACCAGCTGATGCTCACGGATAATACCTTCAATATCCTTTAAATGCTGTTCGTATAATGGGATAATAGAATCACCGTGGATTTGCTCTTTTTTTAATTCACGGATTACCGCACGATAATCGTTTGACGGCAGGTTACGTTTTTTAGCAATCTGCTCGGCAATGGGTTTCATTTCATTCTGAAGCTCATTGAACAGGGCATGTGCCATTTCGGCTACCTTGGCCGGATGGATGTCAATGCCGTAGGATTCTAAATTCATGGCATATTCTTCAGGTGGCAGGCGGAAATCTGTACGGGCCTTTACCAGTACGTTTGCTTTTACCCATTTATCATAATCTTCCAGTTGCTTTTTAAGCGTAGCATAAGGTTGTTCCCAGCCGGTTACTTTGTATTTGGTGCAAAGCTCTGCAATACCGCTTACGATGCTGGCGTTGCGCGACAGATCGGTTTCCATACGTTGCTTTGACGGATAGATCATGTTTTTACCTGCCATCTGGTGCTGAACGCGCTCCATGTAAATAGTGGCTAAAGGTTTATATCCTTTTTCCAGTCCGGCATATTTACGGATGCGCATTACAGCTGCCTGTCGGCGGCCTTCTGGTGTTTGATCATCAAGCAAGGTTTCCAAACCACTGTAGATGGTTGATGATGCATTAAGAAAAGGTACCTGGCGGCTCAGCTCAAAATCCTGCTGACGGAAACCCAGTTTAAGATGGGTAATGATGATATTGATATCCTGCTGGATAAAAGTATTTTTCTCGGTTTTAAGGGCTTCGGTAAGTTTGGCTACGACGGCCTCCTCATCCTTACGTTCGGCCATAATATTTTGCAGGGTTGGTACTGCAATGTCGCTGTCGTATTCGGCCAAGCCCTGTGATGATCCGTATTCGGGCGAATATTTTTTATCCAGATCAATGATGATCTTAGTATACTCGTTTGATTTGGCTACCCAGGCTTTGGTTTCGGCCGATTGCTGGGCTCCGGCATTAATACCGATACCAGTCAATAGCATCAGCATGCCCGCGCTTTTAAGTAGGTTTTTATTCATAGTCAATTTAAATTTTGAATGGCAAGTTAGTTATTTGACCGTTGATTTTTTTGATTGCGTTGATTTGGCTGATAATGGCACATTTTGACCGTTGACTTTTTTGATTACGTTGATTTCGCAGATGTTTTTTGATAGTTGATTTTTCGCCGTCGTTGGTGTTGTCACTAACAATAGCGCAATGTTGAATTCTTGATAAAAAAATAGCCTCCCTTTTTTCATAAAAAGGGAGGCTGAACAGATCAACGCAATCAGCGTAATCAATCAAAAATATTAACGGTCTAAAAGCGGTATCCTAAAGTAAGGAACGCGTTATTATTAGTTTTTTTCAAATCGGCGAAAGGGCTGGTTGCTCCAACATCATAAGGGAACAGGGTTTGTTTGCCGGTTACCCTTGCGTAGGTAGCATCAATAAAGTAAGCGCCAAAGTGCACGCCTATACCACCGCTAACAGTTTTAATATCGCTACCCAGATCTTTCATTGGGTTGCCCTGCTGGCTGTACCCGCCGCGTAAATAAACCAGGCTGTTTACGTTAATTTCGGCACCTACGTGCAGGTTTACTGTTGAACGGTAAAGTGATTTGATATCGCTGTTATCGCCATCAGCAGTATAGCTATCGTTGCTGCTCAGGTGTGTAGTGGTATAATCAATATATTCAACATCGCCGCTTATAAAACCGTATTTACCGATGAAAACGGAGGCACCGCCCGCTAATTTTAACGGTGTGCGCAGGTTATAACTCAGCTGGTATGGTTCAGATACGTTCCTGTAGCTGCTTCCCCCAGTGTATTGGGTTTGAAGTCCTTCAGTATAAGAGTCGTCGATGTTGTAAAAGGTTGGCGAAGTAAATACGAAACCTAAGCGTACAGCTTGCACCGGTTTGTAAATGATACCCAATTTGGCGTTAAAGCCCGAACCTTTAGTTGCCTGACTTTGCAAAAAGGTTGATGAAAAATCGGTAGGGGCACCGCCATTCGTGATAACAGCGTTACCATTTTCGGTGAACGCGCTGTTTGAGTTGTACCTGATATCGGTAATAGCCAGGCCTAAACCTACATAAAGTTTATTGCTGTAATTGGCACCGAATGACAGGTTAAATTCCGACTGACCACCGGTGCGGGTGATACCCGCCAATTGCCTTACCGGAACGTTTACTGTACTTGAATAAGAATTTGGATCGGTAGCCGGGCCAAAGTTATCAATCAATACATGATCATAAGCCCAGCCATCAAGTCCATTAGGGTTAACACTGCCGTATTGAGATACCTCGCGTTTGGCTATGCCGGCGTAGTAATCAGAAATAGAACTTGTTTGATTGGTACCGCCGTATGCAACGTTTTCATAAAAATTGTTGGTACGGCTATAGCCTGCGCCGTAGTTAATACTTAGCCAGCCTTTGCTTTTATCCTTGTGTGTGGTATTAAGCTGCTGATATAACACTATAGCGGCATTGCTCATGTTTACATCGTTGCGGTTTGCGCTGCCAGCCTGCCCAAAAAAGCTTGAGTTTATTTTTGAGTTATCATACTCGGGCGTAAGGCTCACTTCCGAGTGGGTGAAAAAGCCCAAACCTGCAGGGTTACCGCTTATCGAACTCAGATCGCCGCCTATAGCTGTACCTGCGTTGCCAATAGCTTTAATGCGTGATGTTGACCCGGTTTGAAAGGTTGAAAACCTGATGGCATCCTGTGAGTATTGCGCAAAGCTATCTTTAGTAATTGCTACTATAGCAATTACGCTTAGTAAATACTTGATTTTCATAAAATTCAGGTAAAAGAGATATAAGATTTAGGTTTATGGTCTTGATGGTCTGCCGCCGCCTCCTCCGCTGCTGCTGCCGGTGCTGCGTGAACTGCCGCCTCCGCTTGAGCTTGACGATGCCGGTGTATATGATGGTTGAGGCTGCGATGCGCGCTCAACCTGTGGTTGCCTGTAAACAGGTTGCGAGTCACGCGTAGGAGCCGCATCTGTACGGGCCGGACGTGCATAACGGGTGCCCGTGTTATTATTATAGCTGTTACTTCCGTTGCTACCTGTACTATATGTACTGTAAGTATTTGTGCGGCTGCCAAGAGGTCGGTTGCGGCCTCCGGGAACATAGCCTATGCCCGAAACAGCACTGCTAACAGGGCGACCTCCGCTACCTGCAAACGGATTGCCATTGCCACGGTAAGGCCTTGCTGTGCCGGATGAAGCATAACCGCCTCCGTAATAACCGCCATAGCCACCGCCGTATCCGTAACCACCACCGCCGTAATAGCCGTGTCCCCAGCCACCGTATCCATATCCGTAGCCTAAGCCTAAGCCACCATAACCGTATCCAAGGCCCCAGCCGTAACCATAGCCTCCGTAGCCATAGCCTAAATCCCAGCCGCTGTAATAGCCAGGACCGCCATAATAGCCTAAGCCACCATAGCCTAATCCGTAGTTATAGTAAGGGTAGTTGTTATATGCTGAGTAAAAGTCGTCGTAATAGCCAAAAGGAGAAAAATAACTGAAACGGTTTATGCGTGTAGCATAATCATCGTAATAAAAGTAGTCATCGTCGTCATCGCTGTAGCCATCCTGGGCAGCCGGAGTTTGGTTGTAGGCTGGCTGCTGTGCATAAACAGGTTCATCGCCTGCTCGTGCGTCAGAAAAATAAACGTCGTCATTACTTTGGGTTGATGCAAGCTTGGTTGTAGAGCAGGAACTCAGCGCCATGGCACCGATAATAAACATTCCTATCGCGATGTTCCGTTTCATATGCAGGTAAGTAAAAAGTGCAAGGTCAAATAAGTTTTAAATTTATAAATTTGGCAGCAATATACAACAATTACAGAAGTCCAAATTCTATCCAATCAATATGAGCAAAGGTGTTATTAGTAAAGACGAAGATTATTCGCAATGGTTTAACGACTTAGTAATTAAATCTGACATGGCCGAATATTCGCCGGTTAGGGGCTGTATGATCATTAAACCGTACGGTTATTCGATATGGGAAAAGATCCAGGCGGTGCTTGACGAAATGTTTAAAGAAACCGGGCACAGCAATGCTTATTTCCCGCTTTTAATACCCAAGTCTTTTTTTAGTAAAGAAGCCAGCCATGTTGACGGTTTTGCAAAGGAATGCGCCGTTGTAACCCATTATCGCCTCAAAAATGATGGCGAGGGGAATATTATTGTGGATGAGGAAGCCAAACTTGAAGAAGAGCTGATCATCCGCCCAACATCAGAAACTATTATCTGGAACACCTATAAAGGCTGGATCCAATCATACCGCGACTTGCCTATCCTGGTTAACCAGTGGGCAAACGTAATGCGCTGGGAAATGCGTACCCGTTTGTTCTTACGTACCAGCGAGTTTTTATGGCAGGAAGGCCACACTGCACACGCGACAGCAGAAGAAGCAATTGCCGAAACCGAGCAAATGCTGGATGTATATGCCGATTTTGCTGAAAACTGGATGGCGTTACCGGTAGTAAAAGGCCGTAAAACAGCTAACGAGCGTTTTGCCGGAGCATTGGATACCTATTGTATTGAGGCATTAATGCAGGATGGTAAAGCTTTACAGGCTGGTACATCACACTTTTTAGGACAAAACTTTGCCAAAGCTTTTGATGTAAAGTTCACCAATAAAGAAAATAAGCTTGATTACGTTTGGGCTACTTCATGGGGTGTTTCAACCCGTTTGATAGGTGCGCTGATCATGGCACATAGTGATGATGCCGGTTTGGTATTGCCTCCAAAAATTGCCCCGATAAAAGTTGTGGTAGTGCCTATCTATAAACACCAGGAAGAGCTTGACAATATTTCGGCTTATGTAGCAGCGTTGAGCAAGGAGCTTAAGGCAAAAGGCATTTCGGTTAAGTTTGACAACCGCGATACCCATCGTCCAGGCGCTAAATTTGCCGAGTACGAACTGAAAGGCGTGCCGCTGCGTGTAGCCATTGGCAGCCGTGACATGCAGAACGGTACTGTTGAACTGGCCCGCCGTGATACCAAGACTAAAGAAACCGTTAACCAGGAAGGCCTTGCGCAGGTTATCGAAAACCTGCTTGAGGAGATTCAACAAAATATCTACAAAAAAGCTTTCGATTTTCGTGCCGGGAATACCAAAGAGGTTGACACCTGGGAAGAGTTTAAACGTGTACTTGACGAAGAGCCTGGATTTATCAGCGCCCATTGGGATGGCACATCTGAAACCGAACAAAAAATAAAAGAGGAAACTAAGGCGACAATTCGTTGCATACCTTTGAATAACAAGCAGGAGGAAGGTAAATGTATTTTTACAGGTAAGCCTTCTACGCAGAGGGTTCTTTTTGCAAGGGCGTATTAGCCCCCGGCCCCCTAAAGGGGGAGTGCTGGAGTAGAGGGCTAATTTATGTATCCATCCCTAAAGGATATAATTAATGTAAACAGGTTTCATTGTAGGGATTGAAACGCATTCCAAACACCCCCTTTAGGGGGCTGGGGGGCTTATGAAATTCGCAACTAAAGCAATACATGCAGGGCAGGAGCCCGATCCAACTACCGGCGCTATCATGACGCCGATATACCAGACATCTACCTACTGGCAGAAATCGCCGGGGGATAATAAGGGTTATGAGTACTCACGTGGTACCAACCCGACCCGTAAGGCGCTGGAAGATTGTTTGGCTGCTTTGGAAAACGCGAAGTTTGGTTTGGCTTTTTCGAGCGGTATGGGTGCTACTGATGCTGTAATGAAATTGCTTGCTCCGGGTGATGAGGTGATTACCGGAAACGACCTGTACGGAGGTTCATATCGTATTTTCACTAAAATATTTGCTAACTACGGAGTTAAATTCCATTTTTTGGATCTGTCTGATCCGGAAATTGTTCGCGCTCATGTAAATGATAAAACCAAGTTGGTTTGGATAGAAACACCTACCAATCCAACTATGCGCATTGTGGATGTAGAAGCCATCGGTAAGATCACAAAGGAGAAGAATTTGCTTTTTGTGGTGGACAATACCTTTGCTTCGCCGTATCTGCAAAATCCGATAGATATGGGGGCAGATATTGTAATGCATTCCGTAACCAAATACATAGGTGGCCACAGCGATGTGGTAATGGGCGCATTGATGCTTAATGACGAAGAACTTTACAAAAGACTTTGGTTTATTTATAATGCTTGTGGCGCCACTCCGGGACCTATGGACAGCTTCCTGGTGCTGCGTGGTATCAAAACCCTGCACCTGCGCATGAAAGCACATTGTGAGAATGGCAGGCAAATAGCCGAGTTTTTGAAAGATCACCCTAAAGTTGAAAAGATCTACTGGCCGGGCTTTACCGATCACCCTAATCATGACATCGCCAAAAAACAAATGCGTGATTTTGGCGGCATGATCTCCATTGTATTGAAAGATGCTGATCTGCAGGAAACTTTCCGCATCGCGTCATCATTTAAAGTGTTTTCACTGGCCGAGTCATTGGGTGGTGTTGAATCATTGATTAATCACCCGGTAAGCATGACCCACGGCTCAATCCCTAAAGCCGAGCGTGAAAAAGCCGGAGTAGTTGACAACCTGCTGCGCCTGAGCGTAGGGGTAGAGGATATTGAGGATTTGTTAGAGGATATTAAACAGGCTCTCGCTTAGTTGATGAAGTGAATGGTTGATTAGGTGAGTAGTTGGCTTTAACCACTCACCTAATCAACCTAATCAACCACTCACTATATAAATGACAGAAAACCTCAAAGCCTTCCTCGACGCTAAAGTTGCCCAGTACAATCGCCCTGAATTTATTGAGAACGATCCGGTAACTATTCCGCATATGTTTAGCCAGAAGCAGGATATAGAGATCATGGGCTTTTGGGCGGCTACCCTGGCTTGGGGACAACGGGTTACCATCATCAAAAAATGTAAGGAACTCATCGCCTTAATGGATGGAGCGCCTTATGATTTCATTATCAATCATGAAGAGCCTGATCTGAAAAAACTCTTAAACTTTAAGCACCGCACGTTTAACGATGTGGATACGCTTTATTTTATAGCTTTTTTCAGGTATCATTATGAACGGTTTGAGTCGTTGGAAGATGCGTTTTTGCCCCCCGGCCCCCTGAAGGGGGAGCATGGGTTAGCTGTTGAGCATGCGCTTAATAGTTTCCGTTCGTATTTTTTTTCTTTACCCGATTTTCCGCATCGTACTAAAAAGCATGTGTCATCACCTTCGCAAAAATCTACCTGCAAGCGGCTAAATATGTTTTTGCGCTGGATGGTGCGTAAGGACGATAGCGGTGTTGATTTCGGCATCTGGAACCGCTTTAAACCTGCCGACTTAATCTGTCCGCTTGATTTGCATGTAGACAGGGTATCGCGTAAACTCAATCTCATCAACCGTAAACAAACCGACTGGCAAACCGCCGTGGAACTAACTGAAAGGCTCCGCGAGTTTGATCCTAATGATCCGGTTAAGTATGATTTCGCTTTGTTTGGGTTAGGGATTGAGGAACGTTGGGGCGTGCAGTTTTAAAACGCCCTAACATTATTTGCTTAGTAATACAACATCCTGTTTGGGAACCTCGACCAATTGCGTCCGCACCAATATTCCGTTATTGAAATAATAGTAATAATATGATAACGGTTTCAATTGTGCATCTGCAGCTGCTATTTGTCTGTAAACTGCATGTTGTGAAGTTTCTTCAACTAACTGATAATTGCGTTTTTCGGATTTTTTGAAGTCACTTTCGCTCGTGCCAATGGCGTAATGCGTTGTGCTGCAGCCAGAAAGAGTCAGCAAAATGAATAGGGCTAAGAAAGAATTTTTTAATACAGACATGTGATTAAGTTTATTTTCGTGATGCAGGTATGACTATCGCTAAAAACAAAGGTTTACCCATCATCTGCTATTTTTGCAATTATGCCTCTTCCTTAAAATAAACCTTATAATAGTTCATAGCGCGGCCATCGTCAAAACCTTTCTCAATCAGTTCCTTATCACCATGGATATAGATGTGGAAGTTTTTATCAAGCTTGAGCACACTTTTATAAACACGGGCCTGTTTTTTTACCGCGTTTTCTGAAATGATGAAATTATCGGCAATAGGGCTGTCAAACTCCTCCTCATACTGGTTTTTAAAGTTTTTGAACGATTCGATAGCCTGCTCGTTACCTATCACTTCGTTTGAAAACTCCTCCATATCAAAAGTTTCCTTCTCCTTAAAATACTTCATAGAGCGGTTGAGCAGGTCGATTTTATCGGCTTTACTCATCTCAAATTCTTCGTCGATTTTTTCGGTGATAAAGTTTTTGTAAATGCCAAGCGTATTGTTGGTTTGGTTAAAGCTGTCGTTACGAATTTTGAGCTGTAGAAAATCATCCTTCCAGAATCGGGCTGCTTCCTGCCCTGTGTTGGTTTTATCAACCACTACTACTTTATAGCCGTTCTCTTTTTCGATATTGAAAATCAGTACACCCTTATCCAGTTTATTGATGTTGATGGCGTCTTGCTCGTAATCAACCTGGAAACCACCTTTATCTGGGTAAACCTTAAGATAGGTTTCCTTATTTTCTGATTTGAAAATACCGATGGCATTTAATGGATTGCCTTCAATTTGTACTTTGTTGAAGTAAACCACATAAAGTTCGCCGCCTTTAATGTTGGGGTGGTTAGTAACTTTATATAAATGCTTCGCTATTTTCTCAGATGCCTCATGGAATTTTGTGTTATCATCAAACACCTGTGTGGCAAAGTGATGAAGCTCGTTCAGTAGCAGATCGCCGCTGCTATGCATCAGGTGATAAACTTCGTTGGCCTTTTCAAAAGGTTTCAGAAAGTATTGCATAAGCAGATTGGGGATTACATCATCCTTTAATTCCAAAGGTTGTTCGGAAAGCGCATACATCTCTTCCTGCGACTGATTACCAACATGATGTACCGAAATAGTCTCGAGCGAAGCTTCAAAAAAAGTTACCATAATTGCCTGCGAAGGTAAGGTTTTTTGTCAAGTCATCATGTCATTTGCTTACGCGTCATTAAGTCATTGGAAAGTAGTACATAGCAGGATCCTTTATGGTTCATGTTATTTTGTTTTACTTTTGCCCCTGAGATCATTTTACGAACGACTTGGCATACCAATGACTTAAATGACTCAATGACCAAATGAATAATTCAATGACAGATAATACCGATACCATAGTTGCCCTTGCCACGCCGAATGGGGTGGGTGCCATAGCAGTGATCCGCCTTTCGGGCTCTGATGCCATAAGCATTGCCAATAGCGTGTTTAAGGGTAAAGACTTGAGCAAACAGACATCACATACTATCCATTTTGGTAGTATTACAGATGGCGACCTGATTTTGGACGAGGTGCTGGTATCATTGTTTGTTGGTCCGCGGTCATACACCCGCGAAAACGTGGTGGAGATATCCTGCCATGCTTCGGGATATATTGTTGAAAGTATTATTAAGCTGTTCATCAAAAAAGGTGCAAGATCGGCCAAGCCCGGCGAATTTACCCTAAGGGCATTCCTAAATGGTCAGCTTGATTTGAGCCAGGCCGAAGCGGTAGCCGATTTGATAGCTTCAAACTCTAAAGCTTCGCAGCAAGTAGCCTTGCAGCAACTCCGCGGAGGTTTTAGTACCCAACTGCAGGCCCTGCGTGAGCAATTGGTAAACTTTGCGTCGCTAATAGAACTAGAGCTTGATTTTGCCGAAGAAGATGTAGAGTTTGCCAACCGCGATCAGTTGAAAAATCTGATCCATGAAATTACCAAGATCGTAGGCCGGCTTATCAATTCATTCGAATTGGGGAATGCTATTAAAAACGGTGTAAATACAGTAATAGCCGGCAGACCGAATGCCGGTAAATCAACGCTGTTGAACGCGCTCCTTAATGAAGAGCGTGCCATAGTAAGTCATATTCCCGGAACTACAAGGGATACTATTGAGGAAGTACTGAACATTCAGGGCATTAATTTCAGGCTGATAGACACTGCCGGAATCCGCGAAGCCACAGATGCCATTGAACAGATAGGCGTACAGCGCACTATGGAGAAGATCAGCCAGTCGGCCCTGTTGATTTATGTGTTTGACGCCGCGGAGATCACCATAGAAGAACTGAACAAGGATATAGAAAGCTTGCAAAATCCAGGGATTACTATGCTGGTAGTAGCCAATAAAGCCGATTTGCTTAACCCCGAGCAATTATCAGCTTTGCCACACACCGATAGGGCGATCATCATCTCGGCCAAAGAAAAGCGGCATATCGATGAGCTTAAACACAAGATTTATTCGTCGGCAGTGAAAGATCAATTAAGTGGTGATGAAACATTGGTAACCAACATCCGTCACCTTGAAGCGTTGCAAAAAACTGAGGAAGCCCTGGTACGTGTGTTAGGTGGGATTGATGGTAGTATTACTTCTGATTTTCTGTCGATGGATATTAAGCAAGCGCTTCATTATCTGGGCGAGATTACAGGGGTTGTTACGACTGATGATTTATTGGAGAATATATTTAGTAAGTTTTGTATCGGAAAGTAACTAACAAGTCATTTGTTGTTAAAAGCAACCTTCATTTTTCCCTTTTACTCATCCAAAATCGTCTGCACAGCGATGGTATAATTTGGCAAAGAAGAAAGGTGAATGTTGGAAGTAGGAAGCAACGACCTATAATCTATCCGTTTAAATTCTCTACTCCGTTCGGGGCGTGGAGGATTTAACTACCCCAAAAACAATTATACCGTACTTTCTTATCAATGGTAGCTATTATTTGTTCTTGATTTCTGATATTTGTGTTGTAATGTCCTTGTAGACAACTTCTTGTGCAAAGTAATTTAATGTGTTTAAGAGTTATGACGATTGAATTTTTCCGTCTCAATATTTGACATATAATTGTTGCCTGGCTTTTTGTATTTTTACTACAAACCTGCAATATTATGGCCACTACGCTACAGCGCCTGGTGCCTGGTGCTACAAAGAATCCGTTAAATATGAACAACCATGTTGTTTTTTATTTATCGAATTTCTTTCACTTAATGTGCCTATATCCGGATATCCAGTTTCTGGAATTGCCCCCACCTGAGGTCAAAGCATCACAGGATCGTACGATATATGACTATTTTATTTCCTACCGGCATAAAATATCTGCAGTTTATGCACATGCACTTTGGGGCGAATTGGTTCAGCTGGGGTACCGGGTTTACTTTGCAGGAGAAGTGCCGGAATTATCTTCCATGGATGACGAGCAACTAAAAATTTCGCTTCAACAAGAATTGCATCAGTCGAGTGTTTTAATAATAATGGGTAGCGATGAAGCTCTTGAAGGAGATTGGGTTAAGTGGGAGATGAATACATTTTCTACTGGACATTGGGGCCGAAAGATTCCTTTGATCACGAACGATCTCCCGGCATTTAATGTGTCTCTCAGAAATATACACCGTAAAGATCCTTCAGCGTTGTTTTTGTATGAAGAAGATCATGGGGCCTGGGAAGAAAATAAGCCTTCCGCTACAACAATATTATGCTTAATTCTGGCACGTGAATTTTTTCGTGTAGAACTTCAGTTTTGGGACAGTTGCGCTAAAATTCCAGCTGAAAAACGGGAACAGGCTTTTTTTGATGCTATTTATTTTGATAAGGTATGCAATACAGTCATGCGGTTTTTCTTTGAAAAAGATCGTAATAGTGCTATATCAAGATTAAAAGCGGGTTATCTTAAAGATTTACGTAACTACAAGGAACCCTGGTGGAAAAGTATCATCGGGAATATATTTATGTATGTTGTTCTTTTTCCATTAATGTTTATTTATATGCTTATAAGTGGGCTTTATGCAAAAGTGAAAAGAATTTTCCGCAAGCAACCAGATGTGGATTCTGTCGATCCCGGCTCTATATTTATTATTAACCCTGTAACAGGGGCTTCAAAAGAAGTTCCTGTTAAGGATTTTTTTTCATCAAAATCTGCATCCGAAAATACTAATTCTGGTTTATCGTATGACGAACAAAGTCAGTTGGAAAAATATAAAAAAGAGGTGGCAAGGGAAGAGGCTAAGTCAGATACAATGAATGAAGAATTGCCCAGACTATATACTTCACTGGCAAATCTTTTTCATAAATCGGGTGATTACACCCAGGCAGCAGAATATTACAAGAAAGCGTTGTTAAAAAATAATATCATTGCCAATTTTTACGAAGAAAGTGGTGATTTTTTAGAAGCAATAATCTATTATAAAAATGCATTGGATATTAAAGAGAAAGGATTAATGGCAGATGATCCCTTATTGGGAGCTGCCTATGATACCTTGGCAAATAAATATACTGCCGCTGGAATGCCATCGGAGGCATTGATTTATCATTTTAAAGGGTTAAAGATTAGCCAGATGGTTTTAGCCCCCACTGATCCGGATTTAGGCAAGGCATACTATAATACAGCTATCACATATTCATACTTAGGCGATCTCAAAAATTGTTATGAATTTATGCAAAGAGCAATAAATATTTGGGAGAAAGTCTTGCCAGCTAACAACGAAGATTTGATACGCTCGCAACAATATTTTTTAGAATTAAAGGCAGCATTAAATAAGCTTACCTAAATAATTTATCATTCTGATTTATCTTCTGTTTTACAGTGTGAGCATATGAAATTTGTTTTATCATAATAGACGCTCCTTGCTTAATTGTCAAACCTTCCCGATCGGGATTATTCAACCACGTGCTTACTATTTGGAGGTTCGGCTGTTTTTTACCACGTAGTTCTTAACAGGAACATCATTAACGGGTTTGACTTAATTAAAAAACGGTTGCCCTCAACTACTCTAATCCAGCTTAATAATTACGGATTTCCTATTCGATACTTTCAGCAATCTATTATTCAGCCGGACACCTACCGTAAGTAGTAATCCCTTGTTCCTCCGCCAATCTTCCCTTTCCCAATAAATCTTCACCAAAAAAAATAAAAATGTTTGGACGTATCATTTTTGTTACTACCTTTATTAAAGAATAGACCAGAACAGAATAACCAATTATTCAAATTAAAAACCATTATGAAAAAAAAAGTACCACCTAAAAAACTGGGCATGTATTTGCTGTGCTGTATCATGCTGCTTTGTTATCAGCACGGTTTTGCCCAACAAAAAAGAAGTATCACCGGCCATGTTACCGACGAACATGGTCAGGCCCTGCCGGGAGTGAGCATTTTACTGGAGGGCACAGGCCTGGGCACCAGTACCGACCAAAACGGCTTTTATAAGATCAACGTTCCCGACGCCAATGCAAAGCTTTCGTTTTCATTTGTTGGCTACACTAAAAAGATAGTTACCGTTACTAAAGACTGGAATGGCGACGTAGCCCTGGCACCTGATAAAAATGCTGGTAGTCTTGGCGAGGTTGTAGTTATAGGTTACGGAAGCAGGAAAAAAGCAAACCTTACCGGCGCGGTTAGTACCATTAAAGGTACCGAACTGGAAAAATCGCCGGTTGCTAACGTGTCCAATACCTTGGCGGGCGCGGTACCCGGCCTCATCGTTAACACCCGCAGTGGTGAACCAGGTGCGGATGATGCCAGTATTCTGGTACGTGGTAAAGGAACATTAGGTAACACCAGTCCGTTGGTGGTAATTGATGGTATTCCCGACCGTGGCTTTAACCGTTTAGATCCTGCCGACATAGAATCTTTTACGGTATTGAAAGACGCCTCGGGTGCCATTTATGGTGCAAGGGCCGCAAACGGTGTAATCCTGATCACCACCAAGAGGGGTACTGCGGGTAAAGCGTCTTTATCGTTTACCTCTAATTTTTCTATAACCCAGCCTACCCGGGTGCCTAAAATGTTAAGTTCATGGCAGTACGCACAGGCGGCCAATGAATATGACGATCTGGTTGGCCAGCAGCATGAATATACTGCCGATGACATTCAGAAATATAAGGATGGCTCTGATCCGCTTGGCCATCCGAATACCAATTGGTGGGATGCTGTAATGCGTAAATGGGCAACACAAACCAATAATACCCTTACGTTAAGAGGCGGTTCGGACAAAGTGAAATATTATATTTCGGGCCAGCACCTTTACCAAAACAGTATTTATAACAGCGGTGCCGATTATTATAAAAACGACAACGCCCGCGCCAACATCGACATTGCCGCTACCGACAACTTTAAAATTGGTGTAGATGTGATGTACCGGAGCGAATTTAAAAATGGCGAAGCGCCAGGGTATGACGCCAATGGCATTTTTCAGCAGTTGTGGAATGCCTATCCTTACCTTACACCTGTTTATCCAAATGGTAAAGTTGGCGTTGGTATCGGTGGCGGTCCGGCTACCAGTATGGTTTACATCCTGAACCAGGATTTAGGTTATACCCATAATACCTACGACTTTTTGCAAACCAAAACATCATTTAGCTGGGCTTTGCCTAAAGTTACCCCGGGCTTGCATTTGGATGGCTATTTTGCTTATGATGTTAACAGCAGGGCGTACAAAGGCTTTAATGCTATGCCACCGCCGGCTTACAGCTACAACAAAATCACCACTAACTATGATGAGTATATCTCTACTGTGCCACCAAATCTTTCTATAAGTAACTATCAAACCAAAAGCCGGTTAACCAACATCAAACTTGGTTATGAGCGTAAATTTGGTAAACATGGGATTGAGGCTTTTGTGGCTTACGAGCAGCAGCAACAAACTTATACCGAGTTGGATGCTTACCGCACCGGTTTCCTGAGTAATAACGTGCAGGAACTATTTGCAGGCAGTACAGAAGGACAAACCAATAACTCGGCAACTACCCAGTTTGCCCGCCAAAACTTCATCAGCAGGCTCTCTTACAATTATGACGACAGGTACCTGCTTGATTATAATATGCGTTATGATGGCTCGCCAAACTTCCCAGCCGGTAAACGTTTCGGTTTCTTCCCATCAGTTTCGGCTGCTTGGCGTATCTCTCAGGAACCATTTTTTCATTCGTCAGTTATCGATGACCTGAAGCTGAGAGGGTCATGGGGTAAAACAGGTAACGATGCTGTGGCCGCGTTTCAGTATCTCCAAACTTACGGATTACAGGCCGGCCAGATTTCACAATATCTTGGTGCCGGTTACTACTACGGGCCAAATGCTGCACAGGCCCCAGGCTTTATTTTAGGCCCAACACCTAATGCCAACATAACCTGGGAGGTTGCCACTACTACCAACATCGGTTTTGACGCGCAGTTGTTTCATGCTTTTTCGGTAAGTGTCGACGCGTTTCGTTCATCGCGCAGAAATATCCTGGTTCCGCCAAGTGCGTCGGTACCTGATTACACCGGTTTGACTTTGCCGGATGTGAACCTGGGTAAAGTTGATAACAAAGGTATCGAGCTTGATTTGGGCTACAGCAAGAAACTCGGTAACGATTTTTCTTTCAACATCAACGGAAACCTTACCTACGCAGTTAACAAAGTGGTTTATGGTGCCGAGCCGGCCAATGTGCCCGATTACCAGCGCGTTACCGGTCATTCGATTGATTCATGGCTTTTATACCAGGCCGATGGTATTTTTCAGAATACTGCCGAGCTTAACGCTTATCCGCATCCGGTAGGTACAGGCGTGGGCGATATCAGGTATAAAGACGTAAATCACGATGGTGTTATCAATGACCTTGATAAAGTAAGGAACACCTTATCAAACACGCCGCAGATCCTTTACGGTTTGACGCTTGGGGGCCGGTACAAAAACTTTGATTTTACCGTGTTTTTCCAGGGACAGGCAAGGGCACAAGCTATCCTGAAACCTAATGGCTTAAATATGGCCGAAGAGTTTTTTGACGGCCGCTGGCTAAAAGAGGGCGATAGCACTTACCCTCGCACGTTCAACGGCCCAACCAGTCGTACGTTCGGTTCCAATGCTTATCCCTCAACTTTCTGGCTGCGTAATGATTCTTTTCTTCGCCTCAAAAATGTTGAACTGGGTTACAGTTTTTCAAAAGAGCTGCTGAGCAAGATCAAGGTAAAAGGTGCAAGGGTATTTGTAAGTGGGAACAACCTGTTTTCGTTTGATAAGTTCGGGCCTTCATTTGATCCTGAGAGCGCTACAGGTACTGTTAACGATGGCAGGATCTACCCGCAACAAAGGATCATCAATTTGGGCGTAAACGTTACATTTTAATGAATTGAGTGATGAAAAAGATATATATAACTTTTAGTTTACTACTGCTGCTGATTATGGGTTTTTCCTGTAAAAAGGTAATCGATCTGCAGCCTACCAGCTCCTTCACAACCAACAACGTTTGGAAGGACCCCTCGCTGATACAGGTGTTTGTTAACCAGATCTATAAAGAATCGGTATTTGCCTTTAAAGACGGCGGCTTTGGCTGGGGATCACAAACAGACGAATTGTACAGTAATTTTAACTGGTGTAATGAAAATACCTATATCATGGGCCAGGCTACGCCTGATAACCAGTCAAGTTCGTTCCCTTTAAATTACAGCTCAACCCTTAACTACTGGACAACGCTGTACAGCACCATTCAGAAAACAAACCTGTTTTTTCAAAATGTAGGCATGGCCGATAGCGTTGGGCATGGTGCACAGCTGAACAATATGAAAGGAGAGGTGCACTTTCTGAGAGCGCTCTGTTATTTTGAGTTGTTGAAGCGTTTTGGCGGCGTTCCGCTGATTACCAAAGTATATACCGCTAACGATAATACTTTTACGGAATCGAGAGCTACTTATGATCAGACACGCGATTTTATTCTGACCGAGATAGCTGCCGCCGCGGCAATATTGCCTAAAACATATACCAACAGCAGCGATTATGGTAAAGCTACGCTTGGCGCTGCGCTTGCCCTTAAATCCCGTTTGTTGTTGTATGCTGCCAGTCCAACTTTTAACACCGGTAATGACGTAAGCCGCTGGCAGGCTGCTGCGGACGCGGCAAAGGCGGTGATTGACCTGAACGTTTATTCTTTACACGGAAACGCGACAACCTATAACACCATATTTACCGATTTCTTTAATAGCGAAGTGATCTTTTCGCGGGTATTCAACGCCCAGGTACAGGAAGACCGCTACAACACCCTTTACCGCGACCTGAGCCCCAACGGTTACAACGGCTACAGCGCGTACAACGTACTGGAGCAAATGGTTGAGGATTTTGACATGGCCGATGGTAGCCACTTTAGCTGGACTGCAAACGGCACTAACCCTTATCAAAACAGGGAGCCCCGTTTTTATGCGGATATCCTGTATAATGCAGCGCCTTTTCAGAAGCGCAGTGCGCAGTTTTATGAGGGCGGCCTTGATTCAAAAACAAGCTCATTATCTCCATGGAACGCTTCAAAAACAGGTTATACAATCAGGAAGATGGTTGATGAAAGCTATGATTTTAATGTGCAGCCTTATAGCGCCTGCCAGTGGGTGGCTTTCCGTTTGGGCGAGATCTATCTGAATTATGCCGAGGCTGAAGCCGCACTTGGCAACAGCAGCGAGGCTTTGAATTATCTGAACAAAATCAGGGTGAGGGCCGGCATGCCAATCGTTAATGCTACTGGCGCGGCACTAACAGACGCCATCCGTCACGAACGCCGGATTGAGCTATGTTTTGAAGGGCACCGTTTCTTTGATATCAGGAGGTGGGGCATGGCCGAAATAGGCTCGAAAGACGCGCTGGGTATTACCATTACGCCAACATCACCGGCAAATACATCGTTCACTTATAAAGTAACCACGATACAAAAACGTACCTGGGTGCCAAGTTTTTATTATTACCCGATCCCTCGTAAAGAGATTCAGATCAATCCTAATATTAAACAAAACCCTAACTACAATTAAAATAAACAATGCAAAAAAAGGCAGCAGCGTAGCTGCCTTTTTTTCTTACTTTGCCTAAAACTACGTACTTAATGGATAAAATATTTGATGAGATAAGAAAGCTGGCGGATGTTCCTTCTTATTCCAAGCACGACAGGTTTGTTCAGGGAATTATCAATGCTATCGACGAAAAATTCATCGGTCAGGATGAGGTGTTGCCGTCGGTAAACAGGTTGATCAAGGAACTGGGCTTCTCGCGCGAAACCATCATGAAGGGTTATAAAGACCTCATCAGTAGGGGTATAGTGGAAAGTAAAAACAGGTTGGGCTACTTTGTGGGCAACGGAAATACCGGGCAAACCTTAAATGTAGCCTTGTTGATGTATAACCTGGATACTTTTGAGGAGCAGTTTTACCGCAACTTCAGGCATGAGCTCGGGGAAACCGTACAGCTTACCACCTATTTTCATCACGGTAATATCGAGATATTTGAAACCATACTTTTGCAGATAAGAGGGAAGTACGAAATGTATGTAGTAGCGCCTATTCCGCATCCTAAAACCAAAGAGTTGCTGGAGATTATCCCTCGCAATAAATTCCTGATGTTTGACAGGTTTGAGCCGTTAGAAGGGGAATTTAACCACATTACCCAGGAGTTTGGCCACAGTTCTTATGATGTGTTTTCGAAGCTTGCTCCGCGGATAAAGCAGTTTGATGAGTTTATATTTTACCATTCTAAAAACTCGCTCGACCCTAAAGAGATCGTACAGTCGTTTAAAAAATTCCTGAAAGATTTTGATGTGAAAGGTAAGATTCTGGAAGAATACGTGCCCGGATCTATCCAAAAAGGAAAGGTGTATTTTACGCTCGACAACTTTGCCCTCTGGCAAATTATGCGCGACTGTAAAACGCAGATGCTTGAACCGGGTAAGGATCTCGGTGTGTTATCGCACAATGATGAGCCTGCCAAGGAAATTATTGGTATAACCACTTTCTCTGCCGATTTCTCGAGCATGGGGCAAAGGGCCGGACAAGCTGTTTTATCAAAAGAGAAATTACAGCTAACCGTTCCGATGTTATTGTTTGACAGGAATACGCTATAAATACCCGATATGAATGCCATGATGATTGTCGGTTTTTTGTTTTTTGCCGGGATAGTAGTTTTTATATCATGGTACCGAAGAGGCAGTGCGCGGGTTAATACCCTTAATAACCTGTTTTTTGCCAACAGGAGCCTTGGCTTTGTGCTGGTGGGCAGCGGTTTGTTGTTTACCAATATCAACGCCGCATCCATCATTGGCGAAAACGAGCTCACCTATACCAATAACATGACGGTTATGGCCTGGGGAGTAAGTTCGGTGGTGGCTATGCTGCTGGTATCTGAATTTATGATGCCGCTGTACCTCAAAATGGGCATAGCAACAACCCCCGATTTTTTGACCGCAAGATATGGGGCTGACGTGGGCAGGCTGGTGTCGGTAATATTCCTGATCAGTTATATATTCAACCTGTTACCATCTGTACTTTACGCGGGCGCAGTGGCATTTAACGGTTTATTCCATTTTTCTGATGTGTGGGGAATATCATATACTACCGTGATTGTGGTATTGGTGTGGATCATGGGGACTATCGGCTGCATTGTATCCATCATTGGGGGATTAAAGGCAATTACAAAGCTTGATATATTATTAGGCGTGGGTTTTTTCTGCGGAGGGGTTCTGCTGCCATTCTTCGGCCTCAGGTATATTGGGCATGGAAACATCGGGAACGGCTTGCAGCAAGTGCTTACCAAAAATACCTGGCACTTGAACAGCATAGGTTCTGTACATGACGCTATACCTTTTAGCGCTCTGTTTACGGGAATGCTGCTGGTTAACCTTTATTACTGGGGCACTGAGCAATATATTATTCAGCAGGTACTCTCGTCAAAAGATCTGGAAACCTCGCAAAAAGGCATCGCTCTTGCCGGTTTAGGAAAGCTGGTATCGCCACTGCTGCTCAATATCCCGGGGATTATTGCTGTACATGTTTTTGCTAATATGCACAATACGGCCGAGGCTTTCCCGAGATTGGTTAGCCAGGTATCGCCGCCATTTATCGCGGGCTTTATTTCGGCAATTGTTTTTGTGGCATCGCTTACAACGTTTAATGCCGGGCTCAATAGTTCAAGCACCCTTTTTATGCTGAACATTTACAAGCCATGGCTTCAAAAACGTTCTGAAGTGGTAACAGAAAAGAAGCTGGTGCGCACAGCCAAACAGTTTGAGATTTTGATTTGCCTGCTGGCCATGTTCATAGCCCCGCTTATCATGTTTGTTAAAAATGGCTTTTATACATACATACAAATTGTTAACGGCTTTTTCAACGTGCCCATTTTTACAATCATGTTCATCGGTTTTGTAACTAAAAAAGTGCCTGGCGTAGCTGCTAAAGTAGGGTTGGGCTTTTTTATTACCTGCTACGCGTGTACTCAATTGGTGGTGAATACGCATATTCATTTCCTGCATATCCTGGCCATTTTGTTTGTGATTACATGTGGTTTGATGTTGCTTATCGGTAAGTTATATCCTATGCCGGTGCCCTATACTTTAAAGCTGAATAACCTGGTAAATATCCGCCCCTGGGAAAACCGGTACTATTTTGCAGCTATCCTGCTTATCCTCATGATAGCGTTATTTGTGATGTTCTCCCCATTAATTCTGGCAAAGTAAATCTTGGTTTAAAATATATTTTATAATTTATAGAATAGAACAGAATAGAATTTATACTTTATTGTATATTTGTCATAACCTTAATACATTATAAACATTAAATAATTTACGATATGGCCTTAATGAAATATAAAGCAAGCCTGCTTTTATTGCTTTTGGTATGTTTTAACGCCGTCGCTCAACCGGCCTTTACATCGTCGGATAAGGCTGTTGAAAAGGCCTTTAATTGGGCAAAAGAGCAAGCCCTGCATTACAGAGGTGGTGCTACAGACCCTGTTGGCCCCTGGTATGAATCTGCGCTTCCTCCAAGGTCTGCATTTTGTATGCGGGATGTGTCGCATCAGTGCATTGGTGCCGAAGTATTGGGTTTAAGCCCTGAGAACATCAACATGTTCAACTTATTTGCGGGTAATATTTCGCAGTCAAAAGATTGGTGCTCATATTGGGAGATTAATAAATGGAATAAGCCTGCTCCCGATGATTACCGCAACGATAAGGAGTTTTGGTATAACCTGCCCGCGAATTTTGATGTATTAAATGCAAGCTGGCGAATGTATCTGTGGACCGGCAACCGTCACTATATTGATGCCCCCGCGTTTGTTAATTTTCAGCAGAGATCGGTGAACGAGTACATCAATAGTTGGGTATTAGCCGCCGATTCTTTATTGAAAAGGCCCGCGCATCCTAACGCGCCCGTTCCGTATAATGAAAGTGATTCTTTTCACCGTTGCCGGGGCTTACCTTCTTATTCGGAAGGCGTACAAAACCTTAAAACCGGTGTAGACTTGGTTGCGGCGCTTTATCGTGGGATGATTACTTACTCGGATATCCTTACCCTTAAAGGAAAAACTAAGGAAGCCGCGGTTTACGCCAAAAAAGCGCAAAAATATCTCGATCGCCTTGAGGCCGATTGGTGGAGTGATAAGGATAACCAATACTATACTTATTACAGCAATACCGGGCAATTTGGAAAAGATGAAGGAGAAACGTTTTTGCTTTGGTTTGATGCCTTGAAGGATAACGTAAGGGCAGGCAAAACCCTGGATAGGGTTACCGCGGCCAGGATCAATGTCGAAAATATGTCGTACTATCCCTTCCTGTTTTACAAGTTTGGCCGCTGGGAAAAGGCCCGTGACTATATCCTGCTGCTTTCCGATCCGTCAACCGCTCGCCGGGAATATCCTGAAGTATCTTACGGCATAGTAGAGGGTGTAGTACAAGGCTTGATGGGTATATCGCCCGATGCCAGCACTCAAACCTTAGCCACAATTTATAAAACTGATGCTCCCGGTAATGCTGCCATTAGCAATGTGCCGCTTTTAAACACCAATATCAGTTTGGATCATTTAAGCAGGCAGCAATCGGCCATGAAAAATACAGGAGCCCACGCTTTTAAATGGAAAGCCATGTTTTATGGCAGTTTTAAACATGCCAATGTTAACGGTAAAGCTATGGCCGCTAAAGCGGAAAAGGATCTGCAAAACAAAGCAGTATCTTTTGTTGAAACCACCGTTAGCCCCAATCAAAAAGTTAACATCAAAGTATATTAATCTATCGGCAATTATGCTTTCCGCCTTATGAAGTTTCTTAAAAACTGCATCTTCTTATGTTCTATTATTTCGGCCTGTTGTACAGCTCAGGCGCAACAAGCCGGTCTTGCTAAACAAAATAACAGGTGGGCTATCCAACCTAATGGTAGCATCGCCTGGAAAACAGATAACCGCCTGCCACATACCGACCACATTGAAATGTCGGGCGAAAAGGTTTCATTATGGGTTAAGTATGGAATAGATACCAGCGGATTGGCTAACCTTACCCGCACGGTGGTTTTTCCAACTTTCCGGATGCTGCCCGATGATACCCGGAGCCATATCGCTTACACCTTTCATGATAATGAACTGCCGCGTATTTACATAAATAATCAGTTGCTGCATTTAAGCAGCGAAGATGGTACCGGGGATATAAACCTGAAGGTTAAGAGTATTAATCAGCATGGCATTATGCACTTATTGGGCCAGGCAGGTAGACAAGGGACTATCAGCATCGACCGCAGCTTGTTTCCTTCTGTCGACAAACCTTTGGCTATTGAAAAGTTTACCATCACCAATAACGGCAGCGAACAGATAATCGTTTCGATGGAAAAATCAAGCCGGATGGTTACTACGGATTCCGCCAACAGTAAATCGGCACCGCATACGGTGATCATGAAAACGGTTAATGATGGCAGGCATGTATTGCAGCCGGGGCAATCGGTAGCTTTGTCTGTTTGTTACCTCGCTACCGATCATCCAGGGATGTTAAGCCCGGTCAATCCATTAGCCGAAGAAACCGCAAGGAAGCAACGTGTAGCGGAGATTTTAGCACCTCTGCAATTGCAAACACCCGATAGCATTTTGAATACCGAATTTGCTTTTGCCAAAATACGCGCCACAGAAAGCATTTTTAAAACAAAAGCTGGTTATATGCACGGGCCGGGTGGTTTATCATATTATGCGGCTATCTGGGCTAATGACCAGGCAGAATATGTAAGTCCGTATTTTGCTTTTTCTGGCGATAGCATAGGTGTCTTATCGGCTATGAATTGTTATCGCTTATTTGCAAGTTATATGAACCCGCAATACAAGCCAATCCCCAGTTCAATTGTAGCCGAGGGCGATACCTACTGGAATGGGGCAGGCGACCGCGGCGACCAGGCTATGATAGCTTATGGAGCTTCAAGATTTGCGCTTGCTTATGGTAAGATAGATTCGGCCCGCAAATTATGGCCGCTGATAACCTGGTGCCTGGAATACAGCCGCAGGCACATTAGCCAGGAAGATGTAGTAACTTCTGATGCCGACGAACTGGAAGGACGGTTTCCGGCGGGGAAGGCCAATTTATCAACCAATTGCCTGTATTATGATGCTTTAACATCAGCAGCGCTGCTTGGTAAACAATTGCAGATTCCGGCTAAAATTACCGATGGTTACCGGAAAGAAGCGGCGGAGCTTAAAGCCGCGATTGAAAAATACTTTGGCGCGACCATCGACGGATACCAAACCTACCGTTATTACGAAACCAATAACACCCTCCGGGCCTGGATCTGTATGCCACTGGCAATGGGTATTTTTGACAGAACAGAAGGAACTATCCAGGCGCTGTTTTCGCCGAAACTATGGACAGCCGATGGCCTGGCAACCGAAGCCGGAAAAGAAACATTCTGGGATCGTTCTACGCTGTATGCTTTGCGAGGCGTACTCCAAGCCGGTGCAACGGACAAAGCAATAGACTATCTGCATTATTACTCAACCCGCAGATTGTTGGGTGAGCATGTACCATACCCAGTTGAGGCTTATCCCGAAGGCAACCAACGGCATTTATCGGCAGAAAGCGGCCTGTATTGCCGGATCTTCACCGAGGGCTTGTTCGGCATAAGGCCTACCGGTTTTAACAGTTTTGATTGTACGCCAAGGTTACCAAGCAACTGGAACAATATGGCTTTGAATAAAATTAATGCTTTCGGAAAAGTTTTTGACCTCCGTATTTCAAAACAGACGGGTGGAAAAATTGCCGTAAAAGTTATCCAGGGGGGCAAACAACACACCTACGTTATCAAAAGCGGTGATACCGTAAAAGTGGTATTGTAGGGCATTGATGATACCCTCTTAAAGATGATTCTTCCATGGGCGATTGGGTAGCACCTACGGCGCAATTGGATTTTCGGGATGATAATCTACAAATAGGTAGCACCTAACGGCGCAAATTGGCAGGATTGCCATCCAACTGGGATAGTGATCCTGCTATGTTTTCAAATTGGCCCAATCCCCATGAGCATAATTTTTATCAGACCTTAATTCCCCGTAGGGGATACCTGTTTGTAGCAAAATAACAGATTGGATTTTTTGCGCCGTAGGTGCTACCCTTTCAAACATGCTTCTCCCGTGTATTGATTGAACAGCAACTGACGGCGCAAATTGGCGGGATGTGTCCGTCCGGCCAACTTAAAATTTTACGCAAACGTTTCTGGGAACGTTTGCGCGGTTTTAGTTGGACAATTCCTTTTTTTTATTGCCCTCAGCCTTTAATCTTGTTTAGGATTTATTAGTCCCGCATCCAATTATAAGGCGATAAATAGCTGTTTTAAAATAAAAACATGTCGGTAATAAAAACAACGGTTAGGGTAGTGGTTTTGCTTTTGGCAGGCTGTGTTACATCGCAGGCACAGGTACAGCAATACTCCTGGCAGCATTTGCCGCGGGTAAGCAAGCCTGTGTTTAAAAAAGACACCATCAGCATTTTAAAATACGGAGCTAAGCCCGATGGTATTACACTAAATACCGTTAGCATCAACAAGGCGATAGCCGCCTGCAGCTTTAAAGGCGGCGGGGTAGTGCTTGTACCGCAGGGTTTATGGCTTACCGGTCCGCTGGTGATGAAAAGTAATGTTAACCTGCATGTAAGTCGCGCGGCCTTGTTGCAATTTACCGATGATAAAACTCAATATAGGCTTGTTGAAGGCAATTATGAAGGTCACGCGGCCGTACGTAACGAGTCGCCTATTTCGGGAACCGATCTTACAAACATTGCCATAACCGGCGAAGGCATCATTGATGGACATGGCGAGGTTTGGCGGGCCATAGGCAAAGACAGGCTAACCGAAGCCGAATGGAATAAACTGGTGGCCTCGGGAGGCGTGGTAAGTGAAAATGGCAAGGCATGGTATCCGTCCCAAAGCTATGTTAACGGGTTAAAAACTCCCGGAGCCGGTGTGATAGGCAACGGCAAAACCATAAAGGATAACGAAGCCTTTAAAGATTTTTTCAGGCCTAATATGTTGGTGCTTACCAACTGCAAAAAGGTATTGTTGCAGGGCGTTACGCTGCAGAATTCGCCTGCCTGGGATATTCACACGCTATTGTGCAAAGATCTTACGGTGCAGAACGTAAAGGTTAGAAACCTGTGGAACGCGCAGAATGGTGACGGCATTGATGTTGAATCGTGCCGGAATGTTTTGATAGAAGGCAGCACTTTTGATGCCGGCGATGATGGCATCTGCATCAAATCGGGAAGGGACGAGGAAGGCCGCAAACGCGGTAAGCCTACCGAAAATGTAATTGTAAGGGATAATGTGGTTTACCGCTCGCACGGAGGTTTTGTGATAGGCAGCGAAATGTCTGGCGGGGCACGGAATATTTTTGTATCCAACTGCACCTTTATAGGTTCGGATATTGGCTTGCGTTTTAAAACCACCCGTGGCCGGGGAGGTGTGGTTGAAAATATCTTTATTAAGGATATCGCCATGAAAGATATTGTTCATGAGGCTATCCTGTTTGATATGTACTACGGCGGCAAATCGCCCGGCGAATCTGACGATGTAAATGACCAGACCGTTGTACCGGTAACCGAAGCTACTCCATCTTTCCGCAAATTTTATGTAAACAATGTGGCCTGCAATGGCGCCGAAAAAGCGCTCATGATCAGGGGACTACCCGAGATGGGAATTAAGGACATCCACATCGAAAACAGTACGTTCAAAACTACTAAGGGCGCGGATGTGATTGAAGCACAGAATATCTCCCTGAAAAATATCCATTTTGAAGGCAAGGAAACCAACCCGCTCATCAATGTTCAAAACAGCAGCAACATAAGCTTCGATCATATTACTTATAGCGATACGCAGTTGCTGTTCAGGATCAGCGGGAAGAAATCACAGCAAATAAAATTGCTGAATACAGACGCCTCGAAAGCTAAAAGCAAAGCAGCGTTTATTTCAGGAGCGGCGGAAAGCGCATTAATCAGTTCAAAATAATGAAGAGGGCGGCGCTATTGATGTGGATTGTTTTTGTACCTGCTTTGCTGCTGGCACAGGCGGTTACCTATCCAAATCACTTTACTGTAGCGCAGGATGGCAGCGGCGATTTTAAAACCATTCAGCAGGCTGTAAATGTGGTTCGCGATCTGTCGCAGCAAAGGGTTATTATCAACATAAAAGCCGGTATTTATCAGGAAAAACTGGTGATCCCTTCCTGGAAATGTAATATCGAACTGTTGGGCGAGGATCAAAATAAAACCATCATAACCAACAGCGATTTCTCCGGTAAACCGAATCCTCAGGGAAAGGACGCTTTTGGAAAAGCCGAGTTTACAACGTATACTTCCTATACGGTTCTGGTTCAGGGCAACGATTTTATAGCCCGTAATTTAACCATTGCAAACGCTGCCGGACCGGTAGGGCAGGCCGTGGCCTTGCATATTGAAGGCGATAGGTGCGCGGTGATCAATTGCAGGCTATTGGGCAACCAGGATACAGTTTACGCAGGAACCGAGAACAGCCGCCAGTTTTATAAGGACTGCTATATTGAAGGCACTACCGATTTTATTTTTGGCGAAGCCACGGTGGTTTTTCAAAACTGCGTGATCAGGAGCCTTAAAAACTCTTTTATAACTGCGCCAGCCACAACATTGCGACAGCAGTTCGGTTTTGTGTTTTTAGATTGCAGGCTGATCCCGGCTGATACATCTGTTAAAAAAGTTTTCCTGGGCCGACCATGGCGACCGTATGCCAAATCGGTTTTCATCAATACGCAGATGGATACCCACATCTCCGCCACAGGTTGGGACAACTGGCGTAACCCCGAAAATGAAAAGACCGCCATTTTTGCCGAATACAAAAGCAAGGGTACCGATGTAACTAAGCGGGCATCCTGGTCGCACCAGTTGACGGACGCTGAAGCGAAAAAATATACTTTGAACAACATACTTGCCGGGAACGACAAATGGGATGTAACGCTGATAAAATGAATTGGACGATGAAAAAAATATGGTTATTAGCTGTATTCCTGTTTACAGGTTTGGGGCTTAGCGCGCAAACGCTACCCTGGTCGCAGCGGGTGGCTAACACCGCTCTGCACATCTGGAAAGATTCATTGCCGGGGACTAACTGGTCGTACGATCAGGGAATTGTTTTGTTGGGCTTGCAAAGCGTTTGGCAGCAATCGGCACAGGGCGAGTATTTCAGTTATATCCAGAAGTCAATGGACAGGTATGTAAGTGCCGATGGAAACATCCGCACCTATAAGGCAAATGATTATACGCTTGATAACATCCTTTCGGGCCGGAGCTTGTTGCTGCTGCACCGGGTGCTAAACGCCGAAAAATATTATAAAGCAGCTTCATTGCTTCGCAAGCAGTTGGACGGGCAACCTAAAACACCCGAGGGCGGTTTCTGGCATAAAAAAAGATATCCTAACCAAATGTGGCTTGATGGTCTGTATATGGCCGAACCTTTTTATGCCGAATATGCTTCTGTTTATCATGAAGATGCGGATTTTGACCAGATAGCTGATCAGTTTATCTGGATGGAACAACACGCGCGTGATAGCAAAACAGGTTTGTTGTATCATGCCTGGGACGAAAGTAAAAAAGAACGTTGGGCCAACCCGCAAACCGGTTTATCGGCAAGTTTATGGGCCCGCGCTGATGGCTGGTATGCTATGGCGTTGGTGGATGCGTTGTCGTATTTTCCTGCGAACAATCCTAAACGGGTGGCGTTGATATCTATTTTAAACCGCCTTGCTGTGGCTATACAAGGTAGTCAGGATAAAGCTTCGGACTTATGGTATCAGGTGCTTGATCAGGGCGGTAAAAAAGGTAATTACCTGGAAGCATCCGCATCATGCATGTTTGTTTATACACTGGCAAAAGGTGTAAGGGAAGGATATCTGCCTCAAAAATATTTACCGGTTGCCCGAAAAGCTTATGGTGGTATTATCAAAAACTTTATCGAAACTGATGTCTCCGGGCAGGTAAATCTTAAAGGCACGGCAGGTGCGGTGGGCCTTGGCGGCGAACCATATCGCGATGGTAGCTATGAGTATTACACTGGCGTAAAAACTGTCACTAATGAAACTAAGGGTGTTGGCGCTTTTATGCTGGCCAGCGTGGAGATGGAACGCCTTGCCAACCTGAACCAGGGAAAAGGTAGAACGGTGCTGTTGGATAGCTATTTCAACAACGAGCACCGCACAGATGTTACCGGTAAAAGTATCCCATATCACTACAAATGGGATGAGTTGAGCCCTAACGGTTTTTCGTTCCTGGCGCAGATCTTTAATAATTACGGTCTGCATACCCAGACTTTAAACGATGCCCCGGATGATGCCAACCTGAAAAAAGCTTCAGTTTACATTATTGTTGATCCTGATATCCCGAAGGAAAACCCGGATGCTAAATACATTGAAGAACCGCATAGCAAAGCCATAGGCAATTGGGTGAAAAACGGCGGTGTACTGGTGGTATTAAATAATGATACCGGCAATGCCGAGTTTACACACCTGAACAAATTGATGGCGAAGTTTGGCATCAGCTTTAACCAAAATAGTGTTAACAAAGTGGTTGGGCGCAACTTTGAGCAGGGGGCAATAAATATTCCCGCGGGCAACACCATCTTTAAAACCGCACGTAAAGTTTACATCAAAGAGCTAAGTACACTACAGCTAAGCAACCCGGCAGTTCCGCAGCTAACCAATGGCAAGGATATTATCGTAGCCACTGCCAAATATGGTAAAGGCACCGTGTTTGTCGTTGGTGACCCCTGGTTTTACAACGAATATGTAGACGGCCGGAAACTGCCTCCCGAATATGACAATTTTAAAGCAGCTAACGATTTGGTAAGCTGGCTGGCTAAACAAATACCCCAAACAAAAAAATAGTAACCCCTTATAATCTATAAGCAAATGATATTATCACGATATAACCTGAACAAAACAACTGTCCCGGCAACCGAGCTACCGCCTGCTAATGTATTCGAACTGCCCGAAAAGGTGCTGCAATTTGGCACCGGGGTATTGTTGCGTGGCCTGCCCGATTACTTTATTGATAAAGCTAACCGCGCCGGTATTTTTAACGGTAGGGTAGCTGTTGTTAAATCAACCGACAAAGGTTCGACCACAGATTTTGATATGCAGGATGGTTTGTATACCATTTACTCAAAGGGTATCGAAGATGGTAAAGAAGTTAACGAGCAGGTTATCTGTTCGGCGATAAGCCGTGTGCTGTCTGCCTCAAACGAGTGGGAAGAGATCCTGGAGATAGCGCGCAGTAAAAGTTTACAGGTGGTGATTTCCAATACCACCGAGGTTGGCATTCAACTGGTGAAGGAGGATGTTCGTAAACACCCGCCTGTATCATTCCCCGGTAAATTGCTGGCCATTTTGTATGAGCGTTACAGGGCATTTGATGGCCGATCGGATACCGGCCTGGTGATCATTCCAACCGAGCTGATCATCGACAACGGTAAAAAACTGGAAGCCATAGTACTGGAACTTGCGCACTTAAATAAACTGGAGCCCGCGTTTATGGACTGGCTGGAGAGTAGCAATAGTTTTTGCAATTCGCTGGTAGACAGGATCGTTCCCGGCAGGCCTGATCAGCAGCTTAGTGAAGCCATGGAAACAGAACGTGGTTATACCGATAACCTGAGCATCATGTCTGAAACTTACAGCCTTTGGGCTATCCAGGGCGATGAAAAGATAGCAGAAGTGTTATCTTTTGCGCAGGCAGATAAAGGTGTTGTGATCACGCCAGATATTGAATTGTTCAGAGAGTTGAAACTACGGTTACTTAACGGTACGCATACGCTAAGTTGCGCTGTAGCCTACCTTTCTGGCTTCAATACCGTTAAGGAAGCTATGGACGATGTACATTTCACCAAGTTTATTACCCAACTGATGTTTACCGAAATCATGCCATCCATCCCTTACCAAATTGATGAGGATGCAGCCCGCGACTTTGGTAATAAAGTGCTTGACAGGTTCCGTAACCCTAACATCAGGCATGAGTGGTTAAGTATTTCGGTACAATACGCTACTAAAATTAAAATGCGTGTTATTCCGTTATTATTGAACTACTATAAACAAAATAATAAAGCACCGCAAATGATGGCTCTTGGTTTCGCGGCTTTTATCCGTTTTATGCAAATCACGGAAACCGCCGAAGGCAAATACATGGGTGTGGCTCATGCTGATAACTATACGGTAACTGACGATCAGGCGCCTACTTTAAGCAAAGCCTGGAGCGGAGCCGATGCTGAAACCGCGATAGCTGCTATCCTGAAGAACAAAAACCTTTGGGATACAGACCTGACAACTTTACCCGGCTTTGCCGAAGCAGTAACACGTCAGTTTAAGCTAATCAATGAAGAGGGAGAATTAGCCATACGCGCTATTTAAAACAGAACGAGCAATGAAACAGAATATATTAAAAGTACACCCTGCCGATAACGTGCTTGTAGCACTTACCGATTTACAGGCTAATGAGCAGGTTACTTACCAGGATAAAACTTACACCGTAAAAGAACTGATCCCGGCCAAACATAAATTCGCTATTGTGGAAATTCCCGAAGGCGGCGAAATTATCATGTATGGCGTGTTGGTGGGTAAGGCACAAAGCCCGATCCCGGTTGGAGGTTTAATCAGCACGGCGAATGTTAAGCACGCGGCAAACAGCTTTTTGACAGGCCAAAGCCATACCGATTGGCACAGGCCTGATATCAGTAAATGGGAGGGCAAAACATTCAATGGTTATCATCGTGAAGATGGCAGCGTAGGCACAGCCAATTACTGGCTGGTAGTACCGATGGTGTTTTGCGAAAACCGAAATATCGAGGTATTGCAGGAAGCATTGGTAAAACCGCTGGGTTACGGGCGAAAAAAAACATATGAGATCAAAGCGCAGGAACTTATTGGTAAAATAAAAGCCGGAGCCGAAATAGACGAGGTTTTATATACCGAAATAGGCAGTGACACCGCCCAAAATGCCGGCAACAAAGTTTTTCCTAATGTTGATGGCATTAAGTTTTTAACACATACCGGCGGTTGCGGCGGTACCCGCCAGGATTCAACGGCGCTTTGTGGCTTGCTGGCAGGGTATATTACACATCCCAACGTAGCCGGGGCAACCGTTTTGAGCTTAGGTTGCCAGAATGCGGAAGTAAAAACCCTGCAGGAAGAGATCAATAAACGATCACCAGAGTTTAACAAGCCACTATACATTTTAGATCAGCAGAAAACAGGCAAAGAGGCCGATTTGATGGAACTGGCTATTAGGCAAACGCTTGCCGGTTTGATGCAGGCTAATCAGCACACCCGTAAGCCGGCCCCGCTAAGTAAACTCACTATTGGTTTGGAGTGCGGCGGCTCGGATGGCTTTTCGGGTATTTCTGCAAATCCTGCTATCGGCTATACTTCAGATCTGCTGGTGGCTATGGGCGGTTCGGTTATTTTGGCCGAGTTCCCGGAGCTTTGTGGTGTTGAGCAAAACCTGATTGACCGTTGTATAGATAAATCTAAAGCTGATCGCTTTGCTGATCTCGTTCGTACTTACAGCCAGCGTGCAGAGGAAGCCGGTTCCGGTTTTTACATGAACCCGTCGCCGGGTAATATTAAAGACGGATTGATCACCGACGCCATCAAATCTGCCGGGGCGGCAAAAAAGGGCGGCACATCGCCGGTGGCCGATGTATTGGATTATCCTGAAAAGGTAAAACAACCCGGCCTTAACCTGCTGTGCACACCGGGGAATGATGTGGAATCGACCACGGCCGAAGTCGGTTCGGGTGCCAATATCGTATTGTTCACTACCGGCTTAGGAACGCCTACAGGCAACCCGATAGCTCCGGTTGTGAAAATTGCTACTAATACCGCGTTATACAACCGCATGAGCGATATTATAGACATCAATACCGGTACTATTGTAGAAGGTGACGAAACCATTGAACAAGCCGGCGAACGCATCCTGGATTATGTGGTAGAAGTTGCAAGCGGCGAAATTGAAGTTCACGCGGTACGCCATGGTCAGGATGATTTTATCCCCTGGAAAAGAGGTGTTTCGCTTTAATTTGATATTTCCCCGTGTTCGTGTCCTCACGAACACCCGTAGACAGGTATTGAGGGGGTATATGGAATGAAAAGAGAACAACCATAGTAAAAAAACATCGGGTTTCCGTGAGGACACGGAAACGGGATAAAACACGACGAAAAACAAATGAAAATACTAACCTGTACAACGCCCGGTCAACTCGAGTACGGCACTGCCGAAGCTCCGCAATTAAAACCGGGTAATGCGCTGCTTAAAATAAAACGCATTGGCATTTGCGGTACCGATTTGCATGCCTTTGAAGGTACTCAGCCCTTTTTTAGCTATCCAAGAATTTTAGGCCACGAGCTTGCGGCCGAACTGGTTGAAGCAGGCGATGCCGAAGGTTTTGAAAAGGCCGAGGCCGTTACGTTTATCCCATATTTTAATTGCGGGCATTGCATTGCCTGCCGCTCTGGCAAACCAAATTGTTGCGTAAATATCCAGGTTTGCGGTGTACATACCGATGGCGGTATGGCCGAATATCTGCAGGTACCGTCGCATTTACTGGTTCATGGCGAGGGATTGAGCTTTGACGAACTGGCATTGGTTGAGCCGCTGGCTATAGGTGCGCATGGTGTGCGACGTGCAGATTTAAAACCAGGCGAGTTTGTACTGGTCATAGGTGCGGGACCTATCGGCTTAGGTATTATGGAGTTTGCCCGTATCGCCGGCGCGAAGGTTATAGCTGCAGATGTAAATGAACAACGCCTGGATTTTTGCCGTGAAAACCTTAAAGTTGACTATACCATCAACGTAAAAAACGAAGATGTAACGGAGCGACTTAAACAGATCACCAATGGCGATATGCCTACCGTGATTATTGATGCTACAGGCAATCAAAAAGCTATAAATGGCGCGTTTTTGTACCTGGCCCATGGTGGCCGGTATGTGCTGGTTGGCTTACAGCGTGATGAAATTATTGTAAGTCACCCCGAGTTTCACAAACGCGAAAGCACGTTGATGAGCAGCCGTAACGCAACCCGCGAGGATTTTGAACATGTGATCAGATCGATGAAAAGCGGTTTGGTAAATCCGCAGACTTACATTACCCACAGGGTAAAATTTGATGAAGTAAAAGATCAGTTTGAAAGCTGGCTAAACCCGGCGAATGGAGTTATTAAGGCTATTGTAGAGGTATAAGTAATGATAAAAAAGGTATTTTTAATCAGTTTGTTTTTTTGTGCGGCAGGTAATGTTTTTGCGCAGCAAAAGCGTGTATTAGGTTTTGAAAAGCTGAAAACTTATGTAAACAGTTTTAATAAAGCCGATACCGAAACGGTTAAAAACTACATCACTAACGACCATGCCTACGAATGGTTATCCAAAAATGTACCCTTGTTTGAATGCCCGGATTCAGCTATTCAAAAGATCTACTATTACCGTTGGTGGACGTTCCGAAAACACCTGAAGCAAACACCCGATGGTTTTATTTTTACCGAATTTATAACTCCCGTTAGTTTTACTGGCGTTTACAACAGTTCGAGCAGTGCGCTTGGTCACCAGATTTATGAAGGGCGCTGGCTGCATGATCCGCAATATATTAATCAGTATATCAACTTCTGGCTGTATGTTGATCCTAAGCAAAAGAAGCCGCATTTACACGCTTTTAGCAGTTGGATTGATGACGCGGTGTATAATTATTACCTTGTAAATCTTGATAAAAAATTTGTTGAACAGGCTTTGCCTTTGCTAAACACCGATTATCATGTTTGGGAAACGGAAAAACAGCTGCCATCCAAATTGTTCTGGCAGTTTGATGTGCGCGACGCCATGGAGGAAAGTATCAGTGGGGGGCGTAAGGTCAAAAACATCCGGCCCACCATTAACAGTTATATGTATGGTAATGCTATGGCGCTATCAAAAATGGCAGCTTTAACCGGTAATGACTCGCTAAAAATAAAATACACGCAAAAAGCCATCGACCTGAAAAAACTGGTGCAGGATAGCTTATGGAATGATAGCGCCTCTTTTTTTGAAGTACTTAAGCCCGATGGCCATTTTGCCAATGCCCGGGAGGAACTGGGCTTTATTCCCTGGTATTTTAGCCTGCCCGATGATAAAGCAGTTTATGCCAAACAATGGGATCAGTTAATCAATGATAAAGGTTTCAACGCGCCTTGGGGCATTACCACGGCCGAGCGCGGGCACCCGCTGTTCCGTACCCATGGTACGGGGCATAGTTGTGAATGGGATGGCGCGGTATGGCCTTTTGCTACTACGCAAACCCTGAAAGGACTGGCTAACCTGCTTACCGCTTATCAAAATAAAGGCAGCATGACGCCGGGCATTTTTTATAATGAACTGCATAAATACGCCCTTTCGCATGTCAAACGTGGCCAACCTTACCTTGGCGAATACCAGGACGAAAAGACCGGCTACTGGCTTAAAGGAGATAACCCGCGAAGTAGCTATTACAACCACTCCGGTTTTTGTGATCTGGTGATCAATGATCTTGTTGGCCTGAAACCGCGTGAAGATAATATGTTGGAAATCTTCCCGCTTATCCGTGAAAACCAGTGGAAATGGTTTGCATTGGATAACGTACTTTATCACGGGCATACCATCAGTGTGGTATGGGATAAAACCGGGACGAAGTATCACAAAGGCAAAGGTTTTATCGTTTACGCAGATGGTAAGTTAATATCCCGGAGTGCGCAATTGAAACGTATCCTGGTTAAGCTTCCGGATTAATCTTGACTTATTTTTTCTCGTTTATTGGTTTGCTGACTTTAATGATGATAATATCGTATAGTAGATAGAGAAAATATCAGATGAAATTGCAGCCTTGCACTGATATTTTTGAATACTATACAACCAATTAAGTTCAAAACCCTGGGTATCATTTAAGATACTAAAGCCTTCATTCAAATCAACGAAAGAGGCTTTGGTAAGCCTGCTTTAATACGAATGAAAATGAAGATGTCTAATCGTTACCTGCTGCTGTTATTCACGCTGATCTTTTGTTTTTATTCAACCTCAGACGCTCAAAATCAATCAAAAAAAGTCATCATTGTTACTTTACCTCAGCATCATGCAAGGATAAGTTACGGTATACAAAAGCTAACGCTGGCCCTGCAACACGCCGGGTACTCGGTAACTGAGCAATCCTATAAAGGCGTACTTCCGTCTGGTAACACTATATTTGTTGGTTTGCTTACGGATGCCCCGGTTAAGAAACTGGCTGGTGATGCAAGTAATCGTCCCGGAAAAGAGGGGTTTATTATAAGTAACATCGGCCTTAAAAATGAACTGCTGATAGCGGGCGCTGATAATTCAGGCGTGCTCTACGGCTGTCTTGAACTGGCGGATAGGATCGCCTTAAATAAAAAACTTCCGGTAAATATCAACCTGCATGATCAGCCTGAAATGGTTTTGCGGGGTACTTGTATCGGTGTACAGAAACCTGCTTTACTTCCCGGTCGCGGCACTTATGAGTACCCTTACACCCCTCAAAATTTTCCATGGTTTTACGATAAGGCTTTATGGATCCGTTACCTGGATTCATTGGCGCATAACCGCATGAACTCCCTGTATTTATGGAACGGGCATCCCTTTGCTTCGTTGGTGCGGGTAAAAGAATATCCTTACGCTGTTGAAGTTGATGATGCTACTTTTAAGAAAAATGAAGAGATCTACAGTTTTTTGGCCGATGAAGCTGATAAGCGTGGCATCTGGCTTATTCAAGGATTTTATAATATCATTGTATCCAAACCCTTCGCCGAAAAAAATAACCTGAAAACGCAGGACAGGAACCGGCACATTGTACCCATCATTGCCGATTATACCCGCAAATCCATCGCAGCCTTTGTTCAGAAATATCCGCATGTGGGTTTATTGGTTACACTGGGCGAGGCCATGGAAGGCGTTGGCCAGGATGACATTGACTGGTTTACGCAAACCATTATTCCGGGTGTCAAAGATGGGTTAAAAGCTTTGGGCCGCACTGATGAACCGCCGATTGTACTCCGGGCACATGATACAGATGCCCCTGCCGTGATGAAATATGCCAAACCGCTTTATTCAAATTTATATACCGAAGCAAAGTATAACGGCGAGGCCTTGACCACTTATGAACCGCATGGCCCATGGGCCGATCTGCACCGCACGCTCAGCAGTATAGGTACTGTACAGATAGAAAATGTGCATATCATGGCCAACCTGGAGCCTTTCCGCTATGGCTCGGCCGATTTTATCCAGAAATGTGTACAGGCCATGCATCAGGTTTATGGTGCTAATGCCCTGCACCTATACCCGCAGGCATCATACTGGGATTGGCCATACACGGCTGATAATACCGGCGGCGAGCGCTTATTGCAGTTAGACAGGGACTGGATCTGGTATAAAGCATGGTCGCGTTATGCCTGGGATAGCAAACGGGACAGGGCTGGCGAAATAAGCTATTGGGCAAAGCAACTGGCGGATAAATACGGGTGCGATGAGGCACATGGCGAAGCTATCTTAAAAGCTTATGGGCAATCCGGCAATATCTCACCCGAGTTATTGCGCCGTTTTGGTATTACCGATGGCAACCGCCAAACCATGACTTTGGGTATGCTGATGAGCCAGCTGGTTAATCCCGAAAAATACGGCTTGTTTTCGCTGCTGTATAATTCAGAGGGCCCTGTTGGTGAAATGATGAGCGAGTACGCCGAGAGAGAATGGAAGCATCAGCCGCACACCGGCGAAACACCGGTTAAAGTTATCGACAGTGTAATACTACAAGGAAAAAAAGCGGTGGAGGCCATCAATGAAGCATCTGCAAAGGTAACTAAAGATAAAGCGGAGTTTGACCGCTTAAAAAACGACATGTATTGCTATAACGCCATGGCCAATAACTATGCCTATAAGGCAAAGGCGGCTTTGTGGGTATTGCGATATAAATATTCGGATAATGTTGCAGACCTGGAAAAGGCTTTGCCCGAACTGCAAACCAGTCTGGATTATTATAAGCAGTTGGTAAAACTAACCGAAAATACTTACCTGTACGCCAACAGCATGCAAACCAAACAACGTAAAATTCCGGTTGGGGGTAATGATGCCAAAATGAAAACCTGGGCCGAGCTTTTGCCGGTTTATCAAAAAGAACTGGATAATTTTAAACGCAATATAGATTCGCTGAAATCGCCTCAAACACAGCAAAAGCAAAAAGAGGTTATGGTTTTGAAAGATGCGCCTGTGAAGTTTGAAAATAGTAGCTATCAGGTCAACGCCGGTGAGATGGTATTTGCCGATACATCAGCAGCAATCAAAAATATCGCGAAAGAACTGGTGGGCTTAAAAGGTGTAAAGTTATCTAAGGCAGATCAGCAAAAGAATGGTACAACCATCAGTTTTAAAAATGATAAGCCGGTAAAAGTATTGGTTGGCTTTTTCAACAGCAAAATGCCTCAATACCTGCCTGAACCACAACTGGAAACAGATGCCAGCGCGAACGATTATGGTCAGGCCGATATTAAGATTGCCAATGCTATTCAAATTGATGGCTTGCCACCTGTAAATATTCATACTTATACCTTTAAAGCTGGTTCAAATACACTTACCTTGGGTAAAGGTGCCGCGTTGGTTTTAGGTATTGTTGAGGCAGATGCTAATGTGCCGGTGTACGATGCCGGCTTGAGCAACGAAGGTAATATCAAAGATTTACGCTGGCTTTTTAACTGATGTTTATGAATAGCAGGAAGAGTTTTTGTATCGCGATATTGATGTTTGGAGTTGTACAGGCTTTTGCCCAGCAGCCCCTTAAGCTTTGGTATAAACAGCCCGCCCAAAAATGGACGGATGCCTTACCCATAGGCAATGGCCGCATTGGTGGCATGATTTACGGAGGCGTTACCGAAGATCAAATCCAATACAATGAACAAAGCTTGTGGACAGGCGGCCCGCGCGACTATAGCCGTAAAGGTGCCGTAAAATATTTGGAACCTATCCGTAAGCTCCTTGTCGAAGGTAAGCAAGCCGAAGCAGAGGCCATGGCCCAACAACATTTTATGGGTACGAAGAGCGATGAAGCTACTTATGCGGTTGATTCGGCAAAATGGTTTAAGATGATAGGTTCGTACCATTTGCCGCAAGACGAGCTATTTCATGATGATAATCTTAAAACTATCAATTTGCCGACAGAACAAGGATGGGAAGTCTCGCCAGGGTTTGAAGGAGTTGATGGCGCGGTTTGGTTCATCAAACATTTTAATGTTCCGGCTGATTGGAAAGGGAAGAACTTGGTGATCAGTTTAGGCAGGATACGTGATATCGACCGCACCTGGCTTAATGGGGATTACATCGGTACAACTTCGGGTAACGCCTACCGGAAATACATTATCCCGGCAAATAAAATACATATCGGTGAGAATAGGCTTGCTGTACAGGTAATCAACTTTTACGATAAAGGTGGCTTTACCAGCAATGCTAAAACTTTATCGGTGTATCCTGAGGGAAGTGAAAACGATGTTATTAGTATTGCCGGGCAATGGAGATATTTTATACAGGATGATAATCCACCCGCTTATTCCCGCTACAACGCCGATTATCAGCCCTTTGCCGATTTGTACCTGCAATTTCCGAAACAGGAGGCTACGGATTACATGCGCGACCTTGATATTACCAATGCTACCGCCCATGTGAGTTATAAAGCAGATGGTGTTACTTACAGTCGCGAGTATTTCAGCAGTGCGCCTGATCAGGTGATGGCGGTACATTTAACTGCCGATAAACCGGGCAAAATTACGCTGAAGGCGTTATTGAGTAGTTTGCACAAAAACTATGTTACCCGTAAAATTGATGATCATACGCTGGCGCTGTCTTTAAAGGTAAAAGCCGGCGTTTTGCGTGGTGTAAGCTACTTGTATGTACAGGCAGCGGGTGGCAAGGTTGTGGTAAGTCCGAAGAATATATCGATTACAGGAGCTAACGAAGCTACAGTTTACCTTACTGCGGCAACCAATTTTAAAAACTATCATAATGTTTCAGGTAATCCGGAGGCTATCTGCAAAGCTCAAATAGCGGCAATAACGCTAAAGAGTTATACAGCTATCAGAGCTGCTCATATCAAAGATTATCAAAAGTATTTCAATACGTTTTCTATCGATTTAGGTAAAGGTGAGAACGCGGAACTGCCAACAGATGAAAGGATCCAGAAATTTAGTCAGTCCGCCGATCCCTCATTTATCAGCCTGTACACACAATATGGCAGGTATTTGCTGATTTCATCATCAAGGCCTGGCGGTGGTCCTGCAAACTTGCAGGGCTTGTGGAATAACCTGCTTACACCGCCCTGGGGTAGCAAGTTTACCACCAATATCAACCTTCAAATGAATTACTGGCCTGCCGAGGTGCTTAACTTATCAGCTTGTAGTCAGCCCTTTTTTAGTATCGTTGATGACCTTTCAAAAACGGGTCATGAAACGGCGGCTGAACACTATGGCGCGCCAGGTTGGGTATTGCACCATAATACCGATTTATGGCGAGGGACGGCTCCTGTTAATGCTTCCAACCATGGTATCTGGGTTAGCGGAGCGGCATGGCTTTGCCACCAGTTATGGGAGCATTATTTATACACCGGCGATAAGGATTTTCTGAAAAAACGGGCATATCCCGAAATGAAAGGTGCTGCCGAGTTTTTTGTGCACTTTTTGGTTAAAGATCCTAAAACCGGATATCTCATCAGCACGCCATCTAACTCGCCGGAGCATGGCGGTTTGGTTGCAGGGCCAACTATGGATCATCAGATCATTCGCGAGCTGTTTAAAAACTGCATCGAAGCAGCCAAAGTACTGAATAACGATAAGGCTTTTGCTGATACACTCAAGTTAAAATACGGGCAGATAGCGCCAAACAAAATTGGCAAATCCGGACAACTGCAGGAATGGCTGGAAGATAAAGATGATACCACGGATACTCATCGCCACGTTTCGCATATGTGGGGCGTTTATCCCGGAACGGACATCACTTTTAAAACTCCTGAACTGTTGAATGCCGCCGAAAAATCTATGAAATACCGTGGCGATGAAGGTACCGGCTGGAGCATTGCCTGGAAGGTAAATATCTGGGCGCGGATGCACCAGGGTGATCATGCTTATCTCATGCTAACCAAACTACTGTCGCCTGCCGATGTAAGCTCGGGTAAAGAGAAAGGTGGCGTTTATCATAACCTGTTCGATGCACATCCACCATTTCAGATTGATGGAAATTTTGGCGGCTCCGCAGGTTTAGCCGAAATGCTCTTACAAAGTCAGGGCGATGCTATAGAATTGTTGCCAGCCTTACCAACTGCTTTGCCACAGGGCAGCATTAAAGGTATTTGTGCAAGGGGCGGCTTTGTGCTGGATTTTGAATGGCAAAACGGCCGCTTGAAAAATCTGCAGGTACTTTCAAAATTGGGCAAAACCTGTCGCTTAAATTATGCAGGAAAAACAGTTGATATCGAAACTCAAAAAGGTAAAAGCTATCGCTTCGATGCTGATCTGAAACAATTGTAAAAGATGGGCGAAGCGCAAAAATATCACAGCGGGATCGCAGGAAAAGAACAATGTGTTTTGGCACTGTGTGATTGCCCTTTTGACAGAGTAGTAGCCTATAAAGCTATAGAGGAGTTTAAAGCGCGTTGGGTTGCGCGATTCTCTCCCCTGGGAGGGTGTAGGGAGGGGTTTCGGCGAGATGTCTTGTCGTCGGAAAGGCGCATAAACCCCTTCCTGCCAACACGCAATCCCAATGCGCCCCTCCCAGGGGAGGGAATTGTCAATTCATGGGCTATTACCCGTGAAAGAAATGGGGGGATATGTTTCCCATTTTTTAAAGTGATCGCCTCATTGCTGTTTTTACTCCTTTTTTCCAGTAGTTACCTTTTTGCACAGCGTAATGATATCTCATTAAATATCAACTGGAAAAGCATCGCCGATGATAACAATCCAAAAGCTAATGCCGGTTTTGAAAAAGCCGGTTTTATTGATGCCCAATGGCAAACGGTAAACGTACCTCATAACTGGGACACTTACGGAGGCTATCGCCGGCTGAAGCATGGCAACAGGCACGGCACCGCGTGGTACCGTAAAATATTCACGCTTGAAAAAAAGCAAAATGATAAGCGTTATTTCCTCTGGTTTGAGGGCGTTGGATCGTACGCTACTATTTGGCTCAACGGAAAACAGATTGGGTACCACGCCGGCGGACGTACGTCGTTTACCATTGACGTAACAGATGCTATCAAAGCAGGTAAACAAAACCTGTTATGCGTTAGGGCCGATCATCCTTCGTTTATTAAAGACTTGCCCTGGGTTTGCGGCGCCTGTTCAGATGATCCGGGTTTTTCGGAGGGTTCGCAACCAATGGGTATTTTCAGGCCGGTACATTTGATGGTTACTAACGCCGTAAGGATTGAACCTTTTGGTGTACATATCTGGAATGATACCACTGTTCGCGAAAAATCGGCTACACTCAACCTCGAAACTGAAGTTAAAAACTACAACGGCAAGCCATCTGTAATAACCGTAATAAACAGTCTGGTTGATGCCGGTGGCAAAACTATCGCGCAAGCAAAAACAAACAAAATATTAAAAGCCGGTGAAGTTAACACGGTAAGTCAACAATTTGCAGATCTTAAAAATGTGCAGCTATGGTCGTTGGAGAAACCTTACCTGTATCATGTAACAACAGAGGTTTTGGCCGATGGAAAATTGATCGACAGGGTGCAAACACCTTATGGTATCCGGTGGATTAGCTGGCCCATTGGCAGGAATAATAACGACAATCGTTTTTATCTCAACGGAAAACCTGTTTTTATCAATGGCATTGCCGAGTATGAACACCTGATGGGAAAAAGCCATGCTTTTGAAGCCCAGGAGATCAAAGCCCGGGTAATGCAGGTAAAGGCCGCCGGTTTCAATGCTTTCAGGGATGCGCATCAGCCTCATAACCTCGCTTATCAGCAGTATTGGGATAAACTGGGCATTTTATGGTGGCCGCAGTATTCGGCGCATATCTGGTATGATTCACCGGAATTCAGGGCCAATTATAAAGCTTTACTGGTTGATTGGGTTAAGGAACGGCGTAACAGCCCCTCAGTTATATTATGGGGCTTACAAAACGAAAGTAAATTACCTGCCGATTTTGCCCGGGAATGCAGCTCCATCATTCGTAAGCTCGATCCTACGGCTTCATCGCAACGTAAAATAACAACCTGTAACGGCGGCGAGGGTACTGATTGGGATGTGCCCCAAAACTGGACGGGCACCTACGGCGGTAACCCGCTTACTTATGGCGATGACCTGAAAAAACAAATATTAGTAGGTGAGTACGGCGCATGGCGAAGCCTCGGTTTACATACCGAAGGGCGTTTTGATGCAAACGGCCCGCTAAGTGAAGACCGCATGACCCAGTTGATGGAAACTAAAGTCCGCCTGGCCGAGTCTGTAAAAGATCAGGTGGCAGGACATTTTCAATGGTTGCTGTATTCGCATGAAAACCCCGGAAGAACGCAAGGTGGCGAAGGTCAGCGTGAATTGGACAGGGTAGGCCCTGTTAATTATAAAGGCCTGTTTACGCCATGGGGCCAGCCAACCGATGCTTTTTATATGTACAGGGCCAATTATGCACCAAAAGATAAGGAGCCGATGGTTTATATTGTATCGCACACCTGGCCAAACCGCTGGCTGGCTCCGGGCAAAAAGGATAGCATAATCGTTTATTCCAACTGCGATGAGGTTGAGCTTTTTAATGATGTCAATCATGAATCTTTAGGCCGAAGAAAACGACAGGGCGTCGGCACACATTTTCAGTGGGATGGCGCGGATATTAAATATAATGTGCTGGATGCTGTGGGATATGTTAATGGTAAGCAGGTAACGCACGATGAGTTGATCCTGAATCACCTGCCACCGGCACCTCATCTACCTAAAGAGAATCCAGTTATCCTGAAGCCCGAAGCCGGTTACAACTATTTATACCGCCTCAATTGCGGCGGACCGGATTATACCGATACCTATGGCAATACCTGGATAGCCGATAAGCATCAGGATAATAAACAACAACCCGGCTCTACATCGTGGACCGATGATTACCCCGGTATGCCTGCATTTTTTGCCAGTCAGCAACGCACTTTTAACAGGATCGGCAATACCACCGATGAGGCTTTGTTCCGGACATTCAGGTATGGTTTGGCTAAACTGAAATTCAACTTCCCGGTGCCGGACGGTGATTATCGCATCGAACTATATTTTACTGAACCCTGGTACGGTACAGGTGGCGGGATAGACTGTTCAGGCTGGCGTTTGTTTGATATAGCCCTGAATAATAAAACGGTGATCCGCAATCTGGACATCTGGAAGGAAGCCGGGTATGATCAAGCGCTTAAGAAAAATATCACCGCACATGTCACCGGCGGGATGCTAACCATATCTTTTCCAAACGTAGCAGCTGGTGAAGCTATCATATCAGGCATTGCTATAAGTACTTTAAATAAAGCGGCCAAGCCAAATCAGTCGGGCAAAGGAATAATCAGCCAATTAAAAGGCAATAACAAATGGGTAATAAAAAGCTGGATGGATATCGGCCAAAAGCAATATACCGATGTCGGGGTAACTTTTAATGATCTCCCCCCCATATTTTACGGTGCCGATTGGATAAGTACAGCAAATTCGGTTCAAGGGCAAACAGGCTCGTTTACTTTAAATGCTGATGCTGACGTATATGTTGCCATGGACAAGTCAGCATCGGACAGGACAGATTGGGTTGCCGATTATGAAAATACCGGTTTATTTGTAAAAAATGATGCCGATGGGCGGCATCATTTGTCCGTTTACAGGAAGCGTTTTAAAAAGGCTGATTTAGTAACCTTGGGCGAAAATAAAGGCAGGTTCATGTTCACCGTAGTGGTACTGCCCGTTACTTCGCTGCAACCGGCTACTGATCTTCGTAAAACCGTAAGCTATAAGGCGGAGACGGCTGAAATAAAAGGAGAGGGCTTAAAAGCCGATACCCTGAACGGAAAGAAAGTAATTAAGTTTAGCAGTGTGGCAGGCGGCAGTGTGGCATTCGTGTTAACACCGGGTGTTGCCGATCTGTACGCCCTGCGCATAAAATATTATAACCTGAGCAATCAAACTTTTACGGCAAAAATGCAATTACTGGCCGCCGATGGTACGGTGATGAAGGAGGAAGAACTGAGTTTTAAACCGGTCGCCAAAAATAAATCTGGCACGGTTACAACCAATACAGGCACAAGCATCAACGCGGGTAATTATAAACTGGTAATCAAGGGCATTAATGCCGATGGTTTAGCTGTTTCGGGTATCGAAATGCAATAAAATATCAACATGAAAAAAAGTATCTGCCTGTTGTTTTTGTTACTGCCCTTCGGCGCTTTTGCTCAAAGTCTGAAAGTGTTAAACCTGCAATGCGAGTATAAAACCAATCCGCTGGGTATCGAATCGCTTAAGCCAAAGTTGAGCTGGCAAATACAAAGCGATGCCCGCAATGTAATGCAAACCAGTTACCGGGTTTTGGTTGCCGATGAAGCTGCTAAACTGGCAAACAATAATGCTGATGTATGGGATTCGGGCAAGGTGACATCCGGAGCGTCGTTACAGGTTTCGTGTAATGGAAAGCCGATGCAGGCTGCAAAAACTTATTACTGGAAGGTAATGATTTGGGATAACCATGGCAAAGCATCGGCATGGAGCAATATCGCCAGCTGGCAAATGGGGCTGCTCACAAAAGCCGACTGGCATGGTGCCGAGTGGGTAGCTTACGATAAACTGCCTGATTCATCGGCCATTGTTCCCTTTTATCATGGTAAAGGTCCCAAAAAGCTGGGTGCTGCTAATGATATTTTGCCTTTAATGCGTAAAGGATTTAATGTTGATGGTAAGCTAAAAAAAGCCACGCTTTATTTATGCGGTTTGGGGCATTTTGAGTTGAGCCTGAATGGAAAAAAAGTGGGAGATCATTTTCTTGATCCCGGTTGGACTAAGTATGACAAACAAGCCTTGTATGTGCCTTTTGATGTAACTAATCAGCTTATTTCCGGTAAAAATACCGTTGGCGTAACGCTTGGCAATGGGTTTTACTATATCCCGCGCGACAGGCGTTACCGAAAGCTCACCGGTGCTTTCGGATATCCTGAAATGATTTGCCGTTTGATATTAGAATATAACAATGGCCGGGTAGATAATGTAGTTAGTGATGGTTCATGGAAAACAGCCCCTTCGCCGGTTACTTTCAGCAGTATTTACGGTGGTGAAGATTATAATGCCAATCTTGAACAACCGGGATGGGACACCAACAACTTTGATGATTCCAAATGGCGCGGCGTGATTAAGGTAGATGGCATACCTGAGCTAAACGCGCAAACGGCCGAGCCTTTGAAAATTATGCAGGAGCTGAAACCGCAAAGTAAAAAGCAACTCGCTAATGGCGCATGGATCTATGATCTCGGTCAAAATTTTTCAGGGATTCCTGAGATCAGCGTTCAGGGCAAGAAAGGGGATACCGTACGCATTATCCCCGCCGAATTGGTGAATGAGGATGGTAGCGCCAATCAGAAGGCATCCGGCAGTCCGCATTATTATAGCTACGTATTGAAGGGTAACGGCGTTGAAACCTGGCATCCCCTGTTTACTTATTATGGTTTCAGGTATTTGCAGGTGCAGGGCGCGGTTCCTGTAAATGAGCGCAATACATCGCAGCAGCCCGTAGTTGTCGATATCAAAGGACTGCACACCCGTAACTCCGCAGCAACAGTAGGAAATTTCGCCTGCTCAAACGAGCTATTTAACAAAACTTTTAAACTGATTGACTGGGCCATGAAAAGCAATATGGCCAGCATATTTACCGATTGCCCTCACCGCGAAAAACTGGGCTGGCTGGAAGAAGCGCATCTGGTTGGCAGTTCCCTGCATTACAATTATGATATAGTTGGGTTGGCGCGTAAGTGTATCAACGATATGCGTATTTCCCAAACCGAGGATGGGCTGATCCCCGAGATCTCGCCCGAATATGTAAAGTTTGATGAGCCTTTCCGCGATTCGCCCGAGTGGGGGAGTAACGCGGTGATCCTGCCCTGGTATGTTTACCAATGGTATGGCGATAAAGAGGTGCTTACGCAAAATTATGATATGATCAAACGATACCTGGTCTATCTCGATAAAAAATCAAAAAATCATTTATTGTACCAGGGCCTTGGCGATTGGTATGATCTGGGCCCAAACCCTCCCGGTGTTTCGCAATTAACGCCGCAGGGCATTACGGCAACCTCGCTTTATTATTACGACCTGGATATAGCCGCCAAAATAGCTACCCTGCTTGGCAAAAACGATGATGCCATATCATACAAAAAGTTGGCTGCTGAAGTAAAGCAAGCCTATAATAAAACATTTTTTAACGCTGAAACAAAGCAATATGGTACCGGCAGTCAGGCGGCTAATGCTATGTCTGTTTATGCCGGTTTGGTTGAGCCACAGTATAAAAAAGCTGTGGTGAACAATATCGTAAAAGATATCCGCGACCGTGGTAACGCACTTACCGCAGGCGATATAGGTTATCGGTACTTGTTGCGTGTGTTGGATGATGAAGGCCTTTCAGATGTGATATATAATATGAACAGTCGTGCCGATGTGCCGGGTTATGGTTATCAGCTGGCTCATGGGGCTACCGCTTTGACAGAATCATGGGCGGCGCTGCCTTCAGTATCTAATAATCACTTTATGTTGGGGCACCTTATGGAATGGTTTTACAGCGGTCTTGCAGGAATCCGCCCGGCAGATGATGCCATCGCGTTTAATAAAATTGAGATCAGGCCGGAAACGGTGGGTAATGTAACGTGGGCTAAGGCCAATTACCAATCGCCCTATGGCAATATTTCAAGCACTTGGGCGAAGGGGCAGGGCCAGTTTAAACTGGAAGTGAGCATTCCTGCAAATACAACTGCAAGCATCTTTTTGCCCGTAAAAAATAACGCAACTATTATGGTAAACGGGCAAAATATCAAAACCCGCCATGATATCAAATTTATAGGTTATCACGACGGGAAGGCTGAAGTGAAGGCGGGTTCAGGCAACTATACATTCATCGCCAAATAAAATATATAAAAGCTAAAGGCCAAACGCATAAAGCTGAAACAGGGAAATCGCTTTTAAACAGGAGGCACCTACGGAGCCAATACATATCTGTTGGTTTTGCTATAAACATGTTACTCCTACGGAGTTATAATTATATACTTTTTTAAACTCCGGAGGAGTAACATGTTTGTAGAAATGAAAATCGAAGAGGATTGGCTCCGTAGGTGCCTTCTGTCTACTACAGATTTTAAAAGCGATTTCTCTGAAATCTAATGAATTGATTATCAGTTTGGGGTGATGGTTGTATGTGAAATTAATTAATAGACTTTATGTAAAACACAATATGAAACACATTTTCAAATCATCTGCATTCTTTGTTTGTGCTTTTTTAATGCAGAAGGCACAAGCCCAGGATGTACCCGAAAAGGTGATGAAAGACATTTATGAGCAGGTAAAAACGCCCTATAAATATGGCCTGGTGATAGCGCCGGAAGATAATAGTCAAAAGGCCGATTGCCCTACCGTTTTTCGCCAGGGCGATAGTTGGTACATGAGCTATATCATTTTCAATGGCAGGGGTTATGAAACCTGGCTGGCTGATAGTAAGGACCTGCTGCACTGGAAAACCCGCGGCCGCATCCTGTCGTTTTCGGACGATACCACCAAATGGGATAATAACCAAAAGGCTGGTTATGTAGGTCTGCAGGATTATAAATGGGGCGGCTCGTACAAATTGCAGCAGTACAATGGTAAGTACTGGCTATCGTATTTCGGTGGGCAAAGCAAGGGGTACGAGAAAGGTTTGTTGTCCATAAGTGTAGCTTCTACCGAGCAAGATCCGGGTACGGTACATGAGTGGCAGGGCTTAGACCATCCTGTATTATCGAGCATTGATAAAGATGTAAGCTGGTGGGATAACCATACGCAATACAAACAAACTGTGATCTGGGATAAAAAGAAGCTGACAGGTCACCCATTCATTATGTATTACAATGCCAATGGCGACAGCGTAAATAAAAAACGTGGTGCCGAGCGGATTGGCATGGCTGTATCAGACGATATGCTGCACTGGAAACGTTTTGGCAAAGACCCTGTATTGAATCATGGCGACGGTATCACGGGTGATCCATATATCCAGCAAATAGGAAATGTGTATGTAATGTTCTATTTCGGAGCTTTTTGGAAAACCGGTGACTCGGGCGTATTTAACCGCTTTGCCTGCTCGTACGACCTGGTGCACTGGACAGACTGGACAGGGGAGAAGCTCATCCAATCGTCCGAACCTTATGATAATATGTTTGCCCATAAATCATGTGTGGTGAAGTATAAAGGTGTGGTTTATCACTTTTATTGCGCCGTAAACAAAGCGGATCAGCGAGGCATAGCCGTTGCTGTGTCAAAAGATCTGGGTAAAAGCGAACTCAACTTTGTTGCACCGCCTGTTAAGAAAAGCAAATCGAAATAAATGAGGCTGCCTTATCTATATACGCTGTATTTGGTACTTTTCGCGGCCGGTTTTGCATCTGCCCAAAACGTACGCAAAACAACAAGTTTTAACGCAGGGTGGAAGTTCTTTTTGGGTAACGACTCCACTGCTAACGCGATAAAATATGATGATAGCCGCTGGCGAAAACTTGACCTTCCGCATGATTGGAGCATCGAGGGTAAATTCGATAGTAAAAATCCCACCACGCAGGCCGAAGGCGGATTACCTGCCGGTATTGGCTGGTATCGTAAAAATTTTCTCATCCCGGCATCATCAAAAGCTAAAACTATTTTGATTGATTTTGACGGTGTTTTTCATAACAGCGAAGTTTGGATCAATGGCCATTATTTAGGTAAACGACCTAACGGTTATATCTCATTCAGGTATGATTTAACGCCTTACCTCCAATTCGGCACACAACAAAATGTTATTGCGGTAAGGGTTGATAATAGTGATCAGCCTAATTCGCGCTGGTACACCGGTTCGGGTATTTACAGGAATGTATGGCTAATAACCGTTAACAAGATTCACCTGCCGCAATGGTCGTCGTTTATAACTACGCCACAGGTTAATCCTCAAAAGGCGGAGATCAATATTCGCACGGTTTTGCCGGGTTCCATTAACTCAAAGTATAAGCTTAAAGCCTCGATTTTAGATGATCAAGCTAAGGTTGTTGGATCTGTCATAATACCAATAACAGATACCGTAATTCAGCAAAATATTAGGGTAAGCAATCCTCAGCTATGGTCGGTAAAACGTCCTTACCTGTACAAGGTAAAATTGCAGTTGATAGCTGGCGATAAAGTGATTGATGATTATACCACTACCACAGGCATCAGGTATTTTAACTTTGATGCTGACAAAGGTTTCAGCTTAAATGGTGAGCCAATGAAGATTCTTGGTGTTTGTCTGCATCATGATCAGGGGGCTTTGGGCACGGCTGTTAATACACGTGCTATAGAGCGGCAATTGCAGCTCTTAAAAGAAATGGGTTGCAATGCTATCCGTACCTCACACAATCCGCCTGCACCCGAATTGCTCGACCTGTGCGATAAAATGGGCTTCCTGGTGATGGATGAATCTTTTGATATGTGGAAGAAGAAAAAGAGTAAGCATGATTATCATGAGGACTGGGATGAATGGCATGTAAAGGATTTGCAAGACCAGGTTTTGCGGGACCGTAACCACCCCTCCGTTTTTGCCTGGAGTATTGGTAATGAAATCAGGGAACAGTTTGATAGTACCGGCGTGAGCATAGGCCGCGAGCTGGTTAAAATTGTAAAGCAGTTGGATAATACCAGGCCGGTTACATCGGCCTTGAGTGATGCCGACCCTAAAAAGAATTTTATTTATCAGTCGGGCGCGCTTGATCTGGTTGGCTTAAACTACCACCAGGAAGTATATGCTGATTTTCAGAAAAACTATCCCGGGCAAAAGTTTATCGGCACCGAAAATATGTCGGCCCTGGCAACAAGGGGGCATTATGATATGCCCTCGGATAGTATCAGGCGCTGGCCAAAAGATGGTAAAACTCCTTTGAAAGATGGTAATGCGGATTTTACGGTATCATCTTACGATAATGTTTCGGCCTATTGGGGTTCAACGCACGAGGAAACCTGGAAGATCATCAAAAAACATGATTTCCTCTCCGGCTTTTTTGTGTGGACAGGTTTTGATTACATTGGCGAGCCCACCCCATACCTATGGCCTGCCCGCAGCTCATATTTTGGCATTGTTGATCTGGCTGGTTTCCCAAAAGATGTCTATTACATGTACCAAAGCGAGTGGACAACCAAGCCTGTTTTACACCTGTTACCGCATTGGAACTGGAAACCCGGACAGACGATAGATGTTTGGGCCTATTATAACAATGCCGACGAAGTAGAAGCATTTTTAAACGGCAAGTCGATAGGTGTGAGGAAGAAAACCGGCGATGACCTGCATGTGATGTGGCGCGTTAAATATGAGCCGGGAGTATTAAAAGCCGTATCGCGACGCAATGGCGAGGTGGTTATGACCACGCAGGTAGTTACAGCAGGCGAGCCCTATAAAATACAGCTTAAGGCAGACAGGGATAAGATTAACGCCGATAGTAAAGACCTGTCATATATAACAGTATCCGTTCTGGATAAAAATAATGTGCCCGTGCCCGATGCTAATCAACTGGTAAAGTTTAAAGTAACGGGGCAAGGGATTTTGAAAGGAGTGGATAATGGTTCACAAACAGATCTGGATCCGTTTGTATCTGATCAGCACCATTTGTTTAACGGCTTGGGATTGGCAATTATTCAATCTAAATCTGTCGCTGGTAAGATTACTGTTAGTGCTAATGCCGATGGGTTACAGCCGGCCAGATTAGTTATTCAAGCCAAGCGTTAAGCAGTTATTTATTCATTGCCGTTAACGAAAAAAGGGCAGGATTGTGTGATTCCCCTCTTGAGAGGGGCGGAGGGGTGTGTTTCTGCATTGATAGGTACATAGCAGAAACACACCCCTGCTACCACACGTTCCTACGCGCCCCCTCTCAAGAGGGGAATTTTTAAAACTTCCAGTCAGCCGAGGGTACTTATTTATTTCCGTTGCTGATAATATCCTACAATAGCAGGAGAAAATATTACAGTAAAGCTTAACTGTGGGTTGTTAAATTTGTTATACAATTTTAAACCACAATACTAATTTTTACCGTACTACCCGATTAACGCATGAAAGTGTTGCCCGTGTTAGATTTCGTGATTATAGGTATTTACCTTATAGCTATGGTACTGGTTGGTTTTTATTTTTCGCGTAAAAATAAAAATGCTGAGCAGTTCACCGTCGCTTCAGGTTTAATACCTGGCTGGGCTATCGGTTTATCCATTTATGCCACTTTTTTAAGCAGTAACACCTTTTTAGGCGTACCGGGCAAGGCTTACGGAGGCAACTGGAATGCTTTTGTATTTAGCTTGTCTATGCCTTTTGCAGCATGGATAGCGGTTAAGTATTTTATACCATTTTATCGTAACACCGGCAATATTTCGGCCTATACACATTTCGAAAAACGCTTTGGTCCCTGGGCAAGGGTTTACGCGGTTATATGTTTTTTGCTTACGCAGATAGCCCGCATGGGGTCGGTATTTTTTGGTATAGCATTGAGCCTGCAGGCGCTTACAGGGCTCTCCATGAAAACGATCATGGTTGTTATGGGCATCTCCATCATCTTGTATACCGTATCAGGTGGGATTAAAGCCGTGATCTGGACGGAGGTGGTACAAGCTATCATTAAAACTTTAGGGGCTTTGCTGATCATTTACCTGGTGGTAAGCAGCATTCCAGGCGGCTTTGATAAGATCGTAGAAATTGGCAAAGCCGATCATAAATTTAGTCTTGGCAGTTTTTCGCTTAACCTCACCGAGCCGACATTTTGGGTGATCCTGTTCTATGGCTTCTTCATCAATCTCAACAACTTCGGGATGGATCAAAATTATATTCAGCGTTATCATGCGGCAACATCTACCAAGCAGGCGGCCAAATCGGTTTGGCTTTGCGTTGGTATTTATGTACCTGCGTCTTTCCTGTTTTTTGTAATAGGCTCATGCTTATATGCTTACTACAGTCAGCACCCGGATCTGATCCTTAGCCTTAAACACCAGGTAGCCATTGAGCGCCTGCCTGCAACGGCTTCGGCAAATGAGGTTTCGGCATTTATGAGCAAACTTACGCCTGCTGATTATGGTGATAAGATCATGCCGCATTTTATGGTTACCAAAATCCCCGCCGGATTGGTTGGCGTTATTGTTGCCGCTATTTTATCGGCAGCTATGAGCACCATCAGTTCGGGCATGAACGCGTCAGCTACTGTTTTTACTATCGATATCTACAAAAGATATTTTAAGCCACAGCTGAATGATAAAAATACGCTGAACGCCCTGCACATAGGCACCGTGCTATTTGGGTTTGCGGGTATGGCGGCCGGGATAGCCATGATAGGGGTAAAGAGTATCCTTGATTTGTGGTGGCAGCTTTCGGGCATTTTTGCCGCGGGTATGCTGGGTTTGTTTTTACTGGGCATTATCAGCAGGCAAACCCGTAACCATGAAGCCATTATCGCCAGTGTTATTGGTGTTTTGGTAATCCTTTGGCTTACTTTTCCATCGCTCATTCCGGAACAATATGCCGCTCTTCGCAGTACGCTTAATACCAACATGATCATTGTTGCGGGCACCCTCGCTATCTTTTTAACAGGAATATTTTTGACCAAAACCAGGCAGTTAACAGTTTAATCATCATCAAATGGAACAATCAAAAAAGGGTTTTATCCCGGTAATGCTAACGCCTTTTAAAGATAACGGCGCGGTTGATTATATAGCTCTGACTCGCCTTACCGAAATGTATTTGCGCGCGGGTGCTGCCGGTGTGTTTGCCAATTGCCTCTCAAGCGAAATGTTTGAACTGAGCGGGGAAGAGCGGTTGGCCATTATCAGGCACGTGGTTGAAACTGTTGATGGCGCTGTGCCCGTAGTTGCCACTGGTACCTTTGGCGGCCCGGTTGAAAAGCAAGCCGATTTTGTGAAAAGAGTTTATGATACAGGCACTTCGGCCGTAATTGTCATTACAAGTTTACTGGCCGATGCGAATGAACCCGATGCAGTATTTAATGACCGCGTATTTGATCTGTTTGATCAAACCAAAAATATTCCTTTAGGTTTCTATGAATGCCCGGTGCCTTACAAAAGGTTATTATCGGCGGAGCAGCTTCATCATTTCGCGGCGACCGGCAGGATAATATATCATAAGGATACCTGCCTGAACCTGGATACGGTAAAACAGAAACTGGAGGCAAGCAAAATTAACCCGGCCTTTGGTTTGTATGATGCTTACATGGTTCATGCTGTTGAATCGCTGAAAGCCGGTTCGGCGGGATTGTCATGTATTCAGGGGAATTTCTTCCCGGAGCTTATTGTTTGGTTATGTGATCATTACGCCGATGCATCGCGCCGGCACGAGGTTGCCATGGTGCAGGAGTTTTTAACCGAAAACATGGATGTAATGCACAATGTTTACCCGGTTATTGCAAAATATTATCTTACCAAACGCGGTCTGAAAATATCAACTATCACCCGGCGCGATGTTGGTTATTTTTCACCCGCTATCCGCAATAAGATCGAAGATCTGCATAGCAATTATACAATGTTGCAAAGCGAGATAGGTATATATTAGTCTTAAGTTGAAAATAAGGGCTGTTTAAAAAAGATATTCATTGCCGTTGGTTTTAACCAACGGTAAAAAAATAGAAAAATCTTGGCTTTAGCCCAATTGAACAAGCGGATTTTGGCTGAAGCCCTCTTATTGCTGCTTAATTATTCCGTTGGTTAAAACCAACGGCAATGAAGTTTTTTAACCTACAAATAGCATTCCCCTCATTAACAGCTTCTTCTTACTTAATATTTCGGACTAACGGCTTAATACTTAAGTCAATCAAGCGGAAACTGCCTGCTTTTGCCCTTTGATATAACGGCGTTTATACTCAAGTGGTGTCATCCCGGTAACCCTTTTAAAATGCCGGTAAAAGTTGGAGATATTGTTGTAACCGCATTCAAAACACAAAACCTCGGTAGGTAGCTTGTCCTCAATCAAAAAGCGGCAGGCATGACTGATCCTGATCTCAGTTAAAAAATCAAAATAAGTTTTCTTGGTCATCAGCTTAAAATAACGACAGAACGAGGTAACACTAAGGTTGCCGATGGCCGCTATTTTCTCCAGGCTGATCTCCTGCTTATAATTGGCCAGTGTGTAGGAACAAACCTTATTGAGGCGGATGGTATCCGATTCGTTTGATTGGTGAAAGTCGCTGTGGGATAGTGTTATCGGTTCAAATTCTTCATTTTCGGCAAGCACTTTCAATATCGATAACAGGATAATGATCCTGTCGAGATTGGTTGCTTCAACAGCCTGGCGCATCAGTTTGGCCAGTTCGGTTTTTGCTTCGCCCTTGATTACCATACCGCTTTTAGCTTTTTCAAAAAGCTTGGGCAGCATGTATGCTTCGGGTAAATTTAACAAGTAACGGCCAAGGCAGTCGGGTAAAAAATGAATCACGATCACCTCAACATTCAATCCCGAATCGGGCAAAAAATATTCGTCCTTGCAGCGCCAGCAGTGCGGCAGGGCCTCACCAAGTAAAGTAATTTCGCCTGGCGAAAAATTGCTGATATTATCACCGATAAACCTAACCCCTTCGCCCTTTATTACGTAGTGCAATTCAAGCTCAGGATGATAATGCCAGATACCCCTGAAGGTGGGCAAAATATCATGCCTGATACTGAATGAATTTTGCGGTTTTACCGCAACCTTGAGAAAATGGGGCTTCATTTTGTAAAAATCAATAAAGGTTAGCAGATCGGCAGGCGATTAGGTATGCGCCGCTTCGGTTTATATTTTTAAAAGTAGCAATTTTTAATTAAACCCTATTTGCAGCAATGTAATTTTCTTTTGACAAAAATTTAGCTTTATAGGAAAAATGGGTTATGGTAAGATTGTATAATAAATAGATAAATACAAATAGGAAACGCACAGCCTAACACGTGATATTTGTTAAAGCAACTTGTAAATCAGGCTGCAGGATACCAGGAAATATAAACCAATAAAATTAATTATACTTTTTATCAGGCTTTTAGAACTGACAAGATTTTAATATTTAATTAATTGTGATATAAACAATTAATTGCATTGAAAAACGGCAGTATTCTATAAAATTTTGAGAGGCTTTTATAATAAGCTGTATAATAATTTAACCAATTAAAACAACCATGAAGCACTTTAAATACATAGCCATATTGTTATTATCAGCTGCATACAATGCCGCTTTTGCGCAGTCAACTGCCGATAACAACTACATTAAGGTAATAACCGAGCGCTCAAACAAAATTGTCACCGGAGCAGGCATTACAGATTCTGTAAAATTTAAGAAAGTGCGTGATATTGTGGTTGCACAATACAACGATTTAAACACAGTTTACGAAGCCCGCAAAACCAAGGTAAACGATATTAAAGCGCAAATGCCCGATGACAAAAACGGTGCTAATGCCAAAATAGCCCTTATAGATACTGATGTGGTAAAACAGGTTAAAGTTTTGCACACAGCATACATCAGTAAGCTAAATAATGTGTTAACCGCCGACGAGCTTGATAAGATAAAGGACGGCATGACCTACCGTATTTACCCAATCACCTACACTGCTTATCAGGACGAAATCCCGAACCTTACTGAAGAGCAAAAAAGTAAGATAAAAGGCTGGCTGCTGGAAGCAAGGGAAAACGCTATCGACGCCGAATCATCAGAGAAAAAACATGCCTGGTTTGGCAAGTTTAAGGGCCGCATTAATAATTACTTATCGGCACAAGGCTATGATATGAAAAAGGAGGGTGAAGAATGGCAAAAGCGTATCAAGGAGCGGCAGGCTACGAAGCAGTAATTTTTGAACTAACCTAAATATCCCCGGTATCATGATATAAGCTTTAGCCGGGCCAACCAATTATACCAATTAATTAACCTGATCATGAAAATTAAATTATCAAGTTTATGAGAAAACTTTTCCTCTTACTTTCGGTGTTGCTGTGCTTAGGCAGCGCGCTAAAAGCCCAGGATCGTAACATAACGGGTACCGTTACGGACGAGAAAGGTGCTCCGCTGCCAGGGGTTGCCGTACAGGTAAAAGGCAGCAACACAGGTACATTAACCAATGCCGATGGTAAGTATTCACTTAAGGCTACCAACCTACAGGCCATTGTTGTTGGGGTTAAATTTCTGGGCTACAACTACCAGGAAAAAGCACTGAAGATTGGCGAAATGAATGCCGACTTTAAAATGTTGCCATCACAAAACGCCCTCGAAGAGGTGGTTGTAGTTGGTTACGGTACCCAGAAAAAGGTTCACTTAACAGGCGCGGTTGCCGCGGTTGATATGAAGACCATTCAGGATATCCCTACTACTAACCTTGCGGCAGCATTGCGCGGAACCAACGCGGCGGTTAGCGTTACCGGTGGTATAGCAAGGCCGGGCCAAAGCGGTACCATCACTATCCGTAACCCGGTTTTCCTGGCCAAGAATGGTGGTAGCACAACCCCGCTTTATATTATTGACGGAGTACAACGTACCGAAAGCGATTTTAACCTGCTTGATCAGAGTGAGGTTGAAAACATTTCGATATTGAAAGATGCAGCTGCAGCTATCTACGGTATTTTGGGCGCGAATGGTGTTATCGTGGTAACTACCAAACGCGGTCAGGCAGGTGCGCCTAAAGTGAGCTTCAGTTCATCAGTAGGTGTTGCTGATGCAATTCAGTTACCTAAAATGATGTCAGGCGTTCAGATGGCTACTTATCTGAATGATATTGAGCAAACACGATATAACCACACCATTACCCCCGAAGGTTACATCAACGGCGATTTAAGCAATAAAGACTTAAAATATTATACGCCTGACGAGCTCGAGTATTTTAAAAACAATAACCAAAATTTCCTTGAGCAGGCGTTTAAGCCGGCCGTAACCACCAGGAACGCGCTTAGTATAACCGGCGGTAATGATAAGGTTACTTATTTTGCGGGTGCCAATTACGTAAATCAAAACTCAAACTTTAAAGGTGTAAATACCAACCGTTTTGGCTTTAGGGCAAGTGTTGATGCTAAAGTGGCCAAAGGTTTAAAACTATCGTTATCATTGAGTGAGGATCTTGCCAAAAGCAAAATATACTGGTACAAACTGGCAAGCACCAGCGAAAGCCCTGATAACGACTTTCTGTCGCTTAACCAGGCACCACCATGGCAAAAATATTTTATCGACGGGCATCCTGTATACTTAGGAACCAGCAATAACGATAACCTTAACTTTTTTGCTGTTCAAAATTCAAACAACTACACAGGTAACAATAATACTGTATTTAATGGTTTAGCCAATTTGAGTTACGAAATTCCGGGCATTAACGGGTTAACCGCCAATGTAAGCTATAACCGTAACATCAATAACGCTTTTAACAAGCAATATGGCTCAACATTTTATTACAACCAGTACTCTGGCGAAGGCGATAACAACCATATTCCGGGAGGAACTGTGGTAGGTGTAAAAGCCATCAAAAATGGTGATAAGGTTCGTCTTACACCATCGTTGGCCGATAATTACCAGTTTAACGCTAACCTGACATACCACAAACGTTTTGGCGCGCATGAAATTACCGCCCTCGCGTTGTATGAGCAGTATGAATCATATAGCGAAGGTGTTGCAGCGGAGGCCGACGGTGTAATTGTAGGAGGAAAAGATAATCAGACCTTCACCATCGGCGATCAGTCGTCAAACCAGGCTACCTTAGTGAAAGAGTATGGCCGTAAAGCGGTTGCAGGCAGGATAAATTATGCTTATGCTGATAAATACCTGGTTGAACTGGCCATGAGGGCCGATGCTAACACCAACTTTGCACCGGGCCACCAGTGGGGTTATTTCCCTTCGGCTTCGGCGGGTTGGGTAATCTCGAAGGAGAACTTCTTTAAATCAGTAAGCTTTGTTGATCTGTTGAAATTCAGAGGTTCGGTAGGTTTGTTAGGTTCTGATAATACGCCTTCATTCCTGTATGCGGTTAACTACCAGTTTGGTACAGGTAACAAGGGCGGTGCTGTTTTCGGCGGTAATGGCGATAGGGGACTGGGCGCGTTGTTAAACATCGCTATCCCTAACGTTAACCTAACCTGGGACCACGACTTGAAAACCAACTACGGTTTAGACGCTGCCTTCCTGAATAACCGTTTATCAGTTTCGGCCGATTATTTCTGGGAGCACCGTTATGATATGTTAGCTTCATTGAATACTTCGGTTCCGGTAACTATTGGTGCTGCGCCATCTGCCGAAAACTATGGTATCATCAATACTTTTGGTTATGAGATCTCGGTAAGCTGGAAAGATAAAATAGGATCAAACTTTAGCTACAACTTCAGTCCGTTCTTTTCATGGAGCGATAATAAATACATCAAATATGATATCGCTGCCGCGCAAGTTGGAACCATCCAGGATCTGACGGGCAAATCTGGCGACCCAGGTACATTGGGTTACAAATCCTTAGGTATCATCCGTACACAGGCCGATGCCGACGCGATCATTGCTGAAAGGGCTGCCGCTGCCGGTGGCGCGCAAAACGTAAAGATCTTCGGTTTCACTCCGACCCCCGGTATGATCAACTATGTTGATAAAAACGGCGATGGTATCATCAAGCAGAATGATATTAACGATCAGTTTTATTTAGGTCATAAAGCCAACAACCACTATAATCTTGGTTTAAACTTAGGTGGTTCATATAAAACACTAAGCCTTAATGTGGTAATGGGAATGAGCTGGGGCGGTACGCAATCAATTGAGAGCGCGGCCATTAAACAGGGTACGGCCAACCAAAACAGGCCGGTATTCTGGGCCGATCACTGGACCCCGACTAACACAAACGCAAGATATCCGGATCCATACTATTCAGATGATGTGAGTGCTACAAGTGATTTCTGGTTTGTTAGTCCGTTCACCTGGAATATTTCCAGCGCTAACTTAAGCTATACCCTGCCTGCCGGTTTAACCAAAAGGCTTGGCATGTCAAGCATAAGGGCATACGTGGTAGCAACAAACCCTATCAACTTTGTAAACCCTTTCCCTGATCATTACCGTGATATTTCATCACCATTTGGGGCATATCCTAACTTACGTACAGTATCTTTTGGTTTAAACTTAGGCTTCTAAACTTTGAAAGACATGAAATTATTTAAAACCATATTTGCAGCTTTGATCGTATCAGCCCTGTTTACAAACTGTAAAAAGGTGCTTGATAAGGAGGATCTTACCCATAGTACTCCCGGTCAGGTGTTTAATGACTCAACAGTAGCCATACTAAACATAAATTACCTTTACACTGCTAATCAGCCCGGCTGGTTTGGCGATACCGGCGGCGCCCTTGGCGGTGGCGGCGATAAATGCGACGAATTTTACAGCGATAACGCATATGTAAAAGGTACCGTTACTACCGAAACCGTTGGTGATATCGGTACATCTGTAAACATCAGCAATAACTACGGCCGTATCCGTAACATCAACCAAACCCTTCAGGACCTTGATGCCAGTACTTTACCGGCATCAACCAAAAACAGGTATAAAGCGCAGGCTTATTTCTGGAGGGCTTTCAGGTATTTTGATTTGGTAAGGTTATACGGTGGTGTTCCGCTGGTATTAAAACCGTTAGATGCTATCGGTCAGGATGCTAAAAACGCGGCCTTATTGCCTCGTAACAAAACTTCGGAATGCTTTAAACAAATTGTAAGCGACTTAGACAGCTGTATCAAATACCTGCCCGCCAAATGGAGCGGAAGCGACTACGGCAGGATCTCATCGGCTGCAGCCGCGGCTTTCAAAGGCAGGGTATTGTTAACTTATGCAAGTCCTCAGTTTAATGCCAATAATGATGCAGCCCGCTGGCAAACAGCTGCTGACGCCAATGATAAGGCCATTCAGATACTTAATGCCAATAACTATGGCTTAAACCCATCATATGATAACATGTGGTTTACCGAAAGCAGCAGCAATCCGGAGGCGGTTTTGGTTACAGGCTATAACACATCAACAACCGATCAAAATCAAAATAACAATACGTACGACAATGCAACCCGTCCGGCTTATTTGGGTACCAAAGGTGGTTCAAACCAGCCAACCTGGGATATTGTAAAATCATACCCGATGCTTGATGGTAAAGCCCCTGGCGCGTCAACCAAATATGCTTATGATGATTCAAAGTTTTTTGATAACCGCGACCCAAGGTTTAACAAAACCATTGCTTACAACGGTTGTAACTGGCCTATAAACGGTAATACCTCATATCGCCTGTGGACTTACTTTTACTACAATAAGGCGGATGGCTCGGGTGTTAAAACTACCGAACCTACATCGGCAACCGGCTCAGGTTTTTACCTGCGTAAAGCTATCGATCCCAACATCAGCGTATCTAACGCGCAATATGTGGGTACCGATTGGATGGAGATCCGTTATGCCGAAGTGCTGCTAAACCAGGCCGAATGTGCTGCCGCGTTGGGTAACGTAACTACCGGTTATACCAATATTATAGCTATCAGGAAACGTGCGGGGATTGAAGCTGGCGCCGATAGTCAATATGGCTTAGACGCGGGCATGAGTCCTGACCAGATGATCACCGCTATCATGAACGAGCGCAAGATCGAGTTCGCTTTTGAAGGTAAACGTTACTGGGACCTTCGTCGCCGTAAATTGCTTGAAAGCACCTTGAACGGTACCAAAAGAACAGGTTTGACGGTTACGTTGAACAATAACGCGAGTGCTAAGGATTACATCACCGGTACACGTGATGCTTCGGCAGCTGCATCTTTAGATGCCCTGTACAGCACATCGTTCACGGTTAAAACCAAAGCTTTAGATTCATACAACATCGCGGTTCAGGCAGGTGATTACTTTTTCGGGATCCCTTCGGCAGCATTGTTAAACAATATCAATTTACAACAAAACAACACCTGGGGTGGGCCATTTGATCCGCTTCAATAATAAAATTAACAGAACGATGGGTGCCTGCTAATCACTCAGCAAAAAGAATATTATCGATATAAATATGAAAAAACACACAGCTTTATTTTTAGTAGCAGCGGCATTGGGTTTAGCTAAACCGGCTTTTGCCCAGTACCCTGAAGTGCCGGAGAAGGTTAAAGCAGAGAGTGAAGCTTTGATGAAAGAGGCTACCCGTCGTTCAGATTCAGCATGGGCGGTTGCACTGCCCATTATAAAAGCCGATCAAAGAAAAGGCAAGGTATATGTACCATGGGCGGCGCGTCCAACTGATTTACCTCAGGCTAAGATCCCGGCTTTCCCGGGTGCCGAAGGTGGAGGTAAATTCACTTTTGGTGGTCGCGGTGGTAAGGTATATGTAGTTACAAGCCTGGAAGATAATGGCCCTGGTACCCTGCGCGAAGCCTGCGAAAAAGGAGGTGCCCGCATCGTGGTATTTAACGTTGCCGGTATCATCCGCATCAAAACGCCAATTATTGTGAGGGCGCCATATATCACCATTGAAGGACAAACGGCCCCGGGCGACGGTGTTTGTATTGCAGGCGAATCATTCTGGGTAAATACACATGATGTGGTTATCCGCTATATGCGTTTCCGTCGCGGCGAAACTAATGTTGGCCGCAGGGATGATGCTTTGGGTGGCAACCCGGTTGGTAATATCATTGCCGATCACGTATCTGCAAGCTGGGGACTTGACGAAAACTTCTCGATGTATCGTCACATGTTTGACCCTGGTGACGGCTCAAAAGAAGAGAAATTGGGTACCGTGAATATCACCATCCAAAACTGTATCTATTCAGAATCACTGGATTACTGGAACCACGCTTTCGGCTCAACAACCGGTGGCGAAAACAGCTCATTGATGCGTAACCTTTGGGCCGATAATACTGGTCGTAACCCATCTGTGGGTTGGAATGGTGTTTACAACTTTGTAAACAACGTGGTATTTAACTGGCACCACCGTTCAATGGATGGCGGCGATTATACTACCAACTACAACGTTATCAATAACTATTTTAAACCGGGTCCGGTTACACCAAAAGATGAGCCGGTAGGTCACCGCATCCTGAAACCAGAATCAGGCAGGAGCAAGTTGAAAGAAAAAGTATTCGGCAGGGTTTACGCTTCGGGCAATATCATGGAAGGCTATCCAGAAGTAACCAAGGATGCCTGGAATGGCGGTATCCAGGTTGAAGGTGCCGGTGGTAAAGAATTACCTGATGCAGGAGAGTATAAAGATTACATGAAATCGGATATTCCGTTCCCGATGCCTTCAATGACTATTTTATCGGCACAGGATGCATTCAAATTTGTTGTGGCAAATGCCGGCGCAACCCTACCAAAACGCGACCCCGTTGATGTGCGCATCACCGAGCAGGTACGTACCGGCAAGATAACTTACAAGGAAATGGAAACCGATACTGCTTACCAGTTTAAAGTGCGTAAATTACCTAAAGACTCGTACAAGCTGGGTATCATCACTGCGCCATGGCAGGTTGGCGGTTATCCAGAATATAAAGGCACGCCTTACAAAGATTCGGATCATGATGGTTTGCCAGATGATTGGGAAACCGCTCATGGCCTGAACCCTAAAGATGGTAAAGACTCGGCCCTGCCTGCAAAAAATGGCGGTGGTTATACCAATATCGAAGTATATTTAAATACAGTAGCTGCTAAAGGCGAAAAGAAATTGGCTTCGTTAAAGTAAAGAGATTAGAAAGCCTTGAAGTCATTTGCGCCGTTTATAAAAATCATTGCCGTTGGTTTTAACCAACGGAATAATAAATGGAAACAAAGGGCTTTAGCCCAAATGCCAATGCATAATTGGGCTGAAGCCTGGATTTTTTAGCTTCTATAACCGTTGGTTAAAACCAACGGCAATGAAAAAAAATACATTTTAAACAACTGCTATAATGCGGGGATTGAGGTTTACAAGGATTTATATTTGGGTTGGTTTAATGACTGGGGGGATGCTTATGCATTCCCCCTTATTTGCACAGGATAAGAAAAAAGCCCCTAAACCACAGCCGCCCGTTGCTGCCGATAAAAACGGTAAGCTAACTTACGCGGTTGCACCAAACGGCGACCGTATTCCTGATTACTCATATTGCGGGTACATGGCTTCTGAAAAGCCCATCCCTTTGGTGCCTGTAAAAGTTGTAGTACCTGTAAAAGCAGGTGACGCTTCACTGAGGATCCAGGCTGCGTTAGATTATGTTGCAGGTTTACCTGCCGATAAAGACGGATTTCGTGGGGCGGTTCTGCTCAACAAAGGCACTTACCAGGTTAATGGTAGCCTTAAAATAAATGCATCAGGCGTTGTTTTGCGTGGAAGTGGGATGGGAGCTAACGGTACCGTACTATTCGCTGCCGGAACGGATAGGGAAACTTTTATCCACGTCAGCGGTAAAAATGACCGGAAAACATCCAAAGAAATTAAAATTACTGATGCTTACGTACCGGTAAACGCCAATACGGTGCATATTGCGGATGGCGCGGATCTTAAAACCGGCGATCCGGTTTTAATTCACCGCCCAAGTACACAGGTCTGGATCAGTACCATCAAAACCGATCATTTTGGCGGCGACTTAACCGCCTTAGCCTGGAAACCCGGCGAACGTGATATTTACTGGGACCGTAAAGTAACATCAATAGATGGTAATAAAATAACCCTTGATGCGCCATTAACAACAGCTTTAGATACCAGTTACGGAGGGGGCTTAATATCAGCCTACCAATGGCCCGGCAGAATAGTGCAGGTAGGTATCGAAAACTTAAAACTACAGTCTGCATACAACACCGCTAATACTAAAGACGAAGCTCACCGCTGGATGGCTATCACTATGGAAAACGTAAGTGATGCCTGGGTGCGGCAGGTAACCTTTGAACATTTTGCAGGTTCGGCGGTATTTGTTGGTACTACCGGAAACCGCGTTACAGTTGAGGATTGTAAATCGCTCGCGCCAGTTTCAGAAATAGGCGGACAGCGACGAAACACCTTTCTGACTATGGGCGGGCAAAACCTGTTTCAGCGTTTATATTCTGAGCAGGGATTTCATGATTTTGCTACCGGGTATTGCGCGCCGGGGCCAAACGCTTTTGTGCAATGTATGTCGGTAGGTTCGTTTGGTTTCAGCGGAGGTATTGATAGCTGGGCTTCGGGCGTATTGTTTGATATAGCCAATATTGATGGGCAGCCGCTAAGCTATATGAACCGCGGACAGGACGGACAAGGTGCCGGATGGAGCGCTGCCAACAGCCTGTTCTGGAATTGTACCGCAGCCCGTGTTGATTGCTATCAGCCGCCAACTGCTCAAAACTGGGCTTTTGGTACATGGGCGCAATTTGCAGGCGATGGCTATTGGAGCACACCAAACAGCACTATAAATCCACGCAGCTTTTACTACACCCAATTGGCTAACAGGCTTAACAAAGATGTAAGCAAACAAGCCGATATCCTTTACCCGGCCACCGAGCCATCAAGCAGCCCAACCGTTGAGCAGGCGGCAGAGTTAATGGCCGCTGCACGTAAACCCGCAGTAACTATCAGCACCTGGATAGATCAATCGCCAAAAAGAAATTTGATCAGCGTATCATCTGCAAATGCTAAAACTATTGATGAAATAGGATATAAAAATGCTGCAACTGCGGCATTAGCGCCTAAAATCGCTGTTACCAATGGTTGGCTAACCCGTGGTAATGTTGTGTTAACAGGCAGGCATTTTGAAACCCCATGGTGGAGCGGCACGGTTCATCCTGACTATACCGAAAAGGAAGCCAAACCAGCTATTACCCGTTGGGTACCTGGCCAAACCGGAACCGGTTTAACGGACGATTTGAACTCAGTTACCGATTGGATGAAGAAAGATAATATCGTGGTTTTTGAGCATAATTACGGTTTATGGTATGATCGCCGTCGTGATGATCACGAGCGCATCCGCCGGATGGATGGCGATGTTTGGGCACCATTTTATGAGTTGCCTTTTGCCCGCAGCGGTAAAGAACTGGCCTACGATGGCTTAAGCAAATACGACCTTACTAAATACAATACCTGGTACTGGAACCGCCTTAAACAATTTGCCGATTTGGCCGATCAGAAAGGTTTGGTACTGGTTCATCAAAACTACTTTCAGCATAATATCATTGAGGCAGGGGCGCACTATACTGATTTTCCTTGGCGTACGGCCAATAACATCAATGGCAGTGGTTTTCCCGAACCCGTACCTTATGCAGGTGACAAGCGCCAGTTTATGGCCGAGCAGTTTTATGATGAAAACGATCCTTCGCGGCGTAAGCTTCATATCGCTTACATCAACAAATGCATGGATAACTTCGCCGGAAATACCGGTGTAATCCAACAAATAGGGGCAGAGTTTACCGGTCCGCTGCATTTTATGAAGTTTTGGGTAGAGACCATTAAACAATGGGAAATCACGCATAAAAAGAAACAGATCATCGGTCTGAGCGCTACCAAAGATGTTCAGGATGCCATTCTTGCCAACCCGGTGACGGCTTCGGTTATCAACGTGATCGATATCCGTTACTGGTATTACCAGGCCAATGGAACGGCTTACCAACCTGAAGGTGGTCAAAGCCTTGCGCCACGCCAGCAGGCCCGCATTTTGAAACCAAAGGCAACATCATTTGAGCAGGTTTACCGCGCAGTTCATGAGTATCGCACCAAATACCCTGATAAAGCGGTATTGTTTTCTGCCGATGATTATGACCGTTTCGGTTGGGCAGTATTCATAGCCGGTGGCTCATTGCCTGTGCTGCCTGCCAATACCAATAAAACTTTCCTGGCCGATGCAAGCAGTATGAAACCTGCAGAATTGCCGGGTTCGCCTAAAGATCAATGGGGATTGGCCTCATTAAAAGGGTATATCGTTTACAGTAATGGTGGTAATGCTATCCACCTTGATTTATCGGCTGGTACCACTTATAAAGCACAATGGATTGACCCAGGAACCGGTGAACTTTTACCCGGTAATGAAACTATAAAAGGTGCCGGGAATACAGAAATTAAAGCGCAGGGTAATGAGGCAGCTATTTTGTGGCTAAGCAAGAATTGAATGATTAAAAAATATAAATAAAAAACGGAGGGCTCGCGCGATTCCCCTCTCGAGAGGGGCGAAGGGGTGTGTTTAACAAAGCGATAATAAATGCGTGCGAAACACACCCCTGCCAATGCTCAACCCAACGCGCCCCCTCTCAAGAGGGGAACTTATAAATGTTACTATACTATGCTTAAAAAATCTACCATACTAATTGCCATCGCCTGTTTGCTTTTTGCTTTCAAAAGCAATGAGGAAATGCCGCGTTTAAGCATATCCACCAATCACCGCTATTTCATGGCCGGGGATAAGCCGTTTTTTTGGCTGGGTGATACAGGCTGGTTGTTATTCTCCAAACTGAAAAGAGAAGAAGCAGAACAGTATCTTGATACTCGCTCAAAACAGGGCTTTAACGTGATACAGGTGATGGTATTGCACAGCATTAAAGAAACCAATGCCTACGGGGATTCTGCGCTAAGTAATAAAAACATTGCTCAACCAAAAACAACTCCCGGCAATAACTTTGGTAAAGGAAACGAGTATGATTACTGGGATCATATCGACTGGATCATCACCAAAGCTGCAGAAAAAGGATTATACGTTGCCTTGGTTCCTGTTTGGGGATCGGTTGTGAAGGAAGGCCATATTGGTGCTGATAAAGCAAAGATCTATGCCGAATTTTTGGCCAAAAGATATCGTGACCGGCCGAATGTGATCTGGATGAATGGTGGCGATATTGCCGGTTCCGATTCATTAAAAACCTGGAATGCGATAGGTAATACGCTGCATGATCTGGATAGAACGCACCTGGTAACCTATCACCCGCGAGGCCGCACGCAATCATCAAAATGGTTTCATAACGAGAATTGGTTAGATTTCAATTGCTTCCAATCCGGCCATCGCACCTATGCGCAGGACACCTCCAAAAAAGATTTAAAATATGGCGAAGACAATTGGCGCTATGTGCAAACGGATTACAATCTATCGCCTGCAAAACCAACGCTTGATGCCGAACCATCCTACGAAAAAATTCCTTACGGATTACATGATATTAAGCTACCCCGATGGATTGCTGCCGATGTAAGGCGTTATGGCTACTGGTCGGTTTTTGCAGGAGCTTGCGGATATACTTATGGCGATAATGATGTGATGCAAATGCACAAGCCAACCGATAAAGGCACTGCGTATGGTTCAAAAGGCTACTGGTATAATTCGGTTAATGATCCGGGAGCTAAGCAGATGGTTTACCTGAAAAAACTGATGCTGTCGCACCCGTATTTTGATCGTGTGCCCGATCAATCAATAATAGCGGGTAACAATGGCGAAAAATATAACAGGCTGATCGCCACCCGTGGTAAAAATTATGCTTTTGTGTATACCTACACCGGTCGTGAGATCAATATCAATACCGATAAACTGGAGGGGGCAAAATTAAAAGCATCATGGTTTAACCCGCGCAACGGGCAAACTACGGCTATTGGCACTTTCGCGAAAGCTAAAACAATCAAATTTAAGCCGCCCGGTAAAGTATCAAACGGAAACGACTGGGTGCTTATCATAGACGCGATATAAAGTGAAAAGGATTATTAAACATATCACCTTATTGTTGGCCATTGCGTTGATGTTTTCATGCAAGGCCAGTAAAAGCGTGTACCTGTTTACGTCGTTTCATGAGCCTGCTAATGAAGGTTTACGTTTTTTATACAGTAATGATGCTTACCACTGGAACGCCATCGATCATATTTTCATTAAACCGGAAGTTGGCGATGCCAAAATCATGCGCGACCCATCCATAGCTCAGGGCCCCGATGGGGTTTATCACCTGGTATGGACAACCGGTTGGAAAAACGACAAAGGTATTGGTTATGCCAGTTCAAAAGACCTGATCCATTGGTCGGCAGAAGAGCATATTGAGGTAATGGCCAACGAGCCTACCGCAGTGAATGCCTGGGCTCCGGAGTTGTTTTATGATGAGGAGAATAAGTATTTTATTATCGTATGGGCTTCAACTGTACCGTTCCGTTTTCCGAAAGGGCAGGAGGATGAAAATAACAATCACCGACTTTACTATACCACAACCAAAGATTTTAAAACCTTCAGTCCCTCAAAGCTTTTCCTTGATCCGGGTTTTAGTGTGATTGATGCCGAGATTGTAAAGCGGGCAAAAAACGATTACGCGCTGGTGATGAAGGATAATACAAGGCCTAATCGCAATATCCTGGTGGCATTCGGCAATAATCCCCTGGGGCCATATAGCAATTACACGCCAAGGTTTACCGAGCCCTACAGCGAAGGCCCGAGCATGACCAAAGCAGGCGATAACTGGCTGATCTATTACGATTCGTACCGGTTAAAAAGATATGGCGCTATGCGCACAACCGACTTTAAAACTTTTACCGACCTGGCCGACAGCGTAAGCGTACCGGCAGGACACAAGCACGGTACCATTTTTAAAGTTACCAAAAAACAGCTTGCGCAGCTTTTACAAGCCGCCGGGCAAACCAAAGCAGCTAAACATGAATAAGTTCATCAGCATATTGTTTTTTATATCGATGGCCCGGATAGCCCATGCACAGGATACCGTGCATTATAGTGGCAATACGGTTGCCAATGTTGATTATCATCACGGGCAGTTAACCCCGGTGATAGGTGTGCACAGTAAGCAGATCTTCAGGGCCAACCGCGAACACCCGGAGCTGGCCGATGGTTTTGGTTTTACCTATAACCATGCGCCCATGCTGGCCTACTGGAACAGTACTTTTTATGTAGAGTACCTGAGCGACAAGGTAGGCGAAAGCGTGCCTCCGGGCCAAACCCTGCTCATGACCTCAAAAGATGGCGAAACCTGGTCGAAACCTACGGTGGTTTTTCCTCAATATAAAATACCTGATGGTACCACCAAAGAAGGGCATCCCGGCGTGGCTAAAGACCTGTATTCGGTAATGCACCAGCGTATGGGCTTTTACACTTCTAAGTCAAAACGCTTGCTGGTACTGGGTTTTTATGGCATTTGTTTAGATGGTCATGATGACCCTAACGATGGTTTAGGTATTGGCCGTGTGGTGCGTGAGGTTTTACCTAACGGCAAATTTGGGCCGATATATTTTATTCACTACAACCCTAAATGGAACGAAAAGAATACCTCATATCCTTTTTACAAAACCAGTAAGGACAAAGGTTTTGTACAGGCCTGTGACGAGTTGATGGCCAACCCGTTAATGATGATGCAATGGGTTGAGGAAACCGACAGGAAAGACCCCTTGATTCCGCTGCATAAGGATTATAAGGCATTTAACTTCTACCACCTGCCCGATGGCCGCGTTGTCGGTCTATGGAAATACGCGCTTACCGCCATCAGCACAGATAACGGCAAAACATGGCCTGCTAATGCTGCCCGTGCGCCACGTTTTGTAACTGCCAATGCCAAAATCTGGGGACAACGCACATCCGACGGCAAATACGCTACGGTTTACAATCCCTCGGAGTTCCGCTGGCCGCTGGCTTTGTCCGTTAGTAAGGATGGATTAGATTATACTAATCTACTACTGGTTAACGGCGAGATAACTACCATGCGTTATGGCGGTGCTTATAAATCATACGGGCCACAATATACACGTGGCATTGAAGAAGGAAACGGAACGCCGCCGGATGGTAAGCTTTGGGTGACCTACAGCATGAACAAGGAGGATATTTGGGTATCATCCATCCCGGTGCCGGTCACCGAAAAAGCGGATACGCACGCCAACGAGGTTTTTAACGAATTGCCTGCCGGTAAGGAGTTGGAGAAATGGAACACATACAGCCCACAGTGGGCGCCAGCAAGTATCGACAAGTCGCCTGATGGTAAACGCGCGTTAACCCTAAAAGACAGCGACCCATTTGATTTTGCCAAAGCAGAACGTGTTGTGCCTGTTTCTAAAAAATTAATGACCGATTTCACCATCACTGCAGGGCAAAACAATATAGGTATGCTGGATATAGAATTTCAGGATGAAAAAGGTACAGCGGCTATCAGGCTTACGCTTGATTCGGCGGGACAGTTCAGGACCAAGGCCGGGTACCGCAACAAAAACTTCATGAAATATGAAGCCGGTACGCAATATCACGTAGTCATCAGGCTCAATACGGATACCCGCTTTTACACGGTGAATGTAAACGGCAAGGATGTGCTTACCGGCCTGTTTTTCGCGCCGGTGCTAAGTGTAAACCGGGTAGTTTTCCGTACCGGGGATATCCGTAGGTTTCCGGATGCCGATACACCTACCGATCAGGATTTCGACCGGCCAAACGCCGGTGAAGCAGCGAAGCAAGCTGTTTTCTACATCAAATCATTTAAAACAAGTAATTACTAATGATGCCGCGCCTGATAAAATATTGTTGGTTAACGGTCTGCCTGCTAAGTTCCGGGGTTGCCGGGGCGGAGGTAGTTTTGCCCAAAGTATTGGGCAACAATATGGTATTGCAGCGCAATGCACCTGTACCTGTTTGGGGCACCGCGTCGCCCGGCGAAAAGGTAACGGTAAAGTTCAATAAGCAAACCAAAACAACTCCAGCTGATGCAGCGGGCAAATGGATGGTAAAGCTTGACGCGATGCCGGCATCTGCTAAACCCGCAACACTGACCATATCTGGTACAAATATCATTCAACTGCAAAATATACTGGTGGGTGAGGTGTGGCTTTGCTCCGGCCAATCAAACATGCAGTACGAAATGCGCAAGAACAGCAAGGTGAAAAAGCCGGATACCAGCACCGCAAACTCACCGGTTGACGAACTGGACCACGCGCATAACCCGCAGATCAGGATTTTCCTGGTTACCCAGAAAAATTTGTTAAAGCCCGATTCAACCCATTCTGGATGGAGCGTAGCCGAAGATTCGGCTTTGCGGGCATTTTCGGCGGCGGGGTATTTCTTCGCCAAAAACTTACAGCATGATCTGAATGTACCGGTAGGTATTATTTCATCGGCGGTAAGCGGTAGTAGGATCGAGCCCTGGGTATCGCAGGAAGGTTTTGATGCTATTCCTTATTTCAAGGCCAACAATATTAAAATTGATGGCGATCCGGGTAAGTTTTATGCCAAAATGATTGAACCTGTCGCGCCCTTTGCGCTTAAAGGTTTTTTATGGTACCAGGGCGAAAGCGCCTGCTTTTTAGGTGAAACCATCAGCTACACCTACAAGATGGAGGCGCTGATCAATAACTGGCGCAAGCTCTGGGGCGATAAAACATTGCCGTTTTACTATGTACAGATAGCACCGTATTACTATACCCAGGGAAAAGGCCCCGTAACCTATACGCCATTTACCGAGCCCGAATTTCGTGAGGCACAAACCGCTGCGCTGCAGGTTCCGCATACAGGCATGATCATCACTACCGATTTAAACGATGATCTTAAAAATATTCACCCGCCATTTAAATGGGAAATAGGCAGGAGGCTTGAACTGCAGGCCCTGGCCAATACCTACAAGCAACGGGTGATTTTTTCGGGCCCGGTATATAAAAGCATGAAGATAAGCGGCGATAAGATCATCCTTGAGTTTGATCATGTGGGCGCTGGCTTGGTAAGCCACGATGGTAAACCTCTTACTGATTTCACCATTGCCGGTGCTGACGGGAATTTTGTCGCGGCCACAGCCACTATAAAAGGAAATACGGTTGAAGTATCGGCCGCATCGGTTGCCAAACCTGTAGTCGTGCGCTTTGCCTGGTCAGAAACCGCACAGCCCAATTTTTATAACAAAGATGGTTTGCCTGCTGCGCCATTCCGCACAGATAACCCGCTGAAATTTACTTTAACTGCTAACTGAATATACTAATGAGATCTGCCTGCTTTAAAATATGGATTGCCTTACTGTTTGTTATCAACTGGTCGGTAAGCCTTGCCCAGGAAACACAAAAGGTATTCCTGTCCGGCACTGGGAGCGACCATACCGTAAACTGGCAGTTTTACTGTACCGCGGGCAACAATTCTGGCAAATGGACAACCATTCCGGTGCCATCAAACTGGGAGTTTCAGGGTTTTGGTAAGTACAATTATGGGCTTGCAAAAGATAGTTTAAAGGGCAGGGAGCAAGGGTTATATAAATACGAGTTTAGTGTGCCTGCATCATGGCAGGGTAAGACTATCAATATTGTTTTTGATGGCTCCATGACCGATACCGAAGTGAAGCTGAACGGCAAATCGGCAGGGGCGATTCACCAGGGATCATTTTATCGCTTTAAATACGAGGTAAGCGCTTTGCTCAATTACGGAAAATCAAATCTGCTGGAGGTAACAGTATCCAAGCACTCTGCCAATGCATCAGTAAACGCCGCCGAACGCAAAGGTGATTTCTGGATCTTCGGCGGAATTTTCAGACCGGTATTTTTGGAGGCGGCACCTAAATCACACATCAGCTATTATGCCGTTGATGCAAAAGCCAATGGTAATTTAAAAGCACAGCTGAAACTGGCATCTGTAAAAATCGGCACGGTAACCGGGCAGGTGTATACGTTAGCAGGGCAGAAGTTTGGCGCTCCTTTTTCTGTAAAAGTTAACGCGGGTGATACCGTTGTCAATATCAGTACGCATGTTGCTTCCCCCCAAATATGGTCGCCGGAGTTTCCTAACCTGTATAATGTGGTGTTTACGCTGAATGAAAATGGCAAGCCTGTTCACGCCGTAAAACAACGTATCGGCTTCCGTACGGTTGAGTTGAGGGAACATGATGGCATTTATGTAAATAATGTCAAGATCAAATTTAAAGGGGTAAACCGCCATTCGTTCTGGCCAACTACAGGCAGGGCCTTAAGTAAAAAAGTAAGTATCGAAGATGTTCAGCTCATGAAAGATATGAACATGAACGCGGTGCGTATGTCGCATTACCCGCCCGATGATCATTTTCTGGACGTGTGCGATTCATTAGGCCTTTTTGTATTGGATGAGCTCACCGGCTGGCACCATGCCTATGATGATGTGGTAGGATCGAAATTGACCAAAGAACTAATCGAGAAAGATATTAATCATCCCTCCATCGTGATATGGGATAACGGCAACGAAGGTGGATTTAACTTTAGCCTCGATCATTGGTTTGATGAACTGGATATTCAAAAACGCCCGCTCATCCATCCCTGGGGGATTTTTCACGGAACAAATACGCAGCATTATATCAACTATGACTACGGTACCAATACGGGCATAAACGGGCATGACGTATTTTTCCCGACCGAGTTTTTACACGGCCTATATGATGGCGGCGGCGGTGCCGGACTGGATGATTTCTGGAAACAGATGTGGCATACCCCAATTTCGGCCGGCGGTTTTATCTGGGATTTTGCCGATGAAGCCGTAGTCCGTACAGATAAAAACGGCGAGTTAGATAGCGACGGAGATCATGGTCCCGACGGTATAGTAGGCCCTTACCACGAAAAAGAAGGTAGCTATTACGCTATTAAGGAAATCTGGAGCCCTGTTTACCTCGAGCCCCGCGAAATAACTCCCGCGTTTAACGGTATGCTTCGTTTAGAGAATAGGTACGCCTATACCAACCTCAAGCAATGCAAATTCAGCTATAAGCTGGCAACGCTTAACGGTTCCGGATCAACAAGCAAAACCGGTACTATCGCATCGCCAGATGTTGCGCCCGGTCAGTATGGAAATTTGCAGTTGCAATTACCTAAAGAATGGCAAAATTATAATGTGCTGTATATATCGGCTTTTGATATAAACAAGCACGAGCTGTTTACCTGGAGTTTCCCGGTAAGCAACCATGATCAAATCACTAACCGCATCATTACCAAAACAGGTGGAAGTAAAGCTGTAATTACCGAAACGGACTCGCTGTATAAAGTAAAAACCGGCAACGGGATCGAACTGGCGTTTAACCGTAATTCGGGCATATTGGTTAGTGTAAAAAATGCTAAAGGTGATATTCCTTTTAACAACGGCCCTGTTTTGGTTGAAGGACAGGATCAAACAGGTTTTGAAAAACTCAGCTATCATTACGAAGCAGACAACCTGGTAGTTGAAGCGGTATTCCCGCCTAAAAAATCAGAGCCATTACTGAAATGGATTATCTACCCATCGGGCTGGGTGCAGCTTGATCTTAAATACTGGCCAATTGGCGAGGATGCTACGCTAATGGGTGTTAATTTCTCCTTCCCCGAAAAAGAGATCAAATGCATTACTTACATGGGCGATGGCCCTTACCGCGTATGGAAAAACCGCATGAAGGGTACTTCGCTGGGCGTATGGGATAAAACCTACAACAATACCATAACAGGGCAGGGCAAGGTTGTTTATCCTGAGTTTAAAGGCTATTACTCCAACCTGTACTGGATGAAACTGGAAACCACGGGGCAACCTGTAACTATTGTATGCAATAGTCGCGATGTTTTTATGCGTCTGTTCACGCCGGCAAACCCTGCAAAGGTTTACAATACAGCTCCGGCTTTTCCATCGGGTGATATCTCGTTTATGCATGGTATCACGCCAATAGGCACCAAATCGCAAAAGCCTGAAAAGCTAGGCCCGGGCGGACAAAAGAACCAATATTTTAATTACGACAGGAATATAGAAGACGCGCTTTCGCTGAACCTGTATTTCGACTTTTCGGGGAAATAAACGATGAAACGGTTGCTCGTACATATCAGTTTGGCTGTAGTGGTTATGTTAACCTGCCTGGGCAATTGCTATGCGGATGCTCACATCGGTTTGCAAAACTTGAAATGCGAAATGCTGAACACCCCTTTAGGCATCGGCACCAATAAACCACGGTTAAGCTGGCAGATCACCAGCGATGCGCGGAACACCAACCAGGTTGCCTATCAAATTTTGATTGCCTCTACCCCTGAAAAGCTAACAGCCGGGCAGGGCGATCTGTGGGATTCGCGTAAAATAAATTCGGCTGAATCCATCATGATCAGCTACGCGGGCAAGCCCCTCGTGAGTCGTGCAGTATGTTACTGGAAAGTAAGGGTTTGGACAAACAACGGTGCAAGCACCTGGAGCCAACCCGCTAAATGGAGCGTTGGACTTTTAAATCCTGCCGACTGGAAAGCCAGATGGATAGGCTGCGATCGTGGATTTGCCTGGGATAGTGTTTCTAAGTTTTCGCGCCTTTCGGCCCGGTATTATCGCCGCGGGTTTAGTTTAAACAAAGCTATCAAACGCGCCACGGCTTATGTTGTTGGCTTAGGGCATTACGAGCTATATGTAAACGGGCAAATCATCGGCGACCAGGTTTTGGCCGAAGCGCCTACCGACTATACCCAATCGGTTAAGTATAATACTTTTGATGTTACAGGTTATCTGAAACAGGGCGATAATGCCATAGGAACGGTATTGGGTAACGGCAGGTATTTTACCATGCGGCCAAAATACAAGCCTAAAAAGATCAAGGAATTTGGTTTCCCCAAAATGCTGTTGCAATTGGAGGTAGAATATACCGACGGAACAAAGCAAACCATCATAAGTGACAGCAGCTGGCATTTTACAGCCGATGGCCCTATCCGCACCAATAACGAATATGATGGCGAGGAATATGATGCTACCAAAGAATTTCCGGGATGGAACAATGCAGATTTTGACGACAGCCAATGGCTCAAAGCCGAACTGGTGCAGGCCCCCGGTGGAAAGCTCGACGCGCAGATGAACGAGCCGATCAGGGTGATGGATACGGTTAAACCTGTTAGCATCAATCAGCTTAAAAAAGATGTGTGGATCCTGGATATGGGACAGAACATGGCAGGCTGGTTGCAGATGCGTGTAAAAGGAAACCGCAGCAATAAAGTAACACTCCGTTATGCAGAAACCCTGCAGCCCAACAATGAACTTTACGTAGCTAACCTTCGCGATGCCAAAGTAACTGATGTTTATACGCTTAAAGGCGGGGCAGAAGAAACCTGGCACCCGGTATTTGTGTACCACGGTTTCAGGTATGTGGAAATCAGCGGCTATCCCGGTAAACCTGAATTAGCCGATTTTGAAGGGCAGGTGGTTTACGATGCCTTGCCAACCATCGGTCGTTTTGAAACCTCTAACGCCATCGTCAATAAGATCTATCATAATGCTTATTGGGGGATCCTGAGCAATTACAAAGGTATGCCTGTAGACTGCCCGCAACGTAACGAACGGATGCCATGGCTTGGCGATAGGGCGGTAGGTTCGCTTGGCGAAAGTTTTGTGTTTGCCAATGGCAATTTCTACGCCAAATGGCTGGATGATATAGCACAATCACAAACCCCTGAGGGCGCTATCCCGGATGTTGCGCCCGCTTATTGGAATTACTACAGCGATAACATGACCTGGCCCGGCACTTATATCCTGCTGGCCGATATGCTTTACCGTCAGTTTGCCGATAAAGGCCCCATTGAAAAGCATTATGCCTCCATGAAAAAATGGATGGATTATATGCGGGTGAAGTACATGAAAAATAACATCGTCACCAAAGATAAATATGGTGATTGGTGCGTACCACCCGAATCTCTGGAGCTGATTCACGCCAAAGATTCGTCATTGAATACGGATGGACAACTGATTGCTACAGCCTATTATTATCACTTGTCAGGGCTGATGGAAAAGTTCGCGACAATGCTACACAAGCCTGCTGATGTACAGTTTTTTGCTGCCATGAAGCAAGCAGTAGCTAAAGCTTTTAATGATAAATATTTTGATGAAACCACATCGAAATACAGCAACAATACGGTTACCGCCAACCTGTTACCATTGTATTTCGGGATCACGCCACCTGTCAATAAACAGGCTGTATTCAAAAATATAGTAGCTAAGATCAACGAGGCACATGATCATATCAGTACCGGCGTAATTGGTACTCAATGGCTCATGCGCGGGCTTACGGAGTTTGGCCGCCCCGATCTGGCCTGGAAAATTGCATCTAATACCACCTACCCAAGTTGGGGCTACATGACCGAAAGGGGCGCTACAACCATCTGGGAATTATGGAACGGCGATACAGCTAACCCGGCTATGAATTCGCGTAATCACATTATGCTGTTGGGCGATCTGATTACCTGGTTTTATCAGGACATAGCCGGGATAAAAACGGTTAATGCCGGCTTTAAACAACTGATTATGCAACCGGCAATTATCAAAGGACTGGATAGTGTTAACGCTTCGTACCAAACCGCCTATGGCCTTGTAAAAAGCAGTTATACCAATACTAAAAGCAGTTTTAACTGGCATGTTACCGTACCGCCAAATAGTTCGGCGTTGGTTTATGTGCCTACCAAAAATATGAACGAAGTAACCGAAAACGGGAAGAAGATATCGACCATAAAAGATATTAAACCTGTAAAAATGGAGAATGGGCGAGCGGTACTCAGCGTTGGATCTGGCGATTATGATTTTGAAGTAAAATATTAAAGCAACATTGATATGAAAAAATTAAACATGGCGGGTGCTATGCTAATAGCCTTATTAGCGCTGTCGGGTACGTTGAAAGCCCAGGAGCAGCAGGCAACCAAATCAGCTCCATCCCCCGAAGCGCAGGCCAAAGCCGATGCCGAAGTGGACAAGAAAGCTACAGATTGGGTTGCCTCGTTATCGCTTACCGATACCGCAAAGGCTACCCGCGTAAAAAATGTAATAGCAACGCATCTCAAAACAATTCGCGAGTGGAACAATACGCATTCGTATGAATCTGTTCCGGCAGGTATTGATCCGGCTACGGGTAAAACTTTGAGCACCATGGACAGGCAGATCATCATTAATTCGTCGCTGCCAAAATCGGTACATGAAAACCTGATGACCGGTTTGCATAACGACCTGACCGAAGAGCAGGTTGAAACCGTGCTTGATAAATACACCATTGGTAAAGTGGCTTTTACGCTGGCCGGTTATAAATCTATCATTCCCGATCTGACACCAGTTGAAGAGGCTGCAATCCTCGCTAACCTGAAGCAAGCCCGTGAACAGGCTGTCGATTTTAAGAATATCAAGCAGGTATCGGCCATTTTCGAGATCTACAAAACCAAAAACGAACAATACCTCAACAGCAACGGCCGTAACTGGCACATACTATACGGCGATTATACCAAAGCAATCATAGCAAAAAAGGCTGCTGATAAAGCTGCAAAGGATAAGGCCGCCACTCAAAAATAATTGTATGATGTTAAGAAAGATCTTGTTCGCCGGTGCTATAAGCTGCTTATTCATGTTCAACGCCTTTGCCCAAAATCCCTGGCGTAAGGGCATTGTGAAGGATGAATTTATATACGATAAAGCACCATATCCCGAATGCCACGCGGCAACCATAGCCGAAACCCCTTCGGGCCTTGTGGCCTCATGGTTTGGCGGCACCAAGGAGCGTAACCCCGATGTATGTATCTGGGTAAGCCGTTTTGTTGGCGGTAAATGGACTGAGAGTATCAACGTAGCCAACGGCATCCAGAATGATACTTTACGCTACGCCTGCTGGAACCCGGTATTGTACCAGGTGCCCAAAGGCGAATTACAGCTTTATTATAAAATGGGCCCAAGCCCGGCAAAGTGGAAAGGCTTTGTAAAAACATCAAAAGATGGCGGCATCACATGGTCGGAGCAAAAGGCTTTACCCGATGGAATTTTAGGCCCTATTAAAAACAAGCCGGTATTGCTTAAAAACGGTACGCTGTTGAGTCCGGTGAGTACCGAAGGTAAAGCCTGGCAGGTTCATTTTGAAGCCACCAAAGATTTTGGTAAAAACTGGACAATGATAGGCCCTATCAGTGATGGCAAAGATCTGAAAGCCATACAGCCCAGTATTTTAACTTACAAAGACGGCAGCCTGCAGGCGCTTTGCAGGAGCCAGAACCGGGCGATATTAAGCACCTGGTCTAAAGATGGCGGGCAAACATGGTCGCCTTTGGAGAAGACAAATCTGCCAAATAACAACTCCGGCACCGATGCTGTGACCTTGAAAGATGGTCGGCAACTATTGGTTTACAATCATGTTTTGCCGCCCGGCAATCTGGCAAAAGGTGCCCGAACACCGTTAAATGTGGCAGTTTCTAAAGATGGTATTACGTGGTATGCGGCACTGATCCTTGAGGATTCGCCTATCAGCCAGTATTCCTATCCATCGGTTATCCAAACTTCGGATGGAATGGTGCATGTGGTTTACACCTGGCGCCGGCAAAAGATAAAGCATGTGATTATTGATCCGGCAAAGTTGGAATTGAAGGAAATAAAGGATGGTATTTGGCCTAAGGTGGAGGGTTATACGCCGCCGGTACCGGTTGGGGAGACTAAGGATTTGTAAGGAGGAAATAGACCCTGATGGGCAAAAAAGCGTCATGCCGAACTTGTTTCGGCACCTCACAGGACAGGTAGTCGATTTGCTTAGCATAGTGACTTGGCGAGTGGGGTGCTGAAACGAGTCCAGCATGACCTTGATTTTGCAAATGTAGAGACGCATCACATGCGTCTCCTTCAGGACAAGCAACTGTTGAATAACAACCCACGGGAGACGCATGTGATGCGTCTCTACAAAAAATAAACCATGAAAAAACTGATCTATATACTGGTAACCTGCTTTACAGCAATGAGCTTTGCCGCCCATGCGCAGCAAACTACCGATGCCATGTACAGGAAAACGTTGAAGGAGGTGCTTGATGAAGTGCAGGACAAATACCATGTAAAGATCAAATACACTGCCGCCCAGGTTGATGGTAAATGGGTTAACTACGCGCAATGGCGTTTCAGGCCCAATGTGGATACCACACTGGCCAATATCCTCACCCCGCTCGATCTGAAAGTGAATAAAGAGGCTCCCGGCAGGTATAAGCTCAAAGAATATGAATACTTCCGCTGGGCGATAAGCGACGGCTGGAAAGAGCTTGACAGGATAGCCGCCCAATACCACGACCGTGATACCTGGGAACAGCGGAAGGCCATGCTGAAGCCGGAGCTTTACAAAGCTTTAGAACTATCGCCTTTGCCTGCCAAACCTGCGTCAAAACCGATCATTACCCCAAAAAGAACTTTTGATGGGTATACCGTTGAAAATATCGCCATTGAAATACTACCCGGTTTGTACATCAATGGTTCGTTGTACAAACCGCTGAAAATTAAAGGCAGGATACCTGTGATACTTAGCCCGGACGGACACTGGGAGCATCAGCGTTATCGTGCCGATTGCCAGATCCGTTGCGCGTCGCTGGCGCGGATGGGGGCGATGGCCTACAGTTATGATCTTTTTGCCTGGGGCGAATCCTTGCTGCAATTTAAAGACGAAGATCATCGCCGTAGCCTGGCACAAACCATCCAGGCACTTGGCGCTATCAGGATCCTGGATTACGTGCTTTCACTTAAAGAAACCGACCCGGAACGGGTAGGCATCAGTGGCGGCTCGGGTGGCGGAAGCCATACCGTTTTAATGACTGCCCTGGATGACCGGATCAAATTGAGCGCCCCGGTCGTGTCGGTATCATCTTATTTTTATGGGGGATGCCCTTGCGAAAGCGGTATGCCTATCCACCAATGCGGCAACGGAACAGACAACGTAGAACTGGCCGCTATGGCAGCGCCCCGGCCTCAGTTGCTGATCTCAGACGGGCAGGACTGGACAGCCAATATGCCCGAACATGATTTTCCTTACCTCCAAAAAATATACGGCTACTACGGAGTTACCGATAAAGTAGAGAATGTGCACCTGCCAAACGAAGGGCATGATTTCGGGCCATCAAAAAGGGCTGCATTGTACGCTTTCGTAGCGAAGAATTTTCGTTTAGATCTTAATAAAATTAAAGATAGCAGCGGCAATTTCGACGACAAGAAAGTCATCATTGAAAAGGAACCTGCCATGTATGTGTTTGGTGATAAGGGCGAAAAACTTCCGGCCAATGCCATAAAAGGCTTTGATCGGTTAGAGAAAGTATTTGCGCAGGCAATAAAAAAATAGGTTATGAAATACAGGTTGATATCATGTTTTTGGATAGGCTTAATGGTGTGTGTCTTCGGTTCACCATCTACCGCTCAGACTGCATCAAAGCAGCGCTATAAAGTTGCCGTGGTTGATTTGATGATCCTTAAACGGCAAAAACTGGGTGCCTTTCAGTTAGCTAAAGACATCGGTGCTGATGGGGTTGAAGTTGATATGGGCGGCCTTGGCGACCGGGAAACTTTTGATAACCAACTGGCCAATGATTCGATCAGAAAAGTGTTTTTGAGCAAGGCGAAAGAGCTGAACCTCGAAATTCCATCTATAGGCATGACCGGCTTCTTCGCCCAATCATTTGCCGAGCGGCCAACAGCTATTAAGGCTGTTACCGATGGTATCAACACCATGAAGCAAATGGGCGTTAAAGTTGGCTTTTTACCGATGGGTATCAAAGGCGACCTGGTGAAATTCCCCGAATTGCGTCCGGCTATAGTTTCCCGCCTGAAAGAGGTTGGCAAAATAGCCGAAAAGGCCGGTGTGGTAATAGGTATTGAAACCGCGTTAGATGCTAAAGGCGAGTTGCAGCTCTTGAAAGATATAGGCTCGCCGGCCATCAAAAGCTATTTCAATTTTGAAAACGCCATCAGGAACGGTCGCGATCTGGATAAGGAGTTAAAAACGTTGGGTAAAAACAATATCATTCAGATCCACTGTACTAATGATGACGGCGTTTGGCTGCAAAATGATCCTAAAATCAATATGGAGCATGTAAAAGCGACTTTAGACAAAATGGGCTGGTCGGGTTGGTTGGTGATTGAACGATCGCGCGATGCCAAAGACCCCCGTAACGTGAAGTGGAATTTCAGCGCGAACACCACCTATGTAAAATCAATTTTTCAGGCTAATTAATAAAACGTAAATGAACATCCGCCGCATAGTTGTTTTGGTATTGCTGTTAAATGTTATTTTGACAGGTAGCCTCTTTGCGGCTGAGATCTGGGTATCACCTAAAGGCTCCGATACAAATACCGGCACCCGCGAACAGCCGCTGGCTACCGTAGCCATGGCCATCAGGAAGGCACGTGAATTGAGACGCTTAAATGACGCATCGGTAAAAGGCGGCATTTATATCAGGGTAGCTGCCGGAGTTTACTATTTAAATGAGCCGTTATTTATTCGCCCGGAAGATTCCGGTACTGCCGATAGCCCCACTATTATTGAGGGCGAGGGCATTGGTAAAACTATTTTAAGCGGAGGCACTAAAGTAAATGGCTGGCGTAAAGTAAACAACAAAATCCCCGGCATGCCTGCGGAAGCCAAAGGTAAAGTTTGGGTTGCCGATGGCCCTGTAATCAGCGATGAGCCATTGCAATTCAGGCAGCTATGGGTAAATAATGAAAAGGCAATTCGCGCTCGTGATACCGAAGCCCCGTTGATGAACCGCATCCTGTCCTGGGATCATAAAACTCAGACTTGCGTAATTCCATGGCCGGCTTCGGTAGATACCTCTCATCTCAAGGGGATGGAGATGTTTATTCACCAGTGGTGGGCCATTGCTATTTTACGGGTTAAGGCTGTTAAAGCCATGGGTGATAGCGCGCGCTTATCATTTTATCAGCCCGAAAGCCGTATCCAGTCAGAGCACCCCTGGCCCGCGCCCTGGCTCTCCAAAAAAACAGGTAATTCGGCTTTTTATCTCAGCAATGCCATCAGCTTTTTAAATAAACCCGGCGAATGGTACCATAACCGCAATGCTAACAAGATCTACTACATCCCCCGAAAAGGCGAAGATTTGCAAACAGCCACCGTAATCATTCCGCAATTGGAAACCCTGCTTAAAGTACAGGGCACTGTTGATAACCCTGTTAATTATATCAGCTTTAAAAATATCAGTTTTGAGCATAGTAGCTGGCTTCGCCCTTCAAAAGAAGGCTTGGTCCCGCACCAGACGGGAATGTACATGCTGGATGCCTATAAACTGAAAATTCCGGGCACGCCGGATAAAAAAGGATTGGAAAACCAGGCGTGGGTAGGCCGGCCAAAGGCTGCCGTGGAGGTGGCTTACGCTTCGCATATCAACTTCGATGGTTGTGGTTTTGAACACATGGCCTCAACCGGGCTGGATTTTCAGCGTGGAACACATAATAATGTGGTTAAAGGCAGCCTGTTTAAGGATATTGGAGGCACCGCGATACTTGATGGTGTTTACTCTGACGAAGTACAGGAGGTTCATCTGCCTTATAACCCGACCGATAAACGGGAGATCTGCACCAACGATACCATCACCAATAATTTAATCACCGATGCTACCAACGAAGACTGGGGCTGTGTGGGCATAGGCGCGGGCTATGTAAAAGGTATCAGTGTAATGCATAACGAGGTTTGCGATATAAACTACACCGGCATCAGCATGGGCTGGGGCTGGACAAAGACTGTTAACGCCATGAGCGATAACCATATCATAGCCAATAAAATTCACCACTACGCCCGTAATATGTATGATGTGGCGGCTATCTACACGCTATCGGCACAGCCCGGTTCGGTAATCAGTGATAACTATGTGGATAGCATTTACAAAGCTCCTTACGCGCATGACCCGCAGCATTGGTTTTACCTGTATACCGACGAAGGATCGTCATACACCACCCTAAAAAACAACTGGTGCCCGGCAGATAAATTTTTGAAAAATGCCAATGGGCCCGGCAATGTCTGGGAAAATAATGGTCCGCAGGTTGATGCTGTCATAAAGAATGCCGCGGGGCTGGAAGCTCCTTACAGCTATCTGCTTAAATACAAATCGGTAAACAGGGACAATTGGCCCATTAATCATAAAACGGAATGAGGCAGTTGAGAAAATATTTGCTGTTTATGACCTTCTTTGGAGGATGCCTTACATCGATTTTAAGCGCTTGTGATCTTCCTCTTCCCAAAAAGGCCAGCCAACCAAAGGTTGCAGCTAAGGTAAAACCGCGTTTGATTGTGCGCCCGGCAATTATTGAAATTATTACACATGATAAGGCCCACTTTGACTATGACGGTTTGTTCGATATCGGCAAAAGTGTAGACGGTGATATTGACGACATTCGCCAATGGAAAAATCATTTTACCATTTACATCCATATCCCAAATCCCGAAAGTGTACTTAAGGAAATAAAGAAAGCGTATCCCCAGGATTCGATCAAATACTACGAAAAACCATTCTACTCATTTAACCGGAAAATGTGCGCGGATACTATTAGTTCAAAACAATGGGAAAATATAGTCATGACCGCTAACCTGGTTAACGATCCTAAGCTTCAGCAGGAATATTTAAACTACCATGCTACACAGTTTAAGAACTGGCCGGAGGTTGCAAAGGGCTTTTGCAATGCTAATTTTCAGCAACTGCTTGTGTTTAAAAACGGCAGGCAGTTAATGCTGGTCATCAGCATTCCCAAAGGAGAAACCCTGGACAAACTGAACCCTAAAACCACCGAAAACAACCCAAGGGTAAACGAATGGAACCGCCTGATGAAGAAATACCAGGAAGGTATTCCCGGTACAAAGCCGGGCGAAGTTTGGGTTGAATTTAAACCTGTTCATACTAACTAAAGCATCAGTAATCAGATATAAAATGAAAATAGGAATATTAGGATTAGGAGAAGGGCGCAGCACCATGTCGGCAGTATTGAAAAGCGAAAAGCTTGAATTGAAAATGGTATGCGATATGAATATTGAAATGTGTAAACACCGCGCGGAGGAGTTTAACTTTCATAACTATACCACCAGTTACCAGGACATGCTCAATGATGCCGAAATAGATATCATTGCCATTTACACGCCCGATCATTTACATGCCGAACACGTTAAACAGGCGTTACTGCATGGCAAGCACGTGGTATGTACCAAGCCATTTATTGATGATTTGAGCAAAGCTGCCGAATTGCTTGAACTGGTTGAGCAAAGCGGCAAAAAAGTATTTGTAGGTCAAAGCTCACGCTTTTTTGAGCCGATGAAAAAGCAGCGCAAAGATTACGAGGCTGGTTTGATAGGGGATTTAATAACCGTTGAAGCTTATTACCATGCCGATCACCGCTGGTTTTTAGAGAAACCGTGGTCACTTCAACAGGCTTTTAAATGGCTATACGGCGGCTTAAGTCACCCGATTGATTTTATCCGCTGGTATCTGCCGGAGATTGAAGAGGTGATGGGATACGGTATGCTAAGCGCCAATGGCGCCAAAGGCGGTTTAAAGAATCCCGACACGATGCACTTTATATTCAAAGCAAAAGATGGCCGCATTGCACGCGTGAGCGGTTGTTATACCGGGCCGGTACAACCCGTTAACCGCGACAGTGAAATGAGCTGTATTTTGCGTGGCACCGAAGGTTGCAGCCAGGGCGATTACATGGACCTGCGCTATGCCATTACCGATAACACCGGCGAAGAACGCATCATTACCTGGGAACATAAACTAAAACACTACTTCAGGTTTGAGGGCAAAAGCCATCACGCCGGCGAGTATCAAAATTACCTCGAATACTTTGCCGATAGCATTACCGAAGGTTACACCGCTTACCCGGACATTAAAGAAGGTATTGGCACTATCGCCCTGCTTCAGGCCATGGATCGGTCATTACAAACTGGCAAACCCGTAAAGGTTGATGAGATCCTGACTGAATTTAATTTAACCGTAAACGAGTTAAGCGCATGATATTGGGCATGAGCAATATCGTATCGCGCCTTACGCTGCTGGATTATTCGGTGGTTGCCGTGTACCTGATTATTTTAATGATAATCGGGTTTCGCGCCAGCTTCAGTAATAAAAACCAAACGGATGAGACGCTTTTTTTGGCCAACAAATCATTAGGCTGGGCAAGCATCGGTTTTAATATGTGGGGTACCAATGTGGGGCCGTCCATGTTGCTGGCTTTTGCAAGCATCGGTTACAGCACGGGTATCGTAGCCGTTAATTTCGATTGGTATGCCTTTGTTTTTCTGATGCTGCTGGCTTTGGTATTCGCGCCTAAATACATCGCGGCCAAAGTATCCACCATGCCCGAATTTATGGGAAACCGCTATGGCGATTCAACCCGTAATATCCTGGCCTGGTACGCGCTCATCAAAATGCTGATCTCATGGCTTTCATTAGGCCTTTTTGCAGGTGGTTTTTTAGTGAGGCAGATATTGGGTATCCCGATGTGGCAATCGGTTATTGTGCTGGTATCTTTCGCTGGCTTATTCGCGTTTACCGGCGGTTTAAAGGCTATTGCCAAAGTAAATGTTTTCCAGATGTTGCTGCTTATCGGCGTATCATTAACGCTGACTGTTTTAGGTGTAAGCAAAGCCGGAGGCTTATCAGCCGTATTTCATCACACACCCGCAAATTACTGGAACCTTATCCATCCGGCAAGTGACGTTAAATACCCATGGTATGCTATTTTATTGGGCTACCCGGTATCGGCTGTGGCTTTTTTCTGTACCGATCAAGCCATGGTGCAATCGGTATTAGGGGCAAAAAACCTGGAACAGGGGCAGCTTGGCGTTAACTTTATTGGCTGGCTTAAAATATTATCGCTGCCGCTATTTATCCTCACCGGCATTTTGTGTTTCATCCTGTTTCCCCATCTGAGCGATCCTGCATTGGCCTATATGACCATGGTCACTAATCTTTTCCCTCCGGGGATGAACGGGTTGGTTATTGTGGTGCTCATAGCGGTTTTGGTGGGCACCATCGGCTCGTCTCTCAATTCGCTGAGCACCGTATTTACCATGGATATTTATGCCGAAAAGATCAACCCCAATGCCACTAATAAAGATCTCATCAGGGTAGGGCGTTACACCGTAATTGGCGGCTGCGTATTTGCCATAGGTATGGCGCTGGCTATCGACAGCATTAAAGGCCTCAATTTGTTTGATGTATTTCAATCGGTATTGGGCTTTATCGCCCCGCCGCTGGCTGTAGTTTTTTTGCTTACCGTTTACTGGAAACGTACAACCCGTAAGGCGGTGAATATCATTCTTTCGGCAGGTTCGGCTTTTAGTTTGGGTACCGGGGTAGTTTACCTGTGGGTATTACCGCCCGATAAGTACAGCTTTTGGCCGCATTACCTGATGTTGTCGTTTTTCATATTTGTTTTTCTGGCGGTATCGGCTGTGCTGATCTCATTGCTTGATAAAACACCTGCTGTTTATGTAGCCGAACAATCTGAAACCGAAAATACTGCAAAGCCTACCCGGCGTGTAAAAATAGCCTGGTTGCTGCTTACGGTAGTCATGATCGCCTTATACCTCATTTTTAACAGACATTGATCTATGCATAAAATATCTACCCATATAAAATTAAATAAGCATTATGTATTTATAATACTGTTAAGCTTTATGCTTTTTGCTGATATGGCCAAAGCGCAAAAAGCTACCTGGATCTGGTATCCCGGCGATTACGAAGTATGGCTGAGCAACCGGATGCAAAACCGTCGTACAGAGCGGGGCGCTTTTTTTCCGCCTTTCTGGAAACTGGACAGCCACTATGTCCTGGTTGATTTTCATAAGGATTTTACGCTTACAAACCCCGAAACGGTTGAACTTGCTGTTGAGGGACAATACAACGTAAAGCTTGATGGTAAGGCTTTGGCAGGTTACCCCAAAAACATTCATGTGCCGGCTGGCAGGCACAGGCTTAGTCTCAAAGTCTATAACCAGGCAGCTGCTCCCGCCATATTTGTTAAGGGGCAGCAACTGGTGTCAGATACCTCATGGCTGGTAACTTATGAAGATAAGGAATGGATTGACGAATCGGGGAAAACTTCAGATGTCTCGGCCACAAAATATGTAAATGCCGGTAACTGGAATTTTGATTCGGCGGATAAATTACCTTCAGCATTCCGTCTACCCACAGAAGAGCACAAACCTGAAAAAGCGGAACGGAAGGAACACTCTATTTTGGTTGATTTTGGTAAGGAAACCTTTGGTTACGCCAAGCTTATCGGCTTAAAAGGCAAAGGCAATGTTAAATTCTGCTATGGCGAATCAAGGGAAGAAGCTCTGTCCTTATCTGCTTGCGAACTATTGGATAGTATTTATATCGATCAGCCTCAAAAAGCCGATTATACCATGGAGGGTTCACGTGCTTTCCGTTATATCAATATATTATTTGATGATAATGTAAGTGCCGATGACGTTTCGATGCTTTATGAATATTCGCCGGTTGAGCAGCGGGGCAGCTTTAAATGTTCGGATGAACTGATCAACAAAATCTGGGATGTTTCGGCCTATACCCTGCACCTGAACACCCGCGAGTTTTTTATTGATGGCATCAAGAGGGATAGGTGGATCTGGTCTGGCGATGCTTATCAAAGCTACCTCATGAATTATTACCTGTATTTTGATTCGCCAACGGTAACCCGCACCTTGTATGCCCTCCGCGGTAAAGACCCTGTAACAAGCCATATCAATACCATTATGGATTATACCTTTTACTGGTTCATGGGTATTTATGATTACTACCAGTACACGGGCGATAAAAGTTTCATCAAACAAATGTACCCACGCATGCAAAGCCTGATGAGCTACTGCCTGCAACGCCGCGATAAAAATGGATTGATGGAAGGCCTGCCCGGCGACTGGGTGTTTATTGACTGGGCCGATAAACTCAGCAAAAAAGGCGAGGTAAGCTTTGAGCAATTACTGCTCTGCCGCAGCCTGGAAACCATGGCCCTATGCGCCAATATCATGGATGATAAAACAGGTAACGATCAATACCAAAAACTGTCGGCAGATCTGAAATCAAAGATATTCTCCCTGTACTGGAATAGCGATAAACATGCCTTTGTACACAGCCTGGTTGATGGTAAGCCAAGCGACAATGTAACCCGCTACACCAATATGTTTTCGATATTTTTCAATTATCTCAACCCCGGTCAGCAGCAGGAAATTAAAAAATACGTGCTGCTGAATGATAATATCCAAAAGATAACTACGCCCTACATGCGCTTTTACGAGCTGGAAGCGCTTTGCGCCATGGGCGAGCAAAGTTATGTACTTAAAGAGATGAAGGATTATTGGGGCGGCATGCTCAACTTGGGTGCTACCTCTTTTTGGGAAGAGTACAACCCCGCTAAAACTGGTGCCGACCGCTACGCCATGTATGGGCGCCCATTTGGTAAAAGCCTGTGCCATGCCTGGGGCGCAAGCCCGATATACCTGCTGGGTAAATATTATCTCGGTGTAAAGCCAACAGCACCGGGGTACCAACAATATGTAATTGAGCCGCAATTGGGTGGTTTACAATGGATGGAAGCAGCGTGCCAACCGCTAGTGGGGATATCAAAGTATCGTGCAGTACTAAACAAATTAAAGTAAGCAGTAATACCGGGACTGGACTGTTACGCTTTATAAGTACATCCAAACCGGTTTGCAGAGAGGGAGAATTAACCGCAAAAGCTAACGGCACCTATGAACTTATCATCCAAAAACAAAAACAATACACCATAAACTATAGCGCAAAAAAATGATGAAACGGCTTATAAATATCCTGCTTTTAACGGCATTTTCATCAACAGGGCTTTACGCGCAGCTGGTTGATAAAACACCCGCTGCAATACCCAACGCGCCAACGGTTTATGATGCCGAACCCTGGGAAAACCCTTTGGTTGATGGTATAAACCGGGATGCGGCTCGCGCTACAGCTTATTCATACAGTAATATCAAAGATGCACTGGCGGGCGAAAGAGAAAAGTCGGGGAGGATGTTATCCCTGAATGGTTATTGGGATTTTAGTTACGCTGCAAAACCGGCCGACGCACCTAAAGATTTTTATAAAAGCCGGGTAAGCGGCTGGAAAAAAATCATTGTACCCTCAAGCATTGAAATGCAGGGCTATGATAAGCCCATTTATAAAAGCGCGGTCTATCCTTTCCGACCGGTTAACCCGCCGCATGTACCGCAAGATTATAATGGTGTTGGCAGCTATCAGCGTACATTCACTTTGCCTGCCAACTGGAAGGATATGAACATCACCCTGCATTTCGGTGGGGTAAGTTCGGGTTTTAAGGTTTGGTTGAATGGCAAGTTTTTAGGTTATGGCGAGGATAGTTTTTTGCCCTCGGAGTTTAACATTACGCCGTATCTGCAAGCAGGTGAAAATGTGGTATCAGTACAGTTGATCCGTTGGAGCGATGGTTATTTCCTGGAAGATCAGGATCAGTGGCGCATGAGCGGTATCCACCGTGAAGTAATGCTGTTAGCCGAGCCTAAATTACGCATAGCCGATTTTCAATGGCAGGCAAAACTCGATAAGCAATACAAAGACGCCGTTTTCAGTATCCGCCCGCGGATTGAAAACCTGACGGGCAAAGCTGTACCCGGTTATAAAATTGAAGCAAGGCTTTTTGACAGGAACAATAAAGAAGTATTGCAGAAACCTTTGGAGCGAAGTGTGGAAAGCATCATTAATGAGATCTATCCCCGGTTGGATAACGTCAAGTTTGGTCTGCTGGAAACCACGCTGAAAAACCCGGAGAAATGGAGCGATGAAAAGCCAAACCTGTATACGCTTACTTTATCCCTGGTTGATAGTACCGGCCAAACATTGGAGGTTAAAAGTTGCAAGGTAGGGATCCGGAGCATCGAATTTAGCAAAGAAGACAGCAAGTTGCTCATTAACGGAAAAGTAACCTACCTGTACGGCGTAAACCGGCCAGATCATGATCCGGTAAAAGGAAAGGCATTATCGCGCGAAGATATCCTGAACGATGTGCGCACCATTAAACGCTTTAATTTTAACTGCATCCGCACCAGCCATTACCCGATGGATCCGTACCTGTATGATCTGTGCGATGAGTATGGTATATTGGTTATTGACGAGGCCAACCTTGAAACCCATGGCCTGGGATCAAAGCTAAGTAATGACCCCATGTGGACCGGCGCTTATCTTGACAGGGCGACGCGCATGGTGATGCGTGATAAAAACCATCCAAGTGTGATCATCTGGAGTTTGGGTAACGAGGCCGGCAGAGGGCCAAACCACGCGGCAATGGCCGGTTGGATCCATGATTTTGATATCACCCGCCCGGTACATTATGAACCTGCCCAGGGCACACCGCAGGCCGAAGGTTACATCGATCCAACCGATTCGCGTTATCCTAAAACCAATGATCACTCGCACAGGTTGCAGAACCCTATCGATCAGCCTTATGTGGATATCGTAAGCCGGATGTATCCCGGTATTTATACCGCGCCATTACTGGCCAATCAGCAAAATGGCGATAACCGCCCGATATTTTTTGTAGAGTATTCGCACGCGATGGGCAACTCTAACGGAAACTTAAAGGAGTTTTGGGATCAATGGCGATCGACAAAGCGGGTTATTGGCGGAGCGATATGGGAGTTTAAAGATCAGGGATTACTAAAACATGATTCGACGGGCAAGGCGTATTATGCCTATGGTGGAGATTATGGCGAACGCTATTTTGATAATTTTACTATTAAAGGTATTGTTGCATCCGATGGGCGACCAAAGCCTGCCATTTATGAATGCAAGCATGTTTTTCAGCCGGCAGTCTGTGAATTGGTTGATGCCGATAAGGCAACTATCCACATCAAAAACTGGCATAGCGTGGCTTCGCTGGCCGATTATGATGTCACTCTGCAATTAAGGGAAGAGGGTAATATCATCCTCAAAAAGCAAATTCCCCGTATCAACCTTGCAGCCGGGCATGATACAACCATCAGCATTAAACAATACCTGCCCAATTTAAAACCCAATCACGAATATCTGGCCGATATTCACTTTACCCTTGCCGAAGATAAGCCATGGGCAGGTAAAGGGTACAAAATAGCAAGTGATCAGTTTCAACTAACCTATCCTAAAACATTAGCCGCAAACGCTAATGATAAGCGTTATCCTGAAACAAAATTATCTGAAGATGATAAAGCCTATCATATCAGCGGGAAAGATTTTGAGATAGGCATCCGCAAACAAAATGGTGCTTTAGCCTCGTACCTGTACAAAGGCAATCAACAGGTGTTTGCGCCGCTATTGCCGCATTTTACCCGCCCGGTTACCGATAACGATCATCGTGGCTGGAAGATGGAAAAGAAGTTGGCAGCATGGTTTAAGGCTGTGCCTGTACTGAAAACGATCTCAGGCCAAAAAGCCGGAGATGGTTCGGTAGTGGTTACAAGTGTTTATTCTATGGTTAACGATAGCGCTTCGGTACAAGTAAGTTATACTATTCGCGGTAACGGCTTGCTGAATGTTGCTTATGCTTTTGACGCTAAACCGGGCTTGCCAAACCTACCCAAAGTTGGCATGCAAATGGGGATTGCGCGGGCCGATAGTAATATCAGTTATTACGGTCGGGGCCCTTTTGAAAACTACATTGACAGGCGTACAGGCTCAGAAGTAGGTATCTATTCACAATCCATCAGGCAATTTATAGAGTCCTATGTTGTGCCCCAGGAAAACGGCAACCGTACGGATGTGCGCTGGATGCTGCTGCATCATAAAACAGGTGGTTTGCTGATCACTGCAGATAGCTTGCTAAGTATGAGTGCCTGGCCCTATACCGAAGAAAACATTCAAAAGGCAAAACATACCAATAAGCTAATGGATGCAGGATTTATTACGCTTAATATCGACTTGATACAAATGGGCGTAGGCGGTAATGATAGCTGGTCGGAAGTGGCCGAGCCTTTGGAGCAATACCGCATTCCCGCCAAAAAGTATCAATACAGTTTTTACCTGAAACCATATGAGGGTAAACCTGAGGCGGCAGGAAACGCGGCGTATCAGATAAAATTTAACAGGAAGCCATGAGGAAATACGTTTTCACAATTTGCCTTTGCTGCCTGTTTTTACCGGGGATAGCCCAGCAGCGTAAAGTATCGCAGCCAAACAATAGTTTGGAGCAGCGCTTTTTGCACCCACCCGAATCTGCAAAGCCCTGGGTTTTTTGGTACTGGATGCAGGGTGCGGTAAGCCGTGAAGGGATCACTGCCGATTTGCAGGCCATGAAGCAGGCAGGCATAGCCGGGGCATATTTAATGCCGATTAAGGGGCCTGCTAATCCGCCATTTATTACCCCATCCATCAATCAGTTAAGCCCGGAGTGGTGGGCGATGGTGAAGTTCACCATGCGGGAGGCCGACAGGATAGGCGTAAAACTGGCCATGCACGATAGTGACGGTTTTGCATTGGCAGGTGGCCCATGGATAACCCCCGAGCTTTCCATGCAAAAAGTGGTATGGTCAAAAGTTAAGCTTGAAGGCGGCAAAGTTTATCACGATACTTTGCCTGTTCCTAAGCATTATAAAAACTACTATAAGGATATCGAGGTACTGGCCTACCCATCGCTCCCGGGTGAGGGGATAAGCAGTTATGATGAACATCCGAAAGTAAGCACCAGTGTGCCAAATACCGACGTGCAGTATCTTGGAGAGAAAGGAAATACCAAAAACTTTACCAGCAACGAGCAATGTTGGCTGCAGCTTGAATTTGAAAAGCCTTTTACCTGCCGCTCGCTTATTATTCATACTTCGGCAAGTAATTACCAGTCGCAACGGTTGCTGCTCGAGGTAAGTGATGATGGTGAAAGTTTTCATTCATTAGGCAGATTGGAGCCACCACGCCACGGCTGGCAGGATGGCGATGCGGAGATCACACACGCCATAATCCCGACAACAGCAAAATATTTCAGGTTTACCTACGATAAAGAAGGCTCGGAGCCGGGAGCTGAAGATCTGGACTTTGCCAAATGGAAGCCAACTTTAAAATTATCGGGGATTGAATTGTTGACGGCTCCGCGGATCCATCAATATGAAAGTAAAACCGGTGAGGTTTGGCGTTTGAGCAAGCAAACTACAAATGCCCAATTACCGGCTAACCTTTGTGTAGATAAAAGCAAGATCATTAACCTTACCGATAAATTAGGGGCAGATGGTAAACTGGACTGGCAGGTGCCTACGGGTAATTGGACAATTATTCGTATCGGCCACACTTCTACCGGTCATACCAATGCTACCGGCGGTGGCGGTATTGGATTGGAGTGTGATAAGTTTAACCCCGAAGCCGCTAAAATACAATTTGATAATTGGTTTGGTGAGGCTGTAAAGCAGGCAGGGCCGGAGTTGGCAAAGCGTGTACTGAAAATCTTTCACATAGATAGCTGGGAATGCGGAAGTCAGAATTGGTCGCCGGTGTTTGCTGCTGAATTTCAGAAGCGCAGGGGGTATGACCTGCTGCCGTATCTGCCCTTAATGGCCGGTGTACCGATGGAAAACGCGGGAAAATCTGAAAAAGTATTGACCGATGTGAGGCAAACTATCGCCGAGTTACTGGTAGATAATTTTTACGGTACCATGGCTAAACTGGCGCATGAAAAGGGTTGCACGTTCACTGCCGAAAGCGTGGCCCCAACCATGATGAGTGATGGCATGCTGCATTACCAAAAGGCCGATATCCCGATGGGGGAGTTCTGGTTTAGGAGCCCTACGCATGATAAGCCCAATGATATGCTGGATGCCATATCGGGTGGGCACATCTACGGAAAAAATATCATCCAGGCCGAGGCTTTTACCGAGTTGCGGTTGTTATGGGACGAACATCCTGGCATGCTCAAAACCACTGCCGACCGCAATTTTGCCCTCGGCATCAACCGCTATGTGTTCCATGTAAATGTTCATAATCCATGGCTTGACCGTAAGCCGGGTATGACGCTGGACGGTATTGGCTTGTTTTTTCAGCGCGACCAAACCTGGTGGAAGCCCGGTAAAGCCTGGTTTGATTATATCAGTCGCTGCCAGGCCATGTTACAGCAGGGACACCCGGTGGCCGATATCGCTGTTTTTACCGGCGAAGAAACACCGCGTCGCGCTATTTTGCCCGACAGGTTGGTTAGCACCCTGCCAGGGATTTTTGGTGAGGAACGGGTAAAGCAGGAAACTGAGCGCTTAGCCAACAAGGGGGTGCCAATCATTAACTCAATTGAGGATGCAAGCCATTCGGCTAATATGGCGTTGCCCGAAAACTGGATAGACCCGTTGAGAGGATATACCTATGATTCTTTTAATAAAGACGCGCTACTACGTTTAGCTACGGTAAAAAACGGCAGGATCATTTTACCCGGCGGCGCGAGTTACGCCATGCTGGTAATTCCCTGTGTAAGCCAGATGTCGCCTCAGCCCTGGCAGTTATCGGTCGAGGTTATAAAAAAGCTTCAGCAACTGGTAAATGAAGGCGCTACGGTTTTATTGGGCGATGAGCGGATGAAAGCCACTGTGACAGGTAAAGTGCTCATTGGCCCTTATCAAAAAGAAACGTTTGATGAATTAGGCATAAGCCGAGATCTAACTGCGACAGATTCTGTTAATCAGCCTGCAAAGGATCTGGCATGGACACATCGCAGCTCAGCTAATCTTGATATTTATTTCATTTCTAATCAGCAGGCTTTAAATCGTATCATTAATTTATCATTAAGGGCAGCGGGCCGTGTCCCTGAGTTTTGGGATCCTTTAACTGGTGAGATCAGGCAGTTGTATAGCACAGGTAAATCAACCCGTACAAATATTAAGCTTGAGTTGGCCGCTAACGGCTCTGCCTTTATCGTTTTAAGAAATTCCTCTTCTAAGGCAAAAATCAAGGATAATAAATCTGCTCATTTTAAAACGATACAAACTTTTACAAACTGGCAGGTACAGTTTGATCCTAAATATGGAGGCCCGGCGAAGCAGGTTACATTCAATCAACCTGAAGACTGGTCGCGCAATGCCAGCGATAGTATAAAATATTATTCAGGCACGGCGGTTTATAATCACGCTTTTCAGTTTGCCGGAAAAGCAGGGGCTAAAACATATCTTGACCTGGGAAATGTTGCCAACATGGCCCAAGTGTATGTAAACGGCATCAATTGCGGTACAGCATGGACTTATCCTTACCGGGTAGACATCAGCAAAGCCATCCAGCCCGGCGAAAATAAGTTGGTAATCAAAGTAACCAACACCTGGGCTAACCGCCTCATGGGCGATCATGCCCTGTCCGAAAATAAACGTATTACATGGACAAACGCGCCTTACCGGTTGGAAGGTCGCCCGCTTTTACCGGCCGGCTTGCTGAGCCCGGCGAGATTGCTCACTTATATCCCTTAATGAAATGAAAAGGATTTTTGAATATACCAGCGTCCCCTCAGGGTCTCTCGGAGAGGACCCTGAGGGCTTCGCTTTCTTCCGAAACAGTAAAATGAAAACGTTGCATAAATATCTTATCATCACAGTTTTGGTAATTGCCGGTGACAAACTTTTTGCACAAAATAAAGCTTTGGTTAATACCAGTAAAAGCAGTTACGCCAAACTCAGCAGCCTGGATATGGGCGCGGTACAATGGACAGGCGGCTTCTGGGCCGACAGGTTTAAGGTTTGCCGCGATACCATGATCCCCAACCTGTGGCGCGTTTATACCGATCCGAAGATCAGTCACGCTTACCGCAATTTTGAAATAGCCGCGGGACTGGATACCGGATCGCATGAAGGCCCGCCATTTCATGACGGCGATTTTTATAAACTGTTTGAGGCGGTAGCCAGCATGTATGCCTCCACGCATGATCCCAAATTGGATGCGTTGATGGATAAAACCATAGCTGTTATTGCCAAAGCCCAACGCGCTGATGGCTATATCCACACGCCAACCCTTATTGAAGAACGAAAGAACAGCGGTAAGGAAAAAGCTTTTAATGATCGCCTTAATTTTGAAACGTATAACCTCGGCCACCTCATGACAGCGGCCTGTGTTCATTACCGGGTTACGGGTAAAACTACCCTGTTGAAAGTAGCTATCAAAGCAACCGATTATCTATACAAGTTTTATAAAACAGCCTCGCCCGAATTGGCACGGAATGCCATTTGCCCCTCGCATTACATGGGGGTAGTTGAAATATACCGAACCACCCGCGATCCGAAATATCTGGAACTGGCTAAAAACCTGATAGATATCCGGGGATTGATGAAGGATGGCACCGATGATAACCAGGACAGAACACCTTTCCGCCAGCAAACACAGGCTATGGGACACGCTGTCCGTGCCAACTACCTGTTCGCAGGCGCTGCCGATGTTTATGCCGAAACCGGTGACACCACACTCATGCACACCTTAAACCTGATGTGGAACGATGTAGTCAACCGTAAAATGTATATCACCGGTGGCTGCGGTGCATTGTACGACGGCGTTTCGCCCGACGGAACTTCTTACAATCCTAACGATGTACAGAAAGTACACCAGGCTTACGGGCGCGATTATCAACTGCCAAGTTTCACAGCCCACAATGAAACCTGCGCCAATATTGGCAATGTGCTCTGGAACTGGCGCATGCTGCAGGTAACCGGAGATGCCAAATATGCCGATGTGATAGAACTGGCGCTATACAACAGTGTACTTTCGGGTATCAGTCTTAATGGGCGTAATTTTTTGTATACCAACCCGTTGGCTTATTCGGATAGTTTGCCGTTTAAACAGCGCTGGTCCAAAGATAGGGTAGGCTACATTAAACTTTCCAACTGCTGTCCGCCAAATGTAGTGCGTACCATTGCCGAGGTAAGCGATTATGCTTACAGCACATCAGATAATGGCCTTTGGTTTAACCTGTATGGCAGCAACACCATAACCGCTAAACTGAAAGATGGCATGCCGGTAAAACTAACACAAACCACCAATTACCCATGGGATGGCAAAATCCGCATCCGGTTTGATGAGGTACCGGGCAATAAAGCGTTCTCGGTATTTTTAAGGATTCCGGGCTGGTGTAAGGGCGCAAGTATAAAGCTTGCTGGTCAGCCGGTGCCGCAACTGGATACCACGCCGGGAACTTATGCGCAAATTAACGCGGTTTGGCAAAGAGGAATGACTATTGATCTTGATCTGCCTATGCCGGTTACGCTGATGGAAGCCAACCCGCTGGTTGAGGAAACGCGAAACCAGGTCGCGGTAAAACGTGGTCCAGTGGTTTATTGTCTGGAATCGGCTGATTTGGTTAAGGGTCGAAAGGTTTTCGATGTAGCGCTATCTGCAGGTAATCAACTTAACCCAGAGATGATCAGGATAGATAACAGCGAGATCATGAGCCTTGTTGGTAAAGCCGACCTGCGTGATGAAAACAATTGGAGTAATCAGCTTTACAAGGAAGTATCTACGCCAAAACAAAACGCTGTTGATATCAGGCTGATTCCATACTACGCATGGGGTAACCGTGGGCATGTGGATATGGAGACGTGGATGCCGCTGGATTATTGAGGGGAGGAAGAAGGTTAAAGGTCAAAGGCAAAAGGTTGCAATAAAAAAACAAGCCGCCGCTCGGCTCCAGCCGAGTGGCAACTATTACACGGCCTCTGGCCGTCGAAGCAGAAGGGCAAAACTATTATTGATCGCGAAGTTTAACCCCGGCGGCCAGAGGCCGCCCTGATAATTACCACTCGGTTGGAGCCGAGCGGCGGCGGAGATTTTGAGGGGCATTTATTTGTCTAACATCACCTCAATATCCTTTCTTCGCTCTTCCGGAAAAACTTTTAAATCAACAACTTTTCCATCTTTCAGCGTAGCTTCAACGGTAGTATTATAAGGTGCATGAAGTTTAAAATGCACATCCCAGCCCTTTGGCCAGGCTGGGAACAGCATGATCTTTTTATCATCAACTTGCATCAGCATTTCCTGTAGACCGATCATGCCCGAACCGCCCCAGTTATGGTCGGGTGTCCAATCGAAGCCCGGGCCCCAGAAGGCCGGGAAGCGTCTGCCGGAGTTTTTGAGTTTGAAGGTGGTTAGTTTGGCGGCTTCATCGGTAAAACCTAAACGGGCCGCAAAAATATTATCCTGTTTCCAGCCTATACCGCTCCTGAATTTGGCTACAAGCGTGTCCAATTTCCAGGTATTTAAAGCGATATCCAATCCCGGTTTGCCTAAGCCAAATATGCCCCAGGGATATACCGGGTAAAACTGGGTATTTTCTTCATTGTTAACCCGTTCCCATGATTTTGCCGGTGTCAGGGTTTTATGCCCTTCAATTTCGCCAAACGTAATAGGAGGGATGCGCTTTAAAAAGCCTTCCAGTTTGCCGCGCTCTTCTTTGCTCAGGTAATTATCCGGTAAGGCCAGCATCCGTTTGGTGATGGTTTGCAGGGCGGCGATGGTCGAATTGGAGTTATAGGCCATCTTGAATGTCTCGGCAGATGAGCCGGGATAGAGTACAAGTTGCCCGTTGCCATCAAGCGCTTTGGCACTGCGCTTGCGCGAAAGGTATTGGTAATGCTCATCAAAAAAAGTAAGGCAGCTTTCAATAAACGGAATGTATTGATGAATGTCATCGCCTTTGTAGCGTTCCGTTTCCAGCATCATGAGGCAAAATTCAAAAACGGTATCCCAGGTGTATTCCAACCAGGCGTTATACTCCAGCCCCTTGTCAAAATCGGCAGGACGCTTCCAGGTATACTCGGCACTATTCGGCAGACCGAAATTCTCCACCTGTTCGGTAAAGCAGGCGCCATTATGGCCCCAATAAACCTTGCTGCGTAGTTCGGCGTTTTTGAGCGAACGGAGATAAAAGTCAAATTCCGGTTTCATCATGTCAATATCGCCGCTTTTGAGCATCGGGAAATAAACTAAACGCTGGTTTTGGGCAGTCATCAGGCCACCGCCCCAATTGCGGAAATCGGGCGTAAAAGCGTATTCGGTGTTGACAAAAACAGGATCATAGGTAAACAGCCCGCCGTTAAATTTGGTGGGCGCTTGCCCGTAAGCATTGCAGCCCAGCATATACCTGAAAAGCTGATAGTTTTTACCGGTTTGCCAGGCTGTTGTATCAATGTCAGGTTTGTCTGTATTGATGTTAATAAAACTCCTGTCCCAGTATTGTTTCCACCAGTCGGCGGTCTTTTGCCAGGCGGTTTTAGTATTGGTTTCGGCTTCCTTAATTACTTTTTCGAGGCCCTGCTGCCAATCATTTACGGATGCGGTTTGTTGGGTATTGAGATAGATCTCGATATCTTGGTTGGTCGCCGGTTTAACGCTTTCCAGTTTCCAGCCCTCAAAATCGGTGTTGAGGTATTGACCTTTGGTAGTACCGGATGCTTTCAGGTTTTTACCCGTCATGAGGCCGCCAAAGGTTAGATTTTTAAGCGGATTGTACATCTGATCCATAACCGCATCCATTCCTTGCTGCTTCACCGTAACATCAAATATGGTGGAGTCGAGGTTATGGTGGTAGAACCGGATGGCATTGCCTTGAAACGCTATGTTATCCTTCAGCGTTTTTACATCATTGCGCGGAGCGAATTTCCACGAGCCCTCATTTTTTTCGAGGCCTTTAACTTCCCTGTCACGGTAACGCCAGCTTTCAAAAATAGCTTCAGTTTTAATAGCTTTATTGCTGCTGATATTAACATGGATCACCGGGCGGTTAACATCAACCCAAAGCTTTATTTCGGCTTTTAAATCTCCTTTTTTTCCGTTGATGAGTACCGAGCCATTTTGAAGTTTGAGTTCCTGTTTAAAATCATTGCCATCAAAAGGATTGGGCGATAGTTTAACCCTTATCCGACCAAGTTTAAGCATGGCATTATTTTCATCAAAAGTGCCGCTCCGGGCTATATAAAAAAGCAGTTCTCCTTTTTCAACCCAAACGTTTAGGCCGATATCGCCACCGCCGCATGGCATCGACTGGCCTGAATTTTGGCTTTGGCTGGTCCACACTTCATTGTATTGTTCGATGCCTTTATTTTGAGCTAACGCAATATTGCAGTACAGGAAGCAGAGCAGCAGGAGTTTTTTCATAATTACCAATCGTCGGTTCTGAATGAGGAAACGGGGAGCCCGTTAGTGCCGAACAGATCGCCCACCACAAAATCTTTAAAGGCGTAACGCACGGCCACGGGCTCTTTTACCAAAGGTGAAGATACAATAATTGCGCTGCCCGATATCATGGCCTGTGCAGGGTAAAACATTTTGTCGTTACCGGCAATTTCAAAGTTTTGGATAGGCTTGTTGAAGGACGTAAGCCCGTTTTCGGCGTGCTCAAACCTGATGGTGGCCTGATTGCCATCCACAGTCATTTCTTTGTACAGCGGACTTGCATAGTCGAAACCTTTGATGCCATAAGTTTGAGCTAAGGCAAGATAAGCCAGTCGAGTGCCTACGGGTTCTTTACGTGAAGGGTGAATAAGAGCCTGTTCGCCAACATCAAGTAATACAGCCATGCCGCTGTTGGGGATGATTTTTAATGATTTACGTTGAGCATCGCGCAGATAGGCCGAATTGTATTTGCCACCGCTATTGTAAGGCGGAAGTTGTGCATAATCATATGGGGCTATCTGCACATAATAAAGTGGAAAATCGCCTTGCTGCCAAAGCCCCCGCCAGCGTTTTACCAGGGCCGGGAAAAGTTTTTCATATTGGTCGGGTCGGTCGTAGTTTGATTCGCCCTGGTACCAGATACAGCCTTTAATACCGTAGCCAATCACTGGGTTCAGCATGCCATTAAACAAGGTAGTAGGCGTGCGTGATACCGCCTTGATGGTATCTGTTTTAGCCGGGATTTTTATCTCCGGAAATTCTTTCAACCCTTCTGGGTCCAGCCAGGCTTCGGCATTTGAACCGGCATAACAATCGCTGATCAAACCGATAGGTACATGAAGCATCTCATTCAATAGCCTGCCGAAATAATAACCTGTAGCGCTAAAGTTGGCGACAAATTCAGGCGAGGCCACATGCCATTCGGATGGTTTACTGTTGGCCTGAACTTCGGTCACCGATGAATGAGGTACGGTGTAGATGTGGATATTACTGTTAGATGATTTCAGGATAGCATCAACAGAACCACTGATAGGCTGACTTTTATAGCCTTTCATCGGAATCTCCATGTTTGATTGCCCGGTGCAAAGCCAAACCTCGCCAATAAGCACGTTGTTTAGTTGTATGGTATTGCCATCACTAATTGTAACGATGTATGGCCCGCCGTATGCCGGGGTACTTACCTTTGCAAGCCATTTACCATTGGCATTCACTTTGGCCTTATAGGTTTTTTTGTTCCACGAGGTGCTGATAGTAACAGTTGATCCTGCTTTGTCCCAACCCCATATGGGTGCTTCGCTTTGCTGTTGCAGTACCATGTTATCGGTAAAAATGGATGCCAGTTTTACTTGCGCTTGTGTGGATATAAACAGGAACAAAACCAGACCTGATGCCAGTAACTTTTTCATTGTTGTAGATTATTTGGTAAGCTTTCCGGCGCGTTTTGCCTCAAGCCACCCGCTGAAAAGGAGGTTTTTATTTAATTCGGGTTTAGGGAAAAACAGGCTGGCCAGGTAGCCAACTATGATCACCACCAAATGGCTATATACCCCGAGCATGTATTTATGCTGATTGAAATTGTATTTACCCAGATCGAGCAGGATATGTTTATCATCGCCCAAACCAATTTTGGCTGATGTTAAAAAGGCGTAACCGGTAAACAGGATACAGGCAATAATACCAATGTTTACCCCTTGGCTATTTGCCCTGCTGCTGAACAGTCCCAATAAAAAGATCCCAGCTATACCACCCGAAAAAATGGCGTAGAGGGTAAACACAATGCCCAATGCGCCTTCATCACCGGCAAGCATATATAGGGTAGCTATACCCATAGCACCGAAACCGGCCAGTACTACTATCCATCTCCCGGCTTTTAGGTAATCCTTATCCGATTTATGAGGCCTGAATTTTTTATAATAATCTTCCACACCAATGGCCGAAAGGCAGTTAAGATCTGCCCCAAGGCTGGAGATAGCTGCCGAGATCAACGCTGCCAATATCAATCCTACAACGCCGGTAGGTAGTTGGCTCATGATAAAATAAGGAAAAACCGCGTCGGCTTTAATACCTGCAGGTAGTGGGTTTTGCTGATAGTAGGCAAATAATGCAGTGCCAATAAACATGAACAAAGCCCATAAAGGCACGGTAAGCGCCACTCCTAATATGGATGCGCGAATAGCTGCTTTGTCGGTTTTTGCTGTCAGATAACGTTGCACCATAGTTTGATCGGTTCCGTATTTCTGGATGGCGTAAAACACGCCGTTTATAGCCATTACTATAAACGTAAGTTTCTTAAAATTCCAGGAGTAGGGGCCGAAGTTATTTTTGTGATTAACACTGGCGATATGCCAAAGCTCGGGAAAGCCGCCTTTAATTGAACAGATGAGGATGATGAATGACGCAATGCCGCCGCCTATCAGCAAAAAGCCCTGCACAACATCGGCCCAAATTACGGCCTCAATACCGCCAATAAGTGTAATGACAATGATCACAAAGCCTATAACCCAGATAATGGCAAAGGTATTGGTATTGGTCATGTTGGAGAGTGCCAGCGCCAGCAGGAAAAATACCGTTCCCATTTTTGAAAAATGGGTGAGCACGAAACTAATAGAGCTATAAAAGCGGGCAAACAGGCCGAAGCGTTTTTCAAAGTATTCGTAAGTACTTACACCTATTACCTCGCGGTAAAGGGGGACTATGAACCAAACCATCAGCAATAAAACTACCGGAACCATTAAGCCCTGAACCAACAAGATCCAATTGGATGCAAAACCCTCGCCGGGATAGGCCAGGAAAGTTACACTGCTGATGAGTGTAGCCATTAACGACATGCCTATGGCCCAGGCCGGAATAGAGCCGCGCGATACGAAATATTTTTTGGTGGAGTTTTGTCCTTTTGAAAATTTGAGACCGATGGTTAATGAAATGGCCAGTGCCAGGGCTATGATAATATAATCTGCCAGGTGCAGGGTTTCATGTTTCATATGCAGGTATAGTTATTGGTTCCCCAAACGGGAGCAGGCCAGGGGTAGCTGCCTGGTTTTAAAGTTAAACATAATTGGTTATTGCCGGCTACGCGCATATGAATAACTCCGGGAGCTATTAGTTTTGAGGGATATAATTTTTTGATGTTTAAACGCTCAAGTATGGCCCAGGCGGTTGCACCACCCTCAATCAGCAATTCGTGAAGGGAAGTGTGGTCAATAACCTGTTTTACAATATCTGCCATTTTGTGGCTCAGTAATAAGGGATTTACTTTTATATGCTTAATAAAATCGGGGTTTATAGCAATGATGGCGTTGTTGCCCGCCACAATGCTTGATGCCACGTGACTGGCAAAAAGGGCATGAACATTATCTCCGCTGGTTTCGGCGCAGATGGTTGCCGCTGGTACATAATGTACCGGGATATTGTTGTGCCGGCCATCGCTTAGGTTTAGCTTACCCTGGTAAAATGTGCTGCCAAATACAAACAGCCGCCTGCCGGTAGTTTCGGGGGCAGTGGTTTCAACCTTTTGCGAATTGGTTAAAGATTCAAGGAGGGTGGTAAATAAATTTGCCGAGCCTGCCAAAAGGGTATCGCTATCCGTTTTATTTACCCAATATTTAAGATCATCTTCGTCATTGGCTGCTCCTATAATGATTCCTGTCGCTGGGAGCTTGTCGTCCTTTTTTACCAATTGGATCTTTTCATCGGCCCTTAATAATTCAATAATATTTGAGCTTAAAGCCGGGAAGGTTGGATCGTTAGCGAAATCACTAAGGTGGATAGGGGCGCCGTTGTAATGGAACGTTTCGCCGATAAGTTTTTTTGAATGATGAGGGTTGCCGGGTATAATCAAAGCCCTTTTTAAACCTGACGCAACAAGCTGACTTTGCAATTCCTCAATAATATGCCCCCGTAAAACCGAATCTATCTTTTTGAAAATAAACCGGGGGTTTAGTCGCTGTAACTGAACGGTAAGGTGGTGAACTATCTCCTTTGCCTTAGGTTCAGTAAGCGAACGGGTATCTGTAGCTATGATCAGCAAGTCTGCATCGCAGTATTCATCAACAGTGGTGCTCACCTCGGTTCTTAACCCGTGGTTGAGGCCTATGCCTGCCAGTTCGGCGGCTCCCGTTAAATCATCTGCAATTACAGCGATCATAGCTTATACTTTTACTCTGTTTTTGCTCAATTGCACTGCCGACTCGATAGCCAGTATCATGGCATCGCTGCTGGCAATTCCTTTTCCGGCAATTTCAAAAGCGGTACCATGGTCCACCGAAGTGCGGATGATAGGCAGCCCCATTGTGATGTTAACGCCTTTTACGCTGTCCATCTGCTGTTTTTCGGCATTCCATTTAAAGCCGGTAAGCTTAAACGGGATGTGACCCTGATCGTGGTACATAGCCACAATACCACCATAGTACCCGGTTGATGCCTTGGAAAATAAGGTATCGGCTGGTACCGGGCCATCCACATCATAACCTAACTTTAAAGCTTCCTGTACAGCCGGAAGGATCTCAAATTCATCTTCTGTACCAAACAAACCCGAGTCTCCGGCATGGGGATTAAGTCCGGCAACGCCTATTTTCAGGTTTTTCTCGCCCAATGAAATTAAACCATCCTGCAATAGTTCGATCACCTCAATGATGCGATCCTTTTTTACAAGATCGCAAGCTTGCCTTAGGGAAACATGAGTTGATACGTGGATTACCTTCATGTTATGCTCAACCAACAGCATGGCATATTTTTTTGTGCCGGTGTAATGCGCGTAGATTTCGGTATGACCGGCAAAGTGGTGCCCGGCTTCATTAATTGATTTTTTGTTGATTGGCCCGGTTACGGTTGCATCAACCTCACCGTCAAGTGCCAGTTCAATGGCTTTTTTTACTGCTTCAAACGAGGCATTGCCTGCCATGGCGGAGATTTCGCCAAAGCGCAGCTGCTCCATATCCACATTTTGCAGGTCATAAACATCTGGCTTGCCAAACTCAAAGTTGGCCTTGCGGATATCTTTTATGGAGTTGATGCGTGCCTCTAAACCTAATCGTTTTATGATATCAAAAAATACCCCGGTATCACCTATAATCAATGGGCGGCAGATCTCAAACAACCTTTCGGTAAGCAGGGCTTTAATGGCAATCTCGGGGCCAATACTGGCCGGATCGCCCATGGTTATCGCTATGATGGGTTTCTCGGCTATCATTGGTATATCGGTAAGCTAAGGTTTTCAACATTAAGCATGCTTTGCAATTTGTTTTGCAACTCGGTGGCTTCAGCCTCGCTCACTTTTAACAGCGGCGGCATCATGTACGAGCGGCATAACCCGGCACTTTGCATTAATGATTTTAGTGCCGCTAATGATTCGCCCAGCAGGCGTTTGCCTTGGTAAATATCGCCAACCAGGTTGGAGTGCCTTTGCAATAGCAATGCTGCCGCTTCATCATTATTGTCGGCCGCCACTATCATTTTGTAATAAATATCGGGGAAAAGGTTTCCAGTGCTTGGCACCAGGCCGTCGCTGCCGGTAAACAGTGCGTGGGCAGATTGCGCTCCCCATCCCAGGAAGTGACTGAAATCGGCCCTTTTGGCCCATAATTTAAGCGAATCTTTTAGCCGGTCGTGGTTACGTTCCGAATCTTTGGTTCCCACAATATTATCATGATGGCTTAATTCGTCGAGAAGGTTTAGGTTTATGGATACATTGGTTGTAGCCGGTATATTGTAAACTATCAGTGGGATAGGTACCTCGTTAGCCAGCGTTTCAAAGTATGTTTTAATTTCGTATTCAGTTAAAGTAAAATAGGCAGGCAAGTGCGCTACCGCAACGTCAATACCTTCATCGGCACAGCGTTTGGCCAGCTCAATTGAGTCGGCAAGGCAGTTTGATGAAATGCCGGCGTAAAGCAATCTGCCGGGCTGCCTTACCGATGTTGCCAGTTTAATAAAGTCAAGCTTAAGATCGTTTGGTAAGGAGGCCGATTCGCCGGTGGTGCCCAGTATAAAAGGCACGCCGCCGTAGTTGAAAATATTATCAAATATTTTTTCAACCGCTTCGTGATCAAGTTTGTAGCTATCGGTCAGTGGCGTAATTGATGGCACTACCAGGCCATTATATTTCTTTTTTAGTTTCATTTATGATGTATTAATAAGCAGCCTCGTAAATGTTTACAGCGTCATCTATTGTTATCGGTCGCGGATTGTTTTTAAGCAAGCGCGTAATTTTCATGGCGTCGGCGGCCATTTGTGGTATGGTGTTTTTGTCTATGTCTATTTCTTTCAGGCGTGCCGGAATGCCGCATTGACTAATCAATTCGCGGATTTTCTCAACTCCTGTATAGGCAGTTTCCGAATCCGTAATACTGCTATCACATCCCAATGCACGTGCAACGGCCGCATATCGTTCTGGTGCCGCCGGAATGTTATATTCCATTACAAAAGGAAGTAGCAAGGCATTAGATAAGCCGTGAGCGATATGATACATGCTGCCCAGCGGATAGGAGAGCGCGTGAACACCCGCCGTATTAACCGGGCCTAAGCAAAAACCACCCATTAAACTGCCAATGGCCAATTGTGTACGGGCATCTTCATCGCTACCATCGTTTACAGCTTTAACAAGGTTGCCTGCTATCAGCCTGATCCCTTCAAGGGCGTACATATCAATGAATGGATGCGCGTATAGATTGGTATAAGCTTCAAGGCAATGGGTTAAAGCATCAAGACCGGTAGCCGCGGTAACCTCTGGAGGGAGACTAATCATCAATTCCGGGTCAATGATCACCCCATCCGGAACAAGGTATCGGCTTATGATCCCTTTTTTCTGGTTATCCGCATCATCTATCAATATGGCGTTAGGTGAGGCTTCGCTGCCTGTACCCGCTGTTGTAGGCACGCAAATAAGTTTTTTATTACGATTTTTAAGCAGGCCGATACCAGTGATATCTGCCAATGATTGATCATTATCAATTTGCGCGGCTATCAGTTTAGCTATATCAAGCACACTGCCGCCACCAATACCTATGATCACGTCTGCCCGGGTATTTTTAACAGATGTAAGCAGATCTTCAAAATCTTTAAAAGATGGCTCCCTTACTATCGATGTATCAACATGAACGGTAACTCCGGCTTCTTTAAGCTGAACTAAAAGCGGCTCAAGTTTATCTAAAAGCGGGCTGATGGTAACTATCAAAGCTGATTTATAACCCTGGCCAACAACCTCATCGGTTAGTTTTAAAAGCGATTTTTTACCAACAATTACCTGGCCCGGAAACCTGATAGTGATGTCGCGATAAGGATGTACAGTTTGCGGCATATACTTATAAATTATAATAGCAGGCCTTAATTAATTGGTTTTGATATAAAACAAAGATGGATACTGCCGTCTCCCATTTTCATCCAACCGTTATCCAATTATTGTACGATATTATCAAAAGGAATACTGGCAGGTAAACAGTTGCGATATTATCTGCTTGTAATTGGCTTTTGAAGGCAGCAATGGTAGTGAACAGGTGCTAAGATGCCGGGAGACAGAGCATGACAGTTCGGTAACTCAAGGCCGGTAATTTAGCAAAAAGGTGATTATGAGCATATAGGGCATAGTTTGAACCTGTTGGATGAGCTTTGTTATCCCAGTTTATCACTCATCATAACACCGACTCCTGATTATAAACAACCCGGCCAAACGCCGTTATTTTTTAATATTTCTGTTAACCGATTAAATACACACCATCATGAAAAGAGTAATAACCTTAGGACAATTTATTATAGAGAAACAGGCTGATTTCCCTTTCGCCAAAGGTGAGCTATCAAGACTTTTACGCGATATCGGCATCGCTGCTAAAATTGTAAACCGCGAGATCAGTAAAGCCGGGCTCATTGATATCATCGGCGAAACCGATTCAGTAAATTCTCATGGCGAGCGGCAAAAAAAGATGGATGTTTATGCCAATGAGCAATTTATTTCGGCGTTGCGGAGTGGGGGCGAGTGCTGTGTAGTAGCTTCGGAGGAGAATGACGAGCATATCCTGATAGAATCGGAAATCTCCAAACATGCCAAATATATTGTAGCCATCGATCCGTTGGATGGTTCATCAAATATTGACGTAAATGTGAGTGTGGGAACTATATTTTCTATTTACCGCCGTAAAACTTTAGAGGGTAAAGCTACTTTGCAGGATGTACTGCAGAAAGGTACTGAGCAGGTAGCCGCCGGTTACGTGATCTACGGATCATCAACCATGCTGGTTTATACTACAGGTAAAGGGGTTAACGGGTTTACGCTTGACCCTTCTATAGGAGAGTTTTGTCTGTCGCACCCTGATATAAAAATGCCGAAGGATGGGAGCCTGTATTCTATCAATGAAGGATATTACACGCATTTCCCTTTGGGTGTAAAAAAATACATCAAATACTGCCAGGTTGAGGACGATGCCACCAGCCGCCCTTACACCTCACGCTATACCGGATCAATGATAGCCGACATTCACCGTAACCTGATTAAGGGCGGTATATTCCTTTATCCAACTACAGCCCAGTATCCAAATGGAAAATTGCGACTGGTTTATGAGTGCAACCCGATGGCCTTTATTGTGGAACAGGCCGGTGGCCTGGCATCTACAGGCTACGACCGGATCCTCGATTTGGATGTGAATGAACTTCATCAGCGTTCGTCTATTTTTATCGGCTCCGAAAACATGATTAAACGGGCAGAAGAGTTTATGCTGGCCTTTTCTCCGCAACAACCATCTATAGCTCCGCAAAAGAAAGTTATCTGATTAATAAATAGTTTCGGTTTGCAGACTTGTGTCATTTGTAGTTGCATATGTTAAAATTTCACTTTCTTTAATTTAAAAATTAGGTAAGACTAATTTTTTTTATTTGTTTTGTATATTATTTAAGATATGCTAAAACGAATGAAAATATTATCTATACTGTGCTTTTTATTAATCCCAGGTTTGGTTTTGGCGCAGCATGGCTCCCTGAAAGGGAGATTAACCACCGGTAGCGAGCCGCTTTCCTTTGCTACTGTCGCGCTTTCCGGAACCGCAATTGGCGTAACCACGAACGATAAAGGCTATTACCATTTAAAAAATGTTCCGGCGGGTACTTACACCGTTGTTTTTTCGAACATTGGGTATGTCACCGAGCGCTATAATGTGAGCGTAAAGCCGGATGAGGCTACGTTACTGAACGGAAATCTGAAAGAAAGCAGCTCTAAACTGAATGAGGTGACCGTAACCGGGGTATCACGTAAAACCGAATTAAGGAGTAACCCCATACCCATAGCGGTAATGACCCGGAAAGAGATGGATCAGAATGTGAACAACAACATTATTGATGCTATTGTAAAAGGCGTGCCGGGTGTAAACGCGGTAACCACGGGGCCCAATATCTCCAAACCGTTTATCAGGGGATTAGGTTATAACCGTGTTTTAACCTTGTATGACGGCGTACGGCAGGAAGGGCAGCAATGGGGCGATGAACATGGAATAGAGATAGATCAATATGGCATTGGTCGCGCGGAGGTGGTGAAGGGGCCGGCAAGTTTAACCTATGGTTCGGACGCGCTGGCGGGGGTGATCAATATGATCCCTTACCTGCCTGCAGGCGAAAACCGGGTTTTAAAAGGCGATTACACTGCCGACTACCATACCAATAACGGCATGATAGGTACTTCGCTTGGTTTGTCTTACAAAAAAGATGATTGGCGATATGCTTTCCGGGCAACCGCGAAAGCCGCGCATGATTATCGGAACAGTGTTGATGGCTTTGTGTATAATACTGGTTTCCGAGAGTTCAACCTGTCTGGAATGGCCAGGGTTGATAAAAAATGGGGCTACTCGCAAATAGCGGCAACCGTTTATGATAACCGGCAGGAAATACCTGACGGCAGTCGGGATTCACTTACACGGCAGTTTACCAGGCAGGTAGCCGAAAGCAGCACCGACAATATCAGGAACCGGCCGGTTGTAAGTAATGATGAGTTAAGATCATACAGCATAACCCCGCTGCATCAGCGTATACAGCATTATCGTGTATACTCGCACAATGAGTTTAAACTGGGCGAAGGCAGCAGTATCAATGTTTCGCTTGGTTTACAGCAGAGTATCCGCCGGGAATATAACCACCCTACACAGGCAAATCAGCCGGGGTTATATGTTGTGCTTAATACACTTAATTACGATTTGAAATATAATCTGCCGACTTTAGGCGGTATTGAGAGCTCGCTTGGAGTGAATGGAATGTATCAAACCAACCGGAGCAAGGCGGCAACAGATTTTCCCATCCCGGATTATAACCTTTTTGATGCGGGGACTTTCTTTTTCGCCAAAAAAACTATCGGGAAAGTTGATATTTCAGGCGGCATCAGGTATGATAACAGGCACATCAGCTGGCATGATTTTTACGTTGGGCCGAATCCTAAAAATGGGTTTGAACAGCATGTGATATTACCGGATACAGCAGGCGCTCGTTTGCAGTTCCCGGCTTTTAAGCATGTATACCAGGGCGTATCGGGCAGTTTGGGTATAACCTATAATATCAGCGAGCGCCTGCTGCTTAAGGCAAATATAGCCAGGGGATACCGTGCGCCTAACATCACCGAAATTGGCTCCAATGGACTTGACCCCGGTGCCCATATCGTTTATTTAGGCAACCGTAGCTTTAACCCCGAATTTAGTTTGCAGGAAGATGTAGGCTTTATCGCTTATCTGAAGGATATCGACCTGATTGCCGAACTGTTTAACAACCATATCAACAATTACATTTACCAGGCCAAACTCACTGATGCCAATGGCAATCCTGTAGTGATTGTTCCGGGTAACAGTACTTATCAGTACCAGCAAAGCAGCGCCCGCTTATATGGGGCAGAATTTACGCTTAATGTGCACCCGCAAAATGTGAAGTGGTTAGCTTTTAATAATAGCCTGGCTTATGTGACCGGTATCAACGGCAACAAACAACTCATTGATGAATCTAAAGGTGCTGCTAAATACCTGCCTTTTATTCCTCCGTTGCATATCCGGTCGGAGTTTAAAGTGAGTTTACAAAAGGCTTACGGTGCTTTTTCAAAGATCTACTTCAAAGCCGAAATGGATGCCTACACTACACAAAACCGCTACTATGCCCTGGATAACACCGAAACCGCCACACCAGGCTATGCGTTGTTTAATTTGGGTGCGGGATCCACCATTAAAAATAAATCGGACAAAACCGTTTGTGAGCTTTTTTTGCAGGTGGATAACCTATTTGATAAAGCCTATCAATCAAATCTTAACCGCTTAAAATATTTTGAATATTACCAATCGTCGCCAAACGGGCACCTCGGTATTTATAACATCGGGCGGAATGTTAGCTTTAAACTGGTTTTTCCGTTTTGATGTTCTTGCCGTAATAAAAACGGGTGTCATGCTGAGCCAGTCGAAGCATGGTGGGCAGGCCTCTGCGCGCGTCCTTCGACAGGCTGCCCATGAAATAATTTAAAAACAGGTGTCATGCTGAGCCTGTCGAAGCATAGCGGGGCGGGCCTTTGCGCGCGTCCTTCGACAGGCTCGGGATGACAGTCTCCCACACCTAATGTTGTTTCATCTCCCTTGATCTCAATTTTCCACTACCTCCGATGGCTGGTCACTTTCACTATCATATCTTCAAAGATTTTCAAAAAGCAGAAGACTTACGGAGTTTTTAAAACTTCGTAAATCAGGTTTTACGGCTCTCGATTCTAACTGAAAACCACACCTCCAAAATAAATGAGATAAAATCCTGCTAAAAATTAGTTAATTGTTAAAATAACACTTAATATTGGGTTTCCTTTTTAACCTTTTAATTATGATGAAGCGTGTATCTGTCTTTTTTACCTTCATGTTGTTTTGCGTGGCGGCGCTGGCTCAAAAGCAAATGATCCCGAACCCGATAACAGGAGGATACTTTGCCGACCCAACCATAGTTAAAGAGAAAGGTCATTATTTCATTTACGCTACCATTGATCCCTGGGGTGCTAAAGAGTTGGCTGTACTGGAAACAACCGACTTTGTTAAATTTACACGTCATCATATCAACTGGCCTACAAAAGAAGCTTGTACCAGTCCCACTTCGCTTGATGAAATGGTTTGGGCGCCATCAGTAGTAAAAGGGAAAAACAATAAGTTTTATATGTACGTAGCCGTAGGCGGCGAGATTTGGGGAGGCGTAGGCAATACACCGCTTGGTCCCTGGAAAAACCTGAAAAAGGATAACACCCCAATGGTGAAATCAACAGACTATCCCAACGTGCATAACATCGATCCGGATTGTTTTATTGACAGTGATGGCAGCATCTATCTTTATTGGGGATCGGGCTATAAGTGGATCAACGGGCATTGCATGGCGGTAAAGCTGAAGGATGATATGGTTTCGTTTGATGGTGCGCCCATGGATATAACTACACCTCATTTTTTTGAAGGCGCACATTTGGTGAAACGTAATAAAACCTATTACCTCATGTTTTCGGAAGGTAAAGCTATTGATGCCAGTTACCAGGTTGGGTATGCTAAAGGAAAACAGTCCGCTGGGCCCGTTTCAGGAGGATGAACACCGGGTTATACTCAGCACTTCTGCTGATAGTACTGTGATTGGCCCCGGTCACCATACAACTTTTGTTGAAAAAGGGCAGCGCTATATTTTATATCACCGCATTTTTCCTCAAAAGGAATCATTTGTATTAAGGCAGCTTTGCCTGGATAGTTTGAATTTTGATTCAAACGGAAATATCAAAAAAGTGAGTACTAAAGGTGTTCAAAAGTTTAACTAAACCAGATAGAAATTTATGCGCTACGGCTTCGTTCTCACAGCTTTGTTATTGTTTGGTTTTGCGGCTAATGCTCAAAATAAACCTAAAAAGATAAGCCCCGATCTTTTCGGGATCTTTTTTGAGGATTTAAGTTACGCTGCCGATGGCGGTCTTTATGGCGAACTCATTCAAAACCGATCATTTGAATATAGCCCTGCGGATAACCGGGATTGGAACTCACTGACCGCCTGGAAATACCAGACAGATGGTTTTGGTTATGGAACTATTTCCGTAGAAACAGCTGCTCCGATCCATCCCAACAACCCGCACTATATTTTACTCGATATTCAGGATGAAGGACAAAAAGGCGTAGGACTTGAAAATTCCGGCTTTGACGGCATACCTGTAAAAGCCGGTAAAAACTATAATTTTTCGGTTTTTTTGAACGTAATATCCGGTGAATCATTACCGGTAAAGGTTGCGCTTGTGGATAAGAATGGAAAGGAGTTGGGTTCATCGTCATTTACAGCGGCAGATAAAGGCTGGAAAAAATATGCCGAGCAGATCCATGTGAATTTTGATAATGACAGTGCCAAACTGGAACTGTTAATTAAAGCGAAGGGGAAAGTTGGGATTGATATGGTGTCCTTATTCCCCGAAGAAACTTTTAAAAACCATAAAAATGGGTTACGGGCCGATCTGGCACAGGTTATCGCCGATATAAAGCCAAAATTCATGCGTTTTCCCGGCGGCTGTCTTACTCATGGCGATGGCGTTGCCAACATCTATCGCTGGAAAAATACTATTGGTCCGGTTGAGCAGCGGGTTGAACAGCGCAACATTTGGAATTACCATCAGTCGGTAGGGTTGGGGTACTTTGAATATTTTCAGTTCTGTGAGGATATTGGCGCTAAGCCGGTGCCGGTACTTGCGGCGGGTGTGAGTTGCCAAAATTCAGGCGGTACCTGGAGAATAGGCTCGACAGGGCAAAAGGGTATCCCGATGGATGAGATGAAAGCTTATGTGCAGGATGTGCTTGACCTGATTGAATACGCCAATGGACCTGCCACATCTACCTGGGGCGCTAAACGAGCGGCGGCAGGGCATCCGGCGCCGTTCAATTTAGAATATCTTGGTATTGGTAATGAAGATAAGATCACCGGTGTATTTGAAGAACGTTTCCGGATGATCTATGACGCGGTTCACAAGGCTCATCCCGAAATTAAGATCATTGGTACAGTAGGCCCAAGCCCCAACGGCGAAGACTTTGAGAAAGGCTGGAAGCTGGCCGATCAACTGTCGGTTGGTATTGTTGACGAGCATTATTATGAAAAACCGCAGTGGTTTTTGAAAAATACTACCCGCTACGATAGCTACAACATACAAAGGTCAAAAGTTTATATTGGTGAATACGCCTCTTGGGGCAATGCGCTTTTTAATGCATTAGCCGAGGCTGTATACATGACCCATTTAGAACTCAATGGAGAGGTTGTACGAATGGCGTCATACGCGCCGCTAATAGCGAGAATTGGTCATACATCCTGGAACCCCAACCTGATATATTTTAATGGTACAAAGGTTTTCCCAACGGTAAATTACTATGTTCAACAGCAATTTGCCGCCAATGCTGGCGATGTGTATTTGCCGGGTATGATAAAGCTAAAAGGCGAAAAAGCTACGCTTGATACTACCGCCGGAACTTCAGTTGTAAAAGATAGCGCTACTGGCGATATTATCCTGAAGATAGCCAATGCGGGTACTACCCAAATTTCGGGGCAGGCTGATCTGTCGGCAATTGATAAATTACCTGAATCCGCCACGCTTACTGTTATTTCCGGTAATCCTGAAGCAAAAAACAGTGCCGATAATCCTCCGGCTGTTCTTCCTCAATCGTCAACAATAAAATTGCAAAAGAAATGGGCTTTCGCCGTACCCGCTTATTCACTCACGGTGGTCAGGATAAGTGCCGGAACAATAAGAAAGCAGAAATAATCATCTAAAAAATCCAACCAATACATACATGAAAAAAATAGTTTTACTGGGCGTTTTATTTAGCTTTTATACGGCAGTAATCGCGCAGCCGCAGCAAAAATTCAGTGCCTATCTCTTTACTTATTTTACAGGCAATAAAAGCGGCGAGGCCATTCGTTTTGCACTGAGCAATGATGGTTATCATTTTCGCGCGTTGAATAACAATCACCCTGTTTTAAACTCTGCTGATATTAGCGTTACGGGTGGCGTACGCGATCCCCACATTATGCGTGCTGCCGACGGTAAAACTTTTTACATGGTGGCTACCGATATGAACACCGAAAAATACGGTTGGGGGCCGGATTATTCGATGGTGTTATTAAAATCAACCGACCTGGTGCACTGGTCGTCAAAATCAATTGATATCACTAAAACCTATGATAAATTTGCCGGGGTAAACAGGGTATGGGCCCCGCAAACTATTTATGATCCCGAAACTAAAAAGTACATGATCTACTGGTCTATGCGTTTTGGGAACGAGGCTGATAAAATTTACTACGCTTATGCCAATAAGGATTTTACTGGTTTGGAAACCGAGCCTAAACAGCTTTTTTTCAAACCCGATGGCGGTGCCTGTATTGATGGTGATATTGTTTATAAAGACAAGAAATATTACCTGTTTTTCAAAACCGAAGGATCAGGTGCCGGTATAAAAATAGCGGTGTCGGATAAACTAACATCCGGATATGTATTGCGCGATAAATATGTACAACAAACCAAAGACCCTGTAGAAGGAGCTGGTACCTTCAAATTGAACAACGGCACTGGCTATATTTTGATGTACGATATGTACACGCAGGGCAAATACCAGTTTACCCGTACCACAGATCTGGAAAACTTTAAATTGATTGACGACGAGGTTTCCATGAATTTCCACCCTCGTCACGGTACCGTAATGCCAATTACTGCAAAAGAGGCCGCTGCCTTAACCGCTAAATGGGAAACCGCCGAAGATGTAATGCTCTCGGCTGTTAACAAGCAGATAAAAACTATCAATATCGTGGTAGATTCGGCAAATCACAAGGTTCATCTGCCAGTGCAACCGGGTACTGATCTGAAATCATTTGATCCGCAGTTTACGTTATTCCCCGGCGTTACTATTAGTCCGGCAAAGCCACAGGATTTTACTAAAGGCCCCGTTAAATATTCGGTAAGCATAGGCGGTAAAAAGGCGCAGGTTTTTGAAGTTACCGCTCAGGAGCTCCATAACACCGCCATAGCCGGTTATTATGCCGATCCGGAGATATTATATGCCGAGAAAACAGGTAAGTTTTACATCTACCCAACCAGCGATGGTTTTGATGGCTGGTCGGGAACTTATTTCAAGGCTTTCTCTTCGGATGATATGGTTAACTGGAAAGATGAAGGTAAGATCCTTGATTTGCCAAAAGATGTAAGCTGGGCAAAAAAGAATGCCTGGGCACCTTGCATCATCGAAAAAAAGATTGGCGGCGAGTATAAATATTTCTACTATTTCGCTGCCGCGCAAAAAATAGGCGTGGCGACCGCCGACAATCCAACAGGCCCATTTACCGATTCTGGCAAACCATTATTAGCTCAACTGCCCGAAGGTGTTAAAGGCGGCCAGCAAATTGATGCCGATGTGTTTTCAGATCCGCAGACCGGCAAAAATTATTTGTATTGGGGTAATGGCTATATGGCGGTGGCCGAATTAAATGACGATATGGTTTCGTTAAAACAAGGCACTACCAAAATCCTGACACCATATTCGCATTATAACGAGGGCACTTATGTGTTTTATCGTAAAGGCACTTACTACTTTATGTGGTCAGAAAATGATACCCGAAGCCCGGATTACAGCGTACATTATGGCACTGCTAAATCGCCTTATGGCCCAATCGAAATTCCCGAAAACAACATCGTGATTACTAAAGATGCAGCCAAGGGCATTTACGGTACCGGACACAATTCGGTAATACAAATACCTGGGACGGATGAATGGTATATCGTTTACCATCGCTTTAATTATCCTAAAGGGATCACCATGGGCGATGCCGCCGGATATAACCGCGAAGTATGTATCGATAAAATGGAGTTTGACGATAAAGGGATGATTAAACAGGTGATACCAACACACGAAGGTATCCAGCCTGTGCACGTGAAAAAATAAGCCGACAGATTTACTGTTGTACTAATAATTAACCGGCCCGGAGATAATCACTCCGGGCCGGTTTGGTTTTATAAAATATCAAAAAGTGCAAATAATAGTAAGTTTTGGTATAGGGCTTATTCGTATTTTTATAAAATCGCTATTGTTTTGGTCAAAACTCAAGGCTGACCAAATGAACCGCTAACCAATGTGAACCTGTACCGATGTTGAAGAATTATTTTAAATATCTTAACGTAAGTGAGCTTGAAGAGCGATGGGGGATTTATGTAACTACGGTAGGCTATTCTAAAATTGAGCCTAACGATAATTACCCCAACCAGGTTCATCCCGAAAGCCATCAGCTTACCTGGAACCGTGGCCGCATACTTAATGATTATTATATCGTATTCATTTCAAGAGGCAAAGGTGTTTATGGTTCAGCGCTAACCAAGCCGGCTGAAGTTGTTGAAGGTACTTGCTTTTTCCTATACCCGGGAGTATGGCACCGGTACAAACCCGACCCAGGTTCTGGCTGGGAAGAGTTTTGGGTGGGCTTCAATGGTTTTTATGTGGAACAGTTGATGAATAACGGCTTTTTCGATCGGAAAAATCCGCTTGTTCCTTCCTGTTTGAATAAGGATATTCTGGCGCTGTTTCATAATTTGGTTGAGAGTGTGCGTTCATCATTACCGGGCTATCCTCAGCAAATATCAGCCATGACCTTACAATTGTTAGGCTTGATCAGCAATATCATTCAGCATCATGAGTATAATGATGATCCGGTAGGTAAACTCATTTCAAAGGCGAGGTTCATCATACAGGAATCGTTTGAGGATACGCTGGATATGGAAGAACTGGCAAAGGCGTTGCCTATGGGGTATTCATCATTTCGTAAAGCTTTCCGGCGTATAACAGGTGTTTCGCCTAACCAGTATCATCTCAACATCCGGCTGGAACGGGCAAAAAGCCTGCTCTTGACCACTGTATTAAACACCAGCGAAATAGCCGACCAAACCGGTTTTGAATCGGTGTTTTATTTTTCGCGCTTGTTTAAAAAGAAGAACGGCGTTTCGCCAACGGAATTCCGAAAAAACGCTCAGGCAGTACAATAGCGTTTTCGGAGCAGATCTTTCATAAAGCAATTAACACCGAATTGATCGGCAACCGGTTTGTTACTGAATGGGATGGATGGCATGTAGGGTTGTGGGCCAAACTCGGTTGTGATGGGCAGTATTGGGGTACCTATTAGTTTATTGTGCGCTACTATCCTGTCCCACCAACCCAGGAAATGATCAAGTGCGTACTGCCATTCGGGCGCTGCCGGATCGGGTACCTGCGGCCCTTCTTCAAAACCCACTCTTGAATGAATATGACGGCTGCGTTTGATGGCCTCGTCCATTATTCCGCCAAAATTTTGCAGCATGCTTTCGGTAACGCATACCCAATGCGAAAAATCGGCAGTGATGGCAAACTCATCCTGCAAACTAAATAACTCGGCTATCATCTGTGGCGAATAGCCTGATCGGCCACGATGGGTTTCATGGGCTACCGTGATGCCTGTTTTGGCAGAAAATTCCTGTGCCGCGTTGATCAGGTCAAGGTTTTCCCTAATGGAAAAATAATCACGCCCGGTATGCGAATTAATCAGAGCAGGGCCAGGCTCAGCGCATTGGTACAGGTTTTTGATGAATGACTCCCTGAATTTTTTGAATGTACTGCCTTCGGCCTCATGCTGATGCGTTACGATAGCCATTTGGTGCTCTTGCAGGTAATCATACAATACCCGTTGATGGGTCTTGTCGGCCGGGATCCAGGTGTCAATGCCATCATAGCCCGCAATCCTGATCTTGTCCAGAAAAGTTTTCAGCGGCAGGTGCTCATGTCCCCACAGCGGACTTAAGATCTTAATTTGCATGGCTGATACTGATGTTTTCAGAAGCTGCTGAAGCAATGCGGTTAAAAGAAAGTTCTCCCTTGGTATCGCTTTTTTTCGTCGCGATGATCTTTCCAGCTATAGCCACAGTATAATTTTCGTTGGGTTTTAGTTTGCTGACGCGATAGGTGAGCGGCGCAGTTGAAGATGTGCTTTTGCTTTGTACCCATTCTATTTTGCCATCGCTCCAATTGTTAATTTTGATTGTTAGCGATTGGGTTGAGGTTACCGTCAGAGCCGCCTTGTCTTCATTTCCATTAAAATAAGATAACTGATTTGCGGTGGCGTTAAAACCAAAGCTTTTAGGACTTGTCACCTTAAACTTATGGTTTGATACGGTATAGCTATCATTGCCAAGCCCGATAGTTAAACGCTGTCCCTGGTAATTATATTTAAGCTCGGTACCGGCCAGTTCCGGTGTAATATGCGGATCAAGATAAAAGCGGTTATAAAGCGGGTTTATACCGTAAATGGCCTGGTATAAGCCCACTATGCTCAAACTATTGCCCGATAAAATATCATCTCCCCGGCCATCCTGTTTTTGTCGGCCATAACGTTGATAGGCCAGGCCATCTTTACTATACTGCTCCAATACGTTTTTTACATATTTAACTGCAAGCCTTGGATCATAGCTTGCATAAGCGGCAACAGCTACCGATCCCCAGGATAAAAACAGGTCACCATTTTCATATTCGGGGAAAGGGAACTGGTATTCTTTTCCCTCTGCGGGTTCATACGAGGTCATGGCTAAAGGCCAGAAAAATAGTTTTTCCCGTTGCATTTGCGCTTCAATATTATCCAAAATCAATTTTGTACGGTTTTTGTCATCGCAGATACCGTAAGCTATCGCCATGAAATTAACCGGGGTAACCATATTGCGGCCGTGGATGCTGTTGTCCTTATCGCGCCAGTGCACATAGCATTGTTTTTCCTCATCCCATAAGCCACCCTCGCTTGTTGGTTTATTGAAGCTGGCTTTAAGCTTGGCAGCAAAGTTTTCGTAATAACGGGCTTTTTCAGGGTTGTTGATTTGGCGTTCTACAACGGCCCATTCCACAAGCGCGTGATAAAGTTTGGCATTCACAAAAGCGTTTTCGTACGATGCCCAGATGATGTCTATCCAATCGCTGCTTTTCTTTTGATTTTGCGAATCGGTCATCATTTCAACCAAACCATTGTTATTTCCATCACGCTTCATGATCCAGGCCAGGGCTTTTTCACAGGATGCCTGATGCGTTTTAACCCATGCTTTATCTCCGGTCATGTTATAAAGCTCGGCTACGTTGGTTACAATGTCCGGGTTAGAGTCCATCAAAATTCCCCATTGGGCTTCATAAAATCCATCTTTATTAAACTGACCGGGAGCGGCATCCTCATTGGTATAAGCCCAGCGCGAATAAACCCTTCCATCGGGTTGAACGGCATGGTCGCGGTAAAAATCCAGACAGCTTTCGTAACCTTTTAGATAAGCCGGATCATTAATACCCAAGCCCAATTGCCCGATATATTGTTCATGCAGGCATATCGGCCCGTAAGGCGTAGCCCAGCTGTTGCCGCCAAAATGCAGGGAATCAATAACGCCAATGCGGGCAATTGTGCCTAAAACCGCGCTAACCTGCGCGCCATTTAATCCTGCCAGTTTACCACGGCCATACTTATCGTTATAATCAAAATAGCTGAAGGTGATACTCTGGCTGCTTTTAACTGCCGGTGCCTGAAATGGTGCCCATACATCGGTTCTTTTCCGGAGAAATAACCGGCGGTTGGTGCCGCTGTCTGATTTGGGGATCATCTGTTTATCCGAAACCGTTACCGAATAGGCTAACCTATCATCGTTAGTTCGGCTGTACTTCATGGCAACCGCTTTACCCGGCGCGTTAACAGTGATGTTTAAACCATTGCCAGTTTTGCTGTTCCAGAAATTGGTTGAGCGGGTATGAACGCCGTAAGTACATAGCTTTTCATTAAACAAATAAAACCAGGCCAGGCCGCCATAACCCTGATAAGCACCCTCCCAGGTATTGATATTATCAAAGTTTATAACAGGCATAGCCGCCTCCTCAATTTTGGCTACTTTGGAAAAAGTCCGCTCTACCTGCCAGGTAATATCGCTGCCTTTTTTTGTAAAGATCCAGTTTTCGGTAATGGTTAAATCTTTATCACCATACCTGATGCCGTTGAGCGTTGTCTTTCCTGCCGATTGCTGTAGCACCGGCTTTGCGTTTAAATGCAGACTCGAATAAACATTGCCATCTACCTTAACAGACGTAAAAACGCCATCGGCATTGCTTACCACCTTTTGCCCGTTTACACTCAGCGATGTGATTTGCGCTTTACTACCATAAGCAAGCGTTATGGCAATTTTAGGTGTGCCTATGGAAATGCTTTTATCGTCGGCAATGGTATCGGCTTTGCTGCCTATAAATGAGAAAAGCAAAAGCAGCGTCAGCAGCAATGGGGTGATGGGCTTTTTGGTGAACATAGGTTGGCTTATGAGGTAAAAACTGGATATGTGGCTTTAATTGGCTAAGTTACTTTGTACGGCTATATATCAAAGGGTTGAGCCTGTCGTTATTTAACAGGTCACCAACCTTTATGTTGGCGACATCCGCATCGCTTATAATATTTTGTATGCCGTTGTAGGTATTACCGTCGGGCATGTAGGCGCAGGTCATGGCGCGCCGGTATCCGGGTGTCATATTAGCGTGCGCGCCGTGTATGGTAAGACCGTTATGAAACGAGCAGCTGCCCGCTTTAATGGGCGCGGCTACAGATTTACTTCCTTTAAACTCCGGGTAGGTGGTGAAAATAGCGCCCATGTTTTTGCCTATGCCCGGGTTTTCAAATGTAGTTTGATGATAAGAGCCTGGAATGAAGAACAGGCAACCGTTTTCGTAAGTAGCATCATCCAAAGCTACCCAGATAGATAAAGCCCGCCGGTCGCTGAATGACCAGTAGGGGGTATCCAAATGCCACGATGTCGGGTTGGCCCATGGCTTTTTGATCAGGGCCTGATCATGCCAGATCCTGATACCATCAACATCGGCCAGTTGGGCGGCCATTTTACCAAGGCGCTCATCAAGCATGATCTGTTTTATGCCTTCGTTATCCTGCCACAGGTTTATCAGCTGATCAAATACATTATCATAATAGGCTTTATCGGCATCGTCGCCTTTGCCGTATACTTCTTTTCTGTCGGGCATTTTATTGCCGTTTCTTTTGGCAACGGCGGCGTCCAATGCCTCCCGCCAAAGGGCAAGTTCATCGGTACTTAAAAAATCTTCTATCACCAGGAAACCGTCATGGCGGTATTGCGCAACCTGTTGTTGCGAAAGCTCATTTTTCATTTAGGTCTTGTATTTTATGGTTTACGGTTTCAAAAGTATTTCAAATGAAAATTTGACAGTTAGCACAAGAGCCTCTATTTTTTGTACTTTTTGATATATCGCTTTTACTTTTCGGCCTGCCAAAAAATACCAGTAAGAAATATCAAAAAGTACAAATTAAAGTGCGGAATGTGTATTTCGATTTTTGATCTATGAAATACTTTTGATGTTACAATTATAAGCCAACCAGCCAGATACGGATTTTGATGCCGGTTCTGTAAGTGGTTGCCATCATCTTTAACCACCCTGCTCTATGAAAGTAAACATTATTGACCGGGTACAAACTGTTGCAGATAAGCGGATTTTCGTTTGTTTGGTAAAACGTTTTATACCCAAAGTCTTCACCCAATCGCAAAGTCCGTAGCGGCTTACCGGCTCCTGTTTTTATTAATCACAAAGTCCTGAAGCATTAAATAACAATTGCTTAAGGCAAAAAAAAGCTAATTCAAACTGGCCTGGCTATGCTATGCCTTATTCCATCCATCATTAACCAATTCATGTAAATTTTATGAAAAGAAAAATTCTACTTTTTGACCCATGGAAGCACATGCTGGCAGTCATCATCGGTCTGCTGATGTACCTTCCGTTCAATGCCGGTGCGCAGGTAGCAGTAACCGGTACTGTAAAAGATTCTCTCAGCTCCGAGCCGGTAGTGGGCGTTTCTGTTATGTTAAAAGGCACCTCAACCGGCGCGCAAACCGATGTTAATGGAAAATTCAGGATCAACGCCCCGGTAGGCGGCGTATTGATATTTAGGTATATCGGCTATAAAGAGCAGCAATTAACCGTTCCGGCTGGTGCTGTTTTAGATGTACGCATGGCGTCCATTTCGCAAGGACTAAAGGAAGTTGTTGTAGTGAGCTACGGTACCCAGGCCCGGCGCGAAATTACCGGCGCTGTTAGCTCGATCAATACAAAAGAGGTAAAGGATATGCCGGTAGCCAATATCGGGCAAAAGTTGCAGGGCAAACTGGCCGGTGTACAGATCAACCAAAATTCCGGAACGCCAGGCGCTGAGATGACCTTCAGGATCAGGGGGGCGGCATCTATCAATGCCGGTAACAACCCGCTTATAGTTATCGATGGTTTCCCGTCGCAAAGCGGCTTGCAAACTTTAAGCCCCGATGAGATCGAATCTATCTCCGTTTTGAAAGATGCTTCCGCTTCGTCGCTATATGGCTCACGTGCTGCTAACGGCGTTGTTTTGGTAACAACCAAGCAGGGTAAAGCCGGTATTAAAACGCTTGATTTCAGCGCTTACACCGGCGTACAATCGGTACCAGATCGTGGTAAACCTGATTTGATGAACGCGCAGGAATTCGCTCAATTCAAAAAGGAGTTTTATGAAGATAAAGCCCGCTACGAAGGTTATACCGGCGGCGTGCCATCTGTATATCAAAACCCCGAGCAATACGCGGGCAATGCAGGTACCAACTGGTTTGATGTGCTGTTGCGCAACGCGGTATCGCAAAATTATAACCTCGCTTTCAGTTCGGGCACCAAAGATTTGAAAACAGCGGTAAACTTAAACTATAACAAGCAAGAAGGTGTAATGCTCAACTCATATGATGAGCGCTTTACGGCAAGGTCAAACAATATCTACAACGCTTCGGACAGGCTTACACTCGGTGTCAATCTGGAGTTATCTTATGGTAACAACCAGGTGGTGCCTGGGTTAGATAACGGTCGTAATATCATTGAAAATGCCTTTTTAATGGATCCAACGGTTAAATATAAAAATGCCGACGGCAGCTACCCAGTATCATTTTCGCAACCGGGCATGTTCCCAAATCCTAACTATTATTTGGTGTTAACGCAAATCACCAATAAAACAAAGGCTGCAAGGGTACTGGCTAATGGTTTTGCTGAAGTTAAATTGATAGATGGCCTTAAATTCAAAACTACCATCAACGTTAATACCGATAATACGGTTAACCGCCAGTTTACACCTTCAACAGCGCAGGGCGGTTTAGGCAGCGCACCACCACAACCAGCAAGCGGTAGTTACAATACCAGCAATTTTTTAACCTGGCTTAGCGAAAATACCTTAAACTACCAGAAGGCATTTAACAAACATCATATTGATTTCCTGGCTGGTTACAGTTACCAAAAATACTCTACCGAGAACAGCTCTATTGCTGCCAGCCAGTTTCCGGATGATAACATTCAATGGATAAACGCTGCTACTACCCGTATCGGCAACGCGGATGCCAGCCAGTCGGCATTAATTTCCCTTTTTGGTCGATTGAACTATAACTTCGACAGTAAATACCTGATCTCGTTAAACTTCAGGCGTGACGGTTCATCGCGTTTTGGGGCTAACACCAAATACGGTAATTTTCCTTCGGGCTCAGTTGGCTGGGTTGCTTCTGAAGAAGATTTCTTAAAGAAGATTAAACCTATCAGCTTTCTGAAATTTAGGGTGAGCGCTGGTAAAACGGGCAACTACAACATTGGCGATTACAGCTATTTGGCCAATGTAAACAGCAACAACTATGTTTTTGGCAACAGCGTAACACCTGGCAAGGCGCTAAACGGTATAGGCAACAACAACCTCACCTGGGAAACTACTGTTAGTTACGATGCCGGTTTGGATTTGGAACTTTTTAATAGCCGTATAGCCTTTACTTATGACTATTATTGGAAGAAGACCGACGGTTTGTTGTATGGCATCGATATCCCGGTACAATCGGGTTTCTCAACCATTACATCAAACATAGGCCGGTTTGATTTCTGGGGACATGAGTTTACCATCAATTCAAAAAACCTGGTTGGCGATTTTAAATGGAATACCGGCTTCAATATCTCGTTCGACAGGAATTTGGTGAAGAAGTTAGGAACTAACGATGCGCCGATTGGCGGCTACGGCGAATACTGGGACGATAACCGGACTGCCGTTGGTCACCCGATAGGTTTGTTTTACGGCTATATCAACACTGGCGTGTACATGACACAGCAGGAGTTTGATACCCAACCGCACGATGCCACTGCTATGGTTGGTACTGCCCGTTTTAAAGATGTAAGTGGTCCGGATGGTAAGCCCGACGGGAAAATTGACAGCTACGACCGCACTTTTATCGGCAACCCGAACCCTACATTTACCTATGGTATCACCAACAGCTTTAGTTATAAAAACGTTGATCTGAGCATTGTTATGGCCGGTTCGGTTGGTAACGATATCGCGGACGATGCTTTCCAATCTACCGAAAACCTTGATGGCGTATTTAACGTGCGTAAAGGTGTGGCCAACCGTTGGAGATCGCCTGAAGACCCTGGTGATGGCATTTACCCGCGTACCAGAACAGGCACCACCGAAGACTTCCGTAATTTCACCAGTCGTCAGGTTTTTAAAGCTACTTACCTCGCTGTAAAAAATATCACCTTAGGGTATACTGTTCCGGTTAAAAAGCTCAAGTATTTCAGAAACCTGCGTGCTTACGTGAGTGCCCAAAATGCCTTTATTTTCACCAAATATCCGGGTATGAACCCCGAAGCCGGGCTTGCAGGTTTGAACGGCCTGAACCAGGGACGTGATTTTACAGGATATCCCATTCCGCGGATCCTTTCCGTGGGTTTAAACGCGGGTTTTTAATTGCAAACATTAATAAGACACACAATGAAAAAGATAACCTATATATTACTAACAGCAATGGTTTGCATGGCCTCCTGCAAAAAGGGAACGCTTGACCTTGTACCGCAAACCGCACTTAGTTCGGCTTCATTTTTTAAAAATGCCGACCAGTTTAACCAGGCACTTACCGGTGCATATACAAACCTTAGGGGCGTGGCCTTTATGGGTATTTACATGGACGAAATGCGTTCGGATAATACTTTCTTTACATTCTATTCGGCCGATAGGGGAACGTCAACCAGCGCCGAAGCTTATGCCGAGTTTATAGATAACTCTACCTCAAGCCAGGCGCCAAACTCGCCGGGTAACCGATACGGAAATGACTATGAAGGAATAGCTAAGTTAAACACGATTTTGACCAGGCTCGATAAATCATCTCTTGCACAAACTGATAAAGACCAGATTGGAGGGGAAGCCCTGTTTTTACGCGCCTTTTATTACTATGACCTGGTTCAGCATTTTGGCGGAGTTCCGCTACAGGTAGAAGAAGTAACCGATGTGAACGGAGCCTTTTTACCACGTAATTCGGTGGATGAGGTTTATACCCAAATCTTAGCCGACTTGAACAAAGCCATACCGCTTTTACCTGTTGTTAAAACATTCCCACAATCGGGTAGGGCTACTCAGGGTGCGGCTAAAATGCTATTAGGGTATGCGTACATGTCAAAACCAAGTCCTGATTATGCCAAGGCCGAAGCCGCGTTACTGGATATCACCAAAATGAGTTACTCGCTTTTGCCTAACTATGCCAATGTGTTCGACCCCACCAACAAAAACAATTCCGAATCAATTTTTGAAGTACAGTACAAGGCTGGGAATGATGGGCAGCAAAGTGATTTTATCTGGCGATTTATTCCTAAAACTACCAACACCGAAGCCATACTTGGTTTGCATGGCACCAACGCGCGTGGTAGCCTTGCCAGTGGCGGATGGAATGTGCCAACACAGGAAATGGTTGATTCATACGAGAAAGGTGATTTGAGGTTACCTGCCTCAATTGCTGTGGCCGAAGGCACGGTAAATAACGAGGTGTTGACCACAACCGCCGTTAAAAGTCCTGTTGATTATAAACCAACTGCTGGTCTTGGTTATTACTATTTCATCAAAAAGTACCTGCACCCGCCATACCAGGTTGAATACAATACTGATGATAACTGGCCTATATACCGTTATTCGGGCGCATTATTGCTTTTGGCAGAGTGTTTAGTTGCCGAGAATAAAAATGGTGAGGCTTTACCATATTTAAACCAGGTAAGGTTAAGGGCCGGTTTACCTGCCCTTGCTCAGGCCACCAAGCTTAACGTGTCTAATGAAATGCGCCATGAGCTGGCATTTGAAAATCACCGGTGGACAGATCTGATCCGAAATGGTCAGGCTATTGATGCTATCACAGCCAAGGGTGTGCGTTTGAAAGCATTGTACGGATTTTTATTGCCATCTACTTTCCTGATTGATCAGAACAGGTTGATTTACGCTATTCCTTTCCGGGAGATCCAGATCAACAGCAAACTGACTCAAAATCCGGGTTATTGATTTATCCCCATCTAAATGCTATCATAAATCAGCCGTGCGATCATTGTAGATCACGCGGCTTTTTTATGACTTTAAGCTTAAGAATGTTCCGTTTTTTACAATTCGGATGATTGGCCTGTATCTTATATTTGTGATAATGGTTTTTAAAGAGATTCTTCCGGGCCAAAGGCTGCAGCCGTATATCAAATGCTTCTACTTTTACGAATCGGATTCGGACAGGAGCTATGATGATATCGTGTTTCCGAGCGGCACCATGGAGGTGATCTTTAATCTCGGTGCCGGAAACTGGAAATCAAAAAAAGACGATACATTTTACACCACGCCTCCCGTTGAACTTTGGGGGCAGATCACCAAGCCGCTGGCCATACAATCGGTAGGGCGAAATATCATGTTGGGCTTCCGTTTCTACCCACATTCGGCCGCTTATTTTTTTGAAGAAAGCGTATCCGAATTCAATAATGAAATTGTAGATGCCAGGCATGTATTCGGCCCCAAATTGCAAACGCTTTATTCAAGGTTACTGGAGACTGCCGATCTGAACGCCAAGGTGGCCATGATTGAGGATTACCTTTGGAGCCGTTTATCTGTAATTGAAAAAAAGCACTCGAAGATCAAATTCATAGGTGACATCATAGGCAATCTTAAAAAGAGCTACAGCGATGATAATATCCTGTCTATTTCCAACCGGCATAATATTTCTTCACGGCATTTAAATACCCTTTTTTCGCAGTATACTGGCATACCTCCCAAACTATTTTATAAAATAAACCGCTTTCAGCATAGCCTTAACCTCGTAAACTCCGCCGAAGAAAAGCTGACTAACGTAGCATACAGCGCCGGCTATTTTGACCAGGCCCATTTTATCAAGGAGTTTAAGCTTTTTACGGGGCTTACACCAAATGCCTTTGCCGCGCAGGCATCGCCAATAAACCAGGTATTGGCAGGTAGTTAATACACTTCCGTTTTATACAATTTTGGGCTGTTTACGCCGCATAGTTTTGCTGATAATAAAAACACAACACAATGAAAACAGCAAAAACACCACAGGAAGTACACGCGGTATTAGCCGCAGCTTTCAACACCAAAAATTTAGATGTAATTATGAATGTGTATGATGCTAACGGCATCATTTTCCCTGAACCCGGAAAAGAAGTATCAGGGCAGTCCCAGTTTGTAGAAGCAGTAAAAAGCATTTGCGCTGTTCCGGGAGTAATGGAAATTAAAACCGTTTACTGTCTACAATCGGGCGATGTAGCCGTAGGCCGATCGGAGTGGAGTATTACAGACAACGGTAAAACCCAGGTTGCCGCAAAAGGCATAGAACTTATGAAGCAACAGCCCGATGGAAGCTGGAAAATCATCATTGATCACGCTTTCGGAGCCGAAGCTAACCTTGTAGCCTGATCTAAATTCAGAAACAACAATGGCCGGGTTTACCCAGCCATTGTTGTTTCACCTTTCACCTTTCGCCTTTCACCTTTCACCTTTCACCTTTCACCTTTCACCTTTCACCTCATTTTGTTCCGTTTTATACAATTTTCAGAAAAGCAAGCGGGCTAATTTTGAGCATCAATAAAAAATAAGAAAATGAAAAACAGATTTAAAGAATTTTTAGCCCTGCATTATAATACAGAACTTTTGCAAATTGGTAACGTATGGAATGTGCAAAGCGCGCAGGTTTATGATAAACTGAATTTTAAAGCCATAGGCACGTCAAGCGCGGCCGTTGCAGCTACATTAGGTTTTGCCGATGGCGAAGAAATGAGTTTTGACGATTATCTTTTTGTGATCAAATGGATAGCTACATCGGCAACAGCCATATTATCGGTTGATCTTGAAGCTGGCTATGGTAACACGCCCGAGGAAATTAGTGATAATATCATCCGCTTGCATAGTCTTGGTGTGGCAGGTATTAATATCGAAGATTCGATAGTAATCAACGGTCAGCGCAGCATTGTTGATGCGAATGAATTTGCCGCAAAACTTAAACAGGTTACCAGGTTGCTGGCCAAAGCAGGCGTGGAGGTGTTTATAAACTTACGTTCAGATTCATTTTTGCTTGGTTTGCCCAACGCGCTTGAAGATGCCCTTACACGTACTAAACTTTACCAGGATACAGGCGTACATGGTTTGTTTTTTCCTTGCATTACGCAAATAGTTGATATTGAAAAAATAACAGCCTTATCCAGCCTTCCGGTAAGTGTAATGTGTATGCCTAATCTACCTGATTTTAAAGCGCTGCAGAGTGCCGGAGTAAAACGGATCAGTTCAGGTAATTTTTTGAATAGCATTATTTACCAGGAGCTGGAAAACAAAGTTGAAAAGATAATTTCCGAAAACAGTTTCGCGAGCCTGTTTAATTGAGGCATCCAGATTCCAATCATACGTTGTAAGGAGTTAACAAACTTTTTGCAAAGCTTAGGGTTATTGTGGATGTAGATTTAATCTACAAATAAGTTTAGGTTAAAAGTCCCGGCGGCGAGCGTTAGGGACTTTTTATTTATAAAGAATTGATCAATCAATATAAAAAATGCGTTTCCATAAAATGGAGGCGCTTTTGCTTTAAAGATGGTATTATCGAAGCATATTGGCGCTGCAATTTTTACCCGGTTTAATTCATTTTATTGCAATAATTATATAAAGTCTATGGTTTTAGTAGAATATGTATATATTTGCACCATCAAATCGGTTCTTTGAGAATTTTATTATCAAGAAAGACTGAGGGAAAGGCCCTGTGATGTCTTAGCAACCTGTAAGCCCACTGTTATAAAGGTGCTAATTCCTGTCTGCCCAAATAGGGGTGGAAAAGATAATGTAATAAGCTATTGCCTTGTATTTTCAGGCTATAAGCGCCATTCTTTTCTCTCTTCGGTTTTCTTGCTAAAAATATTACTGAGTTGATATCACAATTTAAAGTGTTTAGCAATGAAGATTAAACTTTTACTTATTACCTGCCTGCTTTCCATAACAGCGCTATTTGCCTCAGCGCAAACAAACGCGGCTGTTGATCCGAACACTGATCGTGGTTACATCGTGAAAACAGGCGATATCGCCCCGGCTGATTTTGAGCTTGTGCTTACCGATGGCACTAAAACATCATTAAAGCAATCGCGTGGTAAAGTAGTTATCCTGCAATTTACAGCAAGCTGGTGCAGTGTATGCCGTGAAGAAATGCCTCATCTTGAAAAAGAGATCTGGCAGGCTTACAAAGATAAAGGCCTGGTTTTAATTGGGGTTGACCGCGACGAACCGCTTGAAAAAGTGAAAGGCTTTCATCAAACCATGAACATCAGCTATCCGCTGGCCCTTGATCCCGGTGCGGAGATCTTCGGACGGTTCGCCAACAAAAAAAGTGGCGTCACGCGTAATGTAGTTATCGACCGCGACGGAAAAATAGTTTACCTCACCCGCTTGTACGACAAACAGGAATTTGCATCCATGCTAAAAGCTGTCGACGCTTTGGTGAACAACAAAACAGCATCCATCAACTAAATGAATGATGGCCGCCCTGCCGGTCATAAAAAAGAGAATCTATCCGTACTTATTTAATACCCGTTTTTATGAAAACAAAAACTACCCCCTTACACAAAAACACCTTCGTCCCGGTAAGTCAATCGGCCTGCAAATCCATCTATCCATATATGCAAAGCATGCGTTGTTGCTGCTAATTCTTTACAGCATGCATGGTATTTAAATGCGGACTTGCTGCAGCTTGCCGTAGCTTATAATAGCCATCCCCTAATCAATTCTTTACTGTTATAACAGGTTATGAGTTGGGCAATTTATGCCTGCTAACGCGATAGCCATGCTTTTTGTATCCGGTAAAGACATCAAAAAATTAATTCTCAATTATTAATTATCATGTTAAAAATTTACAAGCTATTTCTGGCAATTTTATTGCCTTTCATTCTCGTCCAGACGGTTGCGGGGCAATCCGTTAAAATAAGCGGTGTGGTAACCGCCAAGTCAGATGGGCTGCCGCTGCCCGGTGTCAGCATATCAGTTAAAGGCACTACAACCGGAGCGCAAACCAATGTTGACGGTAAGTTTACCATCAACGCCAAAGTAAACGATGTACTGCGGGTTAGCTACATAGGCTTTACCAGCCAGGACGTTACGGTTACAGGTTCATCAACTTTAAATATAGTTTTGGTTGAAGCGCCAAACTCGCTCAATGAGGTAGTTATAACGGCCCTCAATATCTCAAAAGATAAAAAATCATTGGGTTATGCAGTGCAGGGTTTAAAATCGAAAGATATCTCTGAGGCTAAGGAAACTAACTTTGTGAACGCGCTGGCGGGTAAAATTGCCGGTGTGCAGGTTACCAACAGCCAGGGCGATATGGGTTCGTCGCGTATTGTTATCCGTGGAGAAACTTCTATCTCGGGTAATAACCAGCCCTTATTTGTGGTTGACGGTGTTATAGTTGATAACAGCCAGTTTTTAGGAAATAATGGCTCAAGGGATTTTGCCAATGCTATTTCTGATCTTAACTCTGAAGATATCGAATCGGTAAGCGTGCTGAAAGGCCCTAACGCGGCGGCGCTTTACGGTTCACGCGCGGCAGCAGGCGTTATCCTCATCAGGACTAAAACCGGTAAGGGCGCAAAAGGCTTAGGTGTTACCATAAACTCGAACACCAGTTTTTCAAACGTACAGATCCTGCCCGATTATCAGAACCAATACGGGCAGGGTTCAAATGGCAAATTCAGCTATGTAGATGGTAAAGGCGGCGGCGTTAACGATGGTGTTGACGAAAGCTGGGGGCCTGCATTAGATGGCTCGCTGATTCCGCAGTTTTACTCAAATGGGCAGGCTGTGCCTTTTGTTGCCCATCCTGATAACGTAAAAGACTTTTTTAAAACAGGTGTTACTTTGAATAATGGCATCGCGATAGCAAGCAGCAGCGATAAAAGCGATTTCAGGTTATCATACAATAACCTGCATCAAACTGGTATTGTTCCTAATACTTCACAAGGCCGCAACTCGTTCGCTTTGAACTCAAGCTACCGTATCAACCCTAAATTAACCGTAAATACTATTGTTGATTATAGCAAAGATGATGCGGATAACCTCCCCGGCACATACGGAAAACGTGCAACCAGTACCATGCTGCAGTTTACGTGGTTTGGCCGCCAGGTTGATATCAACAGGCTTAAAAACTATAAAGATGCCAATGGTAATACCTTTAACTGGAACAACAGTTATTATAGCAACCCCTACTGGCTGGCTTATGAAAACACAGTTGGTCAGCATAAAAACCACCTGATAGGCAGTATCGAATTGAATTATAAGATCATTGACGGCCTGTCTGCAAACTTCCGTACCGGAACAGATTATTATAATGACCGCCGTAAGATCAAAGTGGCTTACGGTACCAACGGTACTCCATTTGGATCATATGAGGAAGATGCTTACAGTGTGAACGAAAATAATACTGAAGCCAGGTTACAATACACCAAAAAGCTGAATAATGATTTTACGCTTGATGTGTTTGGCGGTGGTAACATTGCTGTAAGAACAACCGAGAATAATGATCAGTTGGCTCCGAAACTTGCAGTTGCAGGCCTGTACACGCTAAGCAATTCCCGCGACCCATTGGTTTCGACAAACTATTATGGGAAGCTTAAAACCTATAGCTATTTTGGCTCGGCCCAGCTTGGTTTCAGGAATTATGCATTCTTAAACTTTACAACCCGTAACGATTGGTCGTCAAGCTTACCGGCAGATGCCCTGTCTTATTTCTATCCATCGGTAAACGGTAGCTTAATATTATCCGAAGCATTGGGAATCAAAAGCGATGTACTTAGTTATGCTAAATTAAGAGGTGGTTGGTCTAAAGTAGGTAAGGCGACAGATCCTTTTCAATTAATTAATGTTTATACGTCTTCAAACCTTTTTGGTTCAAATCCACAACAGAGTATATCTAATATTGATTTGAATGATCATCTTAAGCCTGAAACCACCACATCGGCAGAGGCCGGTTTTGAATTGGGCTTTTTTCATGATAGGGTGCATTTAGACGTAAGTGCTTACAACACCAACAGTACTAACCAGATCCTTACTGTACAGGTAAGTTCATCAACCGGTTTTGGCCAAAAGGTAATAAATGGTGGCCGTCTTAATAACAAAGGTATCGAAGTTCAGTTGGGTATTACGCCAATTAAATCAAATGGCTTTACCTGGGATATAACTACCAATTACTCGCTAAACCGCAGTAAGGTAGCTTCACTTGATGCTGATGGCCGTTTGCAAAGCGTAGTGTTGGGTACAGATCGTACAGTACAGGTTTTAGCAGCCCTGGGTCAGCCTTATGGTGCGCTTTACGGCACTGCTTATACGCGTGACGCCGCTGGCAATATCGTAATTGATGCTAACGGTACCCCGGTATTTAACACAACCAAACGTTACCTGGGTAAGTTTACCCCCAATTGGTTAGGAAGCATCAATAACAGTTTTAGTTACAAAGGCATTAACCTGAGCGTTTTGGTTGATGCGCGTTTCGGCGGATCTATTTACTCAAACACAAACCGTACAGGAACTTATACCGGCGTGCTGGCTTCAACTTTGCCGGGCCGTGGCGCTGCTAACGGTGGTTTAAGCTACTACTATCCGGGTAATAATACTTCGGCAGCAGCGGTACAAGTTACCGGCGCAGCTCCGGCGGGAGTTACTGTATATAACGATGGTATGATATTTAAAGGTGTAAAAGCTGATGGTTCGCCAAATACCACTATCATCCCTGCACAGTCTTACTACAAAGGCTTTACCAATATTGATGAAGCATTTGTTTACGATGCCTCATACATCAAGCTTCGCGAAGTAAAGCTGGGTTATTCGTTACCGGCTAAATGGGTTAATAAAATAGGTTTCCAGGGCGCTACATTTTCGGTAGTTGGGCGTAACCTGTGGATCATCCATAAAAACGCGCCGAATATCGATCCGGAAACTGCCTTTAACGCGGGCAACGGCCAGGGATTGGAAGATCTTACCCTGCCTACAGTGCGTAACATCGGTTTTAACGTAAACCTTAAATTCTAAAACATCATGAAACTTAAATATATCAGCATATTATCCGCCGCGGTTTTATTATCGGTAACATCGTGCAAAAAGGATCTGTTAAAGATCAACCAAAACTCTAACGGCTCGCAAACAGCGCAGCCTGATTACTTATTGACCGCCGCTACCAAAGCAACGGCCGATACCTATTGGGGCGTAGCCAACAACATGGATGCCAGCTTGCTTTTTGTGCAGTACTGGTCTAAAATTCAATATACTGATCCCGACAGGTATATTTATGCCAGCAGCGCGTTTGAAGAACTCTGGAGTACAGGTTATGCTAAAAGTATTGTAAACCTTAACCAGATCATCAAACTTGCCGATGCCCAGGGTAATACCAACTATAAAGGTGTTGCCTTGATATTACGCTCGTGGACATTCAGTTTATTAACCGAGGCTTACGGCAATATTCCTTATAAACAGGCAGCCAATATCGATCAGTATCTTACCCCCGCTTATGATGCTCAGAAAGATGTTTATTTTGCTTTGCTGGATGACCTGAAAGCTGCTCAGGCTGCACTTGATCCTTCAGGCAAAGCCATAGCAGGCGATGTGATCTACAGCAATAATATTGCATCATGGAAAAAGTTCGCCAACTCTTTAAGGCTTCGTATTGCTTTACGCATTGCCGATAGGGAACCTGCCAAAGCTAAACAGGTACTGGATGATATTAAAGCCGAAGGTGGCTCTTACATCAGCTCGAACGCTGAAACCGCGCAGTTGGTTTACCTGGATTCGCCTAACCAAAACCCGGTGAGCAACCTGTTTGATACCCGCGATGACTACCGTATCAGCAAAACAATAGTTGATAAGCTGTTTGCACTCAAAGATCCGCGCTTAGCTATTTATGCTGCACCAACGCAGGATGCTACACCGCAAACGTATGTTGGTTTGCCAAATGGTTTATTAGTTGGGGATGCCAGTAACTATGGCTTTACCAAAACTTCAAAACCGGGCACTTATTTCCGCGCTCCGCATGCCCCGGCTGTTATTTTAAGTTATGCCGAAAGTTTGTTTGACAGGGCAGAGGCAGCCGCCCGTGGTTTTACTACCGAAGATGCTGCTTCTTTATATAATCAGGCTGTTACAGCAGCATTGGCGCAATACAGTATTGCCTCTGCGGATATTGCCACTTATGTAGCACAAGCTGCTGTTAAATACGATGCATCTAACTATAAAAAATCAATTGGCGAGCAAAAATGGATAGCCCTGTTTGGCCAGGGACTGGAAGGCTGGACCGAATGGCGCAGGCTTGATTACCCGCAATTGCAACCGGCAGTGGCAGGCACACTGAATGGCAAAATACCGGTAAGGTTTATCTATCCGGGAACCGAGCAATCACTGAACAAAACCAGTTACCAGTCGGCAGTTGCGGCGCAGGGAGCGGATGCACTTACCACCAAGCTTTGGTTTGACGTGAACTAAACAAAACATAGTTTTATTAAATAAACTGAAAAACGGGTTTCCTCAACAGGAAATCCGTTTTTTTATGGAAAATAAAGCTGAAATTTGCAGCATGATTATCAGGAAGAAAGAGCATTGGTTCAGGATGCTGTTTATCTGGCATGGTTCTGTACTACCCCGATTGTTGCCCCGCCTGGGTTTGTTGTTAGTATTATCGGTAATTATTGTATATCTGCACGGTTCCCTGTTTTCGTTCAAGGTACCTTTAAATCCCGCGCCGTTTACCTTATTTGGTTTAGCACTTGCCCTATTTTTAGGTTTCCGAAACAACGCCAGTTATGACAGGTTTTGGGAAGGCCGAAAATTATGGGGCGCTTTGTTAAATGATACTCGTTCGCTTGCAAGACAGGCTTTTTCAACCACTGGTTATCAGACTGCCGACCGTGAACCGCAGGCCTTTGTTAAATTGCTCATCGCTTTAACATACAGCCTTAAACATCAGTTACGCGGTACGGATGCCAAAGCTGATCTTGAACGAATGTTACCTGCCGAATTGGCTTTGCGGATAGGCCAAACTAAATATAAACCTATTATGGTATTGAGTGAAATGGCTAACTGGGTGCGTACAGTTAAAGCAGAAGAGAAAATCGACTCCATTATACAGGTTTCATTTGAGGAAAGTTTCAATAAGCTGTCAGACATTGTTGGCGGTTGCGAACGGATAGCTTCAACGCCTATTCCGTACAGTTACAGGGTATTGCTGCACCGTACGGTTTACTTGTACTGTTTTATGCTACCCTTTGGTCTGGTTGATAGCCTGGGCTGGCTTACACCGCTGATAGTGGTGTTTATAGCTTATACCTTTGTGGCGTTTGAAGCCATTGCCGATGAAATTGAAGAACCTTTCGGAACGGAGGCTAACGACCTTGCCTTAAATGCCATGTGCCGGATGATAGAAACCACATTGCTTGAAATAGCCGGGCAACCACTACCGGATAATAAGGAAGTTGAACAAAGAATCATCGACTAAAGCCATCTAACAAAAATAAAATAACAAAAAGCCGGAGATAAACGTTTCTCGTAAGTAAAGCAACATCAAATAATAGCGAGTGAAAATAGAAGAAACTGTGATTTTGGTTGATCGCGATGATCAGGAAACAGGTACTATGGAGAAAATGGAGGCGCATATTCAGGGCAGGCTGCACCGTGCGTTTTCTGTTTTTATATTCAATAAAAAAGGCGAGCTGTTAATACAAAAGCGTGCCGATGGTAAATATCACTCGGGCGGCAAATGGACAAATACATGCTGCAGTCACCCAAAACCCGGCGAAACTAATATTGCGGCGGCACACAGAAGGTTGCAGGAAGAGATGGGGATGACCAGTGAACTAAGCTTTGTTTTCTCGTTTGTATACTGCACCACCATTCAGGATGATATTATTGAAAACGAGTATGATCATGTTTTCTTCGGGGTTACTGATGAATTGCCGATGCCCAACCCCGACGAGGTATCTTCATTTAAATACATAACCATGGCCCGGCTGGCAACCGAACTCAAAAATAACCCCGGCGATTATACCCGGTGGCTGGCAATCTGTTTTGATGAGGTTATGGCACATTATAAGCAGCTAACGGTGTCCAACGCACAATAATCCGGATTGTAAGCTACCATATACATACCTTTTGAAGATATGCGCCGCAGTCGCTACCTGTTTGTAGATAAAGGTATATCACGCAAAATAATCCTGCCTGTAAACGAACACGCATCTTTTGAAGATATGCGCCGTAGGCGCTACCTGTTTGTAGAAAAAGCATAGCCGCGGCTTTTTTGCGCCGTAGGTACTACCCTGGACAGTGGGCATTGGCCAACACCCAAATCTTCTTAAAACCAAGATAAACTAATCTTTTTTTGTAACGGGTATTTTACATGTTGGTAATATTGTTGTATTTTCAACAATTAATTAAGTAGCTTTAAACTGCCAATTATTTGTGTAATTACAGCCTGCAACGCGTTCATGAAAAAGGGATCCTTATTCTGTACTGTTCTTTTTTTGATCATTTCTTCGGCTTTTGCCCAGTCACCTATCAAAAACAAGATCCTCAACTATTCTTTAAAAAATGGTCTTTCTTTTGGCATTGTAAACAGTATTACGCAGGATGATAAGGGTTTTATGTGGTTTGCCACCAACGATGGGCTTAACCGTTTTGATGGTACAACCTTTAAGGTTTTTAAATCACGCGCAGGCGATTCAACCGCCCTGGCCAGTAATTATGTACAAAAAGTTTTGTGCGATGTGCATGGTAATATCTGGGCTTCATCACGTAACGGCTTAAGCAAACTGGATACCCGCACCGAAAAGTTTGTGCACTATAAATTGAAGCTTAGCAGAGCGGTAAAGAGTGATATCGGTAATATCACCCAAAGTCATGACGGTAACCTGTGGATCACGTCGTACAACCTGGGCTTTTCTTACTTTGATATCAAAACCGCCAGCTTCATTAATTATACTCAGATCAACTTGCCCCGCTTAGCAAGTAATCGTGTAATTTGTTTGTTTGAAGATTCGAAAGGTTTGTTATGGGCAGGAACACAGGAGGGTAATATTAACATATTCAGGCATAAAGGCGGAGTGATCAGCAAAAGTGATGGCTTAACACCTCAAATTGCTAACCTCCCCACTACACGGATCAATGATATTTTTGAAGACCATTTTCATAACATCTGGATAGCTACTGGTAGTGGCCTTATTTATTATAACCGCGAGGCCAACAAGTTTACCTTGTTGCAGGCCAATCAGGCCGGTGTTAAAAGTAAAAGGTATATATCAGTTAATGAAGATAATGATAACCAGTTGCTTGTTGGCCTGCAGGATGGGGGGCTTTTTAAACTCAATATAGGCTCAAATCCAAATTTTAACACAGCCAATTACTTTTTACAACCTGTAACCGGCGATGATGGTTTTTATCTTACCCAGCGCTCGGTGCAAACACTGTTTATTGATAAGGATAAAAACGTTTGGGTAGGTACCTATGGCGATGGTATTTACATGATCAGTAGTATTAAAGAAAAATTTTCGCTGATCACCAAAAAGAAATACGAAGCTAGCGGCGAAAGCCCGATAAGGTTTTATGGGATGTGCCAGGACCGCGATGGCTTTTTATGGCTCGGAACCGACGGAGAAGGCCTTTTTAAAACGAGCAGAAACGGCACGCTTATCAAACAATACAAAGCCGATGGACGGGCAGGCAGCATTACAGATAATGCCATTTTATATGGTTATACCGATAGCAACGGAAATGTTTGGTTTGGCACTTATGCTAAAGGCTTACTGCTTTACAACAAAAATACAGACTCGTTTACCTCATACACCCATAACGCAAGCGACAGCAAAAGCCTTGGGGGTAACGATGTAAGGGTTATTTATCAGGATAGCCGTAAAAATATCTGGATTGGCACAAACGGCGGTGGTTTAAGCTTGTTTGATCCGGTTAGTAAAACCTTCAGCAATTTTACCCCGGCAAACAGCGGTTTGACAGCCTATGATGTGCGGGCCATTACCGAAGATGAACAAGGCAACCTATGGATTGGTACTTACGGCGGGGGCCTGGATTTTTATGACATCAGGCAAAAAAAATTCAGCAGGTATTTTAAGCCAGCCGATGAAAAGAATAACCTGCCGGGACAAGTGATATTTTCGCTTTACGTAGATAAACAGCATCGCTTGTGGATAGCTACCGAGGGCGATGGGCTGATAGCTTACGATCTGAAAAAAAAGGTGTTTAAAAAGTTTAACGAAACAAACGGCCTCGCAAATAATACAGTTTCTGCCTTTAAAGAAGTGGCCGACGGTACTTTGTGGATGAGCACCAACAAAGGCTTGTCAAATTTAAACCCGGCAACCGGGAAAATCCTAAATTACGACCAGTCCGATGGTTTACAGGCCGGGCAGTTTAACGCTGGCTCTGTTTTGTTTGATGCCGATAACAGCCTCGTATATTTCGGCGGAACGGAAGGGCTAAATTTCTTTGATCCCGGAAAGGTGAACAAAAGCAATTATCAGCCTAAAGTTATTATAACCGGGCTCCAGATATTTGGCAAGCAGGTTGAGGTTGGTGAGCAGGATAAAAACCGCACCGTGTTAACCCAGGCCATTAACGAAACCCAGCAGATTACCCTGGGGCCTGATCAATCGGTATTTTCCATTCAATATGCTTCATTGAATTATACTTACCCGGATAAGGGCGGTTTTGCCTATAAACTGGACGGTTTGGATAAAACCTGGAACTACGTTGGTGATCAGCGCCTGGCTACCTACCGTTATCTTGAGCCCGGCGTTTACACGTTCAGGGTAAAAGCATCCAACCAGGACGGCTTATGGTTTGATAATTATGCTACGTTGCAGGTTAAAATTCTGCCGCCGTGGTATAAAACCTGGTGGGCTTATTTAATTTACATTGCCGCTGCCGGATTTGTTACCTATTACTACATCTTATACAAAAGCCGTCAAACCAGGCTTAAATACGAAGTTAAGGTGGCCCAGCTTTCGGCCGAGAAGGATAAGGAACTTAATGAGCGTAAGCTTTCGTTTTTTACCAATATATCGCATGAGTTCCGCACGCCTTTAACGCTTATCATTAACCCGGTAAAGGACATGCTGTTTGGTAAAAGCGAAGCTACTGATGATGCAGGTAACCTGCACATCATTTACAAAAATGCGCGCCGCTTGCTAAGCCTTGTTGATCAGTTACTGCTGTTCAGAAAGGCCGAAAGCGATACCGATAAGCTGAAAATTGTACGGCTTAACATAGTATCGCTGTGCCACGAGGTGTTTTTGTGTTTCAACCACCAGGCGCGTACCAAGCATATCCAGTTTGATTTTATAAGCGAAAAGGATACGATAGAGATTTATGCCGACAGGGAAAAGATGGAGATCGCGTTGTTTAACCTGATCTCGAACGCGCTGAAATTTACGCCGGATTTTGGCTTGGTAACTTGCACCATAAATGATACCGGCAATGGTATTACTATCGATATTAAAGACAGCGGCTGTGGTATTGCCGAAGGGACAGGCGATGAGCTGTTCGGTAAGTTTTATCAGCTTCAAAACTCGGCGCCTTTGGCCGGTGGTTTTGGTATTGGGCTTTACCTGGTTAAGGCGTTTATTGAACATCATAAAGGATCCATTACTTATACCAGCAAACAAGACCAGGGCACAACATTCCACGTGTCCTTATTAAAAGGGAAGGAGCACTTTGGTCAGCAGTTTATTTTTGAGGACATTGCCGAAACTTCGGTGTTCCTGGATGAGCTGATGGAAAACAAAGGGGAACTGGTTACGGTTGAGACAGAAAATACGGTAGTAGCAGCAAAAAACTCCGAGGCTTTAAGTTCCGATACTAAAACTATGCTGCTTATTGATGATAACCAGCAGATCAGGACTTATCTTAAACAGATTTTTAGCGGCGAATTTGAGATTTTTGAGGCAGATAACGGTACAGATGGTCTGGAATTGGTTTACCACCTGGTGCCTGATATTGTGATAAGCGATGTAATGATGCAGGGATTAAGCGGTATTGAGGTGTGCAGCCGCATTAAGGAAGATGCTGTTTTGAACCATATCCCGGTTATATTGCTTACCGCCAGTTCATCGCCCGAAATAAAGCTTAAAGGTATAGAAGGCGGTGCCGATGATTACATCAGCAAGCCGTTTGAAAAGGAGATACTGGTAGCGAGGGTGAATGGTATCCTGAAAAGCCGGAACAACCTGCAGAAGTATTTTTATAATGAGATAACGCTTAATAAGTCCAACGACCTGAAGATTTCGCAGGAGTATAAGGAGTTTCTGGAAAAATGCTTGCAGATAGTTGAGCAGCACTTAACCGATCCTGATTTCAGCATCAAAACTCTGGCTGCCGAAATAGGCATGAGCCACTCCAATTTATACAAACGCATCAAATCAATCTCGGGGCAATCAGCAAACAGCTTCATCCGTTTTATCCGCTTACGTAAGGCAGCGGAGATTTTGCTTACCACCGATAGTACGGTTTACGAAACTGCGTATAAGGTTGGTCTAAATGATTTGAAATATTTCAGGGAGCAATTCAATAAACTATTCGGCATAAACCCATCCGACTATATCAAGAAATATCGTAAACCCTTTCATAACAACTACAACGTAAACCGTGACGTGATCAGGGAAAATTGACCAGGCATTATATAATTGTTTACTCCTCCCGGTCTTCACTTCGCTGCATGACCGGCGTTCGGCTTTGCCATGATCGTGCAAAAAGGTCAATAAGCTTTTTCTTAAAAATACTTTCTTTCCGCCAAGTGGAGGGAAGGGTGACAAATAAAACGAAGACAGGGGGGAAATAAGGTGTTGTATTTTTGTCCCCCTTGTTGTATTGATTTACCCCCTGTCCAAAAAGCCTCAAAATCACTCGTTTTTGAGGCTTTTTGATGAAATACCCCCTGTCTTAATCAGAATTTACCCCTCACTCTTTTTGGCTTTAAAACGCAATTTAGCCCTACCAATAACCAAGGTTTAAACCAAACTTTTGCACTGTGCATGAAAGTTACCAGGGAAAAGGAGGCGGTAGTTAATCGATACCCAATCTGCTTTCCGGTTTTATGCGCTTCGCTTAGCAAGGTTTTCACCTATTAAAAAACCAATTTTTTAAAACCATATGAAACCAAATTTACTCGAAAAGGATTCTCCTCATTGGAAAAGATCACCCCGCTTTTTCGTCGTTGCGGCCAGCATGGCTGTTGCTTGTTTGGCCACGGTGCAAATGCCTGCGATGGCTTTTGCAGGTACCGTTAATGAGCAGCGATTACCTGATGCCAGGATTACCGGTAAAGTTACCGATGAAAAAGGCGAAACACTACCTGGTGTAAGCGTGGCGCTTAAAGGTACATCAACAGGCGTAGTTACCGACATTAACGGTAAATTCAGCCTTAATGTGCCAAATGCTTCATCGGGCACGCTGGTGTTTAGCTACATTGGCTACACAGCTCAGGAAGTAGTTCTTAACGGACAAACCACTATCAATGTGCAATTAGTTGCCGATTCAAAATCATTGAACGAGGTAGTAGTTGTAGGTTACGGCACCCAGAAAAAGGCAACCTTAACAGGTTCAATATCGCAGGTAAAAGGTGCCGAGCTGGTAAAAAGCCCTCAGCCCAACTTGTCTAACTCTATCGCCGGTCGTTTTTCGGGTGTTATTGTTAACAACCGCAGCGGTGAGCCGGGTTATGATGGCTCAAACATCACCGTGCGTGGTTTGGCCACAACCGGAAGCAACAACGTACTTATAGTAGTTGATGGTATCCCCGGCCAAATAGGTGGTTTGGAAAGGCTCGATCCTAATGATATCGAAAGCATGTCGGTATTGAAGGATGCGTCGGCGGCTATTTATGGTAACCGTGCGGCAAATGGTGTTATCCTCATTACTACCAAACGCGGTAAAACCGGCAAGCCAACTATCAATTACAGCTTTAACCAGGGTTTTGCTTCACCAACCCGTTTGCCAAAAATGGCCGATGCGGCAACTTACGCCCAGATCATGAACGAGATCAATCTTGACTCGAATCCGAACGGCGGCCCGAACCAGGCTTACACTGCCGATCAGATTCAGAAATTTAAAGACGGATCGGATCCGCTGAATTACCCAAATACTGATTGGGAAAAACAAACTCTTAAAGGTACTGCGCTGCAAAATCAGCATAGCTTATCAGTAAATGGCGGTTCAGAAGATGTTAAATATTTTGTGTCATTAGGTACGTTATACCAGGATGGTATTTACAAAAGCGGTGTTACCAAATATCATCAGTATAACTTCCGCTCAAACATTGATGCAAATGTTACTAAACGCTTAAAAATAGGCTTATCGTTGTCTGGCCGTCAGGAAGACAGGCAGTTTCCGGTAACAGGTGCAGGCGATCTTTTCCGTTCTGTTTACAGGGCGAAGCCTATCGTAGCTGCATATTATCCTAACGGATTGCCAACAACGGGTATCGAAAACAATAACCCTGCTGTACAGGTAACCGATCTGGGTGGTACCAACAATAATCCAACACAAGTTTTCAACGGTATTTTGAGAGGCAGTTACTCCATTCCGGGTATTGAAGGCCTTTCATTAGATGGTTTCTTCTCGGTAGATAAGTCTAATGCTTTTGATAAAAACTTCAGCAAGCCATATAACCTTTACAGTTACAGCGCCGTTACGCAGATTTATTCACCTGTAATTGTTGGCGGTAACAATAACAAGGCAACGCTGTTCGAATCGCAGAATAATCAATCGCTTATTACCTCTAACATTAAGTTGAATTTTGTACGCAAGTTTGGTTTGCATGATATTAACGCGTTTGTTGGTTATGAGCAAAGCAAAAACCATCTGGAGTATTTTGACGCAACACGCTTTAACTACCTGTCGTCTCAATTGCCTGAACTTTCACAGGGTGGCGGTGCTGCTACTGATTACCTTAACTCAGGCTACAGCTCAAACTATAACCGCCGAAGCGTGATCAGCCGTGTGGCATATGCTTATGATGAGAAATATTTATTTGAAGGCCAATTCCGTGCAGATGGTAGCTCAATTTTCCCTCCGGGCAAGCAATGGGGTTACTTCCCATCTGCATCAGTGGGCTGGAGAATCTCGAAAGAAGACTGGTTTAAAAACAGCGTTAACTTTTTTGATGACCTAAAAATCAGGGCTTCTTATGGTTCGTTAGGTAACGATAATGTGAGTGGCTTCCAGTATTTTGATAATTACGTTTTGGTTAATAATGGTTTGGTGGCAACTGACCCGGGAAGCGGTTCAAATACTGCTCAGCCCAACGTTAATCTTGTAAAACTTGCCAATCCTAACATCACCTGGGAAGTTGCTAAAAAACTGGATATTGGTATCAATGCCACTTTCCTGCACAACTTCACTATTGAGGCTATTTATTTCCAGCAAAAAAGATCTGACATTCTCACAAACAGAAGTGCTTCATTGCCGGGATCTTCAGGCATCGTGAACCCTTACAATGATGGTTCTTCAACTTATACTCCTTTAGTGCCGTCAGAAAATATTGGTAAAGTAAACAGTAAGGGTTTTGAAGCAACTTTAGGTTATAATCATACCGGCCGTGAGTTTAGCTGGGGCGTAAGCGGTAACATCACCTATGCAAAAAGCAAGATCATCTTTATTGACGAAGCCAGTGGTACTTTAAGCTATCAGCGCCAAACGGGCTTGCCATTAGGTACATCACTGCTTTATGATGCTATCGGTATTTTCCGTACCCAGGCCGAACTTGATGCTTATCCACATGTAACCGGGGCTAAAGTAGGCGATCTGAAATATCTTGATTACAATAACGACGGACAAATAACTGCCGATGATCAAACCCGCACCAAATACGGTAACATACCACAAATCACTTATGGCTTTAGCGTTAACGCTGCATACAAAGGATTTGATCTGTCTGTTCTGTTTGCGGGCCAGGCTCAGGTTAGCCAATATGTATTACCAGAAGCAGGTAGTGTAGGTAACTTTTACAGCAGCTGGGCCGATAACCGGTTTAGCGCTTCAAATACCAACGGTACCTATCCACGTGTAACCGACCGTGCTTCAAACGCTATTAGCGGCGGTTTATATAACAACACTTTCTGGCTTAACGACGCATCATTCCTGAGGTTAAAGAATGTGCAGTTAGGTTACAATTTCAACGCACCATTCCTTTCAAAAATTAAGCTTGGCGGCTTAAGGGTTTATGCAAGCGCGTTTAACCTGTTCACCATTACCAAGGTGAAAGATTATGATCCGGAAGGAACCAGTGGCAGCGGTCAGTTTTATCCGCAGCAGAGAATTATTAACCTGGGCGTTAACGTGAAATTTTAATTAGAAAACAACAATGAAACTACAATATAAAACCCCATTATATGTGATGATATGCGGCGCTATGCTAAGTATCACAGCATGTAAAAAAGATCTGTTGAATGTGCAGGCCACCGACAGGATCTCTACAGTTGCAGTAGAAACAGATACGGCTGTATTTGAGGCTTTCGTAGCCAACCGTTACATAGGTGCAAGATTACAGGACAAAGAAGGTGATGGATCAAACCCTGGTTTTGGCCGCGGTTTTGAATACAGCATGTGGAGCTCTTTAACCGACGAATCGATATACAATAATGACGATGCTACCTGGCTTATTCAAAGAGGGCAGTTAGCTCCAGAAAACTTAGGCGGCGCCGGTGTGCTTTGGGCACGTAGTTACCGTAGCATAAGGGAGTGTAATTATGCTTTGGGTATTTTGCCAAAAATAACAATGAGTGCCCCCCGCAAAACACGTTTGGAAGGCGAGCTTAAATTTATCAGGGCTTTCCGTTACCAGGATTTGATCCGTAACTATGGCGGTGTTGTTTTAGTAGGCGATAAGGTATCAGAGCTTACTGATAATTTACAGGACCCATCGTTGTTTAAACGTGCCTCAATAAAAGAGAGTATTGACTACGTCGTTGCTCAGCTTGATGATGCCGCTTCAAAATTGCCGGTAAATAATGATGGCGGCTGGCTTTTAGGTCGTGCCACCAAAGGTGCTGCATTGGCTTTAAAATCGAGGCTGACGCTTTATGCGGCAAGTCCGCTGTATGCCGCCGGTACCTGGGCTGATGCTGTTACCGCTGCGCAGGCTGTTATCAGTTTAAACAAATATGGTATCTATACAGGAGGCTACGGTAACCTGTTTTTGACCAACGAAACCAATGAAGCCATTTTTGAACGTTTATATACTAAAAACGCTAACCACACCCATCTTGAAATAGCCAACGGACCAAACGGCTACGGTGGCTGGGCTGGTAATTCGCCGCTTCAAAACCTGGTTGATGATTACGAAATGGACAATGGTAAAGCCATTACCGATCCAGCATCAGGCTATGATCCAACACATCCGTATGACCATCGCGATCCAAGGTTTGCTGCTACCGTGTTATACAATGGTGCCCTTTATCGCGGGCAAACCGTTGATTCATATATCCCGGGTGGTAAGGACAGTAAAGACGGACCTGATAACTGGAACACTACCAAAACAGGTTATTATCTTAAAAAATTCATGAACGATGCTTACCCGCTGCAAAACCCATGGGGCAACGCCGGTTTCCAGCCGTGGATCTATTTCCGTTATGCTGAAATCCTGCTGAACTTTGCTGAGGCAGCTAACGAAGCTTACGGACCGGATGTGATCCCTTCAGGCTCAAGCTTATCTGCACGCACGGCTATTAATCTAATAAGATCCCGTCCAAGCGTTAACATGCCGGATTTGGCTGTAGGTATGTCACAATCACAAATGCGTGATGCCGTACGTTACGAACGCCGTGTGGAACTTGCTTTTGAAGAGCACCGCTTTTATGATGTACGCCGCTGGAAAATTGCCGATGTCACCGAAAATAAACCGGCGGGTGGCGTAATCATTACCAAAAACGCTAACGGTAGCTTTGTTTACACACCTAAAGTGGCTTTGGATGGTCGCATGTTTGCGACTAAGCACTATTGGTTACCTATACCAAGGGCCGAAATTCAGGCATCGGGTAATCAATTACAACAAAATCCAGGTTACTAACAACCAATATTTCCGGGGGAAGATCTTCTTTCTTCCCCCTTTTTTCTCCCCAATTATAACCTCTATAGCAAATTATGAAGAACGCAGGTATTTTATTATTAGCGATGTGTTGTTTGGTGGCCGGGTGTAAAAAGGATATCGTAGCTGTAAAGCAATCATCAACTCCGGATGAAGTAAAAACAGGAGATAAAATTGTCACAACAGACTCGACCCCGGCAAGCGCGCTCAAAGGCGTTAACTGGGCAGCTGATGGCGATAATTTTAGCGATGGGATACTGGTATTAAGCGGTTTAACATCTGCAGACAGTTATGCTACGGTGTCGGCCAAAGCCGATGCTGTTTTATCGGGCATACAAACTAATACAGGAGCCAATACGGTAAGGCTGCCTGTAAATTATTCAACCGTATCACAAACCTGGTGGAATTCATACACCGGTGTTATTGATAAAGCCCTGAGCAAAGGCATGAACGTGATACTGGGTTACTGGGAAGCCAAATCATCTGAAGACGGGAAGATTGATAACACCACCGAGTTTTGGTCAATGTGGCAAACCATAGTTACCAAATACGGCAGCAATGCCCATGTGTACTTTGAAATTTTTAATGAACCCCACGGTTATTCATTAACAGACTGGACAACCATCTGCGCCCAGTGGTTAAGTAACTATCCTTCAGTTCCGCAAGGAAGGATCCTGATCAGCGGTACCTCTTATTCGCAGGATATTACGGGTGTGGGAGCCGATAGCCGTTTCTCGGGCTGTCTTTTATCCATACATGATTATACCTTTTTCAGCAATGGCACACTTACAACGGCGCTGCAATGGGAAAATCGCCTGAAAGGCAATATAGGCGCTTACAGCAGCCGCGCGGTTCTTACCGAGTTTGGTATCCCGATGACGGGCGGTAAAAACTATACCGGAGCTATTGGCGGCGACCAGGAAATAGCCTACCTGCAAGGTTTAACAAATCAGGCACGTGCTTACGGAATGGGGGCGGTTTACTGGCCGGGCGTGCGTACCGGCGATAGCTATGCTATTCAGCAATTAAACGGTACAGGAACCAGTCTTACCGTTTCAACAACAAACACGTCTGGCTTAAGTCGTATTAAATATGCCTGGGGCGTAGGAGCCGGCGGTACAGATACATTTTATACCGGTGCTTATTACAGGTTCTTAAATGTTAACAGCGGCCAGGCGCTTGATGTTAACGGCGCCTCAACAACCAATGGTGCCGGTATTATTCAATGGCCTCAAAACGGGGGCAATAATCAGCAATGGGTTATTGCAAACAACGGTGGTGGCTACTACAAGGTAACCAACCGTAACAGCGGCCAGTCGCTTGATGTTAACATGAGTTCGACAGCCAATGGTGCGGGCATTATTCAATGGCCATGGAACGGAGGCAACAACCAGCAATGGCAGCTTACCGCTACCAGCGATGGCATTTATAAAGTAATTAACCGTAACAGCAGTCTTGGGCTTGATGTTAACGGAGCCTCAACCACAAATGGTGCAGGGATTATACAATGGCCCTATAGCGGCGCTGCTAACCAGCAATGGCAAATAGTGCAACAATAATATTGCAATAAAACAGTACGGTTTAGTGCTGTTTTATTTGTTGATTTAAATGAGATGATAATAAAAACTACCATAAAAAAAGTATTACTGGCAGCTTCTGTTTTAGGGCTTAATATCCCTTTGGCAAGCAGCCAGACAAAAGAGGTTACCATTGATATCAACCTTTCAAAAACGTATCAAACCATTAGCAATTTTGGCGCTTCTGATGCCTGGTCATGCCAGTTTGTGGGCAACTGGCCCGATGATAAGCGTAATAAAATAGCCGACCTGCTTTTCAGCAGGGAGAACAATGCCGATGGTTCGCCGAAAGGAATTGGTTTATCACTGTGGAGGTTTAATATTGGAGCAGGGAGTACCCAGCAGGGAGATGATAGCGGTATCAAGGACGAGTGGCGTCGCGCTGAATCATTTTTAAATAACGACGGCAGTTACAACTGGCAAAACCAGGCCGCGCAGGTGTGGTTCCTAAAGGCCGCCAAACAACGCGGGGTTAAACAGTTTTTAGGTTTTAATAATAGCCCGCCTGTTCAGTTTACTATCAACGGTAAATCATATGCCAATGGCGGTAAGGTGAATATAGCTCCCGATAAGTATGATGCGTATGCAACCTTCCTGACTAAAGTGGTTAAAGGTGTTGAGCAGGCAAGCAAAGTGAAGTTTGATTATATAAGCCCGATCAATGAGCCGCAGTGGGATTGGAGCGATGGAGGGCAAGAAGGGGCACCATATAATAACACCGAGATAGCGGGTGTGATAAAAGCTATCGATAAAGAATTTGTTAAAAATAACATTAGTTCAAAGATTTTGGTTGGCGAAGCAGGAAGCATCCACTACCTATTTACCAAAGGCGATAAGCCAGGGAAGGGCAACCAGATCTCCGATTTTTTTAAACCGGGATCGGCTAATTATATAGGCGATCTGCCATCAGTGGCTAAAACTATTTCGGCACATAGCTATTTTACTACATCGCCAATGGTATCATCGGTAAAAGCCCGTACTGCACTTGCAGATAGCGTGGCTGCTGTTAACGGACTTAATTTCTGGCAATCGGAATATTGTATTTTGGGCGATAATGCCGGCGAAATTGATGGCAACAAGCGCGATCTGGGTATTGACGCGGCCTTGTATTTAGCATCGGTGATCCATACCGATCTTGCTGTAGCCAACGCGTCGGCCTGGCAATGGTGGACGTCTATTTCCGCCTATGATTATAAGGATGGCCTCATCTACATTGATAAAAATAAAACCGACGGTAATTTCTATACCAGCAAAATGCTTTGGGCCATGGGTAATTACAGCAGGTTTGTTAATCCCGGCGCTGTGCGGGTTGATGCTGCTGTTTCAACATCTGCAGAGGACAAATCATTATTGGTATCGGCATTTAAGAGTGGGAAAAACATAACTGTGGTTGTGATCAATCCTGGCACTACTGATGTAACTGCTGCAATTAACACCAATAGTGGCAAAGTTCAGTTTACGACGTCGTATCTGACATCACAGGCAGATGAGCTTAAACCGGGTAAAATAACCGGTAATAAAAATGTGATACAAGCCCGTTCCGTTGTCACGCTTACAGGTGTCATCAAGTAGCATCTTATTCCTATCATAAAATGAAAAATAAAAATTATCTGCTTCTTCTTTTAATCGGCATGTTATTGCTTCCCGGCCTGGTAAAGGCGCAGGGTAATGGCAGACCGGCTTTGTTTAATTCGGCCTGGAGTTTCCATAAAGGCGATATCGGTACGGGTATCAGCGGCATCGCTACCGAAACGGAATGGAAAACCGTAGACTTGCCACATGACTGGAGTATTGAAGGCCCTTTCAGCGATGAATGGGCAAGTGCTACCGGCTATTTGCCCGGTGGAATTGGCTGGTATAAGAAAACCTTCAACGGTAATGCCAACTGGAAAGGAAAGCAGGTGTATATTTATTTTGATGGGGTGTACAAAAATAGCGAGGTATGGATCAACGGGCATTCATTAGGCAAGCGGCCGAATGGATTTATCTCGTTCCAATATGAGCTAAGTAAATATTTAAATTTAAGTGGAAAGAATACGATAGCTGTAAGGGTTGATCACAGTGAATTTGCCGATTCTCGCTGGTATACAGGTTCGGGAATTTACCGTAATGTATATCTCATAGTTAAAGATCCGGTACACATTGCTCCCTGGGATGTGACTTTTACTACGCCCGATGTTTCGGCAGATAAAGCTACCGTAAAAGTTAAGGTGAGTGTAACCAATAGCAATACTACAGATGCCGCTGTGCTGGTAAAGGTAAACCTGCTTGATGGGAAAGGAAAACCGGCTGTAGCCCTGCAAAAACAGGTAAAAGTAAAACCGGGTATTCATGATGTTGTGTTTGAGCAGCAGCTTTCATCGCCCCAATTATGGGATACCGAAAAAACTAACCTTTATAAACTTCAAGTGTCGCTTAGCCGCAATGGCAAATCATTTGACGAAGTAACGCAGTCCGTAGGGATTCGCAGCATCCGTTTTGATAAGGATAAAGGCTTCTTTTTAAATGAAAAAAGCACCAAACTTAAAGGCGTTTGTATCCACGATGATGCCGGGGCGCTGGGCGTAGCCGTTCCTGAAGAGGTTTGGGTACGCAGGCTTAAAATATTGAAAGATGCCGGGGTAAACTCGCTCAGGTTAAGCCATAATCCCCATGCCGATTATCTGTATGATTTATGCGATAAGATGGGTTTTTTGGTAATGGATGAAGCCTTTGACGAATGGGAAGTTGGTAAAAATAAATGGGTTGCAGGATGGAATGTAGGTACGCCGTCAAAAAACGGTTACCATGAATATTTCAAGGAATGGGCAGATCGTGACGTTGCCGATATGGTATTGCGTTCGCGCAACCATCCTTCAATCATTATGTGGAGTATTGGTAATGAGATTGATTATCCTAATGATCCTTATACTCATGAGGTGTTGAATACCGGCCGCAATCCGCAGATCTATGGTAAAGGTTACCTGCCCGATCATCCACCGGCAAGCCAACTAACACCTATAGCCAAACAATTGGCCAAAGCCGTGAAAGCTATTGATACTTCCCGCCCGGTAACAGCAGCGCTGGCCGGTGTAGTAATGTCTAACGAGGTTGGTTACTCGGAAGCGCTTGACGTTGTGGGTTATAATTACCAGGAATACCGCTATCCCGAAGATCACAAAAAATACCCTGATCGTATTATTTACGGCAGCGAAAACGGCATGGCTCAACAAGCCTGGAACGCTGTTGACAGTAATGAATATATCTCGGCCCAATACCTGTGGACTGGTATCGACTATCTGGGCGAGGCCGGTAAGTGGCCGCAGCGCAGTAATGGTGCCGGTTTGGTTGATTTGGCGGGCTTTAAAAAGCCGGAGTATTTCTTCAGGCAAAGTTTATGGTCGGCCAAGCCAATGGTTTATATAGGTGCGCGTGCCATAACCAGCACCGAGGATAAAGGCATCTGGAGCCATCGTACTGCCGAACCGGTTTGGAACTGGCAGCCGGGCGGCAAAATAAAGGTTGATTGCTTTACTAATTGTCAGGAAGCCGAGTTGTTCCTGAATGGTAAATCGCTTGGGAAACAATCCCGTAGCGCTGCAAAGGGACAGGTACCATCATGGCAGGTTGATTATGAACGCGGCGAATTGGTTGTGAAAGGTTACAACAACGGTATTGAAGTATCAACCAACAACATCAAAACAGCCGGTGACGCCTGGCAGCTTAAAACTGTAGCCGACAATACCTCATTTAAGGCTAACACAAAAGGCTTGAGCCAAATTGAGGTTTACATTACCGATAAAGATGGCAACCCTGTGTTTAATGCCACTGATGAGGTAACCGTATCCGTAACCGGACCAGCTAAGTTGCTTGGGTTAGAAAGCGGCAGCACCAGCAGTCATGAAAATTATCAGTCTAACCAACGTAAAGCATTACACGGTCGCTTATTAGCCTATGTGCAAACTACTGGCAAACCAGGTAAGGTACAGGTACAAATCAGCTCGGGTAACCTTGAGTCATCAACTGTAACATTAACCATAAAGTAATCACCCAAAATCATCGATAAGAATTAGAAATCCTGCATTTTTCAATTTATGAAGCTTATAAAATTATTCTTCCTCTTTGTTATTCTGTTTGCATCCTCAAGGTTGCAGGCGCAAACTACTAAACACACTTTCGCCCTTGGCGATACCACATTTTTGTTGGATGGTAAGCCTTTGCAGATCATCTCGGGCGAAATGCATTATACCCGCGTTCCGCGCGAGGCCTGGCGCCAGCGTATGAAAATGGCTAAGGCTATGGGTTTAAATACCATTGGTACCTACGTTTTCTGGAATGTGCACGAACCGCAAAAAGGGCACTATGATTTTACGGGCAACCATGATATAGCCGAGTTTGTGAAGATAGCCAAAGAGGAAGGTCTTTGGGTGATATTACGCCCTAGCCCTTATGTATGTGCCGAATGGGAGTTTGGTGGCTACCCTTACTGGCTTGAGAAAGAGCAAGGCTTGGTAGTACGCAGCAAGGAACCTAAGTACCTGGAAGCTTACAAAAAATATCTTACAGAGGTTGGCAAGCAATTATCTCCGTTATTGGTGAACCATGGCGGCAATATTTTGATGGTACAGATAGAAAATGAATACGGCTCGTACGGTAGTGATAAAGATTATCTGGCCCTTAACCGCAAAATGTTCATCGATGCCGGATTTGATTGCCAGCTTTATACCTGCGATCCGGAGCCTGCTATTAAAGATGGGCATTTACCGGGCTTGCTGCCTGCCATCAATGGCGTTGATGATGTGGCAAAAGTTAAAAAGCTGATTGGTGAGAATTATAATGGCAAAGGCCCATACTTTATCGCCGAGTGGTATCCTGCCTGGTTTGATTGGTGGGGCACCGCGCACCACACCATCCCGGCAGATAAATATGTTCCGAAACTTGATTCGGTATTGGCAGCCGGTATTTCTATCAACATGTATATGTTTCATGGCGGTACTACACGCGCTTTCATGAATGGCGCAAACTACAACGATCAAAACCCGTACGAACCCCAGATCAGCAGCTATGACTATGACGCGCCGCTTGACGAGGCAGGTAATGCTACCGATAAATTCATGAAATTCCGGGCTGTGATCAGTAAACACCTGCCTGCGGGTGTAACCCTGCCCGAAGTTCCGGCAGCTAAACCGGCCATGAGCCTTCCTGCAATTAATTTCACTAAATCAACCAGTTTGTTTGATGTGCTGCCGACTTCAAAGATCAACAGCACGCCGCTTACTTTCGAAGACCTGAACCAGGCTTACGGTTTTGTACTGTACCGTACAACCATTAATGGCGGCAAATCGGGCTTGCTTAAACTTAAAGATCTGCGCGACTATGGTATAGTTTATGTAAACGGCAAACGTGTAGGGATTGTTGACAGGCGCAAATATCAGGACAGCCTGATGATTACCCTTCCTAAAGGAAAAGTAACGCTGGATATTTTGGTTGAAAACCTTGGTCGTATCAACTTTGGTCCATACCTGCTTAAAAACAAAAAAGGTATTACCGAGAAAGTGCTTTTTGCAGGAGCAGAGGTTAAAGACTGGAAAATGTATTCATTGCCTTTTGATGATATTAACAAAGTGAAGGCAAATCCGGCAGTTAAAAAGGTTACAGCCAATAGCGCGCCTCAGTTAAAGAAAGCCATTTTCAAGATTGATAAATTAGCGGATACTTATCTTGATATGAGCAAATGGGGTAAAGGCATTGTTTGGATAAATGGTCATAACTTGGGCCGCTACTGGTATTACGGCCCGCAGCAAACTGTTTATGTGCCTGTTGAATGGTTAAAGAAAGGCGATAATGAAATTACTGTACTTGAATTGATCAAATCATCACAAAATACGTTAAATGCTATTGATCATCCTATTTTAGATGTTTTAGCGAAATAGCTTTTAGATATTCATAAATCCGATAAAAACGGATGTTGCTTTAAAAGCGACATCCGTTTTTTGTTCTTAAGTTGTTTTTATTTTCTTTAATAGGTGAACCCCAATCAAATAAGGCATGATGAAAGAAATAGCCGGTATAGCAACAAGATAACCAACGGTGCCGAATGGCTCTGGCCAGTTGGGTGGTAATACAACCAGCACCATGCCGGCTAAACCGAAAAAAATATAATACCGGCACGTCACCGGGTTAAAAAGCCCGGTAATTTTGAGCGAAACAGCAAAAAATACTGTACCGAGGTACATCAATAATACTTCCGCTATACTGATAACGTAAAATAAGCTTTTTATAGGCCCATATAAATCGGGGCGTTTTGAAACATTTAATTGTACAAAAACCCGGAATGCGTCTGTTAGGAAATACCCCCAAAAAGCCATGTTGATGATAAAGAGCGGCACTGCAAGGTTGATAGCTGCCGAGGCCATTACCGAATACAGGTTTTCGCCCGCGGCCTGTAATTTTACTTTTAACAAAGCAGAGCCAAGCACCAATGATATACCGCCAACAATTAATATAGTAAACCGTATCTGCTGCTCGGCAGCAGTATTAACCCAGCCCTGCAATGTAGCCGGCGGCGGCCCCATACCCGCGAAAATGGAAAACAGCAGCCATGGTATAAACAATAATAAAGCCGCGGCGGCCTGTTGTTTTATGCTCCGGTTACTGCTTTTAAATTGGTGACCGCCAAGGCTCCAAGCTGCTGTTACCATTAAACAGGCGTTAAAAATCCAAACCGGCAAATAAATTTTATAGCTCACGTGGCCTACACCAAAACCTATAACAACAACAATTAAAGGTACAAGGCACAGGTAAACTAGTCCGAGCTTTTGTTTAAAAGCGAGTGGATTTGTATCTTCTAAAGGTTTTGTTGTTAGCATTGGCTATAAATAATTTGATTTAGTGAAAGTTTCTTTGTGGCAAGTTTAGCTTGATCAAAATTTTTTAAAATAATCAAGTGGAGGGCCAACCCGTTCAAAGCCGTGCTGCTTCCTGAATTCATCAAGTTCGGTTTCTGTTTTACCCTTCATCTGCCCGTCGCTGAGCGCCTGGAAGCAAGCCTCCATTTTACCGGCAGGTTGAAACGTGATCAGCATTTTTGCGGGGCCATAGTCGCCTATTTTGGTAAATGTATGCGGCACACCCCGGGGGCCAAATACACTATCGCCAGGTTTGGCGTGAAAGAGTTGGTCGCCTACTTTAATTTGAAATTCACCCTCCAAAATATACCACCATTCATCCTGCTCATAATGCACGTGCAGGTTTGGGCCGCCTTTTTTAACCCTGGTTGATTCATAAACATACAAGTCGCCATCAGTATCTGCAGTTGATATCTTGGTGTAAAAAGTATCTCCTTCAAACAGGTGCATCGGTTTTTGAACCCGGTCGGCACCCGAATCAGTTTTGTAGCCTTTCTTTTCCCTGATTTTAGATAGGCCTTTGGCAATTCCTTCAAAGGGCATAGCCAAAAGTGCTGTTGCACCTATTAAAGTGTGTACAAAAGAACCTCGTTTCATATGAGATAGTCTATATTTATTATTTCCTGGTAAAATTCAGTATAGTATTAAACAGCTCATTTCTGCCAGCGCTTTCATGCCACTCAAGCTCATAATGATCGCTATCAATAAATTTCAGAAGCGCATGAAATTTTCGCATTGTTCCTGCTGACATGTTAGGTTGAGGCGACGATTGTGTTTCTCCGTCATAGGTGATCACCTTTTTTGCGTCGTCATAAGTTCCCTCTAAGGCAATGATTCCTGTTTCAAACTCATTGTTGATATAGGAGGCTACAAACATCTTTTTAACGTTATCATAGCCCAGTAGCATCGTTTCATGCAGGGTAACAAGCTTTCCATCCGACCATGGCATGGGGATATCCTGTCCGGTTACTTCGGTTGTGAAATACCTGCCGTCCCATATATCTTTTCCAATCATGGTTCCCGCAAATTCTATGGGCTTGTGTTTACCTCCTGCAAAAGTGTGTTTTCCGGTGAATGCCCATTCGCCTGTAACCTGTGCCAATATTTGATGGTTGGCATTGGTTTTTGAAAGCTCGGCCATGTCATTTTTGGCCTGCGCAAAAGATGTGGTGCCCAGAAACGTTATCAATAATACTAAGCAGATATTGAATAAATATTTCATGATGTTTTGAGTTGGCTATATATGGATTTTTATGCATAAAGCAATGTAGATCAATATTTTATGTTATTTGTTCTTTGTCGGAACTGTTACTTGTAAGTATAGTTGTAGGTTCGGATGTAATGTGTTGTAGTGGCTTCAAAATAAGTCATGCTTACAGCAATTTGTGTAGGATAACCTTTGTCATTGTATTGATAGGTAAAATCGTCCTGCTCATCAATTACAAAGGCGTTTTTAGTTGCATCATAACGTTCGCCTACAATTTGTATCGGGTTCTTTTTGCAAAACGCCTGTGCGTAGTCAATAAAATATGATTGCGGGTATGAAATGGTGCCAAAGCCCTTCACTGATGAAAATGGTGACGATTTATCATCAAGCGATTTAATTGTAAACCGGTAATACTCGGCACCTGCTCGTGGGCCGGTAAGGGATACAAATGACATGCCCGACAGGTTACCGTCTTTATCATAGAAATAGTTAAAATTTCTTCCTCCTCCATCGGATGAAAGGGCTTTAATTATATGGGTGCCATTGTTTTCAAACTGCCACAAGCCGGCTGCACTGCTGCGCGTAGTGCCAAATTTCAGGTCTTTGTAAAAGAAATCTATAGATACCTGCGTAGGCAGTCCGGTATAGATATCCACTGCTCCCGGTGTTTGGTTCAGGTTAACCAACCCGTACGAATACGTGTTGCCGGATATGGTGTTTGGATAATCAAAAACGGTTTCGCCAACCTGGTGCGCGTTAATTTCCCAGGTTACAAGACTATCTTTTCCGTATTTAATAAGGTGATTGTCTTTGTCATATGTATAGGTGTAAACCCGTGGATAAGCGGATTGACCACCATCGTAAAAAGATACCTTAGCAGGGTACATCGCATTCACGATATTGGGATCTACAGTAGGGGTTTTTATATCTTTTGGTTTACGGCAATTACTGAAGATGAATACGGCGCAAGCCGCGAGGAAATACATTCCTGGTTTGATTTGTTTCATATAGGCTATCGGTTTGTTGTTTATTTATGATTATCCCGGTCATATAAAGATGATCGGATATCGATGTACCAGGGGGAAATACACTTCGCAAATAAACGCCCGACGGCCGGTAATCACTTTTGAGTTTGTTGCAAATGCTTTCGAGTTTGTTGCATTTTTTTAAACTGTACATCAAAACTTAAGAGTGAGCGCTATATAATTTCAATTTTTAATTAAAACTATATAGCCGGGACGGTTTTGGGAGCAAAACCAAAATGACGGGAAAAGCTTGCCGAAAAGCTTGCGGGGCTACCGAAACCAACCATATAGGCGACTTCGGCTATGGTAGCAACACGTCGCTGGAGCAGGTCATGGGCATATTGCAGCCTTACAATACGAATCAACTCGCCGGGCGACTGGTTGATGAGGCCTTTTAATTTACGATGCAGTTGCGTGCGGCTTAATCCCATATCGCGGGCAAGCTGATCGGCGCTGTAGCCTTCTTCGTTTAAATGGCTTTCGACAGCGCTGCGCACACGGGTTATAAAATCCCGTTCTATCGATGGCATAGAAAGCGCGTTGCTGAACCACAGATCCTGCTTGCTGTAGTGTTCCCGTAATTGGTTTCGCACAGTGATCAGGTTTTCCATTAGAGCAAACAGTTCCCTTTTTTCAAAGGGTTTGGCCAGGTATGCATCCGCACCTGTTTCAATCCCCTGGATCCTGCTATCCGTATCGGCCTTTGCCGTTAGGATGATAATAGGAATATGACTGGTTTTTACATCCTTTTTGAGTGTTGAGCTAACCTCGTAACCATCTACATGCGGCATCATCAGGTCGGTAATGATGAGGTTGGGGATATGCTCCATGGCAAAAGCTATCCCTTCCTTACCGTCCGTGGCGGTTAATATCCGGTAATTATCTTTTAAGGATTGTTGGATAAAATCCCTGAGTTCCTGGTGGTCTTCTATGAGCAATACCAATGGTTTATCTTCGCCGACATCGGTTGCCTGTTCATGAACGGTAACAGATGGGCTAACTCCGGCAGGCAGGATCTCCAGTATATGTTCTGATGCGGCATTTGCAACCTGGTAAGGCATGGTGATAAGCACTTCAGTAAATAAATCTGCTTCGCTTTCTATCCGGATCTGTCCGCGCATCAACTCCACCAGTTCTTTTGTAACCGCCAGGCCTATACCTGTTCCTTCGGCAGAGCGGGTATCAGAAGGATCGACCTGATAAAAGCGGTCGAAAACATAAGGTAGTTTTCCTGACGGTATGCCTTGTCCTGTATCCTTTATGGTAAAGGAGAAGTTCTCTCCCGGTAGTTCATCGTCCTGTTGCAAAACAATTTCTACCTTACCTTTATCCGTAAACTTTAATGCATTTGATATTAGGTTGATCACAATAGCGTCAAGCTTATCCCGGTCGCCAAGTATCCAAAGCTTGTCCCAGTATGATGTAAAGTGTAGGGAGATCTCCTTTTGTTTTATTAGCGACTCGTACGAAAGGATATGCATCCTGATGAGCGCTACCAGGTCAAGAGGAGCACGGTTCACTTCCATCGATCCATTTTCAAGCCGGCTCAAATCCAGTAATTGGTTAATGAGTTGCAACAGGCGCGATGCGTTGTTAAGGATAAGGCGGCTATATCGTTGAACGTTTTCGTCTACAGTTTCGGCTATTAGCTCTTTTGCCGGGTTGATGATGAGCGTTAAAGGCGTTTTAAACTCATGAGTTATGTTGGTGAAAAAGCGCGATTTTACCAGGTCCATCGTGCGCAGTTTATCGGCTTGCTCCCTGAGCTCGGCGGTACGTTGCCGAACAAGCTCCTCAAGGCGTTTAGCTTCGCCGGCTATTAATTCCCTTTTTTCGGTTTCCTGGGCAAGTGCCAGGGCCGATAGCGTTTCTACCTCAAATAGTTTTGCAGTTAGGCTTTCGTTAGTCCGGGCAAAGTTGAGTGCCAGGTAAAGCGATAAACAAAGGGGTAACATCAATTCGCCAACAGCCATTACTAATAGGCGCATGGAGTTAAGTTGGTACGGCCACAGGTGAAACACATCATCCCAGGCAAAATAATACAGTAATATAATTACTACTACCCCCGCGCTTATTAACCATGCGCCCTTTTGCTTTTTTTTGATGAGATGAAATACCGACCAAAAACCATCCATCATACAAATAAGAAAAACCAGGGCGAAGTAATCGACCCAGTATTCAATATGATTTAAAAATTTATAGATATAGGCTATGAAATATAGCGCGCATACGGTAGTTAAGGCTATTCTTCGCCAAAGAGGAGGCTTACGGTAATCAAGTATATAAAGCAGCATTACAGCAGCCCACATCATGACAACTTTGCCTTCATCAATTAATGATTGTGAAAAATATTGTACTACAGGTGTATTTGTACGGTAAAACAAGTATATCCCAATGCCGTTAATGCCAACGAGCAATACAAAAAGCGCATAATACAAATTAAGTTTTTGCCTGGGGTAAAAGAGGAATAACAAGAGGTGCAAAAGCCCTAAAATAAGTTGTGCCGCGGCGCACATCAGCATATAATTAAAACGCTGATTGGCGGTTTGTATCTTAGGCGCAAGCTGGTTGTAGTCGCCTATCCAGGTTTGAAAGCCATAAAAATTAGCGTAAACCTCAAAGAAATTAGAATAATGGATAGTGATCAGGTGCGGGCGTGTGTCGGGAAGCCAAATCGGGATCAGTTCCCGTCTGGCGCTCATGGCTACCATTTCCTTTGCCGAATTGCCAACCTTTCCGTAGCCGCCAACAGGTCTGCCATCTAAAAAGATCTCCGAAGCACCATCATGATTGATACGGAGCGATAGTTTTTTATTGACCAGATCGGTATCAACCCTGATCCATGAGCCGAACCAGCCAACACCCCGCCAGCCGCGCGGCGCATTTTCTTTTCCAAATGCTGTGTAATGCAGGGTATCCCAGCCCGTTGTACTGGCTTCACTTTGTTGAGCCCTGGTTAAATCGCCTGCATGAAAATACCAAAGCGAATCGTTAAAGTATATTTCGTTTTGTATCCCAAAATTGCGGGAGCGTATCACGGAGGTATCCTGGGCGTAGGTACTTTTGACAGCGCACGAAAGCGCTATGCACCATAAAAGCGCATACCAACGGATGGATATATTAAAAAAGATATTTCCGCGATACATGAATTAACAACTCAATCTGTGATAGTCAAAAGTAATGTTTTGACTTATGGTTACCAATCATGAACACTATTAAGTACTTATGGTTTTGATAATTAGTATAACTATTGAGAAAAAATTAAACGGGGAAGAGGAGGCGATACGCTGATGTCGACGGGACTTTTTAAAACAGAAAAAGCGGGTACATGGAAAACCAGACCCGCTTTATTCAAAAGATTTTTAACTGTTATTTTTCAGTGTTTTTAAGTTCAGTAACTTCTTTACGGATATCCGTAGCTAATACTTTTAATTGTTGCATAGCATTACGCAACCTTGTACCAGCTGCTTTGTTACCTTTTTCATAAAAGCTTGCCGCGTCAGCTTCTGCCGCTGCGATAACTTCTTTCACTTTTTCAAAATTTACCATTTTTTTATTTTTTAAGGCCGCAAATGTATAGAATATAACTGTATAGGCAATAGTGTAATACGGTCTCTTCTACAAATTGAGGTTAGTGTTTAGTCCAAAGTTATAAGTTCTAAGCAGAGAAAAAAGAAAAAACGGCTTCTGATTTCCAACTTATCAACAGCTTATTTAACCGCCCATTCATGGATCCCGCTCGAATTATCAACCGGTAATTGGATTTCCATGCGCAGGGCTGTAGTAGCCACCGGTTCAAAGGTAACCACGTTAAAGCCGTCCTTACTTACGGTGTAAGGCGTAGTGTTTTTAACCGGAACCCATTGACCATCTTTCTTATACAGGATTTTGTACGATGCAGGGATACGGCAACCGCCCCACGGGCCATCATCATACCAGTACACTTTTGATTCGCTTACGGTATGCTCGGCATCAAAATCATACTGCACAAATTCGCTGGTGTTTTTAGCAGGCCACCAGTGCAGGTATGGGTAATTGGTGTCTTTTGAGTCGGCAGGTTCATATTGGTCTTTTATGGCCGCAAACATTCTCGTATTTTTTAATGAAGCGCTTACCTTACTTGTACTTGCGATGGTTGGAGCCGGTTTTGGCCGCACTGCCGAAGACTCGTAAGGGATCCAAACAGTCATTTCGCTTGGTCCGCGGTTAGCCCAGGCATAGTAGGGGATAGCTTTCACCATCTGATCGGTTTGTAAAATGCTGTCGGTTTTTAGCTGGCGTTTAGCGCTTTTTCCTTCTGTTGAGATCACATCAACACCGTTTAACAGGTCGGCCTGGTAGTTGGCGTTAGCGATAGCGTTTTTATTGATCAATATATTTTGAACCAGGCTGTCTTTATTGTCCGGACCTTCAAGGCAATAAACAATAGGGCCGCGCTCAAAGGCGAATCTGCCCCTGTCATCCTTAACTTGGTTATTAGCCAATACCTTTTCGGTTTCCATCGGTAATAAAAGCGAAACCTTATCGCCTTTCTTCCAGGTGCGTTTTAACACGGCGTAACCTTTTTCTGTTTCAAATGATTTTGCCTGCCCGTTAATCATCAGCGTAAGCGGGAAGGATTTTTTATCCATAAAGGTATACAGATCACCCGGTACAGGTTGTTGTTTTGCCCAGCCTGGTATGCGCACCCTTAAAGTGAACTCGCCGGCTTTGTCGGGGTTAACGGTAATATCAACCCGGCCTTTCCATGGGTAATCTGTTTGCTGCACAATATTTACGTTGCCCTCAGTAAGCTTGATATTGCTTGAATTGCTCATGAACAGGTTAACGTACAGGTCGTTTTTGTTTTTGGCGTAAACATAGCCCGGTAATGATGGTAAAAAACGGGTCATGTTGCTGATACAGCAGGCACAGCTGATCCAGGCGCTGCGCTGGTGCTGGAACATAGAAGCAAGCGGGTTAGGATAGAAGAACCTGTTGCCACTTAGAGATACGCCCGATAGCAGGCCGTTATACAGCGTACGTTCAAGTACATCGATGTATTTTGAATCGCCATGCAGCAGGAACATCCTGTTATTCCAGTAAACGTTACCAATAGCAGCGCAAGTTTCAGCATAGGCCGACATGTTTGGCAATTGGTATGCATCGCCAAAAGCCTCGCCAGCCCCGGTTGCGCCGATGCCGCCTGTTATATAAAGCTTTTTGGTTACTACATCGCTCCAGATATCATCTATGGCTGTCAAATAGCTTGTATTGCCTGTTAAAGCCGCGATATCGGCCATACCGGTGTACATGTAAGCTGCCCTCACCGCGTGACCTTCGGCCTCGTGCTGATCAACTACCTTTTTATCGGCCTGGTTGTAAGCATCGCCTTTAGGGCCGCGAACATCTAAGAAAAACTTAGCCAGGTCAAGATATTGCTTGTTGCCGGTAACCCGGTACATTTTTGACAAGCCGATCTCTACGATCTGGTGACCCGGGTATTCTTCAATTTTGCCCGGTCCAAAGGTTTTTACCAACAAATCGGCATTTTTTATGGCGATATTGAGCAGCGTGCGCTTGCCTGTAGCCTGGTAATGTGCAACAGCGGCCTCGTAAAGGTGGCCTGCGTTGTACAGCTCATGGCTCAATATTTCTTCATTCACCCAGCGTTTGTCGCCAATCCATTCGTGCGGTTTTTTAGCGTTAACCGTTCTGAAGGTGTACAGGTACCCATCCGGCTCCTGGGCTGCGCCAATGATAGAGATAAGGCTATCAATTGATTTATCAAGCTCCGGGTTTCTTTTATTCTGCATGGAATAAGAAGCACCCTCTATGGCTTTGTATACATCAGTATCATCAAACGGGAATTCACTTAGCTTATCGCCGTCCAGTTTTTTTGCGGCGCGTAAAAAATTGTCTACGCGGCCATTGGCTTTACATTGAGCCAATACATACGGGATAGTAACCTTAGCGTTTACCTCCATTTTTGGCTGCCAAAAGTTGTCATTGACATGCACGCTGGTAAAGGCGACCGGCTGGATAGGATAATCCTTTTGCTGCGCCAACAACGGACTTACAAGTGCCGTTAAAGACACAGCAAGTACACCGGCGACTTTTTGTTTATTGATCATGATATTCAAGTTCGTTTAATTAAAAATTAGTTTTTAACCATGCGGGTGCCATAAACAGGCCCCGCGCTGTTTTCTTTTTGTGGCAGCAGTTTTACAGTTACCTTTTGTTTGCCTTTGGTTAGCTCGATAGGCAGGGTATAGCTGATATCGTAAAAACGGCTTTCCTTGTATTGGTTCAGATCTTCAGAAGCCAGTTTAACGCCGTCAATCAAAATATCAAATCGGCGACCGCGGTTATCCATACCCCAATACGTATTGATGAGGGTGTTTTGCGCGTTGGCATCTACCTTCATTTCATATTGCAGGTAACCGCCATTTTCTGTCGACCGCCATTTCTTTTGATGATCTTCGCCGGTAGTGGCGTTTTCGCTGGTGAAGTTGTGGTCGCGCTCGGGCTGCATTTCGCCTAAGCGTACAATATCCATGGTGCGGGCTTCCAGTTCCTGTTGCTTTTTGCGTTGCTCCTCGTAAGCCTTTTGCTGTACAGCCCAGGTTTGTGGCGTAAACACATCCCAATAAACCGAATAGTATTCATTTTGGGTTTGATTGAATGGGATTAATGTAACTTCCTCAGGCTTTGAAATATTTACCGTGCGGAAGCTCAGTTGTTTTTTATCAACCATTTGCAGCCATTGGTTAGGATCTGTTTCGCTGGTTACAAAAACCGGTACGCCTTTCAGCGGATCAGGTTCGGTATTACCCAAATTACCTGCAAGTAACACCGGGCCATAAAATACAGCGCGCCTGTTGGCATTATCCGGCATGGCTTCGGTGTAAAGCTTTTCAGGAGTAATAAACTCAATTTTATCGTTGTTGCTCCATTTGCGGTTTAAAACAATATATCCCTGGTCATCAGTAGTAGCGGTTTGTGTTTTTCCGTTAATGCTGATGGTAGCATTGCTGGTCCATTTTGGTTTACGGATGCGGATAGTCATTGTAAGCGGCTTTTTGGTGTTCACCGTAAATGAGATATGATCATCATTAGGGAAAGTGCTTTCCTGCTTTACCGATAAACCTTTTGATGCCCAGTTTAGCACCGATGGGATGAACAGGTTTACATATAAGCTGCCGTCGGCCCCTCTAAAGTAAATGCTTTCGTTGTACTTTACGTGATTTTCCATGCCTGAGCCAACGCAGCAGGTAAAGTCATCAAAAGGGGTGCTGTAATGTTTGGTACCACCCATACGCAATGGTACAAAATAGCACATCATACCATCCGAATGGTTTTGCGAGGCAAGGATGTGGTTGTACAATGCCTTTTCATAATAATCCATCAACATGGCCGAAGGCTCAACCGCGAACAAATGCCGGGTTAGCTTCAGCATATTATAAGTGTTGCAGGTTTCGGTTGTGTTTTCTGTAAGCTTATCGTTCAGTTTATCCGCATCACTCAGGTATTCATAATTGCTGTTACCGCCCGTAGCGTATGAGTGGTGGTTAACAATAGTTGTCCAGAAGAAATCGGCAATGGCTTTATCCTTTTTATCGCCGGTGATCTCGTACCTGCGTGCGCTGGCTATGATCTTAGGAATCTGGGTGTTGGAGTGTTTACCCGGCAATATATCCTGTTGCTGTGCTAGGGGATCAAGGATCTTTTTATCATAAAACTTATATGATAGCTCGAGGTATTTTTTATCACCGTTGATAGCGTACAAGTTAGCAAGCGTTTCGGCCATGCCGCCGTATTCGCATAGGAGCATTTTTTGCAGTTTTTCGTCATCCAGGTTTTTGATGGTTTCGCCTGTCCAGTCGGCCATGCCTTTGCATACTTTCAGGGCCTCGGCGTTATTGCAATATAAATAGGCATCAAGCAAACCGCCCATGATCTTGTGTACCGTATACCATGGCGACCAGCCGCCGTTCAGGTCGAAACCGCGTGAACGGATATCGCCTTTCGCAACCTCGGCCCAAATTGTATCTTCTTTAGGGATAGCGCCCACATAGCCGGTTTTACGGGCTACCTGGCATTCGTCAAGCTCTTTAACTATGTAGTTTACGCGTTTTAAAAACTCAGGGTCGCGGGTTGATGCATAATGCATAGATATGGCCGATAGGTAGTGGCCAAGTGTATGCCCTGCCAAACCTGATGATTCCCAGCCTTCGTACATTTTTCCTTTAGGTTTAAGGCCTGAGTGCGCGCGGAAGGCCGAGAGCAGCCTGTCGGGCTCTATGGATAGCAAATATTTAACATCAGCATCCATCGCTTTTTTAAAAGGGCTCTCTAATAATTGGACATCCTTTAAATTAAATGAATAGGCTTTAACCGGAACCACCGGTTTTACTTTTACCCGGGTATCGTTCCATTCGGGCACGTAGGATTGCGCATGTATTGTTTGTGCCCCCGCTAAGCAGGCAGCGAGGCATAAGTTCAATTTAAACCACTTTTTTATAAGCATGATCCGTTTTTGTAATTGTAATAATAATTATCCTCTAAATTATTGTGCTTTTAACAATTATTTCATTTGATATTTTGCAGTTGATAGCAGGATTTTACCCGTTTTTTCAACCCTATGGCTGTTTATAGTAAGTTTCTTAATGGCGGTAATAGCCGAATGGCAAAATATTAACGTATTTAAAAGTTTTATATAAAAATAATAACAATTTAATGCTATTGTAACAGGAATGTTAAGATATGGGTAGTATTGGCAAATTTCATGACAAAATTTGGGCCAGTGCGCGGATAGTTTTACGTGTCTGAAATACAGCGTGTAATACATAGTCATTAACCCCAAATTTTAATTTATGAAGTTTAAACAATTACTAAAGAGGTTCATTTTGCCTTTACTAAGTGTGTTTGTGTTTTGTTACAGCACGTACGCGCAAACAGTAACACTAAAAGGAAAGGTAACCGACGAGAAGGGCGAGCCCATAGCCGGCGCTTCCGTTAAAATAAAAGGCACAAACGCTGGCTCTGTTACCAATGGCAGCGGCCTGTTTAGCCTTAATTATAATGGACAGGGTACATTAATTGTAACCGCCATTGGTTTTACCGCGCACGAAGTTAAGTTAACCGGCCAGGCGCAGGTTAACGTGACCTTGGCCGAAGATAACAAAGTACTTAATGAGGTAGTAGTTACCGCGCTGGGTATAAAACGCGATAAAAGGATCCTGACGTACAGTTCGCAGGAAATAAAAGGAGAGTCGCTGACACAATCAAAGGAGCCTAACCTTGTAAACGCGATAGCCGGTAAAGTAGCCGGTGTACAGGTAACAAGTTCATCAGGTACCCCGGGCAGTTCGGCCAGGATAGTAATCAGGGGAGGATCTTCATTTTTTGGTACTAATGAGCCTTTAATGGTTATTGATGGTGTGCCGGTTGACAACTCAGAAACAGGTAACCTTAACACCGGACCCGGTACAAACAGGATAGCCGATATCGATCCATCAATTATTGCAAGTATGAACGTGCTGAAGGGTGCGGCAGCTACAGCCTTATACGGTTCAAAAGGCGCTAACGGCGTTGTTATTATTACTACCAAAAACGGTGCTTTAAATAAAAAGCCGCTCATTACCTTTTCTTCCGATTTTTCTGCTGAAAAGCCTTTGCTGCCGCAAATTCAAAATAAATACTCATTAGGTACTAACGGAATTTATTATGATGGCGTAACCAATAAAACAAGTACATCATGGGGTGCCCGTATGGATACCCTTAAAATAAACGGACAACCTGCAAAAGTTTATAACCAGTCCGATCTGTTTTTTAAAACCGGCCATACTTACAACAACACCGTAAATATTGGCGGTGGCGGTAACAATTCTACTTACCTGGTTTCTTATTCTAATTTTAATCAGCAGGGTACGGTGCCTACCACTAAATTTTTGCGCAATACTTTTTTTGCGAAATATAGCGCGCAAGTGCTTAAAAACCTGAATACTACTTTTCAGTTAAATTATTCAAACTCACAAAACGACAGGTTACCTGAGGGGTATGCGCTTGAAAGCCCGGTTTGGACAGTTTTTACAGCGCCGGTTTCGTATAATCTGCAGCCTTATTTAAATGCCGACGGTACCCAGCGTTTATATCGTTTTTCGCGCAATAATCCGTATTGGGTATTGGATAATATCAAAAACCACTCAAGTGTTAACAGGTTTTTACCAACTTTTACTGCCGATTATAAGCCCCTGTCATGGTTAACAATTACTGAAAGGTTTGGCGCCGATGTTTATACCGAAATGGACAGGTATCATGAATCAACCCAATCGGTATCAAATCCTAATGGCCGTTTGGTTGATAACAATACTACCTTTCGCCAATATAATAATGATTTATTGCTGAGTGCCACTAAGCAGTTTGGCGACTTTAATATTGACGTTATATTAGGTAATAACCTTATCTCCACATACGGTGAAAATACTTACGCCAATGGCGTTGGTTTAACTGTACCCGGTTTGTATAATATGGCTTCTGCTTCAACGGTTAACTACAGCGAGAGTTCAACATTGCAACGAAAAATTGGTTTCTACCTGCAATCAAATATCGAATATAAGCGCTTCCTGTTATTATCATTAACCGGTAGGTACGATGGTAACTCGGTATTATCAACCGACCACAATTTTTATCCTTATGGTTCTGCCGCGGGTAGTTTTATATTTTCAGAGTTTTTTAGCCCCGAGCTTTCAAAAGTTATGAACCTGGGCAAGATTAGGGTTTCATACGGTACAGTAGGTAATGACGGTAGCATCGGCGCATACAGTTTATTAACGCCTTACAATAAAGCAACTATCCGTAACCTTGCTTTCCCTTATAACCAGCAGGCCGGTTTTTTAATCAGCGATGTACTGGGTAATCCTAATCTTAAAAACGAGCGTATCAACGAGTTTGAAGCGGGCTTTGAAGCGGGGTTCTTTAATAACCGTATCAGTCTTGAAGCATCTTTCTACAGTAAAAAAACAATTGATGGTATTATACCAAATGTGGCTATCGCGGCATCAACAGGTTACGCATCAACAGGTGTAAACTCAGCGGTAATGCGTAATAGGGGGATTGAAATATTGCTTAACGCCACACCAATTAAGAGCCGCGATTTTAACTGGGACCTTACTTTAAACTTTACCCGTAACAGGAATAAGGTATTGTCTATTTACGGCGATCAGCAGGTATTGGGTAATGGTTTTACCAATATAGTGGTTGGGCAGCCTTACGGAGTAATATATGGTACCCGCTATGCACGTAACGCGGCAGGTAAGTTACTAATCGATGATACCGGCCTTCCATATGCCGATGATACACAAGGTATAGTAGGTAATATCAACCCTAACTGGCTTGGTGGCATCAATAACAACTTCAGGTACAAACAATTCAATTTCAGTTTCTTCTTTGATATCAAACGTGGTGGCGATATCCAAAACAACGTTGATGGTTATGGTTATTTTTATGGTACTCCAAAAGTTACCGAAAACCGTGGCCCACGGGTAGTTGATGGCGTAAATGCCACTACCGGTCAGCCAAATACCATTGCGGTTAATGGTCAGGCTTATTATCAGCGCGCAAACAGTGTGCTTGAGTCTGTAATTCAGGATGGCAGCTATGTTAAACTGCGCAATGTTAGTTTAGGCTATACTTTAAAACCATCATGGTTAAGCAAAAGCCCTTTCAAATCGGCAACGTTTAGTGTAACCGGCCGTAACCTTTGGATCCACGCGCCGCACTTTACCGGCGGCGATCCGGAAGTTAGCTCATTTGGCTCATCAAACGGTTCACAGGGTATTTATTCATTCTCAACCCCAACTTCAAAATCGGTTGACTTTAGTTTGAAAGTTACCCTATAATTTAAAATCATTAATAAGAGAAATTGTCATGAAAAATAAATATATCACGTTAGTAACATGCGCGTTAGTAAGTTTTACGGGCTGTAAAAAATACATTGATGTAAACCACGACCCCAACAGGCCTATAGATGTTAAAGAATCACTGATCCTGGCCCCGGTTGAAGCGGCTATATCACAGAATATTACCGCCTCGGGTGGTAGTAATCTTGCGATAGTACTACAACAATACCTTCAGGTAATAGCTTTGAACCAGGTGCCGCCAAACTTTGGTACCTATCTCATGTATCATCAGGATATGGATAGCGATTGGTACAACTTTTATGTGCAGGTAATGAATAACCTTGTTTTGCTTGATAAAAAAGCAGAAGCCGATGGCAATGCTAACTACGCGGGAATATCAAAGATCTTGCTTGCCTATACGCTTGGTTCTGCTACTGATGCCTGGGGCGATGTGCCGTATTCAAAAAGTTTTCAGGGTACAGGTAACCTTACCCCAACTTATGATAGCCAGGAAGCAATTTATACGCAGATACAAACCCTGCTTGATAACGCTATCGCTGATATCGCTAAAAATACCACTACAGTACCTACAGGCGATGATTTTTACTATGGCGGCGATATGAGCAAATGGAAAAAGGCAGCTTATACGTTAAAAGCACGTTATTATATGCACCTGACTAAAGCTCCGGGGCATACAGCTGCCGCGCAGGCACAACTGGCCCTTACCGCCCTTGAAAACGCTATGGCGAGCAATGATGATGATATGAAGATGCCGTTCACCGGCGGAGCCGGTGCCGAAAACCCATGGCAGCAAAACTTTTTACCAGGCTCAACGCTGGTATTGGCTTCAACTTTTGTTGATGGTTTTAAGACCCGGAAAGATCCCCGTTTATCAAAAATGGTTGCCCCCGCAGCGCAAACAGGTTTGTATACCGGTCGTCAGATAGGGTTGGAAGATATAGGTAGTTTGGAATCATACTCCTTGGGCGGCTCTTTTTATGCGAGCACAAGCTCAAATAACTACATTGTTACTTACTCGGAAGCATTATTCTTAAAGGCCGAAGCTACATTTGTACTGTCGGGTGCAACAGCGGCGCAACCGGTTTATTTGCTGGCGGTTAAATCGCACATGTCAAAACTGGGTATTGCCGATGCTGATGTGAATACATATTTAGCCTCAAGGGGTACCTTAACCAGCGCTAATGCCATGCAGCTGATCATTGAGGAAAAGGTTGTGGCCAACTTCCTGTCAATGGAGAACTATACTGATTGGAGGCGTACAGGCTATCCGGCCTTAACTAAGGTTAAAAATGCCTTGTCGGATATTCCGCGCAGGGTATTATACCCGCAGTCGGAAATGACCGCAAATCCGCAGCCGCAACAAAACGCTAAGCTTACCGACAGGCTTTGGTGGGATGCGCAATAGGCATTATTTAGCAGGCAATTTGTCTGTATATGGCATTGTATGTTAAAATACGGTCAATGTCTGCTAAATTGTTAAATATTCGTAATAAGTACTATTTTAATTTTGTGAAAAATAATATACAATGATAACTTTTGATTGGAAAGGCGTACTCCCTGCAGTAACTACTAAATTTACAGATAATGACGAACTTGATTTTGAAGCTTTTGATATAAACCTGAATGCACAGCTTGAGGCTGGTGTTGATGGTTTTATATTAGGCGGCTCATTGGGCGAAGCAAGCGTTTTAAGCGATGATGAAAAATTCGCGCTGCTTGCTCACACTGTTGAGTTTGTACAAGGTAAAGTACCTGTTATATTAAATATAGCCGAACAAACTACCAAAGCGGCTGTTGCTTATGCTCAAAAAGCATTTGATAAAGGTGCTGATGGCTTAATGCTGTTGCCACCTATGCGTTACAACAGCGAAGCCCGTGAAACCATTGCTTATTTAACTTCTATCGCTAAAAGTACCGAATTGCCAATCATGATCTACAATAACCCTGTTGATTATAAGATTGAGGTTACTTTAGATATGTTTGCAGAACTTGCAGCTTATGATAATATCCAGGCGGTAAAAGAGTCAACCCGTGATGTATCAAACGTAACCCGTATGATTAACAAGTTTGGCGACAGGTTCAAGATCTTTACCGGTGTTGATCCGTTGGCAATGGAAAGCCTTGTAATGGGTGCCGATGGCTGGGTTGCTGGTTTGGTTGACGCGTTCCCTAAAGAAACTGTTGCCATTTACCGTTTGGTAAAAGCAAAAAGGTATGATGAGGCTTTGGCCATTTACCGTTGGTTTTTACCGGTGCTTGAACTGGATATTCACCCTAAACTGGTACAATACATTAAACTGGCCGAGGTTGCAACCGGCATAGGTACCGAAAATGTACGTGCGCCACGTTTGCCATTAATTGGTGCCGAGCGTGAAAAAGTTCAGAAAATCATCAACGACGCGCTTGCTGTAAGGCCTGAGCTGCCTATTGGAAGCTGGGGTAAATTAACCGAGGTAGCTTTATAATAGCATATGGCAAGTAAAACTTTCTTTTGTGTTGATGCCCATACCTGCGGTAATCCCGTAAGGTTGGTGGCCGGTGGTGGTCCCACGCTAAAAGGCGACAACATGAGCCAGAAACGTCAGCACTTTTTAAAGGAGTACGACTGGATCAGGACGGGCCTGATGTTTGAACCCCGTGGCCATGATATGATGTCGGGCAGTATCCTGTACCCGCCTCATGACCCAGAAAACGACGTAGCGGTTTTGTTCATCGAAACCAGCGGTTGTTTACCGATGTGCGGTCACGGAACTATAGGCACCATCACCATAGCCATTGAGGAAGGGTTAATCCAGCCTAAAACTCCGGGTATTGTACGTATGGAAGCGCCTGCCGGCCTTGTATTAATTGAGTACAAGCAGGAGGGTAAAAAGGTAACTTCGGTAAAACTCAGAAACGTGGCTGCATATCTTGCAGCGACTGATTTAGAAGTGGAATGCCCTGATCTTGGTACGCTTACTATCGATGTTTCGTATGGCGGTAACTATTATGCCATTGTTGATCCTCAGCCTAACTTTAAGGGCATTGAGAATTACACAGCCGGACAGCTGATAGCCTGGAGCCAGGTGCTGCGTAAGCGCATCAACGAAAAATACCAGTTTGTGCACCCGCAGGATCCAACCATAAATACCTGTACCCATATCCTTTGGGCAGGTGCCACTTTATCGGCGGATGCCACTGCACGTAACGCGGTATTTTATGGCGATAAAGCCATCGACCGTTCTCCTTGCGGAACCGGTACTTCGGCCCGTATGGCGCAATGGTTTGCCAAAGGTAAATTGAAAGTGGGTGAGTCTTTTGTTCACGAAAGTATCATCGGCAGTAAATTTATTGGTAAGGTTGAGGACGTGGTTAAGATCAATGATATCGACGCCATTATTCCAAGCGTTGAAGGCTGGGCCAAAGTTTATGGCTACAATACCATCAAAATAGATGATGATGATCCTTATGCTCACGGTTTCCAGGTGATATAATTGATAATAAACAAAGAGCTTTCAAAAATCCCCTCTTGAGAGGGGGCGCGGAGGAAAAAGTGTTGGCAGGGGTGTGTTTATGCGATTGACTTGTCAAAGCAGAAACACACCCCTCCACCCCTCTCAAGAGGGGAATCGCGCAATCCCCCGTTTTAGACTTCTAATTAATAATTTTCTAAATAAAAGCTTTCGGCTCTCCGCCTTAAGCTTTAAGCTTTAAAACAAGAATGGCAAAAGTGCTGATAATAGGAGGTGGGATAGTAGGACTTAGTTCGGCTTATTATTTACAAAAGGCCGGGCATGAGGTTACTGTGCTGGATAAGGGTGATATGACCGACAGTTGCTCATACGGAAACGCGGGCATGATAGTGCCAAGCCATTTTATCCCATTGGCAACGCCGGGAATGGTATCGCAGGGTATTAAATGGATGTTTAACAGCAAAAGCCCGTTCTACGTAAAGCCATCGCTGAATCCCGAACTGATTTCATGGGGATTGAAGTTTTTAAAGAAAGCCAATGCCGAACACGTTGAAAGATCGGCCACGCCTTTAACCGAACTTTCATTACTCAGCAAAAAACTTTACGAAGATTTGAGCAAAGAGCCCAGCTTTGATTTTGATTTGGTTGAAAAGGGCATCCTGATGTTTTATAAAACCGAAAAGGCCGGCGAAGAAGAAGCGCACATGGCCGAAAAAGGCAGGGAATTAGGTTTGGATATGGCCGTGCTTAGTGTCGACGATTGTAAAAAACTGCAACCCAAGCTTGAGCTTGATGTATTAGGCGCTGTACATTATCGCTGTGATGCGCACCTATCGCCCAATAAACTGATGGCTGCTTTGATCAAACACCTGAAAACTGCCGGTGTAAAATTGGTGGCTAATAAAGAGGTTACTAAAATTGAAAACAATGGCGGCAAGGTAAGCAGGGTATTATCAGGTAATGAAGAGTTTACTGCCGATGAGTATATTATCGCGGGAGGCTCATGGTCGCCGGCTATTGGAAAGCTGCTGGGCTTAAAGATCTTGCTGATGCCGGGCAAAGGCTATTCATTTAATGTGAAGGATGACAGCGAAACTATGCACATCCCTGCGTTACTGGCCGAAGCAAGGGTTGCCATAACACCAATGAACGGCGGCTTACGTTATGGTGGTACTATGGAACTTGATAAAATCAACGACCGCATTAACATGAACCGTGTAAAAGGTATCGTTGAATCGGTGCCGAAGTATTTCCCTGGTTTAAAACCTGCTGTTCCTGATCAAAAAGATATCTGGTTTGGTTTCCGCCCTTCATCTGCCGATGGATTGCCTTATATCGGTAAGAGTAAACAATACAGCAACCTTACAGTAGCAACAGGGCATGGTATGATGGGCTTGAGCCTTGGTGCGGCAACCGGTTTACTGGCCAGCGAAATTATTTCGGGCAAACCAACCTCTATCGATATTAAAGAATTTGCTCCTGAAAGATCTTAATTTAAACAATTGATTACCCTTCCGGCTTGCCGGAAAACGGAACCGTTCATCCACCCCTGATGAGCGGTTTTTTGCTTTAACAGGAGTACGTTTTATTACCTGAATCATAAAAAACAGGTTAAAAAACGGTTTTTCTGCCTAAAAAAGATGGTTAGTGTAAAATGTACATTAGTTGTATTCTGTACAATTAAAAATATTTTATTCGGTTAAATTATGGCTGTAGTGGCTATAATTTCGATTTTAATTGTTTATATAACATTTAATTTAATTTTTATCTGTTGGATAAAAATGGGTTTTTAGGCCAATTTTGGTGGTGCTATCAACCATAAATTACCAGATATTGCCCGTATTTTATCCTTTTAACTTCATTTATTAGCAAATTAAGTTAAGTAATTGTAAATTCAACAAGTATAATCAAAGTAGCAGATGAAAGTTTTACAATTTACTATCCCGGTTCCGCACGATAAAAGTGTGATAGCAGAAAAGGTCTGTTTGCCCTACCATTATCCATACCTGCACCGTCATAAGGAAATTCAGCTCACCTGGATCCAGCAGGGCGAGGGGACTTTGATTGCAGGAAATAACATGCATGATTACTCGGCCGGCGACCTGTTTTTAATTGGTGCCAACCTGCCGCACGTGTTTAAAAGCAATCCTGAATACTTTGTGCCAAACTCCAATAAACAGATTGAGGCGCTTACCATATTTTTTAACCCGGAAGGTGCACTGGCTCCGTTGTTTTCACTGCCTGAGCTTAAGCCGAGCCTGATATTTATGCAACAGCATCAACAGGGCTTTAAAGTGCCGCATTCTGTGGTTGATAAGGTATCGCAGATCATGATTGCCCTGCAAAAGGCATCCGGCCCCGATCAGCTCATTCAGTTTTTCCATTTGTTGAAAGGGCTTACTAATATCAAAACTAAGCTCGATCCTTTATCAACGTATGGCAACCTGCCGGGCATAACCGAAAACGAGGGGATCAGAATAGGTAATATCTACAACTACATTATGCAGCATTACAGCGAGCCTATCACGCTTGAGGATGTTGCTAAGGTAGCTTACATGACCCCCGAGTCGTTTTGCAGATATTTCAAAAAGCATACAGGTCATACGTTTATTTCATTTCTGAACGAGATCCGGATCAATGAGGCTTGTAAAAAACTCATCGCCCATAAATTTGAAAGTATTAATACGGTAGCTTACAAATGTGGCTTCAAAAGCATTACCAACTTTAACCGCGTATTTAAATGTGTAATTGGCAACTCGCCGCGCGGCTATCTCGACTCATACAACAACAATCTTATCAGCCTTAACAGGGCTGCCAGCTAATACGGCTTTTTTCTTTTTACCTCAAACCACTAATTTATCGTGCTAATAAATACTAAAACAGCCATAAAAGGTTTAGCCCTTTATGCCCTTACCCTTGGTGTGCTTACTGTAAAGGCGCAAACAACACCAACCGGTAATTTATACGAGCAAACCAGCGAAATTGCCGGCACCATTATCAGGTACGGGCAAGATATGAACGCCATTCGCGATTTTTACTCGCCCTATAATGTTAATGACCGTGCCGAAGACCAATACAAACAGGATGTGCTTAATTCGCCTGAACAGCGTAAAAGGTTAATTGAGGTTGATAACGATTATCTGAAGCAATTGGAGCAAACCGACTTTAACATCCTGAGTATATACGGCAAGGTTGATTATATCCTGCTGAAAAAACGTATCAACTTTGATCTGAAAGACCTGAAGAAAGAAGAAGGCCTGTACAGCCAGGCTGCAAAATACATTTCATTTGCCGATGAGATTTACGCTCTTGAGCAAAAACGCCGTCGCGGAACATTCGTGGATGGCGAAAAAGTTGCAGGCGATTTGAACAAGATCCTGAAAGAACTCAAAGCTGATACTACAGCGTATCGTAAACTTCCATCGGTGGATATGCCGGTGGCTAAGGTAACCAAAGCTGCTTTATTAGGATTGAAAGGTCGTTTAAAGGACTTTTTTGGTTTCTATAATAAATACGATCCATCGTTTACCTGGTGGGTGCCTGAGCCTTATAAAGCTGTTGATAATGCGCTTGGAAGATACAGCGAGTTAGCTATTAGCAAAGGAAAGCTGAACACCAGCCAAAAAAGCGATAGCAGCGGTATCAAAGGCGTGCCGATTGGCAGGGAAGAGTTGATTAGCCAGTTACAGGCCGAGATGATCCCTTATACGCCCGAAGAGCTAATCAAGCTTGCTAACAAGGAGTTTGCCTGGTGCGATAAGGAGATGCTGAAAGCATCGCAGGAAATGGGTTTTGGCAGCGATTGGAAAAAAGCGCTTGAGAAAGTAAAAAACAGTTATGTACCGGTAGGTCATCAGCCCGAACTAATTGTTAAGCTCTACAATGATGCCATCAGCTTTATCAAAGAGCGGGACCTGATCACGATACCGCCACTGGCCGAAGAAACCTGGGGTATGGTGATGATGTCGCCGCAGAGGCAATTGGTTAACCCATTTTTTACCGGTGGCAAAGAGATCAGCATCTCGTACCCAACCAATACTATGCAATATGATGACAGGTTGATGAGTATGCGTGGAAATAACCCTTATTTTTCAAGGGGAACGGTGCAGCATGAACTGATTCCCGGCCATAACCTGCAATATTTTATGAATAGCCGTTACAAAGCCTACCGACAGGATTTTGGGACGCCGTTCGCGGTTGAGGGCTGGGCCTTATACTGGGAATTGTTGTTGTACGATAAGGGTTTTGCCAAAACACCTGAAGAGCGTGTAGGCATGCTGTTCTGGCGCATGCACCGTTGCGCGAGGATCATCTTTTCGCTCAACTATCATTTAGGCAATTGGACACCGCAGCAATGCATCGACTTTTTGGTTGACCGCGTAGGTCATGAACGTGCCAATGCCGAAGGTGAAGTAAGGCGCTCATTTGAAGGTGGCTATAGTCCGCTTTACCAGGTGGCTTATTTGTTGGGCGGTTTGCAATTGACCGAGTTGAGGAAAGAATTGGTTGATAGTGGCAAGATGACTTTTAAACAATTCCATGATGCGGCCATCAAGGAAAACCTGATCCCGGTTGAGATGCTTCGTGCTACGTTAACCAACCAGGCTTTAAGCAAAGATTTTACAACAAGCTGGAAATTTTACGATTTCGGAGGTAAATAATTAATTAAATAGCATCGATGGTAAAGCTTTAAGCTTTATGCATTCAGCTTTTAGCTTTCAAAAAACATTTTTATGGAGAACAGTACTTCTTTTAAGCCTTCATTGCGGTTGATGGATGCCACCATGCTGGTGGCAGGCAGTATGATTGGCTCCGGCATTTTTATTGTGAGCGCGGATATTACCCGCAATGTGGGCAGTGCCGGTTGGCTGCTATTTGTATGGCTTATCACTGGTTTTATGACCCTCACCGCGGCCCTGAGCTACGGCGAGCTGAGTGCCATGTTCCCCAGGGCGGGTGGCCAGTACGTTTACCTGAAAGAGGCATATCGCCCCTTGGTTGGTTTTTTATACGGATGGAGTTTTTTTACCGTGATCCAAACAGCTACTATTGCCGCGGTAGGGGTTGCTTTCGCCAAATTTACGGCCTACCTGATCCCGCAGTTAAGTGAAGACCTTGTGGCTGTCGATCTTGGTTTTATCACCATATCGCCGGCACAACTGCTCTCCATCCTGGTGATTGTATTTTTAACCTATATCAATACCCGCGGCGTAAACAGCGGTAAAATTGTGCAAACCATTTTCACTATGGCCAAGCTGCTGAGCTTGTTGGGGTTAATTGTGTTTGGCCTGTTTTCCTTAAAAGCTTCGGTATGGAGCGATAACTGGAAAAATGCATGGGATATGCATCATCTTAATGGTGATGGTTCTATTGCTTCATATACTACCATTGCTGCTTTAGGGGCTATTGCTTCGGCTATGGTGGGCTCTATATTCAGCAGCGATTCATGGAACAACGTGACTTTTATAGCCGGGGAGATCAAAAACCCGAAAAGGAATATCGGTTTGAGTCTGGCGCTGGGTACCCTGATCGTGACGGTGATCTACATTTTAACCAACATCATGTATACAGGTGTACTTTCATTGCATGATATTGCCGTTGCTGATAAAGATAGGGTAGGTGTGGTTGCTTCACAGCATATTTTTGGCAGCTCGGGTACGGTGATCATCGCTTTGCTCATCATGGTATCAACTTTTGGCTGTAATAACGGGCTTATCATGTCGGGTGCCAGGGTTTATTACTCGATGGCTAAGGATGGGCTTTTCTTTAAAAAAGTGGGTACGCTGAATAAAAACTCGGTGCCGGGTTTTGGTTTATGGTTGCAGTGCGTGTTTGCCTGCCTTTGGAGCCTGAGCGGTAAATACGGCGATCTGCTGGACATGATCTCGTTTGTGGTGGTAGTTTTTTATGTGCTTACCATCATCGGGATTTTTATCCTACGCAAAAAAATGCCCAATGCAGAGCGGCCTTACAAGGCTTTTGGTTACCCGGTATTGCCAATAATTTATATTATTATGGGTATTGCTTTTTGCCTGTTGCTGATCAAATACAAACCAGCTTATACTTATCCGGGCTTGATTATTACCCTGACGGGCATCCCGGTTTATTACTTGATAGGTGGCAGCAAAAAACGTAAAACCGCTGAACTCCCGGTCGAAAGTTTATAGACTACCATTCATGAAAAAGATCTTATCGCTGCTATGGCTTTTAACTATTGCCATAGCAGTTTCCGCACAAAACGGGAATTTTATTAATCTAAGCACTGCGAAGTTTTCCACCGGAAATAATGCAGCCTGGCAAAATGCCGACTTTAACGATTCGCAATGGAAAAATATCAAAGTTGGCGATGTTTGGCAGGAGCAGGGTTACCCGGATTATCACGGTTTTGCATGGTACCGGATTCATGTGGTTATTCCATCGTCATTAAAAAAGCAGGCGGTTTGGGGTGATAGTTTGAGGGTATTCCTTGCGCATGTTAATGATGTTGATGAAACTTATTTTAACGGCAAACTGATTGGTAAAACCGGTGCATTTCCTGAAGATAAGGGAGGCTATATAAGCAAGTGGCCTGCTGTACGTAATTACTGCATCGCCGCAAATGATCCGGCAATTAAATGGGACGCGGAAAATATCATCGCCATAAAAGTGTATGATGGCGGTGGCTCGGGTGGGATTTTTATGGGAAGCCCTTATATTGATATGCTGGAAAAATTTGACGGCATCGTCTTCACCCAAACCGATATCAGCTTTTTACCCAACGCGCAATCTGCACGCAAATTAACCATCAGCAATAGCTTTAAAACCATTATCATGGGCAAGTTTCACTACCGGATCATAGACCAGGTTACTGAAAAAACAATTGCCGAGAAAACGGTAAATGCTAATCTCCAGCCCCTGGGTAAGGAGACTTACACGCTCAATTTCCCCCATCGCGAAGGCATTAAATTGTTTTATGAGTTTACCGAAGCGGCATCAGGCAAGACCAAGACCTTTGCCGAGATAGCACCTTATTTGCTTACTCCCAAAGCATCGTTAAAACCGATGATTAATGGTGCTGCGGTTTTAGGCATACATCCCGGCTCACCGGTACTTTACAAAATAGCGGCAAGCGGGCAAAAGCCTCTAAGCTATTCGGTTAAAAATTTGCCGCAAGGCTTAATGCTTGATAATAAAACCGGAATTATAACAGGGGTAGCCCCTAAAGCAGGAGATTACAAAGTATCTGTTTCGGTAAGCAACAATTTAGGAAGAAGCGAACGCGCATTTACCATCAAATCGGGGCATTTATTAGCACTTACCCCTCCCATGGGCTGGAACAGCTGGAATTGCTGGGGACTGAATGTGAGCGACGAAAAGGTTCGGCTATCAGCTAAAGCCATGCTTGATAAAGGCCTCACCGATTACGGCTGGAACTCCATTAACGTAGATGATGGCTGGCAGGCACCTGCAAGGCAACAGGATGGAGCAATAGCCGCGAATGAGAAATTCCCGGATATGAAAGCTCTTGGAACACACCTGCATCAACAGGGATTAAAGTTTGGCATTTACTCGTCGCCGGGAGCAAAAACCTGTGGCGGTTACCTGGGTTCGTTAGGCCATGAGGGTCAGGATGCTGGCACATATTTTAACTGGGGTGTTGATTATTTGAAATACGACCTATGCAGCTATTCTGACCAAACGGCCGGTGATACAACACTATTCGCGCAGCAGAAACCATACATGGTAATGCGCGATGAACTGGCAAAACAGCCCCGGGGTATTATCTACAGCATTTGCCAGTATGGCATAAAAGATGTTTGGAAATGGGGCACGCAGATGAACGGCAATCTGTGGCGCACTACCGAGGATATTACTGATACCTGGGAAAGTTTGTACGGGATAGGTTTTAGTCAGACCAATAACGCGGCCTACGCCGGGCCGGGAGGCTGGAACGATCCCGATATGCTCATTTTAGGCAGAGTTGGCTGGGGCGAGAATCTACACCAAACCAATTTGACGCCTTATGAGCAGTATACACATATGAGCTTGTGGAGCCTTTTATCGGCACCGCTGCTTATTGGCTGTGATATGGATAAGCTTGATGAATTTACTCTTAATTTGTTAAAAAATCGGGAGGTTATAGCTATTGATCAGGACGTAGCAGGCAAACAAGCCGAAAGGGTGATTAATAGTAAACAGATCCAGGTTTGGGTTAAACAACTGGCAGATGGCAGCAAGGCAATAGGTATTTTTAATCTTAGTGAAAAGTATACAAAGTATACGCTTGATTTTAACAGCATCCATATGGGCAGGGTTAAAGTTGTGAGGGATATCTGGCAGCAAAAAGATATCGCTAAAAATGTTGCTGCTGTGTCCTGTAATATCCCGCCGCATGGGGTAAGGTTTTATAAATTGATGTAAACAAGACGCTTGTCTGCCTGTTGGATATTCTATTGCTTGCCCGTTTTTTAATCTGTTTTGAAATTGTGTTGCGGAAATAAGATAAAATCCTGCTATAACTGGTTAGGAATCTTCAGTGCGCATCATAAAAGGTTAAATATATTTGCTCACGCATATTAATGGCGTAAGCCCTTCGTTTTTTACTAAAATATATGCCATGGCTAACAACTTTAAAGAAGAAAGCATCGAAGAAATAAATATCATTATGCAGCAATCGCAAAGCGCGTTTGAGGCTTATCAAAAAACAAGCGCCGAGCAAAAGGCCCTGTTTTTGGAGGCTATTGCTAATGAAATAGAAGCAATAGGCGATGCCTTGCTGCAAAAAGCATCTGAAGAAACTAACCTTCCGTTACCCCGTTTAACCGGCGAGCGCGCCCGTACCACCGGTCAGCTACGCATGTTTGCAGGAATGCTGCGCGAAGGCAGCTGGGTTGAAGCCAGTATAGATACCGCCTTACCTGATAGAAAACCGTTGCCACGTCCGGACCTACGCAAAATGCTTGTTCCGCTTGGCCCTGTAGTTGTTTTTGGCGCAAGTAACTTCCCATTCGCCTATTCAACCGCAGGTGGTGATACTGCAAGCGCGTTGGGTGCAGGCTGTTCGGTAGTAGTAAAAGCACATCCTGCTCATGCCGAAACTTCTGAAATGGTTTACCAGGCTATCAAAAAAGCGATAGCGAGCAGCAATATGCCAGAGCATGTTTTTCAGCATGTACATGGTACCTCGTTTGAAAGTGGTAAAGCATTGGTTAAAGCAGATGATACCGCTGCTGTTGGCTTTACAGGTTCAACTGTTGGTGGTTTAGCCTTGCTTCAGTATTCTTCAGAACGCAAAAAGCCTATTCCTGTATTTTCAGAAATGGGCAGCATAAACCCGGTAATATTTTTGCCGGATACTTTGAACAAAAACGCCGCTGATCTGGCTGCGCAATATGCAGGTTCCATTACTTTAGGTGTTGGTCAGTTTTGTACCAATCCCGGTTTAATGTTGGCTGTTGAAGGTGAAGGTCTGGATAATTTCTATAAGCTGTTAGGTAACGGTATTGAAGATATCAAACCAGCCAAAATGCTGCATGCGGGCATCCATTCTGCTTATGAGAAAAAGAGCCATGCTGCTTTGGAGCAGAGCGGTGTAACCGGCGTTGTTAAGTCGGCTACAGAAGCTGTCGATATCGAAGCTCAGCCAACCATCGCCCTCGTAAGTGCCGAAACTTTTCTTGAAAATCATTTATTGCACGAAGAGGTATTTGGCCCGTACTCGTTAATGGTATCTTGCAAAAACGAGCAGGAACTGATCAAAGTGTTAAAATCGGTATCAGGTCAGCTCACTACTACCGTTATGGGTACAGATGATGATTTTGCAGGTCATTCAAGCCTGTTACAGCTACTGCCGTCGATAGCAGGCAGGGTATTGTTTAATGGCGTACCAACCGGTGTTGAGGTTTGTGCCAGTATGGTGCATGGCGGCCCGTTTCCGGCCACTACCGATAGCCGTTTTACCGCGGTAGGTATCAATGCGGCTAAGCGTTGGGTACGCCCGGTTTGCTACCAAAACTGCCCGGACGCGCTGTTGCCATTGCCATTGCAACAAGCCAATCCAACAAACATATGGCGTTTGTTTGATGGTGAATGGAAGAAATAGTAAGATGTTAAACATCATCAGATAATCAAATTTAAATTATACTTGCACATGCCGGTTCCTCAACAGAGCCGGCATGTTTAATTTTGTATTATGAAACTTCAACTTTTTGATAAGCAGGTTTATGAGCAACGCCGTAATGTTTTAAAGCAAAGCATGGGCGCTAATGGAATCATCGTTTTGTTAGGAAACGAGGACAGCAGCATGAACTATAAAGACAATACCTACCTGTTTAGGCAGGATAGCAGCTTTTTATACTACTTCGGGCTTGATGTAGCGGGTTTAGCGGCTATTATTGATACCGATACAGGCGAGGAAGTGATCTTCGGTAATGATCTTACTATCGATGACATTATCTGGACAGGCACCTTGCCGTCCGTTAGCGAAATGGCCACCCTTGTTGGTGTTTCGCAAACCAGGCCTTATGCCGATGTAAAGCATTATATTCATAAGGCGGTTACCGGCAGTCGCCCGGTTCATATCCTGCCGCCATATCGTCCCGAAAACAAGATTAAGCTGGCCGATTGGTTAAATACCAGTCTGGGAGATGTGGCCGGCCGCGTTTCATTGCAATTAGTAAAGGCGGTAATAGCCCAAAGGGTGATCAAAACCCCGCTGGAGGTTGCTGAAATAGAGAAGGCTGTATCTATCAGCGTTGATATGGAACTGGCGGTAATGAAATATGCCCGCCCAGGTATCAGGGAGTACGAACTGGTGGCCAAAGCGCATGAGGTAGCTATCGCCAACGATTCCCGTTTAGGTTATCCTGCTATCATCACCAAACATGGTCAAACACTGCACACGCATTATTACGGCAATATCCTGGAAGAAGGTGACATGGTACTAAGCGATATTGGTGCAGAGAACGCCATGCACTATGGCGGCGATCTTACCCGTACCTTCCCGGTAGGTAAGCAATTCAGTACCCGTCAGCGGGAACTGTATGATGTGGTTTTAAATTCGATGGATCATGCTATCAGCATGTTAAAACCCGGAGTACGCTACAAGGACGTGCACATACAGGCCTGCCAGAAACTGGCTGAAGGCCTCAAAGCGGTAAACCTGATGAAAGGTGACCCAGCCGAAGCTGTTGCCGCCGGTGCACATGCCATGTTTTTTCAATGCGGCTTAGGCCACATGTTGGGCATGGATACGCATGACATGGAAGATTTGGGCGAGCAATACGTTGGTTACACCGATACCTTGAAAAAAGAAACCGTATTCGGCTTAAAATCATTAAGATTGGGCCGCGAACTGGAAGCGGGCTATGTGCTTACTGTTGAGCCTGGTATTTATATCATTCCGGAACTGATAGATCGCTGGCAGGCTGAGAAAAAATTCGCTGAATTTATTAACTACGACGTGCTGAATACCTATCGGGATTTCGGCGGTATCCGTATTGAGGATAACTTTTTAATAACCGATACCGGCAGCCAGTTATTAGGTAAATACCTGCCTAAAACAAGGGAGGAAATTGAGGCTTTGAGAGGATAAACACTGTATTCAATATTTTTCGTACTTGAAGGTTATTCATTGCCGTTGGTTTTAACCAACGGTAAATAGTATGAGATGTTCTGGCTTTAGCCAAAACTCACCAGTTGGATTTTGGCTAAAGCCTTTTATTTAAATGGGATTATTCCGTTGGTTAAAACCAACGGCAATGAAACAATAAATAAGCGCCCGCATCAAAAAGATGCGGGCGCTTTTGTTAAATGCCTGCTATGATGTGTTAATTTATGTAAATATAAGCTTGTGGTGTTAGGTAACTTTACGCAACACTATAACTTATGGCAAGGTACCACCAATATTTACTGTTAACCGTTTTTTTAGCCGCTGCAGGCCAATCAGCCAAAGCTCAAACTAAAGCTACTCCATATTATCCCACGCACGCAGAAATGCTGCAAAGCTATAAAGCAGCCGACGCGCTCGATTCTGCTTTAAAAAAGATCCCCTATGTTACCAACGTTAAACCCAACTGGCAGGCGAATGGCAACCAGTTCTGGTACAGTAAAAGGATAGCGGGCAATCAAACAGCTTATGTTTTGGTTGATCCTGAAAAAGGGACTAAGAAAACCATTTTTGAAAGCAGTCAGTTAAGTCCGGAAGTAGGCAAACTAACAGGCAAAACCATAAAAGACGGCAGCTTTAAAATTGATGACATGTTTTTTAGCGCCGATAAAAAGCAGGCCACTTTTAAAACAAATAATACCTGGCTTAAGTGTGATCTGGGTACACTGCAATGCAGCAAAACTGCCGATACCGTACACCAAAGCTATGACAACGATAAGTCATTACAAGAACGCCATTACCGTTGGGAAAATGCTACTACCGATTCTGTATCGCCCGATAAACAATGGGCGGCCTTTGTAAAGGGTGGAAACATCATTGTTAAATCATTAAAAAACGCGACCGAAATCAAATTAACTACCGATGGCAATTTAGACAAGCCTTATGGCGAACTTAGCTGGTCGCCAGATAGTAAGCATATAATTGGCTATCGCATCGATCCTAAAAAAACAAAAGAAGTTTTTTATCTCCTGAGCTCGGTACCGGGTACTACGCGCGCGGTGCTGAAATCGCATGAATATGATCAGCCCGGCGATGAATTTACATCGTATCAGCAGTATATATTCAATATCACTGACAAAAGCGCAATAAAAACTGATGCCGAAAAGATAGACTTTTTTGGCGCGCCGCGCTTGCACTGGCGTGATGCTAACAGCCGCTATTTTACCTACGAAAAGGCAGATCGTGGTCACCAGCGTTTCAGGGTTATTGAGGTAGATGTTACCAATGGTAAAACCCGCGATATCATTGATGAAAAAACGAATACCTTTATTTACGAACAACGAATTTATACTTACTACGCCGCCAAAACACACGAGATAGTTTGGATCACGGAGAAAGACGGATGGCGCCATATTTACCTGGTTGATGAGCTGAGCGGTAAAGAAAAACTGGTAACTAAAGGTGACTGGGTAGTGCGTGATATTGACAGTGTTGATGTTAAGAAAAGGCAGATCTGGTTTAAGGGAAGCGGTAAAAATGCAGGCGAAGACCCTTACTTTATGCACTATTATCGCATAGGTTTTGATGGTAAAAACCTTGTTGACCTTACACCTGAGAAAGGCAATCACAACGTAATGTTTTCGGCTGATAGAAAATACTATATCGATACCTATTCGGAAGTTAATATCGCTCCGCGAATTGTTATTAAAAATACTGCCGACCTAAAAACAGTAATGGAACTGGAGCATGCCGATCTGAACGCGCTTTTGGCCACCGGCCTTAAACTTCCTGAAGTGTTTGTTGCTAAAGCAAGGGACGGCAAAACCGATATCTGGGGCGTGGTTTATCGCCCGGCCAATATGGATCCTAACAAGAGCTATCCGGTGATTGAAAATATTTACGCCGGTCCGCAGGACTCGTTTGTGCCTAAAAGTTTTTCGGCTGTTAACGAAATGCAGAGTATAGCGCAGTTAGGTTTTATTGTGGTACAGATGGATGGGATGGGGACTGCCAACCGTTCAAAAGCCTTTCATGACGTATGCTGGCATAACCTTGCCGATGCAGGTTTTGCCGACCGGATACTGTGGATGCAGGCGCTTGCAGCCAAGTATCCGCAGGTTGATATCAGCCGGGTAGGCGTTTACGGAACATCAGCGGGCGGGCAAAATTCGGCAGGTGCTTTATTGTTTCATCCCGAGTTTTATAAAGCCGCGGTTTCTGCCTGTGGCTGCCATGATAACCGCATTGATAAGCAATGGTGGAACGAGCAGTGGATGGGCTACCCTGTTGGTCCGCATTATGAGCAACAGTCAAATATTACCAATGCCGGTAAATTACAGGGCGATCTGATGCTGATAGTAGGAGAGGCTGACAACAATGTTCCGCCCGAATCAACCTTCCGTTTTGCGGATGCGCTGATCAAGAGCAATAAAATGTTTGACTTGCTGGTGGTGCCGGGTATGGGCCATAGCGATGGCGGCCCTTATGGTCGTAAAAAGAAACGCGACTTTTTTGTAAAGCACCTGCTTAATGCAGAGCCGCCAGCAAGAAACACCGATGAGTTAGCGCATAATTAATTTTGCTGGATAGGTAACACAATGCGAAAAGTTCAGTTAATAGTTTTCCTTTCCTTGTGTCTGGCTGTTTTAAACAGTTCCGCACAGCAACAATCAGCAACAGTACCGGGTAATGGTAACCCCATTATTCCCGGTTACTTTGCCGACCCAACCGTACGCAAGTTTGGCGATACCTACTACGTTTATGCTACCACTGATGGTAATGGTGGCGGGCATGGCCCGTCACAGGTGTGGACATCCAAAGATTTTGTGAACTGGACCATGCACGATATGAACTGGCCAACTTCTAATTACTATTGGGCTCCCGACGTAATTGACGGAAACGATGGCAAGTATTACATGTACTATTGTCAGCCGGTTGATATTTATGGTGCATCGTCAACAAGCCCTACCGGACCGTGGACACCTTTGCTGCCCGATGGCAAATCAATGATCCCTAATTATTTTATCCCAGGGGTGATTACGCTTGATGGACAAACTTTTAAAGATGACGACGGCAAGATCTATATGTTCTGGGGTACCTGGGGGATTTATCCCGATCATGGTTGTGGTGTAGGTTTGTTGAACCCGGATATGCACACATTTGCCAAAACGGCAAAGATTCCCAATACTATAGCTAAAGATTTTTTTGAGGCCCCTTTTATGTTTAAACGGAAGGGTATTTATTATTTTACTTACTCATCCGGTTTCTGTGAAGATTCTACTTACCGGGTGCAATACGCTATCAGTAAAACCGGGCCAATGGGGCCGTTTGAATTCGGCAAAAATAATCCGGTGCTAAGTACCAATAGCGATGGCACCATCCACGGCCCGGGCCATGAGTCGGTAGTGCAGGTAGGAGATGATTTTTATATGGTGTATCACCGGCATAACAACCCGCATTCCAACGGGGGCTATCACCGGCAGGTTTGTGCGGATAAAATTGTGTTCGATGCGGATGGTAATATTGAAAAGATTGTTCCCACACACCTTGGCGTTGGGTTATTAGGAAAAAGTGCCGTTAATGCTCCCGATGGGGCTTATCAGAAAAAGGTAACCGCTTCATCTTACTATAACGAAAATTATAAGCCCTCTTTCGCGGTTGATAATAATAATGGCAGCTTATGGAAACCGGCTGATAACGGTCGCGCCCCGGCCTGGATCACTATTGACCTGGGGGCGGAAAAAACAGTACAACAGGTATTAACTCAGTTTGAATATGCAACCTGGTACTATCAATACCTGATAGAATCATCTGTAGATGGAAAAAACTGGAAGCTGTTTGCTGATAGGAGAACGAATAAGCAACATGGCTCGCCAATGGTAGATTCAGGAGATGCAAAGGCCCGCTTCATTCGCTTAACTATCACCGGGACAGAATATCCGGGTTTATACAAAGCCATATGGAATGTAAAAGTTTACGGCGAAAAGGTAGTAAGTAGTGATGCTTTTGCTGATAAAAAAGACATAGCAAAAACAGCATCTCCAAAAGAAAAAGAGGGCTTATTGGTAAACCTTGATGCCGCTAATTTTGAGGCAGGTGAAGCCATAACTCAATGGGCTAATAAGGGCATATTAGGCGGCAGTTTTATGGCGTCAGGTAAACCACCTGTTATTGATATTATTGCCGGTAAAAAAGCTTTAGTATTTAATGGCACGCAGGCGCTTGAATCAACGGTTGCGGTACCGCAATCGCTTGCCGGTAATAACAGCTATACTGTATCGTACGAGGTTTATACCGACCAGATCAGGGATGAAAACCCGGTACTAAGCTGGACAAATGCCGAATCGGATCACAGGGGGGCTACTTTTGGCTTCGGAAGCAATAAAACGGTCGGTGCGGTACAGCATTTTGGCGTTTCCGACTTTCAATACAAAACCATGCCCACCGCCGGGAAATGGCACCAGGTTGTAGTTACTTTTGATGGCTCATTTGAAAAACTATTTGTTGATGGCGAGCTGAACAATACAGAAAACAAGATGCTGTTTTTGCAGCTTGCTGATAAGTTCATCGTCGGTACTAAAACAAACCGCTCTGCCTATTTTTCGGGTGCTATATCATCGCTTAAAGTTTACAACAAGCCCACGGCCGATAGCGTCATTAAGCAATGGGCTTTACATCCCGCAAAGTCCGATATCGCTGTTTACCTTGACGCCTCTAAACTAAATTACGGCTTGCTTCAAAAATGGGTGAACAACGGCGAGGTAGGTGGAGCATTTCAACCGGGAGATGGAAGCAGGGCTGAAGTGGCCGATGTTGCGGGGAAGATCGCAGTTAATTTTAATGGCAAAAGCCCCGTTGTACTTAAGAATGATCTTTCGGTCAATAACAAAGATGGTTACAGCATAGGCTTAAGTGTTTATCAAAGTACATCTGCCCAAAGCGGCTCAATACTGAAATCAAGGTCTTCCGCAGAACCTTTAATCAATGCCGGAAAATATTTAAGCGGAGGAAACTGGCACTATATCATTAAAACGGTAAGTGGAAATATAAGTAAGCTATACGTTGATGGGGCGTTGGTTTCAAGCACTTCAAATGCTAATGATCTAACCGGCGAATTATTACTTGGGAATGATTTTAAGGGTGCTGTCAATAGTTTGGCGGTTTATAAGCATAGCTTATCATCAGTAGAAATAAAGCAATTAAGCAACAGCTGGAAGCAGAACTATCACCCCCCAGTAACTGGGCAGGCGGCGTTTAAAGTTGCTCCCAAAGCCATAACGCCGGGTATGGTTGAAATGCAGGCCCCAGAGTACACTTCGGTAAAGTTAAATCTCGAGTATGACTTTATTAACGAGGCAGATAGCAGCAAATCAAGTGGCTGGCAGGCTAATCCCTATTATATCAGTTATGGGCTTACCTCCGATAAAAACTATAGCTATTCATTTAAAGTAAAAGATAATTATGGCAATGTAAGTACAAAAACAGCGTCTTTGCCGGTAAGCACATCTTCGGCATTGTTTAATGTAGTTACGGATGGTTTTACAGTTAAAAAGGATTTTATTGCCGATGTCCCAACCGGTACCATATGGAATGGTTTAACCGGTGCCGAAGATAAACAGGAGCGCAATGTAATAAGCGGTGATAGTGTACTTACCCTGGAATCAAAAGGCTCAAACTGGGACGGTAACCTGCCTTATGGCCCCTTTCTATATCGCAATGTATCGGGCGATTTTGTGGCCGAAGTGGAAGTAGCCGACGTAAGTGGTTTCAAAGAAAAAAAGGTAGCGGGCAACAGTGATATGGGCTTAATGGTTCGGAAAGCTAAACAGCCCGGCTCGGAAGGTAGCGAAAACCTCATCCAGAATAGTATTTTCCCGGCCTGGAACTGTGGCAACATGTTTACCAATTTTAAAGGTGGCGACCGCATGCAAGCCAATACCCAAACCGGCTGGAAGTACAACCACTATTTACAGATCCAGAAATCAGGGGATGTTTTTTATATCAGGAGCAGCGCTGACGCTATACACTGGACAGACCTGCCCGAAAGCCCGGTATCAAGGCCCGACCTGAACAGCAGCGATTTACAGATCGGGCTTTACCACAGTACCTACGGCCCGCATCGATCGTATGTGAAATTCTCTGATTTTAAACTTATCAGCAGGAAATAAAGCATACAAAATGACTGTTCATCGATAACATTAAATACTTTATCGACACATAAAACTTCTTAACAGCACCTTCATTCATATTTGATTATTGTTTAACCACACAATCAATAAGCACATATGAAATCATTCTGACTTAACTAATCTTTAATTAATTGTCGAATGAGATCGTCTGTTCCAATAACAGGATTGCTGCTGCTGATGCTCAGCGCCTGCCAGCCAAGTATTTATAATACGCCCAAAACACGCGCTGTTTCTGTAAAACGGCTTATTCCGCCGCAGGGGATGGTTTACATTCCGTCGGGAACGTTCATGTACAAAATGCTGAACGATGATAAAGCCGAACAGCGAAAGGTAAGCGTTAGCGCCTTTTTTATCGACAAAACCGAAGTAACCAACAAGCAGTACCAGGCTTTTGTAAACTGGGTTGCCGATTCTGTAGCCATTACCGACTATCTCCACGACGACTCCTTTTTTATGCCCGCAACCGGCGCAACCGTTGGCAGCACAGGTAAGGAACAAAGGCTGATAGACTGGAGCAAGGTTAACAAGATTTCCCCCCTCTGGAAAAAGGCCCCGCCCGAAGTTAAAGAGAAGCTGGCTCCGATGATGACGATGATTAACGGCGTGCGGGTGCCCAATCCGGAGCTTGTTGTTTACCGGTTTTACTACATCAGGATGGATGGCGTAAAAAACAACGAGTACATGATGGATACGGTAAGTGTGTATCCGCATGAATCGGTATGGTCGGCAGATTTTCCTAATGCGCAGATGACTGTGATGGACGCCAATTACTTCACCAACAAAATTTACGAGTACAACCCGGTTGTTGGTGTAACCTGGAAACAGGCCCGGGCTTATGCCGATTGGCGCGGCACACAACTCAGGCTCATGATCAGGAACAATCCTAACCTGCGCAACTTTAAACTTAGCTTTAGTTTACCTACCGAGGCGCAATGGCAATTTGCGGCCGAAGCAAAGCTTAGCCCCAATGATACTACCGATCATACGGTAAAAACCACGGTTGATAAGGCCACCGGTAAAGAGCAGCTTTCGCTTAACTTTAAACAGGGCGAGGGCAGTTATGCCAGTGATGGATCTACCTTCACGCTTCCTGTAACCTCATACACCCCCAACGCCTTCGGAATTTATAACATGGCCGGCAACGTATCTGAATGGACGCTTGACGCTTACAGCCCTTCCTCATCTCAGCTGGTGAATGACTTAAACCCGGCTTTGCTGTACGATGCTACAGGTAAGGATGCCATGCTGATGCGGCGTAAGGTAGTGCGCGGGGGCTCGTGGAAAGATAACGGTGAAATGTTGAACACCGATACCCGCAGTTTTGATGACCAGGAAGCCGCACATTCCTATATCGGTTTCCGCTGTGTGATGGCCGCCTTTGAACTCACCGGCGAACAGGTTAAAACCAGGAAATACACTAAAAAGTAACAATCATGAACATGCTGAAAAAAGTAACTGCAGTAATCCTACTGCTTATGGGGACCTACATTCATAAAAATTTCGCGCAGTCGGCGCCGGATAGTACGGTAACCGATACGCTGCCATCCTTTGATAGCTACCTGCAAAAGGCCGATCTGAGCCAGGCCAGGCCATTTCCTTATCCTAAAACCAATCCGGCAAATATCAGGATGTATGCCAGGATATGGCGGGTTATTGATCTGGCCGATAGTTCGAACGCTATACTGGCCATCCCTGGTCATTCATTAATGGAAGCCATTATGAAGGGCTTAACCACCGGAAAGCTTACGCCCTATGAAAAAGATGATTTTAAAAAGAAGCTGACCGCCAAACAGGGTTCCATGCGCTTTACCGACTCGGTGCTGGTGCCAAAGTTTGATAAGGATGGCAACCAGATCTCATCAAAAATGGTACTCAATGATTTTAATCCCGACAGGATAACCCGGTTCAGGATTGAGGAAGATGTTTATTTCGACAGGCAGCGGGGTAAGGTGGATACCCGCATTATCGGCCTCGCGCCCATGATGAACATCACCGGCACGGCCGATCTGCCGGCAAATATGGCATCGGCTCCTGCATTCTGGCTCTACTTCCCGCAGTTGCGTTTCGCGTTGGTGCAGGAGGACGTGAGCGAGCCTGATAAGGGGATCTTCGACGTAACGCTTGATGATGTTTTCATGCAGCAAAAGTTTTCGGCATATCTCATCAGGCAATTCTCGCCCGGCAATGCCGAAAGCGGGCAGCTGGACCCGGGTAGCCCCGAGGCGCTTAAGCTGCAACAGAAGATAGCCGATTTGAAGAAGAATATCTGGAAAAATCCACGGGGAATTAATGATAAAAACCTGGTTAATCAAACTCAAAATAATAAGGAGGAAAAGCCATGATAACGCAAATCAGATTATTGAAAGACTTTATGTGGTGGATGCTTTTTGTGGGCTTCCTGGGCTATTGTGGCAGGGCGAGCGCGCAGGTATTACCCGAATACAGTGCCTTCCCAAAAAACTCGATAGGCCTGCAATTGGGCACACAGGGTGTTGGCCTGCAGGGATCATCCGCCTTTGGCAGGGTGTTTAACGCCCGTGTTGGGTTTAATATTGTGCCGGATATTACGGTGCAGTATAATGGCCGCGACCTTGGCCTTAACCGCACATCGGTTTATGGTATTGTTGACTGGCAACCGCTGTATGGTAATGCCGATTGGCTTTCGCGCAAATGGTATGTATCGGCCGGTATCAGCTATTATTTTAACAATACGCTGTACCGGGAGGGGATAGGCACAGTACCCAATTACTACATCTACATGTCGAAACTGCGGCCGTACATAGGCACAGGGTTGGGCAATATGCGGCTGAGCCACAGTATAGGGCTCCGTACAGATTTCGGTTTTTTTATTCCTACAAGCTCACCTACATCAACCTATGATGATAGAGCCGAAAAAGTAAGCAGCGGTTTGCGTGGGTTATTACCGGGGATGAACGCAGGGCTTACACTCTACTACCGATTTTAATTGATTAACCTTTAAATATTAAGAAAATGAAAAAGAGCAAAATTAACTGGCTTCACGTAGCCATATCATGGGGTGCCAGTATCGTAATTCTTGGTGCTATGTTTAAAATTAACCACTGGGGTGGTCAGGCGGGTACTTACATGATAGGCCTGGGACTTACGGTAGAGGCCATGCTGTTTTTTACCCTCGGATTTTTCCCACCGGCGCAGGAACCTGAATGGGAAAGGGTATACCCCGAACTGGCTGTTGATTACGATGGCGGGCCGGTAAATAAATCACGAATGATGCCTGTGGCGGGTGGTCAAACAGCCGCGCTTGATAAGCTTTTAACCGATGCTGATTTGAACGAGCTAAGCATCAGCAGGCTTGGCGAAGGCCTGAAAGTGTTTGCCGAAAAAGTTGACCGCATCAATACCATTGCTGATGTGTCCTTAGGTACCGATGAGTTTTCGGTAAAGCTGAAGCAGGCCGCGTCCAAATTTGATTTGTTTGGGATTGCTTTTGAGCGGGCCACATCTGGCCTTTCGGCCATTGCCGATAGTCGCGCTGATACCAATGCTTATCAGCACCAGGTAGCAAAGCTTACAGGCAACCTGGTACAACTTAATGCCCTGTATGAGTCGGAACTGAAGGGTGCCGATGAAAACCTGAAACAGGTAAATAACTTTTACCGCGGATTAAGCAAAACCCTGCAAAACCTCAATGAATCGGCAGATGACAGCAGGCAGTTTAAGGACGAGGTTAACAAGCTTGCCAAAAATATATCAGCATTAAATGTTTTTTATGCCAATATGCTTTCGGCTATGAACCAACCCCGCGTGTAATTGTGGACTGGCAATAATGGTTTAGTTTAAACTTTAATCAGATAAAGAAATGGCTATTGCAGGAAAGGAAACCACCAGGCAAAAGATGATCAATATCATGTACCTGGTGCTGTTGGCAATGCTGGCGCTAAATGTGTCTTCCTCTATTTTAGATGCTTTTAAAACCATCAACGATAGCTTAACCGCTTCGGCGGCTAACGTTGGTAATTCGGTGCAGCAATTGTTTACTGCTTTTGAACAAACCCGGCTTAAAGAATCGCCCGAAAGGGCGGCACCTATCTATCAAAAGGCAAAAGCGGCCCAAAGGGTAAGCGCCGGGTTAAATGATCTCATTACCCAGATCAAGAACGAGCTGGTTAAGCAAAGTTCCGGCTATGATGAACTTACCGGCGACTTAAAGGAGCGGGATAACCTGGATATAGGTTATAACGTGATGATTAACAAAAAAAGGGCAAAAGCACTCAAAGAAAAGATCAACGATACCCTTGAAAAACTTAAGCTGCTGCTGGGCAAGGAAGATAGCAGCGCGGTATCGTTTACGCTGAGCGCCAATGATCCTGTTAAGCACAACGGAAATGCCAAAACCTGGGAGGAACTGAATTTTGGCGAGGGCGTACCCCTGACAGCAGATTTTACTATACTTTCAAAAATACAGGCCGATAATAAAAACGCCGAGTCGGAAGTGGTGAAAAAGATCCTGGGTAAGATGGACAGGGCTATTGTTAACCTGGATAAGTTTGAGGCAGTGGCTGTAGCGCCAACTTCATATCTTATCCAGGGACAGCCATACAAGGCCCAGGTTTTTTTAACTGCCTATGATTCCCGGTCGACCCCGCAAATGGAGGTTGGCGGCAGCCCGATCAGTGTTACCGACGGCCGGGGCGTATACAATGCTTCAACCAGTAGGGAGGGCGTTTTTAGCTGGAAAGGTACCATCAAGGTAAAACAGACCGATGGCAGCATGAAAACCTATACCACGCCCGAGCAGCAGTATATGGTTGCCCGGCCGTCGGCAGTGGTATCGCCCGATAAGATGAACGTTTTTTATATCGGTGTAGATAATCCCGTGTCGGTATCTGTACCGGGTATCCCCTCAAAAAATATCAGGATTGGTATGTCGGCAGGGATATTAAGTGGTACTTCGGGTAAATATATGGCCAGGGTAAACACTCCGGGGATGGTAACCGTAACAGTATCGGCAGAGATTTTTCCCGGTAAAACGGAAGTGTTGAGCCGCACACAGTTCCGGGCCAAAAGAATCCCGGACCCTATCGCTAAATTTTCGGGCAGATCGGGAGGTGGGGTTCCAACGGTAGCGCTAAAAGCGCAGGACGCCATTTATGCCACACTGGATAATTTTGATTTTGACGCGCGGTTTAAGATCACCCGTTTCAGTTTGATCATAGCAAATCCGCGCGAAAGCGCATCGGTACAGGTTACTTCAGGAAATGCCCTGAGCAATGAAATGCAGGCTTCGCTCAGTAGCATCAAACCGGGCTCGCACGTGATTTTTGATAACATTATAGCGGTTGGCCCGGATGGAGCCCCAAGGCAACTGGCCCCGGTGGCTTTAACAGCTAATTAGTTTTAAGGTTAAAGGCGAAAGGTCAAAGGCAAAAGGTTGAATCGCCAAACGCTGTGCCACTAAATTTGTGATTGTTGTGTGCGAATTTATGGAGGTTAGATGATCGGTTGGCGTTTAGCTTTTAGCTCCTGAATAAAAGCAAGTAAGCCATGTTTAGTTAAAAACATGGCTTACCAACAGCGCTATGATCTTTTGTTTAGTGGATAGGCAGGGCTTCAACAAATGTACCCGAAGCGTTAAAAATTATCGCGTACCTGGTACTGTTTGATGTAATGAACACAACGTAACCTTGTAAGGTACCGTTGGATGTTTCAGAAAATGCTTTGTCAAATACATAACCGGGATAGGTAGTGGTTAGGTATGTAGCAATAGCTGCCGGAAGGTTTGCTTCGGTAACAGCGGCATGTCTTAAATCGTGTTTTTCAATTTGAACACGTTTAACCAGTTTGCCTGCGGCAGTTACAGCGGTTGAATAAAGTACGCCGTTTTTGCTGATCAAGATATAAACATTGTCGGGGGCTACAGAAGCATGCAGCAAGGTATCTGTTGGATAGGTTGCCGAAAAGTAACTGCTCACGGTAACAGGCAATGCCGAAATGGCAACAGTATCACGGTGTCTGCCGTCGCGGTTGTCAAAAGGGCCACCCATGTGCCAGCCTTGTCCTTTAAGGTCCAAGCCCTCACGTTGTTCAAGGATGTTTACAAAGGTGCCGGCAGCGGTAAATTTAAGGCCAACCAGGGCACTGTTGTATTTGATTACTACAACGTAGTTAACAACGATGCTTGCGCTGTCAATAGCATAAGCCTTTTTAAAAGTGTAGCCGCTGTAATTAGCTGTAAAATAGGTGCCTATAGCGGTAGGTAAGGCACTTGAAGCAACGGTATCTATTTGATTATGCCTGCCATAGCAGCCAACCATATAAACACTATCGGTACTTCCGGCTGCAAGGCTGATAGCAATAGCACCCGTTGAGCTGATGGCTGATGAAGAAACGCCGGTTGAACCTGATTTTGAGGCGTTCTCCTTTTTGCATGATGCCAGGCAGATAACTGTACCCAACACCATTAGTGTAGCGTAAAAGGATTTCATTTTCTTGATTTAATTTAAATTGATAATTAGCGCTGCCTTTTTGTGGACAGGTTTAATTAAAATTAAATTGGAAAATTGGCTCGTCGGGAGATGTATCGATGAATGCGGGATTTAAATCGATGTATGAAGAGGTGGGTTAAGAGCGATATAGAAGGAATACCTGTAATATTTAATTACTTTTTCATATTCATTGCCGTTGACTTTAGTCAACGGAATAATGATAGTAAGTAAGTGGCTTTAGCCCAATATAGCTTGATTAGTTTGGCTAAAGCCTTGTTATAAGTTCTGACAACCGTTGACTAAAGTCAACGGCAATGAAATAATCAGAATTTATTGACTAATTGCATCTGGCTAAACCATCGGTACTTGAAGCATCGGCAGGTTTAATGATCAGGGCTTTTTCAAAAAAAGGCTTTGCTTCGGCTTTTTTGCCGGCCATAAGCATAGACCAGCCCAGCATGTGGTTACCGTCATAATCGAAAGGATAAAGCGTTACCACTGTTCTGAAAAGTTTAATGGCAGGTTCGTATTGTTTGCGGTTATAATAAATTACGCCGCCCCAATAATTGGCCTGGGTATTTTGCGGATCTATTTTCAATATGGCAAGATATTGCTCCAGTACCTTATCCCAGCTTTGCAAAAAGGAGAGGGGTTTTACATAGCCAAATTTAGCTTCAACCGAGTTGGGTTTCAGGGTTATGGCCTTTTGGTAATAGCTTTGTGAAGCCGTGTAGTTTTTACTAAGGTAGTTGAGCCAGCCCAGCCTGATGGTTATTTCATAGTTATTTTCCGAATAGTATGGATAGATATCGGCAATGGCGGCTACGTAGTTCTTGTTTAATTCGTTAGCATAACTATTGTGGAAAGCCTTTTGCAGCACCGCGTTTGTTTGCGCCTGCAGTTGTGCTGCAAAAGCAAGTAAAAGTATGGCTGTAAACGTTTTCTTTAAAATTTCCATGTTATGCCTAACGTGACAGAGTTTTGGTTGTACTTAACAGCGCGGTAAATGTCTGTTTTCTTTTCGTAAAAGTAATTTAAATTCAGTAAGGCATGGTTACCTATCTGGTAAAAAACGCTTTCCCCGCATTTAAATTTTGTAGGGTCGATAGAATTATAAACATACAAACCGTCGGCGTCAAGGTAATCATCCTGGTTACCAAAGGTAGCAGCCGATTCCAGCCAGGTTTTATCCAATACCTTAAACCCAACCGACTGGCTATAAATAAAAGTATGAACCCCGCTTAAATTCAGTATAGATGCCCTGCTCATAGTGTATAAATTGAGGTTTCCTAATGGATAAAAATCCACTTTGGCATCATATTGCTTTAAAGTTTTGTCAATCAGCTTTCCCCAGTTAATATCGCCCTGTAAATCAATATAGCGGGTATCATATTTTACACCGAATAAACCAAGATTGCTTTGATTGATATTGCTACGATAGCTGGTATGCAGGTAATGATATGCGCCAATCAGGCTGATGTTTTTCGCCAGTGAATACTTCGCCCTAACATAATATTCGGTTTGTTTGTCAGTTCGGCCAACCTGGTTCTTATAATCAATAAACCCCGACCGGAAAATATTCTGCTTAAAAAATATGAACGACTGATCAAGCTGTAAACGCCAGAACAGCCTCGCCCCAATACCCGCACGCTCAAAAAAACCATTATCCCGCTCGTTATTGGCGGGGAGTTTTATACCGCTTTCCAGGGTTGCGTCAGTTAAGCCGTAAGGAGATAGTTTAATGCCTCGTAAGGTTTCCTGGTCTAAACGCGAGGCGCTGTAGAATGCCGCGCTGTTATTGTTGATATAAGTATTGCAATAATAGTTGTACAGGCGGGCAGTTGTGTTTTGCGGTTCCTTAACTAAAACCCGGTTAAATTGGCTGATGGCCGCTTTGTAATTGCCGGTAAGCATGTAAGCATATCCAACCTTAAAATGCAAAGCCGGCGAGTCGGTGCTATCTGTAACTGTTTTGTTTACAAAGTTGATGAGTTGTTTCCAGTTACCGGCGTTGTAGAGCCGATCGACGGTGCTATCGGGCACAACTACGCCAAGGTCTTGGGCGTGAGCTACAAGAACAGCGAATAGCAGAACAAAAATGATGGTTAATTTTCTGTACTCCATTGTGCTTCAATATGCCGGTTGCTTATGTTTATAATGAAAGCTTGCAGGTTGCCATGTTCAACAAAAATGGTTGCCTCGCTAAGCAGTTTGGTTTTGCCAGCAATTTCCTGGTATTGTCTGGATACAACGTTTAATCCTGTTTTTTTTAACTGGATGCCACTTTTATATTTTATGCTGATAAACCTGTAAAAGGGTGCAGCAAAATCCTGCAGCCAAAGCAGTATTTTATTATTGGTGAGTGGCACCGGCAGTTCGTCGCTGGCCTGGATATACCCCGCATCGTTAAAAATTACTTTATAGGCGGCCAGATAAAAATAATAAAGCAATGATGTTTTATCGCCATAAAAACTGGTGAAGTAAAACATAGTGCCGTTATTAATAAAATAGGCTGCTGCGCCTGTGGTTTTGCTGTAGATATATGATTGGTTTGCCGCGTCTTTAAAAACTTCCCAATCTTCGGTAGTACCGGTTTCGGTACTTAGTTTAGCTACAAAACCCGGTTGCAGGTCGAATGCTTTTTTGAGCGATGCATTGACTTCAAAGTTGCAGAGCACGTCATTTTCATTAGGGATAGCATAGCTTTCAAGACTGTTTTGATGACCCTTTTTGTTGAAATAGTATGCAAACGGGTAGGACAATGTTTTGGAACCGATATATGGGGTCGCCTGCAACTGGAAATGTAAATGCGGTTCCGGCGACCGGCCCGAATTGCCACAAAAACCCAGCAGATCGCCTTGTTTTACGCTATCACCGGGTTTAACTTTTATGGAGTTTTTTTTTAGGTGCGATAATTTGGAGTAAAGGCCTGGAGCATGGTTAATTACTACCGTATTTCCCCAGTTTTCCTTGAGGTTTTCCTCGCCTATGTCATTGTCTTCAATGTGGTTTACCACTTGTTCCACAACGCCATCGGCACAAGCTAATACTGGTTTGTTAAAACAATAAAAATGTTCGGGCAGTGTACCCGGGAATTGATACGTTTTCTGCTCATCATCGGTGATCACAAAATCAAGCGCCTGGCCCCATTCGCCTTTGTGGGTAATAGCACCATTATAGCCTTGGGATACCGTCCAGTAACCCATAAATGGCAGGCTGAGTTTGATATATTTCAGATCGTTCAGCCTGTTTTGCAGGTTTAAAACATGGTAAAGATTTCTCTCCGGAGAGTAATGCTGCACCTTGGTTAATAACAATGTTGAACGATGACCAATCAGCGTTAAGAAATAAAGCAGGCTGATATTGATTACGCAAAACGGCAAGGAGAAAATAGGCAGCACATGGACGGCCATGAGTGTAGTAAGCGCGTTGATGACCACAAATCCAAAAGGAATGCAAAGTACAGCCAGCAGGTAAGAGCGTAGCGAGGGGATAGTAAAAAAACTCCCGATAGCCATTGATGCCATCATTAAGTTAGCACCCAAATGATAATAGCTGATGCCTTCAGGGTAGGTATGGGTGATGCTGTTAAAGCCACAGGCTGCTAAGAAACTAATTACCAGTAAACTAAAAGCAATGCGCGAATGAACCAGTATCCCAATGGCGATAAGCATCCCGGCTATGATATGGTGCTGAAACAGCACCGCGCTCAATGAGCGGAAGAAGAGGCTCAACAACCTGGGCAATGCTGCTGCAAGGTACCCTTCGGCCCCGGCAAGGTTACCCGGACCAGTATAAATTTCCTGGAGTAAAGAACTGCTCTTTTGCAACAGGCCGGTATTAAAAATACTGTTGGATGTGAGTAATACCAGCCAGAATACCAGGATAAAAGGTAAAGAAAGCATCGGCAAGTTCTGTTTACTCAAGCGTTGCGATATGATGAAGGATGCAATAACCACCATGCAGCAGGCAACAACAGTCCAGATTATAAACATCAGGTTAACCTGGAAAAATGCCCCGAATGCAATACCCAGCAACAAACTATTAAAGCTGTAGATTCCCGTGCGGTGATCTTCGCCTGTGAGTTTTAATAGTTTTGTGATTAGTAAGGAAAGCAAAACACAGCCCAGCCCGGCGAAACCGGATACCGGGTTAAAGAAAGAAACCAGCAGTAAAATGATCCCCAATACCCGGTTCTGCGAAAAAAACAGTACCGAATAGGAATTGAGGACCGGTTTTATAAATGCTGAAATTTGCTTCACTTGCTATTGTTTAAATGAGCGGGCACTAATTCCGGTTCGGCAGTATATTCAAGTGTTTCGTTTTTGCGGATGAGATGGGTGCGCAGTTTTTCATCTATTAACACAACCGCGGGTCGTAAAGTGATAAACTGCATCCATTGGGTCATGTTGTAAGCGCCTACTTTATGAACTACCAGCTGGTCGCCGGGATTGAGCGCAGGGAGATTGATACTTTCCCTGATAACGTCGATATTCATACAAAGCGGACCGTAAATCACCATGTTTTCGTTATGCGCCACAAAATCCTGAGCAGGGCTTACCTGGTGTTCATACCAGAAGGAGGTAAACAGGATATTCACCCCAAAATCAACAATTGTAGCGGCCTTGCCGTTAGCCAAACGTTTGTTGGCTATAACTGTGCCCAGCAGGTAACCGGCATCATCTATTAAAACACGGCCGCTTTCCAGTATCAGCAGGGGCAGATCATCATTGGCAAAACCAAAATTGAGCAGGGCAGAGGTAATTACTTCTGCAAAATCATCAACCGTTGGTACGGTATCATTTCCCGGAAGATATGCACCTTTCAGGGTATTGGTTGATGGAAAACCACCACCCAGGTCAAGATATTCTATTTTATGATTTAACTGTGTTTGACAACTTACCGCAAGTTGGGCCAGTTTATTGGCGGCAATTCCGTAAGCATCAGTGGAGAGCATGTAAGTGCCTATATGGCAATGTAATCCTACCAATTGTAAGCTTCCGGAAGTAATGATCTTGTTAATTGCCGACCAGGCCTCTCCGTTTTCGTAATTAAAGCCAAAGCGGTCCCAAAGCGGGTAAACGCCGGTATCCATATTTACGCGGATGGCTACACGTGGTTTATTGCTGAGGTTTTTGCTGAGGCCAAGCAATAGGGTAAGCTCGTCAAAATGATCAATATGGATCATGGAATCGTGCTCAATAGCCAATTGCAAATTATCTGACGATTTGCCGGGGCCGTTAAAGATGATCTTGTTACCGGGTACGCCGTTATCCAAAGCTTTACGGTATTCAAAGCCCGAAACTACCTCGGCCCAGCTGCCTTCCTGGTGAAAAATCTGGCAAACAGCATTGAGGTAATTGGTTTTATAGCTCCATGCAAATTGTACCTTAGGGTAGCGCGTGCTGAAAGCGCGGTAAGCTGCACGGTAATTTCTGCGGATCTGTTTTTCGGATAGTACAAACACCGGCGAGCCATAGTTTTCAATTAAACTTTTAACCGAAACGCCCTCGATGCTTTTAACGGGCTGCACACCGGTGCGGGTACCAAATTTGTTCATGGCACCGGCATGTAGTTTTTTTATATATGGTTTTTGGTATGGCAGCTTTTCCATTGTTATAAATTATAATTCGCCAAATGCCGAGATCTGTTGAAAATCGGCGATATCGGCAATATGGTCCCACGAGTACCGGACAAATAGCTTGCCGGCCTGGTAATCGGTATAAGGCTCAATAGCCTCGCCCAAAGCCATTTTGGCAAGAGCAGCAGGCTGATTTTGCCCGGCAGCAGCCGTTAAATAAACCCATGCCGGAAACCGCGGGTTAATTTCCAGTATATATAAATGCCCCTCGGCGGTGTTCATGATCTCCATTTCGTAACCGCCTTTCCAGTTAGTGGCAAGGGCAAAACTGTTGGCCAGTTGGGTTAGGTTATCATCTTTAATGGTAACGCCCGCCCAGGCCTTTCCTTTATCAGTGATATAGAGCTTACGCATGGCAACAATGCTCACGTTGTTCCCCTGTCCATCGCCCAGCGCTGCGATATTGATCTCGTTCCCCCTGATGTGCTGTTGCGCTATCACCGGTGTGCCCCAGGTGGCATTAAGCTGATGAAAGGCTTTCAAAGCCTGGTCCATGGTGTAAACTATATAAGCCTCGTAAAACTTCCCTTTTATTACCATGGGAAAACTAAACTCAGCAGCGGCTTTCTGCAGATCATCGGCAGTGTACAGCTTATGATCGGCAGGTACATAAAAGCTGTGCTTTGTACCAAAGTCTTTCAAGTGTACCTTATCCCTCAATGCCAGCTGTTGCTGCGTAGGAAGATAGCTTGCTATGCCCATTTGCTTTAACTGTGGCGCTATTTTTATAAAATTGAACAGCTCCGAATCAAAGTTGGGGATCACGAGATCAAGGTTCTCCTGCTGGTTGATATAGGTTAGCCGTTCAATGAGGGCAGCCGTACCTTCGGTTGGATAGGGGATCTGGTAGGTTTTATTTACCAGTTCCTTCAAATAAATCCCCGGTTCCAGCGATTCATATGACAAGCCTATTATGCGCAAATCATCCCCGAAACATTCTTTTAAAGAACGAATAACCGCCATCCCCGGACCCGGATTATCATTGGCATTAAGCCCGGTAACGGCAATACATAAATTAGTGTACTTGTTTGCCATCGTCCTTAAATTTCCAGCAGGTTTGCTTCTTTTAGCTGCAGCATCCAATCGTCCCAATCCCTGTCCAGCTGGTTTTCGCTCACATCGTACCTGTTAAGGATATCCTGTTTGATCTCAGCGTTGGTTTTGCCATTTTTCATGGCCGCAAGCAATTGAGCCGCCATTCCGTTTCCGGAAAACGAATCGCCGGTGGCCGGGTTAAAAATAAACCCATTCTCGCTGGTGGCAATATTGCTTTTGAGTTTCATTTACAGTTGCAGGTTGGTTAAGTAATAAAGGCTAAACTTAGCAGGTTTATATGAGTTTTACAAAAGGGGCCTTATGATGCCATCAGGTATTCTATCCTTGAGGCAAGTACTTCCATATCCAGCGGCTTTACAAATAAGGCATCGCATTTATAGGAATCGGCCTGTGCTTTTTTTGTTTTAAAGGCGGTAACAATGATGATAGGCACATTACACAGTTTTTCGTCATCTTTAAAATCCTGGCACACCAGCTCGCAGTCGGTATCCAGCAGCAAATAATCCAGGATGATCAGGTCGGGGTTAATCACCTTAGCCTTGTCATATATAGCGTTAGGATCATAAGTTAAGTGCACATTAAAATCACCATAATACATAATGTCATCAATTACCGATAACATCCTGCTGTTTTTATCAAGTACTAAAATGGTTTTTTTGTTGCCTGCCGTTTTCATGACTATAAGGATTAGTGTCAATTAATTAATATAAAGGTGAGGCTATTTATGAGGCTTTTAAATAATGTGTCGTTCAATGCCTTCAATGTGCCGATGAATTGATTATTTGTGCCAGTCCTTAATAAAATCGGTATAGTTTGTACCCACAGGCAGCTCAACCTCAGTTAGTTTAACCTTGCGGTTATGGATTGATCTGATCTGGTCGCGTGCTACTACAAAGCTGCGGTGAATACGGATAAACTTTGCCGCAGGCAGCTTTTCAATAGCGCTTTTCAATGGCATAAGGGTAAGTATTGGTTTGGATGCGCCCAACGTATGGATCTTGATATAGTCCTGCATGCTTTCAATGTATTCAATGTCTTTAACATTGATTTTGATGAGCCTGTATTCTGAATGTACATACAGGAAATCACCTTCGCTGGAGGTATCGGTATGCTTGTACTGGTAATAGCCAATAGCTTTTTGCACAGCGGCGCCAAAGCGCAGGTTATTGATTGGCTTCAGCAGGTAATCAACTGCTTCCAGTTCATAACCCTCGTACGCATAGTTTTTATAAGCTGTGGTGAAAATGATCATAGGCTTATCTTCCAGTGATTTTACCAGATCGATACCGGTAATATCGGGCATGTTGATGTCTATGAACAGCACATCCACCTTGTTGCGCTTTAGGTACTCGCCGCCCGATATGGCATCTTCAAAAGTATTAACCAGTGTTAACGCCGGGTATTCGGCTACATATTTTTCAATGATCTGAAGGGCCAATGGCTCGTCATCAATAGCTACACATTTCAGTTGCATAATAAATAGTTTTAACCGTTAATCTCCAGTTCGACAATGAAATTGCCATCTACCGAGTTAATGTCGAGCCGGTGTTTGTTAGGATAGATATGCTGCAGTCGCTGGCGGTTATTGGCAATGCCTATGCCCTTGCGCTCAGTGTCGGGACGTTTTTCAAAAATGGTGTTCTTGCAGATAAACAGCATTTGATTGCCGCTTACCCTCAGGCAAATATTGATAACCGATGGCTGATGCTTGCTAACGCCGTACTTGAACACATTTTCAATAAAGGTCATCAAAACAAGAGGCGGGATTTTTTGATACGTGATCTCGCCTGACACATCAAAATCTAAAGTTGTTTTTTTACCGAGGCGCAGGCGTTGCAGATCGATATAGTCGTTAATGCAATCAATTTCATTTTGCAACAACACAAAATCTTCCGTTACCTCATCGGTTACATAACGCATAATATTCGAGAGCTTCATGATACTTTCGGATGTATGCTCGCTATTGGTGACCGATAGGGCGTAAATGTTATTCAATGTATTGAACAGGAAGTGCGGATTGATCTGCGCTTTTAGAAAAGAAAGCTCGGCATGGGCTTTTTCGGCTTCGGCACGCGTAACCATTTGTTCGGTAAGCTGCCACTTTTGCACTGTAGCTATGGCCACGCTCAAGCCCATTACAATAATGAAAATAAACAGCCCGACCATATCAATATTGCCCGACTGATGGATGAAAATAACCTTGTTAGTGGGTTTAAGGCTCGGGTCCTGCATCCGCAGGTCCTCATGCGGCAATGGGCCGAATGGCATATTTTGCTGATCGGGCGCCGAGGTATCGATACCTGTAGGCGTAATTTGCGGACCTATAGGTTGCGGGTTAGGAACGGCTGCAGTTGCGGGTTTGTTGCTTTTAATAAGGTTGTGCAGCAGCAGGTTATCAAAAGGCTGCAAAAAGTAAACGCAGCCCGAAAGCACCAATACGATAAAACCATACCAGATATATTTTTTGCTGAATACAAACTTTGGCACCAGGTACCAGGCATTCAGGTAAAACATGAAGATATAGGTGAGACAAAACAGCCAGTAATATGGCGAAAACAGTACCGTAAAAGAACCTGCGCTGCTTTGCTGCGTGCGGTTCATGAACAAGAGCGGAAACCCTAAAAATACGAGCCAGCCTGCAGCATGAATAAAAAAAGTAGTTGCTTTTGAGCGGATCATTTGATTTTAGATTCTTTTACTTGTCTACGCCGGTTTAGCATGACCGGTTCGCATTAATAGCATGGATTTAAAATAAAAAAGCACCTGTACTACTGCACAGGTGCTTCATCTTTATGAAAAAAACCTATAATTCAGTGTCCCTGCTCCTGAATTATAAATCAAAGGTGCAGATGGGACATTGTTTTGACAATCATGTGTCGGTGAACCGGGAAATTGTATAGATGAACCGGGCGAGGGGCTATTTTACCAGGAATAACAGGCACGGGTGTAAATAAAAAAAGCTTCCTTGCACTCGCTGCTTGGAAGCTCTAACCTAAACCTTATCACTGATCAAATTATTATTTGATGTTGTAAAGGTAGTCGCGAGGCCGTGACATGAAATTTTGTACCGACGAATAAAGGGATTGAATGGACGGAGTAAGTTTAGCGGGTGTTTTTGTATAGAGCAAAAGATAATGAAATGTAAAACCGCATTAGCCGGAGATAGCGTGCTGGTGTATTCAAGAGGAGGTGGATGAAGTTTTTACGATTTTAGATGTTTACGTTGTTGTGTATTGATTGTAAGGATTTTATGATTGACTTGACGTTTTTTCTGTCTTCGTACAGGGTAATGGGTTGATTGGGCCTACTGTTGATTAAAAGGTAGTTGTCGTCAATAATTATCGTTATCTCTTCGCCCCAGGAAAACCATGACACGCCAGAGGTACATTTGAAATAGCCGCGCTCATAATATCTCACATTATGAAAATGAAGTGATTTTAGTACTTTTTTAAGATTGTTTAATACCTCATCCGTCACCTGATATTTTTCAAACACCTGGTTTTGATACAAACGTTTTATAACAAAAATAAAAAACAGAATGAAAATAGATAACCCGATGGTTCCTGGCATTTTCAATTCATTGTTATGGAATTCAAAGGCGTTATAAAGCATTGTAATAGCCACAAATATGCATCCTAACGGAATAGTTGCAAAAAAATAATGGCGGCAAAAGTCAGAAAACTTTACTGGCCATCTGCCTGATGCCTTGATATTGGCAAGTTCGTTATTGGTCATGGTTAATGCGTTGGGTAAATATAATTCGCAATTTTAAATTTAGCTTTGCTATTAATTAAGCCTAAAATAGTTCCGCCAGGACATTAATAAAATACCAAAAGATAATGAAGCTTCTCTTAACATCCGCGGGAATCAGTAACGCAAGTATCCGAAATGCTTTGATTGAGTTGCTGGGCAAACCAGTTGCTGAAGCAAGCGCCCTTTTTGTACCAACCGCCATATATGGCATCCCGAATGGTGGCGATATTGTACGGAGGGTGATCAATGGCACATTAGGTGACCCTTTTTGCGAATTAGGTTGGAAATCGCTGGGCTTACTGGAACTTACCGCTTTGCCCAGTATCAAGAGAAAGTTATGGGTTGATATGCTTCAGGAGACCGATGCTTTACTTGTAGGTGGCGGCGATTGCCAATACCTAACCTATTGGATGCAGCAATCTGGCCTGACGGAGTTATTACCATCGTTATTGCACAAAATGGTATACGCAGGTCTAAGTGCCGGCAGCATGATCATGACCCGCTATGGAACAACCTACGGACACCATACGTTACCGGCGGACTACAATAAATCGCTGGGATTTGTTGACTTTGCGATTCATCCGCATTTAGATCACGAATGGTTTCCGGAAAATTCTCTGGCCAGTATCGAAAAACTGGCGGCTACCATACCGGTACCTTCGTATGCTATTGATGATCAAACCGCGATTAAAGTTACTGACGTGGGCATTGAGGTAATTACTGAAGGGCATTGGAAGTTATTTAACCCGTGATATCGGTTTTAATACCACCTGCAACTATACACTCATTTGCGGTATATACCCTGCTTTAAACATATTAACAAACGACCGTGGAGTTAATACCTGTAGTTTGTTTGCATCAGGCAGTGCTATCCCTTTTTCATATCCGGCGGGGCTCCATAAGTATAGGTGATCGTCTTTTAACAAATAGGATTGATCGTTATAAATCACAAAAGTACCGTTAGGAAGTGCTTTTATATTTTCCTCGTAGGTGACCTTCGATTTATCGGAGGTAATCCGCTCGGTTTGTAAGATTTCATCTATTTTAGATACCGGCGTTTTCATATCAAATCCATATTGTGGGTTTCCTTTCAGCCAAAACTCTTTAAACCTTTGATGATCCTGATACCGGCATTGAAAGCAGGGGCGGTGACCGGCCGAAAACGCGGTAGCTTCATCCAAAAAGAAAAGTTCTGTCCATCGGTCAGGCTGCATAATTTCACGATGACGGCCCCTAAACTCCAGAACACAGGTTATCCATGCCTTAATTTTAAAGGCACGCACAATTTCCTGATGCTCATTATGTATTACCCCCCGGTTGCCAAGCCACGCACCGCGTTCGGGTGTTTTAATGAGTTGTCCAAATGGGTTTACGCGGTTTTGCAGCATTGTTTTAATCTCTGATGATAACGCTTAAAGCTACATGATTATGTTTAAGAAAGCGCATCGTGAAATATAATGCCCAGGCTATGACGCTTACCGCTATGAACCGGACTTACGCCATGCTTCATGTTCACCCGGTAGTAGCCCTTGCTTCCTTTTACCGGTCGGAAGTTGGTGGTAAATAAAACCATATCGCCCATATCGGGAGTAAGCACATTGGCTTTTGATTGCGCCCGCGGAATCTGTTCTGTGAGCACGAACTCGCCGCCTGTGTAATCGCTGTTATGCTGATCGAGCATAAACACCATCTGGATCGGGAAGTAAACTTCGCCATATAGGTCCTGGTGCAGGGTATTGAAGCCGCCGGTTGCATATTGTAATATTAAAGCCGTTGGTTTGGTTTGCCCCGCTTCATGGCTTAATTGCTTCATTTCTTCGTGTGTTTCCGGAAATTGCTTATCTATCCCAAGTTCTCGCATCCATGCATTTGCAACAGGAACAATGTGAGGGTAAACGCTTTCCCGCAAATCGGTTATCACGGCTGGCAAGGGGTATTTATAATATTTGTATTCGCCGTAGCCAAACCTATAACGTTCCATGTTAACGGTTTTACGGTAAGCATCAGCCTCATAATCACCAATTAATATATCGCAGCTTTTTTCATCCAATACCTGTTTAACAATTACAAAGCCTTTATTATGTAACGTATGATTGATTTGATCCCAATCAAGATTTTTGATCCGATCTTTAAGTGTCTGTTCCAATTTCATTTTTGTTATTTTGAATAATGCCAAAGCTATCGTGAGGGCATTGCGCGGGCAATCCGATTCTTGCGGTGTTTTGCTTTCAATCAATCGATTATAAGTGTTCGGAAGAAATGAAAAAAGTGCGGGATTGTGCGATTCCCTCCCCTGGGAGGGTGTAGGGAGGGGTTTCATCAGTATCCAAATTTTTAAATACGTAGAAACCCCTCCCTGCTATTGCACATCCCGGCGCACCCCTCCCGGGGGAGGGAATGAAAGAATCTTCCAAATGCTTATTTTATTAATTATAAATTATAAGGAGTTTATACCATGGATATTAAAGTAAAACGGGTTTATGAACCTTACGATAAAACTGATGGGGTAAGGATTTTGGTAGACCGCCTCTGGCCGCGCGGAATAAAAAAGGAAGATGCACATATCGACGAGTGGTTTAAAGAGATTGCGCCATCAAACGAGTTAAGGAAATGGTATAATCACGAACCTGAAAAATTTGATGCTTTCAATAAAAAGTATCAAGCCGAAATAAATAGTACAAAGGCATTGGATGAATTGGTTGATTATATTAAAGCGCATAAAACGGTGACACTGGTGTTTTCGTCAAAAGAGCTGAAATTGAATAACGCGGTAGTATTGAAAAGTATAATTGATGATCGTATAGCCTGAAAACTCAGCAAGAATCGGATTGCCCAGGGTTGTCGGGGGCGGTAATTTTGTGTTATAAAAATAAGAGCTCGATTAAATTTATTTAATAATAAGACATTATGAAAACCCAGCAAGAAATAGATTATACTCGCATAGCCGACGCGATAGGCTTTTTTAAAGAGAACTTTAAGGCTCAACCCAAATTGGATGAAGTGGCAGATCACGTTAATTTAAGTCCTTTCCATTTCCAGCGTATGTTTAAGGATTGGGCGGGGGTAACCCCTAAACAGTTTCTGCAATATTTAAGTGTGGAACATGCCAAGGAAATATTGAAACAAGAGGATGCCAATATATTCAATACTGCATTGGAAACCGGCCTTTCGGGGGGCGGCCGCTTGCACGACTTGTTTATTAAAGTAGAAGGTATGACACCCGGCGAATACCGCAACGGAGGTGCCATGCTACAGATCAATTATTCGTTTGCCGATACGCCTTTTGGAAAGGTGATCGTGGCGTCAACTCCTAAAGGCATTTGCCACATGGCTTTTGTTGATGAGGGCGAAGAAAAAGCGTTGGAGCAATTGAAAAAAAGTTTCCCGAACGCCGCATACAAACAGTTAGTCGACAGGATCCAGCAGAACGCCCTGTTTATTTTTACGCAAGATTGGAGCCGACTGGATGCGATCAAGCTGCATTTAAAAGGTACCGATTTCCAGATCAAGGTTTGGGAAACACTATTGAAAGTTCCGGCCGGTGGATTAACCACCTACGCCTCGCTCGCCAAAAAAGCAGGAAGTGAAAATGCTTATCGTGCTGTCGGAACAGCGGTAGGCAGCAACCCGGTAGCCTTCCTGATTCCATGTCATCGTGTAATTAAATCAACCGGCGAAATTGGTCAATACCACTGGGGGAGTAGCCGCAAAAATGCTATTATCGGATGGGAAGCGGCATTAAAGGAAAGGGTTGAGTAAGAGGGGAAATTAACAACTATGTCATTGCGAGCGCAGCGTGGCAATCTTGTAGCCAATGCATGTCCAATCTGCATAGCTACGAGATTGCTTCGTCGTTCCTCCTCGCAATGACACGGGTGTTTTATGATCTTTTTTGAGTTGAGCGAAGCTATTCAATGCCCCACACTCACCACCCGCTTCACCTTCCACTGCCCATCCTGGTATTGCCAAACGTGTACAAACTTCATTACACCCACAATTTGCTTTCCATTTTCGGTATGGGTGAATTTGTGTGTACCCATTTCAATTGCGCCAAAGCCGGGCATAGGATAAACTTCAAGCGTTTCCTTAAGCAGATCACGACGTAAGTCTGCCGCCTGTTTGTTTTCAAAGATACCTTTGAAGCCTGCCATGGTTGCATCGTAGCCTGTTACTCCCTTGCCATCATTATAAAACTCAACATCGGGGGTAAACAGCGTTTTCATCACATCAAGGTTGCGGTTATTAAACGCGTTAAACATTACGCTGTCCATGTGTGCTATAGTATTAAATAATTGCTGATCTTTTGGTTTAAAAGCTGTGGTTTGTGCATTGGTATTGGCTGCAAACAGCATCATAACAATGCCTGTAGCAAATAGGATAAAGGTTGATTTTTTCATCATATTCATTGTATTCAAATATACTGTTATGACGTGCCATGTTAACGTATTGTGACAGTATTATCGCCGGTTTTTATAGCTAAAATTGACACGAGGCACCGCTGCAATTCATAATTAAGTCAAAAATCTCCCGATTAACATATTTTAACGGTTTATGCTTAGCACTGGTGTAATATTTGGACGTCATTTTACGTAACTTTACTTATTAAATAAAGCGCGATGAAAAAGAATATCTTCATTATAGCCATGATGCTTTTAGGCGGTTTGTTTAGTGGCACCGTAAAAGCCCAGCAAACTGCATCGTTAATAGCCGATCAAAACCCGCGTTATATGGAAAGTCAGGCAAAATATATCAGGGTTGCAGATACCCTGAACAGTTTGCACGGCACAACCATACAGAATACCTATAAAGCGTACGACTGGTACGAAGCCAAAATGGAACGCCGTCGTCAAAACCGCGAATGGAGGCATGAGGAACGCATGAACGGATACTATGATTATTCGCCTTCATGGGGTTTATATGGTGGCTACTCTTACTCTCCGTTTCTAAACTATGGCTGGGGTAACCGTTGGGGTGGAAATTACGGTGGCCGTTGGGGCGGTCGTACAAGCATTGGTATCGGCTTTGGCTGGTAACAATTTGGTCAGCATTCAATCTAACATATCATAATTTATAATATATACTACAGATGAAATTCAACAGGATCTTAACAGTTGCTGCAATAGCAGTTTCAGGAATTTTTATAGCTTCATGTTCAAGGCAGGTTACACTCGTTAGCACCGACCAAACTATTGATGTTAGCGGCAACTGGAATAACAGTGATGCACGTATGGCTGCCGATGAGCTTACCGGCAAAATTTTAGGTGCTAACTGGATTGATACTCACGTTAGCGAGCACCAGGGTAAACGCCCGGTAGTTATAGTTGGCTTTGTACAAAACAAAAGCCATGAGCATATTGATGCCGAAACATTCTTAACTGATATCGAAAGCTCATTTATTCAATCGCAAAAAGTGCGGTTGGTACAAGGCGGTAAAAAACGTGAAGAGCTGCGCGCCGAAAAAGCAGATCAGCAAACGAATGCATCTGTATCAACCATGAAAAAATTTGGTTTGGAAAATGGTGCCGATTACATACTGCAAGGTTCAATCAACTCCATTGTTGATGCGCACAAACGCCAGAAAGTTGTTTACTACCAGGTAAACCTGGAGCTTACCAATATCCAGACCAATGAAGTAGTTTGGATAGGCGAAAAGAAAATTGCCAAATACGTTAAAAACTAAAGCCCGTATACATTATTGCCCTGAACATGGTACGCCCGTGTTCGGGGCAGTTTGCATTTAATAATGGTCAACTTACGTACGCATATTCTCCGGGTATTTTCTTTTATCGGGCTGATGCTTTTTTTATCGGCGTGTTCAACCTATAATCAAAGCGTTGCGCCTTATTATAAAAACGTTTCGGCCGGCAACTATCCCCAGGCCGAGAAAGAGCTTGATAAAAACAGCCTGATCCAGGCGCCCCGAAATAAACTCCTGTACCTGATGGAGAAGGGGAGGATTTGCCATTTAAAAGGCGAGTACGAAAACAGCAACAACTACTTTAATCAGGCCGATCAACTGCTTGACGAAGGTTTAACCAGTGCCTCAGACGCTGCGGTTGGTGTTTTGCTAAACTCGGCATCGCAAAAATATAAGGGCGAGGATTTTGAGAAGTTCATGATCCATTACTATAAAGCGCTTAATTATTTATACCTCAATAAAACAGAAGACGCTATAGTTGAGGCCCGCCGCATCACTTTGCAGGCCCAGGAACAAGGTGATAAGTATAACAACAAAGACAGTCGTTATTCAAACGATGCCTTTGCGCTTACGCTGCAGGGTATGTTGTATGAAAGCAACAACGATGTAAACAACGCTTTCATATCGTACAGGAACGCGGCCGAAATTTATCTGAAAAGTCCTGATAAAACTTATTACGGCACTACAATGCCTGTTGAGTTGGAGGAGGACGTGATCCGCACGGCAAAGCTGAATGGTTTTACAACTGAGGCGGATCAGTTTGAAACAACCTTTGGTATCAAATATGAACCCGTAAAGCCATCAGATGGTGGGGAGTTGATCTTTTTTTGGGAAAACGGCCTTGCGCCGGTAAAAACGCAGGTTGATTTATTTTTCAGCCTCATCCGGAATAGTAATGGTGATCTGTTTTTTACCGATGCTGCCGGAGGTATAGTAGTTCCCTTTAATTATGATGGCGACCGGAACAGGGTAAATACCAAATCGGTTGAAAGCCTTCGTGTCGCATTTCCTAAATACGTTGCCCAAACGCCTTATTATTCAAGCGCGAGCATCTCTGTTAACAATCAGGATGCAACCTTGGTTAAAGCCGAGGATATCAATGAGCTGGCATTTAAAACATTGCAACAGCGTGCTTTAAAAGAAATGAGCGGCATCCTGTCGCGGTTGGCGGTGAAAAAAATAGCCGAATATTCATTACGTGCTGCTGCCAAAAGCGATGGCAAAACCAATGGGCTGCTTGAAGGGCTTGGCTATGGCATTCAGCTATACAGCTTACTATCCGAAAAGGCCGACACTCGCAACTGGCAAAGCCTACCTGCTTATATTTCCTACACCCGTGTTCCCTTACAAAAAGGGGATAACCAGGTGCGCATTACCCTCAAAAATGCTCAGGGTGCTACAGAAACTAAAACCATTAATGTGCAAGGTACAGGCAGGTTGCAGTTTTATAATTATGCTACATTGAGATAATCAAAAGTTTCTTCCTTCATTGCCGTTGACTTTAGTCAACGGCTAAAAAAGGGGAGAGGCCATGCTTTAACCCAAAATGTGCTGTATTTCGGCTAAAGCCTTCTCTCATCGCAATTATTCCGTTGACTACAGTCGACGGTAATGAGTTGTTCATTTAATTTCAATGTTTGAAAATAAAAAAGCCACTTGCTTTTAAACAGATGGCTGATTTATGTGATAGGGTTTAGGTTATATATTTACCCTTAAAAACTTCTTTGTGATTCTGTTATAAAAATAGGTTTAAAATTCCCGTCCCAAAATACCCCTTTGTAGGTATATTTTGTCGTTGTAATCCTGTTTATTTCTTACAGCTTGCTAATAAACGGCTAATAATTAAAACAGAGTTTTGTTAGTGATATAGCTTTTTCCACTATATAATGTTGAACGAGGTAATACTAAGAGATGCCCACAAGGGCGATGTTGAAATTATAGCCGATCTCATGACCGATCTTAGCTACCCAACCACGGTAGCTGAGATGCAGGTGCGCATGGAATCTATCTTTGTCCATCCAGATTATAAAACAATCCTGGCAGTTTATAACGATGAGATAGTTGGCATGGCCGGTTTGGTAAAAGGGAATTATTACGAAAAGAATGGCAAATACCTCCGTGTGCTGGCTTTTGTAGTGAAGCAAACCGCACGTAACCTCGGTATCGGTAAAATATTAATTAAAGCCTGTGAAGATTATGCCGTTGAAAACGGCCTGAACACCGTGATCATCAACAGCGGTAACCGTGATGACCGGAAGGTTGCCCATGCCTTTTATCAAAAAATGGGTTATGCTATCCGGTCTTCGGGGTTTGTAAAGCAGGTTTAAGCCAGTTGCTTTTCTGTTACTGATATCAGGTTTACCAGTACGTTTCCGGCAATTTCAACAGCCCCATTATTTTGTATCTCGATGCAGTTTTCAAGATTGGTATTGAGTTCAGCAGTCCGGGCAATACGTTTTGCTATTTCCTCAGCATCTTCACGGCCCCGCACAGCCAAACGGCTTGCAATAATTTCAGGACTGGCCGTTATCAATACTACTTTTAAATCAGGATAAAGGCGTTGCGCAACCGGCAGGTATTCGCGTGAACCATTAACAACCACGTTAAAACCTTTATTAAGCCAGCTGTTTATTTCCTGCCCAATACCATAGTACTTGTCATGGCTGCCCCAGTTTAAAGCAAACATGCCGGCTTTGCTCCTTAACGCAAATTCCTCATTAGTTAAACTAACATGGTTCTCGTTGCCCGAAAACGGCGGTCGGGTAATATACCTGTGCGCAAACACAACATTTTCAGATCCGTTGATCTGTTTGCGGGCGTAATTCATCAAGGTGTCTTTGCCTGCTCCGGATGCGCCAATAACATAAAATAACTTGCTCATGGTTGGGGATATAATGGTTTTATGGTTGAAAGTACCAGGTCGTGTGAATTGCTGTTGATGGAGTTTTTGATCAGCTGGTACGTTTGATCAGCAGCTGCTTTCAGCGCCTCATCTAAGTTTACGGCATTATAAAAATGGTTCAATATAAATGTTGCTAAAAATGCGTCGCCTGTACCACCGTAGTTTTTGGGCAATACATTGTGCCAATAATTATAACATTCATCACCCTTATAATATTGTATGCCTGTTTTATCATCACCGGTTTTAATGCTGGTAATAACCAATTGCGCATTAGGATATTGTTTCCGGAATGCTTCGATATAAAATGTATTGGGTTGGTTGCCATCGGGCTCATGACCAGTAAGGATCTTGATTTCGGTGAGGTTGGGGAAAACCAGGTCGGCAATATTGATAAGTACATGCCAGCGGGCTATTACATCAGCAGGCACATAGGCGCGCCCATGATCGCCACAAACCGGGTCAACAATAATGGTTTTAATGATGCCCCGATAGGTGTTTATCATTTCTGTAATAACATCTACCTGTTCGGCTTTGCCCAGATAGCCTATATAGAGGATCAACTCGAGCTCACGGTTTACGGCCAGTTCAAATGAACTCTGAAGCAATTCTTTAAATGGCACATCAAGCTTTTTAACAAGCGCCATATTGGTAAGGCCGTTTAACATCAGGCTTGGCACCGGTAAAATTCGTTCACCTAAAATAGTAGTGAATGTTTTTAAGCTGGCCGTGCCATGCACCGCGAAACTACTGATAGCTAATACATGCGGTGTTTTCACAATCAGGGTATTACAAGTGTGGTAGTGATGCCAAAATGATCGCTCGGGTACAGGCCGCTTTCTTCATCGGGTACATTTAACACAACTGCCGAGTCGATAAACTGTGGATATTTTTCAGTTCCGGGCAGCGGCAGGGTAAAGATCAAATCTACACACACCTTTTTGTTAGCTTTATAGTAGGCATCAGTAAGGCTATATCTTGGTTCAGCGCCATTACCTTCTGTGTAACAGTCGGCAGCGCTTGATAATGCTCTGAAAGCCATAACCGCCTCAGAATCGGGTGTAGCATTAAAATCGCCGCAGATAATATGATACGGATGGGCTGCGTTGGCATTGACAAAACCGGCAAGCGCTTCGGCCTGGGCTTTTCTTAAACCTTTATTGTTGCCTAAATGCGTAAGATGGGTTGTGGTAATGGTAACGTTTTTTCCAGATGGCAGATTTGCAGTTACCTGGAAAGCCTTGCGGTCGTTATCTTCGGGTACTACAGGCAAATCAAAACCGCCGGTTTCGGCAAGTGGATAAACGGATAATATACCAAGCCCGGACGTGCTGTTAACCATCCTGCCCTCAAACAGGCGTTTTTTTGATCGGCCAGGTAAAAAACTGTAGTTCATATTTAATTCGTTAGCCAGAAACTTCAGTGTATCAGCATTAGCTTCTTCGCTGTAAAAGCATTCCTGGCAGGCTATAACATGGGGTTTTAATTGTTTAAGTTGTTTGGCAAGTATGCCCATGCGCACCCGGTATTCACCATCACATTTCCACGTATTTATGGTGATAATTTTAACATTTTCCACATCAGCAATATCAGCAATCTAAATTGTACAATCAACATTCGTTAATTATTAGCTGATGATTAGTTTTTAATTAAAGTTGGTGTTTGGCCTCAACTAAAACAATGGGCTTGCTGAAAATATGCCGACTGATCTTTAAAGTATTAGTGAATGGTTAGCTAATGGTTTGATTTGTGTTTTATGTGGTTTAATTTAACAGAAAATTCACGTTTTATTATTAGGATTTAACAATGCGCTAATCTTTTCTTCACCTGTGTTGAGTAATATCGTATGGTAAAACGGCGGTATGAAGAAACACAGGCTGGTAATTATTGACGATCATTATGATATCCTCGAAATCCTGAAATATAATATGATGCAGGAAGGGTACGAGGTGAAAATGTTCTTCAACGCGGTTGATGCCCTTAAATATATTAATGCCGATAATACCGACCTGTTGGTTACCGACTGGATGCTGCCCGAAATGGACGGCCTGGAGCTTTGCCGTAACCTTAAAATGAGCCCCGCCACCCGTGATATTCCGTTAGTAATGCTCACCGGTAAAAACGATGAAATAGACGCCGTTACCGCCCTTGAAGTAGGTGCCGAAGATTACGTAACCAAACCCATCCGTATGCGCGAGCTGATGAGCCGTGTAAAAAAGATTCTCCGCCGAAAGAATACCGATGATACCAACAATGCCCGCAAGGAAGTAAAAGAAACCATCGAATGCGGTGTACTACGGATGAACCTGGTGAGTTACAAGGTTTATATTAGCAATGAATTGTTGGAACTCACCATAGGCGAATTTAAATTGCTCGAGCTACTGGCCAAGCAGCCCGGTAAGGTTTTTTCCCGCAACCAGATCATCGAGCGTATTAACGGTTCACAATACTTCGCTACCGAACGCTCTATTGATGTGCAGATAGCGGGCTTACGGAAAAAATTGGGAGAATATAAAGATGCTGTGGAAACGGTAAGGTCGGTAGGATACAGGTTTAACGAGCGGTTTGTGTGAACCTGAACATTGATTTTTAGGATTTGAAGATTACCATGAACTCCCCCGGCGGCCGTGTCCTCACGGTCGCATGCTCGCATTTGTCTGAACTCGAATTAAACGAATTATTGGAATTTAAAGAATTGACTTAGCATTCTGTCAATTCTTTAATTCAATAAATTCCGGTTCAGACAAATATTCAGATAAGTGCGTTAGGGATAGAAGCGGATACCGGCCCGTGTTTATAAGTACCCCTTTTTCATTCGTATGCTCGCATTTCTCTGAACCCGAATTAAACGAATTAAGGAATTAACAGGATGCCAGGTAAATTCGACAAATTCAAATGATTCGTTTAATTCGAGTTCAGACGTTCAAACTCGCCCTTTAGGGGGCCGGGGGCTAACAATCCCCTAACAAAACAATATCCCTTCCCTAATTATTCGCAAATAATTGCGGCCTAATTTTGATTCAAATCATTAAGCCCGATGGAAGAACAGGATTTTATATTATGCGAGTGCGAACTTGAACCACTCAGGGATTTCGTAGCCTCCCTTGAAGGTAATTTTGAAGTTGTAATTGCCAAAGCCCCCTCAACCTGCATGACCATGATCCAGGCCGAAGATTCGGTCGAGTTCCAGGATTTTTATTTGGGCGAGGCCCTGACTACCGAATGCGAGTTGGTTGTGAATGGCCAACGCGGGTATGGCATTTGCCTTGGCGACGAGCCTGTACGTGGTTATTGCATAGCATTTATTGATGCCTTAACTCAGCTACCGGGTGCCGACCTGAAAGATATTGAGGCTTTTTTAACTCAACAATATCAACTGATCAAACAGGCAGAGCAACTGGAATATAACCAGATCATGCGTACCCGGGTTGATTTTAAACTGATGGAACAGGAATAATATGCAAACAGAACTACATTACGATACCGTTTTTGACGAGCAGCAGCATTTCAGGCTGTTGCTTGATAGTATGGCCCGTCCGGGTAAGATCAATACTTTTCCCGCTATGGAAATTATGCCGCCGGTTGGTTTAAACCAGGCATCGGCGCTTACTGGTTTTGCTTTGCTTAACGCCGATACTTCCTATCACATAGCCGGTTATAATGGTGCCGATATAGCACAATATTTACTGGTAAACACAGCCTCGCAGCAGGCAAGTATCGATACTGCCGAATACATCTTTCTGCCCGAAAACCACGACGGCAGGGGTTTGGAAAAAGCCCGTGTAGGTACGCCGGTTTATCCTGAAGATAGCGCTACACTAATTGCTGAAGCAGAGCTGATCAGCGAACAGGTTGTTGAAAATAGTTTGGGCATTACACTGAAAGGTCCTGGTGTTAACGGTGAGGCACGGGTTTTTGTAAGCGGTATAAACCCGGCATTGCTTGAATATTTGAAAGAGCAGAATGTTGAATATCCTTTAGGTATCGACCTGATTGTTACCGACAAGCAAAATAACCTGTTCTGCATTCCCCGCAGCAATGCTTTCACTTATATTAAAACAAACTAAACCATGGGATACGTAGCAGTAAAGGGGGGCACCGAAGCCATCCACAACGCAAGTGAGCTGGCCGAGTTTTACCGTGTTAAAGGAGATACAACCCCTATTGATATAAAACAGATCCGGGCGCAAATGCGCCTGGCTATTGACAAAGTGATGGGCGAGGGCGGCATTTACGCTCCTGAATATGCAGCCATAGCTTTAAAACAGGCCGAAGGTGATGTATACGAAGCCGCTTTTATATTGAGGGCTTTCCGTACTACTTTGCAGCGTAACTATTATTCGCAGGTGATCAACACCCGCGAGATGTTTGTAAAACGCAAGATCTCGGCATCGTTCCGTGAAATTCCGGGCGGACAGATATTGGGGCCTACGAGGGACTATACCCAGCGCACGCTTGATACTGCCAAGGCTACTGAAACGGTTATCGATATCAAAACATTTTTAGATGGCTTTGATGCTAAGATTGATCCTGAAAAACTGGAAGGCATCAGCACTTTTGGTAAAGTGATTGACCTGTTACAGCAGGAAGGCCTGCTGGCCCCGGTTGACCCAACTGAAGACCGCAGCCTTGTTGACATTACCCGCGAAGCTATCAAATTTCCGGCCCCACGGTCGGCCAGGTTGCAGATGATGGCCCGTGCCGAGACCGGTGGTTTAATGGCTTTGGGTTACAGCAGTCAGCGCGGTTTTGGCGCGGTACACCCCACAGTCGGCGAGCTTCGTTATGGCACCGTGCCTGTACGTGTAAAAGACGCTGGTGGCCGCAACCGCTACATCGGCAAAATTGAGGTTACCGAAAATGAGATGATCACGGGCAGCAAACCTGCAAAAAAAGGAACGCCGCCATATTTTACCATTGGTTATGGATTATGCTTCGGCCATAACGAAACCAAAGTGATTTGCATGAGCACGCTGGATACGGCTATGCGCCGCCCCGAAATGGGTGCCCCGGCAAATGACCAGGAGTTTGTTTTATACCATACTGAAGGTGTTGAAGCCATGGGCTTTACCAACCACCTCAAGCTGCCGCATTATGTTACCTTCCAGTCAAGCCTGAGCAATACCCGTGCTGCGGTGGAGCGTAACAACAAAACTAATAAAGAGGTTGAACAGCAAATGATCCAGATGCAATCGGTTTAAAAGCTTTACGTCATGATTGAAAATACCAAGTATACCAACAAATACAATTTTGCCTTTATTGACGAGGCTACCAAAAAGGAGATCCGCCGTAAGCTATTGAAAGCTGTGGCAATCCCTGGACACCAGGTGCCGTATTCGTCGCCCGAAATGCCTATTTCGCGCGGATGGGGTACGGGAGGCTTGCACATTACCCTGGCTGTTATCGGCAAGGAAGATGTGTTCAAGATCATTGACCAGGGTAGCGATGCCAGCGTTAACGCCTGTAACCTGCGCGAGTTTGTAAACGGGATGACAGGTTGCAAAACAACCTTTGATACAGCCGAGGCAACCCTGATTCAAACCCGCCATCGCATCACCGAAGAAGAACTTACCGATAAACAGATCATCGTTTTCCAGGTGCCCTTGCCCGAGCCTTTGCGCATGGTTGAACGTTACGAGTATAAGACCTTACAAATGCATGCCGAGGCCGATTATGCCAAAATGTATGTATCACTTTATGAATCATATGTACGCCATGGGGCTATCATGCAGGGTGCGGGTTATCCGGTTATGGTTAATGGCAGATATATCATGTCGCCATCGCCGATACCACGCTGGGATACACCCAATCTGAACCAGGCTCAAACGCTGTTTTTGTTTGGTGCCGGTCGGGAAAAACGCCTTTACGCTGTACCTCCTTTCACTGATGTTGAGCCGTTGGAGTTTGAGGATGTGAATTTTGAAATTGAAGATTTCAGCAAAAGCGAGTGCTACAAAACCGGTTATAAAAAGGCTTTCCTTGATGAGATCTACTCGGACGAGGGCGAGCGCAAATTTGTGATCAGCGACAGCAACTTCCTGGATAAAAAGAGCGAAAAGCAGGAAACCCATCAATACAGCAATAAATACATAGACCAACTGCAAGAATATGGCCTTTAACGAGGATAACTGGTTGCTGCGTGTGCGCAATCTTACCAAAATATACGGTGAGCCAAACGACCGTACACTGGATTTAACCGGTCCGGAGTTTGGCTCCAACATCTGCCCTGAAACAGAAAGTATTGTAGCATGTGCCGATATCAGCTTTGACCTTTATCCCGGCGAAGTGTTGGGCATTGTAGGCGAAAGCGGATCGGGTAAGAGTACGGTTGTTAAAATGCTGTATTTTGATTTGGAAAAAACTTATGGCTCTGCCTGGTTGAAACCATATAATGATGGCCTGCTGGATATCCTGGAAGAATCAAACCAGCGCAAACGCTATATCCGCAATACCCTGATGGGCATGGTATACCAGAACCCGCGCGATGGGTTAAACTTTGGCTTTTCGTCAGGCGGTAATATCGCCGAAAAGCTGATCATGGCCGGGCAGATGAATGTTGCCAGTATTCGTGAAAGGGCTTCAGATCTGCTTAATAAAACCGAGGTGCCTGTTCAGCGTATGGATAACCGCCCGGGTACATTTAGCGGGGGGATGCAGCAAAGGGTGCAGATCTCTAAAGCCATCGCCAATAACCCGCCATTATTGTTTTTGGATGAGGTGACTACCGGTTTAGACGTATCTGTACAAGCCAAGGTGCTCGATCTGATCCGCGAGTTACAAACCGATTTGGGCATAGCCATGATCGTGGTATCGCATGACCTTTCGGTTATCCGGATGCTTACCGATAGGGTAATGGTAATGAAAAACGGTCGGATTGTAGAAAGCGGCTTAACCGACCAGATCTTGCAGGACCCGCAACATGAATATTCGCAGCTGCTGGTTAGCTCGCTGTTGTAAATGAAATTTTCAAATCATCTGTTTAATTAGTGATGAATATATTAGAAGTTAATGACCTGAGCAAGGTGTTCAACCTGCACATCCTCAATAATAAAAAAATTGAGGCCCTTAGCGATATCAATTTTACGATGCAGGAGGGGGAGATCATCGGGCTTACCGGTAAATCGGGTTCGGGTAAATCAAGTTTGATGAAATGCATTTACCGCACCTACCTGGCATCATCAGGACAAATCATTTATACTTCAAAAGATGGCAGTCTTGACCTGGTTAAGGCCGATGACCATCGCGTTATCGAGTTACGCAAAACCGAGATCAACTATTGCTCGCAGTTTTTGAGCGTGATACCCCGTGTAACCGCCGTTGACGTGGTTTGCGAAAACCTTTTCCGGATTGAAAAAGATAAAGACGTAGCGCGTACCAAAGCCAAGGAAATGCTGGAAGAACTGGCCCTGCCGGCCGAACTGTTTGATGCATTCCCGGTAACCTTCAGCGGTGGCGAGCAGCAACGTATCAATGTAGCCCGCGCTATTATCGCTTCACCAAGGTTTTTGCTGATTGATGAACCTACGGCTTCGCTTGATGCCCGCACCAAAGATGTGGTAATTGATATGATATTGGGTTTAAAGCAAAATGGCACCTCGGTGCTCTGCATCTCACATGATGAGTATACGCTGGAAAGACTTTGCGACAGGCGGATTGATCTGCAGTTTGGCAGGATCAATGAGGTAGAAGTTGTGGAGTGAGTGGTTGATTAGGTGAATGGTATTGAAAGAAATAAAACCGCGGGAATGTGCGATTTTCTCCCCTGGGAGAGTGTAGGGAAGGGTTTCATCGATATGCGTATCAATGAAGCAGGCGTATAAACCCCTCCCTGCCATCACGCAACCCAACACACCCCTCCCAAGGGAGGGAATTAAAAAAGAAAAAGACACGTTAAAATGAGATCATTCATTATCAGTAACGCCACGGTGGTAACACCATCCGAAGTGCTTCAAAATACCTCGGTATTGGTTGAGCATGGCATTATTACGCATATTGCTCCTGAAATTGATGAACAGATTGCTGGTTTCAGTATTGATGCCGATGGCGCCATCCTGATGCCTGGCATTATCGATATCCATACCGATGCTATGGATGCCGAGATCGTTCCTCGTTCGGGTGCCGATATTCCTATCAATGTGGCTTTCCGTGAGCTGGAACGCAAAATGAGTGGTTGCGGCTTTACTACCGTTTACCATTCTATGCACCTCGGCTATGATATGGCCGAATTGCATTCGCGCAGTAAATACACCCGCGATGAGGTTTTTGAAACCGTTCACCGTGCGTCAAAGGGCAGCACGCTTTTAAATAACAAAATCCACTTGCGATTTGAGCTATCGGGTGTAAAAGCTTACGAAAGCTGCTTTGAGCTGATGGATAAAGGCTATGTGCAGCTGTTATCGGTAATGGACCACACGCCGGGCCAGGGGCAGATCAGCAAGGAATATTTTATAGCCTTCGCCATGAAAATGGGTAAATCGGCCGAGGAGGCTGAGCAGGCTTTTATTGAAAAATTGGTGATGCCGGTCATCGCCGGAAAAGAGCTGGAAGCCATGATCAAGCATGCACAGCAGTTACACATTCCTGTAGCGTCACATGATGACGACAGCCTGGAAAAAGTTGATTATATGCGTGGTTTAGGCATAGATATCTGCGAATTTCCTATCACTATGGAAACCGCCCAACATGCGGCCAAATTAGGCATGCATGTGGTTGGTGGCGCTTCAAACATATTGAGAGGCGGCTCGCTTTCCGGTAACCTGAACATGAAGGACGCGGTATTACAAGGCGCGGTTGATTCGTTATGTTCAGACTACTACCCGCCGGCTATTATTCATGCTATATTTAAGTTATATAATGAAGAGGGGATGCCGTTGCCCGAAGCGGTGAAAATGGCTACCCTGAACCCGGCCAAAGCGGTAGGTATTAGCAATCACACCGGTAGTATCGAAACCGGCAAAGATGCCGATCTGGTCATCGTGAAGCTACTTGACAGCATCCCTATGGTTACACATACCATTGTAAGGGGGCACATTGTGGCGCAGGCCAGCAATAAAATAAATTATAATAAGGACTATCAACCGGATAATAATTTATCATTAACCAATGAGCTATAAGCAGGCAACAGCAAGCACTATGGACCTGGCATTTGATGATTACAACAAAAGGCAGGTCTACGAAATTTCGGCAGAACGAAACAAAGAACGGGCATTGGATGCCCGGCCCGCGGGTAATTTTATTTACAAAAACGATGGCTGGCAACCGCTGGAGTACGAAGGTTTCGCCATAGTATCCATGCTGGATGAAAACCCCGGCAACGAACCGCTTACCGCCCGGCTAACCGCCATTCAAAAGGAGCTTAGCTTAAACCTTTCGCCCCGGACCGCTTTTTATCAGCTCCCTTCCCAAAGCTTTCATCAAACTGTAGCCAATACCTTATCTGCCGACAGGTTTAAACAACATATCCTGTATGCCGGGCTTGAACAAACTTACCCTTCCATAGTAGGCAAAACCTTAAATGCCATACCATCTACTGAAGGTGAAGCGATTATCCGCATGAAAATGGCCGGACTGAGCATTTTTGGTACCGCCATAGGTATTTTGGGCGTTTTTGAGGATGAAGAAGGCTATAATCAGATCGTAAACTTCCGGTCGGCTTTTTATGCCGATGAACAGCTGGCAAAGTTGGATGTTAAAATGACCCGCCCTTTCATCGGTCATATTACGTTAACCTACATCGAACAAAACCTCAACAAAAATCAAAAAGAACATTTGGCCGGTGTGATCAGCGAGATTAACGAAAGCCTGGCTGTTGAGGATAATTACTTCAATATCGCGATTACCGGGCTCAGGAGGTACCATCACCTGGCCAATTTTATGAAGAAGGATAATTACCCCGTTCATCAATTTTAATCAAATTTTTTGGTGATGAAATATTTTGAAAACTACCCGCCGGTTACCGAACAAAAGCAGGGACACCAGTTGGGGGAGGAGCCCTATATCCATTCCAGTTGTATTGTGAAAGACAGCAGCCTTGGCCCCTGGACAGCCCTTGGTGCAGGTACCTGGCTGGTTGAATCAACCTTTGGCGATTATAGTTACACCGCCGGTAACGTACAGATCATTTATTCCGAAATAGGCAAATACTGCTCCATAGCCAACAGCGTGCGTATCAACCCCGGTAATCATCCGCAATGGAGGGTTACACAACACCATATGACCTATCGCCGTGCCCATTATGGCTTGGGCGAGGATGACCAGGAGTTTTTTCAATGGCGCCGGGACCATAAATGTACTATTGGCCATGATGTTTGGATAGGCCATGGCGCGGTAATTATGCCGGGCGTAAATATTGGTACCGGAGCCATAATAGGATCGGGAGCCATAGTGACTAAAGATGTTGGCCCTTATGAAATAGCCGTTGGCGTGGCCGCAAAAGTGATCAAAAAGCGATTTGACGATGCCACTATCGAAAAGCTGCTGGCCAGCGAATGGTGGAACTGGGACCGCGAAACATTGGAACAAAACTTTAACGATCTGCTCAATTTAGAAGTATTCATTGATAAGTACTGTTAATCATCTCCTATGAAAAAACTGATCATTGCTGCCCTTATTGCTTTAACGGCATTTTCGGCATGTAAAAATAAAACCGCGCTGGATAGCAACGGCGTGCCCCAAACACTTACCATAGCCGTTGTACAATCGGAAGGGGTAGAAGGGATAAAACAGGTGCGCGAACAAATGCGTGATTATCTGGCTAAGAAATTAAATATGCCGGTTGAGCTGATTTACAGTAATGATTATACCGGAGTGATAGAGGCGTTACGTGCCAATAAGGCCCATATAGCCGATATGCAGCCTTTTGCCTATGTAATAGCCACCCGTACTTTAAAACTAACCCCTTTAGTTACCTTAGGTAATAACGGCAAGCCAACAACGTACAAAAGCGTGATTATAGCCAACGCCCATGGCAATATTAAAACCATGGATGATGTAAAGGCTCATTCAAAAAACCTTGTTCTTGGTTTTGTTGAGCCTGCTTCGGCTTCGGGGCATTTGATCCCGAGAGCATATTTAAATTCTATCGGCCTTAATCCTGATACCGCCTTTAAGCAAACCATTTTCGCGGGTAACCACCTTACTTCGGTATTATCAGTAAAATCGGGTAAAACGGATATTGGCTGTACAACTAATCTCATTTTTATGTTGATGACCAAAGCCAAAATGATCAATGATGGCGATATCAGGGTACTTTGGACATCAGACCCTATTGTCAGCGATCCAATTGTAGTTAAAAGTGATATCAATAAAGACCTTCAAAAACGGATTCAGCAAGCCTACCTGGATATGAATAAAGAGCGCCCGGAGATATTGAAAGCCTATGTAAAGATCTTTATAAAAGATACCACAAGGCGTAGCTATATGGTGGCTAATGACACACTGTATAACGGGTTAAGGAAAATAGCAGGCAGCATTAAAAGCTTAAAGGCAAACTAAACATGAAAGCGTTTAATGTTTTTTTGCTGGTTGTGGCCATGTTAACCGCCGTAAGCGGTTGCAAAAATAAGGCCGATCTGGACGCCAATGGCGTTCCCGGTAAGCTGCTTATAGGCTCATATGGGGGTGATAACCCAGCTCAATACCGTGAGGCACTCGATCCTTTTGCGGCCTATCTCTCCAAAAAATTAGGTATGGAAGTAGAGTTTTTTTACACTACCGATTATCCTGCACTGATAGAGGCCATGCGATCAAAAAAGATCCACATGGCGCATTTAACGCCTTACGCCTATATATTGGCTACGCAAAAGCCGGGCTTGGCACCTATTGTTACACTTGGTATTAAGGGCAAGCCTACGGTATATCATAGCATTATTTTCACCAATAAAAAAACAGGCCTTAAAACCATGGCTGATGTTAAAGCCCGCGCCAAAAATCTTACCCTTTGCTTTGCCGACCCGGCCTCAACTTCGGGCCATCTTATTCCGCGTGGCTACCTCGACTCCATTGGCCTCGATCCGGATAAAGCATTCAAAGCAACCATATTTGCCGGTAGCCACGCCGCCGCTATTTTGAGTGTGAAGTCGGAGAAAGTAGACGTGGGCTGCTCTACCAGCGAACTGGCTTTGGAAAAGCTGATCCGTGAGCATATTATTAATCGCGAGGATATCGTGATCCTGTGGACATCACCGCCGATTGTAAACGATGCTATCGCTATCAGAACCGATCTGAATAAAGATTTTATTAATAAAGTACAGCAAGCTTACCTGAACGCCAATCGCGACGATTTTGAAGCCTTTAAAAAATATGTTTTGCTGTACTGGCCCAACCCGCATGAAATGTCTTACGTGCCTATTCAGGATTCGGCATATAACCAGTTGCGCAAAATTGCAGGAAGTATAAAGGATTTGAAGCAAAAATAAAACGCTGTAACGATGAAAAATCTGATTGGAAGCCTGATGTTATTATGTATGTTGCTGGTATCCGGCGGTTGCCGCGATAGTGCCGATCTGGATGCTAATGGTATTCCTCATAAGCTGATTGTCACGCTTTATGGCAGTGATGACCCAGGGGCATTGAAGGGAGCGATAAAACCCTTTCAGCAGTATCTTGAAAAAAAGCTCGGTATGCCGATAGAGTTTATTTACACTACCGATTATACATCGGTAATTGAAGCGTTACGGGCAAAGAAAACACATATAGCTTACCTGAGTCCTTTTTCGTATGTGCTGGCCTCGCAAAAACATGATATTACCCCTATTATAACTACGGGCGAAGATGGGAAACAGTCTATGTATCACAGTACCATTTTTACCAATATCCACACTGGCATTAACAGTATAGCCGAATTAAAAAAACGCTCCAAAAACATCACACTTTGTTTTGCAGATCCGGCCTCAACTTCAGGGCATTTAATACCCCGGGCATATCTTACCACTATTGGTTTAAACCCGGATCAAAGCGTTTTTAAGGAAACCATTTTTGCGGGTAACCATGTGGCATCGGTGCTTGCAGCGGCGTCTGGCAAGGTAGATGTTGGCTGCGCTGCTACCGAATATGGTTTGGAGATTGCGGAAAGAAAAGGCTTGGTAAAGGCAGATCAGATCAAAGTTTTATGGCAGTCTAAACCTATTGTAGGCAGCCCGATTGTAGCACGTAACGATTTGAATAAGGAGCTGGTTAAAAAGATCCAAAACCTATATGTAAACCTGGCCAAAGATGAGCCGGGTATTTTTTTGCCTTATATGAAGCTGCTGCACGCACAACCCGAACGCTACTCATATATGACCGTTCAGGATTCGATGTATAACGGCATCAGGGCAATAGCCTCAGGAATTAAAGACTTAAACGTAGTTAAGTAATTAGTTCATAGAGTGGGTTCATAGTTGATGGTTCATGGATCATAGTAAAAAAGAGTTCATGGTTGATAGTTCATGGATCATGGCAAAAAGTAAGTTCATAGATTATAGCAAAGAGTTTGATAGTGTATTTTGACTCTTATTCATGTACCTATGAACCATTAACCATGATCTATGAACTATCAACCATGAACAAGAAAGCATACTAAAGCATAAGCGCGATGATTGAAGTAAAAGGTTTAACCAAAACACTGCCCAACGGGCGTAAGTTGTTAAACGGTATCGATTTTACCGTTAAAAAAGGAGAGTTTGTAGGGATTTTGGGGCCAAGTGGGGCGGGGAAAACGCTTACGCTTCGGTGCCTGAATGGTTTGCTGAAGCCCGATGAAGGTTCGGTATTGGTAGAGGATGAGCACGGTGAAAAGCATGACATCTGCCAGAGCAGCAAAAAGCAACTGCGTCATGTGCGCGAACGGATAGGCGTTATTTTCCAGGGATATCATTTGGTGAAGCGTCTATCAGTACTGGAGAATGTAATGATTGGCCGGTTAGGGCAGATTAGTACCATCCGGAGCCTGGTTTATGGTTTTACTGACAAGGAAGCCGAAGAAGCATTGCTGGCCCTGGAAAAAGTAAAAATGGCTCACCTGGCACAGAACCGTACGGGCAGTTTAAGCGGTGGCGAAATGCAGCGTGTAGCGATTGCGAGGGCTATTTTTCAGTCGCCTACCTTGTTACTGGCCGATGAGCCCATCTCCAACCTCGACCCAAGCAATGCCAAGGTGATCATGAAGCTGATCCGCCCGTTATCAGAAAATATCCCGGTTGTAGGCGTGTTTCATCAACCCGAAATGACTGCCAAATACTGCACCCGCGTTATAGCGATAAAGGACGGACAGGTTGTTTATGATGGCGATCCAAAACTCTCCAACAAAACACTTGAAGATATTTATGGCGAAGAACTGGCGCAAATGGAGCAGTATGAGCACGCCATACCTACACCCGAAATTGTAAGGATATGACAGGTCAGGCTACATACAGTTTTAAGCGGTACCGCAAATTTGTGCTCCCGCTCATTTTACTCATAGCGGTTACCGAAGGCGCCGCGATAGTTTGCGGGGCTACTTTTGATAAACTGGAAACAGGCATTGTTAAAGGATTATCTTTTCTGCAGTTTATGTTTCCGCCAGATTGGGCCGCGTTTAAAGATATGCTGGAGCCTGCGTTTCAGTCCATTACCATCGCTGCATTAGGTACCATATTCGGCACTATACTTTCGGTGGTATTTGCTGTGTTGGCAGCTTCCAATATCTCCCATAGCTGGGTGCGTAATACGGCCCGTTTCCTGATAGGGTTGGAGCGGTCGGTGCCCGAAATAGTGATCCTGCTGTTGCTGATCGCAGCCTTTGGATTAGGTTCGATGCCGGGTATCGTATCGCTAACCTTGGGCTGCATAGGGATGTTAGGCAAACTGTTGGCCGATATTATTGAGGAGATAGACCCGGTGATGATCGAGTCGATGGAGTCATTAGGGGCCAACAAACTACAGATCATCTGGTTTGGCGTAATGCCGCAGATTATACCCAATCTTGTTTCTTACGCGCTGTTCAGGTTTGAGATCAATATCCGCCTATCGGTAATATTAGGGGCGATTGGAGCTGGTGGCATTGGTTATGAACTTGATTATTCGTTTAGTATGCTACAGTACCACCGCGCGTTTACTGCCATGATTGTGGTTATGGTCATGATCTTCGGTACCGAGCGCTTATCATACATGTTAAGGAAAAAGTTTAAAGTAGAGGGGGCATTGCAATGAGTACGGTTGATATTATCATGCCTTCAAAAAGGTATAAGCAAAAGGCAACCATTTTTATGGTATCGGCCATTGTAATTTTGATAGCCTGCATTTATCTGAACTTTAACCCTATAATGATCTTTACCGAGTTTCATTACGTGCGCGATTTGCTTGGCGAAATGTTTATGCCCAATTACCAGATCCTGTATGAAAATACATCTACAGGTATATCTATATTGCAAACCTTGTCCATGGCGTTTTTGGGTACTTTGTATGGCGGCCTCATAGCCTTTGTACTTGCTTTTCTGGCTGCAACTAACACTATGCCTTACAAAGCTGTGCGGATCATAACACAGGTATTTGTATCCATGCTGCGGGTGATACCGGCGTTGGTTGTGGTATTGGTATTTGTAATAGCCGTTGGCCCGGGTTCGTTTTCTGGTGTGCTTACGCTGGTTATTGTTACCATAGGATCGTTTGCCAAGCTCTTTACCGAAATTATTGAGAATGTAGAGAGCGGTCCGGGAGAGGCTATCTTTTCGGTTGGGGCAAGTCGTTTGCAGATGATCCGGTATTCCATTATACCTCAAATCATGCCATCATTTATAGCCAATTTGCTGTATGCCTTTGATGTAAACATGCGTGCCGCGATTGGTCTGGGTATTTTTGGTGGCGGCGGTATTGGCTTCCAATTGCAGATGGCCAAAAGCGTGCTGCACTATAAAGACGTTACCGCGCTTATCACCATCATTATTATACTGGTTATTTTGGTTGAAAAACTATCCGATTATTTAAGGAAGAGGATTTTGGGTGAAGGGAAGCTGGGGTAGGTTTGGTGAATCAGAATTTTCAGAATAAAGAATGGATATCACCACCGCTCGACCCTAACCGCCGCCGCTCGGCTCCAGCCGAGTGGCAAATATCAAGCGGCCTCTGGCCGCCGTAAATAAGTATGGCGTACACAGGCCAGAGGCCTGGGAATAACTGCCACTCGGCTGGAGCCGAGCGGCGGCAGGAAGNAAAGAATGGATATCACCACCGCTCGACCCTAACCGCCGCCGCTCGGCTCCAGCCGAGTGGCAAATATCAAGCGGCCTCTGGCCGCCGTAAATAAGTATGGCGTACACAGGCCAGAGGCCTGGGAATAACTGCCACTCGGCTGGAGCCGAGCGGCGGCAGGAAGCCATGTCATTGCGAGGCACGAAGCAATCGCACGGAAGCAAAGCCGCTCTGTATAGCATGCGATTGCTTCGTGCCTCGCAATGACATGGTTGGCTCCAATCAACTACTCACCCCATCCTAATATCACGCTAATAATTGGAGTATAATTTTACCAGTGATAAAATATATCTGATAATAAAATGAACACGCACCTGCTCACCAATGCGCGCATCGTTACACCAACTGAAGATTTCATCGGTTCGGTTATCATTGAAAACGGTATTATATCCGAAATAATAAAGGATAAATATTTTACCGAAGGTATTGATCTTAAAGGTCAGTGGCTTATTCCCGGCTGCATAGATATCCATACCGATTATTTGGAGAAGGAGCTTTACCCGCGTTCGGGTGCAGGATTTCCTTTACCGTTCGCGCTTCATTTTATGGATGCCCGCGCGGCGGCCTGTGGTATTACTACCGTGTTTAGCGCGGTGAGCTTTTCTGATAACGAAGAGAAAAACCGGAGCCTGAGCGAGGCTATGGAACTTTCGCGGCAGATTGACGCAACACGCCATTCGTTGCTGGTACGTCACTTTCTGCATGCCCGTATCGACCCAAACTCTGAAGGGTTGTTGAATTACCTGGAGCCTATGCGTCAACTGGAAAGTTTGTACATGGTGGTTTATAACGATCATATTCCGGGCCAAAGGCAATATACCATACAACAGCAGATTGAGCTGCGCACCAAAGCATTCGGCATAACGCCGGAAGAGGCTATGGCACGTTTGCAAAAACAGATAGATAAAACAAGCAGGATCAATAACCGGGCGCAGATCTATGAAACGTTTAAGGATAAATACATTCTTGGTAGTCATGATGATACTACTATCGAGCACGTTGAGGAAGGCAAATACTATGGTGCCACCTTATCAGAAATGCCTACTACCTTAATCGCGGCCCGTAAAGCTAAAGAACTGGGCTTGTGGATTTGCCTGGGCGCACCAAATTACTACCGGGGCGGCTCGCATTGCGGTAATCTTTCAAGTATCGATGCCATCGCCGAAGACCTTTGCGATATCCTTTGCAGCGATTATCATTTCCCGACCATGTTAGGCAGTGTGGTGAAAATGATTGGTAACGGCATCAGTCCGAGTAAGGCGGTTAATATGGTGTCATTAAACCCGGCACGCCTCTTAAACTTTGACTCAGAAACCGGCAGCATTGAAATTGGTAAAAAGGCCGATCTGGTAGCATTCAGCAGTGAAAAGTCTTTTGCATCAGTATCGCATGCTTTTGTAGATGGTATTATAAAATACCGTGCCGATTACAGCCTTGCTATACAGCCCTTAGCCGCCGAACAACCAGAACTAAACGCGCTGAACACCGGCGTGTAAATTATAAACAGGAAGGGAATAGCTTTTAGCTTTCAGCCTTCCGCTTTCAGCTCAAAAATGAAAATAGGGATTTTAGGCGATATCCATGAAGATATTGTAGCCTTACGCAAGGCTTTTGATGCATTGGAAAAAGCCGGTTGTACCGAGGTGGTTTGCCTTGGCGATATTGTAGGGTACAAGGTAAATACGTACTACTATCTGGATACCCGCAGTGCTCATGAGTGTATAGCCATGATCCGTGCCAATTGCAGTACGGTAGTTATCGGCAATAATGATTTATACCAGGTAAAAAAGCTGCCCAAATATGATGGCGGTCTGGGTTTCCCTGCAAACTGGTATGAGCTTGACTTTTTTGAGCGCAAGAAATGGAGCGATGGTCGTGTGCTGCTTTTTGAAGAGGTGCAGCTTAACGCCCTTATGACAAGGGAAGATAAGGCCTGGTTGGAAACAGTTCCTGATTTTGCCGCACGCGATTTTAACGGGCATAAAGTTTTCTTCTCGCATTTTGCTTACCCGGATCTGCATGGGGTGAAAGCCTGTTTCCCGCAAGAAGCGGATGCCTACCATGAGCACCTGAACTTTATTGAGGAAAACGGTTGCCGCACCGGCTTTAGCGGGCACATGCATTTTGAAGGGGTTAGTATCTGCAATGACGATCATATAGAGCGTAACCCTTTTGGTAAATACAAGCTATCCGATCAAATACAATGGCTTTATGGCCCTTGTGTGGCGCGCTCGATGTTCAATAACGGCGTAATGGTGCTTGACCCCGAACAGTTTACTATCGAAGCTATCCCGCTGCTTTTTGTTTAAAATAGTTTATACATCAACATGAAATATATTTGCCTTTCCTCGTTTTTATTAGCCTTTTCCATAGCTGCTTTCGCGCAAAAAGCCGACCTGGTTTTAACCAACGGTAATATAGTTACCCTGAAACAAAAAGGAGATCGTGCCCAGGCTATGGCCATAGCCGGTGATAAGATCATTGCCGAAGGTTCGGTTCAGGAAATCAGCAAGTACATCGGTAAAAGCACAAAGGTTATAGACCTGAAAGGTAAAACCGTACTGCCCGGTTTTAACGATGTGCATCAGCACCCGGCGCCGCTTTATACTTTTGATAAGCCCTATGCTACGCTTGAACTGGACACGGTAACGTCCATGAAAAATTTGATCGCTTTGCTTAAACGTAAAGCTGCTATTACCCCTAAAGGGATGCTGATCAGGGGCGTAGGGTATAATGAAACCAAACTGGGCGGGCAGCCTATCCGCGATAGCCTGGATAAAGCATCTGCAGATCATCCTATCATTATTTCGCATGTGAGCGGGCACCTTTCGGCAGCCAACTCTATGCTAATGGAAATGAACGGCATTGACGAAAATACCGCCGATCCTGCAGGTGGCGCTTTTGAGCGTTACCCAAACAGTAAACGCCCCGATGGCATCTGTAAAGAAGTAGCAGCTTCTTATCTGCATAAATCAAAGCAAATCAAATATCCGTCTAAACCTACTACCGATGAGGAGATGGAAGGTTATCGTAAATACTTTAACAACGTATTGGCCAGTGGTGTAACCAGTATAGGCGATGCCTGGACGACGCCCGAAAAGGTAGTTATTTACCGTAAACTGGTTGCCGAAGGTTTCCCGATGCGGTTTAATGTACTTATGGGTACGCCCTATGCTGCTGATCTGATCAGCGGTAAAATACAACGCAGCAATACCGATCATTTGCGTATTCAGGGTGTAAAGGTAATACACGGTAACTCTTTAAGCGGCAAAACCTGCTGGTTGTATGAACCTTATGATATGATTAATCCGGTTACTGGGAAAAAAGATTACTATGGTATTCCGCCCGCGCGGAGCCAGGCATCGCTCGACAGCCTTTTTCTGGCTATTCACAAGGCAGGGTTACAAATTGCCTGTCACTCCAATGGCGACCGCGAGATTGATATGGTGATCTCGGCTATCGAAAAAGCCCAAAAGGCCGTCCCTCGTGGCGATGCCCGTCACCGCATTGAGCATTGTAGCATTACCAACCAGGAGATCCTGGATAAGATCAAGGCTGACGGAATTGTGCCTGTGTTTCATTGCTATATGTATGAACTGGGCGAAAAAATGCAGGTATATGGCGAAAAACGGATGGCTATGCTGCATCCAACTAAAACAGCAATGGATATGGGTATTGTTTATGCGCTGCATTCCGATGCGCCCATCTCACCTTACCCGGCAATGATCAGGCTGGGCAGTGCTGTTAACCGTAAAACAAAAGATGGCGGTATTGTTATTGGCGCAAACCAACGTATTGATGCCGAGGACGCCATTAAAGCTTACACCTATGGCGGTGCCTATACCACGTTTGAGGAAGGTAAAAAAGGCAGGTTGATAGCCGGTCAGCTTGCAGATTTAATGGTGCTTGATCAGGATCCTACTACCATCGACTCTGATAAAATTTACGATATTAAAGTAATGATGACGGTAGCAGGCGGGAGAGTGGTTTTTGGTAAATAGTATTTAATTTTATCATAAACAAAATAACATTATGGATACTTCACTTTTTGAATCGGTTGATCAGTATATAGGTAACTTATTGGGCGATGAGGACGAGGTGCTGAAAGGTACGCTAAAATCAATGAAAGATGCCGGTATCCCGGGTATCAATGTATCGGCTAATCAGGGCAAGTTTTTACAGGTTCTGGCTAAGTTATGTAATGCTAAAAAGATTTTGGAGATAGGTACACTTGGCGGTTACAGTACCATCTGGCTTGCACGTGCGTTGCCTGCTGATGGTCAACTTATCACCCTTGAACTGGAGCAGGCTTATGCCGATGTTGCCCGTCAGAATATCATCAAAGCAGGTTTAGATCCGGTTGTTGATATTAAAGTAGGCAAGGCAATGGACAGCCTCGCCCTGCTTGACGCCGAAGATTCAGGTCCGTTTGATATGATCTTTATTGATGCAGATAAACCACCCTACACCGAGTATTTTGAATGGGCGCTTAAATTTTCAAGACCAGGTACGCTCATTGTTGCTGATAATGTGATCCGCGAAGGAAAAGTACTTGACGATAATTGCGATGATGAGCGGGTTAAGGGAGTGCAACGTTTTAATAAAGTCCTTGCCGATAATAAGCAAGTGACGGCCACCATTATCCAAACGGTAGGTACCAAAGAGCATGATGGTATGGCGATAGTGGTTGTGAAATAGTGAAAATTTATGAGTAGCCCTTGTTCAAAAAAAACGAATTGTCATTTCGAACGAACCAGGGCAGGGATATGAGAAGGAGTGAGGAGAAATCTTATACACCTTGCATCTAAACTATATATGACGGCTTTGCGTAGTGTATAAGATTTCTCTTTCGCCCCGGCGCCCAGCCCATCCATGCTCTATCGAAATGACATTTTATACTTTTCCCACTTAGTAAAAGTCGGGACGCATATTGAATTTAATTGCGTGTCTATCAATGTAATAATACGTACTTATGCCCTGTAGTACTTATTTTTCTTATGTTTACTATCCGGTATATAAATTGGATTGTTAATTTTAAGATCATAAGCAAGGGGACGAAATGAATTTTGGCGGAGTTACTATAAAGGATATTGCTAAAGAACTGGGGATCTCGCCTTCGGCGGTTTCCAAGGCACTTAAAGACAGTCATGAAATTGGCGAAAAAACAAAAGCACTTGTATTAGAGTGTGCCAAAAGACTTAACTATCAGCCCAACCTTAACGCGCAAAGCCTGAAGCGGGGCAACAGCAAATCCCTCGGCATTGTAGTTTCAACAATTGATAACCAGTTTTTTTCGCAGGTAATTAATGGTATCGAATCGGTTGCGCACAGCAAGGGGTACAATGTGTTCATTACGCAAACCCATGAATCATACGACCTGGAATTGCAAAACGTGCGCCACTTAACTTTTCGCTCCATCGATGGTTTGCTGATCTCGCTTTCAACCGAAACCAATAATATCGATCACCTTAAAGAACTTCATGAAAAAGGCTTACCCATAGTTTTCTTCGATAGGGTGAGTGATGAAATTGACACGCACAAGGTAGTTGCCGATAATTTTGCAGGTGCTTATGATGCCACAACGCAGTTAATTAATGCAGGTTATCGCAAAATAGCCCATATCACCAGTTCTGTAAATGTATCCATTACCGCAGAGCGTCTAAGGGGCTACCGGCAGGCGCTTGAACAACATGGTATAACGCCTGATGAAAAGCTGATCAAATACTGCCCGCATGGCGGTAAAGACCTTGCCGAGATAGAAAATGCGCTAAGCGAGCTGTTTTCTGATAGTAAGCCCGACGCTATATTTACCGCCTCTGACAGGATCACTACTACCACTTTGTCGCTCCTGCATAAATTAGGCTACCGTATTCCTGCCGATATCGCTTTGCTTGGCTTCACCAACACCCAATTGGCCGAAGTGTTGAATCCTCCGTTAAGTGCTGTTTATCAGCCCGGCTTTGAAATGGGGAAAAAGGCGACAGAGATGCTTATCAACATCATCGAAAGCAAACGGCCTGTTACCGAGTTTGAAACCACGGTGTTGCCTACCCAGGTCTTTATCCGTAGCTCATCCCAACCGGTAAAAGCATAGGTACTGATCTGGCTGATTGTATAATAAATGTATTATTAACATTTGTTGTTTTTGTAAAATCTTTTGCAGACTTTTAGCGCGTTATAAACCAAGCTAAAACCTTTCAGCCTCATGAAAAAGATTTTCCATACCTGTTTGCTGCTACTTATGTTTTGCGGTGCTGCTGTTGCACAAAACACTGCCGATAAAACTTTTACCAATCCGCTATTGCCATCAGGTGCCGACCCATGGGTAATTTATAAAGATGGATTTTACTACTATACTAACTCAACCGGTGGCAATATCGTTATCTGGAAAACCAAGGATGTTACCAAACTAAGTACTGCACCTAAAAAGGCTGTTTGGTCGCCACCCGCAGGAACAGACCATTCAAAGGAGCTTTGGGCACCCGAGCTACATTTTATTAAAGGCAAATGGTATGTTTATTTTGCCGCCGATAATGGCGATAACAACAACCACCGCATTTACGTACTGGAAAACAAGTCTGCCGATCCAACTGAAGGTACATGGGAGTTTAAAGGGAAAATAGCCGACAGTACTGATAAATGGGCTATTGATGCATCTGTGTTTGAAAACAACGGCAGCTGGTACATGATCTGGTCGGGTTGGGAAGGTGACCATAACGGTCAGCAGAATATCTATATCGCTAAAATGAAGGATGCACTGACCATTGGCAGCGAGCGCGTAAAAATATCAAGCCCTGCTTATCAATGGGAAACCAATGGTGATCTGAATGATGCAGGCAATCCAGCACATGTAAGCGTGAATGAAGGACCGGAGATATTAAAGCATGGCAACAGACTATTCCTGATCTACTCGGCCAGCGGCTGCTGGACTGATTTTTATGCTTTAGGTATGCTTACGGCTTCTAAAAATAGTGATCTGTTAAATCCCGCGTCATGGATAAAAACAGAGGAACCGGTATTTAAGCAATCACCTGAAAACAGCGTTTACGCACCAGGCCATAACTCATTCTTTAAGTCGCCGGATGGAAGGGAGGATTGGATCTTGTATCATGCCAATTCAAATCCTAATGAAGGCTGTGGTAATAAACGCTCACCACGTGCCCAGAAATTTACCTGGAATAAAGATGGCTCACCCAATTTTGGTGTGCCGCTAAAAGATGGGCAACCGCTGGCCGTACCGTCGGGAACTAAGTAGGAAGGAGTATTAGAAAATACGGCTGTTGTCATTTCGATAGAGCCGGGGAGGGGATGAGCGTCGGGGCGAAAGAGAAATCTTATACGCCATGCTTGCAATAGTCTGTAAGCAGGAAGTATAAGATTTCTCACTCGTTCCTCGTTTCGAAATGACATCAAGCTAAACTCCATCCCCATTTTCTTGACAAATATCAATTTCGTTCTTATCAAACATCAATGTGCAGGTTATAGCGCTGCGGTAAATTTGTATTAACAAAAGAACGATACAAAATGTCAAAAACAATTTTTATAACCGGAACAAGTACAGGATTTGGTAAGTTAACCACAATAACCCTTGCAAATGCAGGCCATACCGTAATAGCAGGTATGCGCGGAATAAATGGCAAAAACGAAGCTGTAGCCAAAGAATTATCGGCTCTGCCAAACGTTGAAGTAGTTGAAGTAGATATCACCGATGACGCTTCAGTTAAAACAGCTTTTGAATACACCTTAACCAAATATGGCCATATTGATGTGTTGGTAAATAATGCCGCGGTTTCTGGCTTCGGCTTGTTGGAAGGCTATTCTATAGATCAGATCAAACAGATGTTTGAAGTGAACTTTTACGGAACCCTGCGCACCATCTTTGCAGTATTACCGGGCATGCGCGCCGCTAAGAACGGGTTGATCATCAACATTACATCAGGTGCAAGCGGCCACACCCTGCCGTTTATGATCCCTTACCTTGCTTCAAAATTTGGGGTAGAAAGTATTACCGAAGGTTTACAGGATGAGCTTGCCGCTTATAATATCGAAAACGTAAGCATCCAGCCGGGGGTTTATCCAACCGAAATGAATAATGGGAGTAAAGCGGGCATCCATGCCGATAAACCGGAAGTTATTGCCGAATATGGTGAGGGTTCTGTGCAGCAGTTCAACGCTATGGGTACCGCACTTTTCAGCAAAATGGCCGAATTTAATATGGATCCGCAAACCATTGCCGATGGCATATTGCACCTGGTTGAAATGGAAAAAGGCAGTCGCCCGTTGCGTTACCCGCTTGACGCCGTTGCCCAGGGTACCGACCAGGAATTTATTGATGCCCGTGCCGCTATCAAGACGAAATGGTTAAGCAAATACACAGCATAAGCTGCTGATAAAAATATGACCTGGACTAAAGCAAATATCCCCGGATAAAGGGGATATTTGCTTTTATATGTTTGAGCTATTTAAAGAATACATCAGCCAGAAAACAACCCTCGCCGAAGCTGAATATGCCAAAATCGAGGCCGTTTGCATTTATAAAAAACTTCGTAAAAGGCAATACCTGCTACAGGAAGGTGATGTGTGGAAGTATAACGCTTTTATAACTAAAGGCCTGGTGCGCTTTTACAGTGTTGATGAAAGCGGCCGCGAAAACATAGTAAGCTTTGCTAAGGAAAACTGGTGGACGGGCGACCGGGCCAGTCTGCTTACCGGCGAGCCGTCAAAAAATAACATTGATGCCATTGAAGATACAGAACTGATATTGATCACCAAAACAAACTTCGACAGGCTTTGCCAGGAGATCCCGGCTTTAAACGATATGGTAAATGCTATTATTAATAAAAGCTTTATCACCAGTCAAAACCGTATTCATGCAGCTATATCCTTTACTGCCGAACAAAAATATCTCGACTTTGTGCAGAAATACCCCGATCTGTCGGTACGGATACCACAAGCAATGATAGCATCGTATCTGGGGATTACTCCGGAAACCTTAAGCCGTGTACGAAAAGAAACCGTAAAAAGGCATTAAACCTGCTTCTTCAAAAAATCAATATTGCTATCTTTTTCGAATTGCAATACTGTTTTACCATAATCAGTAAAGTATTGATGGTGTTGCAAAACCCTAAGGTTTAAACTGCGCCATTCTTCATCACTGAAATGCTTATCTAAATGCATTTCCCATTCCTGTTTTAGATTTTGGGCACATTTTAAATAATCGGGTGAAGCAAAGTGCCGCATATCTGCATCGCAAATAATTTGCTGCATCAGATTTTTAGGTGCCTGCGGAATTTTTGTAGCCTCAATACAATCCCATACCTGTTGTATAAAATCGTTATTGTAATGGTGCTGCATTAAAAATGTACCCGCAATGATCATGCTGGTATCTTCGTGGCCCTTGTAATGGTAAAGATAGCCGGTATCGTGAAACCAGGCGGCTATAGTAAGGATAGGTAGCTCCGGTTTTTTTAGTTTGCTGTGCCCGGCAATTTCAATTGCTGCATCCACAACTCTTTGCGTATGTCCCAAATTATGGAAATACATATTTGCCGGAAGGTTTTCTTCCATCAATGAGGTAACGTAGGCAGCGGCCCTTTTAACTATACTTATCGCAGGCATGTGAATGGTGCGATACTACCCTCATATTCTGTAGAAAATCTGGATAAATGTTCAAAATTCCCGCTCTCAACAAAAAGATGACACTTTTATCTTATTTGTGTAAACATGGATTTTGCGTTTTTAAGCGGGGTTTTAAACCTGTATTTTAGTTGCATAAATATTCATCGATGAAAAATACCCTGCAAATAGCACAACTTTATCTCCGCTTTGCTTTGGCTATAGGTTTCTTACTACCTGTGGCCGACCGTTTAGGTTTTTTAGGCCCGGCGGGACAAAATCAGGTAAACTGGGGTAGTTGGGATAATTTTGTGGTTTATACCAATACGCTGATGCCATATCTGAGCCGGTCGATGGCTGGCGTCATGGGATTTTTAGCAACCGTCGCCGAAGTTTCTATTGCCATTATGTTTATTGTAGGTTTTAAGATCCGTACTGCAGCTTACGCGAGTTTTGCCCTTACGCTTACCTTTGCCCTTTGTATGGCCATATTTTCGGGAATTAAGGCACCTTTTACTTATTCGGTTTGGGCTGATAGCGCTGGCAGTTTATTGCTGGCCAGTATAGCCACTTATCGCTGGAGTATTGATTTTATATATGATGAAGCCTAACGCCGGTTAGTCTTTTGGGGCTATCAGCCGCCTTTGAAGGTATCAAAATAACCGCTTATTAAGGCCGGGCTAATTTCATCACTAAGCAGAGCTATGTAATTATCAGGTCTTACTAAAAGATACAAACCTGTTTTTACGCCAAGCTTTTGCCAGTCTTCATTAATGGGCAAATTAACTATTTTGATATAGGGTAATAAGTGATCTGGTATCTGGCTGTTATCCAGTTTTGTGCCAATACACAACAGGTGAAACTTTGCTTCGGTGAGTAAATGATAAATACTTTGCGGTTTGCCATCAATCTCCGTTATAACATAGGGACATCTGTCGCCGGCGCTAAACTTCAGATTTTGCTTGATAAATTGCCGTGACAGCGGGCTGTTTTTGTACGAATACCAAATTTGCGAAAGTACCCTGAACATGCGCCTTGTTATCCATTTTTTTGATAACACCATTCGTAAAACGAGGGGCATAAGGTAGGTACGCACCATGTATATAAGCCAATTACGCCCTGTCATAAACGCAAAGATGTTATCCGTAAACTTCAGGAGCCATTGGGCAAAAGGATACCGCTCGGTATGGTAGGTATCGGTTAACTTTTCGCCGGCAGCTCCTTGTATTACCAGGGCCAGTTTCCAGGCCAGATTATGGGCGTCTTGTAAGCCTGTGTTCATACCCTGGCCACCTGCCGGACTATGAATGTGCGCAGCATCACCCAATAAAAAGCAACGGTTTACCCTGAATTTGTCTACACAACGATGGTGTAGCTTGTATACCGAAAACCAGTTTAACTTGTTGATATTAAGCGATAGTTTGATATTCTCGGCAATCACGTTTTTTAAATCATCAAAGCTAACATCATCAACACCCGCAAAGCTGTCGGGCAAGGTGCCCAATATGCGGTAATTGTTATCGCCGTACATCGGGAAAAAAGCACAGAAATTGGAGCGCGACAGGGATGCGATGAGCTTGTTTAATGGTTGCTGCCAGTTGAGCTGTACATCGGCAACAAAAAATTTGTTTTGATACGTGCCGCCTATAAAATCCAGTCCAAGGTGCTGTCTTACTATGCTGGAAGCACCGTCGCAAGCCAAAAGGTATGAGGCTTTGACCACTATTTTCCTGAAAGGATCGCTTTTATCGTAAATATTAGCGAAAACCAGATCTTCGTTTTGTTCAAAACTTACCAGGCTGGTCCGCCATAAAACATCGTGGCCTGTTGCTTTAAGCTGCTCATAAAGCAGCTCTTCGTTCTTAAACTGTTCAAAGGCCTGTACGTTTGGGAAATCGGTAAGTCCGTAACCTGCTTCGGAGGTTTGGAGGGCTGCTTTTTCCCTGCCTTTCATGTAAATGGCAAATTTGCTGATCACATTTCCCTGCTCCAAAACCCTATCAACAATTCCCATTTGCTGGTAAATTTCCATGCTGCGGGCCGTAACCAGCATAGCCCGCGACTCGTGCGTAGGCGCGGGTTTGATATCAATAATAATAAAATCAATATTGAAGCGCGCCAGTTGGCAGGCAGCCATTAAGCCGGTTGGTCCGGCGCCGATAATAATTACCTGTGTATGCACAATTTGTTACCAGGCTTAAAAATAGATATTCTCAATTTGCAGCAGAAAGATATTGTACTTTTATCTCCAATAATTGTTAGCTGCCGCTATCGTAGCAAATTCGGTTGCCACGGTTTGGCCTACAGCTATAAGCATGGCGGCATCTTCGGCGTATACACCACGGAGCCTTCCACGAATTTCATCATCTGGCTGGGTTATTTTGATAATAAGCCGGGCCATTTTAATGGCAAGCTCGCGTCCTTCCTGTGGTGTTGCAGTAATTAACGAGTTACCTGGGATTAGTTGTATTGAATCCGACATGATGTTAATTGTTTATCAGGTTGATTAAATAATTTTATTGCTAAAAAACGGGTTGCAACACTGTTCCTCTTTTTTTGAAATCAGAAAAGCTGACCCCGGTGGCGTTTTTGAAAAATTTGCTAAAGTGCGCCATGTCGCAAAAACCAAGGTCGTAAGCTATTTTTTTCATACAGTTATCCGGATGTATGGCCTGACGTTTGGCCTCGACAGCTATACGTTGCCTGATATGATAACCCGCCGGCTGGCCTGTTAATTTTTTTACTACTTCGTTAAGGTAATTAGGGGTTACCGATAGTTTTTCAGCATAATCGGCAACCATTTTATATTCTCTGAAGTTTTTATCAAGCAGTGCCATGAAATTTTGCAGAATAGCGGTATTTCGTGATTGCTTTGGTGCCTGCGCTATCGATTCCAACTGACGGGAAAGGTAGATCAGGAAGATCTTGAAATAACGTTTTAATATTTCAGAACGGTAAAGATTATGCCTGCTGTACTCTTTCATCATTATTTCGGTGATATCACGCATGTCATCGGCCAGCTCATTGTCTATAGCAATGTTATTGGACTGGTTAAACATTTGGTAGATAGGACTGTAAACGGGTTCGCGGCTATAATCCTCCATGTCCAGAAACGAATCGGTGAAAGATATAACATAACCCTGCAAGCCATCGCCGAATTTAAGGTCATGCACCTGACCGGGTTTTATCAGCAGCAGCTGGTTGGTGTGCACTGTTTCTTTTTGTAAGTTAAGCCTGTAGTAACCGGTACCGGCTACTACCCATATCAACATGAAATAATCATTTGGAAGATCGATGCCATTCTCTTTAATCCATTCAATGGTATGGATTTTAAAAGGGAGACAACTGGATGTTTTCTCAAAATGGCGCGGCGCAAAATCGTTTAACTGTTTCATGGTGGCTTAGTTTAAAGCTTGTAAGGCATGTAATGCAACTCTAAATTCGTGCCGTTATTTGTATTTATTTGATAATCAGTTCTTTGTTATTGTACTAATGTGGCGTTTGTAACGAAATATCATGATATTCCTGATTGGGGAGCGAAATATCGTATCTTTATAATGGTATTTTCAACCCTACCAAGCCCCGTAAGTATCCTATGTTAGCCGAAAGCGAGTTGTTAAAAGGTATTATGAAAAAGCAGGAAAATAATATTGCTTTTTTGTTGTCTGTAAGCGGCGATATGGCGAAGGTAAGGGGGCGCACCGATCTGTTAAATGTTATTAATTCGCGTTTAAAAATCTTGTTTACCTGCACGCATTGCGGTATTGGTATTGTTAATACAGTAACGGGCGAAACAAGTCCGTTTTTGATCGACCCTGATTCCAAAGCATCATATGATACCGGTTATGCGGGACTATTCGATGATTTTGATATCCGTGCTGATAATATCATTAATCAGGTAACCGCCGCGGATGTACCCCTGGTTTTTAATCTTGAGGCCGAAGAGAAAACAGGTCGCTTACCTGCCATATTCAAGAAAAACCTGCAGTTGGGGATAAAGGAAGTACTCATGGTAGCTTTTAATATCAACGCCCACCTTACCGGGGTTTTATCACTTTTTTCGGATGTTGCATATAGTTTTCCGGATCAATATTTTGATATTTTAAAAGGTATCAGTAACCAGCTTTCAATAGCTACAGCTAATATCATTGCTAATGAGCAGATTCTGGAAAGCGAGAAGGAAAAAACTTTCCTGTTATCGGTAAGCCATGATTTTGTGGCCTGCCGCAATAAGAATGAGTTTTTAGATGTTGTGCATGAAAAAATGGGCGCTCTTTTTCCTTATAGGGAGATGGTGATATCGTTGCTGAACGAAGATGGCAATACGCATAGCGCTTACCTGTATAACTTAACAGAAGAATCCAGAAACCACCAGGATTATCAAGAAAGGGCTGCCGAAAAGTATATGCTGGAAGACGGCATTTATGATATCCTGTTAAATTCGGAAGTGCCGCTTGTTTATGATCTTGAAGCGTTGCTACTCCGCGATTTTGTACCTCCTTATATTAACTTTTTTTATGAAAACGGCTCGCGCGAATTAGTGACTGTGCCTTTGCGTGAAAATGACAGATGCATTGGCGGCGTGTTTATATGGATGGGGCAGAAAAATACCTTTACACCATCACAGCTTAATTTGCTCACGGCGTTTTGCTCTCAGATATCAATAGCCGTTGCCAATATACGGGCCTATGAAAAAATTGAAAGTCAGCTAAAGCAAATAGATCAATTTAAAGCCCAGCTTGAAGAAGAAAAGCTTTACCTGCAGCAGCAGATAGATACTGCCTACAATCATGGTGAAATTATTGGCCAGAATGGTGGGTTAAAGGATGTTTTTAACCTGATATCGCGCGTAGCCGTAACGGATAGTACCGTAATGATATTGGGCGAATCGGGTACAGGGAAAGAGTTAATTGCAAGGGCTATTCATAACGCATCGCCACGTAAGGATAAAATGCTGGTAAAGGTAAACTGTGCCGCCCTGCCTGCAAGTTTAATTGAAAGTGAACTGTTTGGTCATGAAAAGGGAAGCTTTACCGGTGCCAACGAGCGTAGGATAGGTAAATTTGAACTGGCTCATAATGGCACTATTTTTTTAGATGAGATAGGAGAACTGCCTCCCGACCTGCAGGTTAAACTGTTAAGGGTGATACAGGAAAAGGAGATAGAACGGGTTGGCGGGCATCAAACCATTAAAACGGATGTACGCATTATAACGGCCACAAACCGCAATTTACTTACCGAGGTTGATAGCGGTGGCTTCCGTATCGATTTGTTTTACCGCCTTAATGTTTTCCCGATAAACCTGCCGCCTTTGAGGGAACGTGCGGAGGATATTCCGCTGCTTATTACGCATTACATCAATAAGTTTGCACAAAAATTTGGTAAACGGATAGATAAAATTGCTGATAGTGTTTTAAAACAAATGACGGCCTATTCATGGCCGGGCAATGTACGCGAACTGGAACACCTGATTGAACGCAGTGTACTCATGGCATCAGGAAATACCTTAAAAGAAGTGTTTTTACCCAAAGCAATTACCGTATCGCCGCCTGTTGATAAAGTACCCGCAACTGAGGTAACATTGCTTGATGAATGCGAGCGCCAACACATTATTCATGTACTTAAGCATACCGCCGGCAGGGTTAAAGGCCCGGGTGGAGCTGCCGAAATCCTGGGCTTGCCTTCAACCACTTTACACTCGCGAATGAAAAAGCTTAAAATCGAAAAAGCTGATATCTGATATTCTGATTTTTAATGATATAAATTAATACGCTGTTTAGTTGTACAGATGGCGGAACAATATGTAATTTATACATCAAAATCCCTGATTAATACATCGCCGGGCTTTAGTTTGCATATTATTTTTATAAGTTGAATTTAAGTGCAGGTTTATGTGTGAATATGCACGCTTTTCAAGCAGGATCTGTTTGGTTTAGGCTGGTCATAAAAATAATATCAAGTGAATATCAATATAAGCTCGCCCCGGTTTTATTGTAAGCTGATACTTACAAGTTTGTTGCTTTTGATATCCACAAACTCTCCGGCGCAGTATTCCGGACACCTCAACGCGCTATGGGTAAACAGTGCCCCGCACGTTATTAAGTGGGATATTACCACTATAAGCACTGTTGCCATGATTATCATTTTGATCATTGCTTATATGTGGTACAGGCAAAGGCAATTCAGCAACAATCAGTTGCAGCTGAAACAGAATGAAATTAATGTACAAAATCAGGCATTACAACATTTAATTGCTGATAACGACCGGTTGCTGGACGAAAAGGACTGGTTATTACAGGAAGTGCATCACCGGGTTAAAAATAACCTGCAAATAGTGATGAGCCTGCTCAATACACAATCGGCATTTTTGAAGAATAACGCGGCGCTTGCTGCCATCCGCGAAAGCCAGAATCGGGTACAGGCTATAGCGCTCATCCATCAAAAGCTATACAGTAGTTCAAATGTAGCGTATATCGATGTAGCGGTTTATATCAACGAACTGGTTAATTATCTTGCAGATAGTTATAACGCACATGATCGCGGTATCAGGTTTGAGCAGCAGATAGAACCCGTAAAAATGGACGTTACCCAGGCTATACCCATTGGCCTTATGCTCAATGAAGCTATTACTAATTCCGTCAAGTATGCTTTTCCAAACAGGCGCGGGTTTATAAACATCTCTCTCGGTACAATTGATGATAATAACATGATGCTTAATATAGCCGACGATGGGATAGGCCTGCCGGAGGATTTTGATATTAAAGAGGCTTCATCTTTAGGAATGGAAATGATGAAAGCCCTGAGTAAGCAGCTTGACGGCAATTTAAAAATAGAAGATAACAATGGCGTAGTGATCACTTTTGTTTTTCCGGGCGAAAAGAAATTCGGAAACATGGAAAATTAAAATTATCGTGTGTGATATCAACACTTAATTGCCTTAGGCTATATGTAATTTATACTACTGAAACCATAATTAATACATTGATTTAGGACAACTCCAGTACGAACTTTACATTGTTAAATCAACAGTTAATAATTAATCATTGGTTAAACTGTTTTTGATAACCTGTAATGTTCGCCTATGAAAAAGTTTATTTGCTTCGTGGTAACCTTCCTTGTAAGTGTACTCATGTTTATGGTAACGGGTTTGTTTATTAAACTTAGTACAGGTATAATGGAACCTTTAGTTCCTACCGAACTTTTCATCGTGGCATTGTACGCTATCTGCGCCTTAAAATTCGCTTTACTAATCATTATGCTTGTACCCGATAAGCCTGTGCTTAAGCAAATGAGTATCGGTTTTATTTTGGCCGATGTGGCATTACTACTGTTTAACAACAATGCCAACGTAACAACAGGTATTCCTGTATCGCTTGTTGTGGCGCAGGCGTCGCTTCTACTGTTCTATATGACTTTACAAGGCCGTTTATGGCTTTACAAAAGCAGTACAATATATAATACCGTCGAAAATGAACTGATAGCTTCACCTATTTAATTGATGATATGCGCTACGAGGATGAACAATTGGTAAATCTCATTATTGATCTGCAGGAGCGGGGCTTTAATCACGATTTTATTATCGAAAATGAGCACATCAGGTGCCTGCAATATAATGAACTGATCTCGCCCGATGATTTTGAGATACTGGAAACCTATCATCGCAGGGCATCTAACGCAAATGACAACTGCAGTTTGGTGTATGCTATCAGGTTAACTAACTACGATATGAAAGGGATATTGATGAGCGATTACCGCTCGTACATTAAAGGAATGTCTTTACGGTTGTGGTCAAAATTTAATAATGTAATCAGGTTAAGTCTATCAGTAATAAAATAAAAGATAAGAAAAACATATCCACATGAACAGGGAAATCAAAAATATGGAAAACCGGACGGGTGTAATACCTGACCAAACCATAGGAGGGGCTTACGTTGGCAACTGGAAAATTCAACTCAAATCAAACAAGGTATCCTTTTGCCCGCGGATGCGCAAAATCCTTGAACTATCAAAAGGATATGACGAACATATTGATGAGCTTTTTGAATTGATAAAACCCGGGCAATTGAGCGGGCTGATCCATGAGTTTAAGGTAGCCTGCTTTAACGGAACAAAGTTTGAAAAGCAGATACAAATTATAACTCCATACGGTACCGAAAAATGGGTACAGCTTTCGGGGGTATTATACTCACGCAGGTGGGGCACCGCCGAACAAATGATTGGCACCATTGAAGATGTAACTCAAAAAGTTAATGAAGAGTGCCTGAGCATGGCCATTGTAAACCACGAATTGCGTGCACCTTTAACTATTATTAAACTCAATACTCAGTTTCTGATCAATCACCTTGCACACAATATCAATAAACAACCCGTAAAGCTGCTGAACATGGTTGATCAGCATATTAATGGGATGACAAAACTGATTGACGAGTACCTGTCGCCCTCAACCAGTGATGATCGGTCGGCACAGCTCAATTTTAGTTTGTTTGATATTAATGATCTGGTTGATACCGTACTTGGTGAAATGAAGATACTGTATCCCGGTCATCGTTTTTGTAAATACCCAACAGCCGACAGCATTTTTATCAGGGGGGATAAATACAAGATTACCCAGGTACTCATCAATTATTTAACAAACGCGGCTAAATTTTCGCCGCCATGTTCGCACATCAACGTCAATATCGATCGTAATGAGAACGATGTTGAAGTATCCATTCACGATCAGGGTGTAGGTATTAATGAAGAGAATGGCCAGGTACTGTTCCAGAAATTTTATCAGTGCAATCAAAAATCGGTAAGGCAAAAAAACAGTAAAGGCCTGGGTTTATATATTGTGAAAAACATTATTCAAAAACACGGCGGTACGGTAAAGGCCGAGAACGGAAAAAACGGAGGTGCTGTGTTCTCTTTTAGCCTGCCGCTTAGTCAGCAAAGTAAATTTAATACTACCGGGCAGGAGGCCGTGAAATTGATGGCTTAAACAGTCATGTTTAAGTAAGGAAATAATAAAAGATAAAAATGTCTTTTATTATTGATTGAAATAACTACTTTTGCTTTATAAAGCAATGGGAATATTTTCAAAAACATGTGAGTATGCGGTAAGGGCGGTATTTTTTATAGCCCAGCAAACCGCCGATGGCAGTAGGGTGGGTATAAAGGAAATAGCTGTAAATATTGATTCTCCCGAACATTTCCTGGCCAAGATTCTTCAGGATCTGAGCAAAAGAGGCATCATTCAATCGGTAAAAGGGCCTAACGGCGGTTTTTATCTTGATGCGCAAAATCTGTCCCGCCCGCTATCAGATGTTATAGAAGCGGTTGATGGCGGGGGCATATTCAGAGATTGCGGTTTAGGATTAAAGGAGTGTTCATCAAAAAATCCCTGCCCTTTGCACCATGATTTTTTAGACGTAAGGAACCGTTTACAAAACATGCTTGAATCTATCACCATAGGCCAGTTCAACGAAGATCTGAACCTGGGAATAGTAGTATTAAAAAAATAACCTAACTCGCCCAAAAGGTTACAGGCGAGGTCAAAATCATTTAAATTTTTTTAACAAATAAAATTATAGATGTATTAAAACGATCAATTTAAAAGATAAAAAGGTATTAATATATTTTATATGAAACTCAAAATCTACTTAACCATTATCCTGATAGGTATGCTGCTGTTGATCCCCGGCGCGGCCACCTATGCAGCCGATGTATTGAAGCCCGATCCCGCCTTTAATACCGGTGCCTGCATCCTTATTGGAATTACCATTTTCTTTTTGTTATTACTGCTACTCTGGCTTATCCGCCTGGCACGTGGTCTGAGAGAAGATGAAGCCATCTATGAAAAATACGGAGACAAATGGGTATTCAGCCAGATAAACAGACTGGATAGCCGTCAGCTTGATCAGCTGATAAGCCGCCGCAACAGCCGTAAAAAGGCTATCAGCAAAGCCAAAAGCGGTAACAACGGTTTTACGGCTGTTATGGTGCTGCTGCTTGTGCTTTCATCATTAGCTGTACATGCGCAGGCACCAGGCGAAAATAAAAACATATTAACCAGCCCCGGTATGATCATTATGCTTACGCTGATCTTTATTCCGCTGGTGGTAACCGTTTTCCTGGTGGCTTTGAAAATTCGTAACCTGGCGGCTAAAACCCGCTATCGCCGTGTAAAAAAAGAAACCCGCCAGCTGGCCGATGCCGTTGATCATGACGATGCTATTTATGATGAAATTATCAAACGTAAACACGCGCTTGACTACCGTTTAACCAATAATGAGCTTGCCGGAACAATAGCGCCCGAAGATTCAAAAGGTATCCTGCTCAATATTGATGAAGTTCATGGTCCGCGGTTTTTTGCTTCCAAGCGTAAAGCGGCGCATAAGCACCAAACAGATCCCAAATTGGTAAAACTGATTATGTGGTACCTGGGCAGCGCCGCGCTGTGGCTGGTGCTGGGTACAACAATTGGCGAGTACTTAGGTATCAAGTTCGTATCGCCGGATGCCGATCATATCAGTTGGTTGAGCTTTGGCCGCCTAAGACCGGTACATACCAATATGGTTTTCTGGGGATGGTCGTCAATGGCTATGCTGGGGTTGGGTTACTATGTGGTGAGCACGGTAAGTAATACAGCGGTTTACAGCATAAAACGGGGATATTACTCGCTCATACTCATGAATGCGGCCATTATTTTAGGCAGCGGCATGCTCATGGCGGGCGTCAACAATGGTGGCGGCGAATACCGTGAATATATATGGCCGGTGATGGCGCTTTTTGCTGCAGGTATTGTGGTAAGCCTCGCCAATTATATCCAAACCATAGCGCAGCGTAAAACCAAAGAAATTTATATCTCTAATTGGTACATCGTTTCGGCCATGATGTTTTTAACAGTGATAGTAACGGTTGGCTATCTGCCCTTTTACCAGAACGGCCTTGGTGAAACCATTATTCAAGGCTATTATATGCACCAGGCCGTGGGCATGTGGTTTATGTTCTTTAACCTTGGATTAGTTTATTACTTTTTACCGCAGCAACTGAATACGCCAATTTACTCCTATAGCCTGGGGATTTTGGCCTTTTGGTCGCAGATCTTGTTTTATACCCTGATAGGTACACATCACTTCATTTTCAGCTCCATACCCTGGTGGCTGCAAACGGTTGCTATAGTAGGCAGTATGGGAATGCTGATCCCGGTATTTTCGGGTACTACCAATTTTATCATGACTTTCAGAGGCAATTTCAATAAGATAGGCCGGAGCTATACCCTGCCGTTTTACATTGTCGGAATTCTGTTTTACTTCACCGGCTCAACACAGGGCACGGCCGAAGCATTCCGGGAAACTAACCTCATCTGGCACTTTACAGATTTTACTACGGCTCACTCGCACCTTACCATGTACGGTATCATTGCCTTTTTCCTTTGGGCCAGCATCTACACCATAGTACCAAGGCTTACGGGTAACGAGCCCAAACAAGGCCTGGTAGGCGCGCATTTCTGGATGGCTTTTATAGGCTTGTTGTTCTACACCATTCCGCTTATGGTAGGTGGCACGCTGAAAGGCATGTCCTGGCGCGAGGGAAAACCATTTATTGACAGCGTGGTGCTCATGGCCCCTTACTGGCTGTGGCGCGCCATTGGTGGCTCGCTGATGTGGGCATCGCACCTGGTGTTTGCCTGGAACATTTATGTGATGTTTTCGGGGCATAAAAGTGACCCCGATATCAGGAAAGAAGTTTTTGATGAATTAAAGAACGTACCCGTTAACGCCGAAATCTGATAGCCATGGAAATTTATAACAACCATAAAAAACTTTTTACTGCCGCGTTATGCTTTTTTGTGCTGCTCACATTTTTTGTGGCGATAGGGCCTGCATTCACCAGTCAGAACAATAATGCCCCGTTGCCGGGTAGTAAGCCGCTAAACGCGCTTGAAACCGAAGGCAAAGCTGTTTTTATTGCCGAAGGATGTGTGGCCTGCCATACCCAGCAGGTGCGTAATGTGGATATGGACAAAGTTTGGGGCAAACGCCCGAACATAGCTGCCGATTATGCCAACATAACCCGTACGGATGTATGGCGAAATACAGCCACCCTGATGGGCTCCGAACGTACCGGGCCCGATTTAACCAACGTAGGCGTGCGCCAGCCAAGTAACGATTGGCATTACCTGCATTTGTTTAACCCAAGGTCGGTAGTGGCAGAATCGGTTATGCCATCATACGAGTGGCTGTTTGATATCAAGGATTATGCCTGGCCAAATGACGTGGTAGTGAATGTACCGGATGATTTTAAAAAAGGCATAACAGGCAAAATAGTGGCTACGCATAAAGCCGTGGCGCTGGTAGCATACCTGCGGTCGTTAAAAGAAATTACCCTGCCCGATGGTAAGCCTGTACCGATATTTCTGTATGGCAAGAGTGATGCTGAAAAGGCTGCCGCAGCCGCTCCGGGTAAAGGCGTTGCCGCTAAACCGGAGTTTGATGGCGCGGCACTTTATGCAAGCAATTGCCAGTCATGCCACCAGGAAAACGGCGAGGGATTGGTGGGTGCCTTTCCATCGCTGAAAGGCAGCAAGGTAGTGTTGGATGATAATCCTGAAGTGCAGGTAACCATTATCATGAAAGGCTATAATGGCCGTGTTAGTGAAGGTTATGGCGTAATGCCTGCCGTGGGCACCAATAACAATCTTAAGCCCGAAGAAGTGGCTGCCATTGTAAATCATGAACGCAGCAACTGGGGTAACAATTCTAAACAAGTGACGGTTGATGATGTGAAAAAGATCATCGCCTCGTTTGGTAAACTCGAAACAATAGCTGCTAAAAAGTAAACTAATCAGAACCTCAACATGAAAAGATATATCATACTGCTGCTTATGCTCATCCTTAAACTGGATGTTATGGCCTGCGATGCCTGTAAGAAACAACAACCCGCCGGTTTCGGAGGGATAACCCATGGCGCCGGTCCGGATAGTAACTGGGATTACCTTATTGTACTTGTCATGGTAATAATCACACTATACGTGCTGGTGGCAACCATCAAATGTTTTATAAAGCCCGGCGAAAAGAACGAAGAACACATTAAACGGATGATTTTAAACGACCTGAAGCCATGAGAGATCAAAGTTTTGTAACCCTGTTTATTGATGAAGACCTGAAGCCGATAGGAGAGTTCCCGGCACCGGTAACCTTTGATCTGGACACCCGCAAACTGACCGACGGCAACCATGTACTCAAAGTAGTAAGTAAAGACCATCAGGGTAAAGAAGGTATAAAGCTGATCCCTTTTGTAGTACGTAACGGTCCGGCGATAGCTATTGAAGGTTTAAAGAAAGATGAGATCGTAGAAGGGGTATTGCCCTTGATGATCAATGCCTATGGCAAAGGCGATCAGAAAACCTTTATGTTGCAAGGTAGTGAAACCCCGCAAAGTATCCCCTGGTGGCTAATTGTAGGCATTGTGCTATTTGTGGCATGGACGGGTTATTTCATTATCACATCGCTGGCCGTGAAGTTGTAGGGTTTGGAGATTAGTGATTAGGCGGATAGGTTTTAGCAGTAAACTAATCTCTGATCACTCCCCCACGTTAGGGATAGCAGCGGATACCGGCCATGAGCGTAATGCCTGCAGGCGTATGAGCGGATAGCCCGGGCCGGAGGTAACGCACTGGGAAAGGTTAGTGAAAAATGTGATTTAGATAGAGCGTGGTGGGAATGAGCATAGGCGGCGAAAGAGAAATCTTATACGATTTGCAAAGCCAATTTGCACAGTTGCTAAGCAGGACGTATAAGATTTCTCACTATCGTTCGAAATGACAATCCTTTTTAATAATGAAATAACAAAAACGAATGAACGACATAGAAGACATAACATCAATCAAGTTAATGGTTGATGAATTTTATAGCAGGGTGCGGCTTGACGGGTTATTGGGGCCCGTTTTTGCCGAAGTGATTAAAGACGATTGGCAGCCGCACCTTGATAAAATGTACGCTTTCTGGAATGCCGCTTTATTTGGTGTTCCGGGGTTTAAAGGTAATCCCTTTGCCAGGCATGCGCCGCTGCCTATAGGTAATGCTCATTTTGACCGCTGGCTGGAATTGTTTATCGAAACCATCGACGCGTACTTCGCAGGCCCCATGGCCGATGACGCTAAAAACAGGGCTGGCATAATGGCGGTGATGTTCATGAGTAAGCTGGCCAATATGAAAGGCGGGCCCGGCCGTGTGATCATGTAGCCAATCTTTGGGATATTAAAAATCAAATTATGAAACAGCTTCAAACAAATGAACACTTCCAGGTGGTTAAAATTGAGCTAACCGCCGGCGCAAACATGAAAAGGCATATAGCTACATCTGATGCTTATTTGATTGTGGAAGACGGAAATGCCCTGCTCATTTACGCGGGCGAAACCTATGAGCTCAGCAAAGGCGAAACCTTCCTGATACCGGCCAATGAGCAGCACATGCTTAAAATAATAGATGATTTTAAGGCCTGGATTGTACTGGCCAACGGCGCGCAGATCAGATACTTCGAGCCTGATACTACTAACATTAACTAACATGATAATTGAACAAGTGCGGGAGCAGATGCCATTAGCCAAAGGGCCTGTGGCTAAAATATTAAAGCAAAGCGGTAACTATAAAATGATGGTCATCGGCCTGAAAAAAGGTTCTGTTTTGAAGGAACACAAAACCGCAGTACCGGCCAGGCTCATAATTACAGAAGGTCATGTAACCTACAACGAGCATGAACGCACCGTTGATTTGAAACGCGACGCTGATTTTGAAATACCTGTAAACGTGCCGCACAGCCTGCTGGCCCTTGAGGATAGTATTTGCCTTTTAATACAAGGCTAACAGGCGCGGCAATTAATGATAAATATATACTGTTAAAACGATGATTACTAAAGAACAAAAAGAGTTGGTTAAGGCCACAGTGCCTGTATTGAAGGAGCATGGCGTATTGTTAACTACGCATTTTTACAACCGGATGTTTACCCATAATCCCGAGCTTAAAAATGTATTTAACATGGGTAACCAACAAAACAGCAAACAACAAACTGCCCTTGCCATGGCCGTATTGGCCTACGCCGAGCATATCGAAAATCCGGGTGTATTAATGCCTGTGCTTGATGGTATTGGTCAAAAACATACCAGTCTTGATATCAGGCCCGAGCACTATGCTATTGTTGGTGGTCATCTGATTGCGTCTATTAGCGAAGTATTGGGTGATGCGGCCACTCCGGAACTATTGGAGGCATGGACTGTCGCCTATAATCAGCTGGCGGCCATTATGTCGGGACATGAGCAAAACCTTTATAGCAAACAAGTAGCAAAAAAAGGCGGTTGGACCGGCTGGAGGCCATTTGTGGTAAAGCAAAAAATAAAAGAGTCGGCCGAGATCACTTCTTTTTATCTGTATCCTACTCACGGTGGCGCGGTTCCGGATTTTACTCCTGGTCAGTTTTTAAGTGTGCGTTTGTTTTTGCCCGAGCTTAATTTGTTGCAACCACGCCAGTACAGTATTTCGAGTGCACCCAACGGCGAATATTACCGCATTTCGGTAAAACGTGAGGCCGGCACCGAACTGCTTGCCGATGGCATGATCAGTAACCGTTTGCATAATTTTGTTAATGAGGGCGATATCATAGAGGTATCGGCACCGGCAGGCGGCTTTGTGCTAAATGGCGATGGCGATCATCCGATAGTTTTTATAAGTGGCGGCGTTGGCCAAACCCCATTGATGAGCATGCTGGAAAGCCTGATCAAAAGTGGCAGTAAACGGCCAAAAACCTGGATCCATGGTTGCCGCGATAAAAATGTGCATGCCTTTAAAGAAGTTATTGAGCATTGGGAAGGCAAAAACGAGGAAGTTAAAAAACACATTTTCTACAGCGAAGTTGAAGAAGGAGTTGCTGATGACTTATACTCCGGATGGGTGGATCTTAATCAATTAAGCGACGAGATATTTGAACCCAACACCGAATATTACATTTGCGGCCCGGCCGGGTTTATTGAACTGCATTACCGCGAACTTGTTAAAAAAGGCATCGATAAACAACTGATCCATTTTGAAGAGTTCGGCCCGCAAACTTTGCAGCTGAATTAAAAACAATATTATTTCATGTTGAAGCAGGCCGTTTTACAGAAACCTGCTTCAACATAAAATAATTTCTAATATAATTATCCCTTCTTCAGCGTAACCACACCTGCATTGGGTTGAGCCTGATACAGTACATAGGTGCCTTGTTCATCTTTGGCTGTACTGATTTTTTTACTTTTTGAGCCTTGAGTAACGGTCGCGTTTGTCCATTTGGATGACACATAAGTTTTAAGTGTTATCGGCAGATAGTACATTTTGTCGTCCAGATCATGGCTCACCTTAACCCGAATACTGTTACCCACCGTCGAAGCTACTGCTTTACCGTGTTCGCGCTCGCGGATGTATCTGGTTACATCGCCGAAAGTTGCTATCCAAAGCTTATCGTTTTTGCTTTTGATGTATTGAAAATATTCATCAAGCAAGGTGCTTGGCAGGGCTTCGTAACCCATGCCGTCAATGCCGTGAAATACCAGTACCAGCCAGGTATTGCTATGGTTAAGTGTGGTATCAACCCAAAGCTTCATCATGGGCAGTGGCGTTTTGGTGGTAGCGCCACGCTGCCATTGAATATAATCTTTATCGGTTGAGCCGGGTGATTGTTTACTGGCGCGGTCTATTTCCTTTAGCCATGGCTCGGGCATGCGGTTACGTAGGGCAGGGTAAATTTTGAGCGCGTAGCTCATCACCCGGTCGTTTTCAAAACCGTAGGGGCACTCTGCCGAAAAGGTATGTTTAGGGCCAAGCTGTGCCAGGATATCGGCCTTGCTTTTTTCCAGCTCCCAAAGCAGGTTGGGCTCGTCAAGACCGGGCATGCTGGGGTGGGTGATGGAGTGACTGGCAAACTCATAGCCTTCGGCAGCGTCTTTCCTGAAATCGTCCCAGGTTGAACCGATGGATTGTTTGAACTCATCGTTAGGTTCATAACCTGGTTTCAATTCGCCGTTGCGGGCTTTGGCATAAATATCATCCAATACCTTAAAAGCTTTTTCCTTTTTACCGCTATCGTATAAACTTCCGGCCTGTGTATGTGAGGCGATGGTACCCATGTAACCCAGATATCCGGCAGCAGAGCATCGCTCAAAAAAGTTCTGGTCATTGGTAGGCACCGTTGCCGATTCTTTAATGATATCCTTTACCGGTCGGCCTATAAATTTCCCATGGTATTTGGATCCGGGAATGGAGCCTGTGATAATGAAAAATGTGGCAGGCATTTTAAGGCGTTCCATTACCGGCAGGGCTTTTCTGAACTGGTTCATGGAGCCGTCATCATAAGTAAGGGAAACAGCTCCGGTTTTGCCGTATTGCCATTTGGTTATTTCGGTTGTGCCCGGTTTGGTTTGGGCATTGCTTTGCAAGCCTTGCAAGGCAATAAGTGCTGTGAGCAGCAGGGTTTTAACTGGTTTATAATTGGTGGTAAGCATAACTAAAATTAACTTTTTAAATTAATTTACAAAGTAATATTACTGTTTCAATTGGCTGGGTATGAGTGGTAAAAATGTATTTATGGAAAAAGGTTTGTGATTGCATCTTAAGGTGGAGTGATTGATCAACCGTTAAAAAACGTTAAAATTTTACCTATGGATATTTTATATCTTGGTTCGTCGTTTAAACATCAACCAAAGCCATTATCCCGCATGTTACCACAACTTGCCAAAACCCTCGCCTGTCTGCTTGTTTTAAGCTTAATTATTTCAGTTAATCCGGTATCAGCACAAAATAAATATGACGCGCTTAGCTTTAGGATTGATTCGCTGGCAGCCATTGGTTTACCTAAATCGGCCCTGAAAGAAGTTGATAAGCTTGATAAACTGGCTTATGATGAAAAAAACGCCCCGCAGCAGGTACATGCGGTAATTTACCGGATGAAGTTTCAGTCATACATTGAAGAGGATGCATTGGTTGCCATTATTGGCAGGTTAAAAACTGATATTGATAAAGCAAGATATCCGGTAAAGCCTGTATTACAATCAATGCTGGCAGAAATGTACTGGAATTATTACCAGGACAATCGTTATAGTTATAGTCAGCGGAGCCGGTTGGAAAAGCATACTGATGATTATACGCAGTGGGATCTTCAAACCATCATTTCTGAAACGGCGAGGCAATATCAGCTTTCGCTTGCCTATGCCAAAGAACTGCAGACAACCCCAATTGGCGTGCTCGATGGAGTTTTAAAAGGCGATAAAAGCATCCGTTATCTGCGGCCTACGCTTTATGATCTGTTGGCACAACGCGCGTTTGAGTTTTTTTTAGTTGATGAACCGGAAGTCATCAAACCTAAAATGGCTTTCTCTTTAAATAACCCTGCTTTTTTTGGCGATGCAGGCTCATTTGTAAAGCTGAATATCAAAACCGTGGATACCGCTTCGACATGGTACCAGGGTATTAAGTTGCTTCAACAGGCAACAGCCTTTCATTTGCGCAAGAATAATGAGGAAGCGTTGGTTGATCTTGAACTGCAGCGTCTGAAGTTTTTACATGATAAATCAACCATAAGCAATGCGGACTCATTATATCTGTCGGGGGTAAAAAAGATAGCAAGTTATTATGTAGCTAAGCCAATAAGTGCCAACGCTTTGGTGCTTATTGGGAATTACTACTCCGAAACCGGTGATTTGGTAACGGCGCACCGCTATTATGAAAAAGCTAAAGAACTGTTCCCTGACAGTATGAGCGGTAAAAACGCCGTTGTGTACATTCATGAATTAGAACGACCGGCCTTATCGGCCCAGGTTGAGGAAGTGTACGCGCCCGGGAAACCGCTGCTGGCCAGTTTACAATATACTAATGTTAAACAGGCAAAGTTTGCAATATACGGTATTACCAACGCGCAAATAGATCAGCTGAAAAAAGGCAATAAGCAGAACGATAATGAAGATCTATCAATGACCAAAAAGGTATCCGATTTTGTAAGCAAGTTAAATCCTGTTGAAACAGGCAACCTTTCTCTACCTGATGTTCACGATTATAAAAGTCACCGGGCTGAATTTAAAATAGCTCCGCTGCAGCCCGGCAATTATATTATTGAAATTGATGATCCTTCATCAAATAAATCGTTGCTTACAGGATTTGCCATGTTTAAGGTAAGCGGTTTAGCCTATGTGACCAGGGTACGGCCAGACGGGCTAAAGGAGATCAGGGTGCTTGACCGGGATAATGGAAAACCATTAAAAGGGGTTAAAATTAACGTGTACAATACCTATGATGACAAAGGAAAAACGGTACGGAACCCTATTAGTAATGGTGTTTCGGATGCCGATGGGGTATTCACTTTCTCTTGCCGGGGTGATCATTTTAATGCAGACCTATCAACAACAGGAGATAATCTTACCCTAAAGCAAAATTATCTTAGTGGTGCAATTGAGACCTCAGAACCTGCTGTCAAGCCTATTGAGCACACCATTTTATTTACCGACAGGCAAATCTATCGCCCCGGGCAAACGATTTATTTTAAAGGCCTGCAGATAAGTACTTTGAATAACAAAAGCAGCATAGTGGCCAACGAACAGATTATTGTTAACTTGTTTGATGCCAACAGGCAAAAGCAAGGCAGCCTTAATCTTAAAACCAACGAATATGGCACCGTAGCAGGCTCATTTATTATACCTCAGCAAACATTAGGCGGAATGATGTTCGTGTCTACAGATCATGGATCGGCCTTGATCCGCATTGAGGAATATAAGCGCCCTACCTTCCAGGTAACGTTTTCGCCGGTTAAGGAAACATATCGGTTTAATGATTCTGTTCACATTTCCGGAAAAGTTACCGCGTTTTCTGGTTATGGCCTTTCGGGGGCAAGTGTAGCTTATCACGTTAAGCGCACAGTGGCCTTTCGTCCCTATTACTTAAGAATGACTAAATATCCAGGCATTATTAATGGAGCGGAGGCCGAAATAGCCTCAGACACTATAAAAACAAATGCCAATGGTGAATTCCAGCTTGCTTTTAAAGCTTTACCGGGTAATGGAAAATTACCGGATATGTATAATTACAACGTAACTGCCGATGTAACCGACGGTAGTGGCGAAACACAATCGGCAACTGCAGCTATCAAGGTAAGCAATAATGTACTTGATCTGGATCTATCGGTGCCTGAACAGCTATCGGCTAAAGATAAAACCACTATACCTGTAAAGTTTAGCAACATAAATGGGCAACCGCAAAATGGCGTGCTAAATGTAAAGGTTTATTCGCTAAACCAACCGGACGGCGTATTTAAAAAACGGCTATGGGAAGCACCAGACCAATACCTGATGGACGCCAATGAATTTAAAAGGCTGTTTACAGGTTATGCGTATAAAAATGAAGACCAAAAAAATACCTGGCAGGTAGATAAAACAGTTATTGAAACTGATGTAAAAGTTACCGATACTACAAACGGTCAGTTTGATCTGGCAGCGTTAAAACAACAACCAACCGGGGTTTATAAACTAATTATCAATGCCCGTAACAGTAAAGGTGATACCACATCGCAAGCTTATTACATAAAAGTTCACACTGATGCAGGTAAAGCGCCCGATATGGATAGCTGGGCAACTACCATTAATGATGAAGTAAAAAAAGCTGGTGAAACAGCTGAATTTTGGCTTGGCGTAAGTAGGGAAAGTCACATCCTTGTTGAGAAATACGAAGGGGCTAAAATGCTTTCGGCCCAATGGCTTACTGTTGATGGCGATCATCAGCGGAGTATAAAAATAGTGGTGCCCGCAACTGCTAAAAATAACTTTGCGGTGCAGTTTTTAATGCTGAGCGATAATCGTTTATATAGCAGTTATAAGCGGATCAAAGTACAAGATACCACTTCGGCATTAAAGATCCGTTTGCTTACTTTCAGAAATAAGCTGCAGCCCGGCGAAAAAGAACAATGGAAAATACAGGTTTCTGCCCCCGGTAAAGAAAAAGAACAGGCCGAATTACTGGCCGGCATGTATGATGCCTCGCTTGATGATGTAGCTTTACCTCAAACCTGGGATAAACAATTGCCAACCTATGGCGGCAATGATCCTTATTATTTCAGCTGGCAAAATTATACTCAGTTTGTAACGGCTGTTGGTACCTCGGCTATTAATTATTCTCAGTCCTACGGCTTTCCGCTTTTAACAAGCTATGATTATGAAATCCTGAATTGGGGCAATTACAATTATTTTGGAGGGTATAACTATGATTACGATAGTTACATCCAATCGGTACAGAATTACAAAAAAGGGTTGGCTAAAGACAAGCAGATCGAGGCTTTGTATCTCAAAAATGCAGCGCTTATAAAAAGTGGTTTAGTGATAAGCGGGAGGGTTGTAAATGAGAGCAGCTCGCCTTTATCCGGCGTTAAGATCACAATTAAAGGTACCGGTGTTAGTACCCAATCAAACTCATTAGGGTTTTACAAGATCAAAGTACCACGAAACGCTACATTAATATTTAGCAGCAGGTACCTGGTTGATAAGTATATGAACCCGCCCGTAAACGGATATGTACAGATGAGTTCTAACGGCTTGACGCGTATAAGAGTTAACGGAAAAGATTATTTCAGTATTGCCGATCCCGGTGTGAAATCAGAGATGGGTGCGCCAAACGAGGAAATAAGGATAGATGAACCAGTGGGGAATAGTGATGTTAAAGGAGCTGAAGACTATAGCGCTACAGATATGGTGTTACGGAAAGCCCCCGGAGTACAGGTGGTTAATAGATATAGTTCTCAGGGGTATTTTGCCAATGCGCCAATGCGTGAAGTTCAGTATAAATCGGTTCTGAAATATGATAAGGAATTAATATCTGTGGGTTATGGCACCCTAAAACGAGTTACCATCCGCAAAAACTTTAATGAAACCGCTTTCTTTTACCCGCAGCTTCGCACAGATGAAAAAGGGCAGGTATTGATTGAGTTCACTATGCCGGAAGCGCTTACCAAATGGAAGTTCAGGGCTTTTGCACATAATAAACAACTACAGCTTGGTTATACCGAGGCGGAAGTAGTAACGCAAAAACAATTGAGCATAAACGCCAATATGCCTCGCTTTTTACGTGAGGGTGATACCGTAACTGTATCCGCGCGTTTAGCTAATTTAGAAACAGATCCATTGAGGGGAAAGGTGGAACTGAAACTGTTTAATGGTATTAATATGCAGCCCGTATCATTATTTGTTAACAGCGAGGAAGCGCAGCAAAAATTTGAGATCGGTGCTTCGGCAACTAAAGCGGTTTCTTTTAAACTGGTGATCCCGCCGGGGCTTGATGCGCTTAGCTATCGCTTAACCGCTGATGCTGGTAAATACAGCGATGGGGAGGAAAATACCATCCCGGTATTACCAAACCGTATGCTGGTTACCGAAAGTATGCCAATGATGGTTAGGGCTGGTCAAAGCAAAAACTTCAACTTTGATAAACTGATCAATAACAGCAGTACTACCCTGAAAAGTAAAACCCTTACGCTGGAGTACAGTCAAAACCCTGCCTGGTATGCAGTACAGGCCATTCCGTACATGATGGAGTTTCCGTATGAGTGTTCGGAGCAATTGTTTAGCCGTTATTATGCTAATAGTTTATCTACAGATTTGATTGGCAGAATGCCACTCATAAAACAGGTATTTGATCAATGGAAAGGTAGCGATAGTAAAGAACTGCTCTCCAATTTGGAAAAAAACCAGGAATTGAAAACAACGCTGCTTGAAGAAACACCATGGCTGCAGGATGCCCTTACCGAATCTGAACAGAAGAAAAGGATAGCCCAGCTTTTCGACCTGAATAAGATGAGCTACGAAATGAAGGCCAATCTTGATAAGCTGAAACAAAAGCAATTGACAAACGGAGCCTTCCCCTGGTTTGGTGGTACTTATGCTGATGATTTTATCACCAGGCACGTTTTGGAGGGGATAGGACAACTCTACCATCTCAAGGTAGCTACGGCCGATAACCAAACCTTAAAAGAGATTGCTGATAAGGCACTTGCCTATATGGATGCAGAGTTGATAAAGGTGGATAAAGAAGAGAAGAAACAAAAGAATTATCAAACAAGAGGCCTTGGCTATGATGAAGCTCATGCCTGGTATGTGCGGAGTTACTACACTGATAAGCCCATGGAACCGGCATTAAAGTCCATCTTCAATAATTATTTGAAACGCGCCGAAGATCAATGGGTAAGGCGAAGTATTTATGAACAAGGAATGATAGCCCTTACTATGTTGCGCAACGGCAAGCCATTGGTGACAAAGGCTATCATTAAATCGTTGACGGAAACGGCACAAACTTCGGACGAAATGGGCATGTACTGGGGCAAAAACATCCTGGGGTATTACTGGTACCAGTCGCCAATTGAAACGCAGAGTTTAATGATAGAGCTGTTCACAGAGGCTGGCAATAATGCCAAAGCTGTTGAGGAAATGAAGATCTGGCTGATGCGCAATAAACAAACCAATAGCTGGAAAACCACCAAAGCAACAGCTGCCGCTGTATATGCCTTGCTACTAAAACAAGAAGACTGGCTAAAAGATGGTGCTGCATCTGAAATTAAACTGGATAATAAGCCTGTTACCGAACTGAAGCCAGATGCTAAAGCGGATGCAGGCACAGGCTACATTAAAACCAATTGGGTTGACGAACAGGTAAAGCCATCGTTAGGCAAGGTGCAAATCAAAAACAACGGAAAGTCCATCAGCTACGGGGCAATGTACTGGCAGTATTTAGAGCAGATGGATAAGATCACGCCCTCGCAAACAGATATTCATCTTGAACGTAAATACTTTATAAAAAAACAAACAGATTCAGGACCTGTGTTACAGGCTGTCGATGGAACACATCAACCTAAAACCGGCGATCTGCTTAAAGTGGTGGTGTATTTAAAAGCCGGTCGTGATTATGAATATGTGCAATTGAAAGATCTTCGTCCGGCAGGTACTGAGCCCGTATCCGCTTTGTCTGAGTATAAATACCAGGATGGTTTATCATACTACCAGGTGACTAAAGATGTAGAGACCAACTTTTTTATCAGTAATTTAAACAAAGGCAGCTATGTGTTTGAATACGAATTGCGGGTAGCACAACCGGGTAGCTTTTCAACCGGTATCACCAGTATTCAATGTATGTACGCGCCGGAATTTAATGCGCACAGTGAAGGGAGCAGGGTGGTGTTTAAATAAAAGGTTATTTAAAAATGCTGTTTATAAACATAGTATCCAAATTTATTTAGAATAATTATGCGTAAAGCATAGGCCATTTTCTTTATTCGTTATCGATTGTAATTAAAGGTTTCAACAGTGCTTTTTATCGATTTAATTTTCGGCTTAAAGAATGTCCGGTTCGTGATATGGAATGTCCGGCTCGCATAGTTACTGATAGGAGTCGGGCCGATATCAGGGTATCTTTGAGCATACAAAAAACAAAAACTATTTAAATAAATAACACAATGGAAACTATTCAAGAATCAGCTATCAATAAGATCAAGGTTATCGAAGATATCTCAGCTAATAAAATAGATAAAGTATTATATACCGGTAAGGTACACACCGTTGGCGGTCGCGACGGCGGCTCATCTGTTAGTACTGATGGCCAATTGGATATTAAACATTCAACTCCCGGAACTCCAAAACCAGGTACCAACCCAGAACAATTATTCGCGGCCGGCTGGTCAGCATGTTTTGAAGGTGCTATCGGTTTGGCAGCCGCTAAAAAAAGGATCGAACTCCCTGCCGAACTGGCTATTGATGCCGAAGTGGATTTGGGTATTACTACTGGCGCTTACTTTTTACAAGCCCGTTTAAATGTAAGCTTGCCAGGCCTGGATGTGGAAGTAGCCAAAGCATTGGTAGAAGAAGCACACAGGACCTGTCCATATTCTAAATTAACTTACGGTAACATCAACGTTGAAATCAACCTGGTGTAAGCCTCGCCCCCCGGCCCTCTGAAGGGGGAGTTATAAAAAATGCTGGCCTCCATAATCGAGGCCGGCATTTTTTGTATATGGAAAATCGTAGATTTAAATTTCTATGCTTTCACCGATGGCCGGCAAAAAAAGCTTTATGCCTGCTTGCTCAAACTCTTTTACCGCTTCGTCTTTATCTATTTTAATAAAGCCGAAGGTATCGTAATGAACGCCTAAAACCTTATCGGCCTTAACAAGTTTTGCCGCTTCGATGGCATCATCGACACCCATCGTTAGTACATCTCCAATCGGGAAAACCGCGAAATCAAGATCCACCCATTTAGCCACCAATTCCATATCCAGGGTAAGGCCGGTATCGCCGCTGTAATAGAGATTACCGTCATCGGTTTTTAAAGCATAACCACAAGCTACGCCGGCATAAGTGCCATCTGGAAAGCTGGCCGAATGCTGGGCAATGAAGGATTTTGCGGTACCAAAATCAAAGGTCACCTTACCACCTGGGTTTAAAGGATGCACATTTTTAACGCCCTTTTTACTGATATAATCATACACCTCATAAATGCCAACAACCATGGCACCAGTATTATTGGCTATGGTTACTACATCTAAAATATGATCATAATGACCGTGCGATACAAAGATGTAATCGGCTTTAATTTCATCAATGTTGATGTCTTTAGCCAGTTCGTTGCCCGTAATAAAGGGATCAAACAAAATGTGTTTACCCCCGGCAACCACCGAGAAGCATGAGTGACCGTAATAGTTGAGTTTCATTGGTTTGGTTTTTTATCTTATATGATGATTAGTTTAAAAGCGGAGTTAAAGCGTTTAAGACAGGCATTGGTAATAGCTTAAAATGATCGTAGGCTGTGTAGGTAAATTTACCCGTTACATTGTTTATTTTAGGATATAGAAATGTCATCTTTTTAAGCATGATCGTATCTGCCGGAGAATAATCAATGGAAGCACCAGGTTTTTTCGCGAGGCTGAAGGGAAGGGGAGTTTCCGGTTGGTTTGGCTTACTGGTATAAGCACCTGGCATCCTGAAATCAGATGATTGCTGAGCAGGGGCAAAGCGGCCAATTTTAGATGAATAGTTATGCCCGCCGGCCGGCAGGTTTATTTTAAAGGTAAACGCCTGTTCGGTGCAGTTTAATTCATTGGCCTGTGCGTAAGCACCAATACTTAAAAATGTTGTGATGGCAATTAACAGTAATGTTTTCATGATGGTATTTGTTTAAAACAGCACCGGCCCCGTAAAAGGGCCGATGCTGTTGATATTAGATTTAATTATTTTCTGCCGGTTTTTTTCTCTTTTCCGGAACGCAGATCAATTCACAATCCTGAGGGTTGCGCTCGAACGGCGCCCTTGTTAGAAATGATAGTGAGAACAGTGACAGGAAGCCCATTAGTAACCGGCCTTGTTTCAACTTGCTCATGATGTTAAAATTTATGTTATTATATTTTAGCTACAGCGTTGTTTGTCAGGGTTGCTTTAGTGGCGGCTAAAATCTCGCCGTTGGCTTTGTTTTGTATAAAGCCTACCACTTCCCAACCTTGCTGATTAAAATCTTTAGGCAGGCTAATGGTGGTTTCACCTTTTTTTGCCTGGTTTAAGGCAACTGTTTTCAGGTCGCGTACTATTTGGGCGTGCGATAAAGTTCGGCCTTCGTTTTCGCCTTTGGCAACCTTACTAATTGCCGATTTTTGCACGATAGCTATCAGTAACTGTTGGTTATCGGTATTGCCGGAAAGCTCATAATTTACAGCAAGCTTATCGCCGGTTTGTTGCGCTTTTAAAATAATTTGAGCAGTTTGGGCAGTGGTTAACGCGCTGGAAATAGCGGCGCGAAGTACGGGCTCATCTGAACCTACCAATTCGGTTTTACCGTTTACAACAACCTGCGGTGTATAAACCTGCGCGTTTAAATAAGCGCTATATTCCCGCTGACGTTTTGAAAACATGGCATTACTGAATACATCTTTCCAGCCAAGGCTATTCCAGTAGTCAACATGATAGGCCAGTATGTAAACAGGCTTATCCTGAGTTTCTTTTTGGATCCGGGCCAGTAGCTCATCTGCCGGCGGACAGCTTGAACATCCCTCTGAAGTAAACAATTCAACCAAAGCAAAACCTTTACCCGGAGCAGCGGGGCTTACAGTTTTAACAGAATCTATTTTACGGGCGGCATATGCGGCGGTAGCAAGCGCCAGTGCTACAGCACCAACACAAAAGCTTAAAATTTTTAGCGTTTTCATATCTCTCGATTTTTAATTTATATCAAAATTAGCCTCGAAATGACTGGCAAAACAGCATAAAAAAGCCCAACCGGACATATTGCGAGTTCAGTTGGGCATTGTTTGAGTCGAAATTTCTGAGTCGGGAGCTTTAAGTTCTTAGTCCTAAGTCAAATTTTTTTGATACTGAGAAGCTGGTTAAAATCGGTAAACGCTATTCGCTGGCAAATAAAACTTCATTGCCGTTGGTTTTAACCAACGGAGTGATGAGTGGTTATAAGAGGGCTTTAGCCCAAGTCCGCTTGTTTAATTGGGCTAAAGTCAAGATCTTGCAGTTTTGCTTCCGTTGGTTAAAACCAACGGCAATGAATGTCTTGAAGGACTCCTGTGAACTTAAGACTCAAGACTGCCGACTTAGTACTACCTATTCTCAAGCCAGCTTAAAAATACGGGTGCTTTTTCTTTGTTGATAAGTAATTTCTCCGGAGTTGGAATGGTTAGTTTCACAAACAGCTTGCGCATAAAATAATGCTCTACTTCTTTAATCGCACTAAAGTTTACGATGTACTGCCTGTTCAGCCTGAAAAACTGCTCCTGCGACAGTTGTCCGCTGATCTGATCGAGCGATTGGTTAACAACATATTCCTGCTGATCGAAGGTCATGATGGTTGACAGCTCATTGCGGATGTAAAAGAAAGCGATATCATTGGTAGCTATGGTGATGTATTTATTGTTTTTAAATACCAGGAAGCTTTTTTTACCTGCCGGGGGAGTAATCTGCGATAGCAGACTGCTGATATCAGGCGTTGAGCCCTGCTGGAAGAAATTCCGCAGTTCATCTACCTTTTTAAAGGCATCGGCAATATCTGTTTTGGAGAAAGGTTTAAGCACGTAGTCAACACTGTTGGCTTTAAACGCCTCTAACGAATATTCATCAAAAGCGGTGCAGAAAATAATAGGGCATGATACTTTTACCGATTTAAAGATCTCAAAGCACAAACCATCCGAAAGTTGGATATCCATAAAAATAAGATCGGGTTGCCTGTTCTCAGAAAGATAGGCAACCGAACTTTCAACGCTTTGCAGCTTGGTGAGAATTTTTGAGTGCGGCCTTAACTCTAATATGATGTTTTCAAGCGAGCGGGCAGCCTTTAGCTCGTCTTCAATGATGATAATGTTCATGTATAATAGGTAGTTTAACTTTGAATATTCTATCTTCAGCAATGATCTCTATTTGTTTATCAAGCAGGTGATCGTAACGCAGGTTAATATTCTTGAGCCCAACGCCTGTTGATGGTTCTTCAAAGCGTTTGGGTTTAATCTCGTTTTCCATTACAATGGTATCTCCCTCGGTATACAGCTTAATATGCAGGGGATGGTCCAGCGACACCACATTGTGTTTAATACAGTTTTCGATGAGCAATTGCAATGTAAAAGGAGGGATCAGGGTTCCGCGGTATTGATCATCGATCGTGTTGGTAAAGATAAAGCCGTCCTCAAACCGTGCTTTCAGCAAAAAATTGTACGCGTCTACGATATCAAGCTCGTCTGATAAATGAATGAGATCTAACTTACGGCTTTCCAGGGTAAAGCGATAAAAGTTAGAAAGTTTAAGGATGAAATCTACCGAGTGTTGATCGCCGGTTTCAACCATCGCTTTCAGGGTGTTAAGGCTGTTGAACAGGAAATGCGGGTTGATCTGTTGTTTAAGCAATTCGTACTGAGCGCCGAGGTTATCAGCTTTAATACGTTCCAGTTCAACAGTAACCTGCTGATTTTGGTAGTTTTGATATAACAGATTTATCAGCATGTAAAACACAAGGTTAATGAGTATGCCCCTAACCTCAATCATGAGCATTACCGGGCCAAAATTCATGTGCGTTAATATCAGCTGCTGGATATAAGCTAAAGCCAGCATTACACCCATACCTATTACCAATGTGGTAAGCAGCCGGGAGTAGGAGATGCTTTTATTTATTTGTTTATTGCTTGATGGCTTTGGAAGTGTATAGATATTGTAATACCATACAAACAGCGAAAACGCGGCTGTTACCGCCGAATTTACCGCAGCTTCGGCAGGCTTAAAATGGCGTTCGGCTATTTGGGGAACGGAGGCCAGCAGACCAAGAAAAATTGAACTGCTCCATATAATTCCGGGAGAGATTTTAAATGTTGTGTCTTTCATTTATTGCAACGGGTTTGCGGAAATAAAATGGTTGCAGGGCAAATATAAAGTTAATTATGGCCTGTGGGCTAAATCTGCCGTTGTGTTACCAAAGCAGTGTCAAACTTTAATCTGTTTTGACCAAACGCCCCAATTATTTCCGTTTACTGCTAAAATATAACAGGTTTCAAGATTGAAATATGGGTTTATGGTACAAGCGGACATTTTATCGCCTGAAATAGACATATTAAACCGCGAATATTTCTGATGGGTATAGAGCCGGGGAATTGCAAACTACGGTTTGGTCTGATAAACAAATCCGGCTTCTTAAATCAACCTAAAATACTTTTGATGAAGATTTTTTTACTTAAAATTGTACATTATTTCAGTTAACTGTTCTCGTAAAAAGCAAGCCGCTCAACATTGGAGATTAAAGAACTTATAGATTCTATTCATTATAATAATGATGAATCTGCCTTTAATGAACTGTACAAGCTGCTGATCAATAGTCTTAATCAGTTTGCCTGGTCGTTTTTGGGCGATAAAGAAGCTTGCGAGGAAATTATCAACGACCTTTTTGTAAACGTTTGGACTGGACGACACAAGCTCAACAAGATCTCGAATCCGAAAGTTTATTTCTATGTGGCGATAAAAAACGCCTGTCTTAACCATATCCGTAGCAATACCTCGAAAAGAAACCGCGACGCCAAGCTTGCCGAAACCTATTATTTTCATTTGTCGGTAGATCCGTCACAATTGCTCATCAGTAAGGAGCTTGAGGCTGGGGTATTACGAGCAGTAAATAGTTTGCCCCCACGCTGTAAACTCATTTTTAAAATGGTTAAGGAAGATGAGCTTTCCTGTAATGAGGTAGCCGATATTCTGGGCCTCTCTAACAAAACTGTATTTGCGCAACTGGCCATTGCTTTGAAGAAATTAGATGAGGCGCTTGGGAATAAGTAAATCCTTGAATTAAACACAAAGAGCAGAGCGGGAAGAGTACGATTCAATTATCGCTTATGAATGTCTTTATTGTTTTTAATTCCCCGTTAGGGGGTAGCTGTTTGTATCGAAAATCTTTGATTTAAGAATAAAAGAGCAGAGCGGGAAGAGTACGTTTCAATTACCGCTTACGAATGTCTTCATTGTTTTTAATTCGCCGTTAGGGGATACCTGTTTGTAGCAAAAATCAAATTAATAACCTTTTGCCTCTTAGAAGCTACCCTCTCGGCTTGTTAGGAAGCAAATTGAAAAATGTTGGAATTAATTGCCCCTCAAAAAATATTTTAATTTCTTTTAGGAAAAACCTGGGTGAGCTGTGTCCTTAACGCAGAACACCGTATTACTATGAGCAAATCCAGGTTTATTGAGTTAATGGCCAAAAGTATGGGCAAAACTGCCAATGCTGAAGAGTTGGCCGAACTCGACATGTTTCTTGAACAATTTCCCGACTATAAAAAAACATATCAGGTTACCAATGCATTAAAAGGAAATGGTGCCGGGTCGGCAGAAACAAAGCCGGAAGAGGTTAACAGCAACCTGGAGGAGATCTGGAACAGGATCAAAAGCTCAAATGAAAATACAGCGAATGATACTAAAGTAAAACCAATGTTCAGGTGGCAATGGGTTGCTGCAGCTGTATTGGTACTTGTTGCAGCGGGAGCTTTGTTTTACAAGAAAACAGAGCAGCAGGATAGCCTGACCGCCGAAAATATATTACATGAAATTCATGTGCCTTACGGTAAAACTGAGAAGTTGAAACTGCCGGACGGAACACAGGTAACGCTGAACGCCGGGAGCACTTTTTCATATCCCGAGGCTTTTGAAAAAAACAGCAGGGATGTAAGTCTTACCGGCGAAGGCTTTTTTGAAGTAACCAAAAACGCGAAGAAACCATTTCTGGTACATACGGCTAAGCTTGTTGTAAAGGTTTTGGGAACGGTGTTTAATGTTAAGGCCTATAACAACGATAAAACGGTTGAAACTACGCTGTTAAAAGGTAAGGTGCAGGTTGAACTAAAAAACAATCCCGAAAAAAGGATAATCCTGTTGCCTAATGAAAAGCTGATTGTTATTAATAACAGGGAGCCTAAAAGCGCGAAGCCTAAAGAGAGTAAAATTGAATACCAGGTAACCGAGTTACCGGATGTTAAACCCGATGAGGTAAAAGAAACCGCATGGGTTGATAACAGGATCCTGTTCACCAATGAGGCCTTTGAAGATGTGGCTGTACAAATTGAGCGCAAATACAACGTGCAGGTTGTATTTGAAAATCAAAAGCTGCGTACCGAGCAGATAAGCGGTTTGCTTGATAAAGAGTCGTTACAGGAAGCTTTGGGCATTATTGAATTGACAACGCCATTCAAATTCAGGATAGAGGGGCAAACCGTTTACCTGTCAAAAAAAGAGAAATAGAAATCAAATAAACTAACTAACCACTAACCAACAGCTTATGATATTGAAAACTTACTTATCAGATTCCTAAAATATCCTCAAACAAAAAGGGAAGAGCTGCCACTCCTCCCCGCAAACAAATAGGATTTTATTAACGGAGTAAGCTATTGTAATACAGCGCTTACTCCATCCATTTATTTTCAAAACAAATGTAATGAAAAAAACAAGAAGGGTGTTTCCGCTTCGTGGCGCGCCCGTATGTCTCAAAGTTATTTTGCTGATGAAAGCAGTATTTTTATTGGTCCTGGTTACCTGTGTGCAAGTTTCTGCAAAAGTATATTCACAGCAGAAATTTACGCTTAGCCTGAAACAGGCAGAGGTAAGCAGTATCCTTACCAAAATTCAAAAACAAAGCGATTACCGCTTCTTCTACAACTATGCCTCTATCAAAAAGTTGGGTAAGGTTGATCTTGATGTAAAAGACGCTACCATTGATGAACTGCTTGCCGTTATTATTGATGATAAGCTTGCTTACAAGATGAATGAAGATCATGTGGTGATCATTGCTAATCATGAGGAAGCCAAAAGCCTGGCCATTGTAAAAGGAAAAGTTGTTGATGCCAAAGGTGAGCCGCTTATTGGCGTGAACATCCGCTTACAAGGTACTAACCAGGGTACCACCACCGATGTAAATGGTAATTTCAGTATTGATGCACCAGTTAACGGTGTATTGGAAATATCCTATATTGGGTATGAAAAAAAGGTTGTTACTATAACCGGAAGCCAAACTTTAAATATTACCCTGGCTGCATTGCCATCTGCTTTAACCGAGGTTGTTGTTGTTGGTTACGGTACCACTAAAAAAATAGATGTTACCGGCGCTGTAGCCAGCGTAAAAGGCAGTGATATCCAAAACCTTCCGGTAGCTTCGGCGGCCCAGGCATTGGATGGACGTGCAAGCGGTGTAAGCATTGTTCGTAATGATGGCTCACCGGGCGCGGCGCCAAGCATCAGGATCCGTGGTACCGGTACTGTTAACGATGCCAATCCACTGATTGTAATTGATGGTGTACCTACCAGTAACCCTGACGCGTTAAGTGATATTAACCCTAATGATATTGCCAGCGTTGACATTTTGAAAGATGCGTCCTCAAGTGCTATTTACGGTACCCGTGCTGCAAACGGCGTAGTTTTGGTAACCACAAAAAGAGGCACCTATAATCAAAAGCTTGCAACGGCATTTAATTTCTACAGTGGTTTTTCAAACACAACTAAATACCTTAACCTGTTAACTGCGCCGCAGCTTTATCAGCTAAAAAGAGAGCGTTATACCAATGATGGTGTTGCTATTGACGCGCCATGGGATGATAATTATTATGCTACTCAAAGAACAGATTGGCAAAGGGCCATCATGGGTACCGGGCATGTAACCAATGGCGATGTTAGTATCCAGGGTGGTAATGATGCTTCAAACTACTACTTTTCAAGCTCTATTTATAACGAAGATGGTATTATCGATAAAACCAACTTCAAACGATACAGTACACGTATCAACTCTGAGCATAAGATAACCTCATGGCTAAAGCTTGGAGAGAACGTTCAGCTAACCTATGGAAATAATAATGGCTTTGATAACAATAACTCACAAACGGGTTTGATTTTTTCGGCCCTTCGTTTTAATCCGGCTATACCGTTGGTTAACCCTGACGGTACTTATGGTACGTCAAAAGCGTTTGCAAACCAGTTAGGTGATATCAACAGTCCTTACGCCACAATTCAAATGGCCGACAGGTACACGAAAAAATATAGGGCTTTAGCCAACGCTTTTGCTGAAATTACCTTTTTAAAAGAGCTGAAGTTAAGGGTTAACTACGCTTTTGACGGTACGCTTATTCGTAACTACAATTTTAGTATAGCAGATAACAACCAGGCAAGGCCTAATCCTAATTCCACTTTAACTCAATCTGAAGAAGAGGTTTCGTCTCAGTTGCTTGAGTCGTTTCTTACTTACGACAAGGTGTTTGGTAAAAGCCACGTAACCTTTACCGGTGGCTATTCATACCAAAACTTTAAAGATTATGGATTTAACGCGCAAAGGGTAGGTTATGACGATACCGATCCTGATCAGCGTGTTCTGAACCAGGGTAACGGGCAGTTCAATTCAAATATTCTTCCTCAGCCATCTTCATTGCAATCGGGCTTTGCAAGGTTGTTTTATGATTTTGACAGCCGGTACTTGGCAACTGTTACCTTCCGTGCAGACGGTTCATCAAAATTTGCTCCGGGCAAGCAATGGGGATATTTCCCGGCATTCTCTTTAGGCTGGAGAATCACGAGCGAAAAATTCATGAAGAATATCACCTGGATCAACAACTTAAAACTAACCGGCGGTTATGGCGAATTGGGTAACCAAAATGTATTGCCTTTTCAGTATTTGAGTTTGATAAAAATTGGCAGCACATATGAAAACGGCGGTTATGCCTTTGGCGGTACCGGAGTAAGCGGCGCGGCTGTTACCAGTATTGCAAACCCCGATATAACCTGGGAGCGTACTGCTATGACTAACATTACCCTTGATGCAGGTTTCCTGAATAACCAGTTAAACACAACCCTTACCTATTTTAATAAGAATACCAAGGACATGCTGATATCACCTCCGGTGGTAGGTTCGGCCGGTTCGGTAGCTATTCCTAACCAAAATATCGGTACAATGAATAACAAAGGCGTTGAGGTTGAAGTTAATTATCAGGGTGGAAATGATAAATTGAAGTATTCTTTCGGTGCCAACGCGTCTTTCATCAAAAACAAAGTAACCAAGCTTAACGGTGAAGGCACTTTTATAGGCTCAACGGTTTACGGGCGTTCAAGCCAGGAAATTTCAAGAACTTATGAAGGGCAACCGATAGCTTCTTTTTATGGCTGGAAAACAAATGGCCTTTATCAAACCCAGGCCGAAATTGATAACGATCCTGCCTTAAAAAATGACTCAAGAAAAGCCAATATCAAACCTGGTGACGTTCGCTTCCTTGATTTAAACGGCGACGGGCTAATTGATGGTAATGACCGCACAAATCTGGGTAATCCAAACCCTAATGCTACGGTAGGATTACAGGGTAGTGTTTCTTATAAAGGCTTTGATTTTTCGGCAAACTTTACCGGTGTATTTGGCGTGAGCTTGTATAATGCCGACAGGATGCAGGGTATCGACCCAACTTATCCGTTTAACCTTTATGCTGAAGACCTTAACCGCTGGACCGGGCCGGGTACAAGCAACTCTATCCCTCGTATGTCTTTAGACCGTGCTAATGATAATTACCGTACATCAGACTTGTTTGTAGAAAGCGGAAATTATGTGGCACTTAAAAATGCCACTTTGGGTTATACCATACCTGCAAGCTGGGCTAAAAAGGCAACACTAAAAAGCGTAAGATTATATGCATCGGGCCAAAACTTATTTTTTATAACCAACTATAAAGGATATACGCCTGAGCTTGGTTATACTAACGGCAACCTGCAGCGTGGGGTTGACGTGGCCCAATACCCTACGGTACGTGTAATTACATTCGGTATAACTGCTAAACTTTAAAATCATGAAATCGAAAATCACAATATATATGGTTATGGGACTTGCGTTACTTAACAGCGCATGTAAAAAAGCACTTGACCTTAAACAACAAGGGGTTTATACCTCGGCAAATTATTTCAGGAACGAAGTTGATGCCGTAAACGCGGTTTCCGGTATCTATAGTCTTTTAGAAGAAGAGGATTATGTTGGCCACGCGGAAGCGACATTTGATGTCCCATCTGATGACTACTGGCGTTCAGGCGATCATAGCGAGGACGAGGGTATTGAAAATTTAACCTACGATGCTTCAAATGCGGCTATCAGGTATCCATGGAAATGGAGGTATGAAACCATTAACCGTGCAACCAATTGTATCATCAACATCCCGAAGATTACAGCGATATCTGCCGATGTTAAAAACCGAAGCATGGGTGAAGCCTATTTTTTACGCGCGTTTGGTTACTGGCGTTTGATGATCATTCATGGTGATGTACCTATCATTACCGAAGATGATTACTCTAAACAAACCTTTAATGTTCCGAAATCTCCAATTGAAGAAGTGCGCAAGCAAATCGAGTCTGATTTATTGAAAGCAGTGGATCTGCTACCTGAAAGTTATGGTACTGCAGATCGTGGCCGTGTGAGCAAGGGGACCGCGTTAGGTTTGTTAACAAAGCTTTACATGTATTGGGAAAAACTGCCTGAAGCCATTGCAACCGGCCAAAAAGTAGTGTCTAATCCGGCATATGCGCTTGCGGCTAACTATCAGGATAATTTTACCCGCGCAAACGAAAGCAGTAAAGAAATACTGTTTTCTATCCAGGCTGTACAAACCGTGGTGCAAAATGACTTTACAGTTTATTACATTCCAAGACCATGGGGCGGCTACGGATTTAGCCAGCCATTACAAGGGCTTGCCAATGAGTTTGAGGCTAATGACCCTCGTAAACAAGCCACGCTTTTATCCGTTGGTGATGTAATTGATATCGGCTTAGTTAGCACCCGTCAAACAGTATTCACTGCTGATTTGTCGGCAACAGGTTATGCGTTCCGTAAATATGCCGTATTCAACCCGCCAAATGGACAAAACGATGGCGGTGTTGACCACACCTTCGCTGTACCGCTGATGCGTTCTGCTGATATTTATTTGTTAGTTGCCGAAGCTTTGATCCGTACGCAAGGAGCAGGAGCAGGTGACGCTTTGATTAACCAGATCAGGCACAGGGCTTCTCCGTTGTTGAAACCAGTTTCAGGAGCAGGAATGAAGGAATTAATCCACGAGCGCCGTGTTGAGCTTGCTGGTGAAGATCAGCGCCACCAGGATCTGATGCGTTGGGACAAAGCTAAAATTGTGGATATAGCGGCCATTTATAACCTTGCTGTATCTAAAGCTCCGCTTGATCAAAACAAAACGGTAACCTTTGTTCGCCCTAAAAACTATTACTTCCCAATCCCTCAGGTTGAGATTGATAAGAGTAAAGGCGTATTAGTACAGAACCCTAATTTTAACTAATAATATCCTCATACCGGCGACGGGAGACGATCTTCTGTTGCCGGTATTTATTTCGGCAAATCGTCGGCGTTTAATTTATCTATTGAATGAGAAAGTGTTTACTTGTTGTAGCTGCTATTATTGCATTAGGCTTTAAAGCTAATGCCCAGGTTGATCAGAAAGCCTCTTATGATTTTATTGAAAGGGTAATACCCGGCAAGAGTAATTTATTTACTGTTGAGGCTATCCCGCAACAGAACGGTAAAGATGCATTTGAGCTGGAAAGCCGTAATGGTAAAATTGTGCTCAGGGGCAACAATGGCCTGTCAATAGCATCGGCATTAAACTACTATCTTAAAAATTATTGCTTTTGCGATATCGGCTGGAATGGCACTAACCTTAATTTGCCTGCTACCTTACCAGCAGTTAAGGGCCTTATCCATAAAACTACGCCTTATCAATACCGCTACTATTTAAATTATTGTACTTTTAACTATACCATGGCCTGGTGGGACTGGGCCCGCTGGCAAAAAGAAATTGACTGGATGGCTCTTAATGGCATTAATATGCCGCTGGCTATAACCGGCGAAGAAGCCGTTTGGCAAACCGTTTACAAAGACATGGGTTTTACCGATAAACAACTGGATGAGTTTTTTAGCGGCCCTGCTTACTTTTCATGGTTTTGGATGGGAAACATTGACGCCTGGGGTGGCCCGCTGCCGCAACATTGGATGGACTCGCACAAAGCATTACAAAAAAAGATCCTGGAGCGTGAACGCTCTTTTGGGATGACGCCTGTTCTGTCGTCATTTACCGGCCACGTGCCACCATCATTTAAAGATAAATTCCCCGGTGCTAAGGTTAAAAGAACCAACTGGGATGCCGGTTTTCCCGATGTATTTATACTTGACCCCGACGATCCGATGTTTGAAACCATCGGTAAAAAATATATAGAAGCACAAACCAAAGAGTTTGGTACCGATCATCTGTACTCGGCCGATACTTTTAATGAAAACGTGCCACCGACTAATGATTCCACCTATCTGGATGGCATGAGCAAAAAGGTGTTCAACTCCATGGCTGCCGCCGATCCCAAAGCAATATGGGTAATGCAAGGCTGGATGTTCCACTACAACAACAAATTCTGGCAACCGCAACAGATCAAGGCCTTGCTTAACGCGGTGCCAAATGAACAAATGATTGTGCTTGACCTGTACAGCGATGCCCATCCGGTTTGGAACCGTACCGAGGCTTATTATGGTAAGCCATGGATCTGGAGTATGCTGCAAAACTTTGGTGGTAACATCAGCCTGTTTGGCCGTATGCGCCATGTTGCCGCCGATCCGGCTATAGCCCTGCACGATCCCGAATCAAAAAATATGCGCGGTATTGGTGTTACACCCGAGGGCATTGAGCAAAACCCAGCCTTATTTGCCTTGATGCTGGAAAACGTATGGCGGGATACGCCAATTGATGCCGATGCCTGGGTTGCTAACTATGCTCAACGCCGCTACGGGCAGGTTAATACCCAGGCCGGTGAAGCATGGCATATCCTCCTAAATTCGGTGTATTCGGGTGGTTTAACTGAAGGCGGACCAGAATCGATCATCGTAGCAAGGCCGACATTGAAAAAATATATAGACAGGGTACTTACCAAATTGGATTATCACCCGATGCAACTGGTTAAAGCCTGGACATTATTGATTAATGCTGCCGATAGTCTGAAACAAAGCGACGGCTTTCAGTATGATCTGGTTGATGTAACCCGCCAGGTATTAGCCAACTATGCAAGTCCGCTGCAGCAGAAAATGGCACAGGCTTATCAAAATAAAGATCAGCAGCAATTTAAACTATACAGCAGCCAGTTCCTGGAACTGATGGATGACATGGATGCCCTGCTAAGTACCCGTAAAGATTTCCTGTTAGGTAAATGGATTAACGAAGCACGGGCAAATGGTGTAACTGATAAAGAGAAAAATCTGTACGAATTTAACGCCCGCGACCTGGTTACCCTTTGGGGCGATAAGGAAAGCGGCTTAAGAGAGTATTCAAACCGTCAATGGGCAGGTTTAATCAAAGGCTATTACAAGCCACGCTGGGCAATGTATTTCAGTCAGCTTGATAAATCACTATCGGCCAAAACCGACTTTAATGCCGAAGCTTTTGACAAACAGGTAAAAGACTGGGAATGGCAATGGGTAAATAAGCATGACAATGCCTATACTGACGCTGCTAAAGGCGATCCGATTGAAAAAGCGAAACAACTGTTTGCAAAGTATAATGCGGTGATTTTGGGGGCACGCTAAGAAACATGTTAAAAAATCACATAAGAGTATAATAAAAATCGTCATTGCGAGGAACGAAGCAATCGCGAACTGTACAGAACGGCCCGGCTAATCGGGGATTGCTTCGTACCTCGCAATGACGCCTTTTTTAGTTTTACTGAACTACAGGATTGTAAAAAATCATGAGACTACGCTACACTATATTAACATCCATTTTACTAATAACCGGTTTTACTGCAGCGCACAGCCAGGGATCTAACGATCATATTTTCCCGGCTTCTGCAATTGCCAAACCTTTTATTGATTTTGACAGTAAAGGCTTTTTGGTAAACGGTAAACGTACGTTCATAGCGTCGGCCGGGTTGGAGTATGCCCGTATCCCGCACGAACTTTGGTACGATAGATTGCTGAAGATTAAACGGGCAGGTTTTAACTGTATCGAGATCTATACCATATGGAATTTTCATGAAGAGAAGGAAGGCAAATTCAACTTCAGTGGTGACCGTGATTTGGGTAAATTCCTGGATATTGTAAAGCAACTTGGCCTATATGCTATTGTGCGTGTTGGCCCATATTACTGTGCCGAGTGGGATAACGGCGGCTACCCGATATGGCTTAAGTTTAAAAAAGGCCTGAGGGTACGGGAGGACAATAAGCCTTTTGAGCAATATGTAGATCGCTTTTTTGATCATCTTTTGCCGGTAGTATTCCAAAGGCAAATCAATAAAGGCGGCGCTGTGATATTGGTTCAGTTGGAGAACGAGCATCCCAACGGTTGGGGAACTATAATGCCCGATGGTTATTTTAAACATCTGCAGGCAAAAGCTTTGAATATGGGTATGCAGGTGCCATATTTCTTCAGCGGATTACACCATGCCAGCGACCCGGCCGGCGATGGAAAACTCGATGATGATAAACGGCCAAATCCATGGTTCTCTACCGAGTTTTGGGCTGTTTGGTATTCGCAATACGGAGCTAAGCCGGGTGATGCAGAGCTTTATGACAGGCGTACCTGGAAAATTATCGCTCATGGAGGTAACGGTTATAATTACTACATGGCACACGGCGGTTCAAACTTTGGCTATACCAATAATGATGAGGATGCCGCTTCGTACGATTATGGCACAGGTATCGGTCAGGCGGGTGATTTACGGCCTATCTATTATACCTTTAAACGTGCCGCCTGGTTTTCGCGTAGTTTTCAGGATGTATTGGAGAATAGTACCAATGCGTCGGACAATTATAAAGGCATCGCGGCTGATACTGCTATAAAAGTATCCGCCCGCACAAGTCCAGCTGGTGATCTAATATTCCTGGATAATCCGGGGATAGCTAAAGTAAGTACATCATTAAATATCAAAGGCAGCGAAGATCTGTTTGCAGGTAAAAAGATCAGCCTGCAGTCAAAAGAGATCTATCCTTTAGTACATAATTATAAGCTTAATGAAGATATTACTCTTGATTGGGCGCTTACCCGTGTATTTGCTGTTGTTAAACAGGTTAACACTACAACGATTGTTGTTGATGCCGAAGCCGGCGATCCGCTGTTGCTTCGTTTCAATACTAAAGTCAAAGCATCATCTGCATCGGCTTCAGTAAATGTTAACAATAATAGCGTGTTGATTAACGAACAAATGCCGGCTACTCCCGATAAGCCAGTTGAATGTACTTTTAACGCAGGTTCACAAACCATCAGGGTTTTAGCCATGAACCGGGCATTGACCGATAAAACATGGATCACTGAAACGGACGGCAAAAACTACATTATCACGGGGCTGAATTATGTTGGTGATGCATCTATAAAAAATGAGCAGTTTAAATTAACCACGGAGACTCCTTTGGCGCAAAATGCAGTTCAGAAAGCGATACTATATACTGATAGTAAAGGGATTGCTTTCAGCATTGATGGGCAAAAGAGTAACCAACAGCAAACTATCAGCCTATCTAACTGGCAATTTAAAACCGCGGCTATAAACGCTGCAACCAATGTTAATACAAGCGGCTGGCTCAAATCAACCGATCCGCAACCTATGGGTGCGGACGCTGATGTAACCGCTGATGCCTGGTACAGGACTACGCTAAATATCCCATCCAACGGAAAATATACCTTACAAGTAAAAGGCGGTGGCAGGGGACAAGCCTTTATTGATGGTAAACCTGCCGCAAAATGGAAACTGAACGATAATGAGTTAACTCTTAATCTAACAAAAGGAAAGCATACATTAGCTGTTTTCGCGGCACATGACGGGCGCGACAAACTGGCTGCCTACCTTGGTCCGATAGATGAGGTGGATAGCAAAGGCCTTTTTGGCAAAGCGTTTATCAAAAAGGGAGGGCCGTTTATTTCTGAACTTGCCGACTGGTATTTTGCTAAGGCCAGCAAAAAAGACGATGTAAAACAAGGTCCGCCAGCATTTGATACATCGGTATACAAAAAGTATAAAATAGGTAATGACGTTTTTAACCTGAAAGAAGGTTACGCCTGGTTTCATACAGTCATTCCGCAACAACCTGCAGGTACCGCTAAAATACAGGTGCTGTTTAAAAGTGTTGATGAAAACGCTACTGTATTTATCAATGGGAAACAGGTTATACATCACGATGGATGGAACCAGCCTTTTGAAGTTAATATTACCGATGCCGAAATATTAAAACATCCGGTTGATCTTACGGTCTTTATCGAGAATTATTCAAACGAAGGTGGTATCGATCAGCCTGTAAAAATCAACGCTATCGGTGATGCCACAGCGGTAACCAACTGGCAACTGAAGGGTGGCCCCGGCGACGCGCTGGCTGCTCAGGGTTGGACAAAGGCCGATGCTGCTAAACAAATGAAAAACGCGCCGGTCTTTTATCGTACAACATTCAGTTTACCAGCATCAAATGGAAATACCTTCATCTGGCGTTTTGACCCTGAAGGTTTAGGCCATGGCTCTGTTTGGGTTAACGGTCATAACCTGGGCCGGTACCCTGAAAAACTGGATATGAAAAGCCTTTATATCCCCGAATGCTGGCTTAAACCGGGCTTAAACCAGGTTGTGGTTTATGACGAAGATGGTGATAGTATCAATAAAACACGGATCGTGGCCGAAGAAGCCGCGGGCCGGTCAATTAAAGAATATTCAATACCCCTTAATTAATAACAGCACATGGCTACAACAACCGAAAGATTTACCGCACTTGATGTTTTCCGTGGTATGACCATTTGCTTCATGATCATCGTTAATGCCCCCGGTTCGGGGGCAAACGTATGGTCGCCGCTTGATCATGCACCCTGGATTGGTTTTACACCTACCGATCTGGTTTTCCCGTCGTTCCTGTTCGCTGTAGGTAACGCGCTTAGTTTTTCTAAAAAGAAGTTTGAAACTGATGCTGCTTTTATAGGCAAGATATTTAAACGCACAGTCATTATTTTCCTGCTGGGCTACCTGATGTATTGGTTCCCGTTTTTCCATCGTGAGGCAGGTAGCTGGGTGTTTAATCCTTTAAATCATACCCGTATCATGGGGGTGTTACAACGTATAGCGTTGTGTTACTTTTTTGGTGCTTTGATAGTTCATTATTGCTCACAACGAACTGCTATTATTATATCCATTGCGCTTTTATTGGGTTATTGGGCTTTCCTGATATTTTGCGGCGAACCGGGCAAAGAGTATACCATGCTGGGCAACGCCGGCACACGCTTGGATATATCGATTTTAGGTAATGATCATTTGTATCACGACAAGGGCGGCCCGATAGCTTTTGACCCTGAAGGCTTACTCAGCACTATGACAGCCATTGTGAACGTAATAGGCGGCTTCCTGGCCGGAGCGTTCATTCAGCGTAAAGGGAAAAATTACGAGTCAGTAGCACGCTTATTCATGTGCGGAGTTTTGCTGATTGCCGTTTCCTTATTCTGGGCGCAGTTTTTCCCTGTAGCCAAAAAACTATGGACAAGCTCGTTCACGCTGTTGACAATCGGTATCGACCTTTTACTGTTAGGTTTCATGGTATTTGCCATCGAAATAAAAAAGATCAAAAGCAGCACAAACTTCTTCCTGGTTTTTGGACGAAATTCATTAGCCATATACCTGTTATCTGAGTTGTTGCTTACCGTTTTTCAAACCATTTGGGTAAAACCACAGCTAAGCTTTTACGATTGGATAAACCAGGTATTTTATCAAAAGATATTCCCCGGCGCATTTGGTACATTGGTATTTGCACTTTGTTATATGATGCTTTGTTGGCTGGTGGCCTGGGTGCTTGATAAAAAGAAGATTTATATAAAAATATAGTTATGCTCGTAGAGACGCATCACATGCGTCTCCAACCAACCAAGTCAACGTCATATTATCGGATGCAGAAGACGCATGTGATGCGTCTCTACAAAAATCATAATTAAATTGAATAGATCATTCCGTATCATTTTCGTCTTAGTCTCTATACTATTGGGCACCAACCTCCATGCCCAACAAACAAACCATCTGCATTATGTTGATCCCTTTGTTGGTACAACGGTAAGCAATGTGCTTACTAAATGGGGTAACAATGGCGGCTGTTATCCCGGTGCGGTTGCGCCGTCAGGTAGCGTACAACTAAGTCCGGAAACGAGGGTTACAGGAGCAAGGGGATATAATTATACCGACAGTTCAATTTATTATTTCAGTTGCCTTGGGCATATGAGCGGCTTTCCCGAAGGATCATCGGGGCATCTTTTTGTCATGCCATTTAGTGGTAAGGGAAGTCTTGAACCGGGTAAGTCAAGCCTGCGTTTTTCGCACAAGAATGAAACCGCTGCTCCGGGTTATTACAAGGTAAGATTTGATGATCAACTGATCACGGCCGAAGCAACGGCCACTACAAGAACAGGCTTGTTTCGTTTTACCTTCAGCGGGGGTGATAACCCGCAAATTTTTGTTGGAAACGCAGGCGAAATTCAGGCTGTATCAAATAAAGTTGTCCAGGCTTCGGGAGCTAACGTTGTTATAAACTTTAGCGAAGCATACACTTACAAGAAAGAAGTTAAAGACGGCTGGTTATTTGGCTTTCCCAAAACCCAGGGGGGCGCAACAGTGATTACTTTGCAGTTAAGTAAATCAACGGCTGGTTATTCCGGTGCGCAGCACAATATTGATCAGGAAATCGGTGGTCTTAGCTTTGAAGAGGTACGCGCGAAAACCAGCAAGGAGTGGGCTAAGCTATTATCCGTCGTCGATATAACTGACGACAGTAAGCAAAATAAAAAAGTGTTTTACACCGCGCTTTATCATTCGCTTTTGTTGCCATGGGTAATTGATGATGCTGATGGTAATTATCGTGGTAATGATGGTGAGATCCATCAAAAGGCCGGGCAAAACCAATACGGCGGATTTTCTCCCTGGGATACATTCCGGTCGCTGCATCCTTTGCTTACCTTACTTTATCCGCAAAAGCAGCAGGATGTGATCCTGTCTATGCTGGATGTTTACAAACAAAGCAGGCACCTGCCAACCGAAAGTATGACGGGCAATCACGCCACCCCAATTATCGTCGATTCCTATTTAAAAGGTATCACCGGTTTTGATAAGGCACTTGCTTATCAGGCGATGAAGAAAGATTTGGTGGATGGGCCGTTTGTGCAATCGGATATGGAAGTATATCATGAAAAAGGCTATGTTCCCTTTACCCGGCCGGAATCGGTTACCCGTACGGTTGAATATGCTTATGATGATTGGGCCTTGTCGCAATTTGCTAATCAAGTGATGGGGGATAAACGAACTTTTGAATTATCGTCCGGCAGAGGTTTTAATTATCGCAATCTCTTGAATAAAGATGAATTGTTTATGCTTCCGCGAAACGGCGGCGAGTTTAAACTGCAGCCGGGTACATCGGGGTATAAAGAGGGCGATAAATGGGTGTATTCATACTTTGTTCCGCAAAACGGAAAAGATCTCATCAATATGATGGGCGGTAATGTACAGTTTGTTTCCCGACTGGATTCGGCCCTGAGCAATAATGTTATCCTATTTGATAACGAAACGGTGTTTCATCTGCCTTACCTGTTTAACCAGGCCGGTAAACCACGGCTAACACAAAAATGGGTAAGGGATATCATGCTAAACAGGTTCAGTGCTACACCCGGCGGGTTACCTGGCAATGACGACCTTGGTTCAACATCCAGCTGGTATGTTTTTAGCGCAATGGGTATTTATCCTGTATGCCCGGGCAGGCCGCTTTATGCTATCGGCACTCCATTGTTCAAATCTGTAGCGCTTCATTTACCAAACGGTAAACAATTTGTCATTAGTAGTAATAATTCATCAGCTAAAAACAACTATGTGCAATCGTTGCAGGTGAATGGTAAAGCATGGCAGCAATTAATCCTGCCACATTCGGTACTGGCCAATGGGGGATCAATGAATTTTGATATGGGTAGGGAGCCCGCGAACTGGCCTGCAAGTAAAGATCCTATTGAGCTATCGGCCACGCAAAAAAATACGGCTTTCAGCATCGTTAGCTATTCGGTGTATAAAAACAGTGTAACTCCGGATGAGCCACTTGTTGTGAGTTTTAAGCTGAAGAATACAGGCAGCAGCGGAATCAAGACTGTAAAGTTATTGGTTAACGGAGTACCTTATGGCTACAAAGATTGCCTGGTTGAAACGGGGCAGACTGTTCAGGATTCTATCAATTTCAGGCTTTATCCCGTTGGAAAAACAATGTTGAAACTGGATAACGTGGCTCCGTTTACGGTTAATGTAAATCTGCCCGAAAAACCGCAGAAAGCTGTGTGCAGAATACTTGCACTGGAAGTAAAACCGATGATCAAACTAAATGACACCCAGGAAATAAAATATACCATAAAAAATATCGGTGGGCTTGAACGCGGTTTCAAAATCCCGGTCAAATTGAATGACCTTATCGTTTTTACCGATAGCATTAAACTTAAAGCAGGCGAAGTCAAAACTATCGCTCATAATATCAAGGCATTGACAAAAGGCTTTAATCGCCTGGTAGTTTATGATCATCCACAGGTAAGGTATAAGGTTTATGAAAACGCTATGGAATCGCTGTTGCTTGATTTTGCATCGATATCCTTCAGGAAAATGGTAACCGATAGCTCAGGTTTTCGTAATGATGGGTACATTATTTCAGCTTTGCTAGATAGTAAAGACAAATTACTTTTTGGCGATAGCACTTATGTAGAGGTTCCGAACGCTCCTGTTTTAGACAGGATGGGCGAAACTATTAGTATGATGGGCTGGGTATACCCAATGGAAAAAGAGAAAGGTTTGACAGATATTATCACCAAGGGCGATAACCACGTTTTGCAGATGACCGATAGTAAAACGCTTACTTTTTTTGCAGGCGGATGGGGCCGAGGCGACTGCACGGTAAACCTGCCTGCCGACTGGCAGCAGCACTGGCATCATATAGCCGGTGTATGTACCGGCAAAAAGCTTTATGTTTATATTGATGGTGTATTAGTCGGCACTTCTGAATTAGATGTAACCGCAGATCTTTCTGTAAATAATAAATGGACACTGGGCCGAAATGAGGAGTTTCCGTCTGAGCGGGTGTTTCATGGTTATATCAACAAGGTGAAGGTTTTCAGGGATGCTTTATCAGCAGATGATATCAGCAGCATTGTATCTTCAGAAAATGCATCGATTATGCAATAGCGAAATATTGCTGAAAAAAATATCGGGCATATTCCAAATATGATCTGAAAAATTAGAGATTTGCCAAGCCTGTTTAAACAAGCCTAAAAATCTATCTGAAATGATCTTAAACATTTGTCCGAAATTAAAACGGAAGGTATACCCCTTGATGCTGCTTTCGTTAGTGGCTGTTACTGCAAACGCTCAACAAAAAGCTACTAAAGTAAAAAAGGACGAGGTTGACTATGTTAACCCGCTCATCGGTACTGCTTCAACCGGTTTTGCTAAAGGGCTTGACGGCGGTGGTACCATGCCCTGCGTTAACGTGCCGTTTGCCATGACTAATTTTGTTGCCCAAACCGGCGAGAATAAAATGAGCAAAATGAGTTATACCTATGAGGATAACTCGGTAATAGGCCTGATGGCCTCGCACCAGCCAACCGTTTGGATGGGCGATTATGGTTATGTATCTGTAATGCCCCAGATTGGCAACCTGCGCGTGCTGCCCGAAGAACGCAAGCTGATGTTTGACCATAAGGATGAAGTGGCAAAACCTTATTATTATTCTGTAAAGCTAAAAGCGGCTGCCAACACAAATATCAAGGCTGAAATAGCTGGGTCCAATACCTGCGGTATGTTTCGTTTTACCTTCCCAAAGGCAGATCAGGCACATTTGATCATTCAGGGTATTAACCTAAACCCTGCACTTACCGATTGGGCCAATGACTTTAAAGTAAGGATGAAGGAGCTGCGTGGGTATGTGCATATCGATACTGTGAATAATGAGATAACCGGTTACAACCCCGACAGGCAATCGGCGCAGCTTGGTCCGCCATTGAAAAACTTTAAAGGTTATTTTATTATCAAATTTGATAAGCCTATTCGTAGCTATGGCACCTGGGATAACCAAACCATCAAAAAAAGAAGCAAAGAACAATTTGGTACCCGTATGGGCGCTTACGTTTCGTTCAAAACAACGGGTAGTACTGTTGTGAAAGTTACCGTAGCTACATCATTTATCAGCATCGACCAGGCACGCCACAATCTTAAACGCGAAATCCCTGACTGGGACTTTGAGAAAGTGGTGAAAAGCACCCGCGATAACTGGCAGCAACAACTGAAGAAAGTGCAGGTAGCTGATATTACCGACGGGCAGAAAACAATTTTTTATACGGCATTATTCCACACGCTGCTTTTCCCAAGGGAGTTTTCGGAATACGGCAGATATTACAGCGCTTTTGACGATAAAGTACACAATGGCGTTTCTTACAATGATTATTCATTGTGGGATACCTTCAGGGCCTTGCATCCATTATTAACCCTCACTCAGCCCGAGCGTGTAAATGATATGGTGAAATCACTGCTGCAAATGTACCAGGAGGGCGGATGGATGCCAATGTGGCCTAATCCAACCTATACCAATATCATGATAGGCACCCACGCCGATGCTGTAATTGCTGATGCTTATGTTAAAGGTTTTAGGGGTTACAGCGCAGCTTTAGCTTACGAAGCATTACACAAAGACGCTTTTACAGCACCTGATGGCGATGTTCAAAAGAAATGGGGCGACCGTGACTTGTGGACAAGCTTTGAAGCAAGGGGAGGACTGACTAATTATCATAAATTAGGCTACATCCCTGTAGATAAAACTAAAGAGTCGGTATCCCGTACCATTGAGTATGGTATTGATGATTACTGCGTTGCCCAGCTTGCGAAAGCCTTAGGTAAAACCGGCGATTATAACCAGTTGATGGGCTGGAGCAAGAACTATAAAAATGTATACAATAGTTCAACCGGCTTTATGGCCCCACGAAATGCGGATGGAAGCTGGTCGGCCCAACCTGATAGTGGCTTTACCGAGGGCACAAAATGGACATATACTTTTGGCGCTATGCAGGATGTACCCGGGATGATCGCTCTTATGGGTGGCGAAAAAGCTTTTGCCGATAAGCTAACTCACAATTTTAATGACGGACATTACAGGGCTGATAACGAGCCGGGCCATCATTACATTTACCTGTTTAACTATTGTGGCATGCCATGGAAAGCGCAGGAACTGGTAAGGCAGCATACTTCGTGGCAAAATTTCAGGAATGCGCCTATCGGTATAAACGGTAACGATGATTGCGGGCAAACATCTGCCTGGTATATTTTCAGTACTATGGGTTTCTACCCGGTAACGCCGGCTTCAGGCTTGTACAGTATTGGCGCCCCTCAGTTTCCGTACATAGCTATGAACCTGCAAAACGGCAATAAGCTGGTGATTAAAGCTACCGGCCTTTCAGCCCAAAACAAATATGTAAAATCGGTTACTTTTAATGGAGTAGCTATAAAGGATCATACGATATCACATGAGCAGATAAGCCATGGAGGTACTTTAGCGTTCACTATGACCAATATCCCTCAAAAAGATTAATTGGAGGCTGTAGATGCCCTTGCAATCAGTTGTGAAGGCATCACCAGCTCTTGTTCTGCTGTAATAATCCTTCCCGACAAGCGGCCGAAAAGTATTTCGGCCGCTTGTTTTCCCATATCATAGGCCGGTTGCAAAATGGTGGTTAGCGGCGGATTAAGTATAGCTGCTGTAATCTGGTTGGTGAAACAGATCACTTTAACATCATCCGGGATATGCAGCTTGAGCTCGTCGCAGGCCAGGTAGGTTGAGGTGGCTAAATGCTCAACCGTTGCTACTATGCCATCGGGCATTGCGGTGCTCAGATGTTCTTTAATGATCCCAACATTTTCAGTATTATATTTATTTGAGCAGGTTACAATCCCTGTTTCTTCAATCGTGATTCCATTATCGGCCAAGGCTTTCCGGTAACCCTGCTCACGGGCTGATAAAATGCTTGGAAAGCCGCTGATAGTAATTAATGAGATGTTTTTACATCCTGACTGTAACAGGTGGCAGGTAGCTGTATAAGCGCTATTAAAATCGTCGGTTATAACTTTATCCGCGTTTACGTCCTCACATACCCTGTCAAAAAAAACGATTGGGATACCCGTCTCTTGTAAGGTTTTTATGTGAGAGGTATCTTCCGTGTTACTGGCAACAGACATGATCACGCCATCTACACGACCGCTGGCCAGGTCACTAAGCATAGATGCTTCGCGTTGGAAATCGTCGTGTGTAAGGTAGATCAGGGAATGATATTTTTCGGGAGCAATGATACTTTCAATACCATTAATAGCCTGGCTAAAAAAACTATCGGCAATTTCGGGAATAATGATAGCTATAGTATTGCTGCTCTGCCTGCGGAGACTGCTCGCGTAAACGTTAGGTACATAATTTAAACGGCGCGCCGCCTCCATAACTCTTTGTTTGGTTTCCTGGCCAATGTCATAACTATCGCGCAGGGCTTTTGAAATAGTAGCGGTGGAGAGCTTAAGCTCTGCCGCCAGTGTTTTCATATTCACCTTATCGCTTTTATTACCGGAGACCATTGTAATGAGATGTTTAATTGAGCCCGGCAATATAACGAAAAAAGGCCTTTGGCTATTATTTTAGGTCTTGTTTTAACACGCAGAGACTTAAACGATTAAGCAAATAAATATCCCAAATTTGGTAAAATTGATGTTTGGAATCAGGAAATTTGAGAGAAGACATAAGCAGAATTGTCCAACAATGCTGCTTTAAACCAACCAAATTATGAGCCAGATTAGCAACACACAAAATCAAGGTCCGTTAAATTCAATAGATGAATGGGAAGACGATCTGTTAGTCCGTTATCCTGATGCCGATACCATTGCCGCAGGCAGGGATACCGAAGCTTACCGCGATTATGAAAATAATTTAAAAGATAGTGTGCGGGAGTTTTACCGCTTACAGCATATTAACCAAACTTATGATTTTGTTCTGCAGAAAAAAGAGGAATATCTGAAGTTTGATAAAAAAGAAATGTCTGTTTGGGATGCGTTTGATTTCCTGAACCAACTGGTTGATGACTCAGATCCGGATACCGATCTTGACCAGCTACAACACCTGTTGCAAACTTCAGAAGCTATCCGTGCCGATGGTCGCCCGGACTGGATGGTGTTAACTGGTTTGTTTCATGACATGGGCAAAGTATTATGCCTTTTCGGCGAACCTCAGTGGGCTGTGGTAGGGGATAGCTATCCGGTAGGCTGCGCGTTTTCTGATAAGATCATTTTCTCCGAATACTTTGATCTTAATAAAGACCACCATGATCCGCGCTATAACACCAAATACGGTATTTATGAACCCAATTGCGGTTTAGATAACGTACACATGACCTGGGGCCACGACGAATATGTTTATCACATGCTGAAGCCATATTTGCCAGAGCCGGCTTTGTACATGCTTCGCTACCATTCGTTTTATCCACAACACAGAGAAAACGCTTATAGTCACCTCATGACGGCTCATGATCACCAATTGTTTAAAGCGGTTAACCAGTTTAACCCTTACGATCTTTATTCTAAAAGCCCGGTACCTCCAAACTGGACAGAATTAAGGCCATATTATGAGGACCTTGTGGCTAAGTATTTGCCATCGACATTGAAGTTTTAAAACAAAGCAAAATATACAAAAACAACCGCTGCAGATCAATAATTTGCAGTGGTTGTTTTGTTTTAAGTGGAAGTTGCCTGTTTCTCTGATAGTGCAATAGCAGTCCCTGTTCTATTTAACTGCAATTGGGTTAGGTTTTAAGAAACCTTCAAGGCCCATCCATTCGCCAAAGCGTTCAATCCATTTATCAGTAGGTAAATTTTGTTTGCGCATGCCAAAACCATGCCCTCCTTTGGTATACATATGCAGCTCGGCAATGTGTTTTGAGGCTACCCATTTTTGATAGATATCAACGCTGTGCGGGGCGAGGCCCAGTTCGTCATCGGCGGCGGCGGTTACAAATATCGGTGGGGCATCGGGTAATATTTCTGATTGTAACTCCGCAGGGAAGAAGGGGTACAGAAGCGCGACAAAATCAGGTTTGTTTGCCGGGGTATATTTATAAGCAGATGCCGCTGCAAGGGTGCCGCCCGCCGAAAAGCCCATAATGCCTATTTTTGAAGGTGACAAATTATATTCCGCTGCATGCTCACGCACATAACTTATGGCCAACCGGGCATCCGCAAGCGCCAGCGGGAATAGCTGTACCACATTATCGTGGTAACTTTGGGTTTTATAGTTAGCGGTTACCTCATTCACCGGGTCGTTTGTGAGACTATGGATTACACGATACTTAAGCACAAAGGCAGCCACGCCATGTTCATTTAGCCATTTAGCTTCTTCGTTTCCCTCATTATCGATGGATAGCGTCTGAAAGCTTCCCCCGGGACAGATAACAACCGCCGTACCTGTAGCTATCGCCGGATCAGGTAAGAAAACGCCAAGTGATGGATGAACTACATTATATACCTTACGGGTATTAGCAGCATTATGTTCGCTCACCGCTTCCTGCCATGTCCAGTTTTCTGATCCGGGCGCATTGCCTTTATAAAGCTGAATAACTTTTTGTTGTGCATTTGCGAAGTATGCGGTAAAAAGTAAGAGATAAGCGAGTAATTTAAATTTCATAGCGGGGACATTTTTGAAAACCAATGTACCTGCTATGAAATTACGCCTGAAATAACATTTTGTTAATAAATTGACCACCTTAGTTACCCGCCATATGCCGCCGAAAACGAAAATATGTTTTCTATCGGATATACTTGTGTTAAGGTATAAGCCTTTCTGCTTTCAAACGCTCAAACAGATCGAAGAAGGAATCACGGGTATCCTGGTATTTTGTAAAGCCTAATTTGCGGCTTTTAGACATATCTGTCATTACTTCAATAGGACGGCCAAGATCCAGGTCGGTATGCCATGCAGATGATAAGCGGGCCAGTTGGGGTTCTTTTAACGAATGTTTTTTTGAGATCTGCTCCCATAATTGGGCATCATTGGCCATTTCGTTTTCAAGTAGATGCACGGTTCCGTCAAAGCCGTGAGCCTCAACGCCGAACCATGCTGCGATCTGTTCCCACAGCCAATTCCAGCGGAATATATCTCCATTGGCTACGTTGAATGCTTGGTTGGCTGCTGCATCAGTTGTTGAAGCCCAGATCATATGATCCGCGAGTAAACGGGCGTCAGTTACGTCAGAGAGCCCTTGCCATTGCGCGGCCGAGCCAGGAAACCGGAATGCTCTCCCTGTTTCCTTGCAAATACTGGCATAAACTGCCAGGGTAGTACCCATATTCATCAGGTTGCCTACTGCGTAGCCAATAACGGTATGGGGCCGGTGGATACTCCATGTAAAACCATCCCGTTCCGCCGCCGCGTATACAGTGTCCTCCTGTGCATAATAAAAGTTCTCAATAGCCAACCTCGGATGCTCTTCGCGTACGGGTGTAAGCGGTAAGGCGCCTTCTTTAGCATAAGCCTCAAAGGGGCCGAGGTAATGTTTTAAGCCGGTCACCAAAGCAACATGCTGAACACTTTTTTTGGGAGACAGCACTTCTAAGATATTATTGATCATAAGACTGTTTACCCGGATATTTTCCGCTTCGGTGTCATTCCGCATCCAGGTGGTTAAATAAACGTGAGTTGGATTTATTCCGGCTAATGCCGACTCCAGGTTGTTTTTATCAAGAAGGTTCGCAGCAACCGGATTAAGTCCTTTAAGTCCAATTTCCGGCCTTCTTGCTAGTCCATAGGTATCTATACCTTGTTTAATCAGTTTTTCTGCAAGATTGCTTCCGGTTATCCCACTTGCGCCGACAACCAATGCTTGTTTTATAGTTGACATCTTTTCAAATTTTAAGATGCCAAATTAGATTCATTAAATTTGATGCCCAATGATCCTGCTCAAGAAATACGCTTGATCTGGATCAAGCCAGGTTATTTTCTTGATGCGATATTTTTCTTGATTCGGCTTAATGTTTCCGGTGCGATCCCGAGGTATGACGCGACCAGATTTTGCGGCAGGCGTTCAATGATCTGGGGGGAAGATTCGCTCAACCGCAGGTATTTTTCCTCGGCGGTATCCGTGATAGAACTCATTAAGCGGCGTTCTTTCGTCACTATGCTGTTTTGATAAAGTATCCTGAAGTACCGGTCCATCACAGGAATGGCTACTGTAATAGCTTCATAATTAGCTTTTGAAATTAAGAGCGCCTCAGTATCTTCAATGGCATCAATATTAAAAACGGCCGGTTCACCGGAAAGAAAGCTATTGAAGTCAGAAAGCCACCAGCCTTCCCAACCAAATACACTCATGTGTTCGTTTCCCTGTTCATCTACATTATAGGTTCGCAGCAAGCCTTTGGAAATAAAGGCCAGGTTTTTACAAATGTCACCTTCCTGAAGCAGATACTGTTTTTTTCTTAGCTTTTTAGGAACAAAAAACTCTTGCAGACGAATCTTATCGGTGTCGCTAAGTGAAACTTTTTGTTGGATATGGGAAATCAATACTTCAAACATGCGAGTTGTAAATTCTCACCAGCAAAGATAGTTTATTGTCTATCTCAAAATACATTGGCGGTGCGAAACATATTCTGCCGGAATGGCAATCTTGCCCGGCAGTTTTATGCTATTGAATATCAGTTTATTTACAATAACAACCTGGGAGAGGCGCTAATCTTTCAATATTGGATTTAAATAGTTTAGGCAGAAAATTTCGACAACAAAAAAGCGATTAGTGTTTTTTTACTAATCGCTTCATTTTTAAGTATCCATGACGATACGGGTTTTCAAATATTTTATTGAGAATTTGAAAGTTTTAACGCATTTAATGGTTCAAAACTATAATTTTTGAATAAGGCTGCGGGAAAAATATCCAACATTTATTGAATATAAAACTGATACCGCTGATGGTCCTTTTTTATGAGTAGTATTATAGGGCTTTGGGATTTTTCAACATCCTTTATTTGGCATGACATAAATTACGTTGCCTGAAACAGATAAATTGAAGCCCCTGTTTTCTACGGAAGGAAGTACCAGCGGTTTCCATGTTTTGCCCATGTCTGATGACCGGAATATACCATCTGAACGACCGCATATTAAATATTTGCCCATTTGTTTAATAGACAAAATATTCGACGAAGATTGAAGTAAGCCTATTTTTTTCATTAATAAGCTATTCCAGGAAGGCTGAAGTTCTTCGCCTATAGCATTCCAGGTTTTTCCGCTATCCAGTGAAATGTGTAAACTGTTTGTATTGGTTATTGTGTTGTTTATTATAGCAGCAAATCCACCATCAATACGTTCCACAGTTATACCAGCGCCCCCTTCACTAAGCACCTGATACCAGTTTTGACCATTATCTGTCGATCTTAATATTCCATCCTTATTGGTGGCCAGGATTACACCGTTTGACTCAGCCAATTTCATTGAGCCGTCTCCAACATGCACTTGTTCCCAGGTTTTTCCACTGTTAGTTGATCTGAAAAGCATGTTGTTGGAGCTAATGAAAACCGTGCCCCCGGCGGTTTCAAAAACGCTGCGTACTTCCCGCTCTTTATAATTATTGTACATCCAATCTATCGTTTTGTCTATGCGTACAGCTTGCTCCTGAAAATTCGTGTACATGGGCTTCCAATCACTCGTGCCATTTATTTTTTGTAAAAATTGCCCCCTGAAATTATATGCAAGTATCCCGTTCTTGCCAGGGGCAATATTGCGTTGTTCACCACGGAGAATATCTTTTGTCCAAAAAGGAATTGTGGAATTTGGTTCACTGTGATAAACTCCGTTACCCGCACGTAAATAGAGCCCACGGTCATTTGCAAATAAACCATTAATCCACACACCCTCTCTCTGCAAATTTTCAGGCAGTCCGTCGCTAATGTTCTGCCATGTTTCTCCGCCATCAGTAGATCTGAAAACGATGTTCAAAAGCCCTGATTTTGTCCCTTCTGTCTTTTTTTTCCCAGCTTCCTTTTCTTTTAGTACAAAAGAATTTAGTAGAAATAATACCAGGAGGATAGCCGGAACAAACACAAATAATTTTTTCACTTTTTGATTTTTCATAACCTGTTAATTTGATGAAACAAATCTACTTTGGTGTTTTGGGGCTTAAGTAATCAGGATTGTAAATTAAAATGTAAACTTTGTAAATAAATAGTAAATAGAATGTATTATGGTCGAAACCTCCTCTGCTGTAAAGAAATTTTCGATTTTAGAGAGCCTGTAGGAAGATGGGGGCGTATTGACTCAAAGAGCTCTGTGGCAGAGCCGCGACTATGTTGTTTTGACGAAGCAGGGGCATTGTTTAAGCATAGAAGTATGATTTGAACGAAAAATTTATCTTATTTAAATAAAGTGATATATTGACCTCAACACTCCGGTAGCTTGTCATAGTTAGCGGCTAATGATAACCTATACACAATGAATACAAACATCGATCAAAATGGCTCTAAAAAAATAGGATTAGTGTTGTCCGGAGGCGGAGTCAGAGGCGTATCGCACCTGGGGGTTATGCAGGCCCTTACCGATTATGGTATCAAGTTTTCGCATATATCGGGTACGAGCGCGGGTGCAATAGCCGCGGCTTTTTTTGCAGAGGGGTATGCACCAAAAGAAATTTTAAGGCTCATCAAGGAAAACAGCCTGCTTAAGTTGTTACGCCCGGCATTTGGCAGCAACGGATTGATCTCTATATTACATACCAGGGTATTGATCAATAAATACATTTCGCATAACTCCTTTCAAAACCTCAAAACACGTGTTACCATTCCGGCGGTCGACATTGGAGAGGCAAAACTGGTTTACTTTACCGAGGGAGAGCTGGATATAGCCATCTTAGCCTCCTGTTGTTTGCCCGGTATTTTCAGGCCCATTAACATTAACGATCATATGTTTGTTGATGGGGGCATACTCAATAATTTCCCGGTTGAGCCATTGGTAGGCAATTGCGACCTGATCATAGGTTCATGCTGTAATCATTTGCCTGTTGTTTCAACAATTAAATCCTTCGGCAACCTGGTTGACAGGGCTGCCATGATAACGATTAATTCGAGTCTTAATGCGCATAAAATGTTGTGCGATATAGTTATTGAACCGCATGGTTTAGGCGGCTATGGTATTTTTGACATGGACGCCGCTGAGGAAATTTATATGATAGGTTATGAAGAGGGGTTAAAAACAATCAACGGTAACGAAAAATTAAGAGAGGTTATCAAGGGAGAAAAGGGTAAAAGCCCATCTGCAGACAATACAAATGTGTAGCTTGGGTAATTTTAGTCATAATTCGAAAGTCTTAAGTTCTAAGTTAATGAGGGATAATAAAACCTTCTTATGACTTAGAACTTAAGACTTTCAACTTTTCATTAAAGACTATCAGGGAAACTTAACCCCATTATAATCTGATATGTTTACCTGCGGTATTGATGAGCTGTATTTGTCATTAATAGCCTTAATAAATTCATTGGCCACAATAGCATATCCACGCGGCGTAAGATGTACGCCATCCAATGAAAACAGGCCGCCGCTGATGTAATTAGAATTAACGCTTACACCGTTTACCACAAGACCGTTCTGTTTTATATTTTGTAAAAAGGTATAGGCATCAAATACTGCCAGCCCTTTTGATGCTGCTACTGATTTTATGGTGGTATTATAAAAAGTAACATAATCCTCGGTAAGGGCAACCTCTTTTTCGTCAAGCACATACTGGTTGTCGATAGGTGTATATGGCGTTAAACCATAAGGAAGGTTACCAACAGGTGTTGCAACAGGCTGCCCTATTTTGCTTGTAGGGAAGGTAAGTATGACAAGATCATTAGTTGTTGCCGCACGTGGTGCATAAGTACTGCCCGAAACCAGCGCATTAATATACAAGGCCTTTACACTTGGGTTCGCTTTCTGTACCCCGGCGAGTATAGCAGCAACGGTAACAGTATTGAAGTATGGTATCGAAGTTACATCAGGTACGGTTGCAACCACGCCTTTTTGCCCTTTGGCAGTAAGGGTGTTTATCAATACATTATATAAAGCAGCAAAAGTACTTTTATCGGTCAGTACGTCGCCTGCACCGCCTGATGTGGCATATCCCAAAGCATCGTTATTCCCTAACCAGTTAGAGAAGAAAGTGAATGGTTTAGACATAACAAAATCAAGATAGGTGGTAGAGTTTGTTGGCGCGTTACCGGGTAACAGGCGTTCAAAATAGCCGTTAAGGTTACCGTATGGCGCGTAAGTAATATGCATAAGTTTAATGCCTGGCACGCCATAATTGTTGATATCGCCGGTGTATTTGGTATATAAAGTAACGTTTCCAAAGCCGGGGACAGGCAATACCCCGCGTATTGCCAGGTTGGTAGTTACCGGAGTAGTAATAGGAGTACCGTCGGCATTAAACCCGGTGAGCGATAAATAGCCCGATCCGTTTGCCTGGGCGGTATTGAATAATGGCTGCGAAAATGTACCGCCACCCACCGACTGCATTTGTTTACCTATAATGCTGGGATAAGATACCTGCTGGCCTGCAAGATACAAGCCTCCGTCGGCATACCCGGCTGTGAGTGAATTGCCCAACGCGATGTATCTTGAAAAATTAACAGAACCTGCAGATGGTTTTGGGGTATGTATCTCGGGTTTGCAGGCACCTAATAAAAATAAACCTGCAATAATATAAATATGTAGTTTCAACGTTTTCATGAATTGATTTCTTTAAAAGATTACCAATGATAAGCCAATGAGATACCTGGTATATATACATCGGTTTTAAATGTTCCGGATAACCGCGATTCGAAATTGGTTTGGGTGCGCTGCATCAGGTGCTCATACTCAAAGGAAATATCTATATCGAGGTGTTTGGCAACAGTATAACCTAAACCAAGTGTACCGTAAACCCGGTTGGCATCTGGAGCTTCGGGAGTTACATAGCCATCCAAAACGGCGGTGCTGGCATAGCCGCCGCCAAAACGCAGGGCAAGTTTATCATTTGCCTTGTACTGAGCGCCTCCGCGTAAACTATACGCCTGCTGGTAATTTCGGGCAGACTTAGTATCCTGTAATACTGCTGTGTTGGTTTTATAATCAAATGATAATGTTTTATAGCTATCCCAGTTTACGAGGTTAACATCCAGCGCCAAAATCCATTTACTGCCCGGATAAAATCCGAAGCCGATAGAATTAGTAGCAGGCAATGGTATGGTTGATCTAAAAGTATTGGGCTGCGGAAAACTGCTCTGTAATGATGCAGGTACAGTAAAAATGGCATCGCCGGCCGGAATCGTAGTATTCACCTGCGAGCGGTGCGTGATTCCAATGGTGATACCCGCTTCCGTTTTAAAGTAAACGCCCGCATTCCATCCGTAACCTTTGCCGCTACCCTTTAACCGGGCCTGGCCAACATCGCCATTGCTGTTTGCCAGCGGGATGGCCCGTGTCAGGTCAACACTGCCGCGGTTGTAAACAAATCCTCCGCCAATACTCATCCAATCGGCCAGTTTTACGCTCAGCGTAGGTTGAATATAAATGGCTTTCAGATTAAGGCTTTCCAGCACGTATTTACCCTGCCAGGTGTTTCCCCAGTCGGTTAAACCGCCAAAGGGAGTATAAACACCAACGCCCAGTTTCCAGAATGAAGATTTTGGTCCCCATACTGCATAAGCATGAAATGGGGTTGCCACTTTATTTGAAGTGTGGTTTTGGATTGATGTTCCAGCCGGGTTGAAAACAGATTTGAACAATAGGGGGCTTATTCCTCCCTGTATGTAATTTTCGGAGAGCATGGCCACCGCACCCGGGTTAAAAAATACGGAAGCGCCATCCTGTACAATGCCTGTACCGGTATGGCCCATACCTATTTGCTTTTGCCCTTCCAAATTAACCTGGAAACCCTGGGAATAAGCTAATAGCGGTGCTATGGTAAGCACCAGGAGTAGAATTTTTCTCATAAGATTATAATTGGTTGGCGACAGGAAATTGCTTTTAGGTTACAATTTGAAACTATCAGGGATAAAATTAGTTTGGATTGAAAAGAAAAAAAGGGCTATAATGCGGAGATATTAGTCAAAAAGTCGGATAAAACTTATTTTTAATATCAGATAAGAAAAATTGCCTTATAACCGTCTTTTTTAATAAATGCAGTAACTGAATTATAATATCTACACTATATGAATAATAAGGTTGGACAGTTAAGCCTGTCGAAATTTGCAGATCTATATGCAGACAAGCTGGCCGGTGCCGATTTTTTTGTTGTTGATGAAAAGCAACTATTAAGCCTGAGCGAATATCCCTATCGTTCGGATGGTTATATCATCGGCATTTGTACACGGGGAACTGCCAAGGTTGAAGTAAACCTGCAAATTTACGATGCTCACCCGGATGCCATGCTGCTGGCAACCCCTTTTCATGTTTTAAGAATATACAATAGCAGCCCCGATTTTTTATGCCGGTTTGTTGTATTCAGTAAAGCTTTTTTGATCGAAAACAGCGTTAATAGTCATTTTCTTGAATCGTTCAGTTATTTTAACAGTGCATCTATCCCGGTGATCTATCCGGATAATGCCGATGCCAAAATGATACTGGAGATTTATTTATTGATCAGGCAAAAACTGACACGTGAAGGACATCCATATCATGTTGAAATATCAAGGAGTATTTTAGTGACATTGCTTTATGAGATCCAGGCTATTTACGAAAAGCAGCATACCATAATAAAAGGTAAGCAAACCAGGAAACAGGAGCTGAATGTACTTTTCCAGGCCCTGGTTTTTCATCATTATAAAGAACACCGCAACGTACAGTATTATGCCGATGCACTTTATGTTTCCTCAAAGCATTTAACAGAAACCATTAAGGAAGTAACCGGAAGAACTGCCGGCGAATGGATAGATGATGCCGTGATTCTGGAAGCCAAGGTATTGCTGAGAAATCATGAAATAAGTATTGCACGGGCGGCCGAGAGTATCCATTTCCCCGATCAATCTTCGTTTGGCAAATATTTCAAGAAGCATACCGGCATGTCGCCCTCTGATTACAGGGCGATATCTGCGCATTGATCTGGTAGTTACGAGGTTCATCCTGTGGTCTGTTTAATCACCATAGGCGTACGAAGGAGTTTTTAATTCCCTCCTTGGGGAGGGGCGCGTTGGGATTGTGTAGTTGCAGGGAGGGGTTTATGCAGCATTTCAAACGAACAAACCCCTCCCTACACCCTCCCAAGGGAGGGAATCGCACATTTCCCCCGCTCTTTTTGTTTTCCCAAACACTTCTACCAATATCTCCAAACCCCATCCTTCCCCTCAATCGTTTCCGACTTTTTGACTAATATCTCCGCATTGCTGCCCTTTCTTTGGTTTAATAATGCCTCTAATTTTACTCCTGATTATAAACCAATAAAACTTTATGAATGCCACAGAACCGATGAAAGCCATAAAAGGAGGCGAGTTTTTGATCAGGGAAACTTCCGCGGATAGCATTTTTATTCCCGAAGAATGGAATGAAGAACAGTTGATGATCGCCGAAACATGTACCAATTTTCTTGCACAGCAGGTAACACCAAATTTGCAGCGTATTGATGAGCAGGAGGAAGGATTAATGCGTCACTTAATGGATGAGGCCGGCGCATTGGGATTGTTAGGCATATCCGTACCTGAAGAATATGGTGGTTTCGGTAAGGATTTTAAAACCGCCATGTTGGTTACCGAAAAGTTAGGCGCGGGGCATTCGTTTTCCGTTGCTTTTTCGGCGCATACGGGTATAGGCACTATGCCAATATTATACTATGGTAACGATGCTCAAAAACAAAAATATATCCCCAAACTGGCAAGTGGCGAGTGGAAGGGGGCATATTGCCTTACAGAACCAGCCGCCGGCTCGGATGCCAATTCGGGTAAAACCAGGGCAAAGCTTTCTGCCGATGGTAAGCATTATCTTATTACAGGTCAAAAAATGTGGATCACCAATGCGGGTTTTGCTGATGTGTTTACCGTTTTTGCCAAAATTGATGATGATGAAAACCTGAGCGCTTTTATTGTCGAAAAAGATTTCGAGGGACTTTCGTTAAATACGGAAGAACATAAAATGGGTATTAAGGGAAGCTCAACCCGACAGGTGTTTTTTAATGATTGCAAGGTGCCGGTCGAAAACCTGCTTTCCGAGCGCCAGAACGGATTTAAGATTGCCGTTAATATCCTAAACCTCGGTCGTATCAAATTAGGCGGCGGAACCGTTGGCGCAAGTAAGGATGTGATCACGTCATCGGTACGCTATGCCAACGAACGGGAACAGTTCGGGCGGGCTATTTCCAAATACGGGGCTATAAAATATAAACTGGCCGAACAGGCCATCCGTACTTACGCTGCCGAATCGGCGGTGTACAGGGCCAGCCAAAATATGGAAGAGGCTACAGAAATGTTAATCGCATCGGGCCTTGACGAAAACAAAGCAAAGTTGAAGGGTACTGAGCAATTTGCCATTGAAGCCGCAATACTTAAAGTACATGCTTCAGAGGTTTTGGATTATGTAACTGATGAAGGTGTACAGATTTACGGTGGTATGGGCTACAGCGCAGAGGCTCCAATGGATAGGTCATACCGCGACTCAAGGATCAATCGCATCTTTGAAGGTACCAATGAAATCAACCGGTTGTTAACCGTAGATATGATGCTGAAACGTGCCATGAAAGGTGAGCTTGACCTTATGGGGCCGGCCCAGAAGGTAGCCGGCGAACTGGTAAGCATTCCCGATTTTGGCGCAGCTGAAGAAGATGGCTTGTTTACTAAAGAAAAGAAATATATAGCCAATTTTAAAAAGGCCATATTGCTGGTTGCGGGCGCCGCTGTTCAAAAATTGATGACGCAATTGGGTAAAGAGCAGGAAGTATTGATGAACCTGGCCGATATGCTGATAGAGCTTTATGTAAGCGAATCGCTTCAATTGCGGGTGGAAAAATTGGTTGGTTTAAGGGGCGAAGATGCCTGCAAAGAGCAACTGGATATGATGCACGTATATATCAATGATGCCGCAGAACGCATTGCAAAAATGGGCAGGGAAGCGCTAAACTCATTTGCCGAGGGCGATGAAAGAAGGATGATGCTGATGGGCCTTAAGCGCTTCACCAAAACTGAGGATATTAATACCACCCAGGCACGCAGAAATATTGCAGCAAAACTGATTGCTGAAAATAAATATTGCTTTTAGTTTTTAAAATCCCCTCTTGAGAGGGGGCGCGAAGGAATGGGCGGTAGCAGGGGTGTGTTTCTCCAACAAGTTTATCAAAGCAGAAACACACCCCTCCACCCCTCTCAAGAGTGGAGTCGCACAAGCCCGCGCTTTTACTCCTCATGTTAACGGTAATGGGCATGGGACTTTCATTTCCCTTAAATAATATCAACCTAAAAAAACGAAAAGCTGATAATGAGAATATTAGTATGCATAAGCCAGGTGCCCGACACGAGCACTAAAATTGTATTGAAAAATAATAATACCTCGGTTAGTAGTGATGGCGTTACCTGGGTAATCAACCCGTACGATGAATGGTATGCATTGATCGGGGCTATCGAATTAAAAGAAAGCGGCATAGCCACCGATGTTCACCTCGTAACCGTGGGTAAAGCCGATGTTGAGCCCGTGATCAGAAAAGCATTGGCGTTGGGTGGTGATGAGGCCATCCGCATTGATGCAGATAGTAACGACCCTTACGAAATAGCGCATTATGTAGCGGAGTATGCAGCCGGAGCGGGTTATGACCTTGTCTTATGCGGCAAAGAATCTATCGATTATAATAACGGTACTACAGGTGCTATGCTGGCCGAATTGCTGGACATTGATTACATTGGTTTTGCAAGCGGTATCCAGGTAGAGGCTGGTACCGCTTTGGTAACGCGTGAAATAGAAGGCGGTGAAGAAACAGATGCCTGTAATTTGCCCCTGGTTATTTCCTGCCAAAAAGGTGTTGCCGAAGCCCGGATCCCCAATATGCGCGGTATAATGGCTGCTCGTACCCGTCCGTTAAAAGTTATCACGCCTTCAAAAATAACAGCAGTAACAGAAATACTTTCTTATGAATTGCCGCCGGCCAAGACAGGTATCAAACTGGTAAGCCCCGACAATCTGGATGAATTGGTAGAACTGTTGCATACGGAGGCCAAAGTTATTTAATGATCATATTTATTCCGGCCACTGGTGCCAGGAAGATTTAAAAAACATGGGGATTGTGCGATTCCCTCCCTTGGGAGGGTGTAGGGAGGGGTTCATCAATACATATGTTCGCCTGAAATAGCGAACAAACCCCTCCCTGCCGACGCACATTTCGGCCGCAACCCTCCCGAGGGAAGGAATTAAAAAATCTTCCAAACGCCCATAGTGAACTACATCGGAGCATCTCAACTAAAAAAAATAAAAAATGTCTGTAATAGTATTAATAGAACATACCGGCGGAATTATAAAAAAACAAAGTTTTGAAGCAGTGCAATATGCCGCGCAGATAGCCCGAAAAATAGGTACTACAGCAACTGCCCTTGCTTTAGGCAGCGTGGCCACTACAGAAATGGAAGGCCTTGGCCAATACGGGGCTCAAAAGGTGCTACACGTTGCCGATGGCCGTTTGAACGAGCTGCATTCCAGTGCGTATGCCGGTGCATTGATAGCCGCAGCACAAAAGGAGGATAGCAAAGTGATTGTGACTCTTCATGACATTAAGGGTAGGGCAGTGGCACCTCGGGTAGCTGTAAAACTAAAAGCAGGCCTTGTGGCCGGCGCGCTCTCGTACCCTGATACAGAAAAAGGATTTGTGATTAAAAAAGCCGTGTTTTCGGGTAAAGCATTTGCGTATGTTAATATTTTAAGTGAGGTAAAGATAATTATGCTGATGCCTAATACCTTCCCGGTGAAAAAGCTGGAGGGTAAGGCAGTTGTAGAGCAACTGGATGTAAGCTTTAGCGATAAAGATTTCGGCGTAAAAGTTAAATCGGTAAACAAAGTAACCGGCGAGGTTCCGCTCGCTGATGCCGAACTGGTTGTTTCGGGTGGTCGTGGATTAAAAGGGCCTGAAAATTGGGGTATCCTGGAGGACCTGGCAAAAGAACTGGGTGCTGCCACTGCATGTTCGCGCCCGGTGGCCGATTTGCATTGGCGACCGCATCACGAACATGTGGGCCAAACAGGCGGCACTATTCGTCCTAATTTGTATATCGCTGTTGGGATCTCGGGAGCTATACAGCATCTGGCAGGAGTGAATGGTTCAAAAACTATTATAGTGATCAACAAAGACCCGGAGGCCCCATTTTTTAAAGCTGCCAATTATGGTGTAGTTGGTGACGCATTGGAGATTTTGCCACGACTAACAGCTGCTGTTAAAAAGTTTAAGGAACATCATCAATAAAATAATCACGGCTATGGATTTTTTTTATGAAGGACAGGTGCTATGGTCGCAGATAGATTCGAACCAGCACATGAGGCATTCTGCTTACGCAGATTTCGCAGCGCAGGCCCGTATAATTATGCTGGAAAGCCTGGGTTTAAAATTGCCCACACTTTATGAATACAAAATAGGACCGGTATTATTTAGGGAAGAGATGATTTACCTGCGAGAAATAGGGATCAACGAGCAGATCAGGGTAACCTGCGAACTCATCAGGTCCCGGCCTGATGGTTCGCGCTGGGCAATCAGGCATGAACTATACCGGAGTGATGGTGTTAAAGCTGCTATCGTAAATGCCGAGGGCTCATGGATAGATATGGAAAAGCGTAAACTCGCCATATTACCTTCGGAGCTAAGCCAAATGTTTATGAAAGCACCCCGCAGCAGCGATTATGTTGAGGAGGGCAATACAGTCTGAAGAGATTTACCTGTCAATAATCAACTGAAACGATTAGTAGTTCAGCAGCTTTAAGCTTTATGCCTTCCGCTTTTAGCTTTTAAATAATTTAACTATGACCAACCTGAAAGACACCTTTGAAAGTGCTGTTAAAGAGAGTAAAGAATTGCCTTCAAAGCCAGATAATGAAACATTATTACGCCTGTACAGTTTATATAAACAAGCAACGGAAGGTGATATAAATACAGAAAACCCTCCTGGTATGTTTGATTTTGTGGCTAAAGCAAAGTATGATGCATGGTTAAAATTGCAAGGTACTTCTGCAGATGATGCCATGCAGCAATATATCAATTTGGTAGCGCAGTTATCAAATAAAACCAATTAGCTTTAATCCGAAATATTGACAAATGTTTCCGCCGTTTAGACCTTTATAAAGCGCCGCAGAAATAGATATTTGTTATTATAAACCAGCCGGTATTTACCGGGACTAAAATTATTTAACCATTTTATAATTCTATTCTGTCTCTTTTTTAGATGGGTTTTAATTGATGCCGGGTATCACTACCTGGTAAAACCTAAAACGCATTTATACACCCGTAAAAGAGCTATTTTAATTATAAAAAACACCTAATACAATGCCAGTATCAAAAAAACACTTCGTCCGTTTTGCATTAATCCTGCTAACTATTGTAGCTGTAAGTATCAACGCAAAAGCGCAAACCGATAAAATTGAAGGTTTATGGTACAATGATGTAAAAAGTGCCAAAATCCAGATCACTAAAGAAGGCAACGGCAAGTTTTACGGCAAGGTGGTATGGCTTAAGGAGCCCTTAAAAAACGGGAAGCCAAAGGTTGATGAAATGAATACCGATGAAAAGCTGCGCTCAAGACCGAGGTTAGGCTTGCCTGTATTAGCCGATTTTGTGAAAGATGGTGATAACAAATATTCGGGCGGAACAATCTACGATCCCAATAACGGTAAAACATATTCCTGCAAAATGACCTACAAAGGCGAAACGCTTGATATCCGCGGATACATCGGCATTTCACTTTTCGGGCGTACAACTACCTGGTCGCGGGCAGAATAAATTAAAGAATTAATAAAACAAGCAGATACTAATGGATGCTAAACGAATTATAAAAAAGGTTGCAGTATTAGGGTCGGGAGTAATGGGCAGTCGCATAGCCTGCCATTTTGCAAATATCGGCGTACAAGTACTGTTGCTTGATATTGTACCTAAGGATGCCCCACCGGCAGATAAGAAAGCGCGGAATAAAATTGTGAACGATGCGCTTGACTTTGCTTTAAAATCAAACCCTTCGCCCATCTACCTTAAATCATTCGCAAAGCGTATCACAACCGGGAATTTTGAAGATGATATGCCCAAAATTGCTGATTGCGATTGGGTGATAGAAGTGGTGGTTGAGCGGTTGGATATAAAACAGCAGGTGTTTGAAACGGTAGAAAAATACCGCAAGCCCGGAACGCTGATCACTTCAAATACATCCGGCATCCCGATACATTTAATGGCCGAAGGCAGGAGCGATGATTTTAAAAAACATTTTTGCGGCAGCCATTTCTTTAACCCGCCGCGGTATTTAAAACTACTGGAGATCATTCCTACAAAAGGCACCCTGGCAAGTGTTGTTGACTTTTTGATGGAGTATGGCTCAAAATACCTTGGAAAAACCACGGTGTTGGCCAAAGATACGCCGGCGTTTATCGGCAACCGCATCGGGGTTTTCAGCATCATGAGTGTTTTGCATTATGTGGAGCAAACCGGTATGACCGTTGAAGAGGTTGATAAGCTCACAGGGCCGGTGATAGGCCACCCTAAATCGGCCACATTTCGTACCAATGATGTGGTAGGCTTGGATACCATGGTGCACGTTGCCAATGGCCTTTACCAAAACGCGCCCGGCGATGAGGCCAGGGAGTTATTCAAGGTTCCTGAATTTGTAGATGGAATGGTGAAAAATAACTGGCTGGGCAGTAAAACAGGTCAGGGGTTCTACAAAAAGGAAAAAGGTGAAGGAGGAAACCAGTTTTACGCGCTTGATCTGAAAACGCTTGAGTACAAGCCTTCCCAAAAAGTAAAATTTGCTTCGCTTGAAACTACAAAAGCGGTTGATAATCTTCGGGATAGACTTAAAATCCTGGTTGCAGCAAAAGACAAAGCCGGCGACTTTTACCGGGCCACCTTTTACCAGTTATTTGCTTATGCCAGTAACCGCATCCCCGAAATAGCCGACGAACTTTATAAAATAGATGCTGCTACCAATGCAGGCTTTGGCTGGGAACTGGGCCCTTTTGAAAAATGGGATGCGCTTGGCCTTGAGGATACAGTAAAAGCTATGGAAGCTGCAGGGCATAAACCTGCTCAATGGGTATATGATATGCTTACGGCCGGTGCAAAAAGCTTCTATAAGGTGGAGGATGGTAAACGCCTGTACTATGATATCCCATCAAAAAGCTACAAAATAATTCCGGGTACGGAGGGTCTTATCTTACTCAATAATATCCGCGAAACCAATACAGTTTGGAAAAACAGCGGTACTACCATTACCGATATCGGCGATGGCATCCTGAACCTTGAATTTCATACCAAAATGAACACGATAGGCGGCGAGGTGATTGAAGGTATAAATAAAGCAATTACCCTTGCCGAAACGAGCTACCGGGGACTGGTTATATCAAACGAGGGGGCAAATTTCAGCGCGGGGGCTAATGTCGGGATGATATTCATGATGGCTGTTGAGCAGGAGTTTGACGAGTTGAATATGGTGATCAAGGCTTTCCAGAATACCATGATGCGGATCCGTTATTCATCCGTACCTGTCGTAATAGCGCCCCATCAAATGGCCCTGGGTGGTGGCTGCGAAATGTGCCTGCATGCTGATAAGGTGGTAGCACATGCCGAACTGTATATGGGCCTTGTTGAGTTTGGTGTTGGCTTGATACCGGGCGGCGGAGGGACAAAGGAATTTGCCCTGCGTCTGTCAGACGAACTCCAGGAAGGCGATGTAGAACTCAATAATTTCCGTGATCGTTTTTTAACCATCGGACAGGCTAAAGTATCCACTTCGGCTTATGAAGCTTTTGAATTTGGCTACCTCAAAAAGGGTAGGGACGTAGTCGTGGTATCGCGTGACAGGTTACTTGCCGAAGCAAAACAACAATGCCTGCAGATGGCAAACGAAGGGTATGTACAACCTATCCCGCGCGGTGATATCAGGGTGTTGGGCAAACAGGCTCTGGGTTTGGGTTATGTAGGGGCCAATACCATGTACAGCGGCAATTACATCAGCGAGCATGATGTGAAGATCTCGCAGAAACTGGCCTATGTACTTTCCGGGGGGGATCTGTCCCAACCTTCAATGGTGAGCGAAGAATATTTGCTCGGATTGGAGCGTGAAGCATTTGTTTCGCTTTGCACCGAAAAGAAAACGCTCGAGCGGATCCAATCCATTTTAACCGGCGGAAAAGTGTTAAGGAACTAAATTTTAATAAGTATAAAATCTCAATAAAATGAACGCATATATAGTGGCAGCCAGCCGCAGCGCTGTTGGAAAAGCTACCCGGGGCGGGTTCAGGTTTACCCGTCCGGATACGCTTGCAGCGGATGTTATCCGGCATCTGCTGATATCAGTGCCCAACGTGGATAAAGAGCAGATAGACGATGTGATAGTAGGCAACGCGACCCCCGAAGCCGAACAGGGGTTGAATGTAGCAAGGTTGATTTCATTAATGGCACTTGATACCGATAAGGTACCTGGCATGACAGTAAACCGCTATTGTTCGTCAGGTTTGGAAACAATTGCCATCGCATCAGCAAAAATACACAGCGGCATTGCCGATTGCATTATTGCCGGCGGTGTGGAAAGCATGAGCCTGATCCCGATGGGGGGGTGGCGCATTGTTCCGAACGCCGATATTGCCCTTGCCCACCCTGATTATTACTGGGGCATGGGCCTCACTGCCGAAGCTGTTGCCCGGGAATATCTCATCAGCCGCGAAGAGCAGGACCAGTTCGCTTATAATTCCCACCAAAAAGCCATCAGTGCCATTAAGGAAGGCAAATTTAAAGATGAAATAGCACCGGTAAACATTGTGGAAACCTATGTAGATGAGAGCGGCAAAAAAAAGAAACGAGAATTTAAGGTAGATACAGATGAAGGTCCGCGCAGCGATACCTCAATTGACGCATTGGCTAAGCTTAAACCTGTGTTTGATGCAAAAGGCGTGGTAACTGCAGGCAACTCGTCGCAAACCAGTGATGGGGCTGCTTTTGTGATGGTGGTTAGCGAACGCTTTCTGAAACAGAATAACCTTAAACCCATTGCCCGGCTAATTAATTATGCCGTTGCGGGTGTGCCGCCCCGGATCATGGGGATTGGTCCGCTGGTAGCAATCCCCAAAGTGTTAAAAATGGCCGGGATGAAGCAGCAGGATATCGAGCTGATAGAACTGAATGAAGCCTTTGCTTCACAATCGTTGGCAATAATAAAGGGATTGGAACTCAACCCCGACATTGTAAATGTAAACGGCGGTGCGATATCTCTTGGTCACCCGCTTGGCTGTACGGGGGCCAAACTTTCTGTTCAGCTTTTTAATGAATTGAAAAGGCGGGAAAAAAAGTATGGTATGGTTACCATGTGCGTGGGCACCGGGCAGGGTGCTGCAGGTGTATTTGAACTGTTATAGGAAATTACCATTATCTAAATAATTGCTGCAAACATGGAAAAGGCGACAAGATTGTTTGATTGCATGATTACCCAGGCTAAAGAGCCCAGGGCAGACTTTTTGAATGCAAAGGAGAATGGTTCGTGGAGATCTTACAGCACCGAAGAAGTGCATATGATGATCAACCAGCTATCCGCGGCTTTGCTGGATCTGGGAGTTTCAGGTGGTGATGGTACTACCGAAGGTCGCGATAAAATAGGACTGATAAGCAATGGTCGGCCCGAATGGATAGTAACCGACCTGGCAGTGCAGCAAACGGGTGCCATATTAGTGCCGCTTTACCCTAATACCGGTACTAAAGAAATTGAGCAGATCCTGAACGAAGCTGAGGTTAAATATGTGTTTGTAAGCAGTAAAGATTTATGCGATAAGGTTAAAGAGGTACATTTAAATATCCCCTCACTAAAAGCCATTTTTACTTTTGATAGCATTGAGGGCTGTAATCATTGGGTAACATTGCTTAAGCCATTAAAAGAGGGCGCTCTGCAAAAAATACAGCAAATAACCGATCAGATCATCGAGGATGATGTGGCAACTATCATTTATACATCGGGTACCACCGGCCGGCCTAAAGGGGTAATGCTTACGCATAAAAATATCATGACCAATGCAATGGCATCCGGCGATATCCTTACCCGCATTCCGCTGAAAGAAAAACGTGTTTTGAGTTTTTTACCGCTAAACCACATTTTTGAAAAGATGTGTACATACGTTTATCTCTACTACGGTTTTTCTATTTACTATGCCGAAAGCATGGATACCATAGGCGCAAATATGAAAGAGGTAAAACCTTCCCTTTTTACCGCTGTGCCCCGCTTGCTCGAAAAGGTGTTTGAGAAAATTATGGTGCAGGGCCAGAAGCTGACCGGTATTAAAAGGAAGATCTTTTTCTGGTCGGTAAGAGTGGCCGAAGCGTATGAAATTCATAATGCCAGCCTGTGGTATAAGATCAAACTGGCCATAGCCGATAAATTGGTTTACAGTAAATGGCGCGATGCTATTGGCGGAAATATAAATGCCATTGTGGTTGGCAGCTCTGCTTGCCCCATTAAGCTGGAGAGAATTTTTACTGCAGCCAATATTGTTATCATGGAAGGTTACGGGCTTACCGAAACGTCGCCGGTAATTGCTGTTAACTGCTATCAGAAAAGTGACAGAAAATTTGGCACCGTAGGTCGGTTGCTGAGTGGTGTGCAGGTGAAGATTGCGCCTGATGGCGAGATCCTTTGTAAAGGCCCCAATGTTATGCTGGGGTATTATAAAAATCCTGAACTTACTGCAGAGGTATTGGAAGACGGATGGTTCCACACCGGCGATATAGGTGAGCTGGATAAAGATTCATTCCTGAAAATAACCGACCGTAAAAAAGAGATCTTTAAAACCTCGGGCGGTAAATATGTAGCCCCGCTACCCATCGAAAATAAAATGAAGGAGAACTATTTTATTGAGCAGATGATGGTTGTTGGATCAGAAAGGAAATTTGTTGCAGCACTGATAGTACCATCTTATACACACTTAAACCCCTGGTGTAAGGAAAATGGCATCACTTTTTCATCCAAAAATGAATTGGTTAAAGATGCAAGGGTTATCAAACTGTATCAATCAATTATCGATAACTATAATCCCGAATTTAACCACGTAGAACAGGTGAAGAAGATATCCTTGCTTCCCAACGAATGGTCGATAGATAGCGGCGAACTTACACCAACCGGGAAAATGAAACGGAAGGTGATCACCGAAAAATACAAAGCCGAAATAGATAAAATGTATCCCTGCGAGGTGAGCGAGGATCCCACTCTTGTAAACTGATTAACCGGATGAATACATTTCAAACAACAATACAGGGCAGGTTGGTTACAATTTCGCTAAACCGGGGCCGGTCAAATGCCATCAATCATGAAATGGTTAAAGAGCTTGATGCCTGTATAAAAACACTGGAAAGTGATGACAACGTAGGCGGTGTTATTTTAACCGGGAAGGAAGGCTTTTTCTCATCAGGGATCGACCTGATTGAGGCTTATGATTACAACGAAGAGCAAAGCCGTCAATTCTGGATAGACTTTTTAGCCCTGCAAAATACGTTAGCAGCTTTCAGGAAGCCAATAGTGGCCGCCATAAGCGGGCACAGTCCTGCCGGGGGCTGTGTATTAACTATTTGCTGTGATTACCGGATAATGGCAGAGGGTGCATTTATCATAGGGTTAAATGAGGTACCGGTTGGTATTATCGTTCCTGATAGTGTTTTTAATTTATATGCCTTTTGGCTTGGTCAGCGTAAGGCTTATCAATATTTGATGGAGGGTAAGCTGCTCCAGGTAAATGAAGCTTTGGAAGCCGGGCTTATCGACGCAGTTGTTTCACCGGATAAGTTAATGAACGCGGCAACAGAAAAGGTAACGGCTTATATGAAACTGAACGCCATTACCTGGACTGAAACCAAATTGAATTTACGAAAGGAGTTGACAGGTAAATTAAGGGCCGACCAAACCGAGACACTGAATAAAATGCTGGAGCAATGGTGGGCGCCTGAAACCCGGCAAGGCCTGCAGATGATGATCCAGAATTTAAAATCAAAAAATACAGCTGTTAAATAATTGACGATGACCGATCCGACAACTTTAAATGATTCAGCAAACCATAATCCTGCAAAAAACGGCGGAATGTTAAGGGATGGCGCCCTGAAAGGTAAAACCATTATTGTAACCGGCGGAGGAACAGGTTTGGGCAAGGCAATGGGGACTTACTTTTTGCATTTAGGCGCTAACCTGGTAATCACAAGCCGTAAGTTAGAAGTACTGCAGCAAACAGCTTCTGAAATGAAAGCAGAAACCGGTGGTAAGGTACTGCCAATAGCTTGCGATGTACGGAAATATGATGAAGTTGAAAAGATGCTGCAACAAGCCGTTGAAGAGTTTGGACAGGTTGACGTACTGTTGAATAATGCAGCAGGGAACTTCATTTCGCCTACCGAGCGTTTATCAGCAAATGCATTTTCAGCCATCATTGATATCGTTTTAAAAGGTTCGGCCAATTGTTCGCTGGCCTTGGGTAAATATTGGATCAGGGAGAAAATGCCCGGTACTATATTGAATATTATTACCACTTATGCCTTTACAGGTTCGGCTTATGTTGTGCCATCGGCTTGTGCTAAGGGCGGTGTACTGGCCATGACAAGGTCTTTAGCAGTTGAATGGGGCAGGCATGGTATCCGTGCCAATGCCATTGCTCCGGGGCCGTTTCCTACCAAAGGGGCCTGGGAAAGGCTGTTGCCTGGAGATATGGCCCAGAAATTCGATTTTAAAAACAGGGTGCCGCTTAAACGGGTAGGGGAACACCAGGAGCTGGCAAACCTGGCCGCCTTTTTAGTATCTGATTTTTCAGGATATATTAATGGTGAGGTAATTACAATTGATGGTGGAGAATGGCTACAAGGGGCCGGTCAGTTCAGCGGGTTTGAAGCTATACCGGACGAAATGTGGGATAACATTGAGAAAGCTACGCGGTCGGCGCAGGGGTAAATTTAATGTTCGTCTTAATTATCGTGACGGAGTTTACTCCACAATTATCGCAGAAGTATTAAAAATAAAAAGCCCCGATACAGGCATGTATCAGGGCTTTTGTACTCAGAGCGGGAATCGAACTCTTACTATAATGGCCTTATTATCAAAGTTTTGTGGAGCCATGTTTAAACAACTCAATAAATCGTTCACTAAACATATCTCGACGTCCGACGACATTATAAAGATAAATATAAAATTTGAATAACCTATATAAGCAAGAAAGTCGATTAAAAAAATTGTTAGGTTGAGTAGGAGGGAGGGTTCAGATATTCCTTTTCTCGCATCTGATTATCAGTATTTATACTAACATCGTGTCTGCCTAGGTATCCAGATTAGCGTCAAATGGAATTTCGGCCTACATTATCGCCAGAATCTCTTCTGGTTTAAAGCCGTTAAATCTGGCAACTACGGTATGGGCCGCTAAGCAGTACTCACATTCATTTACCTGGCTTACTACCAGGTTGATCACTTCACCTTCTTTACCGATCAACATATTTTTGCGGTTTTGAAGGGCGAGGTAGTCTGATAATGCGGTGTCATTTTTAGCAAAGTAAGCATACAAATTGGAAACTATGCCCAACGCTTTTTCGAGATGGTCAAAAGTTTGTAGATCTGCCGGCGATACTTCTGCTTTTGTCGAAATATTAAAATTTGTCGTGTCAGATGTATAAAGCCGGTCCGCTGTAAGGCAAACCGGCCGATTAATGTTTTGATTATTTAAGGGTGATTTTAATAATGCCGGTGATGGCTGGCAAAGTGGTAAAAGCATTCGGATTTGGCACTGCTGTAATCGGAACGCTCTCCTTTAAAGGTGTACCTGCGAGGTTAAACTGTGTCAGGCCAGCGCCTGGGAATTGATTAATCGCCGTGCCGTCATCAAACAATTTAATGCTGCCCGATATGTCTCCTTTTTGGGTAGCGTCTACGCCATTGTCTGCTGATGCAAAGAACCAGTCGTTGGAGAAGCCATACATGGTTGCAATAGCAAGGCGGTCACCTGTGCTTACATTGAGTTGCTGCGAAACTACGCCACCTTGCTTGCCGCCAATTTGCGGTAGAAGTACATTTGTTGTTGGTGCCGGTAATACATAGACTGCTTTTACGCCTTTAACCGTTTTTAAGTAAGTAGCAAGCGTATCCGCGTTACCTTTTTGCGCCAGTGGTGTGAGGCCCTTGCCAGCGTCTAAAGCTCCTGATTTGTAAATCGGGTTGTCGATTCCATTGTAAACCACAACGAGGATTGGCGATAGCGGGGTAAAGATTCCGGTTATAGATTTTACATACGTACTTAAGGCGCTGTTATCACCTGCCTCAGCAATATTGGTCAAGCCGTTGGCGGTTGGTTGACCTGATGTGTAAAGCGGATTTGGCGCAAGCAGATTGCCACCAACGATATAAGAAACACTCCACACTCCTGGACTTAGCGGCGTTTCATTCGCGGTTCCACCTGATGTATTTTGTAAGGTTAAAGTGAAGGTAGAATTACCGTTATATTTTAACATAGCCTTTACCAGCTTGGATGCGGCAAGGTATGTATTACCCTGGGCATCGGTTCCGGCGACCTCACTTATATTTTTCGTTTCGGCAACGCCGGGATGATTTACGGTAGTTCCAGGTTTTTGGTTAACGCGCGTACCATTGTCCCATAATTTGATTTGTGACGAGACGTCTCCTTCAATTGGGGTCCCATTATTGTCATAAACTAATATGCCTGGATTAGACGGTGCAAAAAAAAGATCATTGGACGCACCATACATGGTAGCGAATGAAAGTGCTTCACCTTTAGCGGCAGAGAAGGTGATAGTTGTTGACTGTCCCGGCAGGATCAGTGCTGGCGAACCCGTGCCCTGGAATGTGCCAGATTCCACCAAAGGTTGTGATTGCAACACATTCTCTACCGTAATCGTGTTGGCTTGCACAGGCGCCACATTGTTGTTGTTATCCTTTTTACATGCTGTCAAAGCGAAAGCCAGCAATGCCACCAATGAAATAGATTTGATTTTCCTAAGTTGATCCATATTGTTAGAAGTTTCCTATTTGGTCGGGAACGGGTGGTTTTTCTTACAATAAAAACTGTTGTATTTCAAACGGTGACAAAAGTATGACGATTCACTTGACGAATGAAAATTTCAAATTCATCGAATCACAGGTATTCGCTGAATTTAACTAATGAATCTGAACGGCAGAGATATCTTTCAATGTTATTTGTTGATTTAGTAGTCCTGTAATTTATTATGTACTTATAAATCACTTCAGGTATGAGCTTGTGTTGTAATTAAAAGATACTTAAACAGACACCCATTTTAATGCATCCGGCTTTGGTGTTTACCCTCTTGATTTATGCCAATCGTTTTTAATGAGCTTTATCATTCGCCACCCCTAAAGTCTGCTGCAATTTTGTTTTGTTTCCCAAGGGAAAAAAATTAACAGAAATAAAATCAAAACATTTAAAAATTAAAACTTTAATCAAATTCAGCACAATTACTTTAATGATTTTAGGTGCAGCCATTTTAACTGCAAAAGCACAATCAAACACCCGTGGCTCCGACCTTAATTAAGTTTAGGTCCCGAATTCGGCGTGCAGGTTGCAAAGGCACATGACGTTTACAGCTACATTCTTGGCGGTTCGGTTCAGGCAGAATACCCTATACTGATAACCGCCTTTATGCGATCGCAACTGCAGGTTACGACAACTACCACTTGAAAAGCCAGTATCAAAACAATTATTCAAACCTGTAACTTTTACCTGTAAAGGGTGGTTTGAAGTATTTCGTGATTGGTAACCTTTATGCACAGGGTGAAGCCGGTGCAAGCTTTGTCTTAAATAAAGATAACGCCGGTTACACTAGATCAAGCTCATTCGTTTATGCGCCACAGGTTGGTTATGAATTCAAATTTGCAAAAGGTAACTATCTGCATACAGGTGTACGGTTCGAAAGCAATACCGGCCTTTCAAACTTCGGCAATGTCACAAATTTCATTGGCCCGCGCGCAGCATATGGCTTTGTTCTGTAAATAAAAATAAAGAAGTTTTCCTCAAATAATGCAGGCAGCTCCAAGAAGGCCGCCTTTTTTTATCTTAGGTATGGCGATTTTCCACTTTGAACAGCTCGGATAACAATTATTTAGCAAATAACCTTGCCACGCATAGAAAATCATCCTGATTAACGCGTAACTTATCTGACACCAACAACGAGCGCGATCTTGACAAATCGCAGTTCAAATACAATTAACCGTATCTAAGCATGCTTGATATTTCATATTATTTAAGAAAGATGCGGTCGCTGTGAGCCCGGTGTAATTGAAGAAAGTCACCTGATTTAATCGGTGATACGATGGTCCGCAAAAAAAATTAAAATCCTTTTTGTTTAAGCCGCTTTTTTATCCTGCTCAGCGATACCGGCGTAATCCCCAGCATGGTCGAAAGAAATTTATCCGGAACTCGGTTGGCAATATATGGCCGCTGAGCAATTAACCGGGTATACCTCTCCTCAGGATTTAGCAGCATGAAATCTTCCAGCCTGTCTACCGTTTGCAATAGTAAGCCCAGCAGTACGTCGTGCCGCAAGGCCGCAAGGCGGTTGTCGGCATCAATGTAAGCTTTAGCGCGGTGATAATCCAGTTCGATCAAGACGGCGTGTTCAATCGCCTCATAATAAAAGCGGGAAGGTTGACGGAGTAAAATAGAATCAATAGAAGCGATGATCTGGTTTTCGCATCGGAGCATAATGGTGATTTCATCACCACTTGGCTCTAAAAAATAAGTGCGTAAAATTCCTTGTGTAATAAACCCTATCTTTTGCTGGGATGATCCGGCAGAAATATAAATGTCGCCCGGCCTTAACCTCTTTACTTTCGTAAACCTCTTAATCATCAAATAATCGACCGGTGTAAGTTTATTTGAAAGGTCTAAATATGGGCTGATCTCACTGACATCTATCATTGTTTGAGTTCTTAAATTGGACTGACTTTGTCCACTTATTTTTCAATAATTGTGGACCAAAAATATCCATTCAAAATTAGGAAATTGTATGTTACCTTACGGACCTCAACCCTTAGCGTTCAATGATCTTCGGCAATACGGGAACTTTGAAGATGAGGTATTTCACCGGAGACAGCAACGTCCGCAGGCTTGTAAAATACACTGATGATGGCATGGCTCCCTATGGTAAGCAATAAAGCAATGGTGCAACCGGAAGCCACGCCAATGGCTCGTGCTGCTGCGACTTCATAAAAGGTCTTCCCAGCGGGAGCCAGTGAGATCAGAATGACACCCACGGTAGCGGACCGCATGGCCGATTTAAGGTTGAGCAACTTGCATATGGTTGCGGCCAGTACCACGCCGAATGCAATGGTATAAATATTTGCTGGATGGATCAGGGCGAGTACTAATCCTACTAATGCGCCGATCAGATTTGCCTTGATCCGGTTAACGGCAAACTTAATTGCTTCATCCCTGTCAGGAGCGAGCACCATCACAATAGAAACTAGGATCCAGGCACCCGCCTCGGCATTTTTTTGAAAGCAATAAAATCCTATTCCTGCTCCAGCTATGCACTCCAGCAGGTAAATCAGAAATAATTTTCGTTTGTTCATATTCATATTTAAGATTCGCAGTATTCAAGTGCGTCGTAACCGAAGGCTTATAGAGAAAAGGCTACGCCTGGTTTCAGCACTAGTAGTTTTTCGGATATTCCGACAGCTTCAAACGCTTTTCGTAACTCCAGATCGGACTCGGTGTAATGGGACCAGCCTTCATAATGTAAAGGGATAATCGTCGCGTCCGGAAAAGCGCCAGCCGTATCCAAGACATCATTCGCGCCCATAGTGAGATTAAACGGGCCCCTGGGTTTTGCGGCGCCTGCAAAAACGAAGACATATTTTGGATAGAATTTTTCAGCAACCTGTTCTATACCCTCGTAATAGACTGTATCTCCAGTGAGGTAAAGCTGAATATCCCGGGTCTCGACAATAAAGCCTATTACTTCCCCTGTAATATGTAAGGTGCCAGCCGGTCCGTGACGTGCCGGGGTCGCTGTGATGCTTACATTTTCATTGATTACCACCTGTTCAAAAGGTTTAAGGCCTATCGAGTTTCCTCCAAGCCGTTTTGCGCCATCTATGGTTGTGAAAGTTCGTTGAACTGTTTCTAGTAATTTTCTTCCCTGGTTATCCAGATTGTCTTTATGCTGGTCATGGCTCAATAGAACTACGTCGATGTGCCCGATTGATGTAGTGGCTGGACCCGACGTCTTCCAGTAACCCGGTCGGTCACCAATCATAAAAGTCTCTCCAGCAGGATCCAAGGTTGGATCGGTCATCATACGCAGGCCGCCGATTTCAAGAACCACGGTAGGGCCGCCTAAATAAATTAAATTAAAAGTGCTTTTCATCGCTCGTTGAATTTGTCTGAATCATCAATAATTTCGCCCGGAAGGCGTAATCATTTCGTCGACAATGTTACAATAGCGGGAGCTTTTAAAAATTAACAAAAGATAAGTTAGAACTTGAAGTGCGGCAGGACGGTCTTAAATGTGAGAGAAGGGCGATGTTTTGGCTGAACTGGAATCATCCAACTCGTCCTTCAACTCAAATGGATGCTTAACTATTTGTGAAATCCATGAATAATCACTAGTCAATGTTGATTGACAGAAAAAATATTTTTAATGTGCATCCATTTATCTGCGCAAATTCATCATAAAGGGGACTTCATTACCGATAAGCCTGAATTGGATAAATAGAATCAGCGGTTCCTGTTAAAATAGGATCCTACGGAGTGCATAACAGAAGAAGAGATTGAGTTTAATTGGTATGTTTCGTGTTTTTATCTGTAGCATAAACATAATAATTCCTACGATTTAACAAATGGAAGTCTTTGAAAATATCGTATTCGTCATTACTCACGCTATAATGTTCATCTGTATCAGCGTTGTTATATGGATAACATTCTTAGGGCGTCGCTAAAATACAGAAAAACAGGCATTATTACAAAATAAAGTTAATTTCAGGTTTCAGCATGCTAAACTGCTAAAATTGAATATTGGAAGATTTTACCGAACTGCGGTTTCGTTGATAGCAGCAATTATTAGGGTTTACCTTACGCGCGAATAACTGGCCTTGGTCGGGCAAAGGGATAAAGTAATCACGATGCATTTAATAGATTCTGATTAAGGTGAGCCATCGCTGGAATCTTTAATTATCATAGTCGGATTCATTGCGCGTTATACAAATGAAATCACCGGGCCCAGCCTAAAGGCGGTGTTTCCACGGAATTTAGCGTCCTTTTGCTTGCTATCGTTAACCAAAATACAGCAATGCGATAAGCAGAAACTATATTGTTCCAAAACACCTTGGCCGCCAGCACAAGAACCAGCAAATAAGCAAACGCTTCCGCTTCTTTAAAATCCGGCAATTGTAAAGAAAGCAAGATGCAGGTGTTTTCATGATTTTTTTATAAGATACTATAAGCTTTACACCTTGCATATCTAGTTACCAATTTCCGTCGCCATTTAAAGTAAGTGTTTCCCATTATGCGTAAGTTGGACTGCCCGCCTTTTCGCTCGTCATTATGAACACATCAAAACTCATTTTGATTACTTTCTTACAGCAAAACATGATCAATTTCGGTTATCAATCAAATTGATCTTTTATGCAAAAAAACTATTTTTATAACAGGGGCTTCTACCGGGTTGGGTGAGGCTACTGCACAACTTTTTCACGTGAAGGGCTGGAAGGTAATTGCTACAATGCGTCATCTGGAAAAGGATACCAGGTGAAGCTCATTACATAACGTCAAGCTATTGCCTTTGGATGTAACCAATCAGGGCCAAATTGATCATGCCGTTCAAGCCGCTATCTCAGAGGGAGTGGATGTAGTTTTCAATAATGCAGGATATGATTTGATGGGGCCGCTGGAGTCCATTTCCAATGAACAAACGTTGCGGCAGGTCGACACCAATCTGCTGGATGTCATCTGCGTTACCATGGCTTTTATCCCGTATTTCAGAGAGAAGCAAAGCGGCTTGTTCGTAGCCACAACCTCCATTGGCGGGCTGGTAGACTTTCCAATGGCTTCAGCTTATCATGCTACCAAGTGGGCAATAGAAGGCCGGGCCGAATAAAAGAAAAAAGCGTTGAAATGTTTCAACGCTTTTTAGAAAACCTATCGTATTAATTAAAGAATGAATTAAAAATTAGCTTTGGCGTTTGCCCTGCTTACTGCCGGTAGACCAACCCTGAACTGTACAGGTTTATCATTCCGCGTATCAAAATCAAAGGCTGCTTTCAGGTTGTCGTCGTTAATGATGGATACTCCTGTCTTGCGATGCTCCCGGAAAGGCTATTTTGATCGACGGCGCCCATACCTATAAACGGATCAACATATTTAAAAAGCTTGTCTGTTCCTTGCTGGGCTGTAGCCTGTAATGTAAAAAGGCAAAGCGGTAATAATTTCAGATGTTTTTTTATTTGTTGGCCAAAGCAGTTACTGAGGTTCGTTGTACACACCAAATTCTGCTATTGATGGTGGTGTATCGTATGATTCGATCTGCATTCTTACTTTTTCGCCCTTAACAGCAATAAAGCGGTGCAGCTTTACCCTTTCCTGTTTTTCACCATCAAAAAGCGGGCTCCATTTATTGTTGGCGAAATATTCCAATTTATATTTCTTGATGTTGGCCTTATGCTCAAAGATGGCGATCTCGTTGAAAGTTTGCGGCGTTCTGAAATCAATTTCATACCATGGTTTTTTTACTTCCGGGTTTGATTGCCATGATGATCCGAAATCATCGTCATTTGCAAAATCCATGATGTTCATATCGTCGCTCCAGCTGGAATTCGCGGGTTGATGCTTGGCCAGGTTAGTGGCCATGATCGGTTCGCCTGTCGGCTTAAAGTCTGCTTTTGAGCCATTATTATGCCATAGCTGTCCGATCAGCTTTAATGCTGCAACGGCATTGTCATCGAACTGACCATCGCGGTTTGGCGCAACGTTGAGAATAAAGTTACAATTAGCTTTGTTCAAAGGCACCAGCGTTTCATTGACCAGTTTAGCCGGATCTTTCACGGCTGTTTCCGGGAAATTAGTTTTCCAAAACCATGACGATTGCAGTGGCAGGCAAGCCAGTGAAGGCATTTGGTTGATGTCTTTGGACATGCGCTGGCCCGCACCCATTTCGTAGGTTTTGATGTCCGTATAATACAGGCCATCTTTCGGATATTTGGCGCCGTTTAAATCCATCAGTATACAGTTAGGCTGGAGCGTTTTTACCAGTTTATAGATCTGCTCGAATGGAACCTCGTCATAAGAAATCCTTGACCAGGGAGCATCCCAACCGTCAATGATCAGTGCTTCAATTGGTCCATAATTGGTCAATAATTCGGTTAATTGTTTTTTTACCATTTCGATATGCCTTGGCTGGATTTCACTAGGGCGCAGCTTGTGATGCGTATCCAAGATCGAATAGTAAAGCATTACCTTTAAACCGTTTGCTCTGAAAGCGTTGACGAATTGACGAACCACATCTTTTTTGTAAGGGCTGTGCATTACATTATAGTCGGTTGTCTTGGTATCCCAGATGCAAAAGCCGCTATGATGTTTGGTGGTTAAACAGCCATAGGTCATGTTAGCAGATTTCGCTGCTTTGGCCCATTGATCCGCATTTAGTTTTGTCGGATTAAAAGCAGATGGAGATGCTTCGGGATCAGGCCAGTCCTGGTTAAAGTAGGTTGGTATGTTAAAGTGAATGAACATGCCAAATTTAAGGTCGACAAACTTTTGCTGGAGTTCGTTCAGTTTTTGCGGACTTACCTGGGCAGTTGAAACAGTAGCCGTTGCCACCATGGCCAGTAATAACAGTGGTTTAATTAAGAACCTGATTTTCATTGATAAATTGAATTGAATTTTTAAAAAATGGGCAGCGGAACTCGCCGCTGCCCGGTAAAGGAAATTTACTTCCAAAGAGGGTTTTGTGTAAGTATGCCTTTTGAAGCGTCGATGGCGCTTTGAGGAATCGGCCATACGTAAAATTTCGCATTGTTAAAGAAACGTTGTTCAATAACCGTTTTTGGATATTTATTGATGTGCCCGTTTGCCGTGCTGATATTAGAAATGCCGGCTGAGGCATCAACGGTATAAATGGGGCCCTGCATAACCTGTTCACCGATTTTGTAGCGTAATACATCGAAGTATCTCAAACCTTCTCCGGCCAACTCTATCCTACGTTCATGCCTGATGAAGGCGCGCATATTGATTTGGTTTACTGCTAAAGCATTGATGGCGAATGTTTTCGCAATCGTTGGCATGCCTGCCCTGGAACGAATTTGATCTAGGGCGGAAATCACATCAGCGGTTGGGCCGCCGACCTCATTTTGCGCTTCCGCATAATTCAATAATATTTCTGCGTAATGAAAAGCTTTCCAGTTATTAACACCGGAGCGAACATAATCATAGCGGTCAACATTCTTACACCAGGAATAGCCTGAGCGTGTCCCAAGGTCGCCGCCAATACGGTCACCCTGGTTGTTAAAAGGGTCATACTGATTGATATTGGGGAAGTAGGGATATTTGTAAATATCGCCTGGGCAAAGTATGGTCTGTCTTAGGCGCGGGTCACGGTTATTGTACGGGTCAGTAGCCACATAGCCGGGGTCTTTGGTATAAGGATAGTAACCATTTTTACTTTCATAGTCATTAACAAGCTCAGATGTAGGGTCTAAAATATTCCTGCCGTTCATCAAAGCCTGGGAACCTAAAATGTCGCGCAAGCTGTTTTGGTGCACGGAAAGCGTATAACCAAATGACCAAATGTCTTCAGATGAATAATCGCCATCCTTTTGGAAAAAATCAAAATAGCTGGGGTAAAGTTTATAAATGGCTAAATCCATGACTGATTTTGCGGCTGCGGCAGCATTAGGGTAGTCCCCGGCATACAGATAGATACGCGATTTTAAGGCAAGCGCTGCACCCTTCGTTGCCCGTCCCTGATCTGCTCCCGAATAACTCAACGGTAGATCAGCCGCAGCTTCATCCAGCCATTGCAGCTCAGCTTTCATAATGTCGGCTTTAGGGCTTTTGGGAATATCTGCCTTGGTGGGGTCTGTTATCAGACTGGTAACCAGAGGAACATCACCATATAGGGTAGTCATGATGAAGTATCGGTAAGCCAATACAAATTTGACTTCAGCGATCAGGCGTTTTTTCAATGCCGGGTCGATATCGGGCACCTTATCAACGTTGGCGAAAAAGCTGTAAGCCTGTCGCATGGGCTCATAGCTCCACTCTTTACTGCTGATGGTTGGATCTTGTGTACTGTTCCCAAAACGACGCGTGGTTGGATCATTGCTGATGCCATTGTCACTCATGCCTTCGTAATACACAAAATAGTCCTGCGGCATGTAGGTGTACATCCGTGTTGCAAACATTGTAGCATCGCTAGCGGACTGCCAATAGGTTTCGTCGGTGATCTGGTTAAGCGGATGCTGATCAAGCAGATCTTTTTTACATCCTGCTAAAGCAGCAGCGATGAATAGCAAAGTTGTTAATACCTTATATTTTTTATTTTTCATGATCTTTATCTTCAAAAGTTAAACCGGTGATCAGAAAGTTACATTCAGACCTAAACTGATATTGCGCACCTGCGGATAGTTTGAGCCGTCTCCATAATTCGCGATTTCAGGATCAAGACTTTTCGGGAAGTTTTTGCTGGTGATGAGGAACAGATTGTCACCTGTCACAAAGAATCTTGCCGAACTTATCCCGAGGCGCTTGGTCAGGTGATCCGAAAACGTATAGCCAATCTGCGCATTCTTGAAGCGCATGTAGGCAGCCTTAAATAGCCACCAGCTGTTGAATTGTGCGTTATTAATAGATTGATCGGTTCGCAATATCGGATAACGTGCATTAGGATTAGATGGTGACCAGTAATCCAGTTGCGACTGCAGTATATTACCGTCGCCGTTGAAGTAAAACGGCACCTGTGCACCACCTTGAACCCGAAGTAAATTACTCATGACACCCTGAAGCAAAATCGAAGCATCAAAACCACCGTAACTTGCTGCTAGGCTGATACCGTAGCGATAGTGAGGCGTAGCCTGTCCTAGTACCACCCGATCATCAGGGGTGATCTTTCCATCACCGTTAACATCTTTGATTTTGATGTCGCCCGGAATATCGCGCGGATCTTGGGTGGCGTGATTAGATATATCTTCTTTTGACTGGAACAAACCTTCCGCTTGCAGTCCGTACCATACCCAGCGCGATTGACCCACCAATAAAGGGTTGTCGCCCAATTGTTCAGGAGCACCGCCGAGACTTAAGATTTTATTTTTGGCATCGGAAAAATTTACTGCAGCACGGTAGTTCAGCTTGCCGATATTATTCTTATAAGCCAGGTTAATCTCGAAACCCTGGTTTCTCAAAATACCAACGTTTTGTTGCGGACCAGAAATACCGTAAGTAGTTGGAACGGTCAGGTATTGCAATATACCAGTGGTTCTATCGCGGAACACATCTATATTTACGTCCAGGTGCTTAAGCAAAGTCAAATCCAATCCAAGGTTGATCGTTGTTTTTACTTCCCATGTTAAATTAGGATTAGGTGAATTATTATAGTAGGTTGTAGTCGAGGCTGCCTTGTTCAACACATATTTGTCCTGGCCTATGGTGTTAGCCCATGGGTACAGGCCGCTGGCGTTTTGATTACCCACCTGGCCTAATGAAGCGCGAAGCTTTAAAAAATTAACTGTGTTTTCGAGCGGTTTGAAGAATTCTTCCTCCGAAGCCACCCAGCCGGCTGACACAGACGGAAAGAAGCCATATTTTTTATTTTCGAATACGGAAGTTCCGTCGTAACGCGCATTTGCCTCTAAAAGATATTTACCGTCATAGTTGTAGTTTACACGGCCGAACCACGACCTGATTGCATACTCGGTAGCATTTCCCGAGACGTTGGTCAGTGTTGGGTCTGATGAGCCCGCGTCGATCTGATCGAGTGAGTTGTTCAGGAATCCGTAACGGGTAATGCTGTTGTAATCATAACGATCCTGTTCCTGCGAGTAACCAGCAAGCGCTTTGATGCTATGCTTACCTAATGACTTATTGTAATTTAATGTGATCAGCGTCGTGGGGTGAACCCTTGAGTAGTTAGCCTTGTATGCGCTGTTCGGATCATTGTTGTACACTACGATCTGCTCATCATCATTGTAGAGCGGATATTTATTATTGAAGCCTGATAAAAAGCTGTTGGTGTAATTATACCCGTAGGTCGCGTTCAGTAACAAATTATCCAATATCTTAAATTCGGCCAGAAAATTCGTATTGATCGTATTAAGCGTTTCATTTTGAACGCCTGCTTTGGTCATGATATCGTTTGGTTGAGCGCCACCCCGATAGCTGCGGTCATGGCCCTCCTTTGTATATGGATATTCAGTTACGGGTACGATGTAAGACCACTGCAGCGCATTGCCTAACCCGTATGATGGCTGTTCCTTATCTTCTTTGGTTAGTACGGTATTGATACCGAGTTTCAATCGTTTTGATACCTGAACGTTTACGTTAGCCCTGGTGCTGTAGCGTTTATAATCAACGTTTTTGATCAAGCCTCCCTGGTTGAGATAACCGCCTGAAACGTAATAGTCAGCCGTACCGGACCCTCCTGCAACGCTTAAGTTTTGCTGGTTTTGCAAAGCTTGGTTGTGTAAAATATAAGGCAGCCAGTTGGTACTTGGCAACTCACCTGATTTATACTTCTGTACAAGGTCCGGCGTAAATTTTACTTGTGCATTGGGATTATCGTTAAGTTGCGCCTGGTTATACAAATCCACAAATTGGGGGGCATCTACAAACTTCGGAAGTCTGGCCGGACGCTGATAGCCGAAAATGGAACTGTATTGAACAACAGGTTTAGAATTTAGCTTTCCCTTTTTGGTGGTTAACAATAAAACGCCGCCTGATGCCCTTGCGCCGTAAATTGCGGTAGCGGAAGCGTCTTTCAAAATACTTACCGATTCAATATCGTTTGGATTAAGATAATCAATGCCATTGACTGCCATACCGTCAACAATGAACAGAACAGGGTTATTTGAAATGGTGCTGTTACCTCGTATATCAACCTGGGTAGATCCGTAACCAGGATTGCCATCTGTTTGCTGGATATTAAGTCCCGCTGCTTCTCCCTGCAAAATGTTCAATACAGAGGGGACAGGTCTGTTGACAATTTCCTTACTCGATACCGTTTCAACAGAGCTGGTCAATGTCGCCTTCTGCTGTGTGCCGTAGCCTACAACCACAACTTCATTAAGACTTGCTGATAATGTCGAGAGAGTTACAGCAAGATCTTTGTTGTTGTCATTGACCGTGAAGTTTTTCTCATATCTCGCAAAGCCCACACTGGTAATCACGATATGGTAATCTCCGGGAGGAATTTTGTCGATTTTTGATTCGCCGTTTTGATCGGTTATCGCGCCTTTTTCGTAGTTATTACTCTTGATGCTGATTGTTGCACCTGGTAAAGCCTGGCCTTTATCATCTTTAACGATAATATGCAGATCTACAGCCTGCAATATCGCTTTGATCCGGTCTATGAAGGAAGACGCTTTCTTTTGTACAACTATCGTTTTTTTAGAAATGCTATAGGTAAGGGGAAGCCCATTGAAAATTTGATCCAACGCATTCTCGAGTGTCGCATTTTTAATATCTACAGATAGCCTTATGCCTGAAATGTCGTCGCCTTCCCAAAAGAAACGATATCCCGTTTCCTTTTGAATTTGTTTAAACATGTCTTTTAAAGGCTTGTTGGTCGCATTTACGTTTACAAACTGTCCGTATGTTTTTGCAGATACCTGTAAACACGCAACAGTGACCATGATGAAAATCAGTTTCATTATCATCAGAAATTTTAGCACAGTGCGCCGTTGCCCATGGGGGCGCACCATACACCAGTTTAAATTCATACTTTTGTACGTTTGGGTTAGTGTAGTTAATTCATTTACTCGTTTGTTGACTGGCTATCCAGCCGATGAAAGGACTGCCCGGACATCGCCGGGGATGGGTTCGAAGCACTCCCCGGCGTTCCTTTATCCTTTTGAAGATTTGTCTTTTATTTTATCATAGGCTTTTTCCTGCTTGTTTGTCAAATTGATTGGTTAATTAATTATCAATCTTTTTTGGCCGCCCTTGATCTTCGGCTCTTCTATTTTGAAATGCACATTTCCCAGTTCTAATATTCTCAAAACCTCTTTTAACGTATAATCTCTCTCAATCTCTCCCGAAAAGTTCCGGGGTTTTATTGGCCCCTGGTAGATGACTTCTACATCGTACCATCTGGCCAACTGACGCATGAGTTCCTGTATATCCGTATGGTCGAATACAAAAACTCCGTTTGTCCATCCAACTGCAGCCTCGCTATTCGCGGTGCGAACTTGAATCATCTGGTCATCTTGCTGAGCTTGCTGTCCGGGTTGAATGATAACCGTTTTAGCAATTTTATCGGTGGTCTTGATTTGAACCAGTCCTTCCAGTAATGTGGTTTTTTGGATTTTCTCGTCAGCATAGGCATTCACATTAAAATGCGTTCCCAGTACTTTAATTTCCTGTTGTGGGGTGTGCACAAAAAATGGTTTAACTTTATTTTTTGCTACCTCAAAGTATGCTTCTCCGGAAAGTTTGACGTTGCGGCTGTTCCCTACGAATTCCGCCGGAAAAGTAATTTCAGATTTAGCATTTAACCATACTTTGGTACCGTCAGAAAGAATCACGCGGTATTGTCCGCCGGACGGAATGATGAGGCTATTATCTCCCTGAATTTGCTTATTTGTTATTAATTTATTGAAGTGATATGAAATCTGACCAATTGAGTCTTTCGTTATAACGAGGTCAGGCTGTTTGTATATTGGTCCCCTTTTGGCTTTTTCGAGGTCGATTATTGAACCGGTCGGTAAAATTAAGCGAGCGGTGTTTTTGCCCGGCGCAGCGTCAACTCTTGTCGTGTGCGCATCTTCGATGCTCGAATGCTCACGTAAGAAAAATAAAATTAACGGTACTAGGGCCAGGCCAACAGTTATGAATTTAAAAATGGGACGTCTCCTGACAGGTTTACGTTTTGTTGGGCTTTTAGGTATCTCACTGTTGATCGTGGCGAGCATTCTGTCATGAACCAGATTCAATTCGGTGCTACTGAGTTCATCACTTAATTTACGCTCCAGATCAAAAGAGTCATACCAGCTATCCAGCTCCTCTAATTCCTCAGCTGTCGCAATCCCATTTTTAAATTTTTCGAGAAGTAGAAGTAATCTGCTTTCGCTGTTGTTCATATAGCCCCTTTTTATGAAGTCACTTCAGAAAGGGAAAGGTGCTAATCGAAATGAAAAATTATTTTAGAAAAATGTTAATCTCGAAAGAGGATGCAACAATTTTGCCGTTTTTTAATCGGCGTAATATGCCCTTTAAAGAGGCATTTTAAAATTTCACAATCAACGCGCATTCCCCAATTTTAAATCTAGGTGCACGGACTTCTAACGCAATCAGGATACTTTCACCTAAAGTCGCTAGACGATGTGACGTATTTCGATTGGTTGGGTTTTTAAAAACAATAAAAGCCGTATTCGATTCCGGAAAAAGGAGACACCACCTGCAGGCTCCGGAGACTTTGCTGTAAGGAATTTAATTGTCGGCAATTTCTTCATAAGGTTTTGAGCATGTAAACTTCTGTTCAAGAATTGTAAATCCTCTTAAGATATTTACTGTACGGAGATGATGATCAATATGATGAGGGAGAATAGATTAAAGTGATCCTCACGGAGTTCTTCGCGGATTGCGGCCAAAGCGCGGGTGAGATGCTTTTTTACGGTACTTACAGAAATTTTCAGCCTTTCAGCGATCTCTTGCTGCGAAAGGTGTTCAAACCTGCTTAGCATAAAAACCTGCCGGCATTTTTCAGGCAGTTTTGACGCAGCTTCATTTATACGTTTCCTGATCTCTTTCAGCGTCATGGCTTCATCGGGAGTAAGCGGCGATATAGAACTTTGCCTGATGATTTCGTCCAGGTGAGTAAGATGTATTTGCTGCGAACGGTAAATATTGAAAACTTTATACTTTAAGGCAGTTTTGAGCCAAGCTTCAAGGCTTGTATTAATATTGATTTCCTTGCGCTTAATAAACAGGTTGATCATCACTTCCTGCACTATTTCCTGCGCTGCTTCTTTAGACTTGAGACGCTGGAATGCTGTATCAAGCAAAACACGCCAATAGCGATGATAAATTTCCTCGAAGGCATCGACATCATCCCCTTCGGTCAGAAGGGAAAGCAACTTTAGATCGGAATAAAATGGTAGCCTGTATCTGCGCATTGATAATGTCGAATAACAAATCTAAACCATAATATCAATTTCTGAAACAATTGTTAACTAAATATTAAGCTTAAAGGAATTTTACCCTTCCAGAATCCATTACTTTCCCAAAGCGATCATTTTATATAAGCCACAATTTATCACACAAAGGATACTTAATTATTTCGATATATGTCTACATCTACTGAAGCAAATGGAGCTACCGGTTTACCACTAAATCCCTGATGACCTATTGAGTGCATTAAACCAATAAGAGGAAATTTGTAATTAAAATGCCGTTTCTCTTAGTGGGATTGACTTATCAATAACACCTAAACATTTTTAATTACTTGCAATGTTTGAAATCATGCTACAATTAATAATTAAGATTTAACGTGGCTTTCAGTGAATTTACCGGGTAAGTCGAATTGGCATACTTGAGTTTGTATTTAAATGTAATAAGGTCTAATTAAGGTGAAAATTTCAATGTATTAAATCTATAGCCTATGAAATATTTATTATTAACACCAAAAGGAACACCAAGAGAATAGTGGTCCTTTAATTAATTGTGTTGTGCGTAAATACTACGCAATTCACTGGCTATCGAAACCAATTTATCCGTTAGGATGTAAGCGTTAAAAATGAAGTTCTTTCACGACGGACGAGTCAAAGTAAGATTTCATCAGTTGTCGTAGCTGCTCATTGTTTACAATCCTGTTCGCGGGGTTATCCATTACAAAGCTGGGCGACTATAGCTTTTTCGGGTGATGGTATCGCTATTAATGGTAGCTTTTGCTTAACAGAAAAGCTTGAATGAACATAATTGTATCATCTGGACAAAAATTGTAAGATTGACGGATTATGTTGTATTTGCCGCATGATTTGCGGAGTAATTTTGCGACTGCAAAAAAACATAGGATTGCCAGTATTATGATTTGCCGCTCAATGAATAGGAATTATTTGGGTATCCTACAGGGTAATGATAAGAAATACGAGTCAATTAAACTTTAATTATATAAACTTATAAATGCAGAAACCATTATTATGCAGTTTGGCATACGCATTAATCTGCCTTGGTAGTACCGGAAGCGTTTTTGGCCAAAAGGCGGGGCCTTCAGTTTTCCCCCTGAACGAAGTCCGCTTATTGAACAGCCCTTTTCTCCTGGCACAGCAGACCGATCTTAAATATATACTCGCCCTTGACCAGGACAGGTTGCTTGCGCCTTACCTTCGCGAGGCAGGTCTGAAGCCTAAGGCCCAAAGTTATGGGAACTGGGAAAACAGCGGACTGGACGGCCATACAGCAGGTCACTACCTTACCGCGCTTGCGCAGATGTATGCCTCGGCGGGTTCGGCTGAATGTAAAAGGCGGCTCGACTATATGGTCGGCGAACTGGCGCGCTGCCAGCAGGCGAATGGGAATGGTTACGTCGGCGGTGTCCCTAACAGTAAGGCGATGTGGGCTCTATTCAAAAATGGCGACTTTTCGGAGTTCAATAAAGAATGGGTGCCCTGGTACAACCTGCATAAACTGTTTGCCGGTTTGCGGGACGCCTACCTGCTGGCAGGTAATCAGCAGGCAAAATCCGTGTTTATCCGGCTGACAGATTGGGCCGCAGACGAAACCGCCGGCTTAAGTGATACCCAGATGCAAACTATGCTCAACATGGAACATGGCGGAATGAACGAGGTAATTGCTGATGCCTACGCTATCACCGGCGACAAAAAATACCTCAGGCTTGCCAGACGGTTTTCCCATAACCGTATCTTGTTGCCCCTTGAACAACGCGAGGACCGCCTAACCGGCTTGCACGCCAACACCCAGATCCCAAAAGTGATCGGTTTTGAACGGATCGCGGAATTATCGAATGATACGGCCATGGGAAACGCCGCCCGCTTTTTCTGGCAGACAGTAGTCAAAAACCGGAGTATATCCATCGGCGGCAATAGTGTCGCGGAACACTTCAATCCGGCTGATAATTTTGAATCGATGCTCGAATCAGAGCAGGGGCCGGAGACATGTAATAGCAACAATATGCTGAAGCTGAGTAAAATGGTGTTTTTGCAGGACCAGCGACCGGAACAGATCGCCTTTTATGAGCGCCTGCTCTACAACCATATTTTATCTTCCCAGCACCCGACTAAAGGCGGGTTTGTCTACTTTACGCCCATCCACCCACAGCATTACCGGGTTTACTCCACACCACAGGAGAGCTTCTGGTGTTGTGTCGGTACTGGCATGGAGAATCATGGCAAATACGGCGAACTGATCTATACCCATCAGGCGAATGATGTCTACATTAACTTATTTATCCCTTCGGTATTGACCTGGAAGGAAAAGGGTTTTGCGATGATTCAGGATAATCAATTCACCCAAAAGGAAGAAAGCCATTTCAGGATCACGAAAACGCCGGGCAGTGAATTTGCGCTTAATATCCGTAAACCGGATTGGGTAAAGCCCGAAGGGTACGTGATCAAGGTAAACGGGAAAATAATTCCGGCGGTGTTATCGGCAAACGGCTACGCCCGAGTTCGGCGTAACTGGAAGGCTGGTGATCAAATACAGGTTTCGCTTCCTATGAAGGATTATGCCGAACGCCTACCGGACCAGTCTCAATGGGTGTCCTTCATTCACGGTCCGATCGTATTGGCTGCACCGACAGACAGCGGCAGCACTCCGGGTTTATTCGCTGATGGCAGCCGCTGGGCACATATCGCAGGGGGGCCGATGTATCCGCTTGTGAAGTCACCAGTATGGATAAGCAGCGACGGCAACCCGGCGAATGCCTTGCGTCGCATCAAAGGGGATAGCCTCGGTTATGCGTTGAATGCAGAGATCAACGGTCAGGTCAGGCAACAGAAACTGATTCCATTTTATGCGGTACATGATACCCGATATATGTTATACTGGCCGGTAACCTCCAGGGCCAACCTGGCAAAATTAGAGTCTTCCTTTGCCGCGCTCGATGAAAACTATATCAAACTTGCACCCAGGACCATCGACCGGGTATCACCCGGAGAACAGCAGCCCGAAAATGACCATAAAATTGAATCCAAAGATTCGCAGACAGGGAGCCTGAATAATGTCCACTTCAGATCTGCAACGGGCTATTTCAGTTATCGCCTTCGCCATACCGCCGAAGCAAAATATCTCAGGATCGCCTATTTTACAACAGCGGAAACACGTTCATTCGATATTCTGGTCAATAAGAACAAAGTAGGGCAGGTTAAAACCGAAGGTACAGCAGCCGGCATTGCCAGGAGTATAGAATATCCGCTCCCCGCTGCTTTGGCAGGTAACGATGAACATTATCTGGTGGAATTCGTAGCCGCTGATGGCTTTGCAACCGCCCCGATCTCCGATGTAAGGATCCTTAAACGATAAACCTGCGATGTCAACAAAGCTCTTTATCGCAGTTATTTTATAAGCTGCATTTAATTTTGTTCTCGCGCAGATCTCGCTGATCAGGGCGCAATTTATTGTAAATCCGATCATTGTTCGATGCGGAATATGCTGACTTAAATTGTGGCATAAGTTTGTTATTTGTTTGCTAGAGACCTGTTTTTTTTGATGCTACATTTTATAAATTATAATAGAAATATCTTTGTCCATTTTGCCGAAGTTGACGCTTCAAAATGCAAGAAACGTTGCTTGTCATCAGTTTGTTAATGTACAAAGATCGCTATCGGATAAGTGTGAAATAGTTATGCCCGCCGAAGAAATCATTAGGACGCTTAAAAGTATTGCTGATCGAATGTTCATACATTGCGGCTACCAGGTCCGGGGCTATTTCTGCGCCATTTCGTTTCGCTAAGGTGGTGAAAATATAGGTTTTCGGGACTTACTCAGCTTTCAGCTGCGCTAATAAGACCTTTATTTCGGCGACCAGTGTTTCCTGAACCGCTGCGGGCAGACTGCCGTCCAGTTGCCCCGTAAGAAATCGGAGCTCGGCGAATTGCGAACGGCTACGGCCGTTCCCTGCATTACGCAGTTTATCCTGCTCAAAAATCCCCTGTTGTAAGCGGCTGGCTTCTCCCCGTACTTGCGGGGCAGGCCCGGGCAGAACCAGATAAGCAGGTCCGTGCTCATGGCTGACAGGATAACAATTGATCAAAACCTCGCGAATGGTGCCGTCCCGGTGCTGGTGCAAGCTCGTGTTATAATAGGGCCGTTGCAGGTCAAGCCGGCCAGCCTCGGCGCGCAACCAGTTACGCTTCTCCTTCGGACGGATATCTAATAGTGTCATCTTTTTAAAATCCTCATAGCTGTAGCCATAGTTTTGAACGGCTGCTTGATTCACCTCCAGGAAGGCTAAACTCAGTGGATCGAACAGCCACATGGGTTGCGAGTTAAGGTAGAAGAACTTGCTGAAGTCCGAACCCTTATCTTTCCGTTCTCCCAGCAAATCTTCAGCGGCCAGGCCCAGCAGATTGCAGATCGAAAATAAACGGTCGATGGAGAGCTGATTCAAACCCAGTTCCGTCTTGCTATAGGTATTTTGCTTCATGCCCAGTTTGGCGGCCATATATTCCTGCGAAAAGCCGAGCGCAAGGCGGCGCTCGCGAACGACGGACAGCATACGGGCGGAATGGGTATTTTTCATGACACAGAATATTTAAAATGACGGAACAACCGAGCCCCGCCTGATAGTTACTACAAAATATAGTAATTGTACGATTTTTCCCGGCAGTTCCAAAAACACATTTATTTTTAAGGCATGGATAGCAGTTGCGTCAACCGGGTATTATTAGTGGGAAAGATCGAAAGCGAAACGGTCACCGGTGGCTTTCGTATTTTTACTATTATCACACCGGAACGTATACGAAAGAGAGAGCAGGTCACTTTCCATGACGAATACCACCGGGTAAAGGTACCGATGCAGGTGTGCGATGAACAGTTTCAGCCTGGCGAACGTGTACATGTGAAAGGCTCGATCCGTACCCAAGTATCCTTGGATCGCGAAGGTATTCGTCGCTATGAAACCAGTGTGGTTGCTGCAGAATTTTGGCCGATGGACCGCTAATTGTTTTTTTGCTCAGCCGAAACACGGGCACCTTTCCGGCCGGCAACGAATTAACTCCGACTTCTCGGCTCCTCTCCGCTTTAGCAAGGATGACATGTAAAGAATTTTTGAAAAAAAAGTTTATGTCTCGTCCTGGTTTTATTTGTCGTTTTTGAATTGTAATACTGAAATCAGTTTACACCGACATTCCAGCAACTGTGATCACTACTGGTACCCGAGACCTGCTGAAAGTAACGGCCCGTTTCTTTTGGAAGTTATAGGACGCAGAAGTTACAAGCGAACTCCTTGTGCAGGAAGGCATGTGGCACGGCTTTCAGTGGGCACGGAACATGCCGAAGTCAGTGATGACCATGAAGGCGGTAAGCCGCTTTGTAGCTGGCCAGACGGGCGAAAAGATCTTATTGGGACGTCTGATCTGAATACCGATCGTATTGGTCGTAGAGCCAATAAGCAAATTCAGCGGACCAGTTGCAGGGTCGCCGGATCTTTGTTGCCATCAAAGAATTTTTTCAGGACTTGGTCAAATACAGAACCATTGCCTCCGGCCAACGCGAAAAGGGTCATGGATGAGCGCAGTTTGAGATCATCAGGTCTGCCCATAACCAGCGAAGCATTATTATGCTGTATTTGCAAAAGCGCTGCGGAAATCTCTTTTAAGCGTTGACCAAGGACCGGGTGCGACAGGTATTCTCTTGCTTCCGCCAGGTCTTTGATCGCGTAGCGTTTGGCCATATCGCTGAATCCCAGACCTTCGATCTGCGGAAAAATGTACCACATCCAGTGGCTGCGCTTATGACCCATTTTTATCTCGTTCAGGGCGGTCGCGTAATCGCGCTGCTGCGCATCTAAAAATCGTTTCAGGTCGTTCATGTTTGTTCAAAGAAAACGAAAACAAACCGGCTTTTGTGTAAAAAAGGATCTTTAATTACAAGCGCGGCCGGCCGCTGGCAGAAAGGTTCCCGGCCCATACCCATGATGGTCATCTGAAAAAAATCCTGCGCTGGTAAGGCTCGGCCCGTGAATATGTATTTTGCTCGGTTAAAGTGTAATTTACGTCAGACACAGCAAGGCGCGAAGTTCATGGACACTATACATATGTTCGCCACTATGTAAGCCTGCGGCATAAAAGATCGCTTCAGGAAGCCATGACCTCAATTGCTGAACAAAGGCATTCAGAGCCTCATTTTTACCCGACAGGATCGAACCGGTAACTACGATATTCGGCCGGTACCGGCATATTACCGCCTCTGTTCCGCTTAAAGGTACGCCTTGTCCCAGGTATAAGGTATGATAACCCCTGTCCCTGAAAACATAATTATAAAAAAGAAGCCCCAGTTCATGAAGTTCGAATTCAGGAAGCAGCAGCAGCACTTTTTTTGCGTCCGGGTTTTTGATCAGGGTTACTTGGTTTGTTGCTGCGACAAGCTTTTGCCGGACAAGGCTTGAAAAGAAATGCTCCTGCGCCGTACATATTGCCCCCGTCTGCCAGGCTAGTCCGACCTGTTCAAAAAATGGAAAGATGATGCAGGTAAAGGCATATTCAAACCCTTTCTTTAAAGCCCGGCCATACGCTTTTTCGAAGGCCTGTTCGTCCGTAGCGGTAAGACTTTGCATGAATTGTTCATATAAGCCTTCGTCCTGCTTAAGGTTCAACCGGTTCATCAATAGGGCAGACCGGTCCGCGGCGGTCATCTCCGCCAGTTTGGAGATCTTCCAGCCATTACGGATCAGCAAACTAATATTTAAAAGATCTTTTAACTGGTTGGCAGAATAGTAACGAATATTGGTAGCGCTACGCGCCGGCTCGAGAATCTGGTAACGTTTCTCCCACACTCTCAGCGTGTGCGCTTTAATGCCTGATAGGGTGGCTAAATCCCTGATCAAATATCTTTCCCCGGCGATCATTTTGTCGTGTTCTAATTTTTCGTTGTAATTAAGCAATTGGCATTTGGTGAAAAAAAGCAATTTTGATTTATTTTTGTTTGATTTATTTAAAGAAAAGTTAAACAAATTTGTTGTTGATTGCTTTATATTTAGCGCAGAAGAGGAACTTCTTATTGGTTTCTTAATTATAGGATTTTTCGCTGATTTTGGCGAAGTATCGCAAAAACAACAGCGGACGAAATGGGGAAACGAATATTAGTGATCGATGATGATGAGGATATCCTGGAGATCCTGAATATTCTCTTTCAGGAGGAGGGGTTCGATGTAATCCTTTCCAATACCGGTGAATCCGCGCAACACATTCATACCATAAAACCCGATATAGTTCTGCTCGACATTCGCATCCTGGGATCACCCAAGCGGGGCGATGAGATCTGCGCGGAGATAAAAGCGATTTATCCGCATAACCCGCCCGTAATATTGATATCGGCCGAACTTGACACAGACCTGTTGGCGGCTAACTGCGGCGCCGACGGGTGGATCTCCAAACCTTTTGATTTATCCCATATGATCGGAAAGGTGAAGGAATGCCTATCTTAGCTCAAACATGCAGCTATGGAAAACCGCGATTAACGCCCAATATCTATAAAATTAGGTCCAGCAAGACTCAAAGAATTCTTTGTTCATCACCTGGACTGGATCTATGCTGCTAAAGCCCACCTGGTCTCTAAGCTGCCGCTGATACTTAACGAAGTTCATTTTCATGATCTGCATGCGGCTATAGCTGAAACTATCGCTGATGCCGAGAAGCAAATATCACGCATGGAGATCATCTATGCGCTTCTTGACGTCACGATTTCTAAGGAAAGCTGTCACGGCCTTGTCGGTTTAGTGGAAGATGCCTTTGACGCGATCATTTGTCAAAAAAGCGAACCCGCGCTCCGGGACCTCGCTATTATATTTTATATGCCGAATATTGAAAGCGTGGAAATGGCATCCTTTCAAATACTGCAAATGGCCGCTGTAAAGATCAAAACCAACAGGTAAATTACAATGAGGCCAGGGCCTGACCGTACTTTATTGTTGTTGATTTTCGCGAATTATCTGACCAGGTAGAGCGGCCCTGGCGTTTTCACCGTGATCCATAAAGGCAGATGTTAACATGGTGATTTCCATGATCATCTGATCCAGTTCGTCCGCCGATTGCTTCAGCATAGGGATGATTTGGGCATTCGGTGAATCTTCCAGTTCACAAAGCTGGGCCAGGCCAAGGATGCGGGCCAGCGGAGCACGCACGTGATGAGATTGGATCCAGGCGATCTCGCGAAGGCGCTTGTTCTGGTCTTCAGTTTTATGCAGGTATTCCTGCGATTCGGTGATGTCACGCAGGAAGCAATTTACGCCGATAACCTCGTTATGCAGGTCGCGGATCGGATTAAAATTCAACTGTTCATAAATCTGTCTGCCGTTGAACTCTCGCTGTCTGACGATACTGAAGGCATCACCTTTGAATGAACGCTCAAAGCTTTCAAAAAAGAAATTCACCTTTTCCTGCTTAAAATCGGCATTGGTGACCTCATCCTCGTTTTTACCGGTCAATTTTTTTACCCGCTCCCAAAAAGCCTGATTACCGGTGATGATTTTGAACTCCCGGTCTACTGACCAGATCAGATCACGGGTGTTGTTGATGATTGCGCGAAGATTCTGCCCGTCGTTATATATCTTTTCCTGAATCTTCTTTTGTTTTGTTATATCCACGAAATAAACCGCTATGCCATCATTTGTCGGATAAACGTTCATCGAGCCCCAGACACCAAGCGGGGCATAAATTTCCTCGAAATGAACGCTGACCCTTTCAAGCATGGCCCGCTGATATTCCTCGTAAAAACGTCCTTCGCGGGAGCGGGGAAAAAAATCCCACAGGTTTTTGCCGATAACCTTTTCCCTGGTACAGGACAAAGCCTGTTCTGCTGCTTTATTAATGAAAGTGACCTCCCAGCGGCTGTTCAGCGCATAGAAGCCATCCGTGATGCTATCGAGCATATGTTCCAGTTCAGCGGATTTTTCACTAACGATCTGCTCTGCGCGCATTTTTTCATCAATATTGACAATAAGTGCCTGTCGGGCACCCTTACCCTCAAATAGTGTAAAATGTGTATAAACGCTAACGAAAAACCGTTGTCCTGACTTGTTCATATGCAGCCAGCGGCCCGCATTGACATGGCCTTCCGGTGGGTCTTCATGAAATTTGAGCAGTGCAGGGATCTCCTCCTTAGGGCGGATATCGGTGATTTTCAGCTGCAAAAACTCTTCCCTGGTATAGCCATACTGCTCGACAGCCGCATCATTGACCGCCAGGAAGCCAAAAGTCTGATCGTCGTAGATATACATCGGCGTCGGGATGCCATCGAAGAGCCATTTATAATCGGCCGAACTGTCTTCCCGCCGTTTCTTCAGCTGGAAATACATCAGCCAGCCGTTCAGTAGCAGCACAGCCAGTAAGGCACAAGCGATCGTTGTATACACGGCTTCGAATTTAAGCAGGAATATGCCGCAAGTTAGACAATTTAGGCGGCATTCCTTAAAGTTGTTTTGGGGCATTGGAAATGAGATTGGTGATCCTAATTAATCTGTCCCGCTCTTGTTTATCCTTTATTGGACTTTTTGCAGTCAAAGCGTCGTTATCGCAGCTTTCATCATATAAGCGCTGCCAGGCGCATGAGTAGAAAAACGCTAAGTCACCTATTATCCTAGCTATGTGATGACTGTTATAATGGTCGCTTTGCCCGCGCTTGTCTTCAGATCAAATTCGTCAACAAGATTTTTCGCCCCCGGTAGACCCGTCCCCAAAGGTTTACTGGTGGGATAACCGGCTGGCAAGGCTAGGTTCACATCCGGGATACCTGGCCCGTTGTCAATTACGGTCACCTTTACTCCTTTTTTGTATACGCGGCTAACCAGAGAGATATCGACGGTCCTCCATCGGCCATGCTCCTGATTCTGGTCACAATTTCCTTGGAATTGTGTTTTTCTCTGAAGGTATAGGTTTCCACGTTACCTGCATGCAATTAAAAATTTTCTCTAAAACCTGAGCCTGGTTCCTGTTGCATTGAGTTGGCGAGGTACGATTATAATAGTTTGATGGGCTATTAAAGATCCGCCAGAGTCTTTTAAGTTAGGAATTACTGTGCTGGTGCTATCTGTGGGTCAGCAGCTATTTGAATTTAGGGAATCAAAGAGGGAACAGTACGTGCCAGAATATTGGCAGAGGTCGTTATTCCCGGAACATTCCTGTAGCAGGAAAAGGTCTTAAGTAGAACTAAAGATAGTCAATCTCCCACATAATTGCAAGGCTGGGGGGTACGAAGTACTAACTTCCGCAGATTATGAATTTTAAGTCAATTCATTTACAAACGAGGAACCCTCGACCAGGTACGGCTTACAAGGTGGCGAATAGAAAAAATTCCCCGGCGATCATCACCGGGGAATTTAATTGGGGCTTTCACTTAACCGCCAGCAGGGCTACCTTTTCGATCACGGGTGGTGCGGATAGTAACTCGTCCGCGTGAGCCATTAAGGCCTTAGCGATCTCTCCGTTTAAGTGGGCATCCCGTCCGGCTTCATCGGCAAATGTATCGAATATGCCAAAGGTGGATGGACCGATTTGCAGCGCGTACCAACGAAATGTTCCGGGTTCAGCTTCGGCCAAAGGTAAAGCACTTTTCAAAAAGTCGGCAACTTGCTGTTCTTTACCGGGTTTGGCTTCCAGTCGGGCCAGTAAGGCTAATTTTTCCATTTGATTATTTTTTAGTAGAAAGTGGCTGACGGCAATTTACCGCCACAATTATCGCCGCACGAATAGTGCCACGATAGCCTTAAATTGTATCCTAAATATGCGGCGCAAATTTTTCAATAAGTTTGAAGTGAAGACAACCTCACCTCAATAATCGAGTCCTAAGCAGTATAATGGAAATATTATCTGGTTCTTTAATTAAATAAATGTTAATATTTCTACCAAAATGAAAATACATGATTATTTATGCCTATCTTCTAGACTTGTTAATAATCAATATAACGCAACAAGGAACAGTGAAATTTTTTAATGAAACAAAAGGTTTCGGATTTATCACACCAAACAGTGGTGGCAACGAGATCTTCGTTCATTCAACAGGTCTGATTGACAACATTCGCGAGAATAGTGTTGTCAGTTACGATGTAGAAGAAGGACGTAAAGGCCCAAACGCAGTAAATGTTAAAATAGCTTAATATACTATAACATCATTGTGAAAGCATTCTCCAATCTGGAGGATGCTTATGTGTTAAGACCGTCCAAAGTTCGTGCCTTGCTCAAACTTTAATAAAAGAATCTGCGTCTTATTGCTTTAAAATCGATTTGACCGTATTTCATTGCAACGCTGTAATTGCGGATACCGCATTTCTTCTGCAAGCCAGTCCGGAATTTAATTTCCGAACGGACAAAATGGGAAAAAACAATCATCTTGCCATTTATCATACCTTTAAGTAAGTACCGAACGGAAAGGCATGATCCCGCAGGTGAACATCCGGAGATTGTTAGTGCTCTGAGCCGGAAATTGCAGGCATGAGCTGATAGCCATCAGGTCTTTCCGAAAGGGTCAACTTTCAAAGATAATGTTGCCAATCATTTGAATAAATACGCAGAATAACAATTAGATTGGAATTCTTAAATGTGCCAGGGATTCGATTAATTTCCCGGAAGCTGAAGAAAGGAAATTAAATGGAGAAGATACAAGTTTTCTCCATTCAATTTAAAAACAAAGCAGGGATTGTAAACAGAACAGGAAGTGTAGCGAAAAGTCCGAAGCCTAAAATACATGTTTTTACAGGCTTTTGATGAGCATGCCCAATAAGGCTGCGATAGCGATGATATACGGTTCCTGGATTTTCTTTACGTAGATCAAAGCCATCACGGTTGCCAGCGCGATTATTGCTGTTGGTATGTCGATAATGGAGCGGGTTGCGATGATGAATACCGAGCCGACCAATGCACCGATAACAGCAGCGGTAATGCCGTCCACAAAAGCTTTAATACTGAGATTTTTAGCGATCTTTTTAAAGTAGGGCGCTGAGATCACGGTAAACAGGAAACAAGGCAGAAAGGTTGCCAATGCTGCCACAGCTGCACCGGGAAAGCCGCTTACCAGGTAGCCGATAAAGCCCACGGTAATGACAACCGGCCCCGGCGTGATCATAGCCACAGCGACGGCATCCAAGAACTGGTTCTCGGTCAGCCAATGGTAATCATTGACTATTCCTGCATGGAGAAAAGGGACGATGGCGAGGCCGCTGCCGAACACAAAAGTACCGGCCTTCAAGAAGAAAAGTCCGATCTCGATTAAGGTATCTTTCGAATAATACCAGAATCCCATGCCGGTCAGCAGGATTACCGGCGAGGCGGTGGGTTTCTTCAACCATAAAGGCGGCGCCTTAATCACCATATAGATTAGCCCGCAGCCGACAAACAAGAGGACTTGTTCCTGTTGGGTAATAACCGTTATCACAATGGCCAAGATGTAAAACAGCCATAACGGCCAGTTGGCCTTTATGGCGTTCGTATTTAGCTTCCCTACCGACTTAAGCGTGAGTTTGTAAGCGCTGATGGCTATGATCCCGATCACTGCCGCGCCAACCCCATAGAACACGTCGCGCATCCAGGTCAGACCGCTATATAGTTGATAAACCATGCCAAGTATTACCACCATGACAAACGATGGAATTACAAAGGCGAGGCCTGTCAGGGTCGCCCCGAGCAAACCATAGTGAACAAAACCGATATAAATACCCAGTTGAGCGGCTAAGGGACCGGGTGCCAGCTGCGCAAGCGCCAGTCCCTCTTTGTATTCTTCTTCCGTTAGCCACTGTTTTTGTTCTACCAAGTCACGGTGCATATACCCGACGAGAGCCACCGGGCCGCCAAAGCCCCAGGTGCCCAGCCTTAAAAAGTAGAGGGTTAATTGCCCAAGCGAATATTTTTGGTTTTCCATAATCAGAATGCTATACCAAATTGAAAGCCGGCGCCGAATGAGGTGGGTTTATTATTGCCAAAGCGAAGCGGCAGCGGTACCGCTGCAAAGAGGCTGCTGTTCTTTCCTTTGCTGACCGTTTTATTGAGAACCGGTGTCAAGCCGTAACGTCCCGAGGTTTCAAATGCAGCACGCCCGGCAAAGGTCCAGCCTTTACCGAGGGCGACGAGAACGCCCGGATGAAAATTAAAATTGGCCATTTTACTGGTTCCATTCTCCGCACGGATCGTCGGCACGAATTCAGCAGAAAAGCCGATCGTTTGACTTTTCCAGATGTTGATACCTACCGGGATCCCTACTACGTAATTGTTTTTGAAATTGGTTTCCGTACCTGTGTTGCTGAAAGTTACAATAGGATGCAGGATACCAACGTAACCTGCAATTTTCTGGTAGGTTTGCGTTTGGGCTACCGCCCAGCCGGGCAACAGCAACAATAGAAAGAGAAACTGGCGAAACATAAAGCAATAATAGCCAGGCCCGCCATGGGGAAATAGAACGGATTTAACTAATTTGTACCCTTTTTACCCAACCGCAGACTTTTTTTGTAATCCAGCGGGTTTTGACCGGTATGTTTTTTAAAGATGCGGTTAAAATGGCTTTGGTCAGAAAAGCCGGTGAGGTAAGCGATCTCGGTCATGGAATAATCCGCCTCCATCAGTTGGATCGCTTTCTCTACCCGTAACTTGCGCATGTAATCGCCGAAGCTCAGGTTGTCAAAATACTTCGAGAACTCGCGGGACAGGTAGGCGGGGTTGATCTCCAGTTCCTGTGAAGCCTGCTGCAAATTAAGCGACATATTGGTATCCAGCTGATCCTGCATCATCTCCCGCAAGGCTTCGGCCCAGGCCGGTGCTTTCTTTGTTTTTTCCTGTTTTAGGTATTGGTGGTAAATCTGTAGTAATAGCTGCTCGACCGGGCCGCCCTGCGTGTGTTTAAGTTGATACAAATGCTTAGCCCAACTATACAAACCGTCATAGATCGTCATACCCAAAGCCAGCAATTCCTGATCGTCCTGGCTATTATAGGACAAGCCCGAAAAGATCGCTTCCAACCCTGCCGCCTGCGGTGCGAAATCGTGGCGGTCGGTATCGGCCCCGCGTACGATCGCTGCGATGCGATCCAGTGCCGGGTCTTTCAACTGGTGCTTTTTGAGGATATAGTCAAAAGTACACTGATCATCATAATGTGTATATTCCACACCCGGCAGGTCGTAGGGAATCGCCTTCAAAATGTTTGCTTGCTCCAATACGTCGGCATACGGCACATAAATAAATTCCGCTTTCGGGTCAACAAAGCGCCGGATCAGCCAGGGACAGGCGATGCGGTCAATCTTGGGGCGTTCACGGGTGATCCATTTCATAGATCAAAGCTAAAAAAAACACGCATTTTTCTATGGCACCGAGCGAGCTGTCTTATACCGATAGATCAATATTTTTGAAGCGATGATCATCAAAACTCCCTTTCATTTAATTCGCTGGTTGGCAATTTCAGCTTGCTGGTAAAGCGGTTAAGGTTAAAACTCAGGTTGACCAAGACCATGTTCTGTTCATAAATATAATTGGTCGTGGTATAAAAACTAGTACCCGATGTCGTGATCCGCTGTTTGGCGGCGTTGAAAATGCCTATATTCTGCCATAGCAGCGATGCTGCAAAACGGCCGTTGGCAAAGGTTTTCTTAACTGAAGCATTAGGAATAAAATATTGCGAATCTTCGCCCATGGCGGTGGGACGTTTAGACTGGTAATTGACATTAGCCTGCGCGCTCCAGGTTTTGGCCATTTGGAAAGTACTGTTGATATTAAAAGTATAAGCCCAGCGCTGGTTATTGACCGCGACGGGCTTGTCCAGGATATGAATATCCCCGCTGATATGATAATTATAGGCATTTGCCCCCGCATAGAATGACCACCAGTTTGTGAACTGCAAACCGGTACCGGCTTCTACACCGACCTGCTTCGCTGCACCCGCATTGGTATACACCCGGTACAGGATGGTATCTGCATAGACGCTGTTCAGACGCTGGATGGGGTTTTTGATATGCTGGTAATAAGCGGTCGCAAAAAAGTTACCCATGTTAAACGAGTGGCTAATGCCCAGTTCGAGCTGATCGATGAATTCCGGCAACAGGTCAGGGTCACCTACTTCGAGCGTTTCCGAGTGTTCCCGCTCGGGGATCGGGTTCAGTTCCAGGTTAGAGGTACGGTTGATGCGACGGCTATAATCAGCTTTTAGTTTCCAGTTATTGTTAAAGCTGTATTGTACCAAAGCCGAGGGGAACAAATTAGACAGATCTAACTGATGCAGTTCCGGATCATAGGAGATCGCTACCGAGCGGGTTGCGTATTCATAGCGGAGGCCGCAGTTATACTCCCAGGGACCACTTTTGCCCGTATACTGGCTATAAAGCGAGTTGATCACATTTTTGGCGTGGAGGCTTCCCTGGAACTTGTTTGCATCCGGTTGGGAAGTAGGCGGAGTGACCAGATAATTAAACTGACCGTCCTGGGTATCATAACGTAACTGGTAGCCAGTTTCCAGTTTTCCTTTCCCCAGCGGCAGGCTATAGTCCAATTTGACGCGGTAGCCGCTGATCGGGCGTTTATAGGGGTTGTAGACATACTGTATTGTATCGGCGGTATCGGGATAATACAGATTGCGGTTCTTCGTATTACCATGCAGATCAGCATGCTCATAAACCAAACCGGCTGCCAGGCTGGATTTATCTTTAAAAGTGTGGATATAATCCAGGTTAGCCAGTGCAAAGCTACCTTCCTTGGTTTGCGTATTGGCATTATAATAGGTCGTACTTTTAAGCAGCGCGTTATCGCTCAGGCTGGAAGTGGTGTTGTGATAGATAAGATCTGCAACCCGGTCCTGGTAACGCTGTCCGATGAACAAGCCGGCAGAAAAGTTGTTGGCCGCATCAGGCGTAAAGTTGATCGTGGTGCGGGCGGCATAATTGTACTTTTTAAAGCTGCGCTCACCGGTGGATGGAAAACGGGTTATGGTACCGGCAGCGTAATTCTTGGTATAAACATCGCCCTCACGTATCCCCGAATTGTCATTCCGGTTGTAGTTGCCACCTACGGAAATGTCCCATTTGCCTTTGCGGTAATTTAGTGTCGCATCACCGCTATAGCGCTCGGGTCGACGGGAATTGCCATGATCGTCCAGGCTGGGAAGGCCACCCTGCCCGTTCATTGCGAGTGTCAGTCCGTCGGCCGCCCCTTTCTTGGTAATGATATTCAGGATACCGCCGCGACCGTCTGGATCGTACTTGGCGGAAGGTGAGGTTACCACTTCTACATTATCGACGGCATTGGCAGGCAATTGTGATAGAACTGTTTGCACGTCGGTGACCACCGGTTTGCCGTTAACCAGTACCATAAAGCTTTGGGAGCCGCGCATGCTGATGTTACCCTCACCATTGACCGAAACAGCGGGCAGGTTTTTAATGATATCGATGGCTGAGCCGCCTTTGGCTGTTTCAAACTGTCCGGCTTTATAAATTTGCTTGTCGATCTTATTGATCGCAGCGGCCTGCTGTCCCTTTATGCTAACTTCGCTCAATGTTTTTGCGGCGGGTTCCAAGACCAGGTTGCCCAGGTCCAACTGCTGCCTATCGTTCAGCACGACATTATTTTTCAAATAGTTGCGGTAACCGATGAAGGCGATTTTCAGTCGGTAACGGCCGGCGGCGATCTTTGTGAATTCAAAGCTGCCGTTATTTTTGCTTATGGTACCTGTAACGATGCTGGAATCACTGGCTTTGAATAGCGCGACACTGGCATATTCGACCGGTTGTTTGGTTTGGCCGTCGGTGACCCGGCCTTTAATAATTGCAGTTTGCGCCATGGCGTACAAACTATTAATAATTGAGAATGCAAGTGTAAGGCTCTTTTTCATTTTTCCAAGGCGAAGCTATTATTTCAAGTTTAAGTCAGCGTTAACACTTGCTTCGCTTATTAAATTGGTCAAATATAGGTTTTTGTCTACTAACTTAGTAGACAAAAACCTTGCAAATAGATCGCTCCCGACTGCACCCGGCGCGTATCGCTCAGGTTCTCGGCATCGCCAACATAACGCTGCTCAATGCCCAGTCAATGATTTTTGGATTTACTGTTTTCATTAAACGGATCTGGTATGTCCTCCGTCAACACGCAGGAGCGCACCAGTAATATAATCAGCCGAGGGACTGGTCAGAAAGGCGACCACGGCAGCTACTTCTTCCGGTTTACCAAAACGTCCTACGTCATTATGCACGAATTGCTCCACCGCGTTGCGTTCGATGTCGGCCCAGTCATTACCCCAGCCGAATTGCCCGGCCATACCCAGTAGCATGTTACGTGTATTTTCCACAAGCATGGGGCCTGGCGCTACGGTATTGGAAGTGATCCCGGTACCCTTCAGTTCCCTGGCCAGCGAAACCGTCAGGTTATGGCGTGCAGCGGTAGCCGCGAGATAATCCGGTTGTAAAGCGAACGGTTCGATCCCTCCAGATGAGCCGATCTGGATCATCCGGCCCCAGCCCAGCTTTTTCATACCCGGAAGCAAGCGGTGGATCATCCGTACGTAAGCCAGCACATTGACGTTATAGCTGTTCTGCCAGTCAGCCACGCTCACCTGGAGCCAGGGTTTTGGCTGGTAAGCGCCGGCATTATTCACCAATATCGCAACCGGACCGCCAGCCAGGGCCGCGGCGGCTACCTCATCCGCGCCTGCATCGAACGACAGGTCGCCCAACACGTAGCTGGCCTTTCCGCCACCTTTGTTGATGCTATCCCTGACTGTAGCAGCACGCTGCTCATGACGACCATGAACGATCACTTCAGCGCCTTCAGCAGCCAATAAGCGCGCAATGGCTTCTCCCAGCCCGGCGCTGGACCCGGTCACCAATACCCTTTTTCCTTTCAGTTGTAAATCCATAATTTTCTTTTAGTTACTTTTGTATTTTAAGTTACTTTTAGTAAGTCAAAAATAACGGCAGGTAAGTAACAAAACAAGAAGGTAATTGTCCGTCAGTTACTTACATTGGAGTAACTATGGCTGGATATCAAAAGATTATGAAAAAGGAAATTTCGAAAAAATGCGAAAATGACCGCGACGACTGCCCGGTAAAAGATGTTTTGAACCGGGTGGGGGATAAATGGTCGATGTTAACGGTCATTATGCTCTCCGACCACGGCACCCTTCGTTTTAATGAATTGCACCGGCTGATCGATGGCATTTCCCAAAGAATGCTGACGGTAACGTTGAAAACACTGGAAGCTGACGGGTTACTGAAGCGAAAAATGTACCAGCAGATCCCGCCAAAAGTAGAGTATACCCTGACCTCGCTCGGTGAAAGCCTCGTTGTTCCGCTCATGACCTTGTACGATTGGGCGAACGCACATATGCCGGCAATCAAGGCCGCTCGGGCAAAGTTCGGAAAGGCGGCGGCTACATAATTGCCTTTCGATCACATAATCGCGTTCGTACATTTTTCATGATTAGCGGGACGCGCTGTTTATTTAACAGTAAGACTCCTGCAGTTTAGCTGATTGAACTTCGTCTTCACATTTCACCAAATCAGATGCAGGAACTTCTAATACCTTTGCAATTTCTATAAGTCTTTTAAGCGTTAATTTAACATTTCCCAACTCAATTTTGCTGAATGTATTTTGCGAAATGTTCAGCTTGTAAGCTATATAAAATTGGCTGTAGTCTTTTTCTAATCTTATATTTCTGATACGGGCAGCAACAACTTGTTCGGTGAGCATATCGTTTTTCGAATGTTTAATCTAACTAACGAGAGATTTTATTTGCCGGATTTCGGTTGTAATACAATAATTTTTTTTCTCAGGAAGTTTGGGTGGTAAGAGAACCCTTGGGATACTACTCAAAACTTTCTGCCCACTATGATCTTGAATGTTTCTTTATCCGAACGTTGCGGAAAGCCATACCCTAATCCGGCATTGAATTCCAACGCAGGATTAAAGTTAAGGTCCGTTGCTAAAATTAATTGGTGGTCCTGTAGCCGGTAAGGGTCGTAGTGAAAAAAAGGTCCGGTGCTTCCGTAATATTCCAGGCCAAGGGCTACAACTTTTGTTACATCATAACTGCCTTTTACATTTGGTGAAAACGTGAATCCCCTGTTCTGATCGGGACCTTTAAAGCTTTTTTCTAAGGTAGGATTTACGGACAGATATAATTCCTGCCATTTCTTATCAATAATGGGCCGGATTTCCAGCGAACTTGTATTTGCGGCAAAGACACTTTTCTGGAAGCCGAATTTAATTGAGATGCTGACCCCTACAGGCCAACCCCAACTTTCAGGTGCAGCAACTCTTGGGCGGATATGCGAGCCAACGTATGCCGTGCGGTTATCATTGCCTATTGAGTTAAAGAAGTAGAATCCGGTTTCAAACCAGGTGTCCAGCCATGAGTTATTTCAATGGTTTCATGCTCCACGTGGTTGGTAGGGAATTCCCCGTTAGATACGGATTGACTCCCTTTTAAGGTAAAATTGCTATGGATCTCCAGCATCGTTTTCCCTTTTTCAATTGTTTCCGAGCCATACACCTGTATTTCATAATTATCCTGTGCTTTTAATTGTTTGATGGATAAAAACAAGCAAAAAATCAGTGTTAGTTTAGTTAGAAGTATCCGGCGCATAGTTTTTTATTATCAGTATTGAATGTTGACCTAAAACTATAGCTGCTTTTTGTGGCAATTCTGAATTTGAGACTTTAAAGGCAAATAAATACAGATTGTGAGGATAATTTTACGCTTAGAATAGCAATGGCGGAATTTGACGTGAAAATATGCTTACCAGTCTACTTATTTGCTTCTTGTAAAGACGCTCTGCTTCAAAATTGCTTCGAATTTCAAATTTAATTTAGTAGGTTAAGCTTTGGGTCCAATAACACAGAAACATCAAAGACGTAATGAAATGCAATACAGGTCATCTAAATCTCGTATTACCAAACAGCAGGAAGAATATAATTTGCTCACCAACCAAATTCTTGAATACATAAATAGCCTGGGTGAAGAAAAGGATGCAGAAACGCTTTGGTTGGGCTTGAGGGAAAAAGGTTATGTGATGAGCAACACGACATTTTACAATAGGCTTAAAAAGCTTGTGGATAACGGATTAATCAAAAAAATTACGGTAGGTTATAATAAAAATTTTTATTGCGCTTTAAAAGGATAATAATTGGAGGCCTTGGTTATTATTTAGGTAGGGACTTCAATGCTACGGGAATACCCGATCGGGAAGTACTCAAAAGCAAACTGGTTTCCCTTTCTGAAACAGCATTACCCGAGCTAGTCGCTCAAAACGCTGCTAAGCTATATCACGAAGGGGGAACACGAAGGATTGGTCGCTAAAGCCGCTGGCTCGAAAGTTATTGCAGGATCTCACGGATTGTTAACAGACAGTAATTCAGAATTATTTATGAAACAGAATAAGTAACAAACATCGTACTTCATTGTAATAACGGAAAAGGAATAATCATGCCATGAAATAAAGGAGATTATCCACCATCTTACAAGAACCAGCCTGAAAATTGAAACCGGCGGTAAACGCGGTCATTGGATGTGGTATATATTTCCACAGATCGATGGCCTGGGCTTTAGCAGTATGTCAAAGCGTTATGCGATCAGGGATTTGAAAGAGGCGGCGGCATACCTGGCACATCCTGTACTCGGGCGAAGGCTGATCGACATCAGCAACGCATTACTGGATATACCTGGCTACGACGCAACAGCCGTCATGGGAAGCCCGGACGATTTAAAACTAAGATCGAGTATGACCTTATTTGCGCTGGTACCAGGTGCTAACCAGGTTTTTGAAGCCGTCCTCCACAAATATTTTCATGGACAAAAAGTAAGGCGACCCTGGAACTTGTCACTTAGAAAATGATCAGGCTAATTAATCGGACGCTATCTCTATCCATACAGGAGCGTGGTCGCTGCTATGCTCCAGGCTCCGGATGTGACGATCAACCCCTCCGCCTGAAACCTTGCCGAGCAAAAGGTCATTCAGCAGGAAATGATCCAGCCGAAGCCCGGCGTCCCGCTCGTAAGCATGGCGGAGATAATCCCAGAAGGTATAAATCCGTTCTTCGGGGTAAAACTTACGGATCACATCCGTCCAGCCCTGTCTCAAAAGGGCCCGGAAGAGTTTGCGCGCTTCCGGCCGGAACAGGGCATTGTTCCTGTATTTTTCCGGTTTATAGGTGTCCAGATCTGTCGGTATAATATTGAAATCCCCGATCAATGCCACCGGGAGGCCGAAGCCCAGCAGCCGTTTGGCATGTATGGTGAGCCGTTTGATCCATTGCAGCTTATAGTCAAATTTGGGTCCCGGATAGGGGTTGCCGTTCGGAAGGTACAGGCAGGCAATGACAACGCCGTTTATAAAAGACTCGATATACCTGCTATGCGTATCATCCGGGTCATCGTCCAACCTGCGCCTCGTTTCCTTGATTTCACCATACCTCGAAAGGATCGCGACGCCGTTCCAGCTTTGCTGCCCTTGCCAGATCGAATAGTAACCGGCATCCAGTAAGGTTTGCTCCGGGAAACGGTCGTCCGGAGCCTTCAACTCCTACAGGCAGACCACGTCGGGCTTCGCCTCCGAAAGCCAGTGGAGCAGGTTCGGTAAACGTCCGTTGATGCCGTTGATATTATACGTCGCGATCTTCAAATGGCTTAACTTAGGCTTCCGGGGTTTAAGGGCAGGTCTTCCGGTGGATTGGCGCTTTCAGCGAACTCATCCTGTAAAGCCTGCTGCTTTTGTTGTTCTTCTGGCGACTGGTAATTCGATATAAATTCTACTAATGCTACCTGTTCGTGATAGGACATGAGACTGCCTTCGTATTTCCACTCGCTCGCCGAAAGATTTATCTTCCCGAGATAATCCGGGTTCCGGTCATCCGGAAGGTCGTCGGCCTGCCCTTCGCTTTCCGCAGGCTCGGTGAATAGATGTGTTTCGTCCGCGAAAGCATCTTTGTAAATTTTAAAAAGGCCGGTAGGGTGGAGCTTTCCCTGGGCATCCTTATGCAGCGCGGGTTCTATGATCACATAGCGGTCAGTCCCGTCTGCGAGGGGAATATGGGTTTGTACTGGGTTAATCATGTTAAGCTTGTTTTTTACTTTGCAGACTGTTCATCAGTTGTTCGTAAAGGTCGTCATTCTTAGAAGCTTTCGGTTTCAGTTTCTTGATCGTAGGACGCTTACCTTTCGCCTTGGCTTCGATGATTTTCAATAACTCGGTATGGTACTCATCTTTATATTTGGAAAGGTCCAGCTTTTCAGCATATTGGTTGATCAGCGCAAGCCCCATGTCCAGTTCTTTCTTCGTTACTTCGATCTTATCGTCCAGGTTTAATTCGCTCTGGTCGCGGATCTGCTGCTGGAAGCGGATACGTGTGACCACGATATTTTTTTCTACCGGGTGGACGATGCACAGACTTTCAGTGCTCCGCAGTACAAAACGGGCCAGTCCCGCCTTCTTGGATTTTTTCAGTGCCTCCAGTAACAGTGCATACGCTTTGTTATTTTTAGTTGCAGGTTCAGTGTAATAGGACGATTCATAATACATCGGGTTTACCGAATCAATATCGACAAAACTTTCGATCTCGATCACCTTACTTTTTTCGGGCGCGGCTGCCTGGAAGTCGGCATCTTCAACGATCACATAATCGTCGTCATATTTATAACCTTTTACGATCTTATCATATGGGACTTCCTTTTTGGTATGCTCGTTCACCCGCATGAACTTGATGTTGGCATGATCGCGGCTGTCCAGCATGTCCAGGTCAAGTGAAGAGGTTTGTACCGCTGAAAACAATTTAATAGGAATGCTTACCAGCCCGAAACCTATCGAACCTGTCCAGATTGATCTCATGACTTTAGTTTTTTAATGTTATCATTAATGCTGTAAGAGTGGTGCGACTCGATCTCTTCTGCCAGCAGGTGAAGCATCGCTTCGTCCAGACCGTTTGGGTTCTGACAAATATGAAGGAACTGGTGCGCATCCGGCTCGAAACTGGCCACAAATTTGCCATCCTCAAAAATTTTGAATTTGCAGTTCTCCCCGTCATGGTGCAGGTATTCGCCGACTACGAAATGCCGCACCTCCTTATTCTTACGGATGGTGATCTGATAGTTTTCCATAAAGAATAATCTTCTTAAGCGGCTGTTTTCAGCTGTTCAATATCGGTTACCTGGTCTAAAAGCATATAGGCACTGGTATGTTCGATCTTCTCTAAAACAGCCCGGACAATAGGGTCGGTGATATTCGAGGATCCCGTGTAAGACCAGGTATGGCTGTTCTCCCGCCGGGCAAGAATAATTTCGGAGCCTTCCCGGATCAGAAAATATAATTCATTACGATCGACAAGCGTGGTTACCTCGAACTCATGCTTGTGGTGCTGGAATATGGCTTGTAACAACATATTGATGATGATTGGTGGAAAAAAAATATACCAATAATGTGCCAGGATTTTCAGCTTCGGGTTTGGCTTTCATATTGGAATTTAATGACATCATAATTGGTCAGGCCGCCCACATTTGCCTACATGTGTAAAATTTATCAGATTTTTCTCATGCAGGCATTCATCATGGAACCTGCGAGTCTGAAAAGTGGTGCGGGTTAGTGCCATTAAGCGGGTTGCTGAAATTGTCTTTATCCATCGGGACACGGATTCGATTTGAAAAGCGAGGCGAATTAGAAGCAGCCAAACGATACTGGACTTTGTATGGTTTGTTTATTTTACGAATTGAAAATAAATATACTGCTTTCATATTCCCTTGTTGTGGTTACGAGAACATAATCCCTCCACCCCGAAATCTAAATAAAACCATATGCCAAAAAGAGTGGTCGTCGTTGATGATGACAATGATATCCTTCAAATCATCAAATATGTGCTGGAAGAACAAAAGATCAGCGTAAAGGCAGTGAATGACGTTGTTTCTTTTCAAGGCATTATTAACGGGCAGCCGGAACTCATACTTTTGGATGACTGGCTTAGTGACGGACGAAGCGGCGAACTATGTAAAAAATCAAGGCCGGTCAGAGTTCCATAAACTCACCTGTAATATTGGTATCTGCGGTAAATAATTTGGCTGAGATCGCCCAAATAAATGGGGCAGATGATTTCATTTCAAAACCGTTTGACATCAATATATTATTCGAGAGGGGAATTTTTGGCTGCGTAATAAGCGGGAAAGCACACCTGAAATGACGGCGAAAGCTGTTCCCGGTTCAGACAGGTACCGTATGATGATGAATAAATTAGATCATGAACATTTGGTATATCAGCACACTTGATCAGATTTTGGTCGTTCAACATTTAGAAGCGGTTAATGACCACGGTATTGAAATCTTTCATTATTCAGCTCCCGCACCTTTACTTCTTTTTCATCTCTGGGTCCGCCTTATCGTCTCTGAGGACGATGAGTTCGCCGGTACCCGGCATCTCCCGCTTTAAAAAAGTATTATCCTGTTTAATTATTGCTTACCCATCAATTAAATTACTACCCGGAAAGTTAAATTGATCCGTGCTTTCATCGGCTGAACAGACTTGGCAATCCGGTGTTCCCAATGTTCCTGTAAGCCGGATTTCATTAACAAAAAAGAGCCATGTTCCAAACGGACGGAATATTTCTCGAGATGGTCCGCTTTATTCCGGATATCAAAACTGCGTACCTCGCCAAAGCTGACAGAGGCTATAACGGGATGTTTGCCTAAAATACTTTCCTTATCGCTATGCCAGGCTACGGAATCATTTCCGTCCCGGTAATAGTTCAGCAGCACGCTGTTGAACTTTACACCCGACAAAGGTTCGACTATAGCTTTGATCTTTAACAATTCCGGCGTCCAGGGGGCCGGGTTGGAAATCCTGCCGGGATGTGAATAATCAGTTCCCAGATCTCCATACCAGGCTGTCAGCCGCGGCGTAGCGATCTCTTTGTCTTTTATCTTCAGCGCTGTTTGTTTCCACGGCGCTTCTGCGATGAATTTTCTTAAATATTCATCGCTTTCCGCCGCGCCGAACAGGCCTGGCCTATAATCCAACAAATAAACAGGCAGGCCTTTACTTTGACCAGCCGCTGCGAATAATGTCAATTGCTCCATATTGCTCCTCCATAATTCCTTCGCCGTATAAACGCTTTGCTTCCTGCGGAAACAACCGCGAACCGGGCGGAATTTCCTTAACGTACCATTCCGTATCCAATAAAACCGAAAAAAAGAAATCAATCGTTTTTTTGACAGCCTCCACGGCTGTCTCCGCCTGACCTATTACTTCGAATACATATGTCCTGACCGGGACGAAACCTCCTTTTACCTGATAAAGATGACCCAAGCCGTAGGCTAAGCCATCATTTGCAGGGCCCGTATGTACACGCACTACCAGTTCCGTTCCCTTAATCAGGGTTTCAGTTCCCTCGTTAATTACCTCGTATCCCATAGCTATCCTTTTTTCGCTTACAAATTTATGCTAAAAATATTAGCAAATGTAAAAACTAGATGATAATTTTGATGTCTCAAAAAAAGGGAGGAGCGCAAATGCTGAGACTGAAGCAACATCGGGAGAAAAGAGATGTGCTGGGGTTCCGCCTGCCGATGCTGACGCATGAGGAACCGGAACTGGATATATCGGAGATCATTGTCATGGATCCCGACAATACTTTTTTTATGCGCATGGGCAGCGACGCAATGCGCGGCCACTGTATTCTCAAAGACCATGTGCTGGTCATTGACCGTACGCTGCAACCAGTACCCGGCAGCGTCGTGGTTTTCTTCCATGAGGGCGGCTTTTATACCCGTGAGTATCAGCCCCGGGAAAAAAAGGTGATCCTGAAAGCTGACGAACCCCAAGACTCGATCACTATTGAAAATAGTGAAACCTGGGTGTGCTGGGGAGTCGTGACGCTAACGCTGAACCCGGTCTTACAGCCACAACACAGAACAGGGAGGTATGCACGTGTTTGCGCATGTTGATATCAATAACTGCTATGTCAGCTGTGAGCGCTTGTTTGATCCTTCGCTGGAAGGCCGCGTCGTCGTGGTACTTTCCAATAATGATGGCTGCGTGATCGCCCGCAGTAACGAAGCGAAGGCCATCGGTATTAAAATGGCCGATGCGGAATTCATGGTCAGGCAAAACCTGAAGGAAAACAATGCCGCTGTTTTCAGCAGCAATTACGCGCTGTATGCCGATATGAGCGCCCGGCTGATGAACAATCTCGCACGTTATACCTATACCTTGATGGTGTACAGCATCGATGAAGCTTTTATGGCCTTAGGCAATATCCGCGACATCGATCTTGAAAAGCACACGGCGAAAATCAGTGAAAACGTCATGCGGCATACCGGTTTGCCGATCACGGTGGGTGTTGGGTCTACCATGGCGCTGGCCAAACTGGCCAATAAAGCCGCTAAAAAGCAAAAGCGAAACTTCCTGGTGCTGGATACCGATGAAAAGATCGGGGCTGCTGTTAAAGATTTTCCGATTGAAGATGTCTGGGGCATCGGTCATCAATATTATCATAAACTCACAGAATTCGGCGTAAAGACTGCCCATGATTTCCGTGAATTGAAAGCCGATTTTGTGCGTCAGCATATGACCGTACAGGGCTGGCGACTGCATCAGGAATTGTGGGGCAAGCCCTGTAATATCATCAAAGATGTCGCGGAACGCTCCAAAGGCATCGAAAGCAGCCAGAGTTTTAACACTTACCAAACCGAACTGGAGCCTATTGAAGAGGCTGTGGCCATGCACGCGGCCACGGTCGCCCTAAAACTGCGCCAGCAACAGAGCATGGCACTCACCCTAACTATTTATCTACGTACCAACAAGCATAATATCAAGCATGACCAGCACTATCCCAGCATTACGGTCAAAGTACCGTTTGCAGCAAATACTACCCACCAGCTCACGCGGGTAGCGGTACAGGCCATTCGCGCCATCTACCAGCCTGGCTATAATTACCTCAAAACGGGGGTGAGGGCCACAGGCATTATTCCCGCGGGAGAGGTACAGTATCATATGTTTTCCGACTATGAACACGGTAAAGAACAAAAACTGTCCGATTTGATGGATGGCCTGAATAGCCGCTATGGCCGCGGAACCGTTCGCCTGGCCGCAGACAGCTTCGAACGCAGGTGGATCATGAAACAGGAGTTTTTGAGCCATCAGTATACCACGGACTGGAAGGATATTATCATTACCCGATAAACGCGCAATGAATCCTTATTCAAATAGCAGGTTGTACGAACTGTTGAAGAAACAACTCATGGCATCGGTATGGAATAATCCCCGGCTGCTTCATAAGATCACTCGCTTTAACCTGGAATATCTTTTTGAACTCGATCCCCAACGCGGCCTTTCCATCGATTTGCAGCGCTTCGAAATGGAATATTATAGATCTGTTTTTTATCCGCCTGAAGAAAAGAAACAGCATACCGATGAGTTTGTGCGAAAATGCTGTATCGTGATCAGTCAGCCACTGAGATACTTTCTTTATCGAGGAGCGCTGCAATATGAAGAAAGCTGCTGAACTGAAAAGAAAAGAAACAGACTGGCATTATCGCTTCAATAATGACCATTAGCCTGGCCAGGGTCAGCAAGCAAACATTTCATTTAATTTCTAAAATAATCTTTTTCTTTATTTGCTAATTTTATTAGCTTTGTATTCTAATATTTTTAGTAATATGTGCGGGCACGTAGAGATTGGAGAACAAAAAGATATTAAAATCACCACACGGGATGGCGGATCCTATACCGCTAAAAACAACGCTGCCGGTAATCCTGGGTCCATGCTACCGGTCGTTACCGATGCCATGCCAGGCAAAGTTCAGCAATTTCGCTGGGGACTGCTATCGCTGGACGATAATCGCATTCATAGCAAAAATAAACATGCGCGTGTTGAGTCGCTTTTCCTGGTACCGCTCTGGAGCGAACTTGTAGGAAAGAAACATTGCGTTGTCCGTGTACAGGCTTATTTCGAATACAATCCTGCGCAGCAGGTTACCTATAAGGTGGAAAGGGCAGACGGGCAGCCATTTTATATTGCCGGGCTCTGGGATATCTGGATCGATATTAAAACGAATATCCTCATCCCCACATTTGCGATGATCACCGTTCCTCCGAATCCGGCTATCGCCGCCATCCACGACCGGATGCCCGCGATCATGGAACGAGCGGATGTCAAAGATTGGATCAACGGCAGTCTAAGCGGTCTGGAGCGGGTGAAGGAACTGCGCCTGAAACCCTGCCCGCCGCAAAACATGCTCATTACTGTTCATAAAGATCATAAATAGCCAAAGCTCGATAAAGTTAAACGGACCGGCGTGAAATCAGCAAATCCAAGCCGCAGGTTTCATTTGGCCGGCTATACCCGGGGTATTAAGGGTAGGCTCATTAGTTCAGATTGGCGGTAAATTTAAAGTGATCCTTAGGAATAGCGGTCATTACGCCAGGGATAAGCCGTATTGGAATAGCCGCGATCTTCCCAGAAACCAGGTTTATCGGTGCTCAAAAACTGGATCCTTTTGATCCATTTAGAGCCTTTCCAGGCGTAGAGTTGCGGCGTGATCATCCTGCAGGGCCCGCCATGCTCTTTTTCCAGCGGCTGGCCGTCAAACGTATGTACCAGCATGACATCCGGTTTTAGGGCTTCCTCTAGGGAGAGGTTTGTAGAATAAGTATCATACCCATAACACATAATATGGCTTGCCGTTTCTTTGGGATGTACCAGTGCCGCCAGGTCAAGTAAACTCACCCCCTTCCAGCGCATATTCAGCTTTGACCAGGTAGTTACGCAATGAAAATCGGAAGTGTCTTTGGTCTGGGGCAGGTCCATGAACGTTTTCCATGTCAGTTTAACCGGGTTTTCGACTTCGCCGTCAATGGTCAGCCGCCAGCGGTCCAACGGAACATTGGGGTGATAACCGAGATCAAGCACCGGCCATTTAAAAGTCACGGTCTGGCCAATCGGAAGTTCGGGCATGCCATGCCTGTTCAGCTTTCCGCTACCTTTTGGAATATTGTCGGCTAATGAAGGCGTTAGTTTCATTTTTTCCTCGAAGCGGGCCTTTAGCTTTATTCGTGATTCCACGATTTTCTGGAGTTTATCGGGTTGATCCATATCCAAATATAAAGTTTTATTGTTGTTTCAGCGAGAGTATTTCCCTGATCAATGCGCCTGTAAAGCATTGGTAGTCATTGTTTAGAAGGATTCTGAATTGATGTGATGTGCTTTTTCGTTTAAACATTATACTTGTAGTTAATGTTCTTCTTTAAAATCCGATCATGGCAGATAATCCAAATCACCCAGAAGAGAACGACGAGCCTAAAGCCGGTACGACCCGGCGCGGCTTTTTGTCACAGTTAACCTTTGCCGGCGCAGGCCTGACGCTCGCCCCGTTACTGGGGGCCGCATCCACAAAAGGAAGCGAACCGGTTTTGGCCGCAGCCGCAGCTGCGGAAATTACGACCGTTAGCCTGACCATCAATGGGAAAAAGCACCTACTCAGCCTGGATTCCAGGATGACCCTGCTGGATGTGCTGCGTGAAAAGCTTTCACTACCGGGGACAAAAAAGGGCTGTGACCACGGTCAATGCGGTGCTTGTACGGTCCTGGTAGACGGACGCAGGATCAATTCCTGCCTGATGCTTGCAGGCATGTGTGCGGGTTTGGAGGTTACGAGCATTGAAGGACTGGCCAATAGAGATCAGTTGCACCCCATGCAGCATGCCTTCCTGAAACACGACGGTTTCCAATGTGGCTATTGCACGCCCGGGCAGATCTGTTCAGCAATCGGGTTGGTTAAAGAAGGGCATGCGCATACGGACGCCGAGATCAAAGAGCTGATGAGCGGCAACATCTGCCGTTGCGGCGCATACCAGAATATCGTGGCTGCTATTAAAGAAGTTCAGAACGCGTAAATTACCCAATATGGAACCTTTCAAACTTATCCGTGTACATGACAACCAGGCTGCGATCCGTACAGCGCTGATGGCCGGTTCCAGATTTATCGCCGGAGGCACGAATTTGATCGATCTGATGAAGCTGCATATCGAGACGCCCAAACAAGTTGTGGATATCAACAAACTGCCCTTTTCCGGGATCGAAGAATTACCGGACGGCGGGCTGCGTATCGGGGCGCTGGTAAAGAACAGCGACCTGGCTTATCATCCGGTGGTAATTAAAAAATATCCGGTGCTCTCGGAAGCATTACTTTCAGGGGCGTCTCCGCAATTGAGAAATATGGCTTCCGTTGGCGGAAATCTGATGCAGCGGACCCGCTGCCCTTATTTTTATAACACGGACTTCGCCTGCAACAAGCGTAATCCCGGTTCCGGCTGTGCGGCGCTTACAGGGTATAACCGGATGAATGCCGTCTTAGGTACCAGCGACCATTGCATCGCTACCCATCCTTCAGATATGTGCGTGGCGCTTGCTGCTTTGGACGCTACGATTCATGTTCAAGGGACGAAAGGAAGCAGGTTAATCCCATTTGGCGAATTCCATCGATTACCGGGACAAACCCCTCATGTGGAACATAGCCTGCTCCCCGGGGAACTGATCACACATGTCGACATTCCGGGAATGTCTTACAGTTACCGGTCACATTATTTAAAGGTCCGGGACCGGGCATCGTACGAGTTCGCACTGACATCTGCGGCGGTGCTACTGGACATCCGCGGCGGCCGTATCCAAAAGGCGGATATCGCGCTCGGTGGGGTAGGAACGAAACCGTGGAGGGCAGTACCTGCAGAGAAAGTGCTGAATGGCGCGTCAGCTGATCTGCAAACCTACCGTGCGGCGGCAGAAGCGGCATTAAGCCAGGCTAAAAGCTATAAAGACAACGCTTATAAAATTGAACTGGCCAAACGTACCCTCGTTCGTGCCTTAACCACAGCAGCAGCAATATCATGAAGCCATTGATAGGACAACCCATAGACCGCGTTGACGGCAGGCTAAAAGTGACCGGGGCAGCAACTTATGCTGCCGAGTTCCCCATCAAAAACCTGGCTTACGGCGTGACTGTCAACAGCACGATTACCAAAGGCCGTATCAGGGACATCGATACCAGGCAGGCGATGAAAATGCCAGGGGTGATCGGAGTGATGACCAGCGAGAACGCTATGCAGCTGCATTTTCCCGCGGGTTCAGATCCCGGAAACGGCAAATTTGCAGAGAAGGATCTGTTGCCTCTGCAGAATAACCGCGTATTTTACGGGGACAGCATATCGCCGTCGTTGTGGCAGAAACTTTTGAGCAGGCCGAACAGGCTGCTGCGCTGATTAAGGTGACCTATGAGGAACAGCCTGCGATAGTCGGCCTGGAGGAAAATCTGACATCCGCGTATAAGCCCGCAGCAGGTTTGGGTGGCGCGGCGACCCAGGTGACTCGAGGTGAGGCGGAAGCGGCCTTTCAGTCGGCCGCTGTCAGATCCGAGCAGACTTATACTACGCCGGTGTATCATCATAACGCTATGGAACCCCATGCTACGATCGCACAATGGGAGGGAGATAAATTAACCGTTTATGATGCCACCCAGTCTGTCATGGGTGTGAAAGGCTTATTATCTGTAACCCTGGGTATACCTGCTGAAAATGTCCAGGTTTATGCATTATATATCGGTGGTGGTTTTGGTTCAAAGGGTTTTACCTGGGCTAATACCTTGCTTGCCCCTATGGCCGCCAAACAATTTGACCGGCCGGTCAAACTCGTGTTGAGCAGGCAGCAGGTATTTTCAACCGCAGGACGAAGAACACAAACCGTTCAGAAAGTATCATTAGGCGCTGATTCAACCGGTAAACTGGCAGCGGTCAAACACGCGACAATTTCTGAAACATCGTTTGTCGATGAGTTCGTTGAAACGGCTGGTGTAGCGACAACCATGCTTTACAGTACCCCCAACCTGGATGTCAGCCATGAGCTGGTCCGGTTGAACAGGGGAACGCCTTGTCCTACCCGCGCCCCGGGTGAGGCCCCGGGTACTTTTGCCCTCGAGGTCGCGATGGATGAACTGGCGGAGCAATTGAAAATCGACCCTGCACAGCTCCGGCTGATCAATCACGCCGATATGGAGGAACAAAAGAAGAAACAATTCTCGGAAAAAAGCCTGAAGGAATGTTACCAGAAAGGTGCCGAAGTTATTGGCTGGAAGAACCGTAAGGCTGAGCCCGGAACATTGAGAGAAGGTAATTACCTGGTGGGTTACGGCATGGCTACGGCGACTTATCCGGCTAACCGCAGCGCCTCCACTGCGAAGGCAACCTTATTCGCTGACGGGCATGCGGAGATTTTGTGCGGTACACAGGATATAGGGACCGGAACTTACACCGTGATGACCCAGGTCGCCGCTGACGCATTTGCTTTACCGCCCGAAAAAGTGAAGGTTAAACTGGGCGACAGTTCATATCCTAAAGGGGCACAATCTGGCGGCTCGCAGGTTTCCGCCAGTGTAGGCCCACCGATCCGTGCGGCTGCATTGGGAGCGATCAGCAAATTGATCAGGCTGGCCATCGCAGATCCGTCATCTCCGTTGCATGGTTATAAAGAAGAAGAGATCATGGCCGATAACGGAAAGATCCACCTGATCAAAGAACCCGGCAGAGTCGAAACCTACGTCCAGATCATGAACCGTAAAGGGCTGGATAAGCTGGAAGCCCAGGCAAAAACGAATGTTTCAACCAGGCCTTCAACGCCGGCACCCGCTCCTGCAGGCAGCCCGGAAGCGAAAGCGGAAGAAGAAAGTAAGGCCAATAAGGCTGTGCAGGAAGATGAAAAAATGGACCGTAAAGATTATGCGTTTCATTCCTTCGGCGCGCATTTTGTCAAAGTGCTGGTTGACCCGGACCTGGGCATGATCAAAATTGACAGGATTGTCGGTGTAATGGATATCGGGACAGTAATGAACCTCAAAACAGCGACTAACCAGATCATGGGTGGGATGATCTTTGGTATCGGTATGGCATTGATGGAAAATACCCAGTATGACCCCAACAATGGCCGGGTGGTGACTCGTGACCTGGCGCAGTACCTTGTGCCGGTGCATGCCGATATTCCGGAGATCGAAGTGCACTTCATTAATAAACCAGATACGTTTATTTCGCCGATAGGGGCAAGGGGCATTGGGGAGATCGGCATAACTGGTATAACTGCGGCTATCGCGAATGCGGTTTATAACGCGACAGGTAAACGTGTGCGGGATCTGCCGATAACACCTGATAAGCTAATCTCATAACTTATATTTTAACAACTGTTTGTTTCTGCAGGCAAAGGCAATTTCCGGATCGCTCATAAACAAATAATGTCTTATGTTATCAATTTGCAGAACCGGCGTTTATAGCTTCGATTAGTTGCTGATTTTGACCTGGCGTAATTCCTCATATAATTCGATTACTTTTTTCTGAAGGTGCGCCAACCCGAGTTCAAGGTCCCTAAGTTTGGCGTTTATTTTTCCGAGTGTTTATAATTTTAAATCAATACAGCAATTTTACAGATTTTAAATCGATTAACAGCTTCATAGCATATGGCAATCACCGGTAATTAAGATAATTGGATTTTTGAGGGTGACAACCCTCGTCGACAAAACATAATTTTCGGGATGCATAAATTTGTTTACTTCGCTTGAGTCGATATACTGAAGCCATTGGTCAAGGTGTTCCAGATAAGAATTTTGTTATAAATTGACCGGGTAATTTACCCGAACCTGAAATCTAAATTTGATATAATAAATACACTCGTTGTTCAAACTGGTACGGAAGAGTGTAGTCAGCCATGATGGAACATCCCCTGATGTCATTGAATCAGGAGAAATAATGTGGGACAATAAAATCTGCCTATGTAGAAATATTGAGTATGATGTTTTAGACGCTATCATATCATTCTACCATGCGGCCAACGTGAAATTTGTACCTTGTTTTAATATCAAAAGATAGTTGAAATTGCCTGTTAGCCCTGCCAGGTCATCAAGTAGTGGCAGTAGTACGGTTTCCATGTCATTTTTGTTTACTTCGCCAAGGGCGTAGATTCCCAATACATAGGATAGGAGGCCTGTTACTGTGTAAGTCAACCTGCAGTTGTGATTTTTGTTCTTATCATGATTTTTTTCAAATTAATGGCCTTTCGTATACCCTTGCTGTTCAGTTACTATCTATCTCTTTTTTAAAACTTAATACGAAATTTGGGGTTTAAATTATACTACCTGCCGAAACCGCACCCTGAAGTTGTAAACAACATAGCCAATTTTAACTTATACAGAATGAACGCTATCTCTCCTTGGCTTTTAAACAGTAATGCTTATTTGAATGATCCCTCGCTTCAGCTAGTGTTGAATTATGAGTGGCAGGGCTATAATTTTGGTATCGCTTCGATACCTGATAGTTGTTGGCTCATCATGACCTGGCCGGCTGGGCAACGCATAGCGTTTCGCCTAATTTATTCGCCGGCGGATGATTTGGATGTTGATGCGCAAAAGGATCAGGAACGCATTTTATTAACATGTGATAGCAGAATTGGCCTATTCCGGGTTGAACTCCGCCTATCTTCAGATGATGAACCATTGATACGGTTAACTACCTCATTAAAGCCCCATGTTCCCCTGCTTTTCCCTTATTGGCCGCGAGATATCGTACCGCTTGGTGCGGCTGGCAGTGATTCGATGGCACTTGGCAAAGTACATATTAAGCAAGTGGGTTCACGTTCGGGGCAGCTTTATTTTAGTTTGACACGCCCTGAGGCAGGTTCAATACTATACATCCAAAACTTGAGCGCGCTTGCGGATTATAACCAGGCCACCGAAACGCCTGCTGCAGAAACGGTTGGCGGCGAATGGCCCGAGATAGGTTTCGCACTACCGCCTACCCTAAAGAATAAGCCGTTAGAAGCGGGCAAAACCTACGTTTTAAGTGACGCGTTCGTGGCGTTTTCGGATGAGGTACCTGCAGATGAGCCTTCAATGACCCGGCAATATCTCGATATGCTCGCGGCAGTTTACCTGGCGATGCCCAAACCGGAAACCACTTATCAAAACTGGCCGGATATTTTACAAAAAGGCCTGAGCGACCTGATCGGTAGTCCCGGTTGCTGGTCGCAACTGGATGGTAACCATTATTTTAACGCTTATGTGAGTGATTACGCTACCCCGCCCGAAATTATGGTACAACTGGCTGTGCTGCTGCCACTGTTGGATTACGTAGAGTGGAGCGACTCGGAACTGGAGGTAATGCGCCGCATTAAACAGGGGTTACCCGCATTTTTTGACGATAAGCTTGGCACAATCGTTCGCTGGCATCCCAAAGCAGCCGATAAGCTGAAAGGAGAGGAGGAGCAAAAAGAACCTATGACCATGGATTCGTGGTACCTGCATCATCCCCTGCTTAATCTTTCGCGACTTGCTTTAAAGGGAGATGAGGTAGCCGAAAAGTTGTTTTTAGGTTCACTGGAATTTGCAATTAAAGTGGCCCATCATTTTAACTATCAGTGGCCGGTATTTTACAAGTTGGACACTTTAGAGGTAATTAAAGAAGAAACGCAGCCGGGTATGGGAGGCGAAAAAGATGTACCGGGACTTTTCGCCCACGTAATGCTGCAGGCCTGGGAACTCACCGGCGACAAACGCTACCTTGCCGAAGCTGAAAAAGCCGCTCAAAAATTACGCGGCCTTGGGTTCAGCCTCATGTATCAGGCAAATAATACTGCTTTTTCGGCCGGTGCGCTATTGCGTTTATACAAAATCACCAAAAAAGATTTTTATCTCGATCTAAGCTATCTGTGCCTCGCCGTATTATTTAAAAATGTACGCCTCTGGGATTGCAATTATGGTTATGGCCGCAACTTTCCATCGTTTTTTACCCTTTTTCCGCTAAACGACGCCCCCTACTCGGCGGTGTATGAGGAACAGGAAGTATTTTGCGCTTTTCACGATTACCTGCGGCATGCCGAGGATGTTGACCTGCTACCCTCAGCAAGGTTGCTGGTAGCCGAATACATCCGCTTTTTGGTAGACAGGGCTTGTTATTATTATCCGCCAATGTTGGCGAAAGAAATGCTACATGATAAACCTAAGATAGGCGAAGTTGACCCGAACCTTTGGATAGCATTGGAAGACATGCACGACGGCTGGGAACAAAGCGGTCAGGTCGGGCAGGAAGTTTACGGCGCGGGCAATGCTTTTGGTATTATGCCGAGGCATTACATACGGGTGGCAGAGGCCGAAATAATGATCTATACCGATTATCCTACCTATGGTTTTACAGCAAGGGGGAAAGCCCCGGTAAAGTTTAGGTTGGCGGGTGATGGCCGTTTAATGTGCCGGCTGATGATTATTAAAACCGGCTACCGCAAACTACCTCACCTTAACGTGGTAATTAACGGTGTAGAAGTAAAAGGTAAAAGCGCTGCTGGAGGAAACCTGGAATACGCAGTGCCAGGTGACGGGCTTGTATTCATTGATTGGCAATAAGCATAGCATTTGCTTATTTGATTGCTGTTTTTCTCATTCACAGCAACCCGCCTGATCACGATTTAAGATCTTCATAAAGAAATCGTAGGCATTATGAATTTTTGTTCCGGTAATCAATCATAAACAAGCATGCCTAATATTTCGTTGATAGAAAAATGCGCGCCGCAAACATATTCGTCGGCTGCGCCATAATAAATAGTGAGCCGGTCGCCGCTTATTATATGCCCGTTGGTAAATACCACATAACCAAAAAAACCGCTCAGCTCATAGGTTTCTGTTGGCACCATGATTGGCTCCGTTGTACGCGCCAGTACTTTCGACGGATCATCAGCATCCATTAAAAACGCGCCCAGGCAATAGCGGTGCGTGGCATCGGCACCGTGGTAAATTTCCAGCCAGCCCTTTTCGGTGCGGATAGGCGCGGCCCCTGCACCTACGCGGGCACTATCCCATAAACCCGGCCGTGTTTTGATGAGGCATTGGTGGTTGCCCCAATGCCGGGCATCCGGCGATTCTGCAAGCCAGATGTAGTTGCCGCCGATTTCCTTACTGCTGGGCCGGTGCAGGCAATAGAATTTTCCGGCTATCTTTTTTTCAAAAATGGCGCAATCCTTATTATGGGGCGGCAGGATCATTTCTGCTTTTTCAAATTGCTGCCAGTTTGTTGTGGTACGCAGGCCTACGCCAACACCGCTGTCGGATACAGCCGTATAAGTAAGATAATAAGTATCATTGATCTGGCTTACCCGGCAGTCTTCAATGCCGAACCGTTCCAGCCGGCCTTCGCCAAACAACGATGGAATTGCCGTGTATTCGGCAAAGTGAACGCCGTCCTCACTGTTAAGCAGGCGTAAATGGGATACGGTGGTGAGATAATCCAAACCTTTATAACTGATAACGCGCGCATCGGTAGCGATCAGGTCGGGATCGTTAAGCGGGACTTCAATAATTTCGGTGTTTCCAGTAGCATTCAGGGCAGGGAAAAAGATTACGCCCTCCTTTTGTGCGACGCCTTCGGCAACTCGTACAATAAGCCACACTTTTCCGCCGAAACGGAAAGCGCCGGGGTTAAGCAGGCTGATCACCTGCAAACCCTCGTGGCTCGGGGGTAAATCCTTTGGCATCAAAAGTGGGTTTTGCGGAAACCGTTGGGCGATGTCTTTCATAAGGATTCATTAAGAAATGTCGGGAATTGTATAGGTGAACTCTTGATGCGCCTGCTGAATATTCATGCTTTTTAATGCAATGTAACCTACCGCGGCAAATACAGCAAATACTATATGAGCGGGCACAAGCTGCAGGTAGTATTTGCTAAAATTTAGGGCGGGCGGCAGCGGATGCAATTTAAAAGTTGTTTTCCAAACTGCTACAGCCAATATGCCGCTAAGGCCGCCAAGCCAAAGGCTGGTTCTAATATCCGGTTTCAGCACGTTACGACGCCAAAGCTCAACGTATACAATGGCAAACAGCAACCCCACACCATAATGGCCCAGCCAGCCCAGTGCCTGTTGTTGCTGCCTGTCAAGTTTTGGTATCAGCCGGCCTGCCAACTGGCCGAGTCTTTCCGGCTCGCTGAAATTCTCTTTCTCTGCGAGGGAAATGAGATAACTGAACAAGGTCATGAACGTTGTACCGCTGATGCCTGCCATGACTGTGGCGGTTGTTTTTGTTGTGTTAGCGCCCACGAATTTATTATTTAATTTGCGCTTTAATTTTTTCAATTGCCGAGAGGTGCATTTTAAGCATAGGCAGCGCCTTTTCAATTAATGCTTTTATCTCAGGGTATTTAACCTTGCCTTTGTACTCCTCAAATTCGGCAATATCTTTTTTGTGATCTTCTACCATGGCATCAACATAAGGCTCCACATCAATGCCGAACTAGTGATAATAGAATAATAAATGATTTTTTTCATGGTGCCTTATTGATAGATGTTGATGTTAAGTTTATGATCTTTTGGTTTGACTGCCGGGCAGCAATTCAGCTACCAGGTCCTTAAACGTTTGTGAAATAACAGCCAGTTCTTTGGCGTCGCCCTTAACCATCGCTTTGGTAAATTTTACCATCTGTTCAAAGCTGATATGAGGCGGGATATTGGGTACATTAGGGTCAACTTTTACTTCCAGTAAAGCCGGTCTGTCGGCATTGAGTACCATATCCCAGGCGTCGGCAAGTTTTTCGGGGTCATCAACCATAATGCCCTTTAAGCCCAGCATTTCGGCATATTGAGCATAAGGAAAAACCGGCAACTCCTGCGACCCGGTAAATTCCGGGTTACCCGAAGTGATGCGTTGCTCCCAGGTCACCATGTTCAGGTCACCGTTATTCAACACCAGTATAACCAGCCTCGGATCGCTCCAGCTTTGCCAGTGTTTGGCGATGGTGATCATGCCGTTGATGCCAAGCATCTGCATAGCGCCGTCACCTATCAATGCTATTGGTACCCGATTGGGATAAGCCATTTTTGCTGCAACGCTGTAAGGCACGGCAGGGCACATGGTTGCAAGCGTACCCGAAAGGCTGGCTTTCATGCCCTTGCGTATTTTAATATTGCGTGCGAACCAGCTGGCCGAAGATCCCGAATCGGCGGTGATGATACAATTATCCGGCAGTTTTGGCGAAAGTTCCCAAAATACCCGCTGAGGATTTACAGGATTAGCCGATTTGAAAGCTTTAGCTTCTACAATATGCCACCAATCGGTTATACTTTGTTCCAGTTTTTGCTGCCAGTCCCGGTCTGTCTTTCTTTTTATTAGCGGAATCAAGGCTTTTAATGTTTCCCGGCTGTCACCCACAAGATTAACATCCATCGGGTAGCGAAGGCTAAGCATTCGGTTATCAATGTCTATCTGAATACCCTTCGCCTGTCCTTCTGCCGGCAGGAACTCGGAATAGGGGAAGCCGCTGCCAATCATCAGTAGTGTGTCGCATTCCTTCATCAGTTCCCAGCTTGGCTTGGTTCCCAAAAGCCCAATGGAGCCTGTAACATATGGCAGGTCATCGGGCAAGACCGCCCTTCCTAATAAGGCTTTCGCTACCCCTGCGCCTAATAGTTCCGCAATTTCCTGCACTTCGTCTGCCGCGCCCATGGCACCTGCTCCAATCAATATCGCTACTTTTTTTCCTGCATTAAGCAAATCTGCGGCTTTTTGCAGTTCAGTTAACGGCGGCACGGGTTTTTCAATGGCATGGCCAACGCCTGTAAAAATGCTGCCATGTTTTTTAGGCGGGGCTTCCACTGCATCCATTTCCTGGATGTTGTTAGGGATAATGATACATGTCACGGTTCTTTGCGCTTTCGAGATGCGTATAGCACGGTCAATAAGTTGGCGCGCCTGAGCCGGATCGGTCATCATATGTACATACTCACCGGCTACATCCTTGAAAAGGCTTAACAGGTCAACCTCCTGCTGGTAATTCCCGCCAAGAGACAAGGTGGATTGTTGACCTACAATGGCTACCACCGGTTGATGATCCAGTTTAGCATCATACAAGCCGTTTAACAGGTGTATAGCGCCAGGACCCGAAGTGGCGATGCAAACACCTACCTCTCCGGTAAATTTAGCATGACCGCAAGCCATAAAGGCCGCAAGTTCTTCGTGGGGGACCTGTATAAATTCCAAATCTTTACCTGCACGATCAAGCGCGCCCATCACGCCGTTGATTCCGTCCCCGGGATATCCAAAAACACGTTTAATACCCCATTCTGTTAACCGCTGGACTAACAGGTCGCTAACTTGCTTGCTCATATTTGGAATGTTATTGGTTAATAAGTGTTATCAAATGGATACTCCTTTTCTTCTCAACATTAAATCAAAACGCTTGTTTATTTTTATTTAAAATATCTAATTTTTAATAAAATCCATATAGGTGGCTGGCGGTTATTGCGAGCTAAATTGAAACAACTGTTTTAAGGCTGGCGGTTGTTGATCATTTCAACGATAAGCTTTTCCGCATCTCGCACCGTTAGCCGAAAATTAAAATGATAGGCCTATTGTACAGCTTGATTTCACTGCCAATACAATTTAAGCCGGTTTGTTGCTGAAATGGAGTCCGATTGAGCTAAAGTGTTTTGAAAGCGACCTTAAGAGACTGATAGCCCTTACTGGGTGGAAAGAGCAAAACTGAGAATTGAGGGAAGAAAATGTTGCTGCATTGGGAATAAGTGCATATTTACACTCGCCATTATATTTCAGCAACCTTCGAAACCTTGAGAGCAAATTTTTACAAATGACTTTGTATGCAGCACTAACTTTAGATCAGCGTTCATATTCCTGGCATTCCAGCAAATTATGAACTGTATATACTAAAATAATCCGAAAGTTTTTCTCCAACGATATCAGGCGCTTCGCGCATTGGGAAGTGCCCGGAAGTAGGGATCACAAATCTTTCATATCCCCTGATAAAATAGCCGTGCAAATCTTCTGAACCTTCTGGCGGATCGCAAGTATCTGAGCCGCCCTGGATCATTAACGTAGGGGTAGCAATTTCTTCTGCCATACTTAGCCGCGCGCGCAACTCATCATACCTTTCGTCGGACGGTTCCCATTTGAATCGCCTCCTATAACCGTTAAGGGTTATGGCTACCCAATCGGGATTCTCAAAACTTTTTGCCGTTTCGTCAAACTCGGAGTGTTGAAACCAACCTGCAGGACTCCAGGTTTTCCATTGAATATAAGCAAAGCCTATCGGGTCAGACTTCACTGCATCAGCGCCGGCGTCAGAAAGCATAAACCATTGATACCAAAACAATCTGGATTGCGAAAAAGATGGAACTTTAAAAACGCCCCGTGGCTGGTAGGGCAGGGAGAGGGCCGCGATAGCATAAAGACGTTCAGGGAACAAGGCGGCAAGCGTATAGGCTGCACGCGCCCCCCAGTCATGTCCGCCAACCGAGAATTTTTTTATTTGCAAATGATTTGCGAGATCAATAACGTCCTGTGCAATTGCGACTGCACTTGCATCACGAACTGTTTTTGCAAAACGGAAAGTGGTATCGCCGAAGCCTCGTAAAAATGGTACGATCAACCTGAAACCCTTGCTTTCTAAAAATGCAGCAACCGCGTCCCAGGCTCTTACATCGTCAGGCCACCCATGTAGCAAAAAAATAACGCGGCCATCTTTTGGGCCTTGATCTATGTAAGCTATGTTTAAGGTATCTGTAGTAATTCTATGTCTCTCCACGTAGTTTGGAACAACAAAAATATAACGATGTTTTGATCAATAAAAAGCGAATGCAGTTCAGAGTGCAGCAATGGTGGATTGAATTGAAATGTTTTATTCCCTAAGCGATGTTTAATCGGTTGGTCTTAGACAATTCGTTGTGAGCGCGGGCGATTATGATTGTCATTTCTTTTTCTCAATTCCTCATAGAGTTCGATCACTTTCTTCTGAAGGTCCGCCAATTCTAATTCACGTTGCCTGATTTGCTCAAATATTCTGACGATAATTTCATCATTTGAATCAGGTTGTGCTATTCCATAACTGAGTAACGAAGTCGTTGACAATTCGAACAGGCGTGCGATCTGCTCCAGTCTTGATAAATTAATATCGGTTACCCCTGTTTCAATCTTGGAAAAAGCAGGAACCGAAATATCTAATTGTCTTGCAGTGTCTTCCTGACTCCAGCCTTTTTGACGTCTAAGTAGCCTGATATTTTTTCCGAGATCGTTCATTAATCAAGTTTAAATTCCCCAAACATAACAATTAGTTGATTGATCTATATCTTAGTGTCAATTAAATGCTTTTTATAAAACAAAATCATTGTAAGCTGTTAATAAAGCAAATCTAGATTATGACAAATACTGAATTAAATATGGTTCTGATCCATGCAGCGCGTAAAGGCGAAATCGAAGTAATGCAGGAAGCGATTAGTAAGGGGGCCGACGTAAATTGTAAGGACGAAAAAGGTTATTCTCCACTTATCATTGCATGTTATAATCATCAGCCGGAAGCAGCGAAATTATTGCTTGATATGGGAGCAAATGTAAATGGTGCCGACTTTGGTGGCAACACAGCACTAATGGGCGCTTGCTTTAAAGGCTTTCCGGACATCATTAAAATCCTTGTTTCCCAAGGTGCCGACCTTGACCAGATGCATGGTAACGGGGGAACAGCATTAATGTTTGCCGCCATGTTCGGCCGTAATGAAATAGCACAATTGTTGGTAGAAGCAGGCGCAAACAAAACATTGCGGGATTCAAGGGGACTTACAGCAGCAGACATCGCTGCCCAACAGGGAAACGAGGAAGGTGCGAATTTGCTGCGATAGCATGAAGAGTCGATTATAAAATAAAAGCCCCGTATGGTTACGGAGCTTTTATTTTTAGGCCGGAATCTTCCTCGATCTTTCACGTTCCCAAAAACGGTGAAGCTTGATCGCCGCTATAAATCTCTCGGCCAGTTTGCTTAAGTTTTCATCTATGATTACGCCCTCGTCTAACGTAGCTTTTTTGCTAAAGTAGGTCGCTTCCAATACCTGTACCGCACGCAGGTCAAACGCGATAGGTTTGCAATGCTTAAAAGCCTCGTTTAAAAAATGGATAGCGTTGGCATCAGCCTCAACATCAGCAATACTGTTGCTTCCTCCCGGCACGTAAACGGCATCGAAAAGTACAGAAGCGGTGGTAAGCGTGGTATCATCAACCTGTATTTTTTGATCATTAATGCCGGTAATAAATCCTAAACGCGAAGAAACGATCTCTACTACGCCCCCCTCAGCTTCTATTGCATTTTTAACTGCAGCAACAGCTTTTTCATCAACGCCATCGGCAGCCAGTATGGCTATTTTACGGGTTTGGATGGAATCTTTTATCGTTCCGGCCATGCTGAGCGCGGCAGATTTTTTAATACTGCTATCAACCTGAACAGGTTGCACAGCTGCAGGATCGGTATCGGCACCAAAAATATGGTTAACCGGTTGTTCAGGCGGTCGCGGTACGTTGAGCCCAAGCGCTACAGCTACCTGTGCAGCGAGGCCTTTATCTACTAACGAAAGGATACCCAGCATTCGCTCCCGCACGGCAATGGTTTTCACTTTACCCAATTCAAATGAAAAAGCTTGAACAATATGGTCCTTTTCCGGATCGGACTGGCTGTTAAAGAACAATCTTGCCTGGCTAAAATGGTCGCGGAAACTATCACTTCGCGCACGCACTTTACGTGCATCAATTCGTTCCGGATAGCTGGTGTAACCTCCGTCGGCCTTCTTCACCTGGGAGGGATAATTATTACCTAACGAGTTGGGACTGTAACTCGTTTTACCACTGTCGATATTCTGGCGTGAAAAACCATCCCTTTGGTTGTTATACACCGGCACTATTGGCTTATTGATCGGAAGCTGATGAAAGTTAGGACCGCCAAGGCGCAGTAGTTGGGTGTCGGTATAAGAAAACAAACGACCTTGCAGAAGCGGATCGTTGGTGAAGTCGATACCAGGAACAATATGGCCGAGATGAAAGGCAATTTGTTCTGTTTCCGCAAAGAAATTGTCCGGGTTGCGGTTAAGGGTCAGTTTACCGATCCGTTGAACAGGCACTAACTCTTCAGGTATGATCTTGGTAGAATCCAGCAGGTCGAAATCATATTTAAATTCGTCTTCTTCCGGCACGATCTGCACACCGAGTTCCCATTCGGGAAAGGCCCCGCTTTCGATGCAGTCCCACAGATCGCGGCGGTGAAAATCGGGATCTTTCCCCGAAATATTCTGCGCTTCGTCCCAGGCCACAGCATGTACGCCCAATAAAGGTTTCCAATGAAATTTAACAAAACTCGCAACTCCCTGAGCGTTAACTAAACGGAAAGTATGCACGCCAAACCCTTCCATCATACGTAAAGAACGTGGAATGGCACGGTCACTCATCAACCACATAATCATATGGGCAGACTCTGGTGTAAGCGATATAAAATCCCAGAAAGTATCATGTGCAGAGGCTGCCTGCGGGATTTCATTATCAGGTTCTGGTTTCACAGCGTGTATCAAATCCGGGAATTTGATTGCGTCCTGGATGAAAAATACCGGCATGTTGTTACCAACCAGATCAAAATTTCCCTCCTGTGTATAGAACCGAACGGCAAAACCACGTACGTCCCTCGCAAGATCAGTGGATCCCCTTGAGCCGGCAACCGTCGAGAAACGGACGAACACAGGCGTTTCGATCTCCGTATCGTTCAGAAACCCTGCCTTGGTAAATTCGCTTAAAGACTCATAAAGCTTAAAAACTCCATGAGCCCCTGAACCACGCGCATGCACAACACGTTCCGGAATCCGCTCATGATCAAAATGCATGATCTTCTCCCGGAAGATAAAATCTTCTAGCAGCGATGGCCCCCTTTCACCTGCTTTCAGCGTATTCTGATCATCGTTGATAGCCGCACCGGTATTGGTTCGCAGGGGCTGACCCTGCGCATCATCGGTATATGCTTCCAACTTAGCACGTTTTTCGTTAGTTGGCTCTACACTTTCTTTTTCTGATTTCTTTTTAACGGCCATAATTATACCTCCTCTGTTGCCTGGTAATTAATATCTTTCTCAGCTATGCCGGTCAGTAACTGGTCGGCGTTTTTTTCTTCTTCCAGCGTTTGCGCCAGTATCCCGGCAATGTCATCCCGGCCGATGGTTTTGGCCAGCTGGCAAAGTCCGCCATAGGTAGCGATCTCATAGTGCTCCACCTTTTGTGATGCGAGGATTATACCGACGTCGCGGGTCGCAGTCCCAGGTTCGGTCGATTCGATAATCTCGGCACCTTCCAGTGTCAGTCCTTCCATGGCATCGCATTTCTTAGCCATTGGCTCCTCTCCAAGCAGGCTGAAAATTTCTTCGAGGCGCTGTACGTGGCCTTTGGTTTCTTCGAGATGGGTTGTGATTGTTTGTTGAAGTTCTTTTGAACCTGCTGCGGCGATCATGTCCGGCAATTTTTTTACCAGGTGGTTTTCTGCCCAATAAATGTCCATAATTCCGTCTTTAAAAAGCTCCGTTAAAGCCGGGTCTGCATTAGTCACAGCATGAGTACTGAACTTAGGATCTGTGTTTGTTTCCTTTTTCATAGTGTTAAATGATTTAAATAATTGTTAAGAGGCGCTGATGAGAAAGTTGGAGCGGCTAATAGAAGTTGCTTATACAACCATATTGTTTGCCGATTGTTTAGATTATTTGCACATCTTTTCAATGGGCGAACAGGTGTTGGAATTATTATAGAGGTGCCGCTGCGGTTTCCTAAATAGACTTAGTTAATGATCAGGTTATCCAATGTGGAGTGAATTGTAAATGTTTACAAAGCAATAAACGTTAAGTCAAAACCAAACCTGCTATAATGTTGTTGGCTAAAAACTATGGAAAATAACACCTTACGCTATTCGGATCAGGATCTTGCAGAATTTAAGTCGTTGATCCTCGGCAAAAAGCAAATTGCGAATGAAGAACTTCAATCTTTGATGGGCTCACTGGCGCTTAACAATCCCAACGGTACTGATGATACCAGTGGCGGCTACCAGACCCTGGAAGACGGTTCTGCTACATTGGAAAAGGAACAATTGCACCAACTGGCGTCCCGCCAGCGGAAATTTATCGATCAGCTCGACGCAGCCTTGTTCAGGATTGAAAATAAAACCTATGGCATTTGCCGGAGTACCGGGAAACTGATCGCGAAGGAACGTCTGAAAGCGGTACCTCATACCACTCTAAGTATGGAAGCTAAATTGAAGGCTGCCTGATGCTGAAAATTGGAATTATCGGCGGAGGCCCGAGCGCTTTGTTCATCTACAAACGCATTGTCGAAAACGCTAAACCGGGTCTGGAAGTGGTCATTTTTGAGAAAGGCGACCGCCCTGGTGCAGGCATGCCATACAGCAAAGAAGGCGCAAATGATGAACATATCACCAATGTGTCCGGCAATGAAATACCGGATTTGGTAATACCGGTCGCAGATTGGGTCAGGAGTGTTCCTAAAGATACCCTGGACAAGTTCAACATCGACGCGAACAGATTTAACGAGTATAAAACCCTTCCGCGTCTGTTGTTCGGCCAGTACTTGACGGATCAGTTTAAATTATTGCAGCAGCAGGGCAGGGATAAAGGGATTGCAACTGAAATGCGGTTCAATACTGAAGTCGAAGACGTCATTGACGACCCGGGATCCGCAAAGGTTCGGGTTGAGGTGGCCAATAAGCGACCTGCGGAATTTGACCGTGTGGTAATATGTACAGGACATTTGTGGCCAAAACAACACGAAGGTCGTGTTCGGGGTTATTTTGATTCCCCTTATCCGCCATCCAAGCTGGCGTTTTCAGCCAATCATGCTGTTGCTATTCGTGGGTCTTCGCTTACGGCAATCGACGCGATCCGCACACTGGCCCGGTACAATGGTGATTTTAGTTACGAAAACGAAAAGCTGGTGTACCAGGCGAAAGAAGGTTCGCCGGATTTTCGAATTGTTATGCATTCCCGTAACGGCTTGCTCCCTGCGCTGCGATTTCACCTCGAAGACTCGCATTTGGGTAAGCAAACCATTCTGTCGCCGGAGGATATTCGTTATGTTCGTGATGAGAACGGCGGCTTTTTGCCGTTGGATTATATATTCGATAAAAACTTCAAAGAAGGGTTAGCGAAACACGATCCGGAATTTTACGAGTTGGTCAGGGATATGAATTTGGAGGAATTTGTATCCATGATCATGGAAAAACGTGAAAAAACAGACGCTTTTGTTCTGTTGTCCCGGGAATATGCAGAGGCTGAAAAATCGATCCGCAACCGGGAATCGATCTATTGGAAAGAAATGCTGGGCGTGCTCAGCTTCACTATGAATTACCCGGCTAAATATTTTCCGGCAGAAGATATGCTCCGGTTGCAACGCGTGCTGATGCCGCTTATTTCCGTAGTGATCGCTTATGTTCCGCAAAGTTCGGCCAAAGAATTGCTGGCCATGCATCAGGCGGGAAAGCTTAGCATTATCGCCGTCGGTGAGAATAATGAGATTGAACCGCAGGATGGGGGCGGTATTATTTACCGTTATCAGGATGAAGGGAAAGAGGCCCGCGCAGATTATTACCCTACATTTGTCGACTGCATAGGCCAGCCTCATTTATCCTATGAGGAGATACCGTTTAAAAGCTTACTCTCGGGCAGGGCGGTAAGCCCGGCTAAATTGTATTTTAAAAATGAAGAGGCAGGCTTTAAGGAAATTAACGAAGGCAATGAAAAAGTGCGCAGAGACCGGGATGGTAAGCTTTACTTGCTGGTGCCCGGCATTACCATCAACGATAGCTTCCAGGCGGTGGACGAATATAATGCGCTGAACGAACGCTTGTATATCATGGCAGTACCATTCATCGGCGGATACAACCCTGATTACTCAGGCCTCGACTTTGGAGAGGAAGCTTCCAGAAGCATCATCAAAGCCCTGTTGAAAAACTAATGGTGTGATTATGGAAAATGAATTAAAGTTATTCATGATTTTGCTGGGATCCAAAGCGCCCGGACGAACGGTGGAACAGCATGATTTCTTTTTCGGTATAGCCACATCCTTAAAGGAATTGGTACCGGCAATGCGGGATTTCTGGCCGGAAGCCGGTTCCAGCCTGCATATTGATGGCTGGCGTGAGGTTACCGGCGTAGATGGTTACAAGATTTCCATAGCGGCAAAAGGGACACATCTGGAGTTTACGAAAAAATTGTTCTTTGTGAACTTGGGCGGGTACCGGGAAGGAATACTCGAGGAACAACATTATACTTTATTAACGATCAGGGATGACCGTAAAGAAGCCATGAAAACCGCGACCGTTACTTCTTTTTTTAAACAGCAAAGTATTCAAACAATAAAGGCGGCCAGCGCCCATATCGATGAAAAATACGGTATCGATGTTGACGAGATCTACCGTATTGAGGACGTATTATCTCCTGCGTTAAAGGCTGCCTATACACTGGTCATTACTAAACAGGAAGGGCCTGCGACGGTTGACCAGGTTCACTTGGGATACCTCAAATTAAACCAGTTATGATGCGGAGCGTATTGCTCATGAATTGGGTAAAATCGCTTTACAAGCAAAAGCGGATCCGCGTAAGTGGCGAGCCTTATATGGATCATTTGATATTCGTGGCGGAGCTTGCAGAAAAATATGAGCCTTTGGGCTATGAGATCGGCCTGTGCCATGACCTGCTGGAAGATTTACCGCTGAATGCCGGACAGTTACATCATGTCCTTGCAAATTTTGGATATAAGCCAGGCGAGCAGGAGCAAATCGTCAAGGCTGTTGTAGAACTTACAGAAGTTTTTACTAAAACAAGATATCCGGAGTTGTCTAAAAAGCAACGCCGGAAACTGGAGACAAAGCGGCTTGCCAAAACCGGCAAGCAGGCTCAAACTGTTAAATACGCCGACCTCATCTACAATATCGGATGGACTGTTAAATATGAACGGGAAAAGGCTGAAAAATATCTTAGACGAAAAAACAAGTTGTTACAAATGCTTGATAAGGGCGATTCGCATTTACATAAGAAGGTATTAATTGCCGCGAGGCGCGCCAGATCTACTGTTAAATCATGACTGACGTTATAGCCTTTATAATTGATCCTGCGAGCGTAATTTTTGAAGACATAGGGATGACCACACGGTGTATTGATCTGGATTTTGTAAAATGGCAGTTTCCAGATCATCAATTCCTAAATATCGATAATTCGATACTTCGAGGGAATTGATTGAAGGGGGCTCGTCAGTAAGGCCGGTAAATAATAAATCATATTCGTGTCTTATCAATCCATCTTCAAAATCAGCCCGGTAAACAATATGGCCACATGGTTCTGGCTCATAATCCATCCCGATTTCTTCCTGCAAGCGGCTCCGCGCCGTATCAATGCTAAGTTCATCCGGGTGTGGGTGTGTGCAACAAGTAGTGTTCCATTTTACCTGTTGAATGATATTTTACAGCAGCACGTTACTGAAGCAATAGTTTGCCCTGGCTGTTAAATACAAATACCGATATCGCGCGATGAATCACACCTGATTAATGTGCCTCCATTTTTTCCATGTAGCCAAGAATGGCATTTTCTTCATTCACTAATATAATATGGTTCATAATTTGGTTAGGCGGTTATTGGGGAGCATAATCCGCTTAAACCAATTGAATTTTCAACCGGTCTTAGCAAAACTGTAATCAAATTCAATTCAAACGTTTTTAAGCAGGGTGTCAAATATTAAAAGCATCTTACGGCGGTTAGATACCCGGAACTGTTTTGAAAATACTGTACGCGGATGCATTTAGGGTTTTGTTTTAATCCTGGAAGATTTTAATCCTGATATAACCATAAATTGGCGGGCTAAGCGGTTTACTTCAATTGTATGCGGCACGTTAAGCATTATTAGCCCAAGTTTACACCGATAAGTGCTAATTGCAAAAATAAGCTCATTTATGGCATAGTTTATGTTAATAGTTTATTAATTAAATTAATCGTTAATTAAAATATAAACATCATGCCTACTAAAGCGAAAAGCAAATCAGAAGCATCTAAAGAGATGCGCGATCCTAAAGCCTCTAAACAGGAAAAAAGTAATGCCGCAAAAGAAATGAGCAGCGGTCACAAAAAAAGCAGCAAGTAGTTCAAAAAGCGGCGTGAATCGCCGCTTTTTTTTGCTTTTAATAGAGCAGCGTCAGTTCAGGTATCAGTGAGTTGTCCACCGTTTTCTTCGGTGTTATTCCACTGTCAATCAATTCGGCTATATCAATTTCCAATATATTCGCGATGTCAAAAAGACGCTGAACACTCAATGTGCTATATCCTAATTCAAGTTTGCTGTATGCATTCTGACTAATAGAAAGCTTGGCAGCTAAATAATTCTGTGTGTAATCCTTGCGTTCACGTAATGTTCTGATATAGTTGGTAATTGCCCTGGTATTGTCTTGTGTTTCTTTCATGTGGTTTTAGAAGCAATATCGCTTATTAATACCGCTCATGCCACAACCCCGGTTTTCCGTTTTTGTTTTGAAATTGGGAGCTTGTTTATTTTAATAAGATAATATTTTTCATGTTTTCTTACTTTTATTGATGAGCAGGAAATTCTGAGATCATTCAACTTCATGGTGTTAAGGTTTGGGCCGAAAATTGAAAGCGGTGCAGATTCTATATTTTATTTCCGTTTGCCGATAGGTTAGTTATTTTTAAATTAGTGAGATATCTTTTCAACCGGATGATCACGATTTTAGTTGCCATGTTGATTCTAAATTGCCGTATTTTATTTTAAAACTATCCGGAGTAAGTTTTGTTTAATAGAACAAGCATAAGCAGTTCCGCTCATTTTATTAGCCAGTCAGTTTTGGGATTGACCTAAGTATTTATCTTCGGATCATTATCCGTGGGTTAAACTCTAATGCCGTGATTATATAGCGTGACAAAGCAACAAAAAGATAAAGCAGGGTTTGATGAAAGGTAAAATCAATTATTTTGAACAGTTTTCAAATTGGGCTACCACGGCTACCGGGAGTTCAGCTGCATTCATTATTGCAGTACTCACCATTCTGATTTGGGCCATATCCGGCCCTGTGTTTCACTATTCTGAAACCTGGCAGCTTATCATTAACACGGGTACAACGATTATCACGTTTTTAATGGTTTTTTTGATTCAAAAGTCTCAGAATAAAGATTCCAAAGCCATTCACCTCAAACTTAACGAGTTACTTGCATCTCACGAGGGCACCAGTAACCGCATGGTAAACATTGAGAATTTAACAGAAGCCGAACTGGATCAATTACATAAATTTTATATCCGGTTATCGGAACTGGCAAAGCAGGAGAATGATTTAACAAATACGCATTCGATTGATGCAGCGCAGAAGAATAACCAAACCAAGTCCAAACGTCATCATCTAAGATCCGGAAGTTGAAGCTGATTGTAATCAGTGCTCACTAACAAAAAAAACAAACATACCGCGATATTTATGAACTGTACTTATTCGGCCTTTGTTTGATAAACCGGCGACAGCATTTTCAAGGCTACTCTGTCTGTAATTAGGATTTAGTTTATTGATTTATGAAAGATACATTTATTCAAATATTTGGAGAAGGCAAAGACCTTAGCATGCTGCAAATGAGTAGCCGGGGCGTTATAATGTTTTTTATAGCGCTCATTTTAATCCGAATTTCCGGACGACGATCCTTTGGCCTCCGCATGCCGCTAGATAACATTATCAGCATTTTGCTTGGTGCTATCATGAGTAGGGCAGTTGTAGGAGCTTCTGCCTTTTTACCGGTTGTAGTGTGCTGCCTTACCATTGTAAGTCTGCACCGTTTACTCGGATGGCTGGTGGTTTACAGTAAAACGATTGCCGGATGGGTCGAAGGAGAGAAGATCCCGCTTTATCAGAAAGGTGATTTTGATGACAATTGCTTAAAGCGCGGCCTGGTACGCCCGGAAGATGTGATGCAGGGAATTCGACGCTCCGCCCTTACTGAAGACCTGAATACAATTGATAAGGTATACCTGGAACGAAATGGCGAAATCAGTGCTGTTAAGAAGCAAAACTGATAAAAATAGCAAATACAGATATTGACAACAACTTGCGGGAAATTCACAAAATCACCGGAGTTGCAATACGTGGATGTGACACACCAATCATAAAGCAAGAGTATGAAATGGCATATTGGATGTTCAGGGTTTCACTATAAGCATTGGAAAGGTTCATTTTATCCGCATGACCTGCCGCAAAAAAGATGGTTCGAGTTTTATGCAAAACAGTTTAAAACATTAGAATTAAATGTCACTTTTTACCGTTTCCCCAAACTGTCCGTGTTGCAGGATTGGTACGCTAAGGCGCCTGATGATTTCCGTTTTTCGGTTAAAGCGCCCAAGGCTATAACCCACTTCAAGCAATTTCATGGTACTGCAGATATGCTTACAGATTTTTATGGCACTATAAGAAAAGGACTGCAGAATAAACTCGGGCCTGTACTGTTTCAGCTTCCCCCGCGTTTCCATTATGATGAAGCACGGTTGAGCCGTGTGCTCTCGCAGCTCGACCCTGCTTTTGATAATGTGCTTGAATTTCGTCATCCCGGATGGTGGAGAAGCGAAGTTTATGAGCGCCTGAGGCAATCGGGAATATCTTTTTGCGGAATGAGCTATCCGGGCTTACCGGATAAAATTGTGATAACCGGTCGCATAGCTTATTATCGGTTTCATGGTGTCCCTAACTTATACAGATCCGGGTATAGCGAGGAAGACCTGAGCAATTTTAAAAACCGGTTAAATAATAATCCAAAACCCGATGAAATATGGTGTTATTTCAATAATGACGCGGAGGTAGCCGCAATACCTGATGCCAAAGCCTTAATGAATTTAAGCGAGAGTTATTTGTGAAAGGTTCAGTTCCGGGTGGGATTTATTGAATGCTGAAATTCAACTAAATAAAAGGTAGTTTAAGCATAAAAATCAGGTATTTCGCGCAAGAACCGGGCTGCTGTTTTTATGTTGAATTATTAGACATATCTATCATCAGTTGATTAAATAAATCTAAAGGGTTATCAATTATTTAAAGGTAAAAAAATGAACGAGGAAAGAAAAGGAAAATGGACGAGTTATGATATTGAACGCCCGGAAAAATTACTGTCTATTTTCTGGATTGTTTTCGTACTTGTACTTATTGTATACGGTTTATTAATCAAGTGAAACATGTAAGCTTTTGTTGGGAATGAGATCAATTCGTTCAAGTCCTGTCAAATCATATTTGTAACTCGTTGATAAGCAGATCGGCTGTGGCATGTATGGTTTGATGAATGACGTCCTCGCATGTACCTTAAATACTTTCCGCAGGCACGTCTCCTTGTTCTTGATCAGCGCGAAAATAAACATAGTTCCTACAGGCTTTTCCTCAGTTTCGCTTCCACCTGGTGTGGTAAGACCGGTAATGGGTAACCTGGATATCAGACCGGATAAGCTTTGCAAGGCGGTAAGCCATTTCCCTGGTTACCTCTATAGATTCGGGCGTGTAATCCTCAATCATCTCCCGAGGTACGCCAAGAAGCGAAGTTTTAAGATCAGCATCGTAACACACTATCCCACCCTTAAGTACCTTACCCGACGCTTCAGTCAAAGCAAATTCCGAACACAACCACCCCGCGGTCGCGCTTTCGGCAAAGGCTATCGTCATACCGAGTTCGGCCATCAATTTGCTGCATTGCTGCACTTTGCCCTCTGCCATATTAACCTCGCCTTCCTGATTATCTGTTTAATTATCGTCGGTTTCGCTAACCCAAAGCACGGCCCCATCCAATTGCTGATGGGTAAAACCTTTTGATTTACCGGGTATCATCAACCTGAAAAGATCTGTGAACCATTCTACACCTTTTTGTTCCGAGACGATCGCGATGCGGTTCCATTTGCTGAAGTTTTTCAGGCCGAGTTTAAGGTCGTTCCACCAGGCTGCCAGGGTAAAGTTCTGTACGTTGGTATCTAATACCAGCAGGTAATTGATCTTTCCTTCTCGGCGGACCAGTTCATCAATGGTGGGAAGCAGCACGGTTTCCATATCCTGTCGTGTTACTTCGCCAGTTGCCCTGATGCCAACTACATGGGCTGGTAAATTATTGATTATTTGAAGCATAGTTATTTTATTTTGTCGTCATCATAACGACTGTTTTTATTAATCATTTTGAAACCTATTCCTGCAAAAATTGCAAAAACGATAAGTGCCGGTACAGGTTGTGAATAATAGTTTTTACCATTAAGCGAAGGGAGGAGAGGGTGCATTTTAAAAGTGCTTCTCCTCACAGCAATAGCTACTACCCCCGCTTATTCCTCCCAACCAAAAATTATTTTTCAGATCAGGCTCTATTTTGTCTTGCTCCCAAAGTTTCGAGTAGATAGCAGCGAAAAACAAACTTACGCCATAATGCCCCAGCCAGCCAACTAAGCGGCTTCCCAGCGTACTAAAGTTTAGCAATAACCGACCAATTAGCTGCCCTAATCGTTCCGGCTCGATATAGTTTTCGCCGCTTGCCCTGAGATCAGGTACCTGAACAATGCAAGAACGTTATGCCTGTGATCCCCCGGGATCAATACGTTTTTAGCTTTCATCATCGGTAATGGTTTTCAGGTTTCTTGTTGCTGGGCCGGTTAATACGTTTCCCTCTATATCGTAACGGGCACCATGGCACGGGCAGTCCCAACTTCTCTCTTCCGCGTTCCAGGCCACAATACATCCAGAATGGGTGCATACGGGGTTTAAAGCATGAATATTACCTTGCTCATCCTTGTAGGCTGCAATTTTTTTGCCATCTACCTCCAGTAACTTTCCTGCCCCCGGGGCTAAACGTTTTAACGAATCAGTTTTTTTAACGTTAAAACGGTCAGCAATAAAGTGATAGGCCACGTCGGCGTTCTCCTTCACAAATTCACTAAAACTATCAATCGGCTTAATGCGGGCAGGGTTAAATAGTTGTCGATAAGGTGTATCATTCGCAATAACCAGATCGGCGAGTATACGGCCTGCAATGCTGCCCAGCATCATTCCGTTACCATTGTATCCGGTGGCACAGTAGATACCATCGGCCGTTAGTGGCATTTGACCAATATAAGGCAGTCCGTCTGCCGGAATATAATACTGACTGGACCAGCGGTATTTTACAGAAGAAACGGCGTAGTAGTCTTTGGTGTATTTTTCCAGTTCGGCAAAGGCCTTTTCAGGATCCTCATGACCTGTTTTATGATCAAGGCCACCAACCAATAGCAGGTCTTCGCCATCAATGCGATGGGTACGTACATAATGATATGGTTCCTGGCTATCGTAGATCAACGCATCCGGATACTTCCCGCCTTTCAACTTCACTGCAATCACGTAGCTCCGGTAGGGGGCGCACTCAAAATTGAATACACTAATATTAGGTGGCATATGCGTGGCGTATATTATTGCTTTAGCTGTTATTAACAGCTTGTTAGCATGCGCTTCGTGCATGCCTATTTTACTATCAACTTTTTCAATCAATGTGTGCTCAAATAATATACCGCCGGCCTTGATATAGGCTTTTTTTAATCCATTGATGTATTTAATAGGATCAAACTGAGCCTGCCCCTCGAAGGCTAAAGCTTTTTCAAAAGGAACAGGAGTAGGAACATTGGCGGTATAATTAACCGGAACACCAACTTTCAATGCAGCAGTATAGATTTCTTCCAGTTGCTTAATTTGTTCTTCATCTTCAGCATATAGGTAGCCTGTTTTACTTTCATAGTCGCAGTCGATATTTAAAGTGCTTACATTATTGCTGATCAATTCAGCTCCTTCCCTGATTGCCCTTGCGAATAAACGTGCCCCTTCCTCGCCAAAAGCACTTTCCGCTTCGGCATAAGTGGTATCAGCAAAGGTGTTGATATGCGCGCTTGTTCCACCGGTTGTGCCAAAACCTATGGTATGCGCTTCGGCAATTGCGGTTTGTTTTCCGGCTTGCTGGAGTAATAGGGCGGCTGTCAGCCCGGTTATTCCTCCGCCAACAACGAGACAGTCTAAAATACTTTGCATCTCAGCCGGCTTCGGCGGTGTGTTATCGAAATTATATTGCCAGGGGCTATTAAGTGCCCCATCTCGTGAAGGTGGATTGATATTCATTGGAAATAGGTGTTTTGACCGAAAAAAAATTTTAAAAATAGTTTTCTTGGGGAACAGCCAGATGTTGGTTGTTGGACCGAATTATTTCATTTTTTGCTGAATCTTTTCAATTTCCGTAAGGTGCATTTTTAACATCGGGATGGCTTTATCAATAAGTTGCTTCATTTCGGGGTATTTAACCTTGCCCGATGCTTCTTCAAAATCCGCGATATCCTTTTTATGGTCTTCAACCATAGCGTCTACATAGGCCTTATCAAAGGCAGCACCTTTTTTACCTGCCAGTTCCTGTTGTAGCTTTTTTTCTTCGTCGCCTATCGAATCGGGCAGCACAATTCTTTTTTTATCTGCAAGTTCTTTAAGTTCTATGTTGGCTTTCGAATGGTCGTGGATCATCATGGTACCAAACTTTCTTACTTCATCGCTACCCGCATTGCTTTGTGCAAGTTTACCAAGTACAACTTCGGCCATGCCGCCGTTAGCCGCATCAACGGCAAATTTGGCATCTGGTGCGCTAATAGCCCAATCGCCCGTGCCCGTGTTTTTGTTGTGCAGCGAATCCTGGTTGGTGTTAACGCTATCTGCTTTTTCTTTGCTGTCTTTTCCCGAACCACATGCAGCTAAACCAGTTAACGATAAGCCGATCATCGAGATATAGATCATCTTTTTCATAATAAATATTTTATGGTAAACAATAAATGATTTTTGTATCAGCGATGGCTGATCATAAGCGGAGCGGCTAAGAAGAATTTAATTATTGAACAGTCTTATCTTACAAAAGTTTTGTGGCCATCTCAATGTTGGCTCGTTTTTTTTCGTCATAAAGTTTTTGGCACTTGCTGCAGTAATAGCAGTGACGCTTCGTTTTACCCAGGTCGGCTTTATTGAACGGGATTTTGTTTCGCGGACATATTTGTTTTTCATGCGCCTCCAGATGTTGACGTAAAGTCTCCGCCTTGCGCCACTCGTAAAAATCTTTACAAAATACGACGACTTCGCTGATAAGTTCATTGAGTTTTCTTGTTGGTATGAATGCGATTTTGCTTTCGGGGTGTACTCTGGTCCGGAACAGGACTTCGTTTTTTACAATATTGCCCGAACCGGCAAAAATGCGTTGGTCGATTAGGGCATCGCAAATCAGCCGTTCAGGTTTAAGCATTAGCTTTTCGCGTGCCTTTTTTGCATCAAAGCCCTTGTTCATTACGTCTGTAGTCCAATCAAATGCCTGTTGGGGTGGGTCTGTTATTAACTTTACATGAGCGATATAAAAATTAAGTTCGTCCTCTTCAAACTGTAAAAACAATGAAGCCCGGTTTTTGCCGCGATGGTTTATCTTGTAACTTCCAAAAAGGCCAAGATGGACCCGGACGGAGAATCCCCGGAAAATAATAATCAAATTTTTGCCCCATGTGCGTATATCTGAGATGGTTTGATCAATCAATACCGCCGGATCGAAACCCTTAGCATATCCATCGGCCATAATGATCTTCTGACCTACAAATGGCTGTAGCTTTTCTTTCAATATTACTAGACTTGGGCCTTCGGGCATATCGATGTTTTTGTTAAAAAGCACCCGGGTAGAGAAAAAGTTTTATTTAAGCACGATATAAATTTTGATAGTTTTTTGTCACTTGTTTTTCATTGCATGGAATTTTCCACATCAACACGTAGATACCGGCATTTATAGTAAAAAAACATCAGCTTGCGGTAACTACCTAAATAGAAACGGGTATTTGCCGTATTGTTATTACTTATTTATTGCTGAATTTTTACAGACCGTAGCAAATTGAATACTGTCTGTTCATGATCAAAATTTTACTGGCCGACGACCACAGCATCGTCAGAAACGGTATCAGAAATTTACTGGAAAAAGAAGAAAACATTGAAATTGTGGGCGAAGCACGTAACGCCTTTGAGGTATTAGAGCAACTGCAATCAGTGACGCCCCACATAATTTTGGCCGATATGAATATGGCCGGTATGAGCGGAACGGAACTTGCCCAAAAGCTTAACTCGGATAATATAAGTATTAAGGTTATCCTGCTCACCATGCATGATAATCAACTCTATGTCAACAGCGCTTTCAGGGCGGGGGTGCAGGGATATCTGTTCAAAAATATTGACGCCAGCGAGTTATTGTTTGCCATTAACCAAGTGCATTCGGGCCGCCGTTATCTTTCCGCAGAGTTATCAATGCGCATGCTGGATCAGTTTATTAACCAAAATCCGGAAGCAAGCGTTTCTACCGGCGATGTTGAGTTTTCTTCCCGCGAATTGGCTATATTGAAGTTAATAGCAGAAGGGCATACCAACCAGGAAATTGCCGACATGCTATTTACAAGCAAGCGTACTGTGGAAGGGCACCGGCAAAGCATGATAAACCAATCGGGTGTTCGTAATACCGCTGCCTTGATCAGGTTTGCTATGCAGCACGGGTTGTTGTAACGTTTAAAACCCTAAGGGTTCTATGCTATAAGCTACAACTACAGTTTTATATCGCTTTATTGCATCATCGTCTGTGTAAGGACTTGTTTGCAGGCGGCCCTGTATATACAATGGTGTGCCATAGTTAAGGGTTTCCTTACCAATTACTTGTTCATTGGCCTGAATCTGGTGATATTCATGAAACAATTCGTCGAAACCATTTCGTTTAATTCTTTCCGTGGTAACAAACGAAAAATTTAAGGTTCTTTTACCGTTCTTAACGTGCCAACGTGGCTCTTTATCAATTTTACCGGCAAGTATTACTTTATTGATAGTGGATTGGTTCAGCATTTACTTTCTTTATGGCTTAGGCTTGTATTGGTTGAGTAAGCTCTTTGATAGCGTGAAGTAAGTTATCTAAGTCGAAGGGTTTAGGGATAAATGTTGCAGCTGCAATCATCTAAAGCTTGCCTGGCTTTAGGATAGGCTGATAGGATAATAACAGGTAACTGTGCCGTGTAACGGTTTATTTTGATCTGTTGACAGAGTTCGCCGCCTGTTACCCCCTTAAGAATGTAATCTAAAATGATAAGGTCTGGCTTATAACTCATGATCTCATGAAATATATTGTCGATTTCAGACAAACTGTGCACTTCGTAACCTTCATAGCTGAGTGCTTCGTACATCACGTCGAGGATGTCGTTATCGTCATCCACAACAAGTACTTTAATGTTTTTAATACCGGGGATCATGACACTATTGATTTTGATTAGCAGATGATGCTAAGTTATAAGCAATAATTTGTGCTGGCTTGTGGTTTATACCTGCAAAATGCTTCGGTAAATACGCTTTTTTTAATTTTAAGTTAATATTCTGTAGGCATTTAACGATACATCACATTTAATTTATCAAACCATGCTGGATAGCATAGCGGATGAGCGAGGCTGTGTTCTTGGTTTCGGTTTTTTCAATTAATGATTGCCTGTAATTTTCAACGGTTCTTTTACTTGTAAAAAGTCGATCGGCAATTTCCTGATTAGTTAAGCCGTCGGCCACCAGCATCAGCACTTCTATTTCTCTTGTCGAATATTCAATGCCGGTTTGCTGTTCGTGTTGTGACCTGTCGGGCTGATGGATAAGCTTGTCCAAAAATCTAAGAGAAAGTTCAGAACAGATGTATCGCCCATCAATGTGGATATGCCTGATCGCAAAAATCAATTCGTCGGCACTGATATTTTTAAGTAAGTAGCCGGATACGCCTGCTCTGAAAGCCTGCAAAACGTATCGTTCATGATCGAGCATGCTTAAAATCACTATTTTTAACGGAAAATTTAAATCCCTGACCTTTTGGGCCATTTCAACGCCATTAAGCACAGGCATATTGATATCTGCAAGGATGATATCCGCTGCTGTACCTCCTTGTAACAGGTCAATCACCTCCTGGCCGTTGAGGGCTTCGCCAACAATGCTCAAATCTTTTTCTCTTTCCAGTAAATTGCGGATTCCGTCCCTTACGATATTATGATCCTCTGCCAAAATGATCCTGATCATGAGTTGTCTTTTTATTATAACACTAAAGTAGGATGATTTAGTTTGATTACTCAGATATTTTGATCGAATAAATATCTTATGCTATCCGATAAGAACTATAACATCACATCAACTTTTTAAAGTAAAAACAATTTTGACCTAACGTTGTGATTTAATCATGTTAGATTTGTTTCCAGCCGATCCATAATGAGGCAGTGGTCCGAATTACCATTAGTTCTTCTTCCCAATCTTTTCCCGGAATTAGCTGCCACGGTTACTGCTCATTTTGAAAAAATAGGAGACGTTTCTGTGTAAGCATGCTGCTGGCGTTAATTGTGCTAATTGTACAACCTGAATTTAACCCTTGCAGAAGGGCCATTGAATGTTATGGCAAAATTGAATTTAAATACTATTAAAAGAATAGCCGTACAAAAGGCTGAAACAAAATGCGACGGGATAATCGCAAATTGTAAACAAACCAAGTATGAAACAAAACCTGAGTTGATAAAACAGATTTTGAATGGGCTTTTAATAGGGGAAAGCATCCGGTTTTCGGAAACATTATTCTCAGATCAGTACAATCATATACCAACAAGGTAAAAGATTGGGTAAGCAGCGAATTTGGTCAGGACTTTTGCGATGGTTAAATTAAAATAGCCGAGGGGGGGAAATTGGCGGAATAAAATCAAGGCTTTAGATAACGGAACACAATTTTAATTTCTTTATCCATAAATCTTCAAAGTCAGGAAATGAGGATATGGGTAATCTCGTTTATTTTTTGGAGTAATCAATAAATGTCTTATTGTTAAATAATTCATCAAACGCGATGAGAAACTTTTACTCAGGCACCAGTAATCTGGTCTTACCGGTGCCCAACAAAACATTTTTTCCTGAAGCGTTTCGCAACGGCACAAGATTGAGCTATTATGCTTCATTGTTTAATTCTGTCGAGGTCAACGCGAGTTTTTACAAAATGCCACGGGCAAAAACAGTGGCTAAATGGTCGGATGAAGTTCCTGACGATTTCGTTTTTTCGTTTAAACTGAATAAATCCATAACACATGCCCTAAATGGCCAGTTCGATCTGAAGTCTGTCCCCGCCTTTATGGATGCGATTTGCGCAACGGCAAAACGGGGTTGTCTGTTGGTACAGCTGCCACCAAAATTCAGGCCTGATCTGGTACAGTTAACGGCGTTATTGGCAGCATTGAAACCCTGTGGCTGGCGCATCGCGGTCGAGTTCCGTCAACCGGATTGGTATGCGCAGGAGGTATTTGAGTTGTTGCGCAGCTTCGATGCAGCTGTTGTATTACATGACATGCGAAAATCGACAACATCTGTTTTATCGACGGCAAATCATATTTATATACGCTATCATGGGCCGGAGGACGGATACCGGGGAAGTTATACTACAGATTACCTGGAAGAATATGCTGGTTACATACAGGAATGGTTGACCGAAGGCAAATCAGTATATGCCTATTTTAACAACACCCTTGGAGCTGCAGTTCAAAATTTGCAGACCTTGGATCGCATAGTGAGGCTACATGATTGATATTTAATTTCCTTTTAATTAAATATTTAAAAAACAAAGCTAATGTGATGGCGTTATTAAAATACATCAAAAACATCTGAATATGGAAACCAGAACAACTTCAGTTCTTAACGAACTGATCGAAATTAACAATGACCGTGTAGCCGGTTTTGAAAAGGCAATAGCTGATATTAAAGATGAGAATATCGATCTGAAAGAAATTTTTCAGCGTTATGCTTCACAAAGCAGGGAAAACAGCCAGGAATTAGCGGCTTTGGTTGGTGCTGAAGGAGATGAAGTGGAAACAGGTACCAGTGTAAGTGGTAGCCTGCACCGTGCATGGATCGACGTAAAATCTATCTTCGGTGGAAACACACGCGAAAGCATCCTGTCTGAAGCTGAACGCGGCGAAGATGCCATCAAAAAGGCTTACCGCGAAGCATTAGAAGACACGGAATTAAGTGCATCTGCCCGTGAAACCATCATACGCCAGCAAACAACAATAAATGCGGCGCATGACGAAGTAAAGGCATTGCGCGACGCCGCAAAATAAACCAGATCAGAACTTAATTCGGGAGCTGCCAATGGCAGCTCCCTTTGTTTATAAACCTATGAAAGCATTACTGATTAACTGCACGCTAAAACGTGCGCCTCAATTTACCAATACCGGCGCGCTGGCCGAAAGAGCGGCCGCACAACTCCAGGAACTTGGTTTTGAAACCGAGATCATCCGCTTAAATGATTACAATGTTTTAACCGGCAACAGTTCTAACGAGGGTGAGGGAGATGAGTGGCCGCAGATCCTCGAAAAGGTTAAGGCTTGCAATATTTTTATAATTGCCACCCCAATATGGATGGGACACCTGGCTTCTACCTCACAAAAAGTGATTGAACGCCTGGATGCTATTTTCAGGGATGAGAATCTGATAGATGAAACAACCGGGCAATATATGCCATATAATAAAGTGGCGGGCTGCCTGATCACCGGCAATGAAGATGGTGCGCATAGCTGCGCCGCGCAAGTATTATGGTCATTACAGGAAGTTGGTTTCACTATTCCGCCAAATGTTAATGCCTATTGGGTGGGTATGGCCGGCGGCGAAAAAGATTATGTGGAAGCAGGAGGGGAACGATACCTGTATACCAACAAAAGTCTCCGGTACATGACGCAAAACCTGGCCTTTATGGCTAAACTATTGGTAGAAAATCCCTTTACTACCAACTTGAATGAGGCTGCAAAAGAGGCCGAGGTGGAAAGCGATAAAGAAGAAGAATAACCGATGGAAAACGAAACCATCAAAAATGGCGCACGTGTCCTATTGGGTGCGGCGCTGATATTTGCGGGTGCAAGTCACCTTACTTTTGCCCGCAGAGAGTTCCGGGCGCAGGTGCCTGATTGGGTTCCTTTAAAAAAGGATGACACAGTTATTTATTCAGGTTTTGCAGAGATAGCCCTTGGCGCGGCATTGGTTGCTGCACCTAAAAAACAGCGTAGCATGTTAGGCATCATTGCAGCCGGTTTTTTTGCCGCTGTATTTCCGGGTAACATTGCCCAATATACACACCACAGAAATGCTTTCGGGCTGGATACGGATCATAAACGATTGGCACGGTTAGCTTTTCAACCTTTGTTAGTGCTTTGGGCTTTAAAAAGTACGCGATAATTTAACCCACAAACGATGGAACAGGATAAAAAAGAAGAGATATACAAAGGATTTAATCATTTAGTAAACATGAGCCCCGCCAGCCTGGAGAAATGGCTCAAAACTGATGAATCAAAATCGGTAGGATGGTATAGTGGCGATGGCGAATCCATCGGTCATAAATCCGGAGAGCATATCATCACCATTATTAAAAAAAAGAAATCTGAACTAACTGAAGCAGATTACAAGCACATGCAAAAAGTGAACGGCTATGTGAAAAGACATATGGCCCAACGGCCCGATCATCCTAAAAATTCAAACTGGGATTATTCGCTTAAAAATTGGGGGCATGATTATTCGGCTTCATAAAGCGGGTATAATATTCAATTACTGTTCAACAGCGCTGCGATATGGCCATCTTAATATCACTTCCGTCCCATTGCCATCCGACGAAAATATGTCCATCTGACCATTCAGCATTTCGATTTTACTTTTAATAGACGTAAGCCCTATACCATCCCTTCTTTGTTTAGACAGATCAATTCCTCGGCCGTCATCTTTCACTTTGATCACAATTTGCCCATCGCCCTTAGCGATGATTACGTTAGCTTCTTTGGCATCGGCATGTTTCACAACGTTGATCATCAGTTCCTGCACTATCCGGAAGATCGCCAATTCCATGAATTTATCAGCCGTGATTCGATTAGGTTTAAAAGAACAATGAAAGCGAACGCTGCCCCGCATTTGTTCGCAAGCATCTTTAATAGCTGCCTGCAGCCCAAATTCGTCCAGTACTGTTGGCATTAATTCGTGGGATATCGCGCGCGAATCCCGGATGGCATCCGTTAACAATTTGTCTGTATATCGAATGTCCTTTTCATATTTTGCAGGATCACTAACTGCGTTTTTGGCCGAAAGATGACTAAGACTAATTTTAATGCCGTAAAGTAATTGACCGAGTCCATTATGTAAACTCTCTGCTATTCGTCGCCTTTCTTCGTCTTGGGTACGCAATATTACACGGAAAATTTCCTGTTGTTGTTCCTCGCGAAGACGGCGGAGTTGCTCTTCGGCTTTTACATTTTGCAAGTCATGCTGCGCACGTTTCAGTTCGTTGACATCGTATATAACACCGAGTTGCCCGATTATTTCCCCGGCTTCATTCCGCATCGGTACAGAAGATACAATAGTCCAGACGTCTTTGCCATTTTCATCTTTATAAAGCATTTCAGTTCCGGGCACTACGGTATCGCCCCGAAGTCCCCGGGCACCCGGATATTGGGTTATCGGTGGCGGATTGCCTCGCTCATCCCATGCAGACCAACGATGACGCAGCGAGCTAACTGATGGCATCTGATTATCGGGTAGGTACCGGCGCATTGCTTTGTTGATGAGATGATAATAGCCTTGTTTATCCGAAAAACCGATGCCGACAGGTAAGGCTTCGAAAATAACTTGTAAGCGCTGCTCCGTTTCATTCAATGTTTGTTCTGCTCTTGCGCGCTCAACTGCTGCCCAGATACGTTCGGCTGTTTCTTCTATAATTTTTATTTCGTCCGGTTTCCATTTACGTGGTGCTTTGTTGTGAACACCCATGGCAGCTACGATCTTCCCATTTTTAAATAACGGGACGCCCACCGCCGCAGCGATCTCTAATCGCAGATAGGTGTCGCGGCTATCAGTAAATCGCTCATCAGTTAAGATGTTATCAATAATTACAGTTTTGCCCTCAGCGAAATCTTTGCCAAGTGCAGCGCCAAAATCGGCTAAATTTATCGAGCCTACCCAAGGCGCTACGCCATCAGTGTAATCAGAAATTATGCGCATGGTGTCCTGCCCAATTTCTGCATCAACATAGGCAGACCGGCTTCCTTTCAAGTGAGCGCCCATAAGCTTCATGGCTACTGAACGAATCTCGTTTGGGCTTGTCAGCGGGCGAAGCACATCGCTCAGCATAAGCAAAAATGCCTGCCGTTCTTGAAGTAGTTTGCGATCGGTAACATCAGAGAAAAGTAGGGATACACGGCCACCGCCAGGCGGATCAACGGGCATGGCATATACGTCGTACCAAATATCCATGGCTTCGGTATATTGGGTAAAACGAATGGGCTTTGCGGTACGCGCAACTTCGGCAAACTGACTGAACCATGAATTTTCCAAATCTGGCTGAAAATAACTGATTTTTTTTCCGATGGGATTTATGTAACCGGTTTGGCGTTCAAAAGCAGGGTTAGCTTCGGTATAAATCCAGTCTATCGCCTGTCCACCATCATCATAAATTAATTCAAATATGCAAAAGCCTTCATCAATGAAATTAAAAAGCGTCCGATATTTTTGTTCACTATTACGTAAAGCTAAATCTGCAAGTTTTCTATCGGTTATTTCTTCATAAATCACAGCTATTTTCCGCTCTTCGGGCAGGCCAACTTTAAAGGCTTGAAAACGATAATATGTTCCTAAAGGAAGGGCTTCCATTTCATATGTCTCCGGCTGGCCCGTTTTGGCAACGCGGCCCAGTATTTTAATCCACTGATGGTCGTAAGCCGAATTGACGTCTGTCGCGCGTTTGCCAACCAGTTCCGTACCTGCAATTTTATTTGCTGCTGCATTAGCTTCAATATAATAATAGTTGAAGGGCTCGTTTTTTTCATCAAACAAAACCTCCACCAGAATGTAAGCCTGTTCAATCCGGCTGATAACGTCTTTATAATAACCGCTTGGGTGGCTTGGCTGACTGTGGTCTTTCATAAAAACAGAATGTTCGTAAACATAAGCATTTAATGTGCTACTTGTTTTGTTGAACACCCCTTTAGGTTGTAAGCCTGTAGTTGGATCCCCGGTATTAACTTTGTGAAGTTTACCTTTGTTGTTTTCTGCCGCGAATTATGATAGCAATAACAACTACGGCGATCAGGATAGCAGCGCCAAGTTCAAAGTATTTGTCATTAGCTGTTTTGTCCTTTACATGCCCTGGGCTCGATGTAGCAAGAGTATTTGTTGTATCCCTTTTGCCGATGGTTCCGCTGTTGCCGCCTGTATCATATAAAGTCCGACCGGTTTTATCGGATGGATTAGGGTTATATGGCGTTGGTTTTTGTCCGGCGGTATCAGTACGGGAGCGTTTTGCCGTATCTGGCTGACATATTGATGCAAATGCGATGTTTTGACTAATAGTCAATATTATCAGTAAGGCAAGGCATAACCTGCCTCGCCGATTGGTTTTGCTTGATGACATTTTCATAGTTGAGTTGATTAAGCAGATCTATTTTTTAGGCTCCCGGCCCGATGGATCAACATTTCCCCGGCTTGTGGTATCGCCGTTCAAGGAATCTTTCATCCTTTGTTTCCTGACCTGATCCAACGTAGCGGTATCGGTAACAGGAGGGCCGCCGCCGCGGTTAACGCTGCTGGTATCTTTAGATCCTCCAATTGTTTTATTTCTATCGTTTAGATTGCAGCCTGTAAGTGCATAAAGTATTAAGGCAAGCGCAATAATCAAAAATGCTTTCATGTTTGTTTTATTGGAAAAGGCATGCCATTTGAACAAATTCACAATGGCATGCCTTTATTATTTCTCGCTGAGTTGCTTATCAATAGCTGTTATATGCTCCAGGTGCATTTTTAACTTAGGCAGCATTTGTTGGGCAAAAGCTTTTATAGCCGGGTTTTTACCGTTCACAGCATAGGTTTGAAATGTTTGCACGGTATTACGGTGGCCGTTCACCATGCCATGTACGTATAACTTATCAAAATTATCGCTGGCATTTTTCAGGGGCAAATCGGGTTGTATACCGCCGGTAGCCTGGGCGGGCAGATCGATATGCTGCTGCTTGGCCAGTTGCAGAAGTTGCTGTTCTGCCTCACCATGATCCTTTATCATCATTTGCGCAAAGGCTTTAACATCTGCCAGCTTGCTTTTTTGCACGGCTATTTGGCCTGCAATTGCTTCCTGTAAATTGCCGATGCTTGCCACTATCAAAAAGTGCCTGGAAGTAGTATCCGGATCCGGCTGCGGGATCTGCGCTTTTGTTAATAAACAAACTGCGCTCACCATCAACATTAAAAATATCTTTTTCATAATTATAATTTTAAGGTTGACCAACTCCTCCCGATGCACCATATACCTGTCCGCTGGCAAAGCTGGCATCAGAAGCGGCAAGCTGTACATATATAGAAGCCAGTTCCGCAGGTTGTCCCGGTCGTGCCAGCATTGTCCAGCTGCCAAACATTTGCTGCTTTTCGGGTTGTGCGCCACCGCTGATCTGTAAGGCGGTCCATACAGGGCCTGGTGCCACACCGTTTACGCGGATACCTTTTGGACCCAGTTGCTTGGCTAATGATTTCACATAGTTCATGGTAGCAGCTTTAGTTTGCGCATAAGCGTACAGATCGGGCGAGGGATCATAAGCCTGTTCGGACGTGGTGCCGATAATGGCCGATCCTGGTGGCAAATGCGGCAATGCTTCGCGGATGATCCAGAAGGGTGCGTAGATATTGGTCTTCATGGTAGCATCGAACTCCTCCGTAGTAACATCGGTAATGGAATTGATGGATTGCTGGCGCCCGGCATTATTAACAATAATATCCAGTCCGCCCAATTCGCTCAATGCTTTTTGAACCAATTGCTTGCAAAACGCCTCATCACGTAAATCGCCGGGGATGGCTACCGCTTTACGGCCTTCTTTTTTGATCAGGTCGATCACCTCGCGGGCATCAGGTTCTTCGGTGGGGAAGTAGTTGATAGCAACATCCGCGCCTTCACGGGCATAGGCAATGGCCGCCGCCCGTCCCATGCCCGAATCGCCGCCGGTTATCAATGCTTTGCGACCCATCAACCTGCCCGAACCTTTATAACTCGTCTCGCCGCAATCTGGCACCGGATCCATTTTACTTTGAAGGCCTGGCCATGGTTGCGGCTGGCTTTTAAAAGGTGGTTTGGGGTGAAGTGTCACCGGGTCGCTTAATTTTACAGATTTATCATCCGGATTAATAGCCTTACCGGCTACCGCGAAAGCAGGTGCCGCTGCTACGGCCGCAAGGGTGGTACCCAAGCCGGCAACCACCTGGCGGCGGGTCATTTTATTATCGTTCTCCATAACTGATCGAATTATCGGTTAACACTGTGCTTTGTTGATCAAGCCAATCGGCTACATTTGCTGCAACTTCTTCCCAGCCGGGCTGACCGCAAATAAAGTGGCCGCGGTTAGGGAACTCCTGGTAAAATGCAACGCTGCCCTTATCGGTATATGCCTTCGCGTTTTTCTCATTTAGCTCTGGCGGGATGATCTGGTCTTTTTCGCCGCCGATAAAAAGCAAAGGCACATGTGGCTTATCAAGATCGATAGCTCCCGCTTCGCCCATACAATCGCGCAATACGTTACGGCTATCGTGGGTAGCGTAATCCTGGTATGCCTCCATAGCTTCCTGTGTGGTCATCTTGTTGCAGAATGAGCTTTGGAAACTTTCGAAATCCATTTCGAAAGGGGAGTTGCCCTTGAACGGATTGGCAATCAAAGCGCTGTTTTTCATAAAACCCCAATCAAATGCCAGCATAGCATTGGGTGCTACCGAATCGATACAAACACCGGCCGCTCCAATGCCTTTGTTTACCAGTAACTGAACTATTAAGCCCCCTACAGAATGGCCTATTAAAACAGGATCGGATATTTGTGATGCGATTTTGCTAAACTCATCTACAATTTCCTGCAAACCTAAATCGCCCAGTTGAGGGTCGGGGTTGGTTCGTAGTTCGGCGGGATCGCCTTCATGGTATGGCCAGGCCGGTGCTATACAACTATAACCTTTCCCGGTAAAATAGGAAATCCATTTCTCCCAGCTTTTAGGGTTTTGGAACATGCCGTGAATGAAAATGATGTTTTTCATAGGTAGATGTATTGTAGTATGTTTAGATCAATCTTTCTTTTTGGGCACTTTAGCGCCTGCTTTTCTGGCTTCGGATAAACCGATGGCTATTGCCTGTTTTTTGGAAGTAACTTTTTTACCGCTGCCGCTTTTTAGAGTGCCTTCTTTTTCCTCGTGTAAAGCCTTATGAACCTTGTCTTGGGCTTTTTCTGAATACTTTGTCATAAGATGATGATTTGTGTTATTGCTTTTCCTGCGTTACTGGCTTTTGTTGCTCGTTCAATTGATGGGCTACCGCGCTATCCGGCATCAGGTTGGCCGCGGTTACCTGCACCTTGTTTTTTAAACCCGAGATCACCCGGTCTTCGCCGGCCATCAGCGCATCGTAGCCGTCTTTGGCCACCACGGCCGGATCGGCCATGGCTTTTTTATCCTGTACAGCCTTACTTTCGTTCATGCCGGCTTTGTTAAAGAAATCGGTATCAGTAACGCCGGGTAAAAGCGCGGTTATGGTAATGCCGTTATCATTCAATTCCTCGCGGATGGCACTGGTAAAGGAGAGTACAAATGCTTTGGTAGCATGATAAACCGCCTGCCATGGCCCTGGCAGTTTCCCGGCAACCGAGCCAAGGTTAAGCACCTTGCCCGATCCGCGTGCTACCATTTCTTTTACAAAATGTTTGGTAAGGATCACCGTTGCGCAAATGTTAAGGTGGATAATATCCAGTTCACGCTCCAGCTCGTTATCCACAAATAAGCCATAAACGCCCTGCCCGGCGTCGTTTACCAAAACTTCTATTGGCACGTTCACTTCGTTGCATAAAGCTTTGGCCTCATCCATTTTGGATAGGTCTTTAGCAATGGTACGAACTTCGATGCCCGAGGTGCGAAGTTCGTTAGCGGTACTATCCAATTCGTTTTGGTTTCGGGCTACCAGTATGATGTTATATTGATCTTTGGCAAACAGGTTTGCCAGTTCTTTGCCGATGCCGCTTGTTCCGCCCGTGATCAGCGCCCATTTTGATGTATTTTCCATAGGTATATGTTTTTTAGATTGATAGATTAGCCATTAACTACTTCGCCGCCATTGACGTGGATCACCTGCCCGGTGATAAATGAGGAATCATCCGAGGCGAGGAACACATAAGCAGGCCCTAACTCCGAAGGTTGCCCGGCGCGTTTCATAGCCGTTTCGCTACCGAATTTTTTGATCTTTTCCTCATCAAAAGTGGATACAATCAAGGGGGTCCATACCGGCCCCGGTGCTACTGCGTTTACCCGGATACCTTTCTCCGTTAGATTGGTTGCCAGCGAACGGGTGAATGTGGTAATGGCTCCCTTGGTTGATGAGTAATCGATAAGCGAGGGCGATGAGCGATAAGCTGTTACTGATGTTGTATTAATAATACAATCACCGGATTGCAGATGCTCTAATGCCGCCTCGGCAAAATAGAAGTAAGCAAAAATGTTGGTGCGAAATGTTTTATCCAGCTGTTCTTCATCAATAGCTTTCACATCCTTTTGCGGAAACTGCATCCCCGCGTTATTAACCAGAATATTGAGTTTGCCAAATTCAGCTACAGTTTGTTCAATCGCTTTTTTACAAAAGGAGGCATCTTTCACATCGCCTTTAATCAAAAGACACCGCTGTCCGGTTAGTTCAACCAGATCTTTGGTGGTTTCAGCATCTTCGTCCTCGTCCAGGTAAACGATAGCTACGTTAGCGCCTTCCTGCGCAAAATGCACGCTTATGGCCCTCCCTATGCCGCTATCGCCGCCGGTTATCAGTGCTATTTTTCCATTCAATTTTCCCGATGCCCGGTAGGTATCTTTGATATATTCCGGGGCAGGGTTCATTTCCGCTTCTATGCCCGGTTGTTTATCCTGTTTGTGCGGTCTTTCTTCATTCGTTATCATAGTGATTTCCCTTCAAATTTTTCTTCAATATTTTTCCAGTAAAACAGGTCTACTATCTGCATAAATTCATTCATCGTGATCGAAGCGCTGTTAGTTGGCTTTCCCTGTTTAAGACGTTCAAGTCCGCGTTGTAAGGCATGCACCACCTGGAAAATGAGTGTAGTGGGATAGAGGATCATACTATATCCCATATCCTTTAAATCTTTTGGATTTACCCAGGACGTTTTACAGCCATCTTCCAAAATGCTCGTGGCAAGCGGCGCGCCTTGCAGCTCCTTGCCAATTTTTTCCAGCTGATGCAGGTTTTTTGGCCCTTCGAGGTAAATGCCATCTGCACCGGCATCGAGGTAAGACTTTGCACGGTCGATAGCATTATCCAAGCCTTCGGGATCGATGGCATCGGTTCGGCCCAGGATGAAAAGGTCATCCTGTTCACGGGCCGCTGTTGCCGCCTTTATCTTCTGTACCATCTCTGCGTCATCTATCACCTTTTTATGATCCATGTGCCCGCATTTTTTTGGCGGGCGTTGGTCTTCCATAAAATTGGCCGAAGCGCCAAGTTTCAGGTATTCCTGTATGGTACGCGTGACATTTTTTACATAACCGTAGCCATCGTTAATATCAACCAGTACGGGCAATGGCGACGACTGGATGATCCATTCCGCCGAAATCCGCTTTTCGCCGAATTTCTCCAGGTCAACATCCGGAATAGCATGCGAAGCTCCGGATAAGGCATAACCGCCTACCTGGTATGCGTCGAAACCGGCCAGTTCAATTAACCGCGCGGTAAGCGCGTCACGCGCTACCGGCAGCTGAACCGGTTTATCAGCCGCGGCCAGCATCGCTTTCCAGCTTTTCCTTTGCGTTATCGCGTGTTTCATGGCCTCAGTACAACCTTTACGCAGTCGTCTTCCTTCTCGTCAAAAATTTTGTAGGCATGGCTTACATCACTAAGCGGCAGGGTATGGGTGATGATATCATCCAAAACAACCTTTTCTTCCTGAACCAGTTTAATGAGGTGATCGATGTAATTCAATACCGGTGCCTGGCCCATCTTAAGCGTGATGCCTTTATCAAAAATGCGGTGAAGCGGGAAGTTATCATAAGGCGAGCCATAAACGCCCATAATAGAAACGGTACCCATGCGGCGCACCGCTTTAAAAGCCATTTCGAGCACTTTAATACTTCCTTTTTCAAAATTGATGGTGGCTTTTACCTTATCTACAAAACTGCGTTCGGGTTCAAAACCAACCGCGTCTACGCAAACATCGGCTCCTCTGCCGCCGGTCATCTCGCGGATGGCTTCCACTACGTCAACCTCATGGGGGTTAAGCGTATCTACCCGGTTTACGGCGCGGGCTTTTTCCAGCCGGTAGTTAAGCGGATCGATAGCGATAACCCTGCTTGCGCCGTTTATCCAGGCTGCTTTTTGAGCCATTAACCCCACAGGGCCCGACCCGAAAATGGCAACCACTTCGCCGCCCTTAAGCTGTGCCCAATCAATTGCCGACCAGCCCGTAGGGAAAATATCCGTAAGAAAAAGTACCTGCTCATCACTCAGGTTATCGGGAATAATACGCGGACTGATGTCGGCGTAGGGGACACGCACATATTCCGCCTGGCCGCCGGAGTAACCACCGTACAGATCAGTATAACCAAAAAGCGCGGCACCTTTACTGTCCATCAGGTCGCCATCCGGGCCATAGTGTTTGTAATTAGAATGTTCGCAGGCCGGTGAAGCGCCGTGCTGGCAAAAGAAGCAATGCCCGCAGGCTATGGGAAAGGGCACAACTACGCGGTCGCCCCGTTTAAGATTTTTTACTTCGGCTCCAACTTCCTCCACAATGCCCATAAACTCGTGGCCCATAATCATGGGTTCTTTTTGCGGGACCGCGCCGCTGAGGATATGAAGATCGGAACCGCAAATGGCGGTTGAAGTAACCCGGAGAATTACATCGGTTGCCAGTTCAATTCTTGGGTCGGGAACGGTGTCGTAGCTGATATCGCCTGGTTTGTGAAAAACTGCTGCTTTCATAAGTTGTTTTATAGATTAGTGTAGGTGATTTTTATCGGTTAATTGTTAAGAAACCGCTTTGCGGATAGCATCTTCGCGGGCTTTCAATAAATTATAGCGCATGGCATATTTCACCAACGCTGGTGTATTACGTACTCCCGTTTTAATGATCATGGCCTGGCGGTGGCCTTCAACCGTTCTCCGGCTGGTGAATAGTTTTTCGGCTATTTCCTGGTTGGTGCAACCATCAGAAATCAGTTGCAACACCTCCATTTCACGACCCGAAAATTCAATATCTGGTTCAATGCTTAATGAAGGAATCTCTGTTCCTTTCAGAAAAAGCCGTGTAAGCCTCGAAGCCAGTTGTGTGCACACATAATGCTTGCCCTGATATACCTGCTTAATGGCGAAAACCAATTCTTCACGGCTCGCGTTTTTAAACAGGTAACTTCTAATGCCAGATTTAAAAGCATCGATTAAATAATGCTCATGATCTTCCATGGTGAACACCATGGTTTTTATAAAAGGAAAATTGCGGTGAAGCTGATCTGCCAGCAGGATGCCGTTGATGCGGGGCAGATGCACTTCAGTCAATAAAATATCGGGCATGATGCCCTGGTTAATTAGTTCAAGCACAGCTTCTCCGTCGGGAGCGTGTGCAAGCACGTCCAGCCCGGCCTCGTTTTTTAACAGGTTTTTTACGCCGGCCAAAGTATGCTCATTACTATCAGCTATTAACACACGTATCATATTGGTTATTCAATTAAAAAACTGTGACTATTTATTGACGGGTAACAACCGGCAAGCCGGCGCGGATCGGAAGGGTATTTAATTAAATAATGATTTTTTTAGTTAAATGTTTATATTATTTAGAAAAATATGTTGTAAGGCTTTTTTGTGTTCTATTGGATAAAAAACGGCTTACAGTGCAAGCTGAATCGCTTCCCCAAGTTGTGGAGCGCTTCCTCGGCATAAATTCCCCATTTTACTTTCTGCGGTAATATTAATTTTCAGTTAAAATTAAATTTTAAGCTAAAAGCAACTTAAAACGTAACCAAATGATATTGTGGCTATGTATTTGCAGTAAACAGAACGGCTTCGGTCACCCTAAAAATTATTGATTAAACTTAAAACAGGGCGCTTTCCAGCGTGGTGATAAATGAATATACGTCCAACAAAAACTATTACGGAACAACAATTAAACCAAGGCCTTAAACACGTTACCGCCGATGGCCTCTCGGCCGAGGCGATGGTGGTATTTACCAGTGGCACCTTCCTCACGGCGCTCGCTATCCATATGGGGGCATCGAATTTCCAGTTAGGCTTGTTTGCGGCGCTGCCAACTTTCACAACCATTTTTCAGCTGGCTGCTATATGGCTGGTACGCAGATTTAACAACAGGCGGCTTATAACAGTTGTATTTAATTTTTTAGCCAGGTTGCCGTTAATTGCTATTGGTATTATGCCCATGCTATTTTCCGGATCGACCACCATCGCCGTATTGCTTATGCTGCTATTTTTTCAGCACATTTTTGGCGATATTGCCGGGGCCAGCTGGAACGCCTGGATGAAAGACCTGATCCCGCAGGAGCATTTGGGCGGTTTTTTTTCAAGGCGTACCCGCATGGCGCAAACTTTAAATGTTACGCTTAGCCTGGCAACCGCCATCGGGCTTGATTTTATCAAGCGCCATTATCCCGCGCAGGAGATCACCGCTTATACCACCTTATTTTTAACGGGCGGCGCCTTAGGGATGGTAAGCGTTTACCTGTTACTGCGCACACCCGAGCCGGTGGCCGAAGAAATGGAGGAGAAAGTATTGCCTTTGTTCTGGAAATCGCTTAAAAATACCAACTTTCGTAAGTTGCTGCTGTTTAACTCGCTGTGGGCTTTCTCGCTAAACCTTGCTACACCCTTCTTTGCGGTATTCATGATGAAATCCTTGGGATTGCCGGTTGCCTACCTGATTGGCCTGGGAATTCTGAGCCAGTTGAGCGGCATACTGTCGCTTAATTTGTGGGGGCAGTATTCGGACAGGTTCAGCAACAAGACGGTGATCCGCCTTTGTGCGCCGCTTTATATTTTATGTATTATGGCATACGCCTTCGCGGGTTTGCCTTCGTCACAAGCTGTAGCTCTAGGTATTTTGGCTTTGATCCATATCGTGAGCGGCTTTGCTACCGCAGGGATCAATCTTTCATTAAGTAATATCGGTATCAAACTGGCGCCTAAGAACGAGGCTATAGTTTACCTGTCGGCTAAAAACATGTTTGTGGCTTTCTTTTCAACCATTGCGCCACTCGTGGGCGGGTTGCTGGCCGACCTATTCGCGAATAATACCGTCGGATTAAACCTTCAACTTAGCGGAAGCAGACATTTGCAAATAAACCTGTTAGAGTTGCAGGGATGGAACTATTTTTTCATTATCGGCGGTATGTTGGCTATGCTGTCGTTACGCCTGTTGACTAATGTTAAGGAGGAAGGCGAAACTGAAAAATCAATGGTGGTGATTCATATGCGAAGTTCTTTGAAACGTCGCCTGCATGTACCACGATTAAAAGAAAATAGACGCAGCCGTAATCGTGAACAAGTCGGCGTTGATGCTGTCAAACACTCAGCTTAACAGCACACCACTTACGCTAAAAACGTATAACAGGTAGTTTACACGGGGTTTTTGCGTAAATACCGTACAAACAGCATTCACTTCTGTCATGTTGTCATTGAAGCGTTTCGATAAAAGAAACGCTTCTGACATTTATCAACATGAAGATATTTACCTGGCATATCCACGGAAGCTACCTGTTCTATTTATCGCAGGGTAACTACGAAATTTACATCCCCACCAAACCTGAAAAAGGCGAGGGATATTACGGTCGCGGAGAAACTTTCCCCTTCGGAAAAAATGTTATCGAGATTCCGCATGACGAGGTAAAGGATTATGATTTTGATTGTATCCTTTTCCAAACCAATCAAAATTACCTGGTAGATCAGTATGCAATCTTTTCGGATGAGCAACGCGCCTTACCTAAAATTTATCTTGAGCATGATCCCCCGCGCCAGCATCCAACGGATACCAGGCATACCGTCAACGATCCGGATATCACTCTTGTCCATGTAACCCATTTTAACCGCCTGATGTGGGATTGCGGCGATACGCCAACCACGGTTATTGAACATGGCGTAACTGATCATGGCCAGATTTATAAAGGTGACCTTGCAAAAGGTATCGTAGTGATCAATAATCTTCCGTCCCGCGGCAGGCTATTGGGCTTCGATATATTTAAAGCTGTACGTGGGCAGGTACCTGTTGACCTGGTGGGCATGGGAACAGAAGAATGGGGACTTGGCGAGATATTGCACCCGCAGTTGCCCGCATTTCAATCGCAGTACCGCTTCTTTTTTAACCCGATAAGGTACACCAGTCTTGGTTTGGCCATATGCGAGGCCATGACGATGGGTATACCCATTGTCGGTTTGGCCACTACCGAACTGTCAGCTGTGATAACCAACGGAGAAAACGGCTTTATCCATACAGATATTGATTACCTGATTGAAAAAATGCAACTGCTTCTGGAAGACCCAGAACTGGCTGCTACAATCGGCGCTAAGGGAAGGGAAACGGCTAAAGGGCGATTCAATATCGTCCGTTTCTCTGCTGATTGGGAACAACTGTTTCAAAATGTTTGCAGTCGGGATACGCTTGTTAATAACGAAACAAAACTAATCTACCATGAATAATCACCCTAAGAAAATTGCATTTATAAGCGAACACGCCTCGCCGCTGGCACATCTGGGTGGTGTGGATACCGGCGGGCAAAATGTGTACGTTGCGCAACTTGCCAAACACCTGGCCGACCGCGGTCACAGCATTGACGTGTATACACGGAGAGAAGACGGCTCTACTGAAGATGTAATTGAATGGATCCCCAATATCAGGGTGATCCACGTTAAGGCCGGCCCCGAACGGGTTATCGCCAAAGAGGAAATACTCCCATATATGCCGGAGTTTGATGAATGGATGCAAAGCTTTATCAAAGATGAAAAATTACAGTACGATTTGGTTCATGCCAACTTTTTCATGTCGGGCCTTGTGGCCATGAACATCAAGCTGAAAATGAAAATTCCTTTTGTAATCACATTCCACGCGTTGGGGCATGTACGCCGTTTGCATCAGAAGGACAAAGATCAGTTTCCGGATGAGCGATTGGATATCGAAACGTTGATCTGTAAAGAAGCTGATCAGATCATTGCCGAATGTCCGCAGGATAGGGAGGATCTGATTCAGCATTATCATGCCGATATCAAAAAGATTTCAATTGTGCCATGCGGTTTTAGCCAAACCGAGTTTTACCCGGTTGACAAAGAAATAGCTCGCAAAATGCTCATGATCAAATCAGACGAAAAAGTGCTGTTGCAGCTTGGACGGATGGTGCCACGTAAAGGGATTGATAACGTAATCCGTTCCGTTGCCTCGCTTAAGAAGAATGCCGAAAAGGTGAAAGTGTTAATAGTAGGCGGAAGCCAGGAAAATATGGCCGAATCTACTTGTCCCGAATATCATCGCTTATCGGCTTTAGCTGCGGAACTGGGTATTAGAGATAAAGTGCAGTTTGTAGGTAAGAAAAGCCGGGAATACCTAAAATTTTATTATGCTGCCGCGGACATTTTTATCACTACGCCCTGGTATGAGCCTTTCGGAATTACTCCACTGGAGGCAATGGCCTGCGGCACACCGGTTATCGGATCTAACGTGGGTGGGATAAAATACAGTGTTGTTGATGGCGTTACCGGCGCGCTTGTACCACCGAAAGATGCCGGGAAACTTGCCCGAAAGGTTGACGAACTCATTGGCAACGAAGCAATACTAACCGAAATGGGCCGAAACGCGCTGAAGCATGTAAATGAAAACTTTACCTGGAAAAAGATAGCGAATGAGATTGAACTGGTATATAAAACCGTGTTAAGGCAGACCGCTAATCAGTTTACCCGCAAAAATATTACCCGTACCGAGGCTGCCTGATATGAACAAAGCTGTTTTTTTGGACAAGGATGGCACATTGATACCCGATATCCCATATAATATCGATCCGGAAAAGATTGCTTTATCAGATAACAGCATTGAGGGTTTGAGATTACTATCGGCAGCCGGTTATAAGCTGATTGTTATCTCCAATCAATCCGGCATAGCGCGGGGTTACTTCAGTGAATTTCAGTTTTTATGGGTGATCAAAACCCTCCATGAGCTTTTGGAAGCAGAAGGAATTATGCTAGATGGATTTTACTATTGCCCACATCATCCGGCAGGCATAGTTGCCAAATACGCGATAGATTGTGACTGCCGTAAGCCAATGCCGGGGATGCTGCTGAAAGCCGCAGAGGGACATCAGCTTGATCTGAAACAATGTTGGATGATCGGTGATATTTTAAACGATGTTGAGGCCGGAAACCGGGCGGGCTGCGGCAGCATTTTGATTGATAATGGTAACGAAACCGAATGGTTGACTGGCCCACACCGGCAGCCCTATTTTACCTGCGGCAGCATTAACGAAGCCGCTATTTGTATAAGAAATTATAGTTTAGCCCATGTCGGATTGGAGCAGCGTTAAAAATATTTTATGTATTCGCCCAGATAACATGGGCGACCTGGTAATGAGCGGCCCAGCCTTACGCATGCTTAAGCAAGGCTTAAATGCCCGGATCACGGTGCTAACATCGTCAATGGCCGCGGGCATTGCACCATTTATGGCTGAGATTAATGAAACCATTGTGTTTGATTTGCCCTGGGTTAAAACCGCGAATACTACCGGCATTGAGGATCTACACAAATTGATCGATAATTTAAAAGGTCGTTATTTTGATGCGGCTGTTATCTTTACGGTTTACAGCCAAAATCCCTTACCATCGGCCATGATTGCTTATCAGGCAGGTATTAGCAAAGTACTTGCTTATTGCCGGGAAAACCCTTATGGCCTGATTAGTGATTGGTTGCCTGACGAAGAACCTTTGCAATATATAAATCACCAGGTTGAGCGCGATCTGAAGTTGGTAAGCAGTGTTTGTGAAAGTATTATCGATAAACATTTAAATCTGACAAACAACGATACTGAATGGCCAGCTATAGCTAACCGGATTACCCAAACCGGATTGCGAAATGATAAACCCTGGCTGATTTTGCATGCCGGTGTAAGCGAATTAAAAAGGCAACTTCCGGAAGAAGTATGGGTAGAAACAGCATCCCAACTGATAGAAAAAGATGTTCAAATTCTGCTTACCGGCGCAGCTGGTGAGAAGGAAATGGTTGACAGGCTCAAAGACAAAATAGGAGCGGGCGCTTTTACCGCTGCCGGGCTTTTTACTATTGGCGAACTGATTACCCTTATCGGGCATGCTCCGCTATTATTATCCGTTAATACCGGTATTGTTCACCTGGCAGCGGCGGTTGGTACACCGGTAGTTGTATTGTACGCGCAAACCAATCCGCAGCATACGCCCTGGATGGTGCCTCATAAAGTTATCGAGTTCCCTGTTTTGGATGGACTTAAAAGCAAAAATGGCATTATCCGTTACGTGGATAATACCATTTATAATACCCCGGCGTTAATGCCTGAACCATCGGCCATTGTAAAAGCGGTAGCTGCGCTTATCACGCCACCTGCTGGATAAGGTCTACGGTTTCGCGGAACACTATATGAAAATCCGGAGCTTTCAGCCAGTTGATGGTGCGATGCCGGTAGGTATCTATCGGCCCCCAGCGGTGGGGTTCGCCATCCATGCTGATCACCACACTTGGTGTTTTAAAGGCGGCCGCGATATGGGATACACCGGTGCAATTGGAGATAAGTAGTGCCGCATTTTTAATCAATGCGCCAACAGCGCCTAAGGATGTTTTCCCTGTTGTATCGATGGGTGTGTTTTTCATCCGGCTGATCACCGCGGCGGTAATTTCGCTTTCATCCTTTGTACCTGTGATCACTGCCTGATAACCCTGGTCGATACAAAAATCGGCAAGGGCTGCAAAATAGTTAACCGGCCATTGTCGCCACGAGCCGCGGGAACCTGGATGAATGCAAACGTATCGCTGTGGTTCTATCGGAAGTTTTAACTGTCGTAATTCATCTATATCCACCTCCATCAAAGGAAACTCAAGGTCGTTACCCAATGATTCGATGCCGAGATATTCCATCAAAGCGAGATGACGGTCTATTTCGGAGCCGTGATCCGGGTAATTCATAAACAATCCGTTGTCAGGCGCGTAGTGGCCATCGGTTTTAAAACCTGCTAAATGATTCGCGTTAAATAATTCGAGCATTGGGTTTACCAGTGTGCCGTTACCCTGCATTTGTAACAGCAGGTCAAACTCTTCGTTTTGCATCTCGCCTGTAAAGCGATGAAATGCTGCAGGGGCGAAACCTTGTTCGGGTAAGCCGGGGTAGCCCGGAAAATGGATAAATCCATCAAAATAGTGATTGAAACGTTCGGTAAAGCCCTTTGCCCATGGCAGGCTTAATAATATAATCTCAGCACGTGGATATGCTTCCCTTAAAGCGCGGATCGCAGGAATGGTGCATAGCATATCGCCCAATTGAAGCGCCCTGAAAACGCCGATTTTTTTTATGTTTTGAGCCGGTAATTTCATGTTCAGATAAATAAAACGCGGTATTTAAACGCGCCGTACCATTGCCAGTAAATGGAGTAAAACGGTATCAGCATAGAAGTGATGATCATTTCAGAAATATGCCTGCCCGAGCGACTAGTGAGGTATAAACGCTTGGTAATAAAATAAGCGGTAAGTAATAGCCAGCCAATGCCCCCGGCTGACACGAGCAACAGATTGTCCCAAAGCAGGCCGGCTATCAAAAATATAAAACAGAAGATTATTAAATAGTACAAAACAGGTGGTTGCGCCTGGATCTTATCGCGATATAGATCAGGAAATTTTTGGTAGAGCAAGGCATTAAAAAGCGTTTTCTTTTGCTCTTTTAAGCTAATGCCCCAACGTGCTTCGCGTACCGGGTGTACTACAACGGCTTCTTCAATGCGCTGTACCGATATATTGTGCGATATCAGCTTAAACTCCAGGTCGCTGTCTTCGCGCCAGGCCATGCTGAAGCGTTCGTCAAAGCCGCCGGCGATGTATAGGGCCGGTTTGGTACAGGCGCAATTGGCCGTAACAAAATCGGCGGTTTCGAGGCCTGCTGTATTCAACTCGTAATCCGTAGGGCGTTGACCGCACGGCACAATAACACGGCCTGTAAACGCTTGCGCTTTATCCGGTTCGGCCTCTGCAAGTATGGCTATAAGCCAAAGATGATCGGGTTCGCAATCATCATCCGTAAAAGCAACTACAGGCGCTTTGGCGTTCAACCAGCCAAGATTACGGGCGGCGGCTGGTCCTTTTTTTTGCGGCAGTTGAAAATAGCGCATATTTAAAATCGCTTTAAATTCGTTAACCACAGCTTCAGTCTCCTTGTCGGGTCCGTCGCTCACAACAATCACCTCAAACTCCTGCTTGCTCAGCAATTGCGATTGCAACGCTGTCATGCAATTCTTCAGTAACTGCGGCCTTTTGTACGTTGGTATTACTACGGATATCTGCATTTTTTTCGATTATAAATGAACCAATGATCAGGGCATCAAAAGGTGAGCTCCAAAAACATTCTATAGCATCCCTCGGGGTACAAACTATCGGTTTGCCAAGGGTATTGAACGATGTATTGATGAGCACCGGAACTCCCGTTTTGCGGTGGAATGCCTTCAGCAGGTCGTAATATTTCTTATTTTGCTGCTCGTTAACGGTTTGTATGCGGGATGTTCCATCAGTATGGCGCACGGCAGGGATGCGGTCGGCCTTATCGGCTTTTACATCGTATACAAATAACATAAACGGCGAATAGTTCGCGCCTTCAAACCAGTTCTCAGCTTCTTCTTCAAGTATTACCGGAGCCACCGGTCGAAAATCTTCACGGTCTTTTACTTCGTTCAGGCGTGCCTGCATTTCGGGGTTGATAGGGGAGGCCAGTATGGAGCGGCTGCCCAGGGCCCTGGGCCCGAATTCCATTCGGTTTTGGTACCAGCCGATGATTTTATCCTGCGCCAATGCTTCCGCGGCTTCTTCGGCAACGTTTTCCATACGGCGGTAGGGTATCTTGCACCACTTCATAAATTTTTCAATCTCGTTGTCGCTGTATTCCGGGCCCCAGTAAGCGTGGTGCATCACAAATTCGCGCTCATTGCTTTTGCGTTGTTGGGCGTCAACCCACAAGGCGGCACCTAAAGCGGTACCGTCATCGCCTGATGCCGGCTGTACCCAGATATTATCGAACGCTTTAGCGTCCCTGATCCTTGCATTGGCCACACAGTTTAGGGCTACACCACCTGCCATACACAGGTTTGCAGAGGCGGTTTCCTTTTGCAGCCAGTTAGTTATATCCAATAATGTTTCTTCCAACGCTAACTGTAATGAATGGGCGATATTAAAATGGTGCGCTGTAAATTCCTGGTGGCGCAATCGCCGCGGACCAAACCGCTCCACAAAATTTTGATTGGTTATCGTATACTGGCCGTTAGCTCCTAAATTAATCATTTCGCGAAAATCCTTCACAAAATCAGTATGACCATAGGATGCAAGGGCCATTACTTTATACTCATCCGATGAGTGAAGAAAGCCTAAGTGCGTAGTTACCTGTTCATACAGCAGGCCGAGGGAATGCGGCATATTCACCTGCCCCAGGCGGGTTAATTGCTGGCCCTTGCCGTAATTATATGTTGTGGTAGCCAGTTCTCCCCGGCCATCAACGGTCATTACTGCAGCTTCATTAAAGGGCGAACAGTTGAAAGCGCTTGCCGCATGTGCTACGTGGTGCTCCACATAATGCCATTGACCCGGCTGGATGTTGGCGCCTATAAAGTTTTTTTGCAAATGGTGTGGGTAACCATCATTCAATTGTGCCCGGGCGTTAATTATCGACGATAAAAACAGTGGATCCCATACATTGTTCCACCCGCTATTTTTATCCCCATTATTCTCGAACGGAATCTCAATGGTTGGCTTGCCACGATATTGCTCGCCTATGAGCACATATGGATCAAACGAATAAGCGACATGATCAATATCGTTGATATGGATATCAGCCAATTTCAGGCAATAATCAATAGCATGAAAAGGCAGTTCCCAGGTGGAGAAAGGCACCGGTCGTTTGCCATGCTTAAAGTGCGTAAACCTTTCTTCTTCTGCCGCAGCGATAAGTTTCCCGTCTTTGACCAAACAAGCCGCGGAATCATGAAAAACTGCATTTATCCCTAATGTATACATATATTAATAAGCTAATGTTGGTTATCTTAGTTAAGTAACACGAGTAATGCGGAGCAGTTTTTTTGCAAAAGATTGATAGCTAAGAGCATTCAGGTTTGATAATTTAATTTTTTATTTAATTATTTGATTTTCAGTGTTTTTTTAATTAAGTTCCTTGGATTTTATGTTAAAGTTGGGTAGTTTACACCTTCATTATAGGTATTTTACCCACTAACAGATTTTTGGATTTATAAGTGCTTTAGTTACATGGCCTGGATATTGCGAAACGGAAGACCAACGCGTTCAAGAAGAGAGTTCGTCAAATTCCGTCACACTCTTACCATTTTGTTTACTTAGAACTGTATTTAAAATTTAATTCCACTAACGTATTTCAATTGGTCAGCTGGGCGTGTGAAACCTTTATCAAGCATCCGCAATATCTACCCTTACCTAGTATACGTTGATAAAATAATTGATACAGCTGGTAAGATTTCAATTCGCTTAAAGTTGATTATTGAATTCCAGGTAATGCCTTACAAAAACAGGGCGGATAATTCTGCCGTTTTGAGAAATTAATATTTCTTTAAGTGGTAAATACTTAGCCGGGGCGTGTTAACTACCTGAACGTTAGTTTTCTTAAACTTTGTTTTGCAGCATATGTAGTTTAAGAAAGAACAAAGCATTTCCGATATCAACCCATTATGCTTATGAAAACAATATATTTTATTTTGCTGCCGCTGGCTTTGACAGTCGGCTGTTCGGGTAACTCTTCCGATAAGGATAACAACCAGGGAGGCAGCGATAGTTCCAAATCAGTTAGCGTTACAGCAAAAGCCAGAAATTCTGACGCTGATACGAATATGATGAAAATCGGCACCGAACCCACCGGCGGTGAGGCAGGCTCAGAAATCGGCAAAAATCTTATGGCCTCATCCGACTGTAATACCTGCCACCGCACAGATTCAAAACTGGTAGGGCCTGCTTTTAAGGATGTGGCTTCCAAATATCCTCCATCGCAGGCAAATATTACGATGCTGGCTAAAAAGGTGATTTCCGGAGGTAGTGGGCACTGGGGCGATGTAGCGATGACACCCCACCCTTCAGTATCAGTAAACGATGCTGAAGAGATGGTTAAATATGTTTTGTCGCTTAAAGAATAATGAAATGCCAAAATTGCATGATCTGTTTTGACGACCGGCAACGTTTTTATTTGACCATGTATCACATCGTTTTGATGGTGATATTTATCTGTACGGTGGTTAGACGATGATACGCCAGGACTATTAAAATTAATAAGATGAATGAACGACAATTTTTAAAAGGTCAACGGGTAATTACCCCTGAAGGGCACGGCGAGGTAATTGACGCGATAGGAGAAAAGGTCACCGTTAAACTTGACAACGGAACTACTGCTACATACGCAGCGGATGATTTGCAGGATAACTTTAGCGCCGGTTGACCCACCATGCGGCGTAAGCAAACACCGGCTTTATCATTACCGGCATCCCTACAAACAATATCATTTAAAATGGATGACACGCTTATGTATAAATAGCGAAAATGATTCAACAGAAAACGGCAATCAGCCTCCGGGTACCCGGGGTAATGCCAATTACCGTGAAGATCAATTAGGTGGTACAACCAACCTATCGCCTGAACAGTTACAAAGTGAGGCGGCATAACAGATGATGATACATATATCCCGACCATATAAACGACCCGGATGACCTGCGCGAAATACGGGTGGGAGATGATATTGGGGAACCAGATCCCGAAAGTGTTCAAACGGAAACCAACGGTGAGGTTAATGCGGAACCGCAAAATCCCGCTTTGAAGTATGGCCAGCAATCATCCCAGGAGGTTATCGAAGGTGCCCGCAATCAAGATCAGCTTGATAAGCTGAAGAATAGTGCGGAGTAGGAAGGGGGGATAGCGAAAATCGTTAAAGCACTTATCGCAAAGAGGGCAATCCTGGTTATCAATGTGATAAGCGAACTCATATTTCGCTCTAACTACTTTTGAGGTTCTCCTCAGGAAAACGAGGTTTCATTAGATGAATTTCCATTCCTTTTTTTGTAGTATATTATGGCACTGCATAGTAAAATCAATGTGATCAGCACCAATTCGACTGACAGGTGCGTAATCGGAATACTTTGGGAGGTACCTGATAATACAACCATGGTGTCAGGCACCAAAACGCCGGCGAGAGGAAAATATAAGAACATTCTGAATATTACCAATTTTTCCATAATTACAGTGATTTAGTATAATTATACAAAATTAATAAACATTTACTTAATAATTAGGCAATTCTGACTATAATCTGAGCAGCCGAAACATCTCATAGTGTCAGGATATTTGCAACCACTCCCGGTTACCAAGCCAAATCGTCGTCATTTTTTCGGAACAATATGATTACTGCCGCGAAAAGGAGTAGGGTTAATAATGTTTTTGTGATCATGTTTCTCCCCTTAAGTTTTTTTGTCTGAATATTTCCAAAGCCACCCGTTCCGCATTTACCCCTAATTCGTCCAGCCTGCAGCATTTACTGCGAATTTTTTCAGGCAGGGTGTCCACGGTTTCAATGAGGTCTACATGAAAATGGCAGAGATCGTCTATTTCCGGGTTTCCATCCAGACTGTCAAACAAAGCATAAGCTAATTCCCGATCATGTCCCAAGTCGAATTCACCAAAAGGCTCATAGCTTCCGGGTGTTTTAAGGCTGATCAATAAGTAAAATGGTGATTCCATGGTAAATAAGTTAGGCCCCAAACCGGGGCCGTATTATTTGCATCAATACTGGTTACTTGATCTCGATCTGGCGACGAACGATTTTTGCTTCCTCGCGCTTCGCAATATCAATTTTCAGCACCCCGTCCGTATAAGACGCTTCGATGCTTTCCGCATTCGCGCTTTCGGGCAGGGTGAAAGAGCGAACCCAGGAATTGTAGCTGTACTCACGCTTGCTGTAATTCTTCGCAGCATCATTGTGTTCGTTTCTTCGTTCCACAGCCACGTTTAGCACATTACGGTCAAGGTTCAATTTGAACTCTTCCTTTTTCAGACCCGGGGCAGCCAGTTCTACGTGATAATGATCTTCAGTTTCACTAATGTTAGCAGCAGGTACACGGCTGGTCAGTCGGTCATTAAAAAAAGTGTCATTGAATACGGAATCAAATACGTCGTTAAAACCGGGAATTAATGAACCGTTGTTTTTAGTGGGATTAAATTTAACCAATGTCATAGGTCTTTCCTCCTTAGTAGATTAATGATTTGAAACTTATAATGTTAATTAAACTGATTGGACACAATCAAGCACTGTGCCATGAGCTTTAATGAGCATATTCACTGAAAAAATTTCAGTTTTTATGAAAAATTTGCAGTGTGAATGTCAATTTTTCGGAATTACGTATTTTGATATACACCTCATCAGGTCGGGCACATTGGTGCTGCCCGCATCTAATATAGCAACGCTGAGTGCTTTTGAATCGTGGACCACTAACAATTCGCAGAAAAAAGTCATAAACAATCAACAGTGGATTGGTACAGCAGGAATAATATTTTAATTACCTCTGTCACCGTAGCCAGGCGTACTGAATACATGTAATCATAACATTGCCGCACGATGGGTATTAGTCACCGAATAGTGCAGATGATCCCATTGCACAAGGGTTGTTAAATGATATTGGGGGAATTCATGACCATCCATAAAATTGTCCTGAAAGTGGATAGAGAATTTTCCGTACCCTGCAAAATATAGTGGCAACAGCACCCGGACATATTTTGTCGCGGAATCCTTTTTCCTATGCGTTAGTAATGCGTGGACCCAGCTACAAGAATTTTTTATCCAAGTTGCCTGCTTCAAATTACCCTATTATATCATTCAGAGATGTTTTTAAGCCGCTTCCAGCAACGCTTTCACCCGTCCAAGTAACTGATCGAGGTCAAATGGCTTAGGTATAAAGTCATTAGCCCCTGCATTCATAGCGATTGTCTTCCCATCTCCGCTGGCAGAGATGACCATAACCGGAAGATTTTTTGTAGTAGGGTCTTTTCTTAGATTGCGCAGTACCTGGTCCCCGGACAGGACCGGCATCCATAAGTCGAGTACCAGCAGGTCAGGATGTTCGCTGCCGACGAGATTGGCGACGTTAAGACTGTTGATCTCAGGAATCACTTCATAACCTTCTTCTTTTAACACTAATTCAACAAGGTCTAATATGCCCTCATCGTCATCACAAATCAGTATCTTAGCGGGCATCATCACCTCCATTTTTATCTGCATGATTAGAAGTCAGCGGTAAGGTAAAGCTAAAAGTCGATCCTTTACCGGGTTCACTTTCTACCCATAGTGTGCCATTGTGGTTGCTGATAATCGAAGCACAGATGTAAAGCCCGATACCCATCCCGGGAAATTTTTGCTGCACGTCCCTTACGCGATAGAAGCGGTCAAATACCTTCGCTTGTTCATCCTTGGCAATACCAACGCCGTGGTCGGTCACCGCGACTTTGATAAAGCCGCTCAGCACGGAGAGATGTACGCCAATTTTTTTATGATCTGGCGAGTATTTAATGGCATTGCTCAGCAAATTAGTCACCACTTGGGTGATGTGAGATTCATCACCATTGAATTGGACACCTGTCTGACCAGTTAAGATGATCTCATGGGTCCCACTGCCTTGTTGGATATTTGCCACGGTTTCATGAATCATGCGATCAAAATCAAATGGCGTTTTGTGCAACTCGATCATGCCGGACTGAATGCGCGAAACATCCAGCAGTTCCCCGATCAGGTTGTTAAGGCGTTCGACATACAAGCCCGTTTTACCAACCGATTCCCGAAGTTTTTCGTCGTCATAATTTTTAATAAGGCGGTTAATGATTTGCACATAGCCCTTGATTGTTGTCAATGGCGTTTTAAGTTCATGGCTGGCTATAGACAGGAAATCATCTTTACGTTGCTCGATGGCCCGACGGTCGGTAATATCTTCTATGGCGATCAGAATGCGGTCCTTAAATTGACCCTCCAGTTCGATGCGGTGGGCGTTAAGCAGCATGAGCTTTTTACCAATATGGGGGAAATCATGCGCAACCTCAAAATCTGTTACCGGGTTATTGGTCGGCAAAATCTGCTCCAACAAATCTTGTAATTCAGGTATATTCCACTGTCCGTTACCCAGGTCGTAGAGTTTTTTGCCTTCAGTTTCCTCACGGGTGACTTTAAATGTATTGATGAAATGATCGTTGACACTCAATACTTTCAGATCAGGAGAAAGCACGATCAGGCTCTCCCGAACGGTCTGCACGATGCTGGCCAGATATTCCTCATTTTCGCGGAGGTCTTTGGTGCGTTCTTGGATTCGCTGTTCCATTTTAGCATGGTTGGACTTAACCTCGTCTTCGGCTTTTTTGCGGCGTGAAATGTCGTTTTGAACGCCGATGAAGTAATTAACCTGGTTGTCCCCATCTTTGATCGGTGACATATATAATTCATTCCAGAAAAGCGTTCCGTCCTTTTTATAATTTCGGATGTCTACTACAGCATTGGTGCCGTTATCAATAGCATCACGCAAGGCATGCCGGGCATTCTGATTGCGGTCGTCTTTTTGCAAAAAACGGCAATTGTGGCCAATGATCTCTGAACGATGGTAACCGGTGATGTCTTCGAACGCTTTATTACAATAAATTATAGGGTTGTCGGGTTGCCTGTTATCGGTGATTATAATGCCGGATAAGGAAGCATCCAGCGCCTTTGTCAATAATTCAAAGTCTTGTTTTGAGGTGTTGTTTGAAAAACTAAATTCCCCATTATATAAACTATCCAATGTATAAATAAGCTATGTTGTTTTACCTGCAATTTTTTATTTTCCTGCATGCTGGAGGCAATAATTATTCCAAACAACCTTACGGGTAAAAGGCTGTCCATAGCAGGCAATGAACTATACACATGACTTTAAAACATCCTTTTTTAAAGACACTTTTTCAAAGAATGCCTACCGGGTTAACAGCCATTGCACAGCCGTTTCCTTATCATCAAAAAAAGCAACTTTTACCGTGTCATATTCGGAAGGCAGGCTCTTGCCTGCCGCAATCCGGCTGAAAGTACTGGGTGAATAAATCCAGGCGAATTTCTTCAGGCCGGCTTTGGCCATCGCCGGGAACCAAACTTCTGCACCCCAGTCCGACGCTTCAGACCAGTTACCTTTGACAGAAGTGTTATCATTTAATACCAGCGAGCATTGATTCTTTTTCATCAGATCAAGCAGGATCTCGCAGCCTTTAATTACGGAGTCATAGTTCTGGTATCCTTTCCAGTCCACATCCATATATTGGCTATCAGGCTGGTAGCGGATGGAGATGAAACTACCTTCATAATAAGTCTGCCGGTCCGTTGAGATATCTAAAAACTCCTGCTGTCCGCTTAAGGGCAGTAAGAAGAAAAACGTTGAACCCCTGTCCGGGCTGCTTTCGATCCAGAAACTGCCGCCATGACGCTTAACGATCTCCGCTGCGATAAATAGACCCAGGCCAAGGCCTTGAAATCTTGCTGATGAATTATCGACACGGTAGAACCGGTCGAACAGACCTTTAAGGTGTTCTTCAGGGATACCTATCCCGAAGTCCTCTACCGAAACGATGAGGTTTTGATTTTCCTGCGCACAGCGTACGATAACCTGATCTGCGTCGGGCGAATATTTGACCGCATTGCCGATCAAATTGACCATTACCTGTTCCATGCGGTGCTGATCACCACTATAAATAACCTGACAATCCGTATCCAGAATAATCTGGTGGGTATTTGTCGTATGCTGAATACTTTCAACAACTTCGTGCAACATGAGTTTAAAATCGAATTCTTCCCTGTGATAAATCATTTTCCCGGCATTGATGCGGGATACATCAAGCAAGTCTTCGATCAGTCGGCCAAGCCGGTCCAGTTGACGTTGCGCTTTGCCGATCAGCGGCTGGATGCGTGGTTGCTGACTGATCTCCCGCTGCGTCAATTGAAAAAATGCCTTGATGGTAGTCAAGGGGGTTTTCAGCTCATGGCTGGCGATACTGATAAACTCGTCTTTTTTGAATTCATTGGTCTTTTGCTGATGAATATTGGTATTGGTACCCACCCATAATACGATGCGGTCTTCTTCGATCAAGGGCAGCGCACGAGACAAATGCCAATAGTAGTTCCCATCAGCGAAACGTAAACGGAATTCAGCCAGGTATTCACGGCCATTATGAAGCGAGCGGGTCCATCTTTCCAGGGCACCAGGCAGGTCGTCCGGGTGAACGTAATTTCGCCAGCCGTTGCCCACGATGGTTTCATTGGAGTCTTCCCCGAAGTCTTCACAAACAACATCATTAACATAATTGAGCGCGCCATCCGGTTGGGCAGTCCAAACCTGTTGTGGTACAGCATTCAGCAGAAATCGAAACCTTTCTTCGCTTTGCTTCAATCCGGTAATCGTCTGCTCTAATAAACGCTGCGTTTCGCTCAGTTCCTCATTGGTGGTTACCAGTTCCTCGTTCGTGGCCGCCACCTCCTCCGTCAGCGACTGTTGTTCACTGTAGCTTTCCTGAAGCAGCTGACGCGATTTTACCATTTCGGTAATGTCGGAAGCCGTAACGATGATACCATTGACCCTTCCGTCAGGATCCCTGATCGGATCGTAATAGAAACTGATGTATTTTGTCAACTTTCCTGCATCACTTTCCACATAAAATATTTCCTCTTCCTGCCCGTAAGATTCACCTGTTTGATAGACATGCGCCAATAGCGCCGGAAAAGGTTGGTCGATCAATTCCGGCAAAATATCCATGAGTTTTTGTCCGGTAATGTCTTCGAGGTCTTTATACCAGAAATCTGCCAAAGGGCGGTTGGCGATCTCCACTATATATTCTGGGCCGCGCAGTATCATTAACGGATAGTGGGAATTCATCACCAGATCACGAAGATCGGATTCAACCTTTTCGGAACGCTTACGGGCGCGAACGAGTTCAGTAACGTCGTAAGCAAATACCATAATACCATCGGTCGTGCCTGAGGCGTCTGTACGGGGCTGATAAGTAAAATTAAAATAGCGGTCTGTCAATTTGCCATCCGGATCGCTCAGCGGTACTAAAAGTTCATTTCCGTGATAGGCCTCTCCGCTATTATAAACTTTGCGGATAATGTCGCCAATTGGCTGATGTTCAATTTCCGGCAGGGCGTTAAATATCGGGCGGCCGAGTAATTCCCTTTCCGGTAAGAATTCCTGGTACGGGCCATTAACTAGTTCGAAAATGAGCTGCGGGCCGGACAAAATGCAAATACCGGCCGGCGCTTTCATAAAAAAGCGGTGTAATTTGTCGCGTTCATTACGCAGTTCGGCGGTGCGCTTATGCACACGTTCCTCCAGCTCAGCATTCAGTTGGTAAAGATTTTTTTGAGTGGAGTTTAATTCTTCATTGGTGGCGGCGAGCTCTTCGTTCGCAGCGGCGAGTTCTTCATTCAGCGTTTGCTGATTTTGGAATTCCTGGCCAAGTTCGTAAGCCAGCGCGTTGTTCAGGATTGTTCCGATGTGCAAGGCTGCAGTTTCGATGAATAAAGAATAGTCCTTGTCAAGGCGCTTTCGTGCAGAAATCCCGCAGACGAACTGCCCCTGCATTTCGGCATCCCCGTGGGCTATTGGTGCAGCATAAGCTTCTACCATGGGTTCAGGCCAGAAATGACTGATGTCATCTGGATAAATCAAATGAATGTCGTTAACGTGACCGTCGGAAACACTTGCCAAACGATCGACATCCCAGCCAGCGGCGGCCAGGATTTTAGTGTGGTCGTTGTTTCGAATGCCATAAATAGCAAAGCATGGAATGTCCGCCTGGGCCGTTTGCAAAATATCTTTAATGATCTGCGCCGATTCGGTCAGTCGACGTGCCTCGTTTTTCCGGTTCATCAGCGCGAGAAGTAGCAAATTGCGGCGATCATTGATGACGCGGAAGCTGGTTTCGATCACGGCGTTAAAGACACCGCCAACGCTCCCATCTGCGGCTTTGATTGGCGAAAGGGTGTAATCAAAATAACATTCTTCTGTGTAACCAAACCGATGCATGTAAAGTGGAGCGTCAGGGCGACGGTAAGATGCCCCCTCGTATAAAACCGATTCAAATTCCTCTTTTAAGCCCGTCCATATTTCTGTCCAGACTTGCGCACCTGGTTTTCCTAAAGCCCAGGGATGTTTTTGGCCTGGAATAGTGCTCCAGGGTTCATTGTAAATCAAACTGAAATCGGAACCCCAATATATGGCAATAGGGAACCCGGAATTGAGAACGATGCTGGTCGCTGAGCGTAGACTGTCCGGCCACGATTCTGGTTTACCCAAACTGGTAGCTGTCCAGTCGGTCCGTTTAATTAACTCATGATGTTCGCCGCTCCCGGCTAAAAAAGCATATTCATTGTCCACTGTTATTTGGGGCTTTTAAATGTTTCCCCTTATAACTTCAAAACCTCCGAATTGTTGGCATGAGCCCGTAAAACGCCTGGTTTTTTATAATGTTTCTGTTCAAAAGTTTGTGCGTTTCAAATGGCATGCCTGGATATTCCGGTCGGGTTATTAAAGCGCTCATGAATGGTGACCGATTTCGATTTTTGAGTATGAGGCATATTCTTGTTTTTGGGACCAGTATAAATTTTTACTTGAGAGATCCATCAACTAATAACCAGAAGGATAAGAGTATAGTATACTGCTTTTGAATGTGTTGTAGATTGTATGATGAGTTGTGTTGTTAGCAGAATCGTGTCATAGTATTCCCAGTCCGGTATCCTGTCTTCACCAAGCCGCAGTTCTCCCAAAAAGTAGGCGTAATTAATTTCAGGCGAATCGATATATTGTAAATATCGGTCACGGTTACTTTGCTCTGCCGATTCATCGTCACCTATTCTCGGAAAGCCTTGATATATTCTTAAGAAATCGGTAGCGACAAAGGCATGCGGCTTTTCTTCATAGAGGGATCAAATCAAGCATCTCCAGTCCGCCGTTTTCGCGCAAAACGGCAACTGATACCGGGTTGTTTAGGATCGCCATAGCGTCATCATTAGTTTTGACGAAGTTTAGCTTCCATGCTTAATGTGGTATGCGGAACGGCCACCAGCCGCTCCTTTTGAATGAGTTTGCCGGTGACGCGACAAATCCCATAAGTTTTGTTACCTATCCGCTGCAACGCGGCTTCGAGGTCAGTAATGAATTTCTTCTGACGTGCTGCCATTTGGTGAACGGTTTCTTTCTCTAAGGTTGCAGCGCCATCTTCCAATGTGGAATAAACGCCGCCGGTGTCGTCCGTACCGTTGGGGTTACCTCCTCCCAACGAACCCATCAAAGCATCCAGTTCCTCTCTGGCAGCGGCGATTTTTTGCTGGATCAGTTGTTTGAATTCTTCCAGTTCCAGATCAGAATAACGGGTTTTATTAGCGGTGTTGGTCGTTGATTTTTCCATGACCCAATTAACGCATTTCTGGTCAGCTTGTTTATAAATATGCGGACTTTATTTCAAATCCTGGTTTAGATCCCATTGCTGATCTTGGATCAATCCAGCACAATCTGCCATTGCTGATCATTATTTAACATGTAGCCGAGTCCATCGCTCATCTCATGCACCTCTTGCTGATACTTATCGCTGTAACGGGTATGCAGTTCCCGGACCGGTCCGCCGCTTTCTTTTTTCAGGAAAAACAATAAGGAAGCCATATTTGGTGCCACATCCTTTAACTGGTCGCTCTCGCCTTCTTTGACAAATGCCCTGCTCATAAATTCTTCGGTTAGCAAACAATAAAGCCCCGCAATGCGGGGCTCATCGTTTAAATAAATGCTGAACTATACTTTCTTTTGAATGTTCCTGCGCTGATTGCCGACTTCTTTTTTTGCATCCTTTACGGCTTGCTGACTGGTACCCTCTTTATGCGCCTCATATTTGATCTCGTGTGGCTGATCCGAAACCGAATTCCTTTCCACTTTACTTCCTCTTGTGCTCATAATTCAATGATATGTTTTAATCATTAACAAAATCCGTGACGCAAGGTTTTAATGGTTTTAAAAACAGGAATAACATTTGCCGCGCTTGCTTGTTGTTCCATTGATGCAACAACCCAGCTACCTGAATTTTGACCCGGATCATTACGCCTGGAAACCGGATATTGATTACCGGGAACGGCCGGAACTTTATCGCGTAGGCAGAGGGGAACAGGGCGTGCTGATCTGCGAACCTTACAAAAGCGAGATCGGGCAATTTTGGCGCTTCAAAACAGAAGCGATTGCAGTGGAAAGCAGTGAAAAGATATTTGCGCTGTTTAATGAATATTTAGCTGCCGGTGATTTTGTGGGAGCAGATATGGCGCGTAAATATTTGCAGATGGGTTACACGCGTGCCCGTCGTTACGCGAATTATAAGGGTGGCAGGAAATATGACGGGCAGCGGGACTACGCCTTGCTGGAGCGCGGCACCGGTGATGCCGAAAAAGCGGAGGCGGCTAAAGTATTTTATGCCGAATGGAAAGCAGCGGAGGCGAATGAAGTTTACGCTGCGATGAAAGAAGATTGGAAGCATGCAAGGGGTTAAAAAGGAGAACTTGCCGCAAAAGCTATGCGTTACATGCGGCAAACCGTTTAGTTGGCGCAAAAAGTGGGAAAAAGTTTGGAAAGAAGTTAAATACTGTTCGGAAAAATGCAGATGGCGCAAAACCCACTGATACTAACCCTGAGGCTGGATGATAACAGCCAGGCATTCTTTGATGCACTGCGGGAGAGACATTTTCCACCGGATCGTAATTTTCTGAAAGCCCATTTGACTTTATTCCACAAATTGCCGGATCAACCGGACACCCTGGAATATTTCCGTAATTTGCAATATGATGCTTTTGAGATGAAGGTTATCGGTTTGCAGCACCTTGGCGCAGGAGTTGCCTTTTCGATTGAATCAATGGAATTACAGCGGCTAAAAAAGGAAGCAAGCCTTTATTTCTGGCCGGTATTAAGTCCCCAGGACCGTCAGGCGTTCAAACCGCACATCACCATACAAAATAAAGTGACGCCTGAGGCATCCAAAGCTTTGCTGACGGAACTTAATGCTCATTTTAAACCATTCACCGTTAACGGTATCGGTCTGGATTTATGGGAATACCTGGGCGGACCATGGCGGCACAATTTTGGTTATAATTTTATAAAATGAATAATGAGCTGGACCTGCCCGAATTGTGACCGTGAACTGCCCTGTATAGACTTCAAACTCGTTCGATAGGGATATTCGACTTGCTTAAAAGCCAATGACGGAATTGTCATATCCCGGTGATAACGATTTCCATTTATAACGCGCAAACGCCTGCTGATGGTATTGCAGGCACCATTCTAAAAATCCTTCAATATGCAAGATCAACCGAGAGCAGTCAGCCAAGACTTAAATTTTGCGTTAACAATTTTTAAATGGCGCCTGCCTTTCTTCCGCCTGCATACTTTCGGTCGCGTCTGTATAGACAACACCCAGTTACGCTCATCTGTTCCGCCCACTTAAAGCCGTAAAATTCGTAAAATACTTGAAGTGGTCCGATGGCAACTCGTGTCGTTCTGCTACGCCAGTCTTAGCGATACAGCCGAAAATATCGAACCAGTGTTTTTCATAGTTCGGCGCGAGTTCGCTGGTCCGTTTGCCGGCCAGGCTGGTTCCGGTCATGGGGGCGGCAGCGGCATTGGATTCGATATAATAAATGTCATAAGGATTGTCTTTTTCGTCAAATAATACTCCACCAGATATAGCCCTGATCCATTTGATCGAAAATGGCTTAATAAAAATCATCGGTCTGGTTTAATTGGGATTGGACTTCTATAAGCAAGCATCATATTTCAGTTACTAGTATTTTTTAATCACATGTATTTTATTTACAATATGTTTGCGTAAAAACTTCTGGCAAATCCGTAGTCCACCTGGTGTGTGTAAAAAATGTCGGAATTATTTTTATGCCTTAAGCGGACTAATTATCTGAGCCAGACATTTTAAGTATGATTTAATCAACTCAACTCATCAGCCAAGTAGGCACAAAAAGTATGACCAACTGTGGCTAAATATCCAGACAAGCGGATTGTTAAACAATTTTCTATAAGTATCATTTAGGTTTTACCGGCACCCTAAACCAGAAAGTTGAACCCGGGCTATCGTTATCCTTTACACCAATACTGCCATTATGCCTACGGACAATTTCTGCGGAAATATAAAGGCCGAGGCCAAGACCTGAAAAATGGGACGATGATTCCTGAACACGGTAGAAACGGTCGAAAAGGAACTCTTTTTTATTTTGGGGAATACCAATCCCGTAGTCTCTGACCTCAGCTATGAACTGCTCTTTATCAATACGGCAGGTGATTAGTACCTCTTTGGCTTTAGGAGAATATTTTATAGCATTTGTCAGAAAATTATTGACAACCTGCTCTAAACGAGGGCGGTCAGCCGTGATCTCCAGCACACGTTCATCTTCAAAGATCAAATGGTGTGAATTATTTTGCAAGCCAACTTCATCTATACTTTCCTTCACCATCTGGCAAGCGTCAAAAGTGCTGTAATTCAACTGTAATTTACCTTCCTGGATCTTGGTTACATCAAGCAGGTCATTGAGTAAAGCGGTCATCTTTTGAGTTTGTCTTTCTGCTTTATTGATAAATGACACCATTTGATCTTTGGGATCCAGTTTCATGGCTATGCGTTGCAGGATCTGCAGAGAACCTTTCAAACTGGTTACCGGAGTTTTCAGTTCATGGCTGGCGATGCTCATAAACTCGTCCTTTTTACGCATGAGTTCCTCAGTCGCGGACTGTGCCTTGATCAGTTTAATCTCGATAGCTTTTTGGCTGGTAATATCGATGATCGATCCAACCAGGCGGTAAGGCGTCCTGAATTCATCTTCGAGGATACTGCCGCGGTCGAGGATGTAGGCATAGTTACCATCTGACTTCAAAAAACGGTATTCAGCAGACCAGTTTTTCGCATGGTCATTGATCGCGTCGTACACACTGTCCTGTACGCGGTCGCGATCTTCCGGATGAACTTTGTCGAACCAGAAGCTGATCTTGTTAGTTTCATCATTACGGGTATAACCAAACATGGTGGTAAAATTTTCGCTTCGCCACATCGTATTACTCACCAGGTCCCAGTCCCAGATGGTGTCATTGGTAGCTTTTGCCACGAGGTTAAAACGTTCCTCACTCTCCGAGAGTTTCTGGGTACGTTCCGTTACACGGTCTTCTAATTCCAGGTTAAGCGTCTTGAGCCCTTCTCGGGCAGTGATCAATTCCTGGTAATTTTTGCGGNTGGGCGATTCCGGCATAGGTCCCACGTAGGTTTTCCGGTATTTCAGGATTAAGCTGCGTAAACCCTTTGACCTGGGCTTCATAAATGACTGTATTATAATATTGGTAACTTGGAGAAGTGTCACCCTCCCAGTCGAAGTGCTGATCGATGACTACAGATTTTGGAATAAACGGCGCACTGTCGCTATCGCTAAAACTCAGGTCTTCCGCCTCATCTCCCACTTTATAGCTGTATAAGGCATCATTCCATTTTATACTACCTGAAATTGCCTTGGCGTAGGGATCAATCAGCAGTTTATTGGGGTTGAAACGATGGCCGTTTTCAGGTTCGTACGGCCCGTGCACGCGAAAACCGTATAGCTGGCCGGGAGGAATTCCTTCAATATAGATGTGCCAGATGAAATTTGTTTTTTCCGTTACGGAAATTTTGGCTGTTTCATGCTGATCATTCTCCGAATCAAAGAGGCATAGTTCTACTGCAGTTGCGTTTTCTGAGTATAGGGTAAAGTTAACTCCGTTGCCGTCCCAGGTGGGACCGAGTGGGAAAGGTTTTCCGGGTAGTATATTAGATTCCATTAATTGTTATTCAAATTGTTGAATACTAAATTAATTAGAGGGAAAAAAGTTTTTATTTGAAGAACAATTATTCTACAAAACTTACGGGCTGCGAGCTGTGACATCGCCGTAAATAAGATTAGCGTGAAACAGGTAGAAATGCTATTGATGCCGCAGGAATATTTTTCAAAATTGATTTTCTATAAATTTTCCCCATTTAAAGGGGGGGCATTGACAGTTAGCAGTGAGAGCAAGTTATGCGAAGGGTTTGTGGACATTCCGCAGTCACTGATCACCCCGCTGCGGACTAGCAAACAGCTAATTCCTTAACACTTTGACCATAATAGTTTATTAATTACTAATTTCAATTTTCTTAATTGCTTATACAACCCGGTTCTCAAAGTCGCACGGAGTAGCCTGGCCAAGCCTTCCAGAATATCCACATAATAGATTTGTGAGACAGCCTCTTGTACTAATGTGCGGCGTTTTTCTTTTAGGTAACATCTTGACGCAGATCCTCTCAGGTCGTATAAATCTCCCTAAAGATCAGAGTCAATAAGGGTAATCTTTAACTTATCCTCGAAGCACAAGGCCAGGTTCAAAGCTAACTTGCTTTTCACACCGCGACTTTTCTGATGTGCTAACGTGACGATGTTTGCCATCATACATTTCAGTTTGCTGCACGTGAATATTTGTTCAAATGCAGAAGTGAAAATTTGTTCAGGAAAAGTGGTCTGAGCGCGCGCAAAACATCTCCGAGCTGGACTCCTCTTTACGATATGTTTTGCATTTCATGGCTAAAAAGAATTGTTAAAAAATGTTAAAACTGTTGACATGAATTTCCATTGAAATATTTTTGACTTATTAATTATTCGTCGATAAAAAATAATATTCTTTATTTAGTTAAATTTTAGGGTTTGTCATATGAAGTATAAATTATATCTCATTGGCCTGGCTTTATTAATTTCCGGCGATATTTTCGCTCAGACCGGCCCTCCGCCAGCATATTTTCAATTGGTAAAAAAAGCAGACACCTTATTTCAAAAAAAGGAATATCAACAATCAGCATCAACTTACAGTGCAGCTTTCAATACATTTAACGGACGCGCGATCCTGAATGACCGTTATAATGCAGCCTGCGCCTGGGCGAGATCCGGTAAGGCGGACAGCGCGTTTTTTCATTTATTTAAAGTTGCCAATGCCGGAAAATATGCCGATGACCAGCACCTCGCTATCGATTCTGATCTGGCATCCATTCATAAGGATTCCCGATGGGCAGATTTAATGACTATCGTTCGTAATAATAAAACTGCATTGGAAGCACAATACAACCTACCGGTCAAAAAACAATTAGAAGATATTTTCGCGTCCGATCAGTATTGCCGTCGGAAAGCGGACAGCATTCAGAACAGATTTGGTTTCAAATCACCTCAAATGCAGTCGTTGTTAGACAGCATGAAAACGCAAGACAAGATCAACCTGCAGAAAACAACAGCAATACTGGACAGATATGGCTGGCTTGGCCCCGATAAAGTGGGAAACATCGCCAACCTGGCACTTTTTGCGGTGATCGTCCATGCAGATCTTCCTACCATGGAGAAATATTTCCCTTTGCTTAAAGATGCGGCAGATAAGAACGCAGCATCAAAAGGTAACCTCGCTTTGTTACAGGACAAGATCGAATCTGCCAGATACCACTATCAAACCTACGGTACACAGTTAGATAAGGATGAAAAGACTAACAAATTTTCATTCGTACCGATAAAAGATAAGGATCACGTGAATGAGCGCCGTGCTGCCGTTGGCCTGCCGCCGATCGAGGCGTATGCTAAGCAGTGGGGTATAACGAGTTATTAAATTAATTTATTATGAAAACGATATTGATGTTTTGCTTTTTGGGAATTTCCGGCATGTCTTTATACGGCAACAATCATAACAACAAGGATGGTGTAATGAATAAGGTTAATCAATATATGGGGAATGGAGGGAAAAGAAAAATGAAACCGATTCCGCCGGGACATTTAGAATGAATTTTTTTCCGGGCGGAAAAGTTAATGTAATCCGTAAATTAAATAATTATATCGGTTTTTTTAAAATTCATAATGATAAAATTGATTACGTAGACGGCTCCATCACTATTGCTGATAAATACCCGTTTACCGCCACCTTCATTGAGCCAAATGAAATAAAGTTAGTCAGCCATTTTCCCCGGAAAAAAGTTTAGCGTCACTTTTTCAATTGTTTGCAGTTATTCGCTTCGCAAACTTTTTACAGGATTCGCTAAAGCCGCTTTTACGGCCAGATAGCCAACACTGGTCCATGCGATTGCCATCGATGCGGCTATGGCTAAAATAAATATCTCCGGGCCGATTTCAGTTCTGTAAGTGTAGTCCTGTAGCCATTTTTGCATCAGATAATAGCCTACAGGCGCCGATATGACAAAAGCAATAACAATAGTATAGTAAACTCCTTTGAAAACAGGTAGATAATATGCTACACCGAAGCGCCAAGTGTCTTACGTATACCGACTTCTTTTGCAATTACTTTTTGCTGGATTAGTGGCACAACCCATTTAATAGGGCAACCTGCGCCATCAACCTTCGTGCTGTCGTTCAGCACGGTGCCGGGGCATTTATCAAATTTATTGGCAACACCGACACGGTTATCGTCGGCCATGTCCATAGTATATTGCTGCTGGTCCCCCTGTCGTTTTGCTTCTGCTACTGCAAGACGGTTAAAATACTGTTGCCGTTGCGATAAATGTTCTTAAAAAGCAATAGGATTCAGAGCTAAAAAGTACTTTATTAGCCGGAAAATAGATCTTTCGATTAACGCCTAAATATAAGAGCCCTTTCTTCTGATTCAAAAAAAATTTATCTCGAGTAGCCGGCGCACGACTCGAACCGTAAATTGTATTGTTGGAAAACTACAAAGTCAGGAGGGCGTTAAAAGTTTTCTGTTCCCGATAAACGCATATTTTGTCAATTACATGGTTCGAATTCCGCCATAAGGGGAAACCCAATAAAAACCTTATAGAAAAGTTCATCGGGTTTTAGGTTTTACCGGCACCTTAAACCAGAAAGTTGAACCCGGGCCATCGTTGTCGTTTACACCAATACTGCCATCATGCCGACGAACAATTTCTGCGGAGATATAAAGGCCGAGACCAAGACCTGAAAAATGGGACGATGATTCCTGAACGCGGTAGAAACGGTCAAAAAGGAATTCTTTTTTGTTTTGCGGAATACCAATCCCGTAGTCTTTGACCTCTGCTACGAATTGTCCCTTTTCGATGCGACAGGTGATCAGTATCTCTTTCGCTTCAGGAGAATATTTTATGGCATTTGTCAGGAAATTATTTACAACCTGTTCTAAACGGGTACGGTCAGCAGTGATCTCCAGCACACATTCGCCTTCAAAGATCAAACGGTGGGTGTTATTCTGTAACCCGACTTCATCGACACTCTCTTTCATCATTTGGAAGGCGTCAAACTTGCTGTAATTAAGCTGTAATTTGCCTTCCTGTATCTTGGTCACGTCCAGCAGATCATTAAGGAGGATGGTCATCTTTTGGGTTTGCTTTTCCGCCTTATCAATAAAGGTTACCATTTGGTCTTCAGGATCCAATTTTTGAGCTATCCGCTGCAGGATCTGAAGAGAACCTTTCAAACTGGTTACCGGGGTTTTTAGTTCATGGCTGGCTATGCTCATAAACTCATCCTTTTTACGCATGAGTTCTTCGGTCGCGGTCTGGGCCTTGATCAGTTCAATCTCAATAGCTTTTTGACTGGTGATATCAATGATCGATCCAACCAGGCGGTAAGGCGTCCTGAATTCATCTTCCAGGATACTGCCCCGGTCAAGGATGTAGGCATAATCACCATCTGATTTTAAAAAGCGGTATTCTGCTGACCAGTTCTTCGCATGGTCATTGATCGCCTCGTAAACACCATCTTGTATGCGGTCGAGGTCTTCCGGGTGAACTTTGTCAAACCAGAAACTGATCCGGTTGGTTTCTTCATCACGGGGATAACCGAACATGGTCGTGAAATTCTCGCTCCGCCAAATCGTGTTGCTAACTAGGTCCCAGTCCCAAATAGTATCATTGGTAGCTTTCGCAACAAGATTAAAACGTTCCTCACTTTCAGAGAGTTTCTGCGTGCGTTCCGTCACCCGGTCTTCTAACTCCAGGTTAAGCGTCTTGAGCCCTTCGCGTGCTGTGATTAATTCCTGGTAATTTTTACGAAGTTTTTGTTCTGCGATTTTCCGATCGGTCACGTCATTCAGGCTCACCACAAAACCGTCGTTCATTTTGGCAGTTACCACCTGGTACCATTTATCGTTATGGGCCTTCAATTCAGATTGCAGCGCCTTTCCGGTTTCGATCACTTTAGCTAATTCCTCGAAACTAATAGACTCCAAATCCTCGAAAGAATGTAATGAAGGCTTTGTTGAAAGGTCATCGACTGTTTTTCCAACTAATGCCAATGCTGTATTGTTATAAGCAATACATTGGTA
>NZ_QPCG01000029.1 GCF_003351025.1 Mucilaginibacter endophyticus | reverse complement strand
TTCAAGATCCTGAATTCGGTGATGGAAGTGAACGAAACGCAGAAGAAACGCCTGGTGGTAAAAATGCGTGAATATTATGGCGAAGGTGGCCTGAAAGGCAAACACTTCGCGCTGTGGGGCCTGGCTTTCAAACCGGAAACCGACGATATCCGCGAAGCACCGGCATTGTATATCATTGAGGACCTTTTAGCAGCAGGAGCTACAGTAACCGCTTATGACCCTGAAGGTATGCCAAACGTAAAGAAACTGCTTGGCGATAAAATAGGTTATGCTACCAACCGTTATAACGCGCTTGAAGAAGCCGACGCGCTGCTGATCGTGACCGAGTGGCCGGTATTCCGTACCCCGGATTTTGACTTCATGAAAGAAAAACTGAAATCACCGGTGATCTTTGACGG
>NZ_QPCG01000028.1 GCF_003351025.1 Mucilaginibacter endophyticus | reverse complement strand
GCAAGCCAGGCCGCTGTACATGAACTGCGCCGGATCACCGGCTTTGACGGAATCATGATGTACCGTTTTGACGAAGATTGGAACGGCACCGTTATAGCAGAGGAGAAAGATGCGCCGGAACTTGAACATTACCTCGGGCATACTTTCCCAGGCTCCGATGTACCCAGGCAAGCGCGTGACCTTTATTTAAAAAACTCTTACCGTCTAATACCTGATCGTGATTTCACTCCAGTAAGGCTTTATCCGGTGATGAACCCAGTAACGAACACTTTCATCGACCTATCCGATTGTAACCTCCGTGGCGTGGCGGCAGTACATCTGGAGTACCTTAAAAACATGAATGTGCAAGCATCGATGTCTATTCGAGTGATCGACAATGGCAAACTCTGGGGCTTGATCGCATGCCATCATGTCCGCCCACATTACCTGAGCTTCGAGACAGGCGCTGTCTGTGAAATGCTTTCTTCGGTCATTTCAAACCG
>NZ_QPCG01000027.1 GCF_003351025.1 Mucilaginibacter endophyticus | reverse complement strand
TCAAGGTCGTCGTTTAGTTCGATCAGTTCACGAATCTTAGCCTGGTGTTCCGTATTCAGCGTATGAAGCTCTTCATTCAAGGACTGCAATTCTTCATTGCCCGATTGAAGTTCTTCATTGGCAGATAAGAGTTCTTCGTTACTCGACTGCAACTCTTCGTTGGTGGTCTCCATTTCCTCCACTGCCATTTGCAGGTTGGCGCGGGTTTCATTTAGTTCGGCTTCCACCTCAAGCAAGTGCTCCTGATGTTGGTCTGTACCAGCGAAGCTCAGATCGATCCCGTCTTTATCACTTAGTTCCCCTTTGATCTCAGTGAACATGATCAGGGTTAATCCACGTTGTGAAGATGAGCCGGGCGGTTTGATCACGATCTGAAGGAAGGCTTCTTCTTCTTTACGCTTCAATCGAACCCTGTTGAGATATGTTTTTTTATGTTCCTTCCAGGCCCTGCGGATTGCTGTGTTCAGTACAATGGCTATTTCTTTATTAACAAGGTTCAGGATGTTAAGGTCGATCTTTTTCTCAGGCAGGTGCAGATAGCGGCGATAGTTACCGACTGTTTCTTTGACTGTAAAATGTTTGTCAATGAATACAGCTACAGGCCCCGATTCTTCCGCCAATAAGTCAATAAATTCCTGTTCCGGTGATTTTTCCGGCTCCGG
>NZ_QPCG01000026.1 GCF_003351025.1 Mucilaginibacter endophyticus | reverse complement strand
TCTTTTTTTGCTTCTTTTTTTCTTTTTATAAAACCTCCATTTCATGTTGATAAGTCCCCTGCCGGGACCGGGCTGCGCTGATAGTAATTTTTCCATAATTGTTCGGGTTGCGCTTTTTCCTCGTGAATAGAATTTGGCGTTAGGTTACCCAGGCTCATATGCGGCCGCTCTTCATTATAAAGGTGGATCACGAAATCCAGTACCTGCTTTCCTTCTTCGATGTCGTGTACACTATAGCTGCTGAGGTATTCATTCTTGATAATGCCGTTAACCCGTTCGGCAATAGCATTATCCCTTGGGTCGCTGCTTTCAGTCATACTTATGCTGATATTGTTTTCTTCAAGGATTTGCAGGTATTCATTACAGCAATATTGCAGGCCCCTGTCAGAATGGTGCGTTAAAAAAGATGTATCATCTGTTGTTGTCAGTGCCATTTTGAGCGCATTGACCGTTTGTACAGATAATAAGTTTTCTGCCAGGTTGTAGCCTACGATCTTCCTTGAATAAGCATCTGTAATAAAACTGATGTAAAGGAAGCCGCCGCCCTGGATCCTCCAATACGTGATATCACTTACCCAAAGCTGGTTAGGCCTGCGCGGCACAAAACCTTTTATCCGGTTTGGAAACTTCCGGTACATATGAAAAGAGTCGGTGGTCGATACTCGCCGTTTATATCTTTTCACCAGTAACTTATGGGAGGCTAAAAGATCAAATAAAGCATCCCTCCCTATTTTGATCTGATGCTCCAGCAGAAAGGGCTGAAGCAGCTCATAAAGCTTCCTGGTGCCCATATGACGGTGATCTTTCCTGAGTTGTAAGACCTGTTTGATCACCAGTTCCTGCTCGATGTTCACTATTTCGTTGTGCTGCCAGTGCTGGTAATAGGCCTGCCTGGTGATACCAAGCAACCGGCAGATCCTTGCCAGGCTTACATCCCTGTTGCTTTCTTTCATTTTATAGATTACTTGGTACATGACTTTTTTCTGATACTGATTTTAAGTTCATTCTCTGCTATCTCTATCATTGTCAAATAGTATTGTTCACGTATATGACA
>NZ_QPCG01000025.1 GCF_003351025.1 Mucilaginibacter endophyticus | reverse complement strand
TGTAACCCCTCCTAAAAACCGGACTGCTTAAAGGACGAAAAGTCTTAACTTTAAACAGTCAAACGATGAAGAACTCGATCATTACCGAAGCACAGATTGTCAAGGCCATCAAAGAGTATGAAGGTGGCCGTGAGCTAAACGACGTATGCCGCGAATTAGGCGTACACAAATCCACATTTTACAACTGGCGTAAAAAGTATGCCGGTATGGACAGCCAGGAATTAAAGCGGCTGAAAGAGCTGGAGGAAGAGAACCGTAAACTGAAGCACATGTATGCAGAGTTGGCTTTAGATCATAGTTTACTAAAAGACGTACTCTCAAAAAAGTTCTGAAGCCCTGCCAGCGCAAGGACATGGTCGCTTACTTAATGGAATTCCGTCAGGTAAGTATTAGCAGGGCTTGCCGGGTAGTAAAGCTGCCCAAATCCATGTATTACTACAAGAACATCAGGGATGACTCAGCAACTATTGATAAGTTGCTGGAACTGTCCGAAAAGCATCCCACCGAGGGTCAAGATCTGTATTACAGCCGCATCCGCCAGCAAGGTCTGCAGTGGAATTACAAACGTGTAAGGCGGGTTTACCTGCTGCTGGGCATGAACCGTCGCCGAAAGGTTCGCAGACGTGTGCCTGTACGTGTTAAAGTGCCGTTAGTCGTGCCTGAGCAGGCTGGAGATACCTGGTCGATGGATTTTATGTGCGATGTGCTGGTGAACAAGAGAAGGTTCCGAACGCTGAACATTATCGATGACTATAACCGGGAAGCTATTGCCGTAGAAGCTGCCTATACTATACCAGCCGTGCGGGTAACTCAGATTCTGGAGCGAACCATTCATGAGCAAGGTAAACCAAACTGTATCAGAGTGGATAACGGGCCGGAGTTTAACAGCAAGGAATTTAAGGATTGGTGTGAAAGCAGAGGTATAACTGTGCAATTCACGCAACCGGGAAAGCCCATGCAAAACGGCTATATCGAACGGTTCAATAGAACGTTCCGGGAAAACATACTGGATGCTTACTTATTTGAAGACATCAACCAGGTGCAGGTACTAGCTGATGAATGGATGGAAGATTACAATTACAGTAGGCCGCATGAAGCATTGGGAGGTATAACGCCAGACCTGTATAAGCGGCTAAACTGTGGAGATACCAGAAACTCTGGCGAGTTTCCAACATCCCCACAGTTCAAACAACAATAATTATATTTTTGAATTAAATTAGTCTATAAAATACCAGT
>NZ_QPCG01000024.1 GCF_003351025.1 Mucilaginibacter endophyticus | reverse complement strand
GTAGATCAGCATGTTCCGGCAAGTTACCAGGTCGTTCTTGATAAACGGCGGCGACTTGATGACGTTGTGCCTGGCGAATACGATCTGTTTACGGATAGACGGAATGACAGAATAAGCTTCACGGTCTTTAACAAAATATTTCTTCAGCAGTTCGGCAGGAATCTCTTTAGCTACACTTAATGGATAGCTGTTCTTCCCCGCGATCTCAATGCTGGTTTCGTCTACATCGGTGGCAAATATTTTAATATCCAGTTGCTTGCCGGATTTCTTAACGCAATCATTGATCAGCACGGCGATGGAATACGCCTCCTCACCGGTACTGCACGCACAAACCCACACCTTGAGCAATTCACCGTCCTGTTTATGAGCTATAATTTCAGGAATAATATCTTTGGCCAGCACTTCGAAGGCGGCCTTGTCCCGGAAGAACTTCGTGACCCCGATCAAAAAATCCTTGGCCAGCAGTTTGACCTCCTGTTCATGATTATGCAGGTAGGCTACATAATCTTTTACGTTGGCAATATCGACAGCCAGCATACGACGGGCGATCCGGCGCAGAATTGTCGGTGTCTTATAAAGGTTAAAATCCTGTCCGCTGCTGGTACTGACCAGCTGGAACAACTCGTCGAGTAGCTTATCATCGATATGTTTGCCCGGCAGGTCAGGACTGATCTGCTGGCTGATAAAATTGCGCAGTTCCTCGTTCATCTTCGCGGGTGGCAGGATAAAATCAGCATTGCCCGAGGTGATGGCACTGTTGGGCATGCCGTCGAATTTTGCGGTAGCAGGTTCCTGGACGATAACCATGCCCCCCGCATCTTTGATGGCCTCGATACCTTTGGTGCCGTCAGTTCCGGTTCCGGATAAGATGACCGCTATAGCTTTATCCTTTTTATCGCTGGCCAGGCTGAAGAAAAAAGTGTCGATCGCTGTATTCGGCGATTTGTCTTTAACCTTGTCAGCGAGCTTCAGCTTATGGCCTTTAATGGTCATCAGCTTTTTATTGGGAATGATATAGACGCAGTTGCGCTGTAAGGTCATATCATTGGCTGCTTCGGCAACTTTCATTTGAGTATGCTTGGCAACCAGTTCAACCAACAGGCTTTTATAGTCCGGCGATAAATGCTGTATTACGATAAAGGTTAGCCCCGAATCCTGGGGCATATGATCAAAAAACTCGTGAATAGCTTCCAGCCCACCGGCCGATGCGCCAATAGCAACAATATATCGGTCCAGCGAAGTTGCTTCCGGAAAAGTGATATGTTTTGGAGCAGCCACGTTTATGGTCTTGATTTTTTAGTATTGAATTCGAAAATAAAGGCCCTCAGGTTTTCGGCAGCGGCGATTTCCTGTGGTGTCCACGCGGCCGCGGTATTGCGTACAGTTTCCTGCCATAATTTAAACGAAGCCCGCGGGTGGTATTTCTTGCCGTCAGGCTCGAAATTGATCGTTTTGGAGGGATCACCGCCCCAGTTAATGGTGCGTACAGCTTCAGGACGGAAAACTATGATGAACTCGCCGCTTTGCGGATTAACGGGAATTGAAAGTAAACCACTTGCAATTTTTGCGTAGGGGATGGCTTCATCGAAAACTTCGGGCAGGCTATCGGTGCTGAAAACCTTGCCATCCTGTTTATTTTGCAGCCAAAGGAACAAATTTTCCAACGTATCCTCGTCAGGAACATCGCCTTGTATGCGTAAGGCCTGACCTATTTGGGCGGCTGCGCCGCTGCTTTTCAACAGGTCTGATAACCGAACGTCTCCGGCATCAAAAAGTCCATCCCACAGGTCATCCTTTGCATAAGTT
>NZ_QPCG01000023.1 GCF_003351025.1 Mucilaginibacter endophyticus | reverse complement strand
GTAGATCAGCATGTTCCGGCAAGTTACGAGGTCGTTCTTGATAAACGGCGGGGACTTGATGACGTTGTGCCTGGCGAATACGATCTGTTTACGGATAGATGGAATGACAGAATATGCTTCCCGATCCTTAACAAAATATTTTTTCAGCAGATCTGCAGGAATCTCTTTAGCTACGCTCAGGGGGTAACTGTTCTTTCCGGCTATCTCAATGCTGGTCTCGTCCACATCGGTAGCAAATATTTTAATATCCAGTTGCTTGCCGGATTTCTTGACGCAATCGTTGATCAGAACGGCGATGGAATAGGCCTCCTCTCCGGTACTGCACGCACAAACCCACACTTTCAGTAGTTCGCCATCCTGCTTTTGAGCAATAATTTCCGGGATTATATCTTTAGCGAGCACTTCAAATGCGGCCTTATCCCGGAAGAATTTTGTAACCCCGATCAAAAAGTCCTTAGCCAAAAGTTTAACCTCTTGTTCATGGCTATGCAGATATGCCACATAGTCTTTTACATCTGGAATATCCACCGCCAGCATCCGGCGGGCTATCCGGCGTAATATGGTTGGTGTTTTATAAAGATTAAAATCCTGCCCGCTACTGGTGCTCACCAGTTGAAATAAATCATCAAGCAGCTTATCATCAATATTTTGTTTTCCTGGCAGGTCGGGACTGATTTGCTGGCTGATAAAATTGCGCAGTTCCTCGTTCATCTTCGCGGGCGGTAGAATAAAATCGGCATTGCCCGAGGTAATAGCACTGTTGGGCATTCCATCAAATTTCGCCGTTGAAGGTTCCTGTACGATGACCATGCCGCCTGCATCTTTGATCGCCTCGATACCTTTGGTACCATCGGTTCCTGTGCCGGATAAGATAATTGCTATAGCCTTGTCTTTTTTATCGCTGGCCAGGCTGAAGAAAAAGGTGTCGATCGCGGTATTGGGTGATTTATCTTTGACCTTATCCGCCAGCTTCAGCTTGTGGCCTTTAATGGTCATCAGCTTTTTATTGGGAATGATATAGACGCAGTTACGCTGCAAAGTCATATCATTGGCTGCTTCAGCTACTTTCATCTGGGTGTGCTTGGCAACCAGTTCAACCAGCAGGCTTTTATAGTCAGGCGATAAATGCTGTATGACGATAAAGGTTAGCCCCGAATCCTGGGGCATATGATCAAAAAACTCGTGAATAGCTTCCAGCCCACCGGCCGATGCGCCAATAGCAACAATATATCGGTCCAGCGAAGTTGCTTCCGGAAAAGTGATATGTTTTGGAGCAGCCACGTTTATGGTCTTGATTTTTTAGTATTGAATTCGAAAATAAAGGCCCGCAGGTTTTCGGCAGCGGCGATTTCCTGTGATGTCCAAGCGGCCGCGGTATTGCGTACAGTTTCCTGCCATAATTTAAACGAAGCCCGCGGGTGGTATTTCTTGCCATCAGGGTCGAAATTGATCGTTTTTGAAGGATCTCCGCCCCAGTTAATAGTGCGTACGGCTTCGGGGCGGAAAACTACGATGAACTCGCCACGTTCCGGGTTGACAGGAATCGAAAGTATACCGCTCGCGATTTTAGCATGCGGTATGGCTTCATCGAAAACTTCGGGCAGGCTATCGGTACTGAACACCTTGCCATCCTGTTTATTTTGCAGCCACAGGAACAAATTTTCCAACGTATCCTGGTCAGGAACATCGCCTTGTATGCGTAAGGCCTGACCTATTTGGGCGGCTGCGCCGGTGCTTTTCAACAGGTCTGTTAACCGAACGTCTCCGGCATCAAAAAGCCCTTCCCACAGGTCATCCTTTGCATAAGTT
>NZ_QPCG01000022.1 GCF_003351025.1 Mucilaginibacter endophyticus | reverse complement strand
CTCTTGATTCTTGATTTCCTGAATCTTCCTACTTCTTGTTTCTCTCAAAAGCTAAACAAGGTTCATCTCACCTCTGTCACGATATCTTCGGATATTCGGTAGACACCACCATGTTATCGCAAACGTGCCGACTGTGAGTTTCGCGTAAATTATACAAGAGGCTACCCGTCCGAAACATTGGTTAGTAAGAAATCTTTATGTTGCCTGCCCCAGCTACCTAATTGATCCCATACTGATGTCAATGCCTTTCCAATTGGTGTTAATTCATAAATTACCCTTGCTGGCACCTCCGCAAATACTATCCGGGTCAGGAGCTTGTCTCTTTCCATTTCAGCAAGATTAAGGGCCAACATGCGTTCGGTAATACTACCGAGCGATTGTTTGAGCTCTGAGAAACGCATCGGCCTGTCCTTAAGATAAAAGAAAATAGAAAGCTTCCAGCGACTTCCAATAATACCAAGCGCATAAGCTCCCATACAAATATCCTCCAAATAGTTTTTATTGATCTGATTTGTTGAACTCAACTTTATCTTTTTCATGATTACAATTTTGTAAGCTCCTTACAATCCGTTGCCGACTTGGACTATATACCCGAAGCCGGATAGTTTTGTGGCATAAAAATAATAAGCAGCCATTTAATAATAAACAGGAAACAGTCATGAAAGCATTTTTATTGAGACAGACCGGGGGCATTGAACAATTACACCTGGAAGAAATATCCAGGCCCATCTTACAAGCCAATGAGGTGTTGGTAAAAACACACGCTATCAGCATTAACCCGGTTGACATATATGTGAGGAAGAACAGCACCGCGCTTAAAACCTTCATCCTGCCCAAACCTGGCCAGGATAAATTCATCCTGGGATGGGATATAGCCGGTATAATAGAAGAGGTTGGGGCGGATGTAAAGGGTTTTAAAATAGGGGATGCCGTATTTGGCTTAGTTAACTTTCGGGGAGCAGGAAATGCCTACGCCGAATACGTTGCTGCGCCTGAGTGCCAATTGGCACTTAAACCCAATAATATCTCCTTTGAGCAAGCCGCCGCCGCCTGCCTTGCCGCCCTTACTGCCTGGCAAGCTTTGGTGGTACACGCTAACCTACAATCCGGTGAAAAAATACTAATCCATGCAGCTGCCGGCGGCGTAGGGCACTACGCGATACCAATAGCTAAACAACTGGGTGCATATGTAGTGGGCACAGCCTCGGCAGACAACAAAGAATTTGTGCTATCGCTTGGTGCAGATGAATTTATTGATTATCAGAACCAAAAAGTTGAGGATATTGTAACTGATGCTGATGTTGTACTTGATCCGATGTATGGCGACCATCTGTTGCGCTCTATCAAGGCTGTGAAAAGAGGAGGAAGGATAATAAGCCTCTTAACTGATTTTGAAGGGGATATTGCTGAAGCAGCCAAAGTGAAGGAAGTTCATGGCTATCATATGGCCGTAGCTTCTAACGGAAATGACATGAAGGAGATAGCAGCGTTATTAGAGCGAGGAATAATAACGTCTCATATAAGTGCAAGCTACGCCTTTGAAGAATTACCTAAAGCACATCAGCATCAGGAAGCTGGAAATAGCCGGGGCAAAATAGTAGTGAAAGTTTAACGATTATCCAATGCATTTAAATTAAATAATCATGATAAGTTTCAATGACGTTACGCCTGTTGGGTACGCTCAATATGTTGAAATTGACTTGGGGAATGCCAGAATGATTGTCATGTCAGGCCAGGTGGCAATTGATACCGAAGGGAATATTATTGGCAAAGATGATTTTGAGCAACAAGCCGAATTTATTTTCTCTTCTATCAAAAAAATAGTGGAAAAGGCTGGTGGAAGTATCGACAATATTATCAAATTGAATAACTATTTAATTGATATCTCTAATCTGCCTTTATTCAAAAAAGTGAGAGATAAGTATGTGAATACTTCGCATCCTCCAGCTTCTACGACGGTTGAAGTAAGCAGTTTTATTAGAGAAGATTTGTTGTTAGAAATTGAAGCCATGGCAATAATCAATAAAAATTAGGGTTTATATAAATTGACGCAAGCCAATACAATTCCGCGTTGGTAAGAGCAGTTTACAGTTTACATACAAACAAAAGGACTGGAATATTTTCCGGTCCTTTTTGTTTATATGTATTCACCAACCACCACGTCATTGCGAGGTAAATGATGGTACTGTCGTCCGTCCGTATACCTGTGTCACTACATCTTTGGACATATGGTGGACAGCGCACTTCTTTTTGTCTGAACTCGAATTAAACGAA
>NZ_QPCG01000021.1 GCF_003351025.1 Mucilaginibacter endophyticus | reverse complement strand
CAGTCCGGTTTTTAGGAGGGGTTACATAATAACCCGCCTGCTATTGGGGCTTTTAAAGCCTCAGCATTCCTATTCAGCTACTTTTTGTTGATCAGGTGCTTCATTAGGGCCGGGAATGTTTACCTGTTGCTTTTTGCTGTTATCACCGTCTTCATCGGCAGTACCTTCCTGGTACGGACTGTCAGGATTATAATTTCCGTCTTCTGTTTTGCCAACCGCATCACTTTCGCCCGGGTTTTCTTCTCCTCCACCGTGCATCGCTTTATCATAGTCAGCTTCTCCTTCTTGGGCAGGCGCTTTGAAATTGTTATTTTCAGGGTGCTCTTCAGCTGGTTGGGTACGATTGAAATAGGCATTGTTATTTCCCGCCATTTGTGAGGGATTTGCTTGATCATTGCCCGCCTGGGTTATATTATTGCGCCCGAAATTATGGCCACCCATACCCTTGCCTTCCATACCTTCGTCATCTGGGCTTTTCATAGATGAACTTCCGAAAAGAGAAGTTCTTTTCAAATCTTTTTCTTCTTCATTGCCTTCAGCATTGATCTTGTAGCCTTTAGGCTGACCTCCGTTCTGTTGGTCGCTTGCCTGATCCACTGCAGGGATTTTTTGTTTAAGTTCCATAATCTTGATAATTAGCGTTAATAAAGATCGATTTTTGTTTGACTCCGGTCGTTTTAAATAAAGTGCACCTGATTCACAACGCTTTTGTCTGTTGCATTCAGGTCTTCACCTTCCATTAAATAACCTTTAATTAAAATATTAAAAACCTAAGAAATGTTTTAATATTAATAATTACTATGGAAAACAATCAATTACATAATTCAAAACAGGAGATGGCTGAGTTCAGGACATTGATGCTTTGTAAGCAAAACATAAAATAGAATTGCACAGAGAACCGTTTGATTTGATCAGATGATAATTGAAACGATAGACAACATGGATCGGGCTCAGCATTCTCCCAGGAATATTTTGAAAGGTTCAACACGCAAATGCAAGAGAGACGAATCGATATTACGCAAGTCTTAACTAATCTTTTAAGTAACGCAATCAAATATTCACCTGATCATAATCAAGTAGAAGTCTACCTTTCTCAGGTCGGCGACTATTCAAATTTTCAACAGCACATCACGGGGTCGGCGTGCCCAGGCCGAACAACAAAAAATATTCGAGCGCTTTTACCGGGTCGGTGATGTCCAAAGGCAATTTCGGGGAATGGGCACTGGCTTATATATTTCTTCTGAGATTATTAAAAACCATGATGGAACGTTATGGGTAGAGACTAAACCGGGAAAAGGTTCCTTGTTTAGTTTTACATTACCATTGGATCGCAGTAAAGGGAAGGGATTAAATAAATAGGATTTTGATTTGCGATGATGATCCCGGAATACTTGATATCCTGGAACTTATTTTGAGTGAAGTGGGATTTGACGTTATTCCCGAAAGCAACAGTTTACATGTGGCAAATATTTTAAAAGAACAATAACCTGAATTATTTCTGTTAGGAGTTCAGTTACTTCGAAACATAAGGAAAAACCCGGCTACTGCAACGATGGACGCGGATGCCAATGATTTTGTCGTCAAGCCTTTCGATTTAGGTGCGCTGTTAAAGAAGGTCTCTCAATATGTTAATGCTGCCTGAAAAAGCTCATAGTTCTTTATTATGAGTGACTAAACAGCTGGTTTTGAGTTTGAATTGTGTTATTAATCCGCATTTTTTAGCTTGAGACAATAGGCGTGATCCAGTTCTTTTCGCTGCAAGACTGTATACCGATCATAAGCTTCTGGTTTGTGATTCAATATTTCTTTTTCGATCAAAATGCCTGTTTAATAACGCGATTTCAGAATATTTATGGAAAATAAATTTTTAATAAGCCTGTTGAACCATTAATGAATGGGCCTGTGATGCTACACCTGCGGCATCAATAGCCTTTCTACCAAATACAGGCTAATCTTATCTACAGGGATGTCATAGCTCGCCGTCCATAAGTTTTGTAAGAAATTTTTCTTCGAATAAAAACTTTTTTCCCTCCAATTAATTTAGTATTCAACAATTTGAATAATAATCAATGGAATATAATATACGACCTGGAAAACCTTTCCCGCTTGGTCCCACCTGGGACGGCAACGGAGTTAACTTTACCCTATACTCAGAAAACGCAACTGCTGTAGAACTATGCCTGTTTGATTCGGAGAATGATCAGCACGAGACAGCCAAAATTTCAATAACAGAAAAAACAAATTTCATCTGGCACATCTATATTGAAGGAATTGCCNAAAAAACAAATTTCATCTGGCACATCTATATTGAAGGAATTGCCCCCGGCCAGCTATACGGTTTTCGCGTGCATGGGCCGTATGAACCTGGCAACGGCCATCGTTTCAACCCAAATAAACTGCTGATTGATCCCTACGCTAAAGCAATTTCAGGTAATATCAAATGGAATGATGCCTTATACAGCTACAAAATCGGAGATGATTCGGAAGACCTGAGTTTTAGCGATAGCGACAGCGCGCCTTTTATTCCAAAATCTGTTGTCGTCGATCAGCAATTCGACTGGGAGGGCGACGCTTCTCCAAGTTACCAATATTATAATACAGTCATTTATGAAGCACACGTCAAAGGATTTACGCAGCTTAATCCAGAAATACCTGAAAACTTACGTGGGACCTATGCCGGAATCGCCCACCCTGCGAGTATCAAATATTTAAAAGATCTGGGAATTACGGCAATCGAACTGATGCCTGTACACCAGTTCATTTCCGATCGGCATCTGAAAGAGAATGGATTAAGTAATTACTGGGGATATAACACCATT
>NZ_QPCG01000020.1 GCF_003351025.1 Mucilaginibacter endophyticus | reverse complement strand
GCTTTGATGATCTCATGCTTCTGTTTTACACTGAAAAACTTACTTGGTCGCTGTTTCGATTTAAATCTTTTCTTTTCCATGTTTTGTCCTGGTTAGGTGTAAACCTATTTCAGGACAAGACAACTCCGCTTTCGCGAAGCGACCGCCGCTTTTCTTCCTGATTTGCGAAGCAAATCATTACCGGTGCAACCTTTGGCTGCACCGGATTTATATAGCTGGATATACCTATATCGGAATAACCAGTTATTCCGATATGTGGTTATCAGTATAGCCCGATATACAGCTATGCCGATATAAAATACCGGGCTACATTTCCCAACCGGTAGGCCAGTAAACCTGGCTGCCGAATTTGGGATGGTACGACGGCTGATAACGGATGTAACCATATTCATCGNCGGCTGATAACGGATGTAACCATATTCATCGAGTTCTTTGATACACTTGTGATATGTTGCAATAGATGCTATACGGCTGAAAGCCATCAGCGTTTTTCTGGTAACAGAAAACGGGCTTTTGAAACCACCGCGTTGCCATTGGACGAATAATGCACTGAACAAGCTGATGTGTGTAGTATTCAGCCTCACGTCCATGCTCATGCGTTTGAGCAGCTTACTGTAACCGGCAAGTTCACTCACCGCAATTTTATGGATACTCATTGCATACCCCCTTCCAGTAGCTTGTTAATGTCTTCGAGTTTGTAATACATGATGCTGCCGATACGGGTATAACTCAATGTACCGTTGATGCGCAGGTTCTGTAAGGTGCCTGGCGATATTTTCAACAGCTTTCTTACTTCGTTACTTTTGAGCCATTTTTTGGACGTAGCTTGTCCATCCAACTGAACGAGCTTTTTAATCTCGGTCAGCAGTTCGCTTTTAAACTCCTTTAAATCTTCTTTGGTGATAATCTCCAAATTCATCACTGATCCTCCTGTTGTTTGGGTAAATAATAAACTGGTTCAAGGCGATGTATAATAATTGCCTGTGAATGTTATGGTTCAAATGTCAAGAGAGATATGGCAAAATGAATGACCAATGGACGCGTTTGGTCAGATTTGGAGCGGTAAATTATTTCTTTTCTTTGGGAACGATCTTGAAAAGCGCATCCTCCTCCGCGATATTGATATACTTCGATGGCTTATCGTCTTTATTCGCCGGAAAGTAATTATGTGCTGTATCAATTGAGATGTCTTTATCGCCATGTTTAAAGTACTTGGCAATCATTTTATACCAAGGGCTTTGCGCCTGCGAACGGACGAGCCGATTATCATTAGGTAGTTTCAAGTCTTGTATCTGGTGTACAAGGTTCATGAAAGTAGACATACTGCCTTTGTCAATTACGATCTTTTCACCGGCATCGTATTTTGTAGCTTCTTTTAATTGTCCTTCCAGATAAGCTATCTTAGCATTTAGCAGATCGATCATCCGCTCTTTCTCTGCGACAACAGATTCGATAGATTCGAGTTTGTGCCATCGGTCTACCGTTTTAAGAAAATCAAGAAATACTTCTAGTTGCCTCGCACTTGCCATGTGGCTTGGGTAGTTCGAAGAAAACGGATCTTTCTTCTTATAAAAGGCTATGCGGTTAATTACAATATCGGTGACATGTTTAAAGAACTCTTCTTCTTGATCAGGGTAGTCTTCTGAAAAAAAAACGAGGTGAAAGTTATAGTAAGGGGCAAATTCTTTTTTGTTCAGTTGGTAAAGCTTCTTTAGAAAAAAGTTATCTGCTAAAGCTCTGTTTTGCCTAACAGGATTGCCGATTTCGAAACGGTGTGGTGAGAAATCGAAACGTCCACGGAATTTAAAGTATTTGCTTTGGGTTGCCATAGGATAGGTTTTATTACGAAACCAACCTAACAATCTATGGTTTTAAAAACATTCGCCATTTAGACCGTATTTTAAAATTTAAATCTCACATGGATCGCTATAAATGTGAACCTTAAGGGATTATTTTCGAACCAACTGGTTAGCAAAAATTAATTAGACGTTAATTTAAAGTAAAAAAAAGACATTGCAGGGATTAAAAATTTAGCTTTGTATTTGCAAACCTCAAAATAAATTTGGAAGTGTTTTAAAATCAATTAGATTTGGATAAACCTTATCAGATCTATGACACCTCCAAGATACCTGACTAAGTCGCGTTTCAAACTTGGTTTAGAATGCCCGACAAAGCTTTACTACACTAAAAAAGAACAATACGTAGACAAAAAACTCGATAACGATTTCTTAGCGGCTTTAGCCAAGGGCGGTTTTCAGGTTGGAGAGCTGGCAAAATGTTACTTTCCTGGAGGAGTTAACATTGATGAATTGGATTATGAAATTGCCTTGGCGAAGACGAACGAGCTTCTTAAAAAAGATAGTGTCATCATTTATGAGGCCGCCTTTCGGCACGATAATCTGTTCATACGCGCAGATGTCATTGTCAAAAAAGGAAACGCTATTAGTATTTATGAGGTAAAAGCGAAGTCTGCTGACTCTGTAGATGAACAATTAACAACGAAAGCAGGTTTACCGAATGCTACCTGGAAACCTTATTTATGTGATATTGCCTTTCAGCGATATGTCGTACAAAATTCACTTCCCGGCCATAACATTTCCGCATTTTTGATGGTTGCTGATAAAAGTTCGTTAGCATCCGTTGATGGACTAAATCAACGTTTTTTGTTAACTCAGGACCCATTAGGTAGAGCAAAAATTAATGTTATTGGTGACGTAAGCCCTATAGCCTTGGGGCATAAGATTCTTTGCGCAATCCATGTCGACGATATTATAGACCGAATTTTTGCCGAAGAAGTATTCGATACTTATCTAAACCTTTCATTTGAAGGACTCATAACATTTTTTTCAGATAAATACGAAAAAGATGAGCTTATCCAGGGAGACTTAAAAGCGTATTGTAGAGATTGCGAATTCAGGGCATCTTCAGAAGATGAGTCTTATGGATTTCTCAGCGGCTTCAAAGAATGTTGGACAAGAGTTTATGGACTCACACCTGACGATTTTCAAAAGCCTTCAGTACTTGATATATGGAATTGTCGTGGCAAAGATAGTTTTATAAAGGAACGACGTTTATTTCAGGCAGAGATTCATCCACAAGATCTTCAACCAAAAACGACAAGAAGTTCCAAAGTCGGGGAGGCGGGCCTCAGTAATACGGATCGGCAGATTATGCAAATAACAAAGTCTAAAGAAGATGACAATACTATTTATTGTGACGTTGAAGGCTTAAGCGAGATTTTTCGAAAGTTCAAATATCCATTGCACTTCATAGATTTTGAAACCACCGCGGTGGCAATTCCATTCAACATGGGAAGACGCCCATATGAGCAGATTGCTTTTCAATTCTCTCATCACATCATTTACGAAGATGGGACAATCGCGCATAAGGGGCAATGGATTGATGCTGAACAGGGTCGTTTTCCAAATTTTCAATTTGTTCGTGAATTGAAAAATGAACTAGATAAGGACGATGGTACTATTTTTCGGTATTCTGCTCACGAAAATTCAATATTGAATGCCATATTTCGTCAACTTTGTGAATCTCAAGAGCCTGACCGACAAGAATTATGTGATTGGATAAAAACAATTACAAAATCATCACAAAGCACAGCCGAATCCTGGATTGGAGATCGTAACATGGTCGATCTGTGCGAACTTGTTAAAAAGTACTACTACGCTCCAGAAACCAATGGCTCAAATTCTATAAAAACAGTGTTACCAGCAATAATAAATAGTAGTTCTTTCTTAAAGGAAAAATATAGTCAGCCTATTTACGGGACGCAAGTAAAAAGCCTAAATTTTAACGACCACATATGGATTAAATTCAATGATGATGGAACAATCATTAATCCTTATTATCTTTTAAATCCAGTGTTCGATGGAGTCGATTCAGAATTGTTGGACAGCTATTTGACCTCCGAAGAGGGAGAAATTAGAGACGGTGGTGCGGCAATGGTAGCTTATGCACAGATGCAATTTACCCAGATTCAGATCGCCGAAAGAGAATTTATAAGAAACGCATTATTAAAATATTGTGAACTAGATACTCTTGCCATGGTGATGATATGGGAAGAGTGGAATAAAAAAATTAATATATGAATTGGAAAGACCTCCTGTGTAAAGAAAGATTTAACAAAACCTATATCGATCCAAGTTATGATCCGAGATCCCCTTATCAAAGGGATATAGACCGCATTCTCTTTTCCTCCCCATTCAGAAGAATGCAGGATAAAACGCAGGTTTTTCCAATCCCCAAAAGTGACTTCATCCACAATAGGCTAACTCATAGCATTGAAGTGTCTTCGGTTGGCCGCTCGTTGGGCTTATTAGCAGGGCAATTTGTCTTAGAAACTAAAGAGCCCGCTTTAGTTCGCACCGAGTTAAGTTCTAGGGAGGGCTTTGTACTTGATGATTTTGCCAATATTGTTGCAGCTGCCTGTCTTGCTCATGACATAGGCAATCCCCCGTTCGGGCATTCAGGTGAAAAGGCAATCGGTGCGTTCTTCAAAAACGAGGGAAAAGAATACACCACCGCATTAATAGATGAAGAAGGTAAAGATTTGAAAACTTTCGAGGGAAATGCTGCCGGTTTTCGAATTCTAACGCGCACCCCAGGTTTAGAGCTTACTTACGCTTCAATAGGAGCTTTTACTAAATATCCTTGGAGTTCAAGTTCGATTGATGAAGAATATGTGATTGAAGATAAATATGGTTTTTTCTATTCGGATCGAGAAAATTTTGAGTCAGTTGCGACTAAGTTAGGACTTAAATACAGAGGAACCGCTGAAAATAGAGTTTGGTGTAGGCACCCATTATCCTTTTTGATGGAAGCTGCCGATACTATCTGTTACAGAGTTATCGATGTTGAAGATTCAGTCAAATTACGATTGCTAGATTACAAAACCGCCGTAAGTCATCTAGAAGCTATTTGTCGTTTAACGCCAATTGTTGAGGATCGCTTTAAACCCGAGATGGCGAAAAAAATTAATGAAACAGAATATCTCGCTTATCTAAGAGCGAAGGCAATCTCTTCCCTAATTTATCAAGCAATTGAAGTCTGGAAAGAAAAGTATGACGAGATTATGAATGGCAGATTCAATAAAGAATTGCTAGACATATGTCCAAGTAATGCTGAATTAGAAAATATCAAGCAAAATCTTATTAAAAGAGCTTTTAACCATCCGTTGGTCCTTAAAATTGAGCTAGCTGGCTTCGAAGTTCTAGGTGGCTTGTTGCGAGAATTCTGCGGAGCGGCTTTTGATAAGTTTGAAAAAACTAAAAATAGAAAGTTGTTTGCCCTAATACCGGAGCAATTTTTGACAGCGGAGGGTAAATGGCACGCCGACAGTGCAGAAAAACTACTACAAGTTACTGACTTTGTGTCCAGAATGACTGATTCATATGCAATTGATCTTTATAGAAGTTTGAAGGGAATCAATCTGGCTATAATTGAATAACAGAGAAAATTAGACTGAATAACCAACAAATTTGATTTTCTGTTAACTAAACAGTTTGCATCTATCATGACTAAGCCCAAAATCGAAAAGGACGATTATAAGACAAGATCCAATTTCATTCGCGAATTTATTCAGCGATCTAATCTACAATCATATCAGCCGCCATCATCAAGTAATGAAATCCCTAAAATGATTATTCAGTTCTGGGATAATTTTGATAATCTACCTGATGATGTAGGAGCATGTATAGAGACTTGGAAGACAACTAGAGAATCGGGGTTCAATCATCAAGTCTTCGATAAACAAAAAGCTGGTGACTATATTCTTAAGAAATTGGACGTCCGGCATAAATTGGCTTTTGACAAATGTTATCATCCGGCTATGCAATCTGATTTTTTCAGATTATGCTATATTTTCATTGATGGAGGATGTTATATAGATGTTGATGACAAGTATACAGGAGTACCGATTAATAAGTACTTCGACGATTGCCGTTTAAAGATTCAGCCACTCTGCTACGACATCGCGACTAACACTATGGTGTCGCCATCCATTTTTACAAAACAGGGTGCAAACAATGATCATTGGATTTTTTACTTTAATAACAATCCGCTTATTGCCAAAAAAGGAAATATAATAGTGGCGAGTGCTTTAAAAAGGGCGCTTCTTGCTCTCGAAAATAATACAGCCAACGAATTACCGGAAATTCAATCTACCACCGGGCCAGGGAATCTTACCAAGACAATTTTCGATAATATGCTCGCTGACAAAACCATTGAGGATACAATGTTCATATTTCATGATTGGGAGAATACCGCTAAAAACGAATGGAACCTCAGTTATCGAAACGACGCTAGGAATTGGAGACACTCTAATGGACAAGTCTATTCAAGCCGAAAATACCAATAAAAATCAATGAAACATCCGGCTCCTTTGTCCAATTTATTAAATTATTTCTTTCGCACATTTGTTAGATCTCGAAGATTTTTGCCCTCGAACAGATGCCAGGCCTTCGGATTTGAAATGAAAAATACATTTCCGAAGATCCAGAAAATTCATGTAATCAATCTAGAAAGGCAACCATTACGGTTGAATGAAATACAACGCGAACTAACATATGTGCGTGACTGCAATGGAGAATCGCTTTGGTCTATGTACGAGAAATATACGGCTGTCGATGCCAGAGATTTAGGCGATAAATTTTTGAAAGACAATTTGGTTGATGGAAATTACAATTTGGCCGAACAGCTGTTTGTAGAACCTCAGCCGCTAGCATTACCAAATCAGTTTGATTTGGAATCGCCTATTCAAATGAGTCTGTAACCCCTCCTAAAAACCGGACT